>CAVRDW010000006.1:0-17872 GCA_963719995.1 uncultured beta proteobacterium | reverse complement strand
CACGGGCCTTGTTCATGCAGATCCTCCGCGCAATGAGGGCGAGGCGCCCGCATCGCCGCCGCGTACCCTCGCAGGCATTGAACGGCGCTTCGCGCCCGTTCCAATGCGCGCGCTCATTTTAGCTTGATCTCGCCCTCGAACGGCACCCGTACCCCGAGCGAGGGGATCTCGAGCGTGACCTTCGCGGCGAAGGTCTCCTCGCCCTTCAGGCGCTTCGCCTCGAGCGCCTTCTGCACCGCCTGCTCGATCTCGTGCTGCGAGCCGACGCCCACCATCTTCAGGAACTTGCGGATGCTCAGATTGAAGGTTTCCTGGTCCATGTCCTAGCTCCTCTTGCTCAATATGCCGTCGGCGAGCCGCTTGCCGAGCTCGACGCCCCACTGGTCGAAACTGTTGATGTTCCAGATCACGCCTTGCGTGAACACCTTGTGCTCGTACGCGGCGAGCAGCCGCCCCAGGTGGCGGGCGTCGAGCTTGTCCAGGCGCAGCGTACTCGATGGGCGGTTTCCCGGGTGGCGGCGATACGCCGGCAGGGACGGGTCATCGGTGCCGAAGGCCAACGCCCGTGCCTGCGCTTCGGCGTTGGCGTCGAGCTCGGGGCTCGCGCCGGCGACGATGAAGTCGACCGGCACGGTCGTGCGTGCCCTGGTGCAGCAGCTGGTGAAAGGAGTGCTGGCTGACCGTGCCTTCGCCGCCCCAGAGCACCGGCGCGGTGGCGTAGGGCACCGCGCGCCCCTCGCGGTCCACGCCCTTGCCGTTGGATTCCATCTCGAGCTGCTGCAGCCAGGCGGGCAGCAGGCGCAGGGCGTGCGCGTAGGCGATCACGCAATGGCTTGCGGCACCGAGGAAATTCACGTTCCACACGCCGAGCAGCGCCAGCAGCACGGGCACGTTGCTGCGCGAGGGGCGCGTCCTCGAAGTGCCGGTCCATGTCGTGCGCGCCCGCGAGCAGCTCATCGAAGGTGTCCGCTCCGAGCGCGGCGAGAACGGTGAAGCCTACGGCCGACCACAGCGAGAACCGCCCGCCGACCCAATCCCACATCGGCAGCACCTCGGCCGCGCCGAAAGCGCGTGCCGCCGCTTCGTTGGCCGTGACCGCATAGATTCGCCCGTGTCCGCCCAACCACGCCTTGGCGGCGCGTGCATTGGCGAGCGTTTCCTGCGTCGTGAACGTCTTCGACACCACGACCACCAGGGTGGACGCCGGCTCGGCGCCGGCGAGCGCGCGCGCGAGGTCGAGCGGATCCACGTTCGCGGCGAAGCGGACTTCGACGCGGGCTTGCTCGGCGAGGACGTCGCACACGAGTCGCGGCCCGAGGTCGGAGCCGCCCGTGCCGAGGTGCACGATGCGGCGCACCCCGGCGAGCTGCGCGCCCAGCTCGCGCATGCGCGCAAGCGTGCGCTTGACCTCCGCGGGCGCCGCGTCGCCTGCGCGTAGCGCCGTGTGCCGCGCGGCGCGGCCCTCGGTCGAATTGACCGGCGCGCCCGCGAAGAGCGCGCGCCGCCACTCGGCGAGACCGCGTTCCACGGCAAGCTGCTCGAGCAGGCGCAGGCCGAGCGCGCCGATCCTCTGGCGCGAATAGTCGAGCGCGAGTCCCGGCGCGCGCGCCACGAATTGCGCCGCGCGCCGCGGGTCGTCGGCGAAGAGCCGGGCGAGCCGCTCCTCGCGCGCGGCCTCGGCGTGCGCGGCGAGCTTGTCCCACGCCGCGCATTCGATGGGCGACGTGGTGCTGGCGACGCCCGGGGTGCTGGCGAGCGTCACTTGCCCTCGAGCCGGTACAGGCGGAAGCGCTCGGACTTGTCGGCGGGCCTGCCGACGTCGGCGAGCTTCGTCCATGCCGCACCCGGGCCGTCGCGCTCGTCCTGCGGCCGGCCCTGCACCAGCAGCAGCCGGCAGGCGTCGGGCCGTCTGGCGTCGAACGGCACCGTGCGCAGCCCGGCGTGGTAGCTGAGCGAGGCACGCTGGGTCACGCCGAGGTTGATTCCGGCGATGCAGCCCGCGTCCGCCGGAACATTGCTGCGCAGCTGCAGCGCGACGTTGCGGTAGCTCTTCTGGTAATCGGCCCAGGGCATGTGCAGCGCGGCGAACGTTCCCCAGAGCAGCGCCACGCCTGCGGCCCAGCGCGTCACGCCGCGCATCGGCGAGGGCGCCGTGTAGAAGGCGACGTAGAGCCAGCCGAGCGTGAGCGCGAGCGCGAGCACGAAGCCCGCGAGCGCGAACTGCGGCTCGAACCCCGGCGCGGTCTTGAACAGGTTCTGGTGGATCTTGGGCGGCACGCCGGTCATGAGGGCCACGTAGGCCAGCCAGATGAGTGCGCCGAAGAAGGTGAAGTTCATCACCGCGAACCAGTCCAGCGCCGCGGCCGCGCCGCGCCGCAGGAGCTGCGCGCCCTCCGCGCCGAGCAGCACCAGCGGCGGCAGCAGCGCGAGCACGGTGACATCCTGCGCCGGGCCCGCCACCACGATGCCGGCGAAGGTCAGCGCCAGCGCGACGGCCGGCACGAACAGGCGCGGCGCGAGCAGGTGCCGTCGCAGCGCCCACAACGCCCAGGCGGCGAGCGGCCACGCCGGCCAGGTGAACCAGCTCGCCGTCACGACGAAGTAGCGCAGGTTCTGCGGCCATGCGCCGCGCGGTTGCGTGGCGATCGACCACCACGTCGCCAGCAGGTCGGGCGCGCGCTGCCCGAGCACGAACGGCCAGCTGCCCGCGACGAGCACCGCCGCGAGCGCCGCTGCAAGGAGGAAGGGCAGCGCGCGCGCGGTGCGCCAGGGCGCGCACGCCGCATGCGCGGCAACGACGGCAACGGCGAGCGCCGCCGGGACGATCCAGCTCGCGGCGAGCACTGCCGCGCCGAGCGCGGCGCCGAAGGCGGCGCCGCGCAGCCAGGGGCGCTCGTGCGCGCGCGGCAGCACGGCGTAGGCGGCGCAGGCCGCGGCGAGCCCGGCCAGATCGGGAATCGCCTCGTGCGCATGCACGAACAGGCCGATCGAGCCGATGAGCAGCAGCGGCGCCGCCGCGTCGCCCAGGCGGTAGAGAAAGACCAGCGCGATCGCGAGCCACAGGCCGCTCGCGAGCCGCGCCGCGCTATGGAACGGGATCGCCCAGCCGAGCGCCTTGCCGAAGGCGAGCGCGCTCCAGTGATACAGCGGCGGATCCTCGAGCCAGGGCTCGCCGGCCAGGCGCGGCACCACCCAGTCGCCCGTCACGTGCATCTGGTGCGCGATCTCGATGCCGATCGCGTCGAAGGACTTCCAGGGATCGTGCTCGACCAGGCCCGGCGCGATGAACGCCAGCGCGATCAGCGCCAGCACCGCGGGGGTGGGCGGCAGCGTCAGGCGGGGGAGCATGGGCGGATTCTAGGGCCGAAAAACAAAAAGGCAGCCCAGGCTGCCTTTCGTTCGCTGCAAGGCGCGCGCCCCGCGGCGGTTACTTCTTGACCTTGGTGTAGCGGCGCTTGAATTTCTCTACGCGTCCGGCGGTGTCCACGATCTTCTGCTTGCCGGTGTAGTAGGAGTGCGACTCGGAGGACACCTCGACCTTGACCACCGGGTACTCGAGCCCGTCGGTCCACTTCATGGTCTCGCGGCCCTTGGTGTCGATCGCCGAGCGCGAAAGAAAGCTGTGGTTGGAGCTGGTGTCGAGGAAGATCACCGGCTGGTAGTCGGGGTGGCCTGTGGTTTTCATGGCGGTGGCGGCTCTGGAAAAGGCGAGAACTATACAGAAAACAATGGCTTAAGGCAAGAAAATCGGGGTCAGGGCCGAATTATTTCCGGCCGAAATAATTCGGCCCTGACCCCATTTTCCTAGCCGCGCCTCATGGAGTCGAAGAATTCGGCGTTGTTCTTGGTGGCCTTCAACTTGTCGATGAGGAATTCGGCGGCTTCGAGCTCGTCCATCGGGAACAGGAGCTTGCGCAGCACCCAGACCTTCTGCAGCAGTTCCTTCGGGATCAGCAACTCCTCGCGCCGCGTGCCGGAGCGGTTGACGTTGATCGCCGGGTAGATGCGCTTCTCGTGCATGCGCCGGTCGAGGTGGATCTCCATGTTGCCGGTGCCCTTGAATTCCTCGTAGATCACGTCGTCCATGCGGCTGCCCGTGTCGATCAGCGCGGTGGCGATGATGGTGAGCGAGCCGCCTTCCTCGATGTTGCGCGCGGCGCCGAAGAAGCGCTTGGGCTTTTGCAGGGCGTTGGCGTCCACGCCGCCCGTGAGCACCTTGCCGGAGGCCGGCACCACGGTGTTGTAGGCGCGCGCCAGGCGCGTGATCGAATCGAGCAGGATCACCACGTCTTTCTTGTGCTCGACCAGGCGCTTGGCCTTCTCGATGACCATCTCGGCGACCTGCACGTGGCGCGAGGCCGGCTCGTCGAACGTGGAGGCGACGACTTCGCCCCGCACCGAGCGGCTCATCTCGGTCACTTCCTCAGGGCGCTCGTCGATCAGCAGCACGATCATCGTCACGTCGGGATGGTTGGCGACGATGGCGTGCGCGATGTGCTGCAGCATCACGGTCTTGCCGGCCTTGGGCGGGCTGACGATCAACCCCCGTTGGCCTTTGCCGATGGGCGCGACGATGTCGATCACGCGCCCGGTGGTGTTCTCCTCTGCCTTCATGTCGCGCTCGAGCTTGAACGCCTTGTCCGGGTGCAGCGGCGTGAGGTTCTCGAACAGGATCTTGTTCTTGGCCGCCTCGGGCACCTCGCCGTTGACCTTGTCCACCTTGACCAGGGCGAAGTAGCGCTCGCCGTCCTTCGGCGTGCGGATCTCGCCCTCGATGGTGTCGCCGGTGTGCAGGTTGAAGCGGCGGATCTGCGAGGGGCTGACGTAGATGTCGTCGGTGCTCGCGAGGTAGGAGGTGTCGGGGGAGCGCAGGAAGCCGAAGCCGTCGGGCAGCACTTCCAGCGTGCCGTCGCCGAAGATCGACTCGCCCTTCTTCGCCTGGTTCTTGAGCAGCGCGAAGATCAGGTCCTGCTTGCGCATGCGGGCCGCGTTGTCGATCTGGTTCGCGACGGCCGTTTCCACCAACTGGGTGACGTGCTGTGTCTTGAGGTCTGAGAGATGCATGAGCCGATGAAGAGGAAATGAAACTGACCGACCTGCCGACTGCCTGACTTCTTTAGGGGAAGTGCGCCTGACCCGGCGCAGGGTGCTGCTCCTGCAACTGCACCAACTAGTCTTGTTACCGCTGCGCCCCGGCTCCCGCCGAGGCGGGTTTGCCGCGCAGACTAAGGGCTTTAGATATTGCTGTCAAGAAACGCGGTCAGCTGGGACTTCGACAGCGCGCCGACGCGCGTCGCCTCCAGGTTGCCGTTCTTGAACAGCATCAGGGTCGGGATGCCGCGGATGCCGAACTTGGCCGGCACCTGCTGGTTCTCGTCGACGTTGATCTTGGCGATCTTCAGGCGCCCGTCGTACTCCTTGGCGACCTGGTCGAGGATCGGGGCAATCGACTTGCAGGGGCCGCACCATTCGGCCCAGTAGTCCACCAGAACCGGGACCTCGGCCTTGAGGACTTCCGGCTCGAAACTGTCGTCCGTCACATGCTTGATCGTTGCACTGCTCTCCATGGTTCCTCGGGGATGTTGCAGGGGGGAACCCGTATTATGGGGGCGACCGCCCTGGAACCCAAGTCGACGTGCTAAGCTACTGACACGATTAACCTTTTTCCTGTCCAGGCCTTTCCCTTCGCATGCCTTACATCGTCACCGAGAGCTGCATCAAGTGCAAGTACACCGACTGCGTGGACGTCTGCCCGGTGGACTGCTTCCGCGAGGGGCCGAACATGCTGGTGATCGACCCCGACGAGTGCATCGACTGCACCCTGTGCGTGCCCGAGTGCCCGGTGGAGGCCATATTCGCCGAGGACGACGTGCCGGAGGCCCAACAGGAGTGGATCGCGCGCAACAAGGAGCTGGCGGCCGGCTGGAAGCCCATCATCGAGCGCAAGCCCGCCCCCCCCGACGCCGACCAGTGGGCGAAGGTCAAAGACAAGAAACACCTGCTGGAGAAATAAATCGGGGTCAGGGCCGAATTATTTCCCGGCAGGAAAATTGGGGTCAGGGCCGAATTTTCGATCGCAAGAAGAATTCGGCCCTGACCCCAATTTATTTGCCGAGGGCGCGCATTACGGCGGCGGTGCGGGTTTCGACCCCGAGCTTCTCGTAGATGTGCTGCAGGTGCTTCTGCACCGTACGCGGGCTCATGCGCAGAATCTCGCCGATCTCCTTGTCGGTCTTGCCGGCGGCGACCCACTCCAGCACCTCACGCTCGCGCGCGGTGACCGGCAGCGCCCCGAGGGCGCGCTCGCGCGAAAGGGCGTGGCGGTAGAGCGCGGCGAGGGGCTCGCGCACCAGGTCGAGCAGCGCCTTCTCGCGGTCGCTGAAGTCGCGGCCGTTGCGGTTCAGCACGAAGCTCACCAGCAGCCCCCGGTCCACGTACAGCGGCACCGCGATCGCGTGGTCGATGCCGACGCGCCGGTAATAGTCGTTGTAGAGCGCCGTCTCGCGGAACGCCGCGGTAGAAAGCGAGTCGCTGATGCGGTGCGAGCCGCTGCGCGGGGTCGAGGAATGGAAGCGTACCAGGGGGTGCTCGGTGAAATGCCGGTCGAAGGCGGCGCGGTCCGAAGCCGAGATCGAGGCGCCAGGCGAGCTCACCACACTGCGCGTGTTGCGCACGAGGTCGCACACCGACAGCGTGGTGATCTCCGAGGCGACAAGGCGCGGTAGCTGCTCGGTCCCTAGGCGCGCAAACGCCTTGGCGTCGCCCGCGGCCTCCGCCATCTCGCAGACGAGGCGCCAGCCTTCCCGGTAGTCTCGTTGCCTGAGTCCCGCCATGCGTAATCCTGCGTATTTCCCGCGCGAGCCGCGAGGCATATAAGTATAGTGGCGCGCTAGCCCATTGAAGGGAGCCCGAAGCGTGCTGAACGGCAACGAAGTCACCGCCATCCTGCCAGTCAAAGACATGGCGCGCGCGCGCCGCTTCTACGAGAACCAGCTCGGCCTCAAGCCCGAGGGGCTGCGGCCCGACGGCAAGTTCATCTACCGCTGCGGCGGGACGGTGCTCGCGCTGTTTCCGCGCCCGGGCGGCACCAAGGCCGAGCACACCGCGCTCAGCTTCAAGGTGGACGATATCGAGAAGGAGATCCGCGCGATGCAGGCGCGCGGCGTGGTGTTCGCCGACTACGACCTGCCGGGCCTGAAGACGGTAGAGCACGTCTGCGTGCTCGGCTCGGAGAAGGCGGCGTGGTTTCTCGATCCCGAAGGCAACATCCTGTGCCTGCACGAGGACTTGAAAGGAGGCTGATATGGCAAGTGCTCAAGACATTCTCGACGGCCGGCGCTTCGACGGCGTGGTGCTCGAGCGCGGCAAGACCTCCGGCGATGCCGACACGCTGATCTTCGAGCGCGGGCGCTTTCGCTCGACGGCCTGCGACCGCTACGGCTACGGCGACGGGGCCTACAGCGCCACGGTGCAAGGCGAGACAGTGAGCTTCACCGCCGAAACCGAGAGCCCGAAATACGGCCAGCTGCGCTGGCGGGGCGTGGTGAACGGAGAGCGGCTCGACGGATCGTTCACCATGGTGCGCGACGGCAAGCCCGCGGGCGAGAAGTGGGTGGTGGCGGGCGAGGTCGCAGCGGCGCGGGCGCGATGAAGAGCGCCGGCGTGGGGGGCGCGGCAGCATACCCTGCAACATTGCTGTCCTCGCCGAGGCGCGCACCTCTATGAGCCGCATTGCCGTTGTCCAGCGCGCCCCTGCCTTCCTCGACCGGGGCGCGACGCTCGAGCTCGCCGCCGCCGCCGTCGACGAGGCCGCACAGGCGGGCGCCAAGCTGATCGTCTTCCCCGAGGCCTTCATCCCCGGCTACCCGGCCTGGATGTGGCGGCTGCGGCCCGGCGCCGACATGGCGCTGACCGAGCAGCTGCACTCGCGCCTGCGCGCCAACGCGGTGAGCCTCGCGGGCGATGACCTGGCGCCGCTCTTCCAGGCCGCGCGGCGCAACGCGGCCTGCGTGGTCTGCGGCATCAACGAGCGCGACGCGCAGTTCAGCGGCGGCACGCTCTACAACACCGTGGTCGTCATCGGCGCCGACGGCGCGCTGCTCAACCGCCATCGCAAGCTCATGCCGACCAATCCCGAGCGCATGGTCTGGGGCTTCGGCGACGCGACCGGCCTGAGAGTTGTCGACACGCCCTGCGGTCGCATCGGTACGCTCATCTGCTGGGAGAACTACATGCCGCTCGCGCGTGCCGCGCTCTACGCGCAGGGCGTAGAACTCTACGTCGCGCCGACCTACGACAACGGCGATCGCTGCATCGCTACGGCACAGCACATCGCGCGCGAAGGCGGCTGCTGGGTCGTCTCCAGCGGCTTCGCCTTCCGTGGCCGCGACATCGCCTCCGCCCTGCCGCCCAAGGCGGCAGCGCTCTTCCCCGACGCCGACGAATGGATCAACGCGGGCGACACTGTGGTGGTGGCGCCGGGCGGCAAGATCGTCGCCGGCCCGCTGCACGAGGCGTTCGGCATCCTCTATGCCGAGATCGACCTCGAGCGCGTGGGGATGGCGCGGCGCAGCCTCGATGTCGCGGGCCACTACGCGCGGCCGGACATCTTCCGCCTGCAGGTGAACCGCCGGCCGCAGGGGCCGGTAACCTTCGAGGACCAGGACAACTTGGCGAGCCCCCATGAAAACGTCGAATGACGAAGCCTCGGCCAGCCCCGCGTATCACGAGGGCATGCGCAAGCTGCAGGACCGCTACGACACGCGGCGCCTCGCCGACCGCCTCGCCGAGACGCTCTCGCGCACCGAGTTCACCGAGGGCGACCGCGCGTTCATCGAGAGCCGCGTCATGTTTTTCCTTGCCACGGCGGACGAGGAGGGCCGGCCAGACTGCTCTTACAAGGGCGGGCTGCCAGGCTTCGTGCGCGTGACCGGGCCTTCAGAGCTAGCCTTCCCGAACTACGACGGCAACGGCATGTTCAGGAGCTTGGGCAACGTCCTCGCCAACCCGTACGTGGGCATGCTGTTTCTCGACTTCGAGCGCCCCAACCGCCTGCGCGTGAACGGGATGGCGTCGGTGAGCGCGGACGATCCGCTGATGGGCGAGTTCGAAGGCGCGCAGCTCATCGTGCGCGTGCGCGCGGAGAAGATCTTCCCGAACTGCCCGCGCTACATCCACCGCATGCAGATCGTGGAAATGTCGCCTTACGCGCCCTGCGAAGGCAAGACGCCCCCGATCCCGGCGTGGAAGACCTTTCCCCAGTTCAACGAGGTCCTGCCAAAGAACGACCCGGCGAAATGAAAATTGGGGTCAGGGCCGAATTATTTCTCGCAGAAATAATTCGGCCCTGACCCCAATTTTCTAGTGGCCGTAGAGGCCGGCTTTGGCTTTGCCGCGGAAGACGCGGTAGGCGAAGACGGTGTAGCCGACGAGGAACGGCAGCACGATGACCACGCCGGCGAGCACCACCTTGAGCGCGGAGGGGTGCGCGGCGGCGTCCCAGATCGTGAGCCAGCCCATCACCACGTACGGGAACAGGCTGTAGGCGAGGCCGGCGAAGGCGAGCACGAAGATCGCCACCGCGCCGGCGAAGGGCTTCCAGTCCGAGTGCCCGACCGAGCGCCAGATCCACAGCCACGCGACCAGCGTCGCGAGCGGCAGCATCATCAGCCCCAGCGTGCGCGGGAAGTCGAACCACTCGCGCGACACGATCTCGCTCGCGAGCGGCGTGGCGAGCCTCACCAGCGCCACGCCGAGCGCCACCCACGCGAGGCCCCAGCGCGTCCAGGCCACCGCCTTCTTCTGCAGCGCGCCCTCGGTGCGCAGCACGAGCCAGGTCGCGCCGAGCAGCACGTAGCCGCCGCAGAGGCCGCGCCGACCAGGAGCGCGAACAGCCAGTAGCCGAGCCCGGCTCGAACGCCGGTGATGTAGCGCCCGAGCATGAAGCCCTGCGCGAACGAGGCGAGGAACGAGCCGAACCAGAACAGCCAGTTCCACAGCTCGCGCGTGCCAGCCCTCGCGCCTTGACGCGCAACTCGAAGGCCACGCCGCGCAGCATGAGCCCGATCAGCATCGCCGCCACCGGCAGGTAGAGCGCGCCGAGGATGTCGCCGTGCGCGAGCGGGAAGGCGACCAGCAGGAGGCCGACGCCGAGCACCAGCCAGGTCTCGTTCGCGTCCCAGAACGGCCCGATCGAGGCCACCATCACGTCCTGCTCGTCGCGCTCGCGCCGCCGGCATCAGCATGCCGACGCCGAGGTCGTAGCCGTCGAGCACCACGTAGGCGAGGATCGCCACGCCCATCAGGACGGCGAAGATGAGCGGCAGGTCGAGGCTCATGTGCCTTCGCCTCCTCTCGCCGCGCCAGGTGCGTGAGCACCACCATGTAGGCGAGCGAGCATCACGGCGTAGACGAGCGACGTAGCCGGTCGAGGCTCGCGCCGAGTCGCGCCTCGCCGACAGCGCCCGCCGGCGTCCGCCGTGCGCAGGATGCCGGTGACGAGCCAGGGCTGGCGGCCGATCTCGGTGACGAGCCAGCCGGCGAGCGTCGCGACCCAGCCGGAGAAGGTGAAGCCGGCGAAGGCCCACAGCAGCCAGCGCGGCGGCGCGCGCCTCGCGCAGCGCACCAGGCGCCGAACCAGGCGAGCGCAGCATCAGCACGCCCATGCCCACCATCAGGCGGAAGGCGAAGAACACCGGCGCCACCGGCGGCATGTCGGGCGCGAACGCGTCGAGGCCCTTGAGCTCCGCGTCCGGATCGTGCTTGAGGATGAGGCTCGCGAGCTTCGGGATCTCGATCGCGTAGTCGTTGCGCTGCTCGCGTCTCGTTCGGGATGGCGAAGAGCACGAGCGGCACGCGCCTTGCTCGGTCTTCCAGATCGCCTCCATCGCCGCGATCTTCGCCGGCTGGTGCTCGAGCGTGTTCAGGCCGTGCAGGTCGCCGACGAAGATCTGCAGCGGGGCGAGCACCGCGGCGACGAGCACGCCGGTGCGCAGCGTCTTCGCACGCCGGCGTCCGCGCGGTCGCCTGCGAGCAGCCGCCAGGCCGAGAGCCCGGCGACGAGGAACGCCGCGGTGAGGCCCGAGGCGAGCAGCATGTGCGACGAAGCGGTAGGGGAACGACGGATTGAAGATCACCGCCAGCCAGTCGCCGGCGATGAGCGCGCCGTCGTCCATCACGTGGCCCGCGGGCGTCTGCATCCAGGAGTTGAGCGCGAGGATCCAGAACGCCGAGAGCGTGGTGCCGACCGCGACCATGAGCGTCGCGAGCGATGTGCACGCGCGCGGACACGCGGCTCATGCCGAACAGCATCACGCCGAGGAACGTCGCTTCGAGGAAGAACGCGGTGAGCACCTCGTAGGCGAGCAGCGGCCCGGCGATGTTGCCGACCTTCTCCATGTAGCCCGGCCAGTTGGTGCCGAACTGGAAGCTCATGGTGATGCCCGAGACCACGCCCATGGCGAAGGTGAGCGCGAAGATCTTCACCCACAGGCGGTAGGTGGCGAGCCAGTTCGCGTCGCTGGTGCGCGCGTAGCGCAGGCGGAAGAAGAGCAGGAACCAGCCGAGCGCGATGCTGATGGTCGGGAAAAAGGATGTGGAACGCGATGTTCAGCCCGAACTGCGCGCGGGCGAGGAGGAGGGCGTCCCCGGCGTCCATGGGGGCAATTATAGGGGGCACCGAACGGATGCGCGCCGCAATAGGGCGTATTGTCAAACGGCTAGGAGAGCCCTATGGAATATTTCTGGTTCGTGGTGATCGGCCTGATCGTGGGCCTGGTGCTGGGTCAGTTCCTCGAAGGCAACAATTACGGCATTCCGGGCGACGTGGCCTTCGCCATCTCCGGCTCGCTCGCCGCGGGCATCGCGCTGGCGATCTCGGGCCTGGGAGCCGACGGCGGCGCGGGCGGGACGCATGGTGATGGCCGCCATGGGCGCGGGGGTCGCGGTGTTCCTGCGACGCGGCTCAAGGTGTGGCGCTCGCGCTCAAAGTGTTGTGACGCCCTTGCTCTAAACTGCCGGCGCATGTCCCTTGCGCCGGTTCCGCAAGTCCGAGCTCCTCGCGCGCCTCGCCGCGGGCCATGCGGCGCGCGTCACCGTCGTCACGCCCAACCGCCGCCTCGCGCAGGAGCTCGCGCGCGAGTTCGACCTGGGACAAATCGATAAGGGCCTGCCGGTCTGGGAGACGGCGGACATCCTGCCGCTTCCGCTCCTTCGTGGAGCGGCTCTACGAGGACGCGCTGTACTCCGACCTCGCCGCGCGCTGCCGCTGCTGCTCACCGGCGCGCAGGAGCAGGAGCTGTGGGAGGCGCGATCCGCGCGAGCGAGTGGGGCGAGGCGCTCCTCGCCGTGCCGCAGGCGGCGGCCGACTGCCGCCGCGCCTGGGAGCTGGCGCACGAGCTGGCGCATCGCGGGCGCGCTCGGCGGCTTCCCGGGAAACGAAGACGCCAAGGCCTTCGCCGAATGGTCGAGGGACTACGCGAAGCGCTGCGAGCGCGAGAGCAACACCGACGGCGCGCGCCTTGCCGACGTCGTCGCGCCGCTGCTGAAGGAGACCGGCGCTCAGCAAACCGAAGCTCCTCGTCGCCTACGCCTTCGACGTGGTGACGCCGCAGGAGCAGGACTTCCTCGACTCCTGCGCGAAGCAGGGCATCGAGGTCCGCGCTGCGCGCCGGAGGGCAGAGCGGGCGAAGCGCAGCTGCGTCGCTCTTCCCCTCGGCGCGCGAGGAGCTCGACGCGGCCGCGCAGTGGGCGCGCTCGAGGCTCGAAGCCGGGGCGAAGCGCATCGGCGTCGTGGTTCCCGAGCTCGGACAGCGCCGCAAGGAAGTGGCGCGCGTCTTCGCGCGCGTCATGCAGCCGGCGCACAACCTTCCCGGGAACGAGCGCAAGGCGCTGCCGTTCAACATTTCGCTCGGCGCGCCGCTCGCCGACTACCCGCTCGCGCACGCCGCGCTCTCCATCCTCGAGCTCGCCGCCGGCGAGATTCCCTTCGAGCAGGCCAGCAGCTGATCCGCTCGCCGTTCCTCGCCGGCGCCGGAGCCCGAGATGTCGAAGCGCGCGCGGCTCGACGCGGAGCTGCGCAAGGTGGCGCCTGCGCGCGTGACGCTCGGCAAGCTGGTCGGCCTGATCGACGGCGCGCCGGTGCTGCGGCAGAAGCTCGAAGCCCTGTTCGCTCGTGCCGGAGCGCCGGCGGCGAGCGCTCGCCGCACGACTGGGGGCGGCACTTCACCGCGCTCCTCGAAGCGGCGGGCTTTCCGGGCGAGCGCGGCCTGGATTCCGACGAATTCCAGACGCGGCCAAGTTCAACGAGACCCTCGCCGAATTCGCCAAGCTCGAGCGCGTCGCGCCGAAGATGTCCTTCGCCCAGGCGCTCGCGCGGCTGCGGCGCCTTTGCGCCGACACCCTGTTCCAGCCCGAGACGCCGGATGCGCCGATCCAGGTGCTCGGCGTGCTCGAGTCGGCGGGCCTCGAGTTCGACGCCCTGTGGGTGAGCGGCCTCACCGACGAAGCCTGGCCGCTGCACGCGAAGCCCAATCCCTTCATTCCTCCGGCGCTGCAGCGCAAGGCGGGGATTCCCGAGGCGTCCGCGGAAGCGACGCTCGAGCGCGGCATGCGCATCACGCGCGGCTGGCTGACGGCGGCGGACGAGGTGATCGTCTCGCACCCGGTGCGCGAAGAAGACAGAGAGCTGCTCGCTTCTCCATCGATTCCGCGGTTCCGGAGCGCGTATTTCGCGGAGCCGGGGCGGGCATCATCCAGTCCTCCCTCTCGTCTCCGGCTCGTCGCTCCTCACGCCGGAGACAAGGCCTATCCGCGTACCGCGACCTGATCTTTGCCGCCCGGCGCCACGAGACCGTGGAGGACGGCCAGGCGCCGGCACTGGCCACGAAGACCCCGAGAGGGCGGCACGCGAATCCTCTCGGACCAGGCCGCCTGTCCGTTCCGCGCCTTTGCGCGCCATCGCCTCGCCGCCGAAGCCCTGGAAGAACCTGTGGAAGGCCTGGACGCTCGAGCGCGCGGCCTGTTGCTCCACTCCCTGATGAAGGAACTGTGGACCGAGCTGAAAGGCAGCGCCGGCCTCGCCGGCGACGTGGGCCCGGCGATCGAGAAGGCGGCTAAGCGCGCCGTCGCGGAAGCGAAGCTCGAAGAGCCTTTCGCCGAGCTCGAGCGCACGCGCCTCGCGAAGCTCGCCTGGGAGTGGCTGGAAGTCGAGCGCGGGCGCGCGCCGTTCACCGTCGCCGCGATGGAGGAGAAGCGCAAGCTCAAGGTGGCGGGCCTCGAGTTGAACGGCCGCATCGACCGCATGGACGCGCTCGAATCCGGCGGCCACGCGCTCATCGACTACAAGACCGGCAAGCCCACGCCCAACGACTGGATGGGCGAGCGGCCGGACGACCCGCAGCTGCCGCTCTATGCGCTGAACGCCAAGGAGCCCATCTCCGCCGTCGTCTTCGCGAAGCTGCGCACCGGCGAGATGCGCTACATGGGCTTCTCGGACCGCGAGGACCTGGTTCCCGGCGTGAAGGCGGCGAAGGACTGGAAGGCGCTGCTGGAAGGCTGGAAGAAGGAGCTCGAGGCGCTGGGCGCGGGCTTCGCCGCGGGCGACGCGCGCGTGGACCCGAAGGAGCTGCTGAACACCTGCCGCTACTGCGACCTGCAGCCGCTCTGCCGCGTGTACGAGCGCGTCAACGCGCTGGGCGAAGGCGAGGAGCGAGCCGAGTGACTGAGACCGCGCGTCGCCGATCAGGCCGAGCGCCATGCGGCGCTGGACGTCACGCGCTCGTTCATCGTGCAGGCGCCCGCGGGCTCGGGCAAGACCGCGCTGCTCGTGGAGCGCTACCTGCGGCTCCTGAAGACGGTGCAGAAGCCCGAGGAGATCGTCGCCATCACCTTCACCAAGAAGGCGGCGGCCGAGATGCGCCGGCGCGTCATCGAGCAGATCTCGCCCGAGCTCGCGCCGCGCCTTCGCATCCAGACCATCGACGCGCTGTGCGCTTCGCTCACCGCGCAGATGCCGGTGCTCGCCAAGTTCGGCGCGCAGCCGCAGGTGGTGGAGGACGCGTCCGCCCTCTACCAGGAGGCGGCGGCGCGCACGCTCGCCGAGATGACGCCCGCGGTGGCGAGCCTGCTCGCGCACCTCGACAACGACGTGGCGCGCGCGACCGGCATGCTCGCGGAGATCCTCGGGCGGCGCGACCAGTGGCTGCGCCAGACGGGCGAGGCGCCCACGCGCGCAGGAGCTCGAAGCAACGCTCGCCGCGGAGCGCAAGCGCCTCATCGACCGCGCGCAGGCGCTCTGCCCGCAGGCCTCGCCCGAGCTCGCCGAGGAGGTGCTCACGCAGAAGGGCGAGTGGCGCAAGCGCCCCAAGCCCGCGCCCGAGGAGCTGCAGGCGATCCCGGGCCTGCGCGAAGCGCTCGCGGCGCTGCTGCTGCTCCCGCCCGAGAAGTACACCGACACGCAGTGGGGCGCGCTGCACGCGATCCTCGCGCTCCTGAAGCCCGCGGTGGCGCAGCTCCTCACGCTCTTCGGCGAGCGCGGCGAGGTGGACTTCACGCAGATCGCGCACGGCGCGCTGCGCGCGCTCGGCACGCCCGACGAGCCCACGGACCTGCTGCTCTCCATGGACGTGCGCGTGCACCACCTGCTGGTGGACGAGTTCCAGGACACCTCCAACTCGCAGTGGGAGCTCCTCGAGCGCCTCACCGCCGGCTGGGAGACGGACGACGGGCGCACCGTGTTCGTCGTCGGCGACCCGATGCAGTCCATCTACCGCTTCCGCGACGCGCAGGTGGGCCTGTTCCTGCACGCGCGCGACCGCGGCCTGCCGGGCGTGCGCCTCGAGCGCATCGACCTTTCCACCAACTTCCGCTCGCAGGCGGCGATCGTGGACTGGGTGAACCAGGTGTTCCCGAGCGTGCTGCCCGCGTTCGAGGACGAGGCCTCGGGCGCGGTGGCCTACTCGGCCTCCGTCCCGTTCCACACGCCGGACCCCGAAGGCGAGCCGATGCTCCACACCTTCTCCGACCGCGAGGCGGAGGCGCATCGCGTGGCGGAGCTCGTGGCCGAGGCGCGCGGCAGGACCGCGATCCTCGTGCGCAACCGCAGCCACCTCGACGCCATCGTCCCGGCGCTCAAAGGCGCGGGCATCCGCTTTCGCGCGGTGGAGATCGAGCAGCTCGGCGAGAAGCAGGTGGTGCAGGACCTCTACGCGCTCACGCGCGCGCTCACGCACCTCGCCGACCGCGTCGCCTGGCTCGCGATCCTGCGCGCGCCGTGGTGCGGCCTCACGCTCGCCGAGCTCTCCGAGTTCTTCGAAGGCAAGGCCGAGCTCACCATCTGGGAGCTGATGCAGGGCAAGCCGCGCTTCGAGCGCATCGCGGAGATCCTCGGGCCCGCGCTGGAGAACCGCCTGCGCGGCACCCTGCGCGACCGCGTGGAAGGCGCCTGGCTCGCGCTCGGCGGCCCGGCCTGCGTGGAGGACGCGACCGACCTCGAGGACGCCGAGATCTTCTTCGACGAGCTCGAGCGCCTGGAGGAAGCGGGCGAGCTCGAGGACTTCGCGCTCCTCGCCGAGAGCCTCGGCAAGCTCTACGCCGAGCCCGACGTCGAGGCCGGCCCCGAGGCGGTGGAGATCATGACCATCCACAAGGCGAAGGGCCTGGAGTTCGACACCGTCATCGTGCCGGGCCTCGACCGGCCGCCGCGCTCGGGGATGAAGCCGCTCTTCGCGTGGCGCAGCCTGCCGGGCGGGGGCCTGCTCATCGCGCCGGTGGACGAGACCGGCGGCGAGAAGGAGCCGCTCTACCAGTACGTGCGCCAGCTCGACCGCGAGGCGGAGGACATCGAGGCGGGGCGCCTCTTCTATGTCGCGGCGACGCGCGCGGAGTCGCGCCTGCACCTGCTCGGGTGCGTGAAGGTGGACGAGGACGGCGTGGTGAAGATGCCTTCGCGGCGTTCGCTGCTGGGATTGGCCTGGGCGGCGTTGGGCGAGCGGGTGAGGTTGCCTGCGGCGGTGGCGAAGGAGTCGGAGGTGGAGGAGTCGCTGCCGGCGGGGGAGTTGAGGCGGCTGCCTTCAGATTTCGAGATGCCTGAGGCGCCTGAATCCACAGTTTGGAAATCGCGCGGAAGAGGGAAGAGAAGAGGAAGCGCCCCCGTTCGACTGGGCGAAGGAGACTGTTCGCCACGCGGGCACTGTGGTGCATGCGTGGCTGCAGCGCATCGCCGAGGACGAGCTGCGCGGCTGGGACGCGAAGCGCGTCGATGGGCTGCGCAGCCGATTCGCGAGCGACCTTCAGCGCCGCGGCGTGCCGCCCGCCGAAATGGATCGCGCCGTGGGAATCGTCGTCACGGCGTTGAAGAATGCGCTTGCCGAGGAGCGCGGGCGCTGGCTGCTCGGCCCGCACCCGGTGGTGCGCAGCGAATACCGGCTGCGCAATCGCGAACGCAGCTTCCGCATCGACCGCTATTTCGAGGACGCCAACGGCAAGAAGTGGGTCGTGGACTACAAGACGAGCGAGCACGAGGGCGCCGGCGTCGAGGTGTTCCTCGACCTGCAGCAGGAGCGCTATGCGCCGCAGCTTGACGCGTATGCGGAAGCGGTGGGCGCTGCGCGTCGCGGGCTCTATTTCCCGCTGCACCGGGGGTGGCGGGAGTGGTAGACGCCCGTTTACGGCGGCGACCTCCGATCCAGGTCCGCGGGCGCCGCACGGCTTTTCCATTCCACCCAATCATGAATTGGGGGGGAAATAGAGTGGCGCCAGCGCTGGCGCCTCACGCAGCTCGACCTCGCGCTCGACGCCGACATCTTGCCGCACCACCTCTCCGTCAGTTCTTCCCCGCCGACCGGGCGACAGCGGAGGCGGTGAGAAAGGCCTC
>CAVRDW010000005.1:0-2240224 GCA_963719995.1 uncultured beta proteobacterium | reverse complement strand
GAGCGTCGCGAGCAGGTTTGCGTGAATTCCCTCATCCAGGCATTGCGCCAGTTCATCTCTGAGTTGCACCCTGCCCACAAGCGCATTGCGAGGGGGGCCGCGTGGGTAGCAGTGTTCGTAATAGCCGGCAAGCTCGCAGGCGCCGCTAAGGAAATCGGAATTGCTTGGCGCTACGGCATTGGCGAGTTGGTGGATGCCTACCAGCTTGCCAGCACCCTGGTGTTCTGGCTTCCCGGCACGCTCGTTTCTGTAATCTCGATCGTTCTAGTACCCATGCTCGTACGCCTGCAACAAGAGAACGCTGAAGCGCGCGCGCTTTTTCTTCGAGAGTTACAGGGCGCAGCCCTTCTCATAGGTGCGGGTCTGGCGCTGTTCACTGTCGTGATCGGCCCTTTCCTGTTGCCTTATCTAGGTGGCAAGTTGTCGGAACCCTCTCACCGGATGACGCTGGAGTTCGCTTTCGGCATGGCGCCTCTTGCGCCCCTCGCGCTATTGATTGGGCTTCATGCCGCCCGTCTTATGGCGAAGGGGCGCCAGATAAATACGCTTCTGGAGGGAATCCCCGCTGCTGCAATTCTGATATTCGTCCTGCTTTGGCCGCCGGGACCGCATATCGGACCTTTGCTCTGGGGCACGTTGTTGGGCACTGCAATTGAAACCATTTGGCTTTGGGAGTTAGGCCGCCGATCAGACGCTGGCTCCCGTATGCCGAGCTTTTCCCGGCGGTCTCCCCACTGGTCGGAACTCTACAGAGCCGCTGGTGTTTTGGGTGTTGGCCAGCTGATCATGAGCATCATTACGCCGCTCGATCAATTTACGGCCGCGCAACTTGGGGATGGAGCCATCGCTACACTTGGTTACGCGAATCGGATCATCGCATTGCTGATCGGTGTGGGCGCCATAGCCATTTCCCGGGGCGCATTGCCAGTGTTGGCCGGCCTTCATGCCGCCGGGCGCTCGATTGAATCGCACAGGATCGCGAGCCGATGGGCTGGACTGATGCTGGGAGTCGGTGCCCTGGTCGCAGCGATCGCTTGGGCGCTGGCGCCTTGGGGCATTGCCTTACTCTTCGAACGCGGCGCCTTCACCTCTGAAGACACGCGAGTCGTTGCAGAAGTGCTTCGCTGGGGACTCTTTCAGATCCCCTTCTATTTCGCAGGTTTGGTACTGGTTCAATTGCTGGCCAGCCAAGGGCACTACGGCATCATCGCCTCATTTGCAGCAAGCAATCTTGTCGTCAAGTTCGCGTTGAATTTAACTTTGCCAGAGTGGATGGGCATCCCCGGAATCACCTTAGCTACAAGCCTGATGATTGCGTGGTCGGCAAGCTGTCTATACTTCGCTGCATTGCGAACCCGAAGGAGAGAATGACGAGCAAATGAAGGTGGTAATCGTCATTCACTCCATGCACGCCGGCGGCGCAGAACGGGTCGCCGCCCATCTTGCCAACGCTTGGGTCGAGCGCGGTTGGGAAGTCACGCTAGTGACGCTGGAATCCGGAACGCACGACTTCTATGCCTTGCACCGCAACGTGAAGCGGCGGGCGCTTGATGTTGCCGGAGTCTCGCACAGCTTGTCTGAAGCGCTTGCAGCTAACATTCGGCGCGCTTGGCGCTTGCGGGAAGTGCTGCGCGAGCTTCGGCCACACGCGGTAGTAGGATTCATGACTACAGTCGCCGTCCTTGCGAGCTTCGCAACCCGTGGGTTGGACTGTCAACTGGCAATTTCCGAGCGAGTTCATCCACCCATGGTGACGATAGGTCGACTTTGGGCATTCTTACGTCGTTTGACCTACCCTTGGGCATCTCACGTAGTAATGCAGTCGCGCGAAGGGTTGGCGTGGCTAGAGGCGAACGTGCCTCGCGCGAAGGGTGTGGTAATCCCCAATCCTGCGCCGTTCCCACTGCCAATACGCGAACCCGTACTAGCGGCGTCGCACTTTGTCTCGTCAGACCGTAAGCTATTACTGGCGGTGGGGCGGTTAGTTGCACAGAAGGGATTCGATTTGCTACTGGAGTCTTTCGCTGCCCTTGCGCATCAACACCCAGATTGGTGCTTGGTAGTCCTGGGTGAGGGGCCAGAGCGAGCGCGCCTTGAGCAAAGGGTACGCATGCTCGATCTGACGCGTCAGGTGACGTTTCCAGGCCGAGCGGGAAACGTAAGTGACTGGTACAGGCGCGCGGACTTGTATGTGATGAGTTCCCGCTTCGAAGGCTTTCCCAATACGCTAGCCGAAGCCATGGCCCATGGATGCGCTGCAGTCAGCTTCGATTGCGACACAGGTCCTCGGGACATAATTAGCCACGAAAGCGATGGCCTGCTTGTGACCCCGGTCGGCGATGTTTCAGCACTAACGCGCGCGCTGGACCGATTGATGCGCAACGAGTCGGAGCGCAAGCGCATGGGTACGCGCGCATCACAGGTGCGAGAACGTTATTCCATGGAGAAGGTACTGACGTTGTGGGGCGAACTATTGCAGAACACAACATGAACTATCACGAGGAGGTTGCAGCAGGACAGCGTTTTCCATTCGGTGAGAATTGGCGACGCTTTCTGTCGGTGCTCAATGAATCGCGCATTTCTATCGCGGAACAATCTCTACGTGACATGTTGAGCGTTGAGACCTTTGCAGGAAAGACCTTTCTAGATATCGGTTCGGGGAGTGGCCTATTCTCTCTAGCAGCTCGTCGCCTTGGGGCAAAGGTGCATTCCTTTGACTACGACCCGCACTCAGTCGCTTGCACTGCTGAACTGCGCCGCAGATATTTTCCAGATGATCCCGAATGGGTGGTGGGTAAAGGTTCAGTATTGGATAAGGAATACTTGAACAAGCTCGGTACCTTTGACGTGATCTACTCATGGGGGGTCCTGCACCATACAGGGCGCATGTGGGATGCGCTGGGAAACGTAGTCCCGCTGATAGGCACAGGGGGGACCGTCTATATCTCGATCTACAATGATCAAGGCAGCGCAAGTCGCCGCTGGAAGTTCTTCAAGGAAATCTATAACAAGTACCGCCTACTTCGCGGGCCGCTCGCGATCTATGCGCTGCTTCGCCAGTGGACTCTTACGTTTTTTCGCGATGCTATGCGCGGCCGGCCTTTCGCCTCTTGGAACAATTACAGGACGACGCGCGGCATGTCCGCTTGGCACGACGTAATAGATTGGATCGGCGGGTATCCGTTTGAAGTTGCGAAGCCGGAGGAAATTCTCGATTTCTTGCGGCCGCACGGCCTCAGTCTTGTTCGCTTGAGGACATGTGCAGGAGGGATCGGCTGCAATGAGTACGTGTTTGTTCGAGGCGGGAGTGACATGAGTCATTCCAGAACTTGATTCGACCGCATACTGAAAAGTGACGCGCGTCGCTGAGTACCGCTTCCGATTCTCCTGGCTGGCCAATCTAGGAGCCATCCTACTGGCCCTGCTGTTCCTGACCAATTGGCCAACCTATCACCACATCATCCTTGGCGGCCCCGTACCGCTCATCTACTACCTCATCTTCTCCGTTCTAGTAATCCCACTACTAGCAATCCGTTCACGAGCGCTCAGGTTTGTCTTGCGCGAGCCACTGGTCACATGGTTTGTGATTTACACAGTTTCTGGCCTTCTCTGGCTATTACTTGCCGGCGAATTTGTGGATGAAGAGAGCCGACAGTGGCGACTGCGCTTTCTAGCGCTCTGCGTCTTCCTGATTAGCCTTGCGTTCACATCCGGAGCAAATAGCAGGACTGTATCCACGATCATCCTCACCTGCATGGTCATCGCGTCCGTCAATAACTGGCTGGATTTCCTCTTTCCGTTCAGTTTCGTTCCACAGGGCTCGGAATACAGCAATCCAGGACGTGGTGCAGGACTCTTTGTCAACGCGAACCAAGCGGGGATGGCTGTGATTGCGATGGGTATTGCCGCGTTGCCTTTCGCAAAGATGCGCTTTCGCGCTCTCATTCTAGTCACAGTCTTGGTTGGGGTCCTCCCAACATTCTCACGTTCGGCGATCG
Organism: uncultured beta proteobacterium; assembly: GCA_963719995.1. Lineage (GTDB taxonomy): Bacteria > Pseudomonadota > Gammaproteobacteria > Burkholderiales > SG8-39 > JAABQT01. The sequence goes on along the minus strand of CAVRDW010000005.1, from coordinate 2,236,226 downwards.
CCTTTGCAGTCATTGTCTCAGCTCTCGCGATTGTCTTAGGACAGGTGAATAGGCGGCAGTTCCTATTGATGGCCGCACTGATTCCACCACTTGTTGTGATTGTGTGGCAAGGCCATGAATATGGGGCGAGTTCAGGTGACGTTAACTTGAAGAATATTGAGGAGCGACTGGAGTTCTTCGCATCTGTTGGAGAGGCGTTAGATGACAGTGCCAGTGAGAGGCGACAAGTCGCGGCTATTGCCTGGAGAATGTTTGGTGATAGTCCGCTCCTCGGAAATGGGATCGCCTCTACTGCCGCTGCGTACTACGGTCGGGGCACACACAACATGTATCTAATGCTGCTGGCCGAACAGGGTGTCCTCGGGGGAGTGTTGTATCTCTCCTTTGTTCTGATCCTTCTATCCAAGGGAAGTCGACTACTTAGGACCGCTGAGTCCCAAGAACACAAGGACGTTGGCAGTGCACTGCTTCTAATGAGCGCGTATTTTGCGGTTTTCGGACTTTTCAGTCATAACGTGCTCGAAGATCCTTCCACCTTCTTCCTGCTGGCGTTTCTTTGTTCCACAGGCTGGATCGCGATTGAAGACACTCACTCACGAGAGGCGGCGCGTACGAGCTATCGGCATGCGTTGTAGCGGGCGCGGTACGACTCTGTCCCTTCTTCTGGCACCGCTTGGCGCACTACTTCGGCCGCAATAGACGGGCCACTGCGGTGATCTGGAGCATAGTGAAGCACTTCGACAGACCATTGCCCTGGTTACGTGCCGTGCTTCTCTCATGGCTTGTCATGGCGTGCGATTCCTTGGGCGCCCCACAATCTCGACCCAAAGTTCTCTTGTTTAGCGCCATTGATGTGAACTATCTCAACGACTCACTTGCCCAAAAAGGGAACGTGTTTGGCATCAACGGGTTCTTGTTGGCGTATATCGCTGATTGGTGGTCCAGAGATGAAGATCTGTCTAGGAGCGAGAGAGCTCTTCGTAGACTTAGTGATATTGGAACTCAGTGCGGGGTGGACAGCAATTTCATCAACGTTACATTGGATTCTCGCGAACTTCCCAAGTGGGACGACGACAAAGCCTGGGCACAGGTTTCGCGAAACCTTGGCGCTGTGGCCGCCCTTGCCCGGCGTACCGGACTCAAGGGCATGGCCATCGATACCGAGAATTACCATACAAAGATTTGGATTGCGCAGCCAAATCGCTTTGAACGGGCAACCAAAGATAAGTGGCGCGCGTTAGTTCGCGCGCGAGGCGCCCAAGTCATGCACGCGATCATCTCTGAGCATCCCGGTATCGAGACTGTTCTCTTGCAGGAAGGAGCTTTCTGGTGGTATCAGCGCAAAGATAAGTCTTACGAATTCTGGATAGATTTCTACGACGGCTTATCAAGTATGCGACCGGCAGGCGGACTGATCCTGGCTACTGAATCTACCTACAGCCAAACTGCCGCCACAGACATTCGGGTTCGCTCGGTCGAAATTGGAAACGGCATGTTGCAGAATGTGCAGGACAGAAGCTACTGGAAAGACCACGGATCCCTGGCCATAGGTTTGTGGCCCTTGGGTAAGGCATATGATGACAAGTCTGCACGCTATTCTGTAGTGGCCTTCACGGAGCAGTTCAATGCAGCCGCCAGGTTTTCAGAGCGTTACGTGTGGATCTACGGACACGGAGCTGCTTGGTGGCAAATGACAGAGGATGAAATCAAGAGCGCTATGCGTGAATCCCGCTGGATTTGGGGTCCTCGGTATCAGGCACTTCCTACCATTCCAGAACTAGAGCAATATCGCCGCGTTTTTGCGCCCTCGGATATTCCGACGTGCGCCATCCCCAGATGAATTGGTAAGGATTCCGACTACGATCGGAGACAACGGTCCTTGGGCGCCCTAGCGAACAGAGACCGCATATTACCTGCACCCCTCAAGGGTCGCATTGCCGTAGGAAGTGGATGAAGCGGAAAATACTTCTTCTTGTAAGTTCCATGAACAGTGGCGGTGCAGAGCGCGTCGCCGCCAGTCTTGCCAATGCATGGTCTGCGCGAGGGGATTCAGTGACTCTAGTGATCACCTTCTCTGGCAAAGGGCAAAGTTTCTATCCGCTTTCCAAGCAAGTGAAGCTGATCTACCTCGCGGACATTGCTGGGTACACAGGGCGCGGGCTTAGGGCCTATTGGGCCCGCTTCTGGGGGTTGCGTCGACTGGTTTTGGAATCGCGCTCCGACGTCCTTATCTCGTTCTTGACCAACGTCAACGTTGCAGTCCTTCTCGCCACTATGGGGCTGGGCTGCAAATTGTTCGTGTCTGAACGCACCTATCCTCCGGCACGACAGATTGGCAGGTTGTTAGATACGTTACGAAGGCTTATGTATCCGTGCGCATCCGGCGTCGTAATGCTAACCACGGAAGGCTTGCGTTGGCTGGAATCGACCGTTCCCGGGGCGAGAGGCGTTGTAATTTCCAATCCTGTGCAGGTTCCCCTGGAACGGGGGGAGCCCGTGCTGCAACCCGAGCTGATCGTCGCGCCAGACTGCAAGCTGTTGCTTGCAGTTGGTCGGCTCGATGAAGGCAAGCAGTTCGATCGGCTCATTGCATCGTTCGCCGACCTCGCTCCCCGATATCCTTCCTGGAATCTGGCAATAGTCGGGGAGGGGGAAGAGACCATTCGCTTGAAGCAGCAAGTTGAAACGATGGGCCTAGCGGGCCGGGTGGCTCTTCCCGGACTCGTTGGCAATATTGACGACTGGTACAGGCGTGCCTCGCTCTACGTGATGACCTCTCGTTTCGAGGGCTTTCCCAATACACTCGCAGAGGCAATGGCGCATGGATGCGCAGCGGTCAGCTACGACTGCGACACAGGACCAAGGGACATTATTCGTCACGGGCTAGATGGCCTGCTCGTTTCGCCGGTCGGAGATATCGCAGCATTGACTCGAGCTCTGGACCGGTTGATGGCGGATAGACCCGGCGCGGGAGCGGATGGCGCTGCGCGCCGTGGAAGTCAGAGAGCGATATTCGATGAAGAGAGTACTTGCCATGTGGGACAAGTTATTTGACGAATCCGTGGCATTGCCAAGATCTTTGTGAAGGTCTTGCATGTCATCACGGACTTGGCACAAGGCGGCGCAGAGGCGGTGCTATATCGGCTCATTTCTGCGTCGCCGCCGGACTTCACACACACAGTCGTTTCGCTGAAGAACAGTGGCCACTATGGCCCACGCCTGCGCGAGCTCGGTGTGGAAGTACATTCAGTTGGAAACCTTCGGGGTTGGACTGGTATCAATGGCATCCTGACTTTGCGGCGGATAATTGTCCGGGCGCATCCGGACGTTGTCCAGACGTGGATGTATCACGGAGATCTCCTGGGGGGATTGGCAGCCCGCAGCGCCGGTGTCCGGACTGTGGTGTGGGGAATTCGCAACTCCAACTTGGACACAGACAAGGTCAGCTTCAGTGCTCGCGCCGCCGCCAGAATCTGCGCCCTCTTGTCCACGCGGATCCCAGCTGCCATCGTTTGCTGTTCCGAAGAGGCGACTAGGTTTCACAAAACCATGGGCTATGAGAACGGCACTTTCGTCGTTATCGCGAATGGCTATGACCTTTCTTGCTTCTCGCCGAATTCGGAAGCCCGCGCGCGGCTGCGAAGAGAGTGGGGAATCGCTCCACAAGGACCTCTCTTGGGGATGGTAGCTCGCTGGGATCCGCAGAAGGATCACAATAACCTCCTGCACGCACTTGCCAAGCTAAGAACGGCTGGTGCAGTGTTTCGATGCGTCCTGGTTGGCGCAAACATGGCCTGGGCCAATCCCGTCCTGGCTGCGAGGGTGCGCCAGCTCGGACTGGATGACACGATGGTCCTCGCGGGTGCTCGGGATGATGTTCCCGCGGTAATGAACGCCCTCGACTTGCACGTCCTATCAAGCGTTGGCGAAGCGTTCCCGAACACCGTGGCCGAAGCAATGGCCTGCGGCACACCGTGTGTGGTCACTGATGTCGGCGATGCGCGTCTGATTGTTGGTGAAACCGGGTGGGTGGTTCCGCGCCGCAACCCAGAAGCGTTGGCACGCGCGATCGCGGAGGCGCTGTCGGTCGTGGCTGCGAAGGGTCGTGCTGCGTTGGGTCAGAGATGCCGTGCACGCATAGAGGAGAAGTTCAGCCTTGAGACGATGGTGCGCGCGTATCAAGGTTTGTGGATCAAAGTCAGAAGTGCGGAAGCGATGAGTTAGTGCATCCGAACTACGAATACGTGCTCGGCAAGTGCCGTGCTATATGCCCTCGGGGCCGCATCCTCGACTATGGGTGTGGCGGTGGCGAGGTCGTGGCAATGGGCAGGCGCGAAGCGATGGATATATGCGGAGTTGAAGTCTTCTACGCTGGAAGCAACGCCAGGCAGGCCGCTGCGGAAAGGGGTTTACTCGGAAGCGCGGTCTTGGAGCTAGGTGAAGGCGGTGTCATCCCTTTTGTGGATCGCTATTTCGACTTCGTGATCTCGAATCAAGTGTTCGAACATGTCGAGAATCTAGACCTAGTGCTCACAGAAATAGCTCGCGTGCTCAAGCCTGGAGGTCGGTTGCTGACGCTATTTCCGTCCCGAGAGGTCATAAGGGAGGGCCATTGCGGTGTACCGATGATCCACTGGTTTTCCAGAGAGAGCACATTGCGCCTTCCCTACATGCGCCTAATGCGTGCGCTAGGGCTCGGTTACTTCAAGGCAGGCAAGGCACAGGCCGAGTGGGCTCGCGACTTCATTGGCTGGCTCGATAGCTTTACCACGTATCGCACTTATTGCGAAGTGCAAGCCTCGTTCCGGCAAGCCGGCTTCGTGCTGCGACATATTGAAGAGGACTACATTGGCTTCAGGCTCGGCAGACTGAGCCTCCATCGATTGGCGGGATTGGCGAGATCGGCGCTGCTGGCAGGATCGGCAAGAGCTTTCTGCCGGCGACTGGCCGGAATGGTGATCTTGGCGAATAGGCCATAGGCATCGGTCATGTGCGGCATCATCGGAACTTGGGGCCGGGCTCCACATAGCGACGACGCGCTTGACATGGCAATTCGCCGCCTTCGCCACCGTGGACCCGACGATTCGGGATTGTGGGCAGAGCCGGAAAGTGGAGTCGCGTTGGGGCATGCCAGGCTCTCGGTGCTCGATCTTTCGGCTGCCGGCCATCAACCGATGCATTCGGCATGCGGCCAATTCGTGATCGTCTTCAATGGCGAGATCTACAACCATCTTGAATTGCGCGAAATGCTCGGCGGCCATGCGCCTGCGTGGCGCGGGCATTCCGATACCGAAACCCTGCTTGCCTGCTTCGGCGCCTGGGGCACGGAAAAGACGCTCAAGTCGGTGGTCGGAATGTTTGCGTTTGCACTCTGGAACCGACAGACGCGCAAGCTGGTTCTGGCGCGAGACCGACTGGGCGAGAAGCCTCTCTATTGCGGCTACGTCGGACGTGTATTCGCGTTTGCGTCAGAGTTGAAGGCTCTTGCTGGGCTTCCCGGATTCGCTGGAGAGATCAACCGAGAGGCACTGGCCTTGCTCTTGCGTCACAACTACGTCCCCGCGCCCCACTGCATTTACCAGCATTTCAACAAGGTGCGGCCGGGTACGTACCTAGAAATATCTGCGCCATACATCTACAAGAGAGAAATGCCGACAATGCGGCCGTACTGGTCGGCGCTCGAAGCGGCCAGGATCGGCATGGCAGAGCCAATGTGCCTCGATTCCGATGCAAGCGCGGCAGTGGCCCTGGAAGATGTGCTCTCACGTGCAGTCGCTGCGCAGATGATCTCAGACGTGCCGCTGGGAGCCTTTCTTTCTGGCGGGGTGGACTCATCCACAATAGTGGCGCTCATGCAGGCTAAAGCAAATCGGCCTGTCAAGACTTTCTCCATTGGCTTTCTGGAGGCCGGGTACGACGAAGCGCAGCATGCAAATGCCGTCGCGCGGCATCTCGGCACGGACCACACCGAGCTTTACGTCACGCCGTCCGACGCGCAGGGAACGATTCCGAAGCTACCTCAGATCTACGACGAGCCGTTTTCCGACTCCTCGCAGATTCCCACCTACCTTGTGGCACAGCTTGCTCGGCAGCATGTGACCGTATCCCTTTCTGGTGACGGAGGTGACGAACTCTTTTGCGGCTACAACAGATATTTTTTGGCAGCACGCAGTTGGCGCGTACTAAGCCGCATTCCGAAAACAGTACGCAACTTGGCTGCCCAAGTCATTCTCGCGGGCTCGCCTGAGTTGTGGGATCGGCTCCATTCCCTGATTTGCCCGCTCATTCCGCGAAGATTGCGTTTGGCGAGTCCGGGTTACACGCTGCACAAAGGTGCGCCTGTGCTTCTCGCGGGCAGCGGCATGGCGCTGTATCGGGGCCTCGTGAGCCATTGGGAGCCCGCTCAGCTCGTAATTGGGGCCGTGGAGCCGACGACGGTGCTCTCCGGTCAATCGCAACCGCTTTCTGGACTTACAGAATCAATGATGGCCCTAGATGCGATCACATATCTTCCTGACGATATCCTCGTGAAAGTGGACCGAGCCGCCATGGCGGTAAGCCTAGAACACGGGTGCCATTTCTCGACCACCGCGTATTCGAGTTTGCCTGGCGGCTGCCCATGCGATACAAGATCCGCGACGGCGTGGGAAAGTGGCTTCTGCGACAAGTACTTTACAAGTACGTACCGCACAGCCTGATTGACAGACCAAAGATGGGATTCGGAGTGCCAATCGGCTTGTGGCTGCGTGGCCCACTGCGTGAATGGGCGGAAGGACTGTTGAGCGAGGCGCGGCTAAGACGGGACGGCTACTTGTATCCAGCACCAATTCGCCGCAAGTGGGATGAGCACCTGTCCGGAAAACGCAACTGGCAATCCCATCTTTGGGATGTGCTGATGTTTCAGGCCTGGCTTGAACACCAGAATTCCTGATCACACCCACGCCAATGACGCCCATCCTGCTCCTGGAGATCAACGAGATTCCCTGGCGTTTGCTCGATCGGTACGTGGACCGTCCCGAGTTTGGAAACCTGAATTGCTTCTTCCGGCGATCAGATCACTACACCACACTGGCCGTGGATACCGGTGAGCTTTCTCCCTGGGTGACATGGCCGACGTTTCATCGCGGGATGAACAACGAACAACACGGGATCAAGAATCTGGGACAGGACCCGTCGACGTTCAAGGGAAAGCCGATTTGGCAGGAAATCCGTGAACGTGGCGGCTCTATCGGTATTTGCGGCTCAATGCAAAGCTGGCCACCAGTGGCACCGGGCGAGGGCGGCTTCTATGTGCCGGACACCTTCGCCCACGATGAACGATGCTACCCCCCATACCTCAATCCACTACAGGCATTCAATCTTGCGCAGGTAGGCAAGAACGCAAGAGTCGTGAGCGACTCAATGCCTCGCGCCAGCGACGTGGTGGGCGTTGCATCCACATCATTGAAATCCGGGGTCAGGTTGCGCACCGGCGCGAGAATTCTCGCCCAGCTCTCTGCGCGAGCGAGTCGACAAATCATTGTCGGCGAGGCGCCCGATCTTCCAGACCATTCTCTTTTGGGATGTGTTTCGAAAGCATTTCAATGCGCACCGGCCACCACACTTGAGTACGTTCTTCACGAACCATGTTGCTGGCGTGATGCATCGCTATTGGAGGGACGTGTTTCCGGAAGACTTCCGAGGACAACCTGGCAATACCGGCGCGTCGCGCAAATGGCTAATGCAGTTTGCGGTAAGAGTATTGAACGACATGCTCCGGGATGTCTTGGATTGGGCCAACTCGAATCCAGAACTTGTAGTGGTGTTTGCCTCCAGCATGGGGCAAGCTGCAGTGCATCGCAGCAATCACGAAGGCGTGGAATTGGTAATTGAGGATCTGGCCATGCTGATGGGCCAAGCGGGGCTGTCTCGCGCTCAGTACACCCCCCTGTTGGCCATGGCGCCTCAGGTTGCCGTGGAGATCCACGATGAGGCATCGCGCGCGAAGACGCACTCAATTCTCGAAGAAGCGTTCTGCGGTGACCACAGACAATTCATTCGAGTCCAGGAAATTGGCCCCAGCTTGAGCATCACAGTCGCCACTCCGCCCCTGAGGGATATTGGGGACGATGGCTTCAACATCGCTGGACGACAGGTGAAGTGGCACGAAGCAGGGATTCGCAAGCAGGACATCGAGCCAGGCACCGGCTACCACATACGCGAAGGCTCACTTGCGGTGCTTTCTGGACGACCAACTGGAACCACGCCCATGCAGGCAAGGCCTAGGGTGAGGGCAGACCGCATAAAGGATTGGCTATTGTCAATTAGCGCGCATGGTCGCAGCAAGATCCCTTCGCTCCTGTCCGCCGTCGAGTGAAAGACAAGATCGCCCTTATCGCGAATACGTCCTGGTACATCTATAACTTCCGCCGTCGATTGATTGAGGAGCTCCAGCGAGAGGGATATTCGGTTATTGCCATCGCCCCGACCGACGAGTATTCGGAGCGGCTAACAGCAGGCGGGGTAAGGTTCCTGCCCCAGCCAATGGACAACAAGGGCACGAACCCGGTCAAAGATCTATTGCTGGCGTTCGGACTACGTCGACTCTTGAAACAGGAGCGCCCCTGCTGTGCGCTCACCTTCACCGTAAAGCCCAATGTTTTCGGGGCTTTCGCTGCCAATTCTCTGGGAATCCCGGTAGTCGCCAATGTTTCAGGCCTCGGCACCGCGTTCATCAGGCCGAACTGGGTCACCGCAGTTGTCCGTTTCCTATACCGGAGTGCACTACGACGGGCTTCTACGGCGTTCTTTCAAAACCCGGAAGACATGCAGCTATTCGTGCAGGGGCACTTGGTCAATCCCTCTAAGGCGCGGCTGCTACCCGGATCAGGCGTGGACATTCGTTGGTTTGCACCCCCAGCCCAGTCGCATCAGCGTCGGGAGAAGTTCCGGTTCTTGCTGCTGGGCAGATTGCTGTGGGACAAGGGGGTCGGGGAGTTTGTGGAGGCTGCTGCACGGGTGAAGCCCGAGCGTCCTCAATCCGAGTTCGTTCTTATGGGGTTCACAGGGACCGACAATCTCACTGCAATTCCACTCTCGAAGGTCCAGGATTGGGAGCGCAGGGGGGTAGTGACCTACGTGTCTCCGCCGGTTGATGTACGCGGACAACTGGCGCAGGCGGACTGTGTGGTATTGCCGTCGTATCGGGAAGGAGCGCCCAAGTCTCTGCTTGAGGCCAGTAGCATGGCGATACCCATTATCACCACCGATGTGCCAGGCTGCAGGCAAGTCGTAGAAGACGGCGTCACCGGCTATCTTGTGAAAGTGCGGGATGCTGGCGACCTCGCCGAAAAGATGAAGCAGATGATGCGGCTTTCCGAGTCCGAAAGATCTGCAATGGGCATGCGTGGAAGACAGAAAATGGAGAAGGAGTTTGACGACCATATAGTCTACGAGCGTTACTTGGTCGCGATTCGTGAAGTAACAGGGAAGACCTCAATCTTCTTGCACGACTAGCGCAAGGGGCCAGAATTTGTCTGACACGGAAGGGTATGGGTGTGCGTTTGCGCCTGACTAGGTCTCAGGCCTGCCCCATCTACAAATGATCCAAGGCCGGGCACGCTCAATAGCCTTCCGGACGCTATCCGTCGCGCTGAGCGTACTGGGCGCGCTGCTAGTACTTGAAACTGCCCTGCGGCTGCTTCCAGTCCGCGAGTCGCTTGAGGTTCAGCCAGTTAGTAGTGCGCAGCCCTGCCTGCATTTCAAACCCAACAGGGAAGTCCTCTATTCCACCCCGTGGAACTTTGAAGTCGCAAATAGGGTGCGCGTAAACAACTACGGCTTTGTGAACAACCAAGACTATGACCACCATTCCACAACGCCACTCTTGGCTGTAATTGGAGACAGCTACGTCGAGGCGCTCATCGTCCCGTACGAGGACACACTGCACGGCAGGTTGGCTACGTTTTTGGGAAATCGTAGCCGGGTGTATAGCTTCGGCTCATCCGGCTCCGCATTGAGCCAATACCTAGCGTACGCGCAGTACGCAAAAGACACGTTTCGCCCTCATGCGATGCTGATAGTTGTGGTTGGCAATGATTTTGATGAATCGCTGTTGGAGTAGAAGTCCAATCGCGGGTTCCATTACCTGCGGCGGTCCGCAGCTACAGGATTCCAACTGCACTTGGTGCCCTTTACTCCGACTCTTTGGGGTCGCGCACTGCAGCAGAGCGCATTGGCAAGATACCTGGCCTACAACCTCTCACTTGGAAGCCTTTGCCAGCGCCTGTTTGGAAATGCGAACTACGTTGGCAACGTCGCCGCCCAAGCCGACACTCTGCGCGCGCAGCAGTCGAAGGAAGCCGTGCAACATTTTCTCAGCGTCTTGCCGCGCTACTCCGGACTTCCGCCCGAAAGGATTGCCATCGTTGTGGATGGAATGCGGCCGAACTTGTACGACAAGGCGGCGCTGGAGGCTACTCAGGGGAGTTACTTTGCGGTGATGCGTTCATTCCTGCTGCAGGTCTCGAAGGAGATGGGCTATCACGTCATCGATATGCAGCCGCGCTTCATTGATCGGCATATCATGGATCAAGCACGGTTTGAATGGCCGTTTGATGGCCATTGGAACAGCAAGGGACATGAGGAAGCGGCATTGGCGGTAATCAATTCGGGGTTCTTGAAGCGATCAATGGCACCGTTCAATCGCCATTGAACGAACTTTATAGCTGCGAATGTCTGGCGCGAATCCATAGAGATGCGCGATGAGGGCTCGGGGTTCCGGCGCAGCTAGGCGCCAAGAATGCCCTGCGGACGCCCCTATCCGCGTCATCCTGCAAACTTTCGTCAGTTCCCGTCCCCTGGCCTGGGTATGGCCTCAGCGGCCGGACTGTGGGCAAATGCCTCCTTGCTACTATCCTCAGCCATGGCGCTCGCCGTCCTCGCCGCCCTAGCCGCCTCCTTCGGCGTCTGCTGGCTGCTGCTCGCCTCGCGCCGCGCGCATGGGCGGCTCACGAATGACGACACCATCCCCGGCCTGCAGAAGGTCCACCGCACGCCGGTGCCGCGCATCGGCGGCTTCGGCATCCTCGCCGGCGTGGCGGCGGGGGCGGTGTTCCTCGGCGACCGGGACGGAGGTCGCCTGGATGGCGCTCTTTCTCCTCGCCTCCCTGCCCGCCTTCGTGGGGGGCTTCCTCGAGGACCTGACGCGCAGGGTCTCGCCCTACAGCCGCCTGCTGTTCGCCTTTGGCGCAGCCGCCGTGGGCTACGTGCTGCTCGACGGCCGCATCACCGACCTGGACCTGCCCGGCGACGATCACCTGTTCCAATACGAGATCTTCGCGTTCGGCTTCACGCTGTTCGCCGTAGGGGGGTTTGCGCACGCGAAGAACATCGTGGACGGGATGAACGGGCTCTCGGGCCTGGTGGGCATCGCGATCCTCACCGCGATTGCGGGCGTGGCGGTGCAGGTGGGGGACGCGCAGGTCCTGCACGCGGCGCTCGTCGTCGGCGCGGCGGTCCTCGGGTTCCTCGCCTGGAACTACCCGCGCGGCGCGATCTTCGCGGGCGACGGCGGCGCGTACTTCCTCGGCTTCGCCATCGGCGAGCTGGCCGTGCTCCTGGTGCACCGCAATTCGGAAGTCTCGCCGTGGTTCGCGCTGCTCGTGCTCTGGTACCCGGTGTGGGAGACGGTCTTCTCCATGTACCGCCGCAAGGTGATGCAGGGCCATTCGACCGCCGCCGCCGACGCGCTTGCACCTGCACACGCTCGTCTACCATCGCGTGGTGAAGGGACACGGCCGCAGGAGCCCGGCGGCGCGCAGCGCCCTGACCACTCTCATCATGCTCGCCCTCTCCCTCCTGACCGTGGTTCCGGCCTGGCTCTTCTGGGACGAGACATGGATGCTGCAGCTCCATGCGGCGGCCTTCTCGCTTGTCTTTCCTGTGGATCTACTGGCGGATCGTGCGCTTCGGCGCACCGTGGGGCAGGCCCCTGCGGCGGACAGCGGGCAACGTCTCCGGGAGGCGGCCAAGACAGTTTGGCGGGACTCTGTAGAATGCGGCCCATGCCCCCTGGCGCGGGGGCCGGCCCACGACCGAAAAGAAACGCAGGGAGGCTCAGATGACGGGTATCCGGAACGCGATGGCCGCACTCGTAGCCGCGGCACTCCTCATGGCGGGCAACGTCTTCGCCGCCGCCAACGTCCAGTCGGTTCGCGGCGATGTGCGCGCAGGCAGTGTCCCGCTGAACGCCAAGGACCGCGTCACCTCCGGCGCCACCATCACCACCGGCGCGGGCGCGCAGGCCGTCCTGCGCTTCGACGACGGCCAGCAGGTGGTGATCAACGAGAACACGGTCTTTCGCATCACCGACTACCGCTACCGCGCGGACGCCGAGCCGACCGCCGACCGCGCGATCTTCGACCTGCTGCGCGGCGCGCTGCGCGTGATTTCGGGCGCCCTCGTGGCGAAGAACCGCGACAACTTCCAGCTCCGCATCCCGCAGGCGACCATCGGCATCCGCGGCACGGACTTCATGGTGGCCCTCGTCAATCCCGCCTACACCAGTGTGCTCGCTGGCACGGTCAGCGTGTCCAACTCGGTCGGCACGACGGTGTTCGGGGCGGGGTCGTTCGGCTCGGTCGCGACGGCGAACGCGCTGGCGATCTCCATCCCGTCGTCGGCGCTGCCAGCCGCGGCGAGCTCCGCCTTCAGCAGCATGAGCGCGGCGGCGGGAGTCGTCGCGGGCGGCATGGCCGCTGGCGCCCCGCCTGCGGTCGCGGCGGGTGGCGTCACCGCGGCAGGCGTGGGGACGGCGGCGGCGATCGCCGCGGGCATCGCCGTGGGAATAGCGTCATGGAACAGCAACGACAGCGCCACGCAGCACACGCCCTGAACGAGGCTAACTTCTGAAAGGCCCCGCCAACGGGGCCTTTCTTTTTTGTACCTTCGGTCTCCATGCGCCGCGCCCTGGTTCCCGCCTTGATCCTCTCGGCGGGGGCGCATGCGGCAGATCCGGTGGCGCTACCCTCCGCCACCGGCCAGACGGGCCTTCTCAGCATGCCGGACGCGCGCTTTGCGCCCGATGGCACCTGGCGCACGGGCTACAGCTACCTCAAGCCCTACCCGGCGCTGTGGTCGAGCCTCACGGCGCTGCCCTGGCTCGAGGGGTCGCTGCGCTTCACGCGCATCATGTACGTGCCGGGCTTTACCGGGACGCCATCCGACCCCGGCTACGGCGCGGACTACGGCGACTACAAGGACAAGCAGTTCGATCTCAAGCTGCGCGCGTTCCCCGAGCGCGGCTGGATGCCGCAGCTTGCGCTCGGCGCGCAGGACGTGATGGGCACGGGGCTCTTCACCGCCTATTACGGCGTCGCCTCGAAGCAGATCGGCGACTTCGACCTCACGCTCGGCTACGGCACGGAGCGCATCGACGGCGCCTTCGGCGGCGTGCGCTGGTCGCCGAAGGCCTGGCGCAACTGGTCGCTGGTCGCCGAGTACGACGCGTTCGACTACCCGAACGACCCGTTCGGACAACAATCCGGCGCCGCCGCCTACAAGAAGGGCCCCGCCGCCGGCGTCGAGTACCGTTCCGAGTGGTGGGGCGCGAAGGCCTACGCCGCGCACGGCGAGGTGGGCGCGAACGTGTGGGTTTCGGTGCCGCTCCAGGCGAAGGAGTTCGTGCCGAAGATCGACGAGCCGCCCGCGTACACGAAGATCAACCCGCGGCCCACCGAGGCGCAGTGGGCCGACGACCGCGCGCACCGGCAGCGCCTCGAGCGCGCGCTCTACGCCCAGGATTTCCGCGACGTGCGCATTGCCTACGAGAACGGGCGGCTGGAGGCGGTGCTTTCCAACACCCGCATCTCCGCGATGCCGCGCGCGGTGGGGCGCGCGGCGCGCACCATGCTCTCCTTTGCGCCGCTCGAGGTGCGCGAGATCCGCGTCACCTACCTGCAGGCGTCGCTGCCCATCGCCACCTACGACTTCGCGGACGCGCGGCTGCTGCAGCGCTACTTCAACGGCATGGCCACGCGCCAGAGCCTCGCGCAGACGGTCTCCATCGGGTACGCAAAGCCGCTGGAGGACCCGGAGCAGGAAGGCGCGGACAAGGCCGAGGCCCTCGTCGCGTTCGAGGAACCGTTGCCGGGGACGCTGCTCGTGGGCGTGGACGCGCCGCAGCTCTTCCAGTTCCGCAAGGACGACCTGCTGGGCGGCATCGGGCGCATCCGGCCGAGCGTCTCGGGGTTCTTCAACGACCCGAGCGGCGCGTTCAAGTACGACATCTCGTTGCTCGGCACGTGGGATCGCGCGCTCGCGCGGCACACCTTCTTCAATAGCGAGGTGAAGCTCACGCTCTACGAGAACGTGAGCGACGTCACCCAGCCCTCCAACAGCACGCTGCCGCACGTGCGCACCGACGTCGCCGAGTACAAGCGCGGCGGCGACTTCAAGCTGATGCGGGCGCTGTTTCAGCAGTACTACCATCCCGCGCCGCGGGTGTATGCGCGCGCCTCGGCGGGCTTCTACGAGGAGATGTACGCCGGCGCGGGCGGCCAGGCGCTGTATCTCTCCAGGGACGGCGGCTGGTCGGCGGACCTCGCGGTGGATGCGCTGCGCCAGCGCGATTTCGAGGGGTGGTTCGGCTTCCAGGACTATTCCACCGTCACGGCGATCGCGAGCCTCAACTACCGCATGAGCCAGGGCGTGACGGCGACCCTGCGCGCGGGGCGCTTCCTCGCCAAGGACGAGGGCGTGCGCATGGAAGTGAAGCGGCGCTTCAACTCGGGCTTCGAGATGGGCGCGTGGTACACGGTCACCAACGGCAACGACATCACCTCGCCGGGGACGCCGGACAGCCCGTACTACGACAAGGGCATCTTCATGCAGATGGCGCTGGACAGCCTGCTGACGAAGGACACGCGCGCCACGGCGAACTTCTCGCTCGCGCCCTGGACGCGCGACGTAGGGCAGATGGTGCAGTCCCCGGGCGACCTCGCGCGCATCTACGAGCGCCAGGTGCGCGACCTGCACGAGCGCGACGGGCTGCGATACCTCGGCGACATGGAGGACGACTACGACCTGCCGAGCCTCGGCACGGGGCCGCGCGACCGCGTGTGGCCGGACTTCGTGGCCGAGGACACGGTGGGCATGGGGCGCGCGAGCGGCAAGGTGGACTGGGTGGAGGCGGCGCTGCTCGGCACGGCGCTGCTCGCGGGCTCGACGCTCGTCGATCAGCCGGGCTACGACTGGTCGGTGAAGTACGCCGACAGCGACTGGATGAAGCGCACGGTGAAGCTGGGCGATGCGCTGCCCCTTGCCGCGATGGGGCTCTCGGCGGTGTTCGCGTTCGACGAGTCGCGGCCGAGGCTCTCGGATGCGGGCACGGCGGCGCTCGAGGCGGGCGTGGCGGCGCTCGCGGCCTCGGAGGTCTTGAAGTACGGCCTGGGCCGCGCGCGGCCCACGACGGGCGAGGGGCGCGGCTCGTTCGAGCCAGGCACGACGGACGACGCCTTCCATTCGATGCCCTCGAACCACGTGGCGGTGATGTGGGCGGCGGTGACGCCCTACGCGAAGGAGTTCGATGCGCCGTGGCTCTATGGCGTGGCGAGCCTCACCAACCTCGCGCGCGTGGGAAGCGGCAAGCACTGGTTCTCGGATACCGTGGCGGGGTCGCTGCTTGGCTACGCGATGGGCTCGCTCGCCTGGCAAGCCCGCCGCGACTCGCGCCTCGGCAAGAACGCCCCCAAGATCGCCGTGGGCACAGACAGGGTGACGGTGGCATGGGACTGGTAAACCGAAATCGGGGTCAGGGCCGAATTCTTTTCGCCGAGATTAATTCGGCCCTGACCCCATTTATTGCCCCAGTTTTCACGGCGGGTCTCGCGCTTGTCGTGTCCTTCTTGGCGCTCTTCCCCGTGGCGGCGTTGGCCCAAACCTGCAAGGTTCTCGACCCGGAGCTGCAGGGGTCGTACGCCGGGCCGTGCAAGGACGGGTTCGCCGAGGGAACCGGGCACGCGCAGGGGACAGCGGAGTATCGCGGCGGCTTCCGGGCCGGGAAGAAGCACGGCCAGGGCGTGAAGACCTGGGCGAGCGGCGACCGCTACGAGGGCGAGTTCGTGGAAGACCGCCGCGAGGGTCGCGGCAAGTACACCTGGGGCCGCGGGCGCTGGGCCGGCGAGAGCTACGAGGGCGGCTACCTCGCCGACCAGCGCCACGGCGAGGGTACCTACCGCTTCGCGACGGGCGACGTCTACAAGGGGACGTGGGCGGAGGATCGCATCACGGGCTATGCCACGCCGATGATGATGGCGCGGTACAGGTTCGAGGAGGAGGCGAAGAAGGCCGTGGCGGTAGAAGGCCAGAAGGTCTGCCGCGAGATGCCGGTCGGCATCGCGCTCGGCGAATGGATCCGCGGCACCGTGGTGGGCGTCTCAGGGGAACAGGTGGGCGTGCGCGTGAACGACCCCGGCACGCACCGCCACGTCATTGCCGGCGTCGAGCTGCAAAAGGACGACGTGGTCTGGGACACTCCCACGGAGTGGATACCTTGTCTCTAGGGCAAAATTGGGGTCAGGGCCGAATTTTTTCCGCCGGAAAAAATTCGGCCCTGACCCCAATTTACGACCTCCTCATGCGCCTGCCGCTGTCGGTGGGGGCGGGGTATTTCTTGTGGCGCGAGTGGCTGGCGCTGGAGGCGGCGCAGGGCTGGCTGAAGGTCTCGGCGCACGTGGCGACGATGCTGTTCCTCGCCCTCATCGCCGTGATGACGCTGGCGCGGCGCCGGCCGCTGCGCAAGTCCGAGGGCTGGCTGCCGCGCATCGCCGCGCTCGCCGGGCTGACGATGCTCTACGCGCTGCTGCTCTTTCCGCGCGCGGCGCCCGATGCCGCCTGGGACTCGGTCTCGATCTCGCTGCTCCTTGGCGGGAATTTCCTCTGCGCAGTCGCGCTCAGCCAGCTCGGGCGATCGTTTTCCGTGATGCCCGAGGCGCGCCGCCTCGTCACCGAGGGCATCTACTCCAGAATCCGGCACCCCCTCTATCTTGCCGAGGCAGTGGCGACGATCGGCGTGCTGCTGCAATATCGCTCCGTGGGCGCGGCGCTGCTCGTCGCGGCGCAGTTCGCAGTGCAGCTCTGGCGCATGCACGAGGAGGAGAAGGTGCTGGAAGCGCAGTTTCCGGACTATGCCGACTACCGCAGGCGCAGCGCGCGCCTGATTCCGGGCGTCTACTGACGCATGAAGCAAGCCATCGTCATCCTCGTCCTGCTCGTGCTTGGCTCGATGCTCGCGCGCTATCACGTCGCCAACCAGAGCTACTACCCGGTGTCCAAACTCACCTCGGCCGACGGCTACACCTTCGTCATGGTGCAGGACCGCACCGCGCAGCGAAGCGCATGCGGCGAAGCGAACGACCGCTTCCTCGGGCCGATCAAGGCACGCTGCCTTGCAGTGCGACGTGCGTCTATGCGCGCTGCGAGCGCGAGCTGCAGAGCTTCGAGTTCGCGCTCCTCGCTGGCGACCCAGTGCCGATGCACGTGGTGGTCGCGCCGGGCATGCGCCTGGCGATGGAAGGGCCGAAGGAGCGCGTGCGCCAGGAATGCGAGCAGATGGCGGCCATGCTGGTGAAGGCCGGCCACAAGTCGGCGACCTGCGCGTTGCCGGGCACGCTGCGTCGTCCCTAGAAACGCGAAAGGCCCCTCGCGGGGCCTTTGCTTCGAGCCGGAATTCCGCGCGCTTACGGGCTGTGCTGGGGCGTGGAATCGCTGCCGCCGCTCGCCGCTGCCGCAACTACAGCAACGCCGACGGCTACCGCAACAATTGCACCGGCGCTAACCCCTCCGGCGGCCGCCCCACCTGCCGCGCCGCCTTCCGCAGCCCCACCCGCGGGCGCCTGCGCGACCTTGACGGGCGCGCGCGTTTGCGCGGGCATTCACTTCCTTGCCATCGCGCTGAACCGTCTGCGCGGTAACGGCGGTGACGCCCAGCGCGCAAAGGACAACGATGGAGAGTTTGCTGAGCTTGCGCATGATCAACCCCCAATGAGCTGAATGGAAAACAAGAGCGCGTTCGGCGTATAGCGCGGCCAGTTCGGCGGAGTCTATTCCTGTCATGCGCGAAAGGTCTATCCCATGTCCTGGTACATGCCACGTACTTCGAGCGTTGAAATCGCGTCCCATCCAGCTTCGTCACCTGGCAGGTCGCGCCCCCCGTTCGTGGTAACTTCCGAATTCGCATGAAGATTTTTGGGACGCTGTCAAAGATATCGTTTCGCCAGATATCTCTTTTTGTCGCGGTGGCCTGCGCCGGGCTGCTGTCGTGCGGTTACTACCTCCAGTACTTCGAGGGCCAGGACCCCTGTCCCCTGTGCCTGCTGCAGCGCGGCTTCTATTACGCGATCGGGCTGACGCTGCTCGCGGGCGCGATCCACGGGCCGGCGCGGCTCGGTGCGCGCATCTATTCGAGCGCTGCGTTCCTGTTCGCCGCGGGCGGCTTCGGGGTCGCCGCGCGCCAGGTGTATTTGCAGCACTTGCCGCCAGAGCTGGTGCCGGCGTGCGGCCCGGATCTCTTCTACATGCTGGACAACTTTCCGGTCGCGCGCACGCTGCAGATGCTCGTGCGCGGCACGGGGCAGTGCGCCGAAGTGCACTGGCGATTCCTCGGCCTGTCGATCGCCGAGTGGTCGCTTCTCTGGTTCGCGGGCTTCGCCCTCGTCGCCCTCTACCTCGCGTTCAGGAAATCGGGGTCAGGGCCGAGTTTTTCCGCGCGAGAATAATTCGGCCCTGACCCCGATTTCCGGCGCCGGCGGAAGAGCGGTTGCGGCTCCTCCACCGAGGCCTGGTAGGTCTCGCTGAAGTCGTCGAAGGCAGCCAGCGCCTCGTCGGCGTCCTCGTCCTTGCGCAGCAGGAAGGTATCGAACCCGCAGCGCGCGAGGTTGAAGAGGTGGTCGCGCTGGACATCTCCCACCGCGCGCAACTCTCCGACATAGCCGTGGCGCTCGCGGAGCAGGCGCGCGATCGAGTAGCCGCGCCCGTCCGTGAAGCTCGGGAAGTTCACTTCCACCCGCGATACCGCGCCGAGGCGATGGGCGAACGCCGCCGGATCGTCGGCGGGCTCCAGGCGCAGCACCTCTCCCGCAGCCACCTCGGCCGCCCCAGCTGCGGCCGTGTCAGCTAGGTGCGCATCAGGCGAGCGCAGCCTCTCGATCCTGGCGCGGCGAATCAGCGCTGCCATAGACGTTCTCCTTGAAGGGTTCGATGCCGATGCGGTGCACGCAATCCACGAAGCGCTCCTCCTCGCTTTCGCGGAGCTGCAGGTAGGTCTCGATCAGGCGCTCCACCACCCAGGGCACCTCGTGCTGGGCGAACGCCGGCCCGATCACCTTGCCTACTGACGCG
This sequence comes from uncultured beta proteobacterium, assembly GCA_963719995.1. Lineage (GTDB taxonomy): Bacteria > Pseudomonadota > Gammaproteobacteria > Burkholderiales > SG8-39 > JAABQT01. Next base: position 2,216,849 of record CAVRDW010000005.1, on the reverse strand, counting down.
GGGGCCGAAATTGGGGTCAGGGCCGAATTCTTTCCGGCGGCAGAAATGCGGCCCTGACCCCGATTTCCCTGGTTCCCGCCGATCGTCACCTGGTAGAACTCGGCGCCCTGCTTGTCCACGCCCAGCACGCCGATGTGGCCGACGTGGTGGTGGCCGCAGGAATTGATGCAGCCGGAGATGTTGAGGTCGAGCTCGCCGATGTCGTGCAGGTAATCGAGGTCGTCGAACAGACGCTGGATGGCCTCGGCGACCGGGATCGACTTGGCGTTGGCGAGCGCGCAGAAGTCCCCGCCCGGGCAGGCAATGATGTTGGTCAGCAGGCCGATGTTCGGCGTGGCGAGGCCGAGCGCTTTGGCCTCGCGCCAGAGCGCCTCCAGCCGGTCCTCGCGCACGTCCGCGAGCACGAGGTTCTGCTCGTGCGTAACGCGCAGTTCGCCAAAGCTATAGCGATCGGCGAGATCGGCGATGGCGTCCATCTGAGCGTCGGTGACGTCGCCCGGCGGCACGCCCGTCTTCTTCAGCGACAGCGTCACCGCGGCATAGCCGGGCTGCTTGTGCGGATGGACGTTGCGCTTGCGCCAGGCGGCGAAGGGGCCGGCCAAATTGGGGTCAGACCCCAATTTCGCTTGCGAGCCGAATTGGGGTCTGACCCCGGCTTCTCATACGCCGGCCGCGTGAAGCGGCTCTCTACGCGGCGCACCTCTTCGACGGTCAGCGTGGAGGGGCCATCGCGCAGGTGCTCCCACTCGGCCTCCACCTCTTCGCGGAAAGCCTCGATGCCGCGCTCGCGCACGAGGATCTTGATGCGCGCCTTGTACTTGTTGTCGCGCCGGCCGTGGCGGTTGTAGACACGCAGGATGGCCTCGAGGTAGGTGAGCAGGTGGCGCCACGGCAGGAACTCGCGGATCGCCTGCCCGATCATCGGCGTGCGGCCCATGCCCCCGCCGACGATGACCCGGAAGCCGATGAAATCGGGGAAATTGGGGTCAGACCCCAATTTCGCTCGCAAGCGAAATGGGGTCGACTCCTGACCCCGATTTCCTGACCGCCTGCAGGCCGATGTCGTGCAGGAAGGTGGCGGCGCGGTCGGCCTCGGCGCCGTTCACCGCGATCTTGAATTTGCGCGGCAGGTAGGCGAACTCGGGGTGGATGGCGGACCACTGGCGCAGCAGCTCGCACCAGACGAAAGAGTCCACCAGCTCGTCGCGCGCCACGCCGGCAAAGTGGTCGGTGGTGATGTTGCGGATGCAGTTGCCCGAGGTCTGGATGGCGTGCATCTGCACGCTTGCCAGCTCGGCGAGAATCGCGGGCACCTCCTCCAGCTTCGGCCAGTTGAGCTGCAGGTTCTGCCGCGTGGAGAAGTGGCCGTAGCCGCGGTCGTACTTGCGCGCGATGTGCGCGAGCTTGCGCAGCTGCGTGGAGGACAGGATCCCGTAGGGGATCGCCACGCGCAGCATCGGCGCGTAGCGCTGGATATAGAGGCCGTTCTGCAGCCGCAATGGGCGAAAGTCGTCTTCCGACAGCTTGCCGGCGAGATAGCGCCGGGTCTGGTCGAGGAACTGGGCGACGCGCTCGTCGACGATGCGCTGGTCGATGGGGTCGTAGAGGTACATGGCGCTAGCGGCTCGCCGGGCGGCCAGCGGTCGCGCCCGCCAACTCACCAGGAATCTCGAAGGACGGCTCCATGGGCGCTGATTCTCCCGCGGGAGCTTATGCCCACAAAGACTAAGATGTTAGTATCTTATGCGGTACGGTTATTATGAAGATCCAGCAGCTGCGCTACCTCTGCGAGATCGCGCGCAGGGACCTGAGCGTCTCGGCGGCGGCCGAGGCGTTGCACACCTCGCAGCCCGGCGTTTCGCGCCAGGTGAAGGAGCTCGAAGACGAGCTGGGCGTGGAGATCTTCGTGCGCCACGGCAAGCGCCTCACCTCCCTCACCGAGCCCGGCCGCGCCGTGCTTGCCATCGCCGAGCGCATCCTCGCCGAGGCGGCGAACCTGAAGCGCGCGGGCGAGGAGTACGCCAACCAGAAGCTGGGCTCCCTCACCATCGCCACCACGCACACGCAAGCGCGCTACGCGCTGCCCAGGGCCGTGGCGGCGTTCAAGCGCAAGTACCCGGACGTGCAGCTCGTCATCCACCAGGGCAATCCGACGCAGATCTGCGAGTTGGTGCTGCGCGGCGAGGCCGAGTTCGCCATCGCCACCGAGCAGATCGCCGAGTACCCGGAGCTCGTGTCGCTGCCCTGCTACCAGTGGAACCGCTGCGTGGTGGTGCCCGCGCGGCACCCGCTCACCCGCGTGAAGCCGCTCACGCTCGAAGCCGTGGCGAAGTACCCCATCGTCACCTACGACTTCGCGTTCGCCAACCGCTCGCTCGTGGAAAAGGCCTTCGAGCAGCGCGGGCTGCAGCCCAAGGTCGTGCTCACCGCGCTGGATGCCGACGTGATCAAGACCTACGTGGAGCTGGGCCTGGGAGTGGGGATCATGGCGGCGATGGCCTTCAACGCGAAGCGCGACGCGGGCCTGAAAGCGCTGGACGCCGTGCACCTCTTCGAGTCGAGCACCACGCGCCTGGGCATCAAGCGCGGCGCCTACCTGCGGCGATACGCCTACGAGTTCATCGAGATGTTCGTCCCCCACCTGCCGCGCTCGATCGTTGAGCCGGCGGTGACGGGCGCGGAAGGCTCCAAGTACGAGCTGTAGGAAATCGGGGTCAGGGCCGAATAAATTTCGCCGAAAAGAACTCGGCCCTGACCCCAATTACGCCTGGCCTCGATTAATTCGGCCCTGACCCCAATTTGCGGATCTCGCCGGATTCGATGATTTCGGAGGGGTGGTTCTCGAGCGCCGCCCTGAGCATCGCCGCGGCGACGAGGTCGGCGTGGATCGGGCGGTATTTACCCAGCAGCGGCCCGAGCAGCGCGCCGATCGCCTCGCCGATGCGCTCGCCCCTTCTCACCTCGGTTCGCGGGCCGGAGAGAAGCGACGGCCGGAAGAAGATCGTCACCGGCACGCCGGCGGCGCGGACCGCGATCTCCATCTCGCCCTTCACTCGGTTGTAGAAAATCTTCGAGTCCGGATTCGCGCCGAGCGCCGAAACAACGAGCAGCCGCCGCGCACCGCCGCCCGCCGCCGCGATCGCCAGCGCCACGGGAAGATCGTAGTCCACGCGCCGGAACGCCGCCTGCGAGCCCGCCACCTTGATGGTCGTGCCGAGGCAGCAGAAGACGTCCTCGGCCTCGACTTGGCGCTCGTGCAGCCGGTCGAAGTCGACGACCGCGGATCTCAGCTTCGGGTGCGTCTTGCCGATGTCGCGCCGCGCCCACACCGCGACGCGTGCGTACCGGTCGGATTCGAGTAGCTGCTGAAGAAGGAACGAACCGACCAGCCCTGTGGCGCCAACCAGAAGCGCAGCGCGGGCCTCAGGCACAGGGAATCGGCGGCCAGAAAATTGGGGTCAGGGCCGAATTTTTTCCGGCGGAAAGAATTCGGCCCTGACCCCAATTTCACGCATGGATGCGGATGAACTCCCGGACCCGGGGGTAGATCATGTCGCGCCAGCGCCGGCCGCTGAAGATGCCGTAGTGGCCGACCCGAGGCGCGAGGTAGTGCTGGCGCCGCTCGCGCGGGATGTTGAGGCACAGCAGGTGCGCGGCTTCCGTCTGGCCGTTGCCCGAGATGTCGTCGAGCTCGCCTTCGATGGTGAGCAGCGCCGTCTCGCGGATCGTCTGCGGGCGCACGAGGCGATCCCTCACGAACATGCGGCCCTTGGGCAGCGCGAAGTCCTGGAACACCGCCTTCACCGTGTCGAGGTAGTACTCGGCCGGCAGGTCGATCACCGCGTTGTATTCGTCGTAGAACTCGCGGTGGCGGTCGGCGGAGTCGTCGTCGCCTTCCACGAGGTGGTTGAAGTACTCCCAATGCGCGTTGAGGTGGCGATCGGGATTCATCGCCACGAAGCCCAGGTGCTGCAGGAAGCCCGGATAGACGCGCCGCGAATAGCCCGGGTACTTGTCGGGCACGCGCTGGATGACGTTGCGCTCGAACCACGAATGCGGCCGCGTCATCGCGAGGTTGTTCACCGCGGTGGGGCTCTTGCGGGCGTCGATCGGCCCGCCCATCATCACCATGGTCTTGGGCGGCGTCACCTCGCCCGTCTCGGCCATCAGCGCGATCGCGCAAAGCACCGGCACCGTGGGCTGGCACACCGAGATCACGTGCAAGTCAGGTGAAAGCAGCCGAATGAACTCACGTATGTAATCCACGTAGTCAGCCAGATGGAACACGCCCGCGGCCATCGGCACCATGCGCGCATCCACCCAGTCCGTGATCCAGACGTCGTGCTCCGCCATGAGCGCGCGCACCGTGTCGCGCAGCAGCGTGGAGTGGTGGCCCGAAAGCGGGGCGACGATCAGAACCTTGGGTGCGTTGCGAGGGGCGGCGTGGCGGTGCTTGAAGTGCAGGAGCTTGCAGAAGGGCTTATCGAGAGCGATTTCGATTTCGGCTTCGTCGATGCGCCACGCGGGCTTTTCATAGCGCTGCGTGATGCGCAGGAAGAGGTCGTTCGAGGCGGCGAGCTGCTTGGCGATCGGCGCCAGCGCCCAGGGGCTGAAAGGGTGGCCAAACATCCCCCGCTGCCACTCCGCAACGAAGCGGAAGGGCGTGAGCCAGATGTGCTGCGCTTCGTACAGGTTGTAGAGCACCTCTCGGCCTCTCCTGACGGGATCGTCACCGGTTAACCGGTTGGATAATGAGCCCTTTATAGCAGATTTGCGGCACTGCCACATTGGTGGAAATCACGGCGGGAACGTATTCTTACCCCCCGTGCGAATACTTCTCAGGGTGGTCTTGGCGGTGGTGGTCCTCGCCGCCGTAGCGCTGGCCGGGGCCTATTTCTACCTGCAGCGATCCCTCCCAAAGGAGGAAGGCGAGATCCGGCTGGGCGGGCTGGAGAAGCCCGTAGAGGTCCTGCGCGACGCCTACGGCATTCCGCACATCCGCGCGGCGAGCCTGCGAGGATGCGATCTACGCGCTCGGTTTCGTGCACGCGCAGGACCGGCTCTGGCAGATGGAAGTGAACCGGCGCACCGCGGCGGGCCGATTGGCCGAGGTGTTCGGCGAAGGCGCGCTCGAGACCGACCGCTTCCTGCGCACGCTCGGCGTGCGGCGCTCCGCGCGAGGCGAACTTCAAGCGCCTCGACAAGGAAACGCAGGCGCTGCTGGAGACTTACGCGGCGGGCGTGAACGCGTTCCTGAGCACTTCGCCCGTGATGCCGATCGAGTTCTGGCTGACGGGCGCGAAGTTCGAGCCCTGGACGCCGGCCGATTCGCTCGGCTGGATCAAGATGATGGCCTGGGACCTCGGCGGCAACTGGCGCAACGAGCTGCTGCGCATGCGCCTTTCGAAGACGCTGCCGCTTGCGCGCATCCACGAGCTGCTGCCGCCCTATCCCGGCGAAGCGCCACTCGAGATCCCCGACCTGCGGCGCCTCTACCAGACCATGGAAAAAGAGGCGCCGCGGCTAGCGAAGGAAGATTGGGGTCAGACCCCAATTGCGGCGAAATTGGGGTCAGGGCCGAATTCTTTGCCGCAGAAAGAATTGGGGTCAGGGCCGAATTTTTCTTCGGCGGAAAAATTCGGCCCTGACCCCGATTTTCCAGCCGAGGGGCTCGGCTCCAACAATTGGGTGGTGTCGGGCGCGAGGAGCGCCACCGGCAAGCCGCTACTCGCCAACGACCCGCACCTCGGTCTCACCGCGCCGGCGGTGTGGTACCTCGCGCACATCACCACGCCGGGCTTCGAGGCGATCGGCGCGACGCTCCCCGGCGTCCCCGCCATCGTCCTCGGCCGCAACTCGCACTTCGCGTGGGGCTTCACCAACACCGGCCCGGATGTGCAGGACCTGTATCTCGAGCGACTGGACGGCGCGGGCAACTACATGACGCCCGATGGCCCCACGCCCTTCGCGATCCACGACGAGGTGATCAAGGTGAAGGGCGGCGAGGAGGTGCGGCTGCAAGTGCGCGTCACGCGCCACGGCCCGGTGATCTCGGACGCTTCGCGCGTCGCGCAGGAAGCCGCGCCGCGCGGCCACGTCGTCGCGATGCAGTGGACCGCGCTGCGCGAGGACGACCTGACCATGCAGGCGGCGACGAAGATCGCGCACGCCAAGGACTGGCCGGGCTTCGTCGCGGCGCTGCGCGACTATCACTCGCCGCAGCAGAACGTCGTCTACGCCGACACCCAGGGCAACATCGGCTTCGTCGCAGCGGGGCGCGTGCCGATCCGCAAGCCGGACAACGACCTGAAGGGCCTCGCGCCAGCGCCGGGCTGGCTGGCGAAGTACGACTGGGCGGGCTTCATCCCCTACGAGGAGCTGCCGCGCGCGCACAACCCGACCGACGGCGCGCTGGTCACGGCGAATCACCGCATCACGCCGCGCAACTACCCGCACTACATTACGAGCGAGTGGCAGCCGCCCTACCGTGCCAATCGCATCAGCGAGCTTCTTGGCGCGCTGCCCAAGCACTCCATCGGCAGCTTCGCGCGCATCCAGGGCGACGTGGTGTCGCTCCCGTTGCTGGAGCTCCTGCCTCGCCTCGCCAAGGTGACGCCAAGGAGCGAAGCGGGCCGACGTGCGCTCGCGCTCCTTTCGCCAGTGGGACGGCAGCATGATGGGCGACCGCTCCGAGCCGCTCATCGTCTCCGCGTGGTGGCGCGAGTTCTCGCGCGCGATCTACGCCGACGAGATGGGCGACGCGTTCCGCGGCAACTGGCTCACACGCGCGCGGTTCGTGACCAACGTGCTCAACGACAAGGACAAGCAGGGCGCGCTGGTGCGACAACGTGCGCACCAAGCCGGTGGAGACCTGCGACGAGCTGCTCGCCGCGACGCTCGATGGCGCGCTCGCCGATCTGAGCAAGCGCTACGGCGAGGACATGGCCGCCTGGCGCTGGGGCGCGGCGCACTACGCGCGCCACGAGCACCGTCCCTTCGGCCGCGTCGCCTGGCTCGCGCCGTTCTTCGACATCACCGTGCCGACCGGGGGCGACGCGTACACCGTGAACGTCGGGCGCAACCGGCTGGACGACCCGGCGCGGCCCTACGCCAACACCCACGCCGCGAGCCTGCGCGCGATCTACGACCTCTCGGACCTGGAGAACTCGCTCTACATCCACTCCGCCGGCCAGTCCGGCAACATCCTCTCGCCGCACTACAAGAGCCTCACCCAGGCGTGGGCGAAACTCGAATACATCCCGATGGTGATGGACCGCAAGCGGATCGAGGCGGGCGGGGTGAAGAAGCTCAGGCTGGTGCCTTAGCACGCGCGTTCTTCCCAGGGGCGCCGCGGTCGTCAATATGTGCAATCCGTGATGAACTCCGGGTCCCTTTCTTGCCCCGATGTTCAAAATGGGTCGAACGACCAGGCAGGAGAGACGCCATGAATGTAATCGCTCTGCAACCGCGGCAAATCGCCTCCTATCTCTTCTTCGTCACCGTGCTTGCCCTGGGTTGGCAAGCTTCGCTCAAGCAGGGCGCGACGTCGCAATTCAACGTCAAGGAAGTGACGGTCTTGGAGGCCAAGACGTTGATCGACGCAGGCGCGATCGTCATCGACGTTCGGGATCGCGCCGTGTCGGGGCACATTCACTTGCCGGGAGCGATGCTCATCCCGCTCGAAGCGCTCTCGGCCAGGCTCGCACAGCTTGAGCACGCCAAGGCACAGAACATCGTGGTGTACTGCGGCAACGGCAGCACTCTCGGACCCAGAGCCGCCGCGATGTTGAACGACGCAGGCTTTGCCCAGGCCGTTAACCTGAAATCAGGGCTCGAGGGCTGGCGCAGCGCCGGCCTGCCGCTAGCAACCTCCTCTGATGCGCCCTCCACCTCGGTGAGAGGCTAGGCACGACCTCCTAGCGCTCGCGCGCCGCTTCGTGCCAGGCCTTCTGCACGGGGCTCAAGACGTATTCCAGGATCGAGCGCGTGCCGAGGTGGATCTCGCTCGAGACCTGCATGCCGGGAGCGAGCGCGTGGCGTGCGGCCCCCGTGGCGAGCTCCTGCGCGCCCAGCTCGACGAGCGCCCGAAACGCGAGCGGCCCCATCGGCCGGTCGCGGCCGGCGAGCGCATCCGAACGCATATTGGGCGAAGGCGCCTCGGTCGCATCCGCGTTGATGTGCAGCACCCTGCCCTCGACCATGCCGTACTTCTGGAACTGGAACGCCGCGAGCTTCACCTTGACGTCCTGGCCCTTCCTCACGAAGCCCACGTCCTGATTCGAGACCCACACCTCGGCGACGAGCTTGTCGCCCTCGGGCACGAGCGTCATGAGGATCGTCCCCGGCGCGACCACCGTGCCGGCGGTATAGGTCGCGAGGTCCTTCACGATCCCCGCCTGCGGCGCGCGCAGCTCCAATAGCCCGCGCCGGTGCTCGTGCTTGGCGAGCTCCTGGCTCGCGCGCTCGAGCTGCATCGCGGTCTCGACGCGCTCGGCCTGCAGCGCTCGCCGGTAGTCCGCCGTGATCTGCGCGATCTTCGCCTCCGACTGCGCGATCAGCGCGCGGCTGGAGCGGATCACGAATTCCTGCGTGCGCAGGTCCTGCTCCTTCTCGATGCGCTCCCGGGCCTTGTCGGTCGCCATGACGCGCCCGGCAAATCCGTCCTTCTGCAGCTTCTCGAACGCGCGCTCCTGCTCGACGTAGTGCGGCAGCACCTGCTCGAGCTTCGACTTGGTGGACTCCGCCGCGGCGAGATCACTGCGCGCCTTCTCCAGCAGGCTCCGCTCCTGCGCGAGCGCGTTCTCGTAGGCGCGCACGTTCGCCTCCATCTGCGCCGCCGCTTGCGCGTAGTGCGTCGGGCGAATCATCGCTCGCGCGCACGTAGCGGCCGACCGGCGAGCTGCGCCTCGATGCGCCGCAGCGCCAGGCGCCTTGTCTGCACGTCGGCCGCGAGCGACTTCGAGTCCGCCTGCGCGAGCGCCGCGTCCATGCGGATGAGCACCTGGCCCTCGGCAACCTTCTCGCCCTCCCGCACGAGAATCTCCTTCACGATGCCCTGCTCGGCCGGCTGCACGATCTTGAGATACGACGAAGGCACGAGCTTGCCGTCGGCCACCGCGACGATGTCGAGCTGCCCGAACACCGCCCAGAGCGCAACGCCGCCGAGAAGGCCGATCAGCAGCCGCAGCATCCAGCCGGCGAGCGGCGCAGGGGGCTTGTCCTGGATGCGCAGGAGTGCGGGCTGGAAATCGGCGGGGTTGGCGGCGGGCATGTCAGGGGAACTTTCGATCGTCGAGAGCGCTTGTGACCATCACGAGATCTTGCGGTCTTCGGGAGCGACGTGGCTGCGGCAATCGAGCAACCGCGCGGCGATGGAATCCTTCGAGCCATGCGTCTTCATTGCACTTTCCACCGCGCCGCACCGCCGTCTCAGGCGCCTCGCCTGCGAAGCGGGGCGTTCGACGGAGCAGATGCTGAACGCAGATCCTCCAGGACGACCCGCAAGCCGCTGAGCTGGTAACGGCTCGTTCAGCCACCGAATCGGCTAGGTGGATTGCCAAGGTCCTCCCCCTGAGTAGAGGCTAGCGAAATCGGCTTAGGCTGCCATCCACCGGCGGTTATATAACGCCGGAATCACCCAGCACTTCCCGGGCTCACCCGGTACGTCTATACCGTCCCGAGGCAGCGAGGATCAGGTGCTAGGTCCGGAGCAGTGCCCGAACCTGCTGCGCGAAGGAAGGCAAGGACTCCTGGGCGGTTTGCCAGACGACCCGCAGGTCCACATCGAAATACCCGTGCACTAGTCGGTTTCGGATGCCGCTCGCCCTGTGCCAAGGGATGGTTGAATTAGCCTGCGTGAGCCCAGGCGAGAGGTTTGCGCACGCCTCGCCGATCACCTCCAGATTCCGGATGACCGCGTCCTGCAACATCCGGTTGGAAAGGAAGGAGGGCTGATCGACACCCTGCAGGTAGGAAGAGATTCGCTCGGCGGCATCGAGGACGTGCCGCAGTCGCAGCTCGTCCCGCTCGTTCACAGCGGCCGGGCTTCCGCGAGTACCCGGTCGCGGATATAGCGCGATATCTCCGCGGGCGTGCGCACATCCACGGGGACGCCCAGCAGCTCGTTGAGCGCCTGCTCAAGGCCGGCCAAGGTGAAGAGCGTCGCCCGTTCGTCCACGTCAACGAGCAGGTCGAGGTCGCTGCCCTCGCGGTCCGCCCCTTTAGCTGCGGATCCAAACACCCGCACATTGCTAGCGCCGTGCGCACGCGCAATCTGGAGGATGCGCTCGCGATAGGCTTTGAGTGCGACCGAAGGCCGTGTCATGGTGTCGTTTCCCGGCGACCATTCTAGCCGAGGCAACGGCGACCCGACGGTCACGGCGACGGCCTTGGACGAAGTCAGACCAGCGTGTGCTGGAGCATGCATACCTAGGACAGCGTCACGAAGCCTTCCTGCAGCCCGTTGAACGGCCGCAGGGACTGCGCCTCGGCGCCGAAGTTCGCCGCGCCGATGACCTGCTGCGCAGACTGCAGGCTGATCCCCTGCAGCGTGCGGTTTCTGCCGTACCAATAGGCCAGATCCCCGCCGAGCGCCATGTCGTCGGCGCCCGAGAGGTGAAATGCGAGGAGCGCGTTCGTCATCGCCCAGTTCGTGATCCCCGGGCTTTCCACGCGCGCGGCGTCGAACGCGCTCACCATGCCGAGGAAGTCGAAGCTATGCACGCGCCGGTTGTAGAGCGGGTCGCTGGAGCCGGCGTCGAACTCCTCGGTCGCATCGAGCATGACCTGGAGGCTGAGGACGCTGTGATTGCCGCCGTACCAGTTCTTCAGCGTCACGCCCTCGCCGGCGCCCGTGGACACCACGAGGTCCTTGCCGGACTTGGACAGGCTCAGGTCCGAATAGCGGATGCCGCCGCCGAAGGAAAGCGTATTGCCGCCATCGCGCCCGCCGTAGACGGTGTCCATGCCGTCGCCCGCGTTGAAGGCGATGACGTCGCTGCCGCTGCCCACGCGCAGGATGTCGTTGCCTGCGCCTCCCATGATGAATGCCGAGCCCACACCGCCGAAGATCAGGTCGTCGCCGGCGCCGCCATCGAGTACGTTCTGCCCCTTTCCGCCGCGCAAGACATCGCTGCCCGCTCCGCCTTGCAGCACGTCGTTGCCCCCGCCGCCCTTCAGGAGATCGTTCCCGGCGTCGCCGAAGAGATAGTCGCTCCCGCCCTTGGCGGTGAGCGTCTCGTCTCCGGTGCCGCCGTAGATGACGTCGTCTCCGGCGCTGCCGGTTGCCTCCATGCCTGCCGGCACCCGCACGACCAGGCCGAAGTCCGACTGGGCGGCGGCGCCAGAGGTATTCGCGGCAGTGACCAGAACATGCGCGATGCCGATGTCGGTCGCCGCCGGATTGCCGGTGAAGGTGGCCGTCGCCGGATCGAAGCTCAACCACGAGGGCAGCGCGCTGCCGTCGTAGAGGCTTGCGGACAGCGCAAGCTCCTCGCCCGCATCCGGATCGAAGAACGTGTCCGCCGGGACGGGGAAAGCGAACGTCGCACCCGCTTCGAACGAGAGATCCGCGAGCGGACTCGCCACCTCGGGCGCCGAGTTGCCCCCGGTAGGCGCGAGCGCCTCGATCGTCGCCGCGTCCCAGTAGCCGCCGTCCGCCTCGAAGTAGATCGAATCGATCCTGTGGTTCGCATCGCTGTACCAGCCGGCGAGCGCGACGCTATCCGCGCCCAGCGTGATCACAAGGCTCGTGCCGTCCCTGGAGAGCACCGTGTCGCTCGAGGCGGCGTCGGCGAAATGGAAGGCGTCGGGCGAGCCATCGGTGTCGAAGTTGTCCACCGTGTCGTGGCCATCGCCCGCGGCGAAGTAGTAGAAGTCGCCGCCCTCGCCTCCGGCGAGAACATCATCCCCGCCATTGCCGTAGAGCTCGTCGTAGTCGCCAAGTCCCCTGATCGTGTCGGCGCCCGCAGTGCCCCAGAGCACGTCTTCGCCTTCCGTGCCGGGGAGGAGTTCGACGCGCGCGGCCACGTCCGCCGGCGTCCACATCGTGCCGTCCTCGAACTCGATGCGCTCGATTACCGCGGCGGCTTCCACCGGCATGTTGTCGAGAGCCAGACGGTCGCCGCCGTCCATCACCAGGCAGTAGTTCCACGGATTGCGCGTGACGCGCACGTCGGCGACTTCAAAGCCCTGTAGCGAAACGCGGTCCTCCTCGCCAGGCGTCTCGTCCCATTCGGCGATTTCGTCCCAGCCATCGCCTACGGCGTACACGTAGGTGTCTGCGCCTTCCCCGCCCTCGAGCGAGTCGAAGTCCCCCGGGCCGCCCGCGAGCGTGTCGTCCCCTTGGCCGCCGTAGAGGTCGTCGTTGTCTTCGCCGCCAAAGAGCAGGTCGTCGCCTTCACCGCCATAGAGGGCGTCGTGGCCGGCACCGCCCGAGAGCGTGTCGTTCCCGCCCAGGCCATTGATGGAGTCCTGAACGGCCGTCCCCGTGATGACGTCGTCGCCTTCGCTGCCGTTGAGGTAGAAGCCGTTGGCGAGCATGTCCTCGTAGAGCATCACGGCGCCGTCGGCAAACTCCAGGCGCTCGAAGACGGGCGTTGAGTTCGGATCTTCGGCATCAAACGCCGTGAAGCGGATCGAGTCGCCCTCGCCGTAGTGCAGAACGAGCGACCCGAGGCCGAAGTAGACCTGCCAGCTGAGGATGCCCTCGCCGAACGCGATGACGCTCGACTCTGGATCGCCCTGGCCTGAGGGCGCGTCGGCGATGGTGTCGGCGCCGTCGCCGACGTTGAACAGGTACGTGTCCTTGCCCGCGCCGCCGTCGACGAAGTCTTCGCCCCAACCGCCAGCCAGCGTGTCGTCGCCGCCGCCGCCAACCAGCACATCGTCACCGCCCTCTCCGAACAGGCGGTCGGCAAACGCCGTTCAGGCCAATGAGGGAATCCGCCTCGAACGTGCCATGGACTTCGAGCCCACGCTCGGTAAGGGCGGCCGCGTCAAGCGTTGGGTCGAGACTCGAACGCGAGATTCGTTTGCGGCATGGCCTGGGGGTCGGCGTACCAGTTGCGGATGCGCCCTTGCGCGCCCGGCGCTGGATAACCTTCAGGAACGCTGACCAGCAAGTCGCGGTCATCCCGCGTCACCTGGACTTCCCAGGCCGCGATGCCATCCGTCATCTCTATCGTGGCAAAGCGCCGATCGATCAGCCGGTAGCCCGAATCGCGGTGGAAGACGTAGCGCTGCGACTCATTCACGTTGACGGTCGCGCCTGCAAGGAGCTCGTCCACCGTGAGCGTCGTGCCGTCCGCGAAGCGGAAAGCTTCGAAGCCTTCGCCGAGGCGGTAGCCGAACCAGGTGCCGTCCGGAACCACTCCATCGCCGCCACCCGCCTGCCAGCCGCCCGAGAGGAGATCCGGCTCTTCGTGGCCGCCGTCGAGGCGGCCGAGCGTGAAGTCCACGCCGCTGTCGGCATCCCAGCGGATCGAGACCTGGCCGCCGTTGATCCAGGCGCGATCCGGGTTGTCCTGCGCCGAGAACGCGTCCACCTGAACCGAGATGTCGAGATCCTCGAGCGACAGGCCTGGCCCGAACGCGAGCACGTCCTGGGTAAGGACGCCCGCCACGACGAGCTCCGCATAGAGCGGGGCGTCCCGCGTGAGCACGGGCGCCGCCTCCGGTAGCGGCGCGATAGACACTGGGGTGCCGTAGGACTGCCAGGCGAGCGCCTCTTCCTCGGTGTCGAAGTAGGCGTAGTCGCCGCCATCGGCGTCCACGCGCCACTCGTTGCCGTGTGCCGCGCGCTCGTCCCAGTTGAGGATGCCGCGGCTCCAGTAGTAGTAATCCAGGTACGCGTAGGAATCGAGGCCCGAGTCGGCGAGCGTGTCCACGCCAGAGTCGGTCGCGCCGACGAGCACCGTGTCCGAGCCGCCCGCGCCGTCGATCGTGTCGGCACCGTGGCCGCCGCCAATCACGTCCTGGCCGGCGCTGCCCAAAACTGTATCGTCGCCGTCGCCGGCAAGCGCAAAGCCGCCGAGCAGGTTCGCGTGCTCCGGGTAGAGCAGCGGGTATCCTGAGAGGCCCGCGTAACGAAAGCGGTTGCGGGCCTGCGCGGCCGAAGGAGAGAAATCGTCCACCACGCCGGACAGGTCGAATGTGCCTTCCCAATCAGGGCCGGCAAAGAAATATCCGGCCTCGAGCGTGATGCTGTCGTCGCCTGCGCCACCGTCAACGACCGCGTTCGCTGCGGTTATGGTGTTGCCCGATGCGCCGGCCTCGACATCCTGCACCGTGAGGCGCTGATCGTAGTTCTGGTAGGTCGCGGTCGCCTCGACGCTCCCGACCGCGCCGCCGCTCCCCGCCCTGTAAACGTTGTAGCCGATCAGACGCCACTGGCCTGAGTTGTTGAAGCCGCCCGCGCTCGCGTAGTCGAGCACCCCGGCGCTGGACAGCCCCTGGGCGTTGCCGATCGTCGGCCCGTAGACTGGAACCGCATGGTCCCCTGCATTCAGCTGGAAACCGCCGCCGGCGCCAGGAACATTCGGGAAGAACTCGAACGAGGCGCCGCTACTCGCGCCGCCGGTGCCGAATCCCGCCGAAACCTGGGTCCGCTCGCCGCCCGCGCCTTGAACAGCCGGCAAGCCAATGCTCACCACTGCAGTCGTGTTGCCGATCGGCGTCGAGCCGAACCCGGTCCCGGCCGCGATCTGCGCCGCATCGCTCGACTGCGATTCGGCGACGAGCGAAAGTATGCTCGTCGAGCCTTGCACGCTAGCGCCCGCGTAGTCGAACGCCTGCTGCGTGTGCTGGAAGACGTTCCCGCCAAGCGGCAGGAAACCGTCCGCCTGCCGGTTTGCGGCGAACACTTGCTCGCGGCGCGCCCGGTAGGCCTGCTCCTCGTCCTCCAGCCAGGTCGCCGCCTGCGATGGGATGACCGGAACGTAACCGGCGAGATCGGTCAGCGCGCCGTTGCTGTCGTGCACCTGCCAGCTGTCCTGCCAAGTCTGTGGCTGGAGGTAGAAGTCCTTCAGAACAAGGGCGTCGCCAGTCGCGCGAAGGCGCACCTCCAGGTCGTTGCCCAACTGCCGCGCATAGACGAGGCTCGACGGAGTCCCGGCATCGAGCAGGATCGTGTGGCTGGCGTCCGGCTCCGCCGCCCCGTCCTCGATCACCGTGTCGCGACCGCGGTTGTAGCCGAGGAGATAGGTGTCGTTGCCCGACCCGCCTTCGAGCGTGTCGTCGCCCGCGCCGCCGTCGATCCTGTCGTCGCCCACGCCCGCGCGAATCGTGTCCGCGCCGCCCCGCCGAAGAACGTGTCGGCGAGCTGCGTACCGATGAGGGTCTCGGCCGCATCCTGGCCGGTGTAGACGAGGCCGTGGCCGGCGTACTGTGTCATCAGCTCTTCGTAGGAGAGCTCGACTGTGCCTTCCACGCCGTCGGAAACCGTGACGGCGGTGAAGTTGCCGATCTCCCCGTACTGCACGCTCACCCCGCCTGTGGCGGGCGTGACCCCCGGGTTCATGTCGTCCCGAACGTGGAAGTTGAGATAGATGTCGCCGTCGGGGGCACGGTACTGCGTGATCTCGAGATTCGCCTGCGTGAGGCCGGCGTAGGCGGTCAAGTCGAGAGTGTTCGCACCTTCCAGGTCGATGATGAGATCACCGTCCCCGCGACGATCCGGTCGTCGCCTGCGTTGCCGAAGACGATGTCCGCGCCCCGCCCGTGAAGATGAGGTCGTTACCGGCGCCCGCCTCGATGATGTCGTTGCCGCCCTTCGCGTCGATGCGGTCGGTGACCGCGGTGCCCTTGATGTAGTCGTCGCCTTCGGTGCCATCCAGATCGAAGCCCTGATCGAGCACGTCCTGGTAGGTCATGAAGTCGCCGTCGGCGAATTGGATCGAGTCCAGTACCGGCGTGGAGAGGGGATCGTCCGGGTTGAAGCCTTCGAAATGAATGGCGTCGCCATCGCCCAGGTCGATCATCAGAGAACCGAGGCGGAACTTGACGTCGCTCCTCGTGATGCCGGGCCCGAGCGCCAAGCTGCTCAGGTACGGGCTGGCCTTCGTGAAGTCCGGATCGATCACCACATCTTCCCCGTCACCACGGTTGTAGACGTAGGCATCCTTTCCCGTTCCTCCTTGCAGAACGTCCGCATCAGCACCGCCGTACAGAACGTCGTTACCATCGCCACCCAGGAGCTTGTCCTCGCCCGCCCCGCCTATCAGGATATCGTCGCCGTTGCTGCCAAAGAGCGTGTCATCGCCCGCGCCGCCGTCCAGGTAGTCGTCCCCCCAGGTGCCGTCGTCGTTGGCTTGCGCAGAATCGCCGTCGAGATAGTCCTTGCCCGAGCCACCGACAATAATGTCGTTTCCGCCTTCGCCGAGGACGACGTCGTCGTCCTCGTTGGCGTCGTCTTCCGAGTTGCCGCCTTCGACATAGTCGTCGCCAGCCCCGGCGAAGATCCAGTCCTTGCCGGCGCCACCGTAGATCGTGTCGGCGGAACCTGCGGACTCCGTCGCTGTAAAACGCTCGGAACGCGTGACCGTGAAGGTCGCTGCAGTGCTGGAAATGTTCGGCGTACGGATTACGGACCACCCCAGCACAGCGCCCGTCACGGTCTGATCCCCGTAGATGGTGTCGTCGCCTGCACCGCCGGCCAGGACATCTCTGCCTTCGCCGCCGGCGAGATAGTCCGCGCCCGACGCACCGATAAGAATATCGTCGCCTTCGTTGCCGCTCAGCAGGTCCCAAGGCCCCGGCGTCTGTGATCCGGTTTCTCCCGCGACGATGGCTTGCGCGATGGTGAGCGTCTGGCCATTGGAGGTATCGGCGAACAGCGTGTCGTTGCCCTGGTTGCCGTCCACGATGTCGTCGTCCGCGCCGCCTTCCACCCAATCAGCGTCCACCCCCGCGAGCACGAAGTCGCTCCCTGCGCCCGCATCGATCAGGTTTCTCCCGCCGTCATCCTTGATCACGTCATTGCCACCGCCGCCAACAATCAGGTCGTCTCCGCTGCCGGCGTTTACGACGTCGTTGCCCGTCCCGGCATCAATCCGGTTGTTGCCGCCGACATCGTTCACCTGATCGTCACCGTCGCCAGCGCGAATCCAATCGTCGCCGATCCCGTAGGTATAGATGTCGTCGTCGCCCACGCTGGTGTCGATCAAGTTGTTGCCCGCGTAGTCTCGTACGGTGTCTTTGCCCGTTCCGGTCACGATCCAATCATTTCCACCACGCCAGGCGTCAATCGTGTTGTCGCCATCTCCGGCGTTGATCTTGTCGTTGCCAGCACTATCGTTCAGGTAGTCGTTGAAGCCGGGCGCAGGCGTTGCCGTCCGTATGAAGTTGTCATTCCCGTCCAGCGTGTAGTGTTCGATCTCGTATGAGACGGGGATATTGTCTGAATCGTAAGTGGTGTTGACGACCCTCTTCAGGCGCCAAGTAGGGTGCCCCGAGAGATCGGGCTGGTACCGAGGTGGCGGCCCGAGTACCAGCACAGCAGGGACCGCCGCGTTCTCGAACTGAAACTCCAAGTCGCCCAGGATCTCCGGTGGCTGGGTCTGAGGCTCGGTCGGCGTGACAAATGTCGGTGCACTTGTAGCGTCGATCAACCGGATGCCGAGATAGCCGTCTAGAGCCGCCTTGGAGAAATCAAAATCCTTGACGGTGATCTTGTCGGTCTGCATGTCAGCGAAGGTGATCTCGAGATCCTTGCCGTCATTCACTTGGGTAAACGTAGTCCCACCGCAACTCCACACTCCCGCAGAATCCTTGATTCCAAGTCTCAGCGCCGCGCCGTCACGCGTCACGACGGCTTTGCCATCGGCGTCGAGGATGGTGTCCGATGCATCTCCCGTCTTGAACTGGTAAACGTCAAGGCCTGTGCCACCCTCCAGGTAGTCGTTGGCATAGTTACCCGCAAGGAAATCCGATCCCGCTCCTCCATAGAGCCAGTCTTCGCGACCGCTAACGGGCGTGTGAATGACGTCGACACCCTCGGTGCCAAACACGATGTGCTGCAGGGCATTGGGATTGCCGCCCGTCGAGGCTACGAAACCCGAGGTGCGATCCTCGTAGTGACGCGCCTGCGTTTGGTACGTATAGGCAGGCGTACCTGGAGCTGGGTCAGGATTGGGGCTGGCGGGGTCCTGGTAGTTCTTGTCGAGGTTCGACGTTGTGAGGAAGAGCTTTCGCTCGAGAAACGCGGCGCGATCTTCCAGGTACTGCTGAGTCATCCCCTGTCGTGCGATCGATGCGTCGTAATAGTCGAGCTCGCCTGCATTCGCGCCGCCGACCATGTAGCGGGCGTACAAACCAACGTTGCCGGGATCAAGAACGACAAAGGGATTGAGTTCGCGCAATGCATACTTATAGGCGAGGCCCTGGGTCCCGACATTGTTGGCGCCCTCTAGAAGGCCGTCGGCTGAATGGCTATCCAGGGCTGCCATCTGAATGGAGCTCAGCCCAGTGGCAGGTACCAATTCAGTTATCTTGCCGTTGACTTCCTGCAATCTGGCGTAAAGAGGCTGTCGAAATTCATCCCGCGACCAGGTATTACCGGCGAGCGGCCCCTTGTAGTCCAAGTACGCTTCCGGTGCCGAGCCGACCAGCAGCTTGTACAAGGAATCCACGACTCGCTCCAGGGTGTCGCCTTCCGCCTCACCCTGCGAAGATAGTTGCGTGGAAGCCGCGACATTGGATGCCGCCGCAAAGATTCGACCGGCCGTTTCGATTGTCAGATCTGGCGCAAGTCTCTCCATCGCAGCCATCACAGACAGCGAATCGATGAGAAGGACGAGGCTGTGCGAATCGCCGAAACTGTTCCTGTCTGGGTTGTTTACGAGCAAGTTACCCTGCAGCAAATCGGCGAGGGAAAATGAGCCT
Organism: uncultured beta proteobacterium; assembly: GCA_963719995.1. Classification (GTDB taxonomy): domain Bacteria; phylum Pseudomonadota; class Gammaproteobacteria; order Burkholderiales; family SG8-39; genus JAABQT01. Next base: position 2,197,970 of record CAVRDW010000005.1, on the reverse strand, counting down.
CGGAGTCTCGGTTGCGCCTCGATTGCCACCTCTTGGCGCGATCCATAGTGGATACCGCTGTTTGATACAAAGGACGTTCCCAACCCCCCCGTTTCCATCCCGACTACTTCCACCATATTGCTGATCGGTTGAGCCGCGAATACGGGAGTGCTCGGAAAGTAGTTGACCCCGCCGGGCAATGGGAAGGTGGAGCTAGGAATCGTATCGCGTGCCGCCATTAACGCGGCGATCTGATACTGAAGAGTTGCTTGCACGCCTGCTGGCGGCAAACCGAGTTGAAAGGTCTCACGCGGCTGCAACGTGGCTAAGCGAGCCGCTTCAGAATTGATCGCCGCGACGCGACTCGCCGCTTGGCTTGAAATCAACTGGCGTTCATCCACAGAAAGGGCGAGCCAATCTTCCGTCGCTGTTATGTCAGCGCTGGAGCGGAGTCGATTGAAGTCAGCAAGTATGTCGGTCAAGCGACGGCCGTTTCGGATGTCGCCCACACCTGCGCCATTGAAGGTATAGGTTGAGATTACTGGGGTTTCAGTCGATTCCTCGCGCCTCAGGATGTTGAAGGCCGTTGCCAAGTGCCCGCCGAGCGAGTACCCGGTAACATTGAAGGACTTTCCACCAAGCAGATTCGGGTCGGCTCGCAGTTCTGCGTACCACGCCTCCATTTCAGCAATTTGCCCGAACGCCCAACCAAGTTGCCTAATCTCCTGATCCCCAGTGGAGATGGTGTCTCGAACCGCATCGTCGATGAATTCGGTCGAGCGGAACGAGAGCGTCAATTCGCCAGTGGAAAAGGATTGGACTAGCGTTCCTGAGAATCCTGAAGCGCCGGGCTGTTGCGGATCGTTGCGATACTGAGCAAGAATCAAATAGCCTGCATTCCCATCAACAAATTTCGCGGCCTGCTCGGGCAGAAATCGGCTTGCGTGAAAATTGCCTTCTTCCAATCTGTTGCGTATTTCGCTTGCCGCTGGAATTGCTCCACCGTCCGTTGCGCGAATTAAGAATGCCTCGGCTGCCAACTGAAGATTGGCAAACTCCAATAGCCTCGCGATTTTCTCACTTGCCATCGGCAGCCTCCTCGCCCGGACCTAGTACCTTCAATACAAACCACCGGTCTGCCCAATCATGGGCATACGGGCACGTGGTCTTTGGTCCCTTCGACGCTAACCATGGTCGTCTTTGCCCGGCGGTCGATCCAAATCCAGCTTCGATGAAGTAACCAATTCTCTCGGCAACTAGCGTGTTGTTGCTAAGATCGATGACACTCAGCCGGCTAGCGGCCACCCAATACTTGCGATCGCCGGAGGTGGATATGTCTTGCCATTGCAGAGCGAAGCGGCTAACAGGTTTGGTGGCGGCAACTGCCCTGTAGTCTCGACTTCCTGGATCATAGGAAATTCGCAAGAGACGGCGCTGATCCGACGCACCTTCACCAAGCTCCAATTCAACAAACTCTAAACCCGCGCCGAGCTTATTCTCCGCGATAGGCGCATTCGGGTACACGAGCTTTCCGGCGGCATGAACAGACCGTTGACTGGTAGCGGATGCGCTGTATGGATCCCCAAACCAGTATTGGTCGAAGAGATCCTTCTCTGTTGCTGGTGGCAATGGCTTTGTCACCACTACATTCTTTACACCGCGAAGGGATTGATAAATTCGCTCGCCAGATTTTTCGTCGCACATCTTCTTGAAATACGCCCATGCTTCCTGAGCGTACGCGCCGCTCTTCTGATCGCCGCTCGCACAGGCGCCGACCAGAGCAAGCAGCACGATCGAACCGTAAGCAGATAGCCATGAGCAAATGTGATTCCTGTTCATCGCCTACCTCGACTGGTAACTTGAGTTGACCTTACACATGCGCGCCAACGCAACTTTCATGCACGCGCTCATGTGTCACTTTCCTCAACCACCTGCATCCTGGTGGCCTTTTCTTCCCTAAGCGTCTCAACAATGTCTACGGCAAGCCCTCGGGGTAGCTGGTGGGCAATGAAAAGCACTGTCGCCATTCCCTTGAGCCTGTTGACTGTCTGCGCAAAGCGCTCCGCCGCGTTCTGATCCAGTGCACTTGTTGCCTCATCAAAGATCAGAATCCTCGGCCGCTTTAGCATCGCCCTGCGCAATCGCCAATCTCTGCTTTTGCCCACCACTCAATCCCACCCCGTGCTCGCCGATCTCCGTGTTGTATCCCTTCGGGAGCTTCTCGATCGTTTCGTGGATCTCCGCGATCTTGCACGCCTGCACCACATCATCGAATCCCGCGCTCGGGCTCGCCGCGATGAGGTTCTCGTAGATGGTGCCGGAGAAAAGATACGTTTCCTGAGGCACGATGCCAAAGTACTGGCGAAGCTCGTTGGCGGAAAGATGCCGGATGTCGCGCCCGTCGATCTCGATCCTGCCATCGGTGGGCTGGTAGAAACCCAGGAGCAGCTTCGCGAGCGTGCTCTTCCCCGATCCCGAAGGCCCGGTGAGCACGGTGAGCTTGCCAGGCTTCAGCGCGATGTTCAGGTTCCGGTACAGGAAGGGGTGCTCGGGCGAGTAGCGAAAGCTCAAGTCGGAGATCCGGATCTCGCCTTTGCCCTGCGCCATTCGGCTGGGCGTCAACGCGTAGGGCTCGGCCGGCGCGTCCATGATGTCCCCGAGGCGCTTCACCGCGATGCTCGCTTGCTGGAACTCCTGCCAAAGCGACGCCAGCCGCAGCATCGGCTGCGACATGCGGCTCGCGAACATCTGGAACGCGACCAGCATGCCGATGGTGAAGCCGTCGTTCCTCATCACCAAGAGCGCGCCCACGCAGAGGATCGCGAGGGTCATCGCCTGCTCGAGCGCGTTGGCGATCACGTTGTAAGTGTTGGAGAGGTGCCGCGTGGCGAAACCCGAGGCGAGGTAGGTCGCGAGCATCTCGTCGTAGCGCCCCTCCAGCCGCGGTTCCATCTGCAGCGACTTCACGGTCTCCATCCCGGCCACGTACTCCGTGAGGAACGCCTGGTTCCGCGCCCCGAGCAGGAACTGGCGATTGAGCCGTGCCCGCAGGAGCGGCGTCACCGCGATGGAGATGCCCGCCACCACAAACAGGATCCCCAGCGCGATCAACGTGAGCTGCCAGCTGTAGGCGAACATCACCGCGGCGAAGATGAGGAGGAACGGGAAGTCCAGGATCAGCGACACCGCCGCCCCGGCCATGAACTCGCGGATCGTCTCCACGGCGTGGATTCGCGCCACCAGGGTTCCCGTGGGGCGATGCTCGAAGTACGGCAGGTGCAGGCGCAGGAGGTGCCGGAAAACTTGGCTCCCCAGCACCGCGTCCACGCGGTTCCCTGTGTGCAAGACCAAATATTGCCGAAGCCACCCCATTGCAGCGTTGAAGAAGAGAAACATCCCGAGGCCCACGGCGATCGCGATCAGGGTGCTGTCGGTCTGATGCACCACCACCTTGTCGATCACCACCTGGGTGCCGAGCGGCGTGGCGAGGCCGATCAACTGGATGAAGAGCGAGGCGGCGAGCACGTCGCGCCAGACGCGCTTGTGCTTGAGGAACTCCGCCCAGAACCAGCGGAAGCCGAACTTCGACTCCACCGGCGCGCCGTCGGCCGCCGCCGGCTCCGCCGCGGTCTCGCGCTGGATCAGGATGACGCCCGGCTCGAACAACTCCTTCAGCGAGGCGGCGGGCGCCGTCTGCGGCGTCTGGCTGCCGGCGACGAAATAGAGCAGCCGTTCCGCGTCCCGCTTGACGAGGATCGCCGGCTGCCGCTTATCGCCCGCGAGAAAGCCGATGCAAGGAAACGCCGCCTTCGCGACATCGCCTTCTCCCGTGCGGAAACCGAAAGAGTTCAGCGCCTCGATGAGTTGCCGCAGGGAATGCGGCGCGGGATAGCGCTGCAAGAGCAGTGCCGAGTCGAACGGCAGCCGGTTGATCTGGCAAAGGCTGCCGACCAACCAGGCAAAGTCTCCCTCTGCGAGCGACGCGGCCAGCCTGTTTGCCACGCTCTCCCCCTCAGGGGAGCCTAGCGAATTCGGCCTAGGCTGCCATCCACCGGCGGTTATATAACGCCGGAATCACCCAGCACTTCCCGGGCTCACCCGGTACGTCTGTACCGTCCCGAGGCGGCGAGGATCAGGTCGGCGCGCGTGGACACGCCGAACGCCGAATACACCGCGTGGGCGTGCTGCTTGGCCGTGCCCTCGGTGATGTCCAGCTCCTTCGCGATCTGGGCGTTGGAGGAGCCCTTGAGCATGCGCGAGAGGACGTCGCGCTGGCGGTCGGTGAGGAGTTCCTGCGGCTCGGATGTGCGCCTGTCGGCGGGCTCCACCTTCAGCGCCTCGGGCGGGATGTAGCGACCGCCTCCGGCGATGAGGCGCAGCGCGCTCACCACCACCGTCGGGCTCGAGGACTTCGGGATGAAGCCTGCCGCCCCGACGGCCAGGGCGCCGCGCACGGACAGCGTGTCGTCGTTCGCGGACACCACGACGGTGGGCACGTGCGGATACGCCGAGCGGAACTGCAGGACCGAGTCGATGCCGCCGCAGCCAGGCAGGCCGAGGTCCACCAGCACCAATGCCGGCTCGATCTCGCGCGCGCGCTCGAGCGCCGTCTGCAGGTCGCCGGCGGTGCGCACCACCGCGTCCGGCAGCGCCTTGCCCACGGCGCTGGAGAGATACTCCAGCATCATCGGGTGGTCGTCGACGATCAGCACGTTCATGGGTCGCATCCTGAATTCGTGAACAAGGCCATTCTTCGCATCGGGCGCGGCGTTGGCAAGAGAAAGCGAAATCGCAATTTGTTTCTCACGCAAGCCCATGATTTGCAGGGGCGCGGTCGATCTGAATACCAGATCGCACGGACCAGCCCGCCGATGCACTCAACGAACTCGCTGCGCCCGCTTGCAGTGCAACGCGTCGCCCGATCGCAATCGGGACCTTGGCGGCGTACTGGCTCTGACCGCTATCCGGTGCGCGAGACCTTATACCGCGCACGGGGGGAGCGTAGAGACGCGGCGCGCTTCTGGGCAGGCGCGCTTTGCCGACGCCCCATTCCCTGAGCGACCAGCGTCACCACGAGCGTATTGAGCGAGACGCCCTCAGCCTTCGCGCGCGCGATGAGTTGCGCGTGGAGCGAGCGCGGCACGCGCTGCACGAAGCGCCCACTCACAGCGGCGAACGGCTTGGGAACCTCGTCGCCGAACTCCCGCGCCACCGAGAGCCAGGCCTGCAGCGCGTCCCGCCCGTTGGCGATGGCCTCCTCGGGTGTCGCGCCGTCGGACCAGCAGCCCGGCGCGTCGGGAAACGTGATGCCGTACCCACCGCCCTCTTCTTTGGAGAGTGGGCGGATTTCGAACGGATACTCCAAGTCGATGCTTTTCATTCGGCGATGCCTTCTTCCACGAGGCGCACGAACTTGCGGATGTACACGGGCTTGATCGGCCGCCGGGCGGGCACCGTGAGCATGCCGCCCGCCGGATGCCTGAACACCACGTGGCTCCCGCCGGGCCGCCGCCAGACGAGCCCGTAAGCCTCGGCCACCGTTTGCAGGCTTTCGATGCGCCAATCCAGGGGATTGGCCTTCATCTGCGCAAGGGTCTTGGCCGCCCTGGACACCAGCGAATGATACTGCCCGTGATACTACCTTGCAAGCCAGCCTATGCGGATCGCGCCTGCCGCCTGAGGAAGAGGTTGTTCGCCACCAGCGCCCCGATCACCACGGCAGCCCCCAGCAATTCCACCGCGACGTAGCTCCTGCCCAGCCACGCCTCGATCGCGAACACGATCACCGGAATGAGGTTGAGCATCAGCATCGCATTGAGCGCACCGAGATACTTCACGCCGTTGTTGAAGCCGAGCACGCCGAGCACCACGGTGAAGACGATGAAATACAGGAGCTGCCACTTCACCGAGAGCACCGTGTCGAGCGTGGGCAGCACCGACCATCCTGCCGCAATCGCCACGGCATTGAAGGCGACCAGGCCAAGCGCACCGGGGATCGCCGTCAGCACCGTCATGCGCAGCGGCGACCAGCCGGAGAAGTGCCAGCCCGCCATGGTGTAGATCACCCAGCTCACCGCGCCGAGGAAGACGAGCAGGTCGCCGAAGAGCGAGCCGCCGTCGAGAAGGTTGCCGATGCCGCCCTTGGTCACGACGAGCAGCACGCCCGCGATCGCCGCCGCAATGCAGCCGACGGTGAAGGGCTGCGGGCGCTTGCTCTGCGTGAACCACACCGCGATCGCCGTCATCGGCGTCTGCAGCGCCATGATGATCGAGGCGTGCTCGGGGCGCGTGAAGCTGAGGCCCCACCACACGAGCAGGTTGAAGCCGCAGAAGCCGATCATCCCGTACACCGCCGCCGGCAGGAGGCGCCCGCCGTAGCGCAGGTGCTGGCGCCCCTCGGCCGCCCAGAGGATGGCGACGAAGATCAGCACGCCGAACGTGTAGCGCACCGAGCCGAGGAAGAAGGCATCGAGAACCGGCAGCGTGCGCTTCGCCACCGAGAATAGCGCCCCCCAGGACGCGATGGCGATGCCGAGCCAGACGAGGCCCTTGAAGAGGTCGGAACGGGGCGTCATGGACAAAATTGGGGTCAGGGCCGAATTCTTTCCGGCGGAAAGAATTCGGCCCTGACCCCAATTTCTCTTCTTGCCGAAAATTCGGCCCTGACCCCGATTTCAGGCCGCCTTCTTCTCGTCCCTGAGCGCGCGGCGCAGGATCTTGCCGACGTTGGTCTTGGGCAGGTCGGCGCGGAACTCGATGTACTTCGGCCGCTTGTAGCCGGTGAGCTGCTCCTTGCAGTGCTCGAAGATGTCCTTCTCGGTGAGCGCCGGGTCCTTCTTCACGATGAACAGCTTCGGCACCTCGCCCGAGTGCTCGTCGGGCACGCCGATCGCCGCCACTTCCAGCACGCCCGGGTGCATCGCCACCACCTGCTCGATCTCGTTCGGGTACACATTGAAGCCCGAGACCAGGATCATGTCCTTCTTGCGATCGACGATGCGGATGAAGCCCTGTTCGTCCATGATGCCGATGTCGCCGGTGTGGAGGAACCCGTCCTTGTCGAGCACCTTGACGGTCTCCTCGGGCCGCTGCCAGTAGCCCTTCATCACCTGCGGGCCCTTGATGCAGATCTCGCCGGTGCCGCCGACCGGCAGGTCCTTGTTGTTGTCGTCGCGGATGGCGATGTAGGTCGAGGGCACTGGAAACCCGATCGAGCCGTTGTACTCGGGGAGGCTCGGCGGGTTCATGGTGGCGACGGGGCTCGTCTCCGTGAGGCCGTAGCCCTCGAGCAGCACCTTGCCGGTCACCTGCTTCCAGCGCTCGGCCACCGCCTTTTGCACCGCCATGCCGCCGCCGACGCTGATCTTGACGTGCGAGAAGTCGAGCTTGTGGAAGTCCGGGTTGTTGAGGAAGGCATTGAACAGCGTGTTCACGCCCGTGATCATGTTGTAGCGGTGCTTGGCGAGCTCCTTGATGAACCCCGGGATGTCGCGCGGGTTGGTGATGAGGACGTTCAAGCCGCCCATCTTCGCCATCAGCAGGCAGTTCACCGTGAGCGAGAAGATGTGATACAGCGGCAGCGCGGTGATGATCACCGGCGTCTCGCCGCCGAGCCCGTTGCGGAGGTTGCCTTCGCTCTGCGCGATGTTGGCGAGGATGTTGCGATGCGTGAGCATCGCGCCCTTGGAAACGCCGGTGGTGCCGCCGGTGTACTGCAGGAAGGCGATGTCCTCCTGCGACGTGGGGAACGGCTTCATGCCGAGGCCAGCGCCTTCCTTCAACATGGCGTTGAAGCGCTGCGCGTTCGGCAGCTCGAAGGCCGGGACCATCTTCTTCACGTTCCTCACCACGAAGTTGACGATCGCGCCCTTCACGCCGAGCAGGTCGCCCAGGGAAGCCACCACCACGTGCTTGACGGGCGTGCGCGGCAGCACCTCCTCCAGCGTGTTCGCGAAGTTCTCCAGGATCACGATCACCTCGGCGCCGGAGTCCTTCAGCTGGTGCTCGAGCTCGCGCGCGGTGTAGAGCGGGATTGACGTTCACCACCGTGTAGCCCGCGCGCAGCGTGCCGAAGAGCACGATCGGGTACTGCAGGCAGTTGGGCATCATGATCGCGACGCGCGTGCCCTTGCCGAGGCCCTTGGACTGCACCCAGGCGGCGAAGTCGCGGCTCTTCTTGTCGATCTGCGCGAAGGTCAGCGTCTTGCCCATGCAGTGGAATGCCGGGCGCTCGGCGAACTCCTTGCAGCTCTTCTCGAAGAGCTCGCCGATGGACTGGTTCTCGTCCCAGGTGACGTCGGCGGGCATGCCCGCGGGATAGCTCTTCAGCCAGATGCGTTCCATGGGTCCTCCTCCTTGAGCGGCATGATACTAGCGAGCGGGCCGGAATAGCCTCACCACCACGGGTGCCAGCAGGCACCCCGCGCCGATTGCCGCATAGCCGCAAGCCCAAGCGGCGATGCTTCCCTGCCCCCCGGCGAGGTCGAGCGCGGCCCCGAAGACCGCCGGCCCGAGCATCCCGCCGCCAAAGCCGATGAGCGAATACAGGCCCATCGCCGCCCCGCGCAGCTCGGCTGGTGCCGCGGCCACGAGGCCCGCGGTGAGGGTGGCCGACTCCGCCATCACCAGCATCGAGTAGAAGACGAGCAGCGCCACCACCAGCGCCCAGTGCAGCGGGGCCGAGAACGCGAGGGCGATGCCGGCGAGCGAGGAGCTCGCCATCACGATGAGGATCCAGCGCCGGCGCCCGATGCGCAGCGCCATCTCGTTGCCGAGGATGGAGGCGGGCACCGCGAGCAGGTTCACGAGCGCCGCGATCGCCGTCGGGCTCCACGGAGAGGCGCCCGCGGCGCCGACGCCCGCGGCAAAAGCGAGGAACGCCACCATCCAGCCGCGCGAGCCGAAGAGCTCCACGCAGTGCACGCAGTAGCCGAAGATGTAGCCGGCCGCGGGCCGGTTGGTGAGGACGGTCCGCCAGGCGGCGAGCGGGAAAAGGATCGAGTGCGTCGAGCCCGCGGGCGTCTTCGGCGCGAGGCTGAAGAACACCATCAGGCCCGAGACCACCGAGCCCACGGAGCAGTAAACGAAGGCCATGCGCCAGCCGGCGATCGGGGCGATCCAGCCGGCGAGCGCGAAGGAAAGCGCGGCGCCGATGCCGAAGAACGAGGTATAGAACGCGACGAAGCGGCTCTGGGACTTGCCGTGCGTGACGTCGGAGAGCAGGCGCAGGCCTGGCATGTAGGTGCCGGCGACCCCTGCGCCCATCAGAACCTGGTACGCGCAGGCGCTGAGAAACCCTTGCGCGCCCAGACCGAAGCCCGCGCAGCCGATGAGCGCCACCGCGCTTCCCGCGGCGTACACCCAGCGGCCATCGATACGGTCGGTAAGGGCCGTCCAGGACGACACCGTGGCGATGTAGCCGGCGAAAAAGAAGCTGCCGACGATCCCCGCCTGCGAGTTGGACAGCGCCCACTCGCCCTGCAGCTCGGGCAGCAGCGCCGGATAAGTCGAGAAGCCCAGCATCGAGAAGATGTGGGCCGCGATCAGGATTACAGGTATCGAGCGCAAATCGGGGTCAGGGCCGAATTAATCTCGCCGGAGAAAATTGGGGTCAGGGCCGAATTCTTTGCGCGCAAGAAAATTCGGCCCTGACCCCGATTTTCACTTGTGCTTGAAGGTGGGCTTGCGCTTCTCGACGAAGGCGGCCATGCCTTCTTTCTGGTCCTCGAGGGCGAACTGGGAGTGGAAGACGCGCCGCTCGAAGAGCACGCCTTCGGAGAGCGAGGTCTCATAGGCGCGGTTGATGGATTCCTTGATCATCATCACCACCGGCAGCGAATAGCCGGCGATCTTCTCCGCCACCGCCATCGCCTCCTCCATGAGCTTCTCGACCGGCACCACGCGCGACACGAGCCCCGCGCGCAGCGCCTCCTGCGCATCGAGCATGCGCGAGGTGAGGCAGACGTCCATCGCGATCGCCTTGCTGGTGAAGCGCGGCATTCGCTGCGTGCCGCCCGAGCCCGGCATGATGCCGAGGTTGATCTCGGGCTGGCCGAACTTCGCGTTCTCCGCGGCGATGGCCAGGTCGCACAACATGGTGAGCTCGCAGCCGCCACCCAGCGCGTAGCCCGCCACTGCGGCGATCACGGGCTTCCTGATATTGCGGATGTGCTCCCAGTCGCGCGTGATGTAGTTCGCCTTGTAGGCGTCCATGTAGCTGTAGTCCTTCATCGCGGCGATGTCGGCGCCGGCGGCGAAGGCCTTCTCGTTGCCCGTGATGACGATGCAGCCCACGCCCTCGTCCGCGTCGAAGGCGTACAGCGCCTTGGCGAGCTCCTGCATCACCTGGGCGTTGAGCGCGTTCATCTGCTTGGGGCGGTTGAGCGTGACGAGGCCGACGCGGCCCTTCTTCTCGGCGAGGATCAGTTCGTAGGTCATTTGGCGCGTGCCTTTGCCTTCAGCTCCGAAAGCGGGATGGAGCCCGGGATGTCGATGCGCTTGCGGCCCGGCTCGGGCGCCGTGAGCGCCTCGACCCGCTGCATGGTCGTCGCGCTTCTTTCGGCGAGCTGCTGGTAGAGGTGCATGTTGTCCGTCTTCCACTGGATCTCGTCGGCGGTGAGCTCGCGCAGCACGCGCGCGGGAATGCCCGCGGCGAGCGAGCGTGGCGGAATGCGGGCCTCGGCCTTGACGAAGGCGAGCGCGGCCACCATCGCGCCCTCGCCCACTTCCGCGTTGTCGTTCACCACGGCGTTCATGCCGATGAGCGCCCCGCGCCGCACCGCGCAGCCGTGCAGCACCGCGCCATGGCCGATCGTCGCCTCGGCGCCGACCACGGTGTCCTTGCCGGGAAAGCCGTGCAGCATGCAGGTGTCCTGGATGTTCGCGCCTTCCTCGACCACGATGCGGCCGAAGTCGCCCCGCAGGCAGGCGCAGGGGCCGATAAAGGCCTTGGCGCCGACGATCACGTCGCCGATCAGGACTGCACTCTCGTGCACGAACGCGGAGGGGTGCACGACGGGAACGATCCCGTCGATCGCGTAAACCTTGGGCATGGGGCCGATTTTAGCTAAGCTTTGCCCATGCCCTCCGTCCTCGTTTCGACCGATGCGGGCGTCATGACCGTGACGCTCAACCGCCCAGAGAAGCTGAACGCCTTCATCAGCGAGATGCACGGCCTGCTGCGCGAGGCGATCGCGCAGGCCGAGAAGGACGACACGATCCGCGCGGTGCTCCTCACCGGTGCGGGCCGCGGTTTCTGCGCCGGGCAGGACCTCTCCGAGCGCGACATGAACAACCCGAACCTCGACCTGGGCGGCGGCCTGGAGGCGAACTACAACCCCTTCATCCGGCGCCTGCGCGCGCTGCCCAAGCCCGTCATCTGCGCCGTGAACGGCATCGCCGCTGGCGCGGGCGCGAACCTCGCGCTCGCCTGCGACATCGTGCTCGCCGCGCGCTCGACCTCGTTCCTGCAGGCCTTCGCCAAGATCGCGCTCATCCCGGACTGCGGCGGCACCTACTGGCTGCCGCGCCTCGCCGGCACCGCGCGCGCGATGGGCATGTCGATGCTCGCCGAGCGCGTCTCGGCCGAGGACGCCGAGCGCTGGGGCCTCATCTGGAAATGCGTGGACGATGCGAAGCTGATGGACGAGGCGAACGCCATGGCGCGCGCGCTCGCCACCGGCCCCACGCACACCTACGGCATGATCAAGAAGGCGATCTACGCCTCTTTCGACAACTCGCTCGACGAGCAGCTCGACCTCGAGCGTGACTACCAGCGCGAGGTCGGCCACCACACCGACTACCGCGAGGGCGTGGCCGCGTTCCTCGAGAAGCGCAAGCCGCGCTTCACAGGCAAGTGATGGACCGCCAGGCGCTCGCGCAGGCGGCAGGCGAGGCGATCTGGCGCGAGGACCGCGCCTCCCGGTTCCTCGGCATGAAGCTCGAGGAGCTCAAGCCCGGCTACGCACGCATGACGATGCTGGTCACCGAGCAGATGGCAAACGCGCAGGCGCTCTGCCACGGCGGCCTGATCTTCGCGCTCGCCGACTCGGCCTTCGGCATGGCCTGCAACAGCCACAATCACAGGGCGCTCGCCGCGAGCTGCTCGATCGATTTCCTCGCGCCCGCGCATCTCGGCGACCGGCTCACCGCCGAGTGCCGCGAAGAGGGGCACGTGGGGCGCACCGGGATCTACGACGCGAAGGTCACCAACCAGAAAGGCGAATTGGTCGCGGTGTTCCGCGGCAAGTCGGCGACGGTGAAAGGCAAATGGGTCGAGTAAAGGCAGATCGGATGGCGGCGAGCCACGTGAGGGCGAGCAGAGCGACGAAGGCTCGAGCGACGGCGGGTCGAGCGGGCACGGCGAGGGCTCTTGCGTCGAAGCGCGGATTTCCCCTCGAGCCCATCGAGAAAGCATCCGCGCAAGACACTTGCCACGCTGCAGCTCGAGCGCCTGAAGTGGTCGCTCAAGCACGCCTACGACAACGTGCCCGCACTACCGCAGGAAGTTCGATGCCGCGGGCGTGAAGCCCAAGGACCTGAAGACGCTCGCCGACCTCGCGAAGTTTCCCTTCACGACGAAGGCCGACCTGCGCCAGAACTATCCCTTCGGCATGTTCGCCGTGCCGATGGACAAGATCGTGCGCATCCATGCGTCCTCCGGCACCACCGGCAAGCCCACCGTCGTCGGCTACACGCAGAAGGACATCGACACCTGGACGCACGTGATGGCGCGCTCGATCCGCGCCGCGGGCGCGCGCCCCGGCGACAAGGTGCACGTCGCCTACGGCTACGGGCTGTTCACCGGGGGCCTGGGCGCGCACTACGGCGCGGAGGCGCTCGGCCTCGCGGTGATCCCGCTATCGGGCGGCATGACCGAGCGCCAGGTGCAGCTGATCGGGGACTTCAAGCCCGAGATCATCATGGTGACGCCCTCCTACATGCTGGCGATCGCCGACGAGATGGAAAAGCAGGGCCTCGATCCGAAGAAGTCATCCCTGCGCATCGGCATCTTCGGCGCCGAGCCCTGGACGAACGAGATGCGCAAGCAGATCGAGGCGCGCACGAGCCTGGACGCCATCGACATCTACGGCTTATCCGAGGTCATCGGCCCGGGCGTCGCGCAGGAGTGCGTGGAGACCAAGGACGGCCTCACCATCTGGGAGGACCACTTCTATCCCGAGATCGTGCACCCGGAGACGGGCGAAGTGCTGCCCGAAGGCGATAAGGGCGAGCTGGTCTTCACCTCGCTCACGAAGGAAGCGCTGCCCGTGATCCGCTACCGCACGCGCGATCTGACGCGGCTCCTGCCGCCCACCGCGCGCTCGATGCGCCGCATGGAGAAGATCACCGGCAGGTCGGACGACATGCTGATCATCCGCGGCGTGAACGTGTTTCCCACGCAGATCGAGGAGCTGATCCTCAAGCAGCCGGATCTCGCACCGCACTACGTGCTGGAGGTGACCAAGGATGGCCCGATGGACCACCTCGCGGTGCTGGTCGAGCTCGCGCCGGGCGCGGCCGACACCGGCGGTGCGGCGAAACTGCAGCACAACATCAAGTCCTACATCGGCGTCTCGGCCGACGTGAAGCTCGTTCCGCTCAGCACCATCGAGCGCTCGATCGGCAAGGCGAAGCGCGTGATCGACAAGAGGCCCAAAGGTGGCTAGCCGCAAGCGCCCGAAGCCGGCCGCCCGACGCGATGCGCGCGCGCGGCGGGGTCCCCGCCGCGTGGCGCCTGGCCTGCGCGTTTCGCGCGGGCGCGCGCAGGCCCCTCGCCTGATCCTCGGGCTCACCCGCCAGCAACTCGAGGAAGGCGCGCGGCTGGTGCACGCCGTCGTGCCGCCGACGCCGCAGCTGAGCTGGCCGCTGCTGAACGAGCTGTCCGGCACCGAGGTGTGGGTGAAGCACGAGAACCACACTGCCACGGGCTCCTTCAAGGTGCGCGGCGGGCTCACGCTCATCGACCAGCTGCGGCGCGAGAACCCCAGAGCTCGCCGGCGTGGCGAGCGCGACGCGCGGCAACCACGGCCAGTCGGTCGCCTTCGCCGGACGGCGCCACGGCATCCGTTCGGTGATCGTGGTGCCGCACGGCAACAGCAAGGAGAAGAACGCGGCGATGCGCGCCTGGGGCGCGGAGCTGATCGAGCACGGACGCGACTACGACGAGGCGCGCGAGCACGCGCATGCGATCTCGAAGGCGCAGGGCCTCTACTACATCGGGCCCTTCGACCGCCACCTCGTGACCGGCGTGGGCAGCTACGCGATGGAGCTTTTCGGCGCAGTGAAGGACATCGACGAGGTCTACGTGCCGGTCGGCTGCGGCTCGGGAATCTGCGGGGTGATCGCGTGGCGCGACGCGCTGGGCCTGCAGGACGCGCGTGGTGGGCGTGGTGTCCGAGAACGCCGCCTGCTACGCGCTTTCCTTCGCCGCGGGAAGGCCGGTCGAGACGAAAAGCGCGATCACCTTCGCCGACGGCGTGGCGGTGCGCGTGCCGGTGCCCGAGGCGCTGGAGGCGATCCGCGCGGGCGCCGACCGCATCGTGCAAGTGAGCGACGACGAGGTGAAGTCGGCGATGCGCGACCTCTATCGCTGCACGCACAACATCGCCGAGGGCGCGGGTGCGGCGGCGTATGCGGCCATGCTCAAGGACCCGGTGCGCAAGGGCTCGCGCTTCGCCGTGATTCTCTCGGGAGGCAATATCGACCGGGAGATGTACCTCGAGGCGCTGGCGGGCGCCTAGGCGCGCCCAATGAGGTGTTCGCCAGCGGGCCCGCGCCCGATGCCAGGCACGGGCCCACCGTTAGCGGCGTGTGCGCCGCTGCAGTGCCATCAGCAGCAGGTAGATGCCGAGCGCGGCGGCGAGGTGCTTGAGCGTGTGGCCGCTCAGCCACTGGCCGAACTCGAAGATCTGGCGGTCGTAGACCTCGACCACCTTGGCTACACCGTAGGCCGCCGCGAGGACGAAGATCACCCAGCCGTGCGTATAGCGCGAGCGGTAGAGCAGCGACACGCGCCAGCACCACCGCGATCGAGCCGAACTGCACCGCGAGGTAGGGGCGCAGGTTCTCGAAGCCCGCAAGCGCGCTCCAGCGCCAGTAGACGACGCTCGCGAGGCCCAGGAGCACCAGCGGCCAGAGCAGCGCGCCGCCTACGCGCACGCTGATGCGCTCCTGCACCACCGCCGCGACGAGCGACATGAAGGCGATGGTCATCGGCAGCCGGTCCCAGA
The DNA here is from genome assembly GCA_963719995.1 of uncultured beta proteobacterium. Taxonomy (GTDB): domain Bacteria; phylum Pseudomonadota; class Gammaproteobacteria; order Burkholderiales; family SG8-39; genus JAABQT01. Next base: position 2,182,761 of record CAVRDW010000005.1, on the reverse strand, counting down.
CGAGGCGCGCATCGTCCGGCGCGAGGTGGTACCAGGCGGAGCCCGCGCTCGTCAGCGCTACGCCGGCGAAGAACACCCAGTAGGGCAGGATCTCGCGCGGCGACGCGAAACGCACGTTGGAGCCTGCCGCGCGCTCGCGCCGCAGGAATACGAGGCCGAGCACCCCCACGAGCAGGAAGGCGAGGTTGGACAGCGTGTCGGCGCCGTTCACCACCCCGAGGAACGCGCGCGAGTCGGCGAAGCGGTGGTACTCCTGCGATTGCAGCACCGGAGGCGCGAAGATGCCCCACGCTGCGGCGGCCAGCGCGAGCGCGATGGGCACGGCGGCCTTGAGGGCCGCTTTCAGGTTGCCGTTAGCCGCGGCGTTGAAGACGCTGCTCATCGCGGCGATCCTACGCTCGCGCGACCAGGTCGGCCATCCCCTGAAACGGGCAGCAGCGCTCGGGCGGCGAACGCCAGCCTCCCGGCAGAAGCCTAGCCGCGCGCCTCCAGCTCGAGCAGCGCCCGCTTCTTGGAGAGGCCGCCCGCATATCCGGTGAGCGAGCCGTTCGACCCCACGATGCGGTGGCAGGGCACGATGATGCCGATCGGGTTCCGGCCCGTGGCGGCGCCCGCGGCGCGCGCGCTGCGGGGGCGGCCGGCGCGGCGCGCGAGCTCGGCGTAGGCGATGGTCTTGCCGAAGCCGACCTGCGCGATCGCCTTCCACACCGCGCGCTGGAACGGCGTGCCCTCCGGCGCGAGCTTCACCGAGAAGCGCTGTGCGCCGTCCGCTGAAATACTCGGCGAGTTCGCGCTTCGCCTGCCGGATCGGCGCATGGCGCGCATCGCGCTTCCAGTCGCGCCCGACGCGCGGCGCGTACTTCTGGCCGATGAAGCTCACGCTGGTGATGGCCTTCTCGTCCGCGGCGAGGAGCATCCGGCCGCAGGGGCTCTCGAAATAGTCGTAGCTCGTCATGGTCAGTCCTTTGCGAGGGAATTCCACAGGTGCATCACTGCATAGGCACGCCAGGGCCGCCAGGCTTCGGCGGCGGCAAGGACGCGCTTCGCGTCCTTCGTGCCGAGCGCCTTCATGACGCCCAGGTCGGTGTGCGGGAAGGCATCGGGCCAGGCGAGCGCGCGCATGGCGATGTACTGCGCGGTCCATTCGCCGACGCCCGGCAGCGCGCGCAGGCGCTCGAGCGTGGCCTCGATGTCGGCGTTGGGCATGAGGACGAGATCGCCGTCCGCTACTGCGCGCGCGAGCGCGAGGATCGTGCGCGCACGCGCCCCGGGCATGCCCAGGCGCGCGATGCGTCCCACTGGGGCATCCGCGACGCGTGCCGCGTTCGGGAAAACCGTTGTCAGTGAGGGGAACGGCGTCGCGAGAGGCTCGCCGAGCGCCTGCGCGAAGCGGCCAGCGACGGTGCGCGCGCCGGCGACCGACACCTGCTGGCCGAGGATCGCGCGCACCGCCACCTCGAAGCCGTCGAAGGCGCCGGGCACGCGCATGCCGGGATGCTGGCCAGCGAGGGCGCCGAGCGCCTGCGCCACTTCCGCCGGATTGCATGAGAGGTCCATCAGCGCCTTTACGCGCGAGAGCACCGGCGGCAGCACGCGCGCGAGCGACGCCGAAACAGCGACGCGCAGCGCCGGCTTCTTCGGCGACAATGCCGCCTCGATCCAGCCGCGATGCTCCTTCCCGTCCAGCACCACGCGCGCCGTGCGCCGGTATACGCCGCCCTCCACCGCCTCGACGCCGGCGATGGCGCGTGCGCCGAGGAACGCAGCGAGCGCCGGCCAGTCGTAGGGCGGGCGGAAGGAGAGCTCGAATTGCAGTGCGTCGGCGGCGGGCGCAGTCTGCGCGCGCATGTGGCGGCGCAGCTGCTGAGGCTGCAGGCGGTAACGTTGCTTGAAGAGCGCATTGAAGCGCCGCAGGCTGCCGAAGCCGCTGGCGAAGGCGATCTCGGTGACGGGCAATGCGGTGTCGGTGAGCAGGCGCTTGGCGAGCAGGAGGCGCTGCGTCTGCGCGTACTCCACGGGCGACACGCCGAACTCGGCGCCGAACGCGCGCCGCAGGTGCCGGTCCGTGATGCCGAGGCGCGCGGCGACCGCTTCCAGCCCTTCGGCGTCGAGCGCGCGGTCCTCGATCAGGCTCGCGGCGGCCTGCGCCACGCGCGTGGTCGCGTCCACGCTCGCGTTGCCGGGCGCGAGCTCGGGCCGGCAGCGCAGGCAGGGCCGGTAGCCCGCGGATTCCGCGGCGGCGGCGCTCGGGTAGAAGCGGCAGTTCTCGCGCCGCGGCGGCTTCACGGTGCACACCGGGCGGCAGTAGATGCGCGTCGAGGACACCGCGACGAAGAAGCGCCCATCGAAGCGCGCGTCGCGCGAGCGCAGCGCGCGGTAACAGGTGGCGGAGTCGAGCGTCATGGGCGCCATTATGGGCGCGCCGGCGGGCCCGCGCTCGCCATTTCCGGACATGGCGCCGTGAGGTCCGGAAACGGCGAGCCAGGCCAGGCGGTCTGCGGCAGGCTGCGGCATGGCAAGTCTCCCGCTATGAACGCCCTTCCGTCATGAGCGGTCTACCGGCGTGAAGCCGGCCGATTACGCGCGCCTCGTAACGCTCGCCGCTATCTGGGGCGCGGCGTTTATCTTCATGCGCGTCGCGGCGCCGGTGCTCGGGCCGGTGTGGACGGCGGAGCTGCGCGTGCTGATCGGGGGACTGGCGCTGCTCGCGTGGCTGCGCGCGTTCGGCTTCGACCCGGGGCTGCGCGCGCACTGGCGCTTCTACCTGCTGATCGGCGCGGTCGGCATCGCCGCGCCGTTCGTCCTGTATTCGTTTGCCTCGATGCATGCGCCGGCTGGACTGCTTTCCATCACCAACGCCACCTCGCCCATTTTCGGCCTGGCCTGGGCGGCGCTCTTTGGCGACGAGCGCGTCACCGCGCGCAAAGCGACGGGCCTCGCGCTTGGCGTGGCCGGGGTGGCGCTCATCGGGCAGCCCTCCGGCACCATGGCCGATCCGCTCTTTGGCTGGGCGCTCGCGGCGGCGCTCGGCGCCTGCTGCTGCTATGGCATCGTCGGCGTGCTGATCAAGCGCTTCGCGAAAGGCGCCACGCCGCGCGGCATGGCGGCGGGCAACCAGCTCGCGGCGGCGGTGGTGCTCCTGCCCCTGCTGCCGCTCCTGCCGCCGCTTGCCGCGCCCACGCCGCTGGTGATCGCGAACCTGCTCGGTCTCGCGCTCCTCGCCAGCGGGGTGGCGTTCGTCCTCTACTTTCGCCTCATCGCCGACGTCGGCGCGACGCGCGCGCTCACCGTCACCTACCTGATCCCGTTGTTCGGCATTTTCTGGGGCTGGCTCTTCCTCGGCGAAGCGCTCCCCGCCTCGGCGCTGGCTGGGGGAGGTTTGATTCTCGCCGGGACGGTTTTGGTCACGCGCAGCTAGAATCGGGGTCAGGGCCGCATTTTCCGGCAGAAAAATAATTCGGCCCTGACCCCAATTTCCCGCCCGGAAAATAATTCGGCCCTGACCCCGATTTCATGACTGCTTATCCTCATCTGTTCCGCCCACTCGATCTCGGGTTCGTCACGCTTCCCAACCGGATCCTCATGGGGTCGATGCATACGGGGCTGGAGGCGCGGCCGGACGGGATGGAGCGGCTTGCCGCGTTCTACGCGGAGCGCGCGAAGGGCGGCGCGGCGCTGATCGTCACGGGCGGCTTCTCGCCGAACGACGCCGGCGAGCTGAGCCCGCACCGCGCGCAGATGAGCACCAAAGAGGACGCCAGCGCCATCGCGTCATCCCGCAGGCGGTGCACGCGGCGGGTGGCCGCATCGTGCTGCAGGTGCTGCATTCGGGGCGCTACGGCTTTCACAAGAACGTCGTCGCGCCCTCGCCCATCAAGTCGGGCATCAATCCGAACACGCCGCGCGAGCTTTCGGACGCCGAGGTCGTGCGCACGATCGAGGAGTTCGCGGCGAGCGCCGCGCTCGCGCGCGAGGCGGGCTACGACGGCGTGGAGGTGATGGGCTCCGAGGGCTATCTCATCTCGCAGTTCCTCGCCCCGCGCGTCAACCAGCGCACCGACCGCTGGGGCGGAAGCCTCGAGAACCGCATGCGCTTCCCGGTGGAAGTGGTGAAGGCGGTGCGCAAGGCGGCGGGCAAGGACTTCATCATCGTCTACCGCATCTCGGCGCTCGAGCTCGTGGAAGGCGGGTTGTCCACGACCGAGATCCAGCAGGTGGCGCGCGCGATCGAGGCCGCGGGCGCGAACCTGCTTAACACCGGCATCGGCTGGCACGAGGCGCGCATCCCCACGATCGCGCAGGCCGTGCCGCGCGGCGGCTTTGCCTGGGCCACGCGCCATCTCAAGGAGGCGGTGAAGATCCCGGTGATCGCCTCCAACCGCATCAATGCACCGGAGACGGCAGAGGAGATCCTTGCGCGCGGGGACGCCGACATGGTGTCGCTCGCGCGCGCGTTTCTCGCCGACGAGGCCTTCGCCAACAAGGCGAAGGCGGGCGACCGCGCCGGCATCAACATCTGCATCGCCTGCAACCAGGCCTGCCTCGACCACTATTTCATCGGCCAGCCCGCGAGCTGCGTGGTGAACCCGCGCGCCGGCCGCGAGACCAAGCTCGTCTACACCCCCGCGCGCGCGAAGAAGCGCGTCGCCATCGTCGGCGCCGGCCCCGCCGGCCTGTCCTGCGCGGCGGTGGCCGCCGAGCGCGGCCACGAGGTCGTGCTCTTCGAGAAATCGGCCGAGCTCGGCGGCCAGTTCAACCTCGCCAAGCGCATCCCCGGCAAGCAGGAGTTCGCCGAGTCGGTGGCCTACTACGCCGAGCGCATCCGGCGCGCGGGCGCCAAGGTGCTGCTCAATCACGCCGCGCGCGACGCCGAGCTCGCGCAGTTCGACGAGGTGGTGCTCGCCACCGGCATCGACCCGCGCAAGCCCGCGATTCCCGGCATCGACCACAAGAGCGTCGCGAGCTACGTGGACGTGCTCTCCGGCCGCGTGCAGTCCGGCAAGGAGGTGGTGATCATCGGCGCGGGCGGCATCGGCTTCGACGTGGCGCTGTATCTGCTCGAGCGCAAAGAGCGCTCTACGCTCGATGCGCAGGCCTTCGCTCAGCACTGGGGCATCGTGCAGGACGCCGCGGTGTCCGGCGGCCTCGACCCGCGCGGATTCCCGCCCGCGCACCCCGCGCACCGCGTCACCATGCTCAAGCGCTCCGACACGCCCTTCGGCAGCACGCTCGGCCGCACCACGGGCTGGGTGCACCGCGCCGAGCTCGCGAGGAACGGCGTGAAGATGCTCAAGGGCGTCGAATACCGCCGCATCGACGACGCGGGCGTGCACATCGCCATCGAGGGCAAGGAGAGCGTGATCCCGGCCGACACGGTGGTGATCTGCGCGGGGCAAGAGCCGCTGCGCCCGGTCGCGGCGAAGCACCTGATCGGCGGCGCGCGCGAAGCGGGCGAGCTCGACGCCAAGCGCGCCATGCGCGAGGGCGCGGAGCTCGGCGCGTCGCTCTAGGCATGACCGCGGCAACGGCTGCCGGCGCGTCGCTCCAGGCATGACCGCGGCAACGGCTGCCGGCGCGTAGCTCCAGGCATGACCGCGGCGATGGCTGCCGGCAGCGCCGCAGATCCGCGTCAGGCATGAGCGCCGCGGCGATCGCGGGCGGGGCTAAGATATCCGGCATGGACAAGACGCCGGTCGCGGTGATCGCGGGCGTGGGCGAGGGCCTCGGCTTCGCCCTCGGCAAGCGCTTTGCGCGCGCGGGCTACAACGTCGCGCTCGCCGCACGAAGCGCCGACCGCCTCGCGCGCCTCGCGGGCGAGATCGTCAAGGCCGGGCACAAGGCCTTCGCCGCGCCCACCGACCTGCGCGAGGAGCAGGAGGTGATCGCGCTCTTCGACGCGCTCGAGTCCGAGCACGGGCCGGTGGAGGTCGCGGTGTTCAACGCGGGCGCGAATTTCCGCGCCTCGATCCACGAGACGCCGGCCGACATGTTCGAGAAGATCTGGCGGCTGGGCTGCTTCGCGGGCTTTCTCTTCGGCCGCGAGGCGGCAAGGCGCATGGCGCCGCGCGGCAAGGGCACGATCCTCTTCACCGGCGCCACGGCCTCGGTGCGCGGCGGCTCCCACTTCGCCGCCTTTGCCGCTGCGAAGAATGGGCTGCGCGCGGTGGCGCAATCCATGGCGCGCGAGCTCGGGCCCAAGGGCATCCACGTCGCGCACGTCGTGATCGACGGCATGATCGACACTGCCGCGGTGCGCCAGCGCTTCCCCGATCGGGTGAAGGACCTTGGGCCCGACGCGATGCTCGCCACCGACGCCATCGCCGAGCTCTACTACCAGATCCACGCCCAGCCGCGCACGGCGTGGACCTTCGAGGCCGACCTCAGGCCCTGGGCGGAGAAGTTCTGAGTGCGACGCGGGACAGGCGATCGCGCAGGGACACATGCCGGCAAGTCCCGCGCCAGCCCTTTCACGCGCGGAAGAAGGCTAGCCCTTGGCGCCACCGCAGCGATCTATCTGACCGGGGTCGCCGCAGTGTTCGTCTTCATCGACGACGACATGCTGCGGGCGGCGTTGTCCCTGCCTGCAACGCTGGTCGCGATGCTGCTCGGCCTGTCGCTCGTCAATTACGCGGTGCGGGCCTGGCGCTGGTTGATCCTCGGCAGGTTCCTCGGCCTGCGCGTGCCGGTGGCCGCCAACGTGGCCTATTACCTGGCGGGCTACAGCCTGACCTCGACGCCCGGCAAGGCGGGCGAAGCGGTGCGCCTCTGGTTCCTCAAGTCGGGCCACGGCGTGCCTTACGCAAGGTCGCTGCCCTTGATGCTCGCGGACCGGGCCATCGACCTCTGGGCGGTGCTGCTGTTGTCGATCGTGTCGATCGCCGGCTTCGCGCAGTACCGGTGGCAGGGCGCGGCGCTTGCCCTGGTGATCGCCGCGATCTCCGTGCCCATACTCTTTCCGCGCCGCTTCGAGCCCCTGCTGATCGCGCTCTACGGATTTCTCCCCCGGCGCGGCCGCCTGCTGGTGCGCGCGCGGCGCACCATGCGGGCGATGGCCGACCTGAGCAGCTGGCGCAGCTACGGCTTGACCCTCGGCCCGAGCATGCTCGGCTGGTTTGCCGAGGGTGCGGCGCTGTTCCTCCTGCTGCGCCACCTCGGCGCCGACATCGGGCTGCTCAACGCCGTATTCATCTTCTGCTTCAGCATCATCGTCGGCGCGCTCAGCATGCTGCCGGGCGGCCTGGGCAGCACCGAGGCGACGATCGTGATCCTGCTCAAGGCACTCGGCGTGGACCTGAGCACGGCGCTGGCCGCCACGGCGATCATCCGCATCACGACGTTCTGGTTCGCGGTGGCGATCGGGGTGATGCTGATGCCGGTGGCGATGAACGCGGCGGCGCGTGCCGCGAACGTCGCCTCCGCGGGCGGCGCTAGCGGGCCCTGATGCCGATCTGGGCGCAAAAGGAACTGGCGGGATGGGGCCGCGTGCTGCGGGCGCGGTCTGCCGCTGCGCGGCCGGAGAGGATCCGGGACCTTGCGGCCATCTTCGCAGGTGCGCAAGGCGATTCGCTGCTCGCCTACGGAGCCGGGCGCAGCTACGGCGACGCGGCGCTCAACTCCGGCGGCCACGCTGTGCTGATGGGCCGCCTCAACCGCTTCCTCGCCTTCGACCCGCAAAGCGGCATGCTCGTCGCCGAGGCCGGCGCAACCTTTGCCGACGTGCTCGACACCTTTCTGCCCCACGGCTTCGCACCCCCGGTCGTGCCCGGCACGGGCTTTGCGACCCTGGGCGGCGGCGTCGCCAACGACGTTCACGGCAAGAACCACCACCAGGCCGGCAGCCTCGGGCAGCATCTCGAGTGGTTCGACCTGCGATTGCCCGGCGGAGAGGTGTATCGCATCGAGCCGGCACGCGATGAAGCCCTGTTCAAGGCGACGCTGGGGGGGATTGGCCTGACCGGCGTGATCGAACGGGTCTGCATCCGCCTCAAGCAAGTGCCGTCCAATGCGGTCACCGTTCGCAAACGGCGCATCGCGAACCTCGACGAGTTCTTCGTCGCGTTCGACGAGGAGCGCGACCGCTCGCACTATGTCGTCGGCTGGATCGACGCGCTGGCACGGGGCGGCGCCACGGGCCGCGGCATCCTGGAGGCGGCGTCGCCGGCGGCCGAGGACGTCGAGGCGGCGCCGCGCAAGGCAAGACGCATCCCCATCGACTTTCCCGAGTTCGCGCTCAATCCCCTGTCGGTGCGCATGTTCAACCAGGCCTACTGGTCGAGGGTGCCAAGCGGCGGCCTCGAGCGGCGCGCGGCATACGGGGAATTCCTCTTCCCGCTCGATGCGCTGCATGACTGGAACCGCATCTACGGCAAGCGCGGCTTCCACCAGTTCCAGTGCGTCGTGCCTTTCCGGGAGGGCCCCGCGGCGCTAGCCAAGATGCTCGAGATGATCGCGAAGTCCGGCCGCGGGTCCTTTCTCGCCGTGCTCAAGGCGATGGGCCAGGCCGGGCTGGGCTACCTGTCGTTTCCGCGCCCAGGCTATACGCTGGCGCTGGATTTTGCGAACGCACGCGGCGCGCGCGAGTTGATCGCGCAGCTCGAGCGCCTCACCTGCGACCACGGCGGGCGCACCTACCTTGCCAAGGACTCGACGCTGTCGGCGGAGAACCTGCGCCGCATGTATCCTGACCTGGAGAGATTCCAGGACGTGCTGGCGCAGATCGACCCACACTTGCGGATGCAGTCGGACATGTCGCGGCGGCTGCGCCTGCGGGAGCGGCTGCGATGACTGCCGCGTCGCCTGCGCCTGCGGGAGCGGCTGCGATGACCGCCGGCGCCTGCGCCTGCGGATCGGCTGCGATGACCGCCGCGGCGACTTCGCCAGCGGGATCGCCTGCCGTGAACGAGCACTGGCTCATTTTCGGCGCCTCCTCCGCCATGGCGCGAGCTTTCGCGCGGGAAGCCGCTGCGCGAGGTGCAGAGCTCACGCTTGCCGGCCGCGATCAGGATGACCTCACCGAGACCGCGGCGGACCTCGGGCTGCGTGGCGCATCTTCAACCAGGGTGTTGGCCTGCGATGCCGCGGATCCGGCGTCGCGCGCCGAGTGCATCGCCAGTGCGCCGCTTCCGGACACGACCCTCAACGTCTTCATGGCCATCGCGCAGATGCCGGCGCAGGACGCGATGGACACGGATCCCGCCCTGCTCGCCCGCATGATCGAGGCGACCTACGCCGGGCCGATGGCGCTGCTGCAGGGCCTTGCGCCGGAGCTCGAGCGCCAGAAGGGCGGGCGCGTGGTCATCGTGGGCTCAGTGTCCGGAGACCGCGGCCGGCGCAAGAACTACCTCTACGGCTCGGCCAAGGCGGGCCTCGCGACCTATGCCGAGGGACTGCGCGCGCGACTCTTCGCCTCGGGCGCGAGCGTGACGCTGGTCAAGCCGGGATTCGTCGACACCGCCATGACCTGGGGCATGCCCGGGCTTGTTCCTCGTGTCCTCGCCCGAGGCCTGCGCCCGCGCGATGATGCGCGCGGCGCTGAAGGGCCGCGCCGAGATCTACCATCCCTTTTTCTGGCGCCTCATCATGCTGGTGATCAAGCACATCCCCGCAACGCTCATGAAGCGGCTCAAGTTTTAGGGAAGCTCTGCACAAGTCCCGCGTGCGCGACGGTGGCGATTTTCGTGCAGGGCGAGCCAGCGGACGCCGCCGTGTGCTTGACGCCCACAAGGCGGCCGATGGCGATGCCATCGCGGCAAAACTCGCCCCGTCCCTCCAGGCGGCGAGGCCGCGAGGCGGGCGTTCAAGGCAAAGGCCTCGCCGCCTTCGGGTTGCGGCCGGAAGTCCGCGACGGTTGGCTTACGATAGCGCGATGACACGGGCGCCGGCGTTGTTGCTCGGCCTTGCGATATCGACATATCGCTGCGGCCGCGCGCCTAGCCGGCGCCACGTTCCGGCCGCAACGCGCCACCGCGCGACTTGTGCAGAGCTTCCCTAGGACCGACATGCAGGCACCCGAAGCGCAGCAACTCTTCCAGCGCATCGCCGGCAACATCGAGAAGGTGATGCGCGGCCAGCACGCGCAGGTGCGGAAGCTCCTCGCCGCGTTCGCCGCCGGCGGCCACGTGCTGGTGGACGACTTCCCCGGCACCGGCAAGACCACGCTCGCCAAGAGCCTCGCCGCCTCGATCGGCGCGCGCTTCGCGCGCGTGCAGTTCACGCCGGATCTCCTGCCCTCGGACATCCTCGGCGTCTCGGTGTTCAACCAGCGCGACCAGAGCTTCGAGTTCCGCGAGGGGCCCGTATTCACCAGCATCCTGCTCGCCGACGAGATCAACCGCGCGAGCCCGCGCACGCAGTCGGCGCTGCTCGAGGTGATGGCCGAGAGCCAGGTATCGGTGGAGGGCCGCACGCACCCGATGGATCAGCTCTTCTTCGTGGTGGCGACGCAGAACCCGGTGGAGTTCCGCGGCACCTATCCCCTGCCGGAAGCGCAGATGGACCGCTTCGCGCTTTGCCTCGCGCTCGGCTACGTGGACGCGGACACCGAGGTCGCGGTGCTCGCCGCGCAGGACCTCGGCCATCCGCTGGACGCGATCCGCGCCGGTGGCGAGCGCGCGAAGAGGTGCTCGCGCTCAAGGACGCGGCGCGCCACGTGCGCGTCGCCGACGAGATCCGCCACTACGTGGTGGAGCTGGTGCGCCGCACGCGCTCGGCGCCGCAGGTGCTGCTCGGCTGCGGGCCGCGCGCCTCGATCGCGCTCACCCACACCGCCAAGGCGCTCGCGCTCTTCGATGGCGAGGACTACGTGCGGCCCGAGCACGTGCAAGAGCTGGCGGTGTCCACGCTCGCGCACCGCATGGTGCTCGACCCGCAGGCGCGCTTCGCCGGGGTGTCCGCGCAGGGCCTCGTCGCCGACATCCTGCGGGAGGTGAAGGTCCCGGCGTGAGACGGCTCATCTACGCGGCCCTGCGCGCGGTGAGCGCGCTCGATCACTGGCTGCGGGAGCGGCTGACCGCCGCCGGCTGGCTGGCGCTCGGCGCCGGCGGCGCGGCGCTCGCGGCCGGGTTCGACACCGCGCAGGGCGCGAGCTACCAGGCGGGAGCGCTGCTCGGCGCGCTGCTCGTGCTGGCGTACGCCGGGAGCTTCTTCCTGCGCGCGCGCGTGGAGGTGCAACGCGACCTGCCGCGCTATGCCACGGCGGGAGAGGCCTTCAGCTACCCCGTCGAGATCGCCAACAGGGGCAGGCGGCCGATCGCCGGCGTGAGCGTCGTGGAAGCCGTGCGCGACCCGCGGCCGGGCTTCGCGGCCTGGCGGCGGGCACGCGAGCCGGGCGAGGAAGACCGCAACTGGTTCGACCGCAACGTCGGCTACTTCCGCTGGCGCTGGCTGATCGAGCGCGTGACGCCGGAGCCGCTGCGCGAAGCGCCGCTGCCGGCGCTCGCGCCGGGCGCGCGCCACACCCTGCGGCTGCAGATGACGCCGCGGCGCCGCGGGCGCATCGAGCTCGCGGGCCTGGTGATGCAGCGCAGCGACCCCCTCGGCCTGGTGAGGGGCCTCGCGCACCTGCCACTGCCGGCGCGCATCGTCGCCCTGCCGCGCCGCTACCGGCTGCCGCGCCTCGCGCTCCCCGGCCGGCGCAAGCACCAGCCCGGCGGCGTGTCGCTCGCGAGCTCGGTGGGCGACACCGAGGAGTTCCTGTCGCTGCGCGAGTACCGGCCGGGCGACCCGCTGCAGCGCATCCACTGGAAGAGTTTCGCGCGCACCGGCCGCCCGATCGTCAAGGAGTTCCAGGACGAGTTCTTCGAGCGCCACGCGCTGGTGCTCGACACCGGCTCGCGCCGCGGCGAGGACGCCGCCTTCGAGGACGCGGTGGCGGTGGCGGCGTCCTTCGTCTACACCATCGACACGCAGGAGTGCCTGCTCGACTTGCTGTTCGTAGGCGGCAGCGTGCACCACAGCACCGCAGGGCGTGGCCAGCTGCACGCCGAGCACATGCTCGAGACGCTCGCCGGCGTGGGCCCGAGCGCCCCGCAGGATTTCGAGCGCCTGGCGCACGCGGTGCTCGCGCAGCGCGCGCAGCTCGCGAGCTGCATCCTGGTGCTGGTGGACTGGGACGAAGCGCGCCGCGCGCTCGCCGAGCGCCTCGCCGCGAGCGGCATCGAAGTGCGCGCGATCCTCGTCTGCGACCGCCGCGATGCGCCGCCGAACCCGCCCGCATGGCTCGTCGTCGTGCATCCCGGAGCGATCGAAGCAGGCCTCGCGCGCCTGGAGAGTCGGGTGCTGCGGTGAGCGCTCGACGCCCCGAAGCCGAAGTAGGCGCCGCAGGCGCGTCCGCCGCCGGTGCCCGAGCTGCGAGTGCCGCCTTGAGCCTGCCACCCCTCCTGGTCGGCGCAGCCACACTCTTCTGGGGCTGGCAGAGCGGCAACCTGCTGATTGCCGTGCCGCTCGCGTTGCTGCTGGAGGCGCCGCGGTGGATGCGGATGCGCTTTGCGCTCGATCCGACGGACTACGCGCGCATCTCCGACCTGTGCACCGTGTTCTTCGTGGGGCTGGCGATCGTGATCGGCGCCAACCGCGGCGTGTCGCAGGGCGTGATCGGCGCCTTCCAGTGGTTGCCGGCGGTGCTCGCGCCGATCCTGCTCGCGCAGCGCTTCGGCACGGGCGACCGCGTGCCGCTCACCGCGCTCTTCCGCTACATGCGCAAGCAGAAGGAGCGCAACCCCGACCTCAAGGTGCCGATGGTGGACACCGCGGGCGTCTACGTGGCGCTCTGCGTGATCTCCGCGGGCGTCGGCAACGCGCAACCGAGCGGCTACTACGCGGGCGCCGTGCTGCTCGCCGGCTGGGCGCTCTACGCGCTGCGGCCCGCGCACGCGCGGCTGCGCGCCTGGGTGCCGATGTTCGCCGCCGCGGTGGCGCTCGGCTACGCCGGGCACCTGGGCATGGCGGGGCTGCAGCAGTGGTTCGGCGGCCTGATCGCCGAGTGGCACATGCGGCGCCTCGAGTCCGATCCCTCGCGCAGCATCACCGACATCGGCGCGGTGGGACGGCTCAAGCAGCGCGACCTGATCCTCGCCCGCGTCTACGCCACGCCGCGCGACATCGAGCGCGCGCGGCTGCTGCACCGCGCGAGCTACAACGCCTACGTAGAGACCATCTGGGTGGGACGGCGCACCACGCGCGCCGACCTGCAGGCCGAGGAAGGCGGCGCGACCTGGACGCTGGCGCAGGCGCCGGCCGACGGCAAGCTGACGATCGCGGTGCGCACCGAGCGCCGGCGCACGCTGCTCGCGCTGCCGCCCGGCGCGACGCGCCTCACCGGCCTCGCGGCCACCGAAGTCGCGCGCAACGGCCTGGGCGTGGTGCAGGCCGCCGTGGATGGCGACTGGATCCAGTACGGCGTCGATTTCGGCAACGCGATCCTCAACTACGACCCGCCGGCGATCGACGACAACGCCCTGCCGCCCCAGGAGCGCGCAACGTTCGCACGCATCGCCGCGGAGCTGGGGCTCCCCGGGCTCCCGCCCGCGCAGGCCATGCAGCGCGTGATGCAGCACTTCTCCGGGTTCCGGTACTCGCTCTGGCGCGACGCGCCGCCGCCCAAGGGCACCACGGCGCTCGCCGACTTCATGACGCGCACGCAAAGCGGCCACTGCGAGTACTTCGCCGCCGCCGCCACGCTGCTCCTGCGCGCCGCGGGCGTGCCGGCGCGCTACGCCACGGGCTACGCGATCGTGGAGTACAGCGACCTCGAGGAAGCCTACGTGGTGCGCGCGCGCCACGCCCACGCCTGGACGCGCGTGTGGCTCAACGGCCGCTGGATCGACCTCGACCCGACGCCGCCGGACTGGCTGGGCATGGAAACCGAGCGCCTCGCGCCCGCCTGGGAGCGGATCGCGGACGTGCTGCGATGGGCGAGCTATCGCTGGGAGCAGCGCGAGGAGCTGCAGGCGGGGGATGCGTGGTGGGGGGTGCTGGCGGTGCTGGTGGTGATCCTTGCGTGGCGGTTGCTCAGGGGCAAGCGCGTGGTGCGGGGGGGCACAGGGGCTGGCGCCGCGGCTGCGCGCGCGTTCCCGGGGGCGGATTCGGAGTTCTACGAGTTAGTGAAGGCGCTGCCGCCGCGCGACGCGGGTGAGACGCTTACGGCGTGGCTAGGGCGGGTGGCGCCGGGGAGGTATGAGGAGGCGCTGAGGCTGCACCAGAGGTATCGGTTCGATCCGCGGGGGTTGAGCGCGCAGGAGCGCAAGGCCCTGAGCAGGCTGTGCGGCGCCGCCGCCTCCCGCTCCTGAGGCCGGGGTCCGGCCCGATGCGCCGGCCGCCAGCGCCTGCCGAACCCAATCCGCTGCGGCCACACGCGACGCGCGCTTCGGCGGAGCGCGCCGAGCGCCTCGCCGCAATGCGAAGCGGGGTCATTGCAATCTTTGACTGGCCGATCCGCTGCGGCGCATCGCGTGCCTGCACCCTTTCATCCGAGAATAGCGCCCTATGTGTGGCATTGCAGGAATCTTGAGCTCCGCGGCGGCCCGGCCGCCGGAGCGGGCGGAGCTCGCGTCGATGATTGCGCAGCTGCGCCATCGCGGCCCGGACGGCACCGGCGAGCTGGTCGACGGCGCGATCGGGCTGGCGCATGCGCGCCTGAGCATCATCGACCTCGCCGGCGGCGCGCAGCCGATCCACAACGAGGACCGCACGCGTCTGGGTCGTCTTCAACGGCGAGATCTTCAACTACATCGAGCTGCGCGCCGAGCTGGAGCGCGCGCGGCCACCGCTTCTACACGCGCTCCGACACCGAGGTCATCGTCCACCTCTACGAGGAGCACGGCGAGACGTTCGTCGCAGCACCTGAACGGCCAGTTCGCGATCGCGCTCTGGGACGCGCGCGCCGGCAGCGCCTGCGTGCTGGCGCGCGACCGCGCTCGGCATCCGGCCGCTCTTCTACACCGAGCGCGCGCGGCCGGCTGCGCGTTCGCCTCGGAGGTCAAGGCGCTCTTCGCCGCTGCCGCGACGTGCCGCGCGCGCTCGACCCGCAGGCGCTCGACGCAGATCTTCACCTTCTGGTCGCCGCTGGCGCCGCGCACGGTGTTCGAGGGCGTGCTCGTCGCTGCCGCCCGGCCACGTCATGGCCGTCGGACGGCGACGGCACGGCGCCTGCAGCGCTACTGGGACTGGGCGTTCCCCGAGCGACCCGCCGCGGCGCCGCGCGCGACGAAGCCGACTACGCGCGGCGAGCTGCGCGCGCTCCTGGTCGACGCGACGCGGCTGCAGCTGCGCGCCGACGTGCCGGTCGGGCGCCTACCTGAGCGGCGGCCTCGACTCGTCGATCGTCACCGCGCTGGTCGCGCAACTTCACGCGACACGCCGCTGCGCACGTTCTCGCTCGACCTTCGAGGACGAGGAGTTCGACGAGAGCGCGCTACCAGCGCGAGCTGGTCGCGCTACCTCGGCACCGAGCACACGGCGATCGCGCTGCACGCGCGCGGACATCGCCGCCGCGTTTCCCCGCACGTCATCTGGCATGCCGAGACGCCGATCGTGCGCACCGCGCCGGCGCCGCTGCATGCTGCTGTCGGGCCGCGTGCGCGACGAGCGGCTACAAGGTCGTGCTCACCGGCGAAGGCGCCGACGAGGTGTTCGGCGGCTACGACATCTTCAAGGAGGCGAAGGTCCGGCGCTTCTGGGCGCGCGCGCCCGACTCGCGCTGCGCGGCCGCGCCTGCTCGAGCGGCTCTACCCCTACCTCAAGCACTCGCCCGGCCGCGGGCGGCGCCTTCGCGCAGGCGCTTCTTCGGCGAGGGCCTCGAGCGACCGCGACCAGCCCGTACTTCGCGCACATCCCGCGCTGGCGGACGACCGCGGCGCATGCGCGCAGTTCTTCTCGCCCGAGCTGCGCGACGCAGGCCGCGCGCGCTGCGACCCGTACGCCGCGCATCGCTGCGCACGCTGCCCGCCGGCATGTCGCGCTGGGCGCCGCTGGCGCGCGACCAGTACGTCGAGGCGCACACGCTGCTGTCCGGCTACCTGCTCTCGCTCGCAGGGCGACCGCATGGCGATGGCCCACTCGGTCGAGGGGCGCTTCCCGTTCCTCGACCACCGCGTGATCGAGTTCGCCAACCGGCTGCCGCCGCAGCTACAAGCTGCACGGGCTGACCGAGAAGTACCTGCTGAAGAAGTGCCGTGCGCGGCCTGCTGCCCGGACGATCGTGCGCACGCGCACCAAGCAGCCCTACCGCGCGCCCGACAGCCAGAGCTTCTTCGAGCGGCGGCAAGCCCGCTCGACTACGTCGGCGAGCTGCTCGACGGGCCCAGCGCTCGCCGACGGCCGGCTACTTCGATCCCGCGGCGGTCGCGCAAGCTCCTGCGAGAAGTGCCGCAGCGGCCGCGCGATCGGCTTCGCCGACAACATGGCCTTCGTCGGCATCCTGTCGACGATGCTCCTGCACGAGCAGTTCGTCGCCGGCGCCGGGCTCGACGTCGGCGCGCCCAGCCAGGCGCCCTTTGCGCGCCCGCCGCGGCACATTGAGAATCCGGTTTCCCGGCCCAGCCATGCTGCTCCACCACTTCTTCGAGAACACCGCCGCCCGGCTGCCGGCCAAGGTCGCGCTGGTGAGCGACGGCGAGCGCCATACCAATGCCGCGCTGCTGGCGCGGGCCGAGCAGCTGGCGCGCCTGCTGCAGGCGCGCGGCGTGCAGCGCGGCGACCGCGTGGCCCTGTTCCTGGACAACGGCGTCGGAGATGGTGGCGGGCGTATTCGCGACGCTGCGCATCGGCGCCGTCTTCATGCCCGTGAATCCGCTCACCAAGCAGGACAAGCTCGCCTACCTGCTGAAGGACTCCCGCGCCAGCGCGCTGCTGACGCACGCGGCGCTGCGCGGGACCTGGCAAGGCGCGCTCGGCGCCAGCCCCACCGTGCACACCTGCGTTGTGGCGCGCAAGGCGACGGACGCCGGCGCGCTGCCGGAGCGCTGCCTGGCGTGGCCCGCGACCGCCGAGCGCTTCGATGCCGCAGGCCGAACCGCGCACCATCGACCAGGACCTCGCCAGCATCATCTACACCTCGGGCTCCACCGGCGACGCCCAAGGGCGTGATGCTGACGCACCTCAACATGGTGTCGGCGGCGCGCTCCGTCAGCGGCTACCTCGGGCTGCGGGAAGACGACGTGATCGCTCTGCGCGCTGCCGCTCGCCTTCGACTACGGCCTGTACCAGGTGCTGATGGCGTGCGGCGGTCGGCGCGACGGTGGTGCTGGAGCGCTCGTTCGCCTTCCCGCTCAAGGTGCTGGAGACTCATGGCGCGCGAGCGCGTGACGGTGTTCCCGGGCGTGCCGACCATCTTCGCGATGCTGATGACCCTGCAGAGCCTGGCGCGCTTCGATCTCTCCGCGCCTGCGCATGATCACCAACACGGCCGCGGCGCTGCCCGAGGAGCACATCCGGCGGCTGCGCGGGCTGTTTCCCGCAGGCGACGCTGTTCTCGATGTACGGCCTGACCGAGTGCAAGCGCGTGACCTACCTGCCGCCCGAGCAGCTCGACATCCGCCCCACCAGCGTGGGCCGCGGCATGCCGAACGAGGAAGTCTGGCTGGTCGACGAGGCCGGGCACGCGGCTGCCCAACGGCAGCACCGGCGAGCTGGTGATCCGCGGCAGCGCACGTGATGCGCGGCTACTGGGAGAAGCCCGAGCGAGACCGCCGCAGCGCCTGCGGCCCGGCCCGCTGCCCGGCGAGATGGTGCTGTACTCCGGGCGACCTCTTCCGCACCGACGACGAGGGCTACCTCTACTTCGTCGCGCGCAAGGACGACATCATCAAGAGCCGCGGCGAGAAGGTGAGCCCGCGCGAGGTCGAGAACGCGCATCTGCAGCCTCGAGGGCGTGCGCGAGGCCGCCGTGATCGGCGTGCCCGACGAGGTGCTTGGGCGAGGCCGTCAAGGCGTTCGTCGTGCTCGAGGAAGGCCGCTCGCTCACCGAGCGGGACGTCATCCAGCACTGCCTCGCGCAGCCTGGAGAGCTTCATGGTGCCCAAGCACGTGGAGTTCGTGGACGAGCTGCCGAAGACCGACACCGGCAAGATCGCAAAGCGGGCCTCGCGCTGACGCCGACGTCGCCCGCAGCGGGCAGGAATGCAACACGGGAAGCGATTCATGGCAGACGTCAAGACACGCGGTGCGCGAGTTCATCCTCGACAACTTCGTCGATGGGCGGCGACGTCAGCGTCGCCGACGACGACTCGTTCCTGGAGCAGCCACATCCTGGACTCGACCGGCTTCCTCGAGCTGATCACGTTCCTCGAGGAGACCTTCGGCATCGCGGTCGACGACGAGGAGATGGTCCCGGAGAACCTCGACAGCCTCGACAACATCGACGGCTACGTCGCGCGCAAGCGCGCGGCCGTGCAGGCCGCTCGACGAGGACGCGCGGGCTGCACGCATGAGCCAGCCGCGGCTGAGCCCCGACGTCCTCGCACATCGACTGCGACGCGGAGGTCGACGCGCATCGCGCGCGCGCATGCGTCGAGATCGTCGGCCGCGAGCTGCACCGGCGCGGCGTGGTCGTCGCGATGTCCGGCGGCATCGACAGCTCGGTCTGCGCGGCGCTGGCCGTGCGCGCGCTCGGGCGCGAGCAAGGTGCTTCGGCCTGCTGCTGCCCGAGCGCGACTCCTCGCGCCGACAGCGCCGACGCGGGCGACGCTGGTCGCCGAGCAGCTCGGCATCGCGTACGACGGTCGAGGACATCGCGCCCGACCCTCGAGGCGCTCGGCTGCTACCGCCGGCGCGACGAGGCGATCCGCGCGGTGTTCCCCGAGTACGGCGACGGGCTGGAAGAGCAAGATCGTCATCGCCGGCGGCCGCGACGGCGGCGCTCAACTTCTTCAAGCTGGTCGTGCAGTCGCCGGACGGCGAGATGCAGGAGGCGCGGCTGCCGATCCGCGAGTACCTGCAGATCGTCGCCGCCACCAACTTCAAGCAGCGCATCCGCAAGACGCTGGAGTACTACCACGCCGACCGGCTGAACTACGCCGTGCGTCGGCACGCCGAACCGGCTCGAGTACGACCAGGGCTTCTTCGTGAAGAACGGCGACGGCGCGGCCGACGTCAAGCCGATCGCGCACCTCTACAAGACGCAGGTCTACGCGCTGGCGCGGCACCTCGGCGTGCCCGGACGAGATCTGCAGCGCCGCGCCGACGACCGACACCTACAGCCTGCCGCAGGGGCAGGACGAGTTCTACTTCGCGCTGCCCTACGACAAGATGGACCTCGCGCTGTGGGCGCACAACCACGGCGTGCCGGCGGCGGAGCTCGCCGCCGCGCTGGCGATCGCCCGAGCCGCAGGCCGCGTTCATCTACGAGGACATCGAGGCCAAGCGCCGGACGACGCGCTACCTGCACGCGCGGCCCGGTCCTGGTGGAGGCGGTGACCGAAGTCGCGCGCCTGAGCGCCGGATCGTCGACGCCATGAACAGGGTCCCGGACGGCCTCTCGCCGGCGCTTGCCGCGCTGTATCGCGACTGCGAAAGCACGCTCGCGGCGGGCCTCACCACGCTGCCGGACCAGCCTGCAGAGACCGTCGCGAGCACGCTGGCCGCCCTCTGGCACGCGGCCGCGGGCGAGCCGAAGTCCGTCCAGCTGGCGGCGCAGGCCGCGCTGCCCGCGCTTGACGCGCCGGGCATCGAGCGGCTTCGCGACCTGGTGCAGCGCCGCCTGGGCGGCACGCCGCTCGCCCACCTCACCGGCCGCCAGCGGTTCATGGGACTCGACCTGATGGCCGGCGCCCGGGGCGCTCATCCCGCGCGAGGAGACCGAATTGCTGGGCCTGGCAGCGGTCGCGCGCGCCCGCGCGACCGCCGACGAGCGCGGCACGGCGATCGTCGTCGACGTGTGCACCGGCTCGGGCAACCTGGCGCTGGCGATCGCCCGGCACGAGCCGCGCGCGCGCGTCTGGGGCGCGGACCTGTCGGCGGACGCGGTGGCCCTGGCGCTGCGCAACGCGGAGCACCTCGGGCTCGGCGATCGCGTGGCGTTCCGCGCCGGCGACCTGCTCGAGCCGTTCGACAACATGGAGTTCCACGGCCGCGTCGACCTCCTGGTATGCAACCCGCCGTACATTTCCAGCGGCAAGGTGGACGCGCTGCCGGCGGAAATCGGCGGCCACGAGCCGCGCCTCGCGTTCGACGGCGGCCCGTTCGGCATTCGCATTCTCCACCGGCTGGTGAACGACGCCTCGCGCCTGCTGCGCCGGGGCGGCACGCTGGCCTTCGAGGTCGGCCTCGGCCAGGGACCGGGCATGCGCCGCCGCCTCGAGCAGGGCGGGCGCTACGTCGGCGTGGAGGAGATCGCCGACGCCGAGGGACGCACCAGGGCGCTGGTGGCGCGGCTCGCCTGATCGCGCTCACAATAATTTACCCAGCGCCGCATCGGGCGCAGCGCGCAGTTGTGCCATAGTCGTGCGCTGCGGTCGCGCGGAAGGTGGCGACGTGGATGCCGCCCGTTTTCTTGCCGCTGGCATCACATCTGGATAGATTCGAAACAATGCGCGCGTGCTACTTTGGGGCGCCGGACCGGCGCCTTTTCGGCATTTTCGAAGAGCCGCCCGCCGGGCACGGACAGCGACAGGGGCGTGGTCCTCTGCTATCCGCACGGATCGGACTACGCGACCGCGTTTCGCTCGTTTCGCGTGCTCGGTGCGCGCTGCGCGCGCGCCGGATTCCACGTCCTGCGCTTCGACTACCTGGGCACCGGCGACTCCTCCGGCGAGGCCGAAGAGGCATCGATCGCGCAGTGGACCGCGGATGCGTACAGCGCGATGCAGGAGCTGCGCGGCGCGCACCGGCTGCGCGAGCTGTCGCTCGTCGGACTGCGGCTGGGCGCCTCGCTCGCCGCGCTGGCGGCGGCCGAGTCCCGCGGCGTCGAGCGGCTCGTGCTCTGGGAGCCGGTGATCGATGGCCGCCAGTACCTCGCGGAGCAGCTCGCGCTGCACCGCGCCTGGGTCGAAGGGGAGGCGCGCGAGGGCCGGCACGCGCCGTCGGGCGAGGAGGACCTGCTGGGCTCGCGGCTCGCCGGGCGCCTGCGCGGCGAGCTCGAGCAACTAAGCCTGCGCTCGCTTGACGGCGCGCCAGCGCCCCGCATCCTCGTGCTCGGCCAGCAACCCTCGCGCGAGCACGACGGCCTGGCGGCGTTCCTGCGCGACAAGGGCGCCCACGTGGATTCGCGCTGCGTGCAGGGCCCCGCGGTGTGGTCCAAGACCCCGTCGATGGAAGAGGCCTCCGTGCCGAACGGCGCGATCCAGGCGATCGTCGCCTGGCTTGCGGAGGGCCCGCGATGACCGAGCGCGCCGTGGTCTTTTCGCCGCGGGGCCTGGTCGCCGTGCTGACGGACGCGGAGACACGCCGACCGCGCCGCGCGGCCGGCGGTCGTGTTCCTCAATGCCGGGATGCTGCACCGGGTGGGCCCGAACCGGCTCCACGTGAGGCTGGCGCGCGATTTCGCGCGCCGCGGCTTCGCCTCGCTGCGCTTCGACCGCTCGGGCGTCGGCGACAGCCCGCCCCGCACCGACGGCTTGCCGCTGCAGCAAGCCGCGTTGGCCGAGGTGCGCGACGCGCTGGACTTCCTCGCCGCGGAGCGCGGCGCGACGTCCTTCATCCTCGTCGGCCTGTGCTCGGGCGCGGACCTCGCGTTCCGCGCCGCGCTGGCCGACGAGCGCATCGGCGGGGCGATCCTGATCGACGGGCTGCCGTACCGGTCGCTGCGGTCGCGGCTCCATCACCTTGCATCCCGGCTCATGCGCCGCGGCGTCTGGCGCAAGCTGTTCGCCCGCGACGGGCCGTTGTGGCGGCGCCTGCGGCGCAAGCCGCAGTCGGCGCGCGCGGCCGTCGCCGAGCGGCGGCGCGACGTGCCGCCGAAGGACGAGGCGGAGTCGGGCTTGCGCGCGCTGACCGCGCGCGGCATGCGCCTGCTGCTCCTCTACACTCACGGCCGCGAATACAGCTATCGTCGCCAGTTCAGAGACATGTTTCCCAGCGTCCGCGTCGACAATGTCGACATCGCCTTCTTCCGGCATGCCGACCATACGTTCACGCTACGGGCCAGTCAGGATCTCCTGGTCCGCACCGGCGACGAATGGATCTCCAGGTTTCAGCAGGCTTGAACATGGACGTCGGCGGCGCCCTCGATCGACCGCCTGCTTGCCCTCCAGGCCGCGCGGCATCCCGACGCGCCCGCGCTGGTGTTCGCGGGCGGCCCGCCGCTCACCTACCGCCAGCTGCACCGGCAGATGCAGGGCCTCGCGGCGGGGCTGCGCGGCGCGGGCGTGGGCCGGCCCGACCGCGTGGCAGTCGTGCTGCCGAACGGCCCGGGCATGGCCGTCGCATTCCTGGGTGTCGCAAGCGCGGCCGCCTGCGCGCCGTTGAATCCGGCCTATACCGACGCGGAGTTCGACTTCTACCTGGCGGACCTCGACGCGCGCGCCGTGCTCGTGCCGTTCAAGGGGGAGTCGCCGGTGCGGGCCGTCGCGCAAAGGCGCGGCATCGCCGTGCTCGAGCTGCTCGAGCGCGAGGAGTCCGACGGCCGGGTGTTCGTGCTCGATGGCGCGCCCGCGGTCGCGCCGCAGCCGCTCGAGGTCGCCCGATGCGGAAGCGGTGGCTCTCATCCTGCATACCTCGGGCACGACGTCGCGCCCCAAGATGATCCGGCTGACCCACGCGAACCTCTGCGCGTCCGCGGGCAACATCCGATCGACGCTGCAGCTGAGCGCGCACGACCGCTGCCTGAACGTCATGCCGCTGTTTCACATCCACGGGCTCGTCGGCGCGCTCCTGTCGTCGCTGGCCGCCGGCGGCAGCGTGGTGTGCACGCCCGGCTTCGCGCCGGCGCATTTCTTCGAGTGGCTCGACTGCAGTTCCGCCCGACCTGGTACACGGCGGTGCCGACGATGCACCAGGAGGTGCTGGCGCGCGCCGCCGGCAACCGCTCGACGGCCGCGCGGAGCGGCCTGCGGTTCATCCGCTCCTCCTCCGCCGCGCTGTCCCCCCCGGTGATGAGCGCGCTCGAGCAGGCGTTCGGCGTCCCGGTCATCGAGGCCTTCGGCATGACCGAGGCCTCGCACCAGATCGCGAGCAATCCGCTGCCGCCGGCGCGCCGCAAGCCGGGCTCGGTCGGCCTGCCGGCCGGCTGCGAGGTGGCGATCCTGAACGAGCACGGCGAGGTCGCTCGCGCGCGGCGAGTCCGGCGAGATCGCGATTCGTGGCCCGGGCGTGACCAAGGGCAGGCCGGCCGATGCGGCGGCGACCGCGGACGGCGGCTGGTTCCGGACCGGCGACGTGGGCTACCTGGACGAGGACGGGTACCTGTTCATCTCCGGCCGGCTCAAGGAGATCATCAATCGCGGCGGCGAGAAGATCGCCCCGGGCGAGGTCGACCACGTGCTCCTGGAGCATCCGGCCGTGGCCCAGGCGGTGACCTGCGCGGTGCCCGATGCGCGGCTCGGCGAGGACCTGGTGTCGGTCATCGTGCGGCGCCCCGGCAGCGCGCTCACCGAGCGGGAGGTGCGCGAGTTCGCCTCGACGCGGCTCGCCGCGTTCAAGGTGCCGCGCCGGGTGATGTTCGTCGAGCAGATTCCCAAGGGGCCCACCGGCAAGATCCAGCGCATCGGCCTGGCGGCCAAGCTCGGCATCGAGTCGCTGGCGTTCGCGCAGCCCGGCGCCGCGGCGACTTTCGCCGCGCCGGCGACGCCGCTGGAGATCGCGATCGCCGACGCCTGGCGCGAGGTGCTGGAGATCGACCGCGTCGGCCTGCATGACAATTTCTTCGAGCTCGGCGGCGATTCGCTGGCCGCGGCCGAAGTGATCACGCGCGTCGAGGCGCGACTGGGCCTGAGCATCGACATCCGCGACATGGGATTCGGGACGCTGCAGCAGGTGGCGGCCGGCGCGGCGCACGAGCGGCCGGCGCAGGCGGGCGACGGGCGGGATTCGCGCCCGCGCGCTGGGCAAGAGACATCATTGCGAAACTATGGAGCGGCAAATGACACAAGCACAGACACTGAGGCGCGGCGCAGGGGCGCTGCTGCGAGCATGCACCCGGCCCCTGGTGAGGATGCGGCCGATCGAGCAATGCCCGGGCTGGCTCGCGACCCTGCACAACCTGAAGGTTCCCGGCAACGTCGAACCCAACGCCGTGCGAGAGCCCCGCGGGCTCGTCCAACATCCGCGTCATCTTCGAACTGCTGGACGAGTGCCTGCCGCTCGCGGGCGACGTCGCCGAATGCGGCGTGTGGCAGGGTTCCGCGCTGATTCCGACCGGGCTCTACGTGCAGCGGCGCGCGCCCGGCAAGCGCGTCTTCGGCTTCGACTCCTTCCAGGGGCTGAACGACGCGGTGGCCCGAGACGTCGCGCTCGGCGGCGACGAGGACCCGCGCAAGCGCGTCGGCGGTTTCTCGAACACCTCCTACGAGACCGTCGCCGAGCGGGTCAGGCAGTTCGGCGTGGAGGACACCGTCTGCCTGGTGCAGGGCTACTTCCAGCACACGCTGCCGAGGCACGCCGAGTCGCGCTTCTGCTTCGTGCACCTCGATTGCGTGATCTACGAATCGTACCGGCAATGCCTGGAGTTCTTCTATCCGCGCATGGCCAGAGGCGGCATCATCCTGCTGGACGAGTACAAGGATCCGCCCTGGCCGGGCTGCACGCAGGCCGTGGACGAGTTCTTGGCCGGCAAGCCGGAGCGCATCAGCGAGATCTCGAGAGACAAACACATCAAGTACTACTTCCGCAAGGTGTGAGCTCAGACGCGGCCCAGCGCCAGGTACCAGAGATAGCCGAGGTGCTCGTGGTACGCGCGCTGCAGGTAGCCGAGCCGGTGCGCCTTGGCTTCGCCGGAGTCCCCGGCGATCTTCCGGCCCCACTCGAGCCATGACATGCCAGCCGGGTAGTAGCGGGCCGCCCAGATAGCGGCCGGCGCCGGGAGGGGCCGCATCGCAAGCTTGCGCGCCACGGCCACCGCGCGGCGCATCTCGCCCGAGGATGTCACGAGAATGAACGGCTCCGAGCCTATGATCCTTTTGGTCTCCGCAAGATTCTCGTACGTCGTCCTGGCGCGCCCCTCAATGACGATGTCCCGCTCCGGCACGCCCATCGCCTTGGCGAAGTCGGCCATCAGGTGCGCGACCGGCCCGTCATGCTGGCGCACGACCCCGCCCGAGAGGACAAGCCGCGCGCCGGGTATCTCGCGATACAGCCGTATGCCCTCGGCCAGGCGCGGGATCATCTCGCCGGTCAGCTTGCTGGTCACGGGCAGCAGGGGGTTGTCCTCCCCGTACCCCGCCAGGACGACCACGCTGCGGGCCGATGCGTCTGCTTTCAGCATCGGCGGATACGGATGCTCGAGATCGGCGTACAGCGCCTCGGCAAGCGGCGTCAGCAGGAACACCAGGTACAGGCCCGCGCCGGCCGCGACCAGCCGCCAGCCGGCGCGCGAATCGCGCCGCAAAGCGTGCAGCAGCAGCCCGGCGACGAACAGGATCGTCACGAGCCCGACGGGGGAAAAGCAGGCGACGACGAAGTCCTTGAGAGCGCTCATTGCATATACTCCATTGGTTCGGCACCGGCCCGCGCGGCGCGATGCCGCGCGCACGACCACATGAGCCAATATACCGACAAGCCCCGGAACCCCCGACATCGGGCCGCCTCGCGCCTGCCGCGCGCCCGCCGATGACCGCCGCGCAAAAGCGCCCGTCGCGGTTCGCCAGGAACGCCGTCGCGAACTGGGTGGCGCTGATGTTCATCGCGGTGGTCGGCTTCTTCCTGTCGCCGTACGTGGTGCAGCAGCTCGGGGCGACGCGCTACGGCGTGTGGGCCCTGCTCGCCGGGCTGCTGGGCTACCTCGGGCTGCTCGACCTCGGCGTGCGCCAGGCGGTCAATCGCTACGTCGCGCGCCATCACGCCACCGGTGACCACGGCGAGTCGTCGTCCATCGTGTCGGCGGCGGTCAAGCTGTTCGCGTTGCTAGGCCTGCTTGCGATCCTGCTGTCGGTGGCGCTGGCGTTCGTGGCGCCGCTGCTCTTCAACATCCCGCCGGCGCTGGTCGGCGACACGCGCGTCATCCTGGTGATTGGCGGGCTGACGGCCGCGGTCACACTGATGGGCGGTGTGTTCGGCGGCGTGGTCACCGCGCTGGAGCGGTTCGACGTCAATTGCTATCTCGACATCCTAGTCACCAGTGTACGCACCGTGGCGATCGTCGCTGCGCTGCACGAGGGCCACGGCCTGGTGGCTCTGGCGGCCATCCACCTGGGGGCGTCGCTGCTCAATTGCGGCGCCTTCTGGCTGGCTGCGCACCGACTCTACGGCGACCTGCGCCTGCGGCTGCGCGGCCCGTTGTCCGCGTACATGCGCACGATCCTGGCGTTTGGCGCGAGCCTGAGTGTGATCTACCTTCTCAGCGCGCTGACGCTCTACAGCGACGCCGTGGTCATCGCCGCGTTCCTGCCGATCGAAGCGGTGGCCTTCTTCGCGATCGCCGGCAGCCTCGTCGGCTACGCGAAGGAGATGCCCAAGTCGCTGGCGTTCCTGATGACTCCCCGCGTGAGCGCGTTGACCTCGACGGGAAGGGGCGGCGTGGCCGACGAGATCGTCGCGGTGTCGAAGTTCGCCACGCTGGTCGCCGCCCCGGTCGCCGCCACGTTCGTGGTGCGCGGCGAGTCGTTCATCACCCTGTGGATGGGCGCGGCCTACGGTCCGCTGTCGGGCGAGGTGCTCAAGGTGCTGGCGATCGCTTTCTGGCTCGAAGCCACGCGTTCCGTCGTCATCCATTCCCTCACCGGCATGGGCAAGCAAAGGGCCGTGATTCCCGGCCTCGCGCTGGAGGCGGCGGGCAAGATCGCGCTGAGCGTCGCGCTGGTTCGGCCGCTCGGCATCGCCGGCGTGGCGCTGGGCACGCTCATCGCGGGGCTGCTGGTGAATCTTGCCTACATCCCGCGCTGCCTGTCGCGGGCGGCGGGGGTGCCCGTGCGCAGTTTCCTGCGGCAGGCGCTACTGCTGCCCACCGCCGCCTGCGTGCCGTTCGCGCTCGCCAGCGCGGCGATCGAGCGCTTCGTGCCGGCCACGAACCTCGCCGTATTCTTCGCGCAAGTTCTCCTGGTCCTGCCCCTGGTGCCCCTGGCTGCATGGTTCTTGTGCCTCACCGCGGCGGAACGCAAACAGGTCGAGTCGGCCCTGAGAAGGCGGGCCGCTTGACGGCGCGCATCGCTGGCAATGGCTGAGATCGCGCTTGGCGCGGCATTGGCGGGGCTGGCTTACACCTTCTTCGGCTACCCGGCCCTCATCTGGCTGCTGGCGCGGCTCTTCCCGCGCCCCGTGCTGCGCCGCGCCTGCGAGCCGCGCGTCGCGCTGATCGTCGTGGCCCACAACGAGGCGGCGCGCATCGGCCGCAAGCTCGAGAGCTGCATGGCGCTCGACTACCCCAGGGACAGGCTGCGCATCCTGGTCGCCTCCGACGGCTCGAGCGACGGCACGGCCGCGATCGTCGCCGCGTACGCCGGACGGGGCGTGGACCTGCTCGCGTTTCCCGCACGCCGCGGCAAGGCGGCGTGCCTGAACGACGCCGTCGCGCGTTGCGACGAGGAGATCCTGGTGTTCACCGATGCACGCCAGCGCCTCGAGCCGCGCGCCGTGCGCTGCCTGGCGGAGAGCTTCGCGGATCCGGCCGTCGGCGCGGCCAGCGGCGAGCTGGTGTTCGAGACCGAAGGCATCACCGAGTTCGGCGAGGGCGTCGATGCCTACTGGCGCTACGAGAAGTTCATCCGGCAGCAGGAAAGCCTGTTCCGCTCGACGGTCGGCGTGACCGGCGCCCTCTACGCATTGCGCCGGGAGTGCTTTCGGGAGATTCCGCCGAGCACGATCCTGGACGACGTCCTCATCCCGATGAACGCGGTCATGGCGGGCCGGCGCGTCGTGTTCGACAGCCGGGCGATCGCCTACGATCTGCCGGCCCGCGACCGCCTGCAGGAGAAGCTGCGCAAGGTGAGGACCATCGCCGGCAACTACCAGCTGGTGGCGGCGCACCCAGCGTTCCTCTCGCCGCTGCGCAATCCGCTGTGGTTCCAGCTGGTATCGCACAAGCTGCTGAGGCTCGCGTCCCCGCTGTTCATGCTGGTGGCGCTGGTCGCGAACCTGGCGGTCGCGCCCGGCTCGCCGTCCTGCCAGCTGCTGCTCGCCGCCCAGCTGGCGTGCTACGCGCTGCCCGTCGCGGGCGCGGCGTCGCCTGCTGCACGCCGGTGGCGCGTCGTCAAGCTGGCGACGGCGTTCCTGGCACTGAACTGGTTCGCGGTGCTGGGCCTGCTCGAGTTCCTGCGCAATCGCAACGCCCATCTGTGGGGCTCGAACAACGCGATCCCATCGGAGAAGTCCGGAAGGTGACGCGCCCGCCTGTGAATTTGTGTCACGGCCCTCGCCGGGGCGTCCGCCGCGCCTGCCGCGCGAGCCGTTTGACAATACCATTCGCTGCGATCACCGGCTGCGCCCCTGCCCCACGATGACCGTCCGACACCTCCTGGCTGGAACTGCAAGGCGCTCGCCGAGGCGCTCCGATGCGTGAGTCCCTGCGCAGCGCCGCTCGCCGCGTCCGCCACGCCGGGCTGGCCGCCATGCGCGCGGCCGGCGGCTTCGGCCGCGTCGCCGACTCGCAGTGGCGCCGCCGGCACCTGCTCATCCTGTGCTACCACGGGGTGTCGTTGCAGGACGAGCACGAGTGGAACGACCAGCTGTTCGTGACGCCCGCGTTCCTGAGGCGGCGGCTCGAAATCCTGCGCGACGGGCGCTACACGGTCCTGCCGCTCGCCGACGCCGTGCGCAGGCTGCGCGGCGACGCGCTTCCGCCGCGCAGCGTCGCCATCACTTTCGATGACGGCTACTACAATTTCTACGCGGCGGCCGCGCCGCTGCTGGAGGAGTTCGGGGTTCCGGCGACCAACTACGTATCCACCTACTACAGCGCCCACCAGCGCCCGATTCCGCCGGTGGCCGTACGCTACCTGCTCTGGCGCGCCCGCCACATGGAACTGGCGCCCGGGACCCTTCCCGGCCTGGACGACGCGGCCAGCCTCCGGGATCCGCGGCAGCGGGAGCGGCTGGCCGACCGGCTGATGGAGGCGCCGCAGGACGCGACTCGCGACCGCGCCGCGCAGGAAGCATGGCTTGGCGAGGTCGCCGCCAGCCTCGGCATCGACTGGGACGGGTTCCTGCGCAGCCGGCTGTTCCACCTCATGACAGCGGACGAGCTTCGCGACATGGCGCGCCGCGGCTTCGACATGCAGCTGCACACGCATCGCCATCGCACGCCGCGCGACAAGGACGCCTTCTGCCGCGAGGTGCTCGAGAACCGGCGCATCCTCGAGGAACTGACGCGGCGCCCCGCGACGCACTTCTGCTATCCCAGTGGCGACGTCGACGCGATGTTCCTGCCGTGGCTGCGCGAGCTGGGCGTGGCGACGGCGACCACCACGGCCGCCGCCGGCATGGCCGGCGCGGGGCACGACCCGCTGCTCCTGCCGCGCTACTCCGACACGATGGCGCAATCGGAAACCGTCTTCGAGAGCTGGCTTGCGGGCGTGGGGCACGTGCTGCGCTCGCGCCGGTCCTGAGCATGTGCGGCATCGCCGGCTTCGCGGGAGACCTCGCGCCGCCCGGCGAGGCGGCCCTGCGTGTGCGGGCGATGTGCGACGCCATCGCGCACCGCGGGCCCGACTCCGACGGCTATCACGTTGCCGACGGCGTGGCGCTGGGCATGCGCCGCCTGAGCATCATCGACGTTGAGCGGCGGCCAGCAGCCCATCAGCAACGAGGACGGGACCGTCACGGTCGTCTTCAACGGCGAGATCTACAACCACCACGCACTGCGCCGGCGAGCTCGAGGCCTCGCGGGCACCGCTTCCGCACGCACAGCGACACCGAGGTCCTCGTCCATCTCTACGAGGACTACGGCGCGGAGATGGTCTCGCGGCTGCACGGCATGTTCGCGTTCGCGATCTGGGATTCGCGCAACCGGGCCTTGCTGCTCGCGCGCGATCGCACCGGCATGAAGCCGCTCAGCTACCTCGAGTCCGCGGGCGGGCTCGTCTTCTGTTCCGAGCTGCGCTCGCTGTGGGCGCTCGACTCGCGCCGGCTGCGGGTCGCGCCCGCCGCGGTCATGCAGTACCTCGCCTTCGGCTATGTGCCCGATCCCGCCAGCATCTTCGAGGGCGTACGCAAGCTGCCGCCAGGTCATCTGCTGCTGTGGAGCGCGCAGAGGGGCGCGCAGGTGCGCAGGTACTGGAGCGCTCCGCATCCCGAGCGCGCTCCCGGCGGACGAGACGCAACTGGTCGAGGCGCTGCGCGCGAAGCTCGACGCCGCTGTCGCCTCGCACCTGGAATCCGAGGTGCCGCTGGGCGCGTTCCTGTCGGGCGGCCTGGATTCGTCGACCGTCGTCGCGCTGATGAGCCGCCACGCCGCGGGGCGCGTGCGGACCTTCTCGATCGGATTCGCCGAAGAGGAGTTCGACGAATCCGCGGCGGCGCGCGCGGTCGCGGCCGCGCTCGGCACCGACCACACGGAGCTGATGCTGCATCCCAGGGTCGAGGAGATCTTCGACGCGATCGCCGCGATGTTCGACGAGCCCGTCGCGGACTCGACCGCGATACCCAACTTCCTGGTGGCCCAGCTCGCGCGGCAGTCGGTGACGGTCGCCCTCTCGGGCGACGGCGGCGACGAGCTCTTCGGCGGCTACACCCGGTACCAGCAGGCGCTGCGCCACGGGGCGCATGGCGCCGGCAGGCTGCGCCCGCTTCTCGGGGCGCTCGGGCTCATGCTGCCGCACATGGTTCCGGGGCGCAATCGCCTCGTCGACCTGGGCCGCTCCAGGTGGGGACGCTACGCGGCGACGGTCGTGGAGCCGCTGCGCGCGGACGAAGGCGGCGTGGCGCGCGCGGACGTTCCGGGCGGCGCCGTGCGCGTCGAGGCGCAGCTGCACGATCGCGATTCGCCAGGCGCTTGGCGACGATTTCGCGGCTGCCATGATGCAGCTCGACGTGGACACCTACCTGCCGGGCGACATCCTCGCGAAAGTCGATCGCACGAGCATGGCCGTGTCCCTGGAGGCTCGGGTGCCGTTCCTCGACTTCGAGCTCGTGGATTTCGCTCTGCAGATCCCGGGAAGGCTGCGGGTCACCGCGCACGAGACCAAGCGGCTGTTCCGGCGGGCGATCCAGGGGATCGTGCCGGCGTCCGTGCTCTCCCGCCCGAAGCGCGGCTTCGCGGTCCCGCTGGGCCGCTGGTTTCGCGGGCCGCTGCGCCACCGCGTCGAGGCGCTGCGCAATCCCTCCGCGCAGCTGGGCGAGTACGTCGACGCCGGCGCCGTGCGGCGCCTGGTCCTCGAGCACGTGATCGGCCGGCGGGACCACAGCAGCACGCTATGGCGGCTGATCGTATTGGACCGCTGGTTGGGGGGCCTCAAGGAAGGCCGCCTCGGGCGCCCGCCGGCGATACCGGCCCTCAGGGCCTGAGCACTGCCGGATTGCAGGTAGCGCCGTCTGCGCGCCGGGCGCTCAGCCGTGGAGTCGGCGCCAGATGCTCCCAAGCATCCCCGCCACGGGAGTGCCCGCCACGAGCGACGCCAGGTAGTATCGAACGCGCCATCGGCCGGGCAGGGTGAAGCGCCGCCTCAGCCTGATGGCGTCGCGCCACTCTCCCCAGTAGCCCAGGATGCAAGCCCGCTTGAAAGCGCGCATGGCAAGCACCTGCGCGAGCAACGGGCGCAGGTCCGGAGGGCACCGCGCCTCGATCCTTTCGGGATGCGCCAGGAACGGCTCGAGCGGCGTCTTGCGCACCAGGTTGCCGCTCAGGCTGGAGGCCTCCCGATGAAACCGCACCAGCGGCTTCATCTGGAAAGCGACGCCCTCGTTGAGGAGCACCTGGAGCCAGAGGAAGGCATCCTCGGCGTACAGGCAGCGCTCTTCGAAGAATCCGCCGTAGCGGCGGAAGACAGACGCGCGAATCATGGTGGACCACGGGCTCATGTACGCGAGGCAATGGATAACCGTTGCCGCAGTCATGTCCGGCGCTAGGCGAAACAGGCCTTGCGGAATTCCGCGCGCGCGCCAGAGCGGCTCGGTCGAGACTTCCGCCGGGCACTCGATGTAGCCGCTGGTCACCGCGGAGACCTGCTCGCCGTGGCGGGCGGCCAGCGCAAGGCTGTCGGCCAGGTAGCCGGGCAGCCATTCATCGTCGGCATCGAGGAAAGCGAGCCACTCGCCCTGGGCTTCGCGCGCGCCGCGATTGCGCGCCGCGCCGGGTCCGGCATTCGGTTGGTTGATCAGGCGCACGCGGCGGTCGGGGTAATCGGCGACCACGCGCTCCCCGCCGTCGGTCGAACCGTCGTTCACCACCAGCACCTCGAAGTCGCCGAAGGTCTGCCGCGCGATGGAGTCCAGCGTGCGGCGCACGGTCAGCGCCTTGTTGTAGAGCGGAATGATGACGGAAACGGCGAGCGCCATCAGCTGCACGCGTCCCGGTAGATCTCGAGCAGGGAGCGCCGGAATGCCTCCGGCGTGAAGGAACGCGCCACGAGGGATGTCGCCCGGGCGGCCAGCTGCCGGGCAAGCGGTCGGTCGGACAGCAGCCGTGCCAGCGCGGCGGCGAGCGCCTGCGGGTTCGCCGACTCCACCAGCAGGCCGGTCACTTCGTTCTCCACCAGTTCCGGAACGCCGCCCACCGCGGTCGCGGCGATGGGAAGGCCCGCCGCCATGGCTTCGAGAACCACGTTCGGCGAGCCTTCGCTGAGCGAAGGCAGCGCCAGCACGTCGGACATCGCGTAGAAGGATTGCACGTCGGTGGTCTGCCCGGCGAACCGCACTGCTTGCGCCAGGCCCGCGGCGCGCAGCGCCGATTCCAGCTTCCCGCGCTCGGGACCGTCGCCGACCAGCACCAGGCGCACGTCCTGCGGGTGCTGCCGGCGAAGCGCGGCAAACGCCTCGACGAGGTGGATATGCCCTTTCTCCCTCGACATGCGGCCGACCGCCAGAACCACCGCCGCATCTGCGGGCACGTCCAGCCGCGCGCGCAGCTCCGCGGCGGCCACCGGCGCGGGCTTGGACGGCAGGCGGACCGAGTTGTGCAGCACGCGGATCCTCGACGCCGGCACGCCGATGCGCTGCAGGTCCCTGGAGAAGGCGCCGCACACGGTGATCACGCGGTGCGCGGCGCGCAGCGACCACTGGTCCAGGAGGTTGTAAGCTCGCATCTTCAGGTCGGTGGTGGTGTAGCCGTGATGGAATGCGATCCAGCGGAAGCGTCGATGCAGCCCGGCAAGCCGGAACAGGAAATGCGACTTCACGTTGTGCGTTTGCACGAGGTCGGGCCTGCGGCTTTCGATCAGGGCGCGCAGCGCGGAGAGCGACTGCGGGTCGAAGCGGAAGCGCTCGGGCAGCGCGGCGACATCCAGCCCGGCTGCGGCGACGGCGGCAACGAATGCGTTCCCGGCGCCCGCGGGCCCGCGGACGAACGTGGCGATGCTCGGGCGAATCACCGGCAGGTCCGGCCGTGCCGGGTCCGGCTGGCGCGCCGCGCGGCAGAACTCGATCAGGTTCTTCGCTGGGCCGGTCACGCTCGCCGCCTCCATGACGGCGATCAGGCTGATGGCGGCATCAGGCGTCACGGCATGCATGCTCGCGGAGGGCTTCCTGAGGTGGGCGGGAATCGATGCGCAATGTACCCGAGAAAAAGATGACGGGCGTCGTCGGAAGCTTTAAATGTCGTGCGGACTCGCCATGACGCACGCCGTGCGCGTCCTGCTGGTCATCGACTCGCTGGCGCCGGAAGCAGGGACAGAAAATCAGTTGATCGAAATGGTGCGCCGCATGGACCGCTCGCGGGTGGAGCTATTTGTCGCCTGCCTGGAGGACGGTGCGCGGCTGCGGGCCCTTGCGCCGCACGCGACGCCCCTGGTGTTCGCGGCGCGCAGCGCCTTCACGTTCACGGGACTGCGGCAGATGTGGAGCCTGCACCGGGAAATCGGGCGCCGCGCCATCGATATCGTGCACACCTTCATGCCGAAGGCGACGATCTTCGGAGTCCTCGGCTCCTGGGGGAGCCGGGCGAGGGTGGTCCTCACCAGCCGCCGCAACCTGGGGTACTGGTACACGCCGCGGCTGCTCGCCCTGTTCCACTTCCTGAACCGGCTGAGCACGCGCGTCGTGGCCAACTCCGCAGGCGCGCGCGACGTCGCGATTCGCAGCGAAGGCCTGTCGCCGGATCGCGTGGACGTCATCCATAACGGCGTGGACATGGAGCGCTTCAGGCGCACCGCGGATCCGGGGTTCGCCGCACGGCTGGGGCTGCCTGCGGGCGCCCGCGTGATCGGCATCGTGGCCAACTATCGGCCGGTAAAGAACCTGCCCATGTTCCTGCGCGCCGCGAAGCTGGTGGCCGAGCGGGTGCCGGACGCGTTTTTTCTGGTGGTCGGCCGCGGCGAGCAGCGCGCGGAGCTGCATGGGCTTGCGGCGGCGCTCGGAATCGCCGATCGCGTCGCCTTCACGGATGACAAGGGCGATGTGGCGGCCTTCTACCCGCTGTTCGAGATCGCCTGCCTTTCCTCGAGCAGCGAGGGCTTCTCGAACGCGATCCTCGAGTACATGGCGGCCGGCCTGCCCGTCGTCGCCACGGACGTGGGCGGCGTCGGCGAGGCGGTCGAGCACGGCAAGACCGGGCTGCTGGTGCCGAATGGCGACGCAGACGCCTTTGCGCAGGCCATCGTCTCGCTGCTCCTCGATCCGGAACGGCGCGGTGCCATGGGCCGGCAAGGCCGGCAGCGGTGCGCCGAGCGCTTCGAGATCGGCCACGTCGTGCGCGAGTACGAGCGCTATTACCTCAGGCTGATGGGGGACGCGCTTCGCTAGCAGCGCCCCACCGGCGGGATATCGTTCGCCCGGCGCGGTTCGCTCCTGGCGAAGCGGCACGATCCAGATGAACAAGCCCAAATTGAGAGTCGGCCTGCTTGCGGAGGGCGCCGTGCTTCCCGCGTGGGCCCAGCGCATGCTGGAGATCATCCGGCAGGGCGATTTCGCCGAAGTCGTGCTCGTCGTGCAGCTGCGGGCGCCCGCCGATCCGCAGCCACCGCGCTCGCAGGTTCACAGGTTGCTGCTGGCGCTGGAGCGCTTCCTCGTCGGCAAGCCCGGACTGCTGCCGAACGCGGCAGCCGAGGTCGTTGGCGCCGCTCTCCCTGCCGGAGTGGAGGCGCTGGCGGCAACCCCGCTGCGCGCGCAGCACTGCGATCGCATCGAAGGAGACGATCTGGCCCGCGTTCGGGCGCGCGACCTGGACGTGCTCGTGCAGGTGGGCTCGCGCAGGCTACAAGGCGGCATCCTGCACGCGGCGCGCAATGGCGTCTGGGCGTATCAGCACGGCGACCCGCGGCCCAGCCCGGGCGGCATCCCGGGCTACTGGGAGGTGATGCGATCCTCGCCGGCGATCGAATCGACGCTGTGGATGCTCGCGCAGGACCCGGGCGGGGACAGGGCGCTGTACCGCTCCCACTCCTCGACCCACGACATGTCGCTGGCGGACAACCGCAGCAACGCGCTGTGGAAGGCCCTGCACTTCGTGCCCCGCAAGCTTATGGCGCTGCACGAGGATGGGAAGCTCGAGTTCCTCGCGGATGCCCGCGGCGACAGCGTGTCCCCGCCATCCGGCGACGCGCGCCCAGCCGCGGCTCCCGCCAACGCGGAACTCGCCGGCCTCGTGTGGCGGAAATTCCTGCAGAAGCTGCGGCGCAAGTGGGACGATAAGCTCTACTTCCCGCAGTGGTTCCTGCTTTGCGGCATGGGCGGCGACCTCTCCACCTCGCTCCCGCAATTCAGGCACCTCTCGCCGCCGAAGGATCGCCTCTGGGCGGACCCCTTCGTCGTCGCGCGCGACGGCAAGTACTACGTGTTCATCGAGGAGCTGCTGTATGCGCACGGCAAAGGCCACATCTCGGTGATCGTGATGAACAGGGACGGCAGCTTCGCGGAGCCAGTGCGCGTGCTCGAAGCCGCCTTTCATCTCTCCTACCCCTTCATCTTCGAGTTCGACGGGACCTATTACCTGGTGCCGGAAAGCGGCGCGAACCGCACCGTTGACCTCTACCGGTGCAAGTCGTTTCCATACGAGTGGGAGTTCCACAAGACGCTGCTGCAGGGGCGCCGCGCGGTCGATGCCACGCTACTGCACCGGCAGGGGCGCTGGTGGATGTTCGTCAACGAGGCGGAAACGGAAGGGGCTTCGACCTGGGACGAGCTGTTCGTGTACCACAGCGACAGCCCGCTGTCGGACAACTGGATCCCGCATCGGCGCAACCCTGTGGTCTCGGACACGAGGTCGGCGCGCCCCGCAGGGCGCCTGTTCGAGCGCGACGGCCGCCTGTACAGGCCGTCGCAGGACTGCTCAGGCCACTACGGCTACGGCTTGAACATCTGCGAGATCACGGCGCTCACGGAACGCGAATACAGCGAGCGCGTCGTCACGCGCGTGCAGCCGACATGGGACAAGCGCGTCATTTCCACGCACACCCTGAATCATGCTGGCGGCTTGACGGTCGCCGACGGGCAATTGCGGCGCCGGCGCTAGCCGGCAATCACCGGCGCGCCGGCCCGCCGTTCACTTGCGGGCGAAACCGCTGCGCCACGGCATGGCGTCGAGGAATGCCTGCAGCTCCCTGTCGAGCAGGTCGTAGGCCGCGCGGTTCACGTGCACGCCGTCGCCCTCGTCGTACTCCTCGCGCATGTGCCGGTCCTCGGCGCTGATGCGCAGGATCCGCTCGAGGTCGAACACCGCCACGCCCATCTCCTTGCCGAGCGCGCGCAGCCAGTCGTTGAAGGCGGCGACCTGCCCGTACCGGCTGGGCTGGCCGAGAATGCGCTCCTTGATGAAGCCCTTGGCGACCGAGGCCGCACCCTTGCGATGCGCCGGGGGAACCACGGTGGCGATGACCGGCGTCAGGCCGTGGCCGCGGATGTCCGCGATCCAGCCGCGATACTGGCGCTTGTAGGCATCCAGGTCGCCGGGGAAATACACCGAGCACTCCTGCAGGATGACGGCATCGGGGCCGCGCTGCCCTGGCGCCAGCACCTGCTTCAGGAGCCGCGACTTGTCGAACTCGTACTCGGCAAGCGGCTGCAGGCGATAGCGCTCGCTTCCGGTCCGCGCGCCGAATGCGTCGAGCTTCCAGCGGTTCACCGTGGAAGCCTCGATGTAGACGATGTGCCTGGGCTCCGCCACCAGCACGCCTGGCGCCGCCATCAGGCAGGGCACGGCGCAGAGCGCGAGCAGCGCTCGCCGTGCCTTGTGCGCCGGTTCATGCCTCCGTGGGAGCCGCATCCTCGGTCCGCTTGAGGAACCGCGCCGGATTGCCGACGGCGATCGCGTGGTCCGGAGCGGGCTTGGTCACCACGCTGCCCGCGCTGACGATGCACTGCCGCCCGAGCGAAGCCATGACGATCGCGCCCTCGCCGATCCAGCAGCCCTCGCCGATCGTCACCGCCTCCAGCTTCAGCTCGTGAGGGCGCGCGCTGCCGTACAAGGGTCTGCCGTGCTGGGTCTTTCCGCTCATGACCGATGCGCGGCTCGCAATCATGACGTTGTCGCCGATGTTCGCGGTGCCCACGATGGTGAAGCTGCCCATGCCGACGTGGCGGCCGGCCCTGGCCGTCGGATGCGAGAAGAACGAGCCGAAGCCCACCATCAGGTCGTAGTGCGACTCCGTCAGCGTCATCTTGTAGAACGCCGCGCGCACGTACTGGCCGATCTTTCCAGGTATGAGGCTGAGGAGCTTCGCCGAGAAGTCGAACGGCAACTCGCTTCCCAGCCGCCGGTGCGCGAGCCGGCTCGTCAGGCCGAACGGCCACACGACCAGGAAAAGGCCATAGACGATTAGACGCTTCGTACTGTATCGCATGCGTTTGCAGATTTCCCGAGCACAGGCGTCGCGCGATGCCGCAAGGCACAAGGTCTCGGCCCCTGCGTGCCGCCGTTGCCTGCGCGAACGGCTTCGCTAGCTCCGCACGATCGCCGGCCTCGCAGCAGCGCCGTGCCTCGCCGTGGAGGCGGGAGCGGCCTGCGCGGCCGCGCTCCGGCGCGATATGGCGAGAATTGCGCTCGACAACCCGAGGAGGATGTACGGCGCCCAGCTATACGAGGCAGGAGCGAAGGTGACCGCGACCATGAATGTATACAGCGACATCCTAGCAGAATCGAGGTACGAGGCGAGGTGCGAGCCTTCGGCGCTTGCAATTGTTGTCGCATTCGCGGCACGCGCCAGGCGGCGGATCACGCCGACGAGAAGCGCGACGAAGAGGGCGAGGGCCGGAAGGCCGAGGTCGGCGCCGAACTCGATGTACAGGCAGTGGATCCGCTCCCAGTGCCCGGGCGTGAACAAGTGCTTGTGGCCGATCACTTCGGCGGACTGGCCCATGCCGACGCCCAGCACGGGGTACTGCGCGATGATGTCGATGCCGTCCCACATGTGCTGGAGCCGGAAACTGCGGCTTCGATTGGGGTCTTTGTCGCTGTCGAAGATCGACTCGAACCTGTCTCCCAGCGACGGGACCGCGACGGCAGCGAGAACGACGATCGCCGCAACCAGCAACATGCCCGCCACGGGCTTCAGAATGTCGGCCTTGCGCATCGAGTAGAGCCAGGCAGCGGCAAGGAAGCTCAGGCCGACCATTCCCATTCGCGACATGGAAATCATGATCGCGCCCACCATGCCCGCCAGTGCCGCCGCGTACGCCGCCTTCATGAAGACGGACTTCGTGCCGCGCAGCAGCTGGTAGGCGAAGGGAACGATGATCAGCAGGCCCAGCGCGAGGTCGTTGGGATTGCCGAATTCCTTCTCGCCATAGCCCAGGGCCCTGCCGAATCGGTCGACGATTCCGGCCAGATGGGCGTAGACCACGTAGAGGGACAGCAGGGCGCCGCTCACGACCATCAGGATGAGCATGTACCGGTACTGCTTCTCCGTCTCGATCGCGTTGGCGATGAGAACCGCCAGCAGCGCCGTCTTCACGATCCGCCCCTGGAACACCTCGGCGCTGCCCCCCGGCCAGTTGGAGAAGGCGACGTTGGCGATCATCAGCACGAACAGCGGGATCAGCAGGCGCATCTCGGGTGGCAGCGTCAGCCACGGCCGCTTGTGCTGCATGTTTCGCAGCACCTGGAAGCCGAGCGCGGCGCCCGCGAGCAGCTTGTAGATGGGGAAGGTCTCGAGCGCCGGGAAGTAGTCTTCCGGGCTGAAGTAGTAGAAGAGCATGTACAGCGCCAGGCACGAGAAGGAGAGCGTCCAGGTCTCCGCACTCGCGCGAGCGGGCGCCGCCGCGCGGGCCCTGCTCAAGTACAGCATGGGGTCAGGGCGCCGGACTGCGGCCCGCGGGTTCGAGCATCGGGACCGTGCCCCAATTCACTTGAACCGCAGATTCTGCGGGGCGGGGAAACCGAGGCCCAGCGGAGATTGAATGCCGTAGAAGTCCGCATACTCCGAAGGCGAGCTGGTATTGAAGTTGCTGCTCCACATGACCAGGGAGGCGTCCCAAGACGTGCTGATGCGCGGCTGGGCGTAGTAATTCTGCACCGAGCGCGAGCGGTGGTGCGCCAACCTGCGCACAGCTCCGGTGAGCACGTTGATCGCGATGATTTCCTGCTGGTAGCGCCTCCAGCTGCCGGGCGTCGAGTTGAAAGTGTCGCCCTGATCCTCCGTGTCGATGAACACCCAATCCTGCCCGGCGCCGTTTGGCCCGTGCGAAAAATGCGATTCGAGCTCGTCCACGTCCGTGACCTCGATGGTCGCGCGGCCGTTCGCGAGCACGCTCGCGAGGATCTGCGACGTGCTCATGCCGGCGCGGTTGATCGAGATGTCGTAGGCGTAGTAGCGCATCCCCGCCGGCGCAGACAGATTCGCGAGCGTGGAGAAGGCGTAGTTCTTCCCGTCGGACGCCGACACGTATACCGCGTGGTCGCTCGCCGCGGCGGTGCTACGCATGAACATCACCGCCGGGCTAATCGAGTTGGCGCCGTGATCGAGCGCGTGGGAATACAGGTCATTCGAATCGCTGAAGACGGCGTATTTGCCGTCCGGCGTGATCCCGAGGTAGCCGGCTCCAAAGGAACCGCTGATCGTGTTGCTGTAGACCACATCTTCCGTGCGGTCGTACACGTGACCGGCGCCGCCGTAGGCGATCACGTAGTAGCGCCCGGTCTTGTCCACCCAGTTGATCGAGCCGCCGAGGCTGGTCAAGTTCGAGCCGAAATTCTTCGACCAGCTCGTGCTCCTCGTGGAAACCGAGCGCTCGATCAGGCTGGTGCCGCTGCGGTACAGGTACTTGTCCGGATCGGTCGGATGCCAGATTACGTCGAAGTTGCCCCCCGGCTGATTCGCCGCGACCACCGCCCCGTCCGAGGTACGCCGGATGTCGAGCTGGCCAAGCCCGTTGTGGAAGTACATCGTCCCGTTGGCGTTCCCCCAGCAGTGGGCGTACAGGTCGTCTTGGGTGCTATTCGCACCGATGTCGCTCAGCCTCTTGATCGTCTGGCCGAATACCGGATCGGTGTAGGTGCCGCCAAGCGCCGGAAAGCCAGCCGCGCCCGGCTTGAACGTGTTGTAGGCGAACGGGCCCGAGGTGGGCGGAGCATGAGCCACGGTGTCGCTCAGGTAGGCATAGGTCGCGCCTGTCACCAGGACTGCGAACAGCAGGCACCACGCCGCGACGCGGCTCAGCCGCGGTCGCCCGATCCAGAGTGTCTTCACGCGTCTTCTCCTCGCTGCAGCTCCCGACTGTTCCTGCCCGAAAAAAGCATGCTTGACCGGCCGCGGACCAATCAAGGAATGTCCCTGAAGATCTCGTTCGAGAAGGAGCTCTCGACGTTCGACGTGTAATAGGCCGTCGCCTTGAAGTAGTAGCGCGTGCCGGGAACCAGCCCCGTGACCGTGTACTCCGTTACGTTGCCCACGTCCACCCCTTGCCCGGCAGTCTGGTAATTGCTCTGGTTGGTGTGGCTGAAGTAGATACGGTAGCCGCCGAGGTCCGGGTGAGCCACCGCATCCCATTCGAGCGTGACGCTGGCGTTGGCCGGCAACGTCGTCGCCGTCGCGGCCGGCGACTGCCCGGACTCGTTGCCCGCTCCGTCAATCGCGGACACGGTGAAGGAATAAAAGGTGCCGGGCGCCAGACCGGAGTTCTGGTAGGCGGTCACGTTGCCCAGCGTCGCCGCCAGCGAGCCGTCGCGGTAGACCTTGTAGCCAGTGACCGCAACGTTGTCGGTCGACGCCGCCCAGCCCAGGTTGATCTGGGAGCCGGAAATGGCGCTCGCGGTCAGTCCCGTGGGGTCGGAGGGGGGCGTGACATCGGGTGCAAGCGTGGTGGCGTTTGCCGTCGCCGACGGCCCCGAGGTGTTGCCCGCAGCGTCGAAAGCCACGACGTAGTAGGCGTACGCAGTGTTGGCCGTCAATCCCGTGTTCTGATACGAGGTGACATCGCCCAAGGTCGCCACCAGAGCGCCGTCGCGAAACACCCTGTAGCCGGTGACGTCCACGTTGTCGCTGGAGCCCGTCCAGCTCAGGTTGATCTGAGCGCTGGAAATGGCGCTCGCGGTCAGTCCCGTGGGGTTGGAGGGGGGCGTCGTATCGGGTGCAGGCGTGGTGGCGCTCGCAGGCGACGATTGGGCGGAGAAGTTCCCCGCCTCATCGTAGGCCGCGACCCTGTAGGAGTGCGTGGTGTTTGGATTGAGACCAGTGTCCTGGAACGTGGTGACCGTGCCCAGAAGCGGGAGGAGCGGGCTGCCGGCGCCATCCCGGTATACCGCGTAGCCGCGAACGGCCACGTTGTCCGCCGAGGCTGTCCAACTCACGTTGATGCTCGAAGGCGAGGATGCGACCGCGGTCACGCCTGCGGGCGTCGTCGGCGCGAGGGTGTCGGTGACCTGCGATCCCGAGCCGGAGCCGGAAGCGGCGTCTTCCTCCGCAGGCGCAGGACAGCCGGACAGGCTGATGCACGCGAGCAGCGTCGCACCCAGCACCGCCCAATGGGCTATCCAATGTCTCGGCTCAATACGCTGCATGTCTGGCGCGCTCGCTCGGTCTCAGTGTGAAACTTTCACCAATTCATAAGTATTACAAATTATTAGCTCTGCACACATGACAAACGTCCCGGCACGCACGTGACATATTCCATGCCGGGAACAGGCCGCCTCGAGGGCTCAAAAGTCGTTGAGCACCGTGCCAACGACCGTCGCGTGGCACTCGGTCACATGCTCGGAGACGCCGCGCACCCTCCACTTGCGCGCCGCGTTCTTGCGCACCACGACCAGCGCCGCGCCCGTTCGCACCGTCACGGTCAGCGCATCCGCGTGCTCGGACGCCGCGGAGGAATCCAGAACGATGACGCTGAATTTCTGCCGCAGCTCTGCGAGCATGTGCGGAAACGCCGGCCGCGCCAGCAGCTCGAGCGGATTGGGCGGCGGCTCGCCCGCGGTCATCACGGACAGTCCCGGCAGGCCGGGCACGTGCTGAAGCGCATTGGGCCTGCCGCCGCGCCCGGAGAGCATGGCCGACAGGCCCGCCCGATTGTCCAGCCCGAACAGCTTGTGCTGGCGCG
Source organism: uncultured beta proteobacterium (assembly GCA_963719995.1). Lineage (GTDB taxonomy): Bacteria > Pseudomonadota > Gammaproteobacteria > Burkholderiales > SG8-39 > JAABQT01. Next base: position 2,140,125 of record CAVRDW010000005.1, on the reverse strand, counting down.
GATTGCGCAGATCGGCGTCAATCAGCAGCGTGCGCTCGCCGAGCTGCGAGAAGATCACCGCCAGATTGGCGGCGATGAAGCTGCGGCCTTCGCCCCGCTCCGCGCTGAGCACGACCAGCGCCGTGCGCAGCGGATCGCCATCGAACCAGCGCAGGGAAAGCTGCGCACGCAGAGCGCGCAAGGCCTCCGCCGGCGCGGTGAAGGGCGCATAGGCGGCGATGACCTCTTCCGCGACCTTGCTCTCGCCACGTACCAGGAAGGGGTGATCGAACTGGCGCGCGACCGCCATTTCCACGTCCGCGCCGGTCAACAGCCCGAGCTTCACCGCAGCATCGCCAAAGCGCAACCCCTGCTCGCTCTGCAGCTGCACGACCCGCGCGACCGCATCGGGCGTGAGCCGCCCGGCACGCACGAGAATGCTGCCCAGCGAGCGCTCGTCCACCGCCTTCGGGCGCGGCAAGCTGTCCAGCTCGTCGGGCAGGAGGTCGATCTTGGGCTCCCTACTTGAGTTTCAGCGCCGCCAGCCGCGGCGGCGGCGTCAGTTGGCGCGGCTTGTCGACATGCGGAATCACGCCCAGCACCGGGAACTGAAGCATCTCGACCACCTCTTCGGGCGAGCGCACGCGAGGGTCGAGCATCTCGAGGCCCACCGCGGCGCCGGCGCCAAGCAGCGCGCCGAGCAGGATCGCCCCGAGCATGATGCGAACGAAGTTCGGGCTGGTGGGCGTGGTCGGCGGAATTGCCGTGCTGAACACCGAGACGTTGCTCTGCTTCGCCTGGCTCTCGAGGCTCAGCTGCGAGAAGCGCCTGTCGACGGCGTCATAGGAGACCTGGGCCGCGTCCACGTCCCGCTGCAGGGCGGCGAGCTGGTCGCGCGCGCCCTTGAGCTGCATCACCCTCTTCTGCTGGGCCTCGATCGCCGCCCTAAGCTCCGCCTCGCTCCCCCTGCCGGACACTCGCATCGCCGAGAATCCGCCCACGAGCCTTTGCGTCTCGGCATCGATTCGCCGCTTCAACGCGGCCAGTTCCGCCGCGGCGCTCTGGTACTGCGGGTGATTCCTGCCCAGGTTGCCTGCCAGCTCGTCGAGCCTGGCCTCCTGGCGCGACGACGTCGGCCTTGAGGGCGACGATGAGGGGATTCTGGGCCACTTCGGGCAGCGTGTCACCGGCGCTCCCCGATCGCTGCTTGCCGACGGCGTCCGCGGTCTGTGTCTGGACGATCGTCAGCCGCGCGGACAGATCCTGCAGCTTGATCGTCTCCGCATCGAGGCGCTCGTCCCTGGCGGTGATGCCTTTCTCACGCTGGAAGTCGGAAAGGCGGGCTCGCGCCTTCTCGAGGCTGTCGCGCAGCGTTTCGCTCTGCTCCTTGAACCACGCGGTGTATTGCCGCGCCTGATCGACCTTCATGTCGACGTTGGTTTCGATCCAGGCGAGCGCGAATGCGTTTGCAGCGGCCGCGGCGAAGGTGGGATCCTTGGCCTCGTACTCCACGCGACGACCGCACCGCTCACGGACGGCTTCACCGACATCCGCTCCCGCATCACCGAAACCAGCCACTCCTCCAGGCTGCCCTGCCCGCCCGTCGCCCGCGCCCACTCTTCCTTGACGGCCGGGTCTTCGGCGAGCTTCAGCGCCGCGACCACCTTCCGCGCCACGCGCGCGCTCCTGGCAATGTCCACCTGCGCCGCCAGCAGGCTCGGCGCCGGCGTCGTGCCACGATCGATGATGGACGCGACAGGATCCGGTGACCTCACGTCGACCAGAACCACCGCGGATGCCGTGTATCTCTTGCTCAGCACCTGGGTCAGCGCGAATCCGGCGCTCGCGGTCGCCACCAGCACGAGCGCCAGGAGCCAGAGCCGTGCCCTAAGCGCGAGGAGGAGCTGCAGCGCAGTCACGGCGCGGCCCCTAGAACAGGCTTTCGCGAACGTGCAGCACGTCGTCCTGCCGGACCAGGTCGCCGAGGTTCGGCACGACCGGTTCGATCCCGCCGCCGGGCTTGCGGCGGTACACGCTCAAGCCCCGCTCCGTGCCGCGCGGCGTGAGGCCACCGCCCACGGCCAGAGCATGGCGGATCGTCATGTCGCGCTCGACGCGGTAGGACCCGGGACGCTGCACCTCGCCATAGACGTAGAACATGGGCGCGCGGTGGACGTAGATCGCATCGCCGCCGCGCACCAGCAGGTCTTCCTGCAGCCGCTTGTCCAGAAGATGGCGGCGATGTCGATCTCCTTCTGGAAGGGCTTGCCGTCCCGCGTGCCGCTCAGGACGACCACGTCGGCGCCGCCTGGCGCGGTGCCGCCGGCGATCGCCAGCATCTCGGATACGCGCGTATTGAAGGTCTCCAGGGGATAACGGCCCGGCCGGGTGACCAGACCGAGCACGGAAACCTGGTTGCCGCGGTTCTGCAGCAGCAGGATGTTCACCTGCGGCTGCTTGATGAAACCACCCGATTGCAGCGCGCTCGCGATGCGTTGCTCCGCATCCGCGATCGACAAGCCGCCGATCCTCGCGGTGCCAATGAGCGGGTACGTGATGATGCCATTCTCGTTCACCCGCGTTTCGAGCGTCAGGTTGGGATTCTGGAACACCTGGATGCGAATGGAGTCGCCGGGACCGAGCCGATACTCCGGCAGTGCATCCTGCGCCCACGCCGTGCAGGCGCAGGCTGCGCCGAGCGCGAGCAAAAATCTGGCTAGCCAATTCATGGCGTTCATAGGGGCCGATCCCCGCATGCTATGCAGCCTTCCAAGATGGCGCGCCCACTGGCACTTTCGCTGCCCTATCAGGCAGATACGCTCTCCCCGCGCTGTAGCGGGGCAAATATTCTATGCCACGGCGACTCGTTCACCAACAGCGCAATTGTCAAGATTCCGCTCGCTCCGCCACCGCCGCGCTCGAGCCGCCGGCGTCGAGTGTCGGGCGGCACGCATCGCGAGCGCCGAGCCTCGCTGCCGGGAAAGTGCGTGGACGCAAGAATGTTAAAGGGCCTATTCAAAGAACCGCAGCTTCGATGCACAATCCGCTCCCGGTTCGCGCCCGCCTTGCCGATGCAATCCGATCGGGATGCGCCACGCCGACCGCAAGCATGAGGGCGCGCGGTGCGCTCTTGGCGCCCGGAGCGTGAGGTCATGAACACAGTCGCGGTTGTTGGCTTGGGATACGTGGGCTTGCCGCTCGCGGTCGAGTTCGGCAAGAAGTGGAAGACCATCGGCTACGACCTTTCGCCCGCGAAGGTCGAGAACTACCGGCGTTTCGTCGATCCGACCGGCGAGGTGTCCAGCGACGACCTGCGCGCCGCCGCGCAGCTTAGCGTGACCACGGATCCCGCGGCGCTTGCGCAGGCCGATTTCATCGTCATCGCCGTGCCGACGCCGGTGGACGACGCGCATCAGCCCGATTTCGGCCCGCTGGCGGGCGCGAGCGAGTCGGCGGGCAGGCACATGAAGGCGCGGCGCGATCGTGGTCTACGAGTCGACGGTCTATCCCGGCGCCACCGAGGAAGTGTGCGTGCCGATACTCGAGAAGTCCTCCGGCATGCGCTGGCGACGGGACTTTCACGTCGGCTATTCGCCCGAGCGCATCAATCCCGGCGACAAGGAGCACACGCTCACGCGCATCGTCAAGGTGGTATCCGGCGACGACGCGGCGACGCTGGAGAAGGTGGCCGCGCTCTACGAGAGCATCGTCAGCGCCGGCGTCTACCGTGCCTCGAGCATCAAGGTCGCCGAGGCCGCGAAGGTGATCGAGAACACGCAGCGCGACCTGAACATCGCGCTGATGAACGAGCTCGCCATCCTGTTCGACCGCATCGGCATCGACACGCTCGAAGTGCTGCAGGCCGCCGGCACGAAGTGGAACTTCCTGCCGTTCCGCCCGGGCCTGGTCGGCGGGCACTGCATCGGCGTGGATCCCTACTACCTCACCCACAAGGCCGACAAGATCGGCTATCACCCGCAGGTCATCCTTGCGGGACGTCGAATCAACGACGGCATGGGCAAGTTCGTCGCGGAGCAGACTGTCAAGCACATGATCCGCAACGGCTCGCAGGTCAAGGGCGCGCGCGTCAACGTGCTGGGCCTGACCTTCAAGGAGAACTGCCCCGACATCCGCAATACGCGCGTCATCGACGTGATCCAGGAGCTGAAGTCCTACGGCATGGAGGTGCACGTGCACGATCCGGTCGCCGACGGTGCCGAGGCGCGCCACGAGTACGGCCTCGAGCTCGTGCCGTGGGAAGCGCTGCCGCGCGCCGAGGCCGTGGTGGCCGCGGTCGCGCACCGGCAGTTCGTCGCCAGGCCGCTGGAGGACTACCTGGCGAAAGTCATCGACAAGGGCTGCTTCATCGACGTAAAGGGCCAGTTCGACATCGGGACCATGCAACGCGCAGGCCTCACGGTATGGCGACTGTGAGCGGGGCTGACGCGGCTGGCGCCGGGCGGCGGTGCCGGAAATCGCCCGCGGCGGAGCGCTGAGGTGACCTCCAGATACGAGGAAGTCCAGCGGCTCGTGCGCCACGCGCCGCGCCGCTGGCTGGTCACGGGGGTCGCCGGCTTCATCGGCTCGCACCTCCTGGAGAACCTGCTCGCGCTCGGCCAGTCCGTGGTCGGCCTCGACAACTTCGCGACCGGCTATGCGCGCAACCTCGACGAGGTGCAGGCAGTGCGCGGGCGAGGCGGCCTGGCGCAACTTCACGTTCATCGAGGGCGACATTCGGACGCTCGCGGACTGCCGGCGCGCCTGCGCCGGCGTGGACTTCGTGCTGCACCAGGCGGCGCTGGGCTCGGTGCCGCGCTCAGTTGCGGATCCGCTGGCGACCCACGAGTCCAATCTCACCGGCTTCGTGAACATGCTGGTGGCGGCCCGCGATGCGCGGGTTGCGCGCTTCGTCTACGCGGCGTCCAGCTCCACCTATGGCGACCATCCGGGCCTGCCCAAGGTGGAGGATGCGATCGGCAGGCCGCTCTCGCCCTACGCGGTCACCAAGTACGCAAACGAGCTCTACGCCGATGTCTTTGCCCGCTGCTACGGCCTGAATACGATCGGGCTGAGGTACTTCAACGTCTTCGGGCCACGCCAGGATCCCGAGGGCGCTTACGCGGCCGTCATTCCGAAGTGGATCGCCCAGTTCATCGTGCGGCGAGCCGGTGTACATCAACGGCGACGGCGAAACCAGCCGCGACTTCTGCTATGTCGATAACGCGGTCCAGGCGAACCTGCTCGCCGCGACCACCGACAACGCCGAGGCGTTGAACCAGGTCTACAACGTCGCCGTCGCCGAGCGCACCACGCTAAACGAGCTATTCGAGCTTGAGCGCGCGCTGCTGGTCGGAGCAATTTCCGCATGTGCGCGAGTGCCGCCCGCGACTACCGGGAATTCAGGGAAGGCGACGTGCGTCATTCACAGGCCGACATCACCAAAGGCTCGGAACCTGCTCGGCTACGCCCCGACGCATCGCGTCCGCGAGGGCCTCAAAGAGGCGATGGGCTGGTATATCCGCAATCTTGTCGCATCAAGTTTGACGGCTGGCTGCTCGGGCCGGCGGAGGCCTCACGGATCGAGGCGCATCCTCCAAGCCATTTGCATGTCTTGGACCCTCGGATAATGATCTCATGAGGTTGTTTCATCTTGGTTTCACCGAATTGCGCCCACAATCTCACATGTCACATTAAGATTCCATCGACAGAACTTCGCGTTCAGCCTCACATATAGTGGTGCATGTCTTGGACAGACAAGTGTACTGGGGGGCTGGATTCGTGGCAGCGAGCAGACGTACATTGACCGCGCTGCATCCAAGCGAAGCGCGGGGGCCCGGGGGGGATCTTGCAAGCTGGTCGTCTTGTCGCAGGCGTTACTTCATTGTCTTCGGCCATCCGCCGGACGAACGGCCCGCGCACGAGATTTGACAGTCAACTCCCCGCGGAAGCACAGCACAATCGCGCACTCGAGTTCGTGACAAGCGCATCTAGCTGCACGGGCTGTAACGATTGCGTTCCAACATATCGACGATGATCAACCTCTTCAGCCACTACGTTCCCGGGAGACTGGTGGTTCTGGCCGCCCTCGAAGGCGTGGTCCTGTTGATCGCGGCCCAAGTCGGCATCTCTCTCCCGTTTGCCGGATCCGGCGCTGCAGTCCCGGGCGCTGGGCCCGGCGGTACCGGTTGCTGGCGGCTGTCTTTGCGGTCGGCATGATCGTCATCATGCTGAGCATGGGGCTGTACCAGTGGGACCTGTGGAACAACACCCAGTCCATCAGGGTTCGCCTCGTTGCCGCCTTCGTGCTGGGCTTCGCGATGATCGGCCTGGGCACGTATCTCGTGCCCTCGCTCCACCGTGGGCCGCTTGCGCTCGGCGCCACGGTGATCGCGCTGGCGCTGGCCGGCAGCCTGCTCGTGCGCGCCGCCTTCGACAAGTGGAACAACGCGAGCGCGTTCAAGTCTCGCGTGCTGGTGCTGGGGACGGGCTCCCGGGTCGCGAAGCTCGCGGAGTACGCGAAGCACAACCCCAATCATCGAGGTGGTCGGCTATGTCTCGCTCCAGCCCGGGAGGCATTTCGTTCCCTCGCCCCAGGTGCTGGCGGTAGGGCAGGGAGAGTCGCTGCTGTCCCTGGCGCAGAGGCACGCGATCGACCAGATCGTCGTCGCGGTCAGGGACCGCCGGGGCGGCGGGCTTCCGGTGCAGCAACTGCTGGAGTGCAAGGTGAAGGGCGTCAAGGTCGTCGAGCTGCCGACCTTCTTCGAACGCGAGTACCGGCAGGTGATGCTGGAGTCCCTGAATCCGAGCTGGATGGTCCTCGGGGACGGCTTTCGCCAGAGCGTCTTCGGCAACGTGGTGAAGCGCCTGTTCGACCTGATCGTGAGCGGCGTACTGCTGCTCGTGTGCTTGCCCGTCCTGCTCGTCGCCGCCCTGTGCATCTATCTCGAGAGCGGCTTGCCCGTGCTTTACCGGCAGGAACGGGTCGGCCAGGGCGGGCGCGTCTTCACGCTCTACAAATTGCGCAGCATGCGGAACGATGCGGAGCGCATCGGCGGCGCACAGTGGGCGACGGCCAACGACGATCGCACCACCCGGGTCGGGCGAATCATCCGCAAGTGCCGGCTCGACGAGTTGCCGCAGATCTTCAACGTGCTTCAAGGGCGAGATGAGCTTCGTGGGCCCGCGGCCCGAGCGGCCGGTATTCGTCGACCAGCTCGCGAAGCAGGTTCCCTACTACGCACTGCGCCACAGCGTCAAACCGGGCATCACGGGCTGGGCGCAGGTTCGCTACGCCTACGGGGCGTCGGTCGACGATTCCATCGAGAAGCTTCAACACGATTTGTACTACGTCAAGAACCACTCGCTTTTTCTGGACATCATGATTCTTGTGGCCACCGTGGAAGTAGTGCTGTGGGGGAAAGGCGCCAGGTAAGAGCCGATTGGAAGAGCGCGCGAGGAATACAGGAACGAGGGGCGTAGCCCGACGCAGAGCGGGCGCCGCATTGCAGGGATAGCGATTCGGGGAAGATATCGGGGGATCTATGCACTACCTGACGAAAGAGAAGACCAAGGTACTCGCTGAGAAGAACGGCTGGTCGCTGGCTCGCGCCGAAGGCTTTGTCGATGGTGAAGCTTTCCGCCGGCGCGGCCTGACGCCCTCGAAGCACGCGCAGGTTGGAATCGACGACTATTCCCTGGGCTTCCGCGCCGGTTACTACGAGCGCAGGATTCCGGATCCGGCGCCCGCCATGAGTCCCGCGGTGCCGGCGGTCAAGCTGCCCAAGGACGCTTCGACGGGCGTTCAGGAACTCTAATCGTTTGATTCCTGCGCGGGGCTGACACCCTCCCCGCGCGCGGCCTCACGGCCGCACGAGCTGGTTCATCTCGATGATCGGCATCAGGATGGCCAGCACCACCAGCAGCACCACGATGCCCATCGCCACGATGACGGCAGGCTCCAGGATTCCCGTGAGCAGGCGGATGCGGCGCTCGTTCTCGAGCTCCTGGTGGCGGGCGGCCTGCTGCAGCATGTGCGTGAGGCGGCCGCTCGATTCGCCGGAGGACACCAGGTGGATGAAGATCGGCGGAAAGATCCTGCGGCTGTCGAGAGCGCGGTGCAGGGTGCTGCCTTCGCGCACCAGCTTGGCTGCCTCCTCGACCGCTGCCTTCAGCGGCAGGCTTCCCATCACGCGGGCGCTCGCCGCGAGCGCCTGAAGGAGCGGAACGCCCCCGCCCACCAGGATCGCCAGGGTGCTGGCCAGGCGCGCGGTGCCGATGCCAAGCAGCAGCGGGCCGATCACCGGCCAGCGAAGGATCCGCGCCTGCCACCTCGCGCGCCACGCCTCGCGCGCCCAGGCGAAGCGGGCGCCGACGACGAGCGCCACGGAAAGTGCGACGATCAGCCAGAGGTTTCCCCGCAGAGCTGCGCTCAGCCAGAGAAGCGCGCGCGTGAGGAACGGCAGCTCCTGTCGGCTGTGCTCGAACACTTCGACCACCTGCGGCACGACGTAGGTCAGCAGCCCCACCACGATCAGCAGCGCCACCGACGCCACGATCGCGGGGTAGAGAAGCGCGAGGCCGGCCGTCTGCGACATTGCCTGGCGGCTCTCCAGGTAGTCGGCGAGGCGCGACATGACGCCCGCGAGGTCCCCCGACTGCTCGCCTGCGCCGATGAGCGCGCGGTAGATGTCTGGAAACGAAGCCGGAAACCGGTCGAACGCGGCGGCGAGACTTTGGCCCGACAGCACCTCGGCTCGCACGGCGGCGACGATGCGGCCGCCCGCCTCGTCCTGCGCCTGCTCGATGAGCGCGTCCAGGCATTGCTCGATCGTCAGCCCTGCCTCGAGAAGCAGCGCAAGGCGCCGGGTGAACAGCACCAGCGCCCCGGTGGAAAGGCGCAGCCGTCGCCCCCGCCAGCCTGCTTTGCCCGGCGCCGCCGCCTCCGGCTCGACTTCGGCCAGCTCCAGGGGCACGAGGCCATCGCTGCGCAACCCCGCGCGCGCCTGGCGCGGCGCCTCCGCCTCGACGACGCCGCGCCGGGTCCGGCCCTGCGCGTCCACGGCGACATAGCTGTACGCCGGCATGATTCAACCCCGGCGCGGCGATCCGCGGGGCGCGCGCTCAGGACTCACGCGTCACCCGTACGACTTCCTCCAGGGACGTAACGCCGGACAGCACCCAACGCAGGCCGTCCTGGCGCAGCATCGCCATGCCCTGCTTGAGCGCGTATTCGCGCAGGCGGTGCTCGCCGTCTTCGGCGTGGATCAGGCGTTTCGCCTCCGCGTCGACGACGAAGAGCTCGTAGATCCCGGTACGCCCCGCATAGCCGGTGCCGTGACAGGCGGCGCAGCTGCCCGGACCGAACAACTGCGCGGCGCCGAGGCTCTCACCGAACTCCGCGAGCTCGGCGCTCGTCGGCGCGTAGGCGCGCTTGCAGGCCGGGCACAGCTTTCGCACCAGCCGCTGTGCGAGGACGCCGAGCAGGCTCGAGGACAGCAGGTAGGGCTCGACGCCCATGTCGATCATGCGCGTAGTGGCGCTGATCGCGTCATTGGTGTGAAGCGTGGCGAGCACCATGTGCCCTGTGAGGCTCGCCTGCACCGCGATCTGCGCGGTCTCCAAGTCGCGGATCTCGCCGATCATGATCACGTCGGGATCGTGGCGCAGGATCGAGCGCAGCGCGCGCGCGAACGTCATGCCGATGCGCGCATTGACGTGGGTCTGCGATACCCCGGTGAGCTCGTACTCGACGGGATCCTCGACGGTCATGATGTTGAGGCCCAGGGAGTCGATGCGCGAGAGCGCCGCGTACAGCGTCGTGGTCTTGCCGGACCCGGTCGGCCCGGTCACCAGCACGATGCCGTGCGGCTGGTGAATGAGGTCGTCGATGCGCGCCAGCGTCGCGGGTGCCATGCCCAGGCTCGACAGTTCCAGCTTGCCGTCCTCCTTGTCGAGCAGGCGCAGCACGGCGCGCTCGCCGTAGCTCGTCGGCAAGGTGGCGACGCGCACGTCCACCTGGCGGCCGGCAAGGCGCAGGGAGATGCGCCCGTCCTGCGGCAGGCGCTTCTCGGCGATGTCCAGGTTCGCCATCACCTTGATGCGCGAAAGCATGGCGGCGTGCAGCGCGCGGTGCGGCTCGACGACGTTCTGCAGGGTGCCGTCGACCCGGAACCTCACGACCGAGCGCCCTTCGTAGGGCTCGATGTGGATGTCGGAGGCGCGCTGGCGCAGCGCCTGCGTCAGCAGCACGTTGATCATGCGGATGATGGGCGCATCGTTCTCGGAATCGAGCAGGTCCTCCACCTTCGGCATCTCGCGCACGAGGCGCGAGAGATCCATGTCGTGCTCGAGGTCGTCGGCGACGAGGGCCGCGGACTGGTTCCCTCGCGTGTACGCCTCGGCCAGGCGGCGCTCGAACGCCTCGGTCGGCTCCATGCTCGCCACGCGCACGGGCACGCCCAGCACGCGCCGCAGCTCGGCGAGCGCCTGCGGCCGCGCTCCCTGCCGCAGGCAGACCGACGCCTCATCCGCCGACAGTTCCAGCACGAGCGCGCCATGCGTCTTCGCGAACTGGTAGGGCACCAGCCGGACTGCGGCGTCGCGGACGGCGTCCATGCTAGGGAGCCTCTGGCCTGATCGTGCGCACGCGAGCCGCCGTTACGGCCGGTACGGGTCGGGCAACTGCGGACTCGGGTAGTCCGGCAGAATGGGATGCGCCGGCGGCTTGAGCCTGTCCTGCTCGCCCAGCATCAGCCGGTAGCGCTCGGCCGTAAAGCCGCCATAGGCGGCGCTATCGCGCAGCACGACCGGGCGCAGGAAGACCATGAGATTGACCTTGGAGAGCTTGCGGGTGTCGTACCTGAACAGGTAGCCGAGAAAAGGAATGTCGCCTAGCAGCGGCACCTTCTCGACGCCTTCGCTCGTCGAATCCCGCACCAGGCCGCCCAACGCGATGATCTGGCCGTCGTCGACCAGCACCGTGGACTCGATGGAGCGCTTGTTGGTAATGATGCCCGCAGGGTTGACTTGGTCCTGCACGCTGGAGACTTCCTGGAAGATCTGCAGCCGGACCGTGCCGCCTTCCGAGATCTGCGGCTTGACGCGTAGCGTCAGGCCGACGTCGCGCCGTTCGATGGTCTGGAAGGGCGTCGCGGTCGTCGAGCTGCCGGTCTGGGCGTACTGGCCGGTGATGAACGGCACGTTCTGGCCGACGACGATGCGCGCTTCCTCGTTGTCCAGCGTGAGAATGTTCGGCGTCGACAGGACGTTGGCGTTGGCGTCCGTCTCCAGGGCACGGGCGAGCGCGGCGATGTTCGTCACCGTGCCGATGCCCGGGATCGTGACCTGCCCCTTCACCACGCCTACGTTGAGCCCGGGGCCCAGGGTGCCGAGATTGGTCGAGGCATCGATGATGTTGGCCCCGGTCCCGGTACCGCTGAAGTTGGTGCCGCCGAACCCGCGAGCCTGATTGGACGTGATGTCGCCAACCGACTGCCACTGGATGCCGAACTCGGCCGCTCTTTCCGCCAGGATCTCGACGATCAGGGCTTCCACGTAGACCTGCGCGCGGCGCACATCGAGCTTGTCGATGATCGCCTTGATGTGAACGAACATCGAATCGGGCGCCGAGATCAGCAGGGCGTTCGAGGCCGGATCGGCCTGAACCGCGCCGCCGCCCTGAGCGGACGCCTGCGCGGACCGGGACAGCGCGGACGCGGACGGCGCGGCTGCGCCCGCCGCGCCCGCGGCCTGCGTGGGCGCCGGCGCAGCGGCCGATTCGCCGGTGAGGATGGCGCGCAGCGTCTCCGCCACTCGCAGGGCTTCGGCGTTCTTCAGGTAGACGACGTGCACATTCGCGGCGGTACCCGTGCGCACGTCCAACTGCTCCACCATCGATCGCACCACCGCCGTGCGCGCCGGGTTCTCGGAGCGCACGACGATGCTGTTGGTGCGCGCATCGGACGCGAGATAGACGCGCAGCGAGGGATCGATGGCGCCCGCCTGGCCCGCCGTGGCGACGATGCTGTCGGACATCACCTTGCTCAGCGTCTGGATCACGTCCGCGGCCGCGGCGTAGCGCAGCGGAATGACGGCCGGCTCGCCGCCGCCAGGCCGGTCGATGGCCTCGATGATGCGCTCGATGCGGCGCAGGTTCTCGCCGTAGTCGGTGATCACCAGGGAATTGGTGCCGGCGAACGCCGCGATGGTGTTGTTGGGGCTGATGATCGGGCGCAGCACCGGCATCAGCTGGCTCGCCGACGTGAACTTCAGCGTGTACACCTGCGTTTGCATGCGATCGCCGCCCGCGCTGCCGCGCGAGCCCGCCCCGCTGACATGCAGCTTCGCATCGGCCTCCGGCAGGATCTTCGTGATGCCGCCGCTTTCCACTGCCGCGAACCCCTGCAGCCTGAGCGCGGACAGGAAGATGCCGTACACCGCCGAGGCCGGGACGGGGCGCGCCGAAACCAGGTTGACCGTCCCCTTGACCCGCGGATCGATCAGGAAATTGCGATTCGTCATCTTGCCGATCGCGGCGGCGACCGATTCGATATCGGCGTTGACGAAGTTGAGCGTGACCGGCTCCTGGCCCTGCTGTGCGCCGGCCGCTTGCAGGAACCCCGCGGTCAACAAGGCTAGCGAGAAAGCGCCGCATCACTTCTTCTGCACCTGAGCGGGCGCCGTCGCCGTCGGCGGCAGCGGCCGCCCCACCCGGCGTTCCAGGTCGATGCGTTCCGCCACGCCGTTGCGCAGGACGATCACGTGATCCGGATGCACTTCGTGCAGTGTCACGCCCTCGGTGACCGATTCGCCTGTGGCGATGCTCGCCGGCCGGCCGCTCTGCCGCCCGAAGATCGCCCGGCCCTCGCCCGGCCGCTCGCCGGAAAAAACGCCGACCAGCGTGAACCCCGCGCCCGCGCTGCGCGGCCCCGTCGCGACGCCTGGCGAGGACGCCCCGAACAGGTTACCGCTGGCGAGCTGCTCCGGCCGGCCGGAACCCGGACCCGCGGACAGCATCGGTGCCGCCACGGTCGCCGGACTGATGGCGACCCATGTCCAGTACGCAAGGCTGATCGCGAGCGCCGCCACGAGCGTAAGCTCGAGGGCGACCATCGAGGCCTCGTTCAGGATCCAGTGCGTCAGGCGGTTCATTCCTGTTGAATGCATCGGGAGACAGGTAGCGCAACGCTCGATGTATAGTACACCGTTCGAACCACCGGATTCCCTCCCTCGATGCGCAGCACAAACCCCGCAGCATCGCTTCCTCAGGCGACGAAGCGCGCTCCTGTCGTGACGTTCCGACAGGGGTTACGGCGGCGCGCGGCCGAAGCGCGCGGATTCACGCTCATCGAGATCATGGTGGTGGTGGTGATCCTCGCCATCCTCGCGGCATTGATCGTGCCGAGAGTCATGAGCCGCCCGGACGAAGCCAGAGTGATCGCCGCGCAGCAGGACATCCGTACGCTCTCGCAGGCGCTGAAGCTTTATCGCCTGGACAATCTGCGCTATCCGACCACCGAGCAGGGCCTGGCAGCGCTGGTCAAGCCGCCCACCATCCCTCCTCTGGCGCCGAACTGGAAGACGGGCGGATACCTCGAGCGCATGCCGAGGGATCCCTGGGGCAACCCCTACCAGTACCTGAGTCCCGGCCTGCACGGCGAGATCGACATCTTCAGCTTCGGCGCGGATGGCGTTGCCGGAGGCGAGGGCTTCGACGCGGATGTGGGGTCGTGGAGCCTGTAGTGCGCGACACGATCCGCATGCGGCAATCGGGCTTCACGCTGATCGAGGTTCTGGTCACCTTGGTCCTCGTTGCCGTGCTGTCGACGATGCTGGTCATCGTCGCATCGCCCAGCGCAGCCGCGCAGGCCCGGACCGAGGGCCGCAGGCTCGCCGCGCTGATCGAGCTCGCGCTCGCTGAGGCGCGCGCGAGCGGACAAAGCATCGCCTGGTCGCCGGTGCCCGGCGGTTATGCGTTCTTTCGCAGGTCGGAGGACGGCGGGTGGGTGGCATTCGCCGATGACAGCGTGTATCGGCGCAGATCACTCCCCGACGGCGTGCTGCTGCGTGATGTCACGGTCGAAGCACATCCGCTTCGCGACGGAGAGCGCATCGTGATGTCGCCGTACGGCCTCGCTGGCGCGATCGCCGCGACGGTCGCGGCAGGCGATGCGGGCTTCACCCTGCGTGGAGGCCCGCTCGGCCGCGTTTCGCTGGTCCCCCTTGAAGCACGCGACGATGCTCGCACCCGTTCCGAGAGCGCACGGATTCACGCTGGTTGAGGTCCTGGTCGCGCTCGCCATTCTCGCGATCGCGATGGCTGCGGCGGCCAGGTCGGTCTCGCTTTCCACCGATTCCGCGGTCGCGCACAAGCAGCGCGTGCTGGCGGGCCTGGTTGCGGAGAACCGCCTCGGCGAGCTCGTCGCGCGCCGCGCCTGGCCCGGCGTTGGCGTGACCGAAGGCGCTGAGCGCCAGGCCGGCCTGGATTTCCGCTGGCGTGCCGAGGTCATCGCCACGCCGCATCCGGGCTTGCGGCGCGTAGAGATCCACGTGACGGAAGCCGGCGATCCCACCCACGAGCTTCGCCGCCTGGTCGGCGTGCTCTCCAGGGAGTTCTGAGGTGCGCAGCCGCGGCTTCACCCTGCTCGAACTGCTGGTCGCGATGGCGGTGCTCGCCATCGTGGGCGCGCTGGGCTACCGCGGACTGAACTCGGTTCTCGACGCGGAGGCGCGGCTGCAGGCGGAAACACGCCGCTGGAGCGACGTGTCGCTGCTGTTCTCGCAGTTGAGCGAGGACCTGACGATGGCGGTCGGGCGCACGACGCGGGACGGCGCGGACCGCACGAGCCCGGCGCTGCTGCTGACCACAGGCGTGAGCGCAGGCGCGGCATCCGGCAGCGGGCAACTGGAATTCACACGGCTGGGCATCGGCGAGGACGCAGCGATGCGCAGCGCCCCGCGCCGGGTGGGATACCGCCTGCGCGAGGGCGCGCTGGAGTACCTGGTCTGGCCGGATCTGGACGCCGCGCCGGGAAGCGCGCCCGCGGCGTACGAGCTGCTTGGAGCGGTCGCAGACCTGCAGTGGCAGGCGCTCGACGCCGATGGCCGCTGGACCACGGAATGGCCGGCACAACGGCCCGCGACGGCGTTGCCGCGCGCGGTTTCGGTGCGGATCGTCCTCGCCGGCGGCGAGGAGATCGCGCGAACCCTGCCGCTGCAATGACGCTGCCCTGCCGCCACCGGGGTGCCGCCATCCTCGTCGCCATGCTCATCGTGGCCCTTGCGGCCGCGGCCGCGGTGTCCTTGGTCCGCCAGCAGGATCTCGCCCTGAGGCAATTGACGACGGCGCGCGACTACGAGCAGGCGACCTGGGTGCTGAAGGGCGGCGCGCAATGGGCGCGCTCCATCCTGCAGCAGGATGCGCGCAGCTCCAACGTGGATCACGGCGGCGAGTTGTGGGCAATCGGGCTGCCGTCGACGGACATCGAGCAAGGCTCGGTGGCCGGCGAGATCAGCGACCAGCAGGCGCTGTTCAACGTGAACAACCTGGCGCTGGACGGTCACGCCAGCGCCAGGGATATCGCCGTCTTCAAGCGGCTGCTGCAGGCAATCGGCCTGGAGGCCGGCCTCGCGGAGGCCATCGCCGACTGGGTCGACGCCGACAACGAGCCGCTGCCGAAGGATGGTGCGGAGGATGCGTACTATCTGCAGCTCGACGTTCCGTACCGTGCGGCAAACCAGCCGGTGGCGGAGATCGGCGAGTTGCTGCGGGTGCGCGGCGTGGACGAGCAGGTGCTCGCGCAGTTGCGCAGGTTCGCCACCGCGCTGCCGCGGCGCACCCCGGTGAACGTCAACTTCGCCCCGCCGGAAGTCCTCGTCGCGCTGGTGTCCGGACTTACGCTAGCCGAGGCCCAGGCGCTGACGGGCGGCCGCGCGACGACACCCTTTCGCACCATGGATGACTTCCGCGCGAGACTGCCGCGCCGCGCCTTTGAATGGGAAGCAGGCGATCTGTCGATCGAGAGCCAGTACTTCCTGTTGAGGGGCCGCGCGACGGTGGGCAAGGCCGACGTGCGCATGGAGGCTCTGCTGCAACGTGAGAAGACCGGCATGCCGGCCATCTTGTGGCAGCGGATGCGATGACCGCCTGCCGCATCCGCGTGACGCGCGACACCCCCTCGACCGGCGAGTTCGAGTGGGCAACCATCGGCAATGAAGGCGAGGTGCTGGCCGCGGGCATCGGCAATCTGGCCCAGTCTCCGGTCAAGGGCGCATGCGAGGTGGTGCTGGCGAGCGATCTCGTGACGCTCGACGCTGTCGTCGCACCCCCGTCGCAGCAGAAGCGACTCGGAAAGGGGCTGCGCTTTCTCGCCGAGGAGCTTGCGCTTCCGGACCCGGAGCAGCTGCATGTTGCCGCCACGCCGGGGCCGGCAAAGAATTCGCTTTGCCTCGCCATCGTCGACCGGCAGTGGCTTGGCTCGCTGCTCACAAGGCTGCAGAGCGCGGGCCTCGCCGCGGTCTCCGCGTATCCGGAAAGCCTGCTGCCGGCGCTGGAGCTGCACACCTGGACCGTCGTGTCGCGGGGCGACGAAGGTTTCGCGCGCACCGGGGAGAATCAGGCGATCGCCCTCGATCGCACGGAAGCGGACGCCGCGCCAGTGGCCCTGCAGCTCGCACTGGAACGGGCGCGCGCCGAGGGCGCAGGCCCGCAGGCTATCGTGATGCGCCCGGTTCGCGGGTCCCCGGTGCCCGATGTGCGCGCGTGGTCGGCTGCGCTCGGATTACCGGTGGAGGCAGGTCCCGAGTGGCACTGGACGGACGCGAGGCGCCGACCGGAGACCGAGCTCCTGCAGGGGGAATTCGTGGCGCACCGCGGCACGACCCCGTGGCTGCAGCGCTTGCGTCGCCCGGCGATCATGGCCGCAGCCTTGCTTGCGCTGAGCACCGCCGCGATTGCGCTGGACTGGGGCGCCAAGGTTCGCGAGCGAAATGCGCTCCTCGGCGAAATGCACACCATCTACCGCGAGACCTTCGGCGAGAGCGCTGCCGTTGTGGACCCGCCGCTGCAGATGAGCCGCGCCCTCGCAGGACTGCGGCAACAGGCGGGCTACGCAGGCCGCGAGGATTTTCTCTCGCTGCTGCGCATCTTCGCAGAGGAGCTGCGCGATACCGCGCGTCATCGCGTCGAGAGCGTGACCTACGAAAATTCCGCCCTGACCGTGACGCTGCGCCCAGCGACGGGGCAACAGGCCGCGACGCTCCTCAAGGACTTGCGAGCCAAGCCCTTGCCGCAGGGCTACGAGGCGAACCTGCAGGAAGGGCCGGCCGCCGGCGCCATCACGCTGCGGCTGCGGTCGAAGGCCGGCGCATGAGAATCGTCGACACCGTCCGCACGACCTGGGGCTCGTATTCCCCAAGGGAACGCACCGTCCTGCTCGCTGGCGCTGCGCTGGCACTCGCGGCGGCGCTCTATGTGTTCCTGTTGGAGCCCGGCATGGCGGCGCGCAAGCGGCTGTCTGCCTCGTTGCCTCAATTGCGCGCGCAGCTCGAGGATATGCGCCGGCAGCGTCCAGAGATCGCGGCAGTTCGCAAGCAGCTCGCCGCCGCGCCGAAGCAGGACGACCTCGCGACGCTGCTGCGCGCATCCGCGGCGCAAGCGCCGTTCGCCGGCGCGGTTGAGCGCATTGAAGCGCTGCCTGACGGCAAAGTGCGAATGCAGTCGGCGGCGGTGCCCTTCACCGCCTGGCTGGCCTGGATCGAGAGCCTCCAGCGGCAACTGGGAGTTCGCTTGGCGTCGTGCCACATCAGCGCACTGGAGCAGCCGGGCCTCGTCCGGCTCGATGCGAGCTTCGCAGGGGCCGGCGCACCGTCCGGGGCTGGTGCGCCTTGAGCTCGGGGCGCATCGCGATCTATTGCGCGGTCGGCGTCGTCATCTACCTGGCGGCGCTCACTGCCATCGCGCCCGCGCCCTGGGTTGCCCGAGCGGTAGAACGCGCCTCCGTGCAGAAGCTCCAGCTGCGCGCGCCGGTGGGCAGCCTGTGGTCCGGAAGCGGACGCCTGTATGCCATGCAGCGATCCGGCGCCCCGATCGAGCTCGGCGAGCTGCGATGGAAGACGGCTTGGCCCGTCGTGTTCACCGGGAAGCTCGCCGCCGATGTATCGCTCGGCGACAGCACGCGAAGCACGCATGTCGAGGTCTCTCCCTTTGGCACGACGATCCGTGGCCTCGACGTCGCGTTGCCTGCCAGCGTTCTCGCGAGCCTCGTGCCCGGGCTCGAAGCGATTGGGCCCACCGGAACATTGCGCATGCGCTCCGAGAGCCAGCGCTTTGACACCGGATCGATCCTCGGCCAAGCGGAGATCGAGTGGCGCCAGGTCCGGCTGGCACGCGCGCCCGGGCTCGACCTGGGCTCGCACGTGGTGAAGCTGCGGGGCGGCGGCAGGAAAGTGGACATCGAGCTTGCGACCCTGAGCGGGCCTCTGCGATTGAGCGGCAGCGGAACCTGGACGCCGGAGGCCGGCCTGTCGCTCTCCGGCATGGCAGAGCACGACGCGCAGCCGACCCCCGCGCTGGCAACGTTCCTCGCGGGCGTGTGCGCGTCTTACTCGCAGAACCGTTGCCGGTTCCAGATCAAGCTCTAGATAGGCTCGAGGCCGCGTTAGTCCGAGGCCATGGCGCGCATGGACTTGCGTGAACTCTGCCGCCTGCGGGCTGCCTCAGCAGAATGCGCTGGCTGCTGCTGCTCCTAACGATCTCCGCTCCCGCGCTGGCACAGGAGCAGGAGGTCCAGCGCGCCCTCATCCAGCGCGACCAGCAATCGGCCGGATTCGCCCTGCAACTAAGGCAGTCGCAGGAAGGCGCGACGCCCGCGCCGGGCGACAACCGGCACCTGAGCGAACGGCAGCGGCTGGAGAACGTCTCTAGCCAGCAGCTGCTCAACGTGGACAAGGACCCGCCGCAGGCGCCGCGCCCCTACGAGCGCCAGAAGAGCGGCGGACGAGCGCACCTTCATGCTGGCGCCGCCCGTCATCAGGGCGCAGCCGCTGCCCAAGCCCGTGCCCCTGCCCGCCCACCCGCCCGCCGTACCGAGTGACGACGTCGTGCCGAGGTAAGCGATGTGGTGCCGGCTGACGGAATCGAACCGCCGAACCGCTAGAAGACATTATGCGCGCCCTGACGTGCGCAGCAGGCTAAGCATGATAGCCTTCTGGACGTGGAGCCTGTTCTCTGCTTCGTCGATCGCGATCCAGGAAGGGCTGTTCACGACCGCATCGGCCACTTCCACGTTGCGGCGCACTGGCAGACAATGACTGAGAAGCGCCTTGTTGGTGAGGGCCATCTTTCGTCCGTCGACGAGGAAGCCCCGGTATGCGCTGGACATTGACCATTCCCTTTCTGGGTCGCCGTAGTACGGCAACGCGCCCCAACTGCACGCGTACACCACGTCCGCTGCCCGGTAACCGTCGTTGATCTCGTGCGCCACCGTCAGCGTTCCTCCGCTGGCTGCGGCGTTCTTCATCGCCGCCTTCATGAAGCGTTCGTCGAGGACATAGTCCGGGGTCGGGCACAACAGCGTCACGTCCATGCCGTATTTCGTGGCGATCGTGGCGATCGAATTGCGCACGGCAGTGCTCAGAGGCTGCGGGTTCCAAGTCCATGTCAGACAATGTTTCTTGCCCTTCAGCGTTCCCAGCTTCTCCTGGCAGCGTCATTGCGAAGGCAAGCTCCTGGCAAGGGTGGACGATCGTTTCCATGTTGATGACGGGCACCCGTGCGTGCTGCACGAGCACTTTGATCAGCGGATCGTCGCGGTCGTACTTCCAGTTCTTGAACCCCGGAAAGGCGCGGATTCCGATGAGGTCGCAGTAGCGCGAGAGCACCGAGGCGACTTCCACGATGTGCTCTTCCGCGTCACCGTCCATGACCTTGCCGGGATCGAATTCGATGCCCCACACGCCTTTGCCGCGCTCCAGGACGACCGCCGTCGCGCCGAGCTGGGCCGCGCCGATCTGAAATGACGTCCTGGTGCGCAGAGAAGGATTGAAGAACAGCAGTGCGATCGTCCGCCCCTGCAGGCGCGGCTGGATCGGGTCGCGCTTCAATGTGGCGGCATCAGCCAGGAGCTCTTGCAGTTCCTCCAAGCGCCAATCCTGTGTATTGATGAAGTGTCGCAAGTCGGGGTCGCCGGGAGAAGTCTGGAAATGTATCCTTGAATGCGTCGCTTAGGTAAGACGTGGCTAGAGCGCCTCATCTACGAAATCTTGCGACGGTCTGACTATTTCTACAAGAACTCTACTGTCGTTCCACCACTAACTTTATGGTGCCGGCTGACGGAATCGAACCGCCGACCAACGGTTTACAAAACCGCTGCTCTACCAACTGAGCTAAGCCGGCCCAGGGGTCAGACCCCAATTTCGCTCGCAAGGGAAATTGGGGTCTGACCCCGATTTTATTTGATCCGGCGAAGTGTGGGCTTGCCACCGCCCGGCTTCTTGGGCGGCTCGGCAGTTGTGGCGGTGGGCGCGGGCAGCACCGCCGGCGGCTCCCTCGGCGGCACGGCCGGCTCGGCCTCGGCCACGGGCTGGGTCGCGGGCTTGGACGCATCCACGTCGAAGGTCATGCCATGGCCGGTCTCGCGCGCGTAGATGGCGTAGACGTTCGCCACCGGCACCGAGATCTGGCGCGCGACGCCGGCAAAGCGCGCGGAGAATTCGATCAGCTCGTTGCCCATCTGCAGCTTGTGCACCGCGCTGGGCGAGACGTTCAGCGTGATCTCGCCGTTCTTCACGTACTCCGAGGGCACCTGGGTCTTCGAGTCCACCTTCACCGCCAGGTGAGGCGTGTAGCCGTTGTCCACGCACCAGTCGAAGAGCGCGCGCAGCAGGTAGGGCTTGGTGGCGATTTCGGAGGTGCTCATGGCTCTCAATGCCGCGAGAGTTTCGGGGGGCGCGGGGGGGCCGGGAAGGCTCCGCTCGTTCCTGCCGGAAGGGGCCCGGCCCCCCTGCTCCTCATTTTCGCATCACCTTTTCCGAGGGCGTCAGCGCCTCGATGAACGCCGGCCGCGAGAAGATGCGCTCGGCGTACTTCATGAGCGGCGCCGCCGTCTTGCCGAGCTTGATGCCGTAGTGGTCCAGGCGCCACAGCAGCGGCGCGATGGCGACATCCAGCATGGTGAAGTCGTCGCCCAGCATGTGCTTGGTCTTGGTGAACAGCGGCGAGAGCTCGATCAGCCGGTCGGTGATCTGCTGGCGCGCCTTCTCCATCGGCTTTTCCTTGCCCGATTCCAGGGCCTCGACCTGGCTGAAGAGCTCGGCCTCCATGTTGAACAGCATCAGCCGCGCGCGCGCGCGCATCACCGGGTCGGCGGGCATCAGCTGCGGGTGCGGAAAGCGCTCGTCGATGTACTCGTTGATGATGTTGGACTCGTACAGGATGAGGTCCCGCTCGACCAGCACCGGCAGCCGGTTGTACGGGTTCATCACCGCGATGTCCTCCGGCTTGTTGTACATGTCCACGTCGATGACCTGGAAGTCCATGCCCTTTTCGTACAGCACGAAGCGGCAGCGGTGGCTGAAGGGGTCCGTAGTGCCGGAATAAAGTTGCATCATGAGGCAGGGGTCCTGATGAAAAAGCCGGGCGGAACGTTCCGCCCGGCTTCCGGGTTGGTCTTGCGCGCGGTTAGCGTACGTCCTTCCAGAACGCCTTCTTCATGGCGTAGGCGAGGATGAACAGCAGGCCGAGCACGAACAGCACGACGATGCCGATGCTCTTGCGCGACTGCGCCGAGGGCTCGCCGACGTAGACGAGGAAGTTGACGAGGTCGCGCACCGTCGCGTCGTACTGCACGGCGCTCGACTCCGCCTGCACCTTCCACAGCGCGTGCGGCATGGCGGCGTTCGGAAACACCGTGTTGTTCCAGCCGTGCGCCGACTTGGGGTCGCGATGGAAGGTGCGCAGGTAGGTATACAGCCAGTCCGCGCCGCGCGAGCGCGCGATCACCGACAGGTCGGGCGGCGGCACGCCGAACCAGGCTTTGCCGTCCTTCACCGTCATGGCGATCTTCATGCCCTCGCCGACCTTCTCGGCGCTGAACATGAGGTTGTCGCGGATCTGCGCTTCCGTCAGGCCGAGGTCGGACAGGCGGTTGTAGCGCATGTACTGCGCGCCGTGGCAGCCCAGGCAGTAGTTGACGAAGGTGCGCGCGCCGGATTGCAGGCTGACGAGATCGCGCGGGTCGATCGGCGCATGGTCCAGGGGATGGCCGGCTTCGGCGGCCAGCAGCAGCGTGGGCGACGCAAGCAAGGCGGCGAGCAGCCTCTTCATGGTCGCGGCCCTCACATCGTCACCCGATCAGGCACGGGCTTGGTCTTGTCCTTCGCCGTATACCAGGGCATCAGGATGAAGAAGGCGAAGTAGAGCACCGTGCACAGGCGGGCCATCCAGGTGGCGCGGTCCTTGGTGTCGAGGAAGAAGGCCTCGAAGCCGAACTGGCCCCACACCGTGGTGGGCTTCACGCCCAGGTAGCCGAGCACCAGGAACGCGACGATGAAGATCGCCAGCGCGCTCTTGTAGTACGCGCCGCGGTAGCGGATCGACTTCACCGGCGAGCGGTCCAGCCACGGGAGAAAGAACAGGATCAGCGTCGCGATGCCCATCGCCGCGACGCCGGGGAACTGCGAATTGAACAGCGGCGGCACCGCGCGCAGGATCGAGTAGTACGGCGTGAAGTACCACAGCGGCGCGATGTGCTCCGGCGTCTTCAGCGGGTCGGCCGGGATGAAGTTGTTGTACTCGAGGAAATAGCCGCCCAGCTCCGGCATGAAGAACATGACGATGCAAAAGATGATGAGGAACACCACCGAACCGGCCGTGTCCTTCACGGTGTAGTACGGGTGGAAGGGGATGCCGTCCACCGGCTTGCCGTTCGCGTCCTTGTTCTTCTTGATCTCGATGCCGTCGGGGTTGTTCGAACCCACGTCGTGCAGCGCGAGGATGTGGGCCACCACCAGGCCCAGCAGCACCAGCGGCAGCGCGATCACGTGCAGCGCGAAGAAGCGGTTGAGCGTCACGTCCGACACCACGTAGTCGCCGCGGATCCACAGCGCAAGGTCCGGGCCGATGAAGGGGATGGCGCCGAACAGGTTCACGATCACCTGCGCACCCCAGAAGGACATCTGGCCCCAGGGCAAGAGGTACCCGAGGAACGCCTCCGCCATCAGCGCGAGGTAGATCAGCACGCCGAAGATCCACACCAGTTCCCTCGGCTCCTTGTACGAGCCGTAGAGCAGCGCGCGGAACATGTGCAGGTAAACGACGAGGAAGAACGCCGAACCACCGGTGGAATGGATGTAGCGCAGGATCCAGCCGCCCGGGCACGTCGCGCATGATGTACTCGACCGAGCCGAAGGCGAGCGTGGCATCGGGCTTGTAGTTCATGGTGAGAAAAATGCCGGAGACGATCTGCACCGCCAGCACCAGCATCGACAGCACGCCGAAGTAGTACCAGAAGTTGAAATTCTTCGGCGCGTAGTACTCCGACATGTGCTTGCGGTACTCCTCGCCCACGCTGGGCATGCGCGAGTCGAACCAGTCCCACAGTGCCGTCAGGCGGGATGCCATCGCTTACGTCCCTTTCTTGTCTTCGCCGATCAGCAGCGTGCTGTCGGAAAGGAACGTGTAGGGGGGCACCACCAGATTGGTCGGCGCCGGGGCGCCGCGAAACACGCGCCCCGCGAGGTCGAACTTGGAGCCGTGGCAGGCGCAGTAGAAGCCGCCTGCCCATTCCGCGCCCATCTCGGCCTTGGCGTCGGCATCCTTCAACTGCGGCGAGCAGCCCAAGTGGGTGCACACGCCTTCCATCACCATGACATCCGGCTTGCGCGAGCGGTACTCGTTCTTCGCGTACGCGGGCTGGTCCGAGGCCGTGGACGACGGGTCGGTGAGGTTGGCGGCCGCCTTCCTGAGCGACTCCACCATCTCCTGGGTGCGGCGGATGACCCATACAGGCTTGCCGCGCCATTCGAAGACCTTCATTTCGCCCGGGGCGATCGACGAGATGTCCACTTCGATGGGTGCGCCGGCCGCACGGGTGCGCGCGGACGGCCACATGCTGGCGACGAACGGCACCGCGGCAACTACCGAGGCCGCGCCGCCCGCCACGGAGGTCGCGATCACGAGATTGCGCCGCGTCTTGTCGATTTTCTGGTTGTCGCTCATGGGGTTGATTCGAGGCTGGAAAGGATGGAGAGTGCGGAAGAGGCGCCATTCTATAGATCGAGCCCGGGAATGTCCACGATTTGCGCCGTAAGCGGTTCAATTTGCAGGCCTTTGTGCTAGATTAGCGCCCCCCATGCTGCAGCGCCTCTGGCTCATCTTTGCGCAGGCCGCGACCGTCTGCGTGGCTGCGCTGTTCGTCGTCGCCACGCTGAAGCCCGAGTGGCTTCCGGAAAGGGGCGGGGCGACCAAGCCGGCCGTGCCGCTGGCCGGTCAGGCGGTCGTGCCCATCGCGCCCGAGCCCTTGGCTACGTCGCGAACTGACTCTTTCCACGGGGCGGTACTGCGCTCCTCGCCCGCGGTGGTCAACATCTTCACCTCGAAGGAGGTGCGCACGCCGCGCAACCCGCTGCTCAACGACCCGCTCTTCCGGCGCTTCTTCGGCGAGCAGTTCGGCGACGAGACGCAGCGCGCGACCAACCTCGGCTCGGGCGTGATCGTCAGCTCGGCTGGCTACATCCTCACCAACCACCACGTCGTGGAGGCAGCGGACGAGATCGAGGTGGCGCTCTCGGACGGCAAGAAGCTGCTCGCCAAGGTGGTGGGCAACGATCCGGAGACCGACCTCGCGGTGCTGCGCGTCAACGCCGACAAGCTGCCGGCGATCACCTTCGGGCAAGTCGGAGCAATTGCGCGTCGGCGACGTGGTGCTCGCGATCGGCAATCCCTTCGGCTTCGGGCAGACCGTCACCTCCGGCATCGTCTCGGCGATCGGCCGCAGCGGCCTGCACATCAACACCTTCGAGAACTTCATCCAGACCGACGCCGCCATCAATCCCGGCAACTCGGGCGGCGCGCTGGTCGACGTGCAGCGGCAACCTCGTGGGCATCAACACCGCGATCTACTCGCGCTCGGGCGGCTCGATGGGCATCGGCTTCGCCATTCCCGTGTCCACGGCCCGCATGGTGATGGACCAGATCATCCGCAGCGGCTCCGTGACGCGCGGCTGGATCGGCGTCGAGCTGCAGCAGATCACGCCGGCGATGGCCGAGTCCTTCAAGCTGCCGCGACCTGCGCGGCGTGATGATCGCCGGCGTGCTGCGCGGCGGGCCCTCCGACAAGGCGGGCGTGAAGCCTGGCGACATACTCACCGCAATAGACGACACGCCGATCGCGGATCCGCAGGGCATGCTGAACCTGGTCGCGGCCCTGCAGCCGGGCGCGAACGCCCGCCTGAAAGTGAAGCGCCAGGCGCAGACCCTCGAGCTGGCGGTCACCGTAGGGCGCCGCCCGAAGCCACAGCCTCGTGAGTAGAAATAGGGGTCAGACCCCAATTTCCTGAGCATCCGCAAGCTCGCGGCACGCTCGATGCTATGTGAGAAGATTCATTGTTTCCGAACTTGATGTTCTGAATCCATACTTCGCAATCCCTGGAGGAAGCATGAAACGCATGACGCAGTGGCTCGCCGTCGCGACGCTCGCGACCGCGACCAGCCTGGCCTTCGCCCAAGCGAAGGAAATCAAGATCGCGCACATCTACGACAAGACCGGGCCGCTCGAGGCCTATGCCAAGCAGAGCAACACCGGCCTGATGATGGGCCTGGAGTACCTCACCGGCGGCAAGATGGAACTGCTCGGCCGCAAGATCGTCGTCATCGAGAAGGACAGCCAGTTGAAGCCCGATATCGGCAAGGCGGCGCTCGCCGCCGCCTTCGGCGACGACAAGGTCGATATCGCGATCGGTCCGGTGGGCTCGGGCGTGGCGCTCGCCATGCTGCCGGTCGCCGAGGAATACAAGAAGATCCTGCTGGTCGAGCCGGCGGTGGCCGACTCGATCACCGGCGACAAGTGGAACCGCTACATCTTCCGCACCGGGCGCAACTCCACCCAGGACGCGGTGGCCGGCGCCGCTGCGCTGCCGAACGACGCCGTCATCGGCACGCTGGCGCAGGACTACGCCTTCGGCCGCGACGGCATCAAGGCGTTCAAGGACGCGCTCGCCGCCGTCGGCTCCAAGGCCAAGATCATCCACGAGGAATACGCGCCGCAGCAGACCACCGACTTCACCGCGCCGGCGCAGCGCCTGTTCGAGGCGCTGAAGGACAAGCCCGGCCGCAAGGTGATCGTGGTGGTCTGGGCCGGAGCGCACCCGATGGCGAAGCTGATGGACCTGAAGCCCCAGCGCTTCGGCATCGAGATCGCCCCGGGCGGCAACATCCTCCCCGCGATGAAAGGCTGGAAGGACTTCGCCGGCACGGAAGGCGCCATCTACTACTACTACGACTTCCCGAAGAACAAGATGAACGAATGGCTGGTCGCCGAGCACCGCAAGCGCTTCGGCGCGCCGCCCGACTTCTTCACCGCGGGCGGCTTCGCGGCGGCGAGCGCGGTGGTCGAGGGCATCCGCAAGGCCGGCAGCACCGACACCGAGAAGCTCATCGCGGCGATGGAAGGCATGAGCTTCGAGACGCCGAAGGGGCCGATGACCTTCCGCAAGGAAGACCACCAGGCGCTGCAGGCGATGTATCACTTCCGCATCAAGAAGAGCCAGGCGAACGAGTGGGACCTGCTCGAGCTGGTGCGGGAGATTCCGGCCACGCAGCTGCCGATACCGGTACGCGTGCCGCGCTGAGCGCTCGGTACAGGGGAACCCTACGGTTCCCCCGTACCCCCTCCCCAACCAGGGATGCGCCGTGGCTGAGCATCCGGTCCTCGAAACGCACGGCCTGACGATCCGCTTCGGCGGACACGTCGCGGTGAACGAAGTGTCCTGCGCCTTTGCGCCGGGCACCCTCACTGCGATCGTCGGGCCGAACGGTGCGGGCAAGACCACCTATTTCAACCTGATCTCCGGGCAGTTGCGGGCGAGCGAGGGGCGCGTCTCGCTCTACGGCGAGGACATCACCCGGCTCGCGGCGCCGCAGCGCACGCACCGCGGCATCGGCCGCGCCTTCCAGCTCACCAATCTCTTCCCGCGCCTCACGGTCCTGGAAAACGTGCGCCTCGCGGTGCAGTCGCGCGCGGGACTGGGGCGCGACGCCTGGTCGATGTGGGGCCGGCACGTCGAGCTCGTCGAGAAGGCCGAGCATTGCCTGCATCGCGTGGCGCTCGCCGACAAGCGCGCGCTCGTCGCATCCACCCTGCCGCACGGCGACCAGAGAAAGCTCGAGGTGGCGATCCTGCTCGCGCTCGAGCCCGACGTCTTCATGTTCGACGAGCCCACCGCCGGCATGAGCGTGGACGAAGTGCCGGTGATCCTGCAGCTCATCGAGCACATCAAGGCGCAGGGCGACAAGACGGTGCTGCTCGTGGAGCACAAGATGGACGTCGTCCGGTCCCTGGCCGACCGCATCATCGTGCTGCACCAGGGCGCGCTCGTGGCCGATGGCCCACCGGCGGAAGTGATCGCCTCGCCCATCGTGCAGGAAGCCTATCTGGGGGTGGCGCGTGCCTGAGCCGCTCCTCTCCCTGCGTGGCGTCAATACCCACATCGCGCAGTACCACATCCTGCACGGGGTGGATTTCGAGGTGCCACGCGGCAGCCTGACGATGCTCCTCGGGCGCAACGGCGCGGGCAAGACCACCTGCCTGCGCACCATCATGGGCCTGTGGCGCGCCTCCGCGGGCTCGATCCGCATGGACGGGCGCGACATTACCCGTGCCGCCACGCCCGAGGTCGCGCAGCTCGGCGTGGCCTACGTGCCGGAGAACATGGGCATCTTCGCCGGGCTTACGGTGCAGGAGAACCTGCGGCTCGCGGCACGCGCGGGCGAGCCGGAGGCCAAACGCCTGGAGTGGATCTTCGGGCTGTTT
Organism: uncultured beta proteobacterium; assembly: GCA_963719995.1. Taxonomy (GTDB): domain Bacteria; phylum Pseudomonadota; class Gammaproteobacteria; order Burkholderiales; family SG8-39; genus JAABQT01. The sequence continues at coordinate 2,112,121 of CAVRDW010000005.1, read as the reverse complement.
CCGGCGATGAAGACCTTCTGGAATGCGCTCGCCGGCAACCTCTCCGGCGGGCAGAAGCAGATGCTGGCGATCGCGCGCGCCATCGTCGAGCCCAGAAGGCTGCTGCTGGTGGACGAGCCGACCAAGGGACTCGCGCCCGCGATCATCGCGAACATGATGGAAGCGTTCCGCGAGCTGAAGCGCACCGACACCACGATCCTGGTGGTGGAGCAGAACTTCAACTTCGCGCGGTCGCTGGGCGACGCCGTGGCGGTGATGGACTCGGGCCGCATCGTGCACGCCGGGCGCATGGACGCACTCGCCGCCGACAGCGCGCTGCAGACGCGGCTGCTCGGCCTCTCCCTGGACTCGCATCAATGACGATGCAAGCCGCGGCGCCAGACGCGAATCGCATCATCGCGCGCATCGCCGTCGACTGGATTCCGCTCGCGCTCGTGCCGCTGCTGGCTCTCGCGGCGCTGCCACTCATCGGCAGTGCGCCGACCTGGGTCACGCTCACCGTCGCCGGCCTCGCCATGGGGATGATGATCTTCATGATGGCCTCGGGCCTGACGCTGGTCTTCGGCCTGATGGACGTGATGAACTTCGCGCACGGCATCTTCATCTCGGTGGGGGCCTACGGCGCGGCCACCGTGCTCACGCGCATGCGCCCGCAGATGGAAGCTGGCAGCCTCGCCGCCGACCTCTCGGCGATGATCCCCGCGGTGCTGGCCGCCATCGTGCTGGCCGGATTGCTCGGCTGGTTCTTCGAGCGCGTGCTCATCCGCCCGGTGTACGGCGACCACCTGAAGCAGATCCTCATCACCATGGGCGGGCTGATCGTGTTCGAGCAGCTGATCCATGTGGTCTGGGGCGCGGACATGATCCCGCTGCCGCGCCCCAGCGCCATCACCGGCTCCTTCATCCTCGGCGAAGCGGCGATCGAGCGCTACCGGGTACTGGCGGTGATCGTGGGCCTCGCGGTGTTTGCGGCCATGTGGCTGCTGCTCAACCGCACGCGCATCGGCCTGCTCGTGCGCGCCGGGGTCGAGAACCCGGAGATGGTGGAATCGCTCGGCTATCGCATCCGGCGCCTGTTCGTCGGCGTCTTCGTCGCCGGCTCGGGCCTCGCGGGGCTCGGCGGCGCGATGTGGGCCATGTACCAGGAGCAGGTCACCGCGCAGATGGGCATGCAGGTGCTGGTGGTGATCTTCATCGTCGTCATCATCGGCGGGCTGGGCTCGGTCGGAGGCTGTTTCGTCGGCGCGATGCTGGTGGGACTGATGGCCAACTACACCGGCTATCTCGCGCCCAAGCTCGCCCTCGGCTCGAACATCCTGCTGATGGTGCTGATCCTGCTGTGGCGCCCGCGCGGCCTCTACGCGATCGGCAAGGCCTAGCGCCATGCTGAACCAGCTCCTCTCCGCAGACTTTCCGCGCAGCCGCGCGCTCAGCGTGGTGCTGGTGGCGATCCTCGTCGCGCTGGCGCTCGCGCCGTTCATCTTCCCGGGCACGCGCTCGCTCAACGTCGCCGCCAAGGTGGCGGTGTTCGTGCTGCTGGTGGCGAGCTACGACCTGCTGCTCGGCTACACCGGCATCGTGTCTTTCGCCCACACCATGTTCTTCGGCATCGGCGGCTACGGCGTGGGCATCGCCATGGCGAAGCTCGGACCCGGCTGGGGCGCGCTCGCGCTCGGCACCGGCACCGCGCTCGCGGCATCGCTCGCCATCGCGCTGGCGATCGGGCTGCTCAGCTTGCGCGTGCGCGCGATCTTCTTCGCCATGATCACGCTCGCCGTCGCCGCGTTCTTCCAGATCCTCGCCTCGCAGCTCTCGGGCCTCACCGGCGGCGAGGACGGCCTCACGTTCCGCCTGCCTGAGCTGCTGCGGCCGGGAACGGTGCTCTTCAACGTGTTTGGCGTGGAGGTCAACGGTCGGCTGGTGAGCTATTACATCGTGTTCTTCGGGGCGCTTGCGCTCTTCCTCGCATTGCTGCGGGTCGTCAACTCACCCTTCGGGCGCGTGCTGCTGTCCATCCGCGAGAACGAGTTCAGGTCGGAGGCGCTCGGCTACCGCATCGTCACCTACCGCACGGTGGCCAACTGCCTCGCGGCGCTCGGCGCGACCGTCGCCGGGCATCCTGTACGCGATCTGGTTGCGCTACACCGGGCCCGATACCACGCTTTCCTTCAACATCATGATCGACATCCTGCTGATGGTGGTGATCGGCGGCATGGGCACGATGTACGGCTCGGTGCTGGGCGCCACGCTGTTCGTGCTGGCGCAGAACTACCTGCGCGACCTGATGAAGCTGGCGAGCGACGGCCTCGCGGGCATGCCGCTGCTGCCGAACCTGCTGCACCCGGACCGGTGGCTGCTGTGGCTGGGGGTGCTGTTCATCCTGTGCGTGTACTACTTTCCCACCGGCATCGTCGGCAAGCTGAGGGCGCGGCGGTGAACTCGCGCTACCTCACCTGCGAAGGGCGCGAGCTGCATTACATGGAATGGGGCGCGCAGCACCGCGAGACGGTGATCGCCTGGCACGGCCTCGCGCGCACGGGGCGCGACATGGACGACATCGCGGCGCACCTCGCGCAGCGCTATCGCGTCATCTGCCCCGACACGATCGGGCGCGGCCTCTCGGAGTGGAGCCCGGCGCCCGAGAAGGAGTACTGCCTCGCGTTCTACTCGAAGCTCGCTGCGTCGCTGATGGACCAGCTCGGCATCGAGGAAGCCAGCTGGCTGGGCACCTCGATGGGCGGCGCGATCGGGCTGCACGCGGCGGCCGGGCCGCTGAGGGGGCGCGTCCGGCGGCTGGTGCTCAACGACATCGGTCCCAAGCTCGGCGAAGCGGCGGTGGAGCGCATCCGCACCTACGCCGGCAACCCGGCGCAGTTCGACCGCGTGAGCGAGCTGGAGCAGTACTTCCGCACCATCTACAGGCCCTTCGGCTGGCTATCCGACGAACAGTGGCGTCGTCTCGCCGAGACCTCGGCGCGCCGCACGGCCGAGGGCAAGGTGACGCCGCACTACGATCCGAGGATGGTGCTTCAGTTCACGCACTACCCGGCCGACTACGACCAGTGGGACGCCTATGACGCGCTGGACATCCCGACGCTGTGCCTGCGGGGGGAGAGCTCGGACCTGCTGCTGCCGGAGACCGCGGAGGCGATGCGCTCGCGCGGACCGCGCGCCGTGGTGGTGACCATCCCCGGTTGCGGCCACGCGCCCGCGCTCAACGTGCCCGAGCAGTTCGCGCTCGTCGAGCGCTTCCTGAACGGCCGGTAGATTACTTGCCGGCGCGCGCGGCGCGGCTGCGGTTCTTGCCGCGCGAGACGGAGCCCTTGTGCAGATCCGAGCCGAAGTTGAAGCGGTTGTCGCCGGCGGCCTTGGCGGCCTCGCGCATGCGTTGCTCGGCGATGGACTCTCGTTTCAGGGCTGCTCCGTACTTGCGCTTCATGGCTGCTCCGGCGGCTGGATATCAAAGGGGCGCAATGATACCGCAGCCGCCGTGGAAAATCGGGGTCAGGGCCGGCTATTGGGGGTCAGACCCCGATTCTTACTACGAGGAAATCGGGGTCTGACCCCTGTTCTCTTCCGGCTCGGGCGCCTTGGGCCGCGCAGCGACGAAGCGGGCGAAGAACAGGCCCGCCTCGTAGAGCACGCACATCGGCACCGCCAGCATGAACTGCGAGAGCACGTCGGGCGGCGTGACGACCGCCGCCACCACGAAAGCGCCGACGACCACGTAGGGCCGCGCCTGCTTGAGCTTGTCGACGCTCACCACGCCGAAGCGCACCAGCAGGATCACCACGATGGGGATCTCGAAGGTCACGCCGAAGGCGAGGAACATGGTGATGACGAAGCTGAAGTAGGCCTCGATGTCCGGCGCCGGCGTAATGGATTTCGGCGCGAAGTCGTTGATGAAGGCGAACACCTTGCCGAAGACGAAGTAGTAGCAGAACGCCACGCCGAGCAGGAACAGCACCGTGGAGAGCACCACGATCGGCAGCGCGAGGCGCTTCTCGTGCTCGTACAGGCCCGGCGCGACGAAGGCCCAGGCCTGGTACAGCACATAGGGCAGCGCGACCATGAACGCGACGAGCGCCGTCACCTTCATCGGCACCATGAAGGGCGTGATCACGCCCGTGGCGATCATCCGCGCGCCCTCGGGCAGCGCCTGCATCAGCGGCGCCGCGAGAAAGTCGTAGATCGCGCCGGCGCCCGGCCAGAGGAACAGGACGACGAACGCCGCGAGGAAGGCGAACAGCGCGCGCATCAGCCGCTGGCGCAGCTCGATGAGATGCGAGACGAAAGTTTCCTGCGTGCTCACGTCTTGGGCTGCCCTTCGAGCGCCGCAGGCGCAGGGGACGCGTCTGCAACCTTCTCTTCTGCATTGGACCCGGCCGCGTCGGCCTCGGCCTGCGGCTTGCCCTCGACGGCCGCGTTCAGCTCGGACTCGGCCTTGCTCAGCTCCGCGTTGAAGCTCGACTCCATGTTGCGTCGCCGTCTGCTGTACCGAGTCGCGCATCTTGCGCAGCTCATCGAGCTCGACCTCGCGGTTGATGTCGGCCTTGACGTCGGCGACGTAGCGCTGCAGGCGCCCGGCGAGGTGGCCGAGCGTGCGCGCGACGCGCGGCAGGCGTTCCGGGCCGATCACGATCAGCGCCACCAGCGCGATCACCATCAGTTCGGAGAAGCCTATGTCGAACATGGAGACCCCAGAGAAGCAAAGGGCGCCCGCAGGCGCCCGTAAAGCATCGCGAAAAAGGCCGCTCAGGCCTTCGATTCGGTCTTGCTCTTGACCTCGCCCTCGACCGTCTTGCCGGTGACCTGCGGCGCGCCTTCGGCCGCTTTGTCGCCCTCGCGCATGCCATCCTTGAATCCGCGCACCGCGCCGCCAAGGTCCGCGCCGATGTTGCGCAGCTTCTTGGTGCCGAACACCAGCATCACGATCACGAGGACGATCAGCCAGTGCCAGATGCTGAACGAGCCCATAAAGCCCTCCTATTTCTGTTTCAGAATCATCGGTCCGAGCGAATGCGGCCCGCCGATGACGTGCATGTGGACATGATACACCTCCTGATGGCCGACCCGCCCCGTGTTGATGATGGTGCGAAAGCCGTCCGCCGCCCCCTCCTTTTTCGCCAGCTCGCCCGCCAGGGCGAGCATCTTGCCGAGCGCGCGGTGCTGCGCCATGCCCGCCTCGTACATCGTGGGCACGTGCGCCTTCGGGATGATGAGGAAGTGCACCGGCGCCACCGGCCGGATGTCGTGGAAAGCGAGCACGTCCTCGTCCTCGTGCACCTTCTTCGCCGGAATCTCGCCGCGCACAATCTTGCAGAAAAGGCAGTTCGGGTCGTTCATCGCTTCTTGCGCGCCGCCTTCTCGTCGATACCGGAGATGCCCTCGCGCCGGTGCAGCTCCGCCAGCACGTCGCCGGGCCCCAGGCCGTGGCGCGAAAGCATGATCAGGCAATGGAACCAGAGATCCGCGGTCTCGCGCACGAGGTGCAGGCGGTCGCCGGACTTGGCCGCCAGCACCGTCTCGACGGCCTCCTCGCCGATCTTCCTCAGCACCGCGTCCTCGTCGCCCCCGAGCAGGCCCGCGACATAGGACTTGCGCGCATCGCCACCCTTGCGCTGCTCGATGGTCGTGGCGATGCGCTCCAGCGTCTCTGCCAGTCCGAGTTTCATTTTTCGCCGTAGATGAGCTTGGGATCCTTCAGCACCGGATCCGTGCTCACCCATCTCCCATCATCCAGTCTTCGGAAAAAACAGCTCTCGCGTCCCGTATGACACGCGATGCCGCCCGCTTGTTCCACCTTGAGCAGGACCGCATCGGCATCGCAATCCAGGCGCAGCTCGAGCACCTTCTGCACATGGCCCGACTCCTCGCCCTTGTGCCACAGGCGCTTGCGCGAGCGCGACCAGTACACCGCCTCGCCCTTCTCCACCGTGGCCTTCAGCGCCTCGCGGTTCATCCAGGCGACCGTCAGCACACGCCCGGTGCGCGCGTCCTGCGCGACGGCCGCGACCAGGCCATCCTCGCCCCAGCGCAGCTGGTCGAACCACTCTGTCACAGCCGCACCTCGATGCCGCGCGCGCGCATGTGCTCCTTGGCCGCGCGCACCGTGAAATCGCCGAAATGGAACACGCTCGCCGCGAGCACCGCGTCCGCGCCGCCCTCGAGCACGCCCTCGGCGAGGTGCTGCAGCGTGCCAACGCCGCCCGACGCGATCACCGGCACGCTCACCGCATCGGCCACCGCGCGCGTCAGCGCAAGATCGAAGCCATCGCGCGTGCCGTCGCGGTCCATGCTGGTCAGCAGGATCTCGCCAGCGCCAGCCGCCGTCATGCGCCGCGCCCAGTCCACGGCGTCGAGGCCCGTGGGCTTGCGCCCGCCGTGGGTGTAGACCTCCCAGCCGCTCGCTACGCGCTTTCCGGCCTCGGATTTCGGACCGACGCGCTTCGCGTCGATGGCCACCACGATGCACTGGTTGCCGACCTTGCCCGAGGCCGCCTCCACGAGCGCGGGGTCCTGCACCGCGGCGGTGTTGATCGACACCTTGTCGGCGCCCGCGTTGAGCAGCCGGCGCACGTCGTCCACCTTGCGCACGCCGCCGCCGACGGTGAGCGGAATGAACACCTGCGCGGCGACCGCCTCGATGACGTGCAGCAGGATGTCGCGGTCGTCCGAGCTCGCCGTGATGTCGAGGAAGCAAAGCTCGTCGGCGCCCTCGGCGTCGTAGCGCGCCGCGATCTCCACCGGGTCGCCTGCGTCGCGCAGGCTGACGAAGTTCACGCCCTTCACGACCCGGCCCGCGGTCACGTCCAGGCAGGGGATCACGCGCTTGGCGAGGCCCATTACTTGCCGGCCGTCGTGCCGACTGCCTTGTCGGCTGCCGCCTGCGCCTGCTTGAAATCGATCTTGCCTTCGTAGAGCGCCCGCCCGGTGATCGCGCCGATCACGCCTTCGGGCACCAGCGTCTTGCACACCGTCTCGACGTCCTTGATGCTGTTCAGCCCGCCGGAAGCGATGAGCGGGATCTTGATCGCCTGCGCGAGCTTGAGCGTGGCCTCGATGTTGATCGCCGGTCATCATGCCGTCGCGGCCGATGTCGGTGTAGACCAGCGCCTCGATGCCGTACTCCTCGTATTTCTTCGCCAGGTCCACCACGTCGTGGCCGGTCATTTTCGACCAGCCCTCCACCGCCACCTTGCCGTCCCTGGCGTCCAGCCCGGCGATGATGTGGCCGGGAAAGGCGTAGCTCGCGTCCGACAGGAAGCCGGGATTCTTCACCGCCGCGGTGCCGATGACCACGTAGGTGACGCCGGCGTCGATGTAGCTCTCGATCGTGTCCAGGTCGCGGATGCCCCCGCCGAGCTGGATCGGCATGGCGTCGCCGACCGCCTTGATCATCTCGCGGATCACCTTCTCGTTCTTCGGCCGGCCGGCCACCGCGCCGTTCAGGTCGACGACATGCAGGCGCCGCGCGCCCTGCGCCGCCCAGTGCTTCGCCATGGCGACCGGGTCGTCGCCGAACACGGTGACGGTCGACATGTCGCCCTGCTGCAGGCGCACGCAGCGGCCGTCCTTCAGGTCAATTGCCGGGATGATCAGCACTCGGTGCCGCGGAACGTCTTAGAGGGCCAGGGCCGCCAATGGAGCTACGTGAAGGGTCAGGGACGCCATTGAACGAAGTTGGAGAGCAAGCGGAGCCCGGCGGCTTGGCTTTTTTCCGGGTGGAACTGCACGGCGAAGATGTTATCTCGCGCAATCGCGCAGGTAAAGGCGACTCCGTACTCGCAAGTCGCCGCCACGACCGCGGCATCCGCCGGCGCGGGGTAGTAGCTGTGCACGAAATAGAAGCGCTCGCCGCTTGGGATGCCTGCCCACAGCGCATGCGCCTTCGCCTGGCGCACCTCGTTCCAGCCCATGTGCGGCACCTTGAGGCCCGCCATGCGCGCGGCGGGAAAGCGCGGCACGCGCCCCGCAAGCAGTCCCAGGCCCGGGGTATCGCCTTCTTCGCCGTGCTCGAACAGCATCTGCATGCCGATGCAGATGCCGAGGAAGGGCTTGGCGCGCGTGGCCTCGATGACCGCGTCGCGCGCCCCGCTCGCAGCGAGCTGGCGCATGCAGTCCGGCATGGCGCCCTGCCCTGGCACGACCACGCGCTCGGACGCGCGGATAACGGCGGGATCCGCAGTGACCGCAATGCGCGCCTGCGGCGCCACGCGCTCGAGCGCCTTCGACACCGAGCGGATGTTGCCCATGCCGTAGTCGACCACGACGATCTGCACGATACCCTCGTTGCTCTCTGAAGTCCGCGGTGCGGTGCAGGCCTTCTCTGCACCGCAGCGCATCGTGTTCTACAGCGTCCCCTTGGTGGAGGGAATCGTGCCGGCCGCGCGCGGGTCGGCCTCCGCCGCCATGCGCAGCGCGCGCGCGAAGGCCTTGAAGATGGTCTCGCACTGGTGGTGCGCGTTGTCGCCGCGCAGGTTGTCGATGTGCAGCGTCACCTGGGCGTGGTTGACGAAGCCCTGGAAGAACTCGTGCATCAGGTCGACGTCGAATTCGCCGATCAGCGCGCGCGTGTACTCGACGTGATACTCCAGCCCCGGCCGGCCGGAGAAATCGATCACCACCCGCGACAGCGCCTCGTCCAGCGGCACGTAGGCGTGGCCGTAGCGGCGGATGCCCGCCTTGTCGCCGACCGCCTTGGCGAAGGCCTGGCCGAGGGTGATGCCGATGTCCTCGACCGTGTGGTGCGCATCGATGTGCAGGTCGCCCTTGGCCTCGATCTCCAGGTCGAGCACGGCGTGGCGCGCCACCTGGTCGAGCATGTGCTCGAGGAACGGCAAGCCCGTGGACAATTTCGCCACGCCCTTGCCGTCCAGGTTGAGCTTCACCCGGATCTGGGTTTCCTTGGTGTTGCGCGTCACTTCGGCGGTGCGGTTCACAGCGCCTCTCGCATGGCGGTGAGCAGTATACGGTTTTCGTCGGGCGTGCCGACGGTGATACGCAGGCAGTTCTTCAGGCCCGGACCGTTGAGGTTCCTCACCAGCACGCCCTGGCGGCGCAGCGCCTCGTAGGTGCGGTCGGCGTCCGGCACGCGCACCAGGAAGAAGTTCGCCGCCGACGGATAGACGGTGACGCCGCGCAGCGCCGCAAGCGCGCGGCCCAGCCCCTCGCGCTCGGCGAGGATGCGCTTGGCCTGCTCTTCCAGCACCTCCAGCCGCTCGAGCACGAAGGTCGCCGCCGCTTGCGTGAGCACGTTGACGTTGTAGGCCTGGCGCACCTTGTTGAACTCGGCGATCCATTCCGGCCGGCCTGCGAGGTAGCCCAGCCGGATGCCGGCGAGGCCGAGCTTGGACACGGTGCGCATGACCACGAGATTCGGGAACTCCGCGAGCCGCGGCAGGAAGCTCTTCTGCGCGAACACGTGGTAGGCCTCGTCCAGCACCACCAGACCTTGCGCCGCGCGCAGCACCGCGACGATGTCCTCCTCCGGATAGAGCACCCCGGTCGGGTTGTTCGGATAGGCGATGAAGATGAGCGCAGGCTGCTCGGCCTTGACGCGCGCCACGAACGCGTCGCGATCGAGCGTGTAGTCCTCGCGCAATGCGTAGCGCAGAGGCTTCATCCCCGAGAGCGTCGCGTTCATCCCGTACATGACGAAGGTCGGCGCCGGGAACATCATCGCCGCGCCTGGTCGTGCGCAGGCGAAGGTGACGATCTGGATGAGATCATCCGACCCGTTGCCGAGAAGGATCTCCATGCCGGCCGGCACCTTCATCTTCCTGGCCAGCAGCTCGCGCAGCTTGCGGCCGCTGGGATCGGGATAGCGGTTCAGTTCCACGCGCGAGAGGTGTTCCGCCAGCTCGCGACGCAACGCCGCGGGCAGCGGATAGGGGTTCTCCATCGCGTCGAGCTTCACCATGCCGTCGCTGTCGGCGACGTGGTAAGCCTTGAGCGCGAGGATCTCCGGGCGGATCAGTCGCGCAGAAATTGGGGTCAGGGCCGAATTCTTTTCTTCCGCGGAAATTCGGCCCTGACCCCGGTTTTCCATCCGAATTTCCGCGGAGCGAGCGTGCGCCTGCAGGCCTTCGCCGTCGGCGAGCGCCGCCGCGACGCGGCCGAGCGACGCGGCGCCGGCGCGCGATACGCCGATTACGCTGGTGCGCTTCTGGAAGTCGTAGACGCCGAGCGGCGAGGAAAAGCGCGCCGTGCCCGCGGTCGGCAGGACGTGATTGGGTCCCGCGCAGTAATCGCCGATCGCCTCCGAGCTCCAGCGCCCGAGGAAGATGGCCCCCGCGTGGCGCAGCTTCGGCAGCAGGGCGTCGGGATTGTCCACCGAGAGCTCCAGGTGCTCGGGCGCGATGCGGTCGGCGATCGCGCAGGCCTCCTCCAGGCTCCTCGTCTGGATCAGCGCCCCGCGCCCCGAGAGCGAAGCCTCGATCACCTCGCGCCGCGGCAGCGTCGGCAGAAGCTTGGCGATGCTCGCCTCGACGGCATCGAGATACGCCGCCGAGGGCGAGAGCAGGATCGCCTGCGCCACCTCGTCGTGCTCGGCCTGCGAAAAGAGGTCGATCGCCACCCAGTCCGCGGGCGTCGTGCCGTCGCCGATCACCAGGATCTCGGAAGGCCCGGCGATCATGTCGATGCCGACCTGGCCGAACACCTGCCGCTTGGCGGCCGCCACGTAGGCGTTGCCCGGCCCGACGATCTTGTCCACGCGCGGCACCGAAGCGGTGCCGTAGGCGAGCGCGGCCACGGCCTGCGCGCCGCCGATGGCGATCACGCGGTCCACACCGGCGAGCGCAGCGGCAGCGAGTACCGACGGCGCCGCATTCGGGCTCACCATGACGATCTCGCCCACCCCGGCCACCTTGGCCGGAATCACGTTCATCAGCACCGTGGAGGGGTACGCCGCCTTGCCGCCCGGCACGTAGACGCCGACGCGCTCGAGCGGCGAGACGCGCTGCCCGAGCCGCGTGCCGTCGGCCTCCGTGAATTCCCAGGATTGCGCGAGCTGTCGCTCGTGGAACCGGCGCACGCGCTCCGCGGCTTCCCGCAGCGCTGCGGCCTGCGCCGCGGGCAGCGCGGCGAGAGCGGCCTCGAGCTGCGCAGGTTGCACGTCGAGCTGCGCCATGTCGCGTGCCTCGATGCGGTCGAACTTGCGCGTGTATTCAAGCACCGCGGCATCCCCGCGCCGGCGCACCTCGGCGATGATGGCGCGCACCGTGGCCTCGACAGCCTCGTCCTGCGCCGCCTCGTAGCGCGTGAGCCGCTCGAGCTCGGCGTCGAACCCGGCGTCCGCGCTGGACAGCCGCCGCAGCTTCATGGCTGTGCCGCCTGGGCGAAGGCGTCGATGAGCGGCTGCAGCGCCGCGCGCCGCGTCTTGAGCGCCGCCTGGTTGACGATGAGGCGCGAGGAGACCGGCATGATCTCCTCCACCGCGACGAGCTTGTTGGCCTTGAGGGTCTTGCCGGTGGACACGAGGTCCACGATCGCATCGGCAAGCCCGAGGATCGGCGCGAGCTCCATCGAGCCGTAGAGCCGGATCAGGTCCACGTGCACGCCCTTCGTCGCGAAGAACTCGCGCGTGGTCTTCAAGTACTTGGTGGCGACGCGCAGCCGCGCGCCCTGGCGCACCGCGCCGGCGTAGTCGAAGCCTTTGCGCACCGCGACCATCATGCGGCACCGGGCAATGCCGAGGTCGAGCGGCTGGTACAGGCCTTCGCCGCCGTGCTCGGCGAGCACGTCCTTGCCGGCGATGCCGAGGTCCGCGGCGCCGTGCGCGACGTAGGTCGGGGTGTCGGAGGCACGCACCACGATCAGCTTCACGTCGCGGCGCGCGGTCGGGATGATGAGCTTGCGGGAGCGCTCCGGGTCTTCCCTAGGGCTCAAGCCCACGCGCGCGAGCAGCGGCCCCGTCTCCTCCAGGATCCGTCCCTTGGACAGCGCAATGCCGATGCCGGTCATGGTGCAAATGAAAAAAGGCCCCGAAGGGCCCCTCCCGCTTGATTCGGAAGGGGATTTTACCGCACTCGCGCGATTTGGGCGCCCAGCGCCGAGAGCTTCTGCTCCAGGGCCTCGTAGCCCCGGTCGAGGTGGTAAATGCGGTCGATGAGCGTCTCGCCCTGCGCGACCAGCCCGGCCACCACCAGGCTTGCCGATGCGCGCAGGTCAGTGGCCATGACCTTCGCCCCTTGAAGGCGCTCGACCCCTTTCACCAGGGCCGTGTTGCCGTGGATCTCGATGTCCGCGCCCAGGCGCTGCAGCTCCTGCGCATGCATGAAGCGGTTCTCGAAGATCGTCTCGGTGACGCTCGCCGTGCCGCGCGCGATGCAGTCCATGGCCATGAACTGCGCCTGCATGTCGGTGGGGAAGCCGGGATAGGGTGCGGTCGTGAGGCTCACCGATGCTGGACGGCCGGCCATTTCGATGTCGATGGCACCGCTATCCGCCGAGATCCTCGCGCCCGCCTCGCGCAGCTTCTCCAGGGTCGCGCCCACCGTGTCTGGCGCCGTGCCCTGCAGCCTGACCCGGCCACCTGCCGCCGCGACGGCCGACAGGTAGGTCCCAGTCTCGATGCGATCGGGCATGACGTGGTGGGTCGCGCCAGAAAGCGAGCGCACGCCCTCAATGCGGATGGTGCCCGTGCCGGCCCCTTCAATGCGCGCACCCATCGCCGAGAGGCAGTTCGCGAGGTCTACGACCTCGGGCTCGCGCGCGGCGTTCTCGAGCACCGTGCTGCCCTCGGCGAGACAGGCCGCCATCATCAGGTTCTCGGTGCCGGTGACGGTGACCAAGTCCATGGCAATGCGCGCGCCCTTCAGCCGTGCCGCGACGGCGTGCATGTAGCCTTGCTCGACGGTGATGGTCGCGCCCATCGCCTGCAGGCCCTTGACATGCTGGTCCACCGGGCGCGCGCCGATCGCGCAACCGCCCGGCAGCGACACCTTGGCGCGACCGCAGCGCGCGAGCAACGGCCCGAGCACCAGCACCGAGGCGCGCATCGTCTTTACCAGCTCGTAGCCCGCCACCGGGTCCTTGATGTCACGGGCCCTGAGCTCGAGGCGGCCGCTGGCCTGCGGGCCGGCATCCACCCCCATGAGCGCGAGAATCCTCACCATGGTGCGCACGTCCATCAGCCGCGGCACGTTCTCCAGGACGAGCGGCCGCTCGGTGAGCAGCGCCGCGCACATGATCGGCAGCGCGGCGTTCTTGGCGCCGGAAACGCGCACCTCGCCCGCAAGCGGGCGGCCGCCGGTAATGAGGAGCTTATCCATGCGGCGAGGAGGACTCTCCCGCCGGCGCCGAGGACCCTCCTTTGGCGGCAAACTCCTCGGGCGTGAGGGTCTGCATCGACAGGGCGTGGATCTCCTCGCGCATGCGCTCGCCGAGCGCCGCGTACACCATCTGGTGGCGCTGCACGCGGCTCCTGCCCAGGAATTTGCTCGACACCACCAGCGCCTGGAAGTGCTGCCCATCGCCCACCACCTGGACCTGCTCGCAGTCGATTCCGGCGGCGATGCCTTGCTCGATGCTCTCGGGGGTCACCATGGTCAGGATCGCAGTTTGTATCCGGTCTGCAGCAGCCGCAGCACGGCTGCCGCAAGGAGCGCGAAGCTTACCGCGACCACGGCCAGGCTGGCGGCGGGCGGAAAGTCCGAGGCGCCGAAGAAGCCGTAGCGGAAGCCGTCGATCATGTAGAAGAAGGGATTGAAGTGCGACACCTGCTGCCACAGCGGCGGCAGCGAGTGGATCGAATAGAACACGCCCGAGAGCATGGTGAGCGGCAGCACGAGGAAGTTCTGGAATGCGGCGATCTGGTCGAACTTCTCGGCCCAGATACCGGCGAGCAGCCCGAGCACCCCGAGCAGCGCGGCGCCCAGCAGCGCGAAAGCGAGCGCCCACAGCGGCGCGGCGAGCCGCAGCTCGACGAACCATACGGTGACCGCGAGCACGCCGGCGCCCACCACCAGGGCACGCGCCACCGAGGCGAGCACATAGGCGGCGAAGAACTCCAGGTGCGAGATCGGCGTGACCAGCACGAACACCAGGTTGCCGGTGATCTTCGACTGGATGAGGCTGGAGGAGCTATTGGCAAAGGCGTTCTGCAGCACGCTCATCATCACCAGCCCGGGCACGAGAAACGCCGTGTACGGCACGCCGTCGAATACGCGCGCCTCGCCGCCCAGCGCCTGCGCGAAGATGACCAGGTAGAGCAGCGCGCTCAGCACGGGGCCGGCCACGGTCTGGAAGGCGACCTTCCAGAAGCGCAGCAACTCCTTGTACAGCAGCGTCAGGAAGCCGGTCATGGCTGGGCAAGCTCCGTGCAGGCCGCGCGCATGGGCCTAGTGCCGCTGCATGATGCGCAAGAACACGTCTTCCAGGTCCGCGGGGTGCGGTCCGGCGAAGCTCGCCAGCAGGTTTTTCGTCGAGTCGAGCGCCACGACGCGCCCCGCCTTGAGCATGGCGATGCGGCCGCAATGCTCCTCGGCCTCCTCCAGGTAGTGCGTGGTGAGCACGATGGTGTGGCCGTCGCGGTTCAGGCGCGTGACGAACTGCCACAGCCCCTGGCGCAGCTCGACGTCCACGCCCGCGGTGGGCTCGTCGAGCACGATCACCGGCGGCTTGTGCACCAGCGCCTGCGCCACCAGCACGCGCCGCTTCATGCCGCCGGAGAGCGAGCGCATGTTGGCATCGGCCTTGGCGGTCAGGTCGAGGTGGTGCATGACTTCCTCGATCCAGGGGTCGTTGCGCGCGCAGGCCGAAGTAGCCCGGACTGGAGCGCAATGTCTCGCGCACAGTGAAGAAGGGATCGAACACCAGCTCCTGCGGCACCACGCCGAGCAGCTGCCGCGCGCGCCGGTACTCGGCCACGACATCGGCGCCCAGCACCGAGACGCGCGCCGGCGTCGGCGCGCGCGAGCCCCGCGATGATGTTGATCAGCGTCGTCTTGCCCGCGCCGTTCGGCCCGAGCAGGCCGAAGAACTCGCCCTGGCGCACCGCAAGCGACACGCCGGCGAGCGCCTGCAGCGCGCCGTAGCGCTTGGCGACTTCGCGGACTTCGATGGCGGGGATCAGCGGGATGCGTCTTGCGGCAGGAGCTCCGCCACGCCGTAGAGCTGCGCGAGCGTGCCCAGATCCGGGGGCAGGCGCGAGAAGGTGAGCGTCCCGCCGCGGGCGCGCGCCTCGCGCATCCACGCGAGCAGCAGCGCGAGCAGCGACGAATCGAGCTCCGTGACCTCGCCCAGGTCGACGCTGCGCACGCCTTCAGCGAGCGGCGCGTGCGCCTCCTCGAGCAGCGCGGCGACGTTGGCCACCGTCACCGGGCCCGACACCACCAGGCGCTCGCCTTCGCGGCGGATCATTTCGTCGTGCCGGCCGGCGGCGCGCCCGCCGAGGCGCTTGCCGGCGCCGCCGCGAGCGACTTGTTCTTCGCCGCCAGGGTGGCGATCAGGCCGTCGATACCCTTGTCGCGCACCACGTTGGCGAACTCGGTGCGGTAGTTGACCACCAGGCTGATGCCGGCGACGCGCACGTCGTACACCTTCCAGCCGCGCGGCGTCTTCTCCATGTCGTACTCGATGTTCACCGGCTGGGAGCCCTGCTGCAGCACGCGCACCAGCACCGTGACGTCGGTGTCGGCGGGCTTCATGCGCAGGGGCCGGAAGTCGAAGTTCTGCTCGCGGAACACCGTGAGCGAGCTGGCATAAGTGCGCACCAGCAGGTCGCGGAACTCTGCCGCGAGGCGCTTCTTCTGCTCCGGCGTCGCCTTCTGCCAGGCAGGCCCCACCGCAAGCGCGGTCATGCCGAGAAAGTTGAAGTGCGGCAGCGCCTTTTCCTCGATCAGCGCGATGGTCTTGGCGCGGTCGCCTTCCTTGAGCTCCTTGTCCTTGGCGATGATGTCGGCCACTTCGAGCATGACGGTCTTCACCAGCTCGTCGGGCGGAGTGAGCGCGGACTGCGCCTGTACGGCGCAAGCCGCGAACGCCAGGGCTGCGCATGCGATCCAGCGTGTCATTGCGAGGCTCCTCATTCCTGGGGCTCCTGGGGCCGCGGCGGGCGCGGCGGGTTGCCATCGTAGATCAGGCTGCGCCGGCGCTGCAGATAGGCGTCGCGCAGGAACACGTAGCGGTCGAGCGATGCCTGCTCGAACAGTGCGCTCGCATCGAGGAAGTCGGTGCGCTTGCTGATGAAGCGCGTGCCGATCAGGGAATTGCGCAGCGCGATGGGCCGCGCGCGCACCACCGGATCGAGCTCCCAGTCGAGGATCAGCGCGCCGCTGTCGCGCAGCGTGTAGGGGCCGAAGAACGGCAGCACCAGGTAGGGGCCGTCGCCCACGCCCCAGACGGCGAAGGTCTGGCCGAAGTCCTCGTTGTGCTTCTCCAGGCGCATGTCGCTTGCCACGTCGTTGATGCCGAGAACGCCGAACGTGGTGTTGACGATGACACGGAACCAGTCCGTCCAGCCGTCCAGGAACTTGCCCTGCAGCATGTTGTTCGCGCCGTTGAACACGTCGTCGATGTTGGAGAAGAAGTTGCGCACCATGTTGCGCAGCGGCTCCGGCGCCACCGCCTTGTAGCCGCGCGACACGGGCTTGATGAACGACTCGTCCAGGGTGTCGTTGAATGTCCACATGGCGCGGTTGAAGCCTTCGAGGGGGTCGCGCGGGTCGGTCGCAGTGGTGGCGCAGCCCGCGGACGCGAGCAGCCCGCCTGCGAGCGACACTGCGCGCAGAGTCGACCGCCCTGCGCTCACTTCCCGCCCTTCGCCTCGCCGCCCTCGGCGGCCTTGCTGAACAGGAACTGGCTGATCAGGTTCTCCAGCACCACCGCCGACTGCGTGAGGCGCAGGCGGTCGCCGTCCTTGAGCATTTCCGGATTGCCGCCGGCTTCCAGCCCGACGTACTGCTCGCCGAGCAGCCCCGAGGTGAGGATCTTGGCCGAGCTGTCGCGCGGGAACTTGTAGCCCGCGTCGAGCGTCATCGTCGCCACCGCCTCGTAGCTCTCGTTGTCGAAGCGGATCTCGGCGACCCGCCCGACCACCACACCCGCGCTCTTCACCGGGGCGCGCACCTTGAGCCCGCCGATGTTGCTGAACTTGGCGTGCACCTGGTAGGTCTGCGCAGTGGAGAACGAGGCCAGGTTGCCCACCTTGAGCGCGAGGAACAGCAGCGCGCCGAGGCCGATGGCGACGAAGATGCCGACCCAGAGATCGATGGTGGAGCGGTTCATTTTGCGTTTCCTCCGGTGAACATGAGCGCCGTCAGCACGAAATCGAGCGCCAGGATGGCCAGCGACGAGGTGACCACCGTGCGCGTCGTGGCCCCCGACACGCCTTCGGCAGTGGGCGGCGCATCATAACCCTCGAATACCGCGATGAGCGTGACGGCAACGCCGAACACGACGCTCTTGATGACCCCGTTCAGGATGTCGTTGCGCACGTCGACCGCCGCCTGCATCTGCGACCAGAAGGCGCCCTCGTCCACGCCGATCAGCACCACGCCGACCAGGTACCCGCCGAAGATGCCCATCGCCGAGAACAGGGCCGCGAGCAGCGGCATCGAGATGACGCCGCCCCAGAAACGCGGCGCGACCACGCGCGCCACGGGATCGACCGCCATCATCTCCATCGCCGAGAGCTGCTCGGTGGCCTTCATCAATCCGATCTCCGCGGTGATGGCGCTGCCCGCGCGGCTCGCGAACAGCAGACCCGCCACCACCGGCCCGAGCTCGCGCACCAGCGACAGCGCCACCAGGATGCCGAGCGCCTCCGAAGAGCCGTAGCGCTGCAGCGTCTCGTAGCCCTGCAGCGCGAGCACCATGCCGACGAACAGCCCGCTCACCAGGATGATGATCAGCGACAGCACGCCGGCGAAATAGATCTCGCGCATCGTCAGGTGAAAGCGCCGGAACGCGGTCCCCGAGTGCAGCAGCAGGTAACCGAAGAAGCGGCTGGCGTAGCCCAGACGCCAGACGCCCGCGGTTACCGCGGCGCCCAGCCGCGCGAGCGCGGAGGCGATGGCGTTCATCCGTTCATCGCCTAGGCGGCCTGCGCCAGCCCGAGGTCCGCGGCGTAGCCCGCGGCGGGATAGTGGAACGGCACCGGCCCGTCGATGCGGCCGTTCACGAACTGCTCGACGAACGCCACGCCCGAGCGGCGCACGTCGGCCGGCGTGCCTTCGGCGACGACGCGGCCATCGGCCATGAAATACACGTAGTCCACCAGCGGCAGGGTCTCCGCGACGTCGTGCGTGACGATGATGGAGGTCGCGCCCAGCGAATCGTTCAGCTGGCGCACCAGGCGCGCGATCACGCCGAGCGCGATCGGGTCGAGGCCGGTGAACGGCTCGTCGTAGAGGATCAGCTCCGGGTCGAGCGCGATGGCGCGCGCCAGCGCCACGCGCCGCGCCATGCCGCCGGAAAGCTCCCCCGGCATCCGTTCGGCCGCGCCGCGCAGCCCGACTGCCTCGAGCTTCATCAGCACCAGGTCGCGGATCGTGTCCTCGGGCAAGGCCGTGTGCTCGCGCATCTGGAACGCCACGTTCTCGTACACCGTCATGTCGGTGAAGAGGGCGCCGAACTGGAACAGCATCCCCAGCCGGCGACGCAGGGCGTAGAGCCCATCGCGATCGAGCGCGCGGGTCTCCTGGCCGAGCACGCGCGCGCTTCCATGCGACGGCAGCAACGCCGCCGCAATGATCCTGAGCAGCGTGGTCTTGCCGCAGCCCGATTGCCCCATCACGGCCACCACCTTGCCCCGCGGAATGCTCAACCGGATGCGGTGCAGCACGGGCTGCCGGTTGTAGGCGAACGATAGGTCCTGGATTTCTGCGACAGCGGGATCGGGCAAGGGGTCGGGAGACGTCGGCAAAACACTGATTTTACTCGACCTGCAGGGCTGGGCCCGTTTCCAATATAGTTCGCTTGTGGACAGGGCAGTATCGAGCGCCGCAGTGCGCGTGTCGGGGTTGGTGAAGCGCTTCGGCCGGCGCGAAGCGCTGGCTGGCGTTGACCTTGAAGTCGCCGCGGGCGAGGCCTTCGGGCTGCTGGGCGCCAATGGCGCCGGCAAGACCACGCTGGTCAAGTGCCTTCTCGATTTCTGCGCCGCGGACGCCGGCAGCATGGCGCTGTTCGGCATGCCCAGCCGCGAGCCGCGCGCGCGCGCCCGGCTCGCGTACGTTCCGGAGCGTTTCCTGCCGCCCCATTACCTGCGCGGGCGCGAGTTTCTCGAGTTCACCGCATCGCTGGGCGGCGTTGCCTACCGCGAGGCGGCAGCGCGCGCGCTGCTCGCGGAGCTCGAGCTCGAGCTCGAGGTGCTTGAGCGCCCCGTGCGTGAGCTCTCCAAGGGCACGACGCAGAAGCTCGGGCTCGCGGGGAGCTTCCTGCTCGAGCGTGAGCTGTACGTGCTCGATGAGCCCATGAGCGGCCTCGATCCCTCGAGCCGCGTCGCCGTCAAGACGGTGCTCGCGCGCCTGTCGCGCGAGGGAAGGACGCTCTTCTTCACCTCGCATGTGCTGGCGGATGTCGAGGAGTTGTGCACCTCGATTGCGGTGCTCGACCGCGGCCTGCTGCGCTTTCGCGGCACGCCCGCTGCGCTTTGCACGCGCCACGCCGAGACGAGCCTGGAGCGCGCTTTCATCCGGTGCATTCATGGCGCGTAACATGCAGGAGGCCCGCCCCGGCAAGCCGGCGCTGCTGATCGTCGACGACGACGCGCTGATCGCCGACACGCTCGCCTACGCGCTCGGCACCGATTTCGAGGTCTACGCCTGCGAGTCGCGCATGCACGCCATCGAGCTGCTGCGCCAGCTGCCGGAGCCGCCGCAGCTCGCGCTCGTGGACCTGGGCCTGCCGCCGCGGCCGCACGCGCCGGACGAAGGCTTCCAGCTGATCGCCGACCTGCTGGCGCATGCGCCCGGCATGCGCATCTTCGTGCTCTCGGGCCAGAGCGATGCGGCGCACGCGCGCCACGCGCGCGCGCTCGGCGCCGCCGAGTTCATCGCCAAGCCCTGCGACCCCGCGGTGCTCAAGGCAACGCTCGCGCGCGCACTTGAGTTCCGTGCTGTCGAGGCCCCGGGGCCAGCCGGCGAAGCCGAGGGCCTGCTCGGCGCCAGCCCGGCGCTGGAGCGCCTGCGCACGCAGATCGCGCAGTCCGCGGACTCGCCCTTCCCGGTCCTCATCGAGGGCGAGTCGGGCAGCGGCAAGGAACAGGTGGCGCGCGCGCTGCACCGGCTGTCGCAGCGCGCGGCGAAGCCCTATCTCGCGCTCAACTGCGCGGCGATCGCGCCGACCCTCGTCGAGCCGACGCTGTTCGGCTACGTCAAGGGCGCGTTCACCGGCGCGACCTCCACCAAGGCCGGCTACTTCGAGGACGCGCAGGACGGCACGCTCTTCCTGGACGAGATCGGCGAGCTGCCTCTCGAGATGCAGGCGAAGCTGCTGCGCGTGCTCGAGAACGGCGAGTATCAGCGCGTCGGCGAGACGCAGCGGCGCGTGGCGCGCGCGCGCGTCGTCGCCGCGACCAACCGCGACCTGCGGCAGGAAATGCGCCAGGGGCGCTTCCGCGCCGACCTCTATCACCGTCTCTCGGTACTGACGCTGGCAGTGCCGGCGCTGCGCGACATGGGCCGCGACCGGCTCGTGCTGCTCGAGCATTTCCGCGCGTTGTACGCGGCGCAAGCCCGCGTGGCGCCGTTTTCGCTCGACGCCGCGGCAGAGCGCGCCTGGCTCGCGTACCCGTTCCCCGGCAACGTGCGCGAGCTGCGCAACATCGTCATCCGGCTTACCACCAAGCATGCGGGCAAGTCGATCCCGGTCTCGGAGCTCGAGGCCGAGTTCGACCTCGAGACGCGAAGCGAGGGCGCGCCCGAGCGCGACCTCACGACCGAGGCGCAACGCGACCTGGAGCGCGGCGGCTTCAGCCTGGACCAGACGCTCAAGGCCTGGGAGCGCGCCTATGTCGAGGCAGCACTGCGTATGACGCGCGGCAACATGAGCCAGGCGGCGAAGCTCCTCGGGGTGAATCGCACGACGCTCTACAGCCGGATCGGATCGGAGGCGGGGGACACCTTGGATAGCGGCGCAACGGGAGACGCCTCGCCCGGCCCCCAAGGCGTCGCGCCCCTCCCGCCCAAGAGAACCTAGGCAATGGCCCTGTACCTCGAGCATTTCGGCTTGCGCGAACCGCCGTTCCGCATCACGCCGCACACCGATTTCTTCTTCGACGGCGCCGATCGCGGCGCGACGCTGGAGGCGCTGCTCTACGCCATCCAGCACGAGGAAGGCATCGTCAAGGTGGTGGGCGAGGTGGGCAGCGGCAAGACGCTGCTGTGCCGGGTGCTGATCGAGCGGCTGCCAAAGCATGTCGAGACGATCTACCTCGCCAATCCCTCGTTCTCGCGCGACGAGATCCTGTACGCGGTGGCCGAGGAGTTGAAGATCGAGTTCTCGCGCGAGCGCGCGACCATCGCCCTGCGCGCGCTGCAGGACCGGCTGATCGCGTCCTACGCCGAGGGCCGGCGCACGGTGATCCTCATCGACGAGGCGCACGCCATGCCCGAGGAGACGCTCGAGCAGGTGCGCCTGCTCTCCAACCTCGAGACGAGCCGGCACAAGCTCTTGCAGATCGTGCTCTTCGGCCAGCCGGAACTGGAGGAAGTGCTCGGCCTGCCCAGCCTGCGCCAACTGAAGGACCGCATCACGCACAGCTTCCGCATGCGGCCTCTGTCGCAGGAGGAGGCGGCGCACTACCTCTCCTTTCGCATGCGTGCCGCCGGCTACAGGGGCCCGGACGTGTTCGCGCCAGATGCGGTGGCGCGCATCGCGCGCGCGTCGGACGGGTTGACGCGTCGCATCAACATCCTCGCGGACAAGGCGCTACTCGCCGCGTTCAGCGAAGGCGCGCATGCCGTCACCGCGCGCGAGGCGCGTGCCGCCATCGCCGACTCGGAGTTTGCGCCGCCGTGGCGGGCGCGGCGGCCTGTGGCCGCCTATGTGGCGATCGGTGCCGGCGGGCTCGCCCTCGGCCTTGGCGCCGCGTGGTACTTCCTGCCGGGTGATCCTCTCCCGGCTCAGCCAGCGCGCGCAGTCCTGGCCCCGTCCGCGCCCGCACCCTCGACTTCAGCCCCGGTCCCGATGGCGACACCGCCTTCGAACCCTGCCCCGGTCTCGATCGCGACACCGCTTTCGACCCCTGCCCCGTCGGTGCCGGCGCCCTCGGTCCCGGCCCCGTCGGCGTCAGCGCCCTCGGTCCCGGCCCCGCCGGCATCAGCGCCCTCAGCCCCGGCCTCGCCGGCGCCGACCGCGCAGGTCGCGCCCGCACCCGCTGCGGACTCGGCTAGGCCCGCGTTAGCGACCGCGGCCCCGCCGGCTCCTGTGCGCCCCGCAGCGGTCGCAGCGGCGCCTGCCGGTACGCCGGCTCACTCCGCGACGCAGTTGCTGCAGCGCGACCAACTTGTGCGACTGGCGGGCTACGGCGCCGGCCGCAATCCGCTCCTGCTCGCGCGTCTCGAGGCAACGCGCGAGCGCCTTGAAACGGAGCACGATGCGCGCTACAGCCTCGAGCTCTACATCACGGAGAACAGCGATCCGGCGCGCATCGAACGGTTCCTGATGCGGGCGCGCGACCTCGTGCCGCTGGACGAGATCTTCGTGCTGCCCCTGGAGTCAGGAGGGCGCTATCGCATTTGGGCCCTGTATGGGGTCTACGCCGACCGCGCCGCAGCACGAGAAGGAAGCCAGCAGCTGCCTCCGAAGTACCAGCAGGCCTTTCGGCCCTACCCGCGCAGCTTCGCCGAGCTTCGCCGGGCGCTTTGAACTGGTCGTTTGCAAAATCCTGAAAACTCTCCCGTGACAGTCGGTTAGCTGCTTTTCTTAAAGGCGGCCCGTGCTATGCTAGGCGCCAAGGGAGGCTCTAGGGCGTGACGAGCTGGAAGACTGCGGCTTTGGCGACGGCGCTCGCGACGATGCTTGCTGCGTGCAGCCAGCCGCCCGCCAAGCAGGCGCCGACCCACCTGACCAAGGAAGCAGAGGCCCCTGCGACGCCCGGCACGATCCCGGCGCCTGTGCGGGTCGCCCCGGCACTCCCCAAGCCGCAGCCGGCAGCCCGTCCCGAAACCTACAGCGTGGTGGTGAATAACGTGCGCGTGCAGGACCTCCTGTTCGCGCTTGCGCGCGACGCGCGGCTCAACATCGACATCCATCCGGGCATCGCGGGCTCGGTCACGCTGAACGCGATTGACCAGACTCTGCCCGCGCTGCTGGAGCGCATCTCCAAGCAGGTCGACATGCGCTACGAGCTCGACGGGCCAAACCTGCTCGTGATGCGCGATTCGCCGTTCCTGCGCACATACAAGATGGATTTCGTCAGCGCCACGCGCAACGTCAAGATGCAGTCGCAGTCCTCGACCCAGTTCGGCGGGAGCGCAGCGGCGGGCGGGACGGGAGCGGCGGCGGGTGGCTCCGGCGGCGGCACGGGATCGACCGCAACCATCGACATTTCGTCCAACAACCAGCTCTGGGACACACTGGTGCAGAACATCAGGGACATCCTGCGTGATGGGCCGGGCGCGGCCGCGCCCGCAGCCGCGGCGCAGCAGCCGGCCGGCGCCGCTTCCCAGGATGCCGCCGGCGTGATCGGCAATCGCGAGAGCGGCGTGCTGTTCGTCCGCGCCACCGCGCGCCAGCACGAGCGCCTCCGGGAATTTCTCGATTCGGTGCTCGCCAACGTGCGCCGGCAGGTGCTGATCGAGGCGACCATCGTCGAGGTGCAGCTCAACAACGAGTACCAGCAGGGCATTGACTGGCAACGGCTGCGCACCGGCGCAACCACGGTCGGTCGGCCGGCGTTCGGCACGGGCCAGTCCGGCACGGAGTTCAACCAGCTCTCGCAAAATCCCGCGACGCCGGCGGGGGTCAGTACGCAGGCGTTCCTCATCGGCGGCGCGATCACGAGCCTGAACCTCAACGTCGCGGTCCGGCTGCTCGAATCCTTCGGCGACGTGAAAGTGCTCTCCAGCCCCAAAGTCAGCGTGATAAACAACCAGACCGCGCTGCTGCGCGTCACGCGCGACATCGTCTACTTCACCGTCACCCCGTCGCAGGCGCCCGTGACCATCACCTCCGGCGGCGTGGGCGCCCCGGTCGTGCCGGTGGCATTCACCACCACGCCGAACGTCGCCGCCGAGGGCTTCATGATGAGCGTGCTGCCGCAGATCAACGAGACGGACACCGTTGTAATCAACGTCCGACCGACGATTCGCCGCAAGGTCAAGGATGTTCCGGACCCGAACCCCGGGCTCCTGTCGCCAAACCTCATCCCGGAGTTCGAGACGCGTGAGTTCGACTCTGTCCTGCGCATGCAGAGCGGGCAGACCGCCGTGCTCGGCGGCCTGATGCAGGACTCGGTGGAGAACATCGAGGACGGCATCCCCGGCTTGACCCAGATCCCGTTCCTCCGTGATCTGTTCTCGCAGAAAAAAAGGATCAATCGCAAGACCGAGCTGGTGATCTTCCTGCGCGCGATCGTGGTCCGCGACGCGAGCCTCGAGGGCGATTACCAAGGCTACCGCGAGCTGCTGCCCGACAACGATTTCCTGCGCAAGCCGAACCCGGGAAACCCGGGCCGCGCGCAGCCGCCCGCGCCGACGACCAACAACTGACATGAGCCTGTTGCTCGAGGCGCTCAAGAAGGCCGAAAAGGCCAAGGAAGACGCCCAGCGCCGCGCCAGCGAGGGCGCCAGCGGGCTGCAGCTCGCGGACGCAGTGCAGCCTCAGGCGGGGACGGCCGAGACGCCGGCACAGCCCGTAGTCACGCGCGCGGAATTGCCGGATATCACCGCGCCGCTGGAAATCCTGCCAGAAGACATCGCTGCCGGCTCGCCGTCGGCAGCCGCGGCGGACGGCCTGTCGCTTGAATCCGCGCCGCCGCCCAGATCCGCCGACGCTGCGCCGCGCCGCGGCGCAGCGGACTCGCAGCCGGCACAGCGCGCCACCGCGCGCAAGGTGTTCCAGGCGAAAGTGCGCGAGCCCAACCCGCGCCTGCCATTCTTCATCACCATGGGCGCGCTTGGAACGTTCGCCGTCGGCACGGTGGTCTATTTCTGGATCCAGTTGCGCCCGCCGGCGCCGCTCGTGAACGCCAACCCTCGACCCTCTGGCGAGGTGGCGGCGGCGCCCGCGCCGACTGCCCCTGCGGCGCCGTCGACCCAGTCGCAGGCCGCGAGCGCTGCCGCCGCGATTCCCGGCCTGCCCAGCGGCACGCCGTCCGCCCCCGCCGCGCCCAAGCCCGCGCCACGCGCGGCGGCTGCCTGGGCCGGCACGCTCGGCCACCCCAGCAATCCCCCGGGATGCGCCGCCGCCGCGTGTCGCGGCCGTCGCGCGCGCCCCTGCCGCGCGCACTTCAGCGGCGCGCGCGCCTGCGGCGCCCGTAGCCGAGCCCAATCCGCCGCCTGCCGGCAGGCCTACGCCTCACGTGCATCCGCGCGTCGCCGCCGGTTACGCGGCGTATCAGGAGGGCAGGCTCGAGGCGGCGCGAAACGAGTACCAACTGGCGCTGCGCGAGGAGCCCGGCAACCGCGACGCCTTGCTCGGGTTGGCGGCGCTGGACATGCGCGAGCAGCGCTACGACAGCGCCGACGCCATGTACCGGCAGTTGCTGCGGACCGACCCGCGCGACCCCTACGCGCACGCGGGACTGCTCGCGCTGCGCGGCCAGGGGATCGATCCCGTCACGGCGGAGAGCCGCCTCAAGACCCTCCTCGCCACGGAGCCGGATTCCGCCGTGCTCAATTTCGCGCTCGGCAACCAGTACGCGCAGCAGGCGCGATGGGCCGAAGCGCAGCAGGCTTACTTCAAAGCCGTGGTGGCCGAACCGGACAACCCCGACTACGCCTACAACCTCGCGGTGAGCCTGGAGCACCTGCGCCAGGCCGGTCCGGCGCTCGACTACTACCGTCGCGCCCTGGCGCTTGACCGCGGGTCGCAACGCAAGCTTCGACCGCACCGCCGCGCAGGCGCGTGTGCAGCAGTTGGCACGCTGACAGATCCTAAAGCCCGGTTTTTTCGGGCTTTCTGTATCATCGACGCTGGATGAATTCGCCCACCAACCCGCAGGCCAAGCGCCATATCGGCCAGATCCTGATCGACCAGGGCATCCTCACCGAGGACCAGCTGCGCATCGCGCTGCTCGAGCAGACGAAGTCCAAGGCCCCGGTGGGCAAGCTCCTGGTGCAGCTCGGCTTCGTCTCCGAAGCGACGCTGCGCGACGCGCTCTCCGAGAAGCTCGGGCTGCAGTCGGTCGACCTCGCGCACATCATCGTCGACCCGGCGGCGCTCAAGATGCTGCCGCGCGACATGGCGCGGCGCTACCACATGTTCCCGGTGGCGCTCGACCGCCAGTCGAAGAGGTTCATCGTCGCGCTCGCCGACACCAACAACATCGTCGCCGTCGACCAGCTGCGCGCGCACCTGAAGGGCGACTACGAGATCGAGCTGCGCCTCGCCGGCGACTCCGAGATCGAGCGCGCGATCGAGCACTACTACGGCCACGAGTTCTCGATCGACGGCATCCTGCACGAGATCGAGACCGGCGAGGTCGACTACGCCACCATCACCGAGGGCGACGAGTACTCGCCAGCCGGTGGTGCGCCTGATTTCGGCGCTGCTCGCCGACGCGGTGGAGCGCGCGGCGTCCGACATCCACTTCGAGCCGGAGCAGAACTTCCTGCGCATCCGCTACCGCATCGACGGCGTGCTGCGCCAGATCCGCTCGCTGCACAAGACCTACTGGCCGGCGATGGCGGTGCGCCTCAAGGTGATGTCCAAGATGAACATCGCCGAAACGCGCGCGCCGCAGGACGGGCGCATCTCGGCCACCATGTCCGGCCGCGTGGTCGATTTCCGCGTCGCCAGCCTGCCGACCACGCACGGCGAGAACATCGTGCTGCGCATCCTCGACCGGCAGAAGGGCATCGTGCCGCTCGACAAGCTCGGGCTGGAGGAAAGCGCAGCTCGACCTGCTCAAGCGCATGATCGCGCGCCCCGAGGGCATCATCCTGGTGACCGGCCCGACCGGCAGCGGCAAGACGACCACGCTGTACTCGATCCTCAACCACATCAATTCCGACGGGCGTCAACATCATGACCCTGGAGGACCCGGTCGAGTACCCGATGACGCTGATCCGCCAGACCTCGGTGGCCGAGTCGGCCAAGCTCGATTTCGCCAACGGCATCCGCGCCATGATGCGCCAGGACCCCGACGTGATCCTGGTGGGCGAGATCCGCGACCGCGACACCGCCGAGATGGCGTTCCGCGCCGCGATGACCGGCCACCAGGTGTACTCGACGCTGCACACCAACTCCGCGGTCGGCGCCATCCCGCGCCTGCTCGACATCGGCATCGTGCCCGACATCATGGCGGGCAACATCATCGGCATCGTCGCGCAGCGCCTGGTGCGGCGCCTGTGCCGCACCTGCCGCCAGTCCTACGACCCGGACGTGAAGGAGCGGCGCCTGGTCGGCCTGACGCCGGCGGAGCCGGCGACGCTGTACCGCGCGGTGGGCTGCGAGCAGTGTGACTACCAGGGCTACCGCGGCCGGCAGTCGCATCCTCGAGATCCTCAAGATCGACGGCGGGCATCGACGAGCTGATCGCGCGCCGCGCCACCGCGCGCGAGATCCTGACCGCCGCGCGCGCCAAGGGCTTCCGCACGCTCGCCGACGACGGCGTGCGCCTGGTGCGCGCCGGCCACACCAGCCTCGACGAGCTGATGCGCGTCGTCGACCTCACGGACCGCATGGCGTAGCGCGGGCCACCGGCCCAGCGTACGGCCCCCGCATGCCCCTGTACACCTACAAGGCGATCGACGCGCAAGGCAAGAGCGTGATCGGCCGCATCGACGCGGTCAACCTGTTCGACCTCGAGCAGCGCCTCTCGCGCATGGGGCTCGACCTCGTCTCCGGCGCGCCCGCCAGCCAGGCTTCGCGGCTGATCGGCGGCGCGAGCGTCAAGCGCCAGGACCTGATCAACTTCTGCTTCCACCTCGAGCAGCTGGCGAGCGCCGGCGTGCCGCTGCTCGAAGGCCTGGTCGACCTGCGCGATAGCGTCGAGAATCCGCGCTTCCGCGAGGTGGTTTCCGGGCTGATCGAGTCGATCGAGGGCGGCAAGAACCTGTCGCAGGCGCTCGCCGAGTACCCCGAGGTGTTCAGCAAGGTGTTCGTCAGCCTGGTGCGCTCGGGCGAGCAGACCGGACGGCTCTCGGAAGTGCTGAAGAGCCTGAACGAGTCGCTCAAGTGGGAGGACGAGCTCGCCGCGCAGACCAAGAAGCTCATCATGTACCCGGCGTTCGTCGGCGGCATCGTGCTGCTGGTGACGTTCTTCCTCATGATCTACCTGGTGCCGCAGATGACGGGCTTCATCCGCAACATGGGCCAGGAGATCCCGCTGCAGACCGTCATCCTGATGGCGGTATCGGACTTCTTCGTCGACTACTGGTGGGCGGTGCTGGCGGCGCCCTTCGTCGCCTGGTTCGGGCTGCGCTACGCCGCCCGCACCTACCCGCAGGTCGCGTTCGCGCTCGACCGCTACAAGATCTCGATGCCGTTCATCGGGCCGATCCTGAAGAAGATCATCCTGTCGCGCTTCGCCTCCAGCTTCGCCATGATGTACGCCTCGGGCATCACGGTGCTCGACGCGTGCGCAGCTGCGAGGAGATCGTGGGCAACCGCCCGCATCGAGAACGCGCTGCACAGCGCCGGCCAGCAGATCGCCGAGGGCAAGAACCTGACCGCCGCGTTCCAGGACGTGGGACTGTTTCCGCCGCTGGTGATCCGCATGCTGCGCATCGGCGAGAACACCGGCGGCCTGGACACGGCGCTGCTCAACGTCAGCTATTTCTTCAATCGCGACGTGAAGGAAGCCATCGGCCGCGTGCAGGCGATGATCGAGCCGCGCATTGACGGTGGTGCTCGGTGCGATCCTCGGCTGGGTGATGCTGTCGGTGCTCGGCCCGGTCTACGACACCATCAGCAAGATGAAATTCTAGGCCGTGAAGCATCTCCTCTACTTCACCGCTGCCGATCACTCCGTATACGCCTGGAAGGCGGGGCGCCTCGAGCTGCTGGCGCGCTTCGCCGGCGACGACACGGGCCTCAGCGGCTTCCGCGAGTTCCTCGCCGGCCGCGGCGGCGCGCTGTTCTACGCGGTCGCCGATCTTGCCGGCGAGGACTTCCACGAGGAACAGATCCCGTACCTGCGCGGCAATGACCGCGAGCAGGTGGTACAGCGGCGCCTCGCGCAGCGCTACCGCGACACGCGGCTCGCCACCGCGCTGACGCTCGGCGCGGTGAAGGGCGAGCGGCGCAACGAGCGGTTGCTGCTCACCTCCTTTACCAACACGCAGCAGCTTGCGCCCTGGCTGGACGCCCTCGGCGAGGCGGGCGCCAAGCTGGCCGGCGTGTACTCGGTTCCCCTGCTGGCGCCGGCGCTCGCTTCCCGGCTCGGCGTGCGCGGTGGCCGCGCCTTCGTCGTCAGCGCCAACAGCGCCGGGCTGCGCCAGTGCTTCGTCGAGGAAGGCCGACTGCGTTTCGCGCGCCTGGAACGCACGGTGGACATGGTGCCCGAGGCCTTCGCCGCGTTCGTGCGCACGGAGACCGGCCGGCTGGCGCAGTATCTGTCCACACTGCGCGTCCTGCCGCGCGACGGCCCGCCCGTGCAGGTCATCGTCGTGGCGCCGCCGGGTCAACGGCCCGCCTTCGAGCGCGCGCTGGTGTCCGACGCGCGGCTATCGTTCGTCACGCTTGACGCCGCCGAGGCGGCGCGCAAGGTCGGGGTGAAGAGCGCCCCGGAGGGCACCGGCGCCGAGCAGCTCTACCTCCACCTCGCCGTCAAGCGCGCCCCGCGCGAGCAGTTCGCGCGCAGCGAGGACCGGCGCAGCTTCCACGTCTGGCAGATGCAGCGCGGCCTGGTGGCGGCGGGCGCGCTGGGCTTGGCGGCCTGCGCGCTCTATGCGGGGGCGATCTGGGTGGATGCCTACGGCATGCGCGGCGAGATGGGAGACTTGCGCGCCGAAACGGCGCAGGCGACGCAGCAGTACCAGCGCATCACCTCGGCGTTCCCGGTCACGCAAACCACCACCGACAATCTGCGCGCCACGGTGAACGAGTTTCGCAATATCGCGCGGCGTACCGCGGCGCCGCGCGACGTGCTGGTATACGTGTCCAAGGTGATGAACGACTTTCCGCATATCGAGCTCGACGCGGTAGTCTGGCGGCTCGAGCGGCCGGACGCACGCGCGCCGGTCGCGCCCGCACCCGGCACTCCCGTGGCGGGCAACGCGCCACCCAGCGAGATCGCCCAGGTGCTGGAGCTCTCCGGGCGCGTGAGCGCGGCACGGCGCTCCGACTATCGTGCCATCACTGCCGAGGTGCAGGAGTTTGCAAGCGCGTTGCGCGCGGATCCCGCCTATCGCGTGCTGCGCACGCAGCTGCCCTTCGACGTGACCTCCGAGGGAACGCTGTCGGGCGACATCGGCACCGCTTCGGAAGGCGGGGAGGCCCCGCGGTTCACGATCGTCATTGCGAGGGACCTGCCTTGAATTTCACTGCGCAGGAGCTCAAGAAGCTCGCGCTGCCGCTGCTCGCGTGTCTCATCCTGCTCGCGGCAGGAGCAGCCTGCATCGGCTGGGCACGGCAGGAGCACCGCGTCGCGCGCGGCGAGCTCGTCGCCGCGAGCGACGCACGCGCGCAGGCGCGCGAGCGGCTGGCACGCATCGCCGAGGAGGAGCGGGAGGTCAAGGAGAAGCTGCAGGTGTACCTGCGCCTGCGCGAGCTCGGCATCCTCGGTGTGGAACGCCGTCTGGAATGGGCGGACGCGATGGGCCGCATCCGCGCGCAGCGCGAGCTGCCCGACCTGCGCTATCGCGTTGAGCGCCAGCGCCTGCTCGCCTCGGTGGGCAGCAAGGTGGCGTCGGTGGACTTCTACGCCAGCACGATGAAGCTGAATGTCGGGGCGCTGCACGAGGGAGACCTGCTCGATATCCTCACCGACCTGCGCGAGATGGGCAACGCCTACTACGCGGTGCGGCGCTGCTCGATCGCGCGTACCGGCCCGGCGCCCACCGCCGCGGGCCTCGCGCCGCGGCTGCACGCCGAATGCGAGATCGACCTCATCACCATCATCGACCGGGCGGCCAAGGTATGAGGAGCCTGCAGACGCTCGCGCTGGCTGTCGCCTTCCTCGGCGCCGGTCCCGCCGCCGCGCAGGAATTGGGGCGCCTCTTCTTCACGCCGGAGCAGCGCGCCGCGCTGGACGCACGCCGCGCTGCGCGGCTGCCAGACAAGCCGTCGGTCGCGCAGGAGTCGCCCACGACGCGCGTCGACGGCTTCGTCGCGCGCTCGAGCGGCCGGTCCACCTTGTGGGTGGATGGCGAGCCGCACGCGGACGGCGCGCAGCCGGACGGCCTGCGCGTGCAGCGCGGCAGGGACCCGGGCAAGGTGACGGTGACCTTCGGCGAGCAGGCACGGCGCATCGAAATGCGCGTGGGCGAGACACTCGATCGCAGCACCGGCGACGTGAAAGGCGTCGTGGGCAACGGCGAAGTCAAGGTAGAGCGCCGTGGGGCGCAGCCTCGCTAGCCGCCGCGCCCAGCGCGGCGTGGCGTTGCTCGGCCTGCTGGCGGTCGCCGTCATGGTGTTCGCCTACGTCCTGACCAGCCGGCTCAACGCCGCGAGCCAGTTTGTGGGCGTGAACCGCGAACACAACGCGCAGGTGCTGGCGCAGGCGAAGCAGGCGCTTGTCGGCTGGCTGGCGCTCAACGCGGCGGGAACCGACGCCAATCCGGGCCGCCTGCCCTGCCCGGAGGCCCCGGGCTATTTCGGAGACCCGGCACAGGAAGGCATCGCCGCCGCCAGTTGCACTTTGCCTGCCGCAGGCCGCCTGCCCTGGCGCACGCTCGGGCTGGAACAGCTCGTGGACGCGGCGGGCGAGCCCCTTTGGTACGTGGTGTCGCCCGGCTGGGCGATACCCAGCCCCGGCGCCACCCTGACGATCAACGCCGACAGCGTGGGCCAGCTCACGCTCGACGGCAACGAGGCGGTGGCGCTAGTCATCGCGCCCGGTCCGGTGATGTCCGTACAGACGGGCACCGGCTGCACGGCATGGACGCAGACCAGGCCTGCCTCGGGAGCGCCGGACCTGCGCAATTACCTCGAATGCGAGAACGCGAATTCGCCTGCCGATACGAGCTTCGTCGGCAACCGTCCCGGCGCGAGCTTCAACGACCAGGTGCTGCGCATCTCCTCGGCGGACGTGCTGCCTGCGCTCGAGGCGGCCATCGCCGACCGCATGCAGCGCGAGATCGCGCCGGCGATCAGGGCCGCGGCGTATGCCTCTACGACGTACTCGGGCATCCCTGCAGGCGCGCCGCTCTATCCGTCTCCAATGCTGTTCGGCAATCCCTCCACGTCCGGCTATCAGATCGCGCAATTCGAAACCTTTTCCCCTTACGACACTGTTCCCGCCTACCCGAATACCGGCAATCCCCAGGGGCTGCTTCCGTTCAACCAGATTGCCGCTGGATGTACCGCGCCGCCGCCCTGCGCGCCGCTACCAGTGACTCACCCCAGAACGGTCCGCTCGACACTCGCCGGTTCCATCGACTTCTACTCGTGCTCGCCGCCGTCCGCCACGGAGGTGGTGTGCGACGGTCAATACCACGAGGACACCGGCAATCCGTCGCTGGATGTCCGCCTTGAGATGGCGGTCACCTTCGACAATGTCGCCATGGGCTTTCGCTCGCTCGTCGCCAGTCCGGTCTCGCAAGTGCTGGTGGAGGCGAGGGACAACGGCGGCATGGGCGCATGGCAAACGCCTGCGCCGACCATCGTGCAGATCAAGATGAATGACGGCCTGGCGGCGTTGCCCGATGGCACAACGCCGCCCCGGGGATCGGTGACCATCCGTTTCCGCGCCACGATGCCCAACATCGACGCCAATGGCTGGGGCTCGTTCGCGGATTTCCGCATGCGCATCAACCGCGCGGTGTTCGATGACCACGCCTTGGTGAAGAAGACCGACGCCACGTTGGGCT
Source organism: uncultured beta proteobacterium (assembly GCA_963719995.1). Taxonomy (GTDB): domain Bacteria; phylum Pseudomonadota; class Gammaproteobacteria; order Burkholderiales; family SG8-39; genus JAABQT01. Next base: position 2,079,035 of record CAVRDW010000005.1, on the reverse strand, counting down.
GGTTCGTACGCAACGAGTGGTACCGCAACACCTATTACGCCGTGGCGAAGCCCCACACGGCGCAGTGGCTGCCTTCGTTGGGCTGCAGTGCGGCCAGCGGCAATTGCATACGCTACATCGACTCGGCCACCTACAACATCCGCGCGCTATTGCTGCTCGCGGGACGCAGGCTGCCGACGCAGGCGGCGCGCCCAACCAGCGATCCTCTGGCCTACTTCGAGGGTCAAAACGCCGATAACGGGACGCGCTACGAGCAGCGTGTAGCGCGAAGGAGCAATGCCGCGATCACGTCGCCGTACGTGGCACCGTGGAACGACCGGGTCATCTTGGTCGACTGGGACCCGGCGTCGCCGCCCAACGCCACGCAGGTTGTCAGCCTGACGCCCTTGCGGGTCGTCTCCTTGCCCTGATGGCATGGCTCGGCGCGCGCCGCGCCCGCGGCTTCACGCTCACCGAGCTCGCGGTGGTCACGTTGGTCATCGGCCTGCTGCTCGCCAGCGCGCTCTATACGCTGTCGGCGCAGACCGAGCAGCGTAACTTCGAGGAAACGCGGCGTCGCCTGGAGGCGGCGCGCGAGCTGATCCTCGCCTTCGCCATCGTCAACGGCCGCCTGCCGTGCCCCGCCACCTCCACCAGCAACGGCGACGAGGCCCCGGCCGGCGGCGGAACGTGCAGCGCGCCCGGGCCCTACGGCGGCTGGTTGCCGGCGCGCAGCATCGGCTACCAGATCGTGGATGCGGCCGGCTACGCGATCGATGCCTGGGGCAACCGCCTCCGCTATGCCGTCTCCGCTAACGCCCTCACGGGATGCCTCGGCGCGCTGCCGCATTTCACCCACGCCAACAATCTACGGACCAACGGCCTCACCTGCCAGCCGAACGACCTGGTCGTGTGCCGCACGGCGACCGGCATCGCCGCCACCACCTGTGGTACCGCGCTCGCGGTCACCAACCAGAACACGTTGGTCGCCATCGTCTTCTCGACCGGTAAGAACGGCGCCGCCGGCTCCGCGGGTACCGATGAAGCCGCGAATCTGAACGGTGATCGCGTGTTCGTCTGGCATACGCCCACCCCAGTCGGCGCGGCCAACGGCGAGTTCGACGACCAGATGGCGTGGATTGCAGTAAGCGAGCTCTACGGCAAGCTGGTCGCCGCCGGCGTGCTGCCTTAGGCCTGGGCGGCAGCGCGCCGCAGCGCGAAGCACACCTCCCCGTCCCGGTTCTCCAGCAGGGCAAGCTCGAAGCCGCTCGCCTGCGCCTGGCGCGCCGCCTGGTACAGGCCGATCCCCAAGCCGTTGTCCGAGCGCACCGGCGCGCGCAGGAGGGAGCCTGAGATTTCGGGCGGCACGGCGCGGCCCGTATCGCACACCCGCAGTTCGGGCGCGGACCCTGCCGCCGAGAAGTCGGCGCTTACGCGCACGCCCGGCTCGGCGGCCCGTTTGGCCAGCGCATTCTGCAGCAGGTTGTCTGAAACGCTGTCGAACAGCGCGCGCGGAACCTCGGCGCCATCCAGCGCGCGTGCGCTGAAGGCGATGCCGCGCTCCTGATACTGGCGCTGCAGCCCTTCCCACCACAGCGCGGCCGGCACGCGCGCATCGCGTTCCGCCACCGGGCGCTGCAGCTTGTCGAGCGTGGCGGCGAGCCGCTGCGTGATCGCCGGGAGCTGCCGTCGCAGGAGCGCCAGCGACTCGGGCGATTCGCCCCGCTCGGCAAGCGCCACCGAACACAGGACATTGAGCGACTGCAGCAGGTTCTTGACGTCGTGCGTGACGCGCGCGCCAGTCTCGTGCACCGCCTGCATGAAGCTCGCCTCGCGCAGCGCCTGCTCGCGCAACTTCGCAAGATGAAACTCCGCCAGCAGCTGGCCGAGCAGGCGCAGGTGCCCGTGCAGGGCGGGGCTGGTGCGATAGCGCGAATAGATGGTGAGCCGCAGGTCGGCGGTGGCGAACTCGACCGGGTACGGCGTGCGCGCGCCGGCCTCGCCCTGCGCGCCCGCGGCTGTCCACGCCACGCCCTGCACCGACGGCAGCTTCGCCAGCGCAGCGCCGGCCTCGGCGAGGAAGGGCTCCGGACGCGACTCGGCCTGCGACAGTTTCGCCAGAAGCTGCAGCCATTGCTCGATCGGCAGCCCGATGGAGAAGAGGTACCGTGACACGAACACGTTGAAGCCTGCGTAGCCGGTGCGCGGATTCCAGGCGAGCCCGATCGCGAGCAACGCACCGGCGATCACGAACACGATGTAGGTGAGCGCCTCCAGGTAGCCGGTGCGTCCGAGCGTCATGAAGGCGAAGCTGCCGAGAATCACGACGCCGAGCATCAGCATCAGGAACACGCTGTAGAAGTAGTCGATCACCTGCGCGGTCTCCGGGGGGTCGGCCTCCACCGGGATCAGCGCCATCAGCACGAACAGCGCGGGCAGTCCCCACGCCGCGTAGCCGCGCACCTCCGGATCCACCTCGCGGCGCGGTGCGATCTCGGGCAGCACGATCACCACCAGCAGCGCGAGCAGGTAGACGAACACGAGCAGGTAGAAGCGGCGCTGCCAGCGTGCCTGATGCAGGAACACCCTGCCGCCCACCAGCCCGGCGAGCATCATGGTCCAGACTGCCAGCAGCCACCAGTTGAGCCACAGCACTGCGGCCGCCGCGCTCAGCGCGATGACCACGGCCTGTGTCACCGTCACCGGGTGCTCGCCGCGCAGGATCGGCTGCCATAGCAAGAGCAGCCCAAGGTGCGCGATCACCAGCACGCGCGCGCCCTCGTCGGCGACGCCGCGCAGCGCAACCACGTGCAGCAGCGCGAGCATGCCGATCACCAAGTACTGCCAATAGCGCCGGCTGAATGCGCCGGCAGCCCGCGCAATTCGGGCGGAATCGGAGTCGCTGGGCGCGGCAGCTTGCATGGTCGGGCGGTCGCAGGCAAAGATACGCACAATCGGCACCACGCGAAAGATGCGACCCCTCCTGCTCCTTGCCGGCGGCTGCGTGCTCGAAGCGCGCCGCGGCGCCCTGCCCTGGCTCGCGCTCGGCCTGCTCGCGGCCGCGCTCTGCCTCGCTGCCTTCCTGTCGCAGGTGGCGGTCACCGAGAGCCACGCCCTGCAAGCGGCGTTCGCTGCCGCGCTGCTGCGCGCCGGCGCGGCGTTCCTGCTGGCCGCGCACGTGGCAGCGAGCATCGTGCGCGAAGCCAATGACAAAGTGCTCGAGCTCGCGCTGTCGCTGCCGCTGTCGCGCAGCGCCTACTACGCCGGCAAGCTGTGCGGCTTCGGCGCCATCGGCCTGGCGCTCGCCGCTGCTTTCGCCGTGCCGATGCTGCTGTGGGCCGCGCCGGCGAGCGTCGTTCTCTGGGGTGTGTCCCTTTGCTTCGAGCTGCTGTTGGTGGCGGCGGCGGCGCTATTCTTCTCCGTAACCCTCGTCAACGTGGTCCCGGCACTGGCCGCGTCGGTCGGCCTCTACCTGCTTGCCCGCTCCATTTCCGGCATCCAGCTCCTCGCACGTGGCCCGCTGGCCGAGGAATCGTGGGCGCAGGTCGCCGCGCGTAGTGCGGTGGATACGGTAGCCCTGGTGCTGCCTCGGCTGGAAACCGCCACGCGCAGCGAGTGGCTGCTCTATGGCGCGCCCGGCGCGGGCGAGTTCGCCGCCGCCATTGCCGCATTGCTCGCGTATAGCGCACTGCTCTGCGCAGCGGGCTTGTTCGACTTCCACCGGCGCAACCTGTGAAGGCGAGCGAGCGGCCGCTGGCGGACGTGCCCGCTTGGCTATGGGCGGCGCTGGGCGCCTGCTTCGCGGTGCAGGTCGGCATCCAGAGCCTGCGCGCGGCACCGGCAAACTCGGCGGCGGACCTGCCGCCACCGCCGCGACCCGCCGCGCTGCGCGCAGCGAGCCTCGGCGAGCCCGCCGCCGCCGCGCGGCTCGCCATGCTCTACCTGCAGGCCTTCGACCTCGGCGCGGGCAATACGCGCCCCTACCAGCAACTCGATTTCACCGCGCTGAGCGGCTGGTTGCGCGCCATCCTGGAGACCGACCCGCGCAGCGGCTATCCGCTGTTTGCCGCGGCGCGCATCTATGCCGAGGTGGACGATCCGGCCCGCAGCCGCGTGATGCTCGCGCTGATTCACGAGGCATTCCTAGAGGATCCGAACCGGCGCTGGCCCTGGCTCGCCCATGCCGCGCTCCTGGCGAAACACCGGCTCAAGGACCTGCCGCTCGCCCGGCGCTATGCGGCGGACCTCGCGCGAATGACCACAGCCGCGGACGTCCCCATGTGGGCGACGCAGATGGAGATGTTCATCCTCGAGGACATGAACGAGCTGGAGGCCGCGAAGATCGTGCTCGGCGGCCTCCTGGATCGCGGTCGGCTCGAGGATCCCGCGGAGCGCCGCTTCCTGGAGCAGAAGCTCAAGGAACTCGAATCCCGCTCGCCGTCAGAATCTCGACACTGATGTCGGGCAACCGACGCATTTTTCGTGATTTTTGACCCGAAATGGGCAAATGAGCGAGATTTTCCTCGGCACGGAACTTGCGATCGCTTCTTATCGACTTGTCTACTCCCAAAGGGGTAATCGAATGAATACCAAACAAAAAGGCTTCACGCTGGTCGAAATTGCGATTGTGCTGGTCATCATCGGCCTGTTGCTGGGCGGCATCCTGAAAGGCCAGGAGATGATCACGCAGGCGAAGATCAAGAACGTGATCGCCGACTTCAGCGGAATCTCGGCCGCCTATTATGGCTACCAGGATCGCTACCGCGCGATCCCCGGCGACGATTCTGGCGCGACGCGCTGGACCGGCTCGACTGCCGGCAACGGGAATGGCACGGTTGCGGGGAAGTACAACACCACGACCGCCACCGACGAAGCGCGGCTGTGGTGGGACCACCTGCGCCGCGCGGGCTTCGTTGCCGGCACAGGCACTCAGCAGCCGCTCAACGCAGTCGTCGGCATGATGGGCGTGGAAACCGGGGATGGCGCGGCAACACCCGGCGTGGCGCTCGGCGGCTTCACCAGCCTCATCATGTGTTCGGCCAACCTGCCCGACAAGATTGCCATCGCCATCGACTCGCAGATGGACGACGGCCAACCCGGATCGGGGGCCCTGCGCGCGCAGCTGCAGTCCACCTCGAACCCGGACATCGTGGCAGCGGCTGCCTCGACGTACGCGGAAACCGGCACCAACGTCTACGTCGCCTGCCGCCAGATCTAAGCGGACAAGCGGCAACATCCTGGAGGCCGGCGCAAGCGCCGGCCTTCTTCTTTGTGGGCGACGCGCCTTTGCGGGGCAGGACACCGCTTTGACTGGGGTACGCGCGGAATAGGAGAATTCCCCGTTCAAGCTGCGAAGATGCTCATGAACCCGTCACCCCTTTCCAAGCACTATCGCATGCGTCCGAAACCGCATGGCTTCACGCTGGTCGAGATCGCGATCGTGCTGGTCATCATCGGCCTGCTGCTGGGTGGGATTCTGAAGGGGCAGGAAATGGTCGTACAGGCGAGGATCAAGAACGTGATCGCGGATCTCAGCGGTCTTACCGCCGCCCACTACGCCTATCAGGATCGCTACCGGGCCACCCCGGGCGACGATTCCGGCGCGACGCGCTGGAGCGGCGCGGTCGCGGGCGATGGCAACGGGACGGTTGCAGGCGATTACAACAGCGCGCTCAACAACGCCGAATCGCGGCTGTGGTGGGATCACCTGCGGCGCTCGGGCTTCGTCGCCGGTTCAGGCGAGCAGCAGCCGCTCAACGCGCTGTCGGGCATGCTGGGCGTACAGACTGGCATGGGCACTGGGACCGGCACGGCGCTCGGCGGCTTCTCGAGCCTGATCGTGTGCTCGGCGAATCTGACTGACAAGATGGCGGTCGCGATCGACTCGCAGATGGACGACGGCAGCCCCAGCTCGGGCGCCATGCGCGCGCAACTGCAGACTGCGCCCAACCCGAGCATCGCGAATAACGCAGCCTCGACCTACCAGGAAACCGGCACCAACGTCTACGTCGCCTGCCGCCAGATCTGACCTGAGGCGCGGCGTTCCACTGCAAGGCCGGCGCAAGCCGGCCTTTTCGTTTCCAACGAGTCCCTAGCCCTGCTGCAACCGCAATTCCGCGGCCGCGAGCAGCTCCGGAGCGCCGAGCAGCACCACGACATCGCCCTCGCGCAAGGGGCCCGCTTCCTCGGCGCTCATCTTTCTCTGCTCTCCGGGGCGCCGGACCGCGGTGACCTGCACGCCGAGCACGTCCAGCCCGAGCGCGGCAAGCGGCTTGGCAAGCGCCGCGGCATGCGCATGCAGCGTCACGGCATGCAGCCGCGGCTGCGCCGACTCCCCGGACTCCGGCTCGTCGCTCTCGCCATGGTAGAGCCCGCGCAGCAGGCCGTACTGCTGGTCGCGCACCTGGCTCATGCGGCGCATGACGCGAGAGAGCGGCACGCCGAGCCAGACCAGCGCGTGCGAGGCGAGCATCAGCCCGGATTCGAACGCCTCGGGCACGACCTCTGAAGCCCCGGCGGCCGTGAGCCTGCCGATGTCCGCCTCGTCGCGCGCGCGCACGATCACCGGCACCGACGGCTTGAGGGCGTGGATATGCGCGAGCACGCGTACCGCGGAGGGCACGTCGGCGAAGGTCACCACGACCGCGGCGGCGCGCGCCAGCCCAGCCGCCACCAGGGCCTCGCGGCGCGAGCTGTCGGCGAACACGACCGTGTCGCCGGCCAGCGCCGCCTCGCGCACGCGCTCGGGGTCGAGGTCGAGCGCGACGTAGCGCACGCCCTCGGCCTCCAGCAGCCGCGCCAGGCGCTGGCCGTTCCTGCCGTAGCCGAGAATGATGACGTGGCGCTCGGTCTCCAGGGACCGCACGGCCACGCGGTGCAGCTCCAGCGACCGCGCCATCCACTCCGAGGCGGTGAAGCGCAGCACCAGGCGGTCGCTGGCGGCGATGAGAAAGGGCGTGGCGAGCATCGACAGGATCATCGCGCCGATCAGCGCCTGCACCACGGGCTCGGGCGCGAGCTGGGCGGTGCGCGTCTGCGCCAGCAGCACGAAGCCGAACTCGCTGCCCTGGGCGAGCGCCAGGCCGATGCGCAAGCGCCGTGCCCGGGGCCGAGCCGAAGGCGCGCGCGAGCAGCGCGATCAGCGCGCCCTTGCCCACGATCAGCAGCGCAAGGAAGCGCGAGCACCAGCCAGGCCTGGCCGAGCAGCTGCCCGAGGTCGAGCATCATGCCGACCGAGACGAAGAACAGCCCGAGCAGCACGTCGCGGAACGGCTTGATGTCCTCCTCCACCTGGATAGCGGTACTCGGTCTCCGCGATCAGCATGCCGGCGAGGAACGCGCCCGAGCGCGAGCGAGAGCCCCGCAAGCCCCGTCAGGAACGCGAGCAGCAGCGTGATCAGCAGCACGTTGAGCACGAACAGCTCCGTGGAGCGCCGCCGCGCGATGACGCCGAACCAGGCGCGCATCACGCGCGGGCCCACCAGCGTCAGCACTGCGAGCACCACCGCCGCCTTGGCGAGCGCGATCAGCACGTCGCGTCCGAGCTCTTCCGCCGGCGCATTGAGCGCCGGCACCAGGATCAGCAGCGGCACCACCGCGAGGTCCTGGAACAGCAGCACGCCGACGGTGTCGCGGCCGTGCGGCGGTGTCGAGCTCGAGCCGCTCGGCCAGCGAGCTTCGAGACGATCGCGGTGGAGGACATCGCGATCGCGCCGCCGAGCGCGAGGCCTGCCTGCCAGCCGGCACCCAGTGCCTGCGACACCGCCATGCCGATGCCGATGCTCGCGGCGACCTGCGCCGAGCCCAGGCCGAACACCGAGCGGTGCATGGTGCGCAGCTTGGCCAGGCTGAACTCCAGCCCGATCGAGAACAGCAGGAACACGACGCCGAACTCGGCGAGCTGGCGCACGGCGTCGCTGTCCGCGACCAGGGCGAGCGCATGCGGCCCGAGCGCGACACCGGCCACGAGGTAGCCGATGATCGGCGGCAGCGCGAGGCTGCGGCACGCGACGACCGCCAGCACCCCGCCCGCGAGCAGCACGAGCACCGGTTGCAGCGATAGGCCGGCGGGATCCATGACGAGCGTAGAGGGAGAGTTATACTTCGCGGCTATGATAAGCGCAGTGCGTTCCCTGCGTCAGGCGGCGCCCCGCAGCGGCGAGGGCGCACTGGAACTCGCGCGCAGCGTGCTCGCCATCGAGGCCGACGCGGTGCGCGCGCTGATCGCGCGGCTCGACGAGCGCTTTCTCGCGGCGCTGCAGCTGATCCAGAAGTGCCTGGACGGCAAGCGCGGCCGCGTCATCGTCAGCGGCATCGGCAAGTCGGGGCACATCGCGCGCAAGATCGCCTCCACCATGGCGAGCACCGGCACGCCGGCCTACTTCGTGCATCCCGCCGAAGCGAGCCACGGCGACCTCGGCATGATCCGCGCCGAGGACGTGTTCATCGCCATCTCCAACTCGGGCGAGAGCGAGGAGCTGCTGCGCATCGTGCCGCTCGATCAAGCGGCGCGAGGGCGCGAAGCTGATCGCGATCACCGGCAAACCGCAGTCCTCGCTCGCTCGCGCGAGCCGACGTGCACCTCGACGCGGGCGTCGAGCAGGAGGCCTGCCCGCTCGATCTCGCGCCCACCGCGAGCACCACGGCGGCGCTCGCGCTGGGCGACGCGCTCGCCGTCGCGCTGCTCGACGCGCGCGGCTTCTCGGCCGACGGACTTCGCCCGCTCGCATCCGGGCGGCTCGCTGCCACCGCGAGGCGCTCAAGCACGTCGCCGACGTGATGCGCCGCGGCGTCGACGTGCCGAAGGTTCGCGAGAACGCCACGCTCAAGCGGGCGCTCGCGGAGATGACGCGCGGCGGCCTCGGCATGACGGCGATCGTCGACGCGCGCGGCCGGGTGCAAGGGCATCTTCACCGACGGCGACCTGCGCCGCGCGCTGAAGAAGGTGACCGACTTCAAGTCGGCGCGCGTGGCGCAGGTCATGACCGCCAATCCGCGCAGCGTGCTGCCCGAAGCGCTCGCCGCGGAGGCGGTCGCGCTGATGGAGCGGCATCGCATCAGCCAGCTTCTGGTCGTGAACGCGGCGGGCGAACTCATCGGCGCGCTCAACATGAACGATCTGCTGCGCGCCAAGGTCGTCTGAGGCGATGCCGGCGGCGACGGCCGACGCGCTCGAGCGGGCGCGCCGCGTGCGGCTGATGGTCTTCGACGTCGACGGCGTGCTCACCGACGGGCGCCTGTGGTACGGGCCGCAAGGCGAAGCGCTGAAGGCTTTTCACACGCTCGACGGCCACGGCCTGAAGATGCTCGCGCAGTCCGGCGTCGCCGCGGCCATCCTGTCGGGGCGCAGCTCGCCCGCGGTGACGCTGCGCGCCGCCGAGCTCGGCGTCGCGCACGTGCTGCAGGGCGCGCAGGACAAGGCGGCCGGCTTTGCGGCGCTGCTCGCGCGCCTCGGCCTGCAGCCCGCGGAGGCCGGCTGCATGGGCGACGACGTGCCGGACCTGCCGGTGCTGGAGCGCTGCGGCTTCGCCTGCGCGCCGCGCGAGGCGCACGAGAGCGTGCTGCGCGCCGCCCACTATGTCGCCGCCGCGCCCGCGGGCGCCGGCGCCGCGCGCGAAGTCTGCGAGTACCTCCTGCGGGCGCAGGGCAAGCTCGAGGCCGCGCTGGCGCGGCACCTAGGGAGCCTCTGATCTATTCCCGCGTGCGCGACGGTGGCGATTTTCGTGCAGGGCGAGACAGCGGCCGTCGCCGTGTGCTGGACGTCCACAAGGCGGCCGATGGCGATGCCATGCGCGAAAATCTCCCCGTCCCTCCAGGCGGCGAGGCCGCGAAGCGGGGGCTCAAGGCAAAGGCCTCGCCGCCCTCGGGTTGCGGCCGGAAGTCCGCGACGGTTGGCTTACGATAGCGCGATGACACGGGCGCCCGCGTTGTTGCTCGGCCTTGCGATATCGACATATCGCTGCGGCCGCGCGCCTAGCCGGCGCCGCGTTCCGGCCGCAACGCGCCACCGCGCGAATAGATCAGAGGCTCCCTAACATGAGCCTTTCGAGCACGCGCCTGTTCCCGCTGCTGCTGATGCTCACGCTGGCGCTGCTCACTTTCTGGCTCGAGCGGCTGACGCGCGAGGAGCCGGCGGCGCCGGCGCCGCGCCGTCACGACCCGGATTTCATCGTCGAGGGGTTCCAGCTCACCGAGTTCGGGGTGGACGGCAAGCCGGTCGCGACGCTCTCGGCCGCCAAGATGACGCACTATCCCGACGACGGCTCCACCGAGCTGCTGTCGCCGCGCGCCGTGCAGACCAAGCCCGCCGAGCCGCGGCTGCGCCTCTCCGCCGACCGCGGCACGCTGACGCAGGACGGCAACGAGCTGCTGCTCTTCGACAACGTGCAGCTGCTGCGCGATAACGCCTTGGGCGGGGAGGAAAGCCGGCTGCGCACCAGTTTCCTGCACCTCGTCAGCTCGCGCTCGCTGATGCGCACCGATCGCGAGGTGGAATTCACCGCGCCCGGCCGCGCCCTGCGCGCGCGCGGCATGGAGTACGACAACCGCACCGGCCAGCTGGTGCTGCACGCGCAGGTGCACGGCACCTACGAGGCCAAGCTGCCGTGAAGCTGCGCTCGATCATCGTCTGCGCGGCCGCCCTCGCGGCCGCGGCCGCGTTTGCGGCCAGGGCGGAGAAGGCCGATCGCGACAAGCCCACGCAGGTCGAGGCCAACCGCATGACCTCGGACGAGGCGCGCCGCGTCAGCATCTTCGAAGGCAGCGTGCTGTTCACCAAGGGCACCCTGCAGCTGCGCGCCGAGCGGATCGTGCTGCGCCAGGACGCCGACGGCTTTCACCACGCCAGCGCCAGTGGCACCCCGGTGCGCTTTCGCCAGAAGAGCGACGCGCAAGGCGGCCAGGAGGGCGTGTGGGTCGAGGGCGAGGCGCTGCGCGTCGAGATCGACGAGCGCACCGAGCGCATCGAGCTGATCGACAGCGCACGCATCGCGCGCGACCGCGACGAGGTGCGCGGCAGCTACATCCTCTACGACCAGCGCTCGGAGTTCTTCTCCGTGTCGAGCGCCAAGGGCGCGCCCGCCGCCGCGCCCGGCGAGCGCGTGCGCGCGGTGATCCAGCCCAAGAAGCCCGCCGCCAAGGCCACGCCGTGAGCCTGCTGCGCGCCGAGCACCTGCACAAGCGCTACAAGTCGCGCAGCGTCGTGCAGGACGTCTCCCTCGAGGTATCCAGCGGCGAGGTGGTCGGGCTGCTCGGCCCCAACGGCGCGGGCAAGACCACCTGCTTCTACATGATCGTCGGCCTGATCGCCGCTGACGCCGGACGCATCCAGCTCGACGGCCGCGAGCTCACGCACCTGCCGATCCACGCGCGCGCGCGCCTGGGCATCTCCTACCTGCCGCAGGAGAACTCGATCTTCCGCAAGCTCACGGTCGAGGAGAACGTGCAGGCGGTGCTCGAGCTGCAGGGCCTGGCGCGCGCCGACATCGAGGCGCGCCTGCAGGAGCTGCTCAAGGACCTGAACATCGCGCACCTGCGCAAGCACGCGGCGCTGTCGCTCTCGGGCGGCGAGCGCCGGCGCCTGGAGATCGCGCGCGCGCTGGGCACGCAAGCCCGCCTTCATCCTGCTCGACGAGCCCTTCGCCGGGGTCGACCCGATCGCGGTGCTCGACATCCAGCGCATCATCCGCTTCCTCAAGGAGCGCGCCATCGGCGTGCTGATCACCGACCACAACGTGCGCGAGACGCTCGGCATCTGCGACCGCGCCTACATCATGAGCGAGGGCGCGGTGCTCGCCTCCGGCCACCCGGAGGAGATCGTCTATAATGACAACGTACGCCGCGTCTACCTCGGCGAGCATTTCCGCATGTAGCGGAGTGACACCGGCCGCCAGCGGTCGCCGTTTCCCCCCTGCCCATGAAGCCCACCCTGCAGTTCCGGCTCTCGCAGCACCTGACGCTGACGCCGCAGCTGCAGCAATCGATCCGCCTGCTGCAGCTCTCGACGGTCGAGCTCAATCAGGAGATCGAGCGCATGCTGATGGACAACCCGATCCTCGAGCGCGAGGACGCGGAAGGCGAGAGCGGCTTCGTCCCGCCGCGCCAGGAGCCGGCGACGCCCGCGGCCGCGGCCGCGGATGCGGCGCCGGAGGCGGCGGCGCCGGAGGAAGGCGCCGAGCGCTCCGCGGACTGGCAGCTCGAGTTCGCCTCGCCGTCACGCGGCGGCGAGGACGACGACGAGAGCGACCGCGGCCTCGGCGCCGCCGGCACGCCTTCGCTGCGCGAGCATCTCAACGAGCAGCTCGCGCTCACCGGCATCGGCGAGCGCGACCGCGCGCTCGTCGCGCTGCTGATCGACGTGCTCGACGACGACGGCTATCTCACCCAGCCGCTGGAGGAGATCGCCGCGCTGTTCGAGCCCGCGGCCGCAGTCGACGTCGAGGAACTCGGCATCGCGCTGCGCCACCTGCAGAACCTGGAGCCCGCCGGCGTCGGCGCGCGCTCGCCGAGCGAATGCCTGCTGCTGCAGTTGCGCGCGCTCAAGGACCACCCGGCCTGCGCGCTCGCCGCCGAGATTGCCGGCAAGCACCTGGAGCTGCTCGCCGCGCGCGACTACGTGCGGCTCAAGAGCCTCACGGGTGCGAGCGAGGAAGCATTGCGCGCCGCGCAGAAGCTGATCCAGAGCCTGAATCCGCGCCCCGGCGCGGCCTTCGCCAACGTCGAAACGCGCTACATGATCCCGGACGTGATCGTGCGCAAGGTGAAGAACGTCTGGCGCGCGAGCCTCAACCCGGATGCCATGCCGCGCCTGCGCATCAACCGGTTGTACGCCGACCTCGCTGGCAGCGCGCGCAACGGCTCCAACGCCCTCGCCTCGCAGCTGCAGGAGGCGCGCTGGCTGATCAAGAACGTGCAGCAGCGCTTCGACACCATCCTGCGCGTGTCGCAGGCCATCGTCGACCGCCAGCGGCACTTCCTCGAGCACGGCGAGGTGGCGATGCGGCCGATGGTGCTGCGCGAGATCGCCGAGACCCTCGGCCTGCACGAGAGCACGATCTCGCGCGTCACCACGCAGAAGTTCATGGCCACGCCGCGCGGCATCTTCGAGCTCAAGTATTTCTTCGGCAGCCACGTCGCCACCGATACCGGCGGCGCCGCCTCCTCCACGGCGATCCGCGCGCTGATCAAGCAGCTGGTGGCGGCCGAGAACGCGCGCACCCCCTTGTCGGACGCGCGCATCGCGCAGATCCTCGGCCAGCAGGGCATCGTCGTCGCGCGGCGCACCATCGCGAAATACCGGGAATCCCTGCAGATCCCGCCGGTCAACCAGAGAAAGAGCCTCTAGGGAGCCTCTGATTCATTCCCGCGTGCGCGACGGTGGCGATTTTCGTTCAGGGCGAGACAGCGGACGCCGCCGTGTGCTTGACGCCCACAAGGCGGCCGATGGCGAAGCCATGGACGAAAACTCGACCCCGTCCCTTCCGGCGGCGAGGCCGCAAGGCGAGGGTTCAACGCAAAGGCCTCGCCGCCTTCGGGTTGCGGCCGGAAGTCCGCGACGGTTGGCGTACGATGGCGCGATGACACGGGCGCCGGCGTTGTTGCTCGACCTTGCGATATCGACATATCGCTGCGGCCTCGCGCCTAGCCGGCGCCGCGTTCCGGCCGCAACGCGCCACCGCGCGAATGAATCAGAGGCTCCCTAGGGAAACACCGATGAACCGGAGAAATTCAAGATGAACCTCAATGTCAGCGGCCATCACGTCGAGGTCACCCCCGCCCTGCGCGGCTACCTGAAGGGGAAGCTCGAACGGGTCAAGCGCCACTTCGACCATGTGATCGATGCGCACGTCATCCTGTCGGTGGACAAGCTGCGGCAGAAGGCGGAAGTCACCCTGCACGTGCGGGGCAAGGACATCCACTGCGCGTGCGAGGAGGCCGACCTCTACGCCGCCATCGACCTGCTGGTCGACAAGCTCGACCGCCAGGTGCTCAAGTACAAAGGTAAGCGCCAGGCAGCTGCGGCCAGCGAGGCGCGGACAAGGCTTGATCGCGCGCGCCGCACGGGCGGCAGCGCCCCCCTTGGGCTATAATGCGCGCCCTCACAGCCGCGCCTACGGCGCCGGACCATGAGTCTCGTCGCGAAGCTCCTGCCCCCCGCCAACGTGCTGCTCGACCTCCCCGTGTCGAGCAAGAAGCGCCTGTTCGAGCAGGTCGGCCTGCTGTTCGAGAACAACCACGGCATCGCCCGCAGCCTCGTCTTCGACAGCCTGTTCGCGCGCGAGCGCCTGGGCTCGACCGGCCTGGGCCAGGCGGTCGCCATCCCGCACGGCCGCATCAAGGGGCTGAAGGATGCGCTCGGCGCCTTCGTGCGCCTCGCGCAGCCCGTGCCCTTCGACGCCCCGGACGGCAAGCCGGTGCAGCTGCTTTTCGTGCTGCTGGTGCCCGAGCAGGCCACCGAGAAGCACCTGCAGATCCTCTCCGAGCTCGCGCAGATGTTCAGCGACCGCGCGCTGCGAGAGGCCATGATCGGCGCGCCGGACGCCGCCGCCCTGCACCAGCTGATCACCGCGTGGCAGCCCGATGCGGCAGGTCAACGTCACGCGGTTGCATGAAGACAACGGCGCAGCCCTAGCGCTCGCGTGGGTCGCGGGGCGCGACGGCAGCACGGTCTTGCGCCGCGAGGCCGCAACCTCGGCCGCGCTTGTCGGCCACCTGAACCTCACCCACCCCAACAGCATCCAGGTGATCGGCGCCTACGAGGCGGCGAGCCTGCCCGCCCTTGCCGAGCGCCTGTTCGCAGCGCCGCCAGCCGCGCTCATCGTCGCTGACGGCGTCGAGGTGCCGCCGGCGCTCGTCGAAGGCGCCGAGCGCAGCCGCACGCCGCTGTTCGCCACGCCGCTGCCCGCGGCGCGCGTCATCGAGAAGCTCGCCCGCTACCTCGCCAAGGCGCTCGCCGAACGCACCGAGCGCCACGGCGTGCTGATGGACGTGCTCGGCCTCGGCGTTCTGATCACCGGCGACTCGGGCGTCGGCAAGAGCGAGCTGGGCTGGAGCTGATCAGCCGCGGCCACGGGCTGGTGGCCGACGACGTGGTCGAGATCTCGCGCCTGGCCGCCGATGACCTCGAGGGCCGCTGCCCGGCGGTGCTGAAGGACTTCATCGAGGTGAGGGGTCTGGGCCTGCTCGATGTGCGCACCATCTTCGGCGAAACCGCGGTGCGGCCGAAGATGAAGCTGAAGCTCCTCGTGCACCTGGAGAAGCCCGCGCCGGCGGGCAAGGGCGAGAGCACCGAGCGGCTGCCGCTCGCCGAGCAGGCGGAGGACATTCTCGGCGTCACCGTGCGCAAGGTGGTGATCCCGGTGGCCGCCGGCCGCAACCTGGCGGTGCTGGTGGAGGCGGCGGTGCGCAACTACATCCTGCAGCTGCGCGGAATCCAGTCCAGCGAGGAATTCATGGCGCGACAGAAGCGCGCCATGGAAGCAGGCGATTGAATGTCGATTCACAACACGGAGAACGCAGAATGCTCAAGACGATCGTAGTGGCGGCAGCGGCAGCGCTGGCAATGGGCGCGGCGCAGGCGCAGGAGAAGAAGCCCACCGCGCAGCAGGAGCGCATGACCCAGTGCAACCAGGAAGCCAAGGGCATGACGGGCGACGCGCGCCAGAAATTCATGAGCGAATGCCTGAGCGGCAAGAGCAGCAAAGCCAAGGCACCCACCGCGCAGCAGCAGCGCATGACCCAGTGCAACCAGGAAGCCAAGGGCATGACGGGCGACGCGCGCCAGAAATTCATGAGCGAATGCCTGAGCGGCAAGGGCGGCAAGGCCAAGGGCACGACGGCGCAGCAGGAGAAGATGACGGCCTGCAACAAGCAGGCGGGCGCCAAGGGCCTGAAGGGCGATGCGCGCCAGAAGTTCATGAGCGAGTGCCTGAAGGGCTAGGGAAGCCCTGGGCAAGTCCCCATTGCAGCTCATCCTCGTCAGCGGGCTCTCGGGCGCGGGCAAGAGCATCGCGCTCGACGTGCTGGAGGACGGCGGCTACTACTGCGTCGACAACCTGCCGGCGACGCTGCTCGAGGACGTGGTCGGATTCCTCGCCGAGGCGGGCCACGAGCGCGCGGCGGTGAGCGTGGATGCACGCAGCGCGGCGCTCGCCGCGCTGCCCGAGAGCGTCGCGCGGCTGAAGGCCCGCGGCACGGATTGCCGCGTGCTGTTCCTGGAGGCCAACCCGCAGACGCTGATGCGGCGCTTCTCGGAGACGCGGCGCCGCCACCCGCTCACCGTCGTGGGGCTCACGCTCGCCGAGGCGATCGAGCGCGAGCGCATGCTGGTCGGCGACGTCGCCGCCCTCGGCCACCGCATCGACACCAGCGAGCTCCAGCCCAAGGTGCTGCGCAACTGGATCCGCGACCTGCTGGGCCTCGCCGGCGGCTCGCTCACGCTGCTGTTCGAGTCGTTTGCCTTCCGCGACGGCATTCCGCTCGACGCCGACTGGGTGATTGATGCGCGCATGCTGCCGAACCCGCACTACGAGCCGGCATTGCGCCCGCTCACCGGCCGCGATGCGGCCGTGGTGGATTTCCTCGAGGGCCAGGAGCCGGTGCAGCGGCTGTGCGAGGACGTGCGCGCATTCCTCGCGCGCTGGCTGCCGGAGGTCGTGAAGGACAACCGCAGCTACCTGACGGTGGCCATCGGCTGCACGGGCGGAAGGCACCGCTCGGTGTATCTCGCGGAGAAGCTCGGCGCCGCCTTCGGCGGCGAGTGGCGCGTGCTGGTGCGCCACCGCGGGCTGGCGAAAGAGTGAGCGGGGCCGGCGCCGCAGCGCTTGCGCTTTTCCCGCTGCAGACGGTGCTGTTCCCGGGCGGGCGGCTGCCGCTGCGCATCTTCGAGCAGCGCTACCTGGAGATGGCCAAGGCGTGCCTGCGCGATGGCGCACCGTTCGGCGTGTGCCTGATCCGCGAGGGTCGCGAAGTCGGCGAGCCCGCGCTGCCGGAGGACATCGGTTGCACGGCGCGCATCGTCGAGTGGGACATGCCGCAGCTCGGGCTGCTCCAGGTGGTGGCGCGCGGTGAGCGACGCTTCCGCATCCGCAGCCGGCGCGTGCAGCCCGACGGGCTGGCGCTCGCCGAGGTCGAGATGCTCGCCGCGGAAGGCGACGCGCCGATCGACGCGCAGGCCGACTTGTGCGCGCGCGTGCTGCGGCGAATCGTCGAGGCCGCGCCCGCGGGGCTGGTCGAAGCGCCGCCGCGCTTCGATTCCGCCGCCTGGGTGAGCGCGCGCCTCGCGGAGCTGCTGCCGCTCTCGCTCGCCTCCAAGCAGCGCCTGCTCGAGATGGACGAGGCGCGCGACCGCCTTGAGGTGCTGCGCCGGCTGATCAGCTCGAGCGGGCAGTAGGCAAGCGCGGACAGGGTTCGGGCCCAGCGAGCTCAGGACTTCGCCAGGACCTGCAGCACTGCGCGCACTGGCACCGGCACTGCAGCATGCACCGCATCGGCGGCATCCAGCCACATGCGTCCCGCCCCTTCTGAGCACGCAGACCGCTCTCGCACGGCGCACAGGACGGGCTGCGCGCGCAGCGTGAAATGCGTGAAGCCGTGCTCGAGGGGCGCGAGCTTGCGCGCACTGCTGATCTCGCAGCCGAGCACGCGGCGGCAATGCGCCTTCACGGCCGCGCCATTCAGCTCCGGGAACGTCCACAGCCCGCCCCACAGCCCGCTCGGCGCGCGGCGCTCGAGCAGGACCTCCGCGCCCGAGACCAGGACCAGCCAGGTGGCTTCTCGCTGGGGAACGACGCGGCGCCGGCGCGGCGCAGGCAGCTCGGCAATGCGTCCCTCGCGGCGCGCCACGCAGCCGCGCGCGACCGGGCAGCGCTCGCATGCCGGCTTGGCGCGCGTGCAGACCGTGGCGCCGAGGTCCATCAGGCCCTGGGTGTAGGCGCGGATGCCACGCCGCGGCAGCAGGCGCTCGGCCACCTGCCACAGGCGGCCTGCGTCCTCCACGCCAAAGCAGCGCGCGAACACGCGCTTGGCGTTGCCGTCGAGGATCGCCTCGCGCCGCCCGAAGGCGAACACGGCGATCGCCGCGGCGGTGGAGCGGCCCACCCCCGGCAGTGACTGGATCTGCTCCGCCGAGCGCGGAAATGCCCCCTGATCCGTGATGGCCTTTGCGGCGGCGTGCAGGTTGCGGCCGCGGGCGTAGTAGCCCAGGCCGCTCCAGAGCCGCAGCACCTCCTCCTGCGACGCGGCGGCCAGCCCGGCGACGTCGGGAAAGCGCGCGAGGAACCGCTCGTAGTACGGGATCACCGCCGCCACCTGCGTTTGCTGCAGCATCACCTCGGAGAGCCAGATGCGGTAAGGGTCGCGCGTACCCTGCCAGGGCAGGCCGTGGCGGCCGTGCCGGCGCTGCCAGGCGACGAGCCGGGGGGCGAAATCCCGCATGCGGCATTGTATGATTGCCGCGTCCGCGCATCTCCAGTCCCATGTTCGCCTTCATCCTGCGCCGTCTCGGGCAAGCAGTCCTCGTCATGCTGACGGTGGGCTTCATCGCCTTTGCGCTGTTCCGCTTCGTCGGCGACCCGGTACTGTTCATGCTCGGCCAGGACGCCACACCTGAGGATCGCGAGCGCGTGACGAAGATCCTCGGCCTCGATCAGCCGTTCTACGTGCAGTACGCGAAGTTCGTCGGCCGCGCGCTGCAGGGCGAGTTCGGGCTCAGCTTGCGCCAGGTGCAGCCGGTGTCCAGGCTCTTCGTCGAGCGCCTGCCGGCCACGCTCGAACTGTCCTTCATCGCGGCGTCGCTGGCGCTGCTCGCCGGGGTGGCGATGGGCGTGTACACGGCGCTGCGACGGGATTCCTGGCTGACGCAGTTCCTGCTCGCGGTGTCGCTGGTCGGCGTTTCGCTGCCGACCTTCCTCATCGGCATCCTGCTGATCCTGGTGTTTGCGGTGCTGCTCGGCTGGCTGCCCTCCTTCGGGCGCGGCGACACGGTGGCGCTGGGCTGGTGGAGCACGGGCTTTCTCACCTGGAGCGGCATCAAGGCGCTGATCCTGCCCTCGATCACCCTGGGCCTGTTCCAGATGACGCTGATCCAGCGCCTGGTGCGCTCGGAAATGCTGGAAGTGCTGCGCACCGACTACATCAAGTTCGCGCGCGCGCGCGGCCTCACCGACCGCGCGGTGCACTTCGGCCACGCCCTGAAGAACACCCTGGTGCCGGTGATCACCATCACCGGCCTGCAGCTCGGCGCCATCATCGCGTTCGCCATCATCACCGAGACCGTATTCCAATGGCCGGGCATGGGGCTGCTGTTCATCCAGGCGGTCGGCTTCGCCGACGTGCCCGTGATGGCGGCGTACCTGTGCCTGATCGCGCTATTCTTCGTCGTCATCAACCTCGCCGTGGACCTGCTGTACTACGCGGTCGATCCCCGCCTGCGGATCGACCGGGCGGTCGCGGCGCATTGAGGAAACCATGAAAAACGACCCTCTCGAAATGCTGCGGCTGTTCCACGCGGAGCTGGTGCACATCCGCCGCGATATCCATGCCAACCCCGAGCTCGGCTTCGAGGAGACGCGCACCTCGCAGCTGGTCGCCGAAAAGCTGCAGGAATATGGCGTCGAGGTGCATCGCGGCCTGGCCAAGACCGGCGTGGTCGGCGTGATCAAGGGAAAGAAGCATGCGAGCGGGCGCGCCATCGGGCTGCGCGCCGACATGGATTGCCTGCCGATGCACGAAACGAGCGAAGTGCCGCACAAGTCGAAGGTGGCCGGCCGCATGCACGCCTGCGGCCATGACGGGCACACCACGATGCTGCTTGGCGCGGCGCGTTACCTCGCGCAGACGCGCAACTTCGACGGCACGGTGAACCTCATCTTCCAGCCGGCCGAAGAAGGCGGCGGCGGCGGCCAGGTGATGGTGCAGGAGGGCCTGTTCGAGCGCTTCCCCTGCGACGCGGTCTATGCCCTGCACAACTGGCCGGGGCTGCCGCCGGGGAAGATGGCGGTGCGCTCCGGGCCGGTGATGGCGGCGACCGACGAGATCCGCATCACCATCAGCGGCAAGGGCGGCCACGGGGCCATGCCGCACCTGGCGGTCCGACCCGGTGGTGGCGGCGGCGCAGGTCATCAGCGCGCTGCAGACCATCGCCAGCCGCAACGTCAACCCGCTCGACTCGGTGGTGGTGAGCGTGTGCTCGATGCAGACCAGCCAGCTCGGCGCGTTCAACGTGATCCCGGGGCACGTGCTGCTGGTAGGCACCGTGCGCAGCTTCCGGCCGGAGACGCGCGAGCTTGCGGAGCGCCGGGTTCGCGAGATCGTCACCGGCGTATCCCAGGGCATGGGCGTGAGCGCGGAGATCGAGTACCGGCGCGGCTACCCCTCGACCATCAACACCGAGAAGGAGTCCGCCTTCGCCGCGCGCGTCGGCGAGAAGGTGTTCGGCAAGGGCAACGTCGTGACCGATGGCGAGCCGACCATGGGCGGCGAGGACTTCTCCTTCATGCTGCAGGCGCGACCGGGCGCCTACGTGTTCCTCGGCCAGGGCGGCGGCCTCGGCGGCTGCTTCCTGCACAATCCGGGCTACGATTTCAACGACGAGGTGATCCCGCTCGGCGCCGGCTACCTGGCCGCGCTGGTCGAGGAATCGCTGCCACTCAAGTAAAGGGAGACCGACGCAATGAAACTCAGACACCTGCTGGCCGCGGCGCTGATCGCGGGCTGCGCGACGACCCAGGCGGCGACGCTGAGGTGGGGCGCGCAGAACGACATCCTGACGCTCGACCCGCACTCGCAGAACCACGCCACCACGCACGGCATCCTGCAGCACACCTACGAAGGCCTGATGCGCTACACGAAGGACTTCCAGGTCGAGCCCAGCCTCGCCACCAGCTGGCAGCTGATCTCGCCCACGCAGTATCGCTTCAACCTGCGCAAGAACGTCAAGTTCCACGACGGCACGCCCTTCACCGCCGACGACGTCGTGTTCTCCTACGGCCGCATCATCCAGCCGCAGGGCACCAACCAGATCTACGTCACCGGCGTGAAGGAAGTGAAGAAGATCGACGACCACACGGTCGACCTGATCCTGAGCGGCCCGAACCCGGTGCTGCTGCGGCTGCTCGTCGACTTCCGCATCATGAGCAGCGCCTGGTCGGTGAAGAACAAGTCCGAGAACGTGCAGAACTACGTCGCCAAGGAGGAGATCGTACGCCTCGCGCAACGCCAACGGCACCGGCCCCTACATCATCAAGCTGCTGGGAGCCGGACAAGCGCATCGTGTTCGCCGCCAACCCCGCCTGGTGGGACAAGCTCGCAGGGCAACGTCACCGAGGTGATCTACACGCCGATCAAGTCCGACGCCACGCGCGTCGCCGCGCTGCTGTCGGGCGACGTCGACATCGTCACCGACCTGCCGACGCAGGACGTCGCAGCGCCTGCGCAGCGACCCGAAGCTCAAGGTGCTCGACGGCCACGAGGTGCGCACCATCTTCATCGGCATGGACCAGTACAGCCACGAGCTGAAGTACTCGAGCGTCAAGGGCAAGAACCCGTTCAAGGACGCACGCGTGCGCAAGGCGCTCAACCTCGCGGTGGACCGCGAGGCGATCAAGCGCGTCACCATGCGCGGCCTGTCGATCCCGGCGGCGATCATGATCGCGCCCGGCGTGCACGGCCACACCCCGACATCGACAAGGTGGCGCCGGCGGACGTCGGAGGGCGCGAAGAAGCTGCTCGCCGAGGCGGGCTACCCGAACGGCTTCGAGTTCAGCCTCGACTGCCCGAACAACCGCTACGTCAACGACGAGGAGATCTGCCAGGCGCTGGTCGGCATGTGGGCGCGGATCGGCATGAAGGTCAAGCTGAACGCGCAGCCGATGGCCACCTTCATCCAGAAGAT
This sequence comes from uncultured beta proteobacterium, assembly GCA_963719995.1. GTDB lineage: Bacteria > Pseudomonadota > Gammaproteobacteria > Burkholderiales > SG8-39 > JAABQT01. The sequence continues at coordinate 2,057,167 of CAVRDW010000005.1, read as the reverse complement.
CCAGAAGTTCGACCATGACGCCTACATGCTCGGCTGGGGCGTGGCGACCTTCGACGGCCTGTACACGCTGCAGTCGCTGATGCGCACCAAGACCACCGGCGCGGACGGCAGCTTCAACCTCGGGCGCATCAGCGACGCGAAGCTCGACACGCTGATCGACGCGATGAAGACCGAGACCGACGTGAAGAAGCGCGACGCGCATGCTGCGCGAGGCGCTGGTGATGACGCGCGACAAGCTACTACTACGTGCCGCTGCACCACCAGCTGCGTCCGTGGGCGATGAAGAAGAACGTCACCACGGTGCACAAGGCGGACGACCGGCCCGAATCGCGCTTCGCGCGCATCGACTGACGCGGCGTCGCGCATAACGGATCCCGAGCGATGGCCGCGGTTGCCGGCTGGCTGCGGCGCGCCTGGGAGCACGACCTGGCGTGGAGCTTCCGCCGCTCGCCGGTCACGATCCTCGCGGCGCTGCTGACGCTGGTCTGCGTCGGCGGCGCCCTGTTCGCGCCCTGGATCGCGCCGCATAACCCGTTCGACAGCGCGACGCTGAACCTCTCGGACGGCTTCACGCCGCCGGCCTGGACCGAGAAGGGGCAGCAGCAAGTACCTGCTCGGCACCGACGACCAGGGGCGCGACATCCTCTCGACCATCATGTACGGCGCGCGCATCTCGCTCGGGCGTCGGCCTCGCGGCGGTGCTGCTGTCCGCTGTGCTCGGCGTGTCGCTGGGCCTTGCCGCCGGCTACCTCGGCGGGCGCCTCGACGCCTTCATCATGCGCGTGGCCGACGTGCAGCTGTCCTTCCCGGCCATCCTGATCGCGCTGCTGATCGACGGCGTGGCGCGCGTCGCGCTGCCGCGCGAGCTGCACGACGCGCTCGCCATCTACGTGCTCGTCGCTGGCGATCGGGTTGTCCGGCTGGGTGCAGTACGCGCGCACGGTGCGCGGCTCGACGCTGGTGGAGCGCAACAAGGAGTACGTGCAGGCGGCGCGCGTCGATCGGCCGCCACCCGCTCGCCATCATGCTGCACCATGTGCTGCCCAACGTCATGGGCCCGGTGCTGGTGATCGCCACCATCCACGTCGCCACGGCCATCATCACCGAGGCCACGCTGTCGTTCCTCGGCGTCGGCGTGCCGCCGACGCAGCCGTCGCTGGGCACGCTGATCCGCATCGGCAACGACTTCCTGTTCTCGGGCGAGTGGTGGATCACGCTGTTCCCGGGCCTGGCGCTGGTGGTGCTGGTGCTGTCGGTGAACCTGCTGGGCGACTGGCTGCGCGACGCGCTCAACCCGAAGCTGCGGTGAACGCGCCGCTCCTGGAAGTGAAGGACCTGCGCGTCGAGTTCCCGACGCGCCGCGGCACGCTGGTGGCGCTGGACGACGTCTCCTTCGCGATCGCGCCCGGCGAGGTGCTGGGCGTCGTCGGCGAGTCCGGCGCCGGCAAGTCGCTCACCGGCGTGGCGATCATCGGCCTGCTCGAGCCGCCCGGGCGCATCGCCGGCGGCGAGATCCGGCTCGAGGGCGAGCGCATCGACAACCTGCCGCCCGAGCGCATGCGCAGGATCCGCGGGCCGGCGCATCGGCGCCATCTTCCAGGACCCGCTCACCTCGCTCAACCCGCTCTACACCGTCGGGCGACCAGCTCGTCGAGACGATCCTCACGCACCTGCCGACGTCGAGCAAGGCGCAGGCGCGCGCGCGCGCGCTCAAGCTCCTGCGCGGAGGTCGGCATCCCGGCGCCGGAAGCGCGCATCGACCACTACCCGCACCAGTTCTCCGGCGGCATGCGCCAGCGCGTGGTGATCGCGCTCGCGCTGTGCGCCGAGCCGCGCCTGATCGTCGCCGACGAGCCGACCACCGCGCTCGACGTCTCGATCCAGGCGCAGATCATCGCGCTGCTCAAGCGCCTTGCGCGCGAGCACGGCGCGGCGGTGATGCTGATCACGCACGACATGGGCGTGATCGCCGAGACCGCGCGACCGCGTCGCGGTGATGTACGCCGGGCGCATCGTCGAGATCGGGCCGGTGCGCGAGGTGATCCACGCAGCCGCGCCATCCCTACACCGCGGGGCTGATGGGCTCGATCCCGAAGATCGGCGCGTGACGCGCGCGAGCGCCTGGTGCAGATCGACGGCGCCATGCCGCGCCTGAACGCCATCCCGCCGGGCTGCGCCTTCAATCCGCGCTGCCCGAAGCGCTTCGAGCGCTGCCCCCGCGAGCGCCCCGAGCCGCTCCCCGCCGGCAATGCCCTTGCTGCCTGCTGGCTGTATGGCGAGCCGCCTCGATAGCCGCCCCCTGGTGCGGTTGATGGAGGTCGGCCGGGAATTCGACGTCTCGCGCGCCCTGGCTCAACCGCGTGCTCGAGGGCGAGCCGCGCCAGCTCGCTGCGCGCGGTGGACGGCGTCAGCTTCGCGATCGAGCCAAGGGCGAGACGCTCGCGCTGGTCGGCGAATCCGGCTGCGGCAAGTCCACGGTCGCGCGGCTGATCGTCGGCCTGTACGCGCCCACGCGCGGCCGCATCGAGTTCGACGGGACGGACCTCGCCGCGCCCGGCACCGACGCGCCCGCGTTGCGCCGGCGCATGCAGATGATCTTCCAGGACCCCTACGCCAGCCTCAACCCGCGCTGGCGCGTGCGCGACATCGTCGCCGAGCCGGTCCGCGAGCTCGGCCTCGTCGGCGAGCCGGCGAGGCCGAGCGCGAGCGCGTCGCCGAGCTGCTGCGCCAGGTGGGGCTCGCGCCCGAGGACGGCGAGAAGTTCCCGCACGAGTTCTCCGGCGGGCAGCGCCAGCGCATCTCGATCGCGCGGGCGCTCGTCGGGCAACCCGGAGTTCCTGGTGTGCGACGAGCCGACCTCGGCGCTCGACGTCTCGGTGCAGGCGCAGATCCTCAACCTGATGAACGACCTGCAGGAGCGGCTCGGCCTGACCTACCTGTTCATCTCGCACAACCTCGCGGTGGTCGCGCACATCGCCGACCGGGTCGGCGTGATGTACCTGGGCCGCCTGGTCGAGCTGGCCGACGGCGCAGCAGCTGTTCGCCGCGCCCGCGGCACCCCTACACGCGCATGCTGCTGGACGCGATCCCGGACCTCGCACATGACGCGGCAAGGCGCGCACGCCGGTGGCGGGCGAGGTGCCCAACCCGCTCGCGCCGCCCGCCGGCTGCGCCTTCCACCCGCGCTGCCCGCACGCCAACGACCGCTGCCGCGCCGAGCGGCCGGCGCTCCTCGGTCCGAGCACCGGCGCGGTCGCCTGCCACGCCGTGCAGGAAAGGCGGATCTGAGAGCGTCCGACCGGCTGGCTAGCGCCGCCGCAGGAGGTCCTTGAGCTTCTCCTGCACCTTCTCCGTAGCCTTCGCCTTCGCGGCCTGCGAGGCGATCGCGCCATAGTCGATCTCGTACTTGGGCGCGTCGAACGGGCCCGTCAGCTTGACCGGGATGGTGAGGCCGGCGAGGTGGTCGAGGTCCGCGCCGCCCTGGCCCTTGGAGGTCGCCACCACGGTCGCCTTGGCGACGTAGTTCAGCCGCGAATTGCCGATGTCGATGTCGCCGGCGCCGCCGATGCGCAGCACCGGCGCCTTGACGTCGAGGTCGTCGTTGCGCGCCACGCCGTTCTTGATGACGAAGCTCGCCGTCATCTCGGAAAAGTCGGTGCGCTGCGTGGTGTCGGAGGGCTGCTGCTGCGCCGACTTCGAGCCGAACGCCGCCCTGGTCTTTCTCAGCGCCTCGGTAAGGTTGATGCCCTTTACCGCGCCGTCGCGCAACGCCACGCGCGCCGTGCCGCCCAGCGCCTTCTTCATCGCGTTGACCGTCGCGCCGGCCGCCGTCACGTCCAGCGCGATGTTGCCGCGCCCCTCGACGGCGTCACGCCCCGCCGCGTCCTTCACCAGGGGCCCGATGGCGACGTTGGTGAGCGATTCCTTCAACGCGATGCGGTTGCCGCTGGCATTGAGCGACAGCGCACCGGAGAGCGTGCCCTCATAGAGCTTCGCCGAATGAGGGGCGAGGTCCGCGCGGCCGCCCGCCGCGCGCAGCTGTGCCCGAACCTCGGAGAGCCGCAGGCCCTGCACCTGCAACGCGCCCACCGCGAGCTTGCCGTCCGCGCTGAGGTCCTTGAGGCCGCTCAGGTCCACGGGCACGTCCACGTCCACCTTGTCGTTCGCGCCCGGCGCCGGCTTCGCCTTGGGGCTCGCGGCCAGGTAGCGGTCCAGGTTGAGCTTGTCCACGTCGACGTCGAAGCTGTAGTGCGGCGAGGCGAACTTCGTCATCGCGGCCTTCGCCTTGATCGTCGTCTCGTCGAACTTCACCGTGAGATCGGCGCTGACGTTCTCCTTCGGTACGTCGGCGCGCACCTCGCCGGCGAGCGAGAGCGCGAGGCGGCTGAACTCCGCAGCGGCGCCGTCGACGCGCAGGTTCAGCCCCGTGAGGACGTACTCCTGGCGCGCCAGGCTCAGGCGATAGCCGGATTCGAGCGCAATCTTGAGGTCCACCAAGGGGCTCTTGCCCTTCACCAGGGCGCTGAGCGACATCTTTCCCGGCACGTCCTCGGCGATGCGCCCCGTGCGCAGTTCGAGGTGGCCGATTTCGAGGGTCTGCCCGGTGCCCTCGTCCTTGTAGGCGAGCGTGCCGCGCTCGATCTGGATGCCGGCGACGTCGAACTGCACCTTGGACGATCCGGCGCCCGGCGCTGCGGGCTTGTGTGCGCCTGCGGCCCCCATCAGGTCCTCGAAGTCGAACTTGCCGCCCTTGGCGCGGATCACGCTCGCCCGCAGGCCCGCGATGCTCACCTGGTCGACCGCCAACTGCCCGCGCAGCAGCGGCAGCAGGCCCACCGAGACGCGGGCCGAATCGAAGGCCGCGAAGTCGTGCTCGCTCGCGCGCCGCGACAGGGACGCCTTGCCCACCGCGACGCCGAGGGAAGGCCAGAACGCGAGCTTGATGTCGCCGTGGAACTTGAGCGTGCGGCCGGTGCGCTCCTTGACCAGCTTCTCCACCTCGTCCTTGTAATGGTTGGGGTCGAAAGTGAGCGCCAGGATCGCCGCCGCCGCCACCACCAGCAGCACCAGGCCGAGCAGCGCGTACAGCGAATACTTCAGGAACTTCATGCAGGCTTCCTCCCGGCAATGCCGAAGGGCACGTGCCCCGTGGCGACGTGGCGGCCCGCCGATTCGACGTGGCCGCGCTGGTCATCGAAATAGAAATCGGGCTCGAAGGCCTTCAGGAACTCGCCCTTGTCCAGGCCGCCGAGGAACATCGCTTCGTCCACCGCGATCTTCCAGTGCATGAGCGTCTTCACCGCGCGCTCGTGCGCCGGCGCGCTGCGCGCGGTGACCAGCGCCGTGCGCAGGCGCATCGTGGTGCCCGCGGTCTGCAGCCGGTGCAGGGCCTCGAGCAGCGGCTTGAACGGCCCCGGCGGCAGCGGCGTGTCCACGCGCGCGGTTTCATGGCGCGTGAAGGCCTCCAGGCCATCGCGCTGGTAGACGCGCTCGGCTTCGTCCGAGAACAGCACCGCGTCGCCGTCAAAGGCGATGCGCACCTCATCCTGGTGGCGGCCCGCCGCCTGCGCCGACTCCGGCACCACGCGTGCCGCAGGGATCCTTGCATCCAGGGCGCTCATCACGTCCTGCTCGTTCGCCGAGAGGAAAAGGTTCGCGCGCAGCGCGTCCAGGTACTTGTAGGGCTGGCGCCCGCGCGTGAACACGCCGCGCTCCACGCGCAGGCCCTCGCGCTGCGCCGAGCGGAACACGCGCAGGCCGCTCACCGGGTCGTTCTTCGAGAGGATCACCACCTCCACGCGGTGCGCATCCGGCGTGTTGAAAGCGAGGAGCTTCTTCACCAGCGGGAAGGCCACGCCCTGCTTCGCCGGCACCTCCAGGCGCCCGAGCTGCAGCGTGACGTAGGCCTCCTCGCCGTCGCGCTCGAACACGCGGTTCTCCTCCTCGAAGTCGAACAGCGCCCGGGAGGAAATCGCCACTACGAGTTTTCCGTCGAAGGTTACCGGCATATGTGCATGGAGCGGGTGAAGGGAATCGAACCCTCGTATGCAGCTTGGGAAGCTGCCGTTCTGCCATTGAACTACACCCGCGGGTTCTGCGCGAGTGTATCATTACTCCTTATGATTCAAGTGATTGTGAATGGAGCGGCGCGGCGCTTCGAACGCCCGCTCGCGTTGACCGACCTGATGTCGCAGCTGGCGTTGGCGGGCAAGCGCGTTGCGGTAGAGAAGAACGGCGAAATCGTGCCGAAGAGCGCGCATGGCGCAACCCTGGTCGCCGACGGCGACCGCCTCGAGATCGTGGTCGCGGTGGGGGGCGGATGAACGACAAGCTCGTCATTGCGGGCAGGCAGTACGCCTCACGGCTCCTGATCGGCACCGGCAAGTACAAGGATTTCGCGCAAACCCGCGCCGCAGTCGAGGCCTCCGGCGCGGAGATCGTGACGGTAGCGATCCGTCGCACCAACATCGGCCAGAACGCCAACGAGCCGAGCCTGCTCGAGGCGCTGCCGCCCTCGAAGTTCACCTACCTGCCGAACACCGCGGGCTGCTACAACGCCGAGGACGCGGTGCGCACGCTGCGCCTCGCGCGCGAGCTGCTGGACGGTCACGATCTGGTGAAGCTGGAAGTGCTGGGCGACCCGCACACGCTCTACCCGAACATGCCGGAGACGCTCAAGGCCGCGGACGTGCTGGTGAAGGATGGTTTCAAGGTGATGGTGTACTGCTCAGACGACCCGATCCAGGCGAAGATGCTGCAGGACCTGGGCTGCGTCGCCATCATGCCGCTCGCCTCCCTCATCGGCTCGGGCATGGGCATCCTGAATCCCTGGAACGTGCAGCTGGTGATCGATGCGGTGAAGCTGCCGGTGATCGTGGATGCGGGCGTGGGCACCGCCTCGGATGCCGCGATCGCGATGGAGCTGGGCTGCGACGGCGTGCTGATGAACACCGCGGTCGCCGCCGCCAGGGATCCGGTGCTGATGGCGCGCGCCATGAAGAAAGCGGTCGAAGCCGGCCGCGAGGCGTTCCTCGCCGGCCGCATGCCGAAGAAGCTGTACAGCGCCGCGCCCTCCTCCCCCACCGAAGGCCGGATCGAGCCTTCCCGCACCAAAGCCGCGTGAGGCGCACGGTCCGCAGTTACGTGCTCCGCCAGGGGCGCGTGACCGGCGCGCAGGAGCGCGCGCTCGCCGAGCTGATGCCGGTCTACGGCATCGCCTACCGGGAGGAAGCCCTCGAGCCCCGGGCGGTCTTCGGTCGCACCGCGCCGCTGGTGCTCGAGATCGGTTCCGGCATGGGCGACACCACCGCCCGCATCGCCAGGGAGCGGCCGGACACCGATTTCATCGCCGTGGAGGTGCATGCGCCCGGCGTCGGCAGCCTGCTCAAGCTCATCGAGCAGGAGCAGCTCGGAAACGTGCGCGTCATCCGCCACGATGCGCTCGAGGTGCTCGAGCACATGATCCCGGATGCGTCCCTTGCCGCGATCCACCTTTTCTTTCCCGATCCCTGGCCGAAGAAACGCCATCACAAGCGGCGCCTGGTGCAGCCCGCTTTCGCGGCGCTTGCGGCGCGCAAGCTCGCGCCGGGCGGCATTCTGCACGTCGCCACGGACTGGGAGGACTACGCATCGCAGATCGTAGAAGTCCTTATGGCGGAGCCCGGCTTGCGCCGGGAGAATGCCGCCCATACGCGCCCGCCGACCAAGTTCGAACTTCGCGGCCTCAAGCTCGGTCATAAGGTGCACGACTTCCTCTATAGCAGGAGATCCTGAACGTGCTGCGCTGGCTGCTGCTGTCCCTTTCGCTCCTCGCCGCCGGCCTTGCCCGCGCCGAGCCCGCGGCCCACGACCTGGACTGGTTCGACGATTCGCGCCAGCGCGCCGTCCCGGTGCGCCTGTACTGGCCGGAGGGCGCGGAGCGGGTGCCGCTGGTGGTCTTCTCGCACGGCATCGGCGGCTCGCGCCTCGGCTACCGCTACCTCGGCGAGTACTTCGCCGCCAACGGCATGGCGAGCCTGCACCTGCAGCACGTGGGCAGCGACCGGTCGCTCTGGACCGGCAACCCCGTTTCGCTCGTGGGGCGCCTGCACGACGCGGCGCAGGAGCGCGAGGCGCTCGAGCGGGTGCGCGACCTGCGCTTCGCCCTCGACCAGCTGCTCGCGCACCAGGCCTTCGGCGCGCGCGTGGACCGCAGGCGTATTGCCGCCGCCGGCCATTCCTACGGTGCAAACACCGTGATGCTCGCCGCGGGAGCGACCGTGCAGCGCGAGGGGCGGCGGCTCGAGCTGCGCGACCCGCGCGTGCGCGCGGCGGTGCTGCTCTCGGCGCCGCCCTTCTATGGCGAGGACGACCTCAAGGCGATCCTGCGGACCATCACGCTGCCGACCCTGCACGTGACCGCCACGGAGGACATCATCCGCATTCCCGGCTACTACTCGCCGGCGAGCGATCGCATCGCGGTGTTCGAGGCGGTCGGCAGCCGGCTGAAGGCGCTGGCGGTGTTCGAGGGCGGCTCGCACAGCATCTTCACCAACCGCGGCGGCACCGGCGGCGTGGAGCTCAATCCGAAGGTCAAGGCGGCAACCAGGGAGCTCGCGCTCGCCTTCCTGCAGCGGGTGTTCGATGGCAAGGACGAGGCGCTCGCGCGTTGGCCGGAGGTGAACCGGCCATTGCTCGCCAGATGGACTAGTCCAGGAACAGCTGCAGCAGCTCGTTGAGGAACAGGCGCCCGCGCCGCGTCGGGCGGATGCGCAGCGGGTCCTCCTCCATCAGCCCTCGCTCCTGCGCTGCCGCCAGCCGGCGCGCGATCATCGAAGCATCCAGCCCCGTGCGCAACGGGAACAGCTCGGCCGGCACCCCGTTCACCAGGCGCAGCGCGTTCAACATGAATTCGAACGGCAGCTCGCGCGGCGCGATCGCTTTCTCCTGCGCCGTTCCGGCGGCCGCCATGTACTCGCGCGGCTGCTTGGCGCGCTCGTGGCGCGTCACACGGTCGGCGAAGCTGATCTTGCCGTGCGCGCCGGCGCCCAGGCCGAGGTAATCGCCGAACTCCCAGTAGTTGAGGTTGTGCCGGCAGCGCATGCCCGGCCGCGCGAAGGCGGAGGTCTCGTAGTGCTCGAAGCCGGCCGCCGCCGCGAGTTCCTCCACCGCGAGCTGCATATCGGCGCAGGCGTCGTGCTCGGGCAGCGGCGGCGGCTTGCGGTAAAAGACGGTGTTCGGCTCGAGCGTCAGCTGGTACGCCGAGAAGTGCGCGGTGCCGAAGCGCAGGCCTTCCGCGACATCCTCGCGCGCCTCGGCGAGCGTCTGGCCGGGCAGCCCGTACATCAAGTCGAGATTGACGTTCTCGAAGCTCGCCTGCGCCATTTCAATCGCGCGCCGCGCCTCCTGCGCCGAGTGGATGCGGCCGAGCGCGCGGAGCTTCTCGTCGTCGAAGCTCTGGATGCCGAGCGAGAGCCGGTTGACGCCCGCCTCGCGGTAGCCGCGGAAGCGCCCGGCTTCCGCCGTACCCGGATTCGCCTCGAGCGTCACCTCCGCGCCCGGCTCGAGCGGCAGCCGCGCGCGGACCGCCGCCAGCAACCGGTCGATCGCCTCGGGCGAGAACAGGCTCGGCGTGCCGCCACCGATGAAGATCGAGCGCAGCCTGCGCCCCCACACCGCGGGCAGCATCGACTCGAGATCGGCGAGGAGCGCCTCCACGTATTCGCGCTCGGGCAGGGCATCGGCGCGCTCGTGAGAGTTGAAATCGCAGTATGGGCACTTGCGCACGCACCACGGCAGGTGCGCGTAGAGCGCGAGCGGCGGGAGCGCTGCGAATCGCACGCTGGCCGGAAGCCGGATTTGGGCGTGCAGCATGGAGCATTTTACAGCCCGCCGACAATCGACTATGTTAGGTCCGTCTTCAAGGCCAGCAGCGAAGGAAAGAGCGCAGCGTGGCGCTGGAAGTGCTTCTGTGGTGTGCCGCCGCGCTGCTGGGTACGAGCGTGGCGGCGGTTGCGGCCGCCCGCCATCGCGTAGCAAGCACGTCTGTCTACTGCGTGGCGCTGGGCGCCACGGTGATCGCGGCGCTTGCCGCGGCGTGGTCGCTCCTCGCGCAGCACCCGCCCGCGCTCGCGCGCCTGCCCCTCGGCCTGCCCTGGCTGGGCGCGCATTTCCGCCTCGACGCGCTGACGGCGTTTTCCCTTCTGGTCGTCAATCTGGGCAGCGCGGCCGCCAGCCTGTACGCGCTCGGCTACGGCAGGCACGAGGACTCGCCAGGCCGGGTCCTGCCCTTCTACTCGGCGTTCCTCGCCGGGATGAATCTGGTCGTGCTCGCCGACGATGCCTTCACGTTCCTGTTCTCCTGGGAATTCATGTCGCTCGCTTCCTGGGCGCTGGTGATGGCGCATCACCGGCGCAGCGGCAACGCCGCCGCGGGCTACATCTACCTTTTGATGGCGAGCTTGGGCACGCTCGCCCTGTTACTCGCCTTCGGCCTGCTCGCCGGCCCGGGCGGCGGCTACGCGTTCGAGGCGATGCGCCATGCGACGCCCTCGGTCGGCGTGGGCGGCGCGGTGCTCGCGCTGGCGCTGATCGGGGCGGGCTCAAAGGCCGGCATCGTGCCGCTGCACGTGTGGCTGCCGCTCGCCCATCCAGCCGCGCCAAGCCACGTCTCGGCCCTGATGAGCGGCGTCATGACCAAGGTTGCCGTGTACGGCTTCGTGCGCATCGTGTTCGACCTGCTCGGCCCACCGCAGTGGTGGTGGGGCGCGCTGGTCACGCTGGTCGGCGGAGTGACCTCGGTCATGGGCGTGCTCTACGCGCTCATGCAGCACGACCTGAAGCGCCTGCTCGCCTACCACACCGTCGAGAACATCGGCATCATCTTCATCGGCCTGGGCCTCGCGCTCGCGTTCCAGGCGAATCACCTGCAGGCGGCTGCCGCGCTGGCGCTGACCGCGGCGCTGTTCCACGTCTTCAATCACTCGGTGTTCAAGAGCCTGCTGTTCTTCGGCGCGGGCGCGGTGCTTACCGCGACCGGCGAGCGCGACATGGAGCGCCTCGGCGGGCTGATCCACCGCATGCCGTTGACGGCATTCGCGTTCCTCGTCGGCTCCGCGGCCATCTCGGCGCTGCCGCCCCTCAACGGGTTCGTGTCTGAGTGGCTCACTTTCCAGGCGATTCTCCTCAGCCCGACGCTGCCGCAGTGGCTGCTGAAGTTCCTGGTGCCCGCGATCGGCGCCCTGCTCGCGCTCTCGGCTGCGCTCGCCGCGGCCTGCTTCGTCAAGGCGTTCGGCGTGACCTTCCTGGGACGGCCGCGCACGCCGGTCGCGCGCGACGCGGTGGAAACCGACCGCTGGTCGCTCGCGGCCATGTTCGCCTTGGCCGCGCTGTGCCTCATCGCCGGCATCGTTCCGGGCCAATTCCTCGATGCACTTGCGCCGGTCACGCAGGCGCTGGTAGGCGCGCACATGCCGCTGCAGGAGGAGCGCGCCTGGCTGACCATCGTGCCGATCGCCGCGAGCCGCAGCTCCTATAGCGGACTGCTGCTGTTCACCATCATCGCGCTGGCAGCCTGGATCACCACCTGGGTGATCCATCGCTGGGCGTCCGCCGCGACCCGCCGCTCCGCGCTGTGGGACTGCGGCTTTCCCGATCCGGGCCCGCTCACGCAGTACACCGCCGGGAGCTTCAGCCAGCCGATCCGCAGGGTGTTTGGCAGCGTGGTGTTCCGCGCGCGCGAGGAGGTCGACCTGCCGCCGCCAGGGGACGCGCGCGCCGCGCGCTTCGAAGCGCGATTGCGCGACGTGCCGTGGGACCTGCTTTATGTCCCGGTGGTGCGCGCGGTGAATTTCGCCGCGCATCACCTGGACAAGGTGCAGTTCATGACCATTCGCGCCTACCTGACCCTGGTGTTCGGCGCGCTGGTGGTGCTCCTCGCGGTGCTCGCCGCATGGCAGTAGCCCTCGACGCCGCCGTCCAGCTGGTCCAGCTCGCGCTGGTGCTCGCGCTCGCGCCGCTGCTGACCGGGCTGGTGCGCAGGCTGAAGGCGCACATGCTGCGCCGGCAGGGGCCGCCGGTCGTGCAGCCCTATCGCGACCTGCTGCGCCTGCTGCGCAAGGAAGTGGTGCTGGCGCATTCCGCGTCCTGGCTGTTCCGCGTCACGCCTTACCTGGTGTTCGCCACCACCTGGGTGGCGGCGGCGCTGGTGCCGACCTTCGCCGCCGGGCTGGTATTCAGCCACGCCGCCGACATGATCGCCATCGTCGCGCTGCTCGGCAGCGCGCGCTTCCTGCTGGCGCTCGCCGGGCTGGACGTCGGCACGAGCTTCGGCGGCATCGGCTCGAGCCGCGAGATGATGATCGCTTCGCTCGCCGAGCCGGCGATGCTGATGATGGTGTTCACGCTGTCGCTGCTGGCCGGCTCGACGCAGCTCTCCTCGATCGCGGCCTCCATGCAGGGTCCGGACGTCGGGCTGCGCGTGTCGCTCGCGCTCGCGCTGGTCGGGCTGATCATGGTGGCGATCGCCGAGAACGCGCGTATCCCGGTCGACAATCCGGCGACGCACCTGGAGCTGACGATGGTGCACGAGGCGATGATTCTCGAATACTCGGGCCGCCACCTCGCCCTGATCGAGGCGGCTTCGCACCTCAAGCTCCTGCTGTACCTCTCGGTCATCGTCTGCGTGTTCTTCCCCTGGGGCATTGCGGTATCCGGCCAGGGGCTCGCCGCCTATGTCACCGGGCTCGCGATCTACGCGCTGAAACTTGCCGGCGGCGGGTTCCTGCTGGCGGTGTTCGAGACCGCCGTCGCCAAGATGCGGGTATTTCGCGTGCCAGACTTTCTGGGCGCGGCGCTGATGCTCGGCTTTCTCGCGACCTTGCTCCTGTTCGTATCGCGCGTGACCTGATGGACCAGCTCGCCCTCGATGTCGCTCACCTGTTCGCCGGAGGCCTGGTGCTGGTCAGCTTCTTGCTCCTGTACCAGGACCGCCTGACCGGGATCGTGAACAACTTCGCCTTGCATGCCGTGGTGGTCTCGCTCTCGGTGGCGTGGCAGGCCTACATCCAGCACGCGCCGCACCTGTACATCACCGCCGCAATCGCCCTGGTCGTCAAGGCGGTCGTGATTCCCGTCGCGTTGCACCGCATCATCCTGCGGCTGGGGATCCACAGGACCATCGAGCCGGTGGTCGGCATCGGGTTGACGATGCTCGCGGGGATCGGCCTGGTGGCGCTGTCCATCATGGTCATGCTGCCGATCACAGCCGCGGCGGGAACCCTGGCGCGCGAAGACCTCGCGTTCGCCCTGTCGGTCGTCCTGCTCGGCCTGCTCATGATGATCTCGCGTCGCAACGCGGTGAGCCAGGTCATCGGCTTCATGTCGATCGAGAACGGCTTGATCCTCGCCGCCACCGGCGCCAAGGGCATGCCGCTGGTGGTGGAGATCAGCGTCGCGTTCTCGATCCTGATTGCCCTGATCGTGATCGGCGTCTTCCTGTTCCGCATTCGCGAGCGCTTCGACACGGTCGACATCCACGCCCTGCACGAGCACCGCGGCGGGCGGCCATGACCGAACCCGGCGCGTTCTTCGTGGGCGCGGTGCTGACCATCCCCGTGCTGAGCGCGGCCGTGCTCGCCCTGCTGCCCGACGACCGCACGGCGGCGCGGCTCAATGTGCTGGCGGCGTTCCTGACCTTCGTGTCGGCGACCGTGCTCTTCGTGGAGCGCCCGTCCCCAGGGCGCTACCTCATCGTGGACGACCTGAACGTCGTGTTCATCGTGCTCAGCACGTTTGTCGGCTTCACGACGAGCGTGTTCAGCGGCAGTTACATCGCGCACGAGCTGGAGACCGGCCGCCTGACACCGGCCTACCTGCGTTTCTACCACGCCATGTACCAGGCGCTCATGTTCGGGATGAACCTCGCGCTGCTGTCCAACAACGTGGGCCTGATGTGGGTCGCGGTCGAGCTGGCCACGCTGACGACGGTGCTGATGGTCGGGATCTATCGCACGCCGGCGGCGCTCGAGGCGGCCTGGAAGTATTTTCTCCTCGGCAGCGTCGGCATCGCGCTCGCGCTGTTCGGCACCATCCTGGTGTATCTCGCGGCGCACGCGACCGTCGGCGAGGGCCTGGATGCGATGGCCTGGAACGTGCTCGTGGCCAACGCTGCGGCTTTCGATCCGGCGCTGCTCAATCTGGCGTTCGTGTTCCTCCTGCTCGGATACGGAACGAAAGTGGGGCTGGTGCCGCTGCACGCCTGGCTGCCCGATGCGCACGCCGAGGGCCCGACGCCGATCTCGGCGGTGCTCTCCGGGCTGCTGCTCAACGTGGCGCTGTTCGCGGTGCTGCGCTTCAAGACCATCATGTCGGCGAATCCGGCGGCATTGGCACCCGGGCCGCTGATGGTGTCGCTCGGGCTGCTCTCGGTGGTGTTCGCCTCGTTCATGCTGTACCGGCGCCACGACATCAAGCGCATGTTCGCGTATTCCTCGATCGAGCACATGGGCATCATCACCTTTGCGTTCGGCATGGGCGGGCCGCTCGCGAACTTCGCCGGGCTGCTGCACATGACGCTGCATAGCCTCACCAAGTCGGCGATCTTCTTCTGCGTAGGCCACATCGCGCAGATCAAGGGCACGCAGCGCATGTCGGAGATCCGCGGGCTCACCGTGTCCCACCCGCTGCTCGGCTGGGGCCTCACGCTCGGGGTCGTCGCCATCGTCGGGCTGCCACCCATGGGCATCTTCATGAGCGAGTTCCTGATCGTCACCTCCACGTTCGCGCGCCAGCCGGTGCTCGCGGTCGTCCTGGGCCTGAGCATCCTGGTGGCGCTCGGCGCGCTGCTCATGCGCCTGAACGGTCTCGCGTTCGGCGAGCCCTATGGCAGCGACGCGCCCTCGAAGGCCTCGTACGTGCCGCTGTTCGCGCACCTCGCGCTGGTCTTCGGCGCAGGCATCTGGCTGCCGCCGGCGCTGGTGGCGTGGTTCCAGCACGTGGCGACGCTGCTGAACTGAGATGAACTGGCCGCGTTCCACGGTCACTCGCGAAGCCTGGCAGGAGGCCGCGGCCCGCCTGCAAGCGGGCGAGCTGTGCCTGCTCGGTCTCTGGGGAGAGCCAGGCGTTGTTCACATGGCGGTCATGCAGAGCGCGTCGAACGAATGCTCGGTACTCAGCCTGGCCTGCGAAGGCAGCCGCTACCCCTCAGTCGGGCGGCTGCATCCACCCGCCCAGCGTCTGGAGCGGGCGGCGCGCGACCTCTACGGCCTCGAGCCCGAGGGTCTCGCCGATGCGCGGCCCTGGCTGCACCACGACGGCACCTACCCTTTCCTGCCGGCCGAAGGCGAGAGCCTGCACCAGATCCCGGTGGGACCGGTGCACGCCGGAATCATCGAGCCCGGCCACTTCCGCTTCACCGCAAGCGGCGAGACCGTGGTGCGTCTGGAGCAACGGCTGGGCTACACGCACAAGGGCGTCGAATCCCTCATGGCCGGCGCATCGCTCGCGCGCGCGGCGCAGCTTGCTGCACGGGTGTCCGGCGACAGTACTGTCGCCTTTTCCCTGGCGTACGCCCACGCGGTCGAAGCGGCGCTCGCGCTCGAGGCGCCGCCGCGCGCGGTCTGGCTGCGCGCCCTGATGGCCGAGTTGGAGCGGCTCGCCAATCACCTGGGCGACATCGGCGCCGTGTGCAACGATGCCGCGCTCTCCATCATGCATGCGCACTGCGCACAGCTGCGCGAGCAGGTCCTGCGCGCGGCGCAGGCCTGCTTCGGCCACCGGTTGATGATGGGCCACGTCATTCCCGGCGGCGTGCTGCGTGACCTGCCCGCGGACGGCGAGCGGCTGCTCGGCGCGCTGGTCGCGCTCGTGCGCGCGGAGTTCCCCGATCTGGTGGAGGTGTACGACAACACGGCCTCGCTGAAGGATCGCACCGTCGACACGGGGATCCTGACCCCGGCGCTGGCGCGGCAGTTCGCGGCCGGCGGTTTCGTCGGGCGTGCGTCGGGCCGCGACTTCGATGCGCGGCGTACGCCGGGCTATGCGCCCTACGACAAGCTGCCGTTCGAGGTCCCGGTGGTCCAGGCGGGCGACGTGAACGCGCGCGTCTGGATACGCATACGCGAGGTGGAGCAGAGCCTTCTGCTGATCGACGAAATCCTGCGCGCGCTGCCTCCCGGATCGATCTGCGTGCCGGCTTCGCCCCGCGCCGGCGAAGGCGTCGCGCTCGTGGAGGGCTTCCGCGGCGACATCCTTGCGTGGGTGAGGATCGGCGACGGCGGCGCCGTCGCGCGCTGCCACCTGCGCGACCCCTCGTGGTTCCAGTGGCCCCTGCTCGAGGCAGCAATCGAGGGCAACATCGTCGCCGACTTTCCCCTGTGCAACAAATCCTTCAACTGCTCGTACTCGGGCCACGATCTCTGATGCGCAGACTGCTCCTCAGGAATTTCGTGCGCGGGCCGCTCACCGAGGCGGCGCCGGCGCCGGACGAAGCCGCGATCGCCGAGGTCGCGGCGCGCGTGAACCAGGCGGCGCGCCGGCGCCTCGGGCGCACGCTGGCCATCCGCGAGGTCGATGCGGGCTCGTGCAACGGCTGCGAGCTCGAGATCCACGCGCTCGGCAACGTGTTCTACGACCTGGAGCGATTCGGCCTGCGCTTCGTTGCCTCGCCGCGTCATGCCGACGTGTTGCTGGTCACGGGCCCAGTGACGCACAACATGCGGGAAGCCCTCGAACGCACCTACCAGGCGACGCCCGATCCGAAATGGGTCGTGGCGGTGGGCGACTGCGGGCGCGACGGCGGTGTGTTCGCCGGCAGCAACGCCTGCGCCGGCGGCGTATCGACGGTACTGCCGGTCGATTTGCACATCCCGGGCTGCCCGCCAACGCCGGTCGCCCTGCTCCAGGGTTTGCTTGCACTACTCGAAGGCGTGTCTGCAGGCGAGCCGCAGACCGGCGCCAACAAGGAGGAGCACCATGAACGGTGAGCAAGAGCCGCGACCAAGATTCCTCGCGCGTTTCTCTCCCACGGAGATTGCAGTCGCGGGGATGATCGGCGCAGTGATCCTGGTGGTCCTGCTGATCGTAATCGCCAGCATCACCTGAGCGCCGCCAGCAGCCTCGCGGCCGCGCGGCCGCGGTGGCTGACGCGGTTCTTCTCCTCCGGCGCGAGTTCCGCCGCCGTCACGCCCCGCTCGGGCAGGAGGAACAGCGGGTCGTAGCCGAAGCCGTTCGCGCCGCGCGGCGCGCGCGCGATCTCGCCGTGCCAGGTCCCCTCGGCAACGACCGGTCGCGGATCGTCGGCACTTCTCACCAGCACCATCACGCAGGTGTAGTGCGCCTTGCGCGCCTCGCCCAGGCTCGCGAGGAGCTTCGCGTTGTTGCGCGCGTCGCGCTCCTCGCGGCTGCCTTCGCGCCCGGCGTAGTAGGCGGAGTGCACGCCCGGCGCCCCGCCCAGCGCGTCCACGCACAGGCCCGAATCGTCGGCGAGCGCGGGCAGGCTGCTCGCGCGGCTCGCGTGGCGCGCCTTGGCGAGCGCGTTCTCCACGAAAGTGTGGTGCGGCTCCTCGGCTTCGCCGATGCCCAGGCGCGACTGCGGGATGACGTCGATGCCAAGCGGCGCCAGCAGCGGGGCGATTTCGCGCAGCTTGCCGGGGTTGTTGCTCGCCAGGACGATTCGCCTCACCGGGGCGGCTTGTGGCGATTGAGCGCGGCCTTGATCTCGGCGATCGCGCGCTCGATGTCCTCGTCGGTCATGCGCAGGAAGTCCGGGTCGGTGGCGCCGAAGTCCTGCACCGCGGTGGTCATTTCGGCGAGCGGCGCGGGGCGCGGGCTTGCGTCGACGGGCACGGCGTCCTCGCCCCAGGCAAGGGCGAGCGCCGAAATGTTGTCGCAGCCCGGCCCGCCGCGCTCCTCGGCCAGCGCGGCGAGCCGCGGCACTGCCTCGTCAAGCGGCCCGGCGGCCAGCCCCTCGAGGAGCTGGCGCTGCGTGAGAGGCCCCCACAGGCCATCCGAGCACAGCAGCAGCACGTCGTCGCGCTCCAGGCGCTCGCGCGAGGTCGGCTCCACGCGCGGCGGCTGCAGGCCGCCGAGGCACTGCAGGAGCCGGTTGCGCTCCGGGTGCGTGCGCACCGAGTCCTCGTCCAGCGTGCCGGCGTCCACCAGCTCTTGCACCACGGTGTGGTCGCGCGTGCGCGCAAGCAGCTGCCCCTTGCGCAGGAGGTAGAAGCGCGAATCGCCGACGTGCGACCAGAATGCATGCCCGTCCTGCACCACGCAGGCGACCACCGTGGTGCGCGGCGCGTCCGGCAGGCCCAGGTTCATGGCCTCGCGCAACAGCATGCCGTGCGAGCGCCCCACCGCGCGGAACAGGAACAGGTCGGGGTTGGCGAGGCGCGGGCGGGCGTCGCGCCGGAAGGCGGCGGCGATGTGGCGCATGGTGAGCTCCGCGGCCACCTCGCCGTGCGCGTGCCCGCCCATGCCATCGGCCAGCACCAGCAGCAGTGACTCGGGCGTGCGCCAGCAGCCGAGGCGGTCCTGGTTGTAGGGCCGCCGGCCGGGCCGCGTCTCCTGGACGATGGTGCAATTCATCGTCCCGCCAGCCGCGTCCACACGCCCTTGAGCTGCGCGAGGACCGGCGCCGCGCCGCGGTACTCCGGCGGCTTCTCGCCGAGCAGCGTCTTTTGCAGCGTGAAGCCGCTCTGCGGGCGCTCCAGGTGCTCCAGGCGCATGCACCAGTCGATGGTGTCGAGCAGCTCGCTCGTGTACCTGCCGGCGCCGATCCTGCGCGCCGGCACCATGCGGTCCTTGTCCAGCCGCTCCTCGGCCGAGGGCGGCGCGCTCGAGGCGACGCAGGCGTAGATCGTCGCGCCCACCGAGTAGATGTCGCTCCAGGGGCCGAGCTTGGCGCGGTCCATGTGATGCTCGGGCGAGGCGAATCCGGGCGTGAACATGGGCGGCAGCGCCGGCGCCTCGCCCTGCAGCATCTGCCGCGCCGCGCCGAAGTCGATGAGCAGCGGCGTGCCGTCGCTCCTCAGGTAGACATTGCCGGGCTTGATGTCCAGGTGCAGCAGCTTGTTGGTGTGCACTTCGCGCAGGCCGTTCAGCAGGGCCGCGAAGGTATTGCGGATCCAGCTCTCGCGCAGCGCGCCGCGGCGCGCGTGGATGTGCTCCTGCAGCGTGCGCCCGCGCTCGTAGCGCATCACCAGGTACACCGTCTCGTTGCGCGCGAAAGAAATTGAGCACGCGCACCACGTTGGGATGCGTGAGGCTCGCCAGCGCCTTGCCTTCCTCGAAAAAGCACTTCATGCCGTAGCGGAACGCGGCCGCGTGCTCCTCGGGCACCTTCGGCTCGAGCGCATCGCCCGTGCGCAGCGCGAGCGACGCGGGCAGGAACTCCTTGATCGCGACCGGCGTGTCGTTCTCGTCGTGCGCCAGGTAGACGAACGAAAAGCCGCCGGAGGCCAGCACGCGCAGGATGCGGTAGTTCTGAAGCTGGTGCCCTTCGGGCAGCGGCTGGTTGGCTTGGGCCGCCATCTCCCCTATGATACCCGCTTCGAATCGCGCGCCTTCCCGCGTTCCATCCCCTTGATCCACAGCATGACCGGATATGCGCTGGCCGCCGCCGAGCATCCGCGCGGCGCGCTCGCTCTCGAGCTGAGATCGGTGAACTCGCGCTTTCTCGACCTGCAGCTGCGCATCGCCGACGAGCTGCGCGCGCACGAGCCGCTGCTGCGCGAGGCCATTACGGCGCGCGTCGCCCGGGGCAAGGTGGACTGCCGGCTGAGCTTTGCGCCCGCCGCAGCCGGCGCGCAGGCGCTCGACCCGGCGGCGCTGGAGGCGCTGCGGCACCTGGCCGAGGCGGCGCAGCGCGCGTTCCCGCAGGCGGGACCGCTGCGCCTGGGCGACGTGCTGCGCTGGCCGGGCGTGCTCGCCGGCGGCGCCATCGAGGCGGAAGCGATGAAGCCCGCGGTCGCGGCGCTCGCCGCGCGCGCGGTGCAGGAGCTGTGCATGGCGCGCGAGCGCGAGGGCGCCAAGCTCGGCGCGCTCGTCGCAGAGCGCGTGGCGCAGATGCGCGCGCGCCTCGCCGAGGTGCGGCCGCTGGTGCCGGAGGCGAACGCCGCTTACCAGGCGCGGCTCGCCGAGCGCATGCGCGAGGCGATCGGCACGGCGGACGACGAGCGCATCCGCGCCGAGCTCGCCGTGTTCGCGGTGAAGACCGACGTCGAGGAGGAGTTGCAGCGCCTGGGCGCGCACCTGGAGGAGGTCGAGCGCACGCTCGCCAAGGGCGGCGCCGCCGGCAAGCGACTGGATTTCCTCGCCCAGGAGCTCAACCGCGAGGCCAACACGCTCGCCTCCAAGGCGGCGACGCAGCGCATCGCCGACTGCGCGCTCGAGTTGAAGCTGCTCATCGAGCAGATCCGCGAGCAGGTGCAGAACATCGAATGACGCGGGGCCTGCTCTTCGTCATCACCGCGCCTTCAGGAGGCGGCAAGAGCTCGCTCATCGCCAAGCTCCTGGAGGACGAGCGCGGCCTCGCGCTGTCGGTCTCCTACACCACGCGCGCGCCGCGTCCGGGAGAGCAGAACGGCCGGGAATACCACTTCGTGGACCTGCCCGCCTTCGAGGCCATGCTCGAGCGCGGCGAGTTCCTCGAAAGCGCGGAAGTGCACGGGCACCGCTACGGCACGTCGCAGAAGGTGATCGACGAGGTGCGCGCCAGCGGCCGCGACCTGCTGCTGGAGATCGACTGGCAGGGCGCCGCGCAGGTGCGGCGCCTGTATCCGGAGAGCATCGGCATCTTCATCCTGCCGCCCTCGATGGCGGAACTGGAGCGGCGCCTGCGCAAGCGCGCGCAGGACACCGAAGCCGTGATCCGGCGGCGTCTCAACAACGCCGCGGAAGAAATGAGTCACGCCGCGGAGTTCAAATACGCTATAATTAACAATAACTTCGACGATGCCCGGCTCGACCTGCGGGCGATCGTGCGCGCTGAGCGACTGGCCACCGGCCTGCAGCTCGAGCGACATCCCGAAGTCTTCAGATCGGAACGCTGACCATGGCCCGCATCACCGTAGACGACTGCCTGCACAGGATCCCCAACCGCTTCCAGCTGACGCTCGCCGCGACCTACCGCGCGCGCCAGCTCGGCGCCGGCGCTTCGCCGCTGGTGGAGCCCAACCGCGACAAGCCGACCGTCATCGCCCTGCGCGAGATCGCCGCCGGCAAGATCGGTACCGAGGTGCTCAAGCGCAACGCCACGCCGCCGTCGCCGCCGGGTCCCCTGAGCGCCTAGTGCGCGCCGCCCACAGCGCCTGAGACGCAGCCCCGAGGGGGGCGGGCCTGCGGTAATCTCCCCGCATGGCCGCTGTCCACACGCTGGATGAGAGCCGCTTCGGCTACCTGAAGCAGGCCGACGTCGCGCGCCTCGCGGACGCCTACCGCTTCTCGGAGGCGGCGCACAAGGGGCAGACGCGGCAGTCAGGCGACCCCTACATCTCGCATCCGCTCGCGGTCGCGGAGATCCTCGCCGGCTGGCACCTCGACAGCCAGGCGCTGGTGGCGGCGCTGCTGCACGACGTGATGGAGGACACCTCCGTCACCAAGGCCGAGATCTCCGACACCTTCGGCAAGCCGGTGGCCGAGCTGGTCGACGGGCTCTCGAAGCTCGACAAGATCGAATTCCAGTCCGCCGAGGACGCGCAGGCCGAGAACTTCCGCAAGATGCTGCTGGCGATGGCGCGCGACGTGCGCGTCATCCTGATCAAGCTCGCCGACCGGCTGCACAACATGCGCACGCTCGATGCGGTGCCGCCCGCCAAGCGCAGGCGCGTGGCGCGCGAGACGATGGAGATCTACGCGCCGATCGCCAACCGCCTGGGGCTCAACACCCTGTACCACGAGCTGCAGGAGCTCGCCTTCTCGCATCTGTACCCCTTGCGCTACCGCGTGCTCACCAAGGCCACCAAGGCCGCGCGCGGCAACCGGCGCGAGGTGGTCGGCAAGATCGAGGCGGCGATCAGGGCGAAGCTCGCGGAAGTCGGGATCGCGGCGACGGTGTTCGGGCGCGAGAAGCACCTGTTCTCCATCTACCGCAAGATGACCGAGAAACACCTGTCGTTCTCGGAAGTGCACGACATCTACGGCTTCCGCGTGATCGTGAAGGACAACCCGACCTGCTACCTTGCGCTCGGCGCGCTGCACGGCCTGTACAAGCCCGTGCCGGGGAAGTTCAAGGACTACATCGCCATCCCCAAGGGCAACGGCTACCAGTCGCTGCACACCGCGCTGATCGGCCCGTACGGCGTGCCGGTGGAGGCGCAGATCCGCACCGAGCAGATGCACCATCTCGCCGAGGCCGGCGTCGCCTCGCACTGGATGTACAAGGACGACGGATCCTCGCTCTCGGATCTGCAGAAGAAGACGCACCAGTGGCTGCAGTCGCTGCTCGAGATCCAGGACCAGATCGGCAACCCGCACGAGTTCCTCGAGAACGTGAAGGTGGACCTGTTCCCCGACGAGGTCTACGTGTTCACGCCCAAAGGCAGGATCCTGTCGCTGCCGCGCGGCGCCACTGCGGTGGACTTCGCCTACCTCGTGCACACCGACATCGGCAACCGCTGCGTCGCCGCGAAGGTGAACGGCGAGCTGGTGCCCCTGCGCACGGAGCTGCGCAACGGCGAGCGCGTCGAGATCATCACCGCGAGCCACGCCAAGCCCAATCCGGCATGGCTGCAGTACGTGCGCACCGGCAAGGCGCGCGCCAACATCCGCCACTTCCTCAAGACCATGCAGTACGACGAGTCGGCCGCGCTCGGCGAGCGCCTGCTCGAGCAGGCGCTGAAGGCCCAGGGAACCTCGCTCGCGGACATCGACGACGCGAACTGGGAGCGCGTGGTGCGTGAAACGGTCGGCCGCACCAAGCGTGAGCTGCTCGCCGACATCGGGCTGGGCAAGCAGTTGCCGGCCGTCGTGGCGCGGCGCCTGCTCAAGCGCGCGGAAGGCGCGCCGGAAGCCAGGGGAAAAGCCGCCCAGGTGGTGATCCGCGGTACCGAGGGCATGGCGGTGCAGCTCGCGAGCTGCTGCCGGCCGATCCCCGGCGACGCCATCGTCGGCTCGATGAAGAAGGGCCAGGGGCTGGTGGTGCACAGCGCCGAATGCCGGCAGATCGAGCGCTCGCGCCGCAACCAGCCCGAGCAGTGGATCGACGTCGAATGGGACCCGGCCGGCAAACGCCTCTACCTGACCGCGATCAAGGTGATGGTCGCCAACCAGCGCGGCGTGCTGGCGAAGGTCGCGTCCGAGATCGCCGACGCGGGCTCCAACATCGACTCGATCAGCATGGACGAGGACCGCGCCGTGTACACCACCATGCTGCTGGTGCTGGAAGTCTCCAACCGGCAGCATCTGGCGCGCGTGATGCGCGCGCTCAGGCGCCTGCCGGACGTGCAGAAGCTCGCGCGCGTGCGCGACTAGGCGCAGCTTACTCGGAGGCTGCATCGAATGGCCGCGGTGCTGGATCGGCGCGGCGGCGACAACAAACTGGAAGGGGGAACCATGCAAGCCATTTCACGATTCACGCAGGCGCTGTGCGCCGCGATGCTCGTGTTCGCGACGGTTGCCGTTTTCGCCCAGAGCTACCCGGCGCCGAAGGAAGGCGACTGGGTCGCTCGCGAATTCCGCTTCCACACGGGCGAAGTGCTTCCGGAACTGCGCATTCATTACGCCACCGTCGGCGAGCCCACCGGTGAGCCGGTACTGATCCTGCACGGCACCACAGGTACCGGCGCCAGCATGCTCAACCCGCGGTTTGCGGGCGAGCTGTTCGGGCCCGGGCAGCCGCTCGACGCGGCGAAGCACTACATCATCCTTCCGGATGCCATCGGCACCGGCAAGACGACCAAGCCCTCCGACGGCCTGCGCGCCAAGTTCCCGCGCTACAACTACGACGACATGGTGCTGGCGCAGTACCGCCTGGTGACCGAAGGCCTCGGCATCCGCCACCTGCGGCTCATCCTCGGCAATTCCATGGGTGGCATGCACGTCTGGATCTGGGGCGTGAAGTACCCGGACTTCATGGACGCGCTGGTCCCCATGGCCTCCATGCCGACGGAGATGTCGGGTCGCAACTGGATGATGCGGCGCCTGATCACGGACTCGATCCGCAACGACCCGGAGTGGAAGAACGGCGACTACACCGCGCAGCCCCGCAGCGCGCAGTTTGCTTCGGTGTTCTTCGGCGTCGGCACCAATGGCGGCGACCAGGCGCTGTTCAAGGCGGCGCCCACCCGCGAGAAGGCGGACCAGCTGCTCGATGCTCGCCTCAAGGCGCCGTTCCGCCTGGACGCGAACGACGTCCTGTACCAGTGGGATTCTTCACGCGACTACAACCCGTCGCCGGGTCTCGAGCGCATCCAGGCGGCGCTGCTTGCCATCAATTCGGCGGACGATGAGCGCAATCCGCCGGCGCTCGGCATCATGGAGCGCGAACTGAAGCGGGTGAAGAACGGCAAGCTGCTGCTCATCCCGGGGAGCGAGCAGACCGCCGGACACGGCACCACAGGACAGGCGAAGTGGTGGGCGCAGGAGCTGGCCGCCCTCCTGCGCAGCGCGCCGCGGCGCGGAAAGTAGCGCCCCAGCGCCCTCACCTGCGCCAACGCCAATGAGCGAACGCGGCCGGTACGACGCACTGATGGAGGTGGTGCGCAGCCGCATGACGGTGCGCGCCTTCGACCCGGCCCGGGCCGTGCCGCGCGAGCACTACGAGTTGATCCTGGAAGCCGCGCGCCACAGCCCCTCGGGGGCGAACGCGCAACCCTGGCACTTCATCGTCATCACCGAGCAGGTCCTGAAGGACCGGATCATGGAGTACTTCCGCGACGAGCAGGTTGCGCGCGCGAAGCTGAGGATGAAGTTCCCGACGCCGGACTACCGCGGCCTCGCCACGGCGCCGGGCATGATCGTCATCGCGAGCGACTTCCGCTGGGTGCGCGCGTTCCCGGTCCTGAACGACGGTTCCGAGCTCGACGCCATGTACAAGGAGAACGCCGAACGGATCCTCCTGCAGAGCGTAGCCGCCGCGACCATGTCGGCGCACCTCGCCGCCGCGGCGCTTGGCTACAACGTCTGGTGGGTGACCGCGATCGGCCAGGCAAAGGCGCAGGCCGCGATGAAGCCGCTCCTCGGCATCCCGCCGGAGCTCTCGGTGCTCGACATCATGTGCTTCGGCAAGCCGGCGAAGCCCGCCTACAAGCGCTGGAAGAAGAGCCTCTCGGAGATCGCCAGCTGGAACCGCTTCGACCCGGCGCAGTACAAGACCGAGGCGCAGATCGACGAGTGGGTCGCGAGCACGCGCCACAAGGTCATGTACAAGGACGAGAAGAATGTCGACTGAGTTCCAGAACCGCGGTGCATTGGCGGCGCCAGCGCGGCGCGCATTCGCCATTGCCTTGCTGCCGCTGTTGATCCTGTGGTTCGGGGGACTGGAGCTCCGCGGCCTGTTCCAGCCTGACGAAGGGCGCTACGCGGAAATTCCACGCGAGATGCTCGAGACCGGCGACTGGGTCACGCCCCGGCTGAACGGCCTCAAGTACTTCGAGAAGCCGCCCCTGCAGTATTGGGTCACCGCCCTGAGCTTCGCCGCTTTCGGCGAGGACGAATGGACGGCGCGGCTTTGGCCCGCGATCACGGGCTTCCTCGGCGTCCTGCTCCTCGCGTTCACCGGCAACCGGCTCGGGCCGCCAGGGACGGGCCATCTGGCCGGACTGATCGTGGCAGGTTCGCTCGCCTACTTCCTCGCGTCGCAGTACCTGACGCTCGATATGGCGCTGACCTTCTTTCTTACCGGCGGCCTGTGCGCATTCCTGCTTGCACAACGCGAGGCGCAGCCAAGCCGCGCGCGGCTCGCCTGGATGCTGGCGGCATGGGCTGGCGCCGCCTGCGCGGTCATGACCAAGGGCCTGGTCGGCGTCGTCTTGCCCGGAATGGCGCTCGCCGCGTATGCGCTCGCGCGCAGGGACTGGTCGATTTTCGGACGGCTCGAGTGGCCCTGGGGCCTGGCGCTCTTCTCGGCGATCGTGCTGCCATGGCACTTGCTGGTGCAGTGGCGCAACCCCGAGTTCCTGTCCTTCTATTTCGTCCACGAACACTTCGCACGCTACCTCCATCCCGGGCACAACCGCCCGGGCGCGTGGTGGTATTTCATCGTGTTGCTCCTGCTCAGCGCCCTGCCGTGGACAACGCTCTTGCCGGGCGTCTTCAAGCGTGCCCTGGCACGCTCAGGGCGCCACCGTACCTTCGACCCGGACATGTTCCTGCTCGCTTGGGTCACGGTGATCCTGGTGTTCTTCAGCCTGTCGCAGTCGAAGCTGCCCGCCTATATTCTCCCCGTCGTGCCGGCGCTCGCGCTGCTGATCGGGCGCGACATCGCATTGCATGGCCGCTTCGAAGGCAAGTGGCCCGGGCTCGTGCTCGCGCTCGCGGGCGCCGTTGCGCTCGAGTTCGGCCTGCCGCCCATCATGCACGCGATGGCTATCGAGGATCTGGTGTTCGCGTACTTTCCCTGGTTCATTGCGGGCACCGCCGTCCTAGCGGCCGGCGGCTTGCTCGTCTGGCGCGTGCGCGCTGACCGCATCGCATTGCGCATCGCCACTCTCGCGTTTGCCACGGTCCTAGGCACACAGGTACTCCTGTCGGGCCTGCACCCGATGGACGACCGATTCTCCGCCGAGACCTTTGCGGAGCAATTGCTCGGCGACGATTTCGCGTTCGCGCCCGGGGCGCCTTTCTACAGCATCGGCTTTTTCGACGAGAGCCTGTCGTTCTACCTGGGGCGCACGTTCACGCTGGTGGCGTACAAGGGCGAACTCGGTCCCGGCGTCGAAGCGGAACCCGGGAAGTACGTCGAGTCGCTGGAGGAATTCAAGCGGCGCTGGGTGGCCTCAGCCGAGGCTTACGCCGCAATGACACCGCAGCAATACGCAGCGTTCAGGGCCGAGGCCCTGCCGATGCGCGTGCTCAGCAGCGATCCCCGGCGGGTCGTGGTATCGCGATCTCGCGAAGACCCGCCCCTGCGCGCCAGGGATCGGGGTTGGCTGCAGTGGTGGTCCTAGCGGCGCGCCGATCAGCGTCGCGCCTAGCGCACGCTTTGCGCCAGCTGCGTGTAGTGCGCCGACAGCCTGGCGATGCCCTCCGGCACGTGATACTTGTGCGGCGTATAGCCCGGCAGCATCGAGCGCAGGCGCATGCCGACCGGGAACATGGCGAGCTGAAGCCGCTGGCGCGGCGTGATGCGGCAGCGCTCGCCGTGGCGCGGCACGTCCGCTGCCGACATGAGCAGCGCGCACTCGTCCTGGAAGCGCAGCATATGCCCCTGGGTGAACCAGCACATGCGCACGCGATGGAAGTATCCCCCGTAGAGGTGCTGGTAGACGTCGAAGGCGACGTTACGGTGCTCGATCTCCTCGAGCATGTGCCACTTGAAGAGGCTGCCGAAGGCCGGGTGCGTGCGCTTGTGGTCGTAGAGCCCGCTCTCGATCATCTTCAGAGCGAATTGCGTGGTGTAGGACTCGAAGCCCTCCGTGTAGCCCACGCAGAAGCGCTCGCCGTCGTCGCCGAGAAATCCTTCCAGCTCGGCGCGTAACCGCGCGATCCGCGCCTCGAGCCCGGGATAGCCCTGCGCGAGGACCACCTTGTTGAAGTCCACGTGCCGCTGGTAGTGCTGCGATTCCTGACGGCAATAGCGGTCGAGGTTTTCGCGCAATCCCTCGTCGCGGATGCGGTCGAGCACCTTGCGCAGCGACTTGACGACGAAGGGCTCCACCACCGCTGCATACAGCCCGAAGGCGGTGTGCTGGTAGGAAAGCGCCGAGTTGCCGGCGATATAGAGCGGATGGAAGTCGGCGGCGCCAGGCACTTCGAATTTCATGGCGCGAACGGGAATCGGGTGCATCGGAATATCCTCCGGCGGGCAGGAGGAGTATGCGCGCCGGGGGCACGCGCCACAAGGTCGAGGGCCGCTTAGCCGGGATCAAGGCCGGCAGGCACATCGGGTTCAACTTCCGGGCAGGGGAGTTTCGCGCATGCATTGCGTAGCTCCGGCAATAGATTAGGATCGGGCAGGCAAACCCTCGCTTCCCGGCGCACGTCATGAAACAAGTAGACGTCCACGGCATCCTGTCGCGCGCGACGCGCGACGCGCGCGGGCGCGCGTGCGCAAGCGGCGAAACAATGGCTGCTCGAGACCGGCAAGATCGCCGCCGAGCGGGTCTTCATCGTCGCGCCGAAACTGGGCGCCGAGGGCATCAAGGACAAGGGCAAGCCGACGCGCGTCGATTTCGCGCTGAAGTAGAAGAATATCGACTGGGGGGAAATGCAATGCCGCTGCAAGCCCGTGCCTTTCTCGGGATCTGGCACAACCTGAAGCCCGGCTTCGAGCGGGAGTTCGATCGCTGGCACACCGGCGAGCACATGCCGGAGCGCGTGGGCGTGCCGGGCTTCCGCGTGGCGCGCCGCTACATGAACCGGACGCTCGCGAGCCACCTCTGCTTCACGATGTACGAAGGCGCGCACGCCGAGACCTTCCGCTCGCCGGGGTATCTCGCGCGCCTCAACGACCCCACGCCATGGACCAGGCGCGTCGGCGCGGCGCAGACGGACTTCCTGCGCGGGGCGTTCGAGGTCCAGCTCTCGCTGGGCGCGGGCGTCGGCGGGGCGATGGGAACGTTCCGGATCGGTCTCGAGGACGCCGCGCGCGAGCAGGCCATGCCGGCGCTGCGCCATGCCTGCCAGGACATCGCCGCATTGCACGGGGTGGTCGGCGTGCACCTGGGCGTGGCGCAGAAGGAAGTGACCGGCGTGCGCACGAAGGAAATGGAGAACCGGCCCTCCACCACCGCCGAGAACGCGATCGATACGGTGGTGCTGGTCGAGGCCATCGGCTTCGAGGAGCTCGAAGCGATCCTCGCGGAGGTCGCTGGCAAGCTGCGCGTGCGCGGCGCAAGCACGGCGCAAGCCGAGCCGTACCGGCTCGCCTACGTGCTCGCCGCCTGACCCGGGAGAGATTCGGATGACGACACAGCAAGGCATGGCCGTGGTCACGGGGGCCGGTTCAGGCCTCGGCCACGCGATCGCGAAGAAGCTCGCTGCGGACGGCTTCGCCGTCGCCGCGATCGACCTCGATGAGGCCTCGGCGCGCGCGACCGCGCGCCAGATCAGCGACGGTGGCGGCCGCGCCGCCGGCTACGCCGCCGACGTGAGCCGCTCGGCCGAGATCGACAGGGCAGTCACGGCCGCGATCGCCGCGCTCGGCCCGCTCGAGGTCATGGTCAACAACGCGGGGATCCTCGACGGCTATTTCGACGTCGACGAAATGGACGAGGCGCTCTGGCGCAAGGTGATCGACATCGACCTCACCGGCGTCTTCCTGGGCTGCAAGCGTGCACTCAAGGAGATGCTGCCGCGCAAGAGCGGGCGCATCGTCAACATGGCTTCAGTGGCGGGCCTGAACGGCACCGGCGGCGGCGCCGCCTACATCGCCGCCAAGCACGGCGTCGTCGGCCTCACGCGCCAGATGGCAGTGCAGTACGGCGCGCGCGGCATCCGCGCCAACTGCGTCTGCCCGGGCGCGATCCCGACCGGGCTGCGCGGGCACTCGCAGGCGATCCTCGGCCCGGGCGTTCCCGACATGAGCGGGCGAGGCGTCGCGGTGAACGACGAAATGGTGCGCGCGCTGGTGCCGCTGGGCGTGCGCGGCACGCCCGAGGACATCGCCGGGGCAGTGAGCTTTCTCGCCTCCGACGCGGCGACCTACATCAACGGCCACGCGCTCGTCGTCGACGGCGGCTGGCGCGCGAAGTAGCCGCCGGTCGCAAGGTGAGCGCCCTCGCGCCGTTCCGCGTCCGCAGTTTTCGCTTCCAATGGCCGGCGGACCTCGCCACCTCCTGGGCCTTCGAGATGGAGGCGCTGATCCTCGGCTGGTACGTGCTCGCCACGACGGGGTCGGTGCAGCTCCTCGTCCTCGTTGCCGCGCTCGGCTGGCTGGGGTCGCTGTTCTCGCCGTTCTTCGGCATCCTCGGCGACCGCATTGGCGTGCGAAGACTGCTCTGCCTCACGCGCAGCACCTACGCGCTGCTCGCGGCCCTGCTCGCGGCGCTCACGCTGGGCGAGTTGCTCCAGCCCTGGCACGTGCTCGCCGTCGCGGGCATCGCGGGCCTCA
Organism: uncultured beta proteobacterium; assembly: GCA_963719995.1. GTDB lineage: Bacteria > Pseudomonadota > Gammaproteobacteria > Burkholderiales > SG8-39 > JAABQT01. The sequence goes on along the minus strand of CAVRDW010000005.1, from coordinate 2,026,980 downwards.
TGAAACCATCCGACATGGCGATGCGGCACGTCCTTGTCGGCCACACCATGCGGCCCGAGGCGCTGATGGGCGCACTCGCCCTTTCGCGCACCACCTCCGACACCGCGCGCATCGCGGGAGCGATCGCCGGGACGGGCGGCGTGGCGCTCATCGGCATGGGCCCGGCGTACGTGGTGGTCGCCGCGATCTACGTCGGCGCCTTCCTGCTGTCGCTGGGCGTTGCGGCGTCACCCCCGCGCAAAGCGCAGGCGAATCCTGCGGCGGAGAAGGTCTTCGCGAATCTCAGGCAAGGCGTCGACTACGTCTGGGACAAGCCCGACCTGCTCGGCGCCTTCAGCATGGCGTTTTTGGTCAACCTGCTCGCCTACCCGTTCTTCCTTGGCCTGCTGCCCTATGTCGCCAAGGACGTCTATGGGATCGGGCAGTCCGGCCTGGGCTACCTCGCCGGGGCGTTCGCGACCGGCGCGCTCGCAGGCTCCCTGGTCGTGGGTGCCAATCGCGTCCCGCTGCGGGCCGCGCGGGTGATGTTGGCGAGCGGCGCGCTCTGGTTCGTGGCGATCCTGCTTTTTGGCCAGATCCGCTCCGCCGGCGCAGGTATCGCGCTGCTCTTCCTGATCGGCTTCGTGCAGAGCTTCTGCCTCACGCCGCTTGCCGCGGTCATGCTGCGCGCCTCGAGCGAGGAGATGCGCGGCCGCGTGATGGGCATTCGCATGCTTGCCATCTGGGGCTTGCCGCTGGGACTCGTCGCAGCCGGGCCGATCATCGCGGGCTTGGGCTTCTCCGCCACGACGCTGATCTACGCCGGCCTCGGCCTCGCGGCCACGATCGCGATCGGCTGGCGCTGGCGCCTCGCGCTGTGGCTGCGCTCGGCGCCCGCCAATGCGCATCTCCACGCTCCGGCGCGCACGGCGAACGCACCGGATTGACTGGCCCAACTGTTCTTGCCGCAATGATCCGCTGAACCCACCCCAACTTGACGCAATCCGCTTCGGAGGAAGTCCTCATGCCGTTTGCCTGTCTGGCCCAACGCAAGTTCCTCGGCCGTCTCGCCGGAATCGCGGCCGTAGCAGTTGCCGCCTTCGCCGCTGCCCCCGCCGCTTCCCAGCCGGCTGCGCAATGGCCTGAGCGCCCGGTGCGCCTCTTGGTGCCGGTGGGCGCCGGCGGTGCGGCCGACACGCTGTCGCGCAACCTCTCGAGCGGCTTCGCGCAGTTCGCCAACGGGCAGGCGCTGGTGGTGGAGAACCGCACCGGCGCCGGCGGCACCATCGCGGCGGCGGCCGTGGTACGCGAGAAACCCGACGGCTACACGCTGTTTCTCGCCGAGGTCGGCCCCAATGCCGTTTCGCACACGCTGATCAAGCTGCCCTACGATCCGCACACCGCCTTCACGCCGATCATCCACGCGGTCAACCTGCCGGCGGTGATCCTCATCCGCCCAACGCTGCCCTACAAGACGCTGGCCGAGTTCGTGGCTGCGGCAAAGCAGCAGCCAGGCAAGTTCAACTACGCGTCGGCGGGCGTGGGCAACTGGACGCACCTGTTCATGGCCTATCTCAACAGCCAGGCGGGCATCGACCAGGTGAACGTGAGCTACAAATCGGGTTCCGAAATGCTGCTCTCGCTCCTGCGCGGCGACGCGGACACCGCGATCATCACCGTCTCCACGTCGCTGGGACAGATCAAGGAAGGCAAGATCCGCGCGCTTGCCGGGGCCTCGATGCGGCCGATGTCGCAATTGCCGGACGTTCCGCCGGCCGGACAGACCATCCCGGGCTTCGACGTCAGCGTCTGGCACGGCATCGTCGGTCCGGCGGGCATGGACCCCGCGCTCGTGACGCGCATCAACGGCATCTTCAACCAGGTCCTTCAGGTCCCCTCGGTGCGCACGGCGATCACGCAGGCGCAGGCCGCGGAGATCGTCGGCGGCACGCCGCAGCAGTTCGACGCGTTCATCAAGGGCGAGCTGAAGCGCTGGCCCGCGGTCGTCAAGGCCGCCGGCATCAAGTCGGAATAGCGCGCCACTCGGCGCGCTCGGATTTCGACATGCGCGACTAGGCGCGCGGCCTGCCCGACAGCAGGCGCGGCAGCGCGCCATGCAGGCTCTGGTATTCCTGCTTGATGAACCGGTAGCACTCGCAGGACTTCTTGCCCAAGCCCGCCTGGTCGAGAATGTCGATGCGCCCGCGGCGGTATTCGATCAGGCCGGCCGCGCGCAGCCGGCCGGCCGCCTCGGTGATGCCCACCCGACGCACCCCGAGCATCGCCGCAATCGACTCCTGGTCCATCTGCAGCTCGCGTGAGCCGGCATAGTCGTTCATGGTGAGCAGCCAGCGCGCCAGGCGCTGCTCGATGCTGTGGTGCTGGCTGCAGGCCACCGATTGGCTGATCACCGCAAGAAAGGTGCGCGTGTAGTCCAGCAGCAGCCGCTGCAGCGGGCTGCCGAAACGCACGGCCTTGCGCAAGTCCTTCGACTTCATCCTGAAGGCGCCGCCCGCGAGCTGCACAATCGCCTTGTCGGGCGTGACGATACCCCCCAGGAAGATATTGATGCCCACGATTCCCTCGCTGCCGATGATGCCCACCTCGACGGTGCGGCGATCGTCCGTGGTGTCGACCATCACGACCACGGCATCCTCTGGAAAGTAGACCTCATCGATGTCCTGATCCGCCCGATAGACGACCTCGCCGCGCTTCAAGGTCACGTGCTCGAGCTTGGGCAGGAGGTGCCGGTACTCGACGGCGAGGAGCGCAGCGAGGATGCTGTTGCCCACCGGCATGCCGGCGGGCGGGGCGCGTCGCCCGCCTCGTTTGGGTTCGAGGGTCATGTCCACCGCGGTCCATCAAGCTGGCGCTGGTAGCGGCGCGCGGACAATTGGCAGGCGGGTCTGGCGATGCTCATGTGCGTATTCGCCCTCTTTTGGAATTTCCCATCAGATGGCACCATCCATCTTGATCCACGTCAAGCTGCCTGATCCGGTTCATTGGAACCTTGCGCATGCCCGTACACCACTGGGAACGACACCGAACCGAACGCATCGGCTGGCTCCGCGCCACGGTGCTGGGCGCGAACGACGGCATCGTTTCCACAGCGAGCCTGGTTCTGGGCGTGGCAGCCGCGGATGCGAGCCACGCCAGCGTCATGCTCGCAGGGGTTGCCGGCCTGATTGCGGGAGCCATGTCGATGGCTGCCGGCGAATATGTGTCCGTCCACTCGCAGGCTGACACCGAACGGGCGGACATCGAGCGCGAGCGCAAGGAGCTCAAGGCGGACGACGCGGGCGAGCGCAAGGAACTGGCGGCGATCTACGTCGGTCGCGGGCTTGATCCGGCGCTGGCGAAGCAGGTGGCGGATCAGCTCATGGCTCACGATGCGCTCGGCGCACACGCGCGCGACGAACTCGGGATCTCCGCAACTCTCAGCGCACGCCCGCTGCAGGCCGCGCTTGCCTCGGCCGCCAGCTTCGCGGCCGGAGCGGCCATGCCGCTCCTGGTTGCGGCATGGGTGCCGCAGGCGAGCCTGATCGCGCTCGTCTCGGGCACTTCGCTCGTGTTCCTCGCACTCCTGGGGGGGCTGGCTGCGCGCGTCGGCGGGGCGAGTATGACGGCAGGCGCCATCCGCGTGACATTCTGGGGAGCGCTGGCCATGGGGCTCACCGCCGGCGTCGGGGCTCTGTTTGGGACAGTTGCATGAGCAATCCGGCCCAGCATGGCGACGATGGACTCCCCTTTTCTTCCGGCGTGGCGGGGCCGTCCGCCGCGACGTTCACCAGTCGTGTCGTTTGGCTCGCTCCTCGTACGGGCTGGCGGCCGGGCTCGTCAGGCGCTGCGGCGGCACGTAGTCGATCTCCGCGCGTTGGATAGCGGGAAGCACGGGGGGCACATCGCTACGGACGATGGCCAACGGCGCGAATACCGCTCCATCGAGGCATTGGATCCTGGTCGCGCCGCCGCAGAATCGTTGTCGCGCAAGATTCATGCAGACGGGAATTCGCTCGCCCCGTTCATCCAGCGTGTAGATGGGAACAATGCAAGAAAGGGCAGCAGCGGCAATGTCCAGCGCCCTGGCATAGTCGTTCGGGGATAGCAGCACTTCATTGCTGCGGCGCGTCTGGTGAAACGTGAATGCGGCCGCCACGGAAAGGGGCACACAGCGCTCCTGGCTGGCACGCCACATTCGCTCGACTTGTGCGCTGTCGCTTTGAAGATCAACCACGCCGCATTCCGGATGGGGCACACACGAAAAAAGACCCCGCCTCAAGGGGCGGGGCCGGATTCCCACATACGCCTAGGGGGGAAGGAACGGGCACGTATGTGGTGGACAAATCGATAGCTCGTTGCGCTGCCTGCCCGGTTCCCCGCTGCCCCGGGTCGCGTACTGTCCCTCCGCCCACTTCGAGGTTCTGTGCGTTATCGAACATAGCGGCTAGAATTGGCTTCGAGACCCCCTGGCCGTCCGGGCCCCTGGACCAGTCCCGCGCCAGAACATGGGAGGGCCGCCATGTGAACGCGAAACTTGCCGCAGCAACCCCGCACCCCCCCTCAAAGAATCTTCTGCTCGCAGCGTTGCCCGCCGCGGACTATCTGCAGCTGCTGCCGCACCTGGACCCCGTTCCAATGCCGCTCGGCGCCGCCCTCTACGAATCCGGCGACCGGATGGCCCACGTCTACTTCCCGACCGCGGGCATCGTCTCCCTGCTCTACGTAATGGAGAACGGCGCCTCCGCGGAAATCGCGGTCATCGGTCACGAAGGCGTGATCGGGGTCTCCGTGTTCATGGGAGGGGAGAGCACGCCGAGCCGCGCCATCGTGCAAAGCGCGGGACATGCCTACCGGTTGGGGGCGCGCGTTTTGAAGCGGGAGTTCGAGCGCGGCGGGGTTCTGCATCATCTGCTGCTGCGCTACACCCAGGCGTTGATCACGCAGATGGCGCAGACCGCCGTGTGCAATCGGCACCACACCCTGGAACAGCAACTGTGCCGCTGGATCCTGCTGAGCCTGGACCGGCTACCCTCCAACGAGCTGCGCATGACCCAGGAGTTGATCGCGAACATGCTGGGCGTGCGTCGCGAGGGCGTCACCGACGCGGCCGGACGCCTGCAGGATGCGGATCTGATTCGCTATCACCGCGGCCAGATCACCGTGCTGGACCGGCCGCAACTGGAGCAACGGGTCTGCGAGTGCTACGCCGTGGTCAAACGGGAAGATGACCGCCTGCTTAAGTACAGATACCTGACACCCTGATCGGTCAGTCGATCACCCGGTGGGTGCGCGCAGTTTGCGAAAGCGAAGGCCCACACCGCCAGGCGCTCGCGCGGTAGACGGCGAGCCCGAGCTGCCTGGATGGCTCGATCGGAGAGACCGCCGAGAACCACCACCCGCCAATGACCGCAAGGGCGCCGGGGCGGGACCGCAGCGCCCGACACGCATCGCCATGGTCGCCATGCGCAGAATTGCCAGGCTTTGCTTCATCCACATCGTGATCTCCTTGCCTGGCATCGTCAGGCGAGTGCCGGCTCGGGGTGAAGACAGAAACAAGAAAGGGCGGATTGACCCGCCCTCGCGCCGAACTTGAACACCTGCTCGCCCTAAGCCGTCGCAGCAGCGCTGATCTTGTGGAACGTGGAGTTGGAAACCTCGTAGGTATCAACCCTGGGGGTTCCGACCACCAGCTTCTCCAGCATCTTGCTCACTTCTGCGTAGTGCTCGCGGTTGTAGACATCGGCGCTTTCTTTCTTGTCCCACAGACTCACGGCAAAGGCGTCGTCTCCGTTCTGCGCAACAAACGAGATTTCGTCCTTGAACCCCTTTTGTTTTTGCAGCATGGGAATGACTTGCCTTTCCAGCTGCTTGGCAAACTCCGTGGCGCTGTTGGGCTTCAGTTTCATGGAAATGCGGCGTGCATACATATCGTTCTCCTTGGTTGTGACGGCCAGGGGGACATCTCAGATAGCCGGACTTGGTTCGGACGGTCAGAAGTTCCCTCGATCCGTCGAAAACGCTACCTGCTGACGCCTTGCCGAGACAACCAGCCTGCGCGCAACGGCCGACAACTCATAGACGTTTAATTATCTAATTGTGTTGACTTTCCATGAATGGGCACGGACCGCAGGCAGGTCGTTGATCTCGTAGCGGGGCTACGCGATCAATTGTCGAAGCTATCGTCGCCCGCAACGCTTGCCTTGCGGTTCAATTTTGCGCAGCTACTTCGACTGCGCCTTCTGTTTCTGCTTCGTCTGTCGGCGCAGCGTCTTCTTGATCTTTTGCTTGCGCGTGCGGTTGCGACGATTGCGACCAGTCGATCTGCCCATGGCTCTCACCCAATTGTGTAGTCAACGAGAACCGGAATCTTGTTCCTTATTCCAAATTACTTCCATAGGCGGCGAAACGCCTGACTTTGCCGTCCACGCCAGCGCGGACGCGGAGACGAAAAAGGCTCTAGCGAGAGCTAAAGCCTTGATGGATTGGTAGGCCGTGGCGGATTCGAACCGCCGACCAACGGACTAAAAAAGGAACTTTACGCCGTAAGTCATTGACGAACCGGCCCGCCCTCGCCCGCTAACGTCCGTCTTGGACCGCCGAGGCTCTACGTTTTCCCTACGTTCTCCGACCAACGGATTTGTTCGATGCGCGTCGCTCTGAAATGCCACATTGCGGTGAAAAGCAGGAAAAGCGTCAAAGCGCCAGATACCAGGCAGTAAATGCAGAAAGCGTGAATGAAGGTCAGCTGGACGTACATGAAGTATATGGAGAAGGACACGCCCAGAGCGGCATAGAGAAGCACGCCCAATCGCAGGCCGCGCGAAGATGGGTCAAAGGCGAGCAGTGCCGCGAGTCCGAACATGCACAAATAAAACACAATGCCCAAATATCCGACCGGCACGCCGAAGACGCGCGCATACGGGCTGCTCGCTACGATGTTGCATCCGTCGATCGGAGGAGGACACCAGAGCAGTTGGTTGGTATAGATAGCATAGGAATCATAAGACGCGTCGATGATGCCGATGAGCGCCAACGCAAGCATGAAGTACGGTGTCCCCGAGGCGTGGTCTGCCGCTGGCCGATAATCGCTTCCCATCGCGCTCTCCTTCATATCGGCTCGTTCAGATCGCGCCGCATCGCGGCGTACTGTTCCTTGCTGATCTGTCCGCTCGCGTAGCGGCGGTCGAGAATCTGGCGGGGTGTCTCGCCATCATTGGCGGTTCGGCCGCGATGACCGCCACCGAACGGCATACAGCCGCCGCCACGTCTGAACATCATGATCATCATTGCCACCATGAAGATCAGGCAGAGAAGGGGGAATATCCAGACCCCGGCGGAGTAAGGTGCCCAAGCGAAATCCATTGGTTGCCTCCTTTCACTCCTTTAGACGAGGCAACCCTGAAAAAGGATACGGTGCTTAGCGAGATCGCTGGGGCGGAGCAATGACCGCCGGAATGCGGTCGCAGGCCAGCTCGTCGCCCGTGTCGCGGTAGAAACTGCATCCGGACTTCAGGTCTTGGCGCAGCTTCTCGCGCGCGCGATGCAGCCGGATCTTGACGATATCGACGCTGACACCAAGGATTGCTGCGACCTCGGTGTTCTTGAACCCCTCCAGCTCGCTCAACACCATCACGGTCCTGTAGCTCTCGGGAAGGTGATCAATGAACTCCCGGATGCATGCGGTCATCTCGCCGCGAATCGCGGCGGATTCGGCCGACGGCGCTTCGGCGTCGACCGGGAGGCTTCCGTCTTCTTCGAATTGCGCCTCGATCGGGCCGTCATGCGGGCCGCGCAGCCTGTCCATCGCGGTATTGGTCGCGATGCGATAGATCCAGGTGCCCAAGCTCGATTCGCCGCGAAAATCCGGCAATCCCGCGCTGATTTTGAGCATCACGATCTGCGTGAGATCTTGCGCCTCGCGCTCGCCGGCCAAGCGCGTCAAGTACCGCAGGATTCTCGGCCGAAAATCGTCGTCGATCGACTGGAATTTGCACTGGGTCTGTGCCATATGCAGGAGCATCATGGCAGACGCATTGCCACGCTGCTTGACGAAGATCAACCAGGACGTTTCGGCGAGCTGCGAAGAATCACCCGCCCCGGTGCAACCCAAGAGCCAAAAGAAAGGGCTTGCATCTCTGCAAGCCCCTGATGAATTGGTAGGCCGTGGCGGATTCGAACCGCCGACCAACGGATTAAAAGTCCGCTGCTCTACCAGCTGAGCTAACGGCCCCCGGGGAAAGGGCGCGATTTTATCAGCCCTCGCGCCCGATTCGCCAGCAAAATCAGGCGGCGTAGCGCGTGGTGTCGGCGACGCCCGCATCGGCGAAGCCCGCCTTGCGGATGCGGCACGCGTCGCACACCCCGCAGGCGCGGCCTTCGGCGTCCGGTTGATAGCAGGTCACCGTCTCCGCGACATCCACGCCCAGCTCCACCGCGAGCTTCACGATGCCTTTCTTCGGCAGGTCGATGAGCGGCGCGCGGATGGCGATGCGCCGGCCCTCCATCGCCGCCTTGGTGGCGAGATTCGCCATCGCCTCGAAGGCCTGCAGGTATTCGGGCCGGCAATCCGGGTAGCCGGAGTAGTCGACCGCGTTCGCGCCGATGAAGAGGTGCTGCGCGCCCAGCACTTCGGCCCACGCAAGCGCGAGGGAGAGCAGGATGGTGTTGCGCGCCGGTACGTAAGTCACGGGAATGCCGGCCTGCACGCCGCCGGACGGGACTTCGATCTTCCGGTCGGTGAGCGCCGAGCCGCCGAACTGCGCGAGGTCGATCCTGACGATGCGGTGCTCCGCGGCGCCGAGCCTCTGGGCGACGCACTTCGCCGCCTCGAGCTCTGCGCCGTGGCGCTGGCCATAGTCCACCGAGAGGCAGTGGCAGGCGTAGCCCTCGCGCCGCGCCCAGGCGAGCGTGGTCGCGGAATCGAGTCCGCCGGATAGGAGGACGACCGCCTTCAGCGCTTGGCCGCCTGCGCGAGCCGCAGCTTGGCGTTCGCCGCCGCGGGCGTGCCGGGGTACTTGGCCATGACGTTCTGCAGCGTCTTCTGCGCCGAGGCCTTGTCGCCCATCGCCTCCTGCGAGCTCGCGATCGACAGCATGGCGTCCGCCGCCTTGGGATCGGTGGGCCAGGTGGCGATCACCTTCTGGTGCGCGGCGATGGCGTTCTTGTAGTCGCGCTGCCCGGAATAGCCCATGCCGATCCAGTACTGGGCATTGGGCGCGAGCTTGCTGTCGGGGTAGGTGACCAGCAGTCCCTGCAGCGTCGAGATCGCCGCGGAGTAGTTGCCGAGCTTGAACTGGTTGAGCGCGGCTTCGTAGACCTTGTTCTCCGCGGCCGTCGGCCCCGTCTCGACCGCGGGCTTCTCGGGCGCCGCCGCCGCCTGCTCGCGCGCCTGCTCCAGGCGCCGCAGGCGCGTGTCGAGGTCCACGTACAGGTCCTTCTGGCGCTTCTCGATGGTTTCCAGCTGGTGCAGGATCACCTCGATCTGTCCGCGCGAGCGCGCGAACTCCGCGCGCAGCGCCTCGATCTGGCCGGCGAGGTCGAGGATCACGCGGCGCTCCACCGCCGTGGACTCGAGGTTGGCAATCCGCGCCTCGATGCGCTTGTTGCTCTCCTGCAGTTCCTTGCCCAGGTCCTCGACGCGGCGGCGCATCTCCGTGTCGGTGAACAGCTGCGCGGAGCCGGCGCCCGCCCAGGCGAGCGCCGCCGCCGCTACGAGCCAGCGCGCCGCGCGCATCAATACTCGCCCTGGTAGAGCATGTCGCCGCGCCGGTTCTGCGTCCAGGACGCCTCGTCATGGCCCGGGGCGCGCGGCTTTTCCTCGCCCAGGCTCACCGCCTCGATCTGGTCCTCGCGTCCGCCGAGCAGCAGCAGCATGCGCTTGACCGCCTCGGAGCGGCGCTGGCCGAGCGCGATGTTGTACTCGCGGCTGCCGCGCTCGTCGGTGTTGCCCTGGATCAGCATCTTCGCGCCGCCGTTCTCGCGCAGGTACTTGGCGTGCGCCTCGATCATGCGGCTTGAACTCGTCCTTCACGTCGTACTTGTCGTAGTCGAAGAACACCGAGCGCTTGGACAGGATGTTGTTCGGGTCCTTCAGCGCAGCGGCGCCGGCGGCCCGGCCGGTCAGGTCGACGCCCGTGACGGGCTTGGATTCGACCGGCTGGCCGGCGGCGCCGGGCTTGGTGCCGGCGGGCCGCGGTCTTCCACCGCTGCGGGCGCCTGCTGCTTCGGCGTCTCGGTGGACGCGCAGGCGGCGAGCAGGGACAAGGCGAGGATGACGAAGACGATTCGCATGGTTGTGCTCCTTCTTCTATTGAGCGAGGGGGCCCCAGGCTGGCTCGCGCACATCGCCCGCCGAGAGTGTGAGACGTTGCTTCACGCGGCCGTCCGTGGAGACTGCCGAGAGCACGCCGCGCCCGCCGATCACGGTCGCGAGCAGGATCTGGCGGCCGTTGGGGGCGAAGCTCGGGGATTCGTCGAGATCGCTGTCGGTGAGGATCTGCACCTGCCGCGTGGCGAGATCGAGCAGCGCGGCCTGGAACTTGCCGCCGTTGCGCATGATGTAGGCGAGGCTCTTGCCGTCGGGGCTGACGCGCGGCGACACGTTATAGCTGCCCTCGAACGTCACCCGCTGCGCCTCGCCGCCGCTGGCGCTCATGCGGTAGATCTGCGGGCTGCCGCCGCGGTCCGAGGTGAAGTAGATCGACTGCCCGTCGGGCGAGAAGCGCGGCTCGGTGTCGATGCCGCCCGAACTGGTCAGCCGCCGCACGTTGCTGCCGTCCGGATTGATCAGGAAGAGCTGCGAATTGCCGTCGCGCGACAGCGACACCGCGAGCGTCTTGCCGTCCGGCGACCAGGCCGGCGCCGAGTTCGAGCCCTTGAAATTGGCCACCACGTTCGCTTGGGCACCTCGACGTCCTGCACGTAGACGATCGGCTTCTTGTTCTGGAAGGAGACGTAGGCGATGCGCTTGCCGTTGGGCGACCACGCCGGCGAGATGATCGGCTCGTTGGACACCAGCATCGCCTGCTCGTTCGCGCCGTCGGCGTCGGCCACCTGCAGCTCGAAGCGCGCGCCGCGCTTCACGACGTAGGCGATGCGGGTGGAGAACACGCCCTTCTCGCCGGTGAGCTTCTCGTAGACGGTAGTCGGCGATGCGGTGCGCGGTGGCGCGCAGCTGCTCGCGCGTCACGGTGTAGGCCACGCCGCCGATCGCGGCCTGCTTCACCACGTCGTAGAGGCGGAAGCGCACTTCGAAGCGGCCGTCGGGCCGCACCGCGATCGAGCCGAGCACCAGCGCGTCGGCGAGGCGCGACTTCCATTCCGCGTAGTTGACGTTCGAGGCCTCGGTCGGCTGCGGCACGAGCGGCGGCAGCTCGAGCGCGCGGAACAGGCCGCTTCGCTCCAGGTCGGCGCGCACGATGCTGGTGACGCCCGGGCGGCAGCGCCGCCTCGCCCGCGAAGGGCGCGATGGCGATCGGGATGCGGTTGCGCGCCGGCGCCGGTGATCTCGATGGAGAGCTGCGCGTGCGCGCGGCAATGCGGCGAGCCAGGCGAGCGCCGCGACGGCGAGCTTTCTCATGTCGCCGATTATATTTCACTCCTTCGGGCGGAACGTCAGCTTCAGCTCGCGCTCGAACAGCCCCGGAGTGTCGGGCTTGGGCAACGGCGAGGACTTGAGGATCGCGCGATGCACCGCCTCGTCGTAGGCGCGTGTGGCCGCTCGAGATCACCAGTTGCGCCTGCAGCACTTCGCCCGTGGGCAGCTGCGTGACCAGGAACAGCGCCTCCGGATTGCCCTTCAGGTCGGGCGGCAGCACGATGTTGCCGCGGATCTTGGCGCGGATCTTGTCGGTCCAGGTCGCGAGCGCGCGCGAGCGCGCGGCGGCGGCATCGCGCGTGAGCTGCTCCTTGATTCTCTGCTGCTCCTGCGCGGCAGCGAACTGCTGCTGCTCGCGCTGCAGCGCCTCCGCGAGCAGGAGCTTCGCCTGCGTCTCGTCCGGCTGCGGCTTGGCGACGGGCGGCGGCTTGGCGACCGGCTTGGGCTTCACCTCGGGCTTGGGCTTGGGTTTCGCCTCGGGCTTGGGCTTTGCCGGCTCCTTGAGCGCGATGTCGGGCTTCTCGATCCGCGGCTCCGGCTTGGCCACGGGCGCCGGGACCGGCTTGGGCGGCGCCGGCTCGACGACCGGCTGGGGCGGCGGCGGCGAGGGCGGCTGCCACAACTCCACCTGAACCACGTCCGGCGCACGGCTCTGCCAGCGCACGCCGAGCGTCAGCACGACCGCAAGCAGCACGTGCACCGCCAGCGCCAGCACGATGGCCGGCTTGAAGCTCTCCTCGTACCGTTCCTCGAGCAGGTGCCCGGCGAGCGCTGCACTCATTGCGCCGGCTTCACCAGCAGGCCGACGCGGCGCACCTGCTGCTTCTGCAGCTCGTCCATGACCTCCAGCACCGCCTGGTAGCGCACGTCCTTGTCCGCGGCGATCACCACGGGCTGATCCGGATTCTTCGCCTGCCGGTCGCGGATGACGCGCGCGAGATCGCCGCGGCCCACGCGCCGCTCTTCGGTCAGCGCACCCTTCGCGTCGCGGGCCCGGATCATGATCGAGCGGTCGGCGCGGATCACCACCTCGAGCGGCGTGACGGGCGCGTTGGACGCCTTCGACACCGAGGGCAGGTCGACCACGCCCGGCGTCACCAGCGGGGCCGTGACCATGAAGATCACGAGCAGCACCAGCATCACGTCCACGTAGGGCACGACGTTGATCTCGTGCATCGGGGCGCGACGCTGTCTAAGGCTCACTTGACCGCTTGCCTCTGGAGAATGTTGGAAAACTCTTCCTGAAGCTCTCGAAGCGGATGGCGATGCGGTCGATCTGGTGCGAGTAGCGGTTGTAGGCCACCACCGCCGGAATCGCGGCGAACAGGCCGATCGCGGTGGCCACCAGCGCCTCGGCGATGCCGGGAGCGACCTGGGCGAGCGTCGCCTGCTGCACGTTGGCGAGGCTGCGGAACGCGTGCATGATGCCCCACACCGTGCCGAAGAGGCCCACGTAGGGGCTCACCGAGCCCGTCGAGGCGAGAAACGCCAGGTGGCGCTCGAGGTGGTCCATCTCGCGCTGGTAGGTCGCGCGCATCGCGCGGCGCGCGCCGTCCACCATCACGCTCGGATCGGTGGCCCCGCGCTGGTTCCTCAGCTTGGCGAACTCGCGAAAGCCCGACTCGAAGATGCGCTCCAGGCTGCCGATGGTGTGGCGGTTGTTCACCGCGCCCTGGTAGAGCAGGTTGAGGTCGCTGCCGCCCCAGAACTCGCGCTCGAACTGCTCGGTCTGCGCCCGCGCCCGGCGGATGGCGAACCACTTGCTGAAGATGTACATCCAGGAAAGGAACGACACCGCGAGCAGCAGCAGCATCACCGCCTTCACCACCAGGCTTGCGCCCAGGATGAGGGTCCAGATTTCGAGGTCGGCCGTGACGTTCATCGGGTGTTCATCGAGTGTTCATCGACGCGCTTGGGCAGCCGCGCCAGGAGCCCCGGGGGCAACGGCGCGGGCTTCAGGTCGGCGCAACGCACGCACGCGGCTTGGACCAGCGCGCGCGCCATGGGTTCGCCCTGCCGCAGCGCCTCCTGCTTCAGCATGAGCGAGGCGCGCCTGCGTTCGGCAACGCCGACGGTGATCTCCAGCTCGTCGTCCAGGCGCGCGCCGCGCAGGAAGTCGATTTCGGCGCGCCGCACCACGAACTGCAGCCCGGCGTCGCGCGCGAGCGCCTGGTGCTCGATGCCGAGCGCGCGCAGCCACTCGGTGCGCGCGCGCTCGAAGTAGCGCAGGTAATTGGCATAGTAGACGACGCCGCCGAAATCGGTGTCTTCGTAGTACACGCGCAGCGGCCAGCGAAAGACGTGCGCGGGGTCTCGAGGCACCCGGCGATTGTAGCGCCTGCGCGGCCTTCCAGCCGCGCCTACGGCTCAGAGCTTGCCCAGCAAGTCGTCGCTGCCCGACGGCGCGACGATGCCGAAATGGCGGTACGCGGCGAGCGTCGCCATGCGCCCGCGCGGCGTGCGCTGCAGGTAGCCCTGCTGGATGAGGTAGGGCTCGAGCACGTCCTCGATGGTGTCGGCTTCCTCGCCGATGGCGTGCGCGAGGTTCTCCACGCCCACCGGCCCGCCGCCGAACTTCTCGATCACCGCGAGGAGCAGCTTGCGGTCCATCACGTCCAGGCCGAGCGCGTCGACGTCGAGCATGCGCAGCGCGTCCTCGGCGACTTGCCGCGTGACCGCGCCCGTCGGCCTTGACCTGCGCGTAGTCGCGCACCCGGCGCAGCAGGCGATTCGCGATGCGCGGCGTGCCGCGCGCGCGGCGCGCGATCTCGGTACCGCCCTCCTCGGCCAGCTCGACCGCGAGCAGCCCGGCCGAGCGGCGCACGATCGTGGCGAGCTCGGCCGCGCTGTAGAACTCCAGGCGCGCGACGATGCCGAAGCGGTCGCGCAAGCGGGTTGGTGAGCATGCCGGCGCGCGTGGTGGCGCCCACCAGCGTGAAAGGCGGCAGGTCGAGCTTGATCGAGCGCGCCGCCGGGCCCTCGCCGATCATGATGTCGATCTGGTAGTCCTCGAGCGCCGGGTACAGGATCTCCTCGACCACGGGCGACAGGCGGTGGATCTCGTCGATGAACAGCACGTCGCGCGGCTCGAGGTTGGTGAGCAGCGCCGCGAGGTCCCCGGGGCGCTCCAGCACCGGGCCCGAGGTGTGGCGCAGGTTGACGCCCATCTCGCGGGCGATGATGTGCGCGAGCGTGGTCTTGCCCAGTCCCGGCGGGCCGAACAGCAGCACGTGGTCGAGCGCCTCGCCGCGGCCGCGCGCCGCCTGGATGAAGATCTCCAGCTGGCCGCGCACCTTTTCCTGGCCGACGTACTCGGCGAGCCGCGCGGGCCGCAGCGACCTCTGGAACTCCTCCTCCTGGGCCGAGGCCGGAGCGGCAGCGAGCAGGCGATCGGTCTCGATGGACATTGTGGGATTCTGCCAGAGCCGCACGCTAGCCCCTTGTGCGGGCACGATGCCAGGCATACCATTTGTGCTGTGCGCAAGCTGATGAAGTTCCTGCTCGCGGCATTCGCCGCGGGGCTTCCGGTGGTCCTGCAGGCCCAGCAGCAGCCGGACGGTGGCTGGTACCTCGGCAGCGGGCTCGTCCTGCCCAAGCCGCGCCCCGAACTGCGCATCATTCCGCACCCGAGCGAGTCGCGCGAGACCCTGGAATCGAGCCTCCAGCAATTCGGCGGCTACCGCTTCGACCGGAACTGGAGCGTCGATGTCGGCTACACCGCGACCTCGCAGTCGAGCGCGTGGACCCTCGCCGGCAGCGGCCTGCTGCCCATCGGACGATCCTTCTCGCTGCAGGGGCATCTCGGCCTGGCCCTGCCGGCGGCCGACAACTCGATTTCCTCCGCCACCGACGCCCTGACGGGGCTCGCCTCGCTCGACCCGGCGAAGGCCCGCGCGGGCCTGCTGTGGGGATTTGGCGGCCAGTACGAGTTCAGCCCCGGCATGGGGCTGCGCATGGACTTCAACAGCCGCTACGGCGAGGACGCTCTCGCCACCCGCGCGCGCACCGACCTCTGGTCGATCAACGCCGTCGTCCGGTTCTAGGCCAGCGCTGCGCAGGTCGCGCGGCGCCAGCGTTGCGCTTGGTCAGGACTTCGCCAGCGCCTTGAGCGCGGCGCGGATGCCTTCGGCCACCGGCACGCCCGGCGGCAAGCCCTTCAGGGCCGCAAGCGCTTCCTTCTCGCTGTAGCCGAGTCCCAGCAGGGCGTCGAGCACGTCGGAGGCGCCGGCAGCCGCCGGCCGCACATCGGCGAGCTTGCCCTTCAGCTCGAGCAGCAGACGCTCCGCAGTCTTCTTGCCGATGCCGGGAACCTTGGTAAGCCGCCCCGCTTCCTGCATGGCGACTGCCTGCGCGAGCTCCGCCACCGACATGCCCGAGAGCACCGCGAGGGCGGTGCGCGCGCCGACGCCCGAGATCTTCAGCAGCTGGCGGAATGCCGAGCGCTCCTCCAGGGTGCCAAAGCCGTAGAGCGTTTGCGCATCCTCGCGGACGACGAGATGCGTGTGCAGCGTCACCGCGTCGCCGACGCCGGGCAGGTTGTAGAAGGTGCTCATCGGCACGTCGAGCTCGTAGCCGACGCCATTGCAGTCCACCAGCACCTGCGGCGGATGCTTGCCGGCGAGTTGGCCCCTGAGCCGGCCGATCACGGACGGCGCACCTCAGCGCAGCCGCTTGCGGCTCGCGCTCCTTTCGGGCGGCCGGTCACCCGAGCCTCCCGCGCCGCAGCCGCAGGCCGCGCGTCGAGTAGGCGCCGAGACGCGCGCCGTGCGCGTGGCAGATGGCGCAGGCGAGCGCGTCGGCCGCGTCCGGGCCCGGTACCCCGGGCAGTGCGAGCAAGCGCTTCACCATCTGCTGCACCTGTTCCTTCTTCGCGTGGCCGCTGCCGACCACCGATTGCTTCACCTGCAGCGCAGTGTACTCGGCGACCGGAAGCCCGGCGAGCACGGCCGCGCAGATCGCCGTGCCGCGCGCCTGGCCCAGCGCGAGGGTCGATTGCGGATTGACGTTGACGAACACCTTCTCGATCGCCGCCTCCGCGGGACGGTGCGCGGCGATGACCTCGTTCAGGCCTTCGAGCAGGATGCGCAGCCGCTCGGCGAGCTGGCCGCGGCCCGAGCGCACGCAGCCGCTGGTGACGTAGCGCAGCTGCTGGCCCTGCTGGTCGATGACGCCGAACCCGGTGACCTGCAATCCGGGATCGATGCCCAGGATCCTCACGCGCCTTCCAGCGCCGCGGTGGTGTACACGTCCTGCGCGTCGTCGAGGTTCTCCAGCGCATCGAGCAGGCTCCTCAGGCGCTGCGCGTCGCCGCCGGCGATCGCGGTTTCATTGACGGGCTTCATGGTGACTTCCGCCAGCTCGGGCTTGAAGCCGGCCTTGTCCAGCGCCGCCTTGACCGCGTGGAAGTCGTTGGGCGCGCACAGCACCTCGATCGAGCCGTCGTCGTTCGCCACCACGTCCTCGGCGCCCGCCGCGAGCGCCGCCTCGATCACCTTCTCCTCGCTCGTGCCGGGCGCGAACACGAACTGGCCGCAGTGCTTGAAGAGATAGCTCACCGAACCGTCGGAGCCCAGGTTGCCGCCGTTCTTGGTGAAGGCATGGCGCACTTCGGCCACGGTGCGCGTGCGGTTGTCGGTGAGGCAATCGACGATCACCGCGGCGCCGCCGGGCCCGTAGCCTTCGTAGCGGATCTCCTCGTACGACACGCCCTCGAGCTGACCGATCCCGCGCTTGACCGCGTTTTGCACGCTGTCCTTGGTCATGTTTGCCTCGCGCGCCTTGTCCATCGCCAGCCGCAGGCGCGGGTTGGTGTCCGGGTCGCCGCCGCCCAGTTTCGCAGCGACCGTGATCTCCTTGATCAGGCGCGTGAAGACCTTGCCCTTCTTCGCATCCGCCGCGGCTTTGCGGTGCTTGATGTTCGCCCATTTGCTGTGTCCGGCCATGCCATAATTTTACGTCATGGCCTCTCCTCTCCTCGTCGCGAAGACCGGCAAGACCGAGCTGCATCTGCTGCCCGCGCTCGCCAACCGCCACGGCCTCATTACCGGCGCCACCGGCACCGGCAAGACCGTGACGCTGCAGACGCTCGCCGAGCAGTTCTCGCGCGCTGGCGTGCCGGTGTTCATGGCCGACGTGAAGGGCGATCTGTCCGGCATGGCGAAGGCGGGCGGCGGCCACGCCAAGGTCGCCGAGCGCGCCAAGATGCTCGGCGTGCAACTGCGCCACGAGCCCTGCCCAGTGGTGTTCTGGGACGTCTACGGCGCGGCGGGCCACCCGGTGCGCGCGACCGTCTCCGACATGGGGCCGCTGCTCCTCTCGCGGCTGCTGGGCTTGAACGACACGCAGGAGGGCGTGCTCAACCTCGTCTTCAAGATCGCCGACGACGCCGGGCTGCTGCTGCTCGACGCAAAGGACCTGCGCGCGATCCTGCAGCACGTGGGCGAGAACGCCGCGCAGTTCACGACCGCCTACGGCAACGTCTCGGCCGCCTCGATCGGCGCCATCCAGCGCGGGCTGCTCGCGCTCGGAATCGCAGGGCGCGGACCGCTTCTTCGGCGAGCCGATGCTCGACATCGCCGACCTGATGCAGGTCGAGGGCGGCAAGGGCGTGGTGAACATCCTCGCCGCCGACAAGCTGATGAACTCGCCCAAGCTTTACGCGACGTTCCTGCTGTGGATGCTCGCCGAGCTCTTCGAGCGCCTGCCCGAGGTGGGCGACCCCGAGAAGCCGAAGCTCGTGTTCTTCTTCGACGAGGCGCACCTGCTGTTCGACGAGGCGCCCAAGGCGCTGCTGGAGAAGATCGAGCAGGTGGTGCGCCTGATCCGCTCCAAGGGCGTCGGCGTGTACTTCGTGACGCAGAATCCGCTCGACATCCCGGAGTCGGTGCTGGGGCAGCTCGGCAACCGCGTGCAGCACGCGCTGCGCGCCTTCACGCCGAAGGACCAGAAGGCGGTGAAGTCCGCCGCCGAGACCATGCGCCCCAATCCGAAGCTCAAGATCGAGCAGGCGATCACCGAGCTCGGCGTGGGCGAGGCGCTGGTGAGCCTGCTCGACGAGAAGGGCCGGCCCAACGTCACCGAGCGCGCCTTCGTGGTGCCGCCGGGAAGCCAGCTCGGTCCGATCGGCGAGGCCGAGCGCAAGGCGGCCATCTCCGCCTCCCCCGTCGCCGGACATTACGAGAAGCAGGTGGACCGCGAGTCGGCCTACGAGAAGCTCAAGGCGCACACCGAGGTCGTCGCCAAGGAGAAGGCGCAAGAACAGGCGGCGCAGCAGCCCAAGGAGAGCAGCCTCGCCTCGGACATCCTCTTCGGCAAGACCGGCCCGCGCGGCGGCAAGCAGTCGCAAGGGCTGATCGAGGCGATGGCCAAGAGCGCCGCGCGCACGGTCGGCTCGCAGGTCGGGCGCGAACTCATCCGCGGAGTCCTCGGCTCGCTGCTCGGCAAGAAGCGTTGACGCCCGCCGGCTACCGCGCGTGGGGGGCGCTGTTCGCCTTGGCGGGCACCATCGCCTTCGCCTTCCGCCCGGTGCTGATCAAGCTGGGCTACGGCGCGGCCCCGGTGAGCGCGACGACGCTCCTTTTCCTGCGCATGGCGCTCGCGTTGCCCTTCTTCGCCGCGGCGGCGTGGTGGCTGCGGCACGAGCCGCCGATCGCGCGGCGCGATTGGGCGGGCATCGTCGGACTTGGCTTCCTCGGCTACTACCTCGCAAGCCTGCTCGACTTCCTCGGCCTGCAGTACGTGCCTGCCGGCCTGGGACGACTGATCATGTTCCTGTATCCCACGCTGGTGGTGATCCTCTCGGCGCTGTTCCTCGCCAAGCGCCCCAGTGGCCGCGAGCTCGCGGCGCTCGGCCTCACCTACGCCGGCATCGCGCTGGTGCTCTCGCAGCAACTCGGCGCCGGCCCGGAGCACCGGCTGTTTCTCCTCGGCGCGGCGCTCGTCTTCGGCTCGGCCATGTGCTACGCGGTGTACCTCGTCACCGGCAGTCAGCTGGTGAAGCGCGTCGGCTCGATGCGCTTCACCGCCTACACCATGATGATCTCCACGGCGCCGGCAGTCGTGCAGTTCCTGCTGCTGGAGGACGCCAGCGCACTCGAGCTGCCGGGCACGGTTTGGCTCTACGCGGTGCTGCTCGCCACCGTCTGCACCGTGCTGCCGGTGTTCCTCGTTGCCGAATCGCTCAAGCGCATCGGCGCCAACCAGTTCGCGCTCATCGGCGCGCTGGGGCCGGTAACCACCGTGCTCGCAGATTTCGCGCTGCTCGAGGGCGCGCTCACGGCGCTGCAGCTCGCCGGCGGCGCGCTGGTCATCGGCGGCGTATTGCTCGTCACACTGAAGAAAGGCTGAACACCATGGATCTGGGCATCAAGGGAAAGAGCGCACTCGTGTGCGCGGCATCGAAGGGCCTCGGCAAGGGCTGCGCCATGGCGCTGGCGCGCGAGGGCGTGAACCTGGTCATCACCGCGCGCGGCAAGGAGGCGCTGGAGGCGACCGCGGAGGAAATCCGCAAAGCCACCGGCGCGAAGGTCGTTGCGGTCGCGGGGGACATCACCACGGCGGAAGGCCGGGCGCAGGCGCTCGCCGCGTGCCCGAACCCCGACATCCTCGTCAACAACGCGGGCGGCCCGCCGCCGGGGGATTTCCGCAACTGGACGCGCGAGGACTGGATCAAGGCGGTGGACGCCAACATGCTCACGCCGATCGAGCTCATGAAGGCGACCATCGACGCCATGATCGCGAAGAAGTTCGGGCGCATCATCAACATCACCTCGGGCGCGGTGAAGATGCCGATCCCCGAACTCGGGCTCTCGAACGGGGCGCGCACGGGCCTCACCGGTTTCGTCGCCGGCCTCTCGCGACAGGTGGCGCAGCACAACGTGACGATCAACGGCCTGCTGCCCGGGCCCTTCGACACCGACCGCCTGCGCGGCAACATGGAGTTCAACGCGAAGAAGCTGGGCAAGACCGCCGCGGAGCTCGCCAAGCAGCGCGCCGACGCCAACCCGGCAAAGCGCTTCGGCACCATCGAAGAGTTCGGCGCGGCCTGCGCCTTCCTCGCCAGCGTGCACGCCGGCTACATCACCGGCCAGAACCTGCTGATGGACGGCGGCGCGTTCCCCGGCACCTTCTAGCCAAACTCCGCACTCGTCGCCGGGCGGCACGAAGCCCGGCGGCGGCGCCGTCCCCAGCGCCGCGAATTCCCCTCCCCGTCCTTCCTCGGGCGTCGGAGGCCTGCGCAACTCGCCCTTCCTGCATTTGCGGGCTCGAACAGTGCTCGGACTGCTCCCTCCGCCCTCGGCTCGGCTCGGCGCGGCGCAATGGGAACCCCTTGCGCCGCCGCCGGGCTTCCGCCGCTCCGAGCGGACCCGGCTCGGAGCTGATTTTCCAAAGCGCATACTCATTTCGAGCCATCACTTTTCGAGATCACCTAGCCCTGCGCCAGAATTCGTGCGCGGTCTACAACGCGCGTACCGTATTTGGGCAACGGGAGTGGCCGTCGGCGTGGTGACCGGGAATACCATTGAGCAAGGAGGGACGAGCACGCTCGGTAACGCCATGTCTGCTCGAACTTGCAGGGCAGAGAATTTGCGACCGTTCGAAGACAGTGCGGCAATACGAGTTCCGCTCTTAGTGCTGTCTAATTTTAGTTAGGCCGCACCGTATGCCGAGGAGGATGAATGACAGGCCCATGATCTGGCTGGCACTCTTCGCCACAGCCGTGAGTCGCAGCGATCCAATGGCCGCGGCGCGAGCATCGCTTGAGGCAGCTAGAGGACCACATAGGTGAGCGTGCGACGAAGCGCTGCGCTATATCTCCGGGGCTGGCGCGGCAACTTTCGGCAAGTCTTTTACCGCTCGCCCGCAACTCACCCTCCTTAAGGTCTGCTGCTTCCCGTCGGACGGCGCACCCCGCCGCACGACCACGGGACGTGGGCGACAATCCTGCTCCTTGCCGGCGAGGAGAAGAACACGCTCTACCGCGCCGAGGATGGACGATTGCGTAAGGCAAGCGAGGTCACCCTCAAGCCCGGCATAATCCTAGGTATGCGGGCCGAGACGGCGCACGTCGTCGAGTGCGTAGGCAGTGCGCCGACAGATAGGCCTACATGTCTACGGCGGTGACATCTTCGAACTGCCGCGCCGAATGTGGCATCCACAGACCCTTGAGGAGCACCGGCTCGATTGGGCACTCTATGAAGCCTTCGCGCGCATTGCTTCCGAGGCTTCTGCGGCTCCAGCGCCGTAGCACGAAGCTGCGCGTGCGACCTAACAGCGCGTTGGTGACCGACACTTGCGTGGCGGCGCTGCGCGCCTCCTACAGCTGCGGCACAACGCGGACGTTACAGCGTGGTCAGTGCTTTAACTCCCAAGCTTCACTTGCCAGCCGATGGCGCCGAAGTGGCCCTGAGAAGAGCGCCGCACTGTTGACGCGAGGCGCGCCGGGCGGCGGCGCGAGGGGCCCCATCGTGCCGCGCCGAGCCGGGCCGAGGGCGGAGGGAGCGGGCCGAGGACTGTTTGAGCCCGTAAATGCAGGAAGGGCGAGTTCCGCAGGCCTCCGACGCCCGAGGGCTGACGGCGAGGGGATTTCGCGGCGCTGGGGAAACGCGCCGCCGCCCGGCGCGCCTCTAAACCGTTCCGGCGCTCAGCTCAGAACGGATACGGCGTCGCCTTGTCCTGGATCGTGACCCACTGCCACTGGGTGAACTCTTCCCAGTTGGCAACGCCGCCGTGGCGGCCGCCATTGCCGGATGCGCCGCGGCCGCCGAAAGGCACCCACGGCTCGTCGGAGACCGTCTGGTCATTGATGTGGATGATGCCGGTCTTGAGTTTCGCGGTGAAATTCATCGCGCGCTCCACCGACTGCGTGATGACGCCCGTCGAGAGGCCGTACTCGGTGGCGTTGTTGAGCGCGATCGCCTCCTCGTCGGTGTCGAACTCGAGTACGCACAGCACCGGGCCGAACACCTCCTCAGTGTAGACGCGCATGTCGGGGCGTACGCCCTCGAGCACCGTCGGCTTGTAGAAGAGGCGATCGTAGGTACCGCCGGCGCGCAGCACCGCGCCCTTGGCGATGGCGTCCTTGACGATGCCGTCGATCCTCTCGAGCTGGCGGCCGCTGATGATCGGCCCGAGGGCGCAGGGGCCCGCGCTCGGGTCGCCCACCGGCAGGTTCTTCGCCTTCGCCACCAGGCGCTCGGTGAGGTCGCGCGCGATCTTGCGCTGCGCGAGCACCGTGCCGGTGGCCATGCAGATCTGGCCCTGGTGCAGGTAGGCGCCCCAGGCCGCGCTCGAGGCGGCGACATCGAGGTCCGCGTCGTCGAGCACGATGGTGGAATTCTTGCCGCCGAGCTCGAGCGTCACGCGCTTCAGGTGCTGGCTGGCGAGCTCGCCCACGCGGCGCCCCGCGGCCGTCGACCCGGTGAACGAGATCATCGCGATGTTCGGATCCCTGATCATCGCCTCGCCCACCGTTGCATCGCCCGGCAGCACGTGCAGCAGCCCCGCGGGCAGGCCCGCCGCCTCGAACAGGCGTGCCAGCATGAAGCCGCCCGTGACCGGCGTGTTCGGATCCGGCTTGAGCACCACCGCGTTGCCCAGCGCGAGCGCCGGCGCCACCGCGCGCGCTGAGAGGATCAGCGGCGCGTTGAACGGCGAGATCACGCCGACGACCCCGTGCGGCACGCGCCGCGCGAAGCTCATGCGCTTCGGGCCCGAGGGCAGCATCATGCCCGGCGGTTGCGTGGCGATCGCCGCGGCTTCGAGCAGGATGCCGGCGACCATGTGCAGCTCGAAGTCCGCCTTGGGCGGAATCGAGCCCGTTTCGCGCACGATCCAGTTGCGCATCGAGTCGGCGTGCGCTTCCAGCAGCTGCGCTGCGCGGCGCAGCACGGCCGCGCGCTGGTCGGCGGGCGTGTTGGCCCACTCCACCTGCGCCATGGCCGCGACCTTCCCCGCCTCGGCGACGTCTTCGGCATCGGCGAAGCCGACTTCGGTCAGTACCTTGCCGGTGGCCGGCTCGATCACCTCGCGCGTGCCGCCCTTTGCCATCTGCCAGCGGCCGGTGAATATCTTGCCCTTCCACGCGTTCTCCGCGGCGATGGTGACAGCCGTCGTTTGCTGCTGGGCCATGAAGAGTCCTCCCTTCCAGGTCAATGTTCCGGGTTTCGTTTCGGCGCCGAGGTAGGCCGCGCGCAGGCGCTCCGACTTGAGCAGCTTGCCTGCCTGGCCCTTCATCACCACCACGCCGCGCTCGATCACGTAGGCGCCTTCGGCGATCGCCATCGCCTTGGCCACGTTCTGCTCGACGAGCAGGATGGACACGCCGTCATCGCGGATGCGGCGCACGATGCCGAGCAGCTCGTCGATCATCTTCGGGGCGAGGCCGAGCGAAGGCTCATCCAGCATCAGCAGCTTGGGCTTGCCCATCAACGCGCGCCCGACCGCGAGCATCTGCTGCTCCCCGCCCGACATGGTGCCGGCGAGCTGCTCGCGCCGCTCCGCCAGGCGCGGAAAGAAGTCGAACACGCGCTCCAGGCGCGCGGCGCGCTCGCCCTTGGGCAGGAGGTAGCCGCCCAGCTCGAGGTTCTCCCGCACGCTCATCTGCGGAAACAGTTGCCGGCCCTCCGCCACCTGGGCGAGCCCGCGCCGCACGATGACCGAGGGGTGCGCGGGCAGCGCTTCGCCGTCGAACAGCACCTCGCCCTGGCGCGGGATCAGGCCCGACAGGGCCTTCAGCAGCGTCGTCTTGCCGGCGCCGTTCGGTCCGACCACCACGGTGATCTCGCCGCTGGGCGCTTCCAGGTCGATGCGGTCGAGCACCTTGATGGGGCCGTAACCCGCGGACAGGCCCTTGATGGAAAGACCGCCGCTCATGCCGCCGCCTCCGAACGGTCAGCTCTCATCGCGCGCCTCGCTGTCGGCGGCCCCGCGCCATGATGCGGGTCGCATCCCTGCAAGCAGGGCCCCTGCTCCGCCGCATCATGCCGCCGCCTCCGAACGGTCAGCTCTCATCGCGCGCCCCGCTGTCGGCGGCCCCGCGCCGTGATGCGGGTCGCATCCCCGCAAGCGGGGCCCCTGCTCCGCCGCATCATGCCGCATCCTTCATCGGTTCGCCCTCTTCGCCGAGGTAGGCCTCGACCACCGCCCGGTCCTTTGCCACGGCGCGCGGGTCGCCGTCGGCGATCTTCCTTCCCTGGTGCAGGACCGCGACGCGCTCCACGGTGTTCATCAGCACGCGCACCGCGTGCTCGATCCAGATCACCGCCAGGCCGAGCTCGTCACGCACGCGGCGGATGAGCTGCGCGGTGAGATCCACTTCGGCGTGCGTGAGGCCCGCCGCGACCTCGTCGAGCAGCAGCACGCGAGGCCGCGCACCGAGCGCCATGCCGATCTCCAGCAGGCGCTGCCTGGACGGCGTGAGACCGCCCGCCGGCACCGCCGCCACCTCGGCAAGACCAAGGAAATCGAGGATCGCCTCCGGCTCGTCGAACGCATCGTGCGCGTGCTTGCGCGTGCGTCCGGCGAACTCCAGGCCGAACCTCACGTTGTCGATCGCCGGCATCTCCTTGAACACGCGCGGGGTCTGGAAAGTCCGGGCGACTCCGTGCTGCGCGTAGGCATGCGGAGATTTTCCCGTGAGGTCGGTGCCCGCCACCACGATGCGGCCCGCGCTCGGCGCCAGCACGCCGGAGAGCGTATGGAAGAACGTCGTCTTGCCCGCGCCATTCGGGCCGATGATGCCCACCAGCTCGCCGCCGTGCACGTCGAGATCGACGCCATCCACGGCGACGAGCCCGCCGAAGCGCACGCTGACGCCTTTCGCCGAGAGCAGCGCTTCACGCATTGTCTTGCCCCAACGCCAACGCCAGCGCCAGCGGCCGATCAGCGACGCGAGCCCCCCGGGCAGGTAGAGCACCAGCAGGATCAGCAGCAGCCCGAGCAGGATCAGGAACAGGTACGGGAACTGCAGGCGCAGGAACTCGGTGAGCAGGCTGAACAGCACCGACGAAGCGATCGGGCCGATGATGGTGTGCGCGCCGCCCACCATCGCGATCAGCACCGTCTGGAAGCCGATGAACGGGTTGAACACCGTGGGCGGGTCGATGTAGGTCCAGCGCATCGCCATCGCCGCGCCCAGGGCCCCGGCGAAGAAGGCCGACAGCGCGAAGCCGAGGATCTTGGCGCGCCGCGTGTTCACGCCGAGCGTCTGCGCGCGCTCCTCGTCGGCGCCGACGCCGCGCAGCGCGAGCCCGAGGCGGCTTGCCCGCACCACCAGGGCGGTGACCGTGGCGAGCACGGCGATGATCAGCACCATGTGATAGATGGTGACGACTTCCGGCGGCTCTTCGATGACGCGCCCGACCGTGCCCTGGAAGGCCTTCTCGTAGTAGGTCACGGCGTGTCGCGTCAGCTCGCCCAGGCCGAAGGTGATCACCGCGAAATACGCGCCGCGCAGGTGCAGCGCCGCGGCGCCGATCAGGGCGGCGAACGCGGCGGCGAGCAGCCCGCCGAGCAGCACGGCCACGCCGTAGGGGAGCATCCCGCCCGAAGTCCAGGTGGTGACGTACGCGCCGAGCCCGAAGAACGCCGCGGTCGCGAGCGAGAGGTAGTTGGTCGCTCCGCAGAACAGGGCCCAGCTCACCGCGAGCCCCGCGTACATCAGGCAGGTGAGCGTCATCGCCAGCGCGAAATCCGACATCAGCCACGGCATGGCGGAGAGCACGAGCGCCGCGGCCAGCGTGGCAAGGATCGAATGGCGCAGCGTCATCGGGCGAACAGGCCCTTGGGGCGCGCGAGCAGCACCGCGATCAGCACCGCGTAGGACAGGAGCATCTTCAGCGAGGGGCTGGTGAAGTGCATGCCGAAGGTCTCCACCAGGCCGAGGAGGAACCCGCCCAGCAGGCAGCCCGCCGCGCTACCCAGCCCGCCCAGCACGATGACGATCAGCGCGGTGACCGTGTAGGGCTCGCCCATGCCGGGCGAAATCTCGTACACCATCGACAGCAGCGCGCCGGCGACGCCCGCCAGCGCGATGCCCACGCCGAATACCACGGGGTGCAGGAAGCGCGTGTCGATGCCCACCAGCTGCGCGCCGGTCGGCGATTGCATCATGGCGCGCACCGCCTTGCCGATCAGCGTCCAGCGCAGCACCGCCAGCAGCAGCAGGCTCGCGCCCACCGCGAAGGCAAACACCGTCAGCCGGTTGGCCATCAGTCGCACGCCGCCGAACTCGAGCGGCTCGGCGAGAAAAGTGTAGCCGCGGTAGTCGGCGCCCCAGATGAGGTTGGCGACGTTCTGCACCAGGAACATGAGGCCGAACCCGACCAGCAGGCTCCTCGCCTCGATCACCTCGACCGCGGGCGCGGTGCGCGTGATGCGCTGGAAGCACAGCCAGTACACGACCACGCCCAGCGCGAACAGCGCCAGCGCCACCACTGGAAGGAACACCAGCGGGTTCACCTGCAGCACCGTGAAGCCCACCCAGGTGAGGTAGGCGCCGAGCATCACGAACTCGCCGTGAGAGATGTTCATGATGCGCATCAGCCCGTACTGCAGGTTCAGGCCGAGCGCCACCACGGCGTAGATGCCGCCGGTGATCAGGCCCGTCGCGACCAGTTCGAACCAGTAAGCCATCGTGGAGAAAAAAAGCCCTGCGGTCGCCCGCAGGGCCTCTTCGCGACACCGCTAGATTACTTCCAGGCCGGCTTCGGAAAGTACGCCGGCGAGGTGGCGTTCTGCGGCGGCCACACCACTTCGAACTCGCCACTCTGCCACTGGCTGACCACGCCCGGCGTCGAGATGTTCTCGCCGTTCTTGAAGCGCATCTCGCCGATGATGGTGTTGAACTTGCCGCTGGCGATGGCGTCGCGCAGCGCCTTGCGATCGAGGCCCGCCTTGGCCACCGCCTGCTCGAGGATCTGCAGTCCGGCCCAGGCATGCGCGCTCGCCCAGCGATCCGGCTCCTTCTTCCAGCGCGCCACGTGCGCATCGAAATAGGCCTTGGCGGCCGGGCTCGACTTCGGATTCCAGGTGCCCAGCCCCATCACGCCCTCGGCCGCCGGCCCGAACTTGTCGCGATACACCGGGAACGCCGCGCCCACTGCCGCGTAGAACAGCTTCGGGTTGAAGCCGATCGCCCTCGATTGCGCGGTGATGAGGAACGTGTCCGGCGGGTAGGACAGGCTGACGAAGGCATCCGGGTTCTTCGCCTTGATGTCGTTCAGCACGGGCTGCAGGTCCTTGACGCCGATCGGGTAGCTCTTCTTCTCCACGATCTGGATGCCCTTTTCCTTCAGCGCCAGCTCCAGCGCCCCCATCTGCTCGAGGCCGAAGAGCTCGTCGACGTGGATCACGGCCGCGGTCTTCACGCCGCGCGCCTTCATGAACTCGGCGAGCGCGGTCATCATCACGTCGGGCTGCTGCAGCAGTGCGAAGAAGTACGGGTTCTTCATGCCCAGCAGTTTTCGGCCCGTGGCCGTGGGCGCGAGCATCGGGTAGCCGTGCTTCTGCGCCAGCGGCATCACCGCGAAGTTGTTGCCGGTGCCCCAGGGCGGCAGGATCAGATCGACCTTGTCGCTGGTCATCAGCTTCTCGTAGGTGCGCACCATGGTCTCGACTTCGCTGCGGTCGTCGAAGCCGATCAGCTCGATCTTGCGCTTCTTGCCCTTGACGTTCAGGCCGCCGGCGGCATTCACCTGCTCGGCCCACATGATGTAGTTCGGCTCCTGCGAGAGCTGCGCGCCGGCGGCGCCGAACCCGGTGCGCGAAATCGCGTAGCCGATGCGCACCGGCGCATCCTGCGCGAAGGCCGGTGCGACCGCGGCGGCGGCGAGCGCAGCCAATGCTGCGCGCTTGAAAAAGCTCGGGATTCCCATCGTGTTCTCCTTTGGTTTGAGCCGGCTTTGCGCCGCCGGTCGTCATATTTCTTTTGGTTTGTGAGTACTTTATGATCGAACAGCGGTTCATGCAAGACAGTTTTCCGGCAGCCGTGCCGCGACGGCGATATGGTAGAAAGGATCCCCGGCCCGGACTTGTCCCGGAGCGCATGCCTTGAGCGTCCAGTCCCTTCTTTCCACCAGCGCGGCGCCCGCCCACGAGAGAGTGGGCTACTGGGGCGACCTCGTGCAGCGCTCCTTCGGCCGCCTGCGCTCGCGCACCTGCGGCGACGAGCGCTTTCACGGCGAGATCCGCCGCTACCAGCTGGGCGAGCTGCGCCTGTGCCGGCTGGAAGCGTCGCGGCATGTCGTCGAGCGCACCTCCGGCACAGCGGGCCTGAGCGATCCGGGCGACCTGAAGATGGTGGTGCAGCGACGGGGCTGCAGCCTGTTCGAGCAGGGGGGACGGCAGGCCTGGCTCGCGCCGGGGTCCTGGAGCGTGTACGACACGACGCAGTCGTACACGGTGTCGAACCCGGAGGACGTGCTGCAGTACGTGCTGCTCCTGCCGCGCGCGCGCATCCTCGATGGCGCTGGCGGGCTGCGCGAGCTGCTGGTGCGCCCGCTCTCCAGCGCGCGCGGCATGGGCCGCGTCGCGTGCGAGACGATCGGGCGCGCGCTCGATGGGACGCCGGGCGCGGATGCGCGCCTCGCCCCCGAGCTGGGCGAGGCCATCCTGCGGCAGGTGCGCCTGGCGCTGCTCGAGCAGGCCGGCATGCTGCCGGCCGCTACCGGGCGCGAGCTGCTTCGCGAGCGCACCGCGGCGCTCGTCGGCCAGCGCCTGCGCGACCCGGCGCTCGACATCGAGGCGATCGCGGCCACCCTGCAGTGCTCCAAGCGCGGGCTGCACAAGGCCTTCGAGGACCACGGCACGTCGCTGCACCGGTTCCTCTGGCATTCGCGCGTGGATCTCGCGCGCCGCCAGCTCGAGGATCCGCGCGAGTGCGCGCGCTCCATCACCAGCATCCTGCTCGGCGCGGGCTTCACCAGCGCCGCGCATTTCAGCCGCATGTTCCGCCAGCGCTACGGCGCGAGCCCACGAGAGTGGCGCGCGCAGGCCGGCAACCTCACTTTCGCAAAGGAGTAACCCATGAACGCACCCTCCCGCGCCGGACTGCCGGCGCTTCCCCTGAAGGACCCGAAGCTGTTCCGCGAGCAGTGCTATGTCGACGGCGCCTGGACAGGCGCCGCGAAGAGCTTCCCGGTGCACAACCCGGCGAGCGGGGCGCAGTTGGGCACGGTGCCCGACATGGGCGCCGAGGAGACGAAGAAGGCGATCGCCGCCGCGGATGCCGCGCTGCCCGCCTGGCGCGCGAAGACCGGCAAGGAGCGTGCCGCGATCCTGCGCAAGTGGAACGACCTGATCCTCGCCAACCTAGATGACCTCGCGCTGATCCTCACCAGCGAGCAGGGCAAGCCGCTCGCCGAATCGAAAGGCGAGGTCACCATCGGCGCGGCCTACGTCGAGTGGTTCGCGGAGGAAGCCAAGCGCATCTACGGCGACACCATTCCGACGCCCTGGGCCGACCGCCGCATCCTCGTCATCAAGCAGCCGGTGGGCGTGTGCGCGGCGATCACGCCGTGGAACTTCCCGCACTCGATGATCACCCGCAAGGTCGCCCCCGGGCTCGCCGCGGGCTGCTGCGTGATCCTGAAGCCCGCGGAGCAGACGCCCTACTCCGCGCTCGCGCTCGCCGAACTTGCCGAGCGCGCGGGATTCCCGAAAGGCGTGCTCAACATCATCACGGGCGATGCGCCCGCGATCGGCGGGGAACTGTGCGCCAATCCGACGGTGCGCAAGATCTCCTTCACCGGCTCGACCGAAGTCGGCCGGTTGCTGATGAAGCAGGCGGCGCCGACGGTGAAGAAGATCTCGCTGGAACTCGGTGGCAATGCGCCGTTCATCGTGTTCGACGATGCGGACATCGACGCCGCGGTCGAGGGCGCGATGGTCTCCAAGTACCGCAATACGGGGCAGACCTGCGTGTGCGCGAACCGGCTGTTCGTGCAGGACGGCGTTTACGACAGGTTTGCCGCGAAGCTCGCGCAGAAGGTGAAGGAGTTGAAGGTCGGCACCGGCACCGAGGCGGGCGTGACCCAGGGGCCGTTGATCGACACGAATGCGCTGGCGAAAGTGGAAGAGCACGTCGCCGACGCGCTCGCCGGCGGCGCCAAGGCGCTCACCGGCGCCAAGCGCCATGCGCTGGGCAAGACCTACTACGAGCCGACTGTGCTCACCGACGTGAAGCCGACGATGAAGATCTTCCGCGAGGAGACCTTCGGCCCGGTGGCGCCGCTGTTCCGCTTCAAGACCGACGCCGAGGTGGTGGAACTGGCCAACCGCACCGAGTACGGCCTGGCGGCCTACTTCTACAGCCGCGACATCGGCCGCGTCTGGCGCGTGGCGGAGGCGCTCGAGTACGGCATGGTGGGCGTGAACAGCGGCCTGATCACCACGGAGGTCGCGCCATTCGGCGGCGTCAAGCAATCCGGCCTCGGGCGCGAGGGCTCGAAGTACGGCTGCGAAGAGTTCGTAGAGGTCAAGTACGTCTGCATGGGCGGAATCTAGAATTTGAGGCGCATCGCCAGCATCGCGGAGTCGCGGAAGCCGGACTGGCGGTAGAGCGCCTGCGCGCTCGCGTTGTCGCCGTCGGTGAGCAGCATCACGCGCCGCGCGCCCTCGGCGCGCGCCTGCGCGATGACGTACGCGAGCAGCGCCTTGCCGATGCCCTGGCGGCGGTGCTCCGGCCGCACGATGCAGTCCTCGAACCACGCGACTTTGCCGCCCTCCGCCGTGCTGGTGGTGAAGTGCAGCGCCGCCATCGCGACAATCGCGTCGCCGTCGCGCGCCACGAAGATGCGCGCGCGCGAGGGCTCGGCGAGGATGATCTCCAGCGCGCGGCGCTGCTTTTCGGGATCGGGGCTGAGCTCGGCTTCCTGCGTGAACAGGATTCCCAGCAGGTCGACGAGGGCGGCGATGTCGGCGGCGCCCGCCGTGCCGAACGCGGGATTCACACGTTGAAGCGGAAGTGCATCACGTCGCCGTCGCGCACCACGTAGTCCTTGCCTTCCAGGCGCAGCTTGCCGGCTTCCTTGGCGCCCTGCTCGCCGCCGCAGGCGACGAAGTCGTCATAGGCGGCGACTTCGGCGCGGATGAAGCCGCGCTCGAAATCGGTGTGGATCACGCCCGCCGCTTGCGGCGCGGTCGCGCCCTGCACCACGGTCCAGGCGCGCACCTCTTTCTCGCCCGCGGTGAAATAGGTCTGCAGTCCCAGCAGCGTGTACGCCACGTGCGCGAGGCGGTTCAGCCCCGGCTCCGCGAGGCCGGCGTCCGCGAGGAACACCTTCTT
The DNA here is from genome assembly GCA_963719995.1 of uncultured beta proteobacterium. Lineage (GTDB taxonomy): Bacteria > Pseudomonadota > Gammaproteobacteria > Burkholderiales > SG8-39 > JAABQT01. The sequence goes on along the minus strand of CAVRDW010000005.1, from coordinate 1,995,121 downwards.
GTCCTCGTCGCTCATGTCCGCGATCTGCGCCTCCAGCGCCGCGCAGATCGCCACCACCGGCGCGCCTTCCTTGTTCGCGTAGGCCTCGACTTTCGCGAGCAGCGGGTTGTCCCTGAAGCCGTTCTCGGCGACGTTGGCAACGTACAGGGTCGGCTTCATGGTCAGCAGGAAGAAGGGCTTGATCACCGCCCGCTCTTCCTTGGACCAGTCCACCGTGCGCGCGGGGCGCCCCGCATCGAGCGCGCTTTCAGCCTTCTCCAGCACCGCCACCAGGCGCTGCGCTTCCTTGTCGCCGCCGGTCTTGGCCACCTTGCTGTACTTCTGCAGCTGCTTGCTCACCGACTCGAGGTCGGCGAGCGCGAGCTCGGTGTTGATGGTTTCGATATCGGAAACCGGGTCGATGCGGTTGGCGACGTGGATCACGTTGGGATCCTCGAAGCAGCGCACCACGTGGGCGATGGCATCCGTCTCCCGGATGTTGGCGAGGAACTTGTTGCCCAGGCCTTCGCCCTTCGAGGCGCCCGCGACCAGCCCGGCAATGTCCACGAACTCGACCACCGCGGGGATCACCTTCTGCGGCTTGGCGATGTCGGCGAGCTTGCCCAGGCGCGGGTCGGGCACCTCGACGATGCCGACGTTCGGCTCGATGGTGCAGAACGGATAGTTCTCGGCGGCGATCGCCGCCTTGGTGAGCGCATTGAAGAGCGTGGACTTGCCGACGTTCGGCAGCCCCACGATGCCGCACTTCAGACTCATTTCTTGCTGCCGGTGAGGCCCTTGAAGAAGCCCTTGAGCCCACCCGCCTTCTCCTCCTTCGGTGTCGCGGGCACTGGCGGCGGCGTCTTTGCTTCGGCCTTCTGAGGCTCCGGTTTGCCCGCTTCCGGCTTCTTCGCCTGCGCCTTCTGCGCCTCGGGCTTCTTCGCTTCAGGCGCCTTTGCTGCCGGCTTCTTCGCGTCCGCCTGCTTCGCCTCAGGCCTGGCAGGCTCGGCCTTCTCCACCTCGGGCCTTGCCTGCTCGGCCTTCTTCACCTCGGGCTTTGCCTGCTCGGCCTTCGCCGCCACGGGCTTGTCCTGGCTGTGCAGCTTCTGCATCGCGCCCTGCAGGTCGCCCGCGAGGATCTGCGGCATCACTTCGAGCGCGCGCGCGATCGCGCCCTCGATCGCCTCGCGCTCCTCGGCCGGGGGCTTTTCGAGCACGTAGTCGGCGCCCGAATCCTTGTCGGCAGGCCGGCCCACGCCCAGCCGCAGGCGCCAGTACTCGTGCGAGCCCAGGCGCTGCGAGATGTCCTTCAGGCCGTTGTGACCGGCGATGCCGCCGCCCTGCTTGATGCGCGCGGTGCCCGCGGGAAAGTCGAGCTCGTCGTGCACGACCAGGATTTCCTCGGCGGGGATCTTGAAGAACCCGGCGAGCATCTGCACGGCGCGCCCGGAGGCGTTCATGAAGGTCTGCGGCATCACCAGCCACAGGGCGCCCTCGCGCGCCACCAGCGCCTGGTAGTGGTTGTCCTTCTTGAGCGCGATGCCGCGCGCCAAGGCGAAGCGCTCCACCAGCCAGAACCCGGCGTTGTGGCGGGTGCGCTCGTACTCCTTGCCCGGGTTGCCCAGGCCGACGATGAGGCGGATCTTGGACAGCGGCTACTTCTTTTCTTTCTTGTCCGCCTTGTCGGCGCCCTTGTCGGCACCCTTGTCGGCACCCTTGTCGGCACCCTTGTCGGCGCCCTTGTCGGCGGCCTTCTCGCCGGGCTTGCCCTTCTCGCCCGCCGCAGCCTCTGCCCCCGCTTCCGGCACGGCTTGCGCGGTGGTCGGCACCTCGCCCGCAGCCGGCGTGGCTGCCGCGGTGGCCGCTTCCTCCTCCTCGGTAATGAGCGCCGGCAGGATGCAGGTCGCCACCACCGGGTTTTCGGCCTTGTGCAGCGTCGACTCGACGCCTTTGGGCAGCACGAGGTCGCGCGCGTGGATCGACTTGCCCACCGTCAGGTTGATCAGGTCCACCTCGATGAACTCCGGCAGGTCGTCCGGCAGGCAGGTGATGTCCAGTTCGTTCAACACGTGGCTCACCACCCCGGCGTGCTCCTTCACGCCCGGCGACTTCTCGGCGTTGACGAAGTGCAGCGGCACCTTCATGTGGATCTTCTTGTCCTTGGACACGCGCTGGAAGTCCACGTGCTGCACCTGCGCCTTGAACGGGTGCATGTTGAACGCGCGCAGCAGCACCTGCTCGGCGCCGCCCGCGAGCTTCAGCGTCAGGATGGAGGCGTGGAACTTCTCGTTGACTCAGGTTGCGGTAGAGCTCCTTGTGGTCGAGCTCGATGTTCACCGCGCCCTTGTCTCCGCCGTAGACGATGCCCGGAACCCGTCCCGTGCGGCGCAGACGGCGGCTCGCGCCCGTCCCTTGCACCTTGCGCTCGCTGGCGCTGATCTCGATTTTCATGCACTTCTCCTTGGCTTGTCCGTCAGGCCCGCGACCAGGCACAGGCGGGGTTGGCAAAAAAGTTCTACTCGATGAACAGCGAGCTCACCGAATCCTCGTTGAAGATCCGCAGGATGGTCTCGGCGAGCAGCCCCGCGACCGACAATTGCCGGATCTTCCTGCAGTTCTTGGCGTCCTCGCGCAGCGGAATGGTGTCGGTCACCACCAGCTCGTCGAGGTCCGAATTGTTGATGCGCTCGACCGCCGCGCCCGAGAGCACCGGGTGCGTGCAGTAGGCCACCACCTTGGTGGCGCCCTCTTCCTTGAGCACCTGCGCCGCCTTCACCAGCGTGCCGGCGGTGTCCACCATGTCGTCCATGATGACGCAGGTGCGGCCCTTCACCTCGCCGATCACGTTCATCACTTCCGACACGTTGGCGCGCGGCCGGCGCTTGTCGATGATCGCCAGGTCCGATTCCAGGCGCTTGGCGAGCGCGCGCGCGCGCACCACGCCGCCCACGTCCGGCGACACCACGATCAGGTTCTCGTAGCGCTGCTTCCACACGTCGCCGAGCAGCACCGGCGCCGCGTACACGTTGTCCACCGGCATGTCGAAGAAGCCCTGGATCTGGTCGGCGTGCAGGTCCATCGTCAGCACGCGCGCTACGCCCACCGAGGTGAGCATGTTGGCCACCACCTTGGCGCTGATCGCCACGCGCGCCGAGCGCGGACGCCGGTCCTGGCGCGCGTAGCCGAAGTAGGGAATCGCGGCGGTGACGCGCGCGGCGGAGGAACGCTTGAGCGCGTCCACCATCACCAGCAGCTCCATCAGGTTGTCGTTGGTCGGCGCGCAGGTCGACTGCAGCACGAACACGTCCTTGCCGCGCACGTTCTCCATGATCTCGATCATCACTTCGCCGTCGGAGAACTTGCCGACGATCGCGCGGCCGAGCGACAGGTTGAGGTGCTTGGCCACGTCCTGCGCGAGGCGCGGCGTGCCGTTGCCGGCGAAGACCATCAGGCGCTCGAGCGCCGTCGACGGGGAGTTGGCCACGCGGTTCATCGTCCCGCCCTCCCGCACGCGAAATGGCTGGGGAGGAAGGATTCGAACCCTCGAATGGCGGAATCAAAATCCGCTGCCTTAACCAACTTGGCGACTCCCCAATTGGATCAAGTCTCGTAAAGCGGGTGCCGCTCGAGCCCCCGCGCGACAAATCCGCGCATCGCGCCGGGGAGCTCCCCCAGCGCGGCGCGCGCCTGGTCTTCAGTTGCGAATTCCGCGAACACGCATGCCCCCGAGCCCGTCATCCGCGCCTGCGGCCAGCGCGCCCGCAGCCAGGCCAGGTGCGCCGCGATCTCCGGTTTGCGCTTCACCGCGACGGCCTCGAGATCGTTGGCGCCAAGGCCGGAGAAAAAGGGCGGTATTTTGAGCGGTTTCGTATTTCGTGTCAATGCGTTATCGCTGAACACCTCGCGCGTGGACAGCGCGGCCGGCGGCACCAGCACGAGGTACCAGGCGGGTGCCAGCGCGAGCGCGGTCAGGCGCTCGCCGATGCCTTCGCCCAGGGCGTTCTCGCCGAAGACGAAGAACGGCACGTCGGCGCCGAGCGGCGCCGCGAGCGCCTGCAAATCCTCGCGCGCGAGGCCTGCTTTCCACAACCGGTTGAGCACGATGAGCGTGGTGGCCGCATCCGACGATCCGCCGCCCAGGCCGCCGCCGACCGGCAGGTTCTTCTCCAGGGCGAGGTCCGCGCCGAGTCGCGTGCCGCAGTACTGCTGCAGGAGCTTGGCGGCGCGCACGCACAGGTCCTCCTCCGGCGGCACGCCCGGAAGTGGATCGTGCCGGCGAATCTCGCCGTCCTCGCGCGCGGCGACGCCGACCCGGTCGCAGCGGTCGATGAGGCGGAACACGGTCTGCAGCAGGTGATAGCCGTCTGCGCGTCGGCCCAGGACGTGCAGGAACAGGTTCAGCTTGCCCGGCGCCGCGAACCAGTTCATTTCCACTCGGAGATCGCGAGCCGCAGCTCCAGGCCGGGGTAAAGAAGCTTGAGCCGCTTGGGCTGAAGGCCCTCGTAGGCCATGTATTCGATGCGCCAGCCGCGCTGCTCGAGCGACAGCAGGCGCCCGTCCGTGGCGTACTCGGCCTGCGCAGGGGCATCCGTTGCCGGACGCGCGCGCACCCAGTCGGTGAGCCCGCGCAGCGGCAGGCGGAAGCCCAGCACCTGCTCGGTGAGCGTCTCGGCGTCGGCAGCGCTGTAGCGCTTGTCATCGCCCGCGACGAGCGTCACCGTCTCTCCCTCGCGCGTAATGCGCGCGACGCCCTGGCCGAACGGCGAGCTGAGCATGACGTCGTCGCGCGCCGCGCGATGCCGCCACTGCAGGGTGCCCGAGGCCGCCTCGTTGCGGTAGCTGGCGGCGAAGCGCGCGGTCAGCTCGAACTCGTAGCTCTCGCCGGGCGCGCGCGGCAGCTCGGCGCAGGCGGCGGCGAGGGCGAGGAACACTGCGGCAAGCGCGGCTTTGCCCGCGGCAGCGGCGATGAGCGTCAGGCGGTTCATCAGCGCCGCAGGCGCTTGACGGTCTTTTGCAGGGTTTCGTTGTCGGGATGATTCTTGAGCGACTCGTCCCAGATGCGCTCGGCCTCCGCGCGCTCGCCCATCATCCACAGCACTTCGCCCAGATGCGCGCCGATCTCGCCGTCGGGGCGGCCGACGTAGGCGCGGCGCAGCTGCGCCGCGGCGCCCTTCAAGTCGCCCTGCCGGTACAGCACCCAGCCCAGGCTGTCGACGATGAAGTAGTCCTCGGGGGCGAGCTCGAGCGCGCGCTCGATGAGCTTCCTCGCTTCGGGCAGGCGCAGGTTGCGGTCGGCGAACGAGTAGCCGAGCGCGTTGTGCGCATGCGCGTGGTCGGGCCTCATCTGGATGAGCTTGCGCAGGTTGCCTTCCAGCACGTCGAAGCGCTCGAGCTTCTCGGCGGTGAGCGCGTGGTCGTAGAGCAGCTCGGGCTGATCGGGCTGAGCCTGCAGCGCCTTGCCGAGCAAATCGAATGCCTCGCGGTGCTGGTTCGCTTCGCGCAGCAGCTGCGCCTCGGCGATGAGCAGCTGCACGCGCTGCTCGCCCGCGTTCACACCCTGCAGGTAGGCGCGCGCCTCCGCGAGCCTGCCCTGCTTGGCCATGACGCCGGCCACGCGCAGGCGCGAGGCGAGGTACTGGTCGCCGCGCTGGATGGACTGGTACCAGTCGATGGCGGCCTGCCACTGCTTCTGCTCCTCGGCGATCTGGCCGAGCGTGAAGCGCACGCCGTTCGGGTCGCGAAAGCCCATGTCCAGCAGCCGCTTGAGACTCTTCTCGGCGGTCGGATAGTCCTTGAGCTGCGCCGCGAGCAGCGCCACCGCGTAGATGACATCGGCGTTGCCCGGGTTGGCGGCGAGCAGCGTCTCGAACTCGGCGCGCGCCTCGGCGAACTTGCGCTCGCCGACCAGCGCGCGCGCATAGGCGAGCCGCGCTTCGCGCGCCTCCGGGTACTTGGCGAGAAACGCCGCGAGCGCGGCGCTCGCCTCCTGCGGTGAGCGCCGCTGCAGGATCTGCGCCTCGAAGATCGCCGCCACTTCCCAGCCCGGCTGCAGTTTCGCGGCGCGGCGCGTTTCGGCGAGTGCCGTCGCCTCGTCGTTCGCGGCGAGCGCCGCCTGGGCGACGGCGATGTGCGCCTGCGGCATGTCCGGATGCTTGGCGGCAAGGTTGCGCACCACGCGCAGATTGGCCGCCTTGTCGGGGTTGCCCGCGAGCAGGCGCCCGAGCTGCAGGAACCCGCTCGCCGAGGACGCGCCGTCCGCGGCCAGCAGCTTCGCCAGGTATGGCTCGGCGTCGTCCACTCTGCGCGCGCCGACCAGCAGACCCGCGAGCGTCTGCAGCGCCTGCACCGACTGGGGGTCGGCCTCGTGCCAGGCGCGCGCGGCCTCCAGCGCGAACTGCGGCGTGCGCGCGAAATTGGCCACTTCGACCGCGCGGCGCGCGATGCGCGGGTCCTTCGTGCGCCGCGCGAGGTCCGCGTAGGTTTGCGCGGCAAGGCCCGCGCTGTCCCGCTGCAGCGCGATCTCCGCGAGCAGCAACTCGTAGAGGATCGGCTCGGTCAGCTCGAGCACCGGCAGATTGGCGCGCGGCTCAGGCGCAGCCGGCGCGGCGTGCGGCACCTCCTCGTCGTCCTCGTCGTCCTCGGCGGGCTGCGGCTGCGCGAACGCAGCGCCCGCGGCGAAAAGCAGGGCGAGCAGGAGGGAAAGCAGGCGAATCACTGCGGGCATCGCGGGTCGAGTGTAGGTATATTTGGTGCCCCGCACAAGCCAACGTTCCCTTGCCCGAGCTGCCCGAAGTCGAAGTCACCCGCCGCGGCATCGCACCGCAGATCGCGGGCCGCAGGATTTCCGCCGTGACGGTGCGCGAGCCGCGCCTGCGCTGGCGCGTACCTGCGGCGGTGCGCCGCCTTGCGGGCCGCACCGTGCGTGGCGTGACGCGGCGCGCGAAGTACCTGCTCCTGGATTGCGGCGACGGGCACCTGATCCTGCACCTGGGCATGAGCGGCAGCCTGCGCGTGCTGCCGCCGGACACCGCCCCGCAGAAGCACGATCACTTCGACCTGGTGTTCGGCGACCGCATGCTGCGGCTGCGCGACCCGCGGCGCTTCGGCGCGGTGCTGTGGACCGCGGCAGGCGTCGCCACGCATCCGCTGTTGCGCCATCTGGGCATCGAGCCGCTGTCGCGCGCCTTCGACGGACCGCGCCTGCTCGCCCTCACGCGCGCGCACCGCACGGCCATCAAGCCCTTCCTCATGGACAGCCGCCGCCTCGTCGGCGTCGGCAACATCTACGCGAGCGAGAGCCTGTATCGCGCGCGCATCGATCCGCGCACGCCGGCGCGCAGGCTGACGGCTGCGCAATGCGCGCGCCTGGCGAGCGCGATCAAGGCCACGCTGCGCGCGGCGATCCGCGCCGGCGGCTCGTCGCTGCGCGACTTCGTCGGCAGCGACGGCGTGTACGGCTGCTTCCAGCAGCGCTACCGCGTCTACGAGCGCGAGGGGCAGCGTTGCCGGGAATGCGGCGCGCGCGTGCGGCGCCTGGTGCAGGGCCAGCGTTCGACCTACTTCTGCCCGAGCTGCCAGCGCTAGCGCTGCAGTGCGCGCGCGCCACCGGGCCCGGTGCCCTTCAGGCTTTGCCGAGCGCAGCGACCTTGGCCGCCAGCTTCGCGCGCACCAGCGGGTGCACGAACTTGGCGACGTCGCCGCCGAGCAGCGCGATCTCGCGCACCAGCGTCGCGGAGATGAACATGTGCTGCTCGGAAGGCGTGAGGAACATGGTCTCGAAATCCGGGTACAGGCTGCGGTTCATGCCGGCAAGCTGGAACTCGTACTCGAAATCCGACACCGCGCGCAGTCCGCGCAGCACGACGCGCGCATCGTGCTCGCGCACGAAGTCGATCAGCAGGCCGCTGAAGCCGACGACCTGCACATTGCTGCAGCTCGCCGAGCACCTCGCGCGCCATCTGCACGCGCTCGTGCATCGTGAAGAAGGTGCGCTTCGCCCTGCTGTCGGCGACGCCGACGATCACCGAGTCGAAGAGCTTGGTGGCGCGCCGCACCAGGTCCTCGTGGCCGCGCGTGAGCGGATCAAACGTTCCCGGGTATACCGCTCGGATCATGCTCGCTCCATTGCAGTAGTTGGTACGCTCACCTGCCCCGCGCGCGCGCGCTTCAGCTCGCGCCACGGCGCGGCGGCGGCGTACCGCCTCCGCGCCCTCGAGGTAGACGCGCGCGCCGGGCTGCAGGCGCGGCGGCAGCTTCGCGAGCAGCGCCGGCAGGGCATTCTGCCTGAACGGCGGATCGAGGAAAACCACGTCGAAGCGCTCCCCCGCGCGCACCAGGTACTCGAGGGCGTCGCCGCCCACGATCTCCACCTCGCTCGCCTCGAGCTGCGCGCGGCTCTCGCGCAGCGCCGCGAGCGCGACGCGGTCGGCTTCCACCATGACGACGCGCGCGGCGCCGCGCGAGGCGGCCTCGAAGCCGAGCGCGCCGCTGCCCGCGAACAGATCGAGGCACACGCAGCCGTCGAGCCGCTGGCCGAGCCAGTTGAACAGCGTCTCGCGCACGCGGTCCGGCGTGGGCCGCAGGTCGGGGCGCGCCGGCACTTCGAGCAACCGGCTGCGCCAGCGGCCGCCGACGATGCGCACGCGGCCGCGGGGCTGCGCGCGGGCGCGGTCGTGCGGCGCGCGCTTGCTAGAATTCATTCGACCATGTTAGCAGCGACCTCTTGGGCATCGCGACTCAGGGACGGCCTCGCGCGCACGCGCGACGTGCTCGGCGGCGGCCTCGCGGGCCTGTTCGGGCGCGCCGAGGTGGACGAGTCGCTGTACGAGGAGCTCGAGGCGGCGCTGCTGCTGGCCGACTGCGGCGTCGAAGCGAGCGCGGCGCTGATCGCGCGGCTGCGCGAGCGCGCGCGCAGCCGGGCGCATCGAGCGAGCCGCAGGCGCTCAAGCGCGCCCTGCAGGAGGAACTGCGCGCGCTGCTCGCGCCCTGGAAAAGCCCCTGGCGCTCGAGCGCGCCAAGCCGCTCGTCATCATGATCGCGGGCGTCAACGGCGCGGGCAAGACCACCTCGATCGGCAAGCTCGCGAAATGGCTGCAGGGTCAGGGTCGCAGCGTGCTGCTCGCGGCCGGCGACACCTTCCGCGCCGCGGCGCGCGAGCAGCTCGCCGCCTGGGGCGAGCGCAACGGCGTCGGCGTCATCGCGCAGCAGGGCGGCGACGCGGCGGCGGTGGTCTTCGACGCGGTCGCGCGCCGCGCGCGCGCGCGGCATCGACGTGCTGATCGCCGACACGGCGGGGCGGCTGCCGACGCAGCTGCACCTGATGGAGGAGATCAGGAAGGTCAAGCGCGTGCTCGGCAAGGCGCTGCCGGGCGCGCCGCACGAGGTGCTGCTGGTGCTGGACGCCAACACCGGGCAGAACGCGCTCGCGCAGGTGAAGGCCTTCGACGAGGCGCTCGGCCTCACCGGGCCTGGTGCTGACCAAGCTGGACGGCACCGCCAAGGGGGGCGTGGTCTGCGCGATCGCCAAGCAGCGGCCGGTGCCGCTGCTCTTCGTCGGGGTCGGCGAGGGCATCGACGACCTGCGGCCCTTCGTCGGCCGCGCGAGTTCGCGAGGCGCTGCTTGATTAGCTTCTCCGCCGTCGCCAAGCGCTACCCGGGCGGCGAGGAGGCCCTGCGCGGGATCTCCTTCTCGCTCGCAGGCGGGCGAGTTCGCCTTCGTCACCGGGCATTCGGGCGCGGGCAAATCGACGCTGCTCAAGCTCATCCCCGCGATCGAGCGCCCGACCTCGGGCAGCGTGATCGTCAACGGCCAGAACGTGGGCGCGCTCAAGCGCTCGGCGGTGCCCTACCTGCGGCGCAACCTCGGACTGGTGTTCCAGGACCAGAAGCTGCTCTACGACCGCACGGTCTACGACAACGTCATGCTGCCGCTCGCCATCGGCGGGCAGCCGCCGCGCGAGGCGGCGAAGCGCGTGCGCGCGGCGCTCGACAAGGTGGGGCTGCTCGCGCGCGAGCGCGCCAACCCGATCCAGCTCTCCGGGCGGCGAGCAGCAGCGCCTGGCGATCGCGCGCGCGGTCGTCAACCGGCCCGCCGTGCTCGTCGCCGACGAGCCTACCGCCAACCTCGACGCGGAATCCGCCGGGCGCATCCTCGACATCTTCGTCTCCTTCCACCAGGTCGGCGTCACGCTGCTCGTCGCGACGCACGACCAGGCGATTGATCGAGCGCTACGGCAAGCGCGTCCTGCGCCTCGTCGCGGGCCGACTGGAAGGCGGATGACGCAAGCGATGCGCGGGGCGTGCGGGGGGGCCGGGAAGGCTCCGGGCGAACTGACAGGAAGGGGCCCGCCCCCCTGCTCCGATGATCACCTGGCTGCGGCAGCACCGCGAAGCGTTCGCGCGCGCCTTTGGCAAGCTGATGCAGCAGCGCGGCGCGAGCCTGCTCAATGCGCTGGTCATCGGCGTGGCGCTGTCGCTGCCGGCGGGCGGCTACGCGCTGCTCGCGAACCTGCAGGGCGCCGCCCAGCGCTTCACGGTCGAGCCGCAGTTGTCGGTGTTCCTGCGGCAGGAGGCGCGACGCGCCGACCTCGAGCCGCGCCTGAAAGCCGATGCGCGCATCGCGCAGGCGCGCTTCGTGTCCCGCGACGAGGCGCTGCGCGAGCTGCGCCAGGCCGAAGGCCTCGCCGAAGTGGTGGCGGCGCTCGAGCGCAATCCGCTGCCCGACGCCTTCGTGCTGCGCGCGCGCGAGCCCAGTGCCGCAGCGCTCGAGTCTCTCGCCGCCGACCTGCGCACCCTGCCCGGCGTGGCGCGCGTGCAGGTCGACTCGGCATGGGCGCAGCGCCTGGGCGCTCTGGCGCGCATCGGCAGGCTGGCGCTGGCGTTTCTCGCCGCCCTGCTCGCGACCGGGCTCATCGCCGTGACCTTCAACACCATCCGCCTGCAGATCCTCACCCTGCGAGAGGAGATCGAGGTCTCGCAGCTGCTGGGCGCGACCGACGCCTTCGTGCGCCGGCCCTTCCTCTACCTGGGGGTGCTGCAGGGGCTCGCCGGCGGGGCGCTCGGGCTCGCCGTGCTCTGGGCGGGGATCGCGACCCTGAACCGGCCAGTCCGCGAGCTTGCACAGACCTATGGGTCCGATTTCCACCTCGCTTTCCTGCCATTGCCGGAAACAGCGGTCCTGTTGGGCGCCGCGGCGCTGCTGGGATGGCTTGGGGCCCTACTATCAGTGAGCAAATACTTACGTTAAAAGTAAATCACATAAAGGACAAATACAGAGTTCCCCAGGGAACCCGCGCCTGCGGTTAGCACTCTAATCTGGCGAGTGCTAAGATCTGCGCAAGGAGGCCAAGTGAAGCAACGCACGCATTCTCTGCCGATGGCGATGCCCCTGCCGATGGTGGTGGGCAGCCTCGAGAGCTACATCCAAAGCGTCAATCGCATCCCGCTGCTCAGCCTCGAGCAGGAGCAGGCGTACGCGCGCCGCTGGCGTGAGCAGGACGACGTCGAAGCGGCACGCCAGTTGGTGCTCTCGCACCTGCGCCTGGTCGTCGCGGTGGCGCGCGGCTATCTCGGGTACGGCCTGCCGCACGCCGACCTGATCCAGGAAGGCAACGTCGGCCTGATGAAGGCGGTCAAGCGCTTCGACCCCGCGCGCGGCGTGCGCCTGGTGTCCTTCGCCATCCACTGGGTGAAGGCCGAGATCCACGAGTACATCCTGCGCAACTGGAGGCTGGTGAAGGTGGCCACCACCAAGGCGCAGCGCAAGCTGTTCTTCAACCTGCGCTCGATGAAGCAGGGCCTCGCCCCGCTGGGCGCGGCCGAAATCGCGCGCGTCGCCGCCGAGCTCAAGGTCAAGCCCGAGGAAGTGGCGGAGATGGAGATGCGGCTTGCAGGCCGCGAGGTCGCGTTCGAGGCGGACGACGGCGACGAGGACAGCTACGCGCCGGTGCAGTACCTGGCTGCCGATCCCGAGGACGAGCCCTCGCGCGTCCTCGAGGCGCAGGAAGAAGAGCGCCTGGGCAGCGCCGGCCTGAAGACGGCGCTCGCGGCGCTCGATGCGCGCAGCCGGCGCATCGTGGAAGCACGCTGGCTCAAGGAGAAGGACGCGGCGACGCTGCACGACCTTGCCGCCGAGTTCAAGGTGTCGGCCGAGCGCATCCGCCAGATCGAGGCCAAGGCGCTCGAGAAGATGAAGAAGGTAATGCAACTCGGAGCAGGGGGCGCTGCGACGCCACTTGCGCCCCCCGCACCCCCTGGGCGCCTCTCTCTGGCCGCGAAAATCTAAGGCAGTGCCCGAAGGCTAGCCGGCTAGCCGGCTGCTTTTAGAAGTGTTCGCAGGTCAGGGGCGAGGTCCTCGGTGAGGCGGTCGTGCCGCACGAACAGGCGCAGCCGCCCCTGCGTATCGATCACGTAGCTCTGCGCGCTGTGGTCGATGGAATACTCGCCCGGTGTCTTGCCGGGGCGTTTCTCGAAGTACACCTTGAACTCCTTGGCCGTGCGCCGCGTCGCCTCGAGATCTCCGTAAAGACCCAGGAACCGCGCATCGAAGGCCGGCACGTACTTGGCCAGCAGCTCGCGCGTGTCGCGTTCCGGGTCTACCGTCACCATCACCACCTGCACGCGGTCCGCGTCCGGTCCCAGCTGCTTCATCGCGATCGCCATGTCCGCCAGCGTCGTGGGGCAGACATCGGGGCAGCGCGTGAAGCCGAAGAACACCACTACTGCCTTGCCGCGGAAGTCCTCCAGCCGCCGCAGCTTGCCGTGATGGTCGGTGAGCTCCAGGCGCCTGCCGTAGTCGACGCCGGAAATGTCGGTGCTGCGGAACTTCGGCGCTGCACTGTCGCAGGCCGTGAGCAGCACGAGGCACAGCGCCGCGACGCTAGAGCGGAACATAGTGGTCAACGAGCAGCGCCGCGAACAGCAGGGCCAGATACAGGATCGAATAGCGGAAGGTGCGGCGTGCCAGGTGGTCGCTGTAGGCGACGTGGATCCGCACGGCGTAGCCGATGAACACCGCGCCGAGCGCGAGCGCCGCCGCGAGGTAGAGCCAGCCGCTCATGCGGATGGCGAAGGGCAGCAGCGACACGCCGAACAGGATCAAGGTATAGAGCAGCACCTGCAGCCGCGTGTAGCGCGCGCCGTGGGTCACCGGCAGCATCGGCAGGCCGGCGCGCGCGTAATCCTCGGTGCGGTACAGCGCCAGCGCCCAGAAATGCGGCGGCGTCCACGCGAAGATGATGAGGAACAGCAGCATCGCCTCGGTGCTCACTTCACCCGTGACCGCCGCCCAGCCCAGCACCGGCGGCATGGCGCCGGAGGCGCCCCCGATCACGATGTTCTGCGGCGTGAGGGGCTTGAGGATCACCGTGTAGACGACGGCGTAGCCGACGAAGGTGGCGAGCGTCAGCCACATGGTGAGCGGATTCACGAAGTGCGCGAGCAGCCACAGGCCGAGGCCGCCGACGACGCCGGCGAACGCCAGCGTCTGCGCCGTGGTGAGCTGGCCGCTCGGCAGCGGCCGCCAGCGCGTGCGCAGCATCAGCGCGTCCACGTTCTGCTCGACGAGGCAATTGATCGCCGCGGCGGCGCCGGCCACCAGCGCGATGCCGAAGGTGCCCGCGAGCAGCACGCGCGGCGGCACCATGCCCGGGGTGGCGAGGAACATGCCGATCACCGCAGTGAACACGATGAGCGAGACCACGCGCGGCTTGGTGAGCGCGTAGAACGCGCGCGCGCGCTGCGGGAGACTGACCGGGAGTGCCTGGGTATTCACGCGCATTGCGGATGCAACTGTCTGAAGGCAAAGCAGTTTAGCACGATGATGCTCATCCGATTCGCGATACCTTGAGCAGGCGCTGCAAGTCCTTCAGCATCCGTGACGGATCAGGGTCGCGCGCAAAGCGCATCATCAGATTGCCGAGCGGATCGACCACGTAGACATGGTCTGCCGCCGTTGCACCCGCCGGAAAGCGCGCGGCGAGCGACTGGCCGCGCTCGATGCGGGTGCCCTCGATCGCGGCGAGCAGCTCCGCGCGCGGCTGTCCCGCGTCGGTCAGCACCCAGAGGCGCTCGATGCGGTCCTGGTCCTTGCCTTGCGCGCGGCGCACCTGGCGCATGAAGTACAGCTTCTTCTCGCAGTAGGCGTCGCAAGCCGCCGCGTCGAAGCTCACCAGCACCCATTTGCCGCGCAGCGCGTCGAACGGCGGCCCGGCGAGCAGCCGCGGCGGCGAGACCAGCTCGCCATAGTTGGACGTCGTGCCCGGCGCCCAGTCGAGCCACCAGGCGAGCGTGGCGAGCACGAGCGGCAGCGCGAAGAAGGCGCCCAGCAGCGCGAGCTTGATGCGTCCGCGCCTGACGGACTCAAGCGACGGGCTTGCGCTCACGGCGAAAGCTCAGGACCACGAACAGGACCACGCACAGCGCGGCGAGCGAGTACCACTGCAGCGCGTAGCTTTCGTTCTTCTCGATGCCGGCGTCGGGGCTCGGCCAGTTGCGCGCCAGGCCATCGGCGAGGGGCGAATGCTGCTCGAGGACATAGGGCTCGAGCTTCAGCCCCGACCAGGCCGCGAAGGTCGCCACTTCCACGTTCTGCCAGACCCGCCCTTCGGGCTTCGCCTCGGCGGGCGCGTAGGCACGGGGAAAATGATCGAGCACGCGCCCTTCGACCAGCTGCGGCCCCGGCGGGGTGCGCAGCTGCGGCAGGTTCTCGCGATGCACGGGCGCCGCCACCCAGCCCCGGTTGACCAGCACGTGGCGGCCGTCGGCGGCGCGCAGCGGCTGCACCACGTGGTAACCCGGCCGGCCGCGGTTCACCTTGTTGTCGAGCAGCACGGTATAGCGCTCGAGGAATTCTCCGCGCAGCTCCAGCCGCCGTTCGTTCGTCGCGGCGGCCCGCCTTTCCTCGGCGCGGCCCGACTGCCAGTTGCCGAGCAGCACGCCCGCCACGCAGCCCGCCGCGGCGAGCAGCGCGGCCCACCAGCGTGGACGGAAGGAGTATGCTGAATTCATGCGCTATTTGGTGATCGGCGTGCTGATCCTGATCGTGGCGAGCCTCGGCTCGGCGCTGTTCTTCGTGTTCCACGACCGCAGCGACTCGCGCCGCGCGGTGACGGCGCTCGCGGTGCGCGTCGGACTGTCGCTCGGTCTGTTCCTGCTTTTGATGGCGGGTTTCTATTTCGGTTTCATTCCCGGCCGGCTCTAGCCGCCGATTCGCCACCGCGACTCGCGCAGGGGTCAGACCCCAATTCCGCCTCGCAAGCAGAATTGGGGTCTGACCCCGATTTTTCCCGACCCCGATTTCCAGTTGTCGCCGCGCGGCGACTACAGCCAGAAGCGGAATCGGGGTCTGACCCCGATTCTTTCCTGCGCCGGGCTTGCTACAGCCAGTAGACGAAGATGAACAGCCCCAGCCACACCACGTCCACGAAGTGCCAGTACCAGGCCACGCCCTCGAAGGCGAAGTGGTGGTCCGGCTTGAAGTGCCCCTTCAGGCAGCGCGCGAAGATCACCGACAGCATGATCGCGCCCACGGTGACGTGGAAGCCGTGGAAACCCGTGAGCATGAAGAACGTCGAGCCATAGGCGCCGGTGGTGAGCTTGAGGTTGAGATCCGCGTACGCGTGGCTGTACTCGTAGGCCTGCACGCCGAGGAAGATCACGCCCAGCGCGATGGTAAGGAACAGGAACAGGTTGAGGATGCCGCGCTTGCCTTCCTTCAGCGCCCAATGCGCGACCGTCACCGTGGCGCCCGAAGTCAGCAGCAGCGCGGTATTGAGCGCGGGCAGGCCCCACGCGCCCATCGGCGAGAACTTCTCCTCGAAGCCTGGCCCGGCGGAGGGCCAGACCGCCTTGAAGTCGGGCCACAGCGTCGCCCTGTGATCGAGGCTGCCGAGATCCGGCACCGAAAGCACGCGGATGTAGAACAGCGCCCCGAAGAAAGCCGCGAAGAACATCACCTCGGAGAAGATGAACCAGCTCATCCCCCAGCGGAAGGAGACGTCCTCCCAGCCGTGGTACTTGCCGCCCTCGGACTCGGCGATCACCTCGCCGAACCAGCGGAACATCATGTACACGAGCAGCATGAAGCCCATGGCGACCCCGACCCAGCCGCTGGCGGAGGCGTTCATCACGAAAACGCCGCCGAGCATCATCAGGAACAGCGACATCGAGCCCAGCACCGGCCAGTACATGGGCTGCGGCACGTAGTAGTGCTGCCGAGGGGTGGATGCGCCTTGCGCCATTTTTTTCTCTCCCGATTGCGTTTGCGTCAGCCGGTCATGCGACCACGATGCGCACGATCACGACCAGCGTGAAGACGAACAGCGCCACGAGCACAATCGCGGCGACGATGACCTGCAACGGCGTGATGCGCACGTTCTCGTGGTCCGACTTGCGGCGAATACCGATCAGCCCGTAGAGCACGGTCTTGGCGGCGTCGAGCGCGCCCGCGCGGCGCGGGGCCTGCGGAGCGTCGTGTGTGTCCGCCATCATGAGCGGCCTCCGCGCCCCGCGACTTCGAAGAAGGTGTAGGACAGCGTGATGGTGCTCACGTCCTTGGGCAGCTTCGGATCCACCACGAACACCACGGGCATGCGGCGCGTCTCGCCGGGGGCGAGCGTCTGCTGCTTGAAGCAGAAGCACTCCATCTTGCGGAAGTGCTCGCCGGCGCGCGCCGGGCCGTAGCTCGGCACCGCCTGCGCGGTCACTGGCTCGCTGCGCACGTTGGCGATCTCGAACTCCACGGTGGCGAGCTCGCCCGGATGCACCGTGATGTGGCGCACCAGAGGGCGGAAGTTCCAGGGCAGGTTGTGGGCATTGGCGTCCAGCTCGATGGTCACGGTGCGCGATGCGTCCACCTGCGTGTTGGCGGCCTGCACGGCATCGGCCTTCACCAAGTCGTTCACGCCCAGCGCCGCGCAGATCGCGTCGTAGAAGGGCACCAGCGCGTAGCCGAAGCCGAACATGGCGAGCGCCACCACGGCCAGCCGCAGCCGCAGCCTGCGGTTCTCGCTCGCCTGCGCCGGGGCCGCCTGGCTCATCCGCCCATCACCCAGTACTTGATGATGACCCCGACGAACCACGCCAGCGCAATGGAGGCGAGGATCAGGCCGGTCTTCGCGTTCTTGCTGAGCGCCATCATCCGCGCAGGTCGGGCTGCGGGTCGAAGGTATGGTAGGGCACCGGCGTCGGCAGATGCGTCCATTCCAGGGAATCGGCCCCTTCCCAGGGCTTCTCGGGCGCTTTCGCGCCGCTGCGGATGCACTTGAGCACGACGTACAGGAACAGCAGCTGCGAGATGCCGAAGCCGAAGGCGCCGATCGAGCTGACCTTGTTCCAGGTCTCGAACACCAGCGGATAGTCCGGGATGCGCCGCGGCATGCCCGCGAGGCCGGAGAAGTGCTGCACGAAGAAGGTGACGTTGAAGAAGATCATCGTCAGCCAGAAGTGCCACTTGCCCAGCGTTTCGTCGTACATGCGCCCGGTCCACTTCGGCAGCCAGAAGTACACGCCGGCGAACGCGGCGAACAGCGCCCCCGCCACCATCACGTAGTGGAAGTGCGCGACCACGTAGTAGGTGTCATGCAGCTGGATGTCGATCGGCACCAGCGACAGCACCAGGCCGGTGAAGCCGCCCAGCGTGAACAGGAACAGGAAGCCGCAGGCGAACAGCATCGGCGTCTCGAAAGTGAGCGAGCCCTTCCACATGGTCGCCACCCAGTTGAACACCTTCACGCCGGTGGGCACCGCGATCAGCGTCGTGGCGTACATGAAGAACAGCTGCCCGGTCACCGGCATGCCGACCGTGTACATGTGGTGCGCCCAGACGATGAACGACAGGATCGCGATCGCCGAGGTGGCGTACACCATCGAGGCGTAGCCGAACAGCGGCTTCCTCGAGAACGCCGGGATCACCTGCGATACGACGCCGAAAGCCGGCAACGCGATGATGTACACCTCGGGGTGACCGAAGAACCAGAAGATGTGCTGATAGAGCACCGGGTCCCCGCCGCCCGCGGCGTTGAAGAAGCTGGTGCCGAAGTGCCGGTCGGTCAGCGTCATGGTCACCGCGCCCGCCAGCACCGGCATCACCGCGATCAGGAGATACCCCGTAATCAGCCAGGTCCAGCAGAACAGGGGCATGCGCATCAGCGTCATCCCCGGCGCGCGCATGTTGAGGATGGTGGTGACGATGTTGATCGAGCCCATGATCGAGCTCATGCCGAGCAGGTGCACGGCGAAGATCGTCAGGTCCATGCCGACGCCCATCTGCACCGTCAGCGGCGCATAGAGCGTCCAGCCCACGCCCGGGGCGCCCCCGGGGGTAAAGAAGGAGATGATGAGCAGCGCGCCAGCGAACGGCAGGATCCAGAACGACCAGTTGTTCATGCGCGCGAACGCCATGTCGGGCGCACCGATCTGCATCGGGATCAGCCAGTTGGCGAAGCCGACGAAGGCCGGCATGATCGCCCCGAACACCATGATCAGGCCGTGCATGGTGGTCATCTGGTTGAAGAAGTCCGGGTTGACGATCTGCAGCCCCGGTGAGAACAGCTCGGCGCGGATGACCAGCGCCATCACGCCGCCCACCATGAACATGCTGAAGCTGAACCACAGGTACATCGTGCCGATGTCCTTGTGGTTGGTGGTGGTGACCCAGCGCATGATGCCGCTGTAGCCCCCGTGGTGGTCGCCGTGGTCGTGGCCGTGTGCGTGGGTGTCTACGACTGCGCTCATCGCTATTTCCTCCGGGCCTTGATGTCGGCGGGCTGGACGACCTCACCGGTCTTGTTGCCCCAGTTGTTCCGCGTAAAGGTGATCACCGCAGCGAGTTCTACGTTGTTGAGCTGCTTGCCGAACGCGGCCATCGCCGTCGGCGTTCCTCCCTTGACGACGCCGTTCAGCACGGTGTCGATCTGGCCGGCTTTAGGGCCGAGCACCACCTTGGAGCCATCCAGCGGCGGAAACGCGGGCGGCACGCCCTTGCCGCTTGCCTGGTGGCAGGCGACGCAGTTGGCCGCGTAGACCTTCTCGCCGCGCGCCTTCAGCTCATCGAGGGCGTAGGCCTTGGTGTCGTCGTCCGCGGACTTGGCGGCGAGCGCCTTCTTCTCGCCGACCCACTTGGTGTAGTCCTCCTGCGCCACCACGCGCACCACGATCGGCATGAAGCCGTGGTCCTTGCCGCAGAGCTCCACGCACTGGCTGCGGAAGGTGCCCGTCTTGTCGGCCTTGAACCATATGTCGCGGATGAACCCCGGGATCGCGTCCTGCTTGGCGCCGAAGGCGGGCACCCACCAGGAGTGCACGACGTCTGCGGCCGTAGTCAGCACGCGGACCTTCTTGCCCACCGGCACCACCAGCTCGTTGTCCACTTCGAGAAGGTAGTGCTCGCCCTTCGGGGCGCGGCCCTCGATCTGGTCGCGCGGCGTGGACAGCGCGGAGACGAAGCTGATGCCCTCGCCCTCGCCCATCACGTAGTCGTAGGCCCACTTCCACTGCATGCCCGTCACCTTGATGGTGACGTCCGGGTGGGAAGTGTCCTTCTGCGCGATCACCACCTTGGTCACCGGCACGGCGATGACCACCAGGATGATCGCGGGGATCACCGTCCACAGGATCTCGACCGTGGTGTTCTCGTGGAACTGCGAAGCCTGGTGGCCGACCGACTTGCGGTGCGCGTAGCACGACCAGAACATGAAGCCGAACACGCCCACGAACAGCACGATGACCAGCAGCATGACGGCCTCGTGCAGCCAGTGGATGTCCGCGGCCAGTTTCGAGGCGGCCGGCTGCAGGTTCCACTCCGCGGCGAGCGCCGCCGAGCACAGCGCCAGGCCCAGCGCGCCCAACATCAGCTTCTTCAGCATCATTGCCCCTTCCCGGTTCATCTTTGCAGTCTTCTCCCCAGCTCGGCTGCCAGCTCGACGCGCGCTGCGGCGTCCAGATGCCGTCCCAGCTCCAGGCTCTCCCGCGGCACGCTCAGCCGCAGGCAGTCGTTGTCCATTGCCACGCGCGCGAGGCGCGCATCCATCTCGTAGCGCCGCAGCCGCTGCGCCTCGTCCACTTCGACCACCACGCGCCCGCGCTCCAGCTCGATGCGCTCGTAATCCGTCGCATGCCGCGCGGTGATCCAGAACGCCGCGCCAAGCAGCAGCACTTCCAGCCCGGCGAACGGCAGGATCAGCCATGCGCCGAGCGCCGCGAAAGCCGACGCGATCCCCAGCGACAGCGCCGCGAGCAACGCGAACGCCAACAGCAAGCCGCGCGGCGACATCGAGCAATTGCGCCTGAGCATCACGCGAAACCCGGCGGCCGTCGGTGTAAACATCAATTCGCGGCGCGGGGGCTCGATGCTCAGCGTGATCACCTGTGCGTTGCGGGCACGACCCAAAAAATGCCGCGAAACATTAACATAGGTCGAGGCCCGCAGACAACGAGAGACGATGAAATTCCGAGGAAAATCCTCGGCTTCGTCAGCCGGACCGCTTTGCGAACTGCACAATGCTGCGCCCGTCGGCGGTCTTGCGCGGTGCGCCCTTCCACGCGTGGCCGTACAACACTTCATAGGTAACGCGGGTGTTTGCGCGTGCGAGCGCGGCGCGCAGCCCCTTGCCCGCGAGCCCGCGCGGCCGGTCGGCACGCGCGTTCCTTTGGCCGCTCGCGCGCAGGTCCGCGAGCAGGGCGCTCATGTCGCGATAAGCGACCTTGATCGTCTCCATGTCCATCACCGGCGCCGAGAAGCCCGCGCCCAGCAACCAGTCGCCCAAGTCGTGCATGTCGGCGAAGAGGTGCACGCGATCCGGGCCGGCCGCGGCGCGCAGTTCCCACAACGTATCGGGGCCGAGCGTGCTGAGCATCAGCAGGCCTTCGGGTGCGAGCACGCGCTGGAACTCGGCGAGCGCCGCGCGCGGCTCGGCAACCCAGTGCAGCGCCATGTTCGACCAGATGAGCTGCACGCTGGCGGCGGCGAAAGGCAGGCGCTCGAGGCTTGCGCACACCGCCGCGGGACGGCGCGTGCCGCGCAGCCGCGCGCGCCAGCCCAAGGTGCGCGCGCGTCGCAGCATGGGCAGCGAGAAATCGACCGCGACGAATTGCGCGCCCGGATAGCGCTTGCGCAGCGCTGCCGCTTGGGGCGCCGGACCGGAGCCGGCGTCCAGGATCCGCGCCGGCGCGAGGCGCACGTAGTCCAGGCGCTCGAGCATGCGCGCGCCGACTTCGGACTCGAGGCGAGAGGCGCCGGCGTAAGTCGGTGCCGCGCGCTCGAATCGACGGCGCGCGAGGCGCGCGTCGATGTCAGCCACGCGCGCGCAATGCGCCTTCGACGGCCGCGGACACGGCGAGCACGTGGCGGTCGGACATGGCGACGCCGAACACGGACAGGCCCACCGGCGCCGTGCCCGGCGCGTGGCACGGCACCGATGCGGCGCAGCCGTCGAGGAAGTTGACGATGCCGACGTTGCGCAGGATGCGGAAGTTCCAGCGGAAGTAGTCCTCGTCGCTGCGGTCCACCTCGGCGATCGTCGGCGCGATGGTCGGCGTGGTCGGCATCAGCATCGCGTCGTAGGGCGCGGCAAGCGCCTCCACCGTGCGCATGTACTCCGCGCGCTGGCGCCCGAGATCGATGTAGTCGGCCACCGCGATATCCTTGCCAAGCAGCAGGCGCTTGGCGATGCGCGGGTCGTACTCGCCGAGACGATCTTGCCAGCGCCGGTGGATCGCATAGGCCTCGGCGCCGGCGAAGCCGCCATTCTTGAAGTACTCCGCCTGGCGGTCGAACGCCGGCACCCGCTCCTCGGTGATCACGGCGCCCGCTGCCGAGAGCTTGCCGAGCGCCGCCTCGAACGCGCGGCCGACCTCCGGGTCGAGGTCATCGAGGATGCTGGAGCGCGGCAGCAGCAGCCGCAGGCCTTTCACCGGCAGCGCGAATGGCGCGCTCACCTCGCCGGACAAGACGGCATCGTAGGCGGCGCAGCAGGCGACCGAGTTTGCGAGCGGCCCCACGGTATCGAGCGTGTAGGAGAGCGGAAACGCGCCCTCCAGCGGCACGCGCCGCTGCGTCGGCTTCCAGCCGACCACGCCGCACAACGCCGCCGGCTGGCGGATCGAGCCGCGCGTGTCGCTGCCGAGCGCCATCACGCACATGCCGTCGGCCTGCGCCACCGCCGCGCCCGAGGAGGAGCCGCCGGGCACGCGCCCGGTCTTGCGGTCCCAGGGATTTCTCGGCGTGCCGTAGTGCGGATTGAGGCCGGTGGTGCCGAAGGCGAACTCGACCATGTTGGTGCGCCCGACGATCACCGCGCCCGCCGCGCGCAGCCGCGCCACGGCAGGCGCGTCTCGCTTCGCCGGCGGCGCGCCGGCGAGCAGCTTCGAGCCCGCGCGCGTCACGTCGCCGCCGACATCGTAGAGGTCCTTCAGCGAGACGGGCAGCCCTTCCACCGGCGAGCGCACGACGCCTTGGCGGCGCAGGCGATCGGAATGCTCGGCCTCGGCGCGCGCCTCCTCGGCATACACCTTGAGAAAGGCGCGCGCGCCCTCCCCCGCGGGATCGCCGATGCGCGCGAGCGCCTCCTCCACGAGCTTGCGGCTCGTCGTCCTGCCCTCGGCGAGATCGCGGGAAAGCCCGGTGACCGTCCACATCAGGGAGCCTCCGACCTATTCGCGCGCATGCGCGTTGCGGCCGGAACGCGGCGCCGGCTAGGCGCGCGGCCGCAGCGATATGTCGGTATCGCAAGGTCGAGCAACAACGCCGGCGCCCGTGTCATCGCGCTATCGTATGCCAACCGTCGCGGACTTCCGGCCGCAACCCGAAGGGCGGCGAGGCCTTTGCATTGAGCCCCCCCGCCTCGCGGCCTGGAGGGACGGGGTGATTTTCGCGCATGGCATCGCCATCGGCCGCCTTGTGGACGTCAAGTACACGGCGGCGGTCGCGGTCTCGCCCTGCACGAAAATCGCCACCGTCGCGCACGCGGGAATCGGTCGTAGGCTCCCTAGACAGTCTAGCGCACAATATTCGCGATGCCCGGCAGCCTCGCGCGGCGTTTTGTGAACTTGGCGAACCTGGCCTTCGGCGGCAGCTGCTACCTCTGCCGCGGCGCGGCCGAAGGCGTGCTGTGCGCCGAGTGCGACGCGGATCTGCCGCGGCTCCAGGGCGCGGCGTGCCCGAGCTGCGCGCTGCCGAGCCCGGGCGGCGCGCTGTGCGGCCGCTGCCTGGCGCACGCGCCCGCCTATGACGGGACGGTCGCCGCCCTCGCGTACGAGTTCCCGGCCGACGTGCTGGTGCAGGGGCTCAAGTTTCGCGGCGAGCTCGCCCTGGCGCCGCTCCTCGGACAGTTGCTGGCGGAGCGCCTGCCACGCGGCACGCGCGTGGACTACATCCTGCCGGTGCCGCTCGCGCGGGGGCGCCTGCGCGAGCGGGGCTTCAACCAGGCGCTCGAGATCGCGCGCCCGCTCGCGGCGGCGACCGGCTGCAGGCTCGCCCCGCTGCTCGCCGCGCGCGAGCGCGACACCCCGCCGCAGCTGGACCTGCCGCTGGAGGCGCGCGCCCGCAACGTGCGCGGCGCCTTCCGCTGCACGCCAGCGCTCGAGCGGGCCAGCATCGCGTTGGTGGACGACGTGATGACGACCGGCGCGACGCTCGAGGAGCTCGCCGCGACGCTCAAGCGCGCCGGCGCGGCGCACGTCGTCAACTGGGTGGTGGCGCGCACGGCGCCTCGCGCCCATGCTTGAGGTCGTGCTCTATGCGCCGGAGATCCCGCCCAACGCCGGCAACGTCATCCGGCTTGCCGCCAACACCGGCGCTCGCCTGCATCTGGTGGAGCCGCTCGGATTTGCCATGGACGACAAGCAACTGAAGCGCGCCGGGCTCGACTATCACGAGATGGCCAACGTGCAGGTGCATCGCGACTGGGCGGCCTGCCGCGCGGCGCTCGCCGGCCGGCGCCTGTTCGCCGTGTCCACGCGCGGCGCGGTGAATTACGCGCAGCCGCGCTACGCGGCGGACGATGGCTTCGTGTTCGGCCCGGAAACCCGCGGGATTCCGCAGGAGATCCTGGACAACTTCCCGCCCGAGCGGCGGCTGCGCCTGCCGATGCGCCCCGGCAACCGCAGCCTCAATCTTTCGAACGCCGTCGCGGTCGTGGTGTTCGAGGCCTGGCGGCAGCTCGGCTTTTCCGGCGCGGGCTAGGCGAGCTCCGCGCGAGTCTCGCCTCCTCCTTCGGATCGCGCGCGAGCAGCTGCTCCACCGCCTGGGGCGGCGCGAGCTTGCCCTCGAGCACCGCGCTTACCGCCTGCGTGATCGGCATCTCGATGCGATGCTGCGTTGCAAGGCGCAGCACCTCGCGCGCCGTGTGGACACCTTCGGCCACGTGCCCGAGCGTGCCCAGGATCTCCGCGAGCGGCCGGCCGCGCGCGAGTTCCAGGCCGACGCGGCGGTTGCGCGACAGGTCGCCCGTGGCCGTAAGGATCAGGTCGCCGGCGCCGGCGAGCCCCATGAAGGTTTCCGCCTGGCCGCCCAGCGCGATGCCCAGGCGGGTGATCTCCGCCAGGCCGCGCGTGATGAGCGCCGCGCGCGCGTTCTGGCCCAGCGCCAGGCCGTCGGCGATGCCGACCGCGATCGCCATCACGTTCTTCACTGCGCCGCCCACCTCCACGCCCGTGAGGTCGCCGCTGTAGTACACGCGCAGCCGTCCGCCGTGCAGGGCCGCGGCGGTCGCGCGCGCGAAGGCGGCGTCGCTCGAGGCGAGCGTCAACGCGCAGGGCAGGCCGCGCGCCACTTCCAGCGCGAAGGACGGGCCCGAGAGCGCGCCGCCGGATGCGCGCGCGCCGCGCCGACCGCTCGCGACTCGTCGAGCACTCGCGCCGCGCCGAGCACTCGCGCCGCGCGCGGCGGCGACCACCTGGTGCGGCAGGAGCCCGGTGCCGCTCTCGAAACCCTTGCACAACCAGACGAGCGGCGCCGCCGCCGCCCGCGCCGCCATTTCGCGCAGTCCCGCGACCGGGGTCGCGGCGATGAGCAGGTCCGCGCGCTCGGGCCAGCGCGCGGTGACGTCCAGCGCCGCCGGCAGCGCGATTTCCGGAAGGTACTTGCGGTTGACACGCTCACGCGCGATGGCCGCGGCTTGCGCGGCATCGCGCGCCCACAGCGTGACCGCGTGGCGCGCGCAGAGCACCGTCGCGAGCGCCGTGCCCCAGGCGCCCGCGCCGAGCACTGAAATACGGATTACGCCCCCCAGACCAGCTTGGCGAGCAGGTAGCCGTTGGCGCCGTCGGCGTGGCGCACGCGAAGCCAGCCGCCCGGCGCGTGGCCCAGCATCTCGAGAACCACGAACTGCGCGGCGACGAAGGCCGTCGGCGCATTGTCCTCGGGCCGCACGCGTGCTTCCGCCGAGGGCGCGGTGACCACCACCATGCGCTGCGGCGCCAGGAGCTTGCGCTCGACCCAGGAGAGCGTGCCGGCATGGTCGCGCACCTTCACCCACGCCTCGAGGTTGACGATCACCTCCAGGGGATAGTGGCGCGAGACCACGTAGAGCGCCTTGGACTCGCGCGACGGCGCGTCGTAGAGCACTGCGGCATCCTCTTTCACGCTGAGGAACTCGGCGGCCGGCGCCGACGTGGCGCCCAGAAGCAGAAGCAGCGCGGCGAGGCGTTTCATGCGTTCAGCTTGCCAGCTCGATGCGCGGCCCTGCAGCGGCCTGCTGCTGCAGGCGCTGCGCGTAGAGCGCCTCGAAGGATACGGGCGCGAGCAGCACCGGCGGGAACCCGCCGCGCGTGACCAGGTCCGAGATCGCCTCCCGCGCATACGGGTAGAGGATGGTCGGGCAGGCGACCGCGAGCAATGGCTCGAGGTCGGCCTGCGGCACGTTGCGCAGCGAGAAGATGCCCGCCTGCGCCGCCTCGGCGAGGAACTGGGTCTTGTCGCCGGTCTTGGCGGTCAACGTGACGGTGATCACCACCTCGAACAGGCCCTCGGCGAACTGCTTGGACTCGTTGCGCACCTGGATCTCGAGCTGCGGGCTTTGCGGCTCGAGGAACACCTGCGGCGCGCCGGGGATCTCGAGCGAGAGGTCCTTCACGTAGAGCTTTTCGATCTGGAAGCTGGGCTGCTGCTGGTCGGCCATCGCGGTCAGGTCCTTTCGGTCTCGAGAAGGCGCTCGAGCCCGCCCTCGTGCTCCAGCTCGTAGAGTTCGTCGCAGCCGCCGATGTGGCGGCCGTCGATCCAGATCTGCGGCACCGTGGTGCGCCCCGAGCGCGCGCGCATCTCGGCTCGGCGCGCCGGCTCCAGGTCCACGCGGATGCGCTCGATGTCGCGGATGCCCTTGCGCGCCAGCAACCGCTCCGCCGCCTGGCAATAGCCGCAGCTCGCGGTCAGGTACATCACCACCCGCGCCACGCTACTTTTCCACCGGCAGGCCGGCCTGCTGCCACGCGCCGTAGCCGCCACTCAGGTTGAACACGCGCGCAAAGCCGCGCGTCCTCAGCCCCTCGATCACCCGCGTGGCGCGGCTGCCGCTTTCGCAGGTGACGATCACCGGCTTCGCCTTGTGCTTGTCGAGCTCGGCTGCGCGGCGCTCGAAGTCCGCCGAGCGGCACGTTCTTCGCGCCGAGGATGTGCCCCTTGGCGAACTCGGCGGGCTCGCGCACGTCGAGCACCAGCGCGTCCTCGCGGTTGATCATCTGCGTCGCCTGCAGCGTGGAGACCCACGGGCCGCCGGCCGTGCGGCGCACGAACGGCCAGAGCAGCATCGCGCCGGAGGCGAATGCGACCGCGATCAGCAGCAGGTTGTTCTTGATGAAGTCCATCTGGAGCGCGACATTATAATTCACGCATGTACCGCCTCGTGCTTCTGCGCCACGGCGAATCGGTCTGGAACCGCGAAAACCGCTTCACCGGATGGACCGACGTGGACCTGTGCGAGGCGGGCCTCGAGGAGGCGCGCGCCGCTGGGCGGCTGCTGCGCGCTCGAGGGCTTCGACTTCGACCTCGCCTACACCTCGGTCCTGAAGCGCGCCATCCGCACGCTGTGGGTCGTGCTCGAGCGAGATGGACCGCCTGTGGCTGCCAGTGGAGAAGAGCTGGCGGCTGAACGAGCGGCATTACGGCGCCCTGCAGGGGCTGAACAAGGCCGAGACGGCGGCCAAGTTCGGCGAGGCGCAGGTGCTGGCCTGGCGCCGCAGCTACGACACGCCGCCGCCGGCGCTCTCGCCGGGCGAGGCGCGCGATGCGGTCGCCGACCCGCGCTACGCGGGCCTGTCGCGCGCCGAGGTGCCGCTCACCGAGTGCCTGAAGGACACGGTGGCGCGCGTGCTGCCCTACTGGAATGCCGCGATCGCGCCGGCCGTGCGCGCCGGGCGCCGGGTGCTGGTCGCCGCGCACGGTAACTCGCTGCGCGCGCTGATCAAGCACCTGGACGGCGTCTCGGACGCCGACATCGTCGGGCTCAACGTCCCGACCGGCGTGCCGCTCCTGTACGAGCTCGACGCCCAGCTGCGTCCGCTCGGCCGCCGCTATCTCGGCGACGCCGAGGAGGTGGCGCGCCGCGTCGCCGCGGTTTCCGCGCAAGGCAAGGCGCGGCCCTGATCCGCGCGCTCGTCCTGGGCCTCGCGCTCGCCGCCGCTGCGGCGGCGGCGTCGGCGGCCCCCGACCACAGGCGCGAAGAGGACCTGAAGGCGCTGCGCGCGCGCATCGAGGCGCTCAAGTCCGGACTGGGCGAGAAGGAGGTGCAGGGTCGCGAGGCGCGCGATGCGCTGCGCGACTCGGAGCGCGCCATCTCGGATGCCAACCGCGCGCTACGCGCGCTCGAAGCCGAGAGCCGCGCCGTGCGAACGGAGCTCTCCCGCCTCGCGGCGCGGCAGCGCACGCTCGAGGCGGGCCTGCAGGGCCAGCAGGCGGCGCTCGGCCGCATCCTCGCCGCGCGCTACGCCGCCGGCGCGCCCGACGCCCTGAAGATCGCGCTCTCGGGGGAGAACCCCTCGGACGTTGCACGCAAGATGCACTATCTCGCGGAGCTCTCCCGGGCGCAGGCGCAGCTGCTGCGCGAGCTGCGCGCGGGCCTCGCGGAGGTCGGCGAGGTGCGCCGCCAGGCCGAGGAGCGCCGCGGGCGGCTGGAGGGAATCGAGGCGCAGCACCGCGCCGATCGCGAGCGCCTGCTCGCCGAGCGGCGCGCCCGGCGCCAGGTGCTGGATCGGGTCTCCGTCGAGATCCGCGCCTCACGCCGCCAGATGCAGACGCTGCTCGCCGACGAGAAGCGCCTCGCGCGCCTCGTGGAGGAGATCACGCGCGTGCTCGCCGCGCGCCCCGGCGCCGGATACGCGCGTGTGGAAAAAGTCCCGGAACTGGGCTCGCTCGCCGGGCCGTTCTCGTCCCAGCGCGGCAAGCTGCGCCTGCCGGTGCGTGGGGAACTTGTCGGGCGTTTCGGTGCACCAAGGAACGAGGGGCCCTCGGGCAAGAGCGGGGTGTTCATCCGGGCGCCCGAGGGGCAGGCGGTGCGCGCCGTCGCCGCGGGGCAGGTGGTCTACGCCGACTGGATGCGCGGCTTCGGCAACCTGCTGATCGTCGATCACGGCGAGGCCTACCTGTCGATTTACGGCAACAACGAGTCGCTGCTCAAGCAGCCAGGCGATCCGGTGGCAGCGGGCGAAGCGATCGCCACCGTCGGCGCGAGCGGGGGCAACGAACAATCGGGTTTATACTTTGAACTCAGGCATCTCGGTAAGGCATTCGACCCCTTGCGTTGGGTTGTCCTGAAGTAAGGAACCATCATGGGCAAGCTCAGAAACATCGGGTTGATCGCGCTCGGCGTCGTCGCCGGGATCCTGGTCAGCCTCAACTTCCAGGCCATCGCCGACCGCGCGGTGCGCACGCCGCTGCCGGTCGAGGAGCTGCGCGCCTTCACCGAGGTGTTCGGCGCGATCAAGCAGAACTACGTCGAGCCGGTCGAGGACAAGAAGCTCATCAACGAGGCCATCAACGGCATGCTCTCGGGCCTCGACCCGCATTCGGCCTACCTGGATGCCGAGGCGTTCAAGGAGCTGCAGGTCGGCACGCAGGGCCAGTTCGGCGGCCTCGGCATCGAGGTCGGCATGGAGGACGGCTTCGTCAAGGTGGTCTCGCCGATCGAGGACACGCCCGCGTTCCACGCCGGCATCAAGCCGGGCGACCTGATCATCCGGCTGGACGACACGCCGGTGAAGGGCATGACGCTGAACGACGCGGTCAAGCGCATGCGCGGCAAGCCCAACACGCAGATCACGCTGACCATCTCGCGCAAGGGCGAGGCCGCGCCGATCGTGGTGACGCTGACGCGCGCCGTGATCCGCGTGCAGAGCGTGAAGTCGAAGATCATCGAGCCGGGCTACGGCTGGGTGCGCGTGTCGCAATTCCAGGAATCCACCACCGAGAACCTGGTGCGCCACGTGGATACCCTCTACAAGCAGGGCCAGCTCAAGGGGCTGGTGCTGGATCTGCAGGAACGATCCCGGGCGGCCTGCTCTATGGCGCGGTGGCCATCTCCTCGGCCTTCCTGCCGCCGAAGCTCCTGGTGGTGTCCACCGACGGCCGCACCGAGGATGCCAAGAAGAAGTTCTTCGCCTCGCCCGAGGACTACATGCGCGGCGCGGCGCGACGACGTGCTGACCAAGCTGCCGGCGGCGCGTGAAGAACGTGCCGATGGTGGTGCTGGTGAACGGCGGCTCGGCCTCTGCCTCGGAGATCGTCGCCGGCGCGCTGCAGGACCACAAGCGCGCCACGGTGATCGGCACGCAGACCTTCGGCAAGGGCTCGGTGCAGACCATCATGCCGCTGGGCAACAACACGGCGATCAAGCTCACCACCGCGCGCTACTACACGCCGAGCGGGCGCTCGATCCAGGCGAAGGGCATCACGCCCGACATCATCGTCGAGGAACCGGGCGCGAGCGCCCAGGCGCGCCTGCGCGAGGAGGACCTCGAGCGGCACCTGTCGAACGACCGCGAGAAGGACGCCGCTAAGAAAGCCGGCACGCGCGTGAAGCCGGCGGCGACGCCGCCGGCGGAGCAGCCCAAGCCGCTCGAGCTGGGCTCGAAGGACGACTTCCAGCTCGTGCAGGCGCTCAATTTCCTCCAGGGCAAGCCGGTGCAGGGCCAGCCCAAGGCCGTGGCCGAGAGCAAGTCCGGCAGCTGAACGACGAGCAGCTCCTCCGCTACTCCAGGCACATCCTCCTCACGGAGTTCGGCGTAGAGGGGCAGGAGCGGCTGCGCGCCGCCAGCGCGCTGGTGGTCGGCGCGGGCGGCCTGGGCTGCCCCGCGGCGCTCTACCTCGCGGCGAGCGGCATCGGCCGGCTCACGCTGGCCGACGGCGACGACGTCGATCTCACCAACCTGCAACGCCAGATCCTCTACCGGACGGACTCGGTCGGCGCGAAGAAGGTGGCGGAAGCGCGCAAGACGCTCGCCGCGGTCAACCCGGAAGTCGAGGTCGTGCCGCTCGCCAGGCGCGTGTCCGGCAGCGACCTGGCGCCGCTGGTGGCGGCGGCGGACGTGGTGCTCGACTGCTCGGACAATTTCGCGACGCGCCATGCGCTCAACCGCGCCTGCGTCGCGCACCGCAAGCCGCTCGTCTCCGGCGCGGCGATCCGCATCGACGGGCAGCTGATGGTGTTCGACCTGCGCCACGCGGACGCGCCCTGCTACGCGTGCCTGTTCCCCGAAGAGGGCGAAGTCGAGGAAGTGCAGTGCTCGGTGATGGGCGTGCTCGCGCCGCTCACCGGCGCGATCGGCGCCCTGCAGGCGATGGAAGCGGTCAAGCTGCTCGCCGGCGCGGGCGAGACGCCGCGCGGGCTGCTCACACTCATCGACGCGAAGACCTCGGGGATCCGCAGCGTACGGGTGAAGAAGGATCCGCACTGCAACGTCTGCGGGACGCGCGAGCCGGGGCCGCGTTCCGGCCGCAACGCGCCGCCGCGCGAATAGTTCAGAGGCTCCCTAGTCCGCGCAGGGCCGTAGCGCGATCGCCTGCTCCGGGCAGAACTGCACGCACAGGCGGCAGGCGTGGCAGTTCGCGGGATTGGCCACGTAAGCCTGCTTCCAGCCGTGCGCCCAGGCCTTCAGCGTTCCGCGCAGCGACAGCGCGGCGCGGTCCCCGGCAGCGAGTGAGCGGATCTCGAACACGCCATAGGGGCACAGGCGCGCGCATTCCGCCTTGCCTTCGCAGCGGTTCCGGTCCACGACCGGCGCGACTTTGCCCGCAGGCTCCCGGCACCCCTTCGGCTCGGCGCTCATCTCACGCGCGTCGCGCGGCGCAGGCTCGGCAGCCCGATTCCGGCGGCGTCGAAGCCACCGTCCACCGCGAGCGTCTGCCCGTTGACGTAGCTCGCCGCCTCGCTGCACAGGAACGCCACCACCTCCGCGATCTCTGCCTCGGTGCCGTAGCGGTTGAGCGGAATCGCGTCGTGGTAGTCGGCGCGGATGTCCCGGGTGTGCACCTTCTTCGCCATGGCGGTGTCCACGGGGCCCGGCGCCACCGCGTTCACGCGGATGCCGAGGTTGCCGAGCTCCGCCGCCTGCTGGCGGGTCAGGTGATCGAGCGCCGCCTTGCTCGTGCCGTAGGCGACGCGCAGGCTGCTCGCGCGCAGGCCCGAGATGGAAGTAATGTTCACCACCGCGCCGCCGCCGCCCTTCAGCATCGCCGGCGCGCAGGCCTGCGTACACAGGAACGGCCCCGAAAGATTCACATCGAGCACGCGCGCCCATTCGCGGAACGTCGTCTTCAGGATCGGCTTGAACAGCGCGATGCCGGCGTTGTTGACCAGCGCGTCGATGCGGCGAAAGCGCTTCACGACCTTCGCGATGGCGGACCTGACCTGCTTCGGGTCGGCGACGTCGCAGCGTTGCGCCAGCACGGGGCCGTGCCGGTCCAGGCGGCGGGCTGCCTTTCGAAGCGTGACCGCGTCGATGTCCAGGAGCGCCACGCGGTAGCCGAGATCGAGGAACTTGCGCGCGATCGCGTAGCCGATGCCGCGCGCGGCGCCGGTGACGACCGCCACCCGCGCGTCAGGCAAAGAGCATGCCCCGCTGCGCCGCGTAGCCCTCGGTGGGTTTCTTCGCGAAGCCGCTTTTCGCGAACTGGTGCAGCGCAGCCGATGGCGTAGCGCAGCAGCGTCGCGGCGCGCGCCGCGGCGTCGCTGTCCGCGGCGGCGCGCAACGCCTGCTTGAGCGTCGACTCGAAGCGGTCGAAGAACTGGTTCATGCGCGCCTGCAGGCGCTCGTGCTCGCCCACCAGCGCGTCGCCCGTCATCACGCGCACCATGCCGGGATTCTTCTCGGCGAACGCCAGCAGCATCTCGACGAGCTTGCCGGCCTGCGCCGTGCCGTCGGCCTCGTCCGCGGTGATCTTGTTGGCCAGGGTGAATACCGAGTTCTCGATGAACTCGATCAGCCCCTCGAACATCTGCGCCTTGGAGGCGAAGTGGCGGTAGAGCGCGGCTTCCGAGACGTCGAGCTTTGCCGCGAGCGCGGCGGTGGTGACCTTCTCCCCGCGCGGCGCCTCGAGCATCTCGGCAAGCGCCTTCAGGATTTCGAGTTTGCGCTCGCCTTTGACCCGGGGCATGAAAAGATTCTACTAGTGCGCATACCGGAACACGAGCCCCGGCAGCTGCGTCACCGAACCGATGCGCAAGTCGACGTAAGGCACGTTGCGCCGCTCCGGGCTCACCCAGACTGTCGCCATTCCGAGACGCTTTGCGGTGCGCAAATTCTCCAGCATGTCGTCCACCAGCGCGCAGCGTGCGGGCGCCAGGTGGTGCTTGCGCAGCAGCATGCGGAACCCGGCCACCGAGGGCTTGCCCAGGTAGCGCGTGTTCTCGATGGAGTAGACGGCGTCGAAGTAGCGCGCCACGCCGAGCGTGCGCACCACCTCGTCCACGTAGTGGCGCGGCGCATTCGAGTAGATGATCTTGCGCCCCGGGAGCCGCGCGAGCGCGTGGCGCACGCGCGTTCTCGCGCACCACCATGTCGGCGAGCTCGGGGAACTGGTGCGTGGCCCACAGGAACTCGGCGGGCCGCGTGCCGTGGTGCCGCACCAGGCCCTCCATAGTGGTGCCGTAGCTTCTCCCAGAAGCCGCGGCGCATCGCGTTGGCGCCCGCCTCGTCGAGCTCGAAGCGGCGCATCAGGTAGTCGTTGATCTGGTCGTGCATCGACGGAAAGATGCGCGCGTGCGCGTCGTGCAGGGTGTTGTCGAGGTCGAAGAACCACACCCGCCGCGAGGGCGGCAGGCCGATGAGGCGCATGGACTACTTGCTCTTGATGAGCGTGCCGACGCCCTGGTCGGTCATCACCTCGAGCAGCAGCGCATGCGGCACGCGCCCGTCGATGATGTGCACGCTCTTCACGCCGTTCCTCGCGGCGTCGAGCGCCGAGCCGATCTTGGGCAGCATGCCGCCCGAGATCACGCCTTTCGACACCAGATCGTCGATGCGCCGCGGCGTGAGCCCGGTGAGCAGCTTGCCGTTCTTGTCGAGCACGCCCGGCGTGTTGGTGAGCACCACCAGCTTCTCCGCGCGCAGGATCTCGGCGAGCTTGCCGGCGACGAGGTCGGCATTGATGTTGTAGGTCGTGCCGTCCGCGCCGGTGCCGATCGGCGCCACCACCGGGATGAAGCCGCCCTGCTCGAGGGTCGAGATGATCGCCGGGTCGATGGACTCGATCTCGCCCACCTGGCCGAGGTCGACAGGGCCGTTGTCCTTCGAGGCGAGCACCATCTTCTTCGCGCGGATGAAGACGCCGTCCTGGCCGGTGAGACCCACCGCCTTGCCGCCGGCCTGGTTGATGAGCTCGACCACTTCCTTGTTCACCGTGCCGCCGAGCACCATCTCCACCACGTCCATGGTTTCGGGGTCGGTGACGCGCATGCCCTGGACGAACTCGCCCTTCTTGCCGAGCTTGGCGAGCATCTGCTCGATCTGCGGCCCGCCGCCGTGCACTACCACCGGGTTCATCCCCACGAGCTTCAATAGCGCCACGTCGCGCGCGAAGCCCGCCTTGAGCGCATCGTCGGTCATGGCGTTGCCGCCGAACTTGATGACGATGGTCCTGCCGTGGAACCGCTGGATGTAGGGCAGCGCCTCGGCGAGGATGCGCGCCTTCTGGGCTGCGGAGGTATGCGGGTCCGCCTGGGGGTCCAGAGGCGCGTTCATGGTCCTGGGAATTCTACATAGAAAGGACGGCGTAGTGCGCCGGCGATCGCCATCGATCGCGATGGAGCGCACGCTCGCGCGGCGCTCATCGCGCTGAAGTCTGGACGGGAGCAGCCTTCCGCGCGATGAACGCAACTCTGCTTGCGATGCATCGCGCGGACGCAAGCCGGCCCCGAAGGGGTCCGGTCTTGCGAATTACTGGATGGTGATCTGCTTGCGAGCGGCCGCGGCCTTCTTCGGCAGCGTCAATTCGAGCACGCCGTCGCGGTACTTGGCCTCGACCTTGGTCTCATCCAGCTCCTGCGGCAGCGTGAACGCGCGCGTCGCCTTGCCGTAGGCGCGCTCGACGTGCAGCACACGCTCGTCCTGGGTCACTTCGCGCTCGCGCTTCAACTCGGCTTCCAGCGTCACCTGGTTGCCGTCGACGCTGACGTGGATGTCTTCCTTCTTCACGCCCGGGACTTCGGCGGTCACGAGATAGGCGCCATTCTTCTCGGCCACGTCCACCTTGATGCGCGGGGCCACGGCCTCGCGCTGCTCGTAGCCCATCGGGCGCACGAGGAAACCCTTGAACAGGTCGTCGACCAGGTCATTGAACGGGTCATATCGGGTGATGTTGCTCATGTCGTCTCTCCTTGGCTTGTCCGTTGGGGCAACTGCCCCGTCCTGTTGAAATGAGGCCGGCCAAGGAAGTTTCAAGGCCCCGTCCCTTAGAATTCCCCCAGCCCATGGCCTCCCAGGACGATTTCCGCAAGCAGGTCGAGGCCTTACGCCCCTACCTGATGCGCTTCGCCAGCCTGCAGCTGCGCGATGCCGCCGCCGCCGAGGACGCGGTGCAGGAGGCCCTGGTGGCGGCGCTGACCGGGGAGTCCTCCTTCGCCGGGCGGGCGAACCTGCGCACCTGGCTCACCGGGATCCTCAAGCACAAGATCGTGGATGCCATCCGGCGCCAGAGCCGCGAGCCGGTGCTCGCGCCCGGCGCCGACGACGAGGGTGTGGAGATCGAGGAGCTGTTCACGGAGCGCGGGCACTGGGACGAGCGCCCTGCGGCGTGGGGCGACCCGGACGGCGCGCTCCAGCAGTTGCAATTCTTCCGCGCCCTGGAGATGTGCCTCGAGCGGCTCCCGGCGCGCACCGCGCGGGTCTTCATGATGCGCGAGCACATGGGCTTCGAGACCGCGGAGATTTGTAAGGAACTGGGCGTCACCCCGACGCACTGTTGGGTGCTGCTATACCGCGCGCGCATGACGCTGCGCGAATGCCTGCAGCAGACCTGGTTCGCAAAGAAATGAAGCTGCTCACCTGCAAAGAAACGACGCGCCTGGTGTCCCAGGGGCTGGACCGCGAGCTCGAGTTCGGCGAGCGCGTGGCCCTGCGCGTGCATTTCGCGATCTGCCTGGGCTGCCGCCGGGCGAGCCGGCAGATGGCGTTCCTGCGGCGGGCGGTAAGGACGCTTGCCGAGTCGCGCCAGGGGACTTCTTAACCGCTTACGCGCGAGCGAGGCCCGAGCCTCGCCAAGGCGATGCCCAGTGCGACCATCGCGCATACGATGAGCGGGCCTGGCGGCAGGTCCGTGGGCAGCGACAGCGCAAGACCGGCAGCGTAGCCAAGCACACCAAGCGCATAACCGGCGGCCAGGCGCGCGCGCCCGAATCTGCGCGTGGCGAGCGCCGGCACGATCAGCGTGGCGAACACCAGGTACAGCCCGACCTGCTGCACCGAGATCGTCACTGCGCAGGCGAACAGCAGGTAGAAGGCGACGCGCCCGATGCGCTCGCCGAGATGGAACCACAGCGCCAGGATTGCCGCGTAGGCGAGCGCGACCCAGGCGAGCGTCGCGGGCCGCACCCAGAGGACCTGCCCGATGAGCAGGTCCTTCAGATGCTCCGCGCCATGCGGATTCGCGGCGAGCAGAAGAATGGCGGCGTTCGCCGCGACGACGAACGTCACGCCGATCACCGCCTCCTGGACCTCGGGCCAGCGCCGCTCGGT
Organism: uncultured beta proteobacterium; assembly: GCA_963719995.1. Taxonomy (GTDB): domain Bacteria; phylum Pseudomonadota; class Gammaproteobacteria; order Burkholderiales; family SG8-39; genus JAABQT01. The sequence continues at coordinate 1,958,986 of CAVRDW010000005.1, read as the reverse complement.
CCAGTGCAGCAGCAGCGCGCCGGCGAGCGCGGCAGCGAGCGCCGACACCTGCACCGCCGCGCCCTGGGGCTCGAAGCCCAGCCAGTCGGCCATCACCACCCCGAGCCCCGCAATCTGCGCGACCGCGAGGTCGATGAACACGATGCCACGCTGGAGCACCTGAATGCCAAGCGGCACGTGCGTCGCGGTGACCAGCAGCCCGGCCGCCAGCGCAGGCCACAGGATGGCGAGGTCAATGGCCGGCGGGTTCATCGCATCGCTGCCAGCAGCCGGCTGATCGTGTCGTCATAGAGGGTGAAAAGGTCCGTTGCCCGCTCCGTCCCGCCGACCGTGAAGGGCAAGAGCACGGACGGCAGCTTCGCTTGCTGCGCGAGCCAGTCGGCCGGGCGTGGGTCGCTGTAGGCCGAATGCACGACCATTCTTGCCGGCGCCTGCTGCAGTCGCGCGAGCAGTTCCGCGAGGTGCGCGGTGCTCGGCGGCAGCCCGGGCTTGGGCTCGAGCGTCCCCGCCTCGCGCATGCCGAGCCAGGCAATCAGGTAGGACAGGTCCTTGTGGTAGACGACAACCGGCACGTTCCTGAGCGGCACCGCGTCGCGCTCCCAGCGCACCGTCGCATTCCGCCAGCGCGCCTGGAAGGCAAGCTCGCGCTCTGCGTAGTAGGCAGCGTTCTGCGCGTCGGCCACCCCCATGCGCTGCGCAAGCTCCCTGGCCACCCTGGCGACGTTGCCGGGGTCCAGGTGAACATGCGGGTTGCCCGCGGCGTGCACATCGCCCATCGCGCGATCGACGCGCTCGGGGATCTCGATCAGCCGCGCGGCGGTCGCGGCCTCGAAGTAGCCGGGCTGCCCGCGCTGGATCCTCGCATTGCCCGACTGCGCGAGCACGAGCGGCAGCCAGCCCACTTCCAGGTCGGCGCCGGTGCACACCACGAGGTCGGCGCGCCGCGCGCGCGCGATGAGACTGGGCCGCGCTTCGATGCGGTGCGGATCCTGCAGCGCGGTGGTCGCCGTGTACACGCTCGCCTTGTCGCCGCCCAGCTCGCGCGCCAGCGCACCCCATTCGGGCGTGCAGGCGAATACCTCGAGCGCGGCCCACGCCGGCGCGCACGCAACGCACAGCAGCAGGCTGATTAGCATTCTCATGGCGTGCCTCCTAGAACTTGTGCGCGCCGTGCGCGCCCATGCTGTAGATGTACTGCAAGAGCGTCTGCCGGTCGGTGACGCCGGCGCGCGAGTCGTCTTCCGCGTACTGCAGCCGGATGCGGCTGAATTCCGACGGACTCCAGTCCAGCATCGCGGTCGCGCGCCTGGGATCGTGCGGGGTGCCGAGCAGCGGAAAATCCGCTGCCGTGGGTCCGGCGCCGCTCGCGACGATGCCGTTGGACACGGTCCCGGAATCGAGCCGGTCGAATCGCACGCCGGCACGCCACCTCGGCATGAACTGGTAGACCGCCTGCAGGTACCAGCCGGATTGGCGGCTCGAATACGCGTCACTGAAGTGCGTGCCGAACTGCGGTGCGGATTGCGCGCTGTCGTCGTAGCCGAGCGTGCCCGATTCGTCGCGCCGGAAATACTCGCCCTGCAGCTTGAAGTTCGTGCGCGCGGCGTTGCCGTCGGGCGCCCACTTGAGGATGAAGTCTGCGATCCACAGCTTGCTCGTGCCGTTGAACGACTGCGTCACCGGGTTGCCCAGCGAGTCTGCATCCTCGAACGCGCGATTCTCAGGCTCGGCGTACAGGTAGGACAGTCCCGCGCGCCACGCGATGCTCGCGCCAACGTCGCCGCCCGCGTGTGCGAACAGGCTCCAGGCGCCGACGCCGTTCTTGCTCTGCTGGGCCGAGGGGAAGGCGCGCCCGCGGCCGACTTCGGCGCCGAATTCGAGGAACAGGTCGGTCGGCGCGAGCCAGCGCAGCTGCAAGCCATCGTCGTTGAAGCGGCCGCCGAGAAACGCGCTGTAGGCGAGCGGTGCGTCCTGGAAGTCCCAGGCATGCTGGTGGATCTCGTTCTGGTAGCCGATGCCCGAGAGGAAGCGTCCGCCCTTCAGCGTAATTCCGCCGCCGAGCATGAGCGTCTGGAAGTAGGCCTCCTCGACCTCGGCCTCGTTCTCCGGCGTGAGCGCCAGCGTCATGCGGCCACTGAAGTACGGGTCGATGTTCGCCGAGATGACGAGCTCCGACTCGCCGAGGCTGAAGCTGCGCGGCGGCGGCCCTACTTCCCCGCCTGATGGCGCGAAGCCCGTGATTTGGTAGGTGGCCGGGTCCTCCGAGCTGTGCGCGGCAGTGCCCTGGAGAATGAGCGACACCGCGGGGTTGAAGGCATTCTCGCCACCTGCGCGGGGCTTCTCCACTTCCTGCACGCGCTGTTGCAGCTGGCGCACTTCCTCGCGCAGCTTCTCGACCTCCGCGTCCTGCGCATGGACGGAAGGCGCTGCCGCGGCAAGCGCCGTGGCGCACAGACAGATACGAACCATGAATGCTCCCTGCAAAGCGTTGGCGATGCGCGCCGATGCGTCCAGCGCGCGCGGACCATCACTTCAGAGGAGCGAGGGAGGATCCCTGGAAGATTGGGCGACGAGGGCGGCGGGTGCGCACGCAATGGCCGCGGCCGGAACCGCGCAGGCGCCTTGCGCCCCCGGTAGCTGCGCGGTGTTGGCGTTGCCCAGCGCGCCGAGAACGGTGCCCAGCGCGTTGTGCTGGTCGCAAAGCGCGCCGTCGCCGTGGCTCGACTGCTGCGCGGCACCTGCCGCAGCGAAGTGCCACACGCCGTGCGCAATCGCACTTTGCTGCGCGGCGATCAGGGCCGCGATCAGCAACAGGCGTGCGATGCGCGCCAAAAGCGACATGCGTCTAGTTGGCCGGCTGCGCGTCGGTCAGCCGGTAGAACACGCCCGTCGGATCGTCGGTGAGGACGGCGAGCTTGCCGCTGAGCACCACCGGATCGAAGGTGTACTTCACGGGGGTCTTGGTCTTGACCTCCACCAGCTGCTCCGGGCCGCCGGGCAGGCAGAACGAGCAGGTCGAGGGCATCGCGGAGAGGATGAAGTGCGTCTGCTTGTCGCCCATCTCGAGCGGCATCATGAAGCCCTGCACCTTCACGTCCTTCTTGTCGAGCGCCGACACGTTCGCGGAGAACTGCGGCACGTAGCGGTCCTTCATCTTCACCAGCTCCACCTGCGCGAGCAGCTTCCAGGACACCACGTCCTTGCGCTCCGGCAGCGGTTTGACCTGCGACGGGTCCATGCCCGGCGGCACGTTGGTCTGCGCGCCGGGTGCCTGCGCATACGCCGGCAGCACCATCACGGCGGCAAGAAGGGCGGTGGCGAGTCTCATGGCGGAAATTCTACTCCTGGAAATTCGGGGTCAGACCCCAATTCTCAGCCCTCTGCCAGGACCGGCGCGACTTCGGCGCGCGAGGCGCGCCAGGCAGGCAGCAGCGCGGCCAGCACGCCGACCGCCAGCGCCAGCCCGATCAGCCACAGCTCGCCCGGCGCCCAGGTCCAACCGGTGACGGGCACCTGCTGCTGCGCGCGCAGGGCCGCGCCGAGCACTTCGGTCAGCACGTGACCCAGCCCCAGGCCGATTGCGGCACCCGCCGCAGAAAGCACCAGCGCCTCGATCAGCAGCAGCGCCATGAGTCGCGTGCGTGAGGCGCCGAGCATGCGCATCACCGCGAGATCGTAGCGGCGCTCCTCGAGCGCGTTGGTGAGCGCGATGAACACCGAGAGCCCGGCGGCAAGCACCAGCACGAGGCCGAAGGCGCGCAGCACTTCCACGCCCACGCCGAGCATGCGGAACAGGCGCGCGCTCTCGTAGGCGGGCGAGGCGGCCTGCAGGCTCGCGCTCGCGTTCACCGCTCGCGGCAGCGTCGCCGCGGCGAGCGGGCTCGCGTATTGGATGAGCAGCGCGGTGATTTCGCGCTCGCCGCCCGCGGGCTTGCCGTGCTCATGCACTTCCCACACCGATTCCACGCTGGTGAGCACCACGCGGTCGATCACCGTGCCGGTCGCTGCGAGGACGCCCACCACGCGAAAGCCTTCCTCCTCGTGCTCGTCGCCGCCTGCGCCCAGGCCGTGCGCGCCTTTGAACTCGCTGCCGACGCGCAAGCCCGTGGCGTGCGCCGCCTCCGCGCCAAGCACTGCTTCCATGGGCTTGGTCCAGAGCGCACCGGCGGCGAGCGTCGCGCCATAGTGGGCGACGTAGTCGTGGTTCGTGCCGACGATGCGAAAGCTCCGGTAGCTGTCGCCCAGCGCCATCGGGATCGCGCGCTTGACCAGGCGGTGCTTCGCGAGCTGCATGGCATCCGCAAGCGGGATGTTGCCGGCGGGGGCGTCGAGGTGGAACACCGCCGAGAGCACGAGCTGCATCGGGCTGCCCTTGGCGCCCGCCACCAGGTCGATGCCGCGCGCGTCGCGCCCCATGCGCTCCTCGATCTGGCGCGTGGCGAGCATCAGCACCGTGATGGTGGCGATGCCGAGGGCAAGCAGCAGCAGGTTGAGCGCCGTGGAAAGCGGCTTGGCGCGCAAGTAGGCGAAGCTGATGCCGGGCAGGTTCATGCGCCAAGCTCCAGCCGGTGCTGGAAGCGCCCCTTGGCGCGCGCGTCGTGCGTGGCGACGACCAGCGTCGCATTGCATTCGGCGGCCTGCGCCTCCAGCAGATCGAGCGCCGCGGCGCAGTGCGCGTCATCCAGGTTCGAGGTCGGCTCGTCGGCGATCAGCAGCTGCGGCCGGTTCATCAGCGCGCGCGCCACCGCGACGCGCTGCGCCTGGCCGTGGGAGAGCTCATGCGGCCGCGCGTGCGCGCGATCGGCGAGCCCGACGCCGGCGAGCACCTGCGCGGCGCGCGCAGGCTCTTCCCGCACGCCCGCGAGGTACTGCGCGAGCAGCAGGTTCTGCTCGACCGTGAGGCTGGCGATGAGGTGCAGCTTCTGCGGCACGATGCCGATTGGCCGCGCCACGTCCACAGAACCCTCGCTGGGCTTGAGCAGCCCGGCGAGGATGTGCAGCAGCGTCGACTTGCCCGAGCCCGAGGGGCCGAGTACCAGCCACTTCTCGCCTTGCGCCGCCTCGAAGCGCTCGAGGACGAGGACCTCGCGCGCGCCGTAGCGGTGGCGCACGCCCTTCAGGCTAAGCACTGCTCCAGGCCGGCGATGAACAGGTCCTTCGGCAGCTTCTTGCCGATGAACACGAGGGTGGAGGACTTCTTCTCGCCCTTCGCCCAGGGCTTGCCCATGTCCCCGCCCATCATCATGTGCACGCCCTGGAATACCACGCGGTTGTTCTTGCCCTTCATCCACAGCACGCCCTTGTAGCGCAGCAGGTCCGGGCCGTAGACCTGGATCATGCCGGAGAGGAACTGCTCCAGCTTGTCGCCGTCGAAGGGCTTCTCCGAGCGGAAGACGAAGGACTCCACCTCGTCGTGGTGCTCGTGGTGCGAGTCCACCAGGAACTCCGGGTCGAGCTCGAGGATCGCGTTCAGGTTGAAGCCGCGGATGTCGAGGACTTCCTCGATCGGCGCGTTGCCGAAGTGCACCTGCTTCACGGGCGCGCGCGGATTCATGCGCCGGATGCGCTCGCTGAGCTTGCGGACGTCCTCTTCCGACACCAGGTCGGTCTTCGACATGAGGATGCGGTCGGCGAAGCCCACCTGCTCCTGCGCCTCGTGGAACTCGTCCAGCTGTTGCGGCGCGTGCTTGGCGTCGACCACCGTGAGGATCGAATCGAGCAGGTAGTAGTTGCCGATGTCCTCGTCGGTGAAGAACGTCTGCGCCACCGGGCCGGGATCGGCCATGCCGGTGGTCTCGATCACCACGCGGTCGAACTTGAGCTGGCCCTTCGTCGCGCTTGTCCTTCAGCTCGCCGAGGATCCTGATCAGGTCGCCGCGCACCGTGCAGCAGATGCAGCCGTTGTTCATCTCGACGATCTGCTCGTCGGACTTCTCGATCAGGTCGCCGTCGACGCCCACTTCGCCGAACTCGTTCTCGATCACGGCGATCTTGTGGCCGTGGTCTTCCTTGAGGATGCGATTGAGCAGCGTCGTCTTGCCGCTGCCGAGAAAGCCGGTGAGGATGGTCACCGGCACCATGTTTTCCTGTTGCATGGGTACTCCTGGCGAAGGCGGGGATTATAGATCGGCGTCGGCGCCACAAAATCGGGGTCAGGGCCGAATTATTCTTGCGAGCGGAAATTCGGCCCTGACCCCGATTTTCAATCCCGCAGCAGCAGCAGGCCTTTGAGGTAGTCGCCCTCGGGGAACTCGAGCGCGACAGGGTGGTCGGCGGCGGCGTGGAAGCGCTCGATGATCTTCGCCTCCACGCCCGCATCCAGCGCCGCGCCGGCGACGATGGACTGGAAAAGCTCCGCCGACACGCCGCCCGAGCACGAGAAGGTCGCGAGCAGCCCGCCCGGCGCGAGCAGCTTGAAGGCGAGCAGGTTGATGTCCTTGTAGGCGCGCGCGGCATTCTTCGCCTGCGCCGCGGTCGGCGCGAACTTCGGCGGATCGAGCACCACCAGGTCGAACTGCGTGCCGCCGTCGCGCAGCAGCCGCAGGTGCGCGAACACGTCCGCCTGCACGAATTCCAGCTTCGACGGCATCGAGCGGGTTCGCGGCGAGGTTCTCGCGCGCGACCTCCAGCGCGGGCGCCGAGCTCTCCACCGCCAGCACGCGCGCCGCGCCGCCGGCGAGCGCGGCGATCGCGAAGCCGCCGGTGTAGCAGAAGCCGTCGAGCACCTCGCGCCCGGCCGCGAGCGCGCGCACGCGCTGGCGGTTCTCGCGCTGGTCGAGGAAGAAGCCGGTCTTCTGCCCCTGCTCCACGTCCACGCGGAAGTTGAGCCCGTACTCGATGATCGGGCAGCGTCGCGGCGTTGCGGTCGCCGCGCCCGCCGGCGTGCCGCCGGCGGTCCTTGTCCAGCCCACGCGCGGCTCGAGCCCCTCGAGCTTGCGCACCTCGGCGTCCGAGCGCTCGAACACCGCCTCGCAGTGCGTCGCCGCCACCAGGCGCGTCGAGGATCGCCTCGCGCCAGCGCTCCGCGCCCGCGGACAGGAACTGCACCACGAGCACGTCGGCGTAGCGGTCGACGATCACCCCGGGCAGGCCGTCGGACTCCCCGTGCACGAGCCGCAGGGCGTTGCTGTGGCGCACGGCCGGCAGCGCCTCGCGCAGCGCGATCGCCCGCCGCACTCTCGCCTTGAACAACTCCGCGTTGGTCGTCGCCTGCGCATCGAAGCTCCAGACGCGCGCGCGGATCTGCGACGCGGGACTGTAGGCCGCCATCGCGAGCACCGCGCCCTCGGCCGCGCGCACCTGCACCGTGTCGCCCGCCTCGGGCTTGCCGACCACGCGCTCGATCGCGCCGGAGAAGATCCACGGATGGCGGCGCTTGAGCGACTTCTCGCGACCTTTCTTCAGCAGCAGCGCGTTCATTTCTTCTTCGCGCGCGGATGCGCGGCGTCGTAGACCTTGGCGAGCGCCTGGTAAGTCCAGGTGCGTGTAGACCTGGGTCGTGGAGATGCTGGCGTGGCCGAGCATCTCCTGCACCGCGCGCAGGTCCTGCGAGGACTGCAGCACGTGGCTGGCGAAGGAGTGGCGCAGCATGTGCGGGTGCAGGCGCCCCTGCACGCCCTGGCGCGCCGCCAGCAGCCGCAAGCGCGTCTCGACCACGCCGGGCGCGATGCGCCGGCCGCGTGCGCCGACGAACAGCGCCTTCTCCTGCGGCGCGGCGAGTTGCGCGCGCACGCCGAGCCAGTCCTGCAGCGCCTCGCGCGCGCGCGCGCCGACCGGCACGGTGCGCGTCTTGGCTGCCCTTGCCGGTGACGGTGACCTCGCCCTCGCGCAGGTCGAGCCGCCCGTCGCCGACATCCAGCGCCACGAGCTCCGCGAGGCGCAGCCCCGAGGAATACAGCAGCTCGAACATCGCGCGGTCGCGCAGCGCGCCGGGCGCGCCGTCCGCATCCGCCTCGAGGAGCCGCTGCATCTGCTCGACCGACAGCGCCTTGGGCAGCGCGCTTGCGGCGGCTTGGGCGCGCGCACGCCCTCCACCGGATTGCGCCGTGTAGCCGCGGTGCCGCACGAGCCAGCGGAACAGCCCGCGCCAGGCGGAAAGCAGGCATCGCGAGCGAGCGCGGCGCCAGACCCTTGGCGTGCAGCTGCGCGACGAAGCGGCGCACCTGGGCGGATTCGAGCGCGGCCAGCGCGCGTTTCGCCGAGGAGCGCCAGCAGCACCTCCAGGTTGGCGCGATAGATCTCGATCGAGCGCGCGGCGCGAGGCGCCGCTGGTGCTCGAGGGCGCCGAGGTACTCGCGGACCGCGACTCCGTCCGGGTGCGTGGCCGGGCTCCTATAGCCGCGCGGAGAGCGCGGCTGCGGTGAGCTCGCCGATGCGACGCAGGTACAGCGTGCCCATCTCGGCGTAGAAGCGCTGCGCGTCCTCGCTGCCGAGCGCCAGCAGCCCGAACGCCTTGGTCTGGCCGAGCGGCACCAGCGCGATCGAGCGCACGTGCGCCGGCGGCGTCGCCGAACCAGGCGAGGAACGGGCTTGCCGCCGCGGCGCCGCACTGCGGCGCGCCCATGGTTTCGGCGCGCGTGCGCAGCGTCATCGGTCGACCGGCGCGCCCTCGGGCGCGCCCGCGGGCACCGCCTTGCCCCAGAGGCGCAGCGCGACGTGCGGCACCGCGAAGTCCTCGCGCAGGTGGAAGTGCAGCGCCTGCGCGCGCAGGCGGCGAAGTCGCGCGCGCCGAGCAGCGCGGTCGCACAGGCGGTGCACCTTCTCGCTGATGGCGTCGTTGTCCTCGCCGAACTGGATCAGCTCGCCGAGCTTGCCCTCGAGCAGCTTCACCTTTTCGCGCAGCGCGAGGATCTGGCGCTCGGCGAGCGGGATGGCGCGCCCGCCGTGCGGATGCGGCACGAAGATGGTCTCGAGCAGCTCGGGGTTCTGGTCGAAGAACTGCGGGTGCGTCCTGAAGAACTGGGCGACTTCTTCTGCGGTCATGGGCGGCCTGGTCCTACGCAACTTGTTGAGTTCCAGAGCTCGATGCTTCCCTCGAACACCGTCTTCGCGGGGCCCTTCATCCAGACGGCATTGTCGCCGCCCGCCCAAGCGATGGTCAACGTGCCGCCGCGCGTCTGCACGCGCACCGGCGACTCGAGCAGACCCGCGCGCGATGCCGGCGACCACCGCGGCGCAGGCGCCGGTGCCGCAGGCGAGCGTCTCGCCCGCGCCGCGCTCCCAGACGCGCAGCGTGATCGCATGCCGGTCGAGCACCTGCATGTAGCCGGCGTTCACCCGCTGCGGAAAGCGCGGGTGCCGCTCGATCAGCGGCGCCCTGCGTTGGCCACCGGCGCCGTCTCGACGTCCGTCACCAGCTGCACCGCGTGCGGGTTGCCCATCGAGAGGATGGCGAGCTCGACGCGCGCGCCGTTCACCTCCAGCGGCTGCACCAGCGGCGACTCCATGCGCGGCGGGCCCATGTCCACGCTCACCTCGCCGTCCTCCTCCAGGCGCGGGCGCGATCATGCCGCCCAGCGTCTCCACGCGGATCTCGCGCTTGCCGTGTCATGCCCCTGGCGTGGACGAACTTCACGAAGCAGCGCGCGCCGTTGCCGCACTGCTCGACCTCGCCGCCGTCGGCGTTGAAGATGCGGTAGCGGAAGTCGGCCTCCGGGCGCGAGGCCTTCTCGACCACCAGCACCTGGTCGCAGCCGACGCCGAAGTGCCGGTCGGCGAGGCGCCGCACCTGTTCGGGCGACAGGCCGAAGGGCGCGCGCGTGGCGTCGAGCACGACGAAGTCGTTGCCCGCGCCCTCCATCTTCGTGAAGGCGACTAGAGGCAAGCGCGCAGGGCGCCAGCCACGTGGCGCAGCTGCTCGTCGGTGAGCTGCGGATAGATCGGCAGCGAGAGCACCTCGCGCGCCGCCGATTCGGAGGCGGGCAGCGACAGGCGGCCGTACTCCTTTTCGAACACCGGTTGCTTGTGCAGCGGGATCGGATAGTAGATGCCGCTCGCGATGCCAGCATCGGCGAGCGCCTTCTTCGCCGCGTCGCGCCCATCCAGGCGCACGGTGAACTGGTGATAGCTGTGGGTGCCCTTGCCGTGCTCGAAGGGAAGCTGCAGCTTCGCGCCTGCCAGCAGCTCGCGATAGCGCGCCGCGTGCGCGCGCCGCGCGGCCGCAAAGCGCGCCAGGTGCTTGAGCTTCACGCGCAGGATCGCCGCCTGCATCTCGTCCAGGCGGCTGTTGAGGCCGATGACCTCGTGAGAATAGGTGATCTTGCTGCCGTGATGGCGCAGCATCCTCAGCATCGCGTCGTGCCCGGCTTCGCGCGTCGTCACCAGGCCCGCGTCGCCGTAGGCGCCGAGGTTCTTGGTCGGGTAGAAGGAGAAGCAGCCGAAGTCGCCCCAGGCGCCGGCCTGCGTGCCTTGCCAGTCGGCGCCGATCGCCTGCGCGCAGTCCTCGATCAGCACCAGGCCGCGCTTGCGGCACAGCTCCGCGATCGGCGGCATCTCGGCGCACTGGCCGAAGAGGTGCACCACGATCACCGCGCGCGTGCGCGGCGTGAGCGCGCGCTCCAGCGTCGCGGCGGTCAGGTTGAAGCTGGCTGCATCCACGTCCGCGAACACGGGCTTCGCGCCGACGTAGGCGATCGCCTCGGCCGTGGCGATGAAGGTGAAGGCCGGCGTCACCACCTCGTCGCCCGGGCCGATGCCCGCGGCGCGCAGCGCGAGGTGCAGCGCGTCGGTGCCCGAGTTGCAGGCCACCGCGTGCGGCACGCCGCACAGCGCCGCGATCTCCTTTTCCAGCGCCGCGCCTTCGGGGCCGAGGATGTAGTGGCCGGAGACGAGGACGCGCTCCAGCGCCACGCGCACCTCTGCGCCCACTTCGCGCAATTCCGCCGCCAGGTCAAGAATGGGAACTTTCATCGGGTCACCGCCGCATAGCGCTGCAGCCGCGCATGCACGAGGCGCGACACCTCGAGGGCGAGGGCGAGCGCCGCGCGCCCGTCCTCGCCCGTGACCAGCGGCGCGCGGCCGCCGCGCGCCGCTGCCACGAAATTCTCGATCTCGGCGCGCAGCGCGTCGCGGTCCTCGAACGCGGCCTCGTGCTGCGCGATCTCGCCGCCGCGCGGGTCGCGCCGCACCACGCGCAGCTTGCCCGCCTGCAGGTCCGCCGAGGCGTACTCGCCGCTCTGGAACACGCGCAGCTTGCGCACCGGCGCCTGGCTCACCCGGCTCGCCGAGAGGTTCGCCACGCAGCCGTTGGCGAACTCGATCCTCACATTGGCGATGTCGATGGCGTCGGTCATCACCGGGAAGCCGCAGGCGCTCACCTGCCCGATTTCGCTGCGCGCCAGCGCGCGCGCGAGGTCCAGGTCGTGGATCATCAGGTCGAGCACCACGTCGACGTCGATGCCGCGCTGCTTGAAGCCCGAGAGCCGCTCGCATTCGATGTACAGCGGCCGCTGGAAAGCCTGCGCGAGCGCGCGGAACGCGGGGTTGAAGCGCTCGAGGTGGCCCACGGCGAGCAACGCGCCTTGCGCGCGCGCCGCGCCGAGGAGCGCGTCGGCTTCCGCGAGCGTCTTGGTGATGGGTTTCTCCAGCAGCACGTGCACGCCCGCCTGCAGGAAGCCGAGCGCCACCTCGTGATGGCGCGCCGTGGGCACCGCGATGGTGACGAGGTCCACGTGGCCCATGAGCTCGAGCGGGTCAACGTGAGCCGCGCAGCCGTGCTTCGCCGCAATGTGCCTGGCGCGCGCGGGATCCGCGTCGACCACGCCGACCAGCTCGACGTCCTCGCAGCGCCGCGAGCTTCTCGGCGTGGAACTGGCCGAGGTAGCCGACGCCAATCACGGCGGCGCGCAGCTTCCTGTTCATGGCCGCATTCTAGTCAGTCGCGCGCGCGCTTGCGTCGGCAGCACGGCGCCCGGGTCAGTAGAACCCCGCCTCGCCCGGCGGCCGCGTCTTGAAGCGCTTGTGCATCCACAGGTACTGCTCGGGCATGGCGAGCACCTGCCGCTCGATGTATTCGTTCATGCGCCTGGTGTCGGCGTGGAGGTCGCCGCTCGGGAAGTTCTCCCACGGCGGCTCGAGCCGCACCACGTAGCCGGCGCCGCCGGGCAGCATGCGGGTGACGCAGGGCACCACTTTGGCACCCGCCGAGCCGTGCGATGCGCGACAGGCCCGGCACCGTCGCGGCCTGCACGCCGAAGAACGGCACGAACAACGCATCGCGCGGGCCGTAGTCCTGGTCGGGGAGATAGAAGAACGGCCGCTTCTCGCGCACCATGCTGCGGATCGCGGTGCGCACGCCTTCCTGCCGCGACACTTGCCGCTGGTTGCCGAAGCGCCCTCGACCATACGCGAACAACCTTTCGAACACGGCGTTCTTCTGCGCGGAATAGATGGCGACGGCGTCACACTCCAGCGCGAGCCGCGTGCCGCAGGCGTCCAGCCCGACGAAGTGCGGCACGAACAGGATCAACGGCTCGGCGCGCGGCGCGGTCAGGTGCTCGAGGCCCTCCACGCGGATCAGGCGCCGGATGCGCGCCTCCGGGGCCCACCACAGCAGGGCGTGCTCGACGAGACTGCGGGTCACCGCGCGGAAGTGCGCGCGCGCCAGCCGCTCGCGCGCCTCGGGCGCCATCTGCGGAAAGCATTTCTCCAGGTTCACGCGAGTCACGCGCCGGCGCTCCGGGATCAGCCAGAAAGCGAGCCGGCCGAGCGTGTTGCCCACCGCGGCGAGCGCGCCGAGCGGCAGGAAGTGCAGCAGCCAGAGGATGCCGACGACAAGGCGCGTCATGGTGCGGGAGGCAGCGCGCTCTCGGCCTGGGGCGGCGGCGGCGCACCCGCGGGGGTCTTGTAGCGGTTGTAACCCCACAGGTACTGCGCCGGAAGCAGGCGCACCATGGTTTCGATGGCGCGATTCACGTGGCGCGGGCCCGATTCCCCGGGCAGCGCCGGCGGCAGCGGCCGGATGCGCAACACGTAGCCTGCGCCGCGCGCCAGGCGCTCGCCCGCCACCAGCAGGCACACCACGTCGGCGCGGTCCGCGAGCTTCGCCGCGAGCGTCATGGTGTAGGCAGGGCGGCCGAAGAACTCGGCCCACTCGCCCTCGCCCACGCCGGGCACCTGGTCCGGGCAGGATGCCGACGGTCTCGCGGCGCTTGAGCGCCGCGAGCAGCAGGCGCACGCCGGCGAGGTCGGCGCTCGCCAGGCTCACGCCCGGCTGGGCCCGGCCGCGGTCGATCATCGGCTGCAGCCACTCGTGCTTGGAGGGCCGGTAGAGCACCGTGATCGGATGGCGCTCGGCGAAGGCCTGGGCGCAGATCTCGAAGCAGCCGAGGTGCGGCGTGAGCAGCACGATGGCCTTGCCCGCCGCGCGCGCGGCGTCGTAATGCTCCAGGCCGTCGGTGCCGCGCAACAGCGCGAGCGTATCGGCGCGCGGCCGCAGCCAGACGCGCGGCGCCTCGAGGAACATCTTGCCGGCCTCGGCGATCGCCGCGCGCCGCAGGCGCGCCTCGTGATAGCCGGCGGCCGCGAGATTTTCGCGCACGTGGCGCCGGTAGGTGGGAGAGATCCCGTAGACCGCCCAGCCGAGGAGCCGTCCCAATGCATGCAGCACGCCCAGCGGCAAGCGCGCCAGCAGCTGCGTCATCTGCTATCCTTGCAGCCTTTTTTCAGGCGAGCCCCATGAGCGAATTTCTCTTCACTTCCGAGTCGGTTTCCGAGGGACACCCGGACAAGGTAGCGGACCAGATATCGGATGCGGTCCTCGACGCGATTCTAAAGCAGGACAAGACGCTCGCGCGTCGCGGCCGAGACGCTGGTCAAGGACAACCTGGTGGTGCTCGCCGGCGAGATCACCACCGGCGCGCGCGTCGATTACCAGAACGTGGTGCGCCAGACCATCAAGCGCATCGGCTACAACGATCCGAAGATCGGCTTCGACACGCATACCTGCACGGTGATCGTGGCCTACGGCGAGCAGTCCAAGGACATCGCGCAGGGTGTGGACGAAGGCAAGGGACTCGACCTCGACCAGGGCGCGGGCGACCAGGGCCTGATGTTCGGCTATGCCTGCGACGAGACGCCGAGCCTGATGCCGCTCGCCATCTACCTGTCGCACCGGCTGGTCGAGCGCCAGTCCGAAGTGCGGCGCGACGGGCGCCTGCCGTGGCTGCGCCCCGACGCGAAATCGCAGGTCACCATCAGATACGTGAACGGCAAGCCCGACGCGATCGACACCGTGGTGCTCTCCACGCAGCACGCGCCGGGCCTCGAGCACAAGAAGATCGAGGAGGCGGTGATCGAGACCGTGATCAAGCCGGTGCTGCCGAAGAACCTGGTGAAAGGCAAGATCAAGTACCTGGTCAACCCGACCGGCAGCTTCGAGATCGGCGGGCCGAAAGGCGACTGCGGCCTCACCGGCCGCAAGATCATCGTCGACACCTACGGCGGCTCCGCGCCGCACGGCGGCGGCGCGTTCTCCGGCAAGGATCCCTCCAAGGTGGACCGCTCGGCGGCCTACGCCGCGCGCTACGTGGCGAAGAACATCGTCGCCGCGGGCCTCGCCGCCAAGTGCCTGGTGCAGGTGTCCTACGCCATCGGCGTGGCGCAGCCCACGAGCGTGATGGTGACGACCCAGGGCACCGGCAAGATCTCGGACGAGAAGCTCTCGCAGCTCGTGCTCGCCAACTTCGACCTGCGGCCCAAGGGCATCATCCAGATGCTGGACCTCCTGCGGCCGATCTACGAGAAGACCGCCGCCTACGGCCACTTCGGCCGCGAGGAGCCCGAGTTCACCTGGGAAGCGACCGACAAGGCGCTGGCGCTCAAGCAGGCGGCCTGACGGTCGTGTGCCGCGGCTAGGGAGCCTCTGATCTATTCGCGCGGTGGCGCGTTGCGGCCGGAACGCGGCGCCGGCTAGGCGCGCGGCCGCAGCGATATGTCGATATCGCAAGGCCAAGCAACAACGCCGGCGCCCGTGTCATCGCGCTATCGTAAGCCAATCGTCTCGGACTTCCGGCCGCAACCCGAAGGCGGCGAGGCCTTTGCCTTGAACGCCCGCCTCGCGGCCTCGCCGCCTGGAGGGACGGGGCGATTTTCGCGCATGGCATCGCCATCGGCCGCCTTGTGGGCGGCGAGCACACGGCGGCGCCCGCTGTCTCGCCCTGCACGAAAATCGCTACCGTCGCGCACGCGGGAATAGATCAGAGGCTCCCTAGTTGCGCAGGACGGGCCAACGGCCCGCCGCGTGCCGGGTCACGGTGGGCCGCAGGCCCACCCTACTCCGTGCCGCGCTTGGTTTCGAAATCGATGCCGGCCTTCCTCAGCAGGTCGATCGGCAGCACCCCGCCCGCGCAGACGATGACCGCATCGTTCGGCAGGCTGACGCTCTTGCCCGCCACTTTCAGCACCGCCTCGCGCGCACCGATGCGCTCGACCGTAGAACCGAGCAGCACCTGGATGCGCTTCGCGGCCGCCGCGGCATCCAGGCGCTCGCGGTTCTTCGGCTTCACGCGATCGAAGGCGGCGCCGCGATAGGAGAGCGCGGCCTTCGTGCCGGGCTGCTCCGCTAGCGCGAGCGCCGCTTCGAGCGCGCTGTCGCCCCCGCCCACGACCAGCACGCGCTGGCCGCGGTACTGCTCCGCGTCCACGAGCCGGTAGACGACTTTCGGCAGTTCCTCGCCCGGCACGCCGAGCTTTCGCGGTGAGCCGCGCCGGCCCACCGCCAGCAGCACCGCGCGCGCGTTGTAGGCGCCGCGCGTGGTCTTCACCACGAACCCGCCGCCCGCGCGCTCGATCGCCTCCATGCGCTCGTTGAATCGGACCTTGAGCCCGGTCCTGCGCACCACGCCCTGCCAGAACTCGAGCAGCGTCTCCTTGGAGACCTCGTTGAACTTCATCTTGCCGACCAGCGGTAGCTGCACCGGCGCGGTCATCGCCACCTTGTTGCGCGGGTAGTGGTACACGGTGCCGCCGAGCGAGTCCTCCTGCTCGAGCAGGACGTACTTCAGCTTGTGCTGGATCGCGCCCAGGCCCGCGGCGATGCCCGCGGGGCCCGCGCCAACGATGACCGCGTCGTAGTCCTTGCTGCCGCGCGCGAGTCCCTTGATCGAGCCGATCGCCTGGCGGCCCTGCTCCGCCGCCTTGCGGATGAGCCCCATGCCGCCGAGCTCGCCGGCGATGAAGATGCCCGGCACGTTGGTCTCGAAGTTCGGCTTCACGTAGGGGATGTCGATGCCGCGTCGCTCGGTGCCGAAGACGAGCTTGATCGCCTCGAGCGGGCAGGACGCGGCGCAGGCGCCGTGACCGATGCACGCCGACGGATTCACGAGCTGCGCCTTGCCGTGGATCACCCCGATCGCGGACTCAGGGCAGGCCGATACGCACGAGCTCGAGCCAATGCAGCGGTTCGGATCGATCACGGGATGCAGCGACACCGGCTCGGTGAGGCCGGCCTCCACTGCTTCCTGCAGCTGCTCCTTGTGCTGCGCGTGCGCGCGCGCGCGCCGGAAAAAATACACGCCGAAGACGGCGAGCAGCGGGCCGAGATAGAGCAGTAATTCCTGTGAAATGAATTTCATTTGCCTTTAAGCGTCGCCCGCTGCCGACAGCGCGCGAATTTCGTCGCAGCGCGGCGACGCCCGCTGTTGTTTTTTCGAAACCACGCCAACTATCGCCATCGCGGTGAACACAATTTTTGACATCATGCCGTGCTGCACACGAACTTAGCAAAGAAACTCCCCGGCACCAAACGAATCATGCACGCCAGCACCACCTACCACCACGCAAGCGTGGCGCGGGAGAAGGCCGCGCCCTCGCGGCGCAGCGTGTTCTTCCTGCCCGTGGTCGCGGCGCTCGTTGGCGCCGCGTGGCTCTTCAGTCGCTACGCCGACTACACGCCGGGTTCGGAGCTCGGCTACAACCTCGGGCTCGCAGGCGGTGTCGCGTTGCTCCTCGTCCTACTCTACCCGCTGCGCAAGCGCCTGCGCTTCATGCAAGCCTGGGGCGCAACCAAGGGGTGGTTCGCGCTGCACATGGCCTGCGGCATTGCGGCGCCGTTCCTCATCCTCGTGCATTCGCGCTTCCAGATCGGCTCGGTCAACGCCGGGGTCGCGCTCACGAGCATGCTGCTCGTCGCTGCGAGCGGCATCGTGGGGCGCTTCATCTACGTGCGCATCCACCACGGCCTGTATGGCACGCGCATGACGCTCGCGCAGCTGCAGGCCGAGGTCGGGCTGAGCAGCGGGAACTTGCGTTCCAAGCTGGATTTCGCCCCGCGCGTCCAGCAGTGGCTCAGTGGATTCGAGGCGGCGGCGCTCGCGCGGCCGAACAACGTCGTGCACGGGGCCTGGAACTTCCTCACGCTCGGCGTTCGCGGGCGCTGGGTTCGCCGCCGGTGCACGCGGGAATTTGCGCGTGTCTACCGGATGCACGCGCGCGCATTCGGCTGGGACGCCGCGGTCCAGCGGCGCCACCTGGCCGGCGGCCACGCGTTCATCGAGGAATTCATCTCCGGCGCGCAGCGCGTGGCGCAGTTCAGCCGCTATGAGCGCCTGTTCTCGCTGTGGCACGTCCTGCACGTGCCGTTCGTCTGGATGATGGTGCTCAGCGCGATCGCCCATGTGGTCGCCGTCCACGCCTATTGAACGTCCGGTGCCTGCTCGCAACCTGGCTCGCGCTCGCGTGCGGCTCGGCCCTTGCCCAGTCGCTGGAGAGCGTGCTGGCGCCCGGGCCCGTGATCGAGGCACACGCCAAGGTCGAGAACGAATGCCGCAAGTGCCACGTGCCGTTCAAGCGCGCCGCGCAAGACGACCTGTGCCTCGATTGCCACAAGGAAGTGGCCGTGGACATGCGCGCGCATACGGGCTTTCACGGGCGGCTGAAGCCGCAGCCCTGCCGCGCCTGCCACACCGACCACCGCGGCCGCGAGGCGAAGATCGCGCCGCTCGAGGAGCGCGCGTTCGACCATGCGCAGACCGATTTCGCGCTGCGCGGCGCGCACGCGGACCCGAAGACGGCCTGCCGCAGCTGCCATGCGCCCGGGAAGCAATTCCGCCAGGCGCCGGGGCGCTGCATCGATTGCCACGCGAAGAAGGACGTGCACAAGGGGCGCCTCGGCATGGCATGCGCGGACTGCCACAGCGAGAGCAACTGGAAGGAGACGCGCTTCAATCACGACAAGACGCGCTTTCCCCTGCGCGGCAAACATGCGCCGCTCAAATGCGAGAGCTGCCACAAGAGCGACCGCTACAAGGAGACGCCGGTCACGTGCTCGGCTGCCATCGCAAGGACGACAAGCACAAGGCGCGCTACGGCGAGAAGTGCGAGTCCTGCCACGGACGATCGCGACTGGAAGACGCTGCGCTTCGACCACGACAAGGACACCCGCTATCCGCTGCGCGGGCGGCATCGCACCACGAAATGCGACACCTGCCACACCGGGCACCTGTATCGCGACAAGCTGCAGACGACCTGCATCGCCTGCCACCGCAAGGACGACAAGCACAAGGGCTCGCTCGGCGTGTCTTGCGGCGACTGCCACAGCGAGCGCGACTGGAAGGTCGGGCGTTTCGACCATGCCAAGACGCGCTTCCCGCTGCTCGGCAAGCACAACGCCATCAAGTGCGAGAGCTGCCACAAGTCGCCCGTGTTCAAGGACGCGCCGAGCACGTGCATCGGCTGCCACCGCAAGGACGACAAACACAAGGGCGCGCTCGGCGAGACCTGCGGCAACTGCCACACCGAGCGCAACTGGAAGGAAAGCAAGTTCGACCACGCGAAGACCAAGTTCCCGCTGCTGCAGAGCCACGCCCGCGTGAAGTGCGAAGCCTGCCACCGCGACCCCGAGTATGCGCGTACGCCCAAGGACTGCTACGGCTGCCACAAGAAGGACGACAAGCACGAAGGCCAGGTGGGCACGAAGTGCGAGAGCTGCCATGACGCCGGCTCCTGGAAGAAGGCGCAATTCGACCACGCGCGCTCGCGCTTCCCGCTGCTCGGCGGGCATCTCGTGGTCCCGTGCGCCAAGTGCCACGCGACCCCGCGCTACAAAGACGCGAAGCGCGAATGCCTCGCCTGCCACGAGCGGGACGACGTGCACAAGCGGCGCCTGGGCCCCAACTGCGCTTCCTGCCACAACGCGCGCTCATGGAAGAGCTGGGATTTCAATCACGACCGCCAGACCAAGTTCGCGCTGGACGGGGCGCACCGCAAGGTCCGCTGCGATGCCTGCCATCGCCAGCCGGTGGCAAACCGCGCGACGCTGCCAACCAGTTGCGTCAGCTGCCATGCGGCCGACGACGTGCACGACGGCGGGTTCGGCAAGCAGTGCGAGAGATGTCACGTGACTGCGACCTTCAAACAGATCAGGCAGAGGTAGCGCATGATCGGGAGGGTGCAATGATGCGAGTGCTCCTGCACGCAGCAATGGCCGCGCTGGCGATGCTTGTGACAGCGCCGGCGGATGCGCAGGCGCCCGGCAAGTTCGATCACCTGCGCACAGGGTTCCCCCTCACCGGCTCGCATCAGGCCGCGCGCTGTGATTCCTGCCATGTGCGCGGCGTGTTCAAGGGCACGCCGCGGCAATGCGCGTCCTGCCATACGGCGGCCAGGCGCATCGCCACCACGGTCATGTCTGCCAGCCACATCCCGGTGACTCAGCCCTGCGAGTCCTGCCACAACACTTCCACCTTTGCGGGCGCCCGCTTCAGCCACGTCGCAATCGCGCCTGGAACCTGTGCCACCTGCCACAACGGCTCGCGTGCGCCTGGCAAGCCCGCGGGCCACGTTGTCACGACGGCCGCCTGCGATAGCTGCCATCGGACGACTGCCTGGTTGCCGGCTGCGTTCAGTCACGCAAGCGTCGCCCCCGGCACCTGCGCCAGCTGCCACAACGGCACCAGCGCCCGCGGCAAGACCACGAACCACGTCGTCACCACCGCCTCCTGCGACAGCTGCCACCGCACCACCGCGTGGCTGCCCGCGACCTTCAGTCACGCGAGCGTCGCCCCCGGCACCTGCGCCAGCTGCCACAACGGCACCAGCGCCCGCGGCAAGACCACGAACCACGTCGTCACCACGGCCTCCTGCGACACCTGCCACCGCACCACCGCGTGGCTGCCCGCGACCTTCAGTCACGCGAGCGTCGCCCCCGGCACCTGCGCCAGCTGCCACAACGGCACCAGCGCCCGCGGCAAGACCACGAACCACGTCGTCACCACCGCCTCCTGCGATAGCTGCCATCGGACGACTGCCTGGTTGCCGGCTGCGTTCAGTCACGCAAGCGTCGCCCCCGGCACCTGCGCCAGCTGCCACAACGGCACCAGCGCCCGCGGCAAGACCACGAACCACGTCGTCACCACCGCCTCCTGCGACAGCTGCCACCGCACCACCGCGTGGCTGCCCGCGACCTTCAGTCACGCAAGCGTCGCCCCCGGCACCTGCGCCAGCTGCCACAACGGCACCAGCGCCCGCGGCAAGACCACGAACCACGTCGTCACCACGGCCTCCTGCGACACCTGCCACCGCACCACCGCGTGGCTGCCCGCGACCTTCAGCCACGCGAGCGTCGCCCCCGGCACCTGCGCCAGCTGCCACAACGGCACCAGCGCCCGCGGCAAGACCACGAACCACGTCGTCACCACCGCCTCCTGCGACAGCTGCCACCGCACCACCGCGTGGCTGCCCGCGACCTTCAGTCACGCGAGCGTCGCCCCCGGCACCTGCGCCAGCTGCCACAACGGCACCAGCGCCCGCGGCAAGACCACGAACCACGTCGTCACCACGGCCTCCTGCGACACCTGCCACCGCACCACCGCGTGGCTGCCCGCGACCTTCAGTCACGCGAGCGTCGCCCCCGGCACCTGCGCCAGCTGCCACAACGGCACCAGCGCCCGCGGCAAGACCACGAACCACGTCGTCACCACCGCCTCCTGCGACACCTGCCACCGCACCACCGCGTGGCTGCCCGCGACCTTCAGCCACGCGAGCGTCGCCCCCGGCACCTGCGCCAGCTGCCACAACGGCACCAGCGCCCGCGGCAAGTCCGCCGGACATTTCTCTACGACGCGTGCCTGCGACGCCTGCCACACGACGAGCGCCTGGTCTCCGGTCAGGCCCTACGCGCATCTCTCGCCCTTCTACAAGCAGCACAACTCGGGTGTCACCTGCGCGAACTGCCATGCCTCGAACAGCGAGGTCGCGACCTGGACGTTCGCGGCCTACAAGCCGGACTGCGCGGGCTGCCACGCTTCGCGGTTCAAGCCCGATGCGCACAAGAAAGTCGACTCGCCGAAGATCCTCTACACGGTGGTGGAGCTCAAGGATTGCTCGGGCAGCTGCCACACCTATACCAACAGCACCTTCACCACGATTCTGAAGGCCAGATCCGGCAAGCACCGGTCCACCGACGGCGGCTTCTGATCCGATGCTCCAGGAAACCGACGAATCGACCGGATGGCCTGGCGAGCGCTGATCCGCAGGCTCGCCTTCGCACTCTCGATCCTTCCCGCCGCGCTGATGCCGGCCGTGGCAGGTGCGGAAGTGCTCGACGAAGTCGTAGTCCTGACGGAGCACGCCGACGCGGTCATCCGCATCAGCTTCGGCGTGCGCATCCAGTATCTGCGGCACGAGATCTTCGGCGACGGACTGGTCGACGTCTACTTCAGGCCCCTCACCCTGGACGGGGCTCCCGTGCCCGAGTCCCGTCGTCTCCAGCCCAGCCCGTCGTTCCCGGGCGTGGAAGTGGTGTATCCCGTGCAGGCGAGCCTGCAGTCGCGCAAGGTGACCGTCCGGCTCACCAGTTCGCTTAAGGGCATGCGCGTGCGCCCGGCAGGAGACCGTGCCGTCGACATCGTCGTTCCGGGTGGCGCCGCGCGCGTGGCGCAGCCGGCCGTGACTGCCGTTCCGGCGGCGCCGGCAGAGCCCGTGGCCGCACCTGCTCCGGCGCCCGTTCCCGCGCCGGTGCCTGCTCCCGCGGTCCGCCCGCCCGCGCCCGTCGCGCCGGAAACGCTGGCGCAGTTCCGCTACATCATCAGGCTCGCGTCCTTCGCTTCCGTCACGCAGATGCAGCGCGCCCAGCCGCTGCCGGGCGAATTCGCCAACTACGAGTTGATGATCTCCGAGGCGCGCCGGCAGGGACGCACCGAGTACGACCTTGTGCTCGGCTACTTCCCGACGGAGAAGGCCGCCCAGGAGGCGCGGCAGCGCCTGTTGCGGCGGTATCCGCTGGCCGAGGTCATTGACCTCGGCGAGACGCGGCCAGTGCCGCCTGCGGCCCCGGTGGCCGCGGCGCCTCGCCCTCCCGCTCCGCCAGCGCCGCCTCCCCCGGCGATCGCGCCCGTTCCGGCGGCGCGGGCGGAGCCCCCGTTGCCGGCTGCGGTGGCGCCCACGGTGCCTGCGATCGCCTCTGCCGAAGTCGAGGCGCGGGCCGCGGGACTGATGGCCGCCGCGCGCGCGGCGCTCGATGCGCGCAACGACGCGCTCGCCACCGAGCGCCTCAACGAGCTGCTGATGTTGCCGCCGAACCGGCAGTCCCGCGACGCGCAGGAGCTCGCCGGGGTCGCGCGCGAGCGCGCGGGCGAAGTGCAGAAGGCGCGCGCGGAATACGAGCTCTACCTGAAGCTCTACCCGGACGGCGAAGGCGCTGCGCGCGTGCGCGAGCGCCTCGCTGCGCTGGCCGCGCCCGTTGCGGCCGCCCCGCGGCGCGTGGAGCGAGTGCCGCAGCGCGGGTTGACCGGCACGCTCTCGCAGTACTACTACGGCGGCAGGACCAAGGTCGAGACCGCGTTCGATACGCCGACCACTCCCGACCGATCGACGTTCACGGCGACCGACCTTTCCGCGCTCGTCACGAACGTGGATCTCACGCTGCGCAACCGCACCGAGAGCGGCGATACGCGCTTCGTGCTGCGCGACACCAACAGCGTGAGCTTCCTCGACGATGGCCAGGACAGCTACAACCGCCTCACGGCAGCCTACTTCGACTACCGGGGGCTGCAGAACCCGCTGTCCGCGCGCATCGGCCGGCAGACCGGCCTGGTGGGCGGCCTGCCGCACCGATTCGACGGCGCCATCGGCGGCATCCGCGTGGCGCCGAAGTGGCGCATCAACGCCGCAGCCGGAGTCCCGGTCGAGTACCCGAAGATCGAGTCGGACCGGCAGTTCTGGGCCGCCAATGTCGAGTACGAGAACCTCGCCGACGCCTGGAGCGGGAACTTCTTCGTCATCGAGCAGGAGAGCGACGGGCTGCTCGATCGCCGCGCGGTCGGCACCGAAGTGCGCTACTTCCGCGGTGGCACCTCGCTGTTCTCCCTGCTCGACTACGACACGAGCTACAAGGAATGGAACATTATGATGGCGCAGGGCACCTGGCAGACGGAGGGGCGCACGACGGTCAACCTGCTGTACGACCGCCGCAAGGCGCCAACGCTCACGACCACCAACGCGATCATCGGCCAGGGGACGACATCGCTCGCGACGCTGCTCGGCCCGCTTACCGAGAGCCAGATCCGCCAGCTGGCGAGCGACGTGACCGCGACGGCGACGCAAGCCCTGGTCGGCTTCACGACGCCGATCGCCACCAAATGGCAGATTGGCGCCGACGCGCGGCTGACCAACGTCGGGGCGCTGCCCTCGGTGACGGTGAACGGCATCGTGATTCCCGCGCAGCCGGCCACCGGCGACATCTACAGTTACGGCCTGCAGGCCATCGGCACCAACCTGTACTCGAGCCGCGACACGAGCGTCTTCGGCCTCACCTACGTGACAGGCCCGACGCTGGACGGCTACCTGCTTTCCTACAACAACCTATCCACGCTGGGCGACTGGACCATCGAGCCTTCGCTCAGGTACTACACGCAGGAGGACAATCTGGCGCTGAAGCTCGAGCGCTGGACGCCCGGGTTGCGCCTGAGCTACCGCATCCACGAAAGATTCACGATCGAAGGCGAGTTCACCTGGGAGAAGACCAGCACCGTCGGCCCCGCTTCGCGGGACGACACCGACCGCGGCTTCTTCTATCTGGGCTACCGCTGGAATATCTGAACCATGCCGCGGGCCCGCGGCATGCCGATGGTGCAGGCCCGGCCTAAGGGTGCTGCGCGCCTCTGAGCGCGCCGCCGCCGTCCACCGGCAACGCCACGCCCGTGATGAAGCCCGCCTCCTCCGAGGCAAGGAACAGCGCCGCGTTCGCCACGTCCCAGGCGTTGCCCATCTTCTGCCGCAATGGCACGCGCCGGTCGCGCTCGGCGGCGATCTCGGCGCGCGCCCGCCCGCTTGCCCTGGCGCGGGTATCCACCGCCATCGGCGTATCCATCAGGCCCGGCAGGATGACATTGGCGCGCACGCCGTACGCGGCGTTCTCCAGCGCGAGCTGGCGCGTGAAGGCGATCATCGCCGCCTTGCTCGCCTTGTAGGCGACGAGCGGGTAGTCCTCGAGCGCGGCGAGCGACGAGATCAGGATGATCGAGCCGGAGCGCTGCGCGCGCATGAGCGGCACCACGTGCTTGCAGGCCATTACGGCGCCGCGCAGGTTGATCGCCATGACGCGATCGAAGGCTTCCTCGGTGATCTCGGCGAGCGGCTTGTCGCCGCCCGCGAGGCTCACGCCAACGTTGTAGTGCAGCACGTCGATGCGACCCCAGCGCTTCCGCGCCGCGCCGATCATCGCGGCCAACTCGGCCTCACGCGTCACGTCGGCCTGCGAGGCGACGCAGTCGCCGCCCGCCGCGCGCGCCATCGCGGCCGTTTCCTCGGCGGAGGCAAGATCGCGGTCCACTGCCATGACGCGGGCACCTTCGGCGGCGAAGCGCAGCACCGTGGCGCGGCCGTTGCCGATGCCCTCGCCCGGGCTCTGGCCGGCGCCGACGACGATGGCGCACTTGTCCTTCAGGCGCATGATGGCGTACGAGCCTGCGGTCTGCCCTACGCGAACGCGGCCAGGGCGCCCAGGCAGCCGGCGACCACCGCCACCGCGAAGAGCCGGCGCGGCAAGCGGTCGCGCCATATCCGCCTGAGCAATCCGACGGGGGGCGGCGCGTGCGCGAGCCGCTTGCGGTCGTTGCGCCAGGGCCTCTCCAACCGCTCGAGCGCCGCGGCGGAATCGAACTGCCGCGACAGCGGCAGTCGCGTGTCGGCCACGATCTGGCTCGCCGCCGGCGCGAGCGGCGCCTCCTTCGCGCCGGCCTCCATCTTCAGGGTCTGCGTACGCTCGGCCTCGTCGGCGCCGCGTGCCGGGGCGCGGCCCTTCATCTCGGCCAGCGCATCGCGCAGGTCCGCGCACATCTCGTAGGCGTCCTGGTAGCGCACCGCGGGATCCTTCTTCAGCGCGCGCGCCACCACGAAATCCAGCATCTGGGGCACCCCGGGATTGCTGCGCGAGGGCGGCGCATGCTCGACGTAGGTCACGTTGTGCGCGATCTGGTCCACGTCCCGCCCGGCGAACAGCGATCCGCCGGTCAGCATCTCGTGCAGGACGACGCCGAGCGAGAAGATGTCGGAGCGCTGGTCCACCGGCTGACCGCTGATCTGTTCGGGCGACATGTAGCGCGGCGTGCCCAGCACCATGCCGGCGCTGGTCTTGTGGTCGGCGTGGCGCATGCGCGCAATGCCGAAATCCATGATCTTTACCGGCCCGCGCTCGAGCAGCATGATGTTGCCGGGCTTGACGTCGCGGTGGACGATGCCGTGCTCGTGCGCGAAGGCGAGGCCCTCGGCGACCTGCAGCGCGATGTCGACGGCCTCTGAGGCGGGGAGCGCGTTCGCGCGCATGCGCTCGCGCAGCTCGGTGCCCTCCAGCAGCTCCATCGCCATGTAGGCGAGGTCGTCCTCCTCGCCGAACTCGAAGATGGTGACGATGTTGGGGTGCGTGAGCTTGCCCGCGGCCTTGGCTTCCAGCATGAAGCGCTTCTCGTAGTCCTTGCGCCCCTCGGCCTCCGCGAGCGAGATGGTCTTGAGCGCCACGACGCGGTCGAGCGCGGGGTCCTCGGCCTTGTAGACGACGCCCATCGCGCCGCGGCCCAGCTCGCCGAGGATCTTGTAGCGCCCGATGCGCTTCGGGGTCTTCGCCGCCATCAGCGCCCCAGCCGCCCGGCGAGCCCCTGCACGCCCGCGCGCAGCGTGGCCGTGACGCGCTCGGCGAAGCCCTTCGCGCCCTCCAGCGAGACGCGGTAGCCGACACCCGCGCCAAGCAGGCCGAGAAAGAGCAAGACGCCCGCGAGCGCATAGCGCCGGCCGCGTGCGCGCAGGGCGCGCGGGTCGCTGTGGTAGAGCTGGTGCGCGCGCAGGCTCGCGTCGGTGTGCGTGCCGGCCTTGACGAGGCTCGCCTCCGCCCCCGGGGCGGCAGCCGCGAGCGCGTCGCGGAATTCCTTCGTCAGGAGGATCTTCGAGGGACCGGCGAGGGCGGAAATGCCGGCCGCGACCGCAATGCCGTCGCCCAGGAGCCCGCCGCGGTTTTCCCCGGCCGGGCGCACCGCGCCATGCGTGATGCCGGCGCCCAGCGGCAGGCCCGCCACCCCCGCCGCCAGCGCGCGCTCGGTGACGCGAAGGGCGGAACGCGGGTCGCCGAGAACGGTGAGGACGATGCCGTCGGCGGCGTCGAGCACGATGCGGCTCGCCTCGTTCATGTCCGCGATCGCCACCGCGAGCGCCGACTCCAGTTGGGCGCGCAGGCGCGCCTGCTCCGTCGCAGAACGGCGCGCGAACTCGGGGATCCTCAGGAAGACCACGGTCGCGAAGACCGAGGCCGGGGTACTCGCCATGGCCGCAATTTACCGGCTTTCGCTGCCGTCCACCTATCCCGGCGTCTCGGGAGCCTCCGCCCCGTTCGCGCGCATGCTTGCGCGCCGCGAGCCGCCTGCGCGATAATGCGGCCCGCTGAGGAGCGTTGCGTCCCCGACGAGCTTCCGAGGGGGTCAGGCTCAGCTAAATTCAACGGCGCTCGCACTGGAAACGGTGCGAGCGCTTTTTGCTTTCTGGAGACCGGAACCATGAATGCTGCCGTGATGAATGCGAAGAACGCCGAGTACCACGTCGCCGACCTCAAGCTCGCCGGCTGGGGCAGGAAGGAGATCGCCATCGCCGAGTCCGAGATGCCGGCGCTGATGGCGATCCGCGAGGAGTACGCGGCGAAGAAGCCCCTCAAGGGCGCGAGGATCACCGGGTCGCTGCACATGACCATCCAGACTGCCGTGCTCATCGAGACGCTGAAGGCGCTCGGGGCGGAGGTGCGCTGGGCCTCGTGCAACATCTTCTCCACGCAGGACCACGCCGCGGCGGCGATTGCGGCGGCGGGCACGCCGGTCTTCGCCTACAAGGGCGAGTCGCTGGACGAGTACTGGGAGTTCACGCACCGCATCTTCGAGTTCGGGGCCGGGGCTGAGATGCGAGGCCCGAACATGATCCTCGACGACGGCGGCGACGCGACGCTGCTCGTGCACCTCGGGCAGCGGGCCGAGAAGGACCCCGCCGTGATCGCCAACCCGAAGAGCGAGGAGGAAACGTCGTTATTCAAGGCGATCAAGAAGCGGCTCGCCACGCAGCCGGGCTGGTACACCCGGGTCGGCAAGGAGATCCGCGGCGTGACGGAAGAAACCACCACCGGCGTGCACCGGCTCTACGAGATGGCGAAGGACAAGCGCCTGCTGTTTCCCGCGATCAACGTCAACGACTCGGTGACCAAGTCCAAGTTCGACAACCTCTACGGCTGCCGCGAGTCGCTGGTGGACGGCATCAAGCGCGCCACCGACGTGATGGTCGCGGGCAAGGTCGCGGTGGTGGCGGGCTACGGCGACGTGGGCAAAGGCTCGGCGCAGGCGCTGCGCGCGCTCTCCGCGCAGGTATGGGTGACCGAGATCGACCCGATCTGCGCGCTGCAGGCGGCGATGGAGGGCTATCGCGTGGTGACCATGGACTGGGCGGCGGACAAGGCCGACATCTTCGTGACCGCGACGGGCAACTACCGCGTCATCACGCACGAGCACATGAAGAAGATGAAGGACCAGGCCATCGTCTGCAATATCGGCCACTTCGACAACGAGATCGACGTGGCGTCTCTCGACAAGTGCAAGTGGGAGGAGATCAAGCCGCAGGTGGACCACGTGATCTTCCCGGACGGCAAGCGCATCATCCTGCTCGCCAAGGGGCGGCTGGTGAACCTGGGCTGCGGCACGGGCCACCCGAGCTACGTGATGAGCTCGTCGTTCGCCAACCAGACCATCGCGCAGATCGAGCTCTTCACCAACACCTCGAAGTACCCGGTGGGCGTCTACACCCTGCCCAAGCACCTCGACGAGAAGGTGGCGCGCCTGCAGCTGAGGAAGCTGAACGCGCAGCTCACCGAGCTGAGCGACGAGCAGGCGAAGTACATCGGCGTGGCGAAGCAGGGGCCGTACAAGTCCGACCATTACCGCTATTGAAATCGGGGTCAGGGCCGAATACTTCTGGCGAGCGAAAATTCGGCCCTGACCCCATTTTCCCCATGCTCAGGCTCCTCGTTGTCTGGCTGATCAATTCGCTGGCGCTGCTGACGGTGGCCTACGTGCTGCCGGGGATCGTCGTGGCCGACTTCACCGCTGCCATGATCGCGGCGGTGGTTCTCGGGCTGGTGAATACATTCATCCGGCCGGTGCTCATCCTGCTCACCCTGCCGGTCACCCTCCTCACGCTTGGCCTGTTCATCTTCGTCATCAACGGGCTGCTGTTCTGGATGGTGGGCTCCTGGCTGCAGGGCTTCACGGTGAGCGGCTTCTGGTGGGGCTTTTTCGGCGCGATCGTCTACAGCGTCATTTCCTGGGCGCTCACCTCGGTGCTCTTGGGCGAGAACCGCATCCGGGTCGAAGTGAGGAAGGACTGAAGCCATGCGCATCGCGGTGATGGGCGCGGGTGGGGTCGGCGGGTATTTCGGCGGACGACTGGTGCAAGCCGGACATGACGTTACGTTCATCGCGCGCGGCCGCCACCTCGAAGCGCTCAAGGCCAGCGGCCTCACGCTCAAGAGCCCGCTGGGTGATGCCAACCTGAAGGTGAAGGCGGTGGGCCGTGCCGCCGACGCGGGCCCGGCAGAGATCGCGCTGTTCGCCGTCAAGCTCTGGGACACGGAGGAAGGCGCCGCGCAACTGCGCCCCGTGGTGGAGGGCGGCGGCTTGGTCATCCCGTTCCAGAACGGCGTCGAGTCGGTGGCGCGCATCGGCGCGATCCTGGGCAGGGAGCGCGTGATGGGCGGCGCCGCCTATATCGCCGGCCGCATCGGCGAGCCGGGCGTGATCATGCATACCGGCACCATCGCGCGCCTTCGCTTCGGGCCCGTCGTGCCGGCGCAGCGCAGCGCCGCGCAGGCCTTCCACGCGGCGTGCCAGGGTGCGAAGATCGATTGCGAGCTGGCCGAGGACATCGAGCGCGTGCTGTGGGAGAAGTTCGTGCTGCTGGTCGCGGTCTCGGCGACCACCGCGGTATCGCGCAGGACGATCGGCGTGGTGCGCACCGACCCCGACCTGCGCTGGCTGCTGGAGACGGTGATGCGCGAGACCTGGGCCGTGGGCCGAAAGCGCGGCGTCGCGCTCGCGGAAGACCTCGTGGCGAAGACGCTCGCGCAGGCCGAAGCCTTTCCGCCCGAGATGCGCGCCTCGATGGCCGCCGACCTGGAGGCGGGCGGCAAGCTCGAAGCGCCCTGGCTCTCCGGGGCAGTGGCGCGCATGGCTGCCGATGCGGGGATCGAGGCGCCCGCGAACCGCGCCGTATTCGCGGCGCTGAAGCCTTACCTCAATGGCCGATAACAGCTTCGAGTTCTTTCCGCCCAAGACCCCGGAAGGCAAGCAGAAGCTCCGCGCCGCCTGGCAGGCACTCGCGAAGCTCAAGCCGCGGTTCTTTTCCTGCACCTACGGCGCAGGCGGCTCCACGCGGGAAGGCACGCTCGACACCGTGCTCGAGATCCGCAAGGCGGGGCACGAGGCGGCGCCGCACATCTCCTGCGTCGCCTCGACCAGGAAGGACATCGCCGAGCAGCTTGAACGCTACAAGGCGAGCGGCATCCGGCACCTGGTCGCGCTCCGGGGCGACCTGCCCTCGGGCGTCGCCGCCTCGGGCGAGTTCCGTTACGCGAGCGAGCTGGTCGCCTTCATCCGCAAGACCACCGGCGACTGGTTCCACATCGACGTCGCCTGCTACCCCGAGTACCACCCGCAGACGCGCAATGCCGCCGACGAGGTGAAGAATTTCAAGGCGAAGGTGGACGCCGGTGCCGATTCCGCCATCAGCCAGTACTTCTACAACGCCGACGCCTACTTCCGCTTCGTGCAAGAGTGCCGCGCCGCGGGCCTCTCGCTTCCCATCGTCCCTGGCGTGATGCCGATCGGCAATTTTTCGCAGCTCGCGCGCTTCTCGGATGCCTGCGGCGCCGAGATCCCGCGCTGGATCCGCCTGAAACTCGAGGGCTACCGCGACGACGCCGCCTCGATCCGCGCATTCGGCCTCGACGTGGTCACCGAGATGTGCGCGAAGCTGCTCGCCGCCGGCGCGCCGGGCCTGCACTTCTACACGCTCAACCAGGCGGCGCTCTCCACCGAGATCTGGCGGCGCCTCAAGCTGTGAGGCGGCTGCTCGCCGGCTTCGCTGCCGCGGCGCTCGCACTCGCCGCGCTCGAGATCTTCTTCGCGCGCGCGCTCGAGCCGCTGGAGAGCCGGCTTCTCGATTCGTTCACGCGCTGGCACGCCGCGCGCCTCGCGCCGGATCCCGACGTGGTGCTGGTGGACATCGACGAGAAGAGCCTGGCTTCCATGCAGCCCGAGGCCGGGCGTTTCCCCTGGCCGCGCGAGGTCTACGCCGAGCTGCTGCGCGGCCTGATGCCGCAGCAGCCGCGCGCGGTGGTGTTCGACATCCTGTTCTCGGAGCCGGACAAGTTTCGCCCGCAGAGCGACGAGGCCTTTGCGGAAGCGGCGTTGCCGTACCGCGAGCGACTGTACTTCCCGATGCTGATGCTGGACGCGCGAGATCACGCCAGCGGCGCGGCGGCAGCCGAGCTCGCGCCCCTGGTCGGCCTGGTGCGCCGGCCGAATGCCGACATCCAGGCGCGCGTTGCGCTCGTGCCGCCGATGGCGCTGCCGCAGGAGCTCTGGCGCGGCGGCACCATCAACTTCCTCGAGGACGACGACCATGTCGGCCGCCGCTATCCGCTGCGCACGACGGTGCGCGGCTGGGACGTGCCCTCGCTTGCCGCGCGCGTCGCGCTCGACCTCGGCTTTCCCGTGCCGGATGCGCCCGACCTGCGCCTCGCCTGGCGCGGCAAGGCGCGGGGATTCCCTGCCGCTTCCTTCAGCGACCTCTACGAGGATTTCGGGCGCGCCAAGCGCATGCGGCCGCGGGACGAGTTCAAGGGCAAGATCGTCGTGATCGGCGCGGCAGCGCCGGGCCTGGGTGACCTGCGCGTGACGCCGCTCTCCGCCACGCAGCCCGGCATCGAAATCCTCGCCACCGCAATCGAGAACCTGAAGAACGGCCGCGCCATGCGCGCCGCGCCGGCGTGGCTGCCCTTCGCCGCGGCGCTGCTGCTCCTGGCGCTGCTGTACGCGGCCTTCGCGCGCAACCTGAGCGCGAACCGCGTGGCCGCGGCCCTCGGCGTAGCGAGCGCCTTTGCCCTGGCGGCGAGCTGGTTCGCCGCCGGTCGCCTGCTCCTCGTGCCGCTGCTCGCGCCTCTTGCTGCCGCCTGGCTGTTCTGCTTTGCCGCCGCGACCGCCGCGTACCTCAAAGAGCGCCGCGCGCGCGAGGAGGCGATCGCGATGTTCTCGCGCTTCGTCAATCCGCACGTGGTCAGGCAGCTCATCGAGCGCGGCGGGCTGGAGGGCACTGGGCAGGCACGCGAGGTCACCCTGCTTTTCTCCGACATCCGCGGCTTCACCACGCTCTCGGAATCGCGCGCGCCGCACGAGGTGGTGGAGATCCTCAACCGTTACTTCACCCGCCAGGTCGACGTGATCTTCCGGCACGGCGGCTCGCTCGACAAGTTCATCGGCGACGCCATCATGGCCTTCTGGGGCGCGCCGCTCGACGATCCCGAGCACGCGCGCAACGCGGTGGCCTGTGCGCTCGATATGGCGGACACGCTGCTCGCTTTCAAGGTGGAGCTGGGGGAGCTGGGACGCGACTTCGACGTCGGCATCGGCGTGCATTCCGGCCCGGCGGTGGTGGGCCTGATCGGCTCGGACAAGCGCCGCGAGTACACCTCGATCGGCGACACGGTGAACCTCGCCAGCCGCATCGAGGGCCTCACCAAGGAGGCGGGACGCCGGATCCTGGTTTCGCGCGAGACGATGGAGCGCTGCCACGGTGCCTTCGATTTCGTATCATGTGGCACCTTCCAGGCCAAGGGCCGCGCCCAACCGGTGGAACTGTTCGAGCCGCGCAGGAACTCGTGAGAACCCTCGCCTCGCTCCTGGTCGCAGGCTCGCTGCTTGCGCCCGCGCTGTGCCTCGCCGAGGCGGCCACCGTGATCCGCGCGACCGAGCTCAAGCAATCGCCCGCCACCGACGCCGCCACCGCCGGCCAGCTTGCCGGAGAACGCGAAAGTGGACGCACTGGAGCGACAGGGCGGCTGGACGCGCGTCAAGGCCGCGGGCGGTGCCGAGGGCTGGGTGAGGATGCTCGTGCTGCGCTACGAAGGCGCGGGCGCCGCGAGGCAAGGCGACAGCGGCATCGCGCAGGTGCTCAACGTCGCGCGCACGGGCACCAGCGGCACCCAGGTCACCACCGGCGTGCGCGGGCTCGACGCCGATCAGCTCGCCAACGCCAAGCCCAACACCGCCGAGCTGAAGAAGCTCGAGCGCTACTCGGCAAGCAAGGACGCCGCCGCCGAGTTCGCCGGGCGCGGCCGCTGCGCGCGCAGCAGGTGAGCTACCCGTGAGCGGCTCGCCCGTGCGCCTCGCGCTCCTTGCCTGCCTTGCCTTCGCGACGGCAGGCGCGCACGCGCAGTTCAACCTGCGCAACCTCGACATCAACAAGCTGGTGGACACCGCAAAGAACGTGGTCACGGCGACCACCGATATCGGCGAGCAGGAGGAAATCGGCATCGGCCGCGACGTGGCCGCGCGCCTGCTCGGCGCGGCGCCGCTGATGCCGAACGACGGCGTGCAGCGCTACGTCAACCAGGTCGGCCGGTGGCTCGCCTCGCAGACCGAGCGGCCGGACCTGCCCTGGCAGTTCGGCGTGCTGGAGGCGCCGCAGCTCAACGCCTTCGCCACGCCCGGCGGCACCATCTTCATCACGCGCGGAATGCTCGAGCGCATGAAGAGCGAAGCCGAGCTCGCCGGCGTGCTCGCGCACGAGATCGGGCACGTGCTGCGCAAGCACCACCTGAAGGCGATCCAGAAAGGCGCGCAGACCGCGCTCGCGGGCGAGGCGCTGACGCAGGCGCTTGCGCGACGCGACGGCGCCAACCGCGAAAAGCTGATCGCCCTTGGCTCCGAGGTCTTCACGCGTGGCCTGGACAAGGGCGACGAGTTGGAGGCCGATCGCCTGGGCGTGGCGATCGCGGCGCGTGGCGGCTACGACGCCTACGGCCTGCCCTCCGTGCTGCAAACGCTGCAGGCGATGAACCCGCAGGACTCGGGCCTCGCGCTGATGTTCAAGACCCACCCCGCGCCCGCCGAGCGGCTGGACGCATTGGAAAAACTGCAGGGCCTGCTCGACGCCTACGCTGCCCAGCCGCAGCTCGCCGAGCGCTTCGCCGCCACCGCGCGCGCGAAGCGCTGATCCACGTCTCGCTCCTACATCCAGCGGAGGAACCGGCTCTGTGCGTCAGCGCACATAGCCCGCACCACACCGTTGGATACCATTTGGCCCGGATCGAGGGTTACTGAACTTGGGGAGAGGTACACGTCAATCAATGGAAAACTCACCAAAGGAAACTCGCATGAATCGCATGAAAACAGCGTTTGCAATCGTTCTGCCAGCAGCGCTTATGGCATTCGGCGCGCCCGCCATCGCGCAGCAGTCGGACGCCGGCTGGTACATCGGTGCCTCCTACGGCATATCCAATATCGACGTTTCCACCAGTGGCCCTGGGTTCAGTGTCGACGGCGACGATTCGGGTTACAAGATTTTCGGCGGCTTCCAGTTCAACAAGCACTTGGGCGTGGAAGCCGGCTACCTCGACGCCGGCACTGCGAGCGTCACAGGTCCGGGGGGCAGCGCCAGCCTCAGCGTCACGGCGCTTACGCTCGCCGGCACGGGAACCCTGCCGTTGGGCGAGAACTTTGCGCTGCTGGGCAAGGTAGGTCTGTGGATGTGGGACACGGGCTGCTCCGGGGCGATCTGCGTGAGTAGCTATGACGACAGCAGCACCGATCTGTTCTACGGTGTTGGCGCACGCTTCAACTTCAACAGGAACTGGAGCATGCAAGCGGAGTGGGAACAATTCGAAACCAGCTCTGACGCCGTGACCCTTACGTCGATCGGCGTGCGCTACAAGTTCTAGCGCGTCCAGCAGTTCCCGCGGAAGAACTGAAGATCCGCGGTTGCGAACCGAAAAGCCGAACGCCGCCCTGGCGTTCGGCTTTTCGCCATATACCGCTAGTAATTCTCGCGGTAGAAGATGAAGTTGCGCGGCTGCGCGTAGCGCCCATACACCGCGCGCCCGCCCGGCTTGTCGTCGTAGGCTGTGGTGCCGTCAGCATCCGGATTGTCCGCATCGTTCCAGCGCCCGAGCAGGTAGGCAAGCGGCGCGCTGGCGGCGGCGACGAAGCTGCCGGGATTGCAGTAGCTGCCCCCCGCCGTGCCGAGGTTGGGCGTCAGCAGCACGCTGCCCTGGGCGCCCGCGCCGGGCGCACTGAGCACGAGCGCGCCGACGCCCGACGCGAACGGCACGCTCGCGGCGTTCACCGCGGTATTGCAGGGCGCGAGCGGCGCGCCGAACGTGAGAGCGATTGCCGCGCGCGTCAGCGTGGTGCAGCTGTCCAAGGTGTTCACGGCGAACGTGCTGCCGTTCCAGTACTGCGCCTCGAGCGGCACCGGCAAGACCGAGGCCCCCGTGCCGTAGGCGTTCTGCAGCCGCAGCTGGCCGAAGCGCAACTCGGTCGTCGGGCCGACCGCAAAATGGTCGTTCACCGCGTTGCCGTCCACGTCGAGGTTCAGCGTGTCCATCTGCACGCCGCCCGCAGCGTTGGGATCGTTGTCGTTGGGCGCGATGCCGAACTGCGTCCCGGCGAACGGCCCGTCGGGGTTGTCGGGCGACGCGCGGCGGATGCCGGTGCGCACGCTCAAGCTTGCCACGCCGTTCGTGAAGCTGCCCGTGGGCACCAGGCTCGTGTCCACGCGGCCGGTCAGGTTGATCGCGCCGCTCCTTGCGCCGATATTCAGGTTCGCCAACGTCGCCAGGTTCAGCTTCGCGTAGGCCCCGGTGTAGTTCTGCGTGAGCACGCCCTGGGTGGTGCGCGCCTCCAGCGTGACGCCGAGCGTGAGCTCCTCGTTCATGTAGGTGAAGGTGGAGGCGCCGCAGGCGACGATGTCCGTGCGGTTGACCAGCGTCGGCGCGCCGGTGACGGCGAAGTACTTGGGCTTGAAGCGCCCGACGTAGCCGCCGCCCGCATCGCCGTCCAGCGCGCTCGATCCCAGGATGTCGGCGTCGCCGGCGCCGAGGTAGTCCGACACCGATGCCGTGAAGACCGCGTTGCCCGCCTCGCTGTAGCACCAGTCGGCCGCAGTGCCCGCACCGCCCGCGAGCGCGATGCTCGCGGCGCTCGCGCAGGTCGGCCCGCGCGACACCGTGCCCGGCGCCACCCCGGGCAGGTTCGCGCCCACCGCCACGCTCGCGTTGGCGGCGAAATTGGGGGTCGCGCCGTTGTCGGTGATGGTGGCGCCGGCATCGGGCACGCCGTCGTTGTCGGCGTCCTCGCCCGCAGCCCAGCGGTAGGCGGCGAGCGTCATGGTGAAGTTGTCGCCGGCCGGCGCGAGCGGCGTGCCCGCCGCGGTGCTCGAATGCTGGATCGGCGTGGCCGCGTTGGCGCCGCGGAAGGCGAGGCCGAAGGGCCGCACGACGAAGGCATTGGAGGAGCCGACCATCTCGTAGCCGGCGACGCCCGCGTTCAGATCGAAGCGCGCGTGCAGCGAAACGAGGCCCGCGTCCGGATAGGAAATGACGGTGTCCGCCTCGGAGTTCGCATCGAAGTTGAGCAGGACGCCGGTGTAGAGCGAGGTGCCGGGGCCCGCATTGTCGTTGTTGGTCTGCACATTGGTGCCGTTGACGCTCACGGCGGCGCCGGCGCAGGCGGCCGGGCTGTTGCACTCCGCGCCCAGCTCTACGGTCTGCGCCTGGCTGGCGAACAGGTTCGTGCAGGAGCCGCTCAGCGTGTCGGTGTTGATCGCCTGGATGCGCAGCGTCCTCGCGTTCCAGCCGACGTTGGAGGGCTTGCCCGAAATCTGGGTCGGCACGACGTCGGTGGCGTCGGTGGCATTGCGGAAACGGAAGCCCGCGCCGTACATGGTGAATGGCGGGTCGTCCGTGCCGCTCGCGGTGCCGGTGAGCTCGCTGAATCCGCCGCCGCTGACGTTGAAGTTGAAGGTTTCCGAGGTTCCCGCAATGTTGGCATTGCGGAACAGGAGCGTCACCGAGTTGGAGCCGACGGCGAAGCTGTAGGTCGCGGTGCCGTCGCCCGCCACGGGGTCGTTGAGCGTGCCACCGCCCGCCTGGATGCCGGTCCAGGTGCCCTTGCCGTGGCTGGTGGACAGGTTCACCGTCAGGGCGTTCGCATCCACCGCCGCGTGCGTAGCGTCGTGCGCCGTGATGGTGATCGGCTGGTCCGACGCAGCCCACGCCGCTGCCCGAGTGGCTGATGGCGAAAGTGGTTGATGGCGGAGGCACAGGCGCGCGTGGCGTTCATGTACTGCGCGATGCGGGAGGCCGACAGCGCGCTGCGAAACACGTACACCTCGTCGATCAGGCCGGCGAACTCGCGGCCGGCGAATCCCTGGTCGGCGCCCACCTGGAACGGCATGTTGTTGGTGGGCAGCGCGGCGTTCTGGTTATTGGTGTTCGCGTCCTGCACGCCGTTCAAGTAGATGCGCTGGAACAGCCCCGCTGCGCGAATAGACGATCGCACGTGGGTCCACGTATTGAGCGGCACCGTCCCGGCCGAGGTGAGCTGCAGCGCGCCGCCGCCCCACCACCAGTTACACCTGCCCCGCCGAGTTGAGGTGCGCCTCGTAGTTGTTGTCCTTCGAGACGAAAGACTTGAGGTTGCCCCCCGTCGGATAGGCGGTCGGCCGCAGCCACATCATCACCGTGAGTTCATCGGTCACGTCGAGCAGCGCGTTGTCCGCCACCTGGGCATACTGGTTCACGCCGTCGAAGCTGCCGTAGCGGCAGGTGCCGGGCGAGCCGGCGATCGCGGGCGTGACGTTGGCGGTGTTCGCGCCGTTTACCGCCGTGCCGTGAAGGCCGTTGCCGCTCAGATCCACGACTTCTCCCGCGGCGCCGCTCCACGAGGCCTGGTCCATCGTCCAGTGCAGCACCGCCTGCGGCACGATCGGCCGCAGCGCGATGAATTGCGCGCTGCCGCGGTCGCCGTTGCCCGAGGCGGTCGCCGTGCGGTCGCCCGTCGGCCCGGCCACGGCCTGCGTCGCATCGTAGATGGCGAGCGACACGCCCGCGTTGCCTGCGCCCTGCGAGGCGATGTCCGCGCGCTCGATGACTCCGACTGAGGTCCAGGTTGCCGAGGAGCCGAAGGCATGCGTGCTCACCACCATCGCGTCGGCGACCGTCGTGGTGGTGGACAGCGCGCGGTGCTGCAGCAGCGTGTCGGCGCCCTGCGGCGTGGTATTGCCCGAGAAGGCGTCGATCGGGGTGGTGTTGTCCACCCCCGAGTAGCTGACGATGGCGCCCGCCGCGCCGGCGTGCGCGATGTCGAAGAGCCACGTGTAGCTCGCGGGCTCGCCCCCGGTCGCTACCCGGGTGAAGATCTGCTGGCGATTGCTGTCGCCCAGGATCTGCACCGTGGCGGCTTGCGCCGCCCAGCCCGCAGGGGGCGTGATGAGGACAGCGGAGCTGCGCACGACGATCGCGGCCACCATCACGTCGCCCGCCACCGTGCCCGGCGGCACGTTGATGGTGAGCGCGGGCGGCGACGGGCGCAGGGCGAGCGATGAGCCGAAAGCGTTCGGATCGAGCAGGTCGACGGTCGGCGTTCGTGTTGCGTCGATCGGCCCGTTGGCCTGACGCCTTCCCGCCCGCGATGGCCTGCCGCCGTTGCCAGGTCGTGCCAGCGTCGTGCGCCGGTTGATGCCCGTCGATTGACGTTCGTCGAAGGACACTGCAAGCCCGGCCGCCGCAGACGAAGTCGTTGTCGTTGTGAACGGCGGACGACGAGCAGTATCGCGGTCGGTCGTCCACCGGTGTTCACCGTGCCGGACGTCGATGTCGTTGACGCCGCCGCCGGTAACGCCCACGGATTGCCCGCGATGACGCCGCGGTAGGTGAGGGTGCGCGGATTCACGTCGGAATGCGCGGCGTCCTGGACCGTCGAGCGAGCCATGGTCGCCGAAGTCGCGCGCGCCCAGACACGGTAAGCGCGTCCGCCGCCGTGCCCGCGGTAGCCGGGTAGGCCTGGGATTCCTGTTCGCCACCGCCGTAGGTGACGGCATAAACCTGCGGCCCGTAGCGGATAGGTAATCGCCGCAATCCTCGCCCGAGTTGCTCGCGAAGAGCAGGTCGCCCGCGACGCCCGCGGGATCGCCGGCCACGTCGGCGTGGGCACCCGGCGTCGCTCGTCACCACCGTGCCCGCGGCTACGTGCGTGATGGTGCCGTGCCGCCGACAGCGGAAGCCGCCGTCGCCGCGTTTCGAAACGCGATCTGCGCGTGCGCGCCCGCCGCTGCGAGCAGCAGTGCGCAAAGCGCGAGGGCGGTTCGAAGCATCATGGCCGGACCGCTGGATAAGCTACCACCGCCGACGGAAAGCTGCCCCGCCGGTCATCGGCGCTGGGGGCGCGCCCGGCACCTGCGCCGTGAAATTGTGTGCAAAACCGGGCGTGCGTCGCGCTCAGCGCAGCGCGGCAGACCCTCCGCCTGCAGTCCGCTCGAAGGCGCGCCAGGGCGCCGATTCGCTTTCTCGGCAGGCACCGTACTGGAAAGGCACCCATTCACGCCCTGGATTGATGAAGCGCAGGTCCACGAACCACACGCAGGTCGAGCCCTGGCCGAGGCCGTCGAACGCGGGCTTCTCGGCGAACCAGCGCATGAACGCGAGCGCGGGCGATTGCCAGGCCGCGCGCGCGAGTGCCTGCTCCGCGGCGCTCGCGCCGTAGCGCGGGCGCATTTCCCAGTGCGCCGCCGCGAGCGGCTGGAACGCCGCATCCATGCGGCCGACGAAATCGTGCGCCGGCGGCAGCGGGTCCTTGCGCGCGAGGTTGACGTGCGCGAAGCGGTGCGACAGCTCGTCGCTCGCGTAGACGGTCCAGTTGAACGGCGACACCGCGCGCGGATAGGCGGTGAACTCCACGTTCGCCAGGCCCTGCGCACGCGCGTAGTCGCGCGCGTACTCGAGCGCGCGCTCCTTCTGCACGGCCTGGAATCCCACGTACCCGACGAGCACCACGCTCGCCGCCACGGCGGGCAGGCGCGTGGCGCGCCAGAAGACAGAGGCTGCAAGCCCCGCGAGGATGATGCCGCTGAACCAGAGATCGATGATGAAGGTGCTGCCGAGGCCATAGCGCGCATCGGAGAGCGGCGCGAAGATCATCGTGCCGAAGCTGGTGATCCAGTCGCCCGCGATGTGCGCGCCAAGGGCAAGGGCCGAGACGCCGTAGAGGGCGCGCCAGCCCGCAGTCTTGCCATCGGGCTCGCGCAGGATCTTTGCCAACGCCCACGCGAGGACGAGCGCCCAGAGCGGCAGGAGGATGAAGGAGTGCGTCGGCCCGCGGTGCTGCTCGAGGTAGAGCAGCGGCGAGACGAACGCCAGCACGAAATCGAGGTCCGGCGCAGCGGCGGCGAAGAACCCCGCCGCCACGCGCCGCGGGATGGAGCGCGGCGGCGCGTCCTTCGCCGCCGTGGCGCGCGCGAGCAGCGCGCCCGACAGGGCGTGGGTCAGCGTGTCCAGGGGGGTCAGACCCCATTTTCCACTCGCAAGGGAAAATGGGGTCTGACCCCGGTGTTCCCTCTGACCCCGATTTCACGCCGCGCGCTTCTTCCGCTGCGCGTCCCTGGCGTGCATCTGGGCGTAGGCGCCGTGCGCCGCGGATTCGGCATCGCCCACGTGCACCGGGTAGCCCATGTCGTTGAGCACCGAGCCGAGCGCCGAGAGGCACAGCATCACGTTGTCCGGGCGGCAGGAATAGCCCATCAGGCCGAAGCGCCAGATCTTGCCCTTGAGCGGCCCGAGGCCCGCGCCGATCTCCAGGCCGAACTCGCTGAGCAGCCGCGAGCGCACCTGCGCCTCGTCCACCCCTTCGGCGCAGAGCACCGCGTTCATCTGCGGCAGCTGGTACTCCTCCTTCACCAGGAACTTGAGACCCATCGCCTCCAGCCCCGCCTTGAGCGCCAGGTGGTGGCGCTGGTGGCGCGCCCAGCAATTCTCCAGGCCTTCCTCGCGGATCAGCAGCAGCGCCTCGTGCAGCGCGAACAGCGAGTTGGTCGGCGCGGTGTGATGGTAGGTGCGGGTGCCGGCGTTCCAGTAGCCCAGCAGCAGGTTCATGTCCATGAACCAGCTGTGGATCTTGTCCTTGCGCTTCTTCACGTGCTCGACCACGCGCTCCGAGAACGACACGGGCGACAGCCCCGGCGTGCAGGACAGGCACTTCTGGCTCGCCGAGTAGATGGCGTCGATGTCCCACTCATCCACGCGCACCGGCGTGCCGGCGAGCGAGGTCACGGCATCCACGATCACCAGCGCGCCGTGCTTGTGCGCGATGCGCGTCAGCTCCTTCGCGTCCGATTGCGCGCCAGTGGAGGTCTCCGCGTGCACGAAGGCCACCACGCCCACGCCCTTGTTCTTCTTCAGCGC
The DNA here is from genome assembly GCA_963719995.1 of uncultured beta proteobacterium. Classification (GTDB taxonomy): domain Bacteria; phylum Pseudomonadota; class Gammaproteobacteria; order Burkholderiales; family SG8-39; genus JAABQT01. The sequence goes on along the minus strand of CAVRDW010000005.1, from coordinate 1,918,020 downwards.
GTCCTCGACCTTCTGCGGATCGACCGGCTCGCCCCACTTGTCCTCGACCACGACCGGCGTGCCGCCGCAGCGGATCACGTTCTCGAGCATGCGGCCGCCGAACACGCCGTTCTGGCACACGATGACCTTGTCGCCCGGCGCCACCATGTTGACGAAGCAGAATTCCATGCCGACCGAGCCCGGGCCCGAGAGCGGGAAAGTGAGCGGGTTCTTCGTCTGGTAGACGTAGCGCAGCAGCGACTTCAGCTCCTCCATCATCTCGACGAACACCGGGTCGAGGTAGCCGATGGCCGGCTGGCTCATGGTGGTGAGCACGCGTGGATGGATCTCCGTAGGGCCGGGGCCCATCAGCGTGCGCTGCGGGGGATGGAAGGAGGTGATGCGCTTGGCGGGGGCGTACTGGGTCATGGCGGGGTTCTCCTGGGGAATGCCGAAGGGCGCGTCGTCCGGGCGCGATTTCACGCGCACCGGATTCTTGGCGCTCGCTTCGTGGATGATGTCGACGGCGTTGATGCGGCCCTGGGTGACGCGCTCGACCTCGCCGGCCCAGCGTACCGGCACGTAGCCGGTTTTCACCCAGTTGTGCACGACCGCGCGGTCGAGCTGGAAGGCGCGCGCGACCTCGGCCTGGCTGCCGAAGATCTCGACGAGTCGCTCCGCGCAATTCATGGCAGCGCGAAGTCTAGTCTGTCAAATTTACTTTGACAAGCGGAGCTTTGGCCTGGTCGGCGTGCGGTCCGGGCCCGCCTCGAGACGGGCCAGGCGCCGCTCGTGGTCGAGGACGAAGCGCTGGTGGTCGCGCAAGGTCGCGCTGAGGTCATTGAGACGATCGCGCAAGGCCGATACGCCCGACAGGCGGTCGAGCATCTCCTGGATCAGGCTCATCGCCCCGCTTCCTTTCGCAGCTTGCGCATCTCGCGCAGGAACGCCTCGTGGCTGGCCAGCATCTCGTCCACCCGCCTCACCATCGCGTCGATCTCGCCCTTGGCATGCCGTGTCGCGGCATCCAGTAGCTCGAGCTCCTGCGGCGTGATGCCGGCGAGGTACGCGTCGACCGCCGAGCGGATCTCGGCGGCGACCTTGGTCTTGCGCTGCTGCGCGCGCTTCGCCAAGCCCGTCTTCTGCTCGGGCGTGAGGTACACCATCGTGCTCTGCATCGCCTTCATCGGCACTCTCCGGACCGCCACATATATCAAATGTATGTCATCGTCCCGGCGCCGGCAAGACGCGTAGCATCTGCCGCCATGAACCCCTCGCATCCCGTGCAGGCCCGGCCCGCCACCGCCGCCGAGGCCTACCTCTGCCTGCTCGCCGCGCGCGGCGTCGAGTACCTGTTCGCCAATGGCGGCACGGATTTCGCTCCGGTCGTGGAAGCCTATGCCAGGGGAAAATCGCTCGGCTGGCGCATGCCGCAGCCTGTCATCGTGCCGCACGAGAACATGGGCGTGGCGATGGCGCACGGCACCACGATGATGACGGGAAAAGCGCAGGCGATGATGGTGCACGTGGGCATGGGGACGGCCAATTCGATCAACGGCCTGATCAACGCCGCGCGCATGAACATCCCGATGCTGTTTACCGCCGGACGCACGCCGCTGACCGAGTCGGGCGCGGTGCCCGGTGCGAGGAACAACTACATCCACTGGGCCCAGGAGCACTTCGACCAGGGCGCAATGCTGCGCGAATTCATGAAGTGGGACTACGAGCTCAAGCACCCCGAGCAAGTCGAGACCGCGGTGGATCGCGCCCTCGCCATCGCCACGAGCGAACCGCAGGGGCCGGTGTACCTCACGCTGCCGCGCGAGATCCTCGCCGCGCAGTTCCAAGGTGAACCTGCGTCGGGTGCCACACAGGTTTCTGCGTCCCCGCCCTCGGTGGACGCCGATGCGCTGGAGGAAGCCGCGCGCCTGCTGGGGCGCGCCAAGCGACCGCTGCTCATCACCGCGAACGGCGGCAGGACGGCAGATGCATCGAAAGCGATCACTCACCTCGCCGAGGTCTTTGGCGTGGCGGTCGTGCACTACCGGCCCCGCTATCTCGCGCTTTCGACCGAGCACCCGATGCATGCCGGCTGGGAGCCGCACGCCCTGCTGAAGGAGGCGGACCTGGTGCTGTGCGTCGAGTGCGACGTGCCGTGGATCCCCGCGCAGGGCGGGCCGCAGGCGGAGGCGAAAGTGGTGCACATCGGGCCGGATCCGCTCTACGCGCGCTATCCCCTGCGCGGCTTCCGCACCGACCTCGCGCTGACCGGCCTGGTGGCGCCCACGCTGACACGGCTCGTCGAGCGCGCCTTGCTGCATGCGCCTGGCACGGCAGTTCTCAAGGAGCGCTTCGATGCGCTGTCGCGGCACCTTGCGGCCGAACGCAGCAAGTCGCGCGGGACGCCGCCGGCCATGAGCGCCAAGTACACCTCGGCCTGCATCAACCGGCTGCTCGACGAAAACACGCTCCTCGTCAACGAGTACCCCCTGGTGCTCGAGGAACTGCAGATCCGATCGCCCTGCCGCTACTACGCCAGCGCGCCGGCAGGCGGCCTGGGCTGGGGACTGGGTGCCGCGCTCGGCGCGAAGCTCGCCTCTCCGGAAAAGACCGTCATCTGCTGCGTCGGCGACGGCGCCTACATGTTCGGCAATCCGACTGCCTCGCACTTCGTGTCCGAGGCGATGCAGTTGCCGGTGCTGTTCGTCGTGTTCAACAACGCGCGCTGGGCGGCGGTGCACCGCTCGACGCTCGCGATGTACCCGAAAGGCATCGCCGCCGGAATGAAGGAGCCGCCCTTCGCCACGCTCGAGCCTTCGCCGCGCTTCGAGAAGACGATCGAGGCGAGCGGCGGCTACGGCGTGCGCGTCGAGAAGGCGGAGCAGCTGGTGCCCGCGCTTCAGCGCGCGCTGCAGGTCGTAAAGGAAGAGCGGCGCCAGGCGCTCGTCAACGTGCGCCTGGAGGCAAGCTACGTGAAGACGAGCTGACGTGACGGCGCACGCCCGCAGTTATCTCGCTGTGGCGCTGGCCGCCGGCGCCGTCTTTGCCCTCGGCCTCGGCGTTCGCCAGGCACAACCCCTCTTCATCGGCCCGATCAACTCCGCCACCGGCATCGGCTACGCCGCGATCAGCCTCGCCTTCGCCGTGGGCCAGCTCATGTGGGGCATCGCGCAGCCGGTGGCGGGTGCGGCCGCCGACCGCTGGGGGCCTCGGCCCGTGATGCTGGCGGGCGCGCTATTGGTCACGGCCGCCACGGCGGCGGTGCCGCTTGCGCAGTCTTCCGCGATGCTGATCCTCCTGATCGGCGTGCTCAGCGCCATCGGCGCTGGCGCGATCGGGCCGGCGCTCCTCATCTCGGCGGCCAGCCGCTGGATCCCGGAGGTGAAGCGCAATTTCGTCAACGGGATCGTCAACGCCGGCGGCTCCTTTGGCCAGTTCACGGTGATCCCGCTGGCGCAGCTGTTCATCGGCCTGGCGGGCTGGCAGCCGGCAATGGTGATCCTGGGCGCGATGGGCCTCGCCACCGTCCCGCTCCTGCTGTGGCTCACGCAGGGACACGCCGAACATGCCGACGCCAACGCGGCCACCGCCGCGCCGAGCACGCTGAAGAAGCAGGTGAAGGAAGCGGCCCGCGACCCGAATTACCTGCTGCTGAACCTGGGCTTCTTCACGTGCGGCTTCCATGTCGCCTTCATCGCCACGCACCTGCCGGGCGTGGTGGCGAGCTGCGAGCTGCCGCCCACCGTGAGCGCCTGGTCGCTCGCCGTGATCGGCCTGTTCAACATCTTCGGCAGCCTCTGGATCAGCAGGGTGATCACGCACCGGCGCATGAAGCTGGCGCTCGCCTGGATCTACCTGGCGCGCGCGTTGCTGATCGTGGTCTTCTTCTTTGCGCCGAAGACGACGCTCACGTTCCTCCTCTTCGCTGCTGGCATCGGCTTCACCTATCTGTCCACGGTACCGCCGACCGTCGGGCTGGTGATCAAGTTCTACGGCCCGCGCTACGTGGCGACGCTCTTCGGCGTGGTGATGCTCTCGCACCAGGTGGGTGCTTTCTTCGGCGCTTACCTCGGCGGCAAGGCCTTCGAGGCCACCGGCAGCTACGACTGGATGTGGTGGGCGGACATTGCGCTTTGCCTGATGGCTGCCGCAGTGCACCTGCCGATTCGCGAGCGCATGCCCTCTCGCGCCGCCTCAGCGTCGGCCTGACCGGCGTCCCGCCGCGCCCGGTCGGCGAGCGGCGAGAATGGCGGCGCGAGCTGAACGGTTTTTGGACTGTGAATCAAGGCATTATCGCGTCCCAGCGCGGCGCATGGGCGAGCGCGTCGCGGGTGCGCGCCGAGCGTGCGCCCGCGAGATCGATCTTCCCATTGCGCAACGCCATTGCTAGTCTGCATCGCCGCGGAACGCACGTAGCGAGATCCCGGCTTCCGCATCAACCTGAGAGCCAAGGAGGAAGGGCCATGAAGATCAACAGCAAGAAGCTCGGTGGCGCGGCCATGCTGCTCGCAGCGGCCGTGTTCGCCGCCAGCGCGGTGCAAGCCGCGGGGCCGCGCACCGCGATCGGCAAGGGCGAGGGCCGGGTCGACATCGTCGCCTGGCCGGGCTACATCGAGCGCGGCGCGACCGACAAGAACTTCGACTGGGTGACCGGCTTCGAGAAAGCCAGCGGCTGCAAGGTGCAGGTGAAGACGGCGAATACGTCGGATGAGATGGTGGCGCTGATGAACGAGGGCGGCTTCGACCTCGTGACCGCGTCGGGTGACGCGAGCCTGCGCCTGGTCGCCGGCGGACGCGTGCAGGAGATCAACACCAAGCTCGTGCCGAGCTACGGCAAGATCGACAAGCGCCTGCAAACCGCGCCCTGGCACACGGTGGGCGGCAAGCACTACGGCGTGCCCTATCAGTGGGGCTACAACGTGCTCATGTACAACACCAACGTGTTCAAGGAGCCGCCCACCTCCTGGAGCGTGGTGTTCGAGGAGATGAACCTGCCCGACGGCAAGCCGAACAAGGGCCGCATCCAGGCCTTCGACGGCCCGATCTACATCGCCGACGCGGCGCTCTACCTGATGACCAAGAACCCGGCGCTCGGCATCAAGGATCCCTACGAGCTGAACGAGGACCAGTACAAGGCGGCGCTCACGTTGCTGCGCCAGCAGCGCAAGCTCGTCGCGCGCTACTGGCACGACGCCTTCGTGCAGATCGACGATTTCACCAACGAGGGCTTCGTTGCCTCTTCGGCGTGGCAGTTCCAGGCCAATATCCTGAAGTCGAAGAACCGGCCGGTGGCCACGTCAGTGCCGAAAGAAGGCGTCACCGGGTGGGCGGACACCACCATGATGCACGCCAACGCCAAGCACCCGAACTGCGCCTACAAGTGGCTCGAGCACTCGATCAACCCGAAGCTGCAGGGCGACCTCGCGGCGTGGTTCGGCTCGGTACCTGCGCGGCTGGATGCGTGCAAGGGCAACAAGCTCCTCACCGACCAGGGCTGCGAACGCCACGGCCTGGGCAGCTTCGACAAGATCCACTTCTGGCGCACGCCGGTGGCCAACTGCAAGACGCAGGGCGGCAAGTGCGTGCCCTACTACCGCTGGGTGTCCGACTACATCGCGGTGCTCGGCGGCCGCTAGCGGGCGCCTGAGTTACCGGCACTGGCGTCGAGCGCACCCGCGGATCCAGGCGCCGCGGGCGCGTTCGCCTCATTGCGGATCTGCCATGACCGCCGCGGTGGCGTTCGAGGAGGTGAGCTGCGCCTACGGGGCGGTGCTCGCCGTCGATCGCGTCAGCCTCGAGATCCGCGAGGGCGAGTTCTTCACCCTGCTCGGGCCCTCGGGCTCGGGCAAGACCACCTGCCTGCGCATGATCGGCGGCTTCCAGTTCCCGTCGAGCGGCCGCGTGCGGATCCACGGCGCGGACGCGACGCGGCTGCCGCCCTACGAGCGCGACGTGAATACCGTGTTCCAGGACTATGCGCTGTTCCCGCACATGAACGTGCGCGACAACGTCGCCTACGGCCTGATGGTGCGCGGCGTGGCGCGCGCGGAGCGCTACCGGCGCGCCGAACAGACCCTGGAGCTGGTGCACCTGCCGGGCATCGGCGCGCGCCGCCCGGCCGAGCTCTCCGGCGGCCAGCGCCAGCGCGTGGCGCTCGCGCGCGCGCTCATCAACCGACCGCGCGTGCTGCTGCTCGACGAGCCGCTAGGCGCGCTCGACTTGAAGCTGCGTGAGAGCATGCAGGTGGAGCTGAAGGTCCTGCAGCGCCAGGTCGGCATCACCTTCGTGTTCGTCACGCACGACCAGCAGGAAGCGCTCTCGATGAGCGACCGCGTGTGCGTGTTCGACCGCGGCCGCGTCCAGCAGATCGGCACGCCGGAGGAGATCTACGACCGGCCCGCGACGCGCTTCGTTGCGGGCTTCGTCGGCGCGGGCAACCTGCTCGAAGGCGCGCAGGCGCGCGCGCTCACCGGGGCGGACGCGCCGGTGATGCTGCGCGCCGAGCGCATCCGCATCGCCGCGCGCGAAGATGTCAGCGGCGAGGGCGCACAGCGGCGCTCGGCGCACGGCGTGGTGAAGGAAATCGAGTACCTGGGCGCCTTCATCCGCTACATCGTCGAGGTGGGCGAAGGCATCGAGCTGCTCGTGAACCAGGCCAATCTGGGCGAGAGCGGCGCGCAGCGCAACTTCGATCGCGGCGCCGAGGTGACGCTGTCCTGGCCCGATTCCGCCTGCCACCGCATCGGGACCGGCGCCCCATGAGCGCTGCACTCGCCGCCGCCGCACCGCCCGCCGGACCCCTGCGCCAGCTCTCCAGCTTCCTGTACGGACGCCGCGGCCTGTACCTTGCACTGCTGCTCGCGCCGCCGCTCTTGTGGCTCGGGGTGGTGTACTGCGGGTCGCTGCTCGCGCTGCTCGCCAACAGCTTCTTCGGCATGGACGAGTTCTCGGGCATGGTGAAGCGCGAGTTCACGCTGCGCAACTTCGTCGACCTCGTTGCGCCGGCGAACCTCGACGTGATCGTGCGCACGGTGACGATGGCCGCCGCGGTGACGCTGGGCTGCGCGCTGATCGGCTTTCCGATCGCCTACTTCATGGCGCGCTACACGCGCGGCGCGCTGCGCGCGGCCTTCTACCTCGGCGTGATGCTGCCGCTGTGGTCGAGCTACCTGGTGCGCGTCTACGCCTGGAAGCTGCTGCTCGCCAAGGAAGGCGTGGTCAACTGGCTGTTCGCCGAGACCGGCATGGGGTGGCTGCTGCAGGCGATCCTCGGCCTGCCGGTCGTCGGCGGGCCGTCGCTCTCGATCTCCTCGCTGGGCACCTTCATCGTCTTCGTCTACATCTGGCTGCCCTTCATGATCCTGCCGATCCAGGCGGCGCTCGAGCGCGTGCCGCAGAGCCTGATCGAGGCCTCGGCCGACCTGGGCGCGCGCGACACGGCAACTTTCCGCAGGGTGATCCTTCCGCTCGCGCTTCCCGGGATCGTCGCGGGCTCGATCTTCACCTTCTCGCTCACGCTCGGCGACTACATCATCCCCGGCATCATCGGCGATTCCTCGATGTACATCGGCCAGGTGGTGTTCCTGCAGCAGGGCACGGCCGGCAACGTGCCGCTCGCCGCGGCCTTCACGCTGGTGCCGATCACGGTGATGGTGGTGTACCTCGCCATCGCCAAGCGCATGGGGGCCTTCGATGCGCTCTGATGGCCGCGCCGGCGCCTCGCGCACGCTCAAGGTCGCCGCGCTGGCCGGCATGGCGTTCCTGCACGTGCCGATGCTCTTCATCGTGCTGTACGCCTTCTCCAGCGAGGACCAGACCTACGTGTTCCCGCCGCCGGGCCTCACCACGCGCTGGTTCGGCGTCGCCTGGGAGCGCCCCGACGTCTGGCAGGCGATCGAGCTCTCGCTGCAGGTCGCCGCGGTGTCGACTGCCCTCGCCATCGTGCTGGGGACGCTCGCGGCGCTCGCGCTCGCGCGCTCGCGCTTCTTTGGCCGCGAGGCAGTGTCGCTGCTGCTCGTGCTGCCGATCGCGCTGCCCGGCATCGTCACCGGCATCGCGTTGCGCTCGGCCTACGGGCTGGGCGGCATTCCCTTCGGCTTCTGGACCATCGTCGTCGGGCACGCCACGTTCTGCGTGGTGGTGGTCTACAACAACGCCGTGGCGCGCCTGCGGCGCACCAGCCCCTCGCTCATCGAAGCCTCCATGGACCTCGGCGCCGACGGCTGGCAGACGCTGCGCTACGTGCTGCTGCCACAGCTCGGCACGGCGCTCCTTGCCGGGGGCATGCTCGCGTTCGCGCTGTCGTTCGACGAAGTGATCGTCACCACTTTCACCGCCGGGCAGCAGACCACGCTGCCGATCTGGATGCTGCAGGAGCTGGTGCGCCCGCGCCAGCGCCCGGTGACCAACGTGGTGGCGGTCATCATCGTCGCGCTGACGTTCCTGCCGATCCTGGCCGCCTACTACCTGACCCGCGCCGACGAGCACGCCGGCGCGGGCCGCTGACGAAACCACCCAGGAGCCACGCCATGAAATTCCAGACCCAGCTGCTGATCGACGGCCTGTTCACCGAGGGCGAGGGGCGCGCCGAGGAGATCCTCGACCCGGCGAGCGGGGCCGTGCTGGCGAGCGTGCGCGAAGCTTCCGCAGAGCAGGTGAACCGCGCGGTCGCCGCCGCCAACCGCGCGTTCCAGACCTGGTCGGAAAGCACGCCCGCGGAGCGCAGCGCGCTGCTGCTCAGGCTCGCCGCCGCCATCGAGTCGCGCGCCGAGGAATTCGCGCGCATCGAATCGCTCAATTGCGGCAAGCCCTACGCGCGCGTGCTCGCCGACGAGATGCCCGCGATCGTGGATTGCTTCCGCTATTTCGCCGGCGCGGCGCGCTGCATGCCCGGCTCGGCCGCCAACGAGTACCTCGCCGGCCACACCAGCATGATCCGGCGCGACCCGATCGGCGTGGTGGCCTCGGTGGCGCCGTGGAACTACCCGCTCATGATGGCCGCGTGGAAGGCGGCCCCGGCGCTCGCCGCCGGCAACGCCGTGGTGCTCAAGCCCTCGGAGCAGACGCCGCTGACGTCGCTCTGCCTCGCGCAGCTCGTGGCGGAGATCTTCCCGAAGGGCGTGTTCAACATCATCACCGGGCGCGGCGACACGGTCGGTGCGCCGCTGATCGAGCATCCGCAGGTGCGCATGGTCTCGCTCACGGGAGACGTGGCGACCGGCCAGAAGGTGCTGCAGGCAGCCTCGCGCACCCTCAAGCGCACGCACCTCGAGCTTGGCGGCAAGGCGCCGGTGCTCGTCTTCGACGACGCCGACCTGGCGGAGGTCGTCGAGGGCATCCGCACCTTTGGCTACTACAACGCCGGCCAGGACTGCACGGCCGCGTGCCGCATCTATGCCGGCGCCAAGGTCTACGAGCGCTTCGTCGCCGACCTTTCCAGCGCCGTGTCGAAGATCAAGGTCGGCACCCAGGACGAGGAAGGCGTCGAGATCGGCGCGCTCATCTCGGAGCGTCAAAGGAAGCGCGTGGCGGGTTTCGTCGAGCGCGCCGCAGGCGTCAAGCACATGGAGATGCTCACCGGCGGCAAGGCGCGCGCCGGCAAGGGCTTCTTCTACGAGCCTACCGTGATCGCCGGCGCGCGCCAGGATGACGAGATCGTGCGCCGCGAGGTGTTCGGGCCGGTGGTGTCGGTGACGCGCTTCACCGACGAAGCCCAGGCGGTCGCGTTCGCCAACGACTCGGACTACGGTCTCGCCTCATCGGTGTGGAGCACCGACGTGCGCAAGGCGATGCGCGTCGCGAAGCGCCTGCAGTACGGCTGCACCTGGATCAACACGCACTTCATGCTGGTCAACGAGATGCCCCACGGCGGCATGAAGATGTCCGGCTACGGCAAGGACCTGTCGATGTACGCGCTCGAGGACTACAGCGTGGTGCGCCACGTGATGGCGAAGATCTGAGGGCGGCGCAGCGCAATGTGACGCTGGGACGCTCGGCCGGCAGCGCCCGGCGGCAGGCGCGTTCCCCAGTGCCGCGACGTCCCCTCACCGTCAGTCCTTGGGCGTCGGAGGCCTGCGCAACTCGCCCTCCTTCACCTACGGGCTTCGGACAGTGCTCGGCCTGCTCCCTTTGCCCTCGGTCCGGCTCGGCGCGGCACGATGGGGCCCCTCGCGCCGCCGCCGGGCGCTGCCGGCCTCGAACGCAGCGGCACCATGCCGGGGGCTGATTGCTGCAAGCAAGCTCTGGTCGCGGCGAGTCGCACCGGGTGGCGGCGTAAGGGGCCCCCATTGCGCCGCGCCACGCCGGGACGCGAACGGAGGAGCACGGCGAGGACTGTCCGAGCCCGTAAGAACGGGAAGGGCGAGTTCCGCAGCCGTACGACGTACGCGGCACCAAGGCGAGGGACTTTCGCGGCGCTGGGGAAAGCGCCGCCACCCGGTGCGACACGCAGCAGCTCGTATTCGCGCGCTTCTTCGAGGCCGCCGGGAGATACCGGCCGCGCTCAAGGACGTCTGTTCTGAGCCGTCCGGTCGGGGCTAGGAAGCGCTCGCGCCCACGCGGCCCACGAGCGGGAGCTTGAGCGCCGGCGGCCAGGGATCGAGGCCGAAGGTGAGGCCGAGGAGGTTCAGCTCCAGGCCCTCGACGCTGCTCGCCGTCACGCCGAGCACGCCCGCCACCGACACCTGCACCCCGCTGCCGCTCGGCGCGGCGGCGAAGATGCTCGCGCCAAGGTAGTCCTTGCCGATCGCGGTGGGCGGCAGGTCGGCGCGCAGCTCCGGCACCTCGCGCATGATCCAGGCGGTGAAGGTGTTGGAGTTCGGCCCCGGCCACGCGCTGTACTCCTGCGCGAACGGATAGGTCTTCGCCGCAGCCGTCGATCCGCGGGATGAGCGCCTCGGCGTCCTTGCCGCGCGCCTGCGCGATCAGCTCCGGTGCGTTGCCGAACCAGCGGCCGTCGGGTGCGCGGCTGCGGATGGAGACTGCGGTGTCGTCCCAGCGCAGCTTCCAGCCGATGACCTCGTACACGATGTAGTCCGGCGCCTGCGCCGGCTTCACCGCCACCCAGGTATGCACGCCGAAGGTGCCGCGCCAGCCGACCGTGCGCGCGGCGTATACCTGCACGAGGGCTTCCGGGTGCGCAGCCGGCTCGGGCGCCAGGCCCACCGGCGCGCGGCTCGCGGTGCGCCAATCGGCGTTCGCGCGCGTCACCACAGCCGCGGCGATCGCCACGGCGAGGACCGCGGCGCCGATCGCGAGAATGCGCGAGCGCCTCAGGCCCCTGCCGCTCAGGCCTGGTCCTTCGACTCGCGCCAGATGTCGAGCTTCTCCTGGATAACGCGGTCGGAATAGATGAAAAGGACCGCGTCGTCGGAAGCCTGGTGCGTATGCGCCATCCAGCTCGGCGCAACGAAGATGTCGTGCGGTCCCCAGTCGAAGGTCTCGCCGCCGATCGTGCTGCGGCCGTGTCCCTCGACCACGGTGAACACCGCGCTGTCGGTGGAGCGGTAGGGCGCGGACTTGAAGCCCCTCGGGATGAGCTGCATCCAGGTGGAGAGGGTGGGCATCGCCCAGCCGCCGTTCACCGGGTTGATGAACTTCATCTTGTGCGCCTGCCACGGGTCCGGGTTGCGCATGCGCGCCAGCGTATCGAGCGACTCGCGCGACTTGCGGTAGGGATAGTTGAAGATCGGCGAGGTCTGCGAGCGGTGCGTGACGTCCACCGGCAGCAGGTTGTTGCCGAATTCGGCGGGCGCCGCGCCCTCGGGACGCTCGAGCTTATGCGCCTTGCCGCCCATGTCCTCGCGGAAGCTCGCCGCCAGCATGTTGATCACGTGCATGTCCAGGCCGTCCAGCCACACCATCGGGCCATTGCCCTCGTTGCCGTGGTCGTGCCAGGTCCAGGAAGGCGTGATGACGAAGTCGCCCGGCTCCATCGTCGTGCGCTCGCCCGCCACCGCGGTGAACGCATCCTTGCCCTCGATGATGAAGCGCAAGGCGGATGCCGTGTGGCGGTGCGCCGGCGCGACCTCGCCCGGCAGGATGATCTGCAGGCCGGCGAACAGGCTCTGCGTGGCGCGCGACTGGCCGGGCAGGCCCGGGTTCTCGAGCACCATGACGCGCCGCTCGGCCTCCGCCGCGCCGATCAGCTTGCAGGCCTCCATCAGATAGGGCCGCACGTCCCTGTAGTGCCAGATTGCCGGCACGCAGCGCGTCGCCGGCGTTGCGGTCACCAGGCCGTGCAGCACGCGCCAGAGCGGCGCGAGGTGCTGCGACTTCGCCCGGTCGTAGAAGTCCTTGCGCCCTTCCTCCGCCGCGAGATTCACGGTGGGGACGATGCCTTCGAGCTCTTGCGCCTGCTTGGCGGCGTTCTCTACCGGTTTCATGTCGTCGCTCCTACTTGATGCCCGCCTTGTCGCGCACGGCGCCCCAGCGGGCTATCTCGGATTTCAAGTGGGCCGCGAGCTCCGCCGGCGTGCTCTGGCTCGGCAGGAAGGCGGCGTTGTGCATCAGCTTCAAGACGTCCTCGCGCGCGAGCGCGGTGCGCAGCGCCGCGCGCGTCTTCTCCACGATGGCGGCCGGCGTCTTCGCCGGGAACACCAGCGCGTACCAGGTCGTCACGTCGTAGCCGGGCAGCCCCGCCTCCGCCACGGTGGGCACGTCCGGCAGGCCGGGGAAGCGCGAACTCGAGGTCACCGCGAGCGCCTGCAGCGCGCCACCCTTGATCTGCCCGACCACCGGCGCCGCCACCTCGACGATGAGTTGGGTCTCGTTCGCCGTCGTCGCCGCGATGGCGTTCGGCGTGCCCTTGTAGGGCACGTGCACGAGCTTGATGCTCGCCGTCTGGAAGAAGAGCTCGGCGGCGAAATGCTGCGTGCTGCCGATTCCGACCGAGGCGAGATTGAGCTTGCCGGGATTATGCTTCGCCACGTCGATCAGCCCCTGCAGGCTGCCGAAGCCGGCGCTGCGCCCGGCGAGGATCACCAGCGGCATCGTCGCCACCATCGACACCGGCTCGAAGTCCGCCACCGGGTCGTAGGGCAACGGGTTGATCATCACCGCCGACACCGCGTGGCCGTTGTTCAGCATGAACGCGGTGTAGCCGTCGGGCGCGGCCTTCGCCACCTGGTTGGCGGCGATCGAGCCGCCGGCGCCGGGCCGGTTCTCGATGACCACCGGCTGGCCGAGCGCGACGCCCATCGCCGGCGCGACGATGCGCGCGAGGATATCCGTGCCGCCCCCGGCGCCGAAGCCCACCAGCATGCGCAGCGGCCGCTGCGGCCAGTCCTGCGCGGCCGCCTGGCTCGCAAGCGCCGCAAGCAATGCCGCAACGAGCAGTCTCATGCCTTGAGTCCCTGGAAGTCGAACAGTTTCCGGTCCAGCAGGTGCGACGCGCGCACGTCGGTGAGCGCGCGCAGGATGGATTCTACGCGCCCGGGGTGCTGCTTCTCCCACTGCCGCAGCAGCTCGCGCACCTGGCGGCGCTGCAGGTGCTCCTGCGAGCCGCACAGGTTGCACGGGATGATCGGGAAAGCCTTTCTCCGCGGCATAGGCCGCGAGGTCGTCTTCCCTGACGTAGGCAAGCGGACGGATGACGACGTGCCGGCCGTCGTCGGACTTGAGCTTGGGCGGCATGGCCTTCAGCTTGCCGCCGAAGAACAGGTTGAGGAAGAACGTCGCGAGGATGTCGTCGCGGTGGTGGCCGAGCGCGATCTTGGTCGCGCCGAGCTCGCCGGCGACGCGGTAGAGCACGCCGCGGCGCAGCCGCGAGCACAGCGAGCACATGGTCTTGCCCTCGGGCAGCACGCGCTTCACCACCGAGTAGGTGTCCTGCTCGACGATGCGGAACGGCACGCCGAGCCTCGCGAGGTAATCCGGCAGCACGTGCGCGGGGAAGCCGGGCTGCTTCTGGTCGAGGTTGACCGCGACCAGATCGAAGGCGACCGGCGCCTTCTCGCGCAGCGCGAGCAGCACGTCGAGCAGGCCGTAGCTGTCCTTGCCGCCCGAGAGGCACACCATCACCTTGTCGCCTTCCTCGATCATGCCGAAGTCGGCGATCGCCTCGCCCACCTGGCGGCGCAGGCGCTTGGCGAGCTTGCCCGCCTCGTACTCGTGCTTGCGCGGATCGCGGTGCAGCCGGACGACGTTCATTTCCTTGCCTAGAGGTAGATCGAGCGCCCGCCGTCCACCGCCAGAACCTGGCCGGTGACGAAAGGCGCGGTACACAGGAAGTGTACCGCCTGCGCGATCTCCTCCGGCGTGCCGGTGCGCGCCAGCGGCGTGGTGGCGACGATGCGGCTGCGCTCGGCCGGATCGAACTGCCCGTCCTCGGGCCAGGCGATGGCGCCCGGCGCCACCGCGTTGACGCGCACCGCCGGCGCGAGCTCGAGCGCAAGCGAGCGCGTGAGCGCCGCAAGCCCCGCCTTGGCGATGCTGTAGACCACGTAGCCCTTCAGCGGCCGCTCGGCGTGGATGTCGGCGATGTTGACGATGGCGCCGCCCGCGAATGCCAGCTGCGGCGCCGCCGCCTGCGCGAGAAACAGCGGCGCGCGCAGGTTGGAGCCGATCAGCTCCTCCCAGTGGCTCGCCTCGATCTCGCCGACCGCAGTCGGAAAGAACGCGGAGGCGTTGTTCACCAGGATGTCCAGCCGCGCGAAGCGCTGCAGCGCTGCGTCCACCAGCGCCTTGGGCGCCACCGGCGCCAGCAGGTCGCCCTTGAGCTTCATCGCGCTGCCGGCGCGCGCGGCGTTCAGCTCCTTTTCCAGCCGCGCGGCGTCGTCGTCCGGCGCCGCGATAGTGCAGCACGACGTTCGCGCCCGCGCGCGTGCAGGCGGCGCGCGATCGCGGCGCCGATGCGCCGTGCCGCGCCGGTCACCAGCGCCACCTTGCCCTCGAGCGAGCCGTCCGTCATCGAAGGAATTCTAGGTTAAATTCGCCGCATGCTGCCCGAACCCGAGGCCGAGGCGCTCGCCGCGAGCGGCGCGCTGCTGCAGCGCATCCGCGAAGAGCTCGCGGCGGGCGGCAACTGGATCGGCTTCGCGCGCTACATGGAGCTTGCGCTCCACGAGCCGGGCCTCGGCTACTACGCGGGCGGCGCAGCCAAGCTCGGCGCGCCGGGGGATTTCGCCACCGCGCCGGAGCTGGGCGCGCTTTTCGCGCGCACGCTGGCGCGCCAGGTGGCCGAGCTGCTGCAGCCGGGGGAGGCGATCCTCGAGTTCGGCGCGGGCAGCGGCGCGCTCGCCGAGGCGCTGATCGCCGAGCTTTCGCCCGAGCAGTACCTCATCCTCGAAACGAGCGCCGAGCTACGTGCGCGGCAGGAAGCGCGCCTCGGCGCGCGCGCGCGCTGGGTGGAGCGCCTGCCCGAGCGCTTCCGCGGCGTGATGCTCGCGAACGAGGTGGCGGACGCGATGCCGGTGCACGCGGTGGCGTGGCGCGCGCACGGCGTGCATGGAACGCGGCGTCGCGGAGATCGAGGGCAGGCTCGCCTGGGCCGAGCGCCCCGCTTCCGGCGAGCTCCTCGCCGCAGCGCGCGCGCTCGAGGTGCCGCGTGCCCTACGAAAGCGAGATCGGGCTGGTCGCGCGCGCGTGGATGCAAGCTCCTCGCCGCGCGCCTTGCGCGCGGCGCGCTGCTGGTCGTCGACTACGGCTTTCCGCGGCACGAGTACTACCATCCGCAGCGCTCCATGGGAACGCTCATGTGCCACTACCGCCACCGCGCGCATGGCGACCCGTTCTTCCATCCGGGGCTGCAGGACATCACCGCGCACGTGGACTTCAGCGCGCATGGCGCAGGCCGCGCGCGCTGGCGGGCTGGAAGTGCTCGGCTACGCCAGCCAGGCGCAGTTCCTCGTCAACTGCGGCATCACCGAGCCTGCTCGAGCGCGAGGACACGGCCAACGCCGCGCGCTACGCCCCGCGCGCCGCGGAGGCGCAGCGGCTGCTTTCGCCCGCCGAGATGGGCGAGATCTTCAAGGTGCTGGCGGTCGGTCGCGGCGTCTCCCGGCCGCTTCTCGGCTTTGCGCAGGGGGACCGTTCACATGCTCTGTAAAATCGGGGTCAGGGCCGAATTTTTCTTGCGAGCGAAAATTCGGCCCTGACCCCGATTCCCATGCGCCTGCTCTTCCTCCTTCTCATTTGGCCCGCGCTCGCGCTCGCCGACGACATCGCGGAGGCGAAGAAGCGCTGGTCGGAGAGCCCGCACGGTCCGATGCTGGAGCGCATCCTGCCGCCGACGTTTGAAGCGCGCCAACTTCCCGAGCCCGGCTCGCCGGGCGCGCAGTTGACGCTGCAGTACTGCGTGCAGTGCCACAACCTGCCCAATCCGGCGATGCACCATGCCGCCAGGTGGCCGGGCATCGTCGAGCGCATGGTGCCGCGCATGCAGGGCAAGGGAAACATGGGCAAGCTCATGTTCGACATGATGGCGGGCGTGAAGGCGCCCAACCCGCAGGAGGTGAAGCAGATCCTCGCCTACCTGCGCAAGCATGCGCAGAAGCCGCTCGACCCGAAGAAGATTCCCGAAGCCTTCGCGCCCGCGGGCGAGCCGTTTCGGCTGGCCTGCAATCAATGCCACACCCTGCCCGATCCGCAGCGCTACACGGCGAGAGAGTGGCCCGCGGTGGTGGCGCGCATGCAGGAGAACATGGAGTGGATGAACCGCGTGGTCGGCACCCAAGCCGGTTCCCGGCGAGCCGCAGCTCAAGATCGAGGCGATCAACGCTTTCCTGGCGAAGTACGCCAGGCGCTAGCTGGGAGAAAAATCGGGGTCAGACCCCAATTCCGCTTGCGAGACGGAATTGAGGTCTGACCCCATCCCGCCTCCGTTCAGGGTTGAGGAGGGGTAGGGACGGCCATGCCGCGTGCGACCGCCGGGCGGGCGGCGATGGTGTCGAACCAGTGCTTCACCGCGGGGAAGTCGGCGAGGTCCACCTTGTGCCACTCGTGGCGCGCGACCCAGGGATAGGTCGCGATGTCGGCGATCGAGTACTCGTCGGCGAGGAACGCCGCCTCGCTGAGCCGCGTCTGCAGCACGCCGTAGAGGCGCCGCGTCTCCTCCGTGTAGCGCTGGATGCCGTAGGGCACCTGCTCCTTCGCGTTGCGGATGAAGTGATGCGCCTGGCCGAACATCGGCCCGACGCCGCCCATCTGGAACATGAGCCACTGCAGGCAGATGATGCGTGTGCGCGGATCGCGCGGGATGAACTTCCCGGTCTTCTCGCCGAGGTAGATGAGGATCGCGCCGGACTCGAAGAGCTTGAGCGGCTTGCCCTCCAGCCCCTCGGGATCGACGATCGCCGGGATGCGGTTGTTCGGATTGATGGCGAGGAACTCGGGCCGGAACTGCTCGCCCTTGCCGATGTTGACCGGGTGCACACGGTAAGGCAGGCCGCATTCCTCCAGCATGATGGAGACCTTGCGGCCGTTGGGCGTGCCCCAAGTGTAGAGGTCGATCATGCGCGGCGTTCCCGATGGCGGTGAAAAGCGCGCGAGTTTATCCTCTAGGGAAGCCCTGAGAAAGCCCCGCGTGCGCGACGGTGGCGATTTTCGTGCAGGGCGAGGCAGCGGCCGCCGCCGTGTGCTTGACGCCCACAAGGTGGCCGATGGCGATGCCATGCGCGAAAATCGCCCGCGTCCCTCCAGGCGGCGAGGCCACGAGGCGGGGGTTCAAGGCAAAGGCGTCGCCGCCTTCCGGGTTGCGGCCGGAAGTCCGCGACGGTTGGCTTACGATAGCGAGATGACACGGGCGCCGGCGTTGTTGCTCGGCCTTGCGATATCGACATATCGCTGCGGCCGCGCGCCTAGCCGGCGCCGCGTTCCGGCCGCAACGCGCACCCGCGCGGCTTTCTCAGGGCTTCCCTAGGCACGCATGATCAAGTGGCTGCTCACCATCCTGATCGCCCTCGCCGTGCTCGCGCTTGCCACGCCCTGGCTCGAGCGCCTCGGCGTGGGACGGCTGCCCGGGGACTTCCGGTTCACCGCGCGCGGTCGCGTCTACTCTCTACCCATCGCGAGCACGCTGTTGTTTTGCGCCGTCGCCTGGCTGATCGGGCGCTTGCTCTGAGCTAGAGCACCCTGGCGATCGCCTGCCGGCGCGCCTCGTCCAGCCGCGTGGCGATGTCCTGCGGGAACTGCTGCGCGATGGCGCCCGCGTCCACCTGTGCGGCCGCCTCCAGCGCCTTCTCCACCTTCGAGAGATCGCGCGCCGGCTCCGCGAGCCGAGCGGCCTGCAGCAATTGGCCGAAGCGCTCGCGCCGGCGGATGGCGTCACCGCGCTTGAGCAGCTCGAGCAGTTCCGCCGGCGTCTGCGCCGCGAGCAGGGGCCGGCAGCGTGCCGCCGCCACCGCAAGCTCGCGCTCCTCGTTCGGCGCGCGCAGC
Organism: uncultured beta proteobacterium; assembly: GCA_963719995.1. Classification (GTDB taxonomy): domain Bacteria; phylum Pseudomonadota; class Gammaproteobacteria; order Burkholderiales; family SG8-39; genus JAABQT01. Next base: position 1,899,669 of record CAVRDW010000005.1, on the reverse strand, counting down.
CGCTCGGCGAGCGTCTCGATGGCCTTGGCCTCCAGCCCCCAGGTAAGCACGGCAAAGCGCACCGGCGAGGGCGCGTTCGCCGCGGCCGACCGCTCCAGCGCTGCGCGATCGTTCCTGATCTCCGGCATCACGCGCGCACTAAACCCGCAGCGCTCGAGGACTTCGAGCATGCGCGCGGGGTGCTTCTCCATCAGCCCGCGCGAGAACTCCTGCCATACGCGCTCGGCGACCAGATGATCCGCCTCGCCCAGCTCCACCATGCGGCGCATCAGGGCCTCGGTTTCGGGCGCGATGCGAAAGCCGAAGCGCGCGACGAAACGCGCCACGCGCAGGATGCGCACCGGGTCCTCCTCGAATGCCGCGCTCACGTGTCGCAGCACGCCCTCGCGCAGGTCCTTCTCCCCACCGAAAGGATCGATGAGGCGCCCGGCCTCGTCCTTCGCCATGGCGTTGATGGTGAGGTCGCGCCGCGCGAGGTCGTCCTCCAGCGTGACGTCCGGCGCCGCGTACACGGTGAAACCCTTGTAGCCGCGCCCGCTCTTTCTCTCGGTGCGCGCGAGCGCATACTCCTCGTGCGTCGTCGGGTGCAGGAATACCGGGAAGTCCTTGCCGACCGGGCGGAAACCCTGCCGCGCCATGTCCTCGGGCGTCGCGCCCACCACCACCCAGTCGCGGTCGGCCACCGGCAGCCCGAGCAGCTCGTCCCGCACGGCGCCGCCCACGACGTAGGTTTTCACACCCGGAGGCTAGACGTACTGATCGAACTGCGGCAGCGACTCCGCTTCGTGCTCGGCGTCGCGGATCCACTCCTGCAGGGCCGGAAGGGCGAGCATCGCGTCGGCGTAGGCGCGGCACGCCGGCGGCAGCTCGACCTCATAGGTGCGAAAGCGCAGCACCACCGGCCCGTACATCGCGTCCGCGCCGCAGAACGGGCCGAACAGGAACGGCCCGCGGCACTCGCTCCAGATCTCCACGACGCGCCGGACCTCAGCGAGCGACTCTGGCGTGCGGCCCTTGCCGGGGTGCCGCCGGCGGATGTTCATGCTCATGTGCTGGCGCAGGTTCTGGAAGCCCGAGTGCATCTCCGCCGAGATCGAGCGCGCGCGCGCGCGCAGCTTCGCATCCGCGGGCCAGATGCGCGGCTCGCGCTCGGCGAGGAACTCGAGGATGGCGAGCGAATCCCAGACGTGCAGGTCGCCGTCGACCAGCACCGGCACCTTGCCTGCGGGCGAATGCTTCAGGATCTGCTGCTTGGAGCCTTCGCCGTAGAGCGGGATGCGCTCCTCGCGGAACGGGATGCCCAGCACTTTCATCGCCAGCCACGGCCGCAGCGACCAAGAGGAGTAGTTCTTGTTGCCGACGACCAGCAACGGCACCGCCATCAACGCCTCGCGTGGGTGCGCAGCGCCGGGAAGCGTTCGCGCGGCCCGGCCGGCGCGAGCCACGCAGGGGCGAGCGCCTCCAGCGCCGCGGGCTCGATGCCGAAGGGAAACGGCGTGTCGCACACGCTCGGCACCTGCATCGAGCGCACGTTGTCGCGCGTCATCAGCTTGACCGGCGAGAGCTCGAGCAGGCGCGCCTGGAGCATCGACAGGCGATCGCCCAGGCCGATGATCAGCCGGCGGCGGCCGGTGATGGCGCACACGGTCTCGACCAGCTCGCGCAGCGTGTACTGCCTGGGCCCGCCCAGGTCGTAGCGCTTGCCGTGCGCGCCGCGATCATCCAGCGCCGCGACGAAGGCCCGCGCCACGTCGCCGACGTACACCGGCTGAAAGCGCGCCTGCGGGCACGCGAGCACGACCACCGGCAGGAAGCGCGTCAGCGTCGCGAACAGGTTCAGGAACGCGTCTTCCGGCCCGAAGATCACCGAGGGGCGGAACACGGTGACCGCGATATCCTCGGCCGCGAGCACCGCGCGCTCGCCGATGCCCTTGGAGCGCAGGTACTCGGAAGGGCCCTGCGGGTCGGCGCCGAGCGCGCTCATGTGCAGTAGCCGCTTCACGCCCGCGCCGCGGCAGGCGTTCACCACCGCCTGGGCGAGCTCGACGTGCACGCTCGCGAAGTCCGGCCCGTAGTCGTTCGGGCCGCGCTCGCTCTTGCGCCCGCGCCGGCTGTGCAGCACGCCGGCCAGGTTGATCACCGCGTCGCGTCCCGCGGCGAGCTGCGCCAGCACGCCCGGCTGTGCGACGTCGGCCTCGACGACTTCGACCGTGGGCAGCGGCAGCAGGTGCTTGGCGCGCTCGCGGCGGCGCGCCGGAACCGTCACGCTCGCGCCGCGCGCCGCGAGCGCCGCGACGACGTGCCGGCCGACGAAGCCCGAGCCGCCCACCACCAGCACATTGTCAGCTTGCATCAGGGCAGCTCCATGAGCAGGGGCTCCCCGCCGTTCTGGCGCCCGGGGACCGAGCCCATGCGCTGCTTGAGCGACGTGCTGCGGCCCTCGAGCAGCAGCGCGTAGTGCACGGCGTTCGCCATCACGCGCTTGACGTATTCGCGCGTCTCGCTGAAGGGAATGGACTCGATGAAGACCGCCGCCTCCATCGGGCGTGGCGGCATCCAGCGCCGTGCGCGGTTGGGTCCCGCGTTGTAGGCCGCCGAAGCGAGCACCGGATGCCCTGTGCCGTCCAGCACGAACTTGAGATAGCGCGTGCCGAGCGCGATGTTGGTTTCGACGTCGGCGACCCGCTTGGCGCTGTAGCCGCGGTAGCCGGTCTTCTGCGCCACCCAGCGCGCGGTATGCGGCAGCAGCTGCATCAGGCCGGCCGCGCCCGCCCCGGAGCGCGCATCGACGATGAAGCGGCTCTCCTGGCGCACCACGCCCAGCACCCAGGCTTCCTCCAGGTCGTAGGCGCCGGCATAGGTGCTGAAGACCTCCCGGAACGGCGCGAGGTAGCGCATGCGATAGTCGTGGAACTGCTCCGTGCGGCTGGCGGTGCCGATGGCACGGTCGTAGACACCGGCACGCCGCGCGAGCTCGGCCGCGGCGAGCAGCTCGCGGTCGCCCATGCTGCGCACGGCGAACATCCACTCCTTGGTGGCCTCCGGGCGCAGCCCGAGGCGGAACAGCTCCATCGCGCGCGCGAGCTCCTGGTGGCGGCGCGCAGCGTCCACCTCCTCCTCGGTGGGCACGTGGTAGGGATGCGGAATGCCCGCCTGCGCGCCGAGCTCCTCGGTCGCCAGCACGCTGTAGTAATAGGGCTCGCCCGCGATGCGGCGGTAGTAGGCTTGCGCGCCCTCCGCGTTGCCCTGCGCGGCCAGCGCACGGCCGTACCAGTAGGTCCAGGCGGGGTCCTGCCGCGCGAGGATCGACATCGGCTCGATCGCCTCGCGCACGGTCTGCCATTGGCCCGCGCGCAGCGCTGCGCGCGCCTTCCATGCGAGCTGCTCGTCGGTGAGCGGCGTGTTGCCTGCGCGCGCGTACCAGTCGAGTGCCTCGGGCAGGTGGTCCATCGCCGCGCCGATGGCGACGCGCGCCCAGAGCACCTCGCGGTCCTCCGCCGGCAGCTTCCCGTCGAGCGCGCCCTCCAGCGCCGCCGCGGCAGCACGCGCGTCGCTGCGCGCCAGGCGCCCCACGGCAAACAGCAGCACCTCACGCGTGCCGCGCGCCTCCAGGTTCCTCGGCAACTGCGCGAGGAGCTTCTGGGGCGCGACCGCAGCCTGCGTGAGCAGGCGCTCGTCGGGTTGCTCCTTCGCGGGGAGGTAGCCGAGCGCGCGCCGCGCCGCGCTCACCTGACCGTTCGCGAGCAGCAGCCGCACGCGCTGCCAGATGCTCGCCTCGCCGATCGCGCCGATCTTGAGCAGCTTCTCGGTGAGCGCCACGCAGCCATCGGGCAGCTCGCGCGGCTCGAGCCAGGCGGCGCGCGCCTCGACCGCGGCCTCGCCGTCGGCGCGCGCGAGGCGCGCCGACCAGCCGTAGCAGCTGATCTCCAGGTCATCCTGCGCCAGCGGGCCAAGCGCGCGCTCGAAGGCCAGCCAGTTGCCGTGCCGGCCGAGCTCGCGCAGCCAGTCGCTGCGCAGGAGGTCGGCGAGATAGGTGCCGGCGTGCCGCGCGAGAAAGCGCTGCACGTCATCGGGCTTTGCGTCCTCGATGCGAAGGCGCAGGCGCCAATACTCCGCCCAGGGCTCGAGCGTGTGCCCCTGCAGCGCGCTGGCATGGCGCGCCAGCTTGTCCGGATCGCCGGCACGGAATGCGGCGTAAGCGCCGAGCACCGAGTCGTCCTGCGCGTGCGCGTTGGGAGCAAGCGCAGCGAGGCCGAATGCTATAGTCAGGAAACGCCTAAGAATCATGGACTAAGGATAGCACGCAAGATGCATCCGGATGAGCTTAAAGCGTGGCGCAAGGCTGAGCGCAATCGCCTCGTCGCGGCGCGCGAGGCGCTGCCCGCACAAACCGTACAGCGCTTCCGTCACGCGATGGACAGCCATCTCGAGCGGGGATTCCCCGGCCTGCGGCAAGCGACGCTCGCCTTCTGCTGGCCGATCCGCAATGAGTACGATGCGCGCCACCTCGCCAAAACGCTGCGCGAGGCCGGCGCGTTGACTGCGCTGCCGGTCGTGGTCGCACCGAAGACGCCGCTCGTGTTCCGCGAGTGGCATCCCGGCATCGCGCTCGCCGAGGGGCCCCTCGGCATTGCCTATCCGGCTGACTCGCGCGACGTGACGCCGCGCGCGGTGCTCCTGCCGATGAACGGCTGGGATGCGCAAGGCTACCGCCTCGGCTACGGCGGCGGCTTCTTCGACCGCACCCTCGCCGCCCTGAAGGAACGTCCCCTGGTGATCGGCGTGACCTACGAGATGGCGCGCATGGCGACGATCCACCCGCAATCCTGGGATGTGCCGATGGACTACGTCGTGACCGAGCGCGGCGTGTACCGGCGCGATGCCAGCGAGCTCGTGTTCCTCGGTGCGCCAGGCCCCACGAGCGAAATGGCCTCGCCGGTGTGCTACGCCGACGAGCGCATCGTGCGCGGCGACTAGCGAATCAGCGAAACACCCGCCCGGCGGCGCGCCGCAGCCGCCGCCCTCGCGGCACCGCTATTTCAGGAACAGCCGGTAGGCGGGATTGCGCGTCTCGTCGCTCGCCGGGTAGCCCAGGCGCGACAGGAAACGGCGAAAGTCGCCCATTTCTCGCGGCGGCACCTGCAGGCCGACCAGGATCGAGCCGTAGTCGGCGCCGTGATTGCGGTAGTGGAACAGGCTGATGTTCCAGCCCGGGTTCATCGCGGTGAGGAACTTCATCAGCGCGCCGGGGCGCTCGGGGAACTCGAAGCGGTACAGCAATTCGTCCTTCGCCAGCGGCGAGTGCCCGCCGATCATGTGGCGCATGTGGCCCTTGGCCACCTCGTCCTCGGACATGTCGAGCGTGCGAAAGCCCGCGCGGCGCAGCCCCTGCACGATGCGCGGCGTCTCGCCGCGGCCGTGCACCGTGACGCCGACGAAGATGTGCGCCTCGCTCGGGTCCGCCATGCGGTAATTGAACTCGGTGATGTTGCGCCCGCCCACGGCTCGGCAGAAGCGCCGGAAGCTGCCGCGGCGCTCGGGGATCGTCACCGCGAGCACCGCCTCGCGGTGCTCGCCGACCTCGGCGCGCTCGGCGACGAAGCGCAGGCGGTCGAAGTTGGTGTTGGCGCCGCTCGCCACCGCGACCAGCTTCTTGCCGCGCGCGCCGTGGCGCTCGACCCAGGCCTTGGCCCCGGCGATCGCCAGCGCGCCCGCCGGCTCGAGCACCACGCGCGTGTCCTCGAACACGTCCTTGATCGCCGCGCAGATCTCGTCGGTATCCACCAGCACCATCTCGTCGACGAGGCGCCGGCACAGGCGAAAAGTCTCCTTGCCGACCTGCTTCACGGCGACGCCGTCGGCGAACAGGCCCACGTGCTCGAGCTTCACGCGCCGGCCGGCCTTCAGCGAGCGCGCCATGGCGTCGGCGTCGGTGGGCTCCACGCCGATCACCTTGATGCCGGGGCTCAGGCGCTTCAGGTACGCGGCGATGCCCGAGATGAGGCCGCCGCCGCCCACGGGAACGAACACCGCGTCGATCGGGCGCGTGCTCTGGCGCAGGATCTCCATGCCGATGGTGCCCTGCCCCGCGATCACCTCCGGGTCGTCGTACGGATGGACGAAGGTCAGGCCGAGCCGGCGCTTCATGCGCATGGCGTGCGCGTAGGCTTCGTCGTAGGAGTCGCCGCGCAGCACCACGCGCGCGCCGCGCGCCGCCACTGCGTCCACCTTGATGCGCGGCGTGGTCACCGGCATCACGATGGTGGCGCGGCAGCCGAGCTTCTGCGCGGCGAGCGCCACGCCCTGCGCGTGGTTGCCCGCGCTTGCCGCGATCACGCCCTTCTTCAGCTTCGCGCGCGGCAGGCCCGCCATCTTGTTGTAGGCGCCGCGCAGCTTGAAGGAAAACACGGACTGCAGGTCCTCGCGCTTCAGGAGCAGCCGGTTGCCCAGCCGCCGCGACAGCGCCGGCGCGAGCTCGAGCGGCGATTCGATCGCCACGTCGTAGACGCGCGCGCGCAGGATGCGCTCGAGATAATCTTCGCGTTTCATCGCGAAAAGCCTAGCACACCGCTCCGTGGAAACCCTGCTCTCGCCCGAAGGCGGCCTCGCCGCCGTGTTCGCCGCGAGCTTCATCGCCGCCACGCTGGTACCGCTCTCCTCGGAGGCGGTCCTCCTCGGCTACCTGCATCTGCAGCCCGAGCACGCAGCGCTCGCCGTGGCGCTGGCGACACTCGGCAACACCGCGGGCGGCATGACGACCTATCTCATCGGGCGGCTGGTGCCGGAGAAGAAGCCGGACTCCAAAGCGCTCGCCTGGCTGCATCGCTACGGCGCGCCGGCAACGTTCTTCGCCTGGCTGCCGGTCGTGGGCGATGCTCTCTGCGCCGCGGCAGGCTGGCTGCGCGTCAACTGGCTTGCGGCACTGATATTCATGGCCGCCGGCCGCCTCGCGCGCTACCTCGTCATCGCGGCGATCTAAGTCGCTGCCTCGTCATTGCCGCGAAATAGGATCCGCGACGGCGCAGGGCCGCGCGCTCGCGGCGCCGCAAGCGCGCGGGCCCGCCTCGCCGCGGCCCAATCGCTAACGACGCACTGTGCCAATCAAGCGGCGCTATTGCGCGAAGGTTGGCGCTGCGCGGGAATTACGCGGCCTGGAGCTTGGCGACGGCCACGGCGAGCCACTTCACGCCCTGGCGGCCGAAGTTGACCTGCACGCGCGCGTCGGTGCCCTGCCCTTCAGCGTCCACGATGACGCCGGCGCCGAACTTGGCGTGCGTCACGTTCTGCCCGATGCGAAAGCCGCCGCGCGCCACGCCGCCGGTGCCGGCCGGCGCGCCGCCGAAGCGCGGATCGCGCTTGGGCGCCTTGGTAAAGGCGCCGGCAGTGAAGTGCGACACCGGCTTGGGCTTGGCCGCAAAGCGCGGGGTCAGCCACTTGAGCAGCGCCTGGGGGATCTCGTCGAGGAACCGCGAAGGCAGGTTGTATCGCGTCTGGCCGTGCAGCATGCGCGTCTGGGCGAACGAGAGGTACAGGCGCTTGCGCGAGCGCGTGATGGCGACGTACATCAGCCGCCGCTCCTCCTCGGTGCCGTCCTTCTCCAGCAGGCTCTGCTCGTGCGGAAACAGGCCCTCTTCGAGCCCGCTCACGAACACCGTGTCGAACTCCAGTCCCTTCGCCGAGTGCATGGTCATGAGCTGCAGCGCGTCCTGGCCCTCGCCCGCCTGGTGCTCGCCCGCTTCCAGCGCGGCGTGGGTGAGGAAGGAGAGCAGCGGATCGGCGTCCTCGCCCGACTCGACGGCGAGGTCCTCGGCGTTGAAGCCGGCCGCGGCGTTCACCAGTTCGCCCAGGTTGGCGAGGCGCTCGGCGCCTTCGCGCTCGGCCTTGTAGTGCTCGGCGAGGCCGCTCTTCGCCACCACGTGCTCGACCTTCTCCGCGAGCGTGAGGCCCTCGGTCTCCTGGCGCAGCGCCTCGATCAACGCCACGAAGGGCGCGGCCTTGCCGGGTGTCGCCAGCGCCGTTTCGTAGAGGTTCGTGCCGGCAGCCTTCGCCGCGTCCTGCAGCGCCTCCACGGTGCGCGCGCCGATGCCGCGCGCCGGGAAGTTGACCACGCGCAGGAACGCGTTGTCGTCCGCGGGCGAGGCGATGAGGCGCAGATAGGCGAGCGCATGCTTGATCTCCGCGCGCTCGAAAAAGCGCAGGCCGCCGTAGACGCGGTAGGGCAGCGCCGCGGTGAACAGCGCGTGCTCGAGCACGCGCGACTGGGCGTTGGAGCGGTACAGCACCGCGATCTGGTCCAGGCGCGCGCCCTCGCGCTGCAGCGCCTTGATCTCCTCCACCATCCAGCGCGCCTCGTCGGCGTCGGACTGGCCCTCGAAGACGCGCAGCGGCTCGCCCGCGCCCGCTGCCGTCCACAGGTTCTTGCCCAGGCGCTTGCGCGTTGTGCGCGATGAGCGCGTTGGCGGCATCGAGGATGTTGCCCTGCGAGCGGTAGTTCTGCTCCAGGCGAATCACCCTGCGCACCTGGAACTCTCGCTCGTAGTCGGCCATGTTGCCGACGTTCGCGCCGCGGAAAGCGTAGATCGACTGGTCGTCGTCGCCCACCGCGAACACGCTCGCGCCGGGCCCCGCGAGCAGTTTCAGCCAGCGGTACTGCAGCTTGTTCGTGTCCTGGAACTCGTCCACCAGGATGTGCTGGAAACGCGCGCGGTAATGCTCGCGCAGCGGCTCGTTGCGCGAGAGCAGCTCGTAGCTGCGCAGCAGGAGCTCGGCGAAATCCACCACGCCCTCGCGCTGGCACTGCTCGTCGTAGGCGGCGTAGAACTCCGCGTAGCGCCGCGTGAGGTCGTCGGCCGCCGCCACGTCGCGCGCGCGCAGGCCCTCTTCCTTCCGGCCCATGATGAAGTACTGCACGTCGCGCGGCGGAAAGCGGTCCTCGTCCGCGTTCAGCGCGCGCAGCAGGCGCTTCACCGCGCCGAGCTGGTCCTGCGTATCGAGGATCTGGAACTCGCGCGGCAGGCCCGCCTCGCGGTGGTGCGCGCGCAGCAGGCGGTTGCAAAGGCCGTGGAAGGTGCCGATCCACATGCCGCGCGGATTCACCGCGAGCATCGCGCCCAGGCGCGTGAGCATCTCGCGCGCCGCCTTGTTGGTGAAGGTCACCGCCAGCACGCCGGCGGGGGACACCGTGCCCGCTTTGAGCAGCCAGGCGATGCGCGTGGTGAGCACGCGCGTCTTGCCGCTGCCCGCGCCGGCAAGGATCAGCGCGTGCCCTTCGGGCAGCGTGACGGCGGCGAGCTGTTCGGGATTGAGGTGTTCGAGGTGCAGCGACAAGGCGTCGCCATTATACGGCGTGCGACGCGCGCCCCCTTCGCCTTCCCGTTGTGTCGGCTAGGGCTTGCGGGCCGGACCGCCCGTGCGTGCCGGCGAGCGGATGGCGCGCAGGACGTTGTCGACCGTGCGCAGCTGCATCCGCTTCATCGGCGAAGGCGGGCTCTTCTCGTCCGGGATCTCGGTGCCATAGCCGGGCTTGTCGACGACCACGCTGCCGAACTGGTTCTCCACGATGATGGCGCTGCCGGCGTCCGTCCCTTCCGGCTCCAGCAGCGCCACTTTGGCGGAGGCGTCCACCGTGCGCCCTTCCTTCTCCTGGCGCTCGGTCACCTCGCCTTCGACGTGCGTGCCGCGAATGCCGATCGTGGCGACGCTGACGCTGACCTTCATGTCTTTCCCTTTCGAGCGGGCAATAAGCCCCGTGACGAAGCGGAATGCGCCCTTGACGATCCTGGAGTGAAACGCGTCCTCCTCGGCGCCGCTGGACGCATAGCTGTAGCGCCCCACCTCGAACTCGGTATTGGGCGCCAGGATGAACCGGGACTTGTCCGTGAACTCGATCTGCAAGACAGTCCCGGCGCCGGTACGGATGCGCTCGCCCGCGAAGATCGGATCTCCCTGCACCAGCTTGCGCGGGGCGCCGCCCGGGGCCTCCGCATTGCCCAACTGGGTGCCCGTGATGCGCGACACGTGTCCGATGGAAGGAGCCGCGGCCTGTGCCGCCGCCGGCAACAACGACAGACCCAGGACGATCAGTCCCAAGCCAATGGCGTGAAGTCTCATAGCGCGACTCCCTGACAGTTTCCCCGCATGCTAGATTGCCGCGACCTCTTCAAACGCATGCGCCGTTCAAGCTCCATTCTCGCTCCATTTTCGCGCATGGCGCGCCTCAATCCCCGGCAATGAGTGCCCGTTTACACAGATTCGCACTCTTGCTGTCGGTCACGCTTTCCGGCATGGCGGTGCTGATCATCGAGATCACCGCCACGCGCATGCTGGCGCCCTACTTCGGCAATTCCATCTTCACGATTTCGAGCGTCATCGGCATTGTGCTGGCTGCGCTGGGCGTTGGCTACTACCTCGGCGGGTCGCTGGCGGATCGCAAGCCCTCCGCCGTGTGGTTCTTCTCCTTGATCGTGATCGCGGGATTCGCGGTGCTGCTGCTGCAATTGCTCAATGCGGCCCTGCTGCCGGGCATCGCCTACAAGCTTTCCCTGGTCAACGGGCCGTTGGTCGTGTCCCTGCTGATGTTCTTCCTGCCCGCCCTGTTCCTGGCGATGCTGTCGCCGTTCGCGATCACGCTGCTGCACGCGCGCGAGGCCGAAAGGGGAGTCGGCAACGCCTCGGGACTGGTGTTCTTCTGGTCTACGCTGGGCAGCATCGCGGGCAGCCTCGCCACGGGCTTCCTGCTGATCCCGCACTGGGGCATCGGCACCATCATCGTCGGCGTCGGCTCGGGCCTGGTGCTGCTGGGCGGCGTCGGACTTGTGCTGACCCGAAGGCTGCCGGCCGTCGTTCCCCTCGGCCTGGTGCTCCTCGGCCTCGCCTCCGCCGTGGCCCTGAGGCACGTGGCGATGGCAGATGAGCGTGGCGTCGTCTTCGCCGCGGACGGCCTGTACGAACGGATCGTGGTGCGCGATGTTCCCTATCGCAACCGCACCGCCCGCATCCTGCTGCAGGACCGCAATGTCAGCGGTGGCCTGTACCTGGACGACGGCAGCATGGCGTTCGACTACACCAGGTACTTCGAGCTGTACCGGCTGTTCACGCCCGAGCTGAGGAGCGCCCTGGCGATCGGCGGCGGCACCTACAGCGTGCCCCGCTCGCTCCTGCACGACTCCCCGGGCGCGATCGTGGATGTGGCGGAAATCGATCCGTCGCTGCATGCGCTGGCGATCCGCTATTTCGCGCTTCCCGACGACGCGAGACTCCGCAATCACGTGATCGACGGACGCCGGTTCCTGCACGACACCGCCGAGCGCTACGACCTCATCTTCTCGGATGCGTACCGTTCGTTCATTTCCGCACCCACGCAGTTCACCACGCTCGAGTTCTTCCAGCTGGCGAGGAGCCGGCTCAAGCAGGACGGCGTGCTCGTCGCCAATTTCTACGGCAGCCTGGCAGCGGATACCCGATCGATGGTGTATTCCGTGCTCAGGACGATGCGCGCCGTCTTTCCACAGGTCTACGTCATCGCAACGGTCGGTCCCGCAAGCGAGGAGCTGCAGAATTTCATCTTCATCGGCCACAACGCCTCGCCTGCGGACCTGCGAATCGACTTGCGGCGGGCGGCAGCGGTCGAATTCGCCGATCCCATGCTGAAGGGCCTGGCCGCGCTGGAGCTGCGGCCGGCGGATGCCTTGCTGGATGCGGTTGCCGTGCTGACCGACGATTTCGCCCCGCTCGAGTACTACGCGGCTAACGCCATCCGCCGCTACGACGCCGCCCTGCGCCGCTCGCCCTGACCCCTGCCTACAGGTCGAAGCGCAGTAGCATCGAGAAGCCGTACTCCTTGACATCCTCCTGGTCCAGGCGAGCGTTGAACACGAAGCTCGCGGTCAGGCCCCTGCCGAAATGGCGCCAGCCGGCCGTGAGCATGACGCTGTCGGGGTCGTTCGCCGGCTGCAGGCCCGTCGCGAACCGGACCTGCTGCGGATCCCGGGTGTTCTCGTACAGCGCGCCGAGAAACGCTTCCGAACCGCCACGGCCGTAGGCGGCCTCGAGCAGCAGGTTGTACTGCTCCACGGTGTCCGTCTCGGCGGCCGGCACGGCGTTGCCGTTGCTTTCCACGTAGGCGTCCTGCTCGCGCTTGGACGCGAGCGCGCCCAGGGCGCCGGTCAGCTTCCAGTCGCCCAGGGTCGAGACGTGGGTCAGGTTCGCCGAAACGAAGCCGCGCCTCGACGAGAACTCGCTGGTGATGACGTCCGTCGCCAAGGGAACCGTGATCGAGCCCAGCGTCCGCGACTGGCGGGTGTTGAAGTCGCCATAGCCCAAGATCAGGTCCACGCTCCAGGTGTCGGACAGCAGCAGGGCGAAGTAGGGGTTGACGTTGTAGCCGCGCGTCCTCTCGTCGCCCACGTTGAAGGTGGTGGTGAAGTTGCTGGCTTCGTAGCCGAGAGAGAGGCCCATCACGTACTTGTTCGATCGCGTGAGGTCGAAGCCGACCAGCAGGTTGTTCGTGGTGCCGTGGAAGGCGGTGCGGGAGAACGTGTTCTCGAGCGAGCTGGCGGTGCCGCTGATCCACAGGCTGTCGCTGTCGACCGCACCGTCGGCGCCGTTGCCTCCGCCGGTGCCACCGCCACCTGCAGCCGCGAAGTAGTCGACATCGCTGAGAGCGCTCGCAAAGCTGCTGGCGGCGAGCACGGTGCGGCCGGCCTGCGCCGACCGCTGGGCGCCCTTGGGGCGCAGGTGTGTCCGCAACTGCGTCCGGATGCCTCCCGCGATCGTCTGCACCTGCGGCTCGAGGGTAGTCGCCGTCGTCACCGAACTGCTGGGCTTGATCTGCTCCTCGGGAACGATCAGCGTGAAGGCCAAGGCGTTGCTGCCGCAGATGAGCAGCATGCAACCGACAATCCTGCCGAGCGTCTTGCGCAGCACGACGTCCTCCCGAACCGTGGACCGGCCCTGATGCCGAAGTCAGGATAATGCAACGCTTGGGCGCAGACAACCGGCGCCTGCCGGCCGCGTGCTATTTGCGCCCGCCCGCCGTGTGCTACTCCGCGCGGATCGCGAGCTCCTTGATGAGCCGCCCGTACTTCTCGTAGTCCGCGCGGTACTGGCGCGCGATGTCCTCGGGCGTGCCGCCCACCGGCTCGAGCCCCATCTGCGCGTAGCGCTCGCGCACCGCAGGCTCGGCGAGCGCCTTGCTCACCTCGGCAGCGAGCCGCGTCTTGACCTCCGCCGCCGTTCCCGCGGCGACGAACAGGGCCAGCCACTGCTCCAGCACCAGGCCGCGCATGCCGGCCTCCTGGTAGGTGGGCACTTCGGGGAGCGATGCTGAGCGCGCGGCGGTGGTCTGCGCCAGGATCTTCACGCGTCCCGCGCGGTGGTGCGGCAGCAGCGGCGTGTTGCCCAGCGACCCGATCGGCACCTGGCCGCCAACGAGGTCGGTGATCGCCTGGCCGCCGCCCTTGTACGGCACGTGCGTGAGCTTGATGCCGGCGAGCTGCGCGAACCATTCGCCTGCCATGTGCTGGATCGAGCCGGCCCCCGAGGTGGCGTAGCCCAGGCCCGGCTTTGCTTTCGCCGCGGCGACGAGCTCCGCGACGCTGCCGACGCCAAGCGATGGATGCACGGCGAGCACCACGGGCTGGCGCGTGAGCTGCACCACCGGCGCGAGGTCCTTCGCCGGATCGAACGGCAGATTGGTGAACAGGTGCGGGTTGGACGCCAGGGAATCGGCCGAGGCGAGCACGGTGTAGCCGTCGGCGGGCTGCTTCGCCACGAAATCGGCTGCGATGTTGCCCGCGGCGCCGGCGCGGTTCTCCACCACGACCGGCTGGCCGAGCGATTGCACGAGACGCTCCTGGATCGTGCGCACGGCCACGTCGGTGGAGCCTCCGGCGGCGAATGCGACCACGATGCGCACCGGCTTCGCCGGCCAGGCCTGCGCCTGCGCTGCAGCGGCGGTGGAGAACGCGAGGATTGCGACTGCAAGGCGGGCACAAAGCATGAGGGCCTCCTCGGAGGCCCTCACGTTAGCAACAAACGCCGGGCAGGGAAACTAGTTGGCGACTCGCGGCTCGGTGACGCCGTGCATGCCTCGCAGCTGCGCCGCGAGCGCCTCGGCATCGGCCTTGGTAGGCAGGCGCGAGATGCGCACGTGGTACACGCGCTTTTCCCCCGCCTTCGCGGGATGGATCTCGGCGGCGTAGCCGGCGGTGCGCACCTGGCTGTACACGTCGAGCGCCTCGCTCTGCGTGGGGGCCGTGGCCAGGGTCACGCGCCACTTGCCGCCGAGCCGCGCCGCGCCCTGGCCATCGGCGATCTCCGTCTGCTGCGCCCATTGCACGAGCTGCGCAGGCTCTACGAAGCCGATGGGCGCGGTCTGGCCCTTCTCGCGCCGGTAGAACTGGCGCTCCTGGTCCATCGTCACCGGCGCCTCGCCCTCGGCGCCGACTTCGATCTTGCCCTCGATCAGGCACACGATCTGGCGGTCCTCGCGGTCGGATTTCCCCCACAGGTCGGTGCCGCGGATGCCCGCCGTCACCGTGGCGACGCGGATGCTCACGTCGCGGCGACGCTCCCTGGCGAGCGCGTCGGTGGTGAAGCGGAACGCGCCTTCCAGCACGTTCAGCGCCGCGCGGAACAAGCCGCCGCGGTCCGGCGCGATCTCCAGAATGCGCAAGCTTGCGTTCTCGCCAAGCTTCACCAGGCTGCCCTCCGCGAGCTTGAGATACACGCGCGAACCGGCGCCCGTCTTCACCTCGTCGCCGCCGCGCAGCTCCATGCCGGGCGCGAGCGGAATGCGGCGCACTTGGCCCGCGCCCGCGCGCTCGACCCAGGCGGGCATCTGCACGCCCTCGACCAGCGCTGCAGGCGCGGCCAACGCTTGCAGCGCAGCGCAACCGAGCAGCGTCGCGAACAGGTTTACAAGAACGCGTTTCATAGGTCCTCCGACGGCTTGGTACGCCGGGTTATACGGGAAATTGCAGGAAGTGGATGCGCTAGAATCCGCCGCTTCCGCGCCTTGCGTCAAGAATGCAGTCCCTGACCCGCCCTTACGATCCGCGCAGCGTCGAGCTGGAGGCCCAGGCCTTCTGGGCGGAGCACGAGTCCTTCCGCTCCGTGGAGGACCCGGCCAGGACGAAGTTCTACTGCCTGTCGATGTTCCCCTACCCCTCGGGCAAGCTGCACATGGGGCACGTGCAGGAACTACACCATCGGCGACGTCCTCACGCGCTACTACCGCATGCGCGGCAGGAACGTGCTGCAGCCGATGGGCTGGGACGCGTTCGGCCTGCCCGCGGAGAACGCGGCGATGGCGAACAAGGTGCCGCCGGCGAAGTGGACCTACGACAACATCGCCTACATGAAGCGCCAGCTGCAGGGGCTGGGCTTCGCGCTCGACTGGGAGCGCGAGCTCGCCACCTGCCGGCCGGAGTACTACAAGTGGAACCAGTGGCTGTTCACGCGCCTGTTCCGCAAGGGCCTCGCCTACAAGAAGACCGGCGTCGTGAACTGGGATCCGGTGGACCAGACCGTGCTCGCCAACGAGCAGGTGATCGACGGCCGCGGCTGGCGCACCGGCGCGCCGGTGGAAAAGCGCGAGATCCCGATGTACTTCTTCCGCATCACGGCGTACGCGGAGGAGCTGCTCGGCGCGCTGGACGAAGCATGGACGGCTGGCCCGAGCAGGTCAAGCTGATGCAGAAGAACTGGATCGGCCGCTCCGAAGGCGTGCGCATCGGCTTTCCCTACGAGCTGGAGGGCGAGAACAAGACGCTGTGGGTCTTCACCACGCGCGCCGACACCCTGATGGGCGCGACCTTCTGCGCGGTCGCGGCCGAGCACCCGATCGCCGCATTCGCGGCCAAGCAGCGACGCGAAGCTCGCCGCCTTCGTCGAGGAGTGCAAGCGCGGCGCGGTGATGGAAGCCGACCTCGCGCAGCTCGAGAAGAAAGGCATGCCGACCGGCCTGTTCTGCGCGCACCCGCTCACGGGCGAGAAGCTGCCGGTGTGGGTCGGCAACTACGTGCTGATGGGCTACGGCGAGGGCGCGGTGATGGGCGTGCCGGCGCACGACGAGCGCGACTACGCCTTTGCGCTGAAGTACGGCCTGCCGATCAAGTGCGTGATCCGCACGCCGGCGGGCGACACGGTGCCCGAGCCCTGGAAGCCCGCCTACGCCGAATACGGCAGCTGCATCAATTCAGGCAAGTACGACGGCCTCGACTACCAGCAGGCGGTGGACGCGATCGCCGCCGACCTGAAGGCGAAGGGCCTGGGCGAGAAGCAGGTGCAGTGGCGCCTGCGCGACTGGGGCATCTCGCGCCAGCGCTACTGGGGCTGCCCGATCCCGATCGTGCATTGCCCGTCCTGCGGCGACGTGCCGGTGCCCGACGACAGATCTGCCGGTGACGCTGCCCGAGGACCTCGTGCCCGATGGCACCGGCAACCCGCTCGCCAAGCTGCCTGCGTTCTACGAAACGAAATGCCCGTCGTGCGGCAAGCCGGCCAAGCGCGAGACCGACACCATGGACACGTTCGTCGACTCGTCGTGGTACTTCGCGCGCTTCGCCTGCCCGGACAACGACAAGGCGATGCTGGACGCGCGCGCGCAGTACTGGATGCCGGTGGACCAGTACATCGGCGGCATCGAGCACGCGATCCTGCACCTGCTCTACTCGCGCTTCTTCGCGCGCGCGCTGAAGGCCGAGGGCCTGCTCGCGGTGGAGGAGCCCTTCACCAACCTGCTCACGCAGGGCATGGTGCTCGCCGAGTCGTACTACGCCGAGACGCCCGAGGGCCGGCGCGAGTGGATCAACCCGGCCGACGTGGAGGCGACGCGCGACGCCAAGGGCAAGATCGTCGCGGCGAAGACGAGGGACGGGCGCGCGGTGATCTACGACGGCATCGGCACGATGTCCAAGTCGAAGAACAACGGCGTCGACCCGCAGGCGCTGATCGACAAGTACGGCGCCGACACCGCGCGCTTCTACATCATCTTCGCCTCGCCGCCGACCAACACGCTCGAATGGTGCGACGAGAGCGTCGAGGGCTCGTTCCGGTTCCTCAAGCGCGTGTGGGCCTACGCGGCGAAGTTCGACAACCCGGGCCCCGCCATGGCGGAGGGACTGGCCAAAGCGACGCGCTTCGAGATTCACTCGGTCCTCAAGCAGGCGAACTACGACCTCGCCAAGCACCAGTTCAATACCGTGGCCTCGGCGGCGATGAAGATTCTGAACGCTCTCGAGAGATTTGAGGGCGGCAGGCACAGGAACGATGGCGGGAAGAACGAGGCAGTGGAAGAAGGCCTGTCCATCCTGCTGCGACTGCTCTCGCCCATCACGCCGCATATCTGCCACCACCTGTGGCGTGAGCTCGGCTTCGGCGAGGACGTGATGCGCGCCGCCTGGCCGGAGCCCGATTCGGCCGCCCTGCAGCAGGACGAGGTCGAGTACGTGGTGCAGGTCAACGGCAAGACGCGCGGCAGCGTGCGCCTGCCCAAGGCCGCCGACCGCCAGCAGATCGAAGGCAGCGCGGCGCAGTCGATGCAGAAGTACGTGGCCGGCCAGCCGATCAAGAAGGTGATCATCGTTCCGGGGCGGCTGATCAATATCGTCGTCTAGATGCGTGCTCTCGCCCTCGCCCTGCTGCTCGGAAGCGCCGCCTGCGGCTTCCAGCTGCGCGGCACCGCGAGCCTGCCGTTCGAGACGATCTATGTGCCCAACGCGACCGCGGGCATCGCGCTGGAACTCAAGCGCAGCATCCAGGCCGGCACCAATGCGCGCGTCGTCGACGACGCCAGGGCCGCGGCGGCGCAGCTGCTGTTCCTCGAGGAGTCGCGGCGCAAGGATATCCTCTCGCTGACCGTGGCGGGCCGCGTGAGCGAATACCGGCTGCTTCTACCGCGTCCGCTTTCGCGTGCAGCGACGGCAAGGGCGGCGACTTCCTGCCGCCCGTGTCCATCCAGCTGTTCCGCGACATGACCTACGACGACAGCCAGGTGCTGGCCAAGGAAGCGGAGGAGCAGCTGCTGTTCCGCGACATGCAGACGGACATGGTGCAGCAGGTCATGCGGCGCATCGCGACCGCGAAGCCCGTCAAGTCTTAGGGCGCCTCTGATGCAGCTACGCGCCGAGCAGCTCGAGCAGCACCTGGCGAAGGCATCGCTGGCGCCGCTCTACGTGATCCACGGCGACGAGCCGCTGCTCGCGCTCGAGGCGGCCGACGCGGTGCGCGCCATGGCGCGCCAGCGAGGCTACGCCGAGCGCGAGGTGCTCGTCGCCGAGCGCGGCTTCGACTGGAGCGAGTTCGCGCACGCCGCCGCGAGCCGGTCCCTGTTTGGCGACCGCAAGCTCATCGAGCTGCGCGTGCCGGGCGGCAAGCCCGGCGCCGACGGCGCCGCAGCGCTGCTCGCGCACTGCGGGCGCCTCGATCCCGAGATCCTGACCCTTGTCAGCCTGCCGCGGCTGGATCGCGCGGGCCAATCCTCGCCCTGGTTCGCCGCCCTCGCCGCGGCCGGCTTGGTGGTGGAAGTGTGGCCGGTGGATCGCGCGCGCCTGCCTGAATGGATCGGCGCACGGCTGGCGCGGCAGGGGCAGAAGGCCTCGCGCGAGGTGCTGGAATTCCTCGCCGAGCGCGTCGAGGGCAACCTGCTCGCCGCGCACCAGGAGGTGCAGAAGCTCGCGCTGCTGGCGGGCGCCGGCGCGCTCGAGCTGGAGACGGTGCAGGACGCGGTGGCGTCGGTCGCGCGCTACGACCCCAACGCCGCGGCCGAGGCGCTGGTCGCCGGCGACCTCGCGCGCTACCAGCGCGTGCTCGACGGCCTGCGCGGCGAGGGCGAAGCGCCGACCTACGTGCTGTTTCCGCTTGCCGCGCGCGCTGCTCGCGCTGCGCGGCGCCGCCGAGGGCAAGCCGCTCGAGCGCCTGTTCGGCGAGCTGCGCCTGTTCAACAAGCCGCTGCAGCGCGCGGTACAGGCCGCGGCGCGGCGCACCACGCGCGCCCGGCTCGATGCGGCGATCGCGCAAGCCGCGCTCGCCGACCGCGTCGCCAAGGGCGTCGCCAAGGGCGAGGTGTGGGATCAGCTCACTGCCCTCGGGTTAAAATTGGCCGGTGGATCAAAAGCTTGACGTGAAATCGTACATGCGTGGGCTGGGCGCGGCGGCGCGCGAGGCCGCCCGCGTGCTGGCGCGGGCAGACACGCAGGCCAAGAACCGCGCCCTGCAGTCGATGGCGCAGACAATCCGCGCGCGGCAGGCGGAACTCCTCGCCGCCAACCTCGGCGATGTCGAGCAGGCAAAGCGCGACGGTCGCGACGCCGCCTTCGTCGATCGCCTGACGCTCACGCCGCCGCTCATCGAGCAGATGGCCGCGGGCCTGGAGCAGGTGGCAGCGCTCCCCGATCCCGTAGGGCAGATCTCCGAGCGCGTGCGGCGCCCCACCGGCATCGAGGTGGCGCGCATGCGCGTGCCGATCGGCGTGATCGGCATCATCTACGAGTCGCGCCCGAACGTCACCGCCGACGCAGCCGGGCTGTGCGTGAAGGCGGGCAACGCCTGCATCCTGCGCGGCGGCTCGGAAGCGCTGCATTCCAACCAGGCGATCGCGGCTTGCGTGCGCGCGGGCCTCGCGGCCGCCGGCCTGCCCGAGGCGGCGGTGCAGATGGTGGAGGTCGCCGACCGCGCGGCGGTGGGCGAGCTGATCACCCTGCACGAATTCGTCGACCTCATCGTGCCGCGCGGCGGCAAGGAACTGATCGCGCGCCTGATGCGCGAGTCGCGCATCCCGATGCTCAAGCACCTGGACGGCGTGTGCCACGTGTACGTGGACGACCGCGCCGACCCGGCGATGGCGGTGAAGATCGCGGACAACGCCAAGACGCAGCGCTACGGCACCTGCAACACCATGGAAACGCTGCTGGTGGCCGAAGGCATCGCGGCGAGGGTGCTGCCCGAGATCGCCGCGATCTACCGCGCCAAGGGCGTCGAGATGCGCGCCGACGAGGGCGCGCGGCAAGCTCATCGCCGACGCGAAGCCCGCCACCGAAGAGGACTACCGCACCGAGTGGCTCGCGCCGGTGGTGTCGATCCGCGTGGTGCCGGGCCTGGACGAGGCCATCGCGCACATCGCGAAGTACGGCTCGCAGCACACCGACGCCATCGTCACCGGCGGACGAGGCGCGCGCGCAGCGCTTCCTGCGCGAGGTGGACTCGAGCTCGGTGCTGGTGAACGCCTCGACGCGCTTCGCCGACGGCTACGAGTTCGGCCTGGGCGCCGAGATCGGCATCTCCACCGACAAGCTGCACGCGCGCGGCCCGGTGGGGCTGGAAGGCCTCACCACGCAGAAGTTCGTGGTGCTCGGCCACGGAGAAATCCGTCAGTAGTGGCGACCACGGGGATCCTTGGCGGCACCTTCGATCCGGTCCACAACGCCCATCTGGCGATGGCGCGCGTCGCGCTCGATGCGCTCGGGCTCGAGCGCATCCTGTGGATCCCCACCGGCTCGCCCAAGTACCGCGCGCCTGCCCGCACCGCCGCGCACCACCGCGTGGCCATGCTCAGGCTCGCCCTCGCGGGCGAGCCGCGCTATGCGATCGACGAGCGCGAGCTCGCGCCCGGCGCACTCCGGCTACACCGTGGACACGCTGAAGTCGCTTGGCGGCAAGCCGGTGCTGCTGCTCGGCGGCGACCAGTACGCGAAGCTCGAGACCTGGCATCGCTGGCGCGAGGTCCTGGCGCTTGCCGAGATCGCCGTGTTCGCGCGGCCCGGCTTTGCGCAGGCCGACGGCCGCGCGCGCTTCGTGCCGATGGCACCGCTCGCCATCTCTGCCTCCGAGATCCGCGCGCGCCTGGCGCGCGGCGAGGACGTCTCCGCCATGGTCCCCGCGAAGGTGCTCGACTACATCCGCGAGCACGGCTTGTATCGCTGATGGACATCCGCAAGAAGCAGCGCGAGGTGGTCGACGCCCTCGAGAACGTGAAGGGCCGCGACATCGTGGTGTTCAACGTCGCGAAGCTCTCGCCTTTCTTCGAGCGCGTGGTGATCGCCAGCGGCGACTCCAGCCGCCAGGTGAAGGCGCTCGCCGACCACGTCGAGGACCGGCTGCGCGCGCTCGGCGAGCGCGTGTACGGCGTCGAGGGGCATGCGGGCGGCGAATGGGTGCTGGTGGACCTGGGCGACATCGTGGTGCACGTGATGCATCCGACGGTGCGCAGCCACTACAACCTGGAAGAACTCTGGGGCGGCAAGCCGGTGAAGCTCGCCGCGCCGCGAAAAGCCGCTCGTGGCAAAGCTCGTCCTCGTCGCGCACGGCGCTAAGCTGCGCGGCTGGGCGCGGGAAGCGCGCGACCAGTACCTCTCCCGCATGCCGCGCGGCTACGCGCTCGAGTGCCTGCCGCGCGCGCCCAGGGGCGCGCGCCTGGTGGCGCTCGACGAGCACGGGCGCGACCTGACCACGGCGCAGCTCGCCGCGCTGCTCGGCCGCTGGATGCGCGAGGCCGCGCCCACCGCTTTCGTGATCGGCGGGCCCGACGGCCTGGACGCGCAGACAAGGAAGGAGGCTGTTCTGCTCTTGCGCCTCTCGGCGCTCACGCTGCCCCACGCGCTCGCGCAGGTGGTGCTCGCCGAGCAGCTGTACCGCGCGGCGACGCTGCTCACCGGGCACCCGTACCACCGAGGCTAGGAATGGGGGCTGCGCCCCCGTAACCCCCGCGACGGCGCCTCCAGCCCCATCGCGCGCCCGGATCGGAGGCTCCTTCGCCCTGCTAAACTGCGCCGCTCGGCGCAGCCATGGCGACTTCACCCGGAATCGACCGCAGCATCTACCTCGCCTCGCGCAGCCCGCGCCGGCGCGAGCTGCTCGGCCATATCGGCGTCAAGTTCCACCTGCTCCTGTTCCGCAACCGGCCCGGCGCGGCGCCGGACATCGACGAGGAGCCGCTCGCGGGCGAGGATCCGCGCGCCTACGTGATGCGCGTGGCGCGCGCCAAGGCGGCAGCCGGCTGGAAGCGCATGCTCGAGCGCAACCTGCCGCGCGCGCCGGTGCTCGCCGCCGACACCACGGTGGCGCTGGCAGGGCGCATCTTCGGCAAGCCGGCGAACCGCCAGGAAGCCGAGGCGATGCTCGCCGAGCTCTCGGGCCAGCGCCACGAGGTGCTGACCGCCGTGGTGGTGCAGTTCGAGGACCATGTCGAGTCGGCGCTCTCGGCCTCCGAAGTCCAGTTCCGCGCGCTCACGCCCGAGGAGATCCGCGACTACGTCGCCACGGGCGAGTCCGACGACAAGGCCGGCGCCTACGCGATCCAGGGGCGCGCGGCGTTGTTCGTCTCCGAGATCCGCGGCAGCCAGTCCGGCATCGTCGGCCTGCCGCTCTACGAGACGGCGCAGCTGCTGCAGAGGATGGGGGCTTCGCGTGAGCGACGAGGTGCTCGTTAACATCACGCCGCAGGAAACGCGCGTGGCGGTGGTGCAGGCGGGCGCAGTGCAGGAGCTGCTGATCGAGCGCGCGGCGAGCCGGGGCCTCGTGGGCAACATCTACATGGGGCGCGTGGCGCGCGTGCTGCCCGGCATGCAGTCGGCCTTCGTCGAAGTGGGCCTCGAGCGCGCGGCGTTCCTGCACGTCGCCGACATCTGGGAGCAGCGCAAGGCCAACGGCGAGGCGACCCAGCCGATCGAGCGGATCCTCGCCGAGGGCCAGCCGGTGCTGGTGCAGGTCGTGAAGGACCCGATCGGCACCAAGGGCGCGCGGCTCTCGACGCAGATCTCGATCGCCGGGCGCATGCTCGTGTACCTGCCGCAGGATCCGCACATCGGCATCTCGCAGAGGATCGAGGACGAGGGCGGGCGCCAGGCGCTGCGCGAGAAGCTCAAGGCGCTGCTGCCCGCCGAGGAGAAGGGCGGCTTCATCATCCGCACGCTCGCCGAGGGCGCGGGCGACGAGGAACTGAAGGCCGACGTCGAGTACCTGCGCCACCTCTGGAGCGACCTGCGCGCAAGATCGCTGGGCGCCGAGCCGCCCAAGCTCGTCTACCAGGACCTGTCGCTCGCGCAGCGCGTGCTGCGCGACATGGTGACCGAGGGCACCGACCGCGTGCTGGTGGATTCGCGCGAGAACTTCCAGAAGCTCGCGGACTTTGCCGGCACCTACACGCCGAAGGTGCGCGCCAAGCTCGAGCACTACACCGGCGAGCGGCCGCTGTTCGACCTGTACAACGTCGAGGACGAGATCGAGAAGGCGCTCTCGCGCCGCGTCGACCTGAAGTCCGGCGGCACGCTGGTCATCGACCAGACCGAGGCGATGACCACCATCGACGTCAACACCGGCGGCTTCGTCGGCAGCCGCAACTTCGACGACACGGTGTTCAAGACCAACCTCGAGGCGGCGCAGGCGATCGCGCGCCAGCTGCGCCTGCGCAACCTCGGCGGCATCATCATCATCGATTTCATCGACATGGCCTCGGACGAGCACCGCGCGGCGGTGCTGGAGGAGCTGAAGAAGGCGCTGGCCCGCGACCGCACGCGCATGACGGTCAACGGCTTCACGCAGCTGGGCCTGGTGGAGATGACGCGCAAGCGCACGCGCGAGTCGCTCGCCCACGTGCTGTGCGAGCCCTGCCCGACCTGCGACGGCCGCGGCGAGGTGAAGACCGCGCGCACCGTGTGCTACGACATCCTGCGCGAGATCCTGCGCGAGGCGCGCGCCTTCAGCGCGCGCGAGTTCCGCGTGCTCGGCGCGCAGGGCGTGATCGACCTGCTGCAGGAGGAGGAATCCGGCCTCGGTGGCGATGCTCTCGGACTTCATCGGCAAGCCGATCTCGCTGCAGGTGGAGCCGGGCTACACCCAGGAGCAGTTCGACATCGTACTCATGTGAGCTGGGGCCCATCGGCGCCACTCGAGCCCCCGTGCCCCCGGAGCGTGAAATGACTGAACTCCACTACCTTCCCGCCAGGCAGTTGGCGCGCATGATCCACGCGCGCAAGCTCTCCGCGACCGAGGTGATGCGCGCCTTCATCGCGCAGATCGAGCGCGTGAACCCCAAGGTCAACGCCATCGTCACATTCCTCCCCGAGCAGGCGCTGAAGCAAGCCAAGGCACTCGATCGCAGGAAGGGTCCCAAGCCGCCGCTCGCGGGCCTGCCAATCGCCTACAAGGACCTGGTTGCGACCAAGGGCATCCGCACCACGCTCGGCTCGCTCGTCTATACGGACAACTTCCCGAAGGCAGACGCGCTCCTCGTGGAGCGCCTCAAGGCCGCGGGCGCCGTCACGCTGGGCAAGACCAACACGCCCGAGTTCGGCGCCGGCAGCAACACCTTCAACAAGGTGTTCGGCGCGACGCGCAATCCCTACGACCTCTCGAAGACCGGCCGGCGGCTCATCGGGCGGCGCGGCGGCGGCGGTCGCCTGCGGCATGCTGCCCTTCGCCGACGGCTCGGACCTCGCCGCGAGCCTGCGGAACCCCGGCAACTACTGCAACGTGGTCGGGCTTCCGGCCCTCCCCGGGCCGCGTGCCTTCCTGGCCCGCAGCGAACGCCTGGGACACGCAGCCGGTCGCTCGGGCCGATCGCGCGCACCGTGGCGGACACCGCGTTCCTGCTCTCGGCCATGGCGGGGCCGGATGCGCGCTCGCCGGTTTCCATCAGCGAGCCGGGAAGCCTCTTCGCGCGGCCGCTCAAGCGCAACTTCAGGAAGGTGCGCGTCGCCTGGACGCGGGACTTCGGCGGGTTGCCGGTCGAGCCGGAGGTCACCGCGGTGCTCGAGCCGCAGCGCAAGGTGCTCGAGTCGCTCGGCTGCATCGTCGAGGAAGCCTGCCCCGATTTCTCGGGCGCGACGGAAGCCTTCGAGACGCTGCGCGCGGTCTCCTTCGCGCAGCGCTTCGCACCGCTGCTGAAGACGCACCGCGTGATGCTGAAGGACACCGTGGTCTGGAACATCGAGCAGGGCCTTGCCCTGGACGGCGCGAAGATCGGCCGCGCCGAGGGCCTGCGCACGGAGCTCTTCCAGCGCATGCGCGCCTTCCTCGAGAAATACGAATTCCTGCTCTGCGCCGGTGAACCAGCTGCCGCCCTTCCCCGTCGACACCGAGTACCCGACGCAGATCGCGGGCGTGAAGCTGGGCAACTACCTCGACTGGATGAAGAGCTGCTACTACGTCACCATCACCAGCCACCCGGCGATCTCGGTGCCGGCGGGCTTCACGCCCGACGGGCTGCCGGTCGGGCTGCAGATCGTCGGCCGCTATCGCGACGACTTCGGTGTGCTGCAGCTCGCGCACGCCTTCGAGGCGGCAGACGCAGGTGTGGAAGCGACGCCCGGCGCTTGCGGCCTGAAGGCCTACTTCTCCTTCGCCACGCGCCCCATCAGGTAGAACTCGTCGTTCGGCCGCATGCCGGTGAAGTTCGCCATGCGGTTGGACAGCGCGAAAAAGGCGGCGATCGCGGCGATGTCCCAGATGTCCTCGTCCGCGAAGCCGGCCTGCCGCAGCGCCTCGAAGTCGGCTCGCCGATCTCATGGGAGACGAGCGCCACCTTCATGGCGAAATCGAGCATCGCCTTCTGGCGCGGCGTGATGTCCGCCTTGCGGTAGTTGATCGCCACCTGGTCGGCCACCAGCGGATTCTTCGCGCGCACGCGCAGGATCGCGCCGTGCGCGACCACGCAGTACTGGCAATGGTTCGCGCCGGAGGTCGCGACCACGATCATCTCGCGCTCGGCCTTGGTGAGGCCGCCCGCCTTGTCCATCAGCGCGTCGTGATAGGCGAAGAAGGCGCGGAACTCCTCCGGCCGGTGCGCGAGCGCGAGGAACACGTTCGGCACGAAGCCCGACTTCTCCTGCACGGCGAGGATGCGCGCGCGCACGTCCTCGGGCAGGTCCGCGAGCGCGGGCACCGAAAAGCGGCTGACGGTGGGCTGGCTCAAGGCGGGGCGTCTAGGATCGGAAGTGGCGCGCCCGGCGGGATTCGAACCCACGACCCTTGGCTTCGGAGGCCAATACTCTGATCCGCTGAGCTACGGGCGCTTTCAAGCTAAAATCATACCGTTATCCACAGCCTCCAGCCATGCCCATGAGCGAGCACGACGAGCATTCCACCTTCATCAAGACGCCGCAGCAGCTCATCGTGGTGGTGCTGCTCTCTTTCCTCGTGCCGATCATCGGCATCGTGCTGCTGGTCAATCTCGTGTTGAACAGGCCCAGCGCCGATCCCGCCGCGCTCGCCCCCGAAGCGGTGGCCGCGCGCCTGCAACCCGTGGGCCGGGTGGAATTCGGCGCCGCCGCCGGCAGCGCGGCTGCCGGGCCGCGCAGCGGCGAGGACATCGTCAAGACTGCGTGCCTTGCCTGTCACCAGACGGGCGTCGCCAACGCACCCAAGATCGGCGACAAGGCGGCGTGGGGGCCGCGCATCAAGACCGGGCTCAACGGCATGCTCGCCGTCGCCGCCAAGGGCAAGGGCGCGATGCCGCCGCGCGGCGGCGTGGCCGACCTCTCGGACCTCGAACTCGCGCGCGCCATCGTGGTCATGGCGAACCAGTCCGGCGGCAGCCTGAAGGAGCCGGCGGCGCCCAAGGCCCCCGCCGCCAAGGGCAAGTAGTCGCCTCCACGGCGCCGCGCCGCAGCACGACCCGCACCGAGCGTCCCCAGCGGCGTGAACCTGCTCTTCATCATCGATCCGCCGGATTCGCTCAAGGCGTACAAGGACACGACTGTCGCCATGATGCGCGCCGCCGAGGCGCGCGGCCACGCGGTGCACGTGTGCGAGCAGGGCAACCTTGCCTGGCACGCCGGCAGCGTCGGCGCCGAGGCGATGCGCATCCGCCTCACCGACAACGACGAGGACTGGTACCGCCGCGACGGGCACGCGCAGCGCAGCCTCGCCTGGTTCGACGCGGTGCTGATGCGCAAGGACCCGCCCTTCGACCTGGAGTACGTGACCAGTACGTGGCTCCTGTCGGCCGCCGTGCGCGAGGGCGCGCGCGTGTTCAACGCGCCCGACGCGATGCGCGACCACAACGAGAAGCTCGCCATCGCCGAGTTCCCCGCGCTTCGTCGCGCCCACGCTGGTGGCGCGCGAGCCGCAGCGGCTGCACGCCTTCATCGACGAGCAGCGCGACGTGGTCCTGAAGCGCCTGGACGTGATGGGCGGCGAGAACATCTTCCGCGTGCGCGCGCGATGACCCCAACCGCAACGTGATCGTCGAGCTGATGGCGCAAGGCGGCGCGCGCAGCGTGATGGCGCAGCGCTACATCCCCGAAATCCGCGACGGCGACAAGCGCGATCCTCCTGATCGACGGCAAGCCCGTGCCGCACTGCCTTGCGCGCATCCCGAAGGCCGGCGAGTCGCGCGGCAACCTCGCCGCCGGCGGCACCGGCGTGGCGCAGCCGCTCTCGGCGCGCGACCGCGACATCGCCGCGGCCCTCGGCCCCAGGCTCGCCGCGCGCGGGCTGCTGCTGGTGGGCCTGGACGTGATCGGCGACTGGCTCACCGAGGTCAACGTCACCAGCCCGACGTGCTTTCGCGAGATCCAGGACCAGACGGGGTTGGATGTGGGCGGCCTGTTCATCGAGGCACTCGCGGCGAAGGTGCGCGCATGATCGGCGTGCTGGTGATCTCGCACGGCGCCATCGGCGAGGCCCTGCTCGCCAGCGCCGAGGCGATCCTGGGCGCCAAGCAGGCGCAGGTGGCGACCCTCGGCGTGTCGCGCAGCGACGACCCTGACAAGGTTCTCGTGCGCGCGCGCGGCCTCGCCGCGCAGCTCGACAGCGGCGCCGGCTTGCTGGTGCTCACCGACATGTTCGGCGCCACCCCCTGCAACGTCGCCGCGCGCCTGCTCGCCGACGGCCGCGTCGAAGGCGTGTCCGGCGTCTCGCTGCCGATGCTGGTGCGCGTGCTCTCGGGCCGCAACGGCTCGCTGCCCGCGGCGGTGCAGCGCGCGCTCTCCGGCGGCGCCGAAGGCGTGGTGCACATGAACACGGACAGCTGCGGTGGCTAGCGTGGAGCTCACCATCGTCAACAAGCTGGGCCTGCACGCGCGCGCCTCGGCCAAGCTCACGCACGTGGCGAGCGGCTTCAAGAGCGACGTCTGGCTGACGCGCAACGGCCGGCGCGTCAACGCCAAGAGCATCATGGGCGTGATGATGCTCGCTGCCGGCAAGGGCGCCACCGTCACCGTCGAGGCCGATGGCGACGACGCCGATGCCGCGCTCGTCGCCCTGCGCGCGCTGTTCGCCGAGCGCTTCGGCGAGGACGAGTGAGATGAGCGCGCGCCTCGCGCCCGCCCCGCCGCGCGCGTGAACTTCGTCCTGCACGGCTCGAGCGTCGCCGCGGGCATCACCATCGGTCACGCGCACCTGGTCTCCAGCGCGCGCCTGGAGGTCGCGCACTACGAGATCAGCGAGCAGGCCGTGCCCGCCGAGATCTTCCGCTTCGACGCGGCCATCTCGCGCGCCAAGCAGGAGCTGGCGCTCCTGGAGAACCAGATGGCGTCCGACGCCCCCGCGGAGTTCGGTGCCTTCATCAACCTGCACCGCATGATCCTGGAGGACTCCTCGCTCTCCGCACGTGCCGCGCGAGATCATCCGCGAGCGCCGCTGCAACGCGGAGTGGGCGCTGGTGCAGCAGATGGAGACCCTGGTCGAGCAGTTCGAGGCGATGGAGGACGCCTACCTGCGCGAGCGCAAGGCCGACATCCAGCAGGTGGTGGAGCGGGTGCTGAAGGCGCTGATGGGCGACAAGGCGCCGGCCGAGCCGCAGCTCTCGGAGGAGCACAAGCTGATCGTGGTGGCGCACGACCTCTCGCCCGCCGACATGATCCTGTTCAAGCGCCACGAGTACGGCGGCTTCGTCACCGACGTCGGCGGCGTCACCTCGCACACCGCGATCGTCGCGCGCAGCCTCGACATCCCGGCGCTGGTCGGCCTGCACCACGCGCGCCACATGATCCGCGAGGACGACCTGCTGATCGTCGACGGCACCGCAGGGCGTGCTGATCGTCGATCCCGACCCGGTCGTGCTCGCCGAGTACCAGCTGCGCCAGTCGCAGCACGAGACTCGAGAGGAAGAAGCTTCGGCGGCTCAAGACCACGCCGGCAGCCACCCTCGACGGCGCGGCGGTGGAGCTCTACGCCAACATCGAGCTGCCGCAGGACCTGGACGAGGTGCACGAGGCGGGCGCGCAGGGCATCGGACTGTTCCGCACCGAGTTCCTGTTCATGAACCGCAAGGACCTGCCCAGCGAGGACGAGCAGTACGAGGCCTATCGCGAAGTGGCGAAGGCCATGAGCGCGCGGCCGGTGGTGATCCGCACGCTGGATGTCGGCGCCGACAAGGCGCTCACGGGCGACGGCGCGCCGATGCCCAATCCCGCCGCTTGGCCTGCGCGCGATCCGCTACTGCCTGGCCGAGCCGCAGATGTTCCTCGCGCAGCTGCGCGCCATCCTGCGCGCCTCGCAGCACGGCCGCGTGCGGATCCTGCTGCCGATGGTGGCGCACGCGCACGAAGTCGAGCAGGCGCTCGCCTTCGTCGAGCAGGCGAAGCAGCAGCTCGACGACAAGGGCGTGTCCTACGACAAGGGCATCGAGGTCGGCGGCATGATCGAGATCCCGGCGGCGGCGCTGGCGCTGCCGATGTTCATGAAGCAGCTGGACTTCCTGTCGCTCGGCACCAACGACCTGATCCAGTACACGCTGGCGATCGACCGCACCGACGACGCGGTGGCGCACCTGTACGATCCGCTGCACCCCGCGGTGCTGCATCTGGTCGCGCACCGTCATCCAGACCGCCACGCGCGGCGAGCGTGCCGGTGGCGGTATGCGGCGAGATGGCGGGCGACATCGCGCTCACGCGCCTGTTGCTCGGCTTCGGCCTGCGCAATTTCTCCATGCACCCGGCGCAACTGCCGGCGATCAAGGAGCGCGTGCTGCGCACCAGCCTCGCGAAGGCGCGGCCGCTCGCGCAGAAGGTGCTGCGCTCGGGCGACCCGGCGCAGACGCGCGAACTGATCGCCAAGCTCAACGCCTGAGGACCCGAGTGCCCGGACCCCTCGACGGCGTGCGCGTGCTCGACCTCACCACGGTGGTGATGGGGCCCTACGCCACGCAGCTGCTCGCCGATTTCGGCGCCGACGTGGTGAAGGTCGAGCCCCCCGAGGGCGACATCATGCGCTACGCCTGGCCCTTCCGCTCCAAGGGCATGGGCCACATCTTCCTCAACGCCAACCGCAACAAGCGCGGCATCGTGCTGGATCTCAAGCAGCCCGCGGGGCGCGAGGCCTGCCTGGCGCTCGCCAAGCGCGCCGACGTCCTCGTCTACAACATCCGCCCGCAGGCGATGGCGCGCCTCAAGCTCGGCTACGAGGACGTGCGCGCGGTCAACCCGGGCATCCTCTACGTCGGTGCGTTCGGCTACAGCCAGCGCGGCCCCTACGCGGCGAAGGCGGCCTACGACGACCTGATCCAGGGCGCCGCGGGGCTGCCGTGGCTCGCACGCGAGGCGGGCGCCGAGTCGCCGCGCTACACCCCGGTGATCATCGCCGACCGCTCGGTGGGCCTGCACGTGGCCAACGCGGTGAGCGCGGCGCTCTACGCGCGCGAGAAGACCGGCAAGGGCCAGCGCGTGGACGTGCCGATGTTCGAGAGCCTGCTGCAGTCGGTGCTCGGCGAGCACCTGGGCGGCTACACCTTCCTGCCGCAGCTGGGCGAAGGCGGCTACCGGCGCATGCTCACCAAGTACCGCCGGCCCTACGAAACGAAGAATGGCTACGTCTGCGCGCTCATCTACAACGACAAGCACTGGAAGGCGTTCTTCGAGATGGTCGGGCGCGCCGACCTGGAGGACGACCCGCGCTTCGCCTCCGCCGAGGGGCGCAGCCAGAACTTCGACGCGGTCTACAGCTTCGTCGCCGACGAGATGCACAGGCGCACCACCGAGGAGTGGCTCGCCGCCCTCGAGGCCGCCGACATCCCGGTGCAGCGCATGAACAGCCTGGAGGACATCCTGCGCGACCCGCACCTCGCTGCGATCGGCTACTTCACGCCCATCGAGCACCCGAGCGAGGGGCCGCTCCTTTCCATGAGGGTGCCCTCGGAGTGGTCGGAGACCGAGCCCGCATACCGGCGCCATGCGCCGCGCCTGGGCGAGCACACCCGCGAGGTGCTGCGCGAGGCGGGCTACAGCGACGCGCAGATCGACGCCTTGGCCTCCAGCGGAGCCGCTCGGCTATAATTCCCGCGCAGCGCCGATTTGATGTTCAGCTTGCGGGCGCTCTACAAATACCGCTAAAGAGACCGGTTCCCGACGGCCCGTTCTCGCGCAAGCTGAACGGGCTTTTCGTTTGCGGGGACGCGCGTTGATCGTAGAGGCAAAAAAGGCGAGATTCACCGAGCCGTTGAAGCTCAAGGGCGGCGCATGGCTGCCCGAGTTCGAGATCGCCTACGAAACCTACGGCACGCTGAATGCCGCGCGCTCGAACGCGGTGCTGGTGTGCCACGCGCTGAATGCCTCGCACCACGTCGCCGGCGCCTATGCCGGCGATCCGGAAAACCTCGGCTGGTGGGACAACATGGTCGGGCCGGGCAAGCCGCTCGACACCGACCGCTTCTTCGTCATCGGCTCCAACTACATCGGCTCGTGCTTCGGCTCGACCGGCCCGGCGTCGCCCAACCCGGCGACTGGCAAGCCCTGGGGCGCCGACTTCCCGGTGGTCACGGTGGAGGACTGGGTCGCGGCGCAGGCGCGCCTTGCGGACCGCCTCGGCATCGAGCGCTTCGCCGCGGTGATGGGCGGGTCGCTCGGCGCGATGCAGGCGCTGCAGTGGGCGCTCTCCTACCCGGAGCGCGTGCGCCACTCGATCGTCATCGCCGCGACGCCGCGGCTCTCGGCGCAGAACATCGCCTTCAACGAGGTGGCGCGCCAGGCGATCATGACCGACCCGGATTTCCACGGCGGCCACTACTACGAGAAGGGCGTGGTGCCGGTGCGGGGCCTGCGCATCGCGCGCATGATCGGCCACATCACCTACCTGTCGGACGACGCGATGATGGAGAAGTTCGGCCGCGTGCTGCGCAGCAAGAGCACGCCCGGCTTCGATTTCGACGTCGATTTCGAGATCGAGAGCTACCTGCGCTACCAGGGCGACAAGTTCGCGACCTACTTCGACGCCAACACCTACCTCCGGATCACCAAGGCGCTCGACTACTACGACCCGGCGGCCGAGTTCGGCGGCGACCTGTCGGCGGCGTTCGCGCGCGCGAGCGCCGACTTCCTGGTGGTGTCGTTCACCTCCGACTGGCGCTTCTCGTCGGCGCGCTCGCGCGAAATCGTGCGGGCTCTTCTGGACAATCGGCGCGTGGTGTCCTACCTCGAGATCGACGCGCCGCAGGGGCACGACGCCTTCCTGCTGGACGATGCGCGCTACCACGGCGCGCTGCGCGCCTACTTCGGCAACATCGCGTTGTGACCGAGACCGGAGTCATTTCCAGCTGGATCCCGCCCGGCGCGCGCGTGCTGGACCTGGGCTGCGGCGACGGCAGGCTGCTCAAATTCCTGTGGGAGACGAAGCGCTCGCCGGGCTACGGCGTCGAGATCGACGACGCGCACGTGCTCGAGTGCCTGAGGAACGACGTCAATGTCCTGCAGATGGACCTGGAGGATGGCCTGGCCACGTTCGCCGACCAGTCCTTCGATCGCGTGATCCTCTCGGAAACGCTGCAGACCATCCACCGCCAGGAGCCGCTGCTCAAGGACATGCTGCGCGTCGGGCGCGAGGCGATCGTGTCCTTCCCCAACTTCGGCTACTGGCGCGCGCGCATCCAGATCGCGCTCGCCGGCCACATGCCGGTATCGAAGGAATTGCCCTACCAGTGGTACGACACGCCCAACGTGCACCACTGCACGCTGGTGGACTTCGAGGCGCTGTGCGCGAAGATCGGCATCCGCATCCGCGAGCGCGTCGTGCTGCGCGACGGCGCGCCCGTCGCGATGCTGCCCAATCTGCTCGGCAGCATCGCCCTGTACCGCGTCGCGAAATAGGAACCGGGGGAACCCAGGTTCCCCCGTCTGGAGACGCGGCTTACTTGCCCTTCGCGGCGGCGGCCGGCTTCGGCGCAGGCTCCACGGAGATGGCGATCGCCTCCGTGTAGATGGCCTCCACCTGGTCGCCCTTCTTGATGTTCGCGACCTGCTTCGGATCATCAAGCACCAGGTCGACGACGTTGCCCTTGGGCCCTTTCAGCGTCACGGTCTTGGTCTTCGCGTTCACCGCGATCACGTTCGCCATCACCTGAACCTGGCGCGCGGCGGCGGCGGCCGGGCGCTCGCCGGGCTTCGCCCTGACCGCGTCCGACTTGTCGCTGCGCTCCATGATCTGCGAGCCGGTCTTCTTGAGCTCGAGGGTCAATGCGCGCATGTAGCGCACGACCACGTGGTCGCCGAGCTGCACCTGGTCGAAGTTCTTTGCCTCTTCGCTGACGGCGAGGGTCACGACTCGACCCTTGGGCCCCTTGAGGTCCACGGTGCGGCCTGCCTTGTCGAGGCCGACGACAATCGCCCGCACTTCGACGGCCTGCGCGGCGGCGGCCTTGCCTGGGGCGACGGCTTTGGCTTCGATGGCTTTCGGCGCAGGGGCCTGTTGCGCGTGGGCGATATTGAGTGCGAGCGCCGCGCAGGCGGCGACGAGGATTCTGTTCATTGCGATCTCCGGGGGAGGAAAAGCGTGGATGGAAATGCCGGTTGCGGCGCGAATTATAGCAGCAGTGGGCAATTCTCCCGCGCCCGGGGCTTGACCCGGCGCACCCCGGCGGCGCAGCATCGGCGCTGCAGTCACCAAGAAACCGATTACGGGGGAAGCGCACATGAGCAGAAACCTGGCAGGAGCGTTGGCGATCGCGGCGGCAGCCGTGCTGGTGGGCTGCGCGGACATGCAGAGCAAGATGCCCGACTGGATGCCGGGCAGCGGCGCGATCAATGTCAGCCTGAGCGGCGCCGAGCAGGTGCCGCCAGTAAAAACCGAGGGCACGGGCAGCGGCAGTTTCCGCGTCGCCGAGGACCGCACCATCACCGGCAGCGTGACGACCAAGGGGGTGCCGGGCACGATGGCCCATATCCACCAGGCTGCCAAGGGCAAGAACGGCCCGGTCATCGTGCCGCTCACGAAGAACGGCGACACCTATAGCGTGCCGGCGGGCCGCAAGCTCACCGAGTCGCAGATGCAAGCGCTCAAGGAAGGCGGCCTCTACGTCAACGTGCACACCGCCAAGTACAAGAATGGCGAAGTGCGCGCGCAGCTGCTGCCCTGAGGCAGCGGCGGTCGAGCACGTCGTCGCGCAGCAGCGGGCCGCGCGCGCTCAGCGCCCGCTCGCGGCGCAGGCGTCCGACTCGCGCTGGCAGGCTTCCTGGCAGCGCTGCGCCTCGGGCGCCTCGGTCGTCGTGCGCCTGCAGGTCTTGATGCAATAGTTCAGCGCCGAAGCGCAGCTGGGCTGCTGCTCGTCGGCCTGCCAGATACCCTTGTACGCGTAGTAGCCCAGGGCCACGGCGATCGCGATCATGATCAGGAAGCCGAGCAAGCCCAGGCCGCATTGTTGTCCTCGCATCAGGCACCTCCGGATGCAACGGGCGGCTTCGCCGCGGGGCGCGACGCAAGCCACACGAGTACGAGCACTGGCGCGCCCAGCAGCGCGGTGCCAGTGAAGAACGCCGGATAGCCGAAGCTGTCCACCGCGAGGCCGGACCAGCCGCCGATGAACTTCGGCAGGAGCAGCATCACCGAGCTGAACAGCGCGTACTGCGTGGCCGAGTACGCCACGTTGGTGAGGCCGGAGAGGTAGGCGATGAACGCCGCGCTGGCGATGCCGGCGCTCAGGTTGTCGGCCGAGATGGCGAGCACCAGTGCCGGCAGGTCGTGGCCGCGCGTCGCCAGCCAGGCGAACAGCAGGTTGGTGAGCGCCGAGAGCGCGGCGCCAAGCATGAGGATGCGCATCACGCCGTAGCGCAGCGCCAGCACGCCGCCCAGCGCTGCCCCGGCGAGCGTCATTAGCACGCCGTACACGCCGGACACCGCGGCGACCTCGTCCTTGGTGAAGCCCATGTCGCGGTAGAACGGATTGGACATCACGCCGAGCACGATGTCGGAGATGCGGTAGGTGCCGATCAGCGCGAGCAGCAGCAGCGCGTGCCAGCGGTAGCGCAGCACGAAGTCGAGAAACGGGCTCGCCACCGCCGCGTAGAGCCACGCCAGGAACCTCGAGTGCAGGCGCGCGGCGGCCTCCTGCTCGCGCCGCGCGGTCTCCGCCGACACCGAGACCTGCGGCTCCTTCGACACGAGCACGGTGACGATGCCCACGCTGATGAGGGCCGCCATGCACAGGTACGCGGCGAGCCAGGGGGCGTGCTGGTAAGTCTTCTCGTCCGGGTCGAAGGCCGCGGCGATCCACAGCGCGCCTGCCGATGCCGTGATCATCGCCGCGCGGTAGCCGACCTGGTAGGCCGCGGCCATCGCCGCCTGGCGCGAGAGCTCGGCGGACTCGATGCGGTAGGCGTCGAGCGCGATGTCCTGCGTGGCCGAGGCGAAGGCGACGAGCAGAGCGAAGCCGACGAGCTGCGGCAGGCTCTGCAAGGGATCGGTGAAGGCCATTCCCGCAAGCCCGGCGATCAGGACGAGCTGCGCTGCGAGGAGCCAGCCGCGCCGGCGGCCCAGCGTGCGCGTCAGCAGTGGCAGCGGCAGGCGGTCCACGAGCGGCGCCCATGCCCACTTGAAGCCGTAGGCGAGGCCCACCCAGGACAGGAAGCCGATCGTCGTACGGTCGATGCCGGCCTCGCGCAGCCGGTAGGAAAGCGTGCCGAGCACGAGCAGCAGCGGCAGGCCGGCGGAAAAACCGAGCAGCAGCATGCGCGCCACCGGCGGCTCGCCATACACGCGCAGGTCCTCGAGCCAGCCGCGCAGGCGGCCGCGCCCGACCGCGTCGTCGCTAGAGGGCGTAGTCATAGTCGATCGTCAGCGGCGCATGGTCGGAGAAGCGCCTGCGCTTGTAGATCGACGCCTTCGCCGCGCGCGCCGCGATGCCCGGCGTGGCGATCTGGTAGTCGATGCGCCAGCCCACGTTCTTCGCCCAGGCCTGTCCGCGGTTCGACCACCAGGTGTACTGCTCGGGCTTCTGATTGAGGCGGCGGAAGACGTCGACGAAGCCGGCCGTGTCGAACACCTGCGTGAGCCAGGCGCGCTCCTCGGGCAGGAAACCGGAGTTCTTCTGGTTGGCGCGCCAGTTCTTCAGGTCGATCGCCTGGTGGGCGATGTTCCAGTCGCCACACAGGATCACTTCGCGGCCGCTGCGCCCCAGCCTCTTCAGGTACGGCAGGAACGCCGCGAGGAAACGGAACTTGGACGCCTGGCGGTGCGGCCCGCTCGAGCCCGAGGGCAGGTAGAGCGAGACGACCGAGAGCTTGCCGAAGCGCGCCTCGAGATAGCGCCCCTCGTCGTCGAACTCCTTCACGCCGAAGCCCTCGCGCACCGCGTCCGGCCGCACGCGGCTGTAGAGCGCGACGCCGGCATAGCCCTTCTTGTCGGCATGCGAGAAGCGCCCGTGCAGCCCGCGCGGCGCGCGCATGGTGGCGTCCAGGTCGCCGTCGTGCGCCTTGATCTCCTGCAGGCACACGATGTCGGCCTTCTGCGCGGCGAGCCAGCGGTACAGGCCCTTGCGGGCCGCCGACCGGATGCCGTTGACGTTGAGGGTGATGACCCTCACGCAACGTACAGGGGAGGATGAAGCGTCCCCCGTACCCCCCTGTCGCGGTCGGCGTGCGGCAGGGATGGCGCCGCAACGCGCCCGCTACGCAGAGGGGAAGCTGGAGACACCGCCGTGTGCCGCCGACCATTCGGCGGGCGCGTTGAGGAACTTCTCGACCTGCGTCAGCTGCGCGGCGGCGAGGTAGTGGCCCTGCTTCACCACCCTGAGTACGTCCCACCAGGTGGCGAGGTGGTGCAGGCGCACTCCCAGCTCCTGCATCACCTTCTTCGACTCGGGAAAGATGTCGTAGTAGAAGTTCACGAATACGTGCTCGACCACCGCGCCGGCGTCGCGCAGGGCCTTGCAGAAATTGATCTTGGAGCGACCGTCGGTCGTCAGATCCTCCACCAGCAGCGTCCTTGCGCCTTCGCGGATGTCGCCCTCGATCTGCGCGTTGCGCCCGAACCCTTTGGGCTTCTTGCGGATGTACTGCATCGGCAGCCCGAGCCGGTCGGCGATCCACGCGGCGTATGGAATGCCCGCAGTCTCGCCGCCGGCGACCACGTCGAACTGCTCGAAGCCGGCGTCGCGCGCGAGCGTCGCGCAGGCGAAGTCCACCAGCTGCGCGCGGATGCGCGGGTAGAAGATGAGCTTGCGGCAGTCGATGTAGACGGGGCTCGCCCAGCCCGAGGTGAAGATGAAGGGCTTTTCCTCGGAG
Source organism: uncultured beta proteobacterium (assembly GCA_963719995.1). Classification (GTDB taxonomy): domain Bacteria; phylum Pseudomonadota; class Gammaproteobacteria; order Burkholderiales; family SG8-39; genus JAABQT01. Next base: position 1,862,245 of record CAVRDW010000005.1, on the reverse strand, counting down.
AACAGCACCGCCTTCACCTCGAGGAGCATCTTCGCGGTGGTCTCGGCGATGAAGGCACGATCCGCGGAATGCATGGCGGGCGGATTCTAGCAGGTCAACGCCGGGCGCCGCGGCGCGTTAAAATCCCTTCGAGACGTGTTTGGGAGGCCATCCGCGATGCTCCGTATCCCGCTGCTCACCGCGCTCCTGCTGGCGCTCGGCGCCATGCTGCCCTTGGCGCACGCACAGAGTCCCGATGCGAAGACCGACAAGGAAAGGGCTGCCCGCGAAGCGAAGATCCGCGCGGAGGCCCGCTCCTTCCGTTGCGTGGCCAAGGACGGCAAGAAGTACTACGGCTCCACGCGGCCACCGCAGTGCATGGACGTCGTCACCGAGGCGCTGTCCGCCCAGGGGATGGTCATCGGCCGCATCGATCCGCCGCTCACCGCCGAGCAGCGCGCCGCGCGCGAGGCCGCGGCACAGAAGAATGCCGCCGCGGAGCAGGCGCGCCGCGAGGCCGAGAACGCCGCCAAGGTGCAGGCGCGCCGCGACCAGGCGCTGCTGCAGACCTACACGAGCGAGCGCGACATCGAGTCGGTGCGCCAACGCGCCATCAACGACAACCAGCGCGCCGTCGCGCAGGTCGAGGCGCGCATCGCGGCGCTGAAGAAGCGCCAGGAGGCGCTCGCCAAGGAAGCGGCGGAGGTCAAGGCCGGCAAGAAGGCGCGCGACTCTTTCGAGCAGGACGTGAAGGCGGTGGCCTACGACCTGCAGCTGCAGGAGCAGCTGCTCGAATCGCGCAAGCGCGAGGCGGACGTCATCAACGCGCGCTACGACGAGGAAAGGCGCAAGTACCGCGAGCTCACGCAGGGCGCCGCGAAGAAATAGCCGACGCCCGGGCGAGCGCCGGCACGCGGCCCGATCAGCGCTTCGCGAGCTTCGCCTTCAGGATGGCGTTGACCTGCGCGGGGTTGGCCTTGCCCTGCGTCGCCTTCATCACCTGGCCGACGAGCGAGTTGAAGGCCTTGTCCTTGCCAGCGCGGTAGTCCTCCACCTGCTTCGCGTTCTTCGCGAGCACCTCGTCGACGATCCGTTCGAGGGCGCCGGCGTCCGAAATCTGCTGCATGCCGCGCTGTGCAATTACCTGATCAACTGTACCTTCACCAGCTAATACGGCCTCCTGAACTTCCTTTGCCTGCCTACTGGAAATCCTGCCTTCGGCAACGCTAACCTGAATGCGCACTAACTCACTTGGCAGTTGCGGCATTTGAAACAGCGACGTTCCCCAATCGTCTAGTCTGATTGCCGCGGAGCTGACGACAGCGTTTGCAGTACTCGCGAGTATTTGGGCTCGCTTTTCCGCAGACAAGTTGTACTCCGACAAGTTTGTGTCTGCCTCCGCTACGAGCTTAGTCTTGCCACTCGGCTGCGTCGTGAGCATCTCAGCGATGTGGGCCGGCACACCATGCGCAACGAATTCCTCTTGCAACGTCTCGAGCGGTTTCTCCATTTTCGTCCGAATCCGCTCAACTTGGGCATCCGTAACCACTAGCGGCAGGAGGTCGGGGTCTGGAAAGTAGCGATAGTCCTGCGCGTCTTCCTTTGAGCGCATGGAGCGCGTCTCGCCCTTATCTGGGTCGTACAAGCGCGTCTCCTGCGCGATTACTCCTCTAGCTTCAAGAATCTCGATCTGGCGCCGGGCTTCAAATTCAATCGCATGCTCCATGAAGCGAAAAGAATTTAGGTTCTTGATCTCGCATCGCGTGCCGAGCGTTGTATCGCCCTTACGCCGCACCGACACGTTTGCGTCACAACGGAACGATCCCTCCTCCATGTTGCCGTCGCAGATGCGGTGCCAAACCACCAGCGCGTGCAGCTTGCGCGCGTAGGCCACCGCCTCCTGCGCGCCGCGCAGCTCCGGTTCGGAGACGATCTCGAGCAAAGGGGTCCCGGCGCGGTTGAGGTCGATGCCCGTCATGCCGTGGAAGTCCTCGTGCAGGGACTTGCCGGCGTCTTCCTCGAGGTGCGCGCGCGTCAGGCGGATGACCTTCTCCTCGCCCGAGCCGGGCACGAAGCGCACCTCGCCGCCGGTGACGATCGGCAGCTCGTACTGGCTGATCTGGTAGCCCTTCGGCAGGTCGGGATAGAAGTAGTTCTTCCTCGCGAACACCGATCGGCGACTGATGTTCCAGCCCGGCGTCTTCTCGCCGCCCACCGCGAGCCCGAACTTGACCGCCATCTCCACGGCCGCGGCATTGACCACCGGCAGCACGCCCGGCAGCGCGATGTCCACCGCGCAGGCCTGCGTGTTGGGCGGCGCGCCGAATGCAGTCGCGGCGCCCGAGAACATCTTGCTGCGCGTGGCGAGCTGCGCGTGCGTCTCGATGCCGACGACGATTTCCCAGGAAGTCACTGCCGCTACCTTGGCTGCGGGCGCAGGAGCTGGCAGGCGCCGCCGCGGTCCACCAGCACGGGCTCGAAGTAGGCCTGCGAGCCGCAGTGCTCCGCGCAGTCCTCCGCGGCCACGCGCACGTAGTCACCCAGGTCGCGCAGCGTCACCTTGCAGCGGCCTGCGGCAAAGCGCAGCCCGCCGCTGTAGTCCTGCTGCGCGAACTCGCTCGCCGCGCAGCTGTGGCCCGCCGGCGCCACGCGCGAGCGCCACTCGAGACTCTTGAGCTTTCCCTGCTCCACCGCGTAGGCGAGCGTGGCGCTGTAGCGGCCCGCCGCAGACTCGCAGCGCACCTGCGCGCTGTACGCGGCCATCGAAGCGAACGCCTCGCCGAACTCGAAGCGCTCGCGCTCCTGGCCGCCGGGCGCGTAGCGCGTGCCCTTGAGGATGGCGCCGCTCCAGGTGCCCTGCAGGCTCGCCGTCCCGGGCCGGCCGTAGAGGATCGGGGAATTGCCTTCCTTGAGGAAGGTGACGCCGAGCTGCCGGCTGCGTTCGCCCTCGACGAAGCGCTGCTGCAGCGTCGGCAGGATCAGGTATTCGCCGGAGAGCCGCGCCGAGCCGTCGGCGCGCGGCGAGACGTACAGGCTCAGCAGCGCCGCGCGACCGCCGATGTGCCCGAGCAGCTCGCGCAGCTCGCCGGCCTCCTGCGCGAGCGCCGGCGCCGCGGCGAGCAGCAGCAGGGCGGCGGCGCGCCTCACAGCGGCGCCTCCTTCGGCACGCGCCGGTGCCAATCGGTGGCGCGCTGGTACTGGTGCGCGACGCCGAGCATGCGCGCTTCGGCGAAGTAATCGCCCATGATCTGCAGGCCCACCGGCAAGCCCTTGCCGTCGAAGCCGCAGGGGATCGACAGGCCCGGCAGCCCGGCGAGCGGCGCGGGGATGGTGAAGATGTCGTTCAGGTACATCTGCACCGGGTCCTCGGTCTTGGCGCCCAGCGCAAACGCGGTGGTGGGCGAGGTCGGTCCCATGATGACGTCGCAGCGCTTGAACGCCTCGCTGAAATCCCGCGCGATCAGACGGCGCACCTTCTGCGCCTTGAGGTAGTAGGCGTCATAGTAGCCGTGCGAGAGCACGTAGGTGCCGATCAGGATGCGGCGCTTCACCTCCGCGCCGAAGCCCTCCGCGCGCGTGCGGCAATACATGTCGACGAGGTCCGTGTACGCCTTCGCGCGGTGGCCGTAGCGCACGCCGTCGAAGCGCGAGAGATTGGAGGAGGCCTCCGCCGGCGCGATGACGTAGTACACCGGGCACCGCGAGCGCCGTGTTCGGCAGCTCGACGGGGAGCGTGCGCGCGCCCTGCGACTCGAACCAGGCGATCGCCTCACGCACGCGCGCGAGCACCTCCGGCTCCACGCCCGCGCCGAAGTACTCGGCCGGCAGGCCGATGCGCAGGCCCGCAAGCGGCGCCTCCAGCGCACGCGCGTAGTCCTCGCGCGGGCGCTCGAGGCTGGTCGAATCGCGCGCGTCGTGGCCGGTCATCACGTTGAGCATGCGCGCCAGGTCCGCCGCGCTTTTCGCGAGCGGCCCGCCCTGGTCGAGCGAGGAGGCGAAGGCGATCATGCCGTAGCGCGACACCAGGCCGTAGGTGGGCTTCAAGCCGCAGACCCCGGTCAGCGCCGCCGGCTGCCGGATGGAGCCGCCGGTGTCGGTGCCGGTCGCGGCGGGCGCCAGTCGCGCGGCCACGGCGGCGGCCGAGCCGCCCGAAGATCCCCCCGGCACGAGCCGGCGGTCCCAGGGATTGCGCACCGGCCCGAAGTAGGAGGTCTCGTTGGACGAGCCCATGGCGAACTCGTCCATGTTGCGTCTTGCCGAGGAGCACCGCGCCGGCGCGCGCGAATTGCTCGATGACGTGGGCGTCATAAGGGCTGCGGTAACCCGCCAGCATCCTCGAGCCGCAGGTGGTGGGCAGCTCGCGCGTGCAGAAGATGTCCTTGTGGGCGACCGGGATGCCGGTCAGCGGACCCGCCTCGCCGCGGGCGCGCCGCTCATCGGCCGCGCGGGCCTGCGCCAGGCTTGTCTCTTCGTCCACCGCGACGAACGCGTTCAGCACCCCGTTCAACTGCCGGATGCGCTCGAGAAACGCGCGCGTCAGCTCGACCGAGGAGACTCTCTTCGCGGCGAGCGCCGCCTGCAGCTCGTCAAGGCTGGAATCGAGCACCTGGGGAGCCTCCGGCCTATTCGATGACCCTGGGGACGAGGTAGAGCCCGCCTTCCACTGCGGGGGCCCCCTTCTGGTTCTCGTCGCGCCGGTCGCCCTCTGTGACTTTGTCCACGCGCAGGGGCTGGACCACATCCAGCGCATGGGACATCGGTTCGATGCCGGACGTGTCCACCGCCTGCAGCTGGTCGATGAGGCCGAGGACCCGGTTCAGGCGCTCGCGCACCTCGGCCGATTCGCCGTCGCCGATCGCGATGCGGGCGAGGCTGGCGATGCGGCGGATCTGGTCGTCGGAAAGCGACATTGCCCTGCGGCGGAATGGGTCGTCGGACCCGGCACGGAGCTTGCCGGGCGCCTCGTTGCGAGTATTATATGCCCTTTAGTGACACAGCCTTAGCGAACAAAGTTAAGGCTCCACGACGAAACGGGCGAAGACCACGAACATGTTCGGATTCCTGCGCAGCTATTTCTCCAACGATCTCGCGATCGACCTTGGCACCGCGAACACGCTGATCTACGTGCGCGGCAAAGGCATCGTGCTCGACGAACCCTCGGTCGTCGCGATCCGCCAGGAAGGCGGGCCGAACGCGAAGAAGACGATCCAGGCGGTGGGCAGGGAAGCGAAGATGATGCTCGGCAAGACGCCGGGCAACATCGTCGCCATCCGCCCGATGAAGGACGGCGTGATCGCCGACTTCACCGATCACCGAGCAGATGCTCAAGCAGTTCATCAAGAAGGTGCACGACAACAAGCTGTTCTCGCCCTCGCCGCGCATCATCATCTGCGTGCCCTGCGGCTCGACGCAGGTCGAGCGGCGCGCGATCCGCGAGAGCGCGATCGGCGCGGGCGCGGGCCAGGTGTACCTGATCGAGGAGCCGATGGCGGCGGCGATCGGCGCCGACCTGCCGGTGGCGGAAGCGACCGGCTCGATGGTGGTGGACATCGGCGGCGGCACCACCGAAGTCGGCGTGATCTCGCTCGGCGGCATGGTGTACTCGGGCTCGGTGCGCGTCGGCGGCGACAAGTTCGACGAGGCGATCATCAACTACATCCGCCGCAACTACGGCATGCTGATCGGCGAGACCACCGCCGAGAACATCAAGAAGGAAATCGGCTCGGCGTTCCCCGGCTCCGAGGTGAGGAGATGGAAGTGAAGGGCCGCAACCTCGCCGAGGGCATCCCGCGCAGCTTCACCATCAGCTCCAACGAGATCCTCGAGGCGCTCACCGAGCCGCTCAACCAGATCGTCGGCGCGGTGAAGTCGGCGCTGGAGCAGACCCCGCCCGAGCTCGGCGCCGACATCGCCGAGAAGGGCATGGTGCTCACCGGCGGCGGCGCGCTGCTGCGCGACCTCGATCGCCTGCTCATGGAAGAAACCGGGCTGCCGGTGATCGTCGCCGAAGACCCGCTCACCTGCGTGGTGCGCGGCTCGGGCAAGGCGCTCGAGAAGATGGAGCACTTCGGCCCGATCTTCACCAACGACTGAGCGCGGGGTGAAGGGTCCCGCGACCCTTCGCTGACGAGCTATGGAGCATACCCCCCGCCCTTCTTCGTCCGCGGCCCGGCACCGCTCGTCCGGCTCGCATTCTTCGCTTCGCTGTCGCTGACCCTGCTGGTGCTGGACGCGCGCTTTCGCTACGCCGAAGGCCTGCGCAGCGTGCTTGCGCTGGCCGCCTATCCCCTGCAGCAGGCCGCGCGCCTGCCGGTCGACGGTGGTGCGAGAGCGTCGTCGGAATACTTCGCCACGCAGTCGCAGCTGCGCGACGAGAACGAAGAGCTGCGCGCGCGCCTGCTCGACGGCGGCGCAGGGCGCGCAGCGCTTCCAGGCCGCGGCGGCGGAAGCCGCGCAACTGCGGCGCCTGATCGGCGCGGCCGAGCGCATCGAGCGCAAGTCGCTGCCGGCGGAGATCCTCTACACCGGCCGCGACCCGTTCTCGCGGAAGGTGATCATCGACCGCGGCACGCAGCATGGCGTGCGCGCCGGGCAGCCCGGTGGTGGACGAGATCGGCGTCATCGGCCAGGTCACGCGCGTGCACGCCTTCGTTTCGGAGGTGACGCTGCTCACCGACAAGGACCAGGCGATGCCGGTGCAGGTGGTGCGCAACGGCCTGCGCGCCATCGCCTTCGGCGGCGGCTCCTCGGGAATGCTCGAGCTGCGCTACATGGCGGCCAACGCCGACATCGAGAACGGCGACCAGCTGGTCACTTCGGGCATCGACGGCACGTATCCGCCGGGCCTGCCGGTGGCGAGCGTGGTGCGCGTCGAGCGCGACGCGTCCTACACGCTTCGCGCGCGTGCTCGCGCAGCCGAGCGCCGGCGTCGAGCGCGGCCGCTACGTGCTGGTGCTCTCCAGCGAGGCGCGGCTGCCGGCCTACCCCGAGGACGCGGCCGGCGAGCGCGATCGCAAGGGCGCGAAGAAGGCACGGGCGAAGAAGAAGGATGCCGATGGGTCCTGACCGCCCGCAGACCATCCTGCTGCCGGTGCGCGTGGGCACCATCGTCGCCTCCTTCGCCGGCGCGCTGCTGCTCAACTTCCTGCCCTGGCCGGACCTGGCGCTGGCGCCCGATTTCGTCGCGCTGGTGCTCGCCTTCTGGTGCGTGCGCCAGCCGCGCCTCGTAGGCCTGGCCACCGGCTGGGCGCTCGGCCTGCTGGTCGATGCCGGCAACGGCGTGCTGCTCGGCCAGCACGCGCTCGCCTACTCGGTGCTCGCCTTCTGTGCCATCGCGCTCTCGCGGCGCATCCTGTGGTTCGACACCTGGGGCCAGATGCTGCACGTGCTGCTGCTGCTGGAGGGCGCGCAGCTCGTGGCGCTCGGCGTGCGCCTCGCCGCCGGCGCGGAGTTTCCGGGCTGGTCGCTGTTCGCCGGACCGCTGGTCGGCGGCCGCGCTGTGGCCGGTGGTGACCTGGCTGCTGCTCCTGCCGCAGCGCCGGGCGCTCGAGGCCGACCAGACGCGCGCGCTATGAGTTTCGCCGAGCTGCGCAACTACCGAAGGCGAGCTGCGCGCGTTCCAGCTGCGCCTGGGCATCGTCGGCTTCGCCGTGCTCGCTCGCGTTCGGCCTGCTGCTGCGCGCTTCGTCTGGCTGCAGGTGCTGCAGCACGACGCCTACCGCGCCAAGGCCGAGGAGAACCGCATCTCGATCGTGCCGCTCGCGCCCAACCGCGGCCTGATCGCTCGACCGCAACGGCGTGGTCCTGGCGCGCAACTACTCGGCCTACACGCTGGAGATCTTCCCCGCGCAGGTGCGCGATCTCGAGTCCACGATCGACGAGCTCGCGCAGTACGTCGACATCCAGCCGCGCGACCGCGCGCGCTTCAGGAAGCTCCTGCAGGAGACGCAAGAATGCCGAGAGCCTGCCGATCCGCACGCGGCTCTCCGACGAGGAAGTGGCGCGCTTCGCCGCCAACCGCTGGCGCTTCACCGGCGTGGACATCCGGGCGCGCCTGTTCCGCCAGTACCCGCACGGCGACGTCGGCCTCGCACCTGCTCGGCTACATCGGGCGCGTCAACCACGCGCGACCAGGAGCGGCTGGAAGAGCTGGGCGATGCCGCCAACTACCGCGGCACCGACTACATCGGCAAGGCCGGCATCGAGTCGAGCTACCAGCAGGAGCTGCACGGCATCACCGGCGTCGAGCAGCGTCGAGATCGACGCCGGCGGGCGCGGCATCCGCACGCTGTCGCGCGCCGCGTCGCAGCCGGGCAACAACGTCACGCTGACCCTCGACATCGGCCTGCAGGAAGTCGCCGAGCGCGCCTTCGGCGAGCGCCGCGGCGCGCTGGTGGCGATCGAGCCCGGCACCGGCGGCGTGCTCGCCTTCGTCTCCATGCCCGGCTTCGACCCGAACCTGTTCGTCGACGGCATCGATCCGCTCGAGCTGGGATGCGCTTCAACAACTCGCCCGACCTGCCGCTCAACAACCGCGCCATCGCCGGCGTCTACCCGCCCGGCTCGACCTTCAAGCCGTTCATGGCGCTCGCAGCGCTCGACCTGGGCAAGCGCACGCCGCGCAGCACCATCTTCGACCCGGGCTATTTCGTGTTCGGCGACCGGCGCTTCCGCGACTCCAAGCCCGGCGGGCACGGCACGGTGGACCTGTACAAGTCGATCGTCATGTCCTCCGACACCTACTACTACATGCTCGCCAACGACATGGGCATCGACGCCATCGCGGGCTTCATGCAGCGCTTCGGCTTCGGCGCGCGCACCGGCATCGACCTGGAGGGCGAGGCGACCGGCGTGCTGCCCTCGCCCGAGTGGAAGATGGCGCGCTTCAAGCGGCCGGAGCAGCAGAGCTGGTACGCGGGCGAGACCATCTCGATCGGCATCGGCCAGGGCTACAACGCCTACACGCCCGTCGCAGCTCGCGCTGGCGATGGCCACGCTCGCCAACAACGGCGCGATGTACAAGCCGCGCCTGGTGTCGCATATCGACAACCCGCGCACCGGCGAGCGCCGCTACGTCGAGCCGCAGTTGGTGCGCGAGCTCGGCCTGCAGCCCGAGCACGTCGAGTTCGTCAAGCGGCGATGGCCGGCGTCACCAGGGAAGGCACCGGGCGCGCGCGCCTTTGCCGGCGCGCAGTACACGAGCGGCGGCAAGACCGGCACCGCGCAGGTGGTGGCGATGAAGCAGAACGAGAAGTACGACGAGGCCAAGGTGGCCGAGCGGCTGCGCGACCATTCGCTGTACATCGCCTTCGCGCCGGTGGACAGTCCGAGGATCGCGCTCGCCGTGGTGGTGGAGAACGGCGGCTTCGGCGCGCGCGCCGCCGCGCCGATCGCGCGCACCGTGCTCGATTACTTCCTGCTCGGCAAGCTGCCGGCGGCGCCGCGCAAGCCGGCGCCGGTGGTGGAAGTGCAGACCGACGCGGAAAGCGACTGATGCGAATCGAGAGCGACTGATGGAGATCGCCGGCCTTCCGCTGCGCCGGGTGCGCGAGCGTCTCGCCGAGGGCATCGACGGGCCGCTTGCTCGCGATCGCGCTCGCGCTCACCGCGATCGGCCTGGTGGCGCTTTACTCGGCGAGCTCGAGAACGCCGCGCGCGTGCTCGCCCAGCTCGGCAACCTGGCGGTGGCGCTCACGGCGATGTGGCTGGTCGCGCAGGTGCCGCCGCAGACGCTGCGCGCCTCGCGGTGCCGGCCTACGTGACGGGACTTGTGCTGCTTCTCGGCGTGGCGGCATTCGGCGAGGTCGTCAACGGCGCGCGCCGCTGGCTGCAACCTCGGGCTTCGGCCGCTTCCAGCCCTCCGAGATGATGAAGATCGCCATGCCGCTGATGCTGGCGTGGTACTTCCATCGCCGGGAGGGCGCAATCCGCCTGCGCGATTTCGCGGTCGCCGCGGTGCTGCTGGCCGTGCCCGTCGCGCTGATGGCGCGCCAGCCCGACCTCGGCACGGCGCTGCTCGTCGCGGCGGCCGGCTTCTACGTCATCTTCCTCGCCGGGCTGAGCTGGAAGGTGCTCGGCGGGCTCGCCGTGCTGGCGCTAGCCGCACTGCCGCCGCTGTGGGGCATGCTGCACGACTACCAGCGCCGCCGCATCCTCACACTGCTCGACCCCAGCACCGACCCGCTCGGCTCGGGCTACCACATCATCCAGTCCACCATCGCGGTGGGCTCGGGCGGCATCGCCGGCAAGGGCTGGCTGAACGGCACGCAGACGCACCTCGAGTTCATCCCCGAGCGCGCGACCGACTTCATCTTTGCGGTCTACTCCGAGGAGTTCGGCCTCCTCGGCAACCTGGTGCTGCTGGCGCTCTATGCGCTGCTCATTGCGCGCGGGCTGTCGATCGCGGCGCAGGCGCCGACGCTGTTCACCCGCCTGCTCGCCGGCGCGGTGACGCTGATCTTCTTCACCTATGCCTTCGTCAACATGGGCATGGTGGCCGGTATCCTGCCGGTGGTCGGCGTGCCGCTGCCCTTCGTGTCCTACGGCGGCACCGCGCTCGCGACCCTCTTCATCGGCATCGGCATCCTGATGTCCGTCTACCGCCACCGGAAGCTCGTCCAGACCTAGGCCGAGACTCGCAAGTCCAGGTTCGGGCTCGGTTTTTGCGCAGCAGCAAATACCTGAAACCGCTTACCGTATGGTGAAACGCAGGGTGCCTAAGTCGTTGTAAATCCTTGTTTAAGTACCGATTCATATACCGTGTTCACGTTATTGCTGCGCGCAATGGGCTTGGCTATCGTCGGAATCAGCTTCTCTAACCTCTCACAAGGACGACCATGCACAAGCAGCAGGAGATCTCCGCGATGCAGAAGGACTGGGCCGAGAACGCGCGCTGGAGCGGCGTGAAGCGCGGCTACACCGCGCAGGACGTCGTGCGCCTGCGCGGCAGCGTGAAGATCGAGCACACGCTGGCACGGCTCGGCGCGGAGAAACTCTGGAAGATGTGCAAGGAGCGTCCCTTCGTGAACTCCCTCGGCGCACTCACCGGCAACCAGGCCATGCAGCAGGTGAAAGCAGGCGTGCCGGCGATCTACCTCTCGGGCTGGCAGGTGGCGGCGGATGCGAACGACTCGCTGTCGATGTACCCCGACCAGTCGCTGTATGCCGTGTCCTCCGTGCCCACGGTGGTGAAGCGCATCAACAATGCGCTCGCGCGCGCCGACCAGATCCAGACCATGGAAGCCGCTGACGGCAAGCATGGCGGCGACATCGACTGGTTCGCGCCCATCGTCGCGGACGCCGAGTCCGGCTTCGGCGGCGTGCTGAACGCCTTCGAGCTGATGAAGGCGATGATCGATGCGGGCGCCGCCGGCGTGCACTTCGAGGACCAGCTCGCCTCGGTCAAGAAATGCGGCCACATGGGCGGCAAGGTTCTGGTGCCCACGCAGGAAGCGGTGCAGAAGCTCATCGCCGCGCGCCTGGCCGCCGACGTGATGGGCGTGCCGACCGTGCTCCTCGCGAGGACCGATGCGGAAGCCGCCGACATCGTCACCACCGACGTGGACGAGAACGACAAGCCCTTCATCACCGGGGAGCGCACGTCCGAGGGCTTCTACAAGACGCGCAAGGGCTTCGACCAGGCGCTCTCGCGCGGCCTTGCCTACGCCGAGTATGCCGACATGGTGTGGTGCGAGACCGGCACGCCGGACCTCGCCTTCGCGAGGAAATTCGCCGAAGGCATCCAGAAGAAATACCCGGGCAAGATGCTCGCCTACAACTGCTCGCCGTCCTTCAACTGGAAGCGCAACCTGGACGACGCGACGATCGCCAAGTTCCAGCGCGAGCTCGGCGCCATGGGCTACAAGTTCCAGTTCATCACGCTGGCCGGCTTCCACGCGCTCAACTACTCGATGTTCGACCTGGCCTACGGCTACGCGCGCAACAACATGAGCGCCTTCGTCGAGCTGCAGCAAAAGGAGTTCGCCGCCGCCGAGAAGGGCTTCACCGCGGTCAAGCACCAGCGCGAGGTCGGCACCGGCTACTTCGACCAGGTCACCCAGGTGGTCACCGCCGGCAAGGCCTCGACCACCGCGCTGCACGGCTCCACCGAGGACGAGCAGTTCTTCGGCGAAGACGCGCTCGCCCAGTCCAAGAAGGCGAAGCTCGCCGCCTGATGTGACCTCGCCGGCGAAGGTCGTCCCGCTCCACGAGGCGCGCACCGGGCGCGCCGTCGAGGTTGCGCACGCGATCCTCGCCGGCTTCGACAAGCACTACCGCCTGTTCCGCCAAGCCTCGGCGCGCGCGAAGCTGCTGTTCGAGCGCGCCGACTGGGCGGCGCTGCGGGTCCTCGCGCGCGAGCGCATCCAGATGTACGACCAGCGCGTGCTGGAGGCGGTGGACGAGGTGCGCTCGCGCTTTCCAGAGGCCGAGCGCGACGAGTCGCTGTGGCCCGCGATCAAGCTCGCCTACATACCGCTCCTGCACGAGCACCGGCAGCCCGAGTGCGCCGAGACGTTCTACAACTCGGTCGCCTGCGCGGTGCTGCACCGGCGCTACTACCGCAACGAGTTCATCTTCTGGCGGCCGGCAGTGGCCACCGAGCATCTGGAGGGCGACGAGCCGTCGTACCGCAGTTACTACCCGCTGAGAAAGAGCCTGCGCCGTACGCTCGCCGCCATCGTGCGCGGGTTCGGCCTCGCCAATCCCTGGGAGGACCTGCACCGGGACTTCAGGAGCGTGCTACGCGCGCTGCGCGCGCGCTTCCCGCGCCCGACACGCGCGCGCCCCAGCCTGCAGATCCAGGTGATGGGGTCGCTGTTCTTCCGCAACAAGGCGGCCTACGCGGTGGGCAAGATCGTGAACGGCAGCGAGGAGGTGCCCTTCGCGGTGCCGATCCTGCAGAACGAGCGCGGCGAGCTCTACCTGGACGCGCTGCTGCTCGATGCCGACCAGTTGATCGTCCTGTTCTCGTTCGCGCGCGCCTACTTCTTCGTCGACATGGAGGTGCCCGCGGCCTACGTCTCCTTCCTGCGCCAGCTGATGCCGAGAAAGCCGCGCGCCGAGATGTACATGTGCGTCGGGCTCGCCAAGCAGGGCAAGACCATGTTCTACCGCGACCTCTTCTACCACCTGAAGCATTCCTCGGACAATTTCGTCGTCGCCCCGGGCATCAAGGGCATGGTGATGCTCGTCTTCACGCTGCCCTCCTTCCCCTACGTGTTCAAGGTGATCCGCGACCGCTTCGCGCCGCCCAAGGAGATGGACCGGCAGACGGTGAAGGACAAGTACCAGCTGGTGAAGTACCACGACCGCGTCGGGCGCCTCGCCGATACGCTCGAGTACTCGCTGGTGGCGCTGCCGCTGGAGAGATTCGATGCGGCGCTGCTCGAGGAGCTGAAGTCGGAGGCCGCTTCGAACATCGAGTTCGAGGAGGACAAGATCGTCATCAAGCACGTCTACATCGAGCGCCGCATGCAGCCATTGAACCTCTACCTGGCGGAGGCGAGCGTCGACGGCGACGCGGCGCGCGTGCGCCAGGCGCTGCACGAGTACGGCTTCGCCATCAAGGAGCTCGCCGGCGCGGGCATCTTCCCCGGCGACATGCTGCTCAAGAACTTCGGCGTCACGCGCCACAACCGCGTCGTGTTCTACGACTACGACGAGATCGCCTACATGATCGAGTGCAACTTCCGGCGCATCCCGCCGCCGCGCTCGATCGAGGACGAGATGTCGGCCGAACCCTACTTCTCGGTAGGCCCGCACGACGTGTTTCCCGAGCAGTTCGCGCGTTTCCTGGTCAGCGACCCGCAGGCGCGCGAGATCTTCCTCGAGCGCCACGCCGACCTGATGGACCCCGCGTACTGGGCGGGCAAGCAGGCGCGCATCCGCGCCGGCCTGCAGGAAGACGTGTACCCCTACCCCGAGGAAATCCGCTTCAAGCGCTAGCCGCTGCGCGCTTGCGCGAGTGTGTAATGGCGCATCGCCCGGCGGCGGCGCCGTCCCCAGCGCCGCGAAAATCCCTCGCCTCATTGCCGCGATCGTCGTACGTCTGCGGAACTCGCCCCTCGCAACTGCCGCTCAGGGCTCGAACAATCCTCGACGTGCTCCTCCGCCCGCGACCTGGCTCGGCGCGTCGCCATGGGGCCCCTTGCGCCGCCGCCGGGCTCCGCGCCATTGCTCGCGCGCCGCGTTCGGCATCGCTTTCATCAGAGAAGACGTCGACGCCAGGCCGAGAGGAACGGGTCTAATATTGGCCGCAAGTCATGTGAACATTGGTCATTGGGCGCCTTGGGAAGGGTGACGTGAAGAAGGTTGCCATCTTCGGGAACACTGGTGGGGGCAAGTCGACCTTGGCCAGGAGGCTGGCGGAATTGACGCACATTCCTCTCTACCCCTTGGACATGATCCAGTATCGCGCCGGGGGCGGCAAAGTTCCGCACGACGAATACCTGAAGGCGCACACGGAGTTGCTGCAGCGTGACGCCTGGATCATCGATGGCTATGGTTGCCGCAAGTCTGCCTGGGAGCGCTTCGCCTCCGCGGACACGCTCGTCTACATCGACCTGGCGTTGTTCACCCACTTTCTGTGGGTCACGAAGCGGCTGCTCAAGGGCCTCTTCGTGAACCCGGAAGGATGGCCCGAGCGCAGTCCAATGCTCAGCAGCACGCTGAGCAGTTATCGTGTGCTCTGGCTGTGCCACCGCCATTTGACTCCCAAGTACAGAGAGCTTGTGTCCACGGCTCGCGAGCACAAGCGCGTTCATCACCTGAGGTCTGCGGCGCAGATGGATGCGTTCCTGAACGAGGTGAAGCTGAAGGCTCAATGCGCTTGAGTCGGCGCCCAACAAGCGGCTCCTCGCGACGCCCTCGCGCTGCGTGCTCGGCGCGCGTGAACGGCGGCGCTAAGGATGGAGGCGCGCCGGGCGGCGGCGCGAGGGGTCCCCATCGCGACGCGCCGAGACAGGCCGAGGGCGGAGGGAGAAGGCCGAGCATTGCTCGAAGCCCGTAGGTGAAGGAGGGCGAGTTGCGCAGGCCTCTGACGCCCGAGGAGAAACGGCGAGGGGTCTTCGCGTCGCTGGGGAAACGCGCCGCCGCCCGGTGCGCCTCCACACCTGCAACGGTCTAGCCGTCGATGACGACGCGCTTCAGGCGCGACTTGAGGCCGGAGGCGATCCGCACGCTGCGCTTGGGCACGCCGTAGTGTTCGGCAAGGAACGCCACCAGCGCCTCGTTCGCCGCGCCCTCCACCGCGCGCTCCTTGAGCTTCACCTTGATGCGCTCGCCGTGCGTGCCATCGAACCCCGTGCGCGAGGCGCCGGGCTGCACGTACAACTCGAGGATCAAGCGAGCAGCCCGCCCGCCGCGCTGCGCAGGTGCGCGAGCAGAATCAGCGCGATCTGCAGCAGCACCAGCAGCACCAGCGGCGACAGGTCGAACTGACCGAGCAGCGGGATCACGCGGCGCAGCGGCCGCAGGAAGGGCCGCGTCAGGGCGTCGAAGATCGGCTGCACCGGCGAATAGGGGTTCACCCACGACAGCACCGCCTGCACGACCACCGCGAAGATGAGGATGTAGAGGCTGTAGCGCGCGAGGTCGAATGCGGCGCCCACCAGCAGCACCGCGATCACGTGTCCCGGCTCGTTGCCCAGGCCGCCGCCGGCGATGGCGCCGAGCAGGTAGAGCGCCAGCACCTGCAGCAGCCAGGCGGCCATGAGGGTGGCAAGGTCGAGCCCCGCGAGCGGCGGCACGACGCGCCGCGCCGGCCGCACGAGCCAGTTGGTGCCCGCGACCAGGAACTCGCCGATCGGGTTGCGGAACGGCACGCGCAGCCACTGGAAGTGAAAGCGCGCGAGCAGCAGGAACACGAAGAAGCTCGCCACCACGTCGACGAGCAGCTGGCCGATCTGGACGAGCATCAGTCGTTGCCCGCTTTGTCGCCGAGCTCTTCGCCCATCTCGGCGCCCCGGCGGCTGGCCGCCGCGACGGCGCGGCGAAAGCGCTCGGCGAGCCCTTCGTCGGCGAACACCTGCAGCGCGGCCGCCGTGGTTCCGCCCCTCGAGGTGACGCGCTCGCGCAGCACCGCGGGCGGCTCCTTGCTTTGCGCGGCGAGCCGGGCCGAGCCGAGCACGGTCTCGAGCGCGAGCTGCGCCGCCACCTCGGGCGGCAGGCCGAGCTCGGCGCCGGCAGCCGCCAGCTGCTCGATGAACCAGAACACGTAAGCGGGGCCGCTGGCCGAAACCGCGGTGACCGGGTCGAGCAGCGCCTCGTCCTTCACCCACACCACCTTGCCTACCGCCGTGAGAATGCGCTCGGCGCGCCGCCGCTCCGCCGCGCTCACGCCGGCGGGCGCATACAGGCCGGCGATGCCGGCGCCGATCAGCGCGGGGGTATTCGGCATGCAGCGCACGAGCTTCGCGTGCCCGCCCAGCCAGCGCGAGAGATCCTTCAGGCGGATGCCCGCGGCGACGCTCACTACGAGCTGCCCCCCCAGGTTCCCGGCGAGCGGCACGAGCGCTGCGCGCATGTCCTGTGGCTTCACGGCGAGCACCAGCGTGTCGGCGGCAAACGTGCGCGCATCGGGCGCCGGGGTGGCGCGCACCTTGAACTTCGCGGCCAGCCGGCGCCGCGCGGCCGGCACCGTTTCCGCCACGGCGATTGCGCCCGGCTTCATCCCTTTGGCGATCAGCCCGCCGATCAGCGCGCTTGCCATGTTGCCGCCGCCGATGAACGCGAGCTTCAAGCGACGTCCTTTGCGACGGCCGCGGGGGGTGCGGGGGGATCGTGCGGCGCTGAAGATCCCCCTGCACTTCTCTGACCGAAGATCGCGGTGCCGATCCGCACCATGGTCGAGCCCTCGGCGATCGCCGCCTCCATGTCGTCGCTCATGCCCATGGAGAGCGTGTCGAGCGCGAGGCCCTCGCGCCGGAGCGACTCGAAGATGCCGCGCAGCTCGCGAAAGCGCGCGCGCTGCAATTGCGCATCCGCCGTCGGCTCGGGCACCGCCATGAGGCCGCGCAGGCGCAGGCGCGGGAGCATCGCCACCGCGCGCGCCAGCGCCGGCGCTTCGCGCGGCGCGACGCCGCTCTTGGAGTCCTCGCCCGAGACATTCACCTGCACCAGCACCTCGAGCGGGGCGAGCCCGGGCGGGCGCTGCTCGGACAGGCGGCGCGCGATCTTCTCCCGGTCGACGGTGTGCACCCAGTGGAAGCGCTCGGCCACCACCCGCGTCTTGTTGCTCTGGAGCGGTCCGATCAGGTGCCATTCCAGCGGCAAGTCGGCGAGCTGCGCCATCTTTTCGACGGCCTCCTGCACGTAGTTCTCGCCGAACGCGCGCTGGCCGGCGGCGTGCGCCTCGCGGATCAGCGCCGGCGCGTGGGTCTTCGACACGGCGAGCAGGGTCACCGCGCCGGGCTCGCGCGAGGCGGCGCGCGCCGCAGAGGAAATACGTCCTCTCACGGCTTGCAAGTTGTCGGCGATTGACCCCATACTTTGCCCATCCGTTCTGCGGGGGATTGTAATGGATCTCACTGAATTGCTTGCGTTTGTCGTGAAGAACAAGGCATCCGACCTGCACCTGTCCTCGGGGCTGCCGCCGATGATCCGCGTGCACGGCGACGTCAAGCGCATCAACGTGCCGCCCCTGGAGCACAAGGACGTGCACGCGATGATCTACGACATCATGAACGACGGGCAGCGCAAGTTCTACGAAGAGAACCTGGAGTGCGACTTCTCCTTCGCGGTGCCCAACCTGGCGCGCTTCCGCGTCAACGCCTTCGTGCAGCAGCGCGGCGCCGCCGCGGTGATGCGGACCATCCCGACCAAGATGCTGTCGCTCGAGGAGCTCAAGGCGCCGAAGATCTTCACCGAGATCTCCGAGTACCCGCGCGGCATCGTGCTGGTCACCGGCCCGACCGGCTCGGGCAAGTCCACCACGCTCGCGGCGATGATCAACCACATCAACGAGAACGAGGAAGGCCACATCCTCACCATCGAGGACCCGATCGAGTTCGTGCACGAGTCCAAGAAGTGCCTGATCAACCAGCGCGAGGTCGGCCCGCACACGCTGTCGTTCTCCAACGCGCTGCGCAGCGCGCTGCGCGAGGACCCGGACGTGATCCTGGTGGGCGAGATGCGCGACCTGGAGACCATCCGCCTCGCGCTCACCGGCGCGGAAACCGGCCACCTGGTGTTCGGCACGCTGCACACCTCGTCGGCCGCCAAGACCATCGACCGCGTCGTCGACGTGTTCCCGGCGGCGGAGAAGGAAATGGTGCGCGCGATGCTCTCGGAGTCGCTGCGCGCGGTGATCTCGCAGACGCTGCTGAAGACCAAGGACGGCGCGGGCCGCGTCGCGGCGCACGAGATCATGATCGGCACCCCGGCGATCCGCAACCTGATCCGCGAGAACAAGATCGCGCAGATGTACTCCGCGATCCAGACCGGCGCGCAGATCGGCATGCAGACGCTCGACCAGAACCTGCAGGACCTGGTGCGGCGCAACGTCGATCTCGATGGCCGAGGCGCGCGGCAAGGCGGCGAACAAGGACAACTTCGCCGGCTAACGCCGGCAGGAGGAAGCGATGGAACGCGAACAAGCAACCAAGTTCATGTACGACCTGCTGCGCGCCCTGGTCGCCAAGAGGGGCTCGGACCTGTTCATCACCACCGGCTTCCCGCCGGCGATGAAGATCGACAACAAGATGACCCCGGTCTCGCAGCAGGGCCTCAGCCCGCAGCACACCTCGCAGCTGGCGCGCTCGATCATGAACGACAAGCAGGCCGCCGAGTTCGAGGCGAAGAAGGAGTGCAACTTCGCCATCAACCCGGCGGGCATCGGGCGCTTCCGCGTCAACTGCTTCGTGCAGCAGGGCTACGTCGGCATGGTGCTGCGCGTGATCACCACCACCATCCCCAACTTCGAGGACCTGAAGCTGCCGCCGGTGCTCAAGGACGTGGCGATGACCAAGCGCGGCCTGGTGCTGTTCGTCGGCGGCACGGGCTCGGGCAAGTCGACCTCGCTCGCCGCGATGATCGGCTACCGCAACGAGAACTCGCACGGCCACATCATCACCATCGAGGACCCGGTGGAGTACGTGCACCCGCACAAGAACTGCATCGTCACGCAGCGCGAGGTGGGCGTCGACACCGACTCCTGGGAGGCGGCGCTGAAGAACACGCTGCGCCAGGCGCCCGACGTGATCCTGATCGGCGAGATCCGCGACCGCGAGGTGATGGAGCACGCCATCGCCTTCGCCGAGACCGGCCACCTGTGCCTGGGCACGCTGCACGCCAACAACTCCAACCAGGCGATGGACCGCATCATCAACTTCTTCCCCGAGGAGCGGCGCCAGCAGCTGCTGATGGACCTGTCGCTCAACCTGAAGGGCGTGATCTCGCAGCGCCTGATCCCGCTCGCGGGAGGGCAAGGGACGCACCGCCGCGGTGGAGATCCTGCTCAACTCGCCGCTGATCACCGACCTGATCTTCAAGGGCGAGGTGCACGACATCAAGGAGATCATGAAGAAGTCGCGCGAGCTCGGCATGCAGACCTTCGACCAGGCGCTCTTCGACCTCTACGAGCAGGGCCGCATCGGCTACGAGGACGCGCTGCGCTTCGCCGACTCGACCAACGAGGTGCGCCTGGCGATCAAGCTGCACGGCAAGGAAGCGAAGGACCGCGACCTTTCCAAGGGCATCGAGCACCTGGACATCGTCTAGCGAGCCTCGGCGTCCTCCTGCTGCTGGGCGGCAGGAAGAAGTAGCGCCGCCCGCTCTTGCCGCCCGATGCGCGCGTTCAAGCTCTGGGTCGTTGCGCTGGGGCTGCTGGGCCTGGCGGCGCTCGCCGCCTTCGGCGTCGGGCTGTACTTCTATTTCTCCCCCGAGCACGCCGTGCGCCGCGCGCTCGAGTTCGAGCGCCGCCTCGCCGGCCTCGCGCGCAAGGAGGCGGAGCTACCGAACGGCCTGCACTACGTCTACCTGGAGGGTGGCAAGGGCGAGCCGGTCATGCTCCTGCACGGCTTCGGCGCGAACAAGGACAACTTCGTGCGCGTGGCCAAGTACCTCACGCCCCATTACCGCGTCGTCATTCCCGACCACATCGGCTTTGGCGAGTCGGCGAAGCCGCCCAAGGGCGACTACTCGCCGCGCTCCCAGGCCGAGCGGCTGCGCTCGCTCGCCAGGCAGCTCGGCATGCCGAAGCTGCACCTCGGCGGCAACTCGATGGGCGGGCACATCGCCCTCACCTACGCGGCGCTCTTCCCCGCCGAAGTCAAGAGCCTGTGGCTGCTCGCGCCGGGCGGGGTGTGGAGCGCGCCCGCGAGCGAGGTGCGCAAGCGCATCGATGCCACCGGACGCAATCCGATGATCGTGAAGAACGAAGAGGAATTCGCGCAGCTGGTGGCGGGCGTGACGGCGGTGCCGCTGGCGATCCCGCGCCGTTTTCTCGACGTGCTGGCGCAGGAGCGCATCAGGAACCACGAGCTGGAGGGCCACATCTTCAAGCAGCTCGCCGCGGACTCGGTCGAGCAGCGCGTGCGCGGCCTCGCCACGCCGGCGCTCGTGGTCTGGGGCGCGCAGGACCGCGTGCTGCATCCGGGCAGCGCCGGCATCCTGCAGATGCTGCTCACGAAATCGGAGGTGACGCTGATGCCGGGGGTCGGGCACCTGCCGATGCTCGAGCAACCGGAGAAGAGCGCGCAGGATTACCTGCAGTTCCGCGCAAGGCTATAGTGCAGGCCCTAGCATGACCGACGAGAAGATCAAGGTCCGCGTGACTGCCACCGGCCAGGCCCTGGACGTGGTGGTGTTCAGCAAGCGCCCGGAAGTGATCACGGTGGTGCTCGGCGAGGGCGTGCACAGCGTGCGCTGCTCGCTCACCCCGACGCGCAACGGGCTCGCCTATGCCGGCAGCGCCATGGGACGCGAGATCGTCTACGAGCGCAGCCAGGCGCAGGTCCGCGCCGACATCGAGCGGCTTGATCCCAGGCTGAAGGACCCGCGGCGTCGCTGACGGCATTTGCCGCATGCTCGCCCTCATCTCGCAGGAACGCCCCGACAGCCCCGATGCCAGGGCGCTGATCGCCGAGCTGGAAGCCGAGCTCGTTCCCCTCTACCCGCAGGAAAGCCGCCACGGCTACAGCGTGGACAAGCTGATTGCGCAGGGCGTCGCGTTCTTCGTGGTGCGGCATGACGGCGCGGCCGCGGGCTGCGGCGGCGTGCAGCTCTACGGCGGCGAATACGGCGAGCTCAAGCGCATGTACGTGCGCCCGCCGTATCGCGGTTTGGGCCTGGCCAAGCAGATGCTCGAGCACCTGGCGGGCCACGCCCGCAGCAACCGGGTCATGTGCTTGCGCCTCGAGACCGGCATCCACCAGCACGCCGCCATCGGCTTGTACGAGCGGATGGGGTTCTACGTCGTTCCGCCTTTCGGGGACTATCGGGATGACCCCCTTAGCAGGTTCTACGAGAAGAAGCTGGCCTGAGCCCTTCCGCCGGAGGGTCGCGATGCGGCGTAGGATGGCATCGCGTAAACCGGTTGGAGGAACGACATGACCCTTTGTCCCATCGCCCTGGTGGCTGGCTGCCAGAAGTGCCCGGCCTTCTCCGCATGTCCGCTGAAAGGCGTGATCGGCGACTACAAGAAACCCGCGGAAACGCAGGCCGGCCAGCAGGCGCAGAAGCCCAAGCGCTGATCCCAACGGCCATTCGTTTCCAGATGTGGTGCGCTGCACCGAGCCATCCGAATTCGAGATCGCTCGAGAGTGCGTGACTCGCTTGAGACACTAAAAACCGAGCTTGAGCGTCTTGGCGCGGCCAATGACGGCGCGACTGCGGAGCGTTCGCGCCGGATGTTGAACATCACCCGCGATACCGGCGAATTCCTGTCCGTCCTCGTGCGCGCCACGCTCGCCCGCCGGGTGCTCGAGATCGGGACCTCCAACGGCTACTCCACCCTCTGGCTTGCCGAGGCCGCAAGGGCAATTGGCGGTGCAATCACCACGGTCGAGCACTCCGAATACAAGGTTGGCCTCGCCTCGGCAAACTTTGCGCGCTCCGGGCTCGCGCCGACCATCACCTTGATTCACGATGACGCAGGGCACCTGCTTCAGCGGTCCGACCAGAGCGCCTTCGACTTCGTCTTCCTCGATTCCGAGCGCCCGGAGTATCCGGGTTGGTGGCCGCAGCTGCGCCGCGTACTTCGCCCCGGGGGCCTGCTGGTCGTCGACAATGCCGCTTCCCACGTCGAGCAGCTGGCTCCCTTCGTTGCGCTCGTGAACGCCGACCCCCAGTTTTCGACCAGCCTGGTTCCCGTGGGCAACGGCGAGTTCCTTGCCGTGAAGGCGCCCACGTGAACCTGCCGCCGAGTTAGGCCCTATGGACTACCGCTGCCCCGATTGCGGCGCCAATCTAGGAAGACGCAAGCTGACCCAGGCCATCGTCGCCCGGATGGAGGTTGATTGCTCCAACTGCAGGAGCACCATCCGCCTCAATGTCCACCCCTCGGAGGCAATCCTCGTGGTGCTGAGTTTCGGCGCGATCATCGGACTCGGCGCCTTGGCGTACGGGCTCCAGAGCGAGCCCCTTGCGCTTGCCACGTTTGGCGCTGTCATGCTGGGCGCGCTGGCTTTGCCTGTTCTTGAACATACCTACCTTCGGACCTGGCCCCGCTATGCCTCGCGTGTTCAAGGCACTAAGGGCGGTTGCTCCCCGCCACGATCCTGAACTCGTACAACCGGCACTCGATCGGCCCGTTGAATAGCGGCGTTCGGCGCGCAGTCTGCAGCCGGATCAGCTTCTCCATCCTCCGGTCGGCCGTGAAGAAGAAGCAGTTCCACCCGGCGAAGTTCCGCTTCAGCGCATCGCCCAGCTTCGGGTAGAAGCGCGCCAGCTCCTCGCTCTCGCCAATCCGTTCTCCGTAAGGCGGATTGGCGATCATCACGCCCGAGTCCGCCGGTGCCTTGCGCGAGAGCACGTCGCTCGCCTCCAGCGTCACCCAGCGCTCCACCCCGGCGGCCGCCAGGTTGCGGCGCGCCACGTTGAGCGAGCGCGCATCGGAGTCACTGCCGAACAGCTGCAGCTTGGGCGACTTGAGCGCAGGCTGCGATGCCTCCTCGCGCAACTCCTTCCACCGCGTGGCGTTGAACGCATCCAGCTTCTGGAAGCCGAACTCCCGCTTCAGCCCGGGCGCGCGTGCGCGCGCCATCGCTGCAGCCTCGGACAGCAGCGTCGCTCCGCCGCACATCGGGTCGAGGAGCGGCTGATCGAACTTCCAACCGCTGAGCATCACGATCCCGGCTGCCAGGTTCTCGCGCAAGGGCGCTTCGACGATGTCCGCGCGCCAGCCGCGCTTGAACAGGGCCTCGCCCGAGGTGTCGAGGTACAGCGCGCCGCGCCTTTCCTCCAGGAATACGTGCACGCGCACGTCCGGGTCGGTGCGCTCCACGTTCGGCCGCCGTCCCACATCGTCACGGAAGCGGTCGCAGACCGCGTCCTTCACGCGCAGCGTCACGAACTCCAGGCTTTTCACCGGGCTCTTCTGCGCGGTGACGTAGACACGGAGCGTGCGGTTCACGTCGAAAAGCGAGAACCAGTCCACCGCGCGCGCCGCCGCGTAGATGTCGTCCTCGGACTGGTACTCGAACTCCCCTACGCGCCAGAGCACGCGCGAGGCGATCCTCGACCAGAGGTTGGCGCGGTAGCACGTTTCCCAGTCGCCCGAGAATCCCACGCCGCCGGCCGTCACGATCGGCGCACCCGCGCCCAGCGACTTCAGTTCATCGGCGAGCAGTCCTTCCAGCCCCCGCGGGCAGGGGGCGAAGAAGGACTCAGATCGGCTTGACGACGACAAGGATGACGGCGGCGAAGAGGAGCACGGTCGGGAACTCATTGAACCAGCGGAACCAGATGTGGGTGCGGGTGTTCCGGTCGGCACGGAACTCGAGCATCAGCTTGCCGCACCACGCGTGGTAGACGACGAGCAAGGCCGTCAGCGCCAGCTTGACATCCAGCCAGGCCCCGGAGAAGCCGTAGCCGACCCAAAGCCACAGGCCGAAGGCGATGGTCAGCACCCCGCCTGGGGTCATGATGCCCCAGAAGAGCTTGCGCTCCATCACCTTGAAGCGCTCGCGCGAGACCGCGTCTTGCGCCATGGCGTGGTAGACGAACAGCCGCGGCAGGTAGAACAGGCCGGCGAACCAGGTCACCATGAACACGATATGCAGCGACTTCACCCAGAGCATGTCAGGTCAGGAGCCTTCGGCGCGTGAGCAGCACGGCGACATAGAAGCCGCCGATAGCATAGGCCAGGAGCACCGCCACGTGCAGCAGGATCGCCTGCGGCACCTCGCCCAGGAGCAGCGGCCGGGCGAGCGCCACGCCGTGGTACAGCGGCAGGGCCTGCGCAACCGCCTGCACCGCCGCGGGCAGCTGCTCCACCGGGAAGAACACCCCCGAGAGCATCATCATCGGCGTGAGCACCAGCGTCATGTAGTAGCTGAAGAAGTCGTAGCCGGTGGCCAGCGCGTTGATCGACAGGCCGATGCCCGCAAAAGCGAGTCCCACCAGCGCCACCACGGGGAGCGCCGCCAGCGCGAGCGGCGAAGCGGCGTAACCGAACGCCGCGATCACCGCCAGCATGCAGGCGCCGGCGGCGAGCGACTTGGTCGCCGCCCAGGCCCACTCGCCCGCCACGACGTCCTCCAGCGTCATCGGCGCATTCAGGATCGCGTCCCAGGTCTTCTGCACATGCATGCGCGAGAACGCCGAGAACAACGATTCGAAGGTCGCCGCGTACATGGTCGAAGACGCGACGAAGCCAGCGGCGAGGAAGGCGAAGTAGCTGGTGCCGCCCATGTTGCCGAGCACCGCGCCCAGGCCGTAGCCCAGGCCGAACAGCATGATCAGCGGGTCGGCGAGGTTGCCGAGGATCGACGGGATGGCGAGCTTCCTCCACACCAGGAAGTTGCGGCGCCAGACGGCGATGAAGCGCAGGCTCATGGCGGCTGGGTCCCGGTCCTAATCCCGCAGGTCCCGGCCGGTCAGCTTGAGGAACAGGTCTTCCAGGTTCGCCGGGCGATGCAGGTAGGCGAGCTCGTGCTGGCCGCGCAGCGCGCCGATCACCGGCTCTACGTCCGCCGCATAGCAGAACACCGTCTCCCCGGCGCGCTCGACCCGCGGCGCGAGGCCTTTCGCGCGGTCCATCCATTGCTCCACGCCGCTGCCGTGCACCTCGACCACCTGCGGCTCGATGTGATCCGCGATCAGCGCGCGCGGCGGGCCCTGGGCGATGATGCGGCCGCGGTCCATGATGGCGATGCGCGCGCACAGCCG
The DNA here is from genome assembly GCA_963719995.1 of uncultured beta proteobacterium. Classification (GTDB taxonomy): domain Bacteria; phylum Pseudomonadota; class Gammaproteobacteria; order Burkholderiales; family SG8-39; genus JAABQT01. The sequence goes on along the minus strand of CAVRDW010000005.1, from coordinate 1,836,940 downwards.
CTCGGCCTCCTCCATGAAATGCGTGGTGAGGATCAGCGTCTTGCCCTCCTGCGTCAGCTGCCGCAGCCGTTCCCAGATCAGGTGGCGCGCCTGCGGATCGAGGCCCGTGGTGGGCTCGTCCATGAACACGAGCTGCGGGTCGTTCACCAGCGCGCGCGCCAGCGTCAGGCGCCGTTTCATGCCGCCCGAGAGCGTCTGGATGCGCGCATCCGCGCGGCCGCCGAGCCCGGCGAACTCCAGCAATCGCGGTATCCGCGCCCGGATGTCGCGGTCCTTCAAGCCGAAGTAGCGCCCGTAGACGACGAGGTTCTCGGCGACGGTGAAGTCCGGATCGAGGTTGTCGAACTGCGGCACGACGCCGACGCGCTGGCGCGCGACCCGCGCCTCGGCCGGCACCGGATGCCCGAGCAGCTCGATCTCGCCCGCATCGGGCGTGAGCAGCCCGAGGCAAAGCTTCAGCGTGGTGGTCTTGCCGGCGCCGTTCGGTCCGAGCAGGCCGAAGCATTCGCCCGCGGCCACCTCGAGATCCACGCCGGCGAGCACTTCGGTGGCGCCGTACGACTTGCGCAGGCCCCTCGCCGCGAGCGTCATTTCCAGTTGGCCGTCACCGCGAGCTTGAGCGCCGGCAGCTTGCGATGGAAGAAATGGTCGGCGCCGGGCAGCACCAGCACCGGCAGCTCCTGCGGCCGCGCCCAGTCCAGCACTGCCGCGAGCGGGATCGTCTCGTCGGCCTCGCCGTGAATCACCAGCGTTCCGGCCGGAACCGGCGGCACCGCCTGATTCGTCACGGCGATGCCGACCAGCACCACGCGCTCGCACTGCAGCCGCGCCGCGAGCTTCGCGGCCATCGCCGCGCCGAACGAGAAACCGGCGAGCACCGGTCGCGCGGCGCGGGTGTGCGCGAGCACCGCGGCGAGGTCCTCGACTTCGCCGCGGCCTTCGTCGTGCCGGCCCTCGCTCTCGCCGACGCCGCGGAAATTCGGCCGCCATGCCACGTAGCCCAACTCGACGAACGCGCGCGCGAGCGTCTGCACGACCTTGTTGTCCAGCGTGCCGCCGAACAGCGGGTGGGGGTGCGCGATGAGTGCGATGCCGCGCGGCGCTCCCGCGGGGTCGTCCACCGCGCACTCGAGGCGGCCCGCCGGTCCGGCGACCGTCTCGCGCCGGGTGCCGGCGCGCATCAGATCCTCAACCGCTCTACCGTGCGGCCGTGCCGGAGATGTTCCTCGATGATCTCGTCGATGTCGGCGCGGTCCACGTAGGTGTACCAGACCGCCTCCGGGTACACCACCACGCAGGGGCCTTCCTCGCAGCGGTCGAGGCAGCCTGCCTGGTTGACGCGCACCTTGCCTGCGCCCGCCATGCCCAGCTCCTTGACGCGCTTCTTGGCGTAATCGCGCATGTCGGACGCGCCCTTGCCGTTGCAGCAGGGCCGCTGCTCGGCGGCATCGCGCTGGTTGCAGCAGAAGAAAACGTGGCGCTCGTAGTACGACATGGGGGGCGCATTCTACCCGAGGCCGTCGTCCCTTCGCCGCCCCGCCAGGTGGATGAGGAAGCCGGCGGCGGCGAAGGGCCACAGCGTCGCCACCAGGCGCGTGAGGCCGTTGAAGTTGAGGAAGTGACCTTGCTGCCAGAGCTTGAGCATCGCCGCCATGTAGGGGTTCTGCGGCGCGAGATTCACCAGCACCGTCGCGGCCATCAGCAGGATCGCCGCGAGCCCGAGTCGTGCCAGGCGAGGAAGGCTGACCGCCAGCAGCGCCGCCGTGAGCCCCGCCACCAGGCCCTGCGCCGCGCCAGGCGTGAGCCAGTCCAGGCCGTCCTGGGCGCGCAGGATGACCGCGAAGGCGAAGGTCTTGGTGGCGAGCGCGACGAGCACCAGCGCCAGCACCATCACGCGCACCGGCGCGCCAGGGGCGGCGATTGACGACACCAGCAGTGCCACCGCGGCCAGGTTGGCCGCCGCGATGACCGCCTCGATGGCGACGAACAGCTCCGGCGCGCGCGCCGGGCCCGCCGGGCCTACGAACAGGTCGCGCAGGTCGCCGGCGCCAAACAGCAGCATCGCCGGGTTGAGCTGCGTGAACAGCCACAGGCCGAGCAGGGCGAGGCCGAAGTCCGCTTGCGCGCCGGGCTGCAGCGCGCGCGCGCGCCACTGGCGCAACGGCTGCTCCCAGGGCGAGGCGCGCTGGCCGGCCAGCGCCCCGAGCAGCGTCCCGGCGGCGTTGCACAGCACATCGAGGCTGGAGGGCGTGCGCGCAGGCAGGTAGCTCTGCGCGGCTTCCATGGCGAGCGAGAGCCCCGCGCCGAGCACAAGCGCGCCGACGACCGCCGCCGTGCCCTGCAGCCTTGGGCGCCAGGCGAGCACTGCCAGCAGGCCCAGTACCATGTAGGCGGCGACGTTGACGAGCGCATCGAAGGCGAGGATCTGCCGCGGCCACGGCGTGCCGAGGAACTCGAAGGGCGAGCCGCCATGCCCGCGCCACCCGCTGAGCGGGTAGAGCGACGCATAGACGATGAGCAGCAGGTAGACGGCGAAGAGCAGGCGCGCGAGCGGCGAGTGGCGCACGCGGGACTGGCCCGGGGCTTCCCTAGCCGTGCCGCGCGTGCGACGGGGCGCGCGCCGCGTAGGTGCCCATCACCATGCCGAACAGCGAGGCGACGAGACCCGCAAGCTGCGGCGGCAGGGTCGCCTCCGGCGCGATGAACTCCGCCGCGATCCAGGTGCCCAGGCCGAAGATCACCGCCAGCACCGCGCCCGGCACGTTGGCGCGCTTCCAGAAGATGCCGGCGGCGAGCGGCACGACGCAGGACACCAGCGTCACCTTGTAGGCGTTCTGCACCATCTCGTACATGGTGCTCTTGGAGTTGAGCGCGAACAGCAGCGCGCCGAGCGTGAAGGTGACCAGCACCACGCGCAGCAGCAGCAGGAACTGCGCGGTCGCTCATGTTGCGGAAGAAGGGCCGCACGATGTTCTCGGTGGCGAGCGCGGTGGGCGCGATGCAGCGCGCCGCGAGGCCGTGGACAGGATCGCCGAGAGCAGCGCGCCGAAGAACAGCACCTGGGCCCACAGGGGCGTACGCTCGAGGATCAGGTTGGGCAGGATGCTTCTGGATCTCGCGCGCGTCCTCGGCGGCGAACAGCTTGGCCATCGACGGGTCGATCAACAGCGCGGAGTAGGCGATGAAGATCGGCACGAAGGCGAAGCAGAAATAGATCGCGCCGCCGAGCGAGCGTCGCCGCGCACCGCGGTCTTCTCGTTCTTCGCGGAAGTAACGCGCTGGAATACGTCCTGCTGCGGGATCGAGCCGATGGCGAGCGTCATCCACGCGGCGATGAACCACAGCCACTCCTTGGTCCCGCCCTTGGGCCAGAACTCGAACTTGCCGGCATCGACCGCGGCCGCGATGACCTTGCCCGCGCCGCCCGCCATGTCGCTCACCAGCCAGGCGATCGCCACCAGGCCGACCAGGATCACCACCGACTGGAACAGATCGGTCATCGCCACCGACCACATGCCGCCCCAGATGGTGTAGCCGAGCACGATCGCCGCGCCGATCAGGATCCCGGTGTTGAGGTCGATGGCGCCGCCCGAGAGCACCGAGAACACCAGCCCCAGCGCGGTGAGCTGCGCCGAGGTCCAGCCCAGGTACGAGGCCGTGATGGCGACGCTGGTTGCGACTTCCACCGGCTTGTTGTAGCGCTTGCGATAGAAGTCGCCGATGGTCAGCAGGTCCATGCGGTAGAACGCGCGCGCGAAGAAGATCGCCACGAAGAACAGGCAGAAGGAGGAGCCGAAGGGATCGGCGACGATGCCGCCCAGGCCGTCCTTGGCGAAGGTGGCCGACACCGACAGCACCGTCTCCGCGCCGAACCAGGTCGCGAACACGGTCGCGGTGGTCATGTAGAAGGGCAGGCTGCGGCCCGCGACCACGTAGTCCTTGGCGTTGTGCACGCGCATCGCCGCCCACAGGCCGATGCCGATGGTGACGAGCAGGTAGAGGACCACGAAGGTGATCAGCATGGCGGCGCAATCATAGCTGCCTTCGCGCCGTCCCGAGAATTCAGAGCAGGCTGACCGCGAGGAGCGCCGCGATCGCCGCCAGCAGCGCGATGAGCGCGCCGAGCAGGTTGTTGCGGCGCGCGTTCTCCCCGGCGAGGCGCTCGACGGCCCGCTGCAGCGCGGCCGGCTGGTCTTCCGCCAGCAGCCGGTGCGCAAGCCGCGGCAGCTGCGGCAGCGTCGCCGCCCAGAAGGGCGCCTCCCGGCGGATGGTGCGCAGGAGGCCGCGCCAGCCCACCTGCTCGTCCATCCAGCGCTCGAGGAACGGCTTTGCCGTCTGCCACAGGTCGAGGTCGGGATCGAGCTGGCGCCCCAGGCCCTCGATGTTGAGCAGGGTCTTCTGCAGCATCACCAGCTGCGGCTGGATCTCCACGCCGAAGCGGCGCGAGGTCTGGAACAGCCGCAGCAGGAACCGGCCGAAGGAGATCTCCTTGAGCGGCCGGGCGAAGATCGGCTCGCACACGGCGCGGATCGCGGACTCGAACTCATCGACCCGCGTCCCCGGCGGCACCCAGCCGGCGTCCAGGTGCGCCTGCGCCACGCGGCGGTAGTCGCGGTTGAAGAAGGCGAGGAAGTTCTGCGCCAGGTAGTTCTTGTCCACCTCGGTGAGCGTGCCCATGATGCCGAAGTCGAGCGCGATGTATTGGCCGCGCACGCTGCCGCCCGCCTCGTTCACCGCCGCGACGAAGATGTTGCCCGGGTGCATGTCGGCGTGGAAGAACCCGTGGCGGAAGACCTGCGTGAAGAAGATCTCCACGCCGGCGCGCGCGAGCTGCGCGATGTCGACGCCCTGTTCGCGCAATGCGGCCACCTGCGACACCGGCGTGCCGTGCATGCGCTCCATCACCATCACGCGCTGCGAGCACCAGTCCCAGTACACCTGCGGCACGGCGAGCAGCGCCGAGCCCTCGAAATTGCGCCGCAGCTGGCTGGCATTGGCCGCCTCGCGCATGAGATCCAGCTCGTCCTCGAGGTGGCGCGCGAACTCCGCCACCACCTCGCGCGGCTTCAGGCGCCGGCCGTCCGCCCACAGCCGCTCCATCAGGCCGGCCGCGGTCTCCAGGAGCGCCACGTCCTTCGCGATCGCGGCCTCCACGCCAGGGCGCAGCACCTTCACCGCCACCTCGCGGCCGTCGTGCAGGCGCGCGAGGTGCACCTGCGCGACCGAGGCGCTCGCCACCGGCTCGCGCGAAATCTCGGCGAACACCTGCGCCACCGGCTTGCCGGTGCCGCGCTCGATCTCGGCGATGGCGAGCTCCGAGGCGAACGGCGGCACCTCGTCCTGGAGCTTCGCCAACTCGTCGGCGATGTCGAGCGGCAAGAGGTCCCGCCGCGTGGAGAGCACCTGCCCGAACTTGACGAAGATCGGCCCCAGCGTCTCCAGCGCCTGGCGCAGGCGCGCCGCGCGGCCCGGGTCCGCGGCGGCGCCCGTGCCATCCCCGCGCGGCGCGAAACGCGGCAGCAGGCGGTAGAGCCGGAAGCGCAGCGCGACAAACAGGATGCGCGCGAGCCGCCTCATGCCGCCGCCCGCTGCTCGCGGCGCTTCATGCCGCCGCCGGTTTCACGAATCTGCTCACGGCAATCGCTCAAGCCGCTTTTCCAGGCGCTCGATCGCATCGCGCAGCCGCGCGAGCGCCGCCGCGTGGGCGTCGAACTGCGCGCGCGGCGCCAGCAGCCGCCCTTCTTCCAGCGCGTACTCCATCAGGCCCTCGCCCAGGCGCCGCGCGGCGTCGACGTGCCAGGCGGCGAATCCGCGCAGCGCCTGCGCCAGGGCATGCGCCGGCGCGTCGCCGACGATTCTCGAAAGGTCCTCCTCGAAGTCCCAGCGCAGGTGGCGCGCGAGGTGCAGCACTTCCTGCGCGAGCCGCGCGTTGCCCTCGATGTCGACCTCGCGCATGAAGTGGTCCTCGCCGCGCGCCAGCCCTGCCAGCGCGCCCGGACGCAGCGCAATCCTGAGGCTCGGCTCGCCGCCCGGCGCGAGGCGCCCGCCCTCGACGATGGCGAAGCGCACCGCCGGCAGCATCGGCGCGCGCAGCTCCACGCACTCTCCGGCGAACGGGGCGAGCCGCTCGCGCGCCCAGGGCTCGGATTCGAGCAGGCGGTTGAGCGCGAACACGAAGGGCGTCTCGAAAACGGCCATGGAAACAAAAAGGGCCACCCTCGGGTGGCCCCTTAACGTGAGTATAGAGCGTTCAGTGCATTTGCTGGATGCCGGCGAGCTGCCAGCCGCTCGAGCCATCCACCGGCTTGACGAGATTCCAGATCTCCTCGAAGCCCGCCGGCGCCGCGCCGGGCGCTTCGCTCACCAGGCCCGAGAAGCGCACGCTCGCCCAGTGGCGATCGCCTTCCGTGGCCACCTCCAGCAAGTCGGCATTGAGCGTCACCACGTCGGTCTGCTGCGCGCCGCGGCTGCGCAGGTCCTCGGCGAGCACCGCGTACATCTCCGGCGTCGTGAAGTCGCGCAGCTCTTCCGCGCTGCCCGTGTCGTTCGCCACCTGCAGCCGGATGAAATTGGTCTTGGCCGCGCGCAGGAAACCCGTCACGTCGAAACCGGCCGGGATGCCCGGACGCTGCGCGCGCACGCCCGCCTGCAGGTCGAAGCCCGCGGCCTGCGAGGGCGGCGGCGCGGCGACGGTCTCGCTGCCCAGGCCTGCGTATTGCAGCGGGCGCGGCTGCACGCGCGGCGCACGCAGCATGCGGAAGAGCGCGAGCGCGGCGAATACGAGCAGGCCGATCAGCATCGCCGAGACGAGCGTCGAGAGAATCGGGCTGTCGGCGAACATCGCGCCAAGCAGGCCGCCGAGCGCGAGGCCGCCGAGAATCGGCATCCACTTGTTGCCCGCCGTCGCGGGTGCTGCCGCCGCGGCGGGCGCTGCAGCGGGCGCGGCCTGCGCGGGCTTCGCGGGAACCGCCTGCGCCGGTGGCGCCGTGACGTTGCGCTGCGCGCCGATGGTGCGGCCGCCGCCCAGGCGCCGTGCCTCCGCCTCCGGAAGCGCCATCACGATTCCCAGGATCACCGCCGCTACTGCCATCCACAGCCTGCCCATGACCGCCATCCTCCGTTGTTCAATTTGTCCAATCATGCTACCCCAGTTTTACGCCGCGATGAACAGCCGCGACGCCCGCGCTGAGGTTGAAATATTCGACCTGCGCGAACCCCGCGCGTTCCATCATCGAGGCGAGCGTCGCCTGGTCCGGGTGCATGCGGATGGATTCGGCGAGGTAGCGGTAGGCGTCGGCATCCCCGGCGATGTGGCTTCCCAGCCAGGGCAGCACGCGAAAGGAATAAAGGTCGTAGGCCTTCTCCAGGGCCTTCGCCACTTTCGAGAACTCGAGGACCACGAGCCGCCCGCCGGGCTTGAGCACGCGCGCCATCTCGGCGAGCGCAGCCTCCTTGTGCGTCATGTTGCGCAGGCCGAAGCCCACGCTCACGCAGTCGAAGCTCGCCGCCGGAAAAGGCAGCCGCTCCGCGTCGCACTGCGCCGCGGGTGCGAGGCTGCCCGCGTCGAGCAGGCGATCGCGCCCGCGCGCGAGCATCGCGCGGTTGATATCGGTGGCGCACACGAGGCCCGACGCCCCCACGCGCTGGGCAAATGCGCGGGCCAGGTCGCCGCTGCCGGAGGCCACGTCGAGCACCCGCTCGCCCGGCCGCACGCGCGCGATGCTCACGGCAAAGGCCTTCCAGACCCGATGCAGCCCGAGCGACATCAGGTCGTTCATCAGGTCGTAACGCGGTGCTACGCGGTCGAAGACGCCGCCAACGCGCGAGCGCTTTTCGCTCTCCGGAACGCGCTCGAAGCCGAAATCGGTTTCCGCCATAAGTGAGCGCCGGCTTTCTCTAACGGGTCTTTCCTGCGGCCTCAAGGCGCCTCAGGTACGTGGCCCAGTTGTCCTCCTGCTCGACTCCCAGTTCATAGAGGTAGTCCCAGGAATAGATTCCGGTGGCGTGGCCATCCGAGAACGTCGGCTGGACCGCGTAGGACCCCACCGGCTCGAGGCTGCGGATCTCGACCTCACGTTTCCCGATCTGCAGCACTTCCTGGCCGGGCCCGTGCCCGCGCACCTCGGCCGAGGGTGAGTAGACGCGCAGGTACTCATAGGGCAGCCGGAACGTGCGGCCGTCGTCGAAGGCGATTTCCATCACCCGCGATTTCTGGTGCAGCTTGATCTCGGTAGGGGTCGGCACAGGGGGGCGATGATAACCCCTCGGTTTGCAACATTTCCGTCATGGAAGCTTCTTAAAATCGTCACCATGCCTGCCAACATCATGGTGGTCGAGGACGAGCCGGCGATCCAGGAGCTGATCGCCGTCAACCTCGAGCACGCCGGCCACCACGTGATCCGCAGCAAGGACGCGGAGAGCGCGCTGCGCGTCGTCAGAGACGCGCTTCCGGACCTGATGCTCATCGACTGGATGCTGCCCGGGATGTCCGGGGTCGCCCTCGCGCGCCAGCTGCGCCAGGAAGAGCGCACCAGGCAGATCCCGATCATCCTGCTCACCGCGAGGAGTGCCGAGTCCGACAAGATCGCCGGCCTGGAGGCGGGCGCCGACGACTACGTCACCAAGCCCTTTTCGCCGCGCGAGCTGCTTGCGCGCATCAAGGCGGTGCTGCGCCGGCGCGCGCCGCAGATGACCGATGACCCGGTGGACATGGGCGACCTGCGCCTGGAGCCTGCGACGCACCGCGTGTTCGGCGCCAAGCGGCCCCTCGACCTGGGCCCCACCGAGTTCCGCCTGCTGCACTTTCTCATGACGCACGCCGAGCGCGTGCATTCGCGTACGCAGCTGCTCGACCAGGTGTGGGGCGATCATGTGTTCGTCGAGGAGCGCACGGTGGACGTGCACATCCGCCGCCTGCGCAAGGCACTGGAGCCCACCGGCCACGACCGCCTGGTCGAGACGGTGCGCGGCTCCGGCTACCGCTTCACCGCCAGCCCCGCTTGAACCCCGCCTGGGCGAGCACGCTGGCCGTCGCGCTGGCCGCCGCCGCCGCCGGCCTCGTTGCATGGCGCATCGCCGGGGCCGCCTGGGGATGGGCGGTGGTCGCGCTGATCCTCGCGCTGCGCGCCGCGTACCACGCCAAGCACCTGGATGAGCTTTTCCGCTGGATGCGGCAGCCAACGCTCGAGACGCTGCCGGAGGGCGCCGGCGTCTGGGAAGAGGTGCTCGCCGGACTGCACCGCCACCTCAAGGGCCGCAGCGGGGACGAGGCGCGTCTCGCAGAGGCACTGGAGCGCTTCCGCGCCGCAGGCCGGGCACTCCCCGATGGCGTGGTGATCCTCGACCGAGAGCATCACATGGAGTGGTGCAACCCCACCGCCGAGCGCCATTTCGGCATCGACTCGCGGCGTGACCTCGGCCAGCCAGTCACCAACTTCGTGCGCCACCCCGATTTTGTCGCCTACATGGACAAGGGCGAGTTCGGCGAGCCGGTCACCCTGCGGCTGCCGCGCAGCGACGCGGTGCTGCAGGTGCGGCTCATCGAGTTCGGCGAGGACCGCAAGCTCCTCAGCTCGCGCGACATCACCGCGCAGGAGCGCCTGGAGACCATGCGGCGCGACTTCGTCGCCAACGTCTCGCACGAGCTGAAGACGCCGGTCACCGTGCTCGCGGGCTTCGTCGAGACGCTGGGCGATGCCTCGATCGAGATGAGCGCGCCGCAGCGCAAGCGCTACTTCGGCCTGATGGCCGAGCAGGCGCGGCGCATGCAGCGGCTGATCGAGGACCTGCTCACGCTCTCGGCGCTCGAGTCGAGCGCGGTGCCCGAGCAGGAGCAGCCGGTCGAGATGCGGCCGCTCGTCGAGCAGCTTGCCGAGGAAGCACGCGCGCTCTCCGGCGGCCGCCACAAGGTGCTCGTGCGCCCGGCGGGCAACTTCCGCGTCACCGGCAGCACGAAGGAGCTGCACAGCGCCTTCTCCAACCTGGTGTCGAACGCCGTGCGCTACACCCCTGAGGGTGGCACGGTGACGCTGTTCTGGGCGCTGGAAGGCGGGCGCGGCGTCTTCGGCGTGGAGGACAGCGGCATCGGCGTCGAGCCGCGCCACATTCCGCGGCTCACGGAGCGTTTCTACCGCGTGGACCAGGGCCGCTCGCGCGAGACCGGCGGCACGGGCCTGGGCCTCGCGATCGTCAAGCACGTGCTCACGCGCCACCAGGCGAGTCTCGAAGTGCAAAGCGAGCTCGGCAAGGGTTCGGTGTTCCGCGCGGTGTTCCCCGCGCAGCGCGTGACGCCGCTCGACCCCGCGAAAGCCGCGGCGTAACTGTTCACGCATCGAGAGGCGCGCCGGGCGGGGGCGCGTTTCCCCAGCGACGCGAGTTCCCCTCGCCGTCAGTCCTCGTGCGTCGGAGGCCTGCGCAACTCGCCCTTCCTGCATCTACGGGCTCGAACAGTGCTCGGCCTGCTCCCTCCGTCCTCGGCCCGTCTCGGCGCGTCGCGATGGGGACCCCTCGCGCCCCCGCCCGGCGCGCCTCTACATCCCGAACAGTCGCGGCTTCGCCTTGGTGCTGAAAGACCTCGTCCTCGCTTTCGTCGCGGTCGAGAAGGAACGCCGCACATCCTTCTCAATCGTTAGGTCGAGGTGTCCACTTTATCGAATGAGGTTCCACGTCCGGGTTGACTGGGCGGTTAGAGCGCAAGGAACTCGCGTTTGATCTCATGAGACACCAAGCGCTTGATGATCCACCCAAACAAGCACGCAAAGGCAACTGCGATTAGAACGGTGAATGCCGTCATCACCTTCCACATAATGTCAAAGCTGTCTTTGAAGTCCGCGGGTGCACGCTCGGCCACCGGTGGCATTGAAGAGAACATGAAGAAAGGCAGTGCAACGCTTGCAACGTTCCAAAGAATGCCAAGTGCCATGATGCCAATGAAGAGAAGGCGAGCCCAGTTCTTCCGCCTCAGCAGCCCGATGGCTGAAATCAGCGTTCCGGCTGAAACAGCGAGGAAGGTGCCGAAAATAGCCTGAGGATGAGAAAACATGAATCTGGCAAAGGCCGGCATGTCTTTGGCGTTCCCCGCTTCGCGCATCGCCTCTGCGGGGAACATCACGCTGATCATGATGTTCTGAAGCACTGCGATGAGAGTGGCGAACCCAGCAAGTGCGATGAAAACCCAGGCTACAGCCGTTACGAAGGCTGAGCGGGAAGTGGCATTGGGCGCGTCGGTCATGCGGCTCCCCTTCTTTCTTGCGCTCTAACGTTCGCAGCCACCGGCGCGCGGCCAATAGCGGTTGATTAAGCTGGACGCTTCCCGCGCGTCCGGGTGGGCTGCGTTGTTAGCCTGCATGCTTACACCACATCGATATCGAGAGAGCATGCAGCCGCATGCCTAACGCTGCAGCCCACGGGCGAGTGTTGGTCCGCCCATGCCACTAACTCGCGCAGAGTTTGCGGTCGGCATCGCCTCCGATTGATATTTGGTGCGCCATGCGCCGAGGCCGGCTGAAACGCTCTCGTCGAGGCCCAGCAGACCCCGCTGATCGGATTCGCTTTCGACCGTGACTTCCAATGTGCTTAGGCGGACACCGAGCTTGGCAGCACGCGTCGCGATTACGGTTGCTGCGCACGAGGCCATGGCAGCGCGTAGCAACCAGCCGGGATTCGGCGCGGAGGCGCTGCCACCGATCGCCGGCGGCATGTCGGTAAGTACGCGTTCGCTGCGCGGTCCAGTGACCTCGCACTTCAGCCCTTCAGTGAGACGCGCTGTAGCCGTGCTTCTGGCTCTTGCTTTGGAGGGATCCGCAGTAATAGCAGCGCTAAGTCGTTCGATCGCTTCACGGACCGTCGAATCGCTCATGATGGACCTCGCATGTCTCTAGCAAGTCGTATGCAGGCTAACTAGAAGTAGGAAGCCCAAAAGGCGGAATGCATTCCGCCTTGTAGTCGACCCGCCACAATTTCTTCAAGCCGATTCCGCTTGTTAGCGCAGTCCAGCTCAATCGCGTTTCCTTGTTCAATGTCATTCGCGGACAAGATGCACCGGGTGACTCCCTCTTTGGAGTACGGTACCCGTGTTGAAGGCCTCCATCAAATCCGGTCGCGCAGCAGTGATCTCGAAAAGTGATGACTCGAACCCGGCAGGGGCTGCGTATGGTTGCCGGAGTGCAACGTCTCGGGACGGCGCGACGCCCGGCGGCGGCGCGAGGGGTCCCCATCGCGACGGGCCGAGACGGACCGAGGGCGGAGGGAGCAGGCCGAGCACTGTCTGAGACCGTAAACGGCAGGCGAAGGGCGAGTTCCGCAGGCCTACGACGCCCGAGGCGTGAGGCGAGGGGAAAGAAAATCGGGGTCAGGGCCGCAAAATCGGCGTCAGACCCCAAGCAAAGAAGAACCGGGGTCTGACCCCATGGAAACCCGGCCCTGACCCCGATTTTCTTCGCGTCGCTGGGGAAGGCGCCGCCGCCGGGCGCCGCGCCGGCATCCCTTGCTGCGTCGAGCGGATTCGGCCGGAGCTAGTCCGGCAGGCGCTCGTAGGTGACGCGCTCGAAGTCGATGCCGCGCTCGAGGACGTCGAGCAGGCGCACGCGCATCGGCTTGTCGCCCGCCACCTCGATCACGCGCTTGGGCTTGTACCACCCGGTCGCCGTGACCAGCGTCGCCGGCGCTTCCAGCGTGGGCACCGCCGCGAGCATGAAGGCCTGCGTGTAGCGCTCCTCGGCGACGTTGACGCCGAGCGCGCGCACCGCCACCGGCACCGGCACCCCGGGAATGAGCTTGACGCCGCAATGCAGGTCGCCCTCGTCGCTCGCCGTCAGCCAGCGCACCTGGCCGAGCTGGTAGGCCTTGGCGTCGGCCGGTCGCACGCCGACGAGCTGCCCGTGCGCCATGCGCTTGCCGGGGTGGTTCGCGCGCCGCAGCATGCGCAGACCCTGCGTGCTCTCGTCGTCGAGCTGCCAGTGCTCGAGCAGGAAATCGCGCGCGGCGTCGAAGTCCTGTCCCTCGTCGCCGCGCGAGACGATGCGCCCGAAGGTCTCGATCTCGTCGCGCTGCCGGGCAGAAAGCTGCGTGAACTCGCTCGCCGCGCGGAACACGCGGCCCAGCGCGTAGTAGTGGATCGCGGCGATGTTGGTGCACGCCTGCACCGCATCGATGGCGCGCGCGCGCTCGGTGTTCCGCGGCGCTCGCGCCTGGCACCACTGGCGGTAGAGAAACACCAGCAGCTGCTCGCAGGAGGGCTGCACGCAGTCCTCGCCGAGCGCCAGCCGCGCCGGCGACTCGCCCTTCCTGAGCAGCGCCACGCGGTTGCGCAGGCTCTTGGCCAGCCGCCGCACGTCGAGAAAGCGCAGCTCCCCGCCCTGCGGGTCGCTGCGATCGGCCCCGCGCTCGCTCTCGAGGTCCACCGCGAAAGGCGGCAGGCCGTCCTCGTCCTTGGGCGGCGTCTCGGTGATCTCCACTTTCTCGGCCCAGCGCTCCAGCAGGTAGGCGACGAAGGCGAGCTGCCGCGGCCCGAGCTCGTTCGGGTTGCACGCGCCCATCAGCAGCGCGCGCAGGTAGGCGATGCGCGGCGAGGTGTCGTAGACGTCGCGGTTCAGGTAGTCCTTCACCGCCTTGTCGGCGACGCCGAGCGACTCGGCGCGCGCGTACACCTGGTGCAGCGCGCGCCAATCGGCCCCGGGCACGAGGCGGCAGGCGCGGTAGCGGTGATACATGCGCAGCCCCGATAACGACAGCGCGCGCTGGCAGATGAGCGGGGCCTGCGACCGCAGCGCTGCGCCGCTCTCCAGCAGGCAGCGCAGGTAGCCCAGGCGCATCTGCTCCCAGAGCTCGATCGTGTCCTCGAAGATCGCCGACTCGCCCGGCAGCATCGGCAGCGCGCGGTGCGTGAAGCGCTTCGCCTGCTCGACCTGCACGAAGTGGACCGCCTCGCGCGCCGCTTCCAGCGCTTCCAGGCGCGCGCGCGCGGGCGCGGCGCGGCGGTTGAGTTCCTCGATCTGGATCAGCAGCTGGCGCTGCGCGCTGGCGACGTTGGCAAGCGGCAGGTTCTGCAGCCAGGCTTTGCAGCTCGGCCCATCGGCAAACTCCGGCCTTGCCGCGGGGTCGATCTCGGGCAGTGTGAGCGCGGCGGAGTCCTTCATCGCCGCGTACTCTACCGCAGCACGCCTCGACGCCACCCGCGACTACTGCACGGAGTGGCGCCGCCTACAGCAGCACGCGCTCGATGCCGCCCGCGTTGGCCTTGGCGACGAACGCCGGCAGCCAGTCCTCGCCGAGCAGGCGCCGGGCCACTTCCACCACGATGTAATCCGCCTGCGCGCCGCTGTCGGCCTCGAAACGGGCCAGGCCCTGCAGGCACGACGGGCACGAGGTCAGCACCTTCACCGGGGCGTCGCCGCCGAGCGACGCGACGTCCCGGCGCAGCTCCTCCTCCTTGCGGAAGCGCACCTGCGTGGAAATGTCGGGCCGCGTCATCGCCAGGGTGCCCGATTCCCCGCAGCAGCGCGCCGAGAGCCGCACGTCCGAGCCGGTGAGCTGCCGTGCGACCTCGAGCGGCGCGTGCACCTTCATCGGCGTGTGGCAGGGGTCGTGATAGAGGTAGCGCACGCCCTGCACGCCGTCGAGCTTCACGCCCTTCTCCAGCAGGTACTCGTGGATGTCGAGCAGCCGCGAGCCCGGGAAGATCTTGTCGAACTCGTATTTCTCCAGCTGGTCCAGGCAGGTTCCGCAGGAGACGATCACCGTGCGGATGTCGAGGTAGTTGAGCGTCGTCGCGAGGCGGTGGAACAGCACGCGGTTGGCGGTGATGATGCGCTCGCCCTTCTCCTCCTCGCCCGCGGCGGTCTGCGGGTAGCCGCAGCACAGGTACCCGGGCGGCAGCACGCACTGCGCGCCGACTTCGTAGAGCATCGCCTGGGTGGCGAGGCCCACCTGCGAGAACAGGCGCTCCGAGCCGCAGCCGGGGAAGTAGAACACCGCGTCCGAATCCTCGGTCACCTTGGCCGGATCGCGCACGATCGGCACGACCTTCGCGTCCTCGATGGCGAGCAGCGCGCGCGCCGTCTTCTTGGGCAGGTTGCCCGGCATCGCCTTGTTGACGAAGTGCACCACCTGCGCGCGCAGCGTCGGCGCGCCGGCGCTCGCCGGCGGGCGCGCCGTCTGCCGCCGCCCCAGGAACCCGAGCAGCCGGTGCGCCACGCGCTGCGCCTTGTAGCCCCAGTCGATCATCAGCTTGCGCGCCATCCTGATCTTGCGCGGGTCGGTGGCATTCAGGAACAGCATCGAGAGCCGCGTGCCGGCATTGAAGCGGCGCTTGCCGGCGCGGCGCAGCAGGTTGCGCATGCGGATCGACACGTCGCCGAAGTCGATGTCCACCGGGCAGGGGCTCGCGCACTTGTGGCACACCGTGCAGTGGTCGGCGACGTCGGCGAACTCGTCGTAGTGCACGCGCGCCACGCCGCGGCGCGTCTGCTCCTCGTACAGGATCGCCTCGACGAGGAGCGAGCTGGCGAGGATCTTGTTCCTCGGCGAGTAAAGCAGGTTCGCGCGGGGCACGTGCGTGGCGCAGACCGGCTTGCACTTGCCGCAGCGCAGGCAGTCCTTCACGGCGTTCGCCACGCTGCCGAGGTCGGTCTGCTCGAGGATCAGCGACTCGGCGCCGATCAGCGAGAAGCTCGGCGTGTAGGCGTTCTCCAGGCCCCCGCCGGCCAGGAGCTTGCCGGCGTTGAAGCGCCCCTCGGGGTCCACCTGCTCCTTGTAGGCGCGGAATGCCTCCATCTCGGCAGGCTCGAGGTAGGCGAGCTTGGTGATGCCGATGCCGTGCTCGCCCGAGATCACCCCGCCGAGCGACTTCGCCAGGCGCATGATGCGCGAGACCGCCTGCGTCGCGCGCTGCAGCATGGCGTAGTCGTCCGAGTTCACCGGGATGTTGGTGTGCACGTTGCCGTCGCCGGCATGCATGTGCAGCGCGACGAACACCCTGCCGCGCAGCACGCGCGCATGCACCGCTTCGGCGCCCTCGAGGACCTT
This sequence comes from uncultured beta proteobacterium, assembly GCA_963719995.1. GTDB lineage: Bacteria > Pseudomonadota > Gammaproteobacteria > Burkholderiales > SG8-39 > JAABQT01. The sequence continues at coordinate 1,820,917 of CAVRDW010000005.1, read as the reverse complement.
GGCGAAGGCGGCGCCCGCGAAGATGCGCCGCAGCTCCTCGCGCACTTCGGTCTTCCAGGACAGCCGCTCGCGGCGCGACTGCAGCGCCTCGAAGTCCACGTCGATGCCGTTCCTGAGCCGCTGCCAGCGTGCGCGCGCGCCGGCGATCACCTCAAGTGCCTGCTGCACCCGGTCGCCGAGCAGCTCGGGGCGCGGCAGGCGCTCGTCGTGCTGCACCAGCGGCAGGTCGCCCTGGAGGTACTCCTCCAGCGCATCGAGCAGCGCGAGCTTGTTGTCGATCGAGAACTCGATGTTGATGCGCTCGATGCCGTCCGAGTACGCGGCGAGCTGCTCCAGCGGGATCACCACGTCCTCGTTGATCTTGAAGGCGTTGGTGTGGCGCGCGATCGCCGCGGTGCGCGCGCGGTCGAGCCAGAAGCGCTTGCGCGCCTCGGGCGACACCGCGACGAAGCCCTCGCCGCCGCGCGCGTTCGCCAGGCGCACCACCGCAGAGGCGGCGCTCGCCACCTCGTCCACCTGGTCGCCCACCAGGTCGCCGATCAGCACCATGCGCGGGCGCTCGGCGCGGCGCGCCTTGGTGGCGTAACCGACCGCCTTGAGATAACGGTCGTCCATGTGCTCCAGGCCGGCGAGGCGCACGCGCGGCAGCGCATCCACGTAGGCCTTCACCTCGACGATCGCCGGCACCGCCTCGGCGGCCTGGCTGAAGAACTCCAGGCAAACGGTGCGCGTGTGCGCCGGCATCTTGTGCAGGATGAAGCGCGCGGCGACGATGATGCCGTCGCAGCCTTCCTTCTGCACGCCGGGCAGTCCCGCCAGGAACTTGTCGGTGACGTCCTTGCCCAGGCCCGGCTTGCGGAAGGCGGAGCCCGGGATGCGGATGGCGCGCTCCTCGACCACCTTCTTCCTGCCCTCGCGCGAGACGCGGCGCACGTGGAACTCCACCTGGTCGGCGTCGTGGATGCGCCCGAGGTTGTGCGCGAAGCGCTCGACCTCGATCACTTCCCCCTGCGGCGTCACCATCTTCCACCAGGCGAGGTTGTCCACCGCGGTGCCCCACAGCACCGCTTTCTTGCCGCCCGCGTTCATCGCCACGTTGCCGCCGATGCAGGAGGCGTCCGCCGAGGTGGGATCGACGGCGAACACCAGGCCCCCCGCTTCGGCTGCGTCCATCGCGCGGCGCGTCACCACGCCGGCGCCCGTGCGCAGGGTGGGCACCTGCCGGCCGACGCCGGGCAGCTCCACCCATTCCACCGCGCCGAGCGCCTCGAGCTTCTCGGTGCTGAGCACCGCCGAGCGGCGCGTGAGCGGCACCGCGCCGCCGGTGTAGCCGGTGCCACCGCCGCGCGGGATGATGGTGAGGCCGAGCGCGATCAGCTCGCGCACCACCGCCAGCACCTCGTCCTCGCTGTCGGGCGACACCACCACGAAGGGGTACTCGACGCGCCAGTCGGTGGCGTCGGTGACATGCGCGACGCGCGCGAAGCCGTCGAAACTCGACGTTGTCGGCGCGTGTGGCGTGCTTCAGGCGCTTGAGCGTCTTCGCGCGCAGTGCGCGCGTTTCCTCGAAAGAGGCGCTGAACCGCTCCACCGCGGCGCGCGCCACCTCCAGCAGCTGCGCCACCATGCCGTTGTCGCCGCGCCGCGCCTCGATCTCCGCGAGGCGCCGCTGCATGCCCGCCAACACCTGGCGCCGCGTGCGCCGGTTCGCGATCAGCCCGTCCTCGAGGTAGGGGTTGCGCAGGATGGCCCACATCTCGCCCAGCACCTCGTAGAGCATGCGCGCCGAACGCCCGGTGCGCCGCTCCGCGCGCAGCTCGCTGATCAGCAGCCAGGCCGGCTCGCCCAGCAGCCGCCGCACGATCTCGCGGTCGGAGAACGAGGTGTAGTTGTAGGGGATCTCGCGCAGCCGCGCCGGCATACAGATCAAAGGCTCCCTAGCTGACTTCCGGCCCTTGCGCCGCGCCGAACACGTCGCGGTAGCTCGCGTAGAAGCTTGCGAACAGCGTCGGCAGCATCACCAACGCGAGCGGCAGCACCAGCGCCATCGGCTGCAGGCGCAGCGAGCCGCCGGAGGCGAGCACCAGCACGAGCAGCAGCACGGTGGGCAGCAGGAACATCACCACGGCCACCGCCGCGCCGTAGGCGAAAAAGGCGCGCCAGTTCATGAGGCTCGCGAAGAAGCTGTAGAACAGCGCTTTCGCGGGCGCCATGCCGTGCCAGGCGACGAGCACCGGGGCGAACCAGAACAGCGCCATCACCGGCGCGTACAGCGCCGCGGCCGCCGCGAGCGCGCCGAGGAAGCTGTCCTCCCGCACGTCGTCCGCCGCCGGCTCGCGTCCGGTGAGGAGCCACCGCGCCAGCACGCCTTCATCGACGAGCGCCGAACCGCCGATGACCAGCGCGAGGCTCGCCAGGTACAGGGCGCCCAGCGCCAGCTGCGCCGGCAAACGCTCGCGAAAACCGGCGAACAGCATCGCCAGCTCGACCGGCTGGCTGCGGGAGGCGGCGCGGCTCGCCGCCATGAAGCCCACCGAGAAGGCCGGCACCAGCACCGACGCGGCCACGATGCCCACGAGCGGCACCAGGCTCAGCACCGTCATCGCCATCCAGTAGGCGAACACCAGCGCGAACCAGCTGAGCGGCGCGGCGCGGAACATGCGCCAGCCCTCGGCGAGCCAGCGCGCGCCCTGCAGAGGGGGCACGGTGCGCGCGATCATGCGGCGCCCTTGCGCCGCCGGCTCATGCTGCCTCCAGCCACGGCGCGCCTTGCGCGATGCGCCGCTCGAGCACCAGGCGAAAGTGCTCCGGATCGTGCGCGTGCACCAGTTCGCCCGGGCGCGGCAGGTGCAGGTCGTGCAGGCGCGAGAGCCAGAAGCGCAGCGCCGCGGCGCGCAGCAGCACGGGCCAGGCCTCGCGCTCCGCCGGCGCGAAGGGCCGCAGCGCGTGATAGGCGGCCAGGAATGCCCTCGTGCGCGCCAGATGCAGACTGCGGTCCGCCGCCGGGTCCACCAGGCACCAGTCGTTGGCGCATACCGCGACGTCGTACAGCTGGCAGTCCACGCCCGCGAAATAGAAGTCGATGACCCCCGAGAGCCGCCCGCGCTCGAACAGCGCGTTGTCGCGGAACAGGTCCGCATGCACCGGCCCGCGCGGCAGGTCGGGGAAGCGGTGCTGCGCCTGGAACTCGAGCTCGGCCTCGAGCAGGCGCCATTTTGCCGCGTCGAGGAACGGCTGCACGTCGCGCGCCGCCGCGCGCCACCAGCGCGGCCCGCGAGGATTCTCCAGGTACGCCGGGTAGGAGCGCCCCGCCAGGTGCAGGCGCGCGAGCAGCTGGCCGAGCTCGCGGCACTCGGCCTCGCCCGGCGCCTCGATCGAGCGACCGGGCAACCGCGTCACCAGTGCCGCGGGCTTGCCGTTGAGCGTGCCGAGGTACGCGTCGGAGAGGTCGGCGATCGGCGCAGGGCAGGGAATGCCGTGGCGCGCGAGGTGCGCCATCAGGTCGAGGTAGAACGGCAGTTCCGCCGCGGGCAAGCGCTCGAACAACGTCAGCACGTAGCGGCCCTGCGTGGTGGTGACGAAATAGTTGGTGTTCTCGATGCCCGGCTTGATCGGCTCGAGCTCCTCCAGCGCGCCCACGGAGTATTGGCGCAGCCAGGCCGCCAGATCGTGCTGCGAGACGGGGGTATAGACCGACAAGTCAGTCGAAGGTGAAGATCGGCCACATCGGCACGCGCACGCCGCTGTCGAGCGATTCGCGCCGCACCCAGTCGCCGTAGCCGCTGGTGTCGTAGAGGTAGTACGGCCTGCCGCCAGGCGGCGTCACCTTCACCACCCGGTTGCCGCCCTGGGTGAACTCCTCGACCTTGTCGTCCTTGCCTGCCGGAATCACCACCATCGGCTCCTCCGGGTGCACGGCGGCCGCGCCGGGCTTGGCCGGCGCCTGGGGCACGGGTTCGAGGGGCGGCGGCGGCGGCACTTCCACGCGCCGGTCTTGCGCGGCTGCGCTCATCGCCGCCAGCAACAGGGCTGTCGCGAGCAGGCGTCGCATGGTGCGCAGTTTACTCGATGGCGGAGCTTCCCTAGAGATTGAGCAGGACCTCGCGCTCCGCGGGCGAGGGCTCGAAGCCGCGCTTCTCGTAGTAGGTGAAGATCGCGTCCACTACCCCCTGCGGCTCGTCGATCACCTGCAGCAGGTCAACGTCCTGCGCCTCGATCATGCCCTCGGCCACCAGCCGGTCGCGGAACCAGCCGATCAGGTCGCGCCAGAACGGCGCGTGCATCAGGATGATCGGCATCTTGCGCGTCTTGCCGGTCTGCACCAGCGTCAGCGCCTCGAACAGCTCGTCCAGCGTGCCGTAACCGCCGGGCAGGATGATGAAGGCGGTGGCGAACTTGGCGAACATCACCTTGCGCGTGAAGAAGTGCTTGAACTGCAGGCTGATGTTCTGGTACTGGTTGGCCTGCTGCTCGCGCGGCAGCTCGATGTTCAGGCCGATCGCGTCCGAGCGGCCGGCGAACGCGCCCTTGTTCGCGGCTTCCATCACGCCCGGGCCGCCGCCCGAGATCACCGCGAAGCCGGCGTCCGAGAGCAGCCGCGACACCTGCTCGGCCAGCCGGTAGTAGTGCGAGCCCGGCGCGACGCGCGCGCTGCCGAACACCGACACCGCGGGTCGGATGTTGGCGAGGTGCTCAGTCGCGTCTACGAACTCTGACATAATGCCGAACACCCGCCACGCCTCGCGCGCATTGAAGCTGCGATCGGGAGTCGAAGGTTTGGGCAGCCTGTCGTCAGTCATCGTGTCGGCGAACGATCCGCAAAAGACGCTCCTGCTGGTGGACGGGTCCTCGTACCTGTACCGCGCGTTCCACGCATTGCCGGAGCTGAAGAGTCCCGGCGGCGAGCCGACGGGAGCGATCTACGGCGTGCTCAACATGCTAAGGCGGCTGGCCACGGACTACAAGGCGCAGGCGCGAGCCTGCGTGTTCGACGCCAGGGGCCCCACGTTCCGCGACGCGGAGTATCCGGCATACAAGGCGAACCGCCCGCCGATGGACGAGGCGCTCGCCGCGCAGATCGAGCCGCTGAAGGAGGCCTGCGCCGCGCTCGGCTGGCCGGTGCTCGCGGTCGAGGGCGTGGAGGCCGACGACGTCATCGCCACGCTCGCCGAGCACGCCAAGAAGAAGGGCTGGCGCACCGTCATCTCCACCGGCGACAAGGACCTCGCGCAACTGGTTGAGGAGCGCGTGACGCTCGTCAACACCATGTCGAACGAGACGCTCGACCCCGAGGGCGTGCAGCGCAAGTTCGGCGTCGCGCCCGCCCAGATCGTGGACTACCTCGCGCTCACCGGCGACGCGGTGGACAACGTGCCCGGCGTGGACAAGGTCGGGTCCCGAAGACCGCGGCCAAGTGGATCCAGCAGTATGGCTCGCTCGACGCGGTGATGGCGCACGCGCAGGAGATCGCGGGCGTGGTGGGCGAGAACCTGCGCAAGGCGCTCGACTGGCTGCCCAAGGGCAGGCGCCTTCTCATCGTGAAGCGCGACGTCGCGCTGCCGCTCGAGCTCGAGGATCTCGGCGGCAGCGAGGACAGGGAAAAGCTGCGCGAGCTCTTCTCGCGCTTCGGCTTCAGGACGTGGCTTGCTGAGGTGGGCGGCGCAGGCGCGCCGGGCGCCGCGAACGCGCGCGCCACGTCGGCGTCTGGCGCCGCCTCCGCCGCTGGCGCCTCCGTGATCGGCGGCGCCCCGACGAACGCCGGCGCCTCTACGAGCGCTGCTGAAGCAAAGCGCCGCAGATACGTCGGGCTCGCCGACGAGATCGCGCTCGCCGCATGGCTGGCGCGCATGGAGCAAGCGCAACTCGTCGGCTTCGACACGGAGACCACGGGACTCGAGCCGATGACGGCGACGCTGGTCGGCATGTCGTTCGCGTTCGGCGAGGAGGCGGCCTACCTGCCGCTCGAGCACCAGTATCCGGGCGCGCCGGTGCAGATCGGCGCGGCGCGCGCACTCGAGCTCCTCACGCCCTGGCTGGAGAGCACCGCGCACAAGAAGGTCGGTCAGAACCTCAAGTTCGACGCGCACGTGCTCGCCAACCATGGCGTGCGGCTGGGCGGCATCGCGCACGACACGCTGCTCGAGTCCTACGTGATCGAGGTGCACGAGCGCCACGACCTCGATTCGCTCTCGCAGCGGCACCTGGGCTGGAAGACCATCTCCTACGACGAGGTGACCGGCAAGGGCGCCGCGCGTATCCCGTTCTCGGCGGTGGAGATCGGCCGCGCCACGGAGTACGCAGCCGAGGACGCCGACTGCGCGTTCGCCGTGCATGAGGTGCTCTACCGCAAGATCGCCGCCGAGCCGCGGCTGAAGGAGGTCTACGAGGCGATCGAGCTGCCGGTGATGCCGGTGCTCCTCACGCATGGAGAGAAACGGCGTGCTGCTCGACCGCGCGAAGCTCGAGGCGCAGAGCCACGAGCTCGGCAAGGAAATGCTCGCGCTGGAAGAGAAGGCCTACCAGGCCGCGGGCCAGCCCTTCAACCTCAACTCGCCTAAGCAGATCCAGGAGATCCTCTTCGAGCGCCAGAAGCTGCCGGTGAAGAAGAAGACGCCCTCGGGACAGCCCTCCACCGACGAGGACGTGCTCGCCGAGCTTGCGCTCGACTACCCGCTGCCCAAGCTGCTGCTGGAGTACCGCGCGCTCGCCAAGCTCAAGTCCACCTACACCGACAAGCTGCCGAAGATGGTTCACGCGGGCACGGGGCGCGTGCACACGACCTATTCGCAGGCGGTGGCGGTGACCGGGCGCCTTGCCTCCAACGACCCCAACCTGCAGAACATCCCGATCCGCACGCCGCAGGGCCGACGGATCCGGGAAGCCTTCATCGCGCCGCCGGGCTGCAAGATCATGAGCGCCGATTACTCGCAGATCGAACTGCGCATCATGGCGCACCTCTCGGGCGACGAGGGCCTGCGCCACGCCTTCGCGCACGGCCACGACGTGCACCGCGCCACCGCGGCGGAGGTGTTCGGCAGTGACGCTGGAGGAGGTCTCGGCGGACGAGCGGCGCACCGCCAAGGTGATCAACTTCGGCCTCATCTACGGCATGAGCGCCTTCGGCCTGGCGCAGAACCTCGGCATCGAGCGCACCACCGCGCAGGCCTACATCGACTCGTACTTCTCCCGCTATCCGGGCGTCAAGCGCTACATGGACGAAACCAAGGAAAAGGCGCGCGCCGACGGCTATGTGGAAACCGTGTTCGGCCGGCGCCTGTGGCTGCCCGAGATCCGCTCGGCCAACCCGCAGCGGCGCGCGGGGGCCGAGCGCGCGGCGATCAACGCGCCGATGCAGGGCACGGCGGCCGACCTCATCAAGCTCGCCATGATCGCGGTGCAGGGCTGGCTCGAGCGCGAGAAGCTCTCGACCAGGCTCATCATGCAGGTGCACGACGAGCTGGTGCTGGAAGTGCCGCAAGCCGAGCTCGTGCCGGCGAAGGAGAAGCTGCGCGACCTGATGCAGGGCGTGGCCGCGCTCTCCGTCCCGCTCATCGTCGAGGTCGGCGTCGGCGACAACTGGGACCAGGCGCACTGAAAATTGGGGTCAGGGCCGCATTTCCGCTCGCAAGGGAAATGCGGCCCTGACCCCGGTTCTCAAAGCAGCGCCCCAAACACCTTCTTCAGGATGCTGGAGGCAGTGCCCACGGGGTCCTTGCGGATCTTCTTTTCTTCCTCCGCCACCACGAAGTAAAGGCCGTCGAGCGCCTTCTGCGTCACGTAGGCGTCGAGGTTCGCGTGCTCCTGCTTCACCAGGCCGAAGGCGGCGGCCTGCTGCGCGTACTGGTTGTAAGTCTGCGCGAGGCCCACCTTCTCGGTGGATTTCTGCACGATCGGGAGAAAGCGCTTGCGCAGCTGCTCGGAGGTCGTGCGCCTGAAATACTCGGTGCCCGCCGTCTCGCCGCCGGTGAGGATGCCCTTGGCATCCTGTACGGTCATCTTCTTCACCGAGTCCACGAAGAGCTGCTTCGCCTCCGGCACCGCGGCTTCCGCCGCGCGGTTCATCGTCAGGACCAGCTCATCGGCATAGCTTGCCATGCCGAATCGGCGCAGAGTCCGATCGGCGCGCCGCAGCGACTCCGGCAGCGGGATCTTCACGCGCGCATCGCCGTAGAAGCCGTTCTCGCGGCCGAGCTGTTCCACCGCCGCGCGCGAGCCCTTTTCCAGCGCGGTCTTCAGCGCGCTCACCGCCTCGCGGTTGGTGATGTTCTCGAGCTGCGCGGCGGCCACGCCCGCCCAGCCCATGACAAGCGCCGCGATCGCGGCGAGAATAGCGCCCCTCATGCGGAAGAAGCTTATCGTTGCCGTCGCCGCGCTGGCAATCGCCGCGGGGGCCAGCGTCGCCCTGCTCACCCGGCCTGACGTCGCGCCGGACGTGCGCTTCGTCACGCTTTCCGGCCGGAATCTCTCCACGGCGGACCTGCGCGGCAAGGTGGTGCTGGTCAACTTCTGGGCCACCTCCTGCGTCGCCTGCGTCGAGGAAATGCCGAAGATGGTGGAGGCTTGGACGAAGTTCGCGCCGCGCGGCTACGAAATGGTCGCCGTGGCGATGAGCTACGACCACCCGAACCTGGTGGCCGACTTCGCGCAGAAGCGCGCGCTGCCCTTCCAGGTCGTGCTCGATGCGGACGGCGCGGCGGCGCGAAGCTTCGGCAACGTGAATGCCACGCCGACCACGTTCCTCATCGATCGGCGCGGCCGCATCGTCAAGCGCTACCTCGGCGAGCCGGACTGGGCCGAGTTCCACGCGCTCGTGGAGCGCGCGCTCGCGGAACGCGCCTGACCGCTCGTCGGGCCGCGCAAGCCTGATCTCCTGAAGTGTCGCCGTCGCGCGCCCGGGGCGCGCGCGAACTGTCGTCATATGGCGACGATATTCTCGCGCCCGTGATTCTCAATCAGCGGGCAACTGCCTGATTTCAAATGAGCAATGAACCTGGCACGCGTGTTGCAGAATTGACAGACAGCGCGGGCCCTTCGGGGCTCGCGCCGTTTCCGTCATCCGAAGAGGAGTCGCAGATGAAACTGACCCGCACCGCAACGACCATTCTCAGCGTCACCGCGCTCGCCTGGGCGATTCCGCTCGCGCAAGCCGGCGACAAGGGAACGCCTCGCGTCGGCAACGCCAAGTTCATCCAGCTCGACGTCAACGCCGACGGGCTCCTGACGCAGGAGGAGGTCAAGCAGATCCGCGGCTACAGCGGCCCGTTCACCGAGGCCGACGCCAACCGCGACGGCAAGCTCGACGAAAAGGAGTTCCTCAAGGCCGAGTCGCTGCACGACCGCGCCTACGCAGAGCGCGTCGCGAACGACAGCGTCATCACCGCGAAAGTGAAGACGGCGCTGCTGCGCGAACCGCAGCTGAAGTCGCTCGACGTCTCGGTCGAGACCTACCGCGGCGAGGTGCTGCTCTCGGGCTTCGTGAAGGACGAGTCGCAGCGCGCGCGGGCGGTGAAGGCCGCCGCCACCATCGCCGGCGTCACCGGCGTGAAAGACGGCCTGGTGGTGCGCAACTAGCGCGTTACTTCTCCCGCACGTAGCGGAGCTGGACGATTCCACTTGCGTAGCGTTGCGATTCGACGAGCGTGAGGGCCTCATGGGCGCCGTTCCCGCCAAAGAGCTGAACCCCCTTCCCCAACATCACCGGGATCACCGAGATGATGTATTCAGCAATCAGCCCTTCGGCGCGGAACGCGCCCGCCAGCTCCCCGCCGCCCACCAGCCACGCGCGCCGCAGGCGCGCGCGCTGCATCTCGCGCACCACCTCGCGCGGGCTGCCCGTGGCGACGGTGACGCCCGCAGGCGGAGCATCGAGTTTCTGGCGCGAGAACACCCGGCAGCGCTTGCCCTCATAGGGCCACTTGCCGAAGCCGAGGCATTGCTCGTAGGTCTTGCGGCCGAGGAGCACCGCATCCACCGAGCCGTAGAACTTGGCGTAGCCGTAATCCTCGGCGCCGCCTTCGAAGCGCGCGAGCCAGTCGAGGCTGCCGTCCGGCGGACCGATGTAGCCGTCGACGCTCGAGGCGACGTAGTAGACGATGTGCATGGCGACGCGAAAGGATAAACAGCCGCGCCGGCCCTGGCAGTCCCTCGATCAGGGGACTCGCTAGTGCATCTGCCGCGCCGCCATCAGCGCGGCGCGGCGTTCCAGGCTCTCCTTCGGCCAGCGCTCGGAAGCCTTATAGAACTCCGGCACCGCCGTGGCGCCCTCGGGGAGCACCACCCACGGCTGCTTGCTGGACGTGAAGATATGAATGTCGGGTGGGAAGCGTCCCGCCTCGTCGAGCGTGCCCACGCGCACGAAGCGCACCGCGTCGCCCGCGCCCGAGTAGTTGCTCCACAGCGCGACGCGGCACTTCGGGCAGCGCGCGATCCTCTGGCCCTTGCCGCTGAGCGACGGCGTGTCGATCACCTCGACTTCGCCCTGCATCAGCTCCACGCGATCGGCCTCGATCATCGCGTTCAGCGCGAACGCGGTCCCGGTCTCGCGCTGGCACCACGTGCAGTGGCAGCAGTGCACGAAGAGCGGCTTGGAGGTCATGCGGTAACGCACGAAGCGGCAGGCGCAACCGCCTTCAAACATCACTTGACCCCTGCTTCGTGCGCCTGCCGGTCCGCGTGATACGAGCTTCTGACCATCGCGCCCACCGCGGCGTGCTTGAAGCCCATCGCCTGCGCCTCGCGCTCGAACATCACGAAGGTGTCCGGATGCACGTAGCGCTCGACCGGAAGGTGGTGCGGCGAGGGCTGCAGGTACTGGCCGATGGTGAGCATGTCCACGCCGTGCGCGCGCAGGTCGCGCATCACCTGGAGGATCTCGTCGTCCGTCTCGCCCAGGCCCACCATCAGCCCCGACTTGGTGGGCACGCCCGGCACGTGCCGCTTGAACTCCCGCAGCAGTTTCAGCGAGTGCGCGTAGTCTCCGCCCGGCCGCGCCGGTCGGTAGAGCCGCGGCACGGTCTCGAGGTTGTGGTTCATCACGTCGGGCGGCGCCGCGAGGAGGACCTGCAGCGCGCGCTCCAGCCGTCCGCGGAAATCCGGCACCAGGACTTCGATCGTGGTCTGCGGCGATCTTGCGCGCACCGCGCGGATGCAGTCCACGAAATGCTGCGCGCCGCCGTCCTTCAGGTCGTCACGGTCGACGCTGGTGATGACGACGTACCTGAGCGTCAGGCGCGCGATGGTGTCGGCGAGGTGCGCGGGCTCTTCGGCATCCGGCGCGAGCGGCCGGCCGTGCGCCACGTCGCAGAACGGGCAGCGCCGCGTGCAGATGTCGCCGAGGATCATGAACGTGGCGGTGCCCTTGCCGAAGCACTCGCCGATGTTCGGGCAGGAGGCTTCCTCGCACACGGTGTGCAGCTTCTGCTCGCGCAGCACCTGCTTGATCTCGTTGAAGCGCGAGGACGGGCTCGCCGCCTTCACGCGGATCCACGCCGGCTTGGCGAGCGGCGCCCTGGGCACGATGTTGATGGCGTATCTTTCAAGGCTGCGCGAGGTCTTCTCGCGGCCCTTCGCCTTCACCCCGGCGTCACGCATGCTCGAGCCTGTGGACGAGGATCCACCCGAGGCGGGTGCCGATCTCCTTCGCGCTGCCCTTGATGCCGAACTGCCGCGCCTGCGCCACGCTCAGTCCCGGATAGCCGCAGGGGTCGATGGCGTTGAACGGGGCGAGATCCATGTCCACGTTGAGCGCAAGCCCGTGCCAGGCGCGCCCGCGCGTCACGCGGATGCCGAGCGAGGCGATCTTCGCGCCGCCGACGTAGACCCCCGGCGCGCCTGTCTTTCTTTCCGCCCGCACCTCGTGCCCGGACAGAAAGTTGATCACGCACTGCTCGAGCAGGCTCACGAACTCCTTCACCTTGATCCCCCGGCGCTGCAGGTCCACGAGCGTGTAGAGCACCGCCTGGCCCGGCCCGTGATAGGTGATCTCGCCGCCGCGTTCGGCCTGCACCACGGGGATGCCGTTCGTGATCCTGGGCCCGGACTTCGGATCCGCGCCCTGGCCCAGGGTGTACACCGGCGGATGCTCGAGCACCCAGATCTCGTCCGGCGTCTCGGGCGTGCGGTTGAGCGTGAACTCGCGCATCTTCGCCACGAGCGGCAGGTACTCGACCAGGCCGAAGTTCCTCAGCCGCGGCGCGAGTGCGACCTCCATCTAAAGAACCATCACCACCGAGGGGTGGTCGCAGAGGTCCTTGTAGAGCGCGTCGAGCTGCTCGCGCGAGGTGGCGCGGATGGTGCAGGTGACGGAGAGGTACGTACCCTGGCGGCTTGGCCTCAGCTCCATCGTCGCCGCGTCGAAGTCCGGCGCGTGCTTGCGCACGATGGTGAGCACGCCGTGCGCGAAGCGCCCCTCCTTCCTTCCCATCACCTTGATCGGGAAGTCGGTGGGATAGGTGATGAGCGATTCTTCGTTGGCGATCGGCATCAGGGTGGCGCCGACCTAGGCCGACACGGCCTCCTTGCGCATCACTTTCGACTTGAACTCCTGGTAGCCCTGCCAGGCCCTCCTGAAGAGCGGCCCCGGCTTGCCGTCGCCCACCGGCTTGCCGTCCAGCGTGACGACCGCGAGGATTTCCTTGGACGACGAGGTCAGCCAGATCTCGTCCGCGCCGCGCACCTCGGCCTCCGTCACGTCGCGGAACTCGAGCGGAATCTTCGTGGCCTGCGCGATCTCGACCACCACGTCGTAGGTGATGCCCGGCAGGATCAGGTTCGACTTCGGCGGCGCGAGCAGCAGCCCATGGCTCGCCACGAACACGTTGGAGGCGGAAGCCTCCGTGAGCTTGCCGTCGCGGAACAGGATCGTCTCCACGGCGCCAACGTCCGCCGACACCTGGCGCAAGAGGCAGTTGCCGATCAGCGAGACGGACTTGATGTCGCAGCGATGCCAGCGGTAATCGACCGCGCTCACCGCGGCGGCGCCCTTGTCCACCAGCTCCTTCGGCGGGTTGACGAGCGGATTGCACATCACGAACACGGTGGGCTCCACGCCCGCCGGAAACGCGTGATCGCGCTTGGCGACGCCGCGCGTCACCTGCAGGTACACGCCCTGGTCGTCCCACGGCTGCTTGGCGATCAGCGCCAGCAGGACTTCGCGCCACTTCTCGCGCGGGTAGGGGTTCTTGATGCGCACCGCGGCGAGGCTGCTTCTCCAGGCGCGCGAGGTGCTCGTCCATGCGGAACGGCGCGCGCGAATAGACCGGGATCAGCTCGTAGACGCCGTCGCCGAAGATGAAGCCGCGATCGAGCACCGGCACCATCGCCTGCTCCATCGGGAGGAATTTGCCGTTCAGGAAGACCATGTGGACTCCGCTACTGGAACAACAACCGCAGTGTATCCCAGGCGCGGCCGAAGAAACCCGCCACGGCGACGCCCTCCAGCGCCACCACGGGATATTCGCCTACGGGCTTTCCCCCCAGCTGTACCCGCAGCACCCCCACGCGTTGTCCCTTGGCGACCGGCGCCACCACCGGCGGATGCGTGAGCAGCTCCGCGCTGAGCCTCGCCGCCTGCCCCTTGGGCACCGTCACCACGAGGCCCTCGGCGAAGCCCGCGCCAACGCCGGCCGCGGCGCCCTTCCACACGGCGATGGACTTCACCGCTTCGCCGCCGGCAAACAGGCGCACGCCGTCGAAGTGCTGGTAGCCCCAGTTGAGGAGCTTCTGCGATTCCTGCGCGCGCGAGGATTCGGACGCCGCGCCGAGCACCACCGAGAGGAGACGCCGCCCGCCGCGCTGCGCGGAGGCCACCAGGCAGTAGCCCGCCGACTCGGCGAAGCCGGTCTTCACGCCGTCCACGCTCGCGTCGAGCCACAGGAGCCGGTTGCGGTTGAGCTGCGTGATGTTGTTGTAGCGGTACTCGCGCACCGCGTAGTAGCGCGCGTATTCGTGCGGGAACTCGCGGATCAGCGCCGCGGCGAGCAGCTGCAGGTCGCGCGCGGTGCTGTAGTGCTGCGCCGCCGGCAGGCCCGTGGCGTTGGCGAAGTTCGAGTTGATCATGCCGAGGCGCGCCGCTTCGCGGTTCATGCGCTCGGCGAACGCGGCCTCCGAGCCGGCGACCGCCTCGGCGAGCGCGATGGTCGCGTCGTTGCCCGATTGCACCACCATGCCGTGGATCAGCTCGTCCACCACCACCGGCTTGCCCGGCTGGACGAACATGCGCGAGCCCACCGCGCGCCAGGCGCGCTCCGAGACTTCGACCCGCGCCGTGGGCGCGAGCCTGCCCTCGCGCAGGGCGCCGAATACCACGTAGGCGGTCATGAGCTTGGTGAGCGAGGCCGGCGGGAAGCGTTCGTCGGCTTTCTCCGCGGCGAGGACCTGGCCGCTCGTGAGGTCGACGAGGAGCCAGGACTTGGCGGCGATGAGCGGCGCCTGCTGCGCGCCCGCGCCAGCGCAGGTCAGCGCGAGGACGAGCGACAGCAGCAGCGCGCGCATCGTCGCGAGGCTACTGCCGGGCGACCGGCGTGCCGGCGGGCACGATCTGCTCGATCTCGACCTGCGCGTTGCCTTGCGCGATGAAGCCGAGTTTGTGGGCCGCGGCGTATGACACGTCGATGGCGCGGCTGGCATGGAACGGCCCACGGTCGTTGACGCGCACCACCACGCTCCTGCGGTTGGCGAGGTTGGTGACGCGGGCGTAGCTCGGGATCGGCAGGATCGGGTGCGCGGCGGACATCTTGTACATGTCGTACTTCTCGCCGCTGGAAGTCGGGTTGCCGTGGTAGCGCTTGCCGTACCAGCTCGCCGTGCCGCGCTGCTTGAAGACGCCGACCTGCGTGAGCGGCACGTACTTGCGGCCCATCGCCTCGTAGGGCCGGTTGGCATAGCGATGCAGCGGCTCGGCCCGCGGCACGGCGTCCGGCACCGCAGCGACGCGCGCGGCATCGCCTGGCCCGTCGTCCTTGTAGTAGCCGCCGGGGCGCTTCTCCGGCGTGGAGCTGCAGCCGGCGACGAGAACCAGCAAGAGCGCGATCCGCCTCATGCCTCGTGGACGACGTTGCCGGCGACGATGGTGGCGCGCACGCGCCCCGTGAGCTCCAAGCCGAGGAAGGGCGTGTTCTTGCCCTGGCTCTTCAGCGCCGCGCCTGTCACGCGCCAGGCGGCGCTGGGGTCGAACAGCACCAGGTCCCCGGGCGCGCCGGGCTCGATGCGCCCCGAGGCCACGCCGAGGATGCGCGCGGGATCGCTGGTGATGCGCGCGAGGGTCTGGGCGAGCGTGAGTTTCCTTTCCATTCCCCACTTGAGCGCCAGCGGCAGCAGAAGTTCCAGCCCGGTGGCGCCCGGCTCGGCCTCGGCGAAGGGCAGCAGCTTCTGGTCCTCGTCCACCGGCGTGTGATCCGATACCGTGCAATCGATCGTGCCGTCGGCGAGCGCCGCGCGCGAGCGCCTCGCGGTCGCGCTGGCTGCGCAGCGGCGGCTCCAGCCGGCAACTCGAATCGAAGTAGCCCAGGTCCATGTCCGAGAGATGCAGGTGGTGGATGCCGACGTCGCAGGTCAGCGGCAGGCCGTCGTGCTTCGCGCGCCGCAGCATGGCCACGCCCGCGGCGCTCGAGATGCGGCAGATGTGCACGCGCGCGCCGGTCGCGCGCACCAGCTCGAAGAGCTGCGCGAGCGCGATGGTCTCGGCGAAGACCGGAATGCCGGCAAGGCCCAGGCGCGTCGCCACCTCGCCGTCGTGCGCGACGCCGTCCTTCGCGAGCCACGCATCCTCGGCACGCAGCCACACCGGCAGCCCGAAGGTGGCCGCATACTGCAGCGCGCGCCAGAGCACCTGCGTGTCGGTGACCGGGACGTTCGCCTGCGAGAAGGCGACGCAGCCGGACTCGGCGAGCTCCGCCATCTCGGTGAGCTGCTTGCCCGCGAGCTTGACCGTCAGCGCGCCCACCGGGTAGACGCGCGCGCGCGACAGGGCCTTGGCGCGCCGGCGCAGCATGTCCACGAGGCCCGGCTCATCGAGCGGCGGGTCGGTGTCCGGCGGGCAGGCGAGGCTGGTCACGCCGCCCGCCACGGCCGCATCCATCTCGGATTCGAGCGTCGCCCTGTACTCGTAGCCCGGCTCGCGCAGCCGCGCGGCGAGGTCGATGAAGCCCGGTGCGACCACCAGGCCCTTGGCGTCGATGGTTCGGTCGGGCGTGCCCGCAGCCTGCGCAATCTTGCCGTCGGCGACGAACACGTCGCCCAGCGCGTCGCGCCCGCTCGCCGGGTCGACGACGCGACCCCCTCGGATCAGCAGCTTCATCCGCCACCCACGATCATGCTCATCACGGCCATGCGCACAGAGATGCCGAAGGTCACCTGCGGCAGGATCACCGAGTGCGGGCCGTCGGCCACCGAGGAGTCGATCTCCACGCCGCGGTTCATCGGCCCGGGGTGCATGACGATGGCGTCGGGCTTGGCGAGCGCGAGCTTTTCCGCCGACAGGCCGTAGTGCTTGTTGAACTCCTGCGCGCTGGGCAGCAGCGCGCCGCTCATGCGCTCGTTCTGCAGGCGCAGCATCACCACCACGTCCGCGCCCTTGAGACCTTCGCGCATCGAGTGGAACACGCGCACGCCGAGCGCCGCGGCGCCCGCCGGGATCAGCGTCTGCGGGCCGATGACGCGGACCTCCGGCACGCCGAGCGTGGTGAGGCCGTGGATGAGCGAGCGCGCCACGCGCGAGTGCAGCACGTCGCCCACGATCGCCACGCGTGAGGCCGCCGAACTCCTTCTTGTAGTGGCGGATGGTGAACAGATCCAGCAGCCCCTGCGTCGGGTGTGCATGGCGGCCGTCGCCGGCGTTGATCACGTGCTCGTGCGGCTTGACGTGGCGCGCGACCAGGTAGGGCGCGCCCGAGGAGCCGTGGCGCACCACGAAGATGTCGGCCTGCATCGCCGAGAGGTTGGCCACCGTGTCGAGCAGCGACTCGCCCTTGGAGGTCGAGCTCGCCGCGACGTTGAGGTTGATGACGTCGGCCGAGAGGCGCTTGGCGGCGATCTCGAACGTGGTGCGCGTGCGCGTAGAGCCCTCGAAGAACAGGTTGAACACGCTCTTGCCGCGCAGCAGCGGCACCTTCTTGATGTCGCGCTCGGTGACGCCAGCGAAGGACTCCGCCGTATCGAGGATCTTCACGATGATGTCGCGCGGCAACCCCTCGATGGACAGCAGGTGCTGCAGCTCCCCGTCGGCGTTGAGCTGCGGGTTAGGCACGCTCGAGCTCCAGCGAGAGCTTGCCTGCGGCGTCACGCTTCAGGCGCAGGCGCATGCCGGCGGGCACGTCCACTTTCGCGCCGCAGTGCTGCGCACACACCGGCAGCTGCCGGCCATCGCGCTCGGCAAGCACCACCAGGGCGATCGTGGCGGGGCGGCCGTAGTCGAACAGCTCGTTCATCGCCGCGCGCACCGTGCGCCCGGTGTAGAGCACGTCGTCCACCAGCAGCAGGTCCTTGCCCTCGACTTCGAAGGGGATCTTCGAGCGCTTGGGATCCTTGGCGAGCCCCTGCTTGGCGTAGTCGTCGCGATAGAACGCGGGATCGAGCAGGCCCAGCGGAAACTTCAGTGCCAGCGCGGCGTGCAGCCGCTCGGCGACCCAGGCGCCTCCGGTGTGGATGCCGACCATCGCCGTCGAAGGCTTCACGACGGCCTTGAGCTCGCGCGCGAGCTTCTCGCAGAGCTTGTCGGCGTCAGGCGGCGCGGCCATGGAAGTACTGCTCCAGGATGAGTTGCGCGGCGACCGAATCCACCGGCTTGTTCTTCGCGCCGCGCAGCAGGCTCTCGGCCTCGACCGAGGTGTAGCGCTCGTCCACGCGCGCGACCGGCAGGCGAAAGCGCCCTTCGAGCTGGCGCGCGAAGCGCTGCACGCGCTTGGCGAGCGGGTGCTCGCCGCGCTCGGCGACCGGCAGCCCCACGACGAGCGCGTCGGGGCGCCACTCCTTCACCAGCTTCTCGATCTCGGCGAACCCGGGCGCGGCGATGCCGGGCAGCGGGTGCGCGGTGCCGAGCTCCGCCTCCCCTACCGCAACGCCAATGCGCTTGATGCCGAAATCGAAAGCGAGGACGGTGCGCGCCTGATCAGGCATGTCCCGCCGAGTCCGCCAGGCGCGCGTAGTCCACGCCGAGCAGCTCCATCGCTGCCGGCAGGCGCTCCTCCGACGGCAGGTCGAAAAGGATGGCGTCCTTCGCCTCCACGGTCAGCCAGGCGTTCTGGCCCAGCTCGTGCTCGAGTTGCCCCGCCGACCATCCGGCGTAGCCCAGCGTCACCAGGATCTTCTGCGGGCCCTCGCCGCGGCCTACCGCTTCCAGGATGTCCTTCGAGGTGGTGAGGCCGATGGCGTCGCGCACGCGCAGCGTGGACTGCCAGTTGCCGGTAGGCTCGTGCAGCACGAAGCCACGGTCGGTCTGCACCGGACCGCCGAAGTAGATCGGCGCGTCGGAGAGGTCCTTGTGCTTGAGCGTGAGCGAGAGGCGCTCGAACAGGGCCTGCAGGGTCATGTCGATGGGCCGGTTGACCACCAGGCCCAGCGCGCCCTGATCGTTGTGCTCGCACACGTACGTCAGGGTCTTGGCAAAGTACGGATCGGCCATGTTGGGCATGGCGATCAGGAAGTGGTGCGTCAGATTGATCGAGGACACGCTCAGAGGCTATTTTAACCCATGCCCTTCGACTCCGCCGCACTGGCCTGGTTCCGGCGCGACCTGCGCGCCTACGATGCGGCCGCCCTGCACGCCGCCCTGTCGGCGCACGGCGCGGTGCACTGCGCCTTCGTCTTCGACACCGAGATCCTGGATGCCCTGCCCGGGCGCGCCGACCGGCGCGTGGACTTCATCTGGCGGAGCCTGCAGGAGCTCAAGGCGGCGCTCGAACGGCTGGGCGGAGGCCTGCACGTGCTGCACGGGCGCGCGCGCGAGGAGATCCCACGCCTCGCGGCGCACCTGGGCGTGGCGGCGGTGTACGCCGCCCGCGACTACGAGCCGCAGGCGCTCGCGCGCGACGCGGAGGTCGCCGCGCGGTTGCGCGCGCAGGGCATCGCCTTCCACACGCGCAAGGACCATGTGATCTTCGAGCTGGACGAGGTACGCACCGGAGCGGGCGCGCCCTACTCGGTGTTCACGCCCTACAAGAACGCCTGGCTGAAGAAGCTCGACGATTTCCACGTCAAGCCCTACCCCATCGAGAAATACGCCGCCCGCCTGGCGAGGTCGGGCAGCACGCTGCCCGCGCTTGGCGACTTGGGCTTTGCGCCCGCGCCCATGGCGCTGCCCGCCGGCCTGTCGGGCGCGAAGAAGCTCATCGCCGATTTCAAGCGCCGCATCGACGATTACGATAGGAAGCGCGACTATCCGGCGCTCAAAGGACCTTCCCGACTCTCGGTGCACCTGCGCTTCGGCACGGTGTCGATCCGCGAGCTCGTCGCGTTCGCCCGCAAGCGCAAAGGCAAGGGCGCGGCAACCTGGCTCGCCGAGCTGTGCTGGCGCGACTTCTATTTTTCGATCCTCGCCTGGCGGCCGGACGTGGTGGATCATGCCTTCAAGCGCGAGTACGAGGCGCTCGCGTTCGACGACGACGAGCGGCTGTGGCGCGCCTGGTGCGAGGGGCGCACGGGCTACGCGCTGGTGGACGCGGCGATGCGCTGCCTGAATCAGACCGGGACCCTGCACAACCGCCTGCGCATGGTGGCGGCGTCCTTCCTCGTCAAGGACCTCGGCATCGACTGGCGGCGCGGCGAGCGTTATTTCGCGCAAAAGCTCAACGACTACGACCTCGCGGCGAACAACGGCGGCTGGCAGTGGGCCGCGTCCACCGGCTGCGACGCGCAGCCCTGGTTCCGCATCTTCAACCCGGAGACCCAGTCGAGGAAGTTCGACCCGCGCGGCGCCTTCATCCGCAAATACCTGCCGGAACTCTCGCAGCTCTCCGACGCAGAGCTGCATGCGCCGCGCGCGCCGGTGGTGGAGCACGCCGCGGCACGCGCGCGCACGCTCGCGCGCTACGGCGCCATCCGCGGCGCGCGCTAGCGCCGCCGCGGTGCGCGTGCGGCGCGCGCGCCCGCGCAGCGCAAGCACGCGTGGACAGCGCAGCGCACTGGTCAGTACCGCAGGCCCTGCAGCGCAGACTCCAGCTCCCGCAGCATGGTGGCGACCTCCTCCACCGCGGAGGCGGCGCGCGTTGCAGCCTCCGCGGCCTGCTCGGCGCCCGCGAGCGTCTCGCGCACGCCGCCGGCGATCGCGCTCGCGGAGGCACCCTGCGACTGCGTGGAAGCCGCCACCTGCTCCATCTGCTCGCTCAGCTGCTCGAG
Source organism: uncultured beta proteobacterium (assembly GCA_963719995.1). Classification (GTDB taxonomy): domain Bacteria; phylum Pseudomonadota; class Gammaproteobacteria; order Burkholderiales; family SG8-39; genus JAABQT01. The sequence goes on along the minus strand of CAVRDW010000005.1, from coordinate 1,800,589 downwards.
TAGCCCGCCCAGCTGCGTGAGCGTGCGGCCCGAGGCGCTGCCGCCGAGCGCCTCGGCCTGCGCCACCACCTGCGTGAGCGTCTTCGCGGTGCGCGCCATTTCCGGCGAGGCGCCGCGCACCTGGTCGACGACCTGCGCCGCGATGCGCACGCGCCGCCCCATGTCGGTGACCACCTCGAGCACCGCCTGCACCGCCTGCCGCCCCTGCGTGGCCGCCGTGAGCGCCGCGCGCGCGAGCTCCGCGGAGTGGTTGGCACGCGTGGAGAGCTCGTTCACCACGCGCGCCATGCCGAGGGAGCGGGCGCTCGCATCCTTGGTGCGCGCGGACTGGCGGCGCGCCGCCTCGAACAGCCCGTCGGCCGCGGCCTGCGCCGAGCCGGCGGCCGCGCTCACGCACTCGGCCGCCAGCGCCACGCGCGTCACGAGCGTGCGCACCGCATCCAGCGCGTCGTTGAGCGCGGAGGCAGCCGGGTAGGTGATCTCGCTATTGACCGAGACGCGCACCGTCAGGTCGCCCGCCGCCAGCTGCTCGACCTCGCGGCGCAGCTGCTCCACCGCCTCGAGGTCGCGCTCGTGGTGACGGCGCATCACCAAGTGGCGCCGCGCGATGTTCTCGCGCTGGCGCCGCTCGTCGATCAGGGTGAAAAGCGCCACGAGCAGCAGCGCCGCGACCAGCGCCGCCGCGACGGCGGCGAGGCCGAAGCGCTGGCTGCGCGCCGCGGGCTCCGCGCGGTAGGCCGCAACCACGCGGTCGACGGCCTCGAGCAGCCGCTCGGAGCCCGCATGGATGGCGAAGGCGGCGTCCTTCGCCGCCGCAAGCCGCGCGCGCCTGCCGAGCACCGCCACCACGGCGTCCTGGTAGGCGCCGAAGCTCTCTGCGAGATCATTGAGCGCCGCGCGCTCGTCCTCGCGCGCGCTTGCGCGCAGCCGCGCGAGCGTGCCGCGGAACTCATTGGCATCCTTGCCCAGCAGGAATTCGACCTCGGGCTCGACGCGGTCGGCGGCGAGCAGGCGCTGCGCGTTGAGCGCCATGCGCTGGCTGAGCAGCGCGAGGCGGCTGGCGGCCGTGATCTCCGCGGCGCCCGCGCCGCGCGCGAGCTTCAGGTTCTGCACGCGCTCGGCGCGCTCCAGCAGCTGCGGGTTGCCGCGCTCCATGCCCTGCGCGGCGCTCGCCAGCGCGGTGAGCATGCGCTGCTCGCGAAGCAGCACCGTGGCGTGCCGCTCGGTTTCGTGCCATTGCGCCTCGAGCGCCTGCAGCGCGGCGCCGGCGCTGGCGTCCTTGGCGAGACGCGCGAGGCCCGCGGCGAAGTCGTCGCGGCTCGCCTGCACCTGCGGAAACGACTCGGGATCGCCGCGCAAGCTGCGCAGCGCGCTCTTGGCCAGGCGTTGCGACTGCGCGCGCAGCTCGGAGGCCACCAGCAGGTAGCCTTCGCCCAGGTGCGCCTGGCGGTACTCCGACCACGCCAGCCACAGCGCCACCACCAGCAGCGAGGCGAGCAGCGAGGCGAGCAGCGCGAGCTGCCGGCGCAGCGGCAGCAGCGTGACCACGCCCAGCGCGCCGGCCCACTGCGCCAGGCGCCGCGACCAGCCCGCGCCGTTCGCCTTCAAGTCCAAGCGCGCCGGCGCGCGCTCAGATCTCGACCATCTCGAAATCTTCCTTGCGCGCGCCGCATTCCGGGCAGGTCCAGTTCATGGGCACGTCCTCCCAGCGCGTGCCCGGCGCGATCCCCTCGTCCGGCACCCCGGCGGCTTCGTCGTACACGTATCCGCAGATCAGGCACATCCAGGTTCGGTGCTGCACTTGGGTCTCGGTCATCGGGGCGCGGCGAGCGGTGAGTTAAAATCGTGCGGCATCTTAGCTCATTCCGCGGCGCGCCCGCGCCACGCATGCCTCTGCCACCGCCGCTCGTGCTCAGCTTCGCCGCCACCGACCCGACCGGAGGCGCCGGCCTGCAGGCCGACGTGCTCACGCTCGCCGCGCTTGGCTGCCACCCGCTGTCGGTCGCCACCGCGATCACCGTGCAGGACACGCACGGCGTCGCGCGCGTGCAGGCACTCGACGCGCCGCTCGTCGCCGAGCAGGCCGAGCGCCTGCTGGCCGAGATGGCGGTCGCGGCATTCAAGATCGGCGTCGTGGCGAGCGCGGCCAACGCGCAGGCGATCGCCGCGGTGCTCGCCGCGCACCCGCGCGTGCCGGTCGTGCTCGACCCGGTGCTCGCCTCGGGGCGCGGCGACGCGCTTGCCGGCAGCGCGACGCTCGAGGCGCTGCGCGCGCACCTGTTGCCGCGCACGACGGTGCTCACGCCCAACACGCTGGAGGCGCTCGCGCTCGGCGGCGTCGCCGCCTGCTTCGCGCGCGGCTGCCAGTACGTGCTGGTCACGGGCACGCACGCCGACACGCCCGAGGTGGTGAACACGCTGCACGGCGCGGCCGGCGTCGTGCGCGAGGATCGCTGGCCGCGCCTGCCTGCGAGCTACCACGGTTCCGGCTGCACGCTCGCCTCGGCGATCGCCGCGCGCCTCGCGCATGGCGACCCCGTGCCCGAGGCCGCGCGCGCGGCGCAGGACTACACCTGGCATGCGCTCGAGCGCGGCTTTCGGCCCGCGAGCGGCCAGCACCTGCCCGTGCGATGAAGCTGCGCGGCTTGTACGCGATCACGCCGGAGCGCAGCGCGCGCGCCGCGCCGGCGGGCATGGGCCGCGTCGCGGCCGCGGTGGCCTCGGGCGCGCTGTGCGCGCTGCAGTATCGGCGCAAGGAGGCGGACGCGGCGGCGCGTCTCGAGGAGGCGCGCGCGCTGGCGCAGCTGTGCCGCCGCCACGGCGTGCCGCTCATCATCAACGACGATGTGGAGCTCGCGCTCGCCGTCGGCGCCGCGGGCGTGCACCTGGGGCGCGAGGACGGCGACCTCGCCGGCGCGCGCGCGCGGCTACCCGGGCGCCTCCTCGGCGCATCCTGCTACGACCAGCCGGAGCTGGCGCGGCGCGCGATCGCCGCGGGCGCGGACTACGTCGCCTTCGGCTCGGTATTCCCTTCCGCCACCAAGCCCGGCGCGGTGCGCGCGCCGCTTGCGCTTTTTTCCCTGCCGCTCGGCGTGCCGAAAGTGGCGATCGGCGGCATCACGCTGGCGAACGCGCCGCAGGTGGTGGCCGCCGGCGCCGACTGCGTCGCCGTGATCACGGACCTGTTCGAGGCGCCGGATATCGCCCAGCGCGCGCGGGATTTTGCGAGCATCTTCCACCCTGAGAATGCCCATCGACCATGAGCACCGACCATGACATCGCGTAACGAGGAGCTGTTCCAGCGCGCGCAGCGCCACATCCCGGCGGGCGTGAATTCGCCCGTGCGCGCGTTCCGCGCCGTAGGCGGCACGCCGCCCTTCTGCGAGCGCGCCTCGGGCGCGCACCTGTGGGACGCCGACGGCAAGCGCTACATCGACTACCTCGGCTCCTGGGGGCCGATGCTCGCCGGCCACACGCACCCCGCGGTGGTCGAGGCGGTGCAGGCGGCGGCCGCGCGCGCGCTTTCCTTCGGCGCGCCCACCGAGGCCGAGGTGGAGATGGCCGAGCTACTGTGCCGCCTGGTGCCGTCGCTCGAGATGGTGCGCCTCGTGTCCTCGGGCACCGAGGCCACCATGACCGCGCTGCGCCTCGCGCGCGGGCATACGGGCAGGAGCTTCATCGTCAAGTTCGAAGGCTGCTACCACGGCCACGCCGACGCGCTGCTGGTGAAGGCGGGCTCCGGCGCGCTCACGTTCGGCAACCCGAGCTCGGCGGGCGTGCCCGCCGAGACCGCGGCGCACACCCTGGTGCTCGACTACAACGACGCGGCAGGGGCGCGCGCGCTCTTCGCGCAGCGCGGCGCCGAGATCGCCGGCGTGATCGTGGAGCCGGTGGCGGGCAACATGAACCTCGTGCTGCCCGTGCCCGGCTTTCTCGAGGCGCTGCGCGAGCTGTGCACGCGCCATGGCGCGGTGCTGATCCTGGATGAGGTGATGACGGGATTTCGCGTCGCGCCGGGCGGCGCGCAGGCGCGCTTCGGCATCCGGCCCGACCTCACCACGCTCGGCAAGGTGATCGGCGGCGGGCTGCCGGTCGCCGCGGTCGGCGGTCGGCGCGAGATCATGGAGAGAATCGCCCCGCTCGGCCCCGTGTACCAGGCGGGCACGCTCTCGGGCAATCCCGTGGCGGTGGCGGCGGGCCTGGCGACGCTCAAGCTGGTCGACACGCCGGGCTTCCAGGAGCGGGTGGAGGCGACCACGCGCTCGCTCGTCGAGGGCCTCGCCGCGGAAGCGAAGGGCGCCGGCGTGACGTTCTCGGCACAATCGATCGGCAGCATGTTCGGCGTGTATTTCCGCGCGACGCCGCCGAAGTCGTTTGCCGAGGTGATGCAGTGCGACCGCGAGCGCTTCAACCGCTTCTTCCACGAAATGCTCGCGCGCGGCGTGTACCTTGCGCCTTCGGCTTACGAGGCGGGCTTCGTGTCCGCCGCGCACGGCGCGCGCGAGGTGGAGGAAACGCTCGCCGCGGCGCGCGAGGCTTTTCGCCGGGTTTGAAACGCTCAGGGGCAGCGCCGCAAACGAGGCACGAACCTTGCGTGCCCTCGCGTTGTCCAATCCGCCATGCAGATCGTCACCCGTGAACTAGGCAGGCAGGAGCGCCCCAAGCTCGCCGTGCACCTGCTCGCGCTCGACGCCGAGGATCGCCGGCTGCGCTTCGGCCTGCCGGTATCCGACGCGACCATCCGCGAGTACGTGGAGCGCATCGATTTCGGGCGCGACGCAGTGTTCGGCGTGTTCGACGACGAGCTGAATCTGGCGGGCGCGGCGCACCTCGCGCGCGCCGAGGAGCACGCCGAGCTCGGCGTTTCGGTGCTGCCGGCGCACCGCGGCCGCGGCATCGGCGGCGCGCTGCTCGAGCGCGCGCACACGCACGCCCGCAACTGGGGCATCGGGACGCTGTTCATGCACTGCCTGACGGAGAACGCCGCGATGATGCATCTCGCGCGCAAGCAAGGAATGCGCATCGCCGCCGCGAGCGGCGAGGCCGACGCGCACCTCGCGCTGCCGCCGGCAAGCCCCGCGAGCATCGCCCAGGCGATGCTCGCCGAGCGCGTGGGCCTGTTCGACTACGCGCTCAAGTCCCAGTTCGACGCCACGCGCCGCCTGCTGGCAAGCGCGCTCGGCTCCGGTCGCGATTCCTGACCGCGTCGGCCGCAGCGCCTGGGCGCGCGGCAGGTTCCCTTCAGGGAACCTGCACCTTCGGCATGCGCTCGCGGATGGTGTCCATGCGGACCTCGATGTAGGCCGTGCGCCGGCCGCGGTCGTAGCGGCGCGGGCTGGGCAGGGTCGCCGCCAGGTACGCCGACTGCTCCTCGTCCAGGGATATCGCCTGGACGCCGAAGTGATGGCGCGCCGCGGCTTCGGCGCCGAACACGCCCTCGCCCCACTCGGCGAAGTTCAGGTACAGCTCGAGGATGCGGCGCTTGCTCATCGCCTGCTCGAGCATCGCGGTGATCACCGCCTCCTGCCCCTTGCGCACCCAGGAGCGCTCCCCCGAGAGGAACAGGTTCTTGGCGAGCTGCTGGCTGATGGTCGAGGCGCCCGCCACCACCTTGCCCTTTCGCTCGTTCCTCTCCATGGCCTTCTGGATCGCTTCCCAGTCGAAGCCTTCGTGCTCGATGAACTTCGCATCCTCGGCGGCGACCACTGCGCGCTTGAGCGAGATCGAGATGCTCCCGTAAGGCACCCACTGATGGCGCAGCGTCGCCTTGGGGTTCTTCGCGCGCAGTTGCTCGAGCCGCCGCTCCATGAAGGCGGTGCGCGCGGGGGCTTCCTGCGCCCACCACAAGATGTGCGCGTAGTACCAGGCCTGCACGAGGAGCAGTGCCGCCGCCAGGGCGGCGAGCGCCCACCCGAGGACCTTCAGCAGGCGCCGCCCGCGCCGCAGCACCCCTGCCATGGAGGGCAGGCCCTACGCGGGCTTTCGCGCGACCACGCAATAGGCGCTTGAATACGCGCTCCGCGGCAGGGTCCGCTCCAGCAGCCTGAGAATCAATCTTCCCAGGCCGTTCAAGCTGAAGTGCCCGCTGGAGGCGCGCAGTACGGGGAAATCCGCGAACAGCCCGATGTGGCGGCCTGCGCCCGTCTTCATGTCATCTACTTCGGTCCGCAGGATTTCGAAGCCGCCCCTGCGAACGTGGTCTACCAGCTCGTCTCGGGTGAAGCGGTACTCGCCAAAGAAGGTCTTGCGCCCCCCGGCCGAAAGCGTGGCCAGGATCGCGGAGCGCAGCGGATGCACGAACAGGGCGCGCACCGCCGTATTTGCGGGCGTCGTGAATACCGCAATGCCGCCCGGGCGAAGGACGCGCAGCGCTTCCCTGATCGCGGGCGCGGGCCCATCCTCGAAATGCTCGATGACCCCGAGCGAGACGTAGGCTGCGAGGCTACCCGTCTCGAACTCCCGAAGGTCCGTGATCTCTCCGTGCCTGACGTCGACGCCGAGTTCCCGGGCACGGCGAACGATGTCCGGATACCTGTCCAGTCCAATCGCATTTCGTCCGTGTTTGTTCAGCCATTTGACCCATGCGCCCAGGCCGCAGCCCGCTTCCAGGACAAGACCGTCTTTGGGCAGATTCACTTCGAGAATGCCCGCGAGCGTGCGCTCGTCGCACATGGCCAGCTCGTCGTCGAGCGATCTGTTCTGCCACTGATGATGATCCTGCCCGGAGTGGTCGCGAATTGTGTAGAGCTTGTAACTCATGCCCGAGTGTTTCCGCCTATGCGCTCTCGCCACGTTCTTGGCGCGCGCTGAATTATACGAGCGCGACTGCGGTCCAATGACCGATTGCCCGCGGTGACCGGCGGGCGGCGGCGCGGTCCTATCGCGCGCGCAGCGCGGCGAGCACGGCGGCGGTCTCCGGGCGGATGCCGCGCCAGACGAGGAACGACTCGGCCGCCTGCTCGACCAGCATGCCCAGGCCGTCGGCCACCTGCGCGCCAGCCGCGCGCGCCATCGCCATGAACGGCGTGACGCGCCCATATACCATCTCGTAGGCGAGCGCCTCCGGCGCGAAGAATGCCGCCGGCAGCGGCGGCAGCTCGCCGGCGAGGCCCGCCGAGGTGGCGTTCACCACCAGATCGAAGCTGCGCCCCGCGAGCGCCTCGTAGCCGCACGCCGTGGCGCCGCGGACGCGCGCCGCCAGCGCTTGCGCGCGCGCCACCGTGCGGTTGGCGACCACGATCGCGGACGCGCCCGCCTGCGCGAGGGGACCGATCACGCCCTGCGCCGCTCCGCCCGCGCCCATCAGCAGGATGCGTGCCCCAGCCAGCGTGCGCCCGAGGTTGACCGAGAGATCGCGCACCAGGCCCACGCCGTCGGTGTTGTCGCCCCAGGGCCGGCCGCGGTCGAGCACCAGCGTATTGACGGCCTGCGCCGCCGCCGCGCGCTCGCTCGTAGCCGCGCAGAAGCGAAACGCTTCGCCCTTGAACGGCAGGGTCACGTTGAGGCCTTTGCCGCCTTGCGCACGGAAGGCCTCGACCGCGCGCACGAAGCTGTCCGCGGGTGCTTCGAGGCGGCCGTACTCGATGTCCTCGCCCGTGGCACGCGCGAACTGCGCGTGGATCCACGGCGACTTGGAATGCGCCACCGGATTGCCAATCACGGCGTATCGATCAGCCATACCTGGTTGACTTGTGAGGCTCGTGTCGCGGGTGGAAGGGGGTGTGCAGGGGGAAACGACTTCAGTTTCCCCCTGCTCCCATCACTCTGTCCAGAGCCGGTCGCCCCTGCCGAAGAACCAGGTGCGCGTGATCACCAGCAAGTCCGTGTCGCGCCGGATGTCGGCCGGAAAGCTCGCATAGGGCGAGGCCATGCGCACGATGCGGAATGCGGCGTCATCGAGCACCTTGAGCCCGGAGGACCGGTCCAGCTCGATCGACTCGACGTTGCCGTCGGGACGCAGGGTCACCGTCATGCGCAGGTTGCCGTAGAGCTTGCCGCGCGCCGCGGCCGGGTAGTTCACCGTGCCGATGCGCTCCACCTTCTGGCGCCAGTCCTCCTCATATTGCGCGAAGCGGTACTCGACCGCGGAGGCGCCGACGAACTTCTTGCGCGGCCGCTTCTGGTAGGCCTCGACCTGCCGGTCGATCTGCGCCTGCAGGCGCAGCGCGGCGAGCGACAGGTCGGCGAGGTCGCGCCCGGAGAGCTCCGCGGCCGGCGCCTCGGCCGGCGCGCGGTGCTCGGCTTCCGGCGCCACGCGCTCGCGCGACTTGCGCGACTGCGCGAGCAGCTTTCTCTGCTGGGCCTCGAGCTCGCGCACGCGGCGCTGCGCCTGCGCCAGGTCGCGCCCGGGGGTGCGCGGCTCGATCACCGGCAGCGGCGTTCGCGCGCGGCGGTCCTGGTCGGTCTCGCCGCCGCCCTCCAGGTTCGCCTGCGCCAGCGCGTCCGCGGCGCCGGGGCGCTGGCGCGACTTGGCGTTCACCAGGATCACGTCGAGCGTCGGGTTCGCGCTCTGCCAGCGCAAGGCGTTGGGAAACTTGAAGTGAATCGAGAGCAGCACCGCATGCAGGAGGAGCGAAAGCGCCACCGACGCGTAGAGCACGCGGGACTGGCGGTCGAGGCCGGCCCAGGCTTCAGCCGCCCCCGAGATGCGCTGCGCTAGCACCCCCTGCAATGGCACCTCATGGCGATAAACCTCCGCCATTCTAGGGCTTTAGCCTACTGCCTGCTCGGCCCCGCCCTCGAGCGGCGCCGCGGTTCGCCCCAGGGATTCGCGGAACACGCAGGCCACGGTGCGCTCGAGCAGGTCCACCGCGCCGACGGCTAGGCGCACGCGCATGCCCGCATCGAACGTGGGCAGCGAGGGCACGCGCACCGTGAGGGGCAGGCCCTCGACGCGCACCACATTCTCGCGCAGCACCAGCGCCTCGACCTCGGTCACGCCCTCCTGCGCCAGCCAGCGCAGGCACCAGTAGTCCTCCATTGCGCGCTGGTGCTCCGCGTAGCGCGCATAGGTGACTTCGAAGGCGCGCAGCGTCGAGAGCAGCGCTTCGGAGGTGCGCGCAAATGGCGGCTTGCGGCCGGAGAGCGTCGCCGCCAGCTGCCACTGGTTCACGAGGTCGACATAGCGTCGCAGCGGCGAGGTCATCCAGGCATAGCAGGCGACGCCCAGGCCCTCGTGCGGCTCCGGGTGCACGCTCATGCGCACCTTGCCCGAGGACTGCACGCGGTACAGCCCCGCCACATCGCGCTCGGCGAGCAGCTCGCCCCAGGCGCTGTTGGCGAGGATCATCAGCTCGGCGACCAGCTTGTCGAGCGGCGCGCCGCGGCGGCGCGGCTCGATGCGCACCCTGCCCTGCTCGATGCGGAACACGTAGTCGGGCACCAGGGGATTGACGCTCGGCTTGCCGCGGCGCCGCTCGAGCGCCTCGGCCACGCGCCACAGCGTGCGCAAGTCGGCCTCGTGCGGCAGCCCCGCCTCGGTGCCGGATTCGAAGGCCGCGTCGAGCGCCTGGATCTGCGGATGGCGCAGGTTCGCGCCGATGCGCACGCGCTCCAGCCGCGAATGCCGGCCGCGCACGGCGTAATCGGCGGCCGACACGTTGACATAGAGGGACAGCACTGCGCGCTCCGTGCCTGCGTCCAGCGAGCACGCGGCCACCGCCTCCTCGGGCAGCATGGTGAACTTGAGCCCCGGCATATAGGCGGTCGACAGGCGCTCGCGCGCGATCGCATCGAGGGCGGAGCCGGGCGCGAACGCGAGCGCGGGCGCGGCGATGTGGATGCCGAGGCGCCACTCGTCGTCCGAGACGCGCGCCAGCGAGAACGCATCGTCGATCTCGGTGGTGCCGAGATCGTCCAGGCTGAACGCTTCTGCGGGCGCGAGGGGCAGTTCCGCCGGGGCCACCAGCGGCGGGTGCGGCGGAAACGCCGTGCCGCGCGGATAGAACTCGAACAGGAACCGGTTCAGGTGATAGGCGTGCGAGTCGGGCAGCCTGCCGCAGCGCTCGAGCAGGCGCGCGCCCGAGAGCCCGGTCTGCGCGCAGGCCTGTTCGAAGGCCTTGGTTTCGGGCTTGTTGCGATCGGGCGCGTAGAGCAGCTCGTCCTTCAGGCGCTCGATTTGCGCCGGGCATTCGAAGCGCGCGAGGCGCGCCGCCCAGTCGGCGATCTGCGCGGCCACGCGCTGCTTCTTCTCGGCGGCGGCGAGCGCGAGCTTGAGGGTTTCCGCGGGAGCCGCCTGGAAGCGGCCGCGCCCGCGGCGGTGGAAGTAGAGCGGCGCCGACTGCAGCTTGAGCAGCACGCCGGCGGCCTCCGCCGGGCCCGGCTCGCGGCCGACGTACTCGCGCGCCAGGTCGGCAAAGCCGAACTCGCCGCTGCCGCAGCACTGCCATAGGAATTCGCAGTCCAGGCCGGCCGCATACGCCTGCGCGGCGGTGAGCAGCTCCGCCGCGGCGGGCCGCTCGAAGTGCAGCAGAACGTTCGCCGCCTTGATCTTGGCGCGCCGCCCGTGCGGGGTTTCCACCTGGAACGAGGCCGGCGCCTGCGCGAGCACCGTGCCGACCTTGAATTCGCCGTCCTCCTCGTAGAGCAGATGCACGTCAGGCCCCGGCCAGTCCGGCAAACTCGACGATGCGCGGCAGATGGCGCTCGAACGATTGCAGCGAGTGGTCGCCCCCCTGCACGACGATCTGCTCGGCGCCCGCATAGCGCTCCACCGCCCTGCGGTAATCGAGCACCTCGTCGCCCGTCTCCACGATCAGCAGGTAGCGAGCGGGCGTGACGCGCGGCACCCAGAGCTTCTCCCAGTCGCGCAGGTGCGCCTCGGTCAACTGGTAGGGCTCGCCGGTGTGCAGGTTCTTCTGCGCGCCGAGATAAGCGCGCAGGCCGACGTGCGGGCTGATGGCGGGATTGAGCAGGACGGCGCGCGCGTCGTGCTTCTCGGCGAGCCAGCTCGCGTAGTAGCCGCCGAGCGACGACCCGGCGAAGCAGAACCGCGCGCCGGCGTGGCGCACCATCAGCGCCTCGATCGCCGCGATGGCATCCGCGGCGAGCGGCGGCAGCGCGGGACAGGCGTAGTGCGCCTGCAGGCCGCGCGCCGCAAGGTAGCGCGCCATCACCTGCGCCTTGTGGGACTGCGGTGAGGAGTTGAAGCCATGCAGGTAGACGATCACGCCGCCGCCTGTTGCTTGAGCTTCTCGAGGAGACGCGCGTGGAAGCCGCCGAAAGCGCCGTTGGACATCACCAGCACGTGGTCGCCCGCGCGCGCCTCTGCGGCGACCGCCGCGACGAGCGCGTCGAGCTGCTCGAAGCTGCGGGCGCGCTCGCCCAGCGGGCGCAGCGCTGCGGCCGCGTCCCAGCCCAGGCCGGCACCGAAGACGAAGACGCGGTCCGCGCCGGCAAGGCTTGCGGGCAACTGGTCCTTCATCACCCCCAGCTTCATGGTGTTGGAGCGCGGCTCGAGCACCGCGAGAATGCGCGCCGAACCGACCTGCGCGCGCAGGCCTTCGACGGTCACGCGGATCGCCGTGGGGTGGTGCGCAAAATCGTCGTACACGGTGACGCCGCGCGCGGCGCCCCGCCGCTCCATGCGTCGCCGCACGCCCTTGAAGCGGCCGAGCGCGGCAATCGCCGCCGCCGGCTCCACGCCTGCGTGCCGGGCCGCGGCGATCGCGGCCAGCGCGTTCAGGCGGTTGAACTCGCCCGGCTGTGTCCAGCCAAGCGAGCCCAGCGCCCTTCCCTTGTACCGGATCTCGAAATCTCCTGACGGTCCAGGCTCGCCGGCCTGCCAGCCCTCCGGCACCCCGAAAGATTCGACCGGGGTCCAGCATCCTTGACCAAGGACCCGCTTCAGAGCCTCGTCCCTGCCATTCAGTACAATCATCCCGCCACCAGGGATGATTCTTACAAAATGGTGGAATTGGCGCTCGATGTCGGCAAGATCGCCGAAAATGTCGGCATGATCGAACTCGAGATTGTTGAGGATCGCAGTCCTGGCGGGGTAGTGCACGAATTTGGAGCGTTTGTCGAAAAACGCGGTGTCGTACTCATCGGCCTCGATCACGAAGCAGGGCCCGGATCCCAGCCGCGCGGAAATGCCGAAGTTTTCGGGCACACCGCCGATCAGGAAGCCCGGGTCGCGCCCCGCGTGCTCGAGGATCCACGCCAGCATCGAGGCGGTGGTGGTCTTTCCGTGCGTGCCCGCCACCGCGAGCAGATGGCGGCCCCGCAGGGCGTGCTCGGCGAGCCACTGCGGGCCGGACACATAGGGCAGACCCGTATCGAGGATCGCTTCCATCAGGGGGTTGCCGCGCGTCACCACGTTGCCGACGACCCAGATATCCGGCGCGAGCGCCATCTGCTCCTTGCCGTAGCCTTCGACAAGATCGATGCCGAGCGCTGCCAGCTGCTCGCTCATCGGCGGGTAGACGTTCGCGTCGCAGCCGGTGACGCGGAAGCCCGCTTCGCGGGCGATCGCCGCGAGCCCGCCCATGAACGTGCCACAGATGCCGAGGATGTGCAGGTGTGCGGCCATGTCCGGAGCGCAAGGCGGCTCGTGAAGGGGCGGCGATTTTACGCGATGGAGGCCGGGGTCGTTACGCTATGATGCCCCGGCCATGAGTCGTCGCACCACGCGTCAGGACGCCATGCGCGCGCGCATCGCTGCAGCCGCCGCGCGCATCATGGCCGAGGACGGGATCGACGACTTCGCCCTGGCCAAGCGCAAGGCCGCGCGGCAGCTCGGCGCCCCCGATACGGAGTCGCTGCCCGCCAACGACGAGGTCGAGGCGGAGCTGCGCGCCTACCGCGCGCTCTATCAGGCCAACGAGCATCCGGAGCGCATCGCCGAGCTGCGCCGAGTCGCGCTGCAGGCGATGCGCGCCTTCGAGCGCTTCAGCCCCTACCTCACCGGCCCGGTGCTCAAGGGCATCGCGGGGCCCTACGCCGAGATCGACCTGCAGCTTTATCCGGACAGCACCAAGGAACTGGAGCTGTTTCTCCTGGAGCGCAACATCCCGTTCGAAACCGCGGAAGGGCGGCGCTATTCGGGCGATCGCGCCCTGCCGGTGAGCGTCTTTACCCTGGACTGGGAGGGCGCTCCCCTCAGGTTGTCGGTGTTCGATCCGCGCGACGAGCGCGTGGCCCTGAAGACTTCCCTTGCAGGCCGGGTCATGGACCGGGCTGGCATCGCGGAAGTGGGGCAATTGGTCGACAAAAAGCCATGATCACCCGCTAATTTATCAAGAACTTCGTCCAAAAGCCCTTAACTACGTACAACCTGTAATCTGGCTTTCATAGCCATCTGCCTGATCGCACCGGACGCCAGGACAAGTGCCACGTCAAGGACGCCGGCGCCTGGGGAACGCCCGCGGAATTTCGGCTATATTGCCGCCTTCTTCGGTGAAAAATGCCTAAATCCAGAAAAGTGGTCCAGACGAAGATCCTGCTGCTGAACGGCCCGAACCTCAATCTCCTCGGGACCAGGGAGCCGCACCTCTATGGGAAGGACACCCTGCCGACGATCGAGCGCAGGCTCGCTGCGCGCGCCAAGGCGGCCGGCGTCACGCTCGAGTGCCTGCAGACCAACCACGAGGGTGTGGCGGTCGACCGGGTTCAGCAGGCCAAGCGCGACGGCGTCGGCTTCGTCATCCTCAACCCGGCCGCCTTCACCTACTCGAGCATCGCCCTGCGCGACGCGCTGACGGCGGTGCAGATCCCCTTCGTCGAGGTGCACCTGTCGAACATCCACGCGCGCGAGCCCTGGCGCGCCCATTCGCATTTCACCGCGGTCGCGGTCGGCTCGATCCTCGGGCTCGGCAGCCGCGGCTACGACCTCGCGCTCGAGTTCGCGATCGGTCGGCTCACCGCAAGCGCCGGGACCTAGCCCCGCCAGACGCCCGGCGGACGCACCCAGGCCCGTCGGGGGAGGACACAGCAATGGATCTGCGCAAGCTGAAGAAGCTCATCGACCTCGTGCAGGAGTCCGGCATCGCCGAGCTCGAGATCACGGAGGGCGAGGAGAAGGTGAAGATCGTGAAGGGCGGCGAAGCCACGGTGACGCCGATCGGGCCCGCGGCGACGCCGGCGCCGGGGCCGGTGGCGGCCCCGGCCGGCGCCCCCACCCCGGCGGCTGTGGCCGCCGCCGCGGCGGCCGCCGCCGTGCCCGAGGAGCCCGCCCCCGCCGGCCACGTGCTCAAGGCGCCGATGGTGGGGACCTTCTACCGCTCGGCTTCGCCGGAGTCCAAGCCGTTCGTCGAAGTCGGCCAGAACGTCAAGGCCGGCGAGACGGTCTGCATCATCGAGGCGATGAAGCTGATGAACGAGATCGAGGCCGACGCCGCCGGCATGATCAAGGCGATCCTGGTGGAGAACGGCCAGCCGGTGGAGTACGGCCAGCCGCTGTTCATCATCGAGTAGCCGGAAAGGGGACTGCGACCAGGCGTCGGCGGCCCCCTCGGATCCCCCCACATGTTCGAGAAGATCCTCATCGCCAACCGCGGCGAGATCGCGCTGCGCATCCAGCGCGCCTGCCGCGAGATGGGCATCCGCACCGTGGTCGTGCACTCGACGGCGGACGCCGAGGCGAAGTACGTCAAGCTCGCCGACGAGTCGGTGTGCATCGGCCCGGCGCCCGCGCGCGACAGCTACCTCAACATCCCGGCGATCATCAGCGCGGCCGAAGTCACCGACGCCGAGGCGATCCACCCGGGCTACGGCTTCCTGTCGGAGAACGCCGATTTCGCCGAGCGCGTCGAGCGCTCGGGCTTCGTCTTCATCGGGCCGCGCCCCGAGAACATCCGCCTGATGGGCGACAAGGTGAGCGCCAAGCAGGCGATGGAGCAAGGCGGGCGTGCCCTGCGTGCCGGGCTCCGAGGGCGCGCTGCCCGAGGACGCCAAGGAGACCGTGCGCATCGCGCGCAAGGTCGGCTACCCGGTGATCATCAAGGCCGCCGGCGGCGGCGGCGGGCGCGGCATGCGCGTGGTGCACACCGAGGCGGCGCTGCTCAATGCGGTCAACATGACGCGCGGCGAGGCGCAGGCCGCCTTCGGCAATGCCACGGTCTACATGGAGAAGTACCTGGAGAACCCGCGCCACATCGAGATCCAGGTGCTCGCCGACAGCCACAAGAACGCCGTCTACCTCGGCGAGCGCGACTGCTCGATGCAGCGGCGCCACCAGAAGATCATCGAGGAGGCGCCGGCGCCCGAGCTGACCGAGAAGCAGCGCGAGAAGATCGGCGAGCGCTGCGCCGACGCCTGCCGCAAGATCGGCTACCGCGGCGCGGGCACCTTCGAGTTCCTGTACGAGGACGGCGAGTTCTACTTCATCGAGATGAACACGCGCATCCAGGTCGAGCACCCGGTGACCGAGATGATCACGGGCGTGGACCTGGTGCAGGAGCAGATCCGCGTCGCCGCGGGCGAGAAGCTGCGCCTGCGGCAGAAGGACGTCGTGCTGCGCGGCCACGCCATCGAGTGCCGCATCAACGCCGAGGACCCGTACCGCTTCACGCCATCGCCGGGGCGCATCACGTCCTATCATCCGCCCGGCGGCCCGGGCATCCGCGTCGACACGCACATCTACGCCGGCTACACCGTGCCGCCCAACTACGACTCGATGGTCGGCAAGCTCATCGCCTACGGCGCAACGCGCGACCAGGCGATCCGGCGCATGCGCATCGCGCTCTCGGAGATGGTGCTGGAGGGCATCACCACCAACATCGCGCTTCACCGCGAACTGCTGCACGACAGCCGCTTCCTGCGCGGCGGCACCTCGATCCACTACCTCGAGCAGAAGCTCGCGCAGGAGAGCAAGCAGAAGGCGAAGTAGTGCCCTGGCTCGCCGTCACGCTCGAAGTGGAGGCGGCGCAGGCCGAGGCATTCTCCGATGCCTTGATGGAGGAGGGTGCGCAGTCGGTGTGGCTCGAGGAGCCCGCCGCATCGCGCCAGCACCTGCACGCGCTGCTCGCCGAGCGGGCCGATGCCGCGGGGCTGCTGGCCCGCGCCGCGGCCGCGGCCGGCCTCGCCCTGCCGCCTTTCGAGACGCGCGACCTTGCCGACGAGGACTGGGTGCGTGCAACCCAGGCGCAGTTCGCGCCGCTTTGTCTCGAAGGCCGCTTGTGGATCGTGCCGAGCTGGCACGCGGTCCCGCCGGATCCGGCCGCCGCGGTGGTGCGCCTCGATCCCGGCATGGCCTTCGGCACCGGCAGCCACCCGAGCACGCGCCTCGTGCTCGCCTGGCTCGCGCGCCAGCTCGTGCCCGGCACGAGCGTCCTCGATTACGGCTGCGGTTCCGGTATATTGGCGATCGCCGCCGCCAAGCTCGGCGCCGCCCGTGTCGACGGCGTCGACGTCGATCCGCAGGCGCTTGTAACGGCGGCGGACAACGCCCGCGACAACGGCGTCGCGTTGCGCGTATACCCGCCGGAGCGCCTGCCGCCCGGCAGCTACGACGTGGTGGTGGCCAACATCCTGTCCCAACCCTTGATCGTGCTCGAACCGCTGCTCGCCGCGCGCACGCGCCGCGGCGGACGGATCGCGCTCGCCGGCATCCTCGATGCGCAGTCGGCGGAGGTCGCGGCGGCCTACGCGGGCGATTTCACGATGCGCGTCGCGGCCACGGAGGAGGGCTGGAACCTGCTCGAGGGAACGCGGCGGTGAGCGCGGCAGTCACGCGCTGCCCCCAGTGCGGCACGGCGTTCCGCGCGCTCGAGGAACAGCTGGCGGCACGCGGCGGCCTGGTGCGCTGCGGGAAATGCGCGGCGGTGTTCGACGGCGTCGCCCACCGCGTCGAGGAGGACACTGCGGCCGAGCCATCGCCGCAGCTGCGCCTCTTCGAACCCGGCACGGCGGCAAGGGCCGCGCCTGAGTCCACCGCCGCAATTGCGGCAGTGCCGGCGCCGGTGGCGCGGCGCGCCCCGGCGCCGCGGGCTGCGGGGCAGGGCGAGGACGATCCCCTGCCGGAGTTCCTCGAGGAGGAGTTGCCGCGCGCGCGCTTCACGTTGCTGTGGGCGCTCGGTGCGCTGCTTGCCTTCGCCGCGTTGCTCGCGCAGCTCGCCCTCCACTACCGCACGGAGCTCGCCACTCTGGTGCCGCAGACGCGGCCGCATCTTGCCGAGGCCTGCCGCCTGCTCGGCTGCGAGCTGCGGCTGCCGCGCCGCCCCGACCTGCTCAGCCTCGAATCCTCCGACCTGCAGGCCGACAACCGGCGCGAGGGCCTCATCGTGCTCAATGCGGTGATCCGCAACCGGGCCCCGTTCGCGCAGGAACACCCGGCGCTCGAGCTGACGCTCACCGACGCCGCCGACAAGGCGGTGGTGCGTCGCGTGCTCCAGCCCGCGGAGTATCTCGACGCGGCAGCGCGCGCGACGCTTGCGCAGGGCATCGCCGCGGGCGGCGAGAGCGTGCTGCGCGTGCATTTCGACACCCGCGGCGTGCGCGCCACGGGCTACCGGGTCTATCTGTTCTATCCTTCCTAGGGAGCCTCTGATCTATTCCCGCGTGCGCGACGGTGGCGATTTTCGTGCAGGGCGAGACAGCGGACGCCGCCGTGTACTTGACGTCCACAAGGCGGCCGATGGCGATGCCATGCGCGAAAATCTCCCCGTCCCTCCATGCGGCGAGGCCGCGAAGCGGGGGCTCAAGGCAAAGGCCTCGCCGCCCTCGGGTTGCGGCCGGAAGCCCTCGACGGATAGCTTACGATAGCGCGATGACACGGGCGCCCGCGTTGTTGCTCGGCCTTGCGATATCGACATATCGCTGCGGCCTCGCGCCTAGCCGGCGCCGCGTTCCGGCCGCAACGCGCCACCGCGCGAATAGATCAGAGGCTCCCTAGATGAAGACCCTGATCACCGGCTCCATCGCCTACGACACCATCATGGTGTTCCCGGATCGCTTCAAGAACCACCTGCTGCCCGACCAGCTGCACATCCTCAACGTGTGCTTCCTCACGCCGGAGATGCGGCGCGAGTTCGGCGGTACCTCCGGCAACATCGCCTATAACCTGAAGCAGCTGGGCGGCGACCCCCTGGTGATGGCCACCGTGGGCGAGGACATCGATCCCTACCTCTACCGCCTGCAGCGGCTGGACATCGACGCGCGGCACCTGAAGAAGATCCCCGGGCAGTTCACCGCGCAGGCTTTCATCACCACGGACCTCGACGACAACCAGATCACCGCCTTCCACCCGGGCGCCATGAACCACGCGCACGAGAACCGCGTCGAGGGCGCGCTCGGCGTGGGCCTGGCGATCATCGCGCCCGACGGCAAGGAAGGCATGCTGCAGCACGCGCGCCAGTGCGCCGGCGCCGGCATTCCCTTCGTGTTCGACCCCGGGCAGGGCCTGCCGATGTTCTCTGCCGAGGAGCTTGCCGAGTTCGTGCGGCTCGCCGACTACGTGGCGCTGAACGACTACGAGGGCAAGCTGCTCGAAGAGAGGACCGGCCGCAGCCTCGCGGACGTGGCGCGCGAGGTGAAGGCGCTCGTCGTGACGCTGGGCGCGCGGGGCTCGCGCGTCTACGCCGGCGGCAAGACGCACGAGATTCCCATCGCCGCACCCGATCGCGTCGTCGACCCCACCGGCTGCGGCGACGCCTACCGCGCGGGGTTGCTCTACGGCATCGCGCAGGGCTGGGACTGGCCGAACATCGGGCGCCTGGGCGCGGTGATGGGCACGATCAAGATCGCAAGCCGCGGCGCGCAGAACCACCGCGCAGACCGCGCCACGGTCGAAGCGCGCTTCCGGCAGGCTTTCGGCTACTCGCCCTGGAACTGAGCGAGCAGGTCAGCCGAGCCGCGCGCGGATCTGTGCGGCGTACTCTTCGAGTTTCTCGCGCGGCGGGTTCTTCACCGGCCACACGAGCTGCATGCCGTCGCCGTCGTGGCGCGGCAGCAGGTGCACGTGGAAGTGGAACACCGTCTGCCCCGCGGGCTTGCCGTTCGCCTGATAGACGGAAAGGCCGGGCGGATTGAAGGCGGCGCGGATGGCCCGCGCCACCTTTGCCGCTGCCCGGAACACGGCGGCGGCCTGCGCGTCCTGCAGCCCATAGAAATTCTCGACGTGCGCCTTGCAGGCGACGAGCACGTGCCCCGGGTTCACCTGGCCGATGTCCATGAAGGCGAGGGTCTCGCGCGTCCTCGTGCACCACGGTCGCCGGAATCTGCCGCGCCACGATCCTGCAGAACACGCAGTCGCTCACGTCTCGCCTCCCACGGGTTGGTAGCCGCGGCAGGGTACCTGAACCAGGGCCCGGTCTTCCAGCCGCAGCGCGGTGAGGCCGCCGCCCCAGACGCAGCCGGTGTCGAGCGCCGCGAGGCGCGGCGTGATCCTGAGACCGAGGGCCGACCAGTGGCCGCAGATGAGCAGCGGCTCGACGCCGCGGCGCAGCTCGAACCAGGGCCGGTAACCCGGCGGCGCCTCGGCGCCCTTGGCGCGCAGCTCCATCTCGCCGGCGGCGTTGCAGAAGCGCAGGCGCGTCATCGCGTTGACGATCACGCGCAGCCGGTCCCAGCCCGCCAGGTCGTCGCTCCAGGACGCGGGCGTGCTGCCGTACAGGTGGGCGAGGAATTCCCGGTAGCGCGGCGCGCGCAGCGCACGCTCCACCTCATGCGCGAGGGCGAGCGCCTTCTGGACTGTCCACTGCGGCAGCAGCCCCGCGTGCACCAGCGCGCAGCCGTCCTCGACGTGCATCATCGAGCGCGTGCGCAGCCAGTCGAGCAGCGTCGCCGCGTCGGGCGCGGCGAGCAGCGTCATCGAGCGTGTCGTCCTTGCGCTTGCGCGCGTGGCCGTGCGCCACGCACAGCAGGTGCAGGTCGTGGTTGCCGAGCACGACTACCGCCCGCTCGCCCAGGCTGCGGACAAAGCGCAGCACCTCGAGCGACGCCGGCCCGCGGTTCACCAGGTCGCCGACGAACCACAGTCGATCGCGCCCGGCATCGAAGGCGGCGCGCGCGAGGAGCTCCTGCAGCTCGTCGTGGCAGCCCTGCACGTCGCCGATCGCGTACGTCGCCATGCGCGGCGAGTCTACAGCGCGGCGTCGAGCTTGCGGTACTGGATCGCCTCGGCCACCTGCGCGACGCCGATGCGCTCGCGCCCTGCCAGGTCGGCGATCGAGCGCGCGACGCGCAGCACGCGATGGTAGGCGCGCGCCGAAAGCGCGAGCCGCGCGATCGCCTGGCGCGCCAGCGCCTCGGCCTCGGCCTCCACCGCGCAATGCGCGTCGATCTCCTGCGTGCCGAGCAGCGCGTTGGCCTTGCCCTGCCGCTCGAGCTGGCGCGCGCGCGCCGCGGCGACCCGCCCGCGGATGGCGTCAGAGGCCTCGCCGTCGGCCGCTGCCAGCAACTCCTGCTCGCGCGGCGAAGGCGCCTCGATCTTGATGTCGATGCGGTCCGCCAGCGGCCCGGAGATGCGCGCGCGGTAGCGCGCGATGGCATCCGGCGTGCAGCGGCATCGGCCGGAAGGGTGCCCGAGGTAGCCGCAAGGGCAGGGGTTCATGGCAGCGACCAACTGGAAGCGCGCCGGAAAGCGCGCCTGCCGCGCGCCGCGTGCAAGCGCGATGACACCGGTCTCTAGCGGCTCGCGCAGCGCCTCCAGCACCGGCCGGCCGAACTCCGGCAGCTCGTCCATGAACAGCACGCCGTGGTGGGCAAGCGAGATCTCGCCCGGGCGCGGCGGGCTGCCGCCGCCCACCAGCGCAATGCGGGAGGCGGTGTGATGCGGCGCGCGCAAAGGGCGCTCGCCCCAGCGCGCCGCGTCGAAGCCCGCGCTCGAAGCCGAGTGGATCGCCGCGCTCTCGAGCGCCTCGTCCTCACTCATCGGCGCGAGGATTCCCGGAAAGCGCGCCGCGAGCATCGACTTGCCGGTGCCAGGCGGGCCGATGAGCAGCAGGCTGTGGCCGCCCGCAGCAGCGACTTCCAAAGCGCGCTTGGCCGCGGCCTGGCCCTTCACGTCGCGGAAGTCCGCGTAGCTGGGCAAGGCTTGCGCCGCGCCGTTGCGACAGGGTTCGAGCGGCGCGCGCCCCGCGAGGTGCGCGCAAACCTCCAGCAGGCTCGCCGCCGGCAGCACGGTGGCGTGGGCGGCAAGCGCCGCCTGCGAGGCGTTTGCCGCCGGCAGCACGAAACTGCGACCGGCGCGGCCCGCGCCGAGCGCCATGGCGAGCGCGCCGCGCACCGGGCGCAGCTCGCCGGTGAGCGAGAGCTCGCCCGCGAACTCCAACCCCGCGAGCGCCGCGCTCTTCAGCTGGCCGCTCGCGGCGAGGATGCCGAGCGCGATCGGCAGGTCGAAGCGCGCGGAATCCTTCGGCAGGTCGGCGGGCGCGAGATTGACGGTGATGCGGCTCGCGGGAAACTCGAACTGCGCGTGGTGCAAGGCCGCGCGCACGCGATCCTTCGCTTCGCGCACTTCCGCGTCGGGCAGGCCGACGATGTGGAACGCGGGCAGGCCCGGCCCGAGGTGCACTTCCACGCGTCACCTCGGGCGCGTCGATGCCGGCGAGCGCGCGGCTCGCCACCGTTGCCAGCGCCATCGCCACCTCCCTGCCGCAAACAACGCGGCGCGGGCCGCAAAGGTTTACCGGCGCTGTTCCTGTTCCAGCTGCGCGAGCCGCGCCTCGAGGTCGGCGAGCTTCGCCTGCGCGCGCTCCAGGAGCCGCCGTTGCACGTCGAAGTCCTCGCGCAGCACCACGTCGAAGCGGTCGAAGAACGCGCCGAGCAAGGCTCGAAGGTTCTTCTCCAGGTCGGCGGCAGGCGAGTTGCGCGCTGCCTCTCCCAAGCGCTCGCCCAGTTCGTCGAGCAATCGTCTATCGATCATCGGCCGCAGCCTAGGCGGTCTTCCGGCCAGCGTGAAGGGATTGGCCCGCACCAGCTAAAGGCGTAGCGGCTATTTTGCGCACCACAATAGTGCGCTGCAATGCAGCAATCCATCCGCTACGTGCACAACCTACTGTAAATAAGCATTTTATTACCTGGCACGACAGATGCTATGAAGAGTAGGCGTCTTGTCATCCATCACTTCATTGGGAGATCACGATCATGCGTAAGACCATTCTCGCCGCCGCAGTCAGCGCCGCAGCCGCCATGCCGGGGCTCGCAAACGCGCAGGCGGCTGCGCAGTCGCCGCACACGCTCACCGGCAACATGGCCATCGTCAGCGACTACCGGTTCCGCGGCATCTCGCAGACCTACGAACAGCCCGCCATCCAGGGCGGCATCGACTACTCGCACGCGAGCGGCTTCTACGTCGGCAACTGGAACTCGAGTGTGAGCGGCCTGACCTACGTGGACGGCGGCGGCATCGAGATGGACTTCTACGGCGGCTTCAAGAAGTCCTTCGGCGACTTCGGCTTCGATGTCGGCCTGCTGCAGTACTACTACCCCGGCGCTAAGGCGGCCGGCACCGAGAAGTACGACACGCTCGAGGCCTACATCGCCGGCTCCTGGAAATGGCTGACCCTCAAGTACTCGCTCACCATGACCGACTGGTTCGGCGTGAACTCCATCTCGACCGGCACCGCCAACGGCGACTCCGAGGGCTCGGGCTACCTCGAGCTGAACGCGAGCTACGAGATCGCGCCCAAGCTCACGCTCATTGGCCACATCGGCCAGCAGACGGTAAAGAACTACGGGTACCTCGACTACAACGACTACAAGATCGGCGTGACCTACGACCTGAACGGATGGATTCTCGGCGCCGCCTATGTAGACACCGATGCCGATCCGGCCTTCTACACGCTGTCCAACGGCCAGGGCGAATCGAAAGATCTCGGCAAGGGCACGGTCGTTCTCTCCGTCAGCAAGTCGTTCTGACAATCGGGAAACCGCGGCGGGCGTGAGCCCGCCGCTTCCGGGAGAAAAGGGATGAAACTGGTCACAGCCATCATCAAGCCGTTCAAGCTCGACGAGGTCCGCGAGGCCCTCTCGGCGATCGGCGTGCAGGGGATCACCGTCACCGAGGTCAAGGGCTTCGGGCGCCAGAAGGGCCACACCGAGCTCTACCGCGGCGCGGAGTACGTGGTCGACTTCCTGCCGAAAGTGAAGATCGACGTCGCGGTGAAGACCGAGCTGCTCGAGCGCGTGATCGAGGCGATCGAGAAGGCGGCGAACACCGGCAAGATCGGCGACGGCAAGATCTTCGTGTTCGACCTCGAGAAAGTCATCCGCATCCGCACCGGCGAGACCGATGCGGACGCGCTATAGGGAGATGCACATGAAGAAGCTGTTCGCATGGATCGCGCTGGTCACTTCGTTCGCCTTTGCGGGCGCGGCGCTGGCGCAGGACAAGCCTGCCGCGGCGCCCGACAAGCCGGCGGCGACCGCCACCGCGGCCGCGCCTTCTGCAGCCCCGGCGGCGAAGCCCGCGCCGACGCCCAACAAGGGCGACGTGACGTGGATGCTGATCACCACGGCGCTCGTCATCATGATGAGCGTGCCGGCCCTGGCGCTGTTCTACGGCGGCATGGTGCGCTCGAAGAACGCGCTCTCGATGCTGATGCAGGTGTTCGTGGTGTTCTCGCTGGTGACGGTGCTGTGGGTGGTCTACGGCTACAGCCTCGCCTTCACCGAGGGCAACGCGTACTTCGGCGGCTTCGACCGGCTGTTCCTGTCGGGCGCGCTCGATGCCGGCAAGGGCGAGTTCGCGACCGCCGCGACCTTCTCCAAGGGCGTGGTGATCCCGGAGATCGTGTTCGTCGCGTTCCAGGCCACCTTTGCGGCCATCACCTGCTGCCTGATCCTCGGCGCCTTCGCCGAGCGCGCCAAGTTCGCGGCGGTGCTCGCGTTCATCGTGCTGTGGTTCACCTTCAGCTACGCGCCGATCGCGCACATGGTGTGGTTCTGGATGGGCCCGGATGTCTACACCGATCCGAAGCTCGTCGATGGCCTCACCGCCAAGGCCGGCCTGATCTGGCAGTGGGGCGCGCTCGACTTCGCGGGCGGCACGGTGGTGCACATCAACGCCGGCGTGGCGGGCCTGGTGGGCGCCTACCTGGTGGGCAAGCGCATCGGCTACGGCAAGGAAGCGATGCCGGCGCACAACCTGCCGCTCACGATGATCGGGGCGTCGCTGCTGTGGGTGGGCTGGTTCGGCTTCAACGCCGGCTCCGCGCTCGAGGCCGGCAATTCCGCGGCGCTTGCGTTCCTCAACACCTACCTGGCGACCGCCTGCGCGGTGCTGTCCTGGAGCCTCGGCGAGGCGATCTTCAAGGGCAAGCCGACCATGCTCGGCGGCGCCTCGGGCGCGGTGGCGGGCCTCGTGGCCATCACCCCGGCCGCCGGCAACGTCGGTGTGGGCGGCGCGTTCGTCATCGGCCTGGTGGCGGGGATCGTCTGCCTCTGGGGCGTGATCCGGCCTGAAGAAGCTGCTGGGCGCGGACGATTCGCTCGACGTGTTCGGCGTGCACGCGGTCGGCGGCATCGTCGGGGCTCTGCTCACCGGCGTGTTCAACGACCCCTCGCTCGGCGGCCCCGGCTACGTCTCCGACTGGGTGACGGCGAGCGTCGTGGCGGCGAAGGACTACTCCATCGCCGGTCAGGTGTGGATCCAGGCGAAGGCCGTGATGCTCACCATCGTCTGGTCGGGCGTGGTGGCCTTCATCGCCTACAAGCTGGTGGACCTGACCATCGGCCTGCGCGTGCCGGAAGAGGAAGAGCGCGAAGGCCTCGACACCACCTCGCACGGCGAGGCGGCGTACCGGATGTAAAGAGTCTCCTCCTAGGGTATTTTCCTGGTTCACGGGGCGCCGCAAGCGCCCCGTTTTTTTCTGCACTTTGCTGCACGGCGCCGCGCTGGCGAGCGCCGCCGTGCCTGCGCTCGCTGGCCCTATACTGCATTTCGCCGGATGAATGCAGCCGAGCATCTGCTGGGCGAGGACGCGCTGGCGCGCCATGGTGCGCGCACGGCGCTCGTCTGCGGCGAGCGTGGGCTGACCTACGCCGAGCTCGCCGCAGAGACCGCGCGGGCCGCAAGCGCGCTTCGCACGCTGGGGGTGCGGCCCGGCGAGCGCGTGCTGCTGCTCCTGCGCGACACCCCGGAATTCGCGGCGGCCTGGCTTGGCACGGTGCGCGCGGGCGCGGTAGCGATCGGGCTGAACAGCAAGCTCGCCGAGACGGACTATCGCCACATCGTCACCGACAGCGACGCCCGCCTGCTGATTGCGGACGAGAACCTGCAGCAGGTGCTCGGGCCGCTTGCCGGAGAGCTCGCCGCCGCGCGGCGACTCGTCCCGCTGGGCGATTGGCTGCAGCGCGCCGCAGGCGCCGCGCCGCAGGCGAGCGCGCACGAGGCGCAGCCGGAGGATCCTGCGTTCTGGCTCTACTCCTCCGGCACCACCGGACGTCCCAAGGGCATCGTGCACACGCACCGCAGCATGCTGCCGGCGGGCCAAGCGCAGCGCGAGGTGATGGGGCTCGGACCGCAGGACCGCATCTTCACGACGTCGAAGCTGTTCTTCGCCTACGCGCTGGAGAACGGCCTGCTCGGCCCGCTGTCGCTGGGCGCCACCGTGATCCTGCATCCTGACTGGGTCGACGTGGATCAGGTCGAGGCGCTCGTCTCGAAGCAGCGGCCCACGGCACTGTTCAGTGTGCCGACCTTCTACCGGCGGCTCCTCGCGCTGCCGGCCGATCGCCTCGCGCCGTTTCGCGCGGTGCGCCACTTCGTGTCGGCCGGCGAGCGCCTGCCGGCGCAGTTGTTCGACGCCTGGCGCGAGGCGACCGGACGCGAGATTCTCACCATCTACGGCATGTCGGAGACGTTCTGCGTGGCCATGATCACCCCGCCGGGCGGCACGGGCGCGCTGCGCAGTGGCCGGCCGCTCGCCGGCGTGGAAGCGCGGCTGCTCACCGAAGACGGCGCCGAAATCGCACCCGGCGAGCCCGGGGTGCTGTGGATCCGCCATCCCGCCCTCAGTACCGGATACGCCAATCGCCCGGTGGCGACGCGCGAGCAGTTCCGCGACGGCTGGTTCTGCACCCGGGACCTGTTCGTGCGCGACGCGCAGGGGAACTTCTCTCACCAGGGCCGCAGCGACGAGTTGATGAAGGTGGCGGGCCAGTGGGTCCAGCCCGGCGAGCTCGAGGAAGCCGTGAGCGGGCTCCCGGCCGTGGCGGAAGCGGCGTGCGTCGCAGTGGCCGACACGGAGGGCTCGGAACGGCTGGCGCTGTTCGTCGCCGCGCGCGGCACGGACGCGCAGGCGGCCGTCGCCGCCGCCGCGCAGGCCTGCGAGCAGAAGTTGCCGCGCCACAAGCGGCCCAAGTGGATCGTGCCGGTGCCGGAGCTGCCGCGCACCGCCACCGGCAAGGTGCAGCGCTTCAAGCTGCGCGAACTGCTCCTGCAGCAGCGCTCCCGCAAGGAATAGAATCCGCGTTTTTCTCCGAGAGGCCCGCATGGCTTACGCAATCCCGATCTGGACTCCCCCGGCGCTGCCGATTTCCGGCAGCGGCGATACCTTCCCGGTGCGCCGCATCTTCTGCGTAGGGCGCAATTACGCCGAGCACCAGAAGGAAATGGGCGGCAGCGGCCGCGAGCAGCCGTTCTTCTTCATCAAGAGCGCGCATTCGCTCGTGCCGAATGGCGGCAACGTGCATTACCCGCCCAAGACCGCCAACTACCACTACGAAACCGAGCTGGTCGTCGCCGTCCACAAGGGCGGCCGGCGCATCGACGCCAGGCGCGCGAACGAGCACGTCTTCGGCTACGCAGTGGGCCTGGACATGACGCGCCGCGACCTGCAGCAATGGGGCAAGGACCACGGCCGCCCCTGGGACTTCGGCAAGGACTTCGACGAAGCCGCGCCCTGCAGCAGCCTGGTGTTGGCCTCGAAGGTCGGCCACCCGTCCAAGGGCGCGATCTGGCTCCAGGTGAACGGCAAGGAGCGCCAGAAGGCGGACCTGGCCGACATGATCTGGTCGGTGCCCGAGCAGATCGCCTATCTCTCCGAGTACTACACGCTCGAGCCGGGCGACCTGATCTATTCGGGAACGCCCGCCGGCGTCGGCCCGGTGAAGCCGGGCGACGAGATGCACGCCGGCATCGACGGCGTGGGCGAGCTGAAGGTGAAGATCGTTGCCGCGCTATGAGGTTGTACGGCTACTTCCGCAGCTCGGCCGCGTTCCGGGTGCGGATCGGCCTCAACCTCAAGGGGCTCGCCTACGAGCCCGCGTTCATCCACCTGGGCAAAGGCGATCATCGCAAGCCCGAGTACGGCGCGGTGAATCCCCAGGGCCTCGTGCCGGCGCTGGAGGACGGCGGGCGGCTGCTGACCCAGTCGCTCGCGATCCTCGAGTACCTCGAGGAGACGCATCCTCAGCCGCCGCTGCTGCCCAAGGATCCGTTCGCGCGCGCACGCGCGCGCAGCCTCGCGCTGCTCGTCGCCTGCGAGATCCATCCGCTCAACAACCTGCGCACGCTCACGCACCTGAGAAAGGCGCTCGGCCAGAACGAGGATCAGGTGAACGCGTGGTACCGCCACTGGATCGCCGACGGCATGGCGAAACTCGAGGCTGCGATGGCGAAGACCCCAGGCACCGGAAAGTTCAGCCAGGGCGATACGCCCGGCATCGCCGACTGCTGCCTCGTGCCGCAGGTGTTCAACGCGCAGCGCTACCAGTGCGATCTCGGGCCGTACCCCACGGTGATGCGGGTGTTCGACGCGTGCATGCAACTTGATGCATTCGACCGTGCGCAGCCGGGCAAGCAGCCCGACGCCGAATAGAGGGAGAATGCGCCCCGGAAGAATCCGCATTGAGGGAGACTGAAGTCGCCATGAGCAAGATCCAGGCTTACCGCAGGTTCCATCCAGGCACGCAGCCCGAGTACGACTTCCCGTTCTACGCGTCGACCGCGAAGCGCCATCCGACGCAGCCGCTGGTGATCGTGCCGCAGACGCTCTCCGAGATCACCGGTCCGGTATTCGGCACCGACGACCTGAAGCCCACCGACCACGACCTCACGCGCCAGCACAAGGGCGACCCGATCGGCGAGCGCATCATCGTCAGCGGCCGCGTGCTCGACGAGAACGGCCGGCCGCTGCCGCATACGCTGGTCGAGGTCTGGCAGGCGAACGCCGCCGGCCGCTACCCGCACAAGAACGACACGCACAACGCGCCGGTGGATCCGAATTTCTCGGGCGCGGGGCGCGCCCTCACCGACGCCGAAGGGCGCTATCGCTTCATCAGCATCCGGCCCGGGGAGTATCCCTGGCGCAACCACTACAACGCCTGGCGCCCGGCCCACATCCATTTCTCGCTCTTCGGCCGCGCGTTCCTGACGCGTATGGTCACGCAGATGTACTTTCCGGGAGACCCGCTGCTCGAGTACGACCCGATGTACATGAGCGTCCCCGACGAGAAGGCGCGCGTGCGCCTCGTCTCGCAGTTCGACTGGGAGAACACGGTGCCCGAGCACGCGCTTGCCTACCGCTTCGACATCGTGCTGCGCGGCCGCGAAGCGACGCCGATGGACAAGTCGCCGGGGGAATGACATGAGCCTCTATGCCAGCGGTTCGCAGACGGTCGGCCCCTACCTGCACATCGGGCTCACCTGGCTCAACACCTCGAAGATCGCCGGGCCCGGCGTCAAGGGCGAGCGTGTCACCGTCCAGGGGCGCCTCGTGGATGGCGACGGCGCCGGCGTGAGTGACGGCCTGATCGAGATCTGGCAGGCCAATGCCGAGGGCAAGTATGCGCACCCGGAAGACTCCCAGAAGAAGGCGCTGGAGAAGGGCTTCCGCGGTTTCGGCCGCATCCCGACCGATGCGAAGGGCGCGTTCAAGTTCACCACCATCAAGCCGGGCCGCGTGCCCGGCCCCGACGGCAAGCTGCAGGCGCCCCACCTGTCGGTGACGGTGTTCATGCGCGGCCTGCTCAAGCAGCTCTCCACGCGCATGTACTTCCCGGGCGATGCTGCCAATGCGCAGGATCCGCTGCTCAAGCTCGTGCCGGCGGCGCGGCGCGCCACGCTCATCGCGCAGCGCGAGGGCAAGGGCATCCTGGAGTGGAACATCGTCCTGCAGGGCAAGGACGAAACGGCGTTCTTCGACTTCTGAGCCTCGAACTCGCCTTCGCGGACGAGCGCTGCGCCGAGCTGCTGTCGGACCGGCAGCTGCTCGCCGCCATGGCGCGCTTCGAAGCGGCGCTGGCGCTCGCCGAGGCGCGCGCCGGGCTGGTCCCGGCCGAGCATGCGCAGACCATCGCGCGCGTTTGCGAGCGCGCCGAATTCGACGCGACGGCGCTCGCGCGCGCCGCGCGCTCGGCGGGAGCGCTGGCCATTCCCTTCGTGCAGGAGCTCACTGCGCAGGTCGCGGCGGCGTCCGCCGAGGCGGCGCGCCACGTTCACTTCGGCGCCACCAGCCAGGACGTCATGGATACGGCGGCCGTGCTCTGCCTGCGCGGCGCCGGCGAGCGCCTGATCGGCCTCGCCACGCGCGCGGGTGACGCCGCCGCGCAACTGGCCGAGCGTCACGCACTCACGCCGCTCGCCGCGCGCACGCTGCTGCAGCCCGCGCTGCCCGTCCCGTTCGGCTGGAAGGCGGCGGTCTGGTTGTCCGCGCTGAGCCGCGCGCGCGGCCGACTGCCGGCGGCGCTCGCGCAGGCCTGCACGCTGCAGTTCGGCGGCGCCGGCGGCACGCTGTCCGCGTTCGGCTCGCAGGGCGACGCGGTGGGCGACGCGCTGGCCGCCGAGCTCGACCTGCCGCGACCCTCGATACCGTGGCAGAGCGCACGCGACGCATTCGCGCGCCTGGGCGCGGAGATCGCGATCGTCGCGGGCACGGCGGGCAAGATCGGGCGCGACGTCTCGCTCATGATGCAGCCCGAGGTCGGCGAGGCCGCCGAGCCGGCGGGCGCGGGCCGCGGCGGCTCCTCGAGCCTGCCGCACAAGCGCAATCCCGCCGGCAGCCTGCTGGCGCTGGAGGCCGCGCTGCGCGCGCCCGGCCTCGCGGCGACGCTGCTCGCACAGCTCGCGCCCGAGCACGAGCGCGGACTGGGCCAGTGGCAGAGCCAGTGGTTCACGCTGCGCGAGCTGCTGTGCGCGGCGGCGAGCGGCGCCGCGGCGATGGCGGAGGTCCTCGAAGGGCTCGAAGTGGACGCGGCGGCGATGCGCCGCAATCTCGAGCGCACGCGCGGCCTGGTGTTCTCCGAAGCGGTGGCCGTGCGCCTTGCGCAAACACTCGGCAAGGCGGCCGCTCACCAGCTGACTGAGAGGCTGTGCGCGCAGGTGCAGCGCGAGGGCATCACGCTGCTCGAGGCGCTGCGCGCCGACCCCGAAGCGGCGCGCGCGATTCCGCAGCAGGAGCTCGCCGGACTGTTCGACGCCGAGAACACGTTCGGCAGCGCGGGCGCGATGATCGCGCGCGCGCTGGCCGAGTGGCAGGTGGTGCGGACGAGCTAGTCCGTCGCGTTTGGAGGCACGTCTGGCGGCGGCGCGCAGGTAGCTACTTTGCGCGGAACAGCGCCTTCAGCTCTTCTGGAATCGTTTCCCCGCGCAGGCGCGAGCCTGGCCCTTGCTCGAACCGTCCCCACACGCGCGTCTCGCTGCCGCGCGCGAGCGCCACGCCGTCGGCACGCAGCACCTCGTGCGCAAGCACGAAGGACTTGCCGCCGAAGCGCGCGATCTTCGAGCGCACCTCGCAGTGGTCGCCCTGCTCGGCGGGATGCAGGAACCGGCAGTCCGCGGCAATGAGCGGCATGGCAAGATTCTCCGCGCGCATGCGCTTGGCGGGGTAGCCGACGCCGGCGAAGAACGCCCAGCAGGCCGAGTCCATCCAGCGGAAGTAGGTGGGATAGAAGATGATGCCCGCCGGGTCGCAGTCGCCCCAATGCACCTGGCACGCAAAGGTCGCGACGATGGAGCGGAATTCGGCGTCGTTCATCGCCCGAAATCTTATCAGCGCAACTGGCGCGCGTGCGTCTCGCGTGTGGCGAGCGCGCAGGCGAACGACAGCGAAAGCCAGCCAAGCAGCAGCAGGAACGCGTCGCGGTAGGCCTGCGCGCCATAGGCGCGCGCGCCCGAATAGGTCACCTCGCCGAGCCAGCCCTGATCGAGAACGATGCCGATCAGCGGCTGCAGCAGCATCGCGCCGGTCATCGAGCCCATGTTGGCGACGCCCGTCGCGGTACCCGCCAGTTGCGCGGGCACCGACTCCTTGGCGTAGGCGAAGCCGACCACCATGCAGCCCGAGGTGAACCCCGCGCCCACCAGCAGCGCAAGCAAGACGTTCGGCGAGGGGTGCGCCAGCACGATCACCGACCACAGCACGAGCGCCGAGACCGCGCCGATCACGTAGAGTGCCTTGCGCTCGCGCAGCCGGTCCGAGAACGCGCCGAACAGCGGCCCGCCGAGCGCCCACGCCAGCATCAGCGCCGAGCAGTAGAAAGCCGCGCGCCCCTGCGTGAAGCCGTACACCGACACGAGGTACGGCACGCCCCACAGGCCGCCGAAGGCGATGGTCGCGCCGCTGATGCCCTGCGGCGCGAAGAAGATGAGCCAGGTGTTGCGGTAGCGCAGGACTTCGGCCAACCCCTGCCATGCGGATGTGCGCGCGGCGCCTGAGGCTCGCGCTGGGGCGAAGGCGAGGTAGCCCCGTTCCGAGGGATCGTCACGCACCGCAAGCCAGATCGCGCCGCAGATCGCGACGGTGGCGAGCGCCACCGCGAGCATGACGGGGCGCCATTCGAATTGCGCGACCGCCGCGGCAAGCGGCACGCCGGCGCCGACCGCGCCGCTCATCCCGGCAGCGAGTGCGAGCCCGCTCGCGAGCGCGAAACGCTCCGCGGGCAGCCAGTGCGCGGCGAGCTTGAGCGTCCCCACCCAGGCCACGCCCACCGAGCCGCCAATCAGCAGCCGGCCGAGATACGCGACGTACAGATTCGGGGCGAGCGCGAACATCAGGCCGCCGATGGCGGCGACCGCCGCGCCGGCCGTGAGCACGCGTCGCGCGCCGTAGCGGTCGACCATGAGCCCGGTCGGGATCTGCATGGCGACGTAGCCGTAGAGGTAGAACGCCGAAAGATTGCCCAGGCCGGCGGCGGCAAGGGAGAACTCCGCCATCAGCTCCTGCGTCATCACCGCGGGGGCGACGCGCTGGAAGAACCCGGCGAGGTACAGCGAGGCGCCCAGCGCCCAGATGCCCCAGGCGAGGCGGGCCGGCGGGTACGCTGCTGCGGGGGCGCTGGGCAAATGGCGCTCGAGAAGCCAGCGCGGCGCCCGTCTAGCGCGCTAGCACTGCTCCCAGGGCAGGCCCTCGAAACGCCAGCCGGCGGTCGAGTTGCGCTGGTGACTGTCGTTCAGCTCGCCCTCGAAGCCGTGCACCACGTTGAACACCTGCGTAAAGCCCGCGCGCTCGAGCTCTTCGCCGGCTTCCTTGGAGCGGTTGCCGCTGCGGCAGATGAGCACCACCGGGCGCGTGGTGTGATTGGTGCCGGCGAGCTTCTTCACCTGGCCCACGAAATGCGGATTCACTGCCCAGTCCGGCCCGTCGTTCCACGCGACGTGCAGCGCGCCCACCGGGTGGCCCACGAACAGATACTCCATCTCGCTGCGGCAATCGATGAACAGCGCATCCGCATGCTGCTTCAGGAACTGCTGCGCGCGCTTGGGCTCGAGGTGTTCCATGGGGGAGGGCATTATACGCGTAAGCAATTGACACAACAGGGGGAACTGGGCACACTGCCAGTCCGCGCCGATTTGATGTTCAGCTTGCGGGCGCGTTACAAATACCGCTAAAGAGACGTGCTCCGACGCCCGTTTCCGCGCAAGCCGAACGGGCGTTTTGTTTTCCGGGACCCGATGACGCACAGCGATCGCAGCGCGCAGCTCCGCGCCCTCCTCGGCGAGAGGATCCTCGTCCTGGACGGCGCCATGGGCACCATGATCCAGCGCGAGCGCCTGTCCGAGGCGCAGTTCCGCGGCGAGCGCTTCCGCGACTGGCCGCGCGAGCTGCGCGGCAACAACGACCTGCTCGCGCTGACGCAGCCGGATCTCATCCGGCGCATCCATGCGCAGTATCTCGAGGCGGGCGCCGACATCATCGAGACCAACACCTTCAATTCGACTGCCGTGTCGATGGCCGACTACGGCATGGAGGCGCAGGTCGCCGAGCTCAACCTCGCCGCCGCGCGCCTCGCCGTCGGGGCGGCGCGTGAAAGGGAGGCACGAGAGCCGTCGCGGCCGCGCTTCGTCGCGGGCGTGCTCGGGCCGACCACCAAGACCGCGTCGATTTCCCCGGACGTGAACGACGCGGGATTCCGCGCCATCGACTTCGACCAGCTGGTGGCGGCCTACGCCGAGGCGGCCGCGGCGCTCGCCGACGGCGGCGTGGACCTGTTCCTCGTCGAGACGGTGTTCGACACCCTCAACGCCAAGGCGGCGCTGTTTGCGCTGGAGGAACTGTTCGAGCGGCGCGGCGAGCGGCTGCCGGTGATCATCTCGGGCACCATCACCGACGCCTCGGGGCGCACGCTCTCGGGGCAGACCACCGAGGCGTTCTACAACTCGGTGCGGCACGCCCGGCCGCTCGCGATCGGGCTGAACTGCGCGCTCGGCGCGAAAGAGCTGCGCCCGCACGTGGAGGAGCTCGCCGCGGTGTCGGAGGCCTTCGTCTCCTGCCACCCGAATGCGGGGTTGCCCAATGCCTTCGGCGAGTACGACGACACGCCGGAGAACATGGCCGCCATCATGGGCGAGTGGGCGAGAAACGGCTGGCTCAACATCGTCGGCGGCTGCTGCGGCACCACCGCCGAGCACATCCGCGCGCTCGCCGAAGCGGTGCGCGGCGTGGCGCCGCGGCGCGCGCCCGCGCTGCCGGCAAAGCTGCGGCTCGCGGGCCTCGAGCCGCTCAACGTCGGGCCGGAGTCGCTTTTCGTCAACGTCGGCGAGCGCGCCAACGTCACCGGCTCTAAAGCGTTCGCGCGCCTCATCCTGGCCGGAAATTACGCGGAGCGCGTTGACCGTGGCGCGCCAGCAAGTGGAGAACGGCGCGCAGGTGATCGATGTGAACATGGACGAGGCGATGCTCGACTCGGAGGCGGCGATGCAGCGCTTCCTCAGGCTGGCGGCGGCCGAGCCCGACATCGCGCGCGTGCCGGTGATGATCGACAGCTCGAAGTGGGCCGTCATCGAGGCGGGCCTGAAATGCGTCCAGGGCAAGAGCATCGTCAATTCGATCAGCCTCAAGGAAGGCGAGGCGGAGTTCCTGCGCCAGGCGCGCCTTGCGCGCCGCTACGGCGCCGCGGTGGTGGTGATGGCGTTCGACGAGCAGGGCCAGGCCGACACGCTCGAGCGGCGCACCGCGATCTGCCGGCGCGCCCATGATTTGCTCACCGCCCAGGCGGGGTTCGCGGCCGAGGACATCATTTTCGATCCGAACATCTTCGCCGTTGCCACGGGCCTCGAAGAGCACGCGAACTACGGGGTGGACTACATCGAGGCGGCGCGCTGGATCCGGCAGAACCTGCCGCACGCGCAGGTGTCGGGTGGGCTGTCGAACCTGTCGTTCTCGTTCCGCGGCAACGACGCGGTGCGCGAGGCGATGCATACCGCGTTCCTGTACCACGCCATCCGCGCGGGCATGTCGATGGGCATCGTCAACGCGGGCCAGCTCGGCGTGTACGAGGAGATCGAGCCGCAGCTGCGCGAACGCGTGGAGGACGTGATTCTCAATCGACGGGCGGACGCCACCGAGCGGCTGATCGAGTTCGCCGGCTCGGTGAAGGCCGGCACCGGCAAGGCGGCGAGGGCAGACGACGCCTGGCGACGCGGCACGGCGCGCGAGCGCCTGGTGCATGCCCTGGTCAACGGCATCTCGGCGCACGTCGTCGCGGACACGGAAGAGGCGCGCCTCGCGGCGGCGCGCCCGATCGAGGTGATCGAGGGCCCGCTGATGGACGGCATGAACGTGGTCGGGGACCTGTTCGGCGCCGGCAAGATGTTCCTGCCCCAGGTCGTGAAGTCGGCGCGCGTGATGAAGCAGGCGGTGGCGCACCTCGTGCCTTACATCGAGGCGGAGAAAGCGCGCACTGGCCAGGCGGGGCGCCCCAAGGGAAAGATCGTCATCGCCACCGTGAAAGGCGACGTGCACGACATCGGCAAGAACATCGTCGCGGTGGTGCTCCAGTGCAACAACTACGAGGTGGTGAACCTCGGCGTGATGGTGCCCGCGCAGAAGATCCTCGACACGGCGCGCGCGGAGAACGCCGATGCCATCGGGCTGTCGGGCCTCATCACGCCCTCGCTCGAGGAGATGGCGCACGTGGCCAAGGAGATGGAGCGCGAAGGGCTGCAACTGCCGCTGCTCATCGGCGGCGCGACGACCTCGCGCGTGCATACCGCCGTCAAGATCGCGCCGCAGTATTCCGGCCCGGTCGTGTACGTCCCCGACGCATCGCGCTCGGTCACGGTAGCGCAAAGCCTCCTTTCACCCGATAACAGGGCAGCCTATATGGCGGAGGTGAGCGCTGACTACGCCAAGATCCGGCAGCAACATGCGGACAAGAAGGGACCGGGGCCGCTACTGCCGATCGCGCGGGCGCGCGAGCTCGGCCACGCAATCGACTGGAAGGCGTATGCGCCGCCGCGGCCCGCCAGGCCGGGACTCACCGTGCTGAAGAACTACCCGCTGGAAAAGCTCGCCCCCTACATCGACTGGGGGCCTTTCTTCCAGACCTGGGAACTCTCCGGTTCCTACCCGGCCATCCTCGAGGATGCAGTGGTGGGCGTGGAGGCAAGGAAGCTCCTTGCAGACGCGCGAGCGTTCCTCAAGCGCATGATCGATGGCCGCTGGGTGCGCGCGAGCGGCGTGGTGGGGCTCTTCCCCGCTGCGCGCGTCGGCGACGACGTCGAGGTGTATCGCGACGAGTCGCGGCGCGAGCTGCGCATGACCTGGCACAACCTTCGGCAGCAGAACCAGAAGCCCGCGGGCCGCGCCAACCAGTGTCTGGCGGACTACGTCGCGCCGAGGGAGGCCGGCGTTGCCGACTGGATCGGCGCTTTCGCGGTCACCGCGGGCCTCGGCATCGACAAGAAGCTCGCAGAGTTCGAGCGCGCGCACGACGACTACGCCGCAATCATGCTCAAGGCGCTCGCCGACCGCCTGGCGGAGGCCTTCGCCGAGCACCTGCACGAGCGCGTGCGGCGCGAGTACTGGGGCTATGCGCCGCAAGAGGCGCTCGGCATCGAGCAACTGGTCGCCGAGCAGTATCGCGGCATCCGGCCTGCGCCCGGCTATCCCGCCTGCCCCGACCATACCGAGAAGGGCGCGATGTTCGCGCTGCTCGACGCGGAGGCGAACGCGGAGATGCGCCTGACCGAGTCCTACGCCATGCTGCCGGCCGCGGCAGTGGCGGGCTTTTACCTGTCGCACCCCGACGCCGCCTACTTCGCGGTCGGCAAGATCGGGCGCGACCAGGTCGAAGACTACGCGCGGCGCAAGGGCATGCGCATCGGAGGAAGCCGAGCGCTGGCTCGCACCCTATCTCGCCTACGACCCGGACACGCGGTCGAAAGCCGCGTAGCTATAATGCCGCGCACAACTGCAACCGGAGACTTGAGATGGGCAGAGGCGACAAGCGCACGCGCAAGGGCAAGATCTACAAGGGCAGCTACGGCAAGAAGCGGCCGCAGCGCGTGAAGAAGAAAAAGACGTCCTGAGCCCGAAGCTCCTCGTCGCACTGGGCGCACTGCTCGCCGCGGCGGGCGTCGCGCTCGGCGCGTTCGGCGCGCACGCGCTGAAGTCCCGCCTGCCGGCGGACCTGCTGGCGGTCTGGCACACCGGCGTGCAGTACCACCTCTGGCACGCACTGGGAATGATCGCCGTGGGGCTGTGCGCCGCAATCGTCCCGGATGGCCCTTGGCTGCGCAGCGCTGGCGCCTTGCTGCTGGCGGGAATCATCCTGTTCTCGGGCAGCCTCTACGCGCTGGCGCTGGGCGCGCCCAGGGCACTCGGCGTGCTGACTCCCTTCGGCGGAATCGCCCTGGTGCTTGGCTGGCTCGCGCTCGTCGTCGCGCTGTTGCGCGCCTAGCAAAGCTCCACTTTCCCGGAAAGCGGCCATTCGCTGAGCGCCCTGCGCATGGCGGGCGCATGGGCCGGGTCCGACAGCTCGATCACGACGCCGCGTGGCCGCTGCTCGCGGATCACGCGTGCCAGTTCGACCTGCATCGCCACGCGCCCCACGCAGCAGGGGCAGGCGCTCGGCTTGAGCGCGACCCAGCCCGGCGGCGCCTCGCTCCACTGGCCGGCCACGACGCGGACCGGAACGCGGCTCACTTGCGCCAGAACGCTGGAGTCATCACCACCAACAGCGTGAACAGCTCGAGGCGCCCGAGGAGCATGGCGAAGGAGCAGATCCAGGTCTGGAAGTCGGTCAGCACCGCGTAGGTCGCGGCGGGTCCCACCTGCGCCAGACCCGGACCGGTGTTGTTCATCGAGGCCACCGCCGCCGAGAAGGCCGTCACCACGTCCGCGCCGCCCAGGGTGAGCAGCAGCGTGAAGACGATGATGCAGGACACGTAGACGAAGACGTAGGCCAGCACCGCGAACACGACGTTGTTCTCGACGGTCTGGCCGCCGAGCTTCACCGGGTTGTAGACGCGCGGGTGGATGATGCGCAGCAGCTCGCGGAACACCTGCTTGAACAGGATCTGCGCGCGGATCATCTTCATGCCGCTGCCGGTGGAACCCGAGCAGCTGGCGAAGCTGCACAGGAACAGCATCCACAGCGGCGCGAAGATCGGCCAGAGGTTGTAATCGGTGTTCGCGTAGCCCGTGGTGGTGGCGATCGACACCACGTTGAAGGCCGCGAAGCGCAGCGCCGTGCCGAAGTCCGCGTAAGTGCCGTCCCAGGTGAGATAGACCGCGACGCCAAACACGGACGCCAGGGCGACGCCGAGGAACGCCTTCGCCTCGGGATCCACGCGGTAGACGCGCAGCGAGCGCCGGTGCCAGGCAAGGAAATGCGTGGCGAAGTTGATCGCCGCGATCAGCATGAACACGATCGCCACCGCCTCGATGCGCGGCGAGTTCCAGTGGGCGAAGCTCGCGTCGTGCGTCGAGAAGCCGCCCAGGCCCATGGTGGTGAAGGCGTGCATCACCGCGTCGAGCCAGCTCATGCCGGCCCAGCGATACGCAAGCCCGCAGGCGACCGTCAGCGCGAAATAGACGAGCCACAGGCCCTTGGCCGTTTCCGCGATGCGTGGGGTGAGCTTGGTGTCCTTCATGGGCGTCGGCGTTTCCGCCTTGAACAACTGCGAGCCGCCGACGCCGAGCAGCGGCAGGATCGCCACCGCCAGCACGATCACCCCCATGCCGCCCAGCCAGATCATGAAGCCGCGCCAGATGTTGAGCGAGGGTGGCAGCCGGTCCAGGCCCGAGAGCACCGTGCCGCCGCTCGCGGTGAGGCCGGACACGGCCTCGAAGTAGGCGTCGGTGAAGGACAGCACCGGCAGCTGCAGCAGGAGCGGCAGCGTCGCAAAGGCCGGCAGCACGGTCCACACCAGCGCCACGAGCAAGAAGCCGTCGCGGACCTGCAGCTCGCGCCCGGCGCGGTGCGTGGCGCCCCACAGCAGCGCGGCGGCGAGCAGGGTGACGCCCATCGCCTTGCCGTAGGCCGGCGACGCGCCATCGCGAAAGCCCAGAGAGAAGGCGAGCGGCACCAGCATGCTGGCGGCAAACAGCAGCAGCACCAGCGACAGCACATTCAGGACGGCGGCGAGGCGCACGCGATCGGCGGACTAGATGAAGCGCGCGCCAACCTGGAACAGCTTCTCCACCCGCGGCAGCGTCTTCTTGTCGGTCACGAAGAGGATGACATGGTCCTCCGCCTCGATGCGGGTGTCGTGGTGCGCCATCAGCACCTGGCTGCCGCGCACCACGGCGCCGATGGTGGCACCGGCGGGCAGCTCGACTTCATCGACGCGCCGGCCGGTGACGCGGCAGGAATCGCGGTCGCCGTGCACCACGGCCTCGAGCGCCTCCGCCGCGCCGCGCCGCAGGCTGTGCACCGCCACCACGTCGCCGCGGCGCACGTGGGCGAGGAGCTTGCCGATGGTGGCCTGCGCCGGCGAGATGGCGATGTCGATCTGGCCGCTCTGCAGCAGGTCGACGTAGCTGCGGCGGTTGATCAGCGCGACCACGCGGCGGGCGCCCATCCTCTTCGCCAGCAGGCAGCTCATGATGTTGTTCTCGTCGTCGTTGGTCACCGCGACGAACAGGTCCATCTGCGCGATGTTCTCCTGCTCCAGCAGCTCCTCGTCGGTGGCGTCGCCGTTGAGCACCAGCGCGCGGTTGAGCTTCGCCGCGAGGCCCTCGCAGCGCCGCTTGTTGTGCTCGATCACGCGCACCGAGTAGGCGTTCTCCAGGGCGCGCGCGAGGCGCATGCCGATGTTGCCGCCGCCCGCGATCATCACGCGCTGCACCGGCTGGTCCATGCGGCGCAGCTCCTTCATCACCTGCCGGATGTCGTCCGAGGCCGCCAGGCAGAACACCTCGTCGCCGTCCTCGATCACCGTGTCGCCGTCCGGCAGGACCGCGCCGTCGCGCCGGAACATCGCAACGATGCGCGTGTCGATGTTCGGGATGTGGTTGCGGATCTCCTTGACCGGGCGCCCCACCATGGGTCCGCCCTGGTAGGCGCGCACCGCCACCAGGCTCACCTTGCCCCCGGCGAAATCGAGCACTTGCAGCGCCTCCGGAAACTCCACCAGCTTGACGATGTAGTCGGTCAGCACCTGCTCGGGGCAGATCGACAGGTCGACGTCGAAGCCGTCGGGCCCCAGCACCCTGGGGTCGTCGAGCAGATCGGTGGCGCGGATGCGCGCGATGCGCCGCGGCACGTTGAACATGCGCGCCGCGAGCTTGCAGGCGACGAGATTGGTCTCGTCGGACTGCGTCACCGCGATCAGCAGGTCGGCATCTTCGATGCCCGCCTCGGTCAGCACGGACGGATGCGCGGCGCTCCCGGTCACGGTACGCAGGTCGAGGCGGTCCTGCAGCGCGCGCAGGCGCGCCGGATCGGTGTCCACCACGGTGATGTCGTTCTGCTCGGAGACCAGGCTCTCCGCCACCGTGCCGCCGACCTGGCCGGCGCCGAGGATGATGATCTTCATGTCGGGGGCCTCTGCCTCAGCCTTCCTCGCGCTTGCCGACCGGCAGGCCGAGCGCCTTCAGCTTGCGGTACAGGTGAGTGCGCTCCAGTCCCGACTTTTCTGCCACGCGCGACATGCTGCCGCGCTCCTGCACCAGCAGGTTCTCGAAGTACGCCCGCTCGAAGGCCTCGCGCGCCTGCCGATAGGGCCGGTCCAGGCCGGGCTCCGGCGTGCCGACCGGCGAGCCTTGAGCGGCCAGCACGCGCTCGACGTCCTCGATGCCCACTTCCTCTTCGAGCGCGGTGATCGCCAGGTTCTTCACCGCGTGCTCCAGCTCGGCGAGGTTGCCCGGCCAGCGGTGCTGTCGCAGCGCGTTCAGCGCCGCCACCGAGAAGCGGCGCGGCGGGCAGGCGCGCGCCTCCACGAGCTGCGCCAGCATCTGCGCGGCGAGCTCCGGCACGTCCTCGACGAAGTCGCGCAGCGCGGGCAGCCGCAGCGTGAGCTCCGCCAGTCGCTCCACGACAGCGGGCTCGTAGCCGAAGCGCTCCACCAGCGCGCGGGCGTCCACCGGCGAGAACGCCACGATGCGCGCCTTGTGCCGGTCGGCGCGCGCGAGCAGGAACTGCAGGTTGCGCTGCTCGCCGCGCGCCAGGCGCGAGAGATCGGGGAGGAACAGTATGCCGCCCGCCGCCCGCGCCAGCAGCTCGGTGGAGGCGTCCGCCAGCAGCTCGGCGCCCGACAGGAACGGCGCGCCGGGCGCGGCGAGCAGTCGCGCGAAGACTTCCGGCAGCATGCCCGGCTCGCCGCGCAGCAGGAGCGGCGCGGCGGTCTGCGACAGCTGGGCGAGGCGCTTGTGCAGCTCGGCAAGCGACGCCGAGCGCCCCAGCACCGCCAGCGACAGCGGCCGGGGCGCGGCCAGCTCGTGATTGCGCAGCGCCCGCTTCACCGTGGCCAGCAGGCGCTGCAGCGCGATCGGCTTCTCCAGGTAATCGAGCGCGCCGATGCGCGTTGCCTCGACCGCGGTCTCGATGGTGCCGTGGCCGGACATCATCACCACGGGCATCGTCAGCTGGCCGCTGCCCGCCCACTCCTTGAGCAGCGTGATGCCGTCCGTGTCGGGCATCCAGATGTCGAGCAGCACCAGGTCGGGACGGCTGGACCCGCGCGCCTGGCGCGCCGCGCCCGCGCTCTCGGCAAGCTGCACGCTGTGGCCCTCGTCGGACAGGATCTCCGAGAGCAGCTCGCGGATGCCGACCTCGTCGTCGACCACCAGGATCTGCGCCATTAGGCCGCCTCGGCGAGCGGCAGCAGCACGCTCACCGATGCGCCGCGTTGCGGGCGGTTCTCGATGGCGATCGAGCCGTGGTGCTCGTCGACGATCTTCTTGACGATGGCCAGGCCGAGCCCGGTGCCGCGCGGCTTGGTGGTGACGTAGGGCTCGAAGATGCGCGCCATCAGCTCTTCGGGAAAGCCGTCGCCGTTGTCCGTCACCGACAGCCGCACCTTGTCGCCGGCGAGTTCGGTGCACACTTCCACGGCAGGCAGCGGCCGCGGCTCCTTGCGGTTCTCGAGGGCGTCCTGCGCGTTCTGAACGAGATTGTGGATGACCTGGCGGATCTGCGCCGAATCGGCCCATACCGGCGGCAGCGCGGGCGCAAGGCGCCGGGCGATCGGCACGCGCGAATGCTCGTACAGCGCCAGCACATCCGCCACCAGCGCATTGAGGTCCAGCCCGGTCTGCACCGGCGCGGGCAGGCGCGCGTAGTCGCCGAAGTCGTCCACCATCGACTTGAGGGCGGTCACCTGGTTGACGATGGTCTGGGTGTTGCGCCGCAGGATCTCGGCGTCCTCGCGCGCGAGCTTGCCCTCCAGCTTCATCTCGAGGCGCTCCGCCGACAGCTGGATCGGGGTGAGGGGATTCTTGATCTCGTGCGCCAGCCGCCGCGCGACTTCCGCCCAGGCGGTGGCGCGCTGCGCCTGGATCAGCTGCGTGATGTCGTCGAACACCAGCACGTAGCCTCCGCCGGTGGACTCGGGCAGCGCCGCGCCACGCGCGAGCAGGGTCTTGCCGGCGCTCTTGAGCATGATCTCCAGCTGCCAGGTGCGTGCGCCATGGGCGAGGACCTGATCGCGCACGGGGACGGCAAAGGCCTCCAGCGGCCCTTTCCACTCGGCGAGCGGCCGCCCGGCAAGGCCCGCGAGATCGCCTCCCAGGATCTCGGCGGCGCCGCGATTGGAGATGGACAGCCGCAGCTCGCGGTCGAACACCAGCACGCCGGCCGACAGGTTGGCGAGGACGTTCTCCAGCGAAGCCTTCGCAGTTTCGAGCGCGACGCGGTTCGACTCGACGATGCGCCGCGCCTCGTCGAGCTGGCGCGTCATCGAGTTGAACGACTCCGTCAGCACGCCCAGCTCGTCGCGGCTCGTCACCGGCGGCCGCTGCGAGAAGTCGCCGCGCGCCACCGCCTGCGTCGCCTGCGCCAGGTTGCCGAGCGGCGCGGCGAGCCGGTTGGCGAGGATCACCGCTAGCGACACGGCGACGAACAGGGCCATCAGCAGCGCGAGGGTGAGCGTCACGATGTAGATCCGCCTCAGCCCCTGGCGCGAGAGCGCGAGCTCGCGATAGTCCCGGTACGCGGACTCGACTGCTTCCGCGCTCCTCGCCAAGCTGGCGGGCACCGGCTGGCGCAGCTCCAGGTAGCGGCTCTCGTCCGCGAGCGCGATGCCAGAGATGGGCACCACCACGCGCAGCGCGAGCGGCCGGCCCTCGGGCGCATCGATGAAGCCGTAGCCGCGTGAGGTACTCGCCTGGCGCAGCGCTTGCGCCGTCGGCAGCTCCGGGACGAACTTCGACACGTCCTCGCTCGCGCTCGCGAGCAGCTTGCCGCTCGCGCTCACCACCAAAGCTTCCTGCACGCCCGCCTGCTCGCGCAGCCGGTTGAGCGAGCCCACCAGCTGCGCGCTCGAGCGCTCGGCGAGCTCGAGCGCCATGGCCCGGCCCTTGACCTGCATCTCGGCCAGCATGCGATCCACCGCCGACTGTCCCAGCGCGATGCCGCCCTCCAGCGCGGCGTCCACTTTCACGTCGAACCAGGACTCGATGCTCTTGGTGAGAAACTGCACCGAGACGGTGTAGACCAGCGCGCCCGGCACCAGCGCCATCATCGCGAACAGCACCAGGAAGCGCAGCGACAGCCGCGAGCCGAACACGCCGCTGCGGTAGCGGCGCAGCAGCGCCGCGAGCTGCACGCCCAGCAGCGCCGCGAGCGCCACGGCAAGCGCCGCGTTCAGCCCAAGCAGCAGCGGATACTGGCGCGCGAACAGCGTGCTGTCCGCGGAACTTGCGGTCGCCAGCAGGAAGAGCAGGACGCCCGCGAGCGCGGCGCCGACGATGAGCAGGGCCTTCACTTGCCGCCTCCCGCCCCTGCCGGCATGCGCGGCGGCAGGAAGAGGAAGCGCTTCCACGGCGACTCCAGGCGCAGCTCGCGGCTGGTCAGCGCGGAGAGCTGCAGCGGCCTGGGCAGCTGCGCCTGGTCCAGCCGCATGCGCAAGGCCGCCTCGTAGCTCGAGCCGCCGAGCGCGACCGAACGGTCCAGCACCTGCCAGTTGCGCAAGCGTCTCAGCACGTCGAGCGCTTCATCGAGCGTGGAGAAG
The DNA here is from genome assembly GCA_963719995.1 of uncultured beta proteobacterium. Classification (GTDB taxonomy): domain Bacteria; phylum Pseudomonadota; class Gammaproteobacteria; order Burkholderiales; family SG8-39; genus JAABQT01. The sequence goes on along the minus strand of CAVRDW010000005.1, from coordinate 1,756,872 downwards.
TTCTGGTGCAGCGGCCCGGTCGACAGCCGGTACTGCCGCGACAGCGCGTGATAGGAAAGGCGCAGCTGGGTGCTGCGCGAGACAGCATTCTCGTCGAACCAGTACCAGCGCGGCCGCGTCAGCTCGAACTCGACGACGAAGTACAGCGGCACGCCGTTGGTCACCGCTTCACTCAAGCGCGGATTGAACTCGAACGCAAAGTCCGCGCTGAGCAGCAGGCCTTCCTCGGAGGCAGCGAGCCGCGCGTCCAGCACGTCGATGTCGTCGGCACGCGCCGCCAGCGCGGCGCAGCAGGCGAGCGCGACGAGAAATTTCGGCAGGGTGGCGCTGTACCGCATGGCGCGCTGCGTCAGGCCACCTTCTCTAGCAAGGCGAAGAAGAAGCCGTCGTGCTCGGAGCCGGGCAGCAACTGGTCCGGCGCACCGCCGGGCAGGGCGGCGCGCCGCGCCTGCGGCGTGCGGGCGCAGAAGGATTCCACGACAGCGCCATTCTCCTCGGCGAACATCGAGCAGGTGACATACAGCAATTTACCACCCGGGGCGAGGGCGAACCAAAGCGCATCGAGGATCGCTGCCTGGCGGTGCGCGAACGCCGGCAGGTCCTGCGCGCGGCGCAGCCACTTGATGTCCGGATGCCGGCGCGCCACCCCGGATCCCGAGCAAGGGACATCGGCGAGGATCCGCTCGAAGGGTTGGCCATCCCACCAGGTATCGAGCGCGGTGCAGTCCGCCACGCGCACCGCTGCCGCGAGCCCCAGACGCGCAAGGCCGGCATCGATGCGCGCGGCGCGTGCCGCGTCGGCATCCAGCGCGGTGAGCGTCACGTCCGCGGTTTCCAGGATGTGCGCGCTCTTGCCGCCCGGGGCCGCGCAGGCGTCGAGCACGCGTTGCCCTGGAGCGAGATCCAGCAGCGCCGCTGCGCGCTGCGCGCCCGCGTCCTGGACCGACACGTCGCCGGCCGCGAACCCGGGCAGCCGCTCCGCCGGCACCGGCTTCGCCAGCAGGAGCGCCGCGTCGCCGATGGCCCGCGCCGCGATGCCTTCGGCAGCGAGCCGCTCGGCGTAGGCCGACGTCGTCGTGCGCCGCCGATTGACGCGCAGGCACATGGGCGGGTGCGTGTTGCCCGCCGCGAGCACGGCAGGCCACGACTGCGGGCAGCTGCGCTGCACGGCCTCGATCCACCAGAGCGGGTGCCGATACTGCGCCTGCGGGTCCGCCGCCAAGCGCCGCTCGAGCGCGTCGCGCTCGCGCAGGTAGCTACGCAGCAGGCCGTTGACATAGCCGCGCGCGGGCCACAGCTCGAGCAGCGCCGCAGCGCGCACCGCCTGGTCTACCACGGTGTAGGGCGCGTAGCGGCCCGATTCGAGCGCGTAGAGCGCGCACCACAGCAGCGCCTGCAGGCGCGGCTCGCCCGCGCCTTTGCGCGAGAGGGCCTCCACGATAGCCTGCACGCGCCCGTAGCTGCGCAAGGTCCCGTAGCAAAGGTCGGTCTGCGCGGCGCGCATGCTGTCGGCCGCCTGCTCCGCGCGCCGTTCCAACGCCTCGGAAAGACTGCGGCCGGCGGCGACGCTCGCCACCGCGCGCGCTGCAGCCGCGAGCGCCGGCGCGAGCTCCGCCGAGCGCTTCATCCGAGCCGCTCGCCCGGCTCGATGCGCTGGCCGCGCAGGAAATCCGCCGCGGCGAGCCGCTTGCCGCCGGCGCGCTGCAGCTCGATCGCGCGCAATGCGCCTTCGCCGCACGCGATCACGATCCCCGCTGGCGAGGCTTCGAGCACGCTGCCCGGCGCGCCACGCGCGTCGACCACGCTGGCGCGCCACAGCTTGAGCGCCGTGTCGCGCAACTGGGTGGCCGCGCCGGGTAGCGGGCGCAGGGCGCGTATCACGCGCTCGATCTGCACGGCGCTCGCCTTCCAGTCGATGACCGTGTCGCCCTTGCCGATCTTGTGCGCGTAGGTGACGCCGGCGGCGGGTTGCGGCACGGACTGTGCGCGCCCGCGCGCGACGTCATCGAGCGCCGCGACGATCATTTGCGCGCCGAGCGCCGCGAGCTTGTCGTGCAGCGATTGCGCGTCGTCCTCCGGCGCAATCGGCAGCGCCCGCTGCGAGAGGACAGGACCGGTATCCAGCCCGGCCTCCATCTGCATGACGCTGATGCCGGTCTGCGCGTCCCCCGCGAGCAGCGCGCGCTGGATGGGAGCCGCGCCGCGCCAGCGCGGCAGCAGGGATGCGTGGAGGTTGAGCGCGCCGTGCGGCGCGAGGCAAAGGACCGGCGGCGGCAGGATCAATCCATAGGCCGCGACCACCAGGCAATCCGCGCGGGCCGCCGCGATGCGTGCCTGCGCCGCGGGGCTTTTCAGGGATTCGGGCTGAAACAGCTCGAGCCCTCGCGCCCGCGCGAGCTGCTTGACGGCGCTGGCAACCGGTCGCATGCCGCGGCCGGCGGGCCGGTCGGGCTGGGTCAGGACCAATGACACCTCGTGGCCCGAGTCGAGCAGCGCGGCGAGCGCGCGCTCGGCGAATTCCGGGGTGCCGGCGAAGACGAGGCGCAGGAAAGCGTTAGGCGGACTTGCGCAACTGCTTGGACAGCTTGGCGCGTACGCGCTGCTGCTTCAGCTGCGACAGGTACTCGACGAAGACCTTGCCCTTCAGGTGATCCATCTCGTGCTGGATGCAGACGGCGAGCAGGCCCTGCGCCTCGAGGGTGAACGGGATGCCGTTCGGGTCGTAGGCGCGCACCTTGACGCGCTCGGCGCGCTCCACGATGTCGTACACGCCGGGCACCGAGAGGCAGCCTTCCTCGATATCGGAAACACCCGTGGTCTCGACGATTTCCGGATTGACCAGCACCACCAGCGAGTCATGGCGCTCGGAGACGTCGAGCACGATCACCTGCTTGTGCACGTCGACCTGCGTCGCGGCCAGCCCGACGCCGGGGGCCGCGTACATGGTCTCGGTCATGTCGCGCACCAGCTTCTTCAGGGACTCGTCGAACACGGTCACCGGCGAGGCGACTTTGTGCAGGCGGGCATCAGGGTATCGCAGGATGTTCAGCAAGGGCATCTGGCGGGCAAATAGCGTTGCAAATTGAATAAATTAGATGCAGAATCTAAGGCGACAGGTAAGAAATTCGCCGTTTATGCTAAATTTGGATGGCAAAGGGATTTTCAAGCCAGCCCGGGAACTTGGGTAATGTTCGGGGGCCCCATGCACGACCAATTGCGTAAGTCTATCACAGCGCTGGTTTTTGTCGCATCCGGCCTGGCCGCCGGGGCAGCGGCCCAGTCGCCGGTCCCCACCTCCCCGATCGCATTCAAGCAGGACGCCCCCGACCGCTACACGGTGGTCCGAGGCGACACCCTCTGGGGAATCTCCGAGCGCTTCACGGACTCCCCCTGGCGCTGGCCCGAGATCTGGAACTTCAACCGCGAGCAGATCCGCAACCCGCACTGGATCTTTCCCGGAGACGTGATCGTGCTGGACCGCGCGAGCGGTACGTTGTCGATCGCCGGGCGCGAGGGTGGACCGGGCGTGGCGCCCGGGACCGGCCCGGGTGCCGGTCCCGGGACCGGCCCGGGTGCGGGTCCCGGCGGTGCACCGGGCGCAGCCGGACGGCCCGGGCTCGACGGCGGCGGCGTAGTCGGCACCGTGAAGCTGTCGCCGCGCGTGCGCGCGGAATCCACGGCGCGTGATGCGATTCCCAGCATCCCGCCGCACGTCATCGAGCCGTTCCTCTCGCGCCCTCTCGTGATCGAGCCTGACGGGCTGGACGGCGCGCCCTCGATCATCGCCACCGAGGAAAACCGCGTGATCATCGAGGCCGGCAACCGCGCGTACGTGCGCGGCATCGGCGATTCCAAGGAAGAGAACTGGTTCGTCTACCGCCGCGGCAAGGCGCTGGTGGACCCGGACACCAATGTCACCTTGGGCTACGAGGCCATCTACCTCGGCACCGCGCGCGTCACGCGGGCCGGCGACCCGGCGACAGTCCAGCTGACGACGGTCACGCAGGAAGTCGGCAAAGGCGACCGGCTGCTGCCGGCGGGCGTGCCGGTCGTGCCCAACTATGCGCCGCACGCGCCCTCGGTGTTCATGAAAGGGCGCGTCATCGACGTCTATGGCGGCCTGGGCAAGCTGCAGGAAGCCGGCCCGCACGCGATCATCACGCTGAACCGCGGCAGGTCCGACGGCGTCGAGATCGGACACGTGTTCGCGCTCTACCGGCCTGGCCCCGAGATCACGGACGCCTCCCGGAAGGGCGCCGACCCGCAGACGTTCAAGCTGCCCGACGAACGCTATGGCTTGGCGTTTGTGTTCCGCGTCTTCGACCGGATATCCTACGCGGTGATCATGCGCGTCACGAGGCCTGCCAGCCCGCTGGATGTCATCCAGACCCCCTAGCGCTCGCGCAGCATCTCTGGGCGGAGAATCCCTGCTCCGCAAATCGCCTCCGGAATGAACGTCGACCCGGGGCTGGCGAGCTGGCTGCAACTGACGCTCACGCCCGGCCTCGGCGCCGCTACCGTCCGCAATCTGCTGGAACGGTTCGGCTTGCCCGAGAACGTGCTGGCCGCCCCGCGGGAGCAGCTCCAAAGCATCGCCGGCCCCGCTATCGCGGCTCTGCTGCGCGAAGAGCGCTCCGAAGCGGTGGCACACGCACTGCGCTGGGCCGAGGAGCCCGGGCACGCGCTCATCACGCTTGCCGACAGCACCTATCCGAAGCTGCTGCTCGAGATCCCGGATCCGCCGGTGCTGCTCTATGCCGCAGGGCGGCTCGAGCTGCTGGCGCGGCCTGCGCTCGCCGTGGTGGGCAGCCGCAATGCGACGGCGCAGGGCGTGCGCGACGCGGAGCAGTTCGCCAAAGCCTTCAGCGAAGCCGGTCTCACCATCGTGTCGGGTCTCGCGCTGGGCATCGATGCCGCCGCGCATCGTGGCGGCCTCGCGGCGCAGGGTTCCACCATCGCCGTGCTGGGAACCGGCATCGATGTCGTCTACCCGCGCCAGAATGCGGCGCTGGCCGCGCGCATTGCCGAGTCCGGGCTGCTGCTGTCGGAGTTCCCGCTGGGCACGCCGGGCGCGGCGCACCATTTCCCACGCCGCAACAGGCTGATCAGCGGCCTGGCGCAGGGTTGCCTCGTCGTCGAAGCGGCCCTCGCCTCGGGCTCGCTTGATCACCGCGCGCGCGGCGGCCGAGCAGGGCCGCGAGGTGTTCGCGCTCCCCGGGTCGATCCATTCGCCGCTTTCCAAGGGCAGCCACGCGCTGATCAAGCAAGGCGCCAAGCTGGTCGAGTCGGCCGATGACGTGCTCTCGGAGCTGAACGCCTTCCGGCGCACCGCGTTCGCGTCCACACGCGCGCCGGAGGCGCCCGACGCGAGCACGCTGCTGTCCCACATGGGATTCGACCCGGTCGATCTCGACTCGCTTAGCGTGCGCGCCGGACTGCCGGTCGAGCAGGTGTCGGCCGAGTTGCTGCGACTCGAGCTAGCCGGGTGCGTCGCCGCGCTGCCGGGCGGCCGCTATCAACGCCTCAGCTGATCGCCAACCAGGAGAACAACAACATGTTCGACATCCTCGTCTACCTGTTCGAGAACTGCCGCCAGGCCGACCTGTCGCACGACCCCGATCGCGTCGCGAAGAAGCTCTCGGCTGCCGGGTTCGAGGATCACGACATCAGCACGGCGCTCTCCTGGCTTGCCGGCGTGGTGCGCGCTCCGCAGCGCTCGCTCGCGCCGCTGCCCGCGCAGAGCAACGCGTTCCGGGCCTTCGCCGCCAAGGAGCTCGCCAAGCTCGACGTGGAATGCAGGGGCTTTCTCCTCTATCTCGAGCACTCCGGCATCCTGAACCCGACGACGCGCGAGCACATCCTCGAGCGCGCGCTCGCGGCCGCCGGCGATACGTTGTCGCTGGAGCAGCTGAAGCTCATCGTGCTGATGGTGCTGTGGAACCAGCGCACGCCGGCGAGCCAGCTGATCGCCGAGGAGCTGCTGTCGGCGCGCGGGGCGCGGCTGCCGAGCTGAGCGGCGCGCGCCTCAGCGCGCCCCGCGATCCGCCGCTGCGGTTGTAACGCCGCGTTCTTTGCGGGTATCCTCTGCGGCCTTTCGCGCCGCATGAGCAAGAAACTGATCATCGCCGAGAAGCCCTCCGTCGCCGCGGACATCGCGCGCGCGCTGGGCGGCTTCACGCGCAAGGGCGACTACTTCGAGAGCGACGACTACGTGCTGTCCTCCGCCGTCGGCCATCTGCTCGAGCTGGCGGTGCCGGAGGAGTTCGACGTGAAGCGTGGCAAGTGGTCGTTCGCGAACCTGCCCGTGATCCCGCCGCACTTCGAGCTGGCGCCGATCGAGCGCGGCGAGGAGCGGCTCAACCTCCTGCTGCGCCTGCTCAAGCGCAAGGACGTCAGCGGCCTGGTCAACGCCTGCGACGCGGGCCGCGAGGGCGAGCTCATCTTCCGCTACATCGTGCAGCACGCGCGCGCGAAGAAGCCGATCGAGCGTCTGTGGCTGCAATCGATGACGCCCAACGCCATTCGCGACGGCTTCGAGCAGTTGCGCGCCGACCGGGACCTGCTGCCGCTCGCCGATGCCGCCAAGTGCCGCTCGGAGGCCGACTGGCTGGTGGGCATCAACGGCACGCGCGCCATGACCGCCTTCAATTCCAAGGAAGGCGGCTTCTACCTGACGACCGTGGGCCGCGTGCAGACGCCGACGCTCACCATCCTGGTGGAGCGCGAGGAGCGCATCCGCGAGTTCAAGCCGCGCGACTACTGGGAAGTGCATGCGCGCTTCGGCGCCAAAGCGGGCGACTATGCGGGCCGCTGGTTCGACCCGCAGTTCCGCAGGGAGGAGGATGCCGAGCGCAAGGCCGAACGCCTGTGGCAGGCCGCCGCCGCGGAGGCGATCGTCGCCGCGTGCCGCGGCAAGCCGGGCACGGTCAGCGAGGAAACCAAGCCCACCACGCAGGCCTCGCCGCTGCTCTTCGACCTGACGAGCCTGCAGCGCGAGGCGAACGGGCGCTTCGGCTTCTCCGCGCGCGGCACGCTGTCGCTGGCGCAGGCGCTCTACGAGCGCCACAAAGTCCTGACCTACCCGCGCACGGACTCGCGCGCCCTGCCCGAGGACTACCTCGGCACGGTGAAGAAGACCATGGACATGCTGGCCGCGGACCGCGAGTACGCGCCGTTCGCCAAGGCGGTGCTGAAGAACGGCTGGGTCAAGCCCAACCGCCGCATCTTCGACAACTCCAAGATCTCGGATCACTTCGCCATCATCCCGACCACGCAGGCGCCCAAGAACCTGAACGAGGCCGAGCGCAAGCTCTACGACATCGTGGTGCGGCGCTTTCTCGCGGTGTTCCATCCGTCCGCCGAGTTCCTGCAGACCACGCGCATCACGACGGTCGGCGATCACCGCTTCAAGACCGAGGGCAAGGTACTGCAGATCCCCGGCTGGCTCGCGGTCTACGGACGCGCGACGCAGGACGAGAGCGAGAACCTGCCGCCGGTCGGCGCGGGCGAGAAGGTCGCCACGCGGGAGGTCGAGGCCACCGCACTGCAAACCAAGCCGCCGGCGCGTTACACCGAGGCCACGCTGCTCTCGGCGATGGAGGGCGCGGGCAAGCTGGTGGAGGACGACGAGCTGCGCGCCGCCATGGAGGCCAAGGGCCTCGGCACGCCGGCGACGCGCGCAGCGATCATCGAAGGCCTGATCCGCGAGGAGTACGTGCACCGCAACGGCCGCGAGCTGGTGCCGACGCCGAAGGCCTTCTCGCTGCTGTTCGCGCTGCGGCACTTCGGCGTCACCGAGATCACCTCGCCGGAGCTCACCGGGGACTGGGAGTTCAAGCTGAAGCTCATGGAGCACGGCAAGCTGCAGCGCGAGGAATTCATGGAGCACATCGAGCAGGTCACGCGCGACCTGGTCGAGCGTATCCGCCGCGGCGACATTCCCGACACCGCCTTTGCCACCGTGCCGGCGCCCTGCCCGAAGTGCGGCGGCACCGTCCAGGAGAACTACCGCAAGTTCCAGTGCCAGAAGTGCGATTTCTCGCTCTGGAAGGTCACCTCGGGGCGCGAGTGGTCGCCGGAGGAGGTGGCCGAGCTGATCACCAAGCGCTTTGTCGGCCCACTGACCGGATTTCGCAGCCGCATGGGCAAGCCGTTCGCCGCCGGCATGCGGCTGAACGACGAGTTCAAGCTGGAGTTCGATTTCGGCCAGGGCAGCGGTTCGGGGGCCGGCGAAGAGGCGCCGGACTTCAGCCAGCAGGAAAGCCTGGGCACCTGCCCGAAGTGCGGCGCGCGCGTCTACGAGCACGGCGTGGCGTACGTCTGCGAGAAGGCAGTGGGCGCGGAGCGCAGCTGCGATTTCCGCTCCGGCAAGCTCATCCTGCAGCAGCCGATCGAGCGCGCGCAGATGCAGAAGCTCCTGGCCACCGGCCGCACCGACCTGCTGGCGCGCTTCATATCCAAGAAGGGCAGGCCGTTCAAGGCCTACCTGGTGAAGACGCCCGGCGGCAAGATCGGCTTCGAATTCCAGCCGCGAGCCCCGAAGCCGGGCGCCGCGGCAAAGGCACCGCCGGCCAAGGCCGCGGCCGAGGACACGCCGATCCGCAAGACGGCCGCCGCGCCCAAGCCGGCGGCGGCGAAGAAGGCTAGACGTCCAGGTTCCGCACGCCGAGCGCGTTCGACTCGATGAAAGCGCGGCGAGGCTCGACCTCGTCGCCCATCAGCTTGGTGAAGATCTCGTCGGCGGCGATGCCGTCATCGATCTGCACGCGCAGCAGGCGCCGCGACGGCCGGATCCATGGTGGTCTCCCACAACTGGGACGGATTCATCTCGCCCAGGCCCTTGTAGCGCTGCAGGCTCATCGACTTCTGCACTTCCGCCAACAGCCATTTCATCGCCTCGCCGAAGTCCCGCACGGGCTGCTTGCGCTCGCCGCGCTGAACAAAGGCGCCGACGCCGACCAGGCCGCGCAGCATCTCCGCAGTCGAGCGGATCTGCGCGTAGTCCCCGGAATGCACGAACTCGGAGTCGATCGCCGTGACGCGCACGTTGCCGTGCCGCGTGCGCTCGATGCGCACCTGGTAGCGCTCGGTCTTCGGGTCGAAATGCGGGCTGACGTGGATGCCGTTGCCCGGCAAGGCCGCCGCCAGCGCCTCGACGGAGGCCTCCGCCAGGTCGCGGCGCGACAGATCGATCTGCACGCCGCGCAATAGCGCCTGCAGCACGTCGCGGTCGATCCAGCGCGACACGCGGTCGATCACCGCCTCGGCGAGCAGCGTAGGACTTGGCGAGCTCGGCGAGCGCATCGCCGCGGATCGGGTCGCGCCGCGCCGCCGGGTGCAGCGCCGCATCCACCAGCGCTTGCCGCAGCATGAACTCGTTCAGCTCGTGCTCGTCCTTCAGGTAGCGCTCCTCCTTGCCGAGCTTGGCCTTGTACAGCGGCGGCTGCGCGATGTAGATGTGGCCGCGCTCGACCAGCTCGGGCATCTGCCGGTAGAAGAAGGTGAGCAGCAGCGTGCGGATGTGCGAGCCGTCCACGTCCGCGTCGGTCATGATGATGATGCGGTGGTAGCGCAGCTTCTCCGGGTTGTACTCCTCCTTGCCGATGCCGCAGCCCAGCGCCGTGATCAGCGTGGCGATCTCGGCGGAGGACAGCAGCTTGTCGAAGCGCGCCTTCTCGACGTTGAGGATCTTGCCCTTGAGCGGCAGGATCGCCTGGAACTTGCGGTCGCGCCCCTGCTTGGCCGAGCCGCCCGCGGAATCCCCCTCCACCAGGTAGAGCTCGCATTTCGCCGGGTCCTTCTCCTGGCAGTCGGCGAGCTTGCCCGGCAGGCCCATGCCGTCGAGCACGCCCTTGCGGCGCGTCATCTCGCGCGCCTTGCGCGCCGCCTCGCGCGCGCGCGCCGCATCGACGATCTTGGAGGTGATGATGCGCGCATCCGCCGGGCGCTCCTCGAGGAACTCGCGCAGTTTCTCGGCGACGATCTCCTCCACCGCCGGGCGCACTTCCGAGGACACCAGCTTCTCCTTGGTCTGCGAGGAGAACTTCGGCTCGGGCACCTTGCACGGACAGCACGCAGGCGAGGCCCTCGCGCATGTCGTCGCCGGTGGTCTCGACCTTGGCCTTCTTGGCGAGCTCGGTTTCCTCGATGTACTTGTTCAGCACGCGCGTCATCGCCGCGCGCAGCCCGGTGAGGTGGGTACCGCCGTCCTTCTGCGGGATGTTGTTGGTGAAGCAGATCACGTTCTCCTGGTAGGAGTCGTTCCACTGCATCGCCACCTCGATGCTGATGCCGTCCTTCTCGCCCTTGCGCGCTGAACACGACGGGGTGCAGCACGGTCTTGGCGCGGTTCATGTACTCGACGAAGCCCTTGACGCCGCCGGAGAAGGCGAAGTTCTCCTCCTTGCCGGAGCGCTGGTCGATCAGCACGATGCGCACGCCGTTGTTGAGGAAGGAGAGCTCGCGCAGGCGCCGCGCCAGGATGTCGTAGTGGTAGTCGACCGTGCCGAAGATCTGCCGCGAGGCGAGGAAATGCACTTCCGTGCCGCGCTTCTCGCTGATGCCGGTCACGCGCAGCGGCGCGGTCGGCGCGCCATCGGCGAACTCCATCTGGTGCACCTTGCCGTCGCGCCAGATGGTGAGCCGCAGCCAGCTCGGAGAGCGCATTGACCACCGATACGCCGACGCCGTGCAGGCCGCCCGAGACCTTGTAGGTGTTGGAGTCGAACTTGCCGCCGGCGTGCAGTTCGGTCATGACGATCTCGGCGGCCGAGCGCTTGTGCTCGTCGTCTTCCTTGATGCCGGTGGGGATGCCGCGGCCGTTGTCCAGCACCGAGATCGAGTTGTCGGTGTGGATGGTGACGACGATCTCGTCGCAGAAGCCGGCGAGCGCCTCGTCGACCGCGTTGTCCACCACCTCGAACACCATGTGGTGCAGGCCGGTGCCGTCGGAGGTGTCGCCGATGTACATGCCGGGGCGCTTGCGCACCGCCTCCAGGCCCTTCAGCACCTTGATGCTGTCGGAGTCGTAGTCGTTCGCGTCTGGCAGTTGCTGCTCGGGTTCTCCCACTCGGGCTTCCTTCCTCAGATCCGCATCGGCATGACGACGTACTTGAAGTCCGGCTCGGCCGGGAACTGCAGCAGTGCGCTGGAGGCGGCATCGCCGAAATGGCACTCGACCTGCGCGGCGCCCACGTTGTTCAGCACGTCGAGCAGGTAGTTGACGTTGAAGCCGATGTCGAGCGCATCGCCCCGGTAGTCGACCTCGATCTCCTCCTGCGCTTCCTCCTGCTCGGCGTTCGACGACACCATCTTCAGGCTGCCGTCGGTCAGCACCCAGCGCACGCCGCGGAACTTCTCGTTCGACAGGATCGCGGCGCGCTGCAGCGACTGGCGCAGGAGCTCGCGATCCAGGGTGAGACGGTTCTTGTGCTGCGTCGGGATGACGCGCGTGTAGTCGGGAAACTTGCCGTCCACCAGCTTGGACACCAGCTCGACCGCGCCGAAGCCGAATGCCGCCTGCGCCGCCGAAAGCTCGATCTTCACCTCGTCGTCGCTGTCGGCGAGCAGCTTGGAGAGCTCGAGCACCGTCTTGCGCGGCACGATCACCTCCTGCCGCGGCAGGCTCGCCGGCAGCGCCATGGCGGCGTAAGCGAGCCGATGACCGTCGGTGGCCACCAGGCGCAGCTGCTGATCCTCGACGAGCACCAGCAGGCCGTTCAGGTAGTAGCGGATGTCCTGCTGCGCCATGGCGTACTGCACCAGGCCGAGCAGCCTGCGCAGGGCCTTCTGCGGCAGCGCGAAGCCCGTCACGTCGCCCGCGGGCCTGGCGAGCTTGGGAAAGTCCTCCGCCGGCAGCGTCTGCAGCGTGAAGCGGCTCTTGCCGGCCTTCACCTGCAGGCGCTTGTCCTGCTGCTGCAGGGTGACTTCCGCGCCATCGGGCAGCGCGCGCAGGATGTCGACGAGCTTGCGCGCGCCCACCGTCAGCGGTTTGGCGTCAGCACCCGCCGCCAGGCCGGAGCGCGAGGTGATCTGGATCTCGATATCCGTGGCGAGGAACGACAGTACCCCCTCGACGCGCTCGATCAGCACGTTCGAGAGGATCGGCAGCGTGTGGCGGCGCTCGATGATCCCGCTGACGGCCGAAAGCGGAGCGAGCAGCTCGTCGCGTTTCGCTTTTACTAAAGCCATTATTCTTTCCTAGTAGTAGTTAATAGAGCAGCCCGCTGCCGCGGGACAAGTCAAATTGCGCTTTGCGCGCATGCACTTGCCGCCCGCCGCCACGCGGGAGAAGCTGTGGGCGGATCGGTGCGTGGCTGTGGAGCGAATCCGGCGCCAGGCGCGGACGGCGTCTTGCGCACATTCCGCGCAGAGCTAATCCACAACCTATACACGCCAGCCGCCGCGCACGGCATTCATCCCTTCAGCACCTGTTCGAGCACCAGGTAGTCCCGGTTGAGCGCCGTATCCTTCTTGCGCAGGGTCGAGATGGTGCGGCAGGCATGCAGCACCGTGGTGTGATCGCGGTTGCCGAACGCCTCGCCGATCTCGGGCAGGCTCATCTGCGTGAGTTCCTTGGCGAGCGACATCGCGACCTGGCGCGGCCGCGCCACGTTGCGGCTGCGCTTCTTGGAGTGCATGTCGGAAATCTTGAGCTTGAAGTACTCGGCCACCGTCTTCTGGATGCCGTCGACGCTGATCTGCCGGCTGGCGACGTTGAGGATGTCGCGCAGCGCCTCCTTGGCCAGATCGAGCGAGATCTCGCGGCCGGTGAAGCGCGAGAAAGCCAGCACCTTCTTCAGCGCGCCTTCGAGCTCGCGCACGTTGGAGCGGATGTTCTTGGCGATGAAGAACGCGATCTCCTCGGAGATCGGCGCGGCCTCGGCTTCCGCCTTCTTCAGCACGATGGCGACGCGCATCTCGAGCTCCGGCGGCTCGATGGCGACCGTCAGGCCCCAGCCGAAGCGCGAGATCAGGCGCTCCTCCATGCCGGCGATCTCCTTCGGGTAGGTGTCGCAGGTGATCACGATCTGCTTGTGGGCCTCGACCAGGGCGTTGAACGCGTAGAAGAACTCCTCCTGCGTGCGGCCCTTGTTGGAGAAGAACTGGATGTCGTCGATCAGCAGGAGATCCAGCGAGTGGTAGTAGCGCTTGAACTCGTCGAAGGACTTCTGCTGGTAGGCGCGCACCACGTCGGTCACGTACTGCTCGGCGTGGATATAGCGCAGCTTCGCCTGCGGACGCTGCTCGGCGAGGTGGTTGCCGATCGCCTGCAGCAGGTGGGTCTTGCCCAGGCCGACGCCGCCGTAGATGAACAGCGGGTTGTAGGAGATGCCGGGGTTCTCCGCGACCTGGATGGCGGCGGCGCGCGCCAGCTGGTTGGCCTTGCCGGTGACAAAGCTGTCGAACGTGAAAAGGCGGTTGAGCCGCGCGCGCTCCAGCGCGGGGGGCGCCTCGCCGGCGCCGCGTTGGGCGGCGGCGCGCGGCGGCGCCTCCGCGCCGCGCGCCAGCACCAGGCGCAGCGCGAGTTCGCGGCCGGCGCTTCGGCGGCAAGGCGCTCGATGCGCGCGGCGAAGCGCTCGCGCACCAGCTCCAGCACGAACCGGTTGGGCGCGGTGAGCACGAGCGTGTCGGCATCCGCGGCGCCGGCTTCGGCGCCGAGCGGGCGGATCCAGGTGTTGAACTGCTGCGCGGGAAGCTCCTGCTCCAAGCGGCGCAGGCAGGCGTCCCAGAGGCTTTGCATGTTCTCGGCGATCTCGCGAAGCGCGCTGTTCGGGGGGGCCGGCGCACGCGCAAATCGGCGCGACGGCGAGGGCAAAATTTTACCCCTTCCGCGATGCGTTATCCACAGACTTCGCGTGCTTGCGGCGCGCGCGCCGCAAGCACGCGCGAGTTGACAATGCTGCGCTGCGCGGGCTCTAATACCGCCCTTTTTCGCAGCGAGCAAGCCAATGAAGCGCACCTATCAACCTTCCAAGACGCGACGCGCGCGGCGTCACGGGTTCCTTGTCCGCAGCCGCACGCGCGGTGGCCGTGCGGTGCTGCGCGCACGGCGTGCAAGCGGCCGCAAGCGGCTCGCGGTCTAGTCCCTTCGGGGCGGATCGAAGGCTCACCGGGCGCTCCGCGTTCGAACCGCTGCTGCGCGCCGGCCAGCGGCGCAGCGTTTCCGGGTACACGTTCTACTGGTCGCGTCGCACCGATGGGCCGCCGCGACTGGGCATTCTGGTGACGCGCCGGCACGCGGCGCGCGCCACGGACCGCAACCGCATCAAGCGCTGCATCCGCGAGGCTTTTCGCCTGGAGCAGGGACGCATCGGCTCCGTGGACGTGCTGGTGCGGCCGCCCTATGGGATACGCGGGTCGGCGCAAATGCTCGAGCGCCTGCGCGAGCTGTTCACGAGGCTGGAGCCATGAGCGCTTTGTTGCGGCTGCTGATTCGCAGCTACCGTTATTTCCTGAGCCCGATGCTGGGCCCGGCGTGCCGCTTTCACCCGAGTTGCTCGCACTACGCGGAAGAGGCGCTCGCGACGCATGGGCTGTTCGGCGGCGGCTGGCTCGCCGCGCGGCGGCTTTGCCGCTGCGGCCCGTGGCATGCGGGCGGCTACGATCCCGTGCCGCCGCGCGACCACGGCTGAGAGGCGATTCGGAGCTCCATGGATACCCAACGACTGATCCTGTTCTTCATCTTCAGCTTCTCGCTGCTCCTGCTCTGGGACGCGTGGCAGAAGGACCAGCGCCCCAAGCCGGCGCCCGCGGCCCAGGCGCAGTCCGCGCCGGGGGTGCCGACCCCGGCCAAGCCGCTCGCGCCGCCGCCGTCGTCGGCCACGGCGCCCACGCCCGCTGCCGGCGACGCCCGCTGCCGCGGCCACGCCCGCTGCGCCCGCCGGCGCTGCAGCGGTTCCCGGTGCCGCCGTTGCGGGCGCGCCCGCGGCTAGCGCGGAAGTGGTGCAGATCCGCACCGATCTGCTGGTCGCGGACATCGACGCGCTCGGCGGCACCCTCAAGCGGCTCGAGCTGCTCAAGCACAGGGACCACAACGATGCCCAGAAGAACTTCGTGCTGTTCGGCCCCGAGCATGCGTACGGCGCGCAAAGCGGCCTGATTGGCGAGGGCATGCCCAATCACCGCACCGTCTGGCGCGTGCTGCCGGGCGAGCGCGCGCTGGCGGCCGGGGCGAACGAGCTGCAGCTGCGCCTCGCGGCCGATGGTCCGAATGGCCTGCAGGTGCAGAAGGTCTACACCTTCCGTCGCGACAGCTATCTCGTCGATGTCGCCTTCGAGCTGCACAACGGCGGCGCCGCCCCAGCGGCGTCGCATGCCTACTACCAGATCGTGCGCGACGACAAGTCGCCGTCGGGCGAGAACGCGATGATGTACGTGTTCACCGGGCCTGCCTTCTATACCGCGGAGAAGGCGTTCCATAAGCTCACCTTTTCGGACGTCGAGAAAGGCAAGGTGAGTCTGCCACGCGAGGCCACCGATGGCTGGATCGCGATGGTGCAGCACTATTTCGTGTCCGCGTGGGTACCGCAGGACAAGGCGCCACGCGAGTACTACGCGCGCAAGCTGCCCGACGGCCTGTTCGCGACCGGCGTGATCCTCGCTTCGCCGCAGGTGGCGCCGGGCGCCTCCGGGCGCGTCGAGGTCAAGCTCTTCGCGGGCCCGCAGGAGCAGCAGCGCCTCAAGCAAGTGGCGCCGGGGTTCGACCTGGTGGTGGACTACGGGTGGCTCGCGATCCTCGCCTGGCCGCTATTCGCGGTGCTGGAGTTCTTCCACCGCTGGACGGGCAACTGGGGGGTGGCCATCATCCTGCTCACGATCGTGATCAAGCTGTTGTTCTTCCCGCTGTCGGCGGCGAGCTACAAGTCGATGGCCAAGATGAAGCTGATCACGCCGC
Source organism: uncultured beta proteobacterium (assembly GCA_963719995.1). Classification (GTDB taxonomy): domain Bacteria; phylum Pseudomonadota; class Gammaproteobacteria; order Burkholderiales; family SG8-39; genus JAABQT01. The sequence continues at coordinate 1,740,977 of CAVRDW010000005.1, read as the reverse complement.
GGCTCACCAAGCTCCGGGAGATGTACGGCAACGACCGCGCGCGCATGAACCAGGCGATGATGGAGCTGTACAAGACCGAGAAGATCAATCCGCTGGGCGGCTGCTTTCCGATCGTGGTGCAGATTCCGGTGTTCATCGCGCTGTATTGGATGCTGCTGGCGGCGATCGAGCTGCGCCACGCGCCGTTCATCCTGTGGATCAAGGACCTGTCGGCGCTCGATCCCTACTACGTTCTGCCGGTGCTGATGACGGCGACGATGGTGCTGCAGACGCGCATGAACCCGGTGCCGCCCGATCCGGTGCAGGCGAAGGTCATGCAGTTCATGCCCTACGTGTTCAGCGTGTTCTTCTTCTTCTTCCCCGCCGGCCTGGTGCTCTACTGGCTGGTGAACAACATCCTCTCCATCGCTCAGCAGTGGCAGATCCAGCGCATGTTCGACCGCGACAAGACTGCCCATGCCAAGCGCTGAGCCTCCTGCGGGACGCAGCCCGGACACCATCGCGGCGATCGCCACGCCGCCGGGACGCGGCGCGATCGGTATCGTGCGCGTCTCGGGCGTGCTTGCGCCCGAGATCGCGCGCCGGCTGATCGGCCGCCTGCCCGAGCCGCGCCACGCGACCTTCGCCGCCGCGCGGGACGCCGCGGGACAGCCGATCGACGAGGGATTGGCGCTCTACTTTCCCGAGCCGCGGTCCTACACCGGGGAGCATTGCTTCGAATTCCAGGGCCATGGCGGGCCGGTCGTCCTGCATGCGGTGCTCTCGGCCTGCCTCGACGCGGGCGCGCGGCTTGCCGAGCCGGGCGAATTCACGCGGCGGGCCTTCCTCAACGGTCTCATGGACCTGGCGCAGGCCGAGGCAGTCGCCGACCTGATCGATGCGGCGAGCACTGAAGCGGCGCGCAGCGCCATGCGCTCGCTGTCGGGGGAATTCTCCGCCGCGATCCATGCGCTCGCCGCGCAGCTCGTGGAGCTGCGCGCGCTGACCGAGGCGACGCTCGACTTTCCGGAGGAGGACGTGGACACGCTGCATCGCGAGGACGCGGAGGGGCGCCTCGCGAGACTGCGCGCGCAGCTCGATCGGGTGCTCGAGCGCAGCCGCGAAGGGAGCCTTTTGCGCGCCGGCATCCAGGTGGTGCTTGCCGGGTGCCCGAACGTCGGCAAGTCGAGCCTGCTCAACCGCCTCGCGGGCGAGGAGCGCGCCATCGTCACGCCCATCGCCGGCACCACGCGCGATGCGCTACGCGAGACGATCCTCATCGAGGGTGTGCCGCTCATCCTGGTGGATACCGCGGGCCTGCGCGAGTCGCGCGATGAAGTCGAGCGCCTCGGCGTCGAGCGCGCGCAGCGCGAGGTGGCGCGCGCCGACCTGTTGCTGGCAGTGCACGATTGCTCGGCGCCCAGCCGCGAACCCGCCCTCGCGGCTCCTGCGGCGGCAGCGCGCATCGACGTGTTCAACAAGATCGACCTGGCGCCGGGATTCGTTCCTGCGGAGGGTCGACATCCCGCGGTCTGCGTATCGGCGAAGACCGGCGCCGGCATCGATGCGCTGCGCCATGCGATTCTCCAGGCCGCGGGTTGGCGCTCCCACGGCGAATCGGTGTTTCTCGCGCGCGAGCGCCATCTGCGCGCGCTCCAGGCCGCAGTCCGGCATCTGGCACTGGCCGCGCAGCGCGCGGGCCAGTGGGAGTTGTTTGCAGAGGAATTGCGGCTCGCCCACCACGCGCTTGCGTCCATCGCCGGCGAGTTCACCGCCGACGACCTGCTGGGGGAGATCTTCGCGCGCTTCTGCATCGGCAAGTAGGCAGCGCGAAGCGATTGATTGAATGACAGTTTCTGACATGGCGCCGCTTCGGCGCGCGCGGTAGAATTTCAGGTCCAACGGCAACCGCACGGCCCCTTCCGGGCCGTTTTTCATTCAGGAGTTCACGCAGATGAACGCCCCAGGCACTGCGCAGAAGGATCTGTCGCAAGCACCCGATTGGGTTCGCCACGCCGGCCTGCGCCAGTGGGTTTCCGAGATGGCGCTGCTCGCCAAGCCCGCGCGCATCGTCTGGTGCGACGGCTCGCAGGCGGAATACGACCAGCTGTGCCAGGCGCTCGTCGCCGCCGGCACGCTCATCAAGCTGAACGAGAAGCTGCGCCCGAACAGCTACCTCGCGCGCTCGAATCCCAGCGACGTCGCGCGCATGGAGGACCGCACGTTCATCTGCAGCGAGAAGAAGGAACAGGCCGGGCCGACCAACAACTGGGTCGATCCCGGCGAGATGCGCGCCACCCTGAAGCGCCTCTTCGACGGCTGCATGCGCGGTCGCACCATGTACGTGATGCCCTATTCGATGGGGCCGATCGGCTCGCACATCGCGCAGATCGGCGTGGAGATCTCGGACTCGGCCTACGTGGCGATCAACATGCGCATCATGACGCGCATGGGCCGCGCGGTTGCCGAGTGGCTCGGCGAGGACGGCGACTTCGTGCCCGGCGTGCACTCCGTGGGCGCGCCGCTCGCGCCCGGCCAGCAGGACGTCGCCTGGCCGTGCAACGACAAGGAAAAGTGGATCGTGCACTTTCCCGGCGACGCGCGAGATCTGGTCGTTCGGCTCGGGCTACGGCGGCAACGCGCTGCTGGGCAAGAAGTGCCTCGCCCTGCGCATCGCCTCGGTCATGGCGCGCGACGAAGGCTGGCTCGCCGAGCACATGCTGATCCTGGGCGTGGAATCGCCTGCCGGACAGAAGTCCTACGTCGCGGCGGCATTCCCGAGCGCCTGCGGCAAGACCAACTTCGCCATGCTGATCCCGCCGCCTGCGTACCAAGGCTGGAAGGTGACCACCATCGGCGAGGACATCGCCTGGATCAAGCCGGGACACGACGGCCGCTTCTACGCGATCAACCCCGAGGCCGGCTTCTTCGGTGTCGCGCCGGGAACCTCGGAGGCCACCAACCCGAACGCGATGCGCACGCTCAAGGCGAACGTGATCTTCACCAACGTGGCGCTCACGCCGGAAGGCGACGTCTGGTGGGAAGGCATGACCGAGCCGCCGCCTGCACGCCTCACCGACTGGCAGGGCAAGCCGTGGACGCCCGAGGACGGCAAGGCGGGCAGGCTCGCGGCGCACCCCAACTCGCGCTTCACCGTATCGGCGGCGCAGTGCCCGTCGATGGACCCGCGCTGGGAAGACTCGGGCGGCGTGCCGATCGCGGCGTTCCTGTTCGGCGGGCGCCGCTCCACGCACGGTGCCGCTGGTCGTGGAAGCGCCCACCTGGGAGGACGGCGTGTACATGGGGGCCACGCTCGGTTCGGAAACGACCGCGGCGATCACCGGCAAGGTCGGCGTCGTGCGGCGCGACCCGATGGCGATGATCGCGTTCTGCGGCTACAACATGGGCGATTACTTCGCCCACTGGCTGAAGATGGGCAAGGCCGTGCACCATGCACCGCACATCTTCCGCGTCAACTGGTTCAGGAAGGACGCGAACGGCAAGTACATCTGGCCCGGATTCGGCGAGAACATGCGCGTGCTGGAGTGGATCGTCGGCCGTTGCCATGGCTTGGTGAAGGGTGTGGAGACGCCGCTCGGCATCATTCCGGCGTTCGAGGACCTGAACTGGCGCGGCCTGGAGAAGTTCACGCACGAGCGCTACGAGGAGATCGCGCGCGTCGACGGCGCCGCCTGGAAGGACGAAGTGGCGTCGCACGACGAGCTGCTCGGCAAGCTCGGCGCGCACCTGCCGCGCGAGCTCGAGCAGCGCCGCGCGCTGCTGCACCAGAAGCTCGCGGCGTGACCCGCGTCTTTCACCGCAATCCCCGCGACACCTATCCGGTCGCGGTGCGCGGTGAAGGCGCCTACCTGATCGACCGCGATGGCAGGCGCTATCTCGACGCCTCGGGTGGCGCCGCGGTCTCCTGCCTGGGCCACTCCGATGCCGCGGTGGTGAAGGCGATCCAGGATCAGCTCGCCAAGCTGCCGTTCGCGCACACGTCGTTCTTCACCAATGAACCGATGGAGGCGCTGGCCGACGCGCTCATCGCGCGCGCGCCCGCGCCCCTGGAGAAGGTCTACTTTGTCTCGGGCGGCTCGGAAGCCATCGAGGCCGCGCTCAAGCTCGCGCGGCAATACTTCGTGGAGAAGGGGGAGCCGCAGCGCCGTTACCTGATCGGGCGGCGGCAGTCCTACCACGGCAATACGCTTGGAGCGCTCGCCGTCGGCGGCAATGCCTGGCGGCGCCAGCAGTTCGAGCCGCTGCTCGTCGAGGCGAGGCACGTCTCGCCCTGTTACGCGTACCGCGGGAGGCTTGCAGGCGAGTCGGACGCGGCCTACGGCGAGCGGCTTGCGGCGGAGCTGGAGGCAGAGATCGGGAAGCTGGGTGGCGACCGGGTCATCGCCTTCGTCGCGGAGACGGTGGTGGGCGCAACGCTCGGCGCAGTGCCTCCCGTGAGCGGCTATTTCAAGCGGGTGCGCGAGGTCTGCGATCGGCACGGGATCCTGCTGATCCTCGATGAGGTCATGTGCGGAATGGGCCGCTGCGGCACGTGGTACGCCTTCGAGCAGGAAGGCGTGGTGCCGGACCTGGTGGCGGTGGCGAAGGGACTGGGTGCTGGCTACCAGCCGATCGGCGCAACCCTGGTCGCCAAGCATGTCTACGAGGCGATCGTTTCGGGCAGCGGGTTCTTCCAGCACGGGCACACCTATCTGGGCCACGCGGCCGCTTGCGCCGGCGCACTCGCCGTGCAGCGGCGCCTGCATGAAGGCGGATTGCTCGCGCGCGTCGCACCCTTGGGCGAGCGCCTGGAGCGCAAGTTGCGCGAGGCGTTCGGCGAGCACCCGCATGTCGGCGACATTCGGGGCCGCGGCCTGTTCTGGGGAATCGAGCTGGTGGCGGATCGCGCTTCGAAGCGGCCCTTCGACCCGAAGCTGCGCATGCACGCGCAGCTGAAGAAGGAGGCGCTCAGGGCGGGCCTGATGTGCTACCCGATGGGGGGCACGCTGGACGGGGTGCAGGGCGACCACGTGCTCCTCGCGCCCCCCTTCATCCTGGAGGAGGCGCAGATCGGGGAGCTGGTGGCCAAGCTTGGCTCGGCGCTCGAGACCGTGCTGAAGGAAGCGGTTGCCGCCTAGCGGCGGCTTCCGCTAAGCTACCCGACGCATTTCTCCCAGGAGGCATACCCATGCGCAGACTCGTCGCGCTCACCGCGGGCCTGCTGGTCGCGGGCACGTTCATCCCCGCGGCACAGGCCCAGCAGAAGTACATCACCATCGGCACCGGCGGCGTTACCGGCGTGTACTACGCGGCGGGCGGCGCGATCTGCCGCCTGGTCAACAAGGACCGGAAGTCCCATGGCATCCGCTGCTCGGTCGAGTCGACCGGCGGCTCGGTGTTCAACATCAACACGATCAAGGCGGGCGAGCTCGACATGGGCGTCGCGCAGTCGGACGTCCACTACAACGCGGCGAAGGGCCTGGCCCAGTTCAAGGAGCCGATGCCGGAGCTGCGCGCCGTGTTCGGCCTGCATCCGGAGCCGGTGACGGTGGTCGCGCGCAAGGAAGGCAACGTGCGCAGCTTCGCCGACTTCAAAGGCAAGCGCTTCAACGTGGGCAATCCCGGCTCCGGGACGCGCGCGACCCTCGATGAGCTGATCGGCGCTATGGGCTGGAAGATCACGGATTTCTCGCTTGCCTCCGAGCTGAAGGCGGACGAGCACGGACCGGCGTTGTGCGACGGCAAGATCGACGGGTTCTTCTACCTCGTCGGTCACCCTTCCGCGAATATCCAGGACCCGACGACGGTCTGCGGCGCGAAGCTGGTTTCGGTGACGGGCCCGGCGGTGGACAAGCTGGTGAAGGAGAAGCCGTATTACGCCAAGGCCACCATTCCGGGTGGCCTGTATCCGGGCAACCCGCAGGCGACGGAGACTTACGGCGTGCTCGCCACCTTCGTTTCGTCCTCGAAGGTGCCGGCCGACACGATCTACCAGGTGGTGAAGGCGGTATTCGACAACTTCGACGAGTTCAAGAAGCTGCACCCCGCGCTCGCCGTGCTGACGCCGCAGGCGATGATCAAGGACGGCCTGTCGGCCCCGCTGCACGATGGCGCCCTCAAGTATTACAGGGAAAAAGGCTGGCTGAAGTAGTCGGGGAGCCGGCGCCGCAAGACCACGAGGGGCGAAACGAGAGTTTCGCCCCTTCTGTTTTCGGGGGGGTGAACCATGGCCAGGCGGGCGAAGAAGTCCGGGCAGGACCTGCAGCAATTGGTTGCGGATGCGGATACCGGTGGCCGCGCCGCGGGCGGCGTCGCCGGGAAGGTGGTGTTCGCGCTTGCGATCGCATGGTCGCTGTTTCAGCTTTGGTACGCATCGCCGTTGCCCTTCACCTTCGGCTGGGGCGTGCTGAACGACACGGAGGCGCGCTCGCTGCACCTGGGCGTCGGACTATTGCTGGCCTTCCTCTGCTATCCGATGCTGCGCAGCCCGGCGCAGCGCCAGCGTATTCCCTGGTTCGACTGGGGGCTGGGGCTGGTGGCGGCGATCGCGGGCGCGTACTTCCTGCTGTTCTACGCGCAGCTTGCGACGCGCCCGGGGCAACCGAACCTGCAGGACGTGATCGTCGCGACGCTCGGCCTGTTGCTGCTGCTCGAGGCGACGCGGCGCGCGGTCGGCACGCCGATGACGGTACTCGCCGTGCTGTTCCTCGCCTACATCCTCCTGGGCAAGTATCTCCCGGACGTTCTCGCGCACAAGGGCGCTTCGTGGGAGCGCATGCTTTCGCACCAGTGGCTTACCACCGAGGGCGTCTTTGGCGTGGCGCTCGGGGTTTCCGTGAGCTACATCTTCATCTTCGTGCTGTTCGGCGCACTGCTCGACAGGGCGGGCGCCGGCAACTACATGATGCAGGTGTCATTCGCCATGCTCGGGCACCTGCGCGGGGGTCCGGCCAAGGTCGCCGTGGTTTCCTCGGCGCTGAACGGCTTGATCTCGGGATCCTCGGTCTCGAACGTGGTTTCCGGCGGCATCTTCACGATTCCGCTCATGAGCAAGGCGGGCTACGGCGGCGTGAAGGCGGGCGCCATCGAGACCGCGTCCTCGGTCAACGGCCAAATCATGCCGCCGGTGATGGGCGCGGCCGCCTTCCTCATGGTCGAGTACGTCGGCATTCCCTACACCGACATCGTCAAGCATGCATTTCTTCCCGCGCTGATTTCGTACATCGCCCTGTTCTACATCGTGCACCTGGAGGCACTGAAGCTCGGCCTCGAGCCGACGGCGCGCGCACGGCACAGGAAATTCCATCAGAAGCTCGTTGCCTGGGGTCTGGGCATTTCGGGGACGATCGTCGTGTGCAGCGCGATCTACTGGGTCGCGGAAGGCACCAAGAACGTTTTCGGCGCTGGCGCGGCGCCGTGGATCCTCGGTTTGCTGCTGGCCGGTCTCTATGTGTACACGGTGTGGGTCGCATCGCGCTGCCCGGACCTGCCGCCGGACATCGACGTCGACAATCCCGTGCTGCCGGATACCTGGCCCACCGTGAAAGCGGGCGTGCATTTCCTCATTCCGATCGGCGTGCTGATCTGGTGCCTGATGATCGAGGAGCTCTCGCCCTCGCTCTCTGCGTTCTGGGCGACGGTCACGCTCATCACTCTCATGGCCACGCAGCGCCCGCTCACGGTCCTGTTCCGCGGCAGGAAGCGTCTGGCCGCAGCGGGGCTGCAGGGAGGCGCCGAGATCATCGCCGGGCTCAACGATGGCGCGCGCAGCATGATCGGCATCGCCATCGCCACTGGGACGGCGGGCATCATCGTTGGCGGAATCACGCTGACGGGGCTCGGTTTCCGCATGACGGACTTCGTCGAAGTGGTGTCGCAGGGCAACGTGTTCGTCATGCTCCTGTTCACGGCGTTCGTCTGCCTGGTGCTCGGCCTGGGCGTGCCGACGACCGCGAACTACATCCTGGTGGCGACCCTGATGGCCCCGGTGATCGTCGAGCTGGGCGCGCAGTCGGGACTGGTGATTCCGCTGATCGCGGTGCACCTGTTCGTCTTCTATTACGGGATCATGGGAGACATCACGCCACCGGTCGGTCTCGCGTCGTTCGCTGCGGCCGCCATTTCAGGCGAGGACCCGATCCAGACCGGGATCCAGGGATCGGTGTACGCGCTGCGCACGGTGGTGCTGCCTTTCGTATTCGTGTTCAACCCGGCGCTGCTCATCATCGATGTGCACGGCTGGTGGGAAGTCCTGCTGGTCGGCTTCTCCGCGACCGTTGCGTCGCTGGTATTCGCGGCTGCGACCATGGGCTACTTCCAGACGCGCTGCCGCTGGTGGGAGATCGTGCTGCTGCTGTTCGCAACCTTCGCGCTGTTCCGCCCTGACTTCTTCATGGACAAGCTCTACGCGCCCTACCAGGAAGTCCCCGCGAGGGAGGTCTTCCGCGTGGCAAAGGCTCTGGGCGAGAACGACCGGCTGGTGCTGGTGATCGAGGGCACCAACGTAGAGGGCGAGGACATGCGCAAGACCGTGGCCGTGCAGCTGACCAAGCCGGGCGAAGGCCGCGCGCGAATCGCCGAAGCGGGTCTCAGTATCAGTAGCGCCGGCGATGAGGTGCGCGTGACCGGAGTGAAGTTCGGCAGCCGCGCAAAGAAATCGGGCTTCGAGCAGGGCTTCAAGGTCGCCGCGATCAAGGTGCCGAACGATCGTCCTTCCGAGCACTGGGTCTACATCCCGGGGTTGGCCCTGGTGGCGTTCGTCTATTTCCTGCAGCGCGCGCGCCTGCGACCGCGCCGCGCGGGCGCCGTCTAGGCGCGTCGGAGCGTGGTGTAGGCGAGCACGGCCGCAGCCGTCGATACCGCCCCCGCGGTACCGAACACTGCTGCGGAGTCTGCGCCTTCGAGCAGCAGGCCGCCCGCGGCCAGTCCGAGCCCCACGCCGGTCAGCAGGCAGGAGGTCGACCAGGTGAACGCCTCCGTCGTGTGCTGCGGCGGGGCGATCTTCGCGACCAGCATCGATTGGATGATGAGGGCCGGCGCCATCACGACGCCTGCCACAACCCCGAGCACGACGAACACGATCGCGTTGCCGATCAGGCTGAGCGCTGCAATGCCGAGCCCCATCAGAAGCAGCATCAGCGAGAACTGCTGCGGGAGTTGCAGCCGCCAGTTGCGGCTGCCATAGGCGAGACCGCCGAACGCGCTGCCCACGCTCATCAATCCGAGGATCAATCCGGCGAGCGCCGGCTTGCCGGCTTCCGCCGCAAACGCGGTTACGCCAATCTCTAGAAGACCAAAGGCGCCCGAGTACGCCAGGATCACCGCCAGCAGCGGTACGAAGCCGCGCACGGAGAGCGGACCGACAAGACTGGCGGTGTGCCGCTGCTCGATGCGCCAGTGCGCGAGGACCGGCGAGCGCCGGAAAAGGAGCGTCCCGACGAAACCGCAGGCGGCAGCGAACAGCACTGCTGCGCCAGCGGAGAGGTAAGCGACGAACAGCGCGACGAGCATCGGGCCGACGATGAAGATGATCTCGATGAGGACCGATTCGAGAGAGTAGGCGGCTGCAAGCTGCGCTTCCTCGGCGAGGCGCTTTCGCAGGAAAGTGCGCAGGCACACGGTGATCGGCGGGAAGCTGGCGCCCGCGAGCGCGGAGAGCGCGAATGCCGTCCAGGCCGGCGCGCCGCAATGCAGGGCGGCAACCAGCGCGAGCAGCGTTGCCGGAAACAGGACAGCGCATGTGAGGAGGATCCGTGAGGGCCCGGTGCGGTCGATGACGCGGCCGAGCACCGGCGCCATGGCGGCCAGACCGGCGAGATAGCACGCGGCGACCGCGCCGGCGTGCCCGAAGGACCCACTGGCTGCCTGCGTGGCGAGCAGGATGGCGAGACCCAGGATGCCGATGGGGAGTCGGCCGATGACCGACGCAATGATCGTGCGGCGAAGTTCTGGCTGCTCAAGCAGCGTAGCGTAACGGGCTAGGGAGATCACAGCGGATGCGCGGAAGGGCCCGGATTGTCGCATGGGCAAATGGATTGCTGCATTGCAGCAATCCCATCACTCTCTCTTGTTCCACGTGGAACATCGGCAGTCAGCGCGCGTGCGCTAGTTTCACGTGAAACATTCACGTATCATGCCGCCTCCTCGGAAATCCCCCTTATGCAGTACCCGATCGAGTTCGATGTCATTGTGGTGGGTGGCGGACACGCCGGCACCGAGGCTGCCTTGGCGGCGGCCCGCATGGGCGCCAAGACCCTCCTGCTCACCCACAGCATCGAGACCCTCGGTCAGATGTCATGCAATCCCTCGATCGGCGGTATTGGCAAGGGCCACCTGGTCAAGGAGATCGACGCATTGGGTGGGGCCATGGCGCTGGCCACCGACGAGTCGGGAATCCAGTTCCGCACTCTGAACGCCTCGAAAGGACCGGCGGTACGGGCCACTCGTGCTCAAGCAGACCGGGTTCTTTACAGGCGCGCGATCCGCATAAGACTCGAACGGCAGCCGAATCTCACCCTGTTCCAGCAGGCGGTCGATGACATTCTGTTGCAGGGGGATCGCGCGGTCGGCGTCGTCACCCAGTTGGGCGTTCGGTTTCGCGGCCGCACGGTGATTCTCACCACAGGGACATTCCTCGCTGGCTTGGTCCACGTAGGGTTGCAGAGCTATCAGGCGGGGCGTGCCGGAGATCCCGCCTCGATGGCGCTCGCCGCACGCCTTCGCGAGATGAAGCTGCCGGTCGGTCGGCTCAAGACAGGGACGCCGCCCCGCATCGATGGTCGGACCATCGACTTCTCGATGATGGAGGAGCAGCCGGGCGAAACGCCAGAGCCTGTCTTTTCCTTTCTGGGCGGGCGCGAGATGCACCCGCGCCAGCTGCCTTGCTGGGTTGCGCACACGAACGAGACTACGCACGAGATCATCCGGAAGGGCCTGGATCGCTCGCCCATGTATACGGGGGTGATCCAAGGCGTAGGGCCGCGCTACTGCCCGTCGATCGAGGACAAGATCCATCGCTTCGCCGACAAGACGAGCCACCAGATCTTTCTCGAGCCCGAGGGACTGGAAACGCACGAGTTCTACCCGAACGGGATCTCGACCAGCCTCCCGTTCGACGTCCAGCTCGATCTCGTGCACTCGATTCGCGGGCTCGAGCGGGCACACATCCTCAGGCCCGGCTATGCCATCGAATATGACTACTTCGACCCGCGAAACCTGAAGTCCTCGCTCGAGACGAAGTCGCTGGGAGGCCTGTTCTTCGCCGGTCAAATCAATGGCACCACGGGCTACGAGGAAGCGGCTGCCCAAGGATTGCTGGCCGGCGTCAACGCCGCTTTGCAGGTGCGAGGCGACGCGCCTTGGCACCCGCGTCGCGATGAGGCTTACATCGGCGTGTTGGTGGACGACTTGGTTACCCGGGGCGTGTCCGAACCGTATCGAATGTTCACCAGCCGTGCGGAGTACCGCTTGATGCTTCGAGAAGACAACGCCGATCTCCGGCTCACGGAAGCCGGGCGAAGGCTGGGCGCCGTGGACGATCGGCGCTGGGACGCGTTTTCTCGCAAGCGCGATGCGATTGCCAGGGAGCGGGAACGGCTCGAGCACCTTCGGGTGAAGCCTGACGAGATCGGTGAAGCCGACGCGCTTCGGGTTCTGGGTAAGCCCCTCGAAAGAGAGCACTCGTATGCCTCGCTCCTGCGGCGGCCAGGAGTGAGTTATCGCTCACTTATGAGCTTGCCAAATGCCGGAGGGGAGACTGTAGAGGAGGCCGTTGGGGAGCAAGTTGAGATTCAGGCAAAGTACTCGGGTTACATCGAGCGCCAGAAGGAAGAGGTCGCCCGCCGGACCGGCCAGGAAGAACTGGAGTTGCCTGCCAACCTCGACTACCGCGCGGTGCGCGGGCTCTCGAAGGAAGTGCTGCAGAAGCTCGAGCGGCTGCGGCCCGAGACCTTGGGCCAGGCCGGGCGGATCTCGGGGGTGACTCCTGCAGCGATCTCGCTCCTGCTGGTGCACCTGAAGAAGAGTCAGGCGGCGCAGAAGCAGCGCGCATGACCTCTCGCCAGGCCGCGCTGCGCGGCGGACTCGAGGCGCTCGAGTTGCCGCTGCCGCAGGACGCGCAAGAGAAACTGCTCGCGTACCTCGACCTGCTGGCGAAGTGGAACAAGACCTACAACCTGACCGCGATCCGCGACCCCGACAAGATGATCAGCCATCACCTGCTCGACTCGCTCGCCGTGCTGCCCCATCTGCCGCCGGGCGCGCTGGCCGACGTCGGCTCGGGCGGCGGATTGCCTGGCATTCCCCTCGCGATCGCCGAGCCGGCGCGACGCGTGACCTTGAACGACGCCAGTCACAAGAAGGCGGCGTTTCTGCAGCAGGCTGTCATCGAGCTGCGTCTGGCCAACGCCGAGGTGCATGCCGGTCGCGTGCAGGCGTGGCGCCCCGCGCAGAAATTCGCCTGCGTCATCGCGCGCGGCTTCGCCGAGCTCGCCGACTTCATCGCCACCTGCCGGCACCTGGTCGCCCCGGGCGGTGTGCTCGCGGCGATGAAGGGCGTCTTCCCCGCTGCGGAACTCGCTCGCGTGCCTGCCGGCGCGGATTGCCGCGAGGTGCGCCGCCTGCGCGTGCCGTTGCTCGACGCGGAACGCCATCTCGTGCTGTGCCGGTGCGAGGGCTGACGCATGGCGCACGTGATCGCGGTGGTGAACCAGAAGGGCGGCGTCGGCAAGACGACGACGAGCGTGAATCTTGCGGCCGCGCTAGCGCGCGCAGGCCAGCGCACCCTGCTCATCGACCTTGATCCGCAGGGCAACGCGACGATGGGCAGCGGCGTCGACAAGCGCGCCGCCGCGCGCACGGTCTACCACGTGCTGCTCGGCTTGGGCGAGGTCGAAAAGATCCGCACGCGAGCGGAGCGTGCCGGCTACGATCTGGTGCCCGCCAATCGCGAGCTCGCGGGCGCCGAAATCGAGCTGGTCGAGCTGCAGCACCGCGAGTCTCGCCTCAAGGCGGCACTGGCGCCGGTCGAGGCCGAGTACGACTTCATATTCATCGATTGCCCGCCGTCGCTTTCGCTGCTGACCTTGAACGGCCTCGTGGCGGCGCAGTCAGTGCTGATCCCGATGCAGTGCGAGTACTACGCGCTCGAAGGCCTCTCGGACCTGGTGGGCACGATCAAGCGCGTGCGCGCCAATCTCAATCCGAACCTGGAGATCGCGGGCCTGCTGCGCACCATGTTCGACGCGCGCAATACGCTCGCGCAGCAGGTCTCGGAGCAGCTGGAAGCGCATTTCGGCGACAAGGTCTACCGCAGCGTGGTGCCGCGCAATGTGCGCCTGGCGGAGGCGCCGAGCTACGGCACACCGGCGGTGCTGTGGGACCCGGAATCGAAAGGCGCGCAGGCGTACCTCGCCCTCGCCGAGGAAGTACTGCAACGCGCAGGCGTGGCGCTGCCTGCCACCACATGAGGAAACCATGAGCAAACCAAGAGGACTCGGACGCGGCCTCGACGCGCTGCTGGGCGCCGGCGAACCGCCGCGCGACGCGCTCGCGACGCTGCCGGTGGGCCGCATCCGTCCCGGCCGGTACCAGCCGAGAACGCGCATGGGACAGGAAGCGCTGGCGGAACTCGCGGCTTCCATCAAGACGCAGGGCCTGATGCAACCGGTGCTCGTGCGCCCGGTGGACCGCGATCGCTACGAACTGATCGCCGGCGAACGGCGCTGGCGCGCCGCGCAGATGGCCGGGCTGCAGGAAATTCCCGCGCTGGTGCGCGAAGTGCCCGACGAGTCGGCCCTGGCCATGTCGCTGATCGAAAACATCCAGCGAGAGAACCTCAACCCGATGGAAGAGGCCGCGGGCTTGCAGCGGCTGGTCGACGAGTTCCGCATGACCCATGAGCAGGCCGCGGACGCGGTGGGGCGCTCGCGCACCGCGACCACGAACCTGCTTCGGTTGCTGCGCCTCACCAAGCCCGTGCAAGGGATGGTGATGGAAGGTGTGCTGGAGATGGGCCATGCGCGGGCCGTGCTCGCGTTGGAGGGCGCGCGCCAGATCGAGGCCGCCAACCGCATCGCCGCGCGTGGCCTGTCGGTTCGCGAGGCGGAAGCGCTGGTCGCCAAGCTCGTCCGGGGCCAAGGCAGCCGGCGGGCGCCGAAGGCCGACCGCGACCTGGAAAGACTTGAAGAAGAGGTCTCCGGCCGGCTGGGCACCACGATCGAGATCCGCGCCAGGCGCAAGGGCGGCGGCAAGCTGATCGTCCACTACTCCAGCCTCGACCACCTCGACCAACTGCTCAAGAAGCTCAGTTCAGGGTGAAACAGGCGGGATGTTGCAGCGCAATGCGTTGACCGGGCTTGGTGCAACCCGCTAAAATCGCGCGGCTTTGCAGGTCGCCAAGAGCATGAACGCCAATCTGGGCAGCCTGCGCAAGCCGATCCGCACCGTTTTGCGGTGGCAGTTGATCGCGACCGCGGCCTTGACGCTCGCCGGAGGACTTCTGGCCGGAGTCGACGGCGCACTGTCCGCCGCCCTGGGTGGCGCTGTCAGTGTCTGTGCCGGCTGGGTATCTGCGGTGGTGGCATCGAAGGGCAAGGCGCAGTCCGCAGGGGAGGTCCTGGTCGGCGCGTTGCTGGCCGAGGGCGTAAAGATCGGCCTCATCGTGCTCCTGCTGTGGCTGGTGCTGGCGACGTACGAAGGTGTCGTCGCGCCCGCGTTCTTCGGGTCGTTCATCGCGACGGTCCTGATCTTCGGCATGGCGTTTTTTGTGCGCGAGTACGAGTAGATGGCAGCCGGCAAAGACTTCAACGCCACGGATTACATCCAGCATCACCTGACCTTCCTCACCACGCCGGCGGGGGATGGCGGCTTCTGGGCGATCAACGTCGACTCCGTGGCCACTGCGGTGGTGCTCGGCGTCCTCGGCCTCGGCGTGATGTGGTGGATCGTGCGCGGCGCGACCTCGGGCGTGCCCAATCGCCGCCAGGCCTTCGTGGAACTCGCGTTCGAGTTCGTCGACGAGCAGGTGAAAGGCATCTTCCACCACGGCGACCGCAGCCGCTTCGTCGCGCCCGCCGCGCTCACGGTGTTCGTCTGGGTGCTGCTGATGAACGCGATGGACTTCTTGCCGGTGGACGTGATGGCGGGGGTGCTCGAGAACGTGTTCCACGTCCACGCGTTCCGCCTGGTGCCCACGGCCGACGTCAACACCACGTTCGCGCTCGCGCTCGCCGTCTGGCTGCTGATGATCTGGTTCTCGATTGCGGCCAAGGGCCTGGGCGGCTGGATCCACGAGCTGTTCTGCGCGCCGTTCGGCGCCCACCCGCTGCTGTGGCCCGCGAACCTGCTGTTCAACCTCATCGAATACGTATCCAAGCCGCTGTCGCACGCACTGCGGCTGTTCGGCAACATGTACGCGGGCGAGATCATCTTCCTGCTCCTCTGGCTGCTGGCAGCCACCGGCATTTTCGGCACGATCATCGCCACGGTTCTCGGCCTGGGCTGGGCGATCTTCCACATCCTGATCGTCGTCCTGCAGGCGTACATCTTCATGATGCTGACCGTCGTGTACATCTCGATGGCGCACGAACACCACTAACCACCGCAAACGTCTCTCGCTCAGGAAAGGAAATACGATGGAAAAACTCCAAATGCTGGCCATGATCCAGGCCTACACCGGCATCGGCATCGGTCTCATGATCGGCGTCGGCGCCGCGGGCGCCTGCATCGGCGTCGGCATCATGTGCAGCCGATTCCTCGAGGCCGCCGCGCGCCAGCCGGAGCTCACCAATTCGCTGCAGGCCAAGGTATTCCTGCTGCTCGGCCTGATCGACGCCTCGTTCATCATCGGCGTCGGCCTGGCGATGATGTTCGCGTTCGCCAACCCGTTGCTCGCCGTCATCCGCTGACCCGGGCCCGCAGGGGGCTGCAATGAGCTTCAACCTCACGCTGATCGCGCAGGCCGCCGCGTTTGCGCTGTTCATCTGGTTCACGGTCAAGTTCATCTGGCCGCCGCTGCTGCGCGCGATCGAAGCGCGGCAAAAGACGGTCGCCGACGGCCTGGCCGCCGCGGAGCAGGGACGCAAGTCGCTCGAGCTCTCCGCGCAGCAGGCGGGCGAGGAGGTCGCGGGCGCGCGCGGGCGCGCCTCGGACATCCTCTCCCAGGCCGAGAAGCGTGGCGTGCAGCTGATCGAAGAGGCGAAGGCCGCGGCGAAGGCCGAGGCCGATCGCGAGAAGGCGGCGGCAAAGGCCGAGATCCAGCAGGAAGTCTCGCGAGCGCGCGAAAAGCTGCGCGACGACGTGGCGGCGCTGGCAGTGGCCGGCGCAGAGAAGATCCTGCGCCGCGAAGTCGACGCCAAGGCGCACGCCGATCTCCTGGACGGCATCAAGAAGCAACTGTAATGGCTGAGCCCGCCACCATCGCGCGCCCCTACGCCGAAGCGGCCTTCAGGCTGGCCGATGCGCAGGGCAAGCTCGCCGAGTGGTCGGCGGCGCTCGCCAACCTTGCTGCCGTGGCGGCGGACGCGCGCGTGCGCGCGGCGATTGGCGACCCGAGCCTGTCCGCGGCCAAGGTCGCCGGCCTGTTGATTGCGATCCTTGCCGGCAAGCTCTCCGGCGATGCGGAGAATTTCGTGCGCGTGCTCGCCGAGAACGGGCGCCTGGACGTGGTGACGGAGATCCGCACGCATTTCGAGGCGCTGAAGAACGAGCGCGAAGGCACGGTCGAGGCAGAGGTCTACACGGCGTTCGAGATGGACGCGGCCCAGGTCGCCGACCTGGTCGCGCGGCTGGAGAAGAACTCCGGCCGCAAGGTGAAGGCCCGCGTCACCGTGGACAAGTCGCTGATCGGCGGGGTCAAGGTGGTGATTGGCGACAAGGTCATCGACGGTTCCGCGCGCGCCCAGTTGAGCGCGCTCGAGACCGCACTGAAAGCTTAAGGAGCAGTCATGCAACTGAACCCGTCCGAAATCTCGGAACTGATCAAGAACCGGATCCAGAACCTGGATGCCGGCGCGCAGATGCGCACCCAGGGCACCGTGGTGTCGGTGACCGACGGCATCTGCCGCATCCACGGCCTGTCGGACGTGATGCAGGGCGAGATGCTGGAGTTTCCGAAGAACACCTTCGGCCTCGCGCTGAACCTGGAGCGCGACTCGGTCGGCTCGGTGATCCTGGGCGCCTACGAGCACATCACCGAGGGCGACACCGTGAAGTGCACGGGCAAGATCCTCTCGGTGCCGGTGGGCCCGGAGCTGCTCGGCCGCGTGGTGAACTCGCTCGGCCAGCCGATCGACGGCAAGGGCCCGATCAACGCCAAGATGACCGACGTCATCGAGAAGGTGGCGCCCGGCGTGATCGCGCGCCAGTCGGTGTCGCAGCCGGTGCAGACGGGCCTCAAGGCGATCGACGCGATGGTGCCGATCGGCCGCGGCCAGCGCGAGCTGATCATCGGCGACCGCCAGACCGGCAAGACCGCGGTCGCGGTGGACACCATCATCAACCAGAAGGGCAAGGACCTGTTCTGCGTCTACGTGGCGATCGGGCAGAAGGCCTCGACCATCGCCAACGTGGTGCGAAAGCTCGAAGAGCACGGCGCCATGGCCTACACCATCGTCGTCGCGGCTTCCGCCTCCGAGTCCGCCGCGATGCAGTACATCGCGCCTTACTCAGGCTGCACCATGGGCGAGTACTTCCGCGACCGCGGCCAGGATGCGCTCATCATCTACGACGACCTGACCAAGCAGGCCTGGGCCTACCGCCAGGTGTCGCTGCTGCTGCGCCGCCCGCCGGGGCGCGAAGCCTATCCGGGCGACGTGTTCTACCTGCACTCGCGCCTGCTGGAGCGCGCGGCGCGCGTCAATCCGCAGTACGTCGAGAAATTCACCAAGGGCGCGGTCAAGGGCAAGACCGGCTCGCTCACGGCGCTGCCCGTCATCGAGACGCAGGCCGGCGACGTCACCGCGTTCGTGCCGACCAACGTCATCTCGATCACCGACGGCCAGATCTTCCTCGAGACGGACCTGTTCAACGCCGGCATCCGCCCGGCGATCAACGCGGGCATCTCGGTGTCGCGGGTGGGCGGCGCCGCGCAGACCAAGATCATGAAGCGCCGCGACACGGGCGGCGGCGTGCGCCTCGCGCTCGCGCAGTACCGCGAGCTCGCCGCCTTCGCGCAGTTCGCCTCCGACCTGGACGAAGCGACCCGCAAGCAGCTGGAGCGCGGCAAGCTGGTGACCGAGCTGATGAAGCAGCCGCAGTACCAGCCGCTGCAGGTGTGGGAGATGGCGCTGACGCTGTTCGCGGTCAACAACGGCTACTTCGACGACATCGAGGTGAAGAAGGCGCTCGCCGCCGAAAAGTCGATGCGCGACCACCTCAAGGGAAAGTACGCAACGCTGGTGAAGTCGCATGGAGGACAAGAAGGACCTCTCGCCGGAGGACGAGAAGGCGCTCAAGGCCGCGATCGAGGACTGGAAGAAGAACGCGGCGGAACTCGCCGTCGCGGCTCCCGCCAAGGCGCCAAGCGCCCCGGCGAAGCCCAAGGCGGGTTGACCGATGCCGGGCACCAAGGAAATCCGGATGAAGATCCGGAGTGTGCAGAACACCCGGAAGATCACGAAGGCGATGGAGATGGTCTCCGCCTCCAAGATGCGCAAGGCGCAGGAGCGCATGCGCATGGCGCGGCCCTACGGCGAGAAGATCCGCAACGTCGCCGCGAACATCAGCCACGCCAATCCCGAGTACCGGCACCCGTTCCTGGTCATCCGCGACACCGTGAAGCGCGTCGGCCTGATCGTGGTCACCACCGACAAGGGCCTGTGCGGTGCGCTCAATACCAACCTGCTGCGCTTGGTGCTCAACCAGTACAAGACCTGGCAGACTGAGGGCGAGGAGGTCGACGTCTGCTGCCTCGGCAACAAGGGCCTGGGCTTCATGCAGCGCCTGGGCGGCCACATCGTCTCGCAGGCGGTGCAGCTGGGCGACCGGCCGCAGATGGACAAGCTGATCGGCGCCGTCAAGGTGATGCTCGACGGCTACACCGGCGACCGCTTCGACCGGCTGATGATCGCCTACACGCGCTTCATCAACACCATGAAGCAGGAGCCGGTGATGGAGCAGTTGCTGCCGCTCTCGGGCGAGCGCATGGGTGCGCCGGAATCGCTGTGGGACTACATCTACGAGCCGGAGGCGAAGGCGGTGCTCGACCAGGTGATGACGCGCTACATCGAGACCATCATCTTCCAGGCGGTCGCCGAGAACATGGCCTCCGAGCAGTCGGCGCGCATGGTGGCGATGAAGGCGGCCTCGGACAACGCCACCACGCTGATCGACGAGCTGACGCTGATCTACAACAAGAACCGCCAGGCCGGCATCACCAAGGAACTCTCTGAAATCGTGGGCGGCGCAGCCGCCGTCTAAGGAAGCGAACCATGGCAACGACGCAAGGCACTACCCAAGGCACCATCGTCCAGTGCATCGGCGCGGTCACCGACATCGAGTTTCCGCGCGAGGCGATGCCCGGGATCTACGACGCGCTGGTCCTCGAAGACACGGCGGCAGGCGGCCTGGCGGAGAAGGGACTCACCTTCGAAGTCGAGCAGCAGCTCGGCGACGGCGTGGTGCGCTGCATCGCGCTGGGTTCCTCCGACGGCCTGCGCCGCGGCATGAAGGTGAAGAGCACCGGCGCGCCGATTTCGGTGCCGGTCGGCCTCGGCACGCTGGGGCGCATCATGGACGTGCTCGGCCGACCGATCGACGAGGTCGGGCCGATCAAGTCGGACAAGCTGCGCTCGATCCACCAGACGGCGCCCAAGTTCGACGAGCTCTCGCCCTCGATGGAGCTGCTCGAGACCGGCATCAAGGTGATCGACCTCATCTGTCCGTTCGCCAAGGGCGGCAAGATCGGCCTGTTCGGCGGTGCGGGGGTGGGCAAGACCGTGAACATGCTGGAGCTCATCAACAACATCGCCACGCAGCACTCGGGCCTGTCGGTATTCGCCGGCGTGGGCGAGCGCACCCGCGAGGGCAACGACTTCTATCACGAGATGATCGAAGCGGGCGTGGTGAAGGTGGACAACCTGCCCGAGTCCAAGGTGGCGATGGTGTTCGGCCAGATGAACGAGCCGCCGGGCAACCGCCTGCGCGTGGCGCTCACCGGCCTGACCATGGCCGAGAGCTTCCGCGACGAGGGCAAGGACATCCTGTTCTTCGTCGACAACATCTACCGCTTCACGCTCGCGGGCACCGAAGTGTCGGCGCTGCTCGGCCGCATGCCCTCCGCCGTGGGCTATCAGCCGACGCTCGCCGAGGAAATGGGCCGGCTGCAGGAGCGCATCACGTCCACCAAGACGGGCTCGATCACCTCGATCCAGGCGGTGTACGTGCCGGCCGACGACCTGACCGACCCCTCGCCCGCGACGACCTTCGGTCACCTGGACGCCACGCTGGTGCTGTCGCGCGACATCGCGTCGCTCGGCATCTACCCGGCGGTCGATCCGCTGGATTCGACTTCGCGCCAGGTGGACCCGAACGTCATCGGCGAGGAGCACTACAACACCACGCGCGCGGTGCAGGCGACGCTGCAGCGCTACAAGGAGCTGCGCGACATCATCGCCATCCTCGGCATGGACGAGCTCGCGCCCGAGGACAAGCTGGCGGTGGCGCGCGCGCGCAAGATGCAGCGCTTCCTGTCGCAGCCCTTCACGGTGGCCCAGAACTTCACCGGCCAGCCGGGCAAGTACGTGTCGCTCAAGGACACGATCAAGGGCTTCAAGATGATCCTGAACGGCGAATGCGACGCGCTGCCCGAGCAGGCGTTCTACATGGTGGGCACGATCGAGGAAGCGTTCGAGAAGGCAAAGACGCTGGAGCAAGCGGACAAGAAATAGTGGCCAACACCATCCACATCGATGTGGTCAGCGCCGAGGAGTCGATCTACTCCGGCGAAGCGGAGTTCGTCGTGCTGCCCGGCGAAGCGGGCGAGCTCGGCATCTATCCGCGCCACACGCCGCTCATCACGCGCATCAAGCCGGGCGCGGTGCGCATCGTGCCCGCGGGCGGCGGCGCGGAAGAGCTGATTTTTGTCGCCGGCGGCATCCTTGAAGTTCAGCCCCAGTTGATCACCGTGCTCGCCGACACGGCGATCCGCGGCCACGACCTCGACGAAGCAAAAGCGGGCGAGGCGTTGAAGAGGGCCGAGGAAGCGCGCGCCAAGGCGCGCGACAAGCAGGAGATCGCAGCGGTGGAGAGCGAGGTCGCGTCACTGGCGGCGCAACTCGCGGCCATCCGCAAGCTGCGCAAGAAGTAGCCAGGGCCCGCCCGCGCGCGGGCCGTTCGCTTTGGGGGGCCACGTGAAGTCAAGCTCCGCCCCGGCAATTGGGCTGCTGCTCGCGGGCAGCATGTGCCTGCTGCCCTTCCTCGTTCCGTATCATCAGCCCCCCGTCCTGAGCTTCTTCCCCGAGTGGCTGGCGGCGGCGTTGGGTGTTGCAGCCGCACTCGCGGTCCTCGCCAGCCGCGGCTTCAGGGCTGATGCCGCGCTGCCCGCGCCGGCCCTGTGGCTCGCCGGGCTCGCGCTGCTTCTGCTGATGCGCCCGGCGGCCGGCGACCTCGCCTATCCGCAGACGTCACTGCTTGCCGCGCTCTACGTGCTCTATGCGGTCCTGATGATCCAGCTCGGCGCGCAGCTCGTGGCCGCATTCGGCGTCGAGCGCGTGGCCGTCGTGCTGGCCGCTTGCGTGCTTGCCGGCGCGCTGGCGAACGCGGCCGCAGGCGTGATCCAGTTCTACGGCCGGCCCACGCTGTTCGAGGACTTCATCGCGGAGCTGCACGGGCGCCGGGCCTACGGCAACATCGCGCAGGTCAATCTGTACGCCAACTACCTGGCGCTCGGCGCGGCGTCGCTGCTGTTCCTGTGGCTGTGCGACCGGCTGCGCACCGCGGCTGCGGCTGCGGCGCTCTGCCTGATCTCCGGGGCGAGCGCGCTCTCGGGTTCGCGCAGCATGCTGCTCTACGCGCTGTGGTTCGCGGCGCTCGCGCTGCTCGCCGCGCGCATGCCCGATCCTGCCGACGCGAAGCGGCTGAAACGGCGTGCATTCGCCGTCGCCGCCGTCATCGGTTTCGCGCAGCTCGCGGTGCCCTGGCTGAACGGCGTTCTGCAGTTGGGCCGCGGCGTGGGCGTCGTCGAGCGCTTCGCCGGGCCCGCGCCCGAAGAAGGCGAACCGAGGCTGGCGATCTACGCCTTGGCGCTGCGCGTGTTCACCCAGGCGCCGCTCGCGGGGGTGGGTTCGGGCGAGTTCGCCGGGGCCGCCTTCGCGCTGGGCCTGGATCCCTCGCTCACGCGCATGGGCCAGGTCTGGACTTCGCCGCACAATCTGCTGATGCAGCTGCTCGCCGAGGCAGGGATCGTCGGCGCCGGCCTGGTGCTCGCCGCGCTAGTCCTGTGGGGGCTGCAGCTCGCGCGCCGCTGGCGCGCGCAGCCGAGCCCGGCGCTGTGGTGGATCACTGTGGCAGCCGGAGTGGGACTGCTGCACTCGCTCTTTGAGTACCCGCTGTGGAGCGCGCACTTCCTCGGCGTGACCGCGCTGCTGGTCGGCATGAGCGCCATGCCCCAAACGCGTGCGCGGGCGATCGCGCCCGCTTCACGCGGCGCGAGCCTCGCCGCCGTCGCCGCGCTCGCGGTGGCGCTCGCGGTCCTGCTCAGGGACTACGTGCGCCTCGACACGGCGCGCGTGACGGGAACCGCGGCCACGATGGCGCCCGCCGCGCAAGTGCGGCGCGATGCCGCCACCATGTACGCGTTGCGCGGTGGCCTGCTCGCACCGCTGGCGGAGCTGTGGATCCTGCTCGGCGCGCCGCTCGATCGCAGTGACCTCGCCGACAAACTCGCCATGAGCGCGCGCGTGGCGCGCTACTGGCCCGCCAACGCCGTCATCGTGCGCCGTACCGTGTTCCTCGCGCTCGACGGCAGAGCAGAGGAAGCGCGCGCGCTCCTTGCGCACGCCCTGCGCGCCTTCCCGCAGGCGCGCGGCGCCAGTATCTCGATCCTCGAGCAGGCCTTGCCTGCCGATCCGGCAGCGATCGGGGGGCTCCTGGAGGCAGCGAAAGGCGCGCGTGCATCGCCAGCGTAACCGCGCGTGAATCGCGACCGTGAAATTGTGTACAAACTCAGACTCTGCGTTGCTCTCGGCTTGCCTCGCGGCCGCCTGTCATGGGCAGCTGGCGAGCGCCACGGAAATCGCCGAGCCGTTGCCCACGTTCGCCGAACTCGAGGCCGCCGGGGTCCTCATTGGCGAGGTGCGCATCAACCCGCAGGATATCTTCGATGAGCAGGACCCACGGGAGAACTACGGGCTCTACCGGCTGGCGAACATGCTTCATATCAAGACGCGCGAGAGCGTCATCCGCCGGCAGCTGCTGTTTCGCGGCGGCGAGCGCGTTTCGCAGCGCGTGATCGAGGAAACGGAGCGCCTGTTGCGTGCCAACTCCTACCTCTACGACGTCAGCATCCGGCCGGTGGCGTACCGCAACGGGGTGGTCGACATCGAAGTGCGCACGCGGGATACCTGGTCGCTCGAGCCCGGCGCGAGCTTCAGCCGCGGCGGCGGCAGCAACACTACCGGACTCTCGTTGCGGGAACAGAACTTCCTGGGCACGGGCTTATCGGTAGGCGTGTCGCAGGGTTCGTCGGTGGACCGCTCGGGCCAGGAATTCGAGATCTCGCACAACCAGGTCTTCGGCAACTGGACAGCGTTCAGCTACAAGACCGCGACCTTCAGCGACGGATCGTCGGATTCGATCTCTCTGATGAGGCCGTTCTATGCGCTCGACGCGCGCTGGGCGCTCGGCGCGTCGGCGGCCGAGTTCGACCGCATCGATTCCATCTACACCAACGCTGCCGTCGTGGGCCAGTATCGCCACCAAGGCGCAGAGGCGAGGTGTTCGGCGGGTTGTCGCGGGGCCTGGTGAATGGATGGGTACAGCGCTACTCCGTGGGCGTGGGCTACCGGGAGGACCTCTACCTGGTCGATCCGGGCGGTACGCCGTCCCCGGCGGTACCCGCCGACCAGACGCTCGTCTACCCGTTCGTGCGCTACGAGGTGATCGAGGACGATTACGTCAAGACCGCAAACCGCGACAAGATCGGCCGCGCCGAATATTTCGCGCGCGGGTTCAACGGTTCGATGTGGCTGGGGTACAGCTCGACGGGGCTCGGGGCGACGCGCGACCTCTGGCTCTATTCGGGCGCGCTCAGCAAGGGCTTTCGCACCCGCGGCGGCGACCTGCTCACCAGCATGTCGCTTTCCGGTCAGTACGGCGACGGCAAGAGCGATCGGCAGTTTTTCGGCGCGTCGGCGCGGTACTTCCTGCAACAGGGCCCGAACACCGTCTTCTACGCCTCGGCGAGCGCGGATGGGGTGAACAGCACCATTCCGACGGACCAGCTGCTGCTCGGCGGTGACAGTGGCATGCGCGGCTACCCGTTGCGTTACCAGAGCGGAGATCGCCGCGCGCAGTTCTCGGTCGAGGAGCGGGTTTATACGGACTGGTACCCCTTTCGCCTGGTGCGCGTCGGCGCGGCAGTGTTCTACGATTTCGGCCGCGCCTGGGGCGGGGAGTTCGAGAATCAGGCCAATCCCGGCTGGTTACGCGATTTCGGCTTCGGCTTGCGCCTGACCAGCGACCGCTCTTCGAAGGGCAGCGTGCTGCACCTGGACGTCGCGTTTCCGGTCGATGCACCCGACGACATCAAGAAGGCCCAGGTCCTGATCAAGACCTACGCCAACTTCTGAGCCGAAGCAGGCGAGCGGGGAGGGCGACCGGAGGAGGAGGCCGGCCCCGCGTCCCGCGCTCGCCGCCGCGGTTCAGTAGGCCAGCGCCGCGCTGCGCGCCACCAGGGTGTGCGCGGCCGGCGCTTCGCCCGGCGCCTCGCCCGGCGCGTCGGGGGCGCCGGGCGCCGTAGCCGGCGTGCGCGGGATCTCGACGGGCGCACCCGGAATCATGCTTGGCGCGCCCGGGATCGTCGCCGGCGTGACCGGCATCGTGACCGGTGCGCCTGAGGCCGCAGCGGGCGCGCTCGTCACCGCGCTGGAAAGCGCCAGCGCGATGCTGGCGAGCGTCACCGCTGCCGCCATCCCTGCGATCGTGGCGAGTAGCACGAACGCCACGAGGTCGAAGCCGATGCGCCAGGTGCCCGGCGCTTGCGATTGCTCCTGCATTCGAGTTCTCCCGGTTTGGTCTGCCGTCCTCGCATTGAGCGGCCGGGCGCCGGCGGCCGCGCGGCGCGCTGCGGGAAAGGTGCCGAGCAATTGTGGCAATCCGGTGGCAGGCGCCTCTGGCGCTGCGGCGATGGGCTATAGTCGCCCGCCATGTCCCGCCGCATCGCCATCGTCGAGGACGATCCGGCCATCCGCGCCAACTACAGCGAGGCGCTGCGCAAGCACGGCTTCGAAGTGAGCGCCTACGCGGGCCGCGCGGAGGCGCTCGCCGCGATGCGCACGCGCCTGCCCGATCTGGCGGTCATCGACATCGGCCTGGGCAACGACGCGGACGCCGGCTTCGCGCTATGCCGCGACTTGCGCGCGCTGTCCGCGACCTTGCCGATCATCTTCCTGACCGCGCGCGACAGCGATTTCGACGTCGTCTCGGGCCTGCGCCTGGGCGCCGACGACTATCTCACCAAGGACGTGAGCCTGCCGCACCTGCTGGCGCGCATCAGCGCGCTGTTCCGCCGCGCCGAGCTCTCGCGCGAGCCGCAGGCGCTGGAGGAAACGCTCGAGCGCGGCGCGCTCAAGCTCGACCTCAAGCGCTTCGCCGTCGCCTGGCAGGGCAAGCCGGTGCCGCTCACCCTCACCGAGTTCTGGATGGTGCACGCGCTCGCGCGCCATCCCGGTCACGTCAAGAACCGCGAGCAGCTGATGCGCGAAGCGAACCTCGTCGTGGACGACGGCACGGTGACCTCGCACGTCAAGCGCGTGCGGCGCAAGTTCCAGGCGGTGGACGCCGCGTTCGACCACATCGAGACCGCCTACGGCATGGGCTACCGTTGGAAGGAGTAAGGCGGCGCTTCGCGCTCGGGCTGCGCGCCAAGCTCGCGCTGGTGGCGCTCGCATTGCTCGCGCTGCCCTGGGCAGGCGTGCGCTACGTGAACGAGCTGGAGCAGGTGCTGCTGGAGGGCCAGCGGCGCGCGCTCATCAGCGCCGCGCGCGCCATCGCCACGGCGCTGCACGAGCGGCCGCAGCTGCTGGTGGCGCTGCCCGAGCGCGATGATGCCTTGCGCCGCGAGGCGGAGCTCGAGCTGCAGCGCATCGCGCAGAGCGAAGGGCGGCTGGCGGATTCCGCGCCGGTGACGCTGGCGCGCGAAGCGGAGATCGCCGCGCGCGCAGCGCAGGCGGAGATTGCGGCGATCCTGCGCGGCGTGCAGCGCACCGAGTCGCGCATCTGGGTGGTGAACCGCCGCTACCAGGTGCTGGCGCTGGCGGGCAGCCTGCGCCGCGCCGAGGCGCCCGTCGATGAAAGCGGGCTGCTGCGGGCGGCGTGGCAGCGCTTCGCGGGCTGGCTGATCCAACGCCCGAGCGAGGATTTCGCGGAGGCAGTGCCCGACGACGTGCTCGCTACCGGCCGGGACATCGCCGGCGCCTTGCAGGGCACGCCCGGCTCGCGCACGCGCCGCACCGCCGACGGTCGCGCGGTGGTCGTGTCCGCGGCGCACCCCGTGTGGAACCGCGACGAGGTTGCCGGCGCGGTGGTGGTGGAGGAGTCCACCAACCCCATCGCAAGCTTGCGCAGCCAGGCGCTCGAGCGGCTGCTCGCGCTCACGCTCACGGTGTTTCTCGGCGCGGCTGCGCTGCTCATCGGCTACGCATCCTGGCTTTCGCACCGCATCCGGCGCCTGCGTGACGAGGCCGAAGGCGCGATCGACGCGCGCGGCAGGATCGCTCGACTCGCCGCCGGCTCGGACGCGGGCGACGAGATCGGCGACCTGTCGCGCAGCTTCTCCAGCATGCTCGCGCGCCTGGCGCAGTACCACGCCTACCTGGAGAGCATGGCGGGGCGCCTGTCGCACGAGCTGCGCACGCCGATCGCGGTGGTGCGCTCCTCGCTCGAGAACCTGAAGCTCGCGGCCACGCCCCAGGAAGCGCGCACCACGATCGAGAGGGCCGAGCATGGCCTGGCGCGACTGACCACCATCCTGCAGCGCATGAGCGAGGCGACGCGCCTGGAGCAGAGCCTGCGCTCCGCCGAGCGCGAGCGCTTCGACCTCAGCGCACTGGTGCGCGGCTGCGTGGAGGGCTACCGCAGCGCCTACCGCGGCACGCCATTCGCGCTGGACCTCCCCGGGCACTCGCTCGAGGTGACGGGCGGCGCCGACCTGGCGGCGCAGCTCCTCGACAAGCTGGTGGAGAACGCGGTCCAGTTCTCTCGCGCCGGAGAGCCGGTGCGCATCGCCCTCGAGGCGCGCGAGGGCGCTGCGCTGCTCTCGGTGGAAAACAAGGGGCCGCGGCTGCCCGCGGAGATGCGCGGGCGGCTGTTCGACTCGATGGTGTCGCTGCGCGGCGAGCGCGCGGGGCAGGAGCCGCACCTCGGCCTTGGCCTTTACGTCGCGCGGCTGATCGCCGAGTTTCACGGCGGCACGATCGAGGCCGCGGACCTCCCCGCCGGCGACGGCGTCGCGCTGCGCGTACGCGTGCCGCTGGCGCGCTAGCCTGCGGCCGGCACGCTAGAATCGCGCCTTCCATGAAGCCGCTTGCCGAGTTGCGCGGCGCTGATCGCCTGCGCGGGCTGCTGTTCGATATCGATGACACCCTGACCACCGAGGGCCGGCTGACTGCGCAGGCCTACGCCGCGCTGGAGAGGCTGAAGAACGCCGGCCGCATCGTGGTCGCGGTGACAGGCAGGCCCGCCGGCTGGTGCGATCACATTGCTCGCATGTGGCCGGTGGACGCCGTGGTGGGAGAGAACGGTGCGTTCTACTTTCGCTACGAGAATGGCAGGCTGCACAAGCGCTATCAGGACAACGATACCGAGCGCGCGGCAAAGCGCGCGCAGCTGGCGGCGATCGCCGCGCGCATCCTCGCCGCGGTGCCCGGCAGCGCGCTCGCTTCCGACCAGCCCTATCGCGTGGCGGACCTGGCGATCGACTACTGCGAGGATGTGCCGGCACTGCCACTCGAGGCGGCCGAGCGCATCGCGGCGCTGATGCGCGCGGACGGCCTGAACGCGAAGATCAGCTCGATCCACGTCAACGGCTGGTTCGGCGGCTACGACAAGCTGGCGATGGCGCGCACGCTGTTCGCCGAGAAGTTCGCCACCGATCTGGATGCCGCCAACGCGCAGTTCGCCTATGCCGGCGATTCGCCGAACGACGCGCCGCTGTTCGCTTTCTTCGCGAACTCGATCGGCGTCGCCAACGTGGCGCGCTTCGCCGGCCACATGACCGCGCTGCCGAAGTTCGTCACGCAAGCCGAGTCGGGTGCCGGTTTCGCAGAAATTGCGGCGCACCTGCTGGGTGAGCGCTAGTGCCGGGTGAGCGTTAGTGGACTGGTGGTGGGCCTACCTCGCCATCGGCCTGGCGGTGGGGTTCCTCGCCGGGCTGCTCGGCATCGGCGGCGGCATGGTGATGGTGCCGATGCTGGTGTTCGTGTTCACGGCGAAGGGATTCCCGGCCGAGCACATGATGCATCTTGCGCTCGCCACCGCGCTTGCCACCATCGCGTTCACGTCGCTTTCCAGCGTGCGCGCGCATGACCGCCACGGCGGTGTCGACTGGCCGGTGGCGCGGGCGATGGCGCCGGGCATCCTTGCCGGGTCGCTCGCGGCGGCGCTTGTCGCCGGCTTGATCCCGACGCGGCCGCTCGCGGTGTTCTTCACCGGATTCATGTTCTACGCCGCGGCGCAGATGCTGGTGACGCTCAAGCCCAAGGCCACGCGGGAGCTGCCGGGCCAAGCCGGGCTGTTTGCCGCGGGCGCGGGGATCGGCGCGGTCTCGAGCGTGCTGGCAGCGGGCGGCGCGTTCCTCTCCATTCCGTTCCTCGCCTGGTGCAATCTGCCGCTCAAGCGCGCCATCGGCACGGCGGCGGCGAACGGCTTCCCGATCGCGGTGGCAGGCACGGTGGGCTACGTGGCCCAGGGATTGAGGGTGAAAGGCCTGCCCGAATGGAGCCTCGGCTATGTATATTTGCCCGCGCTCGCGCTGATCGTGGCAGCGAGCATGCCGATGGCGCCGCTGGGCGCCCGGCTCGCGCATCGCCTGCCGGTGAAGCGGCTGCGCGTGGTGTTCGCGCTGATGCTGTTCGCGCTCGGCCTGCGCATGCTGGCCAACTTGTGGTGAGCGAGGAGCCTGACTTGCGCACGCCGGCCTACGAGTGCTGATCGAGGAGGACTGACATGGCGGGACCGCTGTCGCACATCAAGGTGCTCGACCTCTCGCGCGTGCTCGCGGGACCCTGGGCGGGGCAGAACCTGGCCGACCTGGGCGCCGAGGTCATCAAGGTGGAGCGGCCCAAGGTGGGCGACGACTCGCGCGCCTTCGGGCCGCCCTGGGTGAAGGACAAGGCGGGCAAGGACACCAGGGACTCGGCCTATTTCACCTCGGCGAACCGCGGCAAGAAGTCGATCACCGTGAACATCTCGAGCCCGGCCGGCCAGGCAATCGTGCGCGACCTCGCGCGCGGCGCGGACGTGCTGATCGAGAACTACAAGTTCGGCGACCTCGCGCGCTACGGCCTGGGCTACGACGACCTGAAGGCGCTCAATCCGCGGCTCATCTACTGCTCGGTGACCGGCTTCGGCCAGACCGGGCCGTACCGCGAGCGGCCGGGCTACGACTTCATGATCCAGGGCATGGGCGGCATGATGAGCGTCACCGGCGATGCGCAGGGCGAGCCGATGCGCGCCGGCGTGCCGGTGGCGGACATCATCACCGGGATGTACGCCTCGATCGCGATCTGCGCAGCGCTCGCGCATCGCGCGCAGACGGGCATGGGCCAGCACCTCGATCTCGCGCTGCTCGACTCGCAGATCGCGCTGCTTGCCTACCAGAACACCAACTACTTCGCGACCGGCAAGCCGCCCGTCGCGCATCGGCAACCTGCACCCGAATATCGTGCCCTACCAGCCGTTTCGCACCGCCGACGGCGAAGTGATCATCGCCTGCGGCAACGACAACCTGTACCGCAAGTTCTGCGAGGCGGCAGGCTGCGCGGAACTCGCGAACGACGCGCGCTTCGCCACCAACGGCAAGCGCGTGGAGAACCGCGCGGAGCTCACGCGCCTGCTGCAGGGGATCTTCGCGAAGCGCCCGACCCAGGAGTGGCTGGACCTGCTGGAAGCTGCGGGCGTGCCCAACGGCCCGATCAACGACGTGGCGCAGGTATTCGAGGAGCCGCAGGTCAAGGCGCGCGGCGTACGGGTGGAACTGGACCATCCGGCGGCCGGAAAGCTGCCGACCGTGGCGAGCCCCATGCGCTTCTCGGTCACGCCGCTGGAGCACAAGCTCGCGCCGCCGCTCCTCGGTCAGCACACCGAGGAGATCCTGCGCGAGCGCCTCGGCAGGAGCGCCGCGCAGATCGCGGCGCTGCGTGCCGAGGGCGTGATCTAGGGGGTCAGCCGCAGATCAGTTGTCGACCTTGGCGCCGGCGTCCTTGACGACCTTGGCCCACTTCACGATCTCGCTGCGCACGAGCTTGGTCATGTCCTGCTGCGACATGCCGCCGGGATCCGCGCCCTGTTCGGCCCAGATGTTCTTCAACTGCGGCGTTTCCATCGCGGCGACCACTTCCGTCCACATGCGGTCCTTGATCGGCTGCGGCGTGCCCTTCAGCGCCCACAGGCCGTACCAGGTGCGCACTTCGTAGCCCGGCACGCCCGCTTCCTGCACGGTCGGCACGTTGGGCAGCACGGGGTTGCGTTTCTGGCTGGTGACCGCCAGCGGAATCAGCTTGCCCGCCTTGATTTGCGTGGAGGAGGTCCCCATGCCGTCGAAGGCGAGGTCCACCTGGCCGGCAAGCAGATCGATCATCAGCGGACCCGCGCCGCGGTAGGGGATGTGCACCATGAAGGTCTTGGTCATGGTCTTGAACAACTCCACGGACAGGTGGTGCGTGGTGCCGCTGCCCGCGGAGCCGTAGTTCAGCTTGCCCGGATTGGCCTTCGCGTAGTCGATCAGATCCTGCAGCGTCTTGAATTTGTCGGCGTGCTTGGGGTGCACCACGACGACGTTCGGGATGAACGCCGCGACCGTGATCGGCTCAAAGTCCTTTTCCAGGCTGTACTGCAGCCGGGTGTAGAGGCTTTCCGCGATGGTGTGATGCACGGCGCCGAAGAACCAGTTGTAGCCATCCGGCGCGCGCTTCACGACATTCGCCGCCCCGACAGTGCCCCCAGCGCCGCCCTGGTTCTCGATGATCACCGACTGGCCGATGGTCTGCGACAAGCGCGCCGCAATCGGCCGCGCAAAAGTATCGGTGCCGCCGCCGGCGGGGAACGGGTTGAGGAAGGTGATCGGCTTGGTCGGCCAGGTCTGCGCCGACGCCGCCGCGCCGAATGCGAACAGCACCGCGCCGAGCGCGGCATGGACTCGTTTCATTGCTCCTCCTGTGGCAGTGTCAGTGTCTATTTTCTGGGGAAGTCTACACGTCTCGGCGCCCTGTGAATCGCGGCACTTCCTCGGCGAGCGCAGAATCCGGGACGACGCGGTTCACCAGCCCCTTCCCGCAGGCCTCGTGCGCACCCCAGATGCGGCCCTCGAGCAGGATCTTGCGGCTCGCCGCAAGTGCCTTGCCGCCCGCGCCGCGCAGTACGATGCAGCGTAGCGACTCGTCGGCGTCGAGCTCGCGCAGGACGGCGCCGAGCTGCATCCACATCGCCTTGTCGAGCGCGTTCATGCGCTCGGGCCGGTTGAGCGTCACCGTGGCGACGTCCATGTCGCGATTTACCAGCACCGCGTCGGTCATTTTGCGTCCCTTAGCGATAAAACAGATTCACCAGGCCGAGCGTCGTCGCCGGCACGTAGGTCACCAGCAGCAGCGTAGCGAGCAGCACGCCGATGAACGGCAGGTTGGCCCGCGTGACGTCCCAGACGCTCTCCTTGGCGATGGAACAGGTGAGCAGGAGGACGCTCGCAACGGGCGGCGTCTGCTGGCCGATGGCGAGGTTGAGCGTCACGATCACGCCGAAATGGACCGGATCGATTCCCGCCGCGGTCACCGCCGGCATCACGATCGGCACCACCAGGACGATGGCGGCCGCCGAGTGCAGGAACATGCCGATAACGAGGAAGAAGACATTCAGGATGGCGAGAATGGCCCACTTTTCCCCCGTGATGGAGAGCATCACAGCCGCGATGCGCTGCGGAAGCTGCACCTCAGTGAGATAGAGGCCGAGCAGGGCCGAGGCGGCAACCAGCAGCATCACGGTACCGGTCTGCACCGCTCCATCAATGATCGCCTCGCGCAGCCGCGTCCAGTCGAGTTCGCGATAGACCACGCCGCCCACGAAGAGAGCGGCGACGACGGCGAGCGCCGCTCCTTCGGTCGCCGTGACCACGCCGCCGAAGATGCCGCCCAAGATGATGATCGGCAGGGTCAGCGCCGCCCAGGCGTCCTTGAATGCGCGCCAGAGCTTGCCCCACTGGAAGATCTGCTCCACCGGCCAGTTGTGCTTGACCGCGTACCAGTAGCACAGGCCCATGAAGCCGAATGCGGTGAGGAGACCGGGTACGATGCCCGCGACGAACATCTGCACCACCGAAGTGCCCGCCATGACCGCGTAAAGGATCATCGGAATCGATGGCGGGATGATGATCGCGAGCGTGGCCGTGGAGGAGGTTACCGCGGCCGTGAAGGGGCCCGGATAACCACGCTTCTTCATGGCCGGCATGATGATGGACGCGGTGGCGGCCACCCCCGCGACCGCCGAGCCCGAGATCTCCGCGAAGAACATGTGGCTCAACACGTTCACCTGGGCGAGAGCGCCCCTCATCCAGCCGACGAGCGCCTGGCAGAAGTCGATCAGCCGGTGCGAAATCCCCGAGGTGTTCATGATGGCGGCGGCGAGGATGAAGAGTGGGATCGCGATGAGCGGAAAGCTGGTCGCGCCCTGGTAGAGCGCGAGCGGCACATTGGGCAGGCTCGCGGCGCCCTGAGTCGCGAGCATCGCCGCGACCGACGCGATGCAAAGCGCCACGGCGATCGGAACGTTGATCAGCACCAGCACGACCACGCAGGCGAAGACGAGAAAGCCGATCATGCGGACTCCTCCGCGCGCTTCGCTTCGCCGCGCGCTTCGCGCAGCACCTCGGGAAACACCAGCAGCTGGCCCACCACGAACAGGACGGCGCCGATCGGGATCGCCGACATCGCGTAGGCCACCGAGACCTGCGGCAACGAAACCAGCTGGTCCGTCGCGAGGATTTCGAGAATCGAATAGCCCACCCAGGCGAGCAGCACGAAGAAGGCCATCGTGCACAGCTGCGCAAGGGCGGCGGCGGCGACCCGCGGGCCGGGCGGCAGCATCCTCACGATCTCGGGCACGCCCATGTGCGCGTGCTTGAGGACCGCCAGCGCCGCCCCGTAGAACGTCACCCAGGCGAGAAGGATGGTGGCGACCTCGTCATACCAGACGAGCGCGTGGCCGGAATAGCGGTAGACCACGCCCGCCGTCACCTCGGCGGCGAGCGCGGCCATGAGCGCGATGCAGATCCACTCGAGGAAACGCTCGTATCCCCGGCGGAACGACCGCAAACTCATCCCCTACTTGCCGAGCGCGATGGCGCGGTCGATCACCTCCTTGGCGCCCTTCACTTCCTTGGCGAACTCCTCGTACACGGGCTTGGAGGCGGCGATGAAGGAGTCCTTGTTCGGCGTGTTGACCTGCACGCCCGCAGCCTTGATCTTGGCGAGCAGCTCCTCGTCGTCCTTTGCCGCCTTCTCGTACACGAAGGACTGGGTTTCTTTTGCCACCGCCTCCAGCGTGCCGCGCACGTCCGCAGGCAGAGCAGCCCACTTTTTCGCGCCGACCGTCGCATAGGCGGGCGTATAGACGTGCCCGGTCAGCGAGATGAATTTCTGCACTTCCTGGAACTTGGCGCTGTAGATCTGCGTGAACGGGTTCTCCTGGCCGTCCATCACGCCGGTCTGCAGCGCGGTGAACACCTCGGAGAACTTCATCGGGCTGGGATTGGCGCCATAGGCCTGGAACATCTTCACGCGCCACTTGCCCTCGGGCACGCGCAGCTTGATGCCCTGCAGGTCGGCGGGCGTGTTGATCGGGCGCTTCGAATTGGTGATGTGGCGGTAACCGTTCTCCCACACCGCGATGACTTTGAGGCCCTTCGCCTCCGCGGCGGGCGCGAGCGACTTCCAGAACACGCCGTCCTCGATGCGCTTCATGTGCGCGCGGTCCTTCACCAGATAGGGCATTTCGAACACGCCGAACAGATCCGCCTCCGAGGACATCACCGTCGAGGGCAGCGCGATGTCCACTGTGCCGAGCTTGAGCTTCTGCAGCAGCTCCTTGTCGCCGCCGAGCTGGCTAGAGCCATACACGACGACTTTGGCCTTGGCGCCGAGCCTGGCATTGGCGCGCTTGGCAAACTCATCGGCCGAGGCCGCGAACAGCGAGCCGGGCTCGCCGACGTGGCCGAACTTGATCTCCGTCTGCGCGAGCACGTGGCCCGTGAAGGCCGCCGCGAGCGCGGCCGCAATAGTCAGCAGTTTCATGTGCTCCTCCTCCTCGTTGTTGGTACTCAGGCCGCGGCGCGCGCCGGTCTGCGCCGGCTCTGCGCCAGGTATGCCATGGCCGCCTGCACGCCTTCCTTCCTGCAGGGCACGCCGGCGAGCTACAAGCCCCATCTCGACGCCGGCCAGTGTACCCATCAGCGTGAGGTCGTTGAAGTCGCCCAGGTGGCCGATGCGGAACACCTTGCCCGCGAGCTTGCCGAGGCCCGTGCCGAGCGACATGTCGAAATGCTCGAGGATCACCTTGCGCACGCGGTCGGCGTCGTGGCCCGCGGGCACGAGCACCGCGGTGAGCGAGCCGCTGTACTCCGCGGGATTGGTCGCCAGCACTTCCAGCCCCCAGGCGCGCACCGCGCGTCGCGTCGCTTCCGCATGGCGCTGGTGCCGCGCGAACACGTTGTCCAGTCCTTCCTCGTCGAGCAGCATCTTGAGCGCCTCGCGCAGGCCGTAGAGCAGGTTGGTGGCGGGCGTGTACGGGAAGTAGCCCGATCTTGCCGTTGGCGATCATCTCGTCCCAGCCCCAGTAGGCGCGCGGCAGCTTCGCCGATCTTCGAGGCCGCGAGCGCCTTGGCGGAGATCGCGTTGAACGACAGGCCGGGCGGCAGCATCAGTCCCTTCTGCGAGCCGCCGACGGTGACGTCCACGCCCCACTCGTCGTGCCGGTAGTCGATGGAGGCCAGCGACGAGATGGTGTCCACCATCAGCAGCGCCGGATGCTTCGCGGCGTCGATCGCCTTGCGCACTTCGCCGATGCGCGAGGTCACGCCGGTGGAGGTCTCGTTGTGCACCACGCACACCGCCTTGATGCGGTGCGCCGTTGTCCGCGCGCAGGCGCTTCTCGATCGCGGCCGGATCGGCGCCGGTGCGCCAGTCGCCGGCGAGGAACTCCGGCTGCAGGCCGAGCTTCACCGCCATCTTCTGCCACAGCGTCGCGAAGTGCCCGGTCTCGTACATGAGCACCGGGTCACCGGCGGACAGCGTGTTCACCAGCGCCGCCTCCCACGCCCCCGTGCCGGACGCGGGGTAGATCACCACCTCCCCCGACGTCTTGAAGACGCGCTTCATTCCCTCGAGCACGCTCTTGCCCAGGTCGGCGAAGTCCGGCCCGCGATGGTCCATGGTCGGGAAATCGATCGCGCGAAGAACGCGGTCCGGCACGTTCGTAGGCCCGGGGATCTGCAGAAAGTGGCGTCCGGCGGTTCGGCTCATCATTCGATCCTTATTTTGCATACAAAAATGACATCATCTTGCACTGGTCGCGGTTCTTTTGTATTCTGCATGCAAAATGACAGACACGCAACGCTCTCCTTCTCTTTCAATTGCCCGTCGGCCACTCCATGAGGAGGCGGCTGACCGCCTGAGGGACCTGATCGTCCAAGGGAGTCTCGCTCCCGGAAGCCGGCTCAACGAACGCCTGTTGACCGCGCAGCTCGGCGTATCGCGCACCCCTCTGCGCGAGGCCTTCAAGGTACTCGCGACGGAGGGATTGGTCGAGCTTTTGCCCAATCGCGGCGCGATCGTGTCGGAGATCGATGCCGCGCGCATCGCGGAGACCCTCGCGGTCATGGGGGCGCTTGAAGCCCTGGCGGGCGAGCTCGCCAGCGCCGCGGCGACCGACGGCCAGATCAATGAAATCCGCTCGCTGCACCAGGAGATGCTCGCCAATCACGCGCGCGGCGATCTCGCCGGCTATTTCAAGTTCAACCAGGCGATCCACCTGAAGATCGTGAAATACTCGGGCAACGCCGTGCTCACCAGACCTACCGCCACTTGAACGCGAACGTGCGCCGCGCGCGCTACATGGCCAATCTCTCCCAGGAGCGCTGGGACGCCGCGGTGCGCGAGCACGGCGAGATCCTCGAGGCGCTCGCCAAGCGCGACGTGGCGCGCATCCGGGTGCTGCTCGCGGAGCATCTGGCCAACAAGCTCGCCAGCGTGCTGGGCGAGCTGCGCGCTGCACCGGCGCGAGAGGCGGCATGAACGGCCTCGCCGAACGGCTTCGCCGGGAAGTCGACGGCGAGGTCCTCTTCGACGCGGCCTCGCGCGGCCGCTATTCCACCGACGCCTCGATCTACCAGGTGATGCCCGTAGGCGTCGTGCTGCCGCGCACCGAAGAGGCCGCGCGCACCGCACTGGCCATTGCGCTTGAGTCCGGCGTGCCCGTGCTGCCGCGCGGCGCGGGCAGCTCGCAATGCGGCCAGACGGTGGGCGCCGCGCTGGTCATCGACGGCTCGAAACACCTCGACCGCGTGCTCGAAATCGACGCCGCGGCCCGCCGCGCCGTCGTGCAACCCGGCGTCGTGCTCGATGCACTAAACGCGCGGTTGCGGCCGCAAGGCCTGTGGTTCCCGGTGGACGTGTCCACCAGTGCGCAGGCGACGCTGGGGGGCATGGCAGGCAACAACTCCTGCGGCGCGCGCTCGATTGCCTACGGCAACATGGTGCACAACGTGCTCGCCATCGACGCGGTGGCAGGCGACGGCAGCGCGCGCCGCTTCGGCCCGATGCAGGAAGACTCCGACCTGCACCGCAGGCTGCGCGCGCTGTATGCGCGCGAGAAGGACGAGATCGCGGCGCGCTTTCCCAAGGTGCTGCGCCGGGTCGCGGGCTACAACCTCGACCATCTAGGCCCGCCGCACGAGAATTCGGCCCACCTGCTGGTCGGCTCCGAGGGCACGCTCGCCTGGTTCGAGCGGCTGCACCTGAAGCTCAGCCCCTTGCCCGCACATCGCGTGCTCGGCGTGTGCCACTTCCCGAAGTTCTACACGGCGATGGACTCTGCACAGCACATCGTCAAGCTGGGGCCTTCGGCGGTCGAGCTGGTGGACCGCACGATGATTCACCTCGCGCGCGACATCGCCGCCTTCCGCGGCACGGTGGATGCCGTGATCCGCGGTGAGCCGGACGCCATCCTGCTGGTCGAGTTCGCGGGCGACGAGCATGCGGCGCAACTGGCGAAGCTCAAGCAGCTCGTGCAGCTGATGGCCGACCGGGGTCTTCCCGGCAGCGTCGTCGAGGTGACGGCGGCCGGCCTGCAGAAGGACATCTGGGAAGTGCGCAAGGCCGGCCTCAACATCATGATGTCGATGAAGGGCGACGGCAAGCCCGTGTCGTTCATCGAGGACTGCGCGGTGCCGCTCGAGCACCTTGCCGAGTACACCGAGCGGCTCACGCAGGTGTTCGAGAAGCACGGCACGCGCGGCACCTGGTATGCGCACGCGTCGGTGGGGACGCTGCACGTGCGCCCGGTGCTCGACATGCGCGCGGGCGACGCATCGAAGATGCGCGCGATCGCCGAAGAAGCCTGCGCCATGGTGAAGCAGTACAAGGGCGCCTATTCCGGCGAGCACGGCGATGGCCTGGTGCGCTCGGAGTGGATCGCGCCGTTCTTCGGCCCGCGCCTCACTGCCTGCCTCGGCGAGATCAAGTCCTGGCTCGACCCGAAGGGCCTGATGAACCCGGGCAAGATCGTCAATGCGACGAAGATGGACGACGCGCGGCTGTTCCGCTTTCCGCCCGGCTATGCCATCACGATGCCGGCTGCCGCGCTCGACTGGTCGGAGTGGGGCGGCTACGACAAGGCCGTGGAGATGTGCAATAACAACGGGCACTGCCGCAAGTTCGACGCCGGCACCATGTGCCCGTCCTACCGCGTCACGCGCGACGAGGCGCACCTCACGCGCGGCCGCGCCAATACGCTGCGCCTTGCGCTCTCGGGGCAGCTCGGCGCGGGCGCCGAGGAGGACGTGAAGCAGGCGCTGGAGCTTTGCGTGTCCTGCAAGGGCTGCAAGCGCGAGTGCCCCACCGGCGTGGACATGGCGCGCATGAAGGTCGAGTTCCTGGCGCAGTACCGCATGCGGCACGGCCTGTCGCTGCGCGATCGCGCCGTCGCCTGGCTGCCGCGCTATGCGCCGTGGGCGGCACGCGCGGCACCGCTGGCGAATCTTGCCTCGCGGTGGCTGCGGCGCGCGCTTGGCTTCACCACGCAGCGCGAGCTGCCTGCCTGGCGCAGGGACTCCTTCGTCGACCGCGTATGGGTCAAGCGCGGCAGCCGCGAGGTGGTGCTGTTGGTGGACACCTTCAACCGCTATTTCGAGCCGGAGAACGCGCGCGCCGCGGTGCGCGTCCTCGAGGCGGGCGGCTACCGCGTGCACGTCGCGCAGCCGCAGTTCGGCACGCGGCCGCTGTGCTGCGGCAGGACCTTTCTCACCATGGGCCTCGTGGAAGAGGCAAAGCACGAGGCGCGGCGCGTGCTCGATGCCCTCAAGCCCTGGCTCGACAACGGCCTGCCGATCGTCGGCCTCGAGCCGTCGTGCCTGTACACGCTGCGCGACGAATACGCGGTGCTGCTGCCGGAGGCGAAGGCGCTCGGCGCGCAGGTGCTGTTGTTCGAAGAGTTCCTGGCGCGCGAGGCGGAGGCGGGCATGCTCAAGCTGCCCCTCAAGCCCCTCGAGGAGGAGGCGCTGCTGCATGGCCATTGCCACCAGAAGGCTTTCGGCGCCATGGGAGCGGTGGACAAGGTGCTTGGCCTGGTGCCGGGGCTGAAGGTGAAGACGGTGGAATCGAGCTGCTGCGGCATGGCCGGCAGCTTCGGCTACGAAACCGAGCACCACGACATCTCGATGAAGATGGCCGAGCTGAGCCTGCTGCCCGCCGTGCGGCAGGCGGGCAAGGAGGCGCTGATCGTCGCAGACGGCACCAGCTGCCGCCACCAGATCGCCGACGGCTCCGAGCGCCGCGCGCTGCACGTGGCGCGCGTGCTGGAGCGGGCGCTCAAGAGCTAGGGCCGCTCCCGCGGCGGCCCGGCTAACGGCCTTTCGCTTCTTCGAGCGCCGCTGCGAAACGCTCCGCCGGCACGTAGCCGACCAGCCGCAGCGCGATCCCGCCCTTTTCGTCCAGGAAGAGCAGCGTCGGCGTGGCCTTGACGTTGAGCACCTGCGCGAGTGCCTTCTCGCTCATGCGCCGCCCGTCGACCCACTCGACCTCGCGCGCCCCGAAGAGGTCGAGCGCGACGGCGACGAAGTGCCGGCGCGTGCGCTCCTCGATGGCGCGATCGGCGAGCGTGGTTTCCACGAAACGCCTGCAGTAGGGACAGCCGTCCTGCCAGAAATAGAGTATCAGGCGCTTGCGGTCGCGCGCTGCCTCGCGCACGTCCCGCGGGAACTCGAGAAAGGATTCCGCGAACCAGCCGGGCACCTCGGCCGGCTGGGCGCGCGCCGCGACACAGGCAGTGGCGAGCGCCAGCG
This sequence comes from uncultured beta proteobacterium, assembly GCA_963719995.1. Classification (GTDB taxonomy): domain Bacteria; phylum Pseudomonadota; class Gammaproteobacteria; order Burkholderiales; family SG8-39; genus JAABQT01. Next base: position 1,701,022 of record CAVRDW010000005.1, on the reverse strand, counting down.
CGAGCAGGACTCTCATGGAATGGCGAGCCGGCCGGCCACGCGGAATCCGGCACCCGACGGCGTCAGCACCAGCAGCTCGCCCATGCCCGGGTGCTCGCCGGTGAGCGCCGCCGCGGTGGAGCCGTGCGAGACCAGAACGAGATTGCCGCTGCCGCGATAGGCGGCGACGCGCGGTCGCAACGCGCCCACCTGCCGCTCGGACGCGCCCGAGCGGCCGAACAGGTTCGACAGGGCGTCCCAGCGCGTTGCGCGGCCGAACGCGAGCCGGGCCGTGTCCAGGCAGCGGCACCAGGGACTGGAGAGCACTTCGCCGATCGGCACGCCACGGCGGCCGAGCTCGGCGCCCATGCGCCGCGCCTGCGCCTGCCCCTCGGCGGACAGATTGCGCTGGGTCGCGCAATTCTCGAGGCTGAAGCCGGGCGGATCGCCCACGCCCGGAGTGGTCTCGGCATGGCGAACGAAGAGGACCTGCCCGCCGCCCGCGACGAGCTTCCAGAGGGCCTCGTCGGCCTGCGCGGCCGGCGCCAGCAGTGCGGCCAGAAGGAAGATCCACCTCACTGCTGCCGGTGGCTCCACGCCAGAAGACCGATGCCCGCGGCGATCATCGGCAGGCTTAGCCACTGCCCCATCGACAGGCCGAGGGCCAGCAGTCCGAGGAAGTCGTCAGGCTCGCGTGCGAACTCGGCGAGAAAGCGAAACGCGCCATAGCCGATGAGGAACATCGCTGAAACCGATCCGCGCGCCCTGGGTTTGGACGAATACCACCACAGCAGCGCGAACAGCAGCACGCCCTCGAGCGCAAACTGGTAGAGCTGCGAGGGGTGCCGGGGCAGCTCGCCCGCGCCGCGAAACACCATCCCCCAGGGCAGGTCGGTCGGGCGCCCCCACAACTCGCCGTTGATGAAGTTGCCCAAGCGCCCGGCGGCGAGCCCCGTCGGCACGCAGGGCGCGACGAAATCCATCAGGCGCCACCAGTCCACGTGCTGGCGCCAGGCGAAGAACGCAGCGGCCGCGAGCACGCCGAGGAAGCCGCCGTGGAAGGACATGCCGCCCTGCCAGATGGCGAACACCTCCAGCGGATGCGCAAGGTAGTACGCGGGCTTGTAGAACAACACGTAGCCGAGCCGCCCGCCGAGGATGGTGCCCAGGACGCCGTAGAAGATCAGGTCGTCGAACTGCTCGCGCGTGACCGGCGCCAGCGCCTTGCGCGATGCGGCGCCGCCCCAGCCACCACAGGAAGCCGAAGGCCGCGAGGTACATCAGGCCGTACCAGCGCACGGCGAGCGGGCCGATGGAGACCGCGACCGGGTCGAAGTTCGGGTGGATCAGCACGGTAGAATTTCGATTCTACTGGGAGGAAATGCCGCATGGCCGACAACCGCCGCTCCAGACTCATCACGCAGGGCCCGGCGCGCTCGCCCAATCGCGCCATGTTGCGCGCGGTGGGCTTCAAGGACGGCGACTTCGACAAGCCGATCGTCGGCGTGGCCAACGGCCACTCGACGCTGAATCCCTGCAATGCGGGTATCCAGCCGCTGGTGGACCGCGCCATGGCGGCGCTGGAGGCCGCGGGCGCGAAGCCCCAGGTATTCGGCGTGCCCACCATCACCGACGGCATCGGCATGGGCACCGAGGCGATGAAGTACTCGCTCGTGTCGCGCGAAGTGATCGCGGACGCCATCGAGACCTCCGTGAACGGCCAGGCGATGGACGGCGCGCTGGTGGTGGGCGGCTGCGACAAGAACATGCCGGGCGGCATGATGGCGCTCGCGCGCATGAACGTGCCGGGCATCTACGTCTATGCCGGCACCATCAAGCCGGGCAAGTGGAAGGGACAGGACCTCACCATCGTCTCGGCCTTCGAGGCGGTGGGCGCGTTCAACGCCGGCAGGATGAGCGAAGAGGACTTCATCGGCATCGAGAAGAACGCCTGCCCCTCGGTCGGCGCCTGCGGCGGCATGTTCACCGCGAACACCATGTCCTCCTCGTTCGAGGCGCTCGGCATGAGCCTGCTCGGCTCCTCGCAGATGGCCTCGCCCGATGCGGAGAAGGCGGATTCCGCGGCCGAGTCCGCGCGCGTCGTCGTCGAGGCGGTGAAGAAGAACCTCAGGCCGCGCGACATCATCACGCGCAAGTCGATCGAAAACGCAGTGGCGCTGGTGATGGCGACCGGCGGCTCGACCAACGCGGTGCTGCACTACCTGGCGATCGCCGCCGCCGCGGGCGTGAAGTGGACGATCGACGACTTCGAGCGCGTGCGCCGCAAGGTCCCGGTGCTGTGCGACCTCAAGCCCTCGGGGCGCTACGTGGCGGTGGACTTCCACCGCGCGGGCGGCGTGCCGCAGGTGCTGAAGATCCTGCTCGCCAACGGCGTGCTGCACGGCGACTGCATGACCATCCACGGCAAGACGATGGCCGAAATGCTGAAGGACGTGCCCGCCGAGCCGCGCAAGGACCAGGACGTGATCCGGCCCTGGTCGAAGCCGATGTACCGGCAAGGCCACCTCGCGATCCTGAAAGGCAATCTCGCGACCGAGGGCTGCGTGGCGAAGATCACCGGCCTGAAGAATCCGGTAATCACCGGGCCGGCACGCGTGTTCGATTCCGAGCCCGCGGCGATGAAGGCGATCCTGGCGAAGAAGATCAAGCCGGGCAACGTCATCGTGATCCGCTACGAAGGGCCCAAGGGTGGCCCGGGCATGCAGGAGATGCTAGCGCCCACTTCGGCGCTTATCGGCCAAGGCCTTGGCGAATCGGTGGGGCTCCTCACCGATGGGCGCTTCTCCGGCGGCACTTGGGGCATGGTGGTGGGCCACGTCGCTCCCGAGGCCTACGTCGGCGGCACCATCGCCCTGGTGAAGGAAGGCGACTCGATCACCATCGACGCGAAGCGGCATCTCATCCAGCTCAACGTGCCGGCGAAGGAGCTCGCCGCGCGACGCAAGAAGTGGAAGGCGCCCAAGCCGCGCTACACGCAGGGCCTGCTGGCGAAGTACGTGAAGCTGGTGTCGACCGCCTCAAAGGGCGCGATCACGGATTCAGCGGAGGGGAATTGAAGGGGAGGGCGTTTTCTCCTCTTTCAGAATGTTGAGCCGGGTTGCCGGAGGAACTCGCGCTCGGCCGCGGTGTTCTCGCGGCCGAGGATGGCGTTGCGATGCGGGAAGCGACCGAAGCGCTCGATGATCTCGCGGTGCCGGATCGCGTAGCGCAGCTGCTCGGCGTCGAAATCCTTCATCAGCTCGCAGCACAGGACCTGGTCGGCCAGCGATTCGCTGTGCTCGAACGGCAGGTAGGCGAACAGCTGCTCTGGCTGCGTCATTGCCTTGTTCCAGCCGCGCTCCAGGATCACGCGCGCCGCGGCGCGCGCTTGAGCATCCGTGGCGAAGGCACGCGCCTCGCCGCGGAACATGTTGCGCGGGAACTGGTCGAGTACAATGACGAGCGCGAGGCAGCTGTGCGGCGCGTCGGCCCAGTGAGCGAGCAGGCCTGCCGCGGCGTCCTCGTGAAGCGTCAGGAAGCCCGCGCGGATCTCGGCGTCGAAGGCCGGGCTCTTCACGAACCAGTCCTTGGGGTGCTCGTCGAACCAGAAGCGCAGAACCTCGGCGGCCTTGGGGTCGGTCATCACAGGTGCCATTGTGTCGTGATTCGCCGACAAGCGCCGGGTTGACGCTCGATGTGAGCGCAGACTAATCTTTCCAACGCCAAACCCACAACGGAGATCTCCATGAAGTTGACCAGCTTCCGCCGCTTCGTCGCCAGCCTGCTCATACTCTGCGTGTCCGCGACGGGCACGCTGCCCGCCTACGCTGGCATCGTCGGCACCGAGACGGTGGTCGCTGGCGCGCAACACGGCAAGCTCGCCGCCGTCGTGCAACGCGCCGACGTGCAGGCGCGCCTGCAGGCGATGGGCGCGGATCCGCGCGAGGTCGAGGCGCGCGTCGCGGCGCTTTCCGACGAGGAAGCGGCGCAGCTTGCCGCGCGCCTGGACGAGCTACCCGCGGGAGGCGACGTGCTCGGCGTAGTCTTGATCGTGTTCCTCGTCCTGCTATTCACCGACATCATGGGTTGGACGAAGATCTTCCCCTTCACGCGCCCGGCGGCCAAGTAGTTCGCAGTGCCGGCCGTTGCGACCCCCGCTGCGGCGGGGGTTTTCATTTGCGGCCTCGCCCTGCTCGCGGGTTGCGCTGCGACGCCGCCGGCCGTTGACCTCGAGAAGCTGCCGCCCGGGTTGCCCGCCGCCGCAGAGATTGCCGAGGCCCCCTTCTTCGCGCAGGAGGACTACCAGTGCGGACCGGCCGCGCTCGCTACGGCCCTGACGCACGCAGGACGTGAAACGACGCCGGCCGTCCTCGTGCCGCAGGTCTACCTGCCGGCGCGCAAGGGGTCGCTGCAAGCCGAGATGCTCGCGACCGCGCGCCGCCATGGGCAGGTTGCCTATCCGCTGGCGCCGCTGCTTGAGGATCTCCTGCGCGAAATCGCGGCGGGCAACCCGGTGGTGGTGCTGCAGAACCTCGCGCTCGATTGGGCACCGCAGTGGCACTACGCGGTGGCGATCGGCTACGACCTCACGGCGCGCGAGATCGTGCTGCGCTCGGGAACGACACGCCGCCTCGCGCTGGCGCTCGATACCTTCGAGCGCACCTGGGCGCGCAGCGGTCGCTGGGCGATGCTCACGCTGCCTCCCGAGCGGCTGCCCGCGACGGCGAGCGAAGCCTCATACGTCGCGGCTGCCGCCGCGCTCGAGCGAGTCGCGCCGGCCGCTGCGCGGCGTGCCTACGAAACGGCGCTTGCGCGTTGGCCGGAAAGCGTCGCCGCGCGAATTGGCGAGGGCAATGCCAGCTACGCCATGAGGGACTTGAATGGCGCGGCCGCTGCCTACCAGCGCGCGACGCAGGATCACCCGGAGGCCGCTGATGCGTGGAACAATCTCGCCCAGGTGCTGCACGAGCTCGGCAGCCGCGATGCCGCGCTCGCGGCGGCGCGGCGCGCGGTCGCGCTCGGCGGGCCGCGCCAGGACACCTACCGGGAAACCCTCGAGGGAATCTTGCGCAGCCCATGACCAACCGCCTCGCCCGCGAGACCTCCCCCTACCTGCAGCAGCACGCGGGGAACCCGGTGGATTGGTATGCCTGGGGAGATGAGGCGCTCGCGCGCGCGCGCGCTGAGGACAAACCGATCCTGCTCTCCGTGGGCTATTCCGCCTGCCACTGGTGCCACGTCATGGCGCACGAGAGCTTCGAGGATCCGGCGGTGGCGGAGGTCATGAACCGGCACTACGTGAACGTGAAGGTGGATCGCGAGGAGCGGCCCGACCTGGACCAGATCTACCAGTCCGCGCACCAAATGCTCGCGCAACGCGGCGGCGGCTGGCCGCTCACCATGTTCCTCTCGCCCGACGGCACGCCGTTCTGGGGCGGCACGTACTTTCCGAAAACCGCGCGCTACGGGCTGCCCGGCTTCGTGGAGATCCTCGAGCGCATCGCCGCCGTGTGGCGCGAGCAGCGCCCGGCGATCGGCGAGCAGGGCGAGCAGCTGCGCCTGGCGTTCTCGCGCCTGCAGCCGCGCCCGCCGCTGCACGGCGCAGCCCTGGACGCCGAGCCGGTGCGCGCGGCGCTCGACGCGTTGCGCGCAAGCTTCGATCCGCAGCATGGCGGCTTTGGCGGCGCGCCCAAGTTCCCGCACCCGACCGACCTCGAGCTGTGCCTGCGGCAAGGTGAGACCGGCATCGCCACGACGACGCTTGCGCGCATGTGCGAGGGCGGCATCTACGACCAGCTGGGCGGGGGCTTCTGCCGGTACAGCGTCGACGCGCAGTGGACGATCCCGCACTTCGAGAAGATGCTCTACGACAACGGGCCGCTGCTCGCGCTGCTTGCCGACGCGTGGCTGGTCACCGGCAACGCGCTGTTCGCGCGCTGCGCCGAGGACACCGCGGGCTGGATCCTGCGCGAGATGCAATCCTCCGAGGGCGGGTACTTCTCGTCGCTCGACGCCGACTCGGAGCATGAGGAAGGCAAGTACTACGTCTGGGACGCGGACGAAGTGCGCGCGCTGCTGACACGCGAGGAGTGGGAGGCGATCGCACCCCACTACGGCCTGGACAGCAGGCCGAATTTCGAGGAGCAGCATTGGCATCTGCGCGTGGTGCAGCCGGTGCGCGCCGGCGCCGAGCCGCTGCTCGCTTCCGCGAGGAACAAGCTCTTCACCGCGCGCGAACGGCGCGTGCGGCCCGGGCGCGACGAGAAAGTGCTGGTGTCCTGGAACGCCCTCGCCATGCGCGGCCTGGCGCATGCGGGACGGGTGTTCGGCAGGCAGGACTGGATCGATTCGGCGCGCCGCGCGCTGGATTTCGTGCGCACCCGCATGTGGCGCGACGGCCGGCTGTTCGCCACGTACAAGGACGGCCGGGCGCACCTCAATGCCTATCTCGACGACTACGCATTCCTGATCTCGGCGCTGCTCGAGCTGCTTCAGGCGGAGTTCCGCGTCGCCGACCTGGAGCTCGCCGAGTCGCTCGCCGATACGCTGCTGGCGCAATTCGAGGATCGAGAGGCGGGCGGCTTCTTCTTCACCGCGACTGACCACGAGGCGCTGATCCACCGCCCCAAGGCCGGCCACGACAACGCGATGGCCTCCGGCAACGGCGTCGCCGCCTGGGCGCTCAACCGGCTCGCCGCGATCACCGGCGAGGCGCGCTACGCGCGCGCGGCCGGGCGCACGCTCGAGCTCTTCGCCCCCGCGATGCGCGAGCATCCGCAGGGCTTCGGCATGCTCGCGATCGCGCTCGAGGAACAGCTCGAGCCGCCCGCCACGGCGATCCTGCGGGGCGCAGAGCCCGCGCTGGCGTCGTGGTCTCGCGCCATGGCCGGCGAGTACCTGCCCTCGACGATGATTCTCGGGGTGCCGCAGGGGCTGGGCGTGCTGCCGCCCGTGCTGGACAAGCCGGTCGCGGGCGCGGTCAACGCGTGGCTGTGCCGCGGCGTTACTTGCCTGCCGCCGATCGACAGCGTCGAGGCGCTCAAGAAGGCTTGCAAAGACAGTTCGTTGCGGTAGCATTTCGCCCCTCAAATCGGAAAGGAAATCCATGAAGCTGCAAGTCATCGCCGCTGCCGCGCTGGCGCTCGCCGCCGTTGCGCCGGCCCAGGCGAGCGAGGATCTCGCCAAGAAGTACGCCTGCGTCGCCTGCCACGTGCTGAAAGGCGCCAAGACTGTCGGCCCGGCCTATGCCGACGTCGCCAAGAAGTACGCCGGCCAGAAGGACGCCGAAGCGAAGCTCGCCGAGAAGGTGAAGAAGGGCGGCACGGGCGTCTGGGGCCAGGTGCCGATGCCGCCGAACGCCAGCGTGCCCGACGCCGACGTGCGCGCGCTGGTGAAATGGATTCTGTCGGTCAAGTGACCACCCAAAACGATTCAGGAGGTTCTATGCAGCACCCGAAGTTCGCGTTGACCGTGATGGCTGCCGCCGTGGCGCTCGCCGCCTGCGGCGAGCAGAAACCCGCCGCCAAGGCGCCCGCCGCGCCCGCGGCCATGGAGGTGAAGATCGGCCACGTCGGCCCGATCACGGGCGGCATCGCCCACCTGGGCAAGGACAACGAGAACGGCGCGCGCCTCGCCATCGAGCAGGCGAACGAGGCCAAGATCAAGATCGGCGGCAAGGACGTGAGGTTCGTCTTTGTCGCGGAGGACGACCAGGCCGATCCCAAGGTCGGCACCACCGTCGCGCAGAAGCTGGTGGACGCCAAGGTCGCCGGCGTGGTCGGCCACCTCAACTCGGGCACCTCGATTCCCGCCTCGCCGATCTACAACGGCGCCGGCATCCCGGTGATCTCCGGCTCGGCCACCAATCCGAAGCTCACCGAGCAGGGCTTCAAGACGCAGTTCCGCGTGGTCGGCCGCGACGACCAGCAGGGCCCGGCCATCGCGAGCTATCTCGCGACGAACAACAAGCCGAAGACGGTGGCGGTGATCGACGATGCCACCGCCTACGGCGAGGGCCTCGCCAACGAGGTGGAGAAGACGCTCAAGGCCGCGAAGATCGTCGTGCTGCCGCGCGAGAAGGGCACCGACAAGACCACCGACTGGAAGGCGGTGCTCACCAAGCTGAAGGGCCGCAACCCCGACGCGATCTTCTACGGCGGCATGGACGCCACGGGCGGGCCGCTGATGAAGCAGGGGCGCGAGCTCGGCATCAAGGCGGTGTTTGCCTTCGGCGATGGCGCCTGCACCGACGAGATGAGCGAAGCTGGCCGGACCGGCGGCCGAAGGGCTGCTGTGCTCGCAGGCCGGCATCCCGGTGGCGGCGGCGGACAAGGCCTTCCTCGACGCCTACAAGAAGAAGTTCAACGCCGACCCGATCCTGTATGCGCCGTTCACCTACGACGCCGCGAACATGCTGATCGCGGCGATGCGCAAGGCCGACTCGGTCGAGCCGGCGAAGTACCTGCCGGAGCTGGCCAAGATGACCTACAAGGGCGCCTCCGGCCAGATCGCCTTCGACGAAAAGGGCGACCGCAAGGACGCCGAGATGACGATCTTCATCATGAAGGGCGGCAAGATCGAGCCGCTCGCAGTGATCACGGGCGGCAAGTCGGTTCCCTTCGCCCAGTTCGGCAAGTAAGCGCCCCGGCAGGGGTGATCGAGGACGGCACCTTCGGGTGCCGTTTTCTTTTCCGGCGGGCTGGCTGCGCCGCCTCTGTTACGCTTTCGCGCCGTGGACATCTTCCTGCAGCAGGTCGTGAACGGCCTGACGCTGGGCAGCGTGTACGCCGTGGTCGCCCTCGGCTATACGATGGTCTACGGCATCATCCAGCTGATCAACTTCGCGCACGGCGAAGTGGTGATGATCGGCGCGATGGTCGCCTTCACGGTGATCACCAGCCTCGCCGCCGCCGGCATGCCGCCGCTCGTGGTGGTGATGCTCGGCGTGGCCTGCGCGGTGCCGGTGTGCATGGCGGTGGGCTACGCCATGGAGCGGCTCGCCTACCGGCCGCTGCGGCGCGCGCCGCGCCTCGCGCCGCTGATCACCGCGATCGGCGTGTCGATCATCCTGCAGTACCTGGCCGTCATGGTCTGGACGCGCAACGTCATCGCCTTCCCGCAGATCATCCGCATCCAGACCTACCACGTGGCGGGCGCGACGATCACCAATGTGCAGCTCGCGATCCTCGCGCTGTGCTTCGCCATCATGGCGGGACTCGCGTTCCTCGTGTACCGCACGCGCCTGGGCACGGCGATGCGCGCCACGGCGCAGAACCCGCAGGTCGCGGGCCTGATGGGCGTGGACGTCAACCGCGTCATCGCCGGCACCTTCATCATCGGGGCGGGCCTCGCGGCGGTGGCGGGCGTGATGGTCGGCACCTACTACGGCATCGCGCAATACACCATGGGCTCCGTGCTCGGCCTGAAGGCCTTCTGCGCGGCGGTGCTGGGCGGCATCGGCAATATCCCGGGCGCGATGCTGGGCGGCGTGGTGCTCGGCATCGTCGAGGCGCTGGGCGCGGGCTACATCGGTGACCTGACCGACCTGTGCCGGTACGCTTGGCTCGCGCAGCTGCTCGGCGAGCGCTGCGCGGACGGCGGTCACTTCATCCTCTTCGGCTCCAACTACCAGGACGTGTTCGCCTTCGTGGTGCTGATCCTGGTGCTGGTGTTGCGGCCCTCGGGGCTGCTCGGCGAGCGCGTGGGCGACCGCGCGTGACGCCGCTCTTCGACACGCGCGACAACCCGAAGCTCGTCTGGGCGGGGGTCGTGCTCGTGGCGCTGGCGCTGCTCGTGCTGCCCTTCGCGCTCGCGCAGGTCGGCACCACCTGGGTGCGCATCACCAACTACGCGATCCTCTACGTGCTGCTCGCACTGGGCCTGAACATCGTGGTCGGCTTCGCCGGGCTGCTCGACCTGGGCTACATCGCGTTCTACGCGGTCGGCGCCTACACCTACGCGCTGCTCGCGAGCCCCCAGTTCGGCCTGCACCTGCCGTTCTGGGCGATCCTGCCGATCGGCGCGCTGGTGGCGGCGTTCTTCGGTGTGCTGCTCGGCGCGCCGACGCTGAAGCTGCGGGGCGACTACCTCGCCATCGTCACGCTCGGCTTCGGCGAAATCGTGCGAATTTTCCTGAATAACCTGTCGCGCCCGGTGAACATCACCAACGGGCCACAGGGCATCTCGCGCATCGATCCTTTCAACGTTGGCGGTTTCGATTTCTCCAGCGCGCAGTCCGTGCTCGGGCTCACGTTCAGCGGGCCGATCAAGTACTACTACCTGCTGCTCGCGGTGATGGTCCTGATCCTCGCGGTCAACGTGCGCCTGCAGAACTCGCGCATCGGCCGCGCCTGGGAGGCGGTGCGCGAAGACGAGACGGCGGCGCGCGCCATGGGCATCAACAGCACGCACATGAAGCTGCTCGCCTTCGCCATGGGCGCGAGCTTCGGCGGCGTCGCCGGCGGCATGTTCTCCGCGATCCAGGGCTTCATCTCGCCGGAGAGCTTCGTGCTGGTGGAGTCGATCATGGTGGTGGCGATGGTGGTGCTCGGCGGCATGGGCAACATCTGGGGCGTGGTGCTCGGCGCGCTGCTGCTTTCCTTCGTGCCGGAGATTCTGCGCTGGACCGTGGAACCGGTGCAGCAGGCGCTCTTTGGCCGCATGCTCGTCGAGCCCGAGGTGATCCGCATGCTGATCTTCGGGCTCGCGCTGGTGCTCGTCATGCTGTATCGGCCCGCGGGACTGCTGCCCTCGGCGGTGCGCAAGCGGGAGCTCACCGATGCCGAACACGCTGCTTGAGGCGCGCGAAATCGGCAAGCGCTTCGGCGGCGTGCAGGCGCTCGCCAACGTCTCCTTCTCGATCGGGCGCGGCGAGATCTACGGCCTGATCGGTCCGAACGGCGCGGGCAAGACCACGCTGTTCAACGTGCTGACCGGCATCTACGCGGCGAACACGGGGCGCTTCACCTTCGACGGCGCGCCGCTCGCCGGCCTCGCGCCGCACCAGGTGGCCGCACGCGGCATTGCGCGCACCTTCCAGAACATTCGCCTGTTCGCCAACCTCTCGGTGCTGGAGAACGTGATGATCGGCCGCCACGTGCGCACGCGCGCCGGCGTGCTCGGTGCCGTCCTCAGGAACCGCGCGACACTGGCCGAGGAATCCGCAATCGAGCGGCGCGCGCTCGAGCTGCTCGATTACATGGGCATTCGCGCGCGCGCCAACGATCCGGCAGGGAGCCTGCCCTACGGCGACCAGCGGCGCCTGGAGATCGCGCGCGCCCTGGCCACCGAACCCAAGCTCCTCGCCCTCGATGAACCTGCCGCCGGCATGAATCCCGCCGAGACGCTGGCGCTGCGCGGCGCTCCTCGAGCGCATCCGCCGCGACGGGGTGACGCTCCTGCTCATCGAGCACGACGTGCGCCTGGTGATGAACGTCTGCGACCGCGTGCTGGTGCTGGACTACGGCGAGCGCATCGCCGAGGGCACGCCCGCCGAGGTGCAGCGCGATCCGAAGGTCATCGAGGCCTATCTCGGCACGCCGCATGCTGCTTGAGGTGAGAGGGCTGGAGGTGCACTACGGCGGCATCCGCGCCGTGCGCGGCATCGACCTGGCGGTGGGCGAAGGCGAGCTGGTGTGCCTGATCGGCGCGAACGGCGCGGGCAAGACTTCCGCCCTCAAGGCGATTTGCGGCCTGCATGCGCGCGGCGGCCGCGTGAGCTACGCGGGGCAGCCACTCGAAGGTCTGCCGGTGTACGAGCTGCCGCGGCGCGGCCTGGTGATGGTGCCGGAGGGGCGCGGCGTGTTCGCGCAGCTCACGGTAGAGGAGAACCTCGCCATGGGCGCGTTCGCGCGCCGCGACGCGGACGTGCAGGAAGACATCGCGCGCCAGTACGTTTCGTTTCCGCGCCTCAAGGAGCGGCGCCAGCAGACCGCCGGCACGCTCTCCGGCGGCGAGCAGCAGATGCTCGCACTCGCGCGCGCGCTGATGAGCCGGCCGAAGCTGCTGCTGCTGGACGAGCCCTCGATGGGACTTGCGCCGCTGATGGTGGCGAAGATCTTCGACATCGTCCGCGAGATCGCGGCGCGCGGAGTGACGATCCTGCTGGTGGAACAGAACGCCAGGCTCGCGCTGGAAGCGGCGAGCCGCGGCTATGTGATGGAGTCTGGCGCGATCACGCTGGCGGACGAGGCCAAAGCGCTGCTGGCGAACCCGAAGGTGCGCGAGGCCTACTTGGGCGAAGGCGCGGCCTGAGCCGCCGGCGATGGTCGCTCGTCGCCGCTTCCTGCAGTCGAGTGTGATCTCCACCGCGGTGTTGTTTGCGCGGACTGTCCCGGTGCTCGCGGCCTCCGCGGCGAGCGCGCCGCTGAATCCGCGGCGAATCGCGCAGTTCCGGGACGAAGTGCCGCGGCCGCGGCGCCTTGCAGGCACCACGCTCGAGATCCCGGTCAGCGAATTCACGCAGAAGCTGCACTCGCAGCTGCCGCCGACGCGCCTGTGGGGCTACGCGCGCAGCTACCCTGGACCGACGATCGAGGCGTTGCGAGGCGTCACCACGAGCATCGCCTGGCGCAACGAATTGCTGGGACAGCGGTTGTTGGATCTGCTGCCGGTCGATCAGACCCTGCATTGGGCGGATCCCCTCGGCGACATGCACAAGAAGCCGCGCCACCGCTACCGGGGCCCGGTGCCTATCGTGACGCACTTGCATGGGGCCGAGACCGATCCGGGGAGCGACGGCCATCCCGAGGCGTGGTACACGCCCGATTACAGGGCGAAGGGCCCGGGCTGGGCGCGCGAGTGGAGCGAGTATCCGAACCGGCAGCCGGCGGCGACCCTGTGGTACCACGACCATTGCCTCGGCATCACGCGCCTGACGACCTATGCCGGCCTCGCCGGCTTCTATCTGCTGCGCGATCCCGAGCGGGAGCGCTCGTACGGCTTCCCCTCAGGCGAGTTCGAGCGCGAGCTTGTGATCCAGGATCGCTCCTTCGATGTCAACGGGCAGTTGCGCTACGCCCAAGAGGGCAATGATCCAGCTGCGCACCCTTTCTGGGTGCCGGAGTTCTTCGGCGACACCGTTCTCGTGAACGGACGCGTGTGGCCCTACATGAACGTGGAGCCGCGCCGGTACCGCCTGCGCGTGTTGAACGGCTCCGGTTCGCGCTTTTTCCGGCTGTCGCTTGCCGACGGCAGGCCTTTCCTGCAGATCGGCACGGACGGCGGCTATCTGCCCGCACCGGTGTCGGTGCAACAACTGGTGCTGGCGCCAGCCGAGCGCGCCGACCTGATCGTGGACTTTGCCGGCATGCCGGTGGGTTCCACGATCCTGATGCAGAACGATGCGCCGACGCCCTTCCCAGGCGGCGACCGGCCCGATCCCCGCACGACCGGGCGCATCTTGCAGTTCCGGGTCGTCGCGCTCACGGGTGCGGACGCGAGCCGCGTGCCGGAGAAGCTGGGCGACATCGCGGCGCTGGGTACCCCCGCGCTGACGCGCACCCTGACGCTGGACGAGCATGTGGGGCACGAGGGCCCGCTGGCCGCGCTCCTGGACGGCAAGCACTGGACGGACCCGGTGAGCGAAACGCCCGCGCTGGGCGAAACGGAGATCTGGGAATTCGCCAACCTGACCCCTGACGCGCATCCGATCCACCTGCACCTGGTGCAATTCCAGGTGCTGGACCGCCAGCCATTCCGCGCCGAGGAATACGCAGAATTGCAGCGCCCGGAGCGCGGCCCGCTCGGGCCTTTTCTCTCGGGGCCGGTCAAGCCGCCCGACCCGAACGAGCGCGGCTGGAAGGACACCGTACGCGCCAACCCCGGCGAGGTCACGCGCATCCTGGTGCGATTCGCTCCCATGGACGGCGGCAACTACTCATTTGATGCCACGGCGCAGCCGGGCTACGTCTGGCACTGCCATATCCTCGAGCACGAGGACAACGAGATGATGCGACCGTATGTGGTCCGCCGTCCTCTGCCGCCTGCACGCTGAAGAGATCTCGGAGGGTTCGGGCGCCTATGGCGCTGCGAGATCGGCTTGCGTGGTGAAGCTGTCCGCGTAGAACTCGCCTTCCGGCAGCTTGCACAGCGTTGTGAAATCCCGGCGCGCCGAATCCACCATGATCGGCACGCCGCAGGCGTAGACCTGGTGGCCTGAGAGGTCGGGGAAGTCCTCCATGACGGCGCGGTGGACGAACCCGGTGCGCCCGCTCCAGGCGTCTTCCGGCAGCGCATCCGAGATCACCGGCACGTAGGTGAGCCGGCCTTGCGCGGCCCATCCCTCGGCCAGCGCGTTCATGTAGAGGTCCTTGGGTCGTCGGCCGCCCCAGTAGAGCGTCATCGGACGCCGGATGTCCTTGTGCAGCGCATGCTCGATGATCGACTTGATCGGCGCGAAGCCGGTGCCCGAGGCGACCAACACGATGGGCTTTGCCGAGTCCTCGCGCAGGAAGAAGGTGCCCTGCGGCCCCTCGAAGCGCAGGATGTCGCGCTCCTTCATCTTGCCGAACACGTGGTCGGTGAACTGCCCGCCCGGCACGTGGCGCACGTGCAGCTCGAGGAGCGCGTCGTCGTGCGGCGCGTTGCCCATGGAGAAGCTGCGCCGCGAGCCGTCCTTCAGCAGAAACTCGAGGTACTGCCCGGCGAGGAACTGCAGCCGCTCGTTGGCCGGAAGCTTCAGGCCGAGGATCATCACGTCGTCGGTCGCGCGCTGCAACGTCTGCACGCGGCAGGGCAGGGTCTTGACCTGGATATCCTTCGCCGCGCCGATGGTGCGCGCCTCGATCACCAGGTCGCAGAGCGGCCTGGCCTGGCAGAAGAGCGCCTTGCCCTGCGCCTTTTCGTCGTCGGTGAGCGCCTTTTGCTGGTAGATGCCGTAGTCCACCGTGCCCGCGAGGATCTTCCCCTTGCAGCTGCCGCAGGCGCCGTTCTTGCAGCCGTACGGCAGCACGAACCCCTGCCGCAGGGCGGCAGCGAGCACGGCTTCGCCGTCTTCCACCTGGAACTGCTGCCCGCTCGGCTGGATCGTGACGCTGTGCATCTCGCTAAAATGGCATCGATGAAGACACTGCTGCTCGCGGGTTACGGCGACATCGCGCGCCGCGCTGCACCGCGGCTCGAGGCGCGCTTTGCGCTCGTACCGCTCGCGCGCCGCCACGGCTACGACCTGGACCGCCCCGAGACGCTCATTTCGCTGCCGCCCGCGCATGCCGTGCTGCATTGCGCGCCGCCCCCGAACGCGGGCGAGGTCGACGCCCGTACGACCCACCTGCTGGCGGCACTGGCGAAGGGCCGGATTCTACCGGCGCGCCTGGTCTACGTCAGCACGAGCGGGGTGTATGGCGACTGCGGCGGGGCGCGCGTGGACGAGTCGCGCGCCGTGAATCCGCAGACCGACCGCGCTCGGCGTCGGGTCGACGCCGAGCGCCAGCTTGCACAATGGTGCAGGGAGCAGGGCGTGTCGCTCGCGATCCTGCGGGCACCCGGCATCTACGCCGCCGACCGGCTGCCGCTCGAGCGGCTGCGCGCGGGCACCCCCGTGCTGCGCGCCGAGGATGACGTCTACACCAACCACATCCACGCCGAGGACCTGGCCGCAATCGCGGTGCGTGCGCTGGAGGATACGGCGCCAGAAGGCATCTACAACGCGAGCGACGACAGCGACCTGCGCATGGGCGACTGGTTCGACCTGGTGGCATCGCGCGCCGGGCTGCCGCGGCCGCCGCGCATCGCGCGCGCCGAGGCCGCCGCGCGCATCGCACCGGAGCTGCTGTCCTTCATGAGCGAATCGCGCCGCCTCGTCAACCGGCGCATGAAGGTGGAGCTCGGCGTGCGGCTGCAATACCCCACCGTCCACGACGGCGTCCCGCACTTGGCGGTGGCATGAGCGCCCTCCTCCTCGTCCTCACCAACCTGCCCGACCGCGCGGCCGCCGAGAAGCTCGCCGATGCGCTGATCGCAAAGCAGGTCGCGGCCTGCGTCAACATCCTTGCGCCGTGCCGCTCGGTCTACCGTTGGCAGGGCGCCGTGCAGCACGACGAGGAGCATCCGGTGCTCATCAAGACGACCCGGGAGCGCTACGCCGCGCTGGAAGCGGCGATCCGCGAGGCGCATCCCTACGAACTTCCCGAGATCATCGCGGTCCCAATCGAGCGCGGCCTGCCCGCCTACCTCGCGTGGGTGGCCGCGGAAACTGTGCCTCCCGGATGACCCGGCTCCTCCTCCTCCTGTGGCTCGCCCTGGCCGCGCTGCCGGCGCCGGCCGCCTCGCCGCAGGATCTGCTCGAGCCCGAAAAGGCGTTCCGCTTCTCCGCGCGCACGCTCGGCAGCGATGCGGTCGAAGTGCATTTCGCGATTGCCGAGGGCTACTACCTGTACCGCGAGCGCTTCAAGTTCGCGGCGCAGAACGCGCGCCTCGGCAAGCCGGAGTTCCCGGCGGGCGAGCGCAAGAAGGACGAGTTCTTCGGCGACTCCGAGATCTACCGCAAGGACGTGCGCATTCGCCTGCCGGTGCAGCCGGGCGCGCCGGATCCGCTGAAGCTCTCGGTCACCTCCCAGGGCTGCGCCGACATCGGCGTGTGCTACGTGCCGATGGAGTCCGAGGCGACCCTGCAGCTGGCCTCGCTTGGCGGGCCGAATACGCCGCTGCGCGCGGGACTTTCGGCGAGCGACCTCGACGTCGCGGCACTGTTCCGCGCGAGCACCTGGGTGGTGCTGGCGAGCTTCCTCGGCTTCGGCCTGCTGCTTGCCTTCACGCCGTGCGTGCTGCCGATGATTCCGATCCTCTCCGGCATCATCGCGGGCGAGGGCGCGAGCGTGACCAAGAAGCGCGCGCTGGCGCTGTCGTCGTCCTACGTGCTCGGCATGGCGGTGGCCTACGCGCTCGCCGGCATCGCCGCCGCCTACTCCGGGGCGCTCATCGCCGCGTCGCTGCAGAACGCCTGGGTGATCGGCGCCTTTGCGCTGGTGTTCGTGCTGCTTGCGCTGTCGATGTTCGGCCTCTATGAGCTGCAGCTGCCCGGGTTCCTGCGCCATCCGCTCGCCCGAGCGCACCACCGGCTGCGCGGCGGCAAGCTCGCCTCGGTGGCGGGCATGGGCGTGTTCTCGGCGGTCATCATGAGCCCCTGCGTCGCCGCGCCACTCGCGGGAGCGCTGCTCTACATCAGCCAGACGCGCGACGTGGCGCTGGGCGGCACGGCGCTCTTCGCCATGGCGCTCGGCATGGGCATCCCGCTGCTCGCGATCGGGGTATCGGGCGGCGCGCTGCTGCCCAGGGCCGGACGCTGGATGAACGTAGTGAAGAAATTCTTCGGCGTGCTGCTGCTCGCCGTGGCCGCGTGGATCGCCTCGCCGCTGCTTCTGGACGGCAGGGGGGACACCAAGTTCGTGCAGGTCGACAACCTCGCGGCACTGGACGCGAAGCTGGTCGCGCCGGGCAAGCTGGTGATGCTGGATTTCTATGCCGACTGGTGCGTGTCGTGCAAGGAGATGGAGGCGTTCACGTTCAGCGACGCGCGCGTGAAGTCCAGGTTCGAGCGCATGCTCCTCCTGCAGGTCGACGTCACGGCGAACACCGAAGCGCACAAGGCGCTGCTCAAGCGATTCTCGCTCTTCGGCCCGCCGGGGATCATCTTCTTCGATGCGCAAGGGCGGGAGCTGCGCGGCCTGCGCGTCATCGGCTACCAGAACGCCGAGCGGTTCCTCAAGACGCTCGAGCTCGCCGACGCGGGCTGAGCGCGCCGATGCGGCCTCACGTCCAGGGCATCGATCACGCCGTCGTCCTGGTGCGCGACCTGGACAAGGCGCAGCGCGCCTGGCAGCGCATGGGCTTCACGCTCACGCCGCGCGGCTTCCACACGCTCGGCTCGCAGAACCATTGCCTGATGTTCGGACCGGACTACGTGGAGCTGCTCGCGGTGCCCAGGCCGCATCCGGCGATGCAGTACTTCACGGACTTCCTCGCCAAGGGCGAAGGCCTGGGCGCGATCGCGCTCGCCACCAACGATGCGGGCGGCCTGTACGCCAGCCTCGCTGCGGACGGCATTGCCGCGGACGCGCCGCTCGATTTCTCGCGGCCCGTGGAAGGAATGGGGGACGCGCGCTTCCGCATCGTGCAGCTGCCGCCGGACGCATCGCCGGGCTGCCGCCTGTTCGCCTGCCAGCATTTCACGCGCGAGCTCGTCTGGCGGCCCGAGTACCAGCGCCACGCCAATGGCGCCACGCAGATCGCCGCCCTCGCCGTCGTCGCAGAGGATCCGGAGGCCGCCGCGGGGAGCTACGCAAAGTTGCTCCTCGCCAGGCCGCAGGCGATCGACGAGGGGCTGCTGGTGCAGACCGGCAGCGCGCCGATCGCGCTCGCCTCGCGCTGGAAGCTGGGCCACCGCCTGCACGGCGTCGGCTTGCCGCTGCGCCCGCGGCCGCTGGTCGCCGCGCTTTTCGTGCGCGTGGCCGATCGCGCGCGCGCAGCGGGTGTGCTGCGCAGGAACGGACTTGAGCCCGTCGCGCTGGCGGATGGATCCTTCGCCGTGAGCGCGCAGGACGCGCACGGCGTCGCCGTCGTCTTCGGGTAGGCGGCGGGCGGCGTGACCGCCCTAGGAGTGCTGCTTGAGCGCGCGCGCGGCCTCGAGCGCGAAATAGGTCAGGATGCCGTCCGCGCCTGCGCGCTTCATCGCCAGCAGCGCTTCCATCACGCAGCTCTTCGGCAACCAGCCGTTGTCGATCGCGCCGCGCAGCATCGCGTACTCGCCCGACACCTGGTAGACGTAGGTGGGCGCCTTGAACTCGTCCTTCACGCGCCGCACGATGTCGAGGTACGGCAGCCCGGGCTTCACCATCACCATGTCGGCGCCTTCGGCGAGATCGAGCCCCACTTCCCACAGCGCCTCGTCGGCGTTCGCCGGGTCCATCTGGTAGGTCTTCTTGTCGCCTTTGCCGAGATTCTTCGCCGAGCCCACCGCGTCGCGGAACGGGCCGTAGAAGCCCGAAGCGTACTTCGCCGAGTAGGCGAGGATCCTGGTGTGGATGTGGCCGGCCTTCTCGAGCACGGTGCGGATGCGCCCGATCCTGCCGTCCATCATGTCGGACGGCGCGACGATGTCCACGCCCGCCTGCGCCTGGCAGAGCGCCTGCTTGGCGAGCACATCGAGCGTGACGTCGTTGATGATGTAGCCGGCGTTGTCGATCACGCCGTCCTGCCCGTGCGAGGTGTACGGATCGAGCGCGACGTCGGTCATGATGCCCAGCTCGGGAAACCGCTTCTTCAGCGCCGCGACCGCGCGCGGCACGAGCCCCTTCGGGTTGTGCGCTTCGCGCCCGTCCAATGTCTTCAGTTTCTGCCCGATGACCGGGAACAGCGCCATCACCGGGATGCCCAGCTTCACGCATTCCTCGGCCACCGGCAGCAGCCGGTCCACCGTCATGCGCTCGACACCCGGCATCGAAGCCACCTTCTGCGTGTGGCTTTTGCCATCGAGAACGAAGACCGGGTAGATCAGGTCATCCGCGCTCAGCCGGTGCTCGCGCATCAGCCGGCGCGAGAAATCATCCCGTCGCATGCGCCGCATGCGCACAGCGGGGAACTGGCCGTAGATGTTCATGGTGCTGATTTTCCTGAGAGATTCCGCGCGAGGAACTTTCCCCGTGCCCGCCAATCTTACATTCAGACGGTCTCGATCGTCTCCCGCTTCTCCTCCCTGAGCGGGTTGCCTTAATCTCCATTAAGGCGTTTTGCCCCCCGGTTTACTTCCCCTTTGCCGGGGGTTTTTTATTCCTGCCGCGCTGCCCGGAGCCACCCATCGAGCAGCGCGCGCGCCTCCTCCACGCCGTCGCCGGACTGGCTCGAGAATAGCAGCACCTCGGCCGCCTGCGTCTCGCGGGCGAGGCGCGCGCGTGCTGCCTTGAGCACCTTGGTGCGCTCCTGGCGCGAGAGCTTGTCGCACTTCGAGAGCAGCACCAACAGACGGCGGCCTGCGGGCCGCAGCCACTGCAGCAGGTGCTCGTCGTGCGCGGTGAACGGACGGCGCGCGTCCATGACCACCACGACGCCCGCCAGCGCGCGGCGCGAGCCGAGATAGCCGCCAACCAGTTGATCCCATTGCGCGCGGACCGCTTGCGGCACTCTCGCGTAACCGTAGCCGGGCAGGTCGACCAGGCGGGCACGGCCCGCGAGGTCGAAGAAGTTGATGGTCTGCGTGCGGCCCGGCGTCTTCGAGAAGAACGCCAGCCGCTTGCGTCCCGCGAGCGCGTTGATGGCGCTGGACTTCCCGACGTTGGAGCGCCCGGCGAAGGCCAGTTCAGGCAGGTCGTCGGGCGGCAAGCCGCCGGTCGGGCCAGCCGAAGTGAGGAACTCCAACTCTGAAAAGACGTTCGCGGATGCCGGCATACCCGAAATTCTAATAAAATGAGGCGTTTCCAAGGCATTCAGGGAGATCCGGCATGAATCGCAAGCTGGCGGCGCTCGCCGCGGTGGGACTGCTGTCGGCAGCGCAGGTTGCCGCGCAGGGCGCCGCGAAGCCCGATGTCGCCAAGGGCGAAAGCCTCGCGAAACAGGTCTGTGCCGCGTGTCATGCCGCCGACGGCAACAGCGCCATCGCGGCCAATCCAAAGCTCGCCGGCCAGGTTCCGGAGTACCTGCACAAGCAACTCGCGAACTTCAAGGCCCAAGGCGGTAAGAAGGCCGAGCGCGACAACGCGATCATGGCCGGCATGGTCGCGAACCTGTCGACCGACGACATGCGCAACGTTGCGGCCTACTACGCCGGCCAGAAGCTGCGCCCTGCGGTCGCCAGCAGCAAGGAGCTGGCGGCGCACGGCCAGAAGCTCTGGCGAGGCGGCAATGCCGCGAGCAGCGTCCCGGCGTGCGCCGGTTGCCATGGGCCCGACGGCACCGGCATCCCGAGCCAGTTCCCGCGTCTCGCCGGCCAGTTCGCCGAGTACGTGGAGGCGCAGCTGAAGCTATTCCGCGCCGGTGGCCGCGCCAACGATCCGAACGGCATGATGCGCGGCGTGGCGGCGAGGATGACCGACCAGGAAATCAAGGCGGTCGCGGAGTACGCAGCCGGATTGCGCTGAGCGCGGCCGCTCGGGGTATCGAAGCGGGCCGGGAATAAGTAGCCCGGGCGGCCTGTTCTTCTGGCAACGCGGCCTACAGGCGGCGGAACGCAGGCACCGTTCAATTCACAGGAGGAATGCATGAAAGCCACCATTCTGGCGACCGGATTCGCGGTCGCGCTGGGCGCAGGCATGTCGACCAACGCGCTGGCGCAGGCCAAGCCCGAGGTACTGGTCAAGCAAAGGCAAGCTGTGATGACGCTGCAGGGCAAGTATCTGGGTCCACTGGTTGCCGTTGCGCAGGGCAAGGCGCCCTACAACGCCGAGGCGGTTCAGCGGAATGCCGGGTTCCTCGACAATCTTTCGCGCATGGCGTGGGATGGCTTTGATCCGAGCACCCGCGGCGAGAAGAGTCGCGCGCTGCCGGCGATCTGGGACAACAACGCCAAGTTCAAGGAAAATACGGTCCGCTTGGAGAACGAGACCTCCAAGCTGGTGACGCTCAGCAAAGGCGGCGACGAGGGCGCCGTCAAGGCGCAGATTGGCGCCATCGGCAAGGTCTGCGGCAGCTGCCACGACGATTTCCGCAGCAAGTAGGCGCAGCTTGTCGTTTGTGTTCGGCCCCGCTTACGCGGGGCTTTTCTTTTTTGCAGCGCTGCTCGCGTGCGCGCCGCTCGCGTGCGCGCAGGGCGATGCGAGACGTGGCGCCTACCTCGCGAAAGCCGCCGGCTGCGCTGGCTGCCACACCGAGAAGAAGGACGGCGCGGTACCCTACGCGGGCGGGCGCGAGCTGAAGACACCCTTCGGCACGTTTTACGGGCCGAACATCACGCCGCACCCGGGCGCCGGCATCGGGCGCTGGAGCGAGGCCGACTTCCTGCGCGCGCTGCGCTCAGGCGTGCGCCCGGACGGCGCCCATTACTTTCCCGCGTTTCCCTTTCCCGCGTTCACGCGCATCAGCGACGCGGACGCGCGCGACCTGTGGGCCTACTTCCGCTCGCTGCCGCCGGAGGCGCGCAGGAACCGGCCGCACGAATTGCGTGCGCCCTACGGCTGGCGCTTCATGGTCGGGCCATGGAAGTGGCTGTTCTTTACGCCAGGCCCGTTCGCAGCGGATCCGGCACGACCGGCTCCGCTGAACCGCGGCGCGTATCTGGTTGACGCGCTCGGGCACTGCGGCGAGTGCCACACGCCGCGCAATTTCCTGGGCGGGCCCCGGCGCGACCGGCGGCTCGCCGGCGCCGTGAGCGGGCCCGAAGGCAAGGGGGTGCCGAACCTGACGCCCGCGAAGCTCAAGAAGTGGGACGACCGCGACCTGCGCGAATTCCTGCAGAGCGGCTTGACACCGGATGGGGACGTGGCGGCCGAGGCCATGGGCGAAGTCGTGCGCAACACGACCAGCCAGCTCACGCCGGAGGACCTGACGGCGGTGATCGCCTACCTGCGCTCGCTGCCGCCGCTCGCGGATGAGCCCAAGTAGCCTCTTGCCGATGTTGACGGAATAGCGCGCGGCGGCGCACTGTTCTTCGCCATGAGCGACGCGCAAAGCCTGATCGAGTTGATTCCGCGGCTGCGCCGCTATGCGCGCGCGCTGGTCGGCGAGCGCGCCGCGGCGGACGACCTGGTGCAGGATACGCTGGAGCGCGCCTGGTCGAAGCTTCACCTGTACCGCCGCGGCACCGACCTGCGCGCGTGGCTGTTCACGGTGATGCACAACGTGCACGTGAACCGGCTGCGCGCGGCGCGCCCGACCGATCCGCTCGAGGACGAGATGCCGGAGCTCGCCCAGCGCGCCACGCAGGGCGACGCGCTGGTGGTGCGCGATCTGGAGCGCGCCATGGCCGCGCTGCCGGTGCCGCAGCGCCAGGTGCTGCTGCTGGTGGCGCTGGAGGACTTGAGCTACGAGGAGACGGCGCGGGTGCTCGAGATCCCGATCGGAACAGTGATGTCGAGGCTGGCGCGGGCGCGCGAGAAGCTGCGCCTGCTGATGCAGGGAAAGGGCGGCACCAAGCTGCAGGTGGTGAAATGAGCGAACAGCAAACGGTGAGCGAAGCGGAGATCCAGGCCTGGGCCGACGGGCGGCTTGAGGCTTCGCGCCGCGCGGACGTCGAGGCGTGGCTCGCCGCGCGCCCGGAGGAAGCCGAGCGCGCCGCGGCCTATCGCAGCCTCAACGAGGAGCTGCGCACGCACTACGACGCGGTGCTGCAGGAATCCGTGCCGTCGAGGCTGGAGTGGCCGGCGCGGCGCGGCGCGCGGCTGCGTGCAGTGGCCATGGCGGCGGGCTGGGCGGCGCTCGGCATCGCGATCGGCGTCGTCGGTGGCTGGCAGCTGCGCGCCATGCAGGCGCCCGCGCCGGTCGCGCAACCCGAGGCCCCGGTCATCGCGCGCCGCGCGGCGCTCGCGCATGCGACCTACGCCCCCGAAGTGCGCCATCCGGTCGAAGTGGGCGCGGACCAGGAGCAGCACCTTGTCGCCTGGCTTTCCAAGCGGCTCGGCGGCCAAGTGCGCGCGCCCAAGCTCGATGCCGAAGGCATGGCGCTGGTCGGCGGCCGCCTGCTGCCCGGGGAAAGCGGGCCGGTGGCGCAGTTCATGTATCAGTGCGCGCGCGGGCGCCGCGTGACGCTGTACGTGCGCACCGAAGCCCCCGACCACCGGGAGACGGCGTTCCGTTACGCGCGCGAGAACAACGTGGGCGTGTTCTACTGGATCGACCGCACGTTCGGCTACGCGCTCTCGTCGGCCGACCTGGACCGCGAAGAGCTGCTCAAGCTCGCCAACGTCGCCTACCGCCAGCTCAATCCCTGAGCACGGCGCGGTTTACAGCCGGATCACGTAGCCGCCCGACTTGTCGTCGCGCTCCAGCGCGAGCAGCTTGCGATTCTCGAGCTCCTCCAGCAGGTCGGAGAAGGCCTTGAAGCCGTAGTACGACTCGTTGAAGCCGGGCTTCCTGCGCTTCAAGGCCTGCTTCACCATCGAGCCCCAGATCTTCTCGCCCTCGCCGCGCTCGGCGACCAGCGCCTGCAGCGTCTCGATCACCAGGTCGAAGGCCTCCTGCTTCTTGTCGTCGCTGGGCGCGGTCTCTTTCGCCGCACCTGCGGGCCGCGTCTCGCGGCGCTTCTTCGCGGCGCGGCGCTTGGCCTCGTCCTCGCGCACCAGGTCGTCGTAGAAGATGAACTCGTCGCAATTGGCGATCAGCAGGTCCGAGGTGGAGTTCTTCACGCCGACGCCGATCACCGTCTTCGCGTTCTCGCGCAGCTTGGACACCAGCGGCGAGAAGTCCGAGTCGCCGCTGACGACGACGAAGGTGTCGACGTGTCCCTTCGTGTAGCAGAGGTCGAGCGCATCCACCACCATGCGGATGTCGGCCGAATTCTTGCCGGACTGGCCGCGGTGCGGGATCTCGATCAGCTCGAAAGCCGCGGCGTGCATGGCGGTCTTGAACTCCTTGTAGCGGTCCCAGTCGCAGTAGGCCTTCTTCACCACGATCGAGCCCTTGAGCAGCAGCTTCTCCAGCACGCGGCCGATGTCGAACTTCTCGTACTTGGCGTCGCGCACGCCGAGCGCGATGTTCTCGAAGTCGCAGAAGACGGCGAGGTTGCGGGTTTCGGTCAATGGTGCTCCTTGGTCATTGGTCGGCCGCGGGCGCCTGCGGCACGGCGAGCGCGGGGCCGGCGGCGCGCGTGCGCCGGCGGGCAAGCCACACCTGCAGGCGCTCGAAGTATAGGTAGATCACCGGGGTGATGTAGAGCGTGAGGACCTGCGACAGCAACAAGCCGCCGACGACCGCCAGGCCGAGCGGCATGCGCGCCGCCGCCGCCCGCGCCGAAGCCGATCGCGATCGGCAGGCTGCCCATCAGCGCGGCCATGGTGGTCATCATGATCGGCCGGAAGCGCACGATGCCCGCCTGATGGATCGCCTGCTCCGGCGCCATGCCCTCCTTGCGCTGAGCCTCGATGGCGAAGTCGATCATCATGATGGCGTTCTTCTTGACGATGCCGATCAGCATGATGATGCCGACGAAGGCGTACATGTTGAGCTCGATGCCGAACGCCATCAGCGTGAGCAGCGCGCCAAGGCCCGCCGTCGGCAGCCCGGAGAGGATGGTGAGCGGGTGGATGAAGCTCTCGTAGAGGATGCCGAGCACCAGGTAGATCACCACGATGGACAGCAGCAGCAGGATGCCCATGCCCTGCAGCGAGTTCTGGAAGGCCTGCGCAGTGCCCGAAAACGTCGTATTGAGGGAAGCCGGCAACTGCAGCTCGCGCATCGCCGCGTTGATCTGCTCGATGGCCTGCGACAGCGCGACGCCCGGGCGCAGGTCGAACGAGAAGGTCACCGAAGGCAGCTGCCCGAGGTGGGTGACGGACAGCGGGCCCACGCCGTAGTTGAGCCTGGCGAGCGCGCTCAGGGGCACCAGCGCGCCGGTCGTGGAGCGCACGTACAGCAGCGGTAGCGCCGAGGGATCGCGCTGGAAGCGCGGGTCCACCTCCAGGATCACCCAGTACTGGTTGGTCGCGGTGTAGATGGTCGAAACCTGGCGCGCGCCGAAGGCGTTGTTGAGCGCCACCTCCACCTGCTGCGCGCTGACGCCGAGCGCCGAGGCCTTGGGCCGGTCGATGTCGACGGTCACCTGGGGGCGCGCGATCTGCAGGTCGCTCGACAGGTCGACGAGCGAGGACAGCGCGCGCAGGCGCTGCTCGACGCGCGCCGACCACTGGTAGAGCTGCTCGGTGCTCGCGCTCTGCACGACGAACTGGTAGGGACTGCGCGTGAGCTGCCCGCCGATGCGGATTGCCGGCACGTTCTGCAGGAACACCTTGACGCCCACCAGGTTGGCGAGCTTCGGGCGCAGCGAGCGCACCACGTCGTCGGCGGGCCTGCGCTCGCGGAACGGCTTCAGCGTGATGGTCATGCGCCCGACGTTGAGGGAGGCGTTGATGCCACCCGCGCCGACGAAGGACATCACGGCATCGACGTTCGGATCCTGGCGGATGATGTCCACGACCTGCTTGCGCAGATCGACCATCGCCTCGAACGAGGCGTCCTGCGGCCCCTCGAAGAAGCAGAACAGCTGCCCCGAGTCCTCGCTCGGCAGGAACCCCTTGGGGGCGCGCGCGAACAGCACGCCGGTCGCCACGCAGATGGCGAGAAAGGCGAGCAGCACCGCGCGCTGGTGCGCGAGCGTCCAGCGCAGCGACACGTCGTAGGCGTCCCGCATCGCATCGAAGGCCCGCTCGAAGGCCATATACAGCCGCCCGTGGCGCGCGTCGGCGCGGTGCGGCTGGAGAATGCGGCTGCACATCATCGGCGTGAGGGTCAGCGAGACGAGGCCGGAGATCAGCACCGCCGCGATGATGGTGACGGCGAACTCGTTCAGCAGCCGCCCGAGGATGCCGCCCATGAACAGCACCGGGATGAACACCGCCGCGAGCGAGATGGTCATCGACACGATGGTGAAGGCGATCTCCTTGGAGCCGTCGAGCGTCGCCTGCCAGGCGCTCTTGCCCATCTCCATGTGGCGGCTGATGTTCTCCAGCATGACGATGGCGTCGTCCACCACGAAGCCGACGCACAGCGTGAGCGCCATGAGCGAGATGTTGTCCAGGCTGAAGCCGAACAGGTACATCACGGAGAAGGTGCCGATGATGGACATCGGCAGCGCGATGCTCGGGATGATGGTGGCGGGGATGTTGCGCAGGAAGATGAAGATCACCATCACCACCAGCGCGAGCGCGAGGTAGAGCGTGAACTGCACCTCCGCCACGGAGGCGCGGATGGTCACCGACCGGTCGAACAGCACGTCGATGTTGATGCCG
Source organism: uncultured beta proteobacterium (assembly GCA_963719995.1). Lineage (GTDB taxonomy): Bacteria > Pseudomonadota > Gammaproteobacteria > Burkholderiales > SG8-39 > JAABQT01. Next base: position 1,674,179 of record CAVRDW010000005.1, on the reverse strand, counting down.
GCCGGCACCTCCGCGCGGAACGTCGGCAGCAGCTTGCGCACCGAGTTCACCACCTCGATGGTATTGATGCCGGGCTGGCGCTGGATGGCGAGCACGATGCCGCGCTGGTCCTTGAACCAGGCCGCCACCTTGTCGTCCTGCACGCCGTCGATCACGCGGCCGAGCTCGCCGAGGCGGATCGGCGAGCCATTGCGGTAGGCGACGATGACCGGGCGGAACGCGGCGGCGTCGTACAGCTGGCCGGTGGCCTGCACCGCGAACATGCGGTCGCGGCCGTACAAGGTGCCTGTCGGCAGATTGACGTTGGCGCTGGCGATCGCCTGCTCGACCTCGTTGATGCCGACGCCGCGCGCAGCGAGCGCGTTGGGGTCCACCTGGACGCGCACCGCATATTTCTGCTGGCCGAACACCTGGACTTGCGCGACCCCGGAGATCGTGGAGATGCGCTGCGCGAGGTTGGTCTCGGCGTACTCGTTCACCGTCGACAGCGGCAGGGTGTCCGACGTGAGCGCCAGGTAGAACACCGGGAAGTCCGCGGGATTCACCTTGCGGAACGAGGGCGGCGCGGGCATCGTCGCCGGCAGCTGCCTGGCCGCCGAGGCGATCGCCGAATTGACGTCCTGCGCGGCGGCATCGATGTCGCGGTCGAGGCTGAACTGGATGGTGATCTGCGTGGTGCCCTGCCCGCTGATCGACGTCATCTGGTCGATGCCGGCGATGGTCGAGAACTGCTTCTCGAGCGGCGTCGCCACCGCCGAGGCCATGGTCTCGGGGCTCGCCCCGGGCAATTGCGCGCTCACCTGGATGGTCGGGAAGTCGATGTTCGGCAGCGTCGACACCGGCAGCAGGCGGTAGGCCGCAAGGCCGAAGATCAGGATCCCGGCCATGAGAAGCACCGTCATCACCGGGCGGCGGATGAACGGCTCGGAAAGGTTCATGAGGGCGCTTCGCTTTCGCTGCGGATCTCGACGCGCGCGCCGGGCGCTAGGCGCAGCGCGCCGCGCGTCACCACCCGCTCGTCGCGGGCGATGCCCTTGACGACCGCCTGCTCGCCCTCGGTGCGCTCGACCGTCACGGCGCGCAACTCCGCGATCATGTCCGGCTTGACGACGTACACGTACTGGCCGGCCGGGCCGGTCTGCAGCGCGCGCGCGGGGACGACGATGGCGTCGGGCTGCTCGCGCAGCCGCAAGCTGACGTTGACGAATTGCCCGGGCCAGAGCGCCTTGTCGGTATTGGCGAATTCGCCGCGCAGGCGGATCGTGCCGGTGGTCGGATCGACGGCGTTGTCCACGAACACAAGCCGGCCGGCGGCGAGTATGCGGGCCTCGCCCGCGGGGAGGGCTTCGACGACGAGCGGACCGGCGGCGAGCCGCGCGCGGATCTCGCCGAGCGCCTGCTCCGGCACCGCGAAGCTGACGTAGATCGGCTTGACCTGGTTGAGCACCACCAGCGGATTCGCGTCGTTCGCCTTCACCAGGTTGCCGCCCTGCACGAGCAGCTTGCCCGTGTAGCCCTCGATCGGCGAGCTGATGGTGCAGTAGGCGAGGTTGAGGCGCGCGTTCTCCAGCGCCGCCTGGCTCGCCTTGGCAGTCGCCTCGGCGACCTGCGCATTCGTCGCGATCTGCGCGTAGGCCTCCTTGGAGACGAAGTTCTTCTCCAGCAGCTCCTGGTAGCGCCGCTCCTGCGAGCGCGCCTGGTCGCGCGCCGCCGCGTCGCGCAGCGCGTTCGCCTCGGCCTGCCTGAGCGCGGACTCGAAGGGCCGCGCGTCGATGCGAAACAGGACGTCGCCGCGCTTCACCTCCTGCCCTTCGCGGAAATTCACCGCGACGAGCTGCCCGTCGACGCGCGCCTTGACCGCGACGCTCGAGAACGGCTCGACGTTGCCGATCGCCTGCTGGCGCACCGGCACGCTCAGCTGCAGCGCGGGCGTGACTGCGACTGGAATGGCGGCCGGTCCCTTGGCACCCAGCTTCTCCTTCGCGCGCGAGTCATTCGTGAAGTACAGGCCGAGCGCAACCCCCGCCGCGAGCAGGATCGCGCCTGCGGCGATGAGCTTGCGGCGGGTGGTGGCGGGGCTCACCACGAGGGGACCGATTCCCCAGCGTACAGTTCCTCGATCGACTCGCGCCTGCGCACCAGATGCGCCTTGCCGCCGTGCACCATGACCTCGGCGGCGCGCGGGCGGGTGTTGTAGTTCGAGCTCATGACCATCGCGTAGGCCCCGGCCGACATCACGGCGAGCAGGTCGCCAGTCCGCGCAGCCAGCGTGCGGTCCTTGGCGAGGAAGTCCCCGCTCTCGCATACGGGCCCCACCACGTCGTAAACAGCCTGCGCCGCCGGTTCATCCCGACGCTGCGCGGGCAGCACTTCGTGCCAGGCACCGTACAGCGCGGGGCGGATCAGGTCGTTCATCGCCGCGTCGACCACGAGGAAGTTCCTCTCGGCGCCCCGCTTCAGGTACTGCACGCGCGTCAGCAGCACGCCCGCGTTGCCGACGATCGCGCGGCCGGGATCGACGATCAGCGATTCCTCGCGTCCCGCGAGCACGCCGAGCGCGCCGTCGATGAACGCGCCGATCGACGCCGGCGACTCGTCGCGGTAGCGGATGCCGAAGCCGCCGCCGAGGTCGATGTGCGCGAGACGGATGCCGGCCCGCCCCAGGCGCTGCGCGAGCGCCAGTATCCGCGCGGCGGCATCCACGAAAGGGCCGGTGCCGGTCATGAGCGAGCCGATGTGGCAGCCGATCCCGACGATGTCGACCTGCGGCAGCTGCGCCGCCTCGCGGTAAATGCGCTCGGCGTCCTCGTAGGCGATGCCGAACTTGTTCTGCCGCAGGCCGGTCGAGATGTAAGGGTGGGTCTTCGCGTCGACGTCGGGGTTGACCCGGAAGGCAATCGGCGCACGCTGGCCGAGCCTTGCCGCGACCTGCGCGACGCGCCGCAGCTCGTCCTCGGACTCGAGGTTCAGGCACAGGATTCCCGCCCGCAGCGCCTGCGCGATCTCGTCCTCGCTCTTGCCGACGCCCGAGAACAGCACCTTGCGCGCGTCCCCGCCGGCGGCCAGCACCCGCGCCAGCTCGCCGCCCGAGACGATGTCGAAACCCGCGCCAAGCCTCGCCAGCAACGCGAGCACGCCGAGGTTCGAGTTGGCCTTGACCGAGTACGCCACCAGCGCGCGGTGCCCGGCGAGCGCGCGCGCGAACTCGCCGTAGTGCCGCTCGATCGCGGCGCGCGAGTAGACGTAGCAGGGCGTGCCGAAGCGCCGCGCGACCTCCTCGAGCGGAACTTGTTCGGCGCACAGCGCGCCGTTGCGATAGGAAAACGCCACGCGATGGATTACTTCTTCTTGTCGGCGTCGTCTTCGGCGTCGGCCGGGTAGGGGGCCGGCCGGTACGTCTCGGACTTCTGCGGCTTCACGCCCGGAGGCGGCTTGTCGCGCAGGTAAAGCGGTCCCTTCTGCCCGCATCCCGCGGCCAGCATCAGGACGGCGAGGATCATGGCGAAGGCACGCACGTCGGCCTCGGCGGCACTAAAATGCTGATACTAACAGGGAAATTTCCGGTGACCGAGAGCGAATTCGAGGTGCTTGCGGACGCTGCGCTCGCGGCGCTGGAGCGAGCCGTCGAGGCGCTGGACTTGGACGTCGACCTGCAGCGCAAGGCGGCCGGGGTCCTGGAACTGGAGTTCGCCGACGGCAGCAAGATGATCGTGAACCGCCATGCCGCCGCGCGCGAGATCTGGGTGGCGGCAAGGTCGGGCGGATTTCATTTCCGGCATGATGGCGGCGCCTGGCGCGACACGCGCGACGGCACCGAGCTCTTCGCTGCGCTTTCGCGGCTGGTGTCGGCGCAGTGCGGCAGCGCGGTCAGGCTGGCGCCGGGCTGATCGCCACGATCATTCGCCTGCGCCCGGCGCGACGGGGGCGAGCGCCGCGTCGGGCGTCGGCGGCGGCACGTAGGCCGGCAGCAGCGTGAACGGCGGCGCGTCGTCCTTGGGGACGAACTCGCTATAGAAGTATTCCGGGATGTGCTTCGCGTCGCTCAAGGTCGCGGCGTTCATTTCGAAGGTGTCGGCGATCACTACGCCCTCGGGCACGATGCGCAGCATCTCCGGGATCGGCTTCAGCGCCCTCTCCATGTAGCCGCTCCAGATCGGCAGCGCCACCAGCCCGCCAGTCTGGTTGCGCCCGAGCGACTTGGGCTGGTCGAACCCCACCCAGGCCACGCCGACCAGCGCAGGGTTGTAGCCCGCGAACCAGGCGTCGACGAACTCGTTGGTGGTACCGGTCTTGCCGGCGATGTCCTTGCGCCCGAGGCTCGCGGCGCGTGCCCCGGTTCCCACGCGCGTCACGTCCTGCATCAGGCTGTCCATGATGAAGGCGTTGCGCTCGTCGATCACGCGCAGGGTTTCGTCGCCGGCGCGCTGCGGGCGCGCGACGCCAAGCAGATTGCCGCGGTCATCGACGATGCGGTGGATGAAGTAGGGCTGGATCAGGTAGCCGCCATTGGCGAATACGGCATAGGCGCGCGCCATCTGCCAGGCGGTCGTGGTGCCCGAGCCGAGCGCCATCGTGAGGTAGGGCGGATGCCGGTCGGCGTCGAAGCCGAAGCGAGTGACGTAGTCCTGCGCGTACTTGACGCCGATCGCATCGAGGATGCGGATCGAGACCATGTTCTTCGACTTGACGAGCGCCGTGCGCAGGCGCATCGGGCCCTCGAACTTGCCGTCGAAGTTCTTCGGCTCCCAGCGCTGGCTGCCGGTGACGTCCGCCTCGATCACGATCGGCTCGTCGGGCACGACCGTCGCGGCGGTGAAGCCGTGCTCCAGCGCGGCGGAATAGATGAACGGCTTGAACGCCGAGCCCACCTGCCGCCAGGCCTGGGTGACGTGGTTGAACTTGTTGCGGTTGAAGTCGAAGCCGCCGACCAGCGCGCGCACCGCGCCGTCGGTCGGGTCGAGCGAGACGAACGCGGCTTCTGCTTCGGGCATCTGCGCGACCTGCCAGAACTTGCCCTCGCACCAGCAGACAGCCGGATCACCGCGCCTCGGCGGATACGGCGCTGCGGCGAGGTGCGCTGCAGCGAGGCCGCGGCGAATCGCAGGCCCTCGCCCGTTGACCGTCACGCGCTCGCCATCGCGCAGAACCGCCTTCGACCTCCTTCGGCGTCACGCTGAGCACCAGCGCGAGCCGCAGTTGCTCGTCTTCCGCGCGCTCGGCGAGCGCCTCCTCGAAATCGTCCTCATCCGCGTCCGGCGGCAGGTCGACGAAACCCTCGGGACCGCGATAGCCCTGGCGCCGGTCGTACTCGAGCAGGCCCGCGCGCAGCGCCTCGTACGCCGCCTGCTGATCCGCCTGCCGGATGGTCGTGTAGACGCGAAAGCCCCGGCTGTAGGCGTCCTCGGGGTATTGCTCGTAGACCGCCTGGCGCACCATCTCGGCGACGTGGTCGGCCTGCACCGCGAAACTGTCCGCCACCTTGCGCGCCACCACGATGGGCGCCTTGAGCGCGGCCTCGTAGTCCGCGTCAGTAATGTAGCCGAGGTCCTTCATGCGCCGCAGCACGTACTGCTGACGCTGCTTGGCACGCTGCGGATTGGCGATCGGGTTGTAGCTGGACGGCGCCTTGGGCAGTGCCGCCAGCATCGCGGCTTCGCCAATGCTCAGCTCGTCGAGCGACTTGCCGAAGTAGATCTGCGACGCCGCCGCGAAACCGTAGGCGCGCTGGCCGAGGTAGATCTGGTTGATGTAAAGCCGAGGATCTGGTCCTTGCTGAGGCTGTGCTCGATCTTGAGCGCGAGCAGCACCTCGTAGAGCTTGCGCGTGAGCGTCTTTTCCGAGGACAGGAAGAAGTTGCGCGCCACCTGCATGGTGATGGTGCTCGCCCCCTGCCGGCGCCCGCCCGTCAGCAGGTTGGCGTAGGCGGCGCGCGCAACGCCCACATAGTCGATGCCAGCGTGCTGGTAGATAGCGCTCGTCCTCGGCCGCGATGATGGCGTTGACCACGGCCGGGGGCACGTTCTGGAAGTCGACCAGCACCCGGCGCTCCTCGCCGAACTCGCCGATCAGCACGCCTTCGACCGTGTAGACGCGCAACGGAACCTTGGGCTGATAGTCGGTGAGGGCGTCCAGCGACGGCAGGTTGGGATAGGCGAGCGCCACCACCAGTCCGACCAGGCAAAAGGCGGCCGCGATCAGGCCCCCGATCAGGGCCAGCGGAAAGGTCAAAAAACGGAACCACATCAAGGCGATTGGACAACCGTTAGGGCGTTAGTGCCCCGGCAGTTGCACCGGGCAGGAAATCGGGGGCATTATAAGCCCCCCCGGCGTGTGACGGATTCGCTAGACACCGGTGGGAGTTGTTGCTAGCATTTAACGCAAATTCTACGTATCGTGCCTAAGAGCCGATACAAAAAGGGAAATACGATGAATCTGGATATCTTCAGCCCGAAGGCACCGCCGCTGTTCGGGCTGGACATCAGTTCTTCGTCGGTGAAGATGCTCGAGATCGTGGAGGCGGGCAAGGGTGCGTATCGCGTCGAGCGCTACGTCATCGAGCCCCTGCCGCGTGACGCGACGGTCGACGGCAACATCAGCAACCTCGAATCGGTGGTCGAAACTGTCAAGCGCGGCTACAAGCGGCTGGGCACGCGCGCCAAGCACGTGGCGATGGCGGTGCCCACCGGGGCCGTGATCACCAAGAAGATCATCGTGCCGGCCAGCCTGCGCGAGAACGAGCTGGAGATCCAGGTCGAGTCGGAGGCCAACCAGTACATCCCCTTTGCGCTCGAGGAGGTCAATCTCGACTTCCAGGTGGTCGGGCCGTCGCCGAACTCCCCCGAAGAGCAGGAAGTCATGATCGCGGCGACGCGCAAGGAGAAGGTCGAAGACCGGGTCGCGGTCGCGGAGTCCGCCGGCCTCAAGGCAGCGGTGATGGACATCGAGGCGTTTGCGCAGCAGTCGGCGCTCGAGCTGGTGGTCAGGCAGCTGCCCGGCGCGGGCAAGGACCTGAACGTGGCCATTGTCGACGTCGGCGCCAACGTGATGAACGTCAGCGTGATGCGCAACGACCAGTCGATCTACACGCGCGAGCAGGCCTTCGGCGGCAACCAGTTGACCCAGGACATCGTCGCGCGCTACGGCATGAGCGCCGAAGAGGCGGAGAACGCCAAGCGCACCGGCGGCCTGCCGGACGACTTCGAGACCGAAGTGCTGCGGCCGTTCATGGAAAACCTGTCCATGGAGGTGCAGCGCGCGCTGCAGTTCTTCTTCACCTCGACCCAGTACCACAGCGTGGAGCAGATCCTGCTCGCGGGTGGCTCGGCGGTGATCCCCGGCATGGACGAGGTGGTGCACACGCGCACGCAGGTACCGACGATGGTCGCCAATCCCTTCGCCACCATGCAGGCCTCGCCGCGCATCCAGCTGAAGAAACTGATGGTGGACGCGCCCTCGCTGATCGTCGCCTGCGGGCTCGCCATGCGCAGGTTCGACCCATGAGCGTGCGCATCAACCTGCTGCCGCACCGCGAGGAGCGGCGCAAGCGCGGGCGCCAGCACTTCGCCGTGCTCGCCGGCCTTACCGCGCTGCTCGGCTTGGTGATCGTAGGCGCCGGCTACCTGTACGTGGCCCGCCAGATCACCACGCAGGACGAGCGCAATGCCTTCCTCAAGTCCGAGATCGCCAAGCTGGACAAGGAAATCGCCGAGATCAAGAAGCTCAAGGACGAGATCGCGGCGCTGCTCGCGCGCAAGCAGATCATCGAGACGCTGCAGGCCGACCGCGCGCAGACCGTGCACCTGCTCGACCAGCTGGTGCGGCAGATGCCGGAAGGCGTCTACCTGAAAAGCGTCAAGCAGCGGGGGCTGGCCGTCAACCTGGTGGGCTATGCGCAGTCGAACGCCCGCGTATCGACCTTGATGCGCAACATCGAATCCTCGCCTTGGCTCGCCAATCCCAAGCTGGTCGAGATCAAGGCGGTCAACGTGGGCAAGAAGCGGCTTTCCGAATTCAACCTGGACCTCGCGGTGAAGCGGGCGCAGCTCAAGGACGCGGCCAAGGCGCCGGCCAAGGACGCCGCGAAAGCGCCGGCGAAGAAGGGCTGAGCCATGGCGGCGATCGACTTCAAGAAGATCGTTGACGACTTCAAGGCCACCAACTGGCAGGATCCGGGCACCTGGACCGGGATCCCCAAGACGGTGGTCCTGATCGCGATCATCGTGGCGCTGCCGGTGGCTGGCTACTTCGGCCTGTGGCAGGGGCAGCTCCAGGAGCTCGAGCAGGGCAAGGCGCAGGAAGAAAAGCACAAGCAGGACTATCTCAACAAGAAAAAGCAGGCGATCAATCTCGATCTGCACAAGCAGCAGCTGCGGGAGATCGACACGCAGTTCGGCGCGCTGCTCAAGCAGCTGCCCAACAAGTCGCAGATGGACGCGCTGCTGGTGGACATCAACCAGGCCGGTCTTGGGCGCGGCCTGCAGTTCGAGCTGTTCAAGCCGGCGGCGCAGGAGACGGTGCGCGACTTCTACGCCGAGCTGCCCATCACGGTGCGCGTCATGGGCGTGTACCACGACATGGGCGCGTTCGCGAGCGACGTCGGGCAGCTCTCGCGCATCGTCACGCTGAACGACGTCAACATCGAGGCGGGCAAGGACGGCAATCTGACGATGAACGTCGTTGCGCGCACCTTCCGCTACCTCGACGAGGACGAACTGGCGGCGCAACGCAAGTCGGCGACCGCCGCCAAGAAGGGGGCGAAGAAATGAGGCGGCTGCTCGCACTGGCGTGCGTCGCCGCGCTCGGCGCCTGCGGTGGCGAGGAGTTCAGCGACCTGAAGAAGGAACTGGCGGAAATGACCAAGGACCTGCGCGGGCGGGTGGATCCGCTGCCGCAGGTGCGGCCCTACGAGCCAGTCGCCTACCAGGCCGAAGTCGAAGTCGATCCTTTCCGCCCCACGCGCATCGAGATCGCCGTGGCCGGCGCGGGCGGGGCGCCGTCGGCGAGCACGCGCGGGCCCGACCCGGACCGGCCGAAGGAGCCGCTGGAAGCCTTCTCGCTCGAATCGATCCAGATGGTCGGCTCGCTGACCCAGGCGCGCGAGACCTACGGGCTGGTGAAGGCCGGGCCGAATCTGTACCGCGTGCGCAAGGGCAACTACATGGGCCAGAACTTCGGCGTCATCACCGCAATCGACGAGGCCCAGATCAGCTTGAAAGAGCTGATCCAGGAAGGCAGCGGCGAGTGGGTGGAGCGCGCAAGCTCGCTGCAACTGCAGGAGGTGAAGAAATGAACATCAACAACATCGCGCGGGCCGGCTGGCGCGCGCTCGTCCTCTGGCTCGCGGTCTGCGGCGTCGCGCTGGCGCAGGGCAACAGCATCGAGGCCCTCGACGTCTCGCAACAGGCGGGCACGGTGGTGGTGCGCATCACGACCAAGGAGGCGCTCAAGGCGCCACCGCCGAGCTTCACCGTCGCCAATCCGGCGCGCATCGCGTTCGACTTCGGCGGCACCACCAACGCGCTCGGCCGCTCCAGCCAGGACATCAGCCAGGGCGAACTGCGCTCGATGAACGTGGTGCAGGCGGCGGACAAGACGCGCCTGGTGCTCAACCTGCGCCGCCCGGTGGCGCATGAGGTGACGCTGGACGGGCGCAGCGTGGTGGTCACGCTGCAAGGCGCGCCCGCGCCAACGGGCGACAAGGTCGCGCATTTCGCGGAGGGGCGCGACGACTCAAGGCATGCGATTCGCGACATCGATTTCCGGCGCGGCCGCGCCGGCGAGGGACGGGTGGTGATCGACCTGTCCGATACCACGACCGGCATCGACATCCGGCAGCAGGGCCAGAACATCATCGTCGATTTCCTCAAGACGGCGCTGCCCGAGAACCTGCGGCGGCGCCTGGACGTGGTGGATTTCGCCACCCCGGTGCAGACGGTCAGCGCCTTCCAGCAGGGCGAGAACGTGCGCATGGTGATCGAGCCGCGCGGGCAGTGGGACCACAACGCCTACCAGACCGACACGCAGTTCGTGGTGGAGGTGAAGCCGGTGACGCCGAGCGATCAGCCGCAGCGGGGGCGCTACGTCGGCGAGAAGCTGTCGCTCAACTTCCAGAACGTGGAGGTGCGCGCGGTGCTCAACGTGATTGCGGACTTCACCGACCTCAATGTCATCACCAGCGATTCGGTGAGCGGCAACATCACGCTGCGCCTGAAGGACGTGCCCTGGGACCAGGCGCTCGAGATCATCCTGCAGACGCGTGGCCTGGACAGCCGCAAGAACGGCAACGTGATCTGGATCGCGCCGCGTGACGAGCTCGCCACGCGCGAGAAGCTCGCCCTGGAGGCGACGGCGCAGATCAACGACCTGGAGCAGACGCGCACCGAGGCCTTCCAGATCAACTATCAGAAGGCGTCCGAAGTGCAGAAGCTGCTCTCGGACAAGACGCAGCCGATCCTGTCCAAGCGCGGCAGCGCAGTGGTCGACCCGCGCACCAACACCCTGTTCGTGCAGGACACGCCGAGCCGCCTGGAGGAAGTCAGGAAGCTGGTGGCGAAGATCGACGTGCCGGTGCGCCAGGTGATGATCGAGGCGCGCATCGTCGAGGCGGCCGACACGTTCTCGAGGAACCTGGGCGTGCGCCTGGGCTACCACGACCTCACTTCCGGCCACAGCGTCGGCAGCGGCAACATGAATTTCGCCGTGGGCGGCAATCTGGGCGATGTCGGCGGGCATGCCGGCGGCGGCGCGCAGGGCGGCACCCCGGTGTTCATCCCCGACAGCCTGTCGGTCAACATGCCGGCCGCGGGCCTGAACGCGTTCGCCCCGGGCGCGTTCTCGCTGATCCTGTTCAACAGCGCGGCGACGCAGTTCCTCAACCTGGAGATCAGCGCGCTGGAAGCCGACGGCAAGGGCAAGATCATCTCGAGCCCGCGCGTGCTCACCGCCGACCAGGTCGAGGCGCTGATCGAGCAGGGAACGGAGATTCCCTACCAGCAGGCCACCTCCTCGGGCGCCACCGCGGTGTCGTTCCGCAAGGCGAGCCTGTCGCTCAAGGTCAAGCCGCAGATCACGCCCGACGGCAACGTCATCATGACGCTCGACGTCAACAAGGACGCCCCGGGCACCACCACGCCGGCGGGCGTGCAGATCAGCACCAAGCACGTCAAGACCGAGGTGCTGGTGGAGAACGGCGGCACGGTGGTGATCGGCGGCATCTTCGAGCAGACCGAGCGCACCGACATCACGCGCGTGCCCTGGTTCGGCGAGCTGCCCGTCATCGGCTGGCTGTTCAAGAACACCCAGACCAACCAGCAGAAGACGGAACTGCTGGTATTCATCACGCCGCGCATCGTCAACGAGCGCATGACGATCCGCTGAAGAATTTGCCAGGCTTCCTCCTTGGACTCACGGCCGGGACCTCCCGGCCGTTTTTGTTTGCGGCCTCCGTACAATAGGGCCATGCTGGGCGGCCGCAACGTCTTCCTGGTCGGCATGATGGGCGCGGGCAAGACCACCGCGGGGCGCCTGATCGCGCGCCGGCTCAAGCGGCCGTTCTACGATTCCGACCACGAGATCGAGCGGCGCTGCGGCGTGAAGGTCCCGGTGATCTTCGACATCGAAGGCGAGGCGGGCTTCCGCCAGCGCGAGGCCGCGGTGATCGCCGAGCTCACCGCGCTCGAGGACGTGGTGCTGGCCACGGGCGGCGGCGCGGTGCTCGCCGCGGCCAGCCGGCGCCTGCTCGCCGGGCGCGGCACGGTGATCTACCTGCACGCGCAGCCCGACGCTCTCTACGCGCGCGTGCGTCAGGACAAGAACCGGCCACTGCTCGCCACCGCCGACCCGCTTGCGCGCCTGCGGGAGCTCTATGCCCAGCGCGACCCGCTGTACCGCGAGATCGCCGATGTCGTCGTCGACACCGGCCCGCAGAGCGCGCAAGGGCTGGCGCGGCAGCTGCTCGGCCGCCTGAGGGAGGGATGGAAACTGTCCGCGTAGCCCTCGGCGAGCGCTCGTATCCGATCCACATCGGCGCGGGCGCACTCGACGACGCGGCGCTCTACCGCCCGCACTTGGGCGCCGGGCGCGTGGCGGTGATCAGCAACCCGGTGGTCGCGGGGCTCTACCTCGCGCGCGTCAAGGCGGCGCTGGCCCGCGCCGGGGCAGAGCCGGCCGTCGAGGTCCTGGTGGAGGACGGCGAGCAGGCCAAGAGCTGGGCGTCGCTGGAGCGCGTGTTCGACGCGCTGCTGGGGGCGCGGCTCGGACGCGACAGCGTGATCGTGGCGCTCGGCGGCGGTGTGGTCGGCGATCTCGCCGGTTTCGCGGCGGCGGTCTACCAGCGCGGCGTCCCCTTCATCCAGGTACCGACGACCCTCCTCGCCCAGGTGGATTCCTCGGTGGGCGGCAAGACGGCCGTCAACCACGCGCGCGGCAAGAACATGATCGGCGCCTTCCACCAGCCGGCCGCGGTGATCGCCGACGTGGGTGTCCTTGGCACGCTTCCCGAGCGGGAATTGCGCGCCGGCATTGCCGAGGTGATCAAGCACGGCTTCGCCCTCGATGCGGACCTCGTCGCCTGGCTCGAAGCGAACATGGCGCGCCTGCTCGCACGCGAGGCGGATGCGCTGGCGCACGTGGTACGGCGCTCCTGCGAGCTGAAGGCGGCCGTGGTGGCGGAGGACGAGCGCGAGAGCGGCCGGCGCGCGCTTCTCAACCTGGGCCACACCTTCGGCCACGCGATCGAGGCGGGCGCGGGCTACGGCGCCTGGCTGCACGGCGAAGCGGTCGCCGCCGGCATGGTCATGGCGGCGGAGCTTTCGGTGCGCGCGGCAGGGCTCGCGCCCGCGGACGCGGCGCGCGTGCGCGCACTGCTGGAACGGGCCGGACTCCCCATCAGGGGCCCCGCCATGGGGACGGACCGCTACCTGGAGCTGATGGCATTGGACAAGAAGGCGGCCCGCGGCCGAAGCCGGTTCGTTCTTCTGGAGCGGGTCGGGCAAGCGGCCGTGCACGCGGACATCGATGAGCGCCTGGTACGCGACGTTATTGCCGCCGCCTCCCTGCCTGGACCGGCTGTTGCGCCGCGGTAATGCCCCGGCAGCCGCAAGCCCTTGTTGCCGCTAGACTCAGCGAGTATATTTCCCAGTCCGTTCGCGCTTTTTGTGCAGAGCGGCGAAGATTGAGGAAATTCGTTCTTGAACATAGAGTTACCTGTGAGCGCCTACCAATCGCCTGAAGCGCAGGGACTGTACGACCCGAGAAACGAGCACGATGCCTGCGGCGTCGGTTTCGTGGCGCACATCAAGGGCAAGAAGTCGCACGCCATCATCGAGCAGGGGCTCACGGTGCTGCGCAACCTCACGCACCGTGGTGCGGTGGGCTGGGATCCGAAGCTCTCGGATGGCGCCGGCATCCTGATCCAGATTCCCGACCGCTTCTTGCGCGAGGAGATGGCCAAGCAGGGCGTGAAGCTGCCGCCGGTGGGCCAGTACGGCGTCGGCATGGTGTTCCTGCCGCGCGAGCCGGCGTCGCGCTTCGCCTGCGAGTACGAGATCGAGCGCGCCATCAAGGACGAGGGCCAGGTGCTGCTGGGCTGGCGCGACGTGCCCGTGGACAACGCCGACCTCGCCGAGCCGGCAAGGAATCTCGAGCCCGTGATCCGGCAGGTGTTCGTCGGCCGCGGCCCCGGGGTCACCGTGACCGACGCGCTCGAGCGCAAGCTCTACATCATCCGCAAGAGCGCCGGCCATGCCATCCAGGCACTCAAGCTCGCGCACGGCAAGGAGTTCTACGTGCCGTCGATGTCGGCGCGCACCCTGATCTACAAGGGGATGCTGCTGGCCAACCAGGTCGGCGAGTATTACCTCGACCTGAAGGAGGCGCGCGTGGAGTCCGCGCTCGCGCTCATCCACCAGCGCTTCTCCACCAACACCTTCCCGTCGTGGGACCTGGCGCACCCCTTCCGCCTGATCGCGCACAACGGCGAGATCAACACCGTGCGCGGCAACGTGAACTGGATCCGCGCGCGCCAGGGCGCGATCTCGAGCCCGGTGCTGGGCGAGGACCTCGGCAAGATCTGGCCGCTCATCTACGACGGGCAATCGGACTCCGCCTCCTTCGACAACGCAATCGAGCTGCTGGTGATGGGCGGCTACTCGGTGGCGCACGCGATGATGATGATGATCCCCGAGGCGTGGGAGAACCACACCCTGATGGATCCGACGCGGCGCGCGTTCTACGAGTACCACGCGGCGATGATGGAGCCCTGGGACGGACCCGCGTCGATCGCCTTCACCGACGGGCGCCTGATCGGCGCCACGCTCGACCGCAACGGCCTGCGCCCCTCGCGCTACATCGTCACCGAAGACGACCTGGTGATCATGGGCTCGGAATGCGGCTGCCTGCCCGTGCCGGAGGAGCGCATCGTCAAGAAGTGGCGCCTGCAGCCCGGCAAGATGTTCCTCGTCGACCTGGAGAAGGGCCGCATCGTCGACGACAAGGAGCTGAAGGACACGCTCGCCCAGCTGCGCCCTTACGCCGAATGGATCGAGCGCATCCGCATCAAGCTCGACGAAGTCGAAAGCGACAGGCAGCAGCCCGAGCGCTCGGCGGTGCCGCTGCTCGACCGGCAGCAGGCGTTCGCCTACACGCAGGAGGACGTCAAGTTCCTGATGGCGCCGATGGCGGTGAATGGCGAGGAGCCGGTGGGCTCGATGGGCAACGACTCGCCGCTCGCGGTGCTGTCCAACAAGGACAAGACCCTCTACCACTACTTCAAGCAGCTCTTCGCGCAGGTCACCAACCCGCCGATCGACCCGATCCGCGAGGAGCTGGTCACCTCGCTCGTGTCCTTCATCGGGCCCAAGCCGAACCTGCTGGGCATCGACGAGATGAACCCGCCGCTGCGCCTGGAAGTGAGCCAGCCGGTGCTCGACTTCTTCGAAATGGAGAAGGTGCGCCACATCGAGCGCTACACGCAGGGCAAGTTCCAGGCCAGCGAGCTCGACATCACCTATCCGGTGTCCTGGGGCAAGGAGGCGATCGAGGCGCGCCTCGCCTCGCTCGCCGCGCAAGCCGAAGACGCCGTGCGCTCGGGCACCTCGATCATCATCATCTCCGATCGAAAAGTGGATCGCGAGCGCGTGGCGATCCCCGCGCTGCTCGCGCTCTCGGCGATCCACCAGCACCTGGTGTCGAAGGGCCTGCGCACCTCGACCGGCCTGGTGGTGGAGACCGGCTCGGCGCGCGAAGTGCATCACTTCGCGCTGCTCGGCGGCTACGGCGCGGAAGCGGTGCATCCCTATCTCGCGCTGGAGACGCTGCTCGATCAGGCTGCGCAGGGCAAGCTGGGTCAGGGCGTGGACGGCAGGAAGGCGATCAAAGGCTTCGTCAAGGCGGTCGGCAAGGGTCTCAAGAAGGTGATGTCCAAGATGGGCATCTCCACCTACATGTCCTATACCGGCGCGCAGATCTTCGAGGCGGTAGGGTTGTCGCGCGCGCTGGTGGACAAGTACTTCACCGGCACCGCCTCGAACGTCGGCGGCATCGACGTGTTCGAAGTGGCCGAGGAGGCGATGCGCATCCACCGCGCCGCGTTCGACGAGCGCGATCCGGTGCTCAAGGGCTCGCTCGACGCCGGCGGCGAGTACGCCTGGCGCGTGCGCGGCGAGGAGCACATGTGGACGCCGGACGCGATCGCCAAGCTGCAGCACTCGACGCGGCAGAAGTCCTACGCGACCTACAAGGAATACGCGGCGCTCATCAACGACCAGTCCAGGCGCCACATGACCTTCCGCGGCCTGTTCGAGTTTCGCCTGGACAAGGTGAAGCCCGTGCCGCTCGAGGAGGTGGAGCCGGCCGCCGAGATCGTCAAGCGCTTTTCCACCGGCGCCATGTCGCACGGTTCGATTTCGATCGAAGCGCACAGCTCGCTCGCGGTGGCGATGAACCGCATCGGCGGCAAGTCCAACACCGGCGAAGGCGGGGAGGACCGCAATCGCTATGCGCCCGTGAAGGCCGGCGAGTCGCTGCAGTCGCGCCTCGGCAAGGAGCGCGTGGCGAAGGACATCGAGCTGCGCGAAGGCGACATGCTCAAGTCCAAGATCAAGCAGGTCGCCTCGGGGCGCTTCGGCGTCACTGCCGAGTACCTGGCGAGCGCGGAGCAGATCCAGATCAAGATGGCGCAAGGCGCCAAGCCCGGCGAAGGCGGGCAGCTGCCGGGACGCAAGGTGTCCGAGTACATCGCCGAACTGCGCTACTCGACTCCCGGCGTGGAGCTCATCAGCCCGCCGCCGCACCACGACATCTACTCGATCGAGGACCTGGCGCAGCTGATCCACGACCTGAAGAACGCCAATCCCGAGGCCTCGATCTCGGTGAAGCTCGTCTCCGAGGTCGGCGTCGGCACGGTGGCGGCGGGCGTGTCCAAGGCGAAGTCCGACCACGTGACCATTTCCGGCCACGACGGCGGCACGGGCGCGTCGCCCTGGGGCTCGATCAAGCATGCGGGCACGCCCTGGGAACTGGGCCTCGCGGAAACCCAGCAGACGCTGGTGCTCAACCGCCTGCGCGGCAGGATCGCGGTGCAGGTCGACGGGCAGATCAAGACCGGCCGGGACGTGGTGATCGGCGCCATGCTCGGCGCCGACGAGTTCGGCTTCGCCACCGCGCCGCTGGTGGTGCAAGGCTGCATCATGATGCGCAAGTGCCATCTCAATACCTGCCCCGTGGGCGTGGCGACGCAGGACCCGGTGCTGCGGCGCAAGTTCTCCGGCAAGCCGGAGTACGTGGTCAACTACATGTTCTTCGTGGCCGAGGAAGCGCGCGAGCTGATGGCGAGCCTGGGCATGCGCAAGTTCGACGAGCTGATCGGCCGCACGGATCTGCTCGACATGAAGAAGGGCATCGAGCACTGGAAGGCGAAGGGCCTGGATTTCTCGCGCATCTTCCGCATGCCGGGGATGCCCGCGGAAGTCGCTTGCTTCCATAGCGAAGCGCAGGACCACGGACTCGCCAAGGCTCTCGACAACCGCTTGATCGAGCTCGCCCGGCCGGCGCTCGAGCGCGGCGAGAAGGTCGCGATCGACATGCCGATCCGCAACATCAACCGCACGGTGGGCACGCTGCTCTCGCATGAAATCGCCAAGCGCTACGGGCACGCGGGCCTGCCGGCGGACACGATCCGCGTGCGCTTCGCCGGCTCGGCGGGCCAGAGCTTCGGGGCGTTCCTGGCGCGCGGCGTCACGCTCGAGCTGATCGGCGACACCAACGACTACTGCGGCAAGGGCCTCTCCGGCGGGCGCATCTCCGTGCAGCCCTCGCCCAAGTTCCGCGGCGAGCCCGCCGAGAACATCATCACCGGCAACGTGGTGCTCTATGGCGCCATTGCGGGCGAGGCGTATTTCCGCGGCGTGGCCGGCGAGCGCTTTGCCGTGAGGAACTCCGGCGCCACGGCGGTGGTGGAGGGCGTCGGCGATCACGGCTGCGAATACATGACGGGCGGCACCGTCGCGGTGCTCGGCCAGACCGGGCGCAACTTCGCGGCCGGCATGTCGGGCGGGATCGCCTACGTGCTCGATACGGACGGGGACTTCGCCAGGCGCTGCAACAGCGCGATGGTCGATCTCGAGCCGGTCCTGCCCGACACCGAGCAGCAGGCGAAGGGCGCACGCGAGCTGTGGCACCACGGCGAGACCGACGAGGCGATCCTGCGGCGGCTGATCGAGAGCCACGCGAAGCACACCGGCAGCAAGCGCGCGCAGCAGATCCTCGACCAGTGGACGACCTGGCGCGCCCGCTTCGTGAAAGTGTTCCCGAAGGAGTACCGGCGCGCGCTGGGCGAGCTGGCCGCGGCGCAGAAGAAGGCCGCCGCGTAGGTCAGCTGCAAGGGGGCTCCGTGCCCCCATGCGATCCCCGACAACGTAAGAGAGACAGGCAAGGCATGGGCAAGGTCACGGGTTTTCTTGAGTATCAGCGCCTGGCGGAGGCTGCCGAAACGCCAGAGGCACGCAAGAAGCACTACCGCGAGTTCATCCTGCATCTCACCGACGAGGAAGCGAAGATCCAGGGCGCGCGCTGCATGGACTGCGGCACGCCGTTCTGCATGTCCGGCTGCCCCGTCAACAACATCATCCCCGACTGGAACGACCTGGTGTACCGCGGCGACTGGAAGCTCGCCATCGAGACGCTGCACTCGACCAACAATTTTCCCGAGTTCACCGGCCGTGTCTGCCCGGCGCCCTGCGAAGAGGCGTGCGTGCTGCGCATCAACAACGACCCGGTCGGCATCAAGTCCATCGAGCACGCGATCATCGACCGGGCGTGGGAAGCGGGATGGGTAGCGCCGCAGCCGGCTGCGGCGAAGACCGGCAAGAAGGTCGCGGTGATCGGCTCCGGGCCGGCGGGACTCGCCTGCGCGCAGCAGCTCGCGCGCGCAGGGCACGCGGTGA
The DNA here is from genome assembly GCA_963719995.1 of uncultured beta proteobacterium. Taxonomy (GTDB): domain Bacteria; phylum Pseudomonadota; class Gammaproteobacteria; order Burkholderiales; family SG8-39; genus JAABQT01. The sequence continues at coordinate 1,655,739 of CAVRDW010000005.1, read as the reverse complement.
CGGTGTTCGAGAAGAACGACCGCGTCGGGGGCCTTCTGCGCTATGGCATCCCGGACTTCAAGATGGAGAAATGGCTCATCGACCGGCGCCTCGAGCAGATGAAGGCCGAAGGCGTCGAGTTCCGCACCAACCACGTCATCGGCTCGGCGCCGGTCGGCGCCGGCAACGCGCAGGCGCGCCCGGTGGATCCGAAGAAGCTGCTCGCCAACTACGACGCGGTGGTGCTCGCCGGCGGCGCCGAAGTGCCGCGCGACCTGCCGGTGCCGGGGCGCGATCTGGAGGGTGTCCACTTCGCGATGGATTTCCTGCCGCTGCAGAACCGGCGCGTGGCGGGCGACAAGAACGTGAAGGAGCTGTGGGCGAACGGCAAGCACGTGGTGGTCATCGGCGGCGGCGACACGGGCTCGGACTGCGTGGGCACCTCCAACCGCCACGGCGCCGCGTCCGTCACGCAGTTCGAGTTGCTGCCGATGCCGCCCGACCCGGAGAGCAATCCCGTGTGGCCGTACTGGCCCACGCGGCTGCGCACGTCCTCTTCGCACGAAGAGGGCGCCGAGCGCGACTGGTCGGTCGCCACCAAGGCCTTCCTCGGCGAGAACGGCCGGGTGAAGGCGCTGCGCGCGGTGAAGCTCGAGTGGAAGGACGGCAAGCCCGCCGAGGTCGCGGGCTCGGAGTTCGAGATTCCTGCCGACCTCGTGCTGCTGGCGATGGGCTTCGTGTCGCCCGTGCAATCGGTGCTCGAGGCCCTGGGCGTCGCCAAAGATGCGCGCGGCAACGCCAAGGCGGCCACCGAGGGCGCGGGCTGCTATGTCACCAGCGCGCCGAAGGTCTTCAGCCGCGGGCGACATGCGCCGCGGCCAGTCGCTGGTGGTCTGGGCGATCCGCGAAGGGCGCCAGGCCGCGCGCGCGGTGGACGAGTTCCTGATGGGATTCTCCGAGCTGCCGCGCTGACGCCGGCGGCGGGAGTCTCCGGGGGCACGGCCCGATTCCGCCGCGGGATTGACGGCGTCGCGCAGCCCCCGTTCTCAATCGCTCGCCGGCGAAATGCGGTACTCGATGACCGCGCGATTGGCGTTCAGCACTTCGGACAGGCTGCGCACGTTGTCGCTCTTCAGCGTGCGCATCACCATGCGGTACTCAAAGTGGCCGCCTTCGCCGAGCAGGCGGTAGTTGAGGTTCGCCACCGAGAAGCCATGTCGCGCCACCAGCTCGCGCAGCGCCGGCTCCGGCATGACCGCATCGCGCGCGAAGCGCACGGTGAAATTGGCGTAGAGCTCGGTCGGCATCTTGCCTTCGATCCAGCGGAACACCGACAACGTGCCCAGCGTCAGGACCACGCTGATGCCCGCGGCGAAGTAAAAGCCGATGCCGGTAAGGATGCCGATCGCCGCGGTGACCCAGATCGACGCCGCGGTGGTGAGCCCGCGCACCGTGAGGCCTTCCTTGACGATGACCCCGGCGCCGAGAAAACCGATGCCGGTCATGATCCCCTGTGCCATGCGCGTGGGATCCACTACCACGCGTGAGCCGCCCTGCGTGGCGAACCACTGGTGCTCGTACACCGTGACCAGCATCAGCAGGCTCGAGGCAAGGCAGACGAGCGCGTGCGTGCGAAACCCGGCCGCGCGGCCGCGAAAGCTGCGCTCCAATCCGATGATGCCCCCGGCGGCGAGCGCCGCCACCAGCCTGAAGACGATCTCGAGGTTTTCGCTGTTCACGCGATTCGCGCTGTCTTCACGGTGTCATGTTACGGCGCTTTTCCACAATCTTTCAAGGAGTTCGCCAGACTCGCGATGCTAGAATCCGGCGCCATGAGCCTCGCAGTCGTCGTGCTCGCCGCCGGGCAGGGAAAGCGCATGCATTCGGCACTGCCCAAGGTGCTGCACCAGCTGGCGGGCAGGCCGCTCCTCGCGCACGTGCTCGACACCGCGCGAGCGCTTGAGCCGAAGCAGATCCTGGTGGTGCACGGTCATGGCGGTGCCGAGGTGCGTGCGGCGTTCGACGGCGCGAACCTCGAGTGGGTGGAGCAGGAAAAGCAGCTCGGCACGGGCCATGCGCTGGCGCAGGCGCTGCCCAAGGTGGCGCGCGGCGCGCAGGTGCTGGTGCTGAACGGTGACGTGCCGCTGGTGCGCGCCGAGACGCTGCGAGCGCCTGGCAGCGGCAGCGCGCGGCGGCCTCGCCATCTGCACCTCCGACCTGACGGACGCGGCAGGTTACGGGCGGGTGGTGCGCGACGCGCGCAAGCGCGTGCGTCGCGTCGTCGAGCACGGGGATGCGAGCGCGAGCGAATTGCGCATCCGCGAGTGGTATGCGGGATTCCTCTCCGCGCCTGTGGAGCGGCTGGCGAAATGGCTGGCGAAAGTGAAGCCGGCGAACGCGCAGAAGGAGTACTACCTCACCGACGTGATCGCGCTCGCTGCGAAGGATGGCGTTGTTGTCGCCACGGTCAAAGCGCAAGACCCTTGGGAAGTGGCCGGCGTGAATTCGCGCCACGAACTGGCGCTTCTGGAGCGCGCCTACCAGAACATGCAGGCGAGAAAGCTGCTCGACGCCGGCGTGGCGCTCGCCGACCTTTGGCGCGTGGACGTGCGCGGCGAGCTTGCCTGCGGCCGGGACGTGGCGATCGACGTGAACTGCATCTTCGAGGGCATCGTGAAGCTGGGCGACCGCGTGCGCATCGGGACCGAATTGCCTGCTGCGCAACGTGACGGTCGGTGCCGACACCGAGATACTCGGCGTTCTCGCAGCTCGACGCGGCAACGATCGGCGAGCGCTGCCGCATCGGGCCCTTTGCCCGGACGCGGCCCGGCGTCAGCCTTGGCGAACGAAGTACATATCGGCAATTTCGTCGAAGTGAAGGCGAGCCGCATCGGCGCCGGCTCGAAGGCCAATCATCTGTCCTACATCGGCGACGCGGAGGTCGGCGCGCGCGTCAATATCGGCGCCGGCACCATCACCTGCAACTACGACGGCGCGGCCAAGCACCGCACGGTGATCGAGGACGACTGCTTCATCGGCTCCGATGCGACGCTGGTGGCGCCGGTGACGCATCGCCAGGGGCTCGTATATCGGCGCGGGCTCCACCATCAGCAAGACCACGCCGCCGGACCAGCTCACGGTGGCGCGCGCGAAGCAGGTGTCGCTGCCGAACTGGAAGGCGCCAAGGAAAAAATAGCCATGTGCGGAATCGTCGGCGCCGCGGCGCGGCGCGACATCGTGCCGGTGCTGATCGAGGGCCTGCGGCGCCTGGAGTACCGCGGCTACGATTCCTGCGGCGTCGCCACACTGGGCGAGACGGGCCTGGCACGCGTGCGCAGCGTCGAGCGCGTCGAGGACCTCGCCGGCCAGGTCCGCAAGCAGAATCTGCAGTCCGAGACGGGCATCGCGCACACGCGCTGGGCGACGCACGGCGCGCCGGTGACGCGCAACGCGCACCCCATGATGTCGCGCGGCGAGATCGCGCTGGTGCATAACGGCATCATCGAGAACTACGAGGAGCTGCGCGCGGAGCTCAAGGCGCAAGGGCTACGAGTTCGAGAGCCAGACCGACACCGAGGTGATCACGCACCTGGTGCACAGCTTCTACCAGGGGGACCTGTTCCAGGCCGTGCGCCGCGCCGTGAAGCGCGTCAGCGGTGCCTATGCAATCGCAGTGGTGGCGAAGAGCCAGCCGCATCGCGTGGTCGGCGCGCGCGCGGGCAGCCCGCTGGTGATCGGCGTGGGCAAGGGCGAGATGTTCCTCGCCTCGGATGCCCTCGCACTCGCCGGCACCACCGAGCGCATTGCCTTCCTCGAGGAGGGTGACGTCGCGGAGATCGATCTGGAGGGCTTTCGCGTGCGCGACGCGAGCGATCGTGAGGCGAAGCGCGAAGTGCGCACGGTGCAGGCGGGCAGCGGCACCGTCGAGCTGGGTCCCTACCGGCACTACATGCAGAAGGAGATCTTCGAGCAGCCCAGCGCGGTGGCCGACACGCTGGAGGGCGTCGAGGCGGTATCGCCGGCACTCTTCGGCAAGGATGCGCAGCGCACGCTGCGCGGGGTCAAGCAGGTGCTGATGCTCGCCTGCGGCACCAGCTACTACTCGGGGCTCACCGCGAAGGTACTGGATCGAGTCCCTCGCGCGCTTGCCGGCGCAGGTGGAAATCGCGAGCGAGTACCGCTACCGCGACAGCGTGCCGGACCCGGCCACGCTCGTCGTCGTGGTGTCGCAATCGGGCGAGACCGCCGACACGCTTGCCGCGCTGCGCCATGCGCGCAGCCTCGGCCAGAAGCGCACGCTCGCCATCTGCAACGTCGCCTCGAGCGCCATGGTGCGCGAGACGCGGCTCAAGTTCCTCACGCACGCCGGCGTCGAGATCGGCGTCGCCTCGACCAAGGCCTTCACCACCCAGCTCACCGCGCTATTCCTGCTCGCCCTGGTGCTCGCCAAGCTGCGCCGGCGGCTGCCCGCGCGCGAGGAGGCGGGGCACCTGCGGCGCCTGCGCCACCTGCCGAAGGCCCTGTCGGCCGCGCTCGCGCTCGAGCCGCAGCTCATCGCCTGGGCGGAGCGCTTCGCCAAGAAGGAGCACGCCCTGTTCCTCGGCCGCGGACTGCACTACCCGATCGCGCTGGAGGGTGCGCTCAAGCTCAAGGAGATCTCCTACATCCACGCCGAGGCCTACCCGGCGGGCGAGCTCAAGCACGGCCCGCTGGCGCTGGTCACGCAGGAGATGCCGGTGGTGACGGTGGCGCCGAACGACGCGCTGCTGGAGAAGCTCAAGTCGAACATGCAGGAAGTGCGCGCGCGCGGCGGCGAGCTCTACGTGCTCGCCGACGCCGACACGCGCATCGCGGCACAGGAGGGCATGCACGTCATCCGGCTGCCCGAGCACTACGGCCTGCTCTCGCCCATCCTGCACGTGGTGCCGCTGCAACTGCTTGCCTACCACACGGCGCTGGCGCGCGGCACCGACGTGGACAAGCCGCGCAATCTCGCGAAGTCCGTCACGGTCGAATAGGGCGGTGAGCCGCTACGACGCGGTCGTCATCGGCGCCGGGCACAACGGGCTCACCTGCGCCTGCTACCTCGCGCGCGGCGGGCTGAAGGTCAAGGTGCTCGAGCGCCGGCCGCGCGTCGGCGGCGCGGCGGTGACGGAGGAGTTTCATCCCGGCTTCCGCAACTCGGTCGCCGCGTACACGGTGAGCCTGTTGCAGGCGAAGGTGATCCGCGACCTGCGCCTCGCCGAGCACGGCCTGCGCATCGTCGAGCGGCCGCTCGCCAATTTCCTGCCGCTCGCGAATGGCTACCTGAAAGTCGGCGGTGGGCTCGAGGCCACGCAGCGCGAGTTCGCGAAGTTCTCCGCGCGCGACGCGGCGCGCCTGCCTTCCTACTGGGCGACGCTCGAGCGCGTCGCCGACGTGCTGCGCGCGGCGGTGCTCGAGACGCCGCCCAACGTCGGCGGCGGCTGGCGCGATGCCTTTGCGGCGTTCCAGGTGGGCCGGCGGCTGAAGATGCTCGACATGTCGGCGCGCCGCGACCTGCTGGGGCTATTCACGCGCAGCGCAGCGGATTGGCTCGAGGACTGGTTCGAGGCCGAGCCGGTCAAGGCCGCCTTCGCCTTCGATGCCGTCGTTGGCAACTATGCCAGTCCCCATCACCCGGGCACCGCTTACGTGCTGCTGCACCACTGCTTCGGCGAGGTGAACGGCAAGCGCGGGCAGTGGGGCCATGCCATCGGCGGCATGGGCGCCATCAGTGAAGCGCTTGCCGCCGAAGCCAGGCGCCTGGGCGTGGAGATCGAATGCGATGCGCCCGTCATGCAGGTGCGGCCCGGGGCGGTGGTGCTCGAAGATGGCAGGGAGTTCGCGGGGCGCGCGATCGTCGCCAACGTCAATCCCAAGCTCCTGTTCCTGCGGATGGTCGATGGTGCATTGCTCGAGCGGGAATTCCGCGAGCGCATCGAGCGCTACAAGTGCGCGTCCGCCACCTTCCGCATGAACGTCGCGCTCTCGGCGCTGCCGCGCTTCTCCTGCCTGCCGGAGCCGGGTCCGCACCATGCCTCGGGCATCATCATGGCGCCGTCGCTGGACTACATGGAACGCGCGTATCTCGATGCGCGCGCCGACGGCATGGCGCGCGCGCCCATCGTCGAGATGGTCATCCCGAGCACGCTCGATGAGACGCTGGCGCCCAAAGGCGCGCACGTCGCGAGCCTGTTCTGCCAGCACTTTGCGCCCGCGATCGACTGGTCAGTGCGAAAGGACGAGGCGGTGGCGCGCATTCTCGACGTGGTGGAATCGCACGCGCCAGGTTTCAAGTCCGAGCGTGATCGCGCACAGCGCGCTTTCGCCCGCCGACCTGGAGCAGGAATTCGGGCTGGTGGGCGGCGACATCTTTCACGGCCAGCTCTCGCTCGATCAACTGTGGTCGGCACGCCCGGTGCTCGGCCACGCGGATTACCGCACACCGGTGAAAGGCCTCTACCTCTGCGGCTCGGGCGCGCACCCCGGCGGTGGCGTCACCGGCGCGCCGGGCCACAACTGCGCGCGCGAGGTGCTGCGCGATTTCGGCCGGCGCATGCCCGCCTAGAGCGCCTCGGGCGTATAGCCCGCCTCGGCAATGCGGTGCAGGAGGTCTTCCTTCGAGGCCTTGCTGTCCACCCGCACGCGATGGTCGGGGAGCGACACCTCGACTTTGGCCGAGGCGTCCAGTTCCTTGACCGCCTTGGTGATGGTGCTGGCACAGTGCCCGCAGGTCATGTCCGGTACTTTGAGTTCGATCATCTTCCGCTCCATTGTCCAGGACCCCGCGAATCGGAGCCTGGCGCACAGACTCCACCTTCCCACAGGGGCAGGGTCAAGCCTTTGACCCACCTCAAGCCCTTGACCTGCCTCAAGCGCTTGACCCTCCAATGGTGGCAGACTTCAAGCTCCAGGGGTCGAAAGCCAACCTGAAAGGACCCGCCGTGGAAACCAGCATCCAGATCCGCCTGCCGATCGAGGGCATGACCTGCGCCTCCTGCGTCGCGCGCGTGGAAAAGGCGCTGAAGAAGGTTCCCGGCGTGGGCAGCGCGGAGGTCAATCTCGCCACCGAAACGGCGACCGTCACGCTGGCGGCCGGAGCGCGGCCCGAGTCGCTCGTCGAGGCAGTGCACAAGGCGGGCTACGAGGCGCGCCTTGCGCCAGCACCGCAAGCACCGTCCGCCGACCGCGCGTGGTGGCCGGTCGCCGCCTCGGCGGCGCTGACACTGCCGCTCCTCGTGCCGATGCTCCTCGATCCTTTCGGCGTTCACTGGGCGCTGCCGGGCTGGGCTGCAGCTCGTGCTCGCCACGCCGGTGCAGTTCGTGTTCGGCGCGCGCTTCTACCGCGCCGGCTGGAGGGCGCTCCTCGCGCGCACCGGGAACATGGACCTGCTGGTCGCGCTGGGCACGAGCGCGGCGTACGGGCTGTCGGTCTACCTGCTCTTTCAGCACTCGGAACATGGCATGCCGCACCTCTACTTCGAGGCGGGTGCCGCCGTCATTACCCTGGTGCTGTACGGCAAATGGCTCGAACATCGCGCCAAGCGCCAGACCACCGAGGCGATCCGCGCCCTGCAGGCGCTGCGCCCCGAACGCGCGCGCGTGCGGCGCAACGGCCAGGAGCTCGAAGTGCCGCTGGAATCCGTCCGCGTGGGCGACCTGGTCGTGGTGCGGCCCGCGGAGCGCGTCGCCGCCGACGGCGAGATTGTCGAGGGAATGACGCACGTGGACGAGTCGCTGATCACCGGCGAATCGCTGCCGCTCGCCAAGGGGCCGGGCGACCGCGTGACGGGCGGCTCGGTGAACGCCGAGGGCCTGATCATCGTTCGCGCGACCGCAGTGGGCGCGCAATCGGTGCTCGCCCGCATCATCGAGATGGTCGAGACGGCGCAGGCGCGCAAGGCGCCGATCCAGCGCCTCGTGGACCAGGTCAGCGCGGTGTTCGTGCCGGTGGTGCTCGGCATCGCATTCGTGACGCTGCTCGCCTGGGGCCTTTCCACTGGAGACTGGGAGCGCGCGGTGCTCGACGCAGTGGCGGTGCTGGTGATCGCCTGTCCCTGCGCACTGGGACTCGCGACGCCGGCGGCCGTGATTGCAGGGACGGGCGTTGCCGCGAAGCACGGTGTACTGATCAAGGACGCCGAGGCGCTCGAGATCGCGCACCGGGTACGCGTGGTCGCCTTCGACAAGACGGGCACGCTGACGGTGGGCAGGCCGACGCTCGTCGCTCTCGATCCCGCCGTCGGCGAGCGCGCCGCCGCGCTCGCGCTCGCCGCCGCGGTGCAATCCGGCAGCGAGCATCCGCTCGCGAAAGCCGTCATGGCGGCGGCGAAGAAGGAAGCGCTCGCCGTGCCTGCAGCAGCGGAGGTCAAGGTGACGCCGGGACGCGGGATCGAGGCTCGCATCGGCGATCGCCGGTTCGCAGTCGGATCGAGCCGCTGGATGCGCGAACTCGGCGTGGACCTGGCGCCGCTCGCGGCTCGCCAGGCGGCCCTCGAGCGCCAGGGGCTGACGGTGTCCTGGCTCGCCGAGCTCGGCGCCGCGCCCAAGGCCCTGGCGCTGCTCGGTATCGGCGATGAGCTGAAACCCGAGGCCGCGCAGGCGGTCGCCGAGCTCGCGCGCCGCCATATCGTGTCGGTCATGCTGAGCGGCGACAGCCGCACGGTGGCGGAGGCGATCGCCGCGCGCGTGGGGATTACGAGCGTGCGCGCCGAAGTGCTGCCCGAGGACAAGGCGCACGAGATCGAGGCGCTGCGCAAGTCGCACGGCACGGTCGCCATGGTGGGCGACGGCATCAACGACGCTCCGGCACTCGCGGCGGCCGACATCGGCTTCGCCATGGGTTCCGGGACAGACGCGGCGATGCACGCTTCGGGCGTCACGCTGATGCGCGGCGACCCGCGCCTGGTGGCGGCGGCGATCGACATCTCGCGCCGCACCTACGCCAAGATCCGCCAGAACCTGTTCTGGGCGTTCATCTACAACGTGGTTGGCATCCCGCTGGCGGCGCTCGGGCTGCTCAGCCCGGTGGTGGCGGGCGCCGCGATGGCCTTCAGCAGCGTAAGTGTGGTCACCAACGCGCTGCTGCTCAAGCGCTGGCGGCCCGGAAACTGAGCAGGAGGCTGGCATGGGAATGAACGAGTCCTTCCTCGGGCACGCCGCCGCCATCGGCCGCGGGTTGCTCGACATCGGCCGCGCGTCCAAGGCAAGCGGCGTGTCGGTGAAGATGATCCGGCACTACGAGGCGATCGGCCTGCTGAAGAAGGTGGCGCGCACGTTCGCCAATTACCGCGTCTACAGCGACAGCGACGTGCACACCCTGCGCTTCATCAAGCGCGCGCGCACGCTGGGCTTTTCCATCGAGGACATCCGGGCGCTGCTCTCGCTGTGGCAGAACAAGTCGCGCTCCAGCGCCGCGGTGAAGAAGATCGCCGGTGGCCACATGGAATTGCTCAAGCAGCGCATCACGGAGATGCAGTCGATGGTGGCGACCCTGGAGCACCTGACGCAGCACTGCCACGGCGACCAGCGGCCGGAGTGCCCGATCCTCGAGGACCTGGCCAGGGAATGACGATGGACCACCTGCACGGGCATCACGAGCGCCGCTCGCTCAACGCCATTGCCTGGTCGGCGACGCTGCACTGCCTCACCGGCTGCGCGATCGGCGAAGTGCTCGGGTTGGTGGGTAAGATCTCGGTTCGTTGACAAGGAGAACTGCATGAAACGCCTCACGATGGCGCTGGCGTTCGCGCTGGCTGCGATGCCGGCGCTGGCGCAGATGGCCGACGGCGAAATCCGCAAAGTGGACAAGAACGCGAAGAAAATCACCATCAAGCACGGCGAGGTCAAGAGCATCGAGATGCCGCCGATGACCATGGTGTTCCAGGTCAGGGACCCGGCGTTGCTCGACAAGGTGAAGGCCGGCGACAAGGTGAAGTTCCAGGCCGAAAAGCAGGGCGACGCCTACGTCGTCACCGCGATCGAGCCGAAGCGCTGAGGCCAGTCATGGAAGGCATCAATTTGCCGGTTGACCTGGATCAAAGTGCGCGCCGGGTGGCGGGCGGAACATCTGCGCTAGGCTAAGATCCGTCCATGCTCCGGCGCCGTTCCCTGTTGCGCAGTGCCCGCCTGGTCCTCGGGGCGTTCCTGTTGGCGCAGGCGGCCCTGGCACTTTCCGCCTGTGACTGGGGTTCGCGCGATGCGGCCCGCGCAGTGGCGGTGGCTGCAGGAACTGGCGAAGCGCCTTGCCACGAAGCCGGCACGGCGTCCACAGATTCGGGCCTGTGCCTGCCCCACTGCCTTGGTGAGCAACAGAGTCTGGACAAACCCTCGCTCGCCGTGCCGGCAGTTGCCGCCGTGGCGGTGCTCTGGATCGCGCCGAGCGCCCCGACGCTTGCGCCGCGTGTTGTGCGTCGCGAGCGGCCGCTTGCCTCTGCCGCACCACCGCCGCGCATCCTGTTTCAATCCTTCCAGATCTGATCCCCCACGCCTGACCGTGGGCTGCCGGCATCCGCCGGTGGCGGTCTTGCGAACTGGAGGATCGAATGCGAATTTCACTGTGGTTGGCGTCGGCGCTCATCGCCGCAACTGGCGCGCCGGCGGGCGCGCAGGTATTGAGTCTCGAGGAGGCGCGGCAGCTGGCGGTGCAGAACCAGCCTTCGTTGCGCGCCCTGGAACACGCGGCGCGCGCCGCCCAGAGCAACGCGGTTGCCGACTCGGCACTGCCCGATCCGCGCCTGAAGCTGGGGGCGCTGAATTTCCCGGTGCAAGGCTTTCCGAGTGCGCGCGACGACATGACCCAGGTCGGCGTTACCTGGGAACAGGCACTGCCCGGCGGCGACAAGCGCCGCCTGCGCGCGGAGCGCGCCTACGCCGAATCGGGCCAGCTGCAGGCCGAGGCCCACAGCCAGATGCAGAACATTCAGCGCGATGCCGGACTCGCCTGGGTCGACGCCTGGACCGCCGGGGGTTCGCTACGCCTCGCCGGCGAGCTCGAGGTGGAGTTCGAGCGCGCGCTGGAACTCTCCCGCATTCCGCTTGCCTCGGGCAAGGGCTCGCCGGCCGACGTGCTCGCGGCGCGCCAAGCGCTGGCGCAGGCTGTCGACCGCAGGCTAGAGCTCGGCCAGCAGGCCGCGCGCGCGCGCGCGTCGCTCGCGCGCTGGGTGCCGCAGGCGGCATCGAGACCGCTGCCGGCTGAGCCGCCCCGGTTCGATCCGCCTGCGCCGCTCGAGGCCTTGCGGAGCTCGCTCGAGTCCCATCCTCAGCACCAGGCGCAGACCCGTGTGCAGGGCGTCGCCGAAGCGGAAGTGGCGCTCGCGCGCGAGGGCTCCAAGCCCGATCGCACGATCGAGGTGGGTTACTACACGCGCAGCGGTGACCGCACCGACATGGTGATGCTGCAATTCGCCTTCGAGCTGCCGATCTTCTCGGCGAACAAGCAGGACCGCCAGGTGGAATCGAAGCTGGGCCTCCTGGAACGCGCGCGCGAAATGCGTGCCGATCACCTGCGCGAACTGCAGGCGGGGCTTGATGCCGCATACGAGGAATGGCGCCTTGCCGGCGCCAGGCTTGAAAACGCGCGCACTTTCGCCTTGCCGGCGGCGCGCGCAAGGGTGGAAGCCGCGAGCGCCCAGCATAGCGCCGGCGGCGCGAGCCTCGCCGCGGTGCTCGAAGCGCGGCGCGGCCTGGTCGAAGCGCGCATGCAGGAGCAGCAGCTCGCCGGCGCCCTCGCGAAGACGCGAGTCGCCCTGTCGTATTACGCCAGCGAAGGAGCTCACCAGTGAAGCGCGCAATCCTCGTCCTCATCGCTGCGGCGCTCGCCATCGGCGCGTATTGGGCCGGCCAGCGCAGCGCGCATCGCGAGGCGCCGGTCACGCCTGCCGCAGCCCCGACGCCAGCGCCCGAGCGCAAGGTGCTGTATTGGCACGATCCGATGGTGCCGCAACAGAAGTTCGACAAGCCGGGCAAATCGCCCTTCATGGACATGCAGCTCGTGCCGGTCTACGCCGATGAAACGCCGGCGGAGAGCGGCGTAAGCGTGAGCGCGCAGGCACAGCAGAACCTTGGCGTGCGGCTTGCCCCTGCCGAGATCACCGAGCTCGCGCTCGAGCTGCGCGCCGCAGGCTACGTACTGGCCGACGAACGCGGCATCGCGCGCGTCGAAGTGCGCAGCACCGGCTGGGTCGAGAAGCTGCACGTGCGCTCGCTCAACGATCCCGTGCACGTGGGGCAAGTGCTGGCCGAGATCTATTCCCCCGAGGTTCTGGCGGCGCAGGAGGAGTATCTGCTCACGCGCCGCATGGCGCAGGCGAATGCCGGGGACGCGGCGCTCGCGCAAGCCGCACGGCGCAAGCTCGAGCTGCTCGGCATGCCGGCGCAGGGCATCGCGCGGCTGGATTCCGGCGGAGCTGCAGAGCGGCGCGTGCCGCTGCTCGCGCCGGTCTCAGGCGTCGTGTCCGAGCTCGCGGTGCGCGAAGGCGCGATGGTGCAAGCCGGCGCGGCCGCATTCACGATCACCGACCTGTCGACCGTCTGGGTCTCCATCGAAGTGCCGGAAGCCCGCGGTGCGGTCCTGCGCCAAGGTGTCGGCGCGACTGCAACCGTGCGCACGCTGCCCGGCAAGACGTTCGCCGGGCGGCTCGACTACGTCTATCCCGAGGTCAACGCGCAGACGCGCACCATGCGCGCGCGCATCACGCTCGCCAACCCGGGCCTCGCGCTCAAACCCGGCATGTTCGCCGACGTGCAGCTCGGTTCCGCCGCACGCAGGTCGCTCACCGTGCCGACCGAGGCCGTGATCCAGACCGGCACGCGCAGCGTGGTGGTCGTCGCCGAAGGCGGGCGCTTTCGCCCTGCGCAAGTGCGAGTCGGCGCGGAAGCGCAGGGCCGCAGCGAGATTCTCGGGGGACTGAAGGCGGGCGAGCAGGTGGTGGTCTCGGGCCAGTTTCTCATCGACTCCGAGGCGGGTCTGCGCGGGGCCTTGCAGCGGCTGGAGGCGCCGGCGCAGGTGCTGGCGGGCTCGCCGGGTGCTGCCGCTATGCACAAGGGCACAGGCGAGGTCACGGGCATCGATGCTGCCAAGGGACGGCTGGAACTTCACCACGATCCGATTGCTACGCTCAAGTGGCCGCACATGACCATGGAGTTCACGCTGCGGGACAAGGCGCTCGCCGCCGGCCTGAAGCCCGGCGACCGCATCGAGTTCGAGTTGCGCGGCGAGCAGGACAAGGAGGGCGACTACGTCATCGAGCGCCTGCGGAGGCTGCCGTGATCGCCGCGCTCATCCGCTGGTCGCTCGGCAACCGTTTTCTCGTCCTGATGGCGACCGCGATCGTCGCCGCGTGGGGCACGTGGGCCGTGCTGCACACGCCGCTCGACGCGCTTCCTGATCTCTCGGACGTGCAAGTGATCATCCGCACGCCCTTCCCGGGCCAGGCGCCGCGCATCGTAGAGGACCAGGTCACCTATCCGCTCACCACCACAATGATGTCGGTGCCGGGTGCCAAGACCGTGCGCGGCTACTCGTTCTTCGGCGATTCGTTCGTCTATATCCTGTTCGAGGACGGCACCGATCCCTACTGGGCGCGCTCGCGCGTGCTCGAGTACCTGAGCCAGGTGCAGGCGCGGCTGCCCGCGCAGGCGAAGCCCGCGCTCGGCCCCGACGCCACCGGCGTGGGCTGGATCTACCAATATGCGCTGGTGGACCGCAGTGGCCGACACGATCTGGGCGAATTGCGTGCGATCCAGGACTGGTTCCTCAAGTTCGAGCTGAAGAGCGTACCCGACGTGGCCGAGGTGGCCACGGTGGGCGGCATGGTGCGCCAGTACCAGATCCAGCTCGATCCCGAGCGGCTGCGCGCCTATGGCATTCCGCATGCGCGCGTGATCGCCGCCGTGCAGGCGGCAAACCGCGAGTCCGGCGGCTCCGTCATCGAGCTGGGCGAGGCGGAATACATGGTGCGCGCGAGCGGCTACCTGAAATCGCTCGACGACTTCCGCACCATCCCGCTCGCGGCCGGCGCGAAGGGCGTGCCGGTGCTGCTGCAGGACGTGGCGCGCCTGCAGATCGGGCCCGAAATGCGCCGCGGCATCGCCGAGCTCGACGGCCAGGGCGAGGTGGCGGGCGGCGTCATCGTCATGCGCTCGGGCAAGAACGCGCTCGAGACCATCGCGGCGGTGAAGGCGAAGCTGGCGGAACTGAAGAAGAGCCTGCCCGCGGGCGTGGAGATCGTGGAGACCTACGACCGCTCCGGGCTGATCGAGCGCGCGGTGCGCCACCTGGGCGAGAAGCTGCTCGAGGAATTCCTCGTCGTCGCGCTGGTGTGCTTCGCGTTCCTGTTCCACCTGCGCTCCGCGTTCGTCGCCATCGTCACCCTGCCGATCGGCATCCTCGCGGCATTCATCGTCATGCACTACCAGGGCGTGAACGCCAACATCATGTCGCTCGGGGGCATCGCGATCGCCATCGGCGCGATGGTGGATGCCGCGGTGGTGATGATCGAGAACGCCCACAAGAAGCTGGAGCGCGGCTGGTCCACGGAGGCGGAGCGCCTGCGCCTCATCGCCGAGGCGGCGGTGGAGGTAGGGCCGGCGCTGTTCTTCTCCCTGCTCATCATCACGCTGTCGTTCGTGCCGGTGTTTGCGCTGCAGGCACAGGAAGGACGCCTGTTCTCGCCGCTGGCCTACACCAAGACCTACGCCATGGCCGCCTCCGCCGGTCTGGCGGTGACGCTGGTGCCGGTGCTGATGGCGATCCTCATCCGCGGGCGCATACCCGAGGAGAGAAGGAATCCCATCAACCGGTTCTTCATCGCCGCCTACCGGCCGCTACTCGCATTCGTGCTGAAGCGGCCCTGGGCCACCCTCGGCGTTGCCGCGCTCGCGCTCGCGGCTACGGCCTACCCGGTGGCGCGACTCGGCGGCGAGTTCATGCCGCCGCTTTACGAAGGCGACCTGCTCTACATGCCCTCCGCGCTGCCGGGACTGTCGCCGGGCAAGGCGGCGCAGATCCTGCAGCAGACCGACCGCCTGATCGCGACCGTGCCGGAGGTGAAGCGGGTGTTCGGCAAGATCGGCCGCGCCGAGACCGCCACCGACCCGGCGCCGCTCGAGATGGTGGAGACCACCGTGCAGTTGAAGCCGCGCGAGGAGTGGCGGCCGGGCATGACCCCGGAGAAGCTGGTGGAGGAACTGGACCGCTTGCTGCAGCTCCCCGGGCTCGCCAACATCTGGATCCCGCCGATCCGCAACCGCATCGACATGCTCGCCACCGGCATCAAGAGCCCGCTCGGCATCAAGGTTTCGGGCAATGACCTGGCGGAGATCGAGCGCGCCGCGGCGCAGATCGAGCGCGTGGTCAAAGAGGTTCCCGGCGTGTCCTCGGCGCTCGCGGAGCGCGTCTCGGGCGGGCGCTACATCGACGTCAGGGTGGATCGCCAGGCCGCGGCCCGCTATGGCATGAGCGTGTCGGAGGTGCAGTCCGTGGTGTCGAGCGCGATCGGCGGCGAGACCATCGGCGAGACCATCGAAGGCCGGCAGCGGTTTCCGATCAGCGTGCGCTATGCGCGCGAGCTGCGCGATTCGGTGGCGGACCTGAGGGACCTGGCCTTCGTCGCCGAGTCGGGCGCCCAGCTCACGCTGGGCACGGTCGCGGAGATCGCCATTGCCGACGGGCCGCCCATGCTGCGCTCGGAGAACGCGCGGCTCTCCGGCTGGATTTACGTCGACATCCGCGGCCGCGACCTGGCCTCGGTGGTGAAGGACGCGCAGCGCGCGGTCGCGCAGCAGGTGCAGCTGCCGGCCGGCGTGTCGCTTGCGTGGTCGGGCCAGTTCGAGTACCTCGAGCGCGCCAAGGCGCGCATGGCGGTGGTGGTGCCGTTCACCCTGCTGATCGTCTTCGTCCTTCTGTACCTCGCCTTCCGGCGCTGGGAAGAGGCGCTGCTCATCATGCTGACGCTGCCGTTCGCGCTGGTCGGCGGCTTCTGGCTGATCTGGCTGCTGGGCCACAACCTTTCGGTGGCCGGCGCGATCGGCTTCATCGCGCTGGCGGGTGTCGCCGCGGAGTTCGGAGTGGTGATGCTGGTCTACCTGCGCCATGCGATCGAGCAGCGCGGACCCGGGATCACGCGGGAGCAGCTGGTGGAAGCGCTCGACGAGGGCGCGGTGCTGCGCGTGCGCCCGAAGACCATGACCGTGGCGGTGATCCTCGCCGGACTGGCGCCGCTGCTGCTGAGCGAGGGCACCGGTGCGGAGGTGATGCAGAGGATCGCCGCGCCGATGATCGGCGGCATGGTGACGGCGCCGCTGCTGTCGATGCTGGTGATACCGGCGGCGTACTACCTGATGCGGAGGACAAAGTCATGAAACGAAGACAGCTTAGAATTGCGCAGCCGCTCGCCCCAGCGGATCGAGCGCGTTCGCCCGGCAGGCAAGGAATACCATCGTGACAGGAGTGAAACCATGACATTGTCGAGAATGAGACTGGCTTTGGCCGCAGCGGCGCTGCTCCTGCTGTCCGGCTGCGGCTACAACACGCTGCAAAGCACCGACGAGCAGGTGAAGGCGGCCTGGTCCGAGGTGCTCAACCAGTACCAGCGCCGCGCGGATCTGGTGCCGAACCTGGTGGAAACGGTGAAGGCCTTTGCCAAGCAGGAGCTGGAGGTATTCACCCGCGTCACCGAGGCACGGGCACGTGTCGGCTCGATCCAGGCCACGCCCGAGCTGGTGAACAACCCGGAGGCCTTCGCGCGCTTTCAGCAGGCGCAGGGCGAACTGACGGGCGCGCTGTCGCGGCTGCTCGTCGTGGCGGAGAACTATCCGCAGCTCAAGTCCGACGCCAATTTCCGCGACCTGCAGGCGCAGCTCGAGGGCACCGAGAACCGCATTACGGTCGCGCGCAATCGCTACATCAAGGCGGTGGAGGGCTACAACGTGACGGTGCGGCAGTTCCCCTCCAACCTGACCGCGATGGCCTTCGGCTTCAAGATCAAGCCCAACTTCAGCGTCGAGAACGAGCGCGAGATCTCCAAGGCGCCCAAAGTCGACTTCGGCCAGAAGGGCAAGTGATCCGGGCGCTGCTGCTCCTGCTGCTCGCGCTCCCGGCGTGGGCGCAGGTCGCCGTTCCGCAGCTCGCGGCCCGGGTCACCGACCTGACCGGCACGCTGACCAAGGAGCAGACGGCATCGCTCGAGCAGAGGCTGCAGTCGTTCGAAGCGCGCAAGGGCAGCCAGGTCGCGGTGCTGATGGTGCCGACGACCGCGCCCGAGGCGATCGAGCAGTACGCGCTGCGCGTGGCCGAACGCTGGAAGGTCGGCCGCAAGAAGGTCGATGACGGGGCCATCCTGGTCGTGGCGAAGAACGACCGCGCGCTGCGCATCGAGGTGGGCTACGGACTGGAGGGCGCGCTGAACGACGCCACCGCGAACCGCATCATCCGCGAGGTGATCGCGCCGCGCTTTCGCGAGGGCGACTTCTACGGCGGCATCAACGCCGGCGTCGACCGCATGCTCCGCGTCATCGACGGCGAGCCCCTGCCCGAGCCGGCGAGTCCCGCGCCGCAAGTGGGCGGCGGGTTCGGGCAGTCGCTGCCGATCCTGCTCATCCTGGCCATGGTGGTCGGCGGCGTGCTGCGCCGCATGCTCGGCAGGACCGCCGGTTCCGTCGCCACGGGCGGCGCCGTGGGTGCGGTGGCGTGGTTGCTGGTCGGTGCGCTGTCGATCGCGGTGATGGCAGGCATCCTCGCATTCATCTTCACGCTCGTCGGCGGCGGTGCCGGGCGCGGGGTCCGCGGTGGTTTTCCCGGAGGCTTCGGCGGCGGCGGATTCGGGCGGGGCGGTGGCTTCGGCGGCGGTGGCTTCGGCGGCGGCGGATTCCGCGGCGGCGGCGGTGGTTTCGGCGGCGGCGGCGCGTCCGGCCGCTGGTAGCGATGGACCTGAAGCGCATCGCGCGTCACCTGTTTTCCTCGCCGCGCGCCTTTCCCGAGAAGGCGCTGGCTGCGATCGAGCAGGCGATCGCGAACAGCGAAGCCACGCATCGCGGCGAGATCCGCTTCGCCGCCGAGGGCGCGCTGGACAGCCCGGCACTGTTCGGCGGACAGTCGGCGCGCGAGCGCGCCATCGAAGTGTTCTCGCAGCTGCGCGTGTGGGACACCGAGGAGAACAACGGCGTGCTGATCTATCTCCTGATCGCCGACCGCGATATCGAGATCGTTGCCGATCGGGGCATCAACGCGCGGGTGACGCCGGCTGAATGGGAAAGAATCTGCCGCGGCGTGGAGCAGGCGCTCGCGCGCGGCGCGCACGCACAAGCCATCGTCGACGGCATCAAGGAGATTTCGCTGCTGCTGGCGCGGCACTTTCCGCCGCGGCCGGGCGGCCGCAACGAGCTGCCCGACAAGCCGACGCTGCTGTAGTTCGGCAAGTTCCGGCGCGCGCGACTTGTGTCGTCCGATCAGTGCCCGTGCCGGTGATGCAGGTCGGGGTAATGCGGATGCGAGTGCACCAGCGGTTCGTGCCGGTGGCGATGGGTATGCGGCTCGCGGCCGTCCCAGTCGAAGTCGTGCGCGTGACGGTGGTGCGCGTCGTGCAGGTGCTCGTGTTGGTGCTCCAGCACCTCGTGGGAATGTTCATGCGCGTGGCGCTCGGAGAGGTGCAGCCATACCCCCAGCGCCATCAGCGCCCCGGCGAGCCAGAAGACCGTGTCCGGGCGTTCCCCCAGTAGCGCCAGCGCCAGCCCCGCGCCGAAGAACGGCGCCACCGAAAAATAGGCTCCGGTGCGCGCGGTGCCGAGGTGGCGCAGCGCGACGATGAACAGCGTCAGGCTCACGCCGTAGCCCAGGAATCCCAGCAATCCCGCGCCGACCCAGCCCGCCGCCTCCGGCAACGGCGCACCGATGGCCACGGCGAGCAGGAGACTTACCGTGCCGGCCGCGAGTCCTTTCAGGCAGGCGAGCGTGGCGGCGTCGCCACCCGAAACGCGGCGCGTCAGGTTGTTGTCGATCGCCCAGGCGAGGCAGGCTGCGGCAACGAGCGAGGCGCCCAGGAGCCCTTCGGGCCGCGGCGCGGCTCCCGCGGACAGCAGCACGCCGCCCGCTACGATCGCCGCCATGCCGGCGAAGATGCGCCGGTCCACGTTCTCGCGGAACACCGTCCAGGCGATCGCAGCGGTGAGCACGGCTTCGAGGTTGAGCAGCAGCGACGCGGAAGCCGCGTCGCTGCGCGCGAGGCCGAACATGAGCAGTACCGGCCCGGCCACGCCGCCGGCAAGGATTGCCGCCGCGATCCACGGCCAGTCGCCACTCGCGAATCCCGCAAGTTTGGCGTTCCCCGGCCGCAAGGCAAGCCAGGCGGCGAGGCCGATTCCGCTGCCCAGGTAGAGGATTGCCGCGAGCACCAGCGGCGACACCTCGCCGAGCAGCAGCTTGGCGAAAGGCGTGCTGGCGCCAAAGAGCGCCGCGGCGCCCAGTGCGTAAAGAATGCCGCGGTTCACGCGCAACAGTTCCGTTCCTGCTGCTTCGGCGGGCAGGGCACGCTGCCATAGCTGCAGAACACGCAGCAGTGGCCGGGCCTGGGTCTAAGTCGCGCTGCGCAGCCGGGGCAATTCCAGAAGAAGAGGCAAGCGTCGATCGGCATGGTCTCCACGCTTGCGTGAGCGCAGCGCGGACAGGTGAGCGTGCTTTCGAGGACGAGGCCCATGCTTGCGCATTGATGCTCCACGGCGCAAGTTACGGCGTCAAGGTCGAAGCGCATCGGAGTGCGGCACATGACTGCGGGCACACGCATCAGGATCCTGGCTGCGGTCGCCATTGTCGCGGCGATGGGCGTGGCGTACTGGCAGCTGCAGGAGACCGGTGCCATGGCCACCCTCCTCGATGGCCAAGCGCTGCGGCAGTTCATCGTGGGGCTCGGTGTGGCGGGGCCCCTCGCGGTGATCGGGCTGATGACCCTCGCCATCCTGGTGAGCCCGATCCCGAGCGCGCCGATCGCGCTCGCAGCCGGCGCCGCCTACGGACACACTTGGGGCACGGCGTACATCCTGCTCGGCGCCGAACTCGGCGCGCTCTGCGCCTTCGGCATTGCACGCCATTTGGGGCGAGACGCCCTGCAACGCTGGTTCGGCAGCCGCCTGCCGAGGACGCGGCTCGGCTCCCAGGGCACGCTGATGGCGATCGTGTTCGCCAGCCGCCTGCTGCCCTTCATCTCGTTCGACGTGGTGAGCTACGCGGCCGGGCTCACTGCGCTGTCGTGGTGGCGCTTCGCACTGGCGACGCTCGCCGGGATACTACCGGCGAGCTTCCTGCTCGCGCATTTCGGCGGCGAGATGGCGACCGGCGAGCTCGACAAGATTCTCTTCGCAGTGCTGGCGCTGGGGTTGCTGACCGGGGTGCCGCTGGCGGTGCACTTCCTGCGCGAGCGCATGCGCAAGCGCGACGCCTCAGCGCCCGACGGTTAGCTCTGCCGGGCCAAGCCTTCCGTTTCGCCCGGGGCTGTTGCCTCGGGGATCGCGTCTCACTAGGCTTGGCTCTCCCGCAAGGAGGATCCATGAGTCCGGTCATCGACGTCCACACCCACATGCTGAACCACGCGTGGCTGAAGCTGCTCGAGCAGCACGGCCGGCCGCGCTACACGCTGAAGGCGGTGACCGGGGGACTGCGCGCGATCCATCTCGACGGCGCGCCCTTCATGACGCCGGTGCCGGAGATGTTCGACTGGGACCTGCGCATCAAGAACATGGACCGCGTCGGCATCGACGTCTCGGTGGTCTCGCTCACCTGCCCGAACGTCTACTGGGGCGGCGAGAAGGTGAGCCTCAAGGCCGCGCAGGTCATGAACGACGAGATGGCGCAGGCGCAGAAGGTCTTTCCCGACCGCATCCAGTGGTTCTGCTCGCTGCCCTGGCAGCATGAGAGATCGGCGCTCGCGGAACTGACTCGCAGTCTCGAGGCCGGCGCCTGCGGCGTGATGGTGCTCGCCAACATCGGCGGCAAGGCGCTCACCGATCCGGCTTTCGCCAGGATCTGGAAAGCGATCGACGACGCCAGGCTCCCGGTGCTCGTGCACCCGACCGCGCCGCCGGGGGTGAAGGAGATGGAGATGACGCAATTCCAGCTCACCGCCTCGATCGGCTTCACCACCGACACCACGCTGGCCATGGCGCGCATGATCTACGACGGCTTCTTCGACCGCTTCGAGAAGCTCAAGATCATCGCCGGCCATGCCGGCGGCACGCTGCCCTACCTCATCGGGCGGCTCGATCAGTGCTACGAGCAGATCCCCGCCTGCCGCACGAAGACGCGCGAGAAGCCCAGCCTGCACGCGCGGCGCATCTATGCCGATTCCGTGGTGTTCACCGACGACGTGCTGGCGATGGCGCTGCGCGTCTTCGGCACCGGCAACGTGCTCTACGGCTCGGATTACCCGCACACCATCGGCGACCCGATCGGTTGCCTGGCGCGCGTGGACCGCCTGCCCGACGGCGCGCGCAGCCGCGTGCGCGGCCAGAACGCGCAGCGGATCTTCGACTTCCGCTAGCCGCCGCGCGCGGCGAGGCGCTCGGCGCGCCGCGCGCAGCGCTCCAGAAAGCCGTCGCGGTGCAGCTCGCTGGCGGCCGGAGCCTCGAATACCTCGTGCACCTCGGTACGCAGGAACGCCTCGTCCTCCGGGGTGTGGGCGAACCAGCGCAGCGCGGGCGGAAACGCCCGGATCGTCACCAGGTCGTCTTCCAGGCGCCCGATGAAGAACTCGCGCGTGGCGCCCGCGTCGCGCGAAAGCGCCGCGTTGCGGATGAAATCGCCCCCCTCGCGGCATTCGGCAGCGCTGTGCGGTTGCGCCGCAGCAGCCAGGGACCAGGCGGCCGCCGCGGCCAGGACAAAGGTCCGCATGGACCCACCCTATGCCGGCCGGTGCCGGGCGTCCACTTGCGGTGCAGCAAGGCGCAATCCCCGGGGCGGGTTTAGACTTGCCCTCTTGCCTGGGGAGGCGGGATGACCCTCTACTTCGATAGCGCCGCGCGCAAGCCGCGCGACTTCCCGGTGTCGGACGCCGAGCGCGCCGCACGCGTGCAGCTCGCCGCCTGCTATCGCATCTTCCACCATCTCGGCTGGACCGAGATGATCTTCAACCACATCACGCTGCGCGTGCCCGGACCGCGCGGTGACGACGCCGCGCTGTTTCTCATCAATCCCTTCGGCTTGCACTACAGCGAAATCACCGCCTCGAGCCTGGTGCTCATCGACATCGAGGGCAACCCGGTGCGGGAGTCGAAGTGGCCGGTCAACCGCGCGGGGTTCGTGATCCACAGCGCGATCCACGGCAACATCGAGCAGGCCCATTGCGTGATGCACACGCACACCACCACGGGAATGGCGGTGGCCTGCCTGAAGGAGGGCCTGTCGCCGACGAATTTCTACGCCGCGCAGCTCCACGGCCAGGTCGGCTACCACGACTTCGAGGGCGTCACGGTGGACGAGGGCGAGAAGGCGCGCCTGGTGAAGAGCGTCGGCGGCAAGCGCGCGCTGATCCTGCGCAATCACGGACTGCTTGCCTGGGGCCCCTCCGTGCCGGAAGCCTTCATGATGCTCTGGACCCTGCAGCGCGCCTGCGACGTGCAGATCGCCTCCGCAGCCGCGGGCACGCTCAATCCCATCCGCGCCGACGTGTTCGCGCAGACGGTGCGCGAATCCGGCCCGGGCGAGAAGCGCACCTGCGACGACGTGTTCGCCGCGATGGTGCGGCGCATCGAAGCCGCCGACCCTTCTTATCGCCAGTAGGCCGCGCCAAAACGAACCGAAAGGCCAAGCCCATGCTCGCTGCCGTCCTTCACCGCTTTCCCGCCCTTGGCGACCTGCGCGTGCAGTTCGCCGCCCTGGCCTGCGTGGTCGCGCTGCCGTTCGTGGCCGGGGCCGCGTACGACATCTGGTTTGCGATGCAGGCGACGTCCAGCGCGATCCACGCGGGCCCGCGCTCGGACGTGATCGAGGTGCGCATCGGCGGGCTGGCGATCGCGCTCATCGTCTCGGGCCTGCTCGCCACGCTGATCCTGCACCGCATGATGCCGGGCAGCGGCGAGGCGCCGGGCGTGGCGGCGCCGCGCGACCTGCGCGCGCTGAACGCGCTGCTCGAGCGGCGCGTGGCCACGCGCACGCGCGACCTGGAGCGCTCCATCCGCGAGCTCGAGTCCTACACCCAGGTGATCTCGAGCAACCTGCGCGCGCCGCTGGGCGCGATCGCCGCCTGCGCCACTCTGATCGAGCGCCACCACCACGCGGGTCTGGACGCGGAAGGACGCGCGCTGTTTGCCCGCATGCGCGGCAACGCGGTGCTGATGGATGCCATGGTCGACGGCCTCATCGACTATGCGAGGCTCGCGCGTCGGCGCCTGGTCGTGCAGCCGGTGGACATGACCGACGTCGTCAGGACCACGATCGAAGGCATGCACCTCGGCGTGCTGGACGATGAGCGCATCCGGGTCGAGCGGCTGCCCGCCGTCCCGGCGGACGCGTCGCTGTTCGCGCTCGCCTGGCGACACCTGATCTGCAACGCGCTCAAGTTTTCCGCTGCCGCTCGCGACCGCGAGGTGCGCATCGAGGGGGCGGTGCGGCACGGCGTCGCGGAGTTCCGCATCACCGATCGCGGCATCGGCTTCGACGGCGCCCACGCCGGCAGGCTGTTCGAGCTCTTCGAGCGCCTGCACGACGAGGAGGAGTATCCGGGAGTCGGCGTCGGCCTGGCGATCGTGAAGCGCGTGGTCGAGCGCCATGGCGGCGTGGTGTGGGCCGAGGGCGAGCCGGGCAAGGGCGCCACCTTCGGCTTCTCCCTGCCGCTCGGCCTGCCGGCCGAGTCGCCGGCCCCCCGCAGTTGACGTTGACGTAAACGTCAACTAGGCTCGCGCTTCATGCTCGTCCTGCCCGAGGCGCCGTGACCGACCTGTCCGAGTCGAAGAGCCTCGTCTACAAGGCGAAGCACAAGATCCGCTTCGTCACCGCGGCGAGCCTGTTCGACGGGCACGACGCGTCGATCAACATCATGCGGCGCATCCTGCAGGCCTCGGGCGTGGAGGTGATCCACCTCGGCCACAACCGCTCCGTGGAGGAGGTGGTCAGCGCGGCCCTGCAGGAGGACGTGCAGGGCGTCGCCGTTTCCTCCTACCAGGGCGGGCACCTCGAGTACTTCAAGTACATGGTCGACCTGCTGCGCGAGCGGGGCGGGGCGCACATCCAGGTGTTCGGCGGCGGCGGCGGCGTCATCGTCGCGACCGAGATGAAGGAACTGCACGACTACGGCGTGGCGCGCATCTATTCCCCCGAGGACGGGCAGAAGATGGGCCTGCAGGGCATGATCAACGACATGCTGGCGCGCTGCGATTTCGACGTCGCGCGCCACGCGCCGAAGCAGCTGGCGCCGGGGGACCCGCGGGCGCTCGCGCAGGTGATCAGCGCGCTGGAGCTGGGCGAGTACGGCGATCGCGCCGGGCTGCTCGCCGCCGCGGCGGCCAACCCGGCGCCCGTGCTCGGCATCACCGGCACCGGCGGCGCGGGCAAGAGCTCGCTCACCGACGAGCTGGTGCGCCGCTTTCGCCTCGACCAGGACGACCGCCTGCGCATCGCCATCCTGTCGGTGGACCCGACGCGCAAGAAGACCGGCGGCGCGCTGCTCGGCGACCGCATCCGCATGAATTCGATCGGCGGCGGGCAGATCTTCATGCGCTCGCTCGCCACGCGCGACTCCGGCGCCGAGATCGCGCGCTGCCTGCCCGACGCCATCGCCGCCTGCCGCGCCGCGGGCTACGACCTGGTCATCGCGGAGACCTCCGGCATCGGCCAGGGCAACGCGGCGATCGTGCCGCTCGCCGACGCGACGCTCTACGTGATGACGCCCGAATTCGGCGCGGCGAGCCAGCTCGAGAAGATCGACATGCTCGACTACGCCGACTTCGTGGCCATCAACAAGTTCGACCGCCGCGGCGCGGAGGACGCGCTGCGCGACGTGCGCAAGCAGGTGCAGCGCAACCGCGCCACGTTTGACGCCGCCCCCGAGTCGATGCCGGTGTTCGGCACCATCGCCGCGCGCTTCAACGACGACGGCGTGACGGCCCTGTATCACGCGGTGGCGGCGAGGCTGGGGGAAAAGGGCCTCAAGCTCAACGCGGGGAAGTTGCCGCGGAGCGCGCACCGCGTCTCCTCCAAGGTGCACGCCATCGTGCCGCCCAAGCGCGTGCGCTACCTCGCCGAGATTGCCGAGACGCTGCGCGGTTATCACGCGCACGCGGCGGCGCAGGCGCGGCTGGCACGCGAGCGCCAGAGCCTTGCGGAGGCGAGGCGCATGAGCGGGCTCGCGGCGCTGGATCCCCTGATCGCCGAAAAGGATGCCGCGCTCGATGCGCGCGCGAAGAAGCTGCTCGAGATGTGGCCGCAGACGGTCAAGGCCTACTCGGGCGACGAGTTTGTGGTGAAGATCCGCGACAAGGAGGTGCGCACGCGGCTCAACAGCGTCTCGCTCTCCGGCACCAAGGTGCCGAAGGTCGCGCTGCCGAAGTTCGAGGACGCAGGCGAGATCCTGCGCTGGCACCTGCGCGAGAACATCCCGGGCGCCTTCCCCTACACCGCGGGCGTGTTCGCCTTCAAGCGCGAGAACGAGGACCCGACGCGCATGTTCGCAGGCGAGGGCGATGCCTTTCGCACCAACAAGCGCTTCCACCTGCTTTCCAAGGACATGCCGGCCAAGCGCCTGTCCACCGCCTTCGACTCGGTGACGCTGTACGGCTTCGACCCGGACGAGCGCCCCGACATCTACGGCAAGGTGGGCAACTCCGGGGTGTCGATCGCGACGCTGGAGGACATGAAGGCGCTGTACGCGGGCTTCGACCTGTGCGCGCCGAACACCTCGGTGTCGATGACCATCAACGGGCCGGCGCCGACGCTCCTGGCGATGTTCTTCAACACCGCCATCGACCAGCAGCTCGACAAGTTCCGCAACGACAACGCTCGCGAGCCCACCGAGGACGAAGCCGCGAAGATCCGCGCCTGGACGCTGTCCACCGTGCGCGGCACGGTGCAGGCCGACATCCTGAAGGAGGACCAGGGGCAGAACACCTGCATCTACTCCACCGAGTTCTCGCTCAAGGTGATGGGCGACATCCAGGAGCACTTCATCCACCACGAGGTGCGCAACTTCTACTCGGTGTCGATCTCGGGCTACCACATCGCCGAGGCCGGCGCGAACCCCGTCAGCCAGCTCGCGTTTACGCTGGCCAACGGCTTCACCTTCGTCGAGGCCTACCTCGCCCGCGGCATGCACATCGACGACTTCGCGCCCAACCTGTCGTTCTTCTTCAGCTACGGCATGGACCCGGAGTATGCGGTGCTCGGGCGCGTGGCCCGGCGCATCTGGGCGGTGGCGATGCGCGAGCGCTACGGCGCCAGCGAACGCAGCCAGCGGCTCAAGTTCCACTCGCAGACCTCGGGGCGCAGCCTGCATGCGCAGGAGATCGCCTTCAACGACATCCGCACCACGCTGCAGGCGCTGATTTCCAGCTACGACAACACCAATTCGCTGCACACCAACGCCTTCGACGAGGCGATCACCACGCCCACCGAGGACTCGGTGCGCCGCGCCATGGCGATCCAGCTGATCATCAACAGGGAATGGGGCCTGGCGAAGAACGAGAACCCCAACCAGGGCAGCTTCATCATCGAGGCGCTCACCGACCTCGTCGAGGAGGCGGTGCTCAAGGAATTCGAGGCGATCAGCTCACGGGGCGGCGTGCTCGGCGCGATGGAGACCGGCTACCAGCGCGGCAAGATCCAGGAAGAGTCGATGGTCTACGAGCACCAGAAGCACGATGGCTCCTACCCCATCATCGGCGTGAACACCTTCCGCAACCCGCACGGCGACGCGGCGCCGGCCAAGCTCGAGCTCATCCGCTCCACCGAGGAAGAAAAGCAGTCCCAGCTGAAACGCCTGCGCGAGTTCCAGCGGCGCCACGCCCGGGAGGCGCCGGCGATGCTGGAGCGCCTGCGCCAGGCCGTGATGCGCGACGAGAACGTGTTCGCGGTGCTGGTGGACGCCGTGCGCGTGTGCTCGCTCGGCCAGATTACCCACGCGCTCTTCGAGGTGGGCGGGCAGTACCGCAGGAATATGTAGGGGAGCGGTTGGCGCCCGAGCCGCCCGCATGGCGGCGTACGTTTGTATGGGCTTGTAAATCAGGTGGATAGAGGAAGAAGGTTTCCCGTTTGATCCATGTCAAATGACCCAGCAAATCTCGTTGGTATGGTTAATGGGCGTGAATAGGGTCAGCGATTCCCGGGACGACGAAGGCTAATCCGGAACTTAGGGGAAACCATGGAACTCACACTGGCGCGGCTGGGTCTTGCGGCACTCATCGTCGGTAGCCTGGCCGGCTGCGGAGGTGGTAGCGATAGTGCTGCCAGCGCTGACGGTGGAGGTGGGGGCACGCCCCCGCCGACTTGCGGTACCGGTGGCACTTGTGTCAGTGATGCAGCGGCCACTCTTCCCGCACCGCTGCCGGGCGCAGCGCTCACCATTGATTGTACGAACGGAGCGACGCTATTCCCGCAGTTGGCGCCCGTGATCAAAGTGGGTGGCACCGGCGTCCAAGCCAACAAGCTGGTGGTCACCTTTTCGCTCGGGGATAGCAACGGCAACGCGTACGCCGGGTTCGACAAGATCACCAACAAGAGTGCGACCGCGACGGTTGCCAGCTATCCCAACTTTGCATTCTCAGTCGCCAAGCTGGTCCCGGCCTCCAACGGCTCCCCCAGCAAGTGGGTCAGCTACATCGTGACCACCGTGCCGAGCACGACGACGGCGGCAGCGCCCACGAGACCCAGCACCGACAATACCGGCACGCTGCAGTACCTGGGCCAGGGCAGGTACCAGTACAACTTCTATCGCGACGTCTTCAACACCAAGGGTCTGGTTGATGCAATGACGGTGAGTGGGTCCAACAACAAGGCGGATCTGGGCGGCCAGAACCTGCTTTTTGATCCGAACGCGGTCCATCGCGTCACGGTCCAGTTTTCAGGCAACGCCCCGTGTACCGGCACCAACACCCCCACCGGCGCGAACTCCGGCGTCACCGCCGTTCCGCTGAAGAACCCGCTCAATGCCGTCTATGACTTCATTCCCGCCACCCACACGGCGGTCGCGCCGACGGACGCAGTCGCCCAACGGCTGATCGTCGACCGGCTGAGCTGCAACGAATGTCACGGCAAGCTCGGCGGCATTCCCGGCACCGAGAGCGCCAGCTTCCACGGCGGCAGCCGCTATGACCCGAAATACTGCGTGGTCTGCCACACCGACCAGCGCAAATACGGGCGCACCAACGTCGCGTCCACGAACTACGCGTTTCCTCCGATCACGTATGACGCGAGTGGCAACATCACATCGCCTGCGACCTATATCGCTGACGGCGTCACCGTCGGCGACTTCCCGGTGCTGATCCACAGGGTCCACAAGGGCGAGGATTTGATCAAGCAGAACTACAATTTCGCCGGCGTGCTGCTGAACGAAACCAAGTTCCCGCAGGACCTCAGGAATTGCACCAAGTGCCACGACAGCACTGCGCCCAAGGTCGCGCCCCAGGCCAACAACTTCCAGAACGTTCCCAGCCGCCTTGCGTGCGGCGCCTGCCACGACGGCATCAACTTTGCCACGGGCCAAGGCAAGACCAACAACGGCAAGTTGATCGGCCACATCGGCGGCATCCAGATCGATGATAGCCGGTGCACCTTGTGCCACGATTCCGTGTCCATCAAGTCCGTGTACCACATACCGGTGACGCCGCCGAACCCGAGCAATTCGCTGCAGGTCGCAGGCGCCAGCTCCAATACCAACGCGGCGTGGATTGCGTCGAACAGGGACAATGTGCCGCCAGGCGCGGTCAAGGTCACCTACGATATCAAGGACGTCTATCGCGACGCCAACAGGAACCCGGTGATCGTGTTCAGGTTGCTTCACGACGGGGTCAGGAAGGACTTCAATATCCCGACGGGGAGTAACGAGCTGTGGGACGGCTTCTTCGGTTCGCCGAGTCTGTACTTTGTCTGGGCCGTGCCTCAGGACGGCGTCACCGCCCCGTCTGATTTCAACGCCTCGGCGAGCAGTTGGCTCAAGAACATCTGGAACGGCACGGCCACCGGCACAGCTGCCGGCAGCCTCACCGGCCCGGACGCGAACGGCTATGCCACCGTGACGCTGACCGGGGTGCAGGTTCCCGACAGCGCCGTCATGCTCACCGGCGGAGTGGGCTATAACTACAGCCTGAGCAGCAACAACACCACAGGCGGCAACCCGCCGCTCACGCAGATCGGAGTGAGCGAGTACATTGCGAGCAACAATGCAGTTCCGAGTACCACTCCGCAGGTCACTCCCCGGTTTGGGGTTTCCCAATCGCTCATCTTCCCGGCTAACCCGAACGCGATTGTCGGCGGCCTCATCGTCGTCACGCCGGATGCACAGATGGTCGCCAGTGCCGGTGCAGGCACCCCCGGTACCGGTGGTGCTTATACCGGCCGGCGCCCGATCGTCGACGATGCCAAGTGCAACAACTGCCACAAAGAGCTTGGCTTGTTCACGGCGACGGCGTTCCACGCGGGACAGCGCAACGACGGCGCGAGCTGCGCGTGGTGCCATACGCCGAATCGAACCAGCAGTGGCTGGGCTGCGGATTCCGCGTATTTCATCCACGCGATCCACGCAGGCGGCAAGCGTGAGAAGCCGTTCACGTGGCATGCAGCGGCAGTCGGGAAATCCTTTGCCGACATCGGCTACCCCGGCATCCTGAACAAGTGCGAAACCTGCCACGTGCCCGGCAGCTATGACTTCAGCGCCCCCGCGTCGGTCAGTGCCTTGGCCAATCGCCTGTACAGGACAGTGGGATCCGGCACTTACAGCACCATCGCCGGGTCGGTTGCGGAGTACAGCCTTTCGCCCTACGTGGCTCAGGCAACCCCCTACGGCGCGGGCCCGAGCTATAGCGCTGGCACCGGTACGATCACCGCCGGCGATCCCGCGAACTTGGTGGTTGCGCCGATCACGACGGCTTGTTTCTCCTGCCACGACAGCGACATTGCCAAGCAGCACATGGAGAACGAAGGCGGTTCGATCTACAGGCCGCGCAGCACGGCTCTTCTCACAGGGGAAGTGTGCATGCTCTGCCATAACCCGAGCAGTGCCTATGGCCTGGGTATCAAGGCCGTGCATGAGAAATAGCGTGACCGGGCCTGTATCACGGTAGCGGGGGCCCGGTTCGCCGGGCGCCCGCAGCAGCATCGAGACCCGGAGGCGGCAATGCTTCCGGGTTATTTTTTGGTAACTTCCGGAGATACGCGATGAAAGGCAGCATCATCCAGGCCGTGCTGATTGCCGCAGCCTTGCTGCTGTCCGCCAGCGTGTGCGTTGCCATCGAGGGCAAAGCCGCGGCGCCGGGGGAGGCAGCGGGCACTCCCAAGGCCGCTGAAAAAGGCGCCAAGGCCCAGAAACCGGCCGCGCCGGTCGAAGAGGTGGATATCAACAGCGCCAGCAGGGCCCAATTGAAGAAGATTCCCGGCATCGGCAACGCGGAAGCCGACAAGATCATCGCCGGCCGCCCTTACCTGAGCAAGGCCCACCTGGTGACCCGCAACATCATATCCGGCGCCCATTACGTGCAAATCAAGGATCAGATCATCGCGAAGCAGAAGTGACGCCGCAGCTGGGCTGAACCGCGAGGTGAGTGCGTCAAATGGCAATTGCGCTGAGTTTTTCCAGGCAGGCTAGGGGCTCGTCGCCGGACGAAGAGGCGGTCATGAGCAGGAATCGATCGTCGGCTAGCTCGATCGCGCTTGCTGCCGCGAGCCTCCTGGTTTGCGCATTGGCCGGATGTGGTGGCGGTGACGACGGCGGAAGCGGAGGCGGGGGCTCGACCGCAGCAGCCACGCCCGTGACGGGAAATGCGCTCAACATCAACATCGCGTCTGTGACCACCAACGGCCCGCCCATCGTTGACTTCAAGGTCACCGACAAAAGCGGCGCAGGCGTGCCCATCCTCATGCCCGCGGACCTGCGCTTCAATATCGCCAAGCTGGTGCCGGGATCGAACGGCGAGCCCGCGAGCTGGCAGAACTACCTCAACCGTGCGGTGAATGGAGCAGTACAAGGCACCCAGGAGCGCCTGGCCGCAGGGTATGCCTTCGGCACGCTGGTGAACCGGGGCGGCGGCAGCTACACCTACACCTTCGCCACCGACATCACGAGCGCCGCGGCGAACCCCTGCCCCGCGCCATGCACCAATGCGGACGGCAAGGCCCTGAACGTCAGCTATCAGCCGGGCGTGACGCACCGGGTGACGATCGAGCAGGGCAACAGTGCCATCCCGAAAGCGACCGGGGTGCTCGACTTCGTGCCGGCGGGCGGCGCCGTGAGTGCGCGCGACATCGTGCTCACTGCCACCTGCAATCAATGCCACACCGAACTCACGGCACACCTCACGAGCGTAGACACCAAGCTGTGCGTCACCTGCCATAACCCCGGTTCCTGGGTTGCCGGACCACCCGGCACGAGCGTGGATTTCAAAGTGATGATTCACAAGATCCACTACAACAATGCCGGCGCCGCCCTGCCGAGCGTTCTCGCGGGCACGCCATACAAGATCGGCAGCAAGGACTTCTCGACCGTGGCCTTCACGCAGGACGTTCGCAATTGCACCAGGTGCCATGACGGCGCCCTCAGCGCACAGGGCGACAACTGGAAGAACCGGCCGAGCATGGAAGCCTGCGGTTCGTGCCACGACAATGTCTATTTCGGTGCCCAGCCGGATCTCGCCAGGCCCTATCAGACGGTGGCGCACCCGGGCGGCGTCGTGACTGACAACAGCACATGCTTCCTGTGCCATGGACCTGGGAGAGTCTCGGATGTGACGGTCAGGCACAACTTGCCGGCGCGGCTCAAGTCGGCGGCGGCCAAATTCAAGTTCAACATCATCAGTGCCACACCCACCCTACCGGGCGGTCTACCCCCCGTCATCACTTTCTCGGTCACCGATCCCACCAATGGGGACCAGCCGTACAACATCAAGGCCGACCCGCACTTCACGGCAAGCGCCAGCGGCAACAGCACGCTGGCGGTCAGCATCGGCTGGAACACGAACGCGACGCGGGACTTCGGCAATGACGGCAGTGCGGCAAATTTCGGTCAACCGATCCGCATTGACGCTTTGGCGAGTTCGGTAGCGGGAAGCGCAGCCGGTACTTACACCGTCACTTCCGCCGTCGCGATCCCCGCCACGCAAACGGGCACATTGCGGGTCACGCTGGAGGGGCATCCTGCCGGCGATGTCACCACGCCCGGGTCGTTTACCGATCGGCTGGCCGTGAGAAGCGCTTTCAAGGACTTCCCGATCACGGTCACGCCGGTGGCGCGACGGTCGGTCGTCGACATCGCCAAGTGCAACGTGTGCCATGATGTGCTGAGTCTGCACGGCAATAACCGCACTGATGAGCCCGGTGTGTGCGTGGTCTGCCACAACCCGAACGCGACCGATGCGAGCCGGCGCCCGTCCTCTCTGGGTGTCCTCACCGGCGGTGTCGATGGCAAGCTGGAAGAGGCGATCGACTTCAGGACCATGATCCACGGCATCCACGCGGGCCAGGCGAGCAATGGCGGCTTCCGCGCGAAAGGCATCACGATCTATGGCTTCAGCGGCGCAAACGACTTCAGCACAGTCGTCTTCCCCGGAAAACTGAACGACTGTACCGCCTGCCACATTGGCACGTCGTACCAGTTGACGGGCCTCTGGGCGCCGCCGACGGCGAACGGGATCCTCGGGACCACGACCACCACGGACCCCGCTGCAAACACCACTACCGGCCCCGCGGCAAGCGATGCTGCGGACAACCTGAGAATCTCGCCGACTGCGGCGGTGTGCTCGTCGTGCCACGACAGCGCGGTGGCGAAAACTCACATGCAGGATCCCTTCAATGGCGGGAACTTCTCGGCTACACAGGCGACGCTCAACGCGAGCGTTACCGAGAATTGCACTTTTTGCCATGGCGACGGCAAGGTTTTGAACGTCAAGGCAGTGCACGGCATACAGTGAGGCGTGCAGGGCGAATCATCACGAATCATGGTAAACACGCGACAACGATGACGACCGGGAAATTACTGCCTGCCGTACTACTCGTGCTGTCAGGCCTCGCGTTCAGCGTTGTCGCAGCCGCCCAAGGTGCCGCCGCCCCTGAGGCGCCCACCGCGGGCCAGGGGACGGAATACAGCGAACAAGGCGCCGACACCTGCCTCATGTGCCACACCGAGGCGTGGCCGTATCCGATCTTTCCGATTTTCAAGACCAAGCATGCCAACCGTGCCGACAAGCGCACGCCCTTTGCAGGATTGCAGTGCGAGGCCTGCCACGGCCCGGGCGCCAAGCACGCCGCCACCACCAGCAAGGAGGCGATCAACAGTTTCAAAGCGACTTCCTTCCTTTCGGTCGGGCAGCGCAACAAGGCCTGCCTGGGCTGCCATCAGGGCAATGCGCGCATCGGCTGGATCGGCAGCGCGCATGAAAGCAACAACATCGCCTGCACCAGTTGCCACAAGCTTCACGCAGAGCACGATCCCGCGCTTGCCAAGGCCACCGAGCCCGAGGTCTGCTACCAATGCCACAAGAAGCAACGCGCGGACTTCAACAAACCGTCCGTGCATCCGGTGCGTTTCGGGCTTGTCACCTGCAGCGAATGTCACAGCCCGCATGGGTCGAATACCGCAGCACTGCTGGCCAAGCCAACCGTGAACCAGACCTGCTACACCTGCCACGCGGAGAAGCGCGGGCCGTTCCTGTGGGAGCATGCGCCGGCGGCCGAAGACTGCACCTTGTGCCACTCACCGCACGGATCGGCGCGCGCGTCCTTGCTGACGAAGACGCCGCCATTGCTCTGCCAGCAGTGCCATGCGGCGGCCGGCCACCCCTCGGTGGCGTATACCGGCGCCGCTTTGCCGGGCGGCGGCGGGGGCGGAGGCGGAGCGGCGTTCCTGCTCGCGGGAGGCTGCATCAATTGCCATTCGCAGGTTCATGGGTCGAATCATCCGTCGGGCGTCAAGCTGATGCGATAGACAGGACAGGAACATGAAAACCGCACCCCGACTGTTTCTGCTCGGCATCCTTTCGGCGCAGTGTGCCGCCGTGGCGGCGGCGGACAGCGCCACCGACGCTGGCCGGGCAGCCGTCGACACTTCGAAGTGGCAATGCAAACTCTGCAAATTCGAGGATGGACTGAGCGGGACGCTGGAGGTGGGCGCCGCGAACGTCTCGGACTCATCGGCCAAATTCGGCGAATACAACGGCCTGCATGAGGAAGGCGGATACGCCATCGTCGACGGTGCAATGCGCTATCGCGGGGCGGGCGCGGCCTACTCGAATGTCACTGCAACGAATCTCGGGCTGGACACGCGCGCGCTCAATGCGGAAGGCGGGCATCAAGGCAAGTACAAGCTGCTGCTCAATTACCAGGAGTTGCCGCACTTCGTCTCGGACAGTGCGCAAACGCCTTTCATCGGCAGCGGTGGCGCGTCGCTGACGCTGCCCGCCGGCTTTCCGGCGGGCTCGACAGGTCTCATGCCGCTCGCCAGCACGCTGCAACCGGTCGCCCTTGAAACGAAAAGGCAAGAGCTGGGAGCGGGCGCATCCTGGACGCCGACCAGCGCCTGGGCGTACGGCGTCAATTTCCGCCACCAGGTCCGCGAAGGCACGAAAGGCACCGCTGGTACGTTCTTCCTCAATGCTGCGCAATTGGTTGCGCCGGTCGACTATGAAACCGACCAGCTGGATGCGTCGGTCTCGTACACGGGCACCCGGTGGCAGGCGAAGTTCGCGTACTTCGGCTCAAGCTTCCGCAACAGCAACGCGTCTCTGACCTGGCAGAATCCGTTCACGGTGCCTGCATTTCCCGGCGCCGTCGCCGGGCAACTCGCGCTGCCGCCGGATAGCCAGTTTCACCAGATTTCCGCGTCGGTGGGATACCAGTTGAGCGAGCGGACGCGGGCGACGGCCGACATCGCTCTTGGCCGCATGCTGCAGAATGAAGCATTCCTCGCGCCAACGCTGAACGCCGCCTTGGTGGTCCCCGCGCTGCCGCAGGCTTCGCTGGATGGCCGCGTGACGACCCTCAATGCGAGCCTCAAACTCAACTCGGCGGTCACGGACCGGCTCAGGCTGAACGGGGTGTACTCGCACAACGATCGCGACAACCTTACGCCGCAGGCGGCTTATCCCTGGGTGACGACCGACATGTTTCTCGCGGCACCCAGAACAAACCTGCCCTACAGCTTCACGCAGGACAAGTTGGCGCTCAGGGCCGACTACAAGGCCTCGGCACGCATCCAGGCTGCCGTCGGCTTTGATCACGACTCGCAACAGCGCACTTTCCAGGCGGTGGACAACACTCGCGAGAATACGCTCTCGGGAAAACTCACCGCCCGCGCGCTGGACAGCGTCGACATGACCTTCAAGCTCTCGCATGGGGAACGCAACAACTCGGGCTACCAAGTGGTCACGGCGATCACCCCGCCGGAGAATCCGCTGATGAGAAAATACAACATGGCCGATCGCACGAGGAACAGCGCCGAAATGCGCGCCGACATTGCCGCGACGGATAGCATCAACATCTGGCTGCAGGTTGATGCGTCCGAAGACGACTATGCGAATTCGACAATCGGCCTGACCAGCGGCAGGGAGCTCAACCTCAGTGCCGATGTCAGCATGATGCTGTCGGAGGAGACCAGCCTGCACTTGTTCGCGAACCGCCAGGAAATCAAGTCAAAACAGGCCGGCAGCCAGTCATTCTCGACAGCGGACTGGTGGGCCGAGAACAACGACGCGATCAATCTCCTTGGAATCGGCGTGAAGCACGTGGTGACCAAGGACAAGTTCGACATCGGCGCGGATTACACGGTGACCCGGTCCCAGGGCGCAATCAGCGTCAGCACGGGAGCGGCGGATCCCGCATTCCCGGATCTTTCCACGTCGCGCGACAGCCTGAAGCTCTATGCCAACTATCGAATCAAGGAAAACGTCGCGCTGCGCGCCGGGTACTGGTACGAACGTTATGACAGCGAGAGCTGGATGCTCTCCGGGGTCACGCCCAGCACGATTCCAAACGTTCTGACCTTTGGCGAACAATCGCCAATGTATCGCGTGCATGTGATCGCGGCGTCCCTGAGGTACAAGTTCTAACGGTTTGCCGATCTGGCGCGGGAACGCCGCGTCCGGACCGCGTCCGCGAGCTCCTCGAGCAGCGGCGCCGTCTGCGCGAAGCCGAGGCAGGCATCGGTGATCGACACGCCGCGCTTCAGCGGCACACCGGGCACCAGGTCCTGCCTGCCTTCCTCGAGGTGGCTCTCGATCATCACGCCGATGATGCGTTCCTCGCCGCCGGCGACCTGCGCCGCCACGTCCCGCGCGACCTCGATCTGGCGCCGATGCGACTTGCCGCTGTTGCCATGCGACACGTCGATCATCACCTGCTCGCGCAGGCCTGCCGCGCGCAGGGCCGCGCAGCACTGCGCCACGTGCGCCGCGTCGTAGTTGGGCGACTTGCCGCCGCGCAGGATGACGTGGCAGTCGTCGTTGCCTCGCGTCTCGAAGATCGCCGCCATGCCCATCTTGGTCATGCCGATGAAGGCGTGCGGCGCCCGCGCCGCGAGGATCGCATCGGCCGCCACCTTGATGCTGCCCTCGGTGCCGTTCTTGAAGCCGACCGGGCAGCTCAACCCCGAGGCGAGCTGCCGATGGCTCTGGCTTTCGGTGGTGCGCGCGCCGATCGCGCCCCAGGCGACCAGGTCGGCGATGTACTGCGGGCTCAACAGGTCGAGGAACTCCGTGCCGGCGGGCAGGCCGAGCAGCGCCAGGTCCAGCAGCAGGCGGCGCGCGCGCTCCAGCCCCTCGTTCATCGCAAAGCTGCCGTCCAGGTGCGGGTCGTTGATGTAGCCCTTCCAGCCGACGGTGGTGCGCGGTTTCTCGAAGTAGGTGCGCATCACCACGAGCAGCTCGCCGCGCAGGCGGTCGGCCGCGGTTTTGAGCTTGCGCGCGTACTCGAGCGCCTGGTCGTGGTCGTGGATCGAGCACGGGCCCACGACCGCGACGAGACGGTCGTCGCCGCCGTGCAGCACCCTGGAAATCGCCGCGCGGCTCGATTCGACCAGCGTCTGCGCGTCCTCGCTCATGGGCACGCGCTCAAGGAGCAGGCTCGGCGTGATGAGCGGCCTTACCGTCCCGATGCGTACATCGTCGACACGGGCGGTGCCGGGCGCGCCGTCGGGCGCGCCGGCTTCGTGGTCGTAGCGGGTGTCGTCGCGGGAAGGCATGAGTACGGATCCCGGCCTGGTGACAATATGCAAGGCTGCTATGGGCGAGCCTCGCAAGTATCGCAGGTTTGCAGGTTCGTTCCGGAGCACTGCCAGCCTGTGGGGCCCGGCAAGCGCGCCGACAGGAAGCTGCAAGCTCCCTGGAGGATGATCTGGCGCACCATGAAAACCACACCCGCACTCATGCTCTTCGGAGCGATCAGCTCGGCGATGTTCGCCGATTCGAGCGTGAAGCCGCACATCGCGCGCCTCGGCAAGATCTGCGTCACGGTCTTCAGCGTGCTGTTCGCGATTACCGAGATCTGGTCGCTGCTCAACTGATCAGTTGATGGTGCGCCAGCTTGGCGCACCGCGCAGGTCGGCTCTCTTTGACCGGCCGCAGGTCACCTCTCCTACCTTACCGTGGCCGTCAGACCCGTGGGTGGGTTGATGTACGCCAGTGACGCCATGGCATCGACCGCCTTGCCGGTCGTGGTCTTGCCGGCGAGCGCGGGGACGGATCTGCCGCCGTTCTTGATGGCGCCAACGGTATCGGCGAACGTGTACTGCGGGTTGAAGGCGCGCAGCATCACGGCCAGTCCTGCGACTCCGGGCGAGGCCATGGAGGTGCCGCTGAGCGTGCCATAGCTGGCGTTGTTCGACCCCGAGCCGGCCCACGTGCTCCGGATATTGGTGCCCGGGGCGCCGACATCCACGCTGGTTGCGCCCCAGTTCGAGAAGCTCGCCAGCGCGTAGTTCTGGTCGAGCGCGGCGACGCAAATCAGGTTCGGCTGGGTGAAGTTGCAGGGATACCGGACGCCGCCTGCGGCGTCATTGTCGCTGGTCTCGTTGCCTGCCACGACCACCACCACGACGTCGCTGTTCTGCGCATTGGTGATGGCGTCGCTGAAGAGCGGGTCGAAGGACCCGCCGCCGACGAAGCTCATGTTGATCACCTTGGCGCCATGGGTCACGGCGAAGCTGATGCCCTGCAAGACGGTCGCCGTCGTCACGTTGCCCGCGGCATCCAGTATGCGTACCGCCATGATGCTGGCCTGATGGCACACGCCGACGGTGCCCGTGCCGTTGTTACCCACGGCGCCGATGACGCCGGCGAGATGGGTGCCGTGGCCGTTGGGATCCATCGGGTCGTCGTCGTTGTCGACAAAGTCACGGCCGTGGTTCGGAAAACTCGATCCGCCATTCCACATGCTGGCGGCGAGGTCTTCGTGGGTGTAGTTGACGCCGGAATCGAGCAGCGCCACCGCGACGCTGCTGCAATCGGTGATGCGATCCCAGGCCGGCTCGATGTTCATGTCATCGCCTGCCGTGCCGGGGTTGGGCGCAAAAGTGCCGGTCGTGACGGTCTGCCCGGTGTTCTTGAACGACCAGAGTTGATCGTACTGGGTGTCGTTGGGAATTGCCGCGGCGTGATAGAGGTAGTTGGGCTGGACATACTCGACGTTCGGGTCGTTCCGGTAGGCCGTGAGCGCCGTTTCCATCGTCTGGCCCGCGCCGAATTTGACCTGCGCCCAGCCGGGCTGGTTGAGGCTTGCGACGACCGAGTGTCCCCGGGCCGCCATCGCCGCCATGCGCTCCTGCGTGCCGGCAGCGGGTTTGAACTTCACAAGCACTTCGCCCTGGACGTACTGCGACGCGGCTGCGCCGACCGGAGCGGGCGGCGCAGATGGAGCAGCGGCAACCTGAGCGTATAGCGTCAAGGCAGCGCCGACGAGCGCTGCCAGGGCCATCGAGCGCAACGGTGTATTCACGGGAGTCTGCTGCCCGTGTCAGGGCACGATCAAGGTGAACGGCTGCGAGGGCTCGCTGAGGCTGCCGGTGCTGCCGCCTTGGCTATCGAGCGCCGCGAAGGCGCTTACGGTCACGGTGTAGGTCCCCGTCTGTAATGCAATGACGGTGGCTGTCGGCGCCGTGAGTCCGGAGGTGAACGGCACGTGGATCGTCGGCTGGCCGCTGATCGCGACCTGATAGCCACCGCCCGCGCTGTTGACCCCCGTTTCGCGGCTGGGCGTCCAGGCCAGGGTGACGGTGCGGCTCATCCCTGGCGAGGTGCCTGACCCCCCATCTCCGCCGCCACAGCTCGAAAGAACGACCACGCACAGGCCTGCAACAACCAGCCGACAAGGCAGCAGTCGAGATCCCATGATGGCGTCGCCCCGGCATTCCGGACACTTTCGATAGCCGGGACGATGACCTCGAAGGCACGGCGTCGTATGTGCGCTGGCGTACAAGGCGCGGCAGCTTCATGTTCGGTACCGAGCAGACCAGTGGCGCCCGCTCGCCTATCTTGCCTATCAGGTTTCGCCACCACCCGAACCGGCGTCCACGCGCCGCAGTTCAGCTTGTTCGGCGGAAATCTGTTGATGCTGGCCACAGGAGATTGCGATGAGAGTCACCAAGATGCGGTTTGCGATGCTGCTACCCGCGGTACTTGCGTCAGTTCTGCTGGCGGGATGCGGTGCCGGGGACGAGACTGCGGGAGGAGGCAATACGTTTTCGGCCGCAGCCGCGCCGCCGCAGGGCACGGAGCAGAGCTTCGCGGTACTCGGTGGCTCGACGGTGACCAATACCGGCTCGAGCGTCATCACCGGAAACCTGGGTGTCAGCCCGGGCACCGCCATCACCGGCTTTCCGCCCGGGATCGTAACCGGAGTGACCCATTCGGCCGATGCGGTAGCGCTTCAGGCTCAGACTGATACCACCGCTGCGTACATTGACCTGGCAAGCCAGCCGTGCACGACCGACCTGACCGGTCAGGATCTCGGCGGGAAGACGCTGGTGCCGGGCGTCTACTGTTATTCGTCGTCGGCTCAGTTGACCGGCGCGCTTACGCTCGACGCCGGGGGCGTTTCCAACGCGGTCTGGGTATTCAAGGCAGGGAGCACCCTCACGACGGCGGTGAACTCGTCCGTGAACCTGATCGGTGGTGCCAACCCATGCAACGTCTACTGGCAGGTCGGCAGCTCCGCGACCCTCGGTACGACCACTGCGTTCGTTGGGAACATCTTTGCGCTCACGAGCATCACCCTCAACAACGGCGCAAGCGTGTCCGGTAGAGTCCTGGCGCGAAACGGTGCAGTGACACTGGATAACAACACCGTCACCGTGCCTGTCTGCGACGTACCACCCACTTCCGTGCCGCCCACGCTCGCCAAGACTTTCAGCCCGGGCACCATCAATGCGGGCGAGGTCTCGACCCTTACCATTACCTTGAGCAACGCCAATGGCACGCCCGCCAACCTGAGCGGGCCGTTGATCGACACGTTGCCCACCGGCATGTTCGTAGTCGACGGCAGCGTCAGCACCACCTGTATCGAGACGAAGCCCCTGTCGGGGTGGTTCATTGTCGACACGGGTAAGGTGGGCTTGACGGCGGAAGGCCTGATCCCGGCCAATGGCTCCTGTACGGTGACCGCGCAGGTGACCGCCCCGGTCGCGGGCAGCTACGTCAACACGCTGCCTGCCGGTGCCTTGCAGACCGACCAGGGCAATAACGCCAACCCGGCCACCGCGACCCTGACGGTCAATTAGCGCCAGTCATTGAGGTCGCAGCAAATGAGAAAGGGCCCGATGCGGGCCCTTTTTCATGTTGTCTGCCCCGACTACTCCGACCGACGCTTCTCCTCTTCGGTTGCCGATTGCTGGAGCATCGGAACAGCCGGTTGCAGTTTCCTGATCCGAGCGACCAGAACGTGAGGGTCGAACACCGGCATGATCACGTACGTATCCGCGCCGAGTGCAAATCCCGCTCTCGCCGTGGAGGGGTGCAGCTGCGAGCCCAACGCGCTTGTCGCGAGCGCCAGGATGAGAAATTTCGCATCCCCATGCACCTTGCTGTCGCGCACGCGCTTGAGGAACT
Organism: uncultured beta proteobacterium; assembly: GCA_963719995.1. Lineage (GTDB taxonomy): Bacteria > Pseudomonadota > Gammaproteobacteria > Burkholderiales > SG8-39 > JAABQT01. Next base: position 1,614,528 of record CAVRDW010000005.1, on the reverse strand, counting down.
CGAACATCGATTCCTCCTCGAGGTGCGCGGCGCAGACGATCACATCGACATGATCCTTCCCGTCGAGAAACGCCCATGCCTCGGCGATGGTGAGCGCGCCGGCCACCGCGTACCCCTCGTCCTTGCACGCGTCTTTCAACTTCTCGATGTTCTGGGCGTTGTCCAGGAACAGGATTCGCCAGGTCTTCATCGGTGGCTTGGCGTCTTCAGCGGCGGGATGCTCGAGCTTGGGTTCTTTCAGCATGCATGGTCCTTTTCGGGGTCCGCCAAGCCCAAGGCACGACTGCCGATGGGCCGAGGCCACGACCTCTGCTGCGCCGATTCGATCACGTCGCCACACGGCTCGCTATGAGCCATACGGCGCACCGGATGGCGAGTCTTCCGGCTCGCCCTGCACGAAAGTCGCCACCGTCGCGCACGAGGGAATGACTCAGAGGCTCCCTAGTTGATGGTGGCGCCGGTGTCGCGCACCACGCGGCCCCACTTGTCGTGTTCGGCGCGGAGGAAGGCGCCAAGCTCCTGCGGCCCCAGCAGCGCCGGCGTGATGCCGGCGGCGCGCAGGCCCTGCGCCAGTTGCGCGTCCTCGAGCGCCACGCCGATCTCGGTGTGCAGCCGCTGCACGATGTCGGCAGGCGTGGCCGCCGGCGCGAGCAGCGCCACCCACAGGGAGGCCTCGTAGCCCGGGACCCCCGCCTCTGCGACGGTCGGCACCCGCGGTAGCTCGGGCCAGCGCTCAAAGGTGGTGACTGCGAGGATGCGCAGGCGGCCGCTGCGCACATGCGTGAGGACGTTCGGCACGCCGGCGAACGAGATCTTCACCTGGCCCGAGACGAGATCCTGCATCGCCGGGCCGCTGCCCTTGTAGGGCACGTGGTTGAGCCGGATGCCGGCGAGCGAGGCGAACATCGCGGTCACGAGGTGTTGCGCGCTGCCGTTGCCGGAGCTCGCGTAGTCGATCTCGCCCGGCTGCGCCCGTGCCGCGGCGATCAGGCCCGCCACCGAGGTGACCTCGAGCTGCGGATGCACCACGAGCGCGTAGGGGCCGGAGGCCACCCGCGCCACCGGCGCAAAACTCTTGAGCGCGTCGTAGGCGAGCGTCTTGTAGAGCCACGGGCTGATCACGTGGGGCGTGGCAGTGAAGAGCAGGGTATGGCCGTCGGGCTCCGCCTTGGCGACATGGTCCGTGCCGAGCGTGCCGCCCGCGCCGGGCCGGTTCTCCACGTACACCTGGCGGCCGAGCTGCGTGGACAGGCGCGGGGCGAGAAGCCGCGCGGGCACATCGGCAAAGCCGCCGGCCGACAGCGGCACCACCAGCCGCACCGGCTTCGCCGGCCAGGATTGCGCCGCCGCCTGGCTCGCGAGCACGCACGCAGCGAGCAGGAGAACGAAGCGCTTCATCCGCGGTACATCGGCGCGGGCTGCGTGAAGAACCCGTGCAGGAGGTGGTAGGCCGTCATGTAGTTCTTCTGCTGGAAGCTCGCGTGCGAGATGCCGGCCATCACCGCGAACTGCTTGTCCGGGTTGGGCAGGCGCTTGAAGAACTCGACCAGGTCATCGAAGCCCGCGATGCCGTCGTACTCGCCGCGCATCACGATGGTCGGCACGAGGAGCTTCCCGGGGTCGACGAGCGGGAGCTTCGAGCACATGTCCACGTAGGTGCCGTTGGGCACCGAGTCGTCGAGCGCGAGGATGGCGTCGGCGAAGGCCTCGATGGTCGCCTCGTCCGCCGTGCCGGGATGATCGCGCGTGAAGATGCTGCGCACGAAGGCGCGGTCGATCGGCCGGCGGTACTTCGACTGAAACTCGGGCAATTTCTTCCTGCGCTCGGCGAGCGTCGGGCTGCCTTCCCCGGTCCAGACGAAGGCATCGAGCGCAAGGCGCGCCACGCGCTCCGGATGCTGCTGGGCGAACAGCGCCGCCTTGAGCGCCCCCGAGCTGATGCCGTAGACGAGGAGCTTCGCCGCGCCGGTGTTCCGCAGGACGTACTCGCTGCCCGCCGCGAGGTCTTCCGCGCCGTTGGCGATGCCGCAGTTGATCGGCCGCGACTTGTCCGAGCGGCCGTAGCCCTCGTTGTCCATGCACCAGGTATCGAAGCCGCGCGCGGCGAACCACTCCATCACCGAGGAATGCGGCCGGCCCGGCACGTGCAGGTCGAAGGTGGGCTGCGAAGCCATGGAGGAGCCGTGCACGAAGAGGATCGTTCCCGCGGGCTTGCCGGTTCCGGGAGGCGCCTTGCGCCACAGGAAAAGCCGGACGCCGCCCTTCTTCGTCCAGTGCTCGGTGCCTTGCATGGCGCGAAAGTCTAGCGCGCTACCGCGCGAATGGATCGGGGGCTCCTAGTCCCACGCGAAACGGTAGAAGAGACCCCCGCCGCTCGATGTCCCGGCTTCGCCGCGCACCGACCAGCGGGGCCCGAGCGCGTAGTCGAGCTTGACCAGGCTCGTGGTCACGGCGCCCAGCCCCTGCTCGTAGCTCACGTACACGCGGTCGGAAAGGCGCTTGCCGACCGCCACCACGCCGCCCTCCAGCTCACCCCCGCCACGCAGGGTGAGATCGTCGAAGCCGAATGCGCGCGCAATGCGCCGGTCGGCCGGCAGGGTGCTGCCGGATGCAAGCAGCGTGCTCGCCGCGGCCTGCAGCAGGCCGAGGTCGGCCCGCGACGCTTCGCCCGGCGCCCGCCCCAGCACCAGCCAGGACAGCCGTTCGGACTCGCCAACCGGCGGATTGGACACGATCTGCACGCGCGGCGTCTTCAGGTTGCCGCTGATCTGCACGCCGGCTTCCACCGGCTGGTTGCGCCGCCATGCCGTGATGGCGAGCGCCGGGTTGTCCAGCGGCCCGTCGAAGATCAACTCGCCGGGGTCGACCAGCAGGCGCTGGCCGTAGGCGTAGAAGACGGCGTTCACGGCCCGCAGGCGCCCGTAGATGCGCAAGCGGCCGTCCTCCGCGGTGGCCACCCGCAGTTGTCCGGCGAGCTTGCCCTGCATGGTCTGGGATTCGATCGCGAGGTCGGTGCCCAGATCGAGCTGCACGTCGAGCGCGAGGGGCACCGTCGGCCCGCCGGGCTCCGGCTTCGGCGCCTGGCCGACGATGACCACGTCCTCGCCCGGCCGCGGCAGACTGTCGTCGGCGATGAGCAGGTAGCCGCGATCCGCGCGCAGCGCGCCGGTCAGCAGCACGCGCTTGCCGTCAAAGGCCGCCTCGCCCGCGCCGGAAACGGTGAGGCGCCGGTCGCGGCGGCTCAGCACGCCGAACTCGCGCGCCGTCCAGCCGAGCTTGGCACCGCCGGCGGCGAGATCGAGCGGCAGGATGCCGGAGGCCGCGAACTCGCCGTCGCCTCCCCGGATGGACAGGGATGCGATGCGAATGCGGTCCCCCTCCAGCCGGGCGTCCAGCTGCCCGTCCGTCAGCTGCACGCCGTAGGCGGGAATCTCGAACCTGATGGCGGTCGCGCGCAATTCCCCCTGGAACCGAGGCTCGCCGAGCGTGCCGTCGATGCCGAGCTGCGCGCTGAGACGGCCGTCGATGCGCGCCTGCGTGATCAAGGGCTGCACGATGGAGCGCAGGCTCGCGGACTCGATGCGCGCGCGCAGGGCGAGCGGCGATCCAGGCCCGTAGGCGAACCCGGTCCGGTCAGGCGCAAGGCCGATCGCGCCCTCGAGCGCCAGCTCGCCGAAGCGGGTGCGGGCGTGCGCCTTGACCGACAGGCCGTCCTCGGCGAACCGGGCATCGAGCTCGGCCGAAGAGATCTCGAGCGCCACCGTTTCCCCGTCGGTGCGCAGGTCGAAGTCGCCGCTCGCGCGCCGCAGCTGCACGGTGCCGATCGGCACGGCCGCCGCGTCGAGCTGCCACTGGCCATCGAGCAGCATCGACGAGCGCACGTGCTCGGCCTCGCCGGCGACGAGCGCGAGCCAGGCGGCCGGCAAGCCGCGCGCTTCGCCGCGCGTGGCAAAGCGTCCGGGCGACCAGGCGGCCTCGTGCACCAGCATCCGTCCCGAGGCAACCTGCGCTTCGAACCTGCCGAGGCTGACGCGCTGCCGCGAGATCTCCAGCGGCGCGGAGGCGAGCAATCGCACGGGATAGGTGCCCGCGTTCTCCAGCTCCGCAATCTCGCCCTGCCAGCCGCGCTCGCCGTGCCAGCCGCCGGCCAGGCGCGCGCGAAAGCGCGAGCCGGGCGCCTCGAGCCCCAGCACGGCCGTGTGGCGCGATTGCGTTCCCTCGAACGTCGCGCTCGCCGTGCGCACCTGGTCGTCGCCCGGCAGGCGCAGGCTTTGCACGCTGGCGCTCGCCCGCAGCGCCGGCTCGGCCCAGGTGCCGCTCAAAGTTCCGTCTGCGCGCAGCCGTCCGTGCAGGCCGGGATCGATATCCTCCAGCCGATCGACGGCCAGGGAAAGGATGAGCGCGTCGCCACGCCCGCCGAACGCGCCGGTCGCGCCCAGGCGAGCGGGGCCGTAAAGCACATCCGCTTGCACTTGCGTGACGCGATCCAGCGCGAAGCGCGCCCGGCCGCGCGACTCGAGCGCCTGGCCGGCGAGCGTGCTCGGCTCGATCGTCCAGCGTGCGTCCGCCTGCGGCGCGTCGCCGAGCAGGCCGTCCGCCTCGAGGCGGCCGTTGATCGCGCCCTGCGGAAAGTCGCCGAACGCGGCGGGATCGAAGTGCTCGACGCGCAAATTGGCCTGCACGCCGATGCGCTTGGCAAGGCGAATGCGACCGGAGCCGCGCAGCTCGCCGCCCGCCGCGCGCGCGTGCAATTCGCGCACCTCGATCAGCTCGCCGTCGCGCTCGACGTGTGCCGCGACGGAGACGTCTTCCTGGGAGAGCGCGCCGCGCACCGATTGCTTCTCGCGCCCCAGGTCCAGCGCCAGCGTGCCCTCCAGGCGCGTGCGCCGCAGATTGGAGCGAAGGGCGCGCAGGTCGAGGCCGCGCACGGCAAGCGACGCGCGCAGGCCCTCGGCATCGACCTCGCCCTGGCCCTCCAGCGTCGTGTCCTCGCCGAGCTCCAGCCGCAGATGCGTCAGGCGCGCGCGCTCCAGGCCGCGGCTCGCAAAGTGCGTGCGCGCCGCAGTCAAGGGCAGGCCGCCCGCATCGAGCGCAGCAGGTGAGGCGTTCGCCAGCGAGAGCTCGCCGTCGTAGCCATCGTCGGTGGCGCGGGCGCGCAGTTGCGCGGATACCGCGCCACGCGGCAGGCCCGCGAGCAGCTTCGCTGGGTCGGCCGGTCCCGCGCTGACCTCCAGCGCGCGCAACGGCTGCTCGTGCTGCGGCTCGAGCACGAGCCTGGTGTGCGCAGGAATTCCGGCCACGGCGCCCGAGAGGCTCGCCTCGAAACGCTGCAGCGTGCCGCGCAGCGTGATCTCCGCGGTGACCGGGAAGCGCGCATCCGGCCTCACGAACGAGCCCCCGACCTGCAGCGTGCGCGGCCCGATGGCCGCGTGGGAGAAGCGCAGGTTCTCAAGGCGATGCGTGATGCCCCCCGCGCGCAGCTCGAAGCGCTCGACGCTCAAGTCGCCGATCCGCAGTCCGACTGGGAAGGCGTCGGGCGCCGGCGCGGAACCCGGCTTGCCGTCTTCGATCTCCACGCGCAGCGATTCGAGCGCGAGCGGCTCGATGCCGATGCGTCCGCGCAGGAACGGCAGGACGCGGGCGCGTGCGCGCACGCGCGTGGCTTGCGCCCGCAAGCCGGCATCGGCATACGCCACGCGATCGATCACCACGCCTGCGGCGAGCGTGCCGCTTGCGCCCTCGATCGTCAGCTTCCCGCCCGCGGCGGCGCTGGCGCGCTCGAGCGCCCAGCGCAGGCCGGACTCGGTGCCGAGCAGCCACGCCAGGCCGGCGAGCGCGACCCCCGCCGCGAGCGCGGTGAGCGCCATGAGGATGCGCACGCGGCGCTTCATCGGAAGACGTACCCGATCGACATGTGCAGGCGATACTCGCCGGTTTCCTCCCCGTAGGCGACGTCGATGCGCGCGGGGCCGATCGGCGTTCTCAGGCGCGCGCCCAGCCCGTAGCCGAGGACGGCCTCGAAGGGCTGGCCGGTGTCCCACGCGTTTCCGGCATCGACGAACGCGGCGATGCCCCAGCTCTCGGCCAGCCAGTGCGTGTACTCGGCGCTCGCGACGAACAGGCGCCGGCCGCCGACGATCGCGTCGCCCTCGCGCACGCCCAGGCTCTCGAAGGCGTAGCCGCGGATGGTCTGATCGCCGCCCGTGCGGAACAGGAACGGCGTCGGAATGCCCGTGCGCTCGTCGGCGAGCACGCGGCCCGCGCGGGCGCGCAGCGCGACGCCGCCGTTGCGGCGCACGGGGAAGAACATCGATCCCTCGCCGACCACGCGCAGGAAACTCTGCGACGCGAGCGCGGCAGGCGCGCCGCCCAGGTCGATGCTGCCGAAGTACCCCGAGCGCGGCGCGATGACTTCGTCGGTGCGGCGCAAGGTGCGCCGGTAGCCGAGATACACGGCATAGCGGTTGTCCACGGGCGCCGAGCCGGCCTGCTGCTCCTCGAGCGTCCAGGAGAGGATGGCCGCGGAGGGCGCCACGTCGGTGCCGAAGCTGTGCGCCACACCCAGCGAGAACGTGCGCGCGAGCTCGTTCTGGATGTCCTTCTGGCTGGCACGCGCGAACCAGTTGTTGAAGCGCCCTTCCTCGCGCGGCGGCGAGTCGAGGTCGAGCTGCACTTCCTGGATCTGGTCGTCGAGCGCGAGCGAGCTGCGCAGCCGCCAGGCGGAGTCGGCGAGATGGTGATCGCTATAGCGCAGCTGCAGGCGGGCACCGACGTCGGTGTTATAGCTGATGCCGGCCTCGAACTGCTTGGAGGGCGCCTCGATCACCGCCACGCGCAGCGGCGCGGCGGACGGATCGGGCGCCTGCGTGTCGATCTCGGCGCGTACGCTGGCGAAGTAGCCGGTTTCCGCCAGGCGGCGCTGATAGACGACGAGCTGCTCGCGGTCGTAGTCCTCGCCCGCACGTACCGGGCTCATGTTCTCGACAAGTGCCGGTGCGTAGCGCTGCGTGCCCGACACCGAGAGCGCGCCGTAGCGGTACGGCGGCCCGCTGTCGAGCACCACGCTCAGCCGCGCCTCGCGCGCTGCAGGATCGATGCGTGCTTCGCTCGAGGCGACGCGCGCCGCCGCGTAGCGCCAGCCCGAAAGCGCCCGCGCGGCGCCGCGCTTGGCCGCTTCCCAGTCTTCCTGCCGGAATGGCCGGCCGAGCGGCAGGGACCAGCCCTTGCGCATCGTGGCGATGCGCTCGCGCGCCTCGGCATCCTCGGCGGCGGGTCCGACGACGCGCAGCTCGACTTCGACGATGCTCGTGCGCTCGCCGGGCACGAGGTGCACGGTGACGCGCCACGGCGTCGCGCCTTCGTCGATCTCGACGCGCGCTTCGGCGGAAAAGTAGCCTTCGGCGGCGGCCAGCGCGCGCGCCTCGCGCACGGCCTCGTCGGCGAGGCGGCGCAGCTGCTCGGGCGTCACGTCGGTGTCCTCGCTCCAGCGCACCAACCCGAGTCCCCCGCGCAAGGGCGCCGCCAGCGCCTCGGGCGCCTCCACCTCGACGCGGTACTCCACTCCCGCGACGGCCGCCGGGGCGGCGGCGCACGCGACGAGCGTCACGACGAGGGCGAGGACGCTGCGCACGGATGCCGAATTCTAGGTCGTGTCAGGGCGCTTGCCGCACCGCAAGACAGCAGAATTCTGTGTAAGAATCCCCACGGTCCTTGGAGGAGGAACAGGCTCGATGAGCATCGACATCGGGACACACGACACGTTTCCCAAGCTGCTTCGCCACCATGCGCTGACGCGCGGCGCGCGCCCCGCGATCCGCGAGAAGGACCTGGGCATCTGGCAGACGTGGACCTGGAAGCAGTTCGCCGACGAAGCGCGCGCGCTCGCCTGCGGACTGGCGGGGCAGGGCTTCAAGCGCGGCGACCACCTGGCGATCGTCGGCGACAACCGGCCGCGCCTCTACGCGGCGATGTGCGCCGCGCAGGCCTTGGGCGGCATCCCGGTGCCGCTGTACCAGGACGCGGTCGCCGCCGAGATGGCGTTCCCGATCCAGAACGCCGAGATCGCGCATGCGCTGGCGGAGGACCAGGAGCAGGTGGACAAGCTGCTCGAGATCCTGCCGCAATGCCCGACGCTCCAGCACATCTACTACGACGACCCGCGCGGCATGCGGCATTACCGCCAGCCGCAGCTCATGAGCTACGACAGCCTGATCGAGGAGGGGCGTGCGGCGTTCGCGCGCGATCCGGCCTTCCTCGAGGGCGAAATCGCCAAGGGCAGGGGCAGCGACACTGCCGCCATGTTCTTCACCTCCGGCACCACGGGCCAGCCCAAGGGCGTGGTGCTCACGCACCTCGCGCTCATCGACCGCGCGCTCGCCGCGGCCGAGATGGAAGGCATCACCGACCGCGACGTGGTGCTCGCCTACCTGCCGCCGGCCTGGGTGGGGCAGAACATCTTTTCCTACGCGCAGCCCTTCGTCACCGGCTACTGCATCTGCTGCCCGGAGTCCGCGGAGACGGTGATGACCGACATGCGCGAGATCGGGCCGACCTACTACTTCGCGCCCGCCTCGCGTGCTCGAGGCCCTGCTCACGCAGGTGTCGATCCGCATGGAGGATGCGGATCGCGTGAGCCGCTTCTTCTACCGCACCTTCATGGGCATCGCGGGCCGGGTCGGTGGCGCGATCCTGGAGGGCAAGCCGGTGGGCGTCGTGGACCGGTTGCTGTACTGGCTGGGGGATCTGTTCACCTACGGGCCGCTGCGCAACGTCCTCGGCATGAGCCGGGTGCGCGTCGCCTATACCGCCGGCGAGGCCATCGGCCCGGACCTGTTCAGGTTCTACCGTTCCATCGGCATCAACCTCAAGCAGCTCTATGGCTCGACCGAAACCAGCGTCTTCGTCTGCATCCAGCCGGACGGCCACGTCAAATCCGATACGGTGGGGCCCGCGGTGCCGGGCGTGGAGCTGAAATTCACGCCGGAGCGCGAGCTGCTGATCCGCTCGCCCGGGCTGTTCAAGGAGTACTACAAGAACCCGCAGGCGACGATGGAGGCGAAGGATCGCGAGGGCTGGTTCCACACCGGCGATGCGGGTTACTTCGACGCCGACGGCCACGTCAAGATCATCGACCGCGTGAAGGACGTGGGCAAGCTCGCCGACGGCACGCTGTTCGCGCCCAAGTACCTCGAGAACAAGCTCAAGTTCTTCCCCTACATCAAGGAAGCGGTGGCTTTCGGGCATGGCCGCGACCGGGTGTGCGTGTTCATCAATTTCGACTTCGACGCGGTCGCCAACTGGGCCGAGAGGCGCAACATGCCCTACACCGGCTACATCGACCTCGCCTCGCGCGAGGAGGTGCTCTCGCTGGTGCGCGAATGCATCGAGCGCGTGAACGCCGACCTGGCGCAGGAGCCCGAGATCGCCAATTCGCAGATCCGGCGCTTCCTCATCCTGCACAAGGAGCTCGACGCGGACGACGGCGAGCTCACGCGCACGCGCAAGGTGCGCCGCGCCTTCATCGCCGACCGCTACCGGGGGCTGGTGGACGCGCTCTACGGCGGCAAGGACAGCGTGCACGTCGAGATGCAGGTGAAGTACGAGGACGGCCGCACCGGCATGCTGGCGGCCGACCTGGCGATTCGCGACGCGAAGACCTTCTCGCCTGCCGCGGCAAAGCGGGCGGCATGAGCCGGGCCGACCAGGTCGGGGAGGTGATCCTCTCCGTGGAGAGCGTGTCGCTCGCCTTCGGTGGCGTGAAGGCGCTGCAGGAAGTGAGCTTCGACGTGCGCGAGCACGAGATCCGCGCCATCATCGGCCCGAACGGCGCCGGCAAGAGCTCCATGCTCAACGTGATCAACGGCGTCTATCACCCGCAGCAGGGAAAGATCCGGCTGCGCACGAACGGCGCCTGGCGCGAGTTCCGCGACATGGATTCGCACGAGGCCGCCTCGATGGGTATCGCGCGCACTTTCCAGAACATCGCGCTGTTCAAGGGCATGACGGTGCTGGACAACGTGCTCACCGGGCGCAACCTGAAGATGCGGGTGTCCTTCCTCGAGCAGGCGATCTGGGTCGGGCGCGCGAAGCGCGAGGAGCTCGAGCACCGGCGCGCGGTGGAGGAGATCATCGACTTTCTCGAGATCCAGCACATCAGGAAGACGCCCGTGGGCAAGCTGCCCTACGGCCTGCAGAAGCGCGTGGAGCTGGCGCGCGCGCTCGCCGCCGAGCCGGCGCTGCTGCTGCTCGATGAGCCGATGGCGGGCATGAACCTGGAGGAGAAGCAGGACATGTGCCGGTTCGTGCTCGACGTCAACGACCACTTCGGCACCACCATCGTGCTGATCGAGCACGACATGGGGGTGGTGATGGACATTTCGGACCGCGTGGTGGTGCTCGACTACGGCCGCAAGATCGCCGACGGCACGCCCGACGAGGTGCGCGCCAACCAGGCGGTGATCGACGCCTACCTGGGAGTGGCGCACTGATGAACGTCGCGTTCTTCTTCGAGGTGCTGATCGGCGGGCTGCTCGCCGGCGTGATGTACTCGCTGGTGGCGCTGGGCTTCGTGCTGATCTACAAGGCCTCCGGCGTGTTCAACTTCGCGCAGGGGGCGATGGTGTTCCTCGCCGCGCTCACTTTCGTGTCGATCCTGAAGATGGGAATCAATTTCTGGCTGGCGCTCGCCATCACCCTCGGCGTGATGGTGGTGCTCGGCATCGGTATCGAGAAGATCGTACTGCGGCCACTGGTCAACCAGCCGCCGATCACCCTGTTCATGGCCACCATCGGCCTCACGTTCGTGCTCGAGGGCCTGTCGCAGCTGGTGTGGGGATCGCAGCCGCACGGCCTCGAGCTCGGCATCCCGGACGTGCCGATGGAATGGCTGTCGCAGAAGTGGAACATCAACGTCAGCCAGTTCGAAGTGTTCGCGGCGGGCGTCGCCGGGGCCATGGTGGCCGGGCTGGCCCTGTTCTTCCAGTACACGCGCATCGGCCGCGCGCTGCGCGCGGTGGCGGACGACCACCAGGCCGCGCTGGCGGTCGGCATTCCGCTGAAGCACATCTGGGCGATCGTCTGGGCGGTGGCCGGCTTCGTCGCGCTGGTCGCGGGATTGATGTGGGGGGCGAGAAACGGCGTGCAGTTCGCCCTCACCTTCATCGCGCTGAAAGCGCTGCCGGTGCTGATCCTCGGCGGCTTCGAGTCCGTGCCCGGGGCGATCGTCGGCGGCCTGATCATCGGCGCCTCCGAGAAGCTCGCCGAGGTGTACATCGGGCCGATGGTCGGCGGCGGCATCGAGTCGCTGGTTCGCCTACGTGATCGCGCTCCTCTTCCTTCTCGTGAGGCCCCAGGGCCTGTTCGGTGAGAAGATCATTGACCGCGTGTGACGGGGACTAGCTGAGTCATGCTCTATCGCGAAGCCGGCCAGTTCAAGTCCACCTACGCCGAAGACCAGCAGATCTTCCCGATCCGGCAGGACCGGATCGCCATCGCGGCCCTGCTGGCCGTGGCCTTCGTGGGGGTGCCGCTGCTCGCCAACCAGTACTGGCTCTCCGCGATTCTCACGCCGTTCCTGATCTTCGCGCTTGCCACCCTGGGCCTGAACATCCTGACCGGCTATGCCGGCCAGCTGTCGCTTGGCACCGCGGCGTTCATGGCGGTGGGCGCGTTCATGGCCTACAACTTCGTCCTGCGCATGCCGTGGCTGGGCGTGATCCCCAGCTTCATCCTGGCGGGGCTGTGCGCCGCGGCGGTGGGCATCGTGTTCGGGCTGCCGAGCCTCAGGATCAAGGGCTTCTATCTCGCGGTGGCGACGCTCGCCTGCCAGTTCTTCGTGCTGTGGGCGATCCAGCGCATCGGCTGGATCACCAACCACAGCGCCTCCGGCGTGATCACCGCGCAGAAGATCGTGATCCTGGGCTACGCCTTCGATACGCCAGTGCGCAAGTATGTGCTCACGCTTGCGATCGTCGCGGTCATGGCGCTGATGGCCAAGAACCTGATGCGCAGCGAGACCGGGCGCGCGTTCATGGCGGTGCGCGACATGGACGTCGCCGCGAGCGTGATCGGCATTCCGATGATGAAGACCAAGCTGCTGGCGTTCGCCATCAGCTCGTTCTACTGCGGTGTGGCGGGCGCGCTGTTCGCCTACACCTACCTCGGCACGGTGGAGCCCGAGGCCTTCACGCTGGACCTCTCGTTCCGCATCCTGTTCATGGTCATCATCGGCGGCGTGGGTTCGATCCTGGGCTCGTTCCTGGGGGCCGCTTCATCACCTTGCTGCCGATCTTTCTCAGCGTGCTGTTCGGCGGGATCTCGCATGCCACCGGCATGGAGATTTCGCACGCGGTGGTGTCCAACATGGAATTGATCATTTTCGGCGGGTTGATCATCTTCTTCCTGATCGTCGAGCCGCACGGCCTGGCGCGGCTGTGGCAGATCGCGAAGGAAAAGCTGCGCCTGTGGCCCTTCCCGCACTAGACACTCGGAATACTTTGGCTATACTGGCTGTTCCGCTATATGAAACAGGCCCCGCAGAGGGCTCGACCTTAGGAGACGCATTCATGAAACGCACCACCATCGTATTGGCGCTCGTTGCATCGGCTGGCTTCTCCACCGGCGCGCTGGCGCAGGCCAAAACGCAGTACGTGCCGCACAACTATTACTGGGTCGGTCCCTACGCCGCAAGCGGCTCGGGCATTGCCGGCGGCGCGATCGACTACCTGGAAATGCTCAACGCGCGTGACGGCGGCATCAACGGCGTGAAGTTCGTCGGCGACAAGTGCGAGACGGAGTACAACAACGCGCGCGGCGTGGAATGCTATGAACGCTCGAAGAAGAACGGACCCACGGGCGCGACGCTGATCCATCCGTTGTCGACCGGCATCACGTATTCGCTGATCGAGAAGGGCACCGCGGACCACATTCCGATCGTTTCGGTCGGCTACGGCCGCACCGACGCCTCCGACGGGCGCGTGTTCCCGTACGTGTTCCCGCTGATCACCAACTACTGGTCGCAGAACACCGCCAAGATCAAGTTCATGGGCCAGCAGGCGGGCGGCATGGACAAGCTGAAGGGCAAGAAGATCGTGAACCTGTATCACGACTCGGCCTACGGCAAGGAAACCATCCCGGTACTCGACGCCCAGGCCAAGATGTACGGCTTCCAGGTGACGCACCTTGCCGTGCCGCACCCGGGCAACGAGCAGCAGGCGCAATGGCTGCAGATCCGCCAGATCCAGCCCGACTGGGTGATCCTGCGCGGCTGGGGCGTGATGAACCCGACGGCGATCAAGGCGGCGCAGCGCGCGGGCTACCCGCGCGAGAAGATCATCGGCGTGTGGTGGGCGGGCGCGGAGGAAGACACCATTCCCGCCGGCGACGCCGCGAAGGGCTACATCGCGGCGGCCTTCAACGTCTCGGGCACCAACTACCCCGTGATCCAGGACATCATGAAGCACGTCTATGGCAAGGGCAAAGGCGAGATGGATGACAAGTCGCGCATCGGTTCGGCCTATTACAACCGCGGCGTGGTGTTCTCGATCATCACGTCGGAAGCCGTGCGCAAGGCGCAGACGCGCTTCGGCAAGGGCACAGCCGATGACGGGTGAGCAGGTGCGCTGGGGCCTGGAAAACCTGGTCATCGACGATGCGTACCTGAAGAAGCTCGGGGCGTCCGGATTCATGCAGCCGCTGAAGGTTTCCTGCCTGGACCACGAAGGCGGCGGCGCGGTGAAGTTCCAGCAATGGGACGGCAAGCAGTGGAAGGTGATCACCGACTGGATCCCGTCCGACCAGAAACTGGTGCGGCCGATGATCGAGGCCTCCGCCGCGCAGTACGCGAAGGAAAAGGGCATCACTCCGCGCGACTGCTCCAAGGAAAAGTAACCCAGACACTGTGCGAAGAACGGCCGCCCGCGGGCGGCCGTTTTCACATTCATGACCGCCTCCGCCGCCTATCTCTCCGTCAGCAACGTCGAGGTCATCTACGACCACGTCATCCTGGTGCTGAGGGGCGTGTCGCTGCAAGTGCAGGAAGGCCAGATCGTGGCGCTGCTCGGGGCCAACGGCGCGGGCAAGTCCACCACGCTGAAAGCGATCTCGAATCTCTTGCGCGCCGAGCGCGGCGACGTGACCAAGGGCCACATCGAGTTCATGGGCCAGCGCATCGACAAGCTCAATCCCGCCGAGCTGGTGAAACGCGGCATCTGCCAGGTGATGGAGGGCCGGCACTGCTTCCAGCACCTCACGGTGGAGGAGAACCTGCTCACCGGCGCCTACACGCGCGGCGGCGCGGACCTGGGCGCCGACCTGGAGAAGGTGTATCGCTACTTCCCGCGCCTGAAGGAGCGCCGCAAGTCGCAGTCGGGCTACACCTCGGGCGGCGAGCAGCAGATGACCGCCATCGGCCGCGCGCTGATGGCGCGGCCGCAGATGATCCTGCTTGACGAGCCTTCGATGGGCCTCGCGCCGCAACTGGTGGAGGAGATCTTCGAGATCGTGAAGGACCTCAACCAGAAGGAGAAGGTGAGCTTCCTGCTCGCCGAGCAGAACACCAACATCGCGCTCAAGTACGCCGACTACGGCTACATCCTGGAGAACGGCCGCGTGGTGATGGACGGCGAGGGCAGGTCGCTCGCGGAGAACGAGGACGTGAAGGAGTTCTACCTCGGCTTTTCCTCCGGCGCGCGCAGGAGCTTCCGCGACGTGAAGTCCTATCGTCGCCGCAAGAGGTGGCTCTGAAAACCGGGGTCAGGGCCGGATTTTTTGCATGCAAAAGAATTCGGCCCTGACCCCGATTCTTCCAGGATGAAGTCCAGCCCTGACCCCGGCTTCTACGATGGCTTGGAAACGCGCGCGTCGGAGGAGCGCGAGACGGCGCTGATGGCCGCGCTGCCCGGGCATCTGGCGCATGCGAAGCAGAACGCGCCGGGATGGGCGCGCATCATGCAGGACGTCGATCCCGCCGCGGTGACGTCGCGAGGCGCGCTCGCCAAGCTACCGGTGACGCGCAAGTCGGACCTTGCCGAGCTGCAAAAGGCAATGCCGCCGCTTGGCGGCCTGAACGCGACGCCGGTGGAAAAGCTCGCCAAGCTCTTCGCGTCACCGGGCCCAGTCTACGACCCGGAAGGCCACGGCAGCGACTGGTGGCGGACGGCGCGGTCGATCTACGCCGCGGGGTTCCGCGCCGGTGACCTAGTGCTCAACGGCTTTTCCTACCACTTCACGCCCGCCGCCTCGATGGTGGAGGCCGGCGCGCGCGCGGTCGGCTGCACCGTGGTGCCGGGCGGCACCGGCCAGACCGAGATGCAGGTGGCGACGATCCGCGACCTGCGCATCACCGGCTTCGGCGGCACGCCCTCGTTCCTCAAGCTGATCGTGGAGAAAGCCGACGAGATGAAGGCCGACATCGCGAGCCTGAAGAAGGCGATCGTAGGCGCCGAGTACCTGCCGCCTGCGCTGCGCGCCGCGATGGCCACGCGCGGCATCTGTGTGCTGCAGCTCTACGCCACCGCCGATATCGGCCTGCTCGCCTACGAGAGCGCCATGCCCGACGGCAAGGTGAACGAGGGCATGATCCTCGACGAAGCGCTGATCCTCGAGATCGTGCGCCCAGGGACGGGCGACCCGGTGCCCGCCGGCGAAGTGGGCGAGGTCGTCGTCACTTCATTCAATGCCGACTACCCGCTCATCCGTTTCGCCACGGGGGACCTCTCGGCAGTGCTTCCTGGCGCCAGCCCGTGTGGTCGCACCAACACGCGCATCAAAGGCTGGATGGGGCGCGCGGACCAGACGACGAAAGTGCGCGCGATGTTCGTCACGCCCAAGCAGGTAGGAGAAGTGCTGCGCCGCCACAAGGAGGTTCTCAAGGCGCGTTTGGTGGTCGAGGGCGAGACCGGCAATGACCGCATGACGCTGAAATGCGAAGTGAAGGAGCGCTCTGCCGGGCTTGCCGAAGCGATCGTCGCCTCGATCCGCGACGTCACCAAGCTGCGCGGCGAAGTCGAACTGGTGGCGCCGGGGACCTTGCCGAACGACGGCAAGGTGATAGACGATACGCGCAAGTACGGTTGAATCGACCCAAGGAGGAGGGAACATGTTGAGGACACTCTTTGCCCTGGCGCTCACCGCGCTGACGGCCACGGCGCTCGCGCAGGGCAAGACCGAAGTGCTCTGGCTTGGACAGGCGGCGTTTCGCATCACCACCCCCGGCGGCAAGGTGATTGTGATCGATCCGTGGCTCAAGACCAATCCGAAGACCCCGGCGGGCTTCAAGAACCTCGCTGGCCTGGGTAAGGTCGACGTCGTGCTCGTCACCCACGCGCACCCGGACCATGTCATGGATGCGGCCGAGCTGGTGAAGATGCACAAGGTGCGGCTCTATGCGCCCCCGGGGCTGTCGAACACGCTGGTGACCCTGGGCGAGGTTCCAGCCGACCTCGCGCCGGGCATGAACATGAGCGGCATCGTTACGCCGCTCGGACCCGAGATCAAGATCAACATGGTCTCCGCCAACCACAGTTCCGAGTATCGGTGGAAGGATCCGGCGACCGGCGTGGAGCGCATGTACCCGGGCGGCGCGCCGGTGGGCTGGATCATCGAGCTGGAGAACGGCTTCAAGATCTGGCACATGGGCGACACGGGCCTGTTCGGCGACATGAAGATGATCGGCGAGATGTACAAGCCGGACCTGGTGCTGGTGCCGATCGGCGGCAACTTCACCATCAACCCGCAGCAGGCCGCGCTCGCGTTGCGTGACATGATCAAGCCGCGCTTCGCCATTCCCATGCACTACGGCACTTATCCGATCCTCGCGGGCAAGCCCGAGGACTTCGTGAAGGCCCTGGAAGGCTCCACCACCCGGGCGATCGTGATGAACCCGGGCGACAAGGTGGACTTCTAAGCTAGGTCTTGCGCGCCGCACCGACGGGCAACGCGTCGGCGCGGCGGATCTCGTCGTTCCTCAGCGCCGCCGGATCGGCAAGGAACGCGTTGACGAAGCCGATCGCGTCGGCGCCCCAGAAGAGCTCGCCATCCACCTCGTAGGTCGGCACGCCGAACACGCCGCGCGCCGCGGCCTCTTCCGTGTACTTCCTCAGGGCGTCCTTCACGTCGGGTGCATTCAGCCGCGCCTCATCCACGCCGAGTTCCGCCGCCAGCGCCCTGAAGGCCGCGGGGTCCGAAGCTTCCGCGCCGGTGGTCCACACCGCGTCGAAGATGCGTCCCACACTCTTGGGTGTTACGCCGGCCGCGAGCACGAGGCGCAGGTGGTGCAGGGGATTGAACGGGTGCGAAGCGGGAAACCGGAACGGGATGCCGAGGCTCTGCGCCCACCAAGTGCACCAGCGATAGGTCCAGCGGCGCTTCGCCGCGATCTCGGCCGGGCCCTTCTGGCCGAAATGATTGAGCAGCCCCGCGAACAGCACCGGCCTCAGTTCCACCGCCACGTCGCGCGGCAGCTCGTGCAGCCGCTTGAAGGCGATGTAGGAGTAGGGCGAGACGAAATCGAAGTACCAGGTCACCGCCCGCATGGAACGCTCAGTTCGCGGGCGGCGCGATTGGCAGCAACTTGCCCTCGGAGGCAGACGGCGCGGGGATCGCGAGCAGGCGCGCGAGCGTAGGCGCAATGTCCGCCACCTCCACCGTGCGGTCGCTGCGGCCCGGCGCGATCCAGCGCGGGCCGTAGAACAGGATCGGCACGGTGTAGTCGGGCGCATAGGGCGAGCCGTGCGTCGCGGCGAACGTGCGCCGCGACTCGAACAGCCAGTATTCCCGGATGATCATCTGCACGTCCGCGGAACGCTCGCGGTTCCAGGTCTTGCGCACCTGCGCGAGGAAAGGCGTGTCGGCCGGCAGGCTCGCCGGGTTCTCGAGCTCCGTGCGCGTGAACGCGGCCGCGACGCCAGGCTCGGCGAGGACCACGCGCCGCGCCTCGTTCTGCACTGCGGCGGCGTCGAGCTTCTTCTGCGCGATCGCCGCGTTGTCGAGCAGCACGCCGCTCGCGGAATAGGCGCGCGCGAGCTTCGGCTCGCCGAACTTCTGCGCGAGCGCCGCGTTCACGCTCGCCAGCATCTGCGGGATGTTCTGCCGGCCGGCGTTGCGGCCGAGCGATTTGGCGTACTCGGGCGCGGGCATGAAGCCGTGGTCGGCGGTCAGCACGGCGATGTAGCGGTCCTTGCCCACCAGCCGGTCGAGGTCGCGGAAGAAGGCTTCCAGCAGCCTGTCGAGCTGCAGCACGTGGTCGTGAGACAGGCGCGAGTCCGGGCTGTAGGCGTGGTTGATGTAATCGTGCGTGGACAGGCTGACCGAGAGGATGTCCGGCACGTCGTCCTGCCCGAGTGCTTCGCCGGCGATCGCGGCGCGCGCGAAGTCGAGCGTGAGCGCGTCGCCGTAGGGCGTGCGGATCAGCGCGCTGTAGAACGCCGGGCCGGGCTTCTCGTCACCTTCCCCAAGGACTTTGGGGAGCTTGCCGCCCGGGTTGTACCAGGCTTGATTGTCGGGCAGCGACTTCGCATAGGCGGCATCGGGCAGCAGGGGCGACCAGGTCGCCTTGAAGTGGCGGTCGGCGGGCTTCGCCGAGTGGAACGCCGTTACCCAAGCGGGATGCTCCTTCATGTAGTAGGTGGAAGAGGCGAATTGGCCGGTCGCATCCATGTACATGTAGGCGACGCCCGCTTTCCCGGCCGGCAGGATCGCGCCCCGGTCCTTGCCGGAGATGGCGATCACCTTGGCGCGGGAATCCGTGCGCTTGAGTACGTCGCCGACCGTCTCCACCATCATGTTCTTCGGGCTGGTGCCGTCCAGAGGCTTGGTCTTGTGGCCTATGTAGGTGTGGGCGGTGTCGCCGGCGCAGTATTCGGGCTCCCCCGTTGCGCGGTCGCGCCAGTCATTGCCGATGATGCCGGTGCGATGCGGATAGGCGCCACTGAGCATGACCGCGTGACCGGCGCCCGTCACGGTGAACGCGTGGCCGTAGCGGGCGTCGGCGAACCAGGCGCCGCGGTCCAGAAACCTCCGGAAGCCGTCGGGCGCGAGCTGGTCGCGGTAGCCCACGACCTGGCTCTGCGGCAACCCGTCCACCGCCATGAACACGATGAGCCTCGGCTTCTCCTGCGTCGGGACCTGCTGGGTGGCGCAGCCGGCCAGCAGGAAGGCTGCAATGAGGAGCGCCGCGTAACGCTTCAGAAGGGTAGGGTTCATTCGGCGATTCTAGGCGGCGTAACGGAAGAAATCATTGCGCGCCGCAGCGAGGCTGCGCGGCGCTCGCCAAGCCGCGCCAGCACTGCGCGCTGTTCCTCCTCCGTCATCGACGGCCAGCCGGCAATCTCCTCCAGCGTGCGCCAGCAGCCGATGCATTGGCGCTGCTCGGGGTCGACCACGCAGACCTTGTTGCAGGGGGATTCGATCAACCCGTCTTCACCCGCTTGGCCGCAATGGCCTTGCCAGCCTTGGAGGCCGGCTCCTTGCCGATGACACCGCAGATCCACTGCCCGGTGTCCACCACCTTGTCGAGGTCGACCCCGGTGCGGATGCCGAGGCCGTGAAGCATGTAAAGCACATCCTCGGTCGCGACGTTGCCGGAGGCGCCCTTGGCGTAGGGACAGCCGCCAAGGCCCGCCACCGAGGAATCGAAGGTCGCCACGCCCAGCTCGAGCGAGGCGTAGATGTTGGCGAGTGCCTGGCCGTAGGTGTCGTGATAGTGGCCCGCGAGCTTTGCCATCGGCACGCGCTTGGCGACCGCTTCGATCATGGCCCTGGTCTTTCCGGGCGTGCCCACGCCGATGGTGTCGCCGAGCGACACTTCGTAGCACCCCATCTCGTGGAGCGCGGCCGCGACCTCGGCGACCTTCTGCGGCGCGACCTCGCCCTCGTAGGGACAGCCGAGCACGCACGAGATGTAGCCGCGCACCTTCACGCCCGCCTCCTTCGCCGCCTGCGGCGACCGGCCGGAAGCGCTCGAGGCTCTCGGCGATCGAGCAATTGATGTTCTTCCGCGAGAACGCTTCCGACGCTGCGCCGAAGATCGCGACCTCGGTGGCGCCGGCCGCGAGCGCGGCCTGGAAGCCCTTGAGGTTCGGCGTGAGCACCGGGTAGGACACGCCGGGCTTCCGGCGGATGCCTTCCAGCACCTCGGTGTGGTCCGCCATCTGCGGCACCCACTTGGGCGAGACGAACGCGGTGGCCTCCACCGCGGGCAGCCCCGCGTCGGCGAGCCGCTCGATCAGCTCGAGCTTCACCTTCGTCGGTACCTCGCGCTTCTCGTTCTGCAGCCCGTCGCGCGGGCCGACTTCGACGATGCGTACTGCTCGTGGCAACTGGGTCATGGCTCACTCCAGCCGCAGCAGTTCGGCGCCTTCGGCGACCTGCTCGCCCGCGGCGTAGTGGATCTCCTTCACCTCGCCGTCCCCAGGGGCGAAGATGGTGTGCTCCATCTTCATCGCCTCGAGAATCAGCAGCGGGGCGCCCTTCTGCACCTTGTCGCCGCGCTTCACCATCACGGCGATCACTTTGCCCGGCATCGGCGCGGCGAGCGAGCCGCCCCCGGCGTCGATGTCGAGGCCTTCGAGTTCTTCGTGCAGCGTCAAGCGGCGATGCGCGCCCTCGATGAAGATGTGCCAGTCGCGCCCGTCGCGCACCGCGCGCGCCTTGGTGGCGCGGCCATCGAGCCGCACCAGCAGCCGTCCATCGGCGAGGCGTTCGCCCTCGAGGGCATAGTCGCGGCCGGCAATGCCGAGGCGCATGCCGGCCGCGCGGAAATGCAGCGTCGCCGCGTGGCGAGCGTCGCCTTCGGCAAACGCCAGGTCGTGATGCGAATCCTGGTTCAGGCGCCAGCCGTCCACGCGATTCCAGGGCGAGTGCGGGTCCTCCGAGGCGGCCGCGCGTTCTCGCGCGGCGCCCTCCTCCGCGAGCAGCTCGGCGTAGGCCGCCGCGGCAAGGAACTCGTCGGCGAGCGGCGCTCGCGCCGGGAAGAGTTCGGCGCGGCTGCGCTCGATGAGACCGGTGTCGAGCTCCGCCGCGGCGAAGGCGCGGCTACGCACCGTGCGGGCGAGAAACTCGACGTTGGTCCGCAGGCCCGCGATCTCCACTTCGTCGAGCGCGCTGGCGAGCCGCGCGAGCGCCGCGCGGCGATCCTGGCCCCAGGCGATCAGCTTGGCGATCATCGGGTCGTAGTAGGGCGTGATCGAAGCGCCGGCCTCCACGCCGGTGTCCGTGCGCAGGTCGGCCGCGTCCGCCGGGAAGCGCAGGTGCGCCAGCCGTCCCGTCTGCGGCAGGAAGTCGCGCGCCGGGTCTTCCGCGTACACGCGCGCCTCGATGGCGTGGCCGCGGATCGCCAGGTCGTCCTGCGCGAGCGGCAGCGGCTCGCCCGCCGCGACGCGCAGCTGCCATTCAACGAGGTCGAGCCCCGTGATCATCTCGGTCACCGGGTGCTCGACCTGCAGCCGCGTGTTCATCTCCATGAAGTAGAACGGCCGCTGAGCGCTCCGGCGCGATCCGTGCCGCTCTCGGCGATGAACTCCACCGTGCCGGCGCCGACGTAGTTCACCGCGCGCGCGGCGGCGACGCGCCGCTTCGCCCATTTCGTTGCGGCGCTTCTGCGTCATGCCGGGGGCGGGCGCCTCTTCCAGCACCTTCTGGTGGCGGCGCTGCACCGAGCAGTCGCGCTCGAACAGGTACACGAGGTTGCCGTGCGTGTCGCCGAACACCTGCACCTCGATGTGCCGCGAGCGCTCGAGGTAGCGCTCGAGCAGCACCCGCTCGTCGCCGAAGGCGGATTTCGCCTCGCGCTGCGCGCCTTCCAGCGCGGCCTTGAACTCGCCGGCCGCGCGCACGATGCGCATGCCCTTGCCGCCGCCGCCCGCCGAGGCCTTGATCAGCACCGGGTAGCCGATGCGCGCCGGCCTCCTTGGCGAGAAACGCCGCGTCCTGCTTCTCGCCGTGATAGCCGGGCACCAGCGGCACGCGCGCCTTCTCCATCAGTTGCTTGGCTGCCGACTTGTCGCCCATCGCCGCGATCGCTTCCGGCGTCGGGCCGATGAACACGATGCCGGCCTTGGCGCAGGCGCGCGCGAAGTCCTCGTTCTCGGAGAGAAAGCCGTAGCCGGGATGGATCGCCTCGGCGCCGGTGTCGCGCGCCGCCGCGAGGATCGCCTCTGCGTCGAGGTAGCTCTCGCGCGCGGCGGCCGGGCCGATGCGGCGCGCCTCGTCCGCCAGGCGCACGTGACGCGCTTCGCGGTCCGCGTCCGAGTACACCGCCACCGTGCGCAGGCCCATGCGGTGCGCGGTGCGCATCACGCGGCAGGCGATCTCGCCGCGGTTGGCGATGAGGATCTTGCGGAACACCTACTTCTTCCCCGTCGCCGGCTCGGCGCGCGCCGCGTCGGCGCCGCTCGCCCAGGCAGGCTTGCGCTTCTCGAGGAACGAGGCGATGCCTTCCTTGCCCTCGGGGGAGACGCGGATCTCGGCGATGCGCTTCGCGGTGTCGGCGATCAGCGCGTCGTCCACCGGGCCGGAGGCCACCGCGCGGATCAGGTCCTTGATCTTGGCGAGCGCCTGCGGTCCGCCCTGCGTCAGGTGGCGCAGCGATGCCTTCGACCTCGACGTCGAGCTTCTCCGGCGGCACGACGGCGGAAAGCAGACCGATGCGGCACGCTTCCGCCGCATCGAACACTTCGGCGGTGAGGAAGTAGCGGCGCGCCATCCTCTCGCCCATCGCCCGCACCACGTACGGACTGATGGTGGCGGGCGAAAGCCCGAGTTTGGCTTCCGAGAGGCAGAACTTCGCCTCCGGCACGCCGATGGCGATGTCGCAGGCCGCCACCAGCCCCACGCCGCCCGCGAAGGCCGCGCCGTGCACGCGCGCCACGGTGGGCTTCGCCATGCGATCGAGCGTCCTGAGCATCGCGGCGAGCGCCTGCGCGTCGGCCAGGTTCTGCTCGTAGCCGTAGCCGGCCATGCGCTTCATCCAGTTGAGGTCGGCCCCCGCGCAGAACGCCGGTCCGTTGCCGGCGAGCACCACGGCGCGCACGCTTTCGTCGGCGTCGAGCTCGCGCAGGGCCGTGGTCAGCGCGCTGATCAGCGCGTCGTCGAAGGCATTGCGGATCTCCGGCCGGTCCAGCGTGACCCGCGCCACCGCGCCGCTCTGCAAGACCTTCAGCATCTCAGGCGAACCCCCGTTCATGCACGGCTTCGAGCATGCTCACATCCTGAAGATGCCGAAGCGGGTCTGCTCGATCGGCGCATTGAGGCAAGCCGAGAGCGCGAGGCCGAGCAGCCGCCGCGTATCCGCCGGATCCACCACGCCGTCGTCCCAGAGGCGCGCGCTCGAATAGTAGGGGTGGCCCTGGCGCTCGTACTGCTCGCGGATCGGGTTCTTGAACGCCTCCTCCTCCGCCGTGGACTTGAACTCCCCGCGCACCGTGGCGAGCACGCTCGCCGCCTGCTCGCCGCCCATGATCGAGATGCGCGCGTTCGGCCACATCCAGAGGAACCGCGGCGAGTAGGCGCGCCCGCACATGCCGTAGTTGCCCGCGCCGTAGGAGCCGCCGAGGATCACGGTGAACTTCGGCACGCCGGCGGTGGCCACCGCGGTCACCATCTTGGCGCCGTCCTTGGCGATGCCGCCGGCCTCGTATTTCTTGCCCACCATGTAGCCGGCGATGTTCTGCAGGAACAGCAGCGGGATGCCGCGCTGCGCCGCGAGCTCGATGAAGTGCGCGGCCTTCAGCGAGCTCTCCGAGTACAGGATGCCGTTGTTGCCGAGGATCGCCACCGGGTAGCCATGCAGGTGCGCGAAGCCGGTGACCAGCGTCGTGCCGTAGTTCTGCTTGAACTCGTCCATCTCGGAGCCGTCCACCACGCGCGCGATCACCTCGCGCACGTCGTAGGGCTTGCGCACCTCGGCCGGGATCACGCCGTAGATCTCCTCGGCCGGGTAGAGCGGCTCGCGCGGCTCGCGCATTTCGAGCGAAACCTGCTTGCGGGTATTGAGGTTGGCGACGATCCGGCGGCAGATGGCGAGCGCGTGCGCGTCGTTGAGCGCGTAGTGATCCGAGACCCCCGAGACGCGGGTATGCACCTCCGCCCCGCCCAGTTCCTCCGCCGTCACCACTTCCCCGGTCGCCGCCTTCACCAGCGGCGGGCCGCCGAGAAAGATGGTGCCCTGGCCCTTGACGATGATCGACTCGTCCGACATCGCGGGCACGTAGGCGCCGCCCGCCGTGCAGGAGCCCATCACCACGGCGATCTGCGGGATGCCGGCGGCGGAAAGGTTGGCGATGTTGAAGAAGATGCGCCCGAAATGCTCGCGATCGGGGAACACGTTGTCCTGCTCCGGCAGGAAGCCGCCGCCCGAGTCCACCAGGTAGATGCACGGCAGGCGGTTCTGCGCGGCGATCTCCTGCGCGCGCAGGTGCTTCTTCACCGTCATCGGGTAGTAGGTGCCGCCCTTGATGGTGGCGTCGTTCGCCACCACCACGCACTCGCGGCCCGAGATGCGGCCGATGCCGCAGATGATCGAGGCCGAGTGCACGTCGCCGCCGTACATGCCCCACGCGGCGAGCTGGCCGATCTCCAGGAACGGCGAGCCGGGGTCGAGCAGCGTGCGCACGCGCTCGCGCGGCAGGAGCTTGCCGCGCGCGGCGTGCTTCGCGCGCGCCTGATCGTCGCCGCCGAGCGCCGCCTGCGCCACCTTCTCGCGCAGGTCGGCGACCAGCCCCTGCATGCGCGCGGCGTTGGCGCGGAACTCCTCCGACCTCGGGTTGAGCTGAGACTTGATGACCGGCATTACTGGCCCCGGAGCATCACTCGCTCCCGAGCGCGCGGCCGATCACCAGGCGCTGGATGTCGTTCGCCCCTTCGTAGATCTTGCACACGCGCACGTCGCGCCAGATGCGCTCGACCGGGAAGTCCGCGACGTAGCCGTAGCCGCCGTGGATCTGCATGGCATCCGAGCAGACCTTTTCGGCCATTTCGGAGGCGAACAGCTTGGCCATCGAGGCTTCCTTGAGGCAGGGCTTGCCCGCGTCGCGCAGGCTGGCGGCATAGAGGTACAACTGCCGCGCCGCCTCGACCTGGGTCGCCATGTCGGCCAGCCGGAAATTCACCGCCTGGTGCTCGAAGAGCGTCTTGCCCATGCTCCTGCGCTCGTGCGAATAGGCCAGCGCCGCCTCGAGCGCGGCGCTCGCCATGCCGGTCGCCTGCGCCGCGACATTGATGCGCCCGGACTCGAGGTTGGCGAGCGCGATGCGATAGCCGACGCCCTCGTCGGCAAGGCGATTGGCGGCGGGCACCTTGCAGTTCTCGAGCACGATCTGCGCCGTGTCGGATGCGCGCTGGCCGGTCTTTTCCTCCAGCCGCGCCACCTGGTAGCCGGGCGCGGCGGTCGGCACGACGAAGGCGCTGATGCCGCGCTTGCCCGCCGCCTTGTCGGTGACCGCGAAGACGATGGCGAGGTCCGCAGTCTTGCCCGAGGTGATGAACTGTTTGACCCCGTTCAGCACGTAGTGATCATCCTGCTTCTCGGCGCGCGTGATGATGGCCCCTGCGTCCGAGCCGACGTGCGGCTCCGTCAGCGCGAAGGCGCCGAGCATTTCGCCGCGCGCCACGGGGCGCAGAAACGCTTCCTTTTGCGCGTCGTTGCCGTAGCCGAGGAGGATGTTGGCGACGAGGTTGGTCACCATGACGATGGTGCAGGTCGCGCCGTCGCCCGCCGCGACCTCCTCGCAGGCGATCGCCAGTGCCGTGGCGTCCATGCCCGCGCCGTCCCAGCGCTCGGGGATCGCTACGCCCATCAGCCCCATCTGCGCGAGTCCCTTCACCTCTTCCCGCGGGAAGCGCTTCTCGCGGTCCCAGGCCGGCGCATGGGGCACCAATCTTTCGCGGGCGAAGCGCCGCACGGCGTCGCGCAGCTGCTCGTGTTGCGGGGCGAGGCTCATCCTAGGCAAGCCGCGAATAGGTGACCGTGTGGTGGGTGAAGAGCCGCCCCTTGCCGTCATGGCACTCTGCGGTGCCGTAGATGATGCGCTTGCCCATCTTGAGCACGCGCGCGGTGCAGTACACCGTCTGGCGGCGCGCGGCGTTGAGGAACGCGGTGTTCAGTTCGGCGGTGACCGCGTCGTGCTCGAGGCCGATGTGGCGCTTGATGGCGAGCCACATGGCACAGTCGGCCGCCGCCATGAAGGCAGGCCCGTTCACCGTGCCGCCCGGACGCTCGAGCGCCGCGCGAAACGGCATGGCGACGGTGCACTCATGGTCGCTCACCGATTCCAGGCGCATGCCGAAGCCCGCGACGAAGCGCGCGCGCTTGAGCAGCGCCTGCAATTCGCGCTTGGAGGGCTTCTTCAGGCTCACGCCAGTTCGATTGCCATGGCGGTCGCTTCGCCACCGCCGATGCACAGGCTCGCCACGCCGCGCTTGCCGCCGTACTTGCGCAGCGCGCCGATGAGCGTGACCAGGATGCGCGCACCCGAGGCGCCGATCGGGTGGCCGAGTGCGCAGGCGCCGCCGTGCACGTTCACCTTCTCGTGCGGCAGGCCGAGCTCCTGCATCGCCGCCATCGCCACGACGGCGAAGGCTTCGTTGATTTCGAAGAGGTCCACCTGGCCCGCGCTCCAGCCGGTGCGCGCCAGCAGCTTCTTCATCGCGCCGACCGGCGCGGTGGTGAACCATCCGGGCTCCTGGGCGTGCGTGGAGTGGCCTGCGATCGTGGCCAGCGGCGCGAGGCCGCGCTGGGTTCGCCGTGGAGCGGCGCATCAGCACGAGCGCCGCCGCGCCATCCGAGATCGAGCTGGAGTTTGCAGCCGTGACGGTGCCGTCCTTGCGGAAGGCGGGCTTCAAGGTCGGGATCTTCTCCAGGTTGGCCTTGAACGGCTGCTCGTCGGTCTCGATGAACTTCTCGTCCTTGCCGGCCTTGATGGCGAGCGGCGTGGTTTCCCAGGCGAACCAGCCTTCCTTGTTCGCCTTTTGCGCGCGCTGCAGCGAGGCCACGGCGAAGGCATCCTGCGCCTCGCGCGTGAACTTGTATTTCTGCGCGCAGTCCTCGGCGAAGCTGCCCATCAGGCGGCCTTTGTCGTACGCGTCCTCCAGGCCGTCGAAGAACATGTGGTCGATCACCTGGCCGTGGCCCATGCGCAGGCCCGCGCGCGCCTTGGGCAGGAGGTAGGGCGCATTGGTCATGGATTCCATGCCGCCCGCGACCATGATCTCGGCGGAGCCCGCGAGCAGCGCGTCGTGCGCGAACATCGCCGCCTTCATGCCGGAGCCGCACATCTTGTTCACCGTGGTGCAGCCGGCCGCCAGCGGCAGGCCCGCGCCCAGCGAAGCCTGGCGCGCGGGCGCCTGGCCCTGGCCGGCCGGCAGCACGCAGCCCATGATGACTTCCTGCACCTCCTCGGGCTTGATCCTGGCGCGCTCGACGGCGGCGCGAATGGCGGCGGCGCCCAGTTCGGGTGCGGCGAAACCCTTGAGCTCGCCCTGGAAGCCGCCCATCGGCGTGCGGGCGGCGGAAACGATGACGATCGGATCGCTGTTCATGTCGGTGTCCTCAGGCAGGTGGGGTATAGGCGCGCACGAGACTCTGTCCGCGCGCGAGAATCTCTTGCGGAAACGGGCAGGAGCGGCGCTGCTCGGTGTCGATGTGCACGCCGGTCAGCAGGCAATAGGCCGCAAGCTCGCCGGTTTCGCCATTGCGCATTTCATGCACGAAGCGGGCGACCTTGTCGCGCAACTCCAGGAAGGCGGAATGCACCGTCACGGTGTCGCCCGCGACGAGCTCGCGCCGGTAGGTGATGTTCTGCTGCACCGCGGCCATGCCGCGCTTTCTCTCGCGCAGGAACGCGGTGGTCACGCCCAGGGCGGAGAACAGGTTCCAGGTGGCCTCGTCGAACTTGCCGACGTACCACATGACGTTCATGTGGCCCATGTGGTCGCAATGCCACGGGTAAACCACGCCGCGATAGGTTTCCATGAGCCCGCTCACGCCGCGCTCCCGTCGCGCGAGACCCGCAAGTCGCGGATCAGGCCATCCTTGAGGTCGTAGATCCAGCCGTGCAGGTCCAGCGCCTGCCCGCGTTCCCAGGCTTCCTGCACCGCGGTGCACTGGCTGATGTTGTGCACCTGCTCCTCGACGTTCAACTCGCACAGGCGCCGGTGACGCGGCTCCTCGTGCGCGAACCCCGAGAGCTCGGCCGCGTGCTTTCCCGCCACGTCCTGCACATGGCGCAGCCAGTTGTCGGAAAGCCCGATGCGGTGCCGGGTCATGGCTGCGTGCACGCCGCTGCAGCCGTAGTGGCCGCAGAGGATGATGTGGCGGACCTTGAGGATGTCCACGGCGAACTGGATCACCGAGAGGCAGTTGAGGTCGGTGTGCACCACGACGTTGGCGATGTTGCGGTGGACGAACACTTCGCCCGGCGCGAGGCCGGTGATCTGGTTCGCCGGCACCCGCGAATCCGAGCAGCCGATCCACAGGTACTGCGGCGACTGCTGGCGCGCGAGGCGCGCGAAGTACTCCGGGTCGGCGGCGAGCATGCCGCGCGCCCAGCTGCGGTTGTTCTCCAGGAGTTGCCCGAGGCTCATGCGCTCTCGCTGAAGAGCTCGCGGCCGATGAGCCAGCGGCGGATCTCGGAAGTTCCGGCGCCGATCTCGTAGAGCTTGGCGTCGCGCCACAGCCGCCC
Organism: uncultured beta proteobacterium; assembly: GCA_963719995.1. Taxonomy (GTDB): domain Bacteria; phylum Pseudomonadota; class Gammaproteobacteria; order Burkholderiales; family SG8-39; genus JAABQT01. The sequence continues at coordinate 1,585,855 of CAVRDW010000005.1, read as the reverse complement.
GGTGGGCGTCTCGTTGATGTAGCCCATGCCGCCGAGCGCCTGGATCGCCTCGCCCGCCATCCAGGTGGCCTTCTCCGCGGCGTAGAGGATCGCGCCCGCGGCGTCCTTCCTCGTGGTCTCGCCGCGATCGAGCGCCTGGCCCACCGCGTAGACGTAGGCGCGGCAGGCGGAGAACGTCGTGTACATGTCGGCGAGCTTGCCCTGCATCAGCTGGAACTCGCCGATCGGCTGGCCGAACTGCTTCCGCTCGTGGACGTAGGGAATCACCACGTCGAGGCACGCCGCCATGATGCCCAATGGGCCGCCGGCGAGCACCGCGCGCTCGTAATCGAGCCCGCTCATCAGCACGTTCACGCCGCTGCCTTCCTGGCCGAGCAGGTTCGCCGCCGGCACCTCGCAATCGCGGAACACGAGCTCGCAGGTGTTCGAGCCGCGCATGCCGAGCTTGTCGAGCTTCTGCGCGGTCGAAAAGCCCTTCATGCCCTTTTCGATGAGAAACGCGGTGATGCCGCGCGGGCCGGCGTTGGCGTCGGTCTTGGCGTACACCACCAGCACGTCGGCGTCCGGGCCGTTGGTGATCCACATCTTGTTGCCGTTGAGCACATACCGGTCGCCGCGGCGCTCGGCGCGCAGGCGCATGCCGACCACGTCCGAGCCCGCGCCGGGCTCGCTCATGGCGAGCGCGCCGACGTGCTCGCCGGAAACGAGCTTCGGCAGGTGCTGCTTCCTCTGGGCGTCGCTGCCGTTCCGGCGGATCTGGTTGACGCACAGGTTGGAATGCGCCCCGTAGGAAAGCCCGATCGAGGCCGAGGCGCGCGAGATCTCCTCCACGGCGATGATGTGCGCCAGGTAGCCCAGCGCGGAGCCGCCGTACTCCTCCTCGACGGTGATGCCGAGCAGGCCCAGGGCGCCGAGCTTGCGCCACAGGTCGGGCGGAAAGTGGTTTTCGCGGTCGATGTCGGCCGCGCGCGGCGCGATCTCCTTCGCCGCGAAGTCGCGCACCGAGTCGCGCAGCATGGCGAGGGTCTCGCCGTGCTCGAACTGGAGAACGTTCATTGCGCCTCGTCCGGGGTGTCCGGGGTATCGGCGAGCATCATCAGCGTCTGCAGCATGCTCGCCACGTGCGTGCCGTCGGCCGCGAACACGTCGCCGCGCGCGACGGTGAGGGTCCGCCCCGGGCGGATCACCTGCCCGCGCGCCACGAGGTCGCTCTTCGCCGGGGCGAGGATGTTGATCTTGTACTCGACCGTCACCAGCGAGCTCGTCGCCGGCATCAGCGAATAGGCGGCGTAGCCGCAGGCCGAGTCGGCGATCATGCCGAGGATGCCGCCGTGCACGTAGGCCTTCTGCTGCGTGAGGTCGGGTCGGTAGGGCAACGCGATTTCGGTGTAGCCCGGCTCCACCGCGACCAGGCGCGCGCCGATGAGGACCATCGCCTGCTGGCGCGCGAAGCTCGCGCGCACGCGCGCGGCGAACGCGGGGTCCTTGGGCTGGAACTTGGGCGGCGTGGAACGGGCGGCCAGGGGCGCGTTCATGGGCGGCAGGCTACTTGACGTTTACGTAAACGTCAACCTCGCTTCGCGGGCCCCAGCTGCTTGCGCGTGCGCTTCTCGAAGGCGGTGATCTCGGCGAGCTGCGCCTCGATGTCCTCGCGCTGGCGCTCGAGCGCGCTGCGGTGCGCCTGCAGCACGGCGAGGAAGCGCTCCAGCTGCGGCCGCTCGTCGCGCCCGGGCTCGTACATGTCGATCAGGTCGCGGATCTCCGAGAGCGTGAGACCCAGGCGCTTGCCGCGCAGCGTGAGCTTGAGGCGCGTGCGATCGCGCGGCGTGTAGATGCGGCGCTGGCCCTCGCGCCGCGGCGCGAGCAGCCCCTCGGCCTCGTAGAAGCGGATCGCGCGCGGCGTGACGTCGAACTCGCTCGCCAGCTCGCCGATCGAGTACACGGCGTCGGCGCGTTCCTTTTCGATTTCCAGCATGGTAGGGTGCGGTTGATTCTAGCGCAGCCCCACCCGGTTTCCCCCTCATGCCCGCTCTCGAATTCCCGCACCGCGACGCGCCCGCGCCCGGCACCGTGAACAGCCTCGCGCCGGGCGTGCGGTGGCTGCGCATGGCGCTGCCGTTCGCGCTCGACCACATCAACCTCTGGCTTCTGGAGGACGGGGATGGCTGGACCCTCGTCGACACGGGATTGGGCGACGAGCCCACGCGCGCGTTGTGGACGAGAATCTTCGCCGAGGTGATCGGCACAGCAGCCCGTGCGGCGCGTGCTGGTCACGCACTACCACCCGGATCACGCGGGCAACGCGGGCTGGCTGTGCGCGCGCTTTGCGGCGCCGCTATGGATGACGCAGGCCGAGTACCTCACCGCGCACGCGGTGCGCGAGGGCGTCGCGGGCTACGTGCCCGGCGCGATGCTTGCGCTGTTTCGCGCCAACGGCCTGGATGACGCGCGCCATGCGCAGATGGCGACGCGCGGCAACATCTACCGGCGCCAGGTGCCGGAGTTTCCCGGTACTTACCGGCGCATCATGGACGGCGAGCGCATCGCCATCGGCGGCCGCGACTGGCGCGTGATCGCGGGCTACGGCCATGCGCCCGAGCACGCGGCGCTTTATTGCGAGGCGCTCGGGCTTGTCATCTCCGGTGACATGCTGCTGCCGAGCATTTCGACCAACGTGAGCGTCTGGGCGGTCGACCCCGAGGGCGATCCGCTCGGGCAGTTCCTCGGCTCGATCCAGCGCTTCCGCGAGCTGCCCGCCGATACCCTGGTGCTGCCCTCGCACGGATTGCCGTTTCGCGGCGCGGCCGAGCGCGTGCGCCAGCTCGAGGCGCACCACGAGGCGCGCCTCGCCGAGCTGATGGAGGCCTGCGCCGAAGCGCCGCGCAGCGCCGCGGCGGTGCTGGAGCTCCTGTTCCGGCGCAAGCTCGACACGCACCAGATGTTCTTCGCCATGGGCGAGGCCATCGCGCATCTGCATTTCCTGGAGCGCGCCGGGCAGCCTGCAGGCGCGCGGTGGGCGCCGACGGCGTGACGCGCTTCTCACCCGCCACGGAGAAAGCATGGACGAGCGCACTGACGGCGTGAACCGCGAGGAGACATCACGCATGCTGCACGAGGTGGCCGAGCGCAGCTCGCGCATCCTGAAGGAGTTCGGGCAGAAGAACTTCGAACAGGGCATCGCCTCGGTGGTGAAGGACGAGCTCGGCATCGCGCGCGCCTACATGGACCTGTACTCGCGCGTGCTCATGGACCCGAGCGCTTTCGCCGCGGCATCGGTCAACTACTGGATCGATTCCACGCGCCTGTGGCAGTCGGCCTGGATGAAGATGCTCGGGCACGACCTTGTCCCGGTCGCCGCGCCGGCCAAGGGCGACAGCCGGTTCAAGGACGATGACTGGTCGGGCAACTTCGTCTTCGACTACATCAAGCAGTCCTACCTGATCGCCGCGCGCCACATCCAGCACGCGGTGGCCGGCGTCGAGGGCCTGCCCGAGGAATCGCAGAAGAAGATCGCCTTCTTCACGCGCCAGTACGTGGACGCGCTCGCGCCCTCCAACTTCGCGGCCACCAACCCGCAGGTGCTGCGCGAGACCATGGCCTCCGGCGGCCAGAACCTGATCAAGGGGCTGAACAACCTGCTCGCCGACATCGAGAAGGGCGAGGGGCAGCTGCGCATCAGCATGACCGACGAGCGCGCCTTCCAGCTCGGCAGGAACGTCGCCACCACCCCCGGCAAGGTGGTCTTCCAGAACGCCCTCCTGCAGCTGATCCAGTACGTGCCCGCCACCGCGCAGGTGTTCCGCAGGCCGCTGCTCATCATCCCGCCCTGGATCAACAAGTACTACATCCTCGACCTGCGCGCCTCGAACAGCTTCATCAAGTGGGCAGTGGAGCAGGGGCACACGGTGTTCGTGGTGTCCTGGGTGAACCCGGACAAGGCGCTGGCGCAGAAGTCCTTCGACGACTACCTCACCGAGGGCGCGCTCGGCGCGATGGACGCGGTGCGCGCGGCCACCGGCGAGGACCAGCTCAACGTCATCGGCTACTGCCTCGGCGGCACGCTGCTCGGGGCGACGCTGGCCTGGCTCGCGGCGAAAGGCGATGCGCGCGTCGCCGCGGCCACGTTCTTCGTCTCGCTGCTCGATTTCTCGCAGCCGGGAGAACTGGGCGTGTTCATCGACGAAGGGCAGGTGCAGAACCTCGAGCGGCGCATGAACGAGCGCGGCTACCTCGAGGGCTCCGAGATGGCCTCCACCTTCAACCTGCTGCGCTCCAACGACCTGGTCTGGTCGTTCGTGATCAACAATTACCTGATGGGCAAGGACCCGTTTCCGTTCGACCTGCTGTACTGGAACTCGGACTCCACGCGCATGCCGGCGCGCATGCACAGCTTCTACCTGCGCAACATGTACATGAAGAACCTGCTCGGCGTGCCCGGCGGGATCACGCTGGCCGGCGTGCCGATCGACCTGTCGACGGTGAAAGTGCCCGCCTACTTCATTTCCACCGTGGAGGACCACATCGCGCCGTGGAAGACCACCTACAAGGGGGCGCGCTACCTGGGCGGGCCGGTGCGCTTCGTGCTCGGCGGCTCGGGCCACATCGCCGGCATCGTCAACCCGCCGTCCGGCGAAGAAGTACCACTACTGGACGAGCGAAACCTTCGCCCCCGATGCGGACGCCTGGCTGCAGGGCGCGAAGCAGCATCCGGGCTCGTGGTGGGAAGACTGGCAGCGCTGGATGGCGGCCCACAACGGCGAGGACCGGGTGCCGGCGCGCATTCCCTCGCGTGCCATCGAGGACGCGCCCGGCTCCTACGTCATGCAGCGCCTGGGCAAGAAATAGGGGTCAGACCCCATTTTTTCGCCAGGCGAAATGATGGGGTCTGACCCCTATTTTCATGTTGAGCCGGGAAGATAACGAGCTTCTGACGCGTGTGGGCGCGGGTACGCCGATGGGCGCGCTGTTCCGGCGCCACTGGCTGCCCTTCATGCTGGGGCAGGAGCTCGCCATCGACGCGCCGCCCAGGCGCGTGCGGCTGCTGGGCGAATGCCTGGTGGCGTTTCGCGACAGCGCGGGGCGAGCGGGGCTGCTCGGGGAGCACTGTCCGCACCGGCGGGCGAGCCTGTATTACGGCAGGAACGAAGCGGGTGGTCTGCGCTGCGTCTATCACGGCTGGAAGTTCGACGTCACCGGGCGTTGCCTGGAGATGCCCTCGGAGCCGCTCACCTCGAACTTTCGCCACAAAGTGGGCGCGCAGGCCTATGCCGTCATCGAGCGCGCCGGGCTGCTGTGGGCCTATATGGGCCCCCCGGAGAAGCGCGCCGAGCTGCCCGAGTTCGAATGGCTGGGCATGCCCGGCGCGCAGCGCTATGGCTCGCGCTGGGTGCAGGACTGCAACTACGCACAGGCGCTCGAAGGCGAGATCGACGAGGCGCACGTGAGCTTTCTGCACCGGCGCTTCGATGCCGCGGGATCGGCGAAGACGGCGCTCACCGGCGGCTACTTCCAGGAAGACACTGCGCCGCGCTACACCGTGCACGAGACGCCCTACGGCCTTGCCTGCGGCGCGCGACGCTCAGTCGAGGGACCGCAGTACCTCTGGCGCGTGAATCTCTTTCTCATGCCCTGCTTCACGCTGATCCCGCCATCGGACGACCCGCATGTGCGCGTGTTCCGCGCCTGGGTACCGGCGGACGACGAGCACACGTCGGTAGTCTGCGTCACCTGGCGCACCGACGGGCCGGTGCGCGAGACGGACCTCGCGCAGTGGCAGAACGGCGAGGCGGCGCATCGCAAGCTGGGGGCCGGCACCACCACCCCGGTCGAGCGCGCGGACAACGACTACCTGATCGACCGCGAGGCGCAGCGCACGCGCTCCTTCACCGGCATCGCCGGCATCCGCGCGCAGGATGCGATGGTGACGGAGTCGGCCGGCGCGATCGTGGACCGCGCGCGCGAGCACCTCGGCACCAGCGACAAGGCGGTGATCGCATTCCGCGGGCGGCTGCTGGCGGCGGCGCGCCAGCTCGAGCACGGCATCGAGCCGCAGACGCCTTACGACCCGGACTGCTACCGCGTGCGCGCGCATTCCGCGCTCGCGCCGCGCGACGAGCGCGATTTCAACGAGATCGAGGCGCTGCGGCGCGGGATGCTTGCGCCCTGAGCGGCCCGGCTCAGAGCGGCAGGTTGCGCGGCTTGCGCGGCGCGCGCGCGGCGAGCCGGTCGTAGAGCCAGGGGGGCAGGAGCCGCAGCAGCACGGAGGCGAGCCCCATCTGCCACGGGATGACCGCAAAGCGCCGCCGGGCAGCGATCGCGCGCGCAAAGCGCCGCGCCGCCTCGTCGGCGGGCAGCAGGAACGGCATGCGGTAGCGGTTCACGCGGGTCATCGGCGTATCGATGTAGCCTGGGCAGATGGTGACGACGGCGACGCCGCTGCCGGCGAGCTCCACGCGCAGCGACTCCAGCCACTTGATCGCCGCCGCCTTGGAAGCGCTGTAGGCGCCCGCGCCGGGCAGCCCGCGCAGGCCGGCCACGCTGGCGATTCCGCAGAGCGTGCCGCTGCGCGCCGCGCGCATCGCGGGAGCGAATGCCGCGAGGGTCGCCGCCAGCCCGATCACGTTGGTCGAGAGCACGCGCTCGAGCTTATGCAGGTCGGCCGCATCGTCGCCGAGCGTGCCGACCGAGATGCCGGCATTGGCGATGACGAGGTCCGGGGCGCCGTGGCGCGAGCAATATTCCGCGGCCGCGCGCTCGAGCGCCGCCGTATCACCGACGTCGAGCGCGTAGATCTCGCAGCGGCCGGGGAGCGACGCGGCGAGCGCCTCCAGGGGTGCGCGCCGCCGCGCGATCAGGCCGATCACCGTCTCGGGACCCGCGTAATGCCGCGCCAGCGCCTCGCCGATGCCTGCCGATGCGCCCGTGATGACGATGCGGCGCACGCGGCTGGAAGCCGGCCGCCCGCTACTTGCCGGCGAGGCCGCCCTTGCGCGCGACGCCGACCAGGTAGTCGGCGATGGCAAGCATGCCTTGCTGCGTGCGCCCCTGCTCGGCGCTCACGGTATAGCGGCCGTGCACGGCGAGCGCCGGCGTGCCGTCGATGCGGTAGGCCGAAGAAAGCTGCGTGGCGCGGCGCACTTTGCTCTGCACGCCGAAGGACTTTGCCGCCTCGTCGTATTTCTTCACGTCGACGCCGTTCTTCTTCAGCCATTCGTTGAGTGCCGCCTGATCGCGGGTGTTCAGGCGGTCGCGATGGATGGCGTCGAAATACGGGCGGTGCAGCCGCTCGAGCACGCCCAGGGCCTCGAAGGCGTAATACACCGCCGCGTCGCGCGCCCAGTTCTCGTTGAAGACCGCCGGCACGCGCCGGAACTGCACGTCCGCGGGCAGCGTCGGGATCCACTTCTCGAGCAGCGGCTCCAGGGTGTAGCAGTGCGGGCAGCCGTACCAGAAGAACTCGATCACCTCGATCTTGCCCTGGGCCTCCACCGGTTGCGTGGGGCTGAGTTCCGTGTATTCCACTCCCCGGGCGGGCTGGCGCGCCTGCGCGAGGGCACCGAGGGGCGCAAGGCCCAGCGCAAGCATCAGGGTGCGGCGGCGAAGGTTCATCTCAATTGGCCTTTGCTGAACTCGGGTCCTTGAGTTTGATCAGGTTGGCGTCGATTCCGTTCTGCGCGAGCGCCTGGCGCACCTTGTTCAGCTCGTCAACCTTTGTGTAGGGCCCCAGGCGCACCCGGTACCAGGTGCCCTTGTCGGCCAGGGTCGTCGGCTCGACGTTCGACTCGAAGCCGAGGATCGCGAGGCGCGCCTTCTGGTTGTCGGCATCCGCCGGGTTCTGGAAGGCGCCCGCCTGGATGAAGTAAACGTCCTGGGTCGCCGCCGGTTGACTCTTGGTGGCGGCTGCGGCGCGCATGCGCTCGCGAAGCTCGCGCTCGCTCACCGGCTCCTCCCCCCCCGGCAGGATCTTGTAGAAATCGAAGCGCGGCTTCTCGGGCGCCTTGCCGGCGGGCACTTTCGGCGCGGGCCCCGCGGCGGGCGCCGAGCCGCTCTGCGGCATGCCGGCGATCGCCGGCGGCTTGCCGGCGGCCTTCGGGTCCTCGGCCGTCGCCTTGCGGCTCATGAACGGGATCGGCGTCTTGTTGAGGTAGAGCGCGATGCCCAGCGCAACCGCGAGGCCGACCAGCAGCCCGACGAATATGCCGAGCAGGAAGCCGCCGCCCGGCGTCTTGCGCGTCGTCGCATGCGAGATAGCCGCCATCACATCCTTTCCGGGGCGCTGACGCCGAGGAGCGACAGGCCGTTGGCGAGCACCTGGCGGACCGCGGCGCACAGCGCGAGGCGCGCCATGCGCGTGGCCTCATCCTCGACCAGGATGCGCTCGGCATTATAGTAGCTGTGGAACTCGCCTGCGAGGCTGCGCAGGTAGAACGCCACCGCATGCGGCGCGAGCTCGCGCGCCGCGCCGGCCACCAGCTCGGGAAACTCGCCCAGGCGCTGCATCAGCGCCGCTTCGCGCTCGCCGGCGAGGCTCTCGAGCGGCACGCGCGCGAGTCCCGCCGCGTCGCCGCCCCACTGGCGCAGCACGCTGCACACGCGCGCGTGCGCGTACTGCACGTAGTACACCGGGTTCTCCTCGCTCTGCTCGAGCGCGAGGTCGACGTCGAACACGAAGTCGGAGTCGGCGCGGCGCGAGGCAAGGAAGAACCGCACGGCGTCGCGGCCCACCCAGTCGATGAGGTCGCGCACCGTGACATAGGAGCCAGCGCGCTTGGAGATCTTCACCTCCTCGCCGCCGCGCATCACCTTCACCAGGTTGTGCAGCACGTAGTCGGGGTAGCCGGCGGGGATGCCCAGGCCCAGCGCCTGCAGCCCGGCGCGCACGCGCGCCGTGGTGCCGTGGTGATCGGTGCCCTGCACGTTGATCACCTTGCGAAAGCCGCGCTGCCACTTGGTGACGTGGTAGGCGACGTCCGGCACGAAGTAGGTGTAGCTGCCGTCGGACTTGCGCACCACGCGGTCCTTGTCGTCGCCGTAATCGGTGGTGCGCAGCCACAGCGCGCCGTCCTGCTCGTAGGTCTTGCCGCTCGCGACGAGCGCCTTCACCGTCGCCTCCACCTTGCCGTCCGTATACAGGCTCGACTCCAGGTAGTAGACGTCGAACTTCACGCCGAAGGCCTGCAAGTCGGCGTCCTGCTCGCGGCGCAGCGCGGCTACCGCGAACCGGCGGATCGCCTCCAGGTCCTCGGCGTTGCCGCCGGACGCCTTGAAGTCGCGCGCGATCTCCTCGATGTACTCGCCGCGATAGCCGTCGGCCGGCCAGCCGGCGTCCGCGGGCGTCACGCCCTTGGCGCGCGCCTGCACGGACAGCGCGAGGTTGTGGATCTGCGCGCCGGCGTCGTTGTAGTAGAACTCGCGCGTGACCGCGTGGCCCTGCGCCTCCAGGAGCGCCGCGATCGCGTCGCCGAGCGCCGCCTGGCGCCCGTGGCCGACGTGCAGCGGGCCCGTGGGGTTGGCCGAGACGAATTCGACCATTACCTTCTCGGCGTTCGGGTCGGTCGTGCGGCCATACTTGATGCCTTGCTCGAGTACGTGAGTGACGACCTTTTGCTTGGTTGCCTTCTTGAGCCGGATGTTGAGGAATCCTGCCCCCGCCAACTCGAGCGGCTCGCTCAATCCTGATCTGGCGATGCTCTCGGCAGTGAGCTTTCGCAGCTCTTCGGCAATTGCGCGAGGCGGTTTGCCAAGAGCTTTGGCAAGCTGGAGTGGGGCCGTAGACGTGTAGTCGCCGTGCTCAGGTCTGCGAGGCTTCTCGAGCTGGACGGAAAACTCGATGTGCTCCTCAGTCAGGCGTTTCACACCCTCGGCAAGGATCGCTTCAAGGGCTGTTTTCGGGTCGATTGCCATCTGGAGAGAGGGCGCGAATTATACGGCGGCGGTGATCGAAATCGGGGTCGCCTCTAAACCGGGGTCAGGGCCGCATTCCGCTTGCGAGTCGGAATGCAGCCCTGACCCCACGGGGTCTGACCCCTAGTCGAACTCGATGGGGTCGACGTCGAGGTGCCAGCGGATGTTGCGCGGCGCGGTGGCAAAGAGGCGCTCGCTCCAGGCGTGCAGGAACTCCTGCAGCGCGGGGCGCGAGGCCGACTGCACGAGGAGCTGCGCGCGCTCGAGGTCCGCGCGCCGCGTGATCACGTGGGGCACCGGGTCGTACACGCGCACGCCCTCGGGCGCGGGCACGAGCTTCGCCGCATCCTCCAGGAACGCCATTGCCTGCGCGAGCTTGCCCGCCTCGGCGCGCAAGGCCGCCTCGTGCACGAAGGGCGGGAAGCCCGCGGCCTCGCGCTCGGCGAGCTGCGCCTGGGCGAAGGCGGCGAAGTCGTGGCGCGCGAGCGCCGCGATACAGCGGAGTGCTGCGGATAGCGCGTCTGCACCAGCACCTCGCCGGGGCGCTCGCGGCGCCCGGCGCGGCCCGCCACCTGCGCGAGCGTCGCGTAGAGCCGCTCGGCGGAGCGGTAGTCGGTGGAAAGCAGCGCGCTGTCGGCGTCGAGCACGCCGACCAGCGTGAGCATCGGGAAGTCGTGGCCCTTGGCGAGGAGTTGCGTGCCGACCAGGATGTCGGCCTCGCCGCGCGCGATGCCTTCGAGCGTGCGCGCCAGGTCGGCGCGCCGCCGCGCGCTGTCGCGGTCGATGCGCACGATGCGCGCCTGCGGGAACCGCGCCGCGAGCGTTTCCTCCACGCGCTGCGTGCCGCGGCCCATCGCCTTGAGATCCACGTTGCCGCAGGTGGGGCAGGCGCGCGGAATGGCGCTTTCCGCGCCGCAATGATGGCAGCGCAGCCGCCGGTCCGCCTTGTGCAGCACCATGCGCGCGGTGCAGCGCACGCAGCCGGCGGCCCAGTCGCAGGCGTGGCAGGCGAGCACCGGGGCGTAGCCGCGCCGGTTGATGAACACCAGGCTCTGCTCGCCGCGCGCCAGGCGCTCGCCCATCGCGGCAAGCAGCGCGCCCGCAAAGCCATGCTCGAGCTCCTGGCTGCGCAGATCCACCGTACGCAACTCCGGCAGGCGCGCGCCGGGCACGGCGCGGTCGGGAAGCGAGATGCGCTCGTAGCGTCCGGCGAGCGCGTTCTGCCAGGTCTCGAGCGACGGCGTGGCGGTGCCCAGCACCACCGGGCAGCCGGCGAGCTTGGCGCGGATCACGGCCGCGTCGCGGCCGGAATAGCGCAGGCCTTCCTGCTGCTTGAAGGAGGTGTCGTGCTCTTCGTCCACGACGACGAGCGCGAGCCGCGGCAGCGGCGCGAGGACCGCGAGCCGCGTGCCGAGCACGATGCCCGCCTCGCCGCGCGCGGCCGCCAGCCAGGCCGCCGTGCGCGGCACGTCCTGCAGGGCGCTGTGCATGAGCGCGATGCGCGCTTCCGGAAAGGCGTGACGGAAGCGCGCCTCGAGCTGCGGCGTGAGGCTGATCTCCGGCACCAGCACCAGCGCCTGGCCGCCCGACTCGAGCACGCGCGCGATCAAGCGCAGGTAGACCTCGGTCTTGCCGCTGCCGGTGATGCCGTGCAGCAGGAAGGGCTGGAAGCGCCCGAGGGCGGCGCCGATGCGCTCGAGCGCCTGCGCCTGGGCGTCGGTCGGCGTGTGGCTCGACACGAGCCGGGGTGATCCCGGCGGCGCCCCCGCCGTCACGCTCACCTTCTTCGGCAAGGGCTTGATCGAGCGCAGGCGCGGCGGCAGGGCGCCGATGACGGTCTCGCCGAGCGGACGCTGGTAGTACGCGGCGAGGAAGCGCATGAGTTCCAGCCAGTGCGCCGTGAGGCGCGGCGCGTCTTCGAGGACGCGACTGACCGGCTTGAGCCGCTTCGCGGGAATCGCGCTCGCATCGGCTTCCTCGACCACCACGCCGACCCGCGTGCGCGTGCCGAAGGGCACGATGACGCGATCGCCCGCGCTTACTGCGAGATCATCCGGCAGCGCGTAGTCGAACAGCGTCGCGAGCGGGACATCGAGCGCGACGCGCGCGAGCCGCATCGTCAGAGGGAAGCCGCAATTCGCGCGGCCCGAATCCAAAAGTGCCGCAAGCAGTTAGTTTTTCGAGTTGATCCGAAGCTTCGCGAATCCCGCCGTAAGCCTTGCCGCGAAAAGGCATTTCCCCTTGTTCACATGGGGTGTGGATAAGAATGTGAATAAACCGGTCACCCGGGCGTCACGCTCGGTGCGCCAGAGGGATGGCCTGCTGGTATCTCTTGGCCTGACAGGCATTTCACGCGCATCATCAATGGGTTACGCGCTATCCGGCGACCATCACCGGCGGTGCCGGACTTTGTCCAAGGAACATGCCATTTTGTGCATAAGTCAAGCTTTTGTTTGCGCCCGCGCACGCATCTTCCTGCTGTAAGTGCGCACTTCCTCCACGAGGGCGGCGACGCTGTCGACCGGCGTTTGCGGGGCGATGCCGTGGCCGAGATTGAATACGTGACCCGGCGCGGCGCCGAACGCGTCGAGGACGCGTCGCGCTTCCGTGCGCACGCGCTCCGCGGGCGCAAAAAGCGCCGACGGATCGAGATTGCCCTGAAGGGCGACGCGCGCGCCGACGCGATTTCCGTGCTGCGACGCGGATCCGTCGTCCAATCCAGCCCGATCGCATCGCAGCCGCTGGCCGCCATCGCCTCGAGCCACGCGCCGCCGCCCTTGGTGAAGAGAATCGACGGCACGCGCCGGCCCTCCTGCTGCTTCTTCAGTCCCGCCATCACGCGCCGCGAGTACGCGAGCGAGAACGTCTCGTAGCCGGCGTGGCTCAAGCTGCCCGCCCCAGGTATCGAAGATCATCACCGCCTGCGCGCCCGCCTCGATCTGCGCGTTGAGGTAGTCGGTGACGGCGCGGGCGTTCACTTCCAGGATGCGATGCAGCAGGTCCGGCCGCGCGTAGAGCATCGTCTTCAGCGCGCGCCAGTCGTCGCTGCCCGAGCCCTCGACCATGTAGCAGGCGAGCGTGAAGGGGCTGCCGGAAAAGCCGATGAGCGGCACGCGCCCGGCAAGCGCCTGCCGGATCTGGCGCACCGCGTCGATCACGTAGCGCAGCTGCACGGCAGGGTCCGGCGCGGCGAGCGCGCGGATCGCTGCTTCGTCGCGCAGCGGGCGCTCGAAGCGCGGCCCCTCGCCCTCGGCGAAGTAAAGGCCCAGCCCCATCGCGTCGGGCACCGTCAGGATGTCGGAGAACAGGATCGCGGCATCGAGCGGGAAGCGCTCCAGCGGCTGCAGCGTCACCTCGGTCGCGAGCGCGGGCGACTTGGCGAGCGCGAGGAAGCTGCCGGCGCGCGCGCGCGTCGCGTTGTACTCGGGCAGGTAGCGGCCTGCCTGGCGCATCAGCCAGATGGGCGTGTAGTCGGTCGGCTCGCGCGCAAGCGCGCGCAGCAGCGTGTCGTTCGTCAAGCGAGCTTCCGGGTGATGTGCCGCCACTCCGCCTTGCTCACGGGCGTGATCGACAGGCGATTGCCGGGACGCAGCGTCCACATCTTTGCCAGCGGCTTGGCCGACTTGAGCTCGGCGACCGCAACGAGGCGCGTCTTCCTGAGCGCGCGGATGTCGAGCGCGACCCAGCGCGGCGCCTCGCGCCTGGACTTCGGGTCGTAGTAGGGGCTCTTGCGCTCGAACTGCGTGGGATCGGGGTAGGGTGCGGAGGCGACCTCCGCCAGCCCGGCGATGCCCGGCACCTCGCAGCTCGAGTGGTAGAACAGCACGCCGTCGCCGATCCTCATCTGCGTCGCGCATGAAATTGCGCGCCTGGTAGTTGCGCACGCCGGTCCAGGGCGTGATGCACCCCGGCGCGGCGAGCGCATCGTCGATCGAGCACTCGTCGGGCTCGGACTTCATCAGCCAGCACTGCATGTTCTGAAAGTGGCGCGCCGAGTGCGGCACTCGCCGCAATCGACGCATTGTAGTTCCATGGGGGGTGCTCCCCGCGCGTGCCGGTGGGCTCGGCTCCCGAACCCTGCGCTTGTCAGGGTGGTCGCTTTCCGGTCACCTCAGGTTCGTCCGGCACCCGAAGGAGGGACGATCGCAACAGTGACGCTAGGTCGGCAACCCAAGGAAGCTATCGGTTCGGAAAATAAGAGCCCGGTCGAACACAGCAGGGAACATCGGGCCGGGCAGTCGCGCCCCGGCGGACGCTAGAACAGTTTCTCCTGCTTGGCGAGAGCCGCTTCCAGCTTCGCCTCGATGTCGCCGATTCTACGCCGCGCCTCGCCGACGTCAAAGCCTTCGCCCAGCCGCATCGAGAGCAGCTCGTGGGCCAGGTTGAGCGCGGCGGTGACCGCGATGCGCTCCGTGCCGACGACCTTGCCCGCCTTCTTGATCTCGGCCATCTTGCCGTCGAGGTAAGCGACCGCTTGCATCAGCGCCTCGCGCTCGCCGTCGCCGCATGCGACGGTGTAGCTGCGACCCAGCACGTTGACTTCGATGGACTTGGCGCTGCCTGCCACGCGCTTTTCGTTGGCGCTCACTCGGGCAAGCGCGACAGCAGCTGCTCGACCTTGACGCGGGCGCCATCGATCTTCTCGTTCAGGCGCTTGGCGTCGTTCTGCGCGGCAACCAGCTGCTGGCGCAGGGTGTTGTTTTCGGCGCGCAGCCGCTCGCACAGGCCGACGAACTGCGCGACCTTGGCCTCGAGTGAGTTGAACTCCGCCTCCACGCGGCACACTATCTTTCAATTCCGCCGCAGCGTCAAGAAGGTAGGGGCGGTTGTGAATGTGTTTCCTGACATGGTGCCGGAGCAGTACTAAAGTCGCGGGAAGCCTTGCGCAGGCCCCTGCGCCGCCGCAACGTCCTATTGAAGAGCTGCGGGCTTGGAGCTTCGCTTGCCGCGCACTTCCTCGAGAATGCGGCAAAGTTCCTGGGCGCCGTCGAGCAGCCGCGGGGTGTGTCGCTGTACGAGCTCGGGCCGGATGGCGTAGAGGTTGCCTTGTCGCACTGCGGCGAGCGCGGGGTAGGCCTTCCAATCGTCCAGCCATGCTGGGCGGGTCCCGTCCGGGCCGCTCGCCACGATCGCCTCCGGATCGGCGCGCAGCACCGTCTCGCGGTCGATCTCGGGCGCGATGCCGGGCAGGCCGGCGAGCACGTTTTCGCCGCCGCACAGGCGCACCGCTTTGCTGATCACGTGCGCGCCGGTCACGGTCACGAGCGGGCGGTCCCAGACCTGGTAGAACACGCGCACCCGCGGCCGCTGGCCGTAGGCGCGCTCGATCGCGGCGGCGCGCGCGCGAAACGTGCTGGCGGCGACGCGGGCGGCGGCTTCGCTACCCGCCAGCCTGCCCAGAGTCTCCATGGTGCGCGCGATGTCCTCGAGCTCGCGCGGCTCCGAGCGGAACACGGCGATGCCGAGCGTGGCGATGCGTTCCACGGCGCGCGCGCTGCCCGCATTGGGCCAGGCAACGACGAGGTCGGGCGCGAGGGCCAGCAGCGCCTCCAGGTCGATCGCGGCTTCACTGCCCACGCGCGGCAATGCCTTCGCCTCGGGCGGGTAGTCGCTGTACTGGATCGCGCCTATGAGCTTCGCGCCGGCGCCGGCGGCGTACATGAGCTCGGTGAGATGCGGCGCGAGGCTCACGACCCGCTGCGCGGGCGCGGCGAGCCGAACCTCGCGGCCGTAGTCGTCCGTGACGCGCACCTGCGCGTGGGCAGTGGCGGCGCCAAGCAGCACGAGCGCGATTGCACGGAGCATGCCGGTTTGTATAATCGCTCGCAGGATCAGCTGCAAGGTGTCCCCGCGCAGAATTCGCTTCGCGGGGATGAAACGGGAAACAGGTGCGCGCTGCGCGACGAGCGCGGCGCAATGCCTGTACTGCCCCCGCAACGGTAAGCGAGAGGGTGCGTCACCCGGCCACTGTGGTGCAGGAGGCCACGGGAAGGCGGCGCACCCGGCGCGCATGAGGCGCCACTCGCGAGTCCGGAGACCGGCCTTGTGGTGTTGCGCAACCGCTTTACGGCGTCGGGGATGACGCCCAAGGAGAGCGCCTCATGCGCCTTACCGCCCTGGCGATGCTCGCGGCCCTCGCGCTGCCGGCGCTTGCACAGTCGGACGCCGTGATCATCAACGCGACGCGGTTCCCGGAGGACGCAAGGCGCCTGCCCGCCAGCGTCACGGTGCTCACCGTCGAGGACATCCAGAAGAGCGCCGCGCGCACGCTGCCCGAGCTGCTTTCCGAGCAGGTAGGCGTGACGATGAAGGACTTCTACGGCAACAACGCGGCGTCCACCGCGGTGGACTTGCGCGGCTTCGGCGCCACCGCCACCCAGAACACGCTCGTGCTGGTGGACGGGCGGCGCGTCACCGATGCCGACCTCTCCGGCGTGCAGTGGGCGGCGATCCCGCTCGCGGCGGTGGAGCGCATCGAGATCCTGCGCGGCACGGGGGCGGTGCTCTACGGCGACGGCGCTACCACGGGCGTGGTGAACATCGTCACGCGCTCGCCGCTCAAGCAGGGGCATCGCGCCGAAGCCCTCGGCCGGGTGGCCAGCTACGGCACGCTCGAAGGGCAGCTCTACGCCAGCGCCACCACGCAGGCGTTCGGCATCAACGCGGTCCTGCACGGATACGACTCGGAGGGCTACCGCGACAACAACCGCAACGAGCAGCAGAACGCCGGCGTCAACCTGCGCTGGGGCCTGAGCGAGAGCTACCTCGACCTGCGCCTGGGCCTGGACCGGCAGGACCTGCAGCTGCCGGGCGCGCGGCGCGTGCAACCTTCCATCGGCCTGGACGAGTACGCCACCGATCCGCGCGGGGCGCAGACGCCGCTCGACTGGTCGAGCCGCGACGGCGAGCGCGCCGGCGCCACGTTCGGCACGCGCATCGGCGAGGCGGAGCTCAGCGTCGGCGCCGATTGGCGCGGCAAGTCGCAGCTGTCCTACTACGACCAGTCCGGCTTCCCGATCACCCGCGACGACCGGCTGGAAGTCGGCGCGCTGACGCCGCGCGTGCGCATGCCTTTCGCGCTCGCCGGCATGCGCCACCGCGTGACCGTCGGCGCCGACTGGTACGACTGGCGCTACGACTCGCGCCGCTCCGACCTGCCGCAGAACATCGCGCAGCCGATCAATCGCGTGCGCGTGGACCAGGACGTGCAGGGCTATTACCTGCAGGACGCCATCGAGCTCACGGGCGCGAGCCTGCTCACGCTCGGCTGGCGCGAGGAGCGCGTCAAGTACGACGCCCGCGACACGCTCGACCCCACTGCGCCGGGCGCGGGGTTCGCCACGCAGGCGACGCCCGTGCAGGAGACGCAGAGCCAGCACGCCTGGGAGATCGGGCTGCGGCAGGCGCTCGCCGCCGGCACGGCCGTCTTCGTGCGGGCGCAGCGCAGCTTTCGCTTCGTCAACGCGGACGAGATCTACGAGGACGACGTGAGCTTTTCGAAGCAGTTCCAGATCCTGCGGCCGCAGACCGCGCACACCTACGAGCTCGGCGCGGAGCGGCGCCTGGGCACGGTGTTCGCGCGCGCCACGCTGTTTCGCATGGACGTCGAGGACGAGATCCACCTCGATCCGTTCACCACGGGCGTGGGCAATCGCAACCTGCCGCCTTCGCGCCGCCGGGGCGTGGAACTGGAGTCGAGCTGGCAGGCGACGGCGGCGGTGAAGCTTGCGGCGGGGTACGCGTACACCGATGCGAGGTTCCTCGAGGGCACGCTCCCCGGCGGCCCGTTCGCCATCGGCACGGGCTTGAGCATCGCGGGCAAGCGCGTGCCGCTGGTGCCCGAGCACAAGCTGAACCTCTCCGTCGCCTGGGACCTCGGCCCTCGCACGCGCCTCTCGGGCGCGCTGACCGCCCTGAGCGACCAGTACATGGACAACGACGAGCCGAACACGCTCGGCGCCAGGATCCCGGCCTACGCCCTGGTGGACGCCAAGCTTGCGCGCGACTTCGGCTGGGGGCGCCTGAGCGCGGCGGTGAACAACCTTTTCGATGAGCGCTACTACACCTACGCGGTGCGCAGCCAGTTCGTCGCCGACCGCTACGCGGTGTATCCGCTCCCCGGGCGCACGTTTGGCCTCACGATGGAGCTCTGGACGGATTGAGGAGCGCCTCGGCCGCCGCGATCACCGGGTCGGGCGGCAGCTCGGTGAGGCAGCGGCTCTTGCTCGCGACATGCCGCTCGCAGCCTTCCAGCCGGCAGGGGACGCAGCTGCCGAGGTCGGCGGGCTGCACGCCCTGCAGGAGCAGGACGTTGTGGCGCCGCTGCCACGGGCGCCCAAGCATGCGCCAGGGACTCGGGTCGTCGGTGCAGCCGGTGGGCCAGGGCCCCCACTTCACCGGATTGCTCGGCCCGTAAAGCGCAAGCGTAGGGATACCGCAAGCGGCAGCGAGATGCGTCACCGAGGTATCGGGGCCGACGTACAGGTGCGCTCCGCGCAGAAGGCCCGCCAGTGCAGCGAAGGACAGTTGCCCGCCGAGATTGGTCACGCCCGGCGCCTGCGCGAGCGCGGCGCAGTAGGCGCGCTCCGACTCGTCCGGGCCCGAGGTCAGCAGCACCGCGAAACCCCGTCCGTGCAGCCAGGCGATGAGGCGTGCCCAGCCCTCTCGCGTCCAGCGCTTGTACTCGAACTTGGGCACCGGGTGCACTACTGCGTAAGGCCCATCGGGCGCACCTGCCGGTGCGCCTCCTGCGGGCGGCACGACCTCGTAACAGCGCGCGATTCCGAGCCGGTCCGCGAGCCGCAGGTTCTGCACCACCGTGTGCGTATTCACGTCGTCGAGCAGCTCGTAATCGGAGCAGGACGCCCGCTTCCACGCAGAGGACGCGCTTGCGTCGGGCACCACACCGACGCGCCGCCGACCCGCGCACCATGCGTACAGGTGGCTGCGGTCGCTTTGCTGCGAGGCGACCGCGAGGTCGTAGCCGCGCCAGAGGCGCCGCAGCAGGCGCAGATGCTCGGTGAGCGTGGGCCGCTGTGCGATCGTGAGGACGCGGCCGCAATCCGGATTGCCCTCGAGCACGCGCTCGGTGCCGGCGTAGACGAGGACGTCCAGCGCGGCCTGCGGCCAGGCGCGGCGCAGCGAGCGCAGCAGCGGCGTGGCGAGCAGGACGTCGCCGATGCGGCGCGTGGCGACCAACAGGATGCGGCGCGGCGCTTCAGCCACGAGCCAGCCTCGCGCCAGGCCACGACGCGATGACGCGTCCCGCGGCGAAGCTCGATGTCGGAGTACCGGCCATTTGAAGCTCGCGCTGCGCGAGCGGCTACAATTCTGCCATGACGCAGACGCGCGGCCCGGGCAGCCGGCAGCTCTACCTGAGGCTGCTCGCCCACGTCCGGCCGCACGCGAAGGTGTTTGCGCTCGCCGTGCTCGGCATGGTGGGCGCCGCCGCGACCGAGCCGCTGTTCCCGATGCTGATGAAGCCGCTGCTCGACGGCGGCTTCGCCGCGGGCGCGCAGCCGATGCTGCCGCCGCTCACCTTCGCCGCCGCGCTGGTACTGATCTTCGTCCTGCGCGGCATCTTCACGTTTTCGGGGCACTACGGGCTCGCCTGGGTGGCGAACCGCGTGGTGCTCGATTTGCGCGCGGAGATGTTCGGCCGCCTGCTGCGGTATCCGGCGAGCGCCTACGACGACCAGAGCTCGGCGGCGCTCCTGTCCAAGGTCGCCTACGACGTGGCGAACGTGAGTGCGGCGGCGACCACCGCGCTCACGGTGCTGGTGCGCGACAGCATCGTCATCGCGGGCCTTTTGGCCTGGCTGCTGTACCTGAACTGGAAGCTGACGCTGATTGCGCTCGCCATCGCGCCGCCGGTGGCCTTCATCGTTCGGTTGGCCTCGCAGCGCCTGCGCCGGATGGCGCGCGGCTCGCAACACGCGATGGGCGACCTGGTGCACGTGCTGGAGGAGACGCTGGGCGCGCATCGCGTGGTGAAGGTGTTCGGCGGGCAGGACTACGAGGAAGGGCGCTTCGCGCATGCGAGCCGCACCCTGCGCGGCTTCAACATGCGCCAGAAGGTGCCCGAGGCGCTCACCACGCCGATCACGCACCTGATCGCCGCCTGCGCGCTTTCCATCATCGTGTACATCGCACTGGAGGAATCGCTCGCCAGCCGCACGACGGTGGGCGAGTTCGTCTCCTTTGTCACCGCCATGCTGATGCTGTTCGCGCCCATCAAGCACCTCACCGAGGTGAACGGCGTGCTGCAGCGCGGGCTTGCGGCCGCGGAGAGCGTGTTCGGCGTGATCGACGCGCCGGTCGAGGAGGACAAGGGCAGCGTAGCGCTCGGGCGCGCGCGCGGCGAGATCGCCTTCGAGCGCGTGAGCTTTGCCTACCCCTCGCGCTCCGAGCCCGCGCTGCGGGAGGTGGATCTTCACGTCCGCCCGGGCGAGACGGTCGCTCTGGTCGGCCCCTCCGGCGGCGGCAAGACGACGCTCGTGAACCTGCTGCCGCGCTTCTATTCGCCGACGGCGGGGCGCGTCACCCTCGACGGGCACGACCTGCAGTCGCTGACGCTGGAGAGCCTGCGCGCCAATCTGGCGCTGGTGTCGCAGGAAGTGGTCCTGTTCAACGACTCGATCTACGCCAACATCGCCTACGGCCGCATGGGCGGCGTGGCGGAGAAGGAGGTGATCGCCGCGGCCGAGGCCGCGCACGCCCTGGACTTCATCCGCGAGACGCCGGAGGGCCTCAATACGCTGATCGGCGAGAACGGCCTGCGCCTTTCCGGCGGCCAGCGCCAGCGCCTGGCGATCGCGCGCGCGCTGCTCAAGAATGCACCGGTGCTGATCCTGGACGAGGCCACCTCGGCGCTCGATACCGAATCGGAGCGCCAGGTGCAGGCGGCGCTCGAGGTGCTGATGCGCGGGCGCACCACCATCGTCATCGCGCACCGCCTGTCGACCATCGAGCGCGCCGACCGCATCGTGGTGCTCGAGCGCGGCCGCGTCGTGGAGCAGGGCCGCCACGCGGAGCTGCTGGCGCGCGGCGGCGTGTACGCGAAGCTGCACCAGCTGCAGTTCGCGGAAGAGCCGGTGACGGCCGCCGCATAGAATCGCGCCATGCTCCTGGTCACTGGCGGTGCCGGCTTTATCGGATCGAACTTCGTGTTGTCGACGATCGCGCAGACAGGCGAGCCGATCGTGAATCTGGACAAGCTGACCTACGCCGGCAACCTCTCGAACCTCGAGACCCTGCGGAGCGATGCGCGCCACTCGTTCGTCCAGGGCGACATCGGCGACCGCGGCCTGGTGGGCACGCTGCTCGCGCGCCACCGCCCGCGCGCCATCGTGCACCTCGCGGCCGAGAGCCACGTCGACCGCTCGATCGCGGGCCCGGCCGAGTTCATCCAGACGAACGTGATCGGGACGTTCGGCCTGCTGGAGGAGTCGCGCGCGTACTGGCAGTCGCTGCCGGCGGAGGAGCGCGCCGCGTTCCGCTTCCTGCACGTCTCCACCGACGAAGTGTACGGCTCGCTCGGGCCGCAGGATCCCGCGTTCACCGAAACGACGCCCTACGCGCCGAACAGCCCGTACAGCGCCTCGAAGGCCGCCTCCGACCACCTGGTGCGCGCCTACCACCACACCTACGGCTTGCCGACGCTCGTCACCAACTGCTCGAACAACTACGGGCCGCGGCAGTTTCCGGAGAAGCTGATCCCGCTGATGCTGCATCAGGCGCTCGCCGGCAAGCCGCTGCCCGTCTACGGCGACGGGCAGAACGTGCGCGACTGGCTCTACGTAGAGGATCACTGCGCGGCGCTGCGCGCGGTGCTCGCGAAGGGGCGCCTGGGCGAGGTCTACAACATCGGCGGCGGCGCGGAGATGAAGAACATCGACCTCGTGCGCACGCTGTGCGCGCCTGCTGGATGACGCGAAGCCGCGCACCGGCGGCAGCTATGCGGACTTGATCACCTTCGTGAAGGATCGCCCCGGGCATGACCGGCGCTACGCCATCGATTCGAGCAAGATCCAGAAGGAACTCGGCTGGAAGCCGGCGGAGAGTTTTGCCTCGGGATTGAAGAAGACCGTGCGCTGGTACCTGGATCAGCGGCAGAAGCAGGCGGCATGAAGGGCATCATCCTCGCAGGCGGCTCGGGCACGCGGCTCTACCCGGTGACGCAGGTGGTGTCCAAGCAGCTCCTGCCCGTGTACGACAAGCCGATGGTGTACTACCCGCTCACGACGCTGATGCTCGCGGGCATCCGCGACATCCTCGTCATCTCGACGCCGCAGGACATCGCCGCGGTTCGGCGAGCTGCTCGGCGACGGCAGCCAGTGGGGCATCACGCCTGCAGCTACGCGGTGCAGCCGAAGCCGGAAGGCCTCGCGCAGGCGTTCATCATCGGCAAGAAGTTCATCGGCAAGGACTCGGTCGCGCTGGTGCTCGGCGACAACCTGTTCTACGGCCACGACCTGACGCAGCCGGCTCAAGAGTGCTGCGGCGCGCAGCGCTCGGGCGCCACGATCTTCGCCTACCAGGTGACCGATCCGCAGCGCTACGGCGTCGTGCGAGTTCGACGCGAAGCGGCAAGGCGGTCAGCATCGAGGAAAAGCCGCAAGAAGCCGAAATCGCGCTTCGCCGTGGTCGGCCTGTACTTCTACGACAACCGGGTGGTGAAGCATCGCCGCGAGCCTCAAGCCCTCGGCGCGCGGCGAGCTCGAGATCACCGACGTGAACCAGGCGTACCTGAGGCGTGGAGCGCTCAAAGTCGTGACGCTTGGCCGCGGCGACGCCTGGCTCGACACCGGCACGCACGAATCGCTGCTTGAGGCCTCGCACTTCATCGAGACCATCGAGAAGCGCCAGGGCCTGAAGATCGCCTGCCCGGAGGAAATCGCCTTTCGCGAGGGCTACATCGGCGCTCAGCGCAGCTGCGCAAGCTCGCCAAGCCGCTCGCCAAGAGCGGCTACGGCGAGTACCTGCTGCGCGTGCTCAACGAACCGGCGTTCACGCTCCAGAAAGGCGTTCTGAAGCCGCTGCGATGAAGGTCCAACACCTGGAGATTCCGGAGGTGCTGCTGCTCGAGCCGAAGGTGTTCGGCGACGCGCGCGGCTTCTTCTTCGAAGCCTACAACCGGCGCACGTTCCGCGAGGCGACCGGGCTCGACGTGGATTTCGTGCAGGACAACCAGTCGCAATCGGTGAGCAACGTGCTGCGCGGGCTGCACTACCAGGTGCGCCAGCCGCAGGGCAAGCTCGTGTCGGTCGTCGGCCGGCGAGATCTTCGACGTGGCGGTGGACCTGCGCCGCAGCTCCCCGACCTTCGGCAAGTGGGTGTCGGCGCTGCTCTCGGCGGGCACGCCGCGCACGCATCTGGATCCCGCCCGGCTTCGCGCACGGCTTCCTCGTCGTCTCCGACCAGGCGCTGGTGCAGTACAAGACCACCGACTACTACGCGCCCGAGCACGAGCGCACGCTCGCTCTGGAACGATCCCGAGCTCGCGATCCGCTGGCCGCTCGAAGGCGAGCCGATCGTGAGCGACAAGGACCGGCGCGGCGCGCGCCTCGGCGCGGCCGACCTGTTCGATTGAAGATCCTGCTCCTCGGCAGGAACGGCCAGGTCGGCTGGGAGCTCGAGCGGGCGCTTGCGCCGCTCGGCGAGGTGAAGGCGCTTCGATCGCACCGAGCCTCGATCTCGTGCGACGCGCCGCGCCTCGCGGCGGCGGTGCGCGCGCTGCAGCCCGAAGTGATCGTCAACGCCGCCGCCTACACCGCCGTAGACAAGGCGGAATCCGAGCGCGATGCGGCCTTCGCCGTGAACGCGACGGCGCCCGCGGGTGCTCGCGGAAGAGGCGAAGCGCATTGGCGCGCTGCTCGTGCACTACTCGACCGACTACGTGTTCGATGGCACGAAGGGTTCACGCCTACGCCGAGGACGACACGCCCAGTCCGATCAACGTCTACGGCGCCTCCAAGCTCGCGGGCGAGAGGCGATCCGCGAGCCCGGCTGCCGGCACCTCGATCCTGCGCACGAGCTGGGTGTACGGGCCGCGCGGCAAGCAACTTCATGCTGACGATGCTCCGCCTGGCGCGCGAACGGCCCGAGCTGCGGGTAGTGGACGACCAGGTCGGCGCGCCCACCTCGAGCATCGCGATCGCGCGCGCCACTGCGGCGGTGCTGGCACGCGCCATGCAGTCGCCCGAACGGATTGGCCTCTATCACCTGGCTGCGCAGCGGCGAGACCAGTTGGTGCGGGTTCGCGCGCGCCATCCTCGCGCAAGCGCGCATCGCTACGCCGGTGCAGCCGATCCCCACGGAGGAGTATCCGACGCCAGCGCGTCGGCCAAGCAACTCGCGCCTGGACTGCTCGCGCCTGCGCGAGGCC
Source organism: uncultured beta proteobacterium (assembly GCA_963719995.1). Lineage (GTDB taxonomy): Bacteria > Pseudomonadota > Gammaproteobacteria > Burkholderiales > SG8-39 > JAABQT01. Next base: position 1,561,566 of record CAVRDW010000005.1, on the reverse strand, counting down.
TTTGGCGTGACGCTCGCGCCGTGGGAGCAAGGGCTCGCCGAGGCAATGACGGAACATGCGCGCCTCGTGCGCGCCGGATGATCTAGTCGGCCGTATCGGGAACCGCGTCGACGCTCGCCAACCAGACGCGCGCCTCGGCGTCGCTGGGCGCGCGCCAGTCGCCGCGAGGCGAGAGGGACCCGCCGGAGCCCACCTTGGGCGCATTGGGCAGCGCGCTGCGCTTGTACTGCGAGGTCTGGAAGAAGCGCTGCAGGAACGCGCGCAGCCACTTCTTGATGTCGGCGAGCGCGTACTTCGCCGGCGCTGTACCGCCTTTGCCCCAGGTGCACCAGGAAAGAAACGCCACCTTGCGCGGCAGATAGCCGAAGCGTAGCGTGTAGTACAGGTTGAAGTCCTGCAGCTCGTACGGCCCGACTACGGCCTCGGTATTCTGCGCCGGCTGCTCGCCGCTGCCCCCCGGCACGAGCTCAGGGCTGATCGGCGTGTCGAGAATTTCCTGCAAGACAGTGCTTGCCGCCGCGCCGAGCTGTCCGGCGCGCGCGACGTAGCCGATGAGGTACTGGATGAGCGTCTTGGGCACGCTCGCGTTCACGTGATAGTGGGCCATGTGGTCGCCCACGCCGTAAGTGCACCAGCCCAGCGCAGCTTCCGAGAGGTCGGATGTGCCGACCACGGGGGCGTTGTGCGCGTTGGCCAGGCGGAAGAGATGGCTCGTGCGCTCGCCCGCCTGCACGTTCTCGAAGGTGATGTCGTGGACCGGCGCGCCGTTCGCGAACGGGTGCCCGATGTCCTTGAACATCTGCATGCAGCTCGGCCGGATGTCGATCTCCTGCGCCGTGGCGCCCACGGCCGACATGAGCCGTCGCGCCTGGTCGAGCGTCCGCTCGCTCGTGGCGAAGCCCGGCATGGTGTAGGCGAGGATGTTGGCGCGCGGCAGCTTCATCACGTCCATGGCGCGCGCACAGACGATGAGCGCCTGCGTGGAGTCGAGTCCGCCCGGAGACGCCGATCACCACCTTGCTCGCGCCAATCGAGCGCAGTCGCTTCACCAGCCCCTGCACCTGGATCTCGTAGACCTCGTGGCAGCGCTCGTCCCGCGTGGCGGGGTCGGACGGCACGTAAGGGAAACGGTCGTAGCGGCGCGCAAGCGGCAGGCGCGCATCGGCAGGCAGCGGCAGGGAGAAGCGCACGGTACGGTACTGCGCGAGCGCCTCGCGGTGCAGTGCGGCGGTCTGGCCGAAGGTATTGGTGCGCATGCGGTCCTGCACGATGCGGTCGAGGTCGAGGTCCCCCAGCGCGACCTGCGCGCGGTAGGCGTAGCGCTCGGTCTCGGCAATGCGCGTGCCGTTCTCGTAGATCATGCCGTGCCCGTCCCATGCGAGCTCTGTGGTCGACTCGCCGAAGCCCGCGCCGACGTAAAGATAGCCGGCGATGCAGCGCGCCGACTGGTTGGCGACCAGCTCGCGCCGGTACTCGTGCTTGCCGACGGTGACGTTGGACGCCGAGAGGTTGAGGAGCACGTTGGCACCGGCGAGCGCCGCGTGCGAAGAGGGCGGAATCGGCGTCCACAGGTCCTCGCAGATCTCCACGGCGAACGTGGCGAGCGGCTGCTCCTCCGGCTGGAAGAGGAGCTTCGCGCCGAAAGGCACATCGCGCTCGCCGCAGAGCTCGATCGCCGTGCGCGCGCAGCGCTCGCCAGGGGCGAACTGGCGCAGCTCGTAGAACTCGCGGTAAGTGGGCAGGTAGGTCTTTGGCACCACGCCAAGGATGCGTCCTCGGCTGATCACGGCCGCGCAGTTGAAGAGCATGCCGTCCAGTCGTAGCGGCAACCCTACCGCGGCGGCGAGCGGCAGGTCGCGCGTCTCCTTCAGCACATGGGCTAGCGCCCGCGTGCTTGCATCGAGGAGCGCCTGCTGGTGGAAGAGGTCCTCGCAGGAGTAGGCCGAGAGCCCCAGCTCCGGGAATACCGCGAGCACGGCGCGCTGCGCCGCCGCCTCGCGCATGAGCGCGACGGTCTGCGCCGCGTTGAACTCGGGATCGGCGACGCGCACCTCCGGCACCGCGAGCGCCGCGCGCAGGAAGTTGTGGCTGTACAGGTTGAAGAAGGACATTGACGTGGGGGCTATTGGATGCGCGTCCAGATCGCGGGCTTGCCGGCAAGCCCGCGCGTCCAATCGAGCAGGCGCCCGGCGGCGCGCGCCCCGAGGAGCTTCCACAGCGCGGCGCGCAGCAGGGTCCGGGCGGCGAAAGAATACCAGAGCAGCCGCGGCGGCCGGACGCCGTTCAGGGCGTAGGCGCGCCGTCGCTCTCGAAGCACGCGCACCCAATTCTCCGGCACGCTGCTGCCGCCCCCGTGCTGGTAGCCGGCGATGATCACGCCGGGGACGAAGAGCGCCTGCCGGTGCGCGAGCTCGCGCAGGAGGAACTCGTAGTCGCCGGCGACGCGGAACTCCTCGTTGAAGGGCCCGTGCTCCTCGAAGAGGCTGCGGTGGTGGAACACCGACTGGTGCGGGATCATGTGGCCCTGCAGGAAGCGCCGGCGAAAACTCGACCAGGGCTCTCCGAGCGGCGTGAGCGTCTCGCCGCGCTGGTTCACGTACATGACCTGGCCGTAGACCACGCGGTACTCCGGATAGGCCCCGGCAAGGTGCGGCGCCATGTATTGCAGGACGTCGTCGCTCCAGAGCCAGTCGTCGCTGCCGAGGAAGTAGAGCCACTCGCCCCTGGATTGGCGCACGCCTCGGTTGAATGCCGGATACACGCCGCCGTCGGGCTTCGACTCCCAGTTGGGGATGCGATTGCCGTACTCGCGCAGGATATCCACGCTGCCGTCGGTCGAGCCGCCGTCGACGACGACGAGCTCCAGGTCGGCGCTGCGCTGGGCGAGGACGCTGTCCAGGCTGCGGCGGAGGGTGGCACGGCTGTTGAAGACGGGGACGATGACGCTGACCAGCGGACGGTTCACGGCGTGCATTGTAGGGCAGAGGGAACTCGGCCCGTCTGCCGCTACAATCGCGCCTGCCGATCGCAGTCAGCGGACCGACATTGGAACAGCCCATCCATCTCAGCGTCGTCGCCACATCGAGGAACGACAATCACGGCGGCTACCTCACGCAGCGCATGCAGCATTTCGTGGACGGCTTCGTCGCGCAGTGCAAGCGCCACGGCCTGCGCGCGGAGCTGATCCTCGTCGAATGGAACCCGCCGGCCGACCGCGTGCCGCTCATCGAGGAGCTGCGCTGGCCGCAGGACCTCGGGCCATGCGAGATCCGCATCATTACGGTGCCGCGCGAGCTGCATGCCGGGCTGCCGCACGGCGACCAGTTGCCGCTCTTCCAGATGATCGCGAAAAACGTGGGCGTGCGGCGTGCGCGCGGGAAGTTTGTGCTCGCAACGAACATCGACATCCTGTTTTCTGATAAGGCTATTGTCTTCATGAGAGATCGGCTGAAGCCTGGGTGCCTCTACCGAGCAGACCGACAAGATGTGCCGACCGAGTTGCCGCAGGGCGTGTCGTTCGATGAGCTGCTGAAGTTCTGCCAAGAGAGGGCGTTCAGGATCCACACGCATGGCTTCACCTTGGTGAGGCAAGAAGGCCGCTGGCGACCCCGGTCTCCGTTGGCGGGTGTACTCGGAATTCTGGGTGGGATTGCCAAGCGGAAGATGGACAAGCTCCTCGGCCGGCAGACATCTGTCCACGTCGAGCCCGCCACAATCGGTCAGAATACTTCCGATACCGATGGCGCAAAGTCGGAGCGTACTCTAGCTGAGAACGTTCGTGCCTTGAGTAAGTTACTCCAATGGGCGTGGGTTGCGATCGTCAAACGTCAACTTTTTACCAATGCTTGTGGCGACTTCACGCTCTTGTCTCGAGCTGACTGGGATGCCTTGCGTGGGTACCCTGAGTGGCCCATGTACTCGTGGCATCTCGACTCGATGCTGATCTATCAGGCTCGGTACAGCGGCCTTCACGAGACATACATGGGGAGGTCCGCACCAGTCTTTCACATCGAGCACTCTCCGGGGTCCGGTTTCACTCCGGAGTCGTCAGACAAGCTCTTTGAGCGACTGGAGGCTCGCGGCATTCCCTACCTCGATTGGAAACGTGATGTCGAGCCGATGGTGCAGGACATGAAGCGCCGCGGGGCGCGAGGCCCGTCCGCGGTTCACTTCAACAAGGCTGAGTGGGGATACGCAGAGGTCGCGTTTAAGGAGAATTGCGCTACCGCCGCAGCGTCCGCCAGCCTGTGGCAAGAGCGCGCCGGAGGCGTTGTGGCAGTGCCCGGCGCAAACGCTCCTTGATGGAACGTGGGTAGAACCAGCTGGGCGATTCATCGAAACGTCGGTTCACCCGCGCAAAGGAGGGCGACCGCGGGTGAATTTCTCCGGTAAGCCAGTCTAACAGCGAGTCCACGTTGACTAGATGGGCGAGCGCTTTACGCTGTGCGCAGAGGACTTCCGCCGCGCAGTCCGCAAATCCAAACATCTCGAATAGGCATATGAGCTTCAGCAACTTGGCCGTGGACAGGCATGGCTGCCAGCGCTCCTCGTACCCAGGTGCGCCTAGATCGCGCAGATAGAGCGCGTCCCCCCACAGCACCTGTCCCTCGTGAGTCTGCGCTGCGATGCTGTGGGTAAAATGCCCTGGCAACACGGCGCGTGTGTAGCGGTACATCTCCAGATCGAAAAGCGAAAAGCCCAGTTCGCGCAACAAGCGGTCGATATTTGCAAACAGGTTCGAATGCATATGGGTGACACCGTGAAACTGCGCCTCGATCATTAGACCGAGCACACGATGCGACTGAAGGATGCCGCGCGCCCCGCACAGTACCTCGTAATCATGCCCGTCGGTGTCAACTTTGACAAAGTCGACTTTGACACCTGACTCACCAGCGAAGAACGCATCGAGCGAGGTGCGCTGCTCGGTGTATTTGAGGTCGGCATTGCCGTAATTGAATACTGCCTGCACGAAGGATTCCGTCTGCGCATTCTGCGCGCGCGCGGCGCTGCTGCGTGGAAAAGGCTGATTGGTCCAGCCCAGCAGAGGGTCGCTCTCCACGCGCTCGGGAAACAATTCCCGATACCCGTCCCACCCCACGAAGCGGTCGAAGTAGCGCACCTGCGGATTGCGCTCCAGCCCGCGGAGCCGCTCGCACTCGCGTACCAGCGGATCGAAGCCGTAGGCCTTCAACGCAGGCTCCAAGGCCCGCCAATGCCCGGCGATACCGCCGCTGCAGCCTACATCGACCAGTACAAAGGGATCGTCTGCGAACAGGCGGCGCTGCACGATCTCTCTCGTGACTTTGAAGGTGGGCTTGCTGCCCGGCTTTTTCATGACTGCAGGCCAATTCCCATTCTGAGTTGCCGCGGACCCGGCTCCGTCAAACCAAGAACCGGCGGCGAAGGTCGTCAAGTCCGTGACGATCAAGCATTCGAACAGACGCAGGATGCGTCATCGCAACGTAAACAAGCGCAATATGGGTCTGCAGGCTGAGCGCTCCCTTCAGAATCATTCGCCGTAGTTTCTCCAACGCGATCAATCGCATCTCAATGCCCGGCTCCCGCGTCTTGCCTCGCACTGCCTCTGCGATGGCTGCAAATGAATAGAAACGATTGCACAGACGGCCGGTGTCAATATAGTGCCGACCAACGCACACCATTTCCAACGCTACAAAGCCAGTTTCCTCGGCAAGCTCTCGTTGGGCCGCAGCGCGTGCGGTTTCACCTGTATCCCTCAAACCTGCAGGTAGCTCCCAAGTGAAGTCCTCCACAGCAGGTCGGAACTGCCTAACAATCGGTATTAGTCCATCGCGCGTGATCGCCAGCACGTTGACGTAATCTTGTTGGAGAATTGAATAGTAGTCGTCGGCGCCTTTAGAACCATACTGCCGCACCGTCTTCTTCACCACGCGCAACCATGGGCAAGTCCAGACGACTTCCCGCCTGCTAACAATAATCCCCCTCCTGCGCCTTCGGCGGCTCGCTATTCTTGGCTTTCTCCTCGTCACCACGGATTGGCTCTGGCGACTAAGGCCGCGATCGGCTGCCATGAACAGCCACTATGTTCTGGCTGCCCGGCTCGAGCTTCCCCAGTGGTTCCGGTAGACCAGTTAAGTCACTGAACGAATAGAAGAGATAGCCCAGTTGGCTCAACTGAGTGAGCACGGCATCCGCGCTCGAGTTTTGCTTGCGCAACGCCGCATCAAATAGTTCAATCAGCATCGTAGGTTTGCACTTCTCTAATGTCTTTATCGCACCTCTGATCACCGCGAATTCCGCCCCTTCGACATCTATCTTGATCAAGTCGACTTCGTCGAGAGAGAGCTCCTGCGCAAGTGAGTCGAGATCGGTCAACTCGATGTCAACATGCCCAACCGCGGTTACGCCGGTATGCCCAAAGTCGCCGAGTGTGTTTTGGCCGTTGTGCTCCGGGTCGGCAATGTGCAACCGCGCCTTTCCCGGTCTCGCACCAAGGCCGCGCGCTACAAGCGTTACGTTGGTCAGGCGATTGAGGGCGATATTTCTATCTAGTCTTCCATACTCGCGCGGACTGGGTTCAACGGCGATGACGCGGCCACGCGGCCCTATAAGGTTTGCCGCGAATACCGTGTAGAAGCCTTCGTTGGCACCGATGTCGACAAACACTGCGCCACGAGTCAAGGCTTTCTGCAGGAATGCGAATTCGTTTGGCTCGAAGCTGCCGCCCACGAAGAGGCATCGACTCTGATCATTGCCAAGCACTAGGTCAAGTCTCAGACCATCCACCCAGCGGATTCGCACGGGTTCCTGAACGTTGAGTGCCTTGAAGTGACCCCACAGCTTCTGGCGGGCCACTATGCGGGACGTTGGCTGTCGTTCCTCGATCGCAAAACGATAGCCTGGGAACGGTCTCACTGCCCGCGAGCTCGCCATGAACGTACCGATGTGACAGAGAAGTGGGACTGGAAGGTGAGGTATCAGGCGTCTCACCACTCCCCAGGAAACACGTTCAAATTGATGGCCGATTCGGACAGGAAGACTCACGACTGCGGAACATGCTGCGTCTGCAACCTGGGTACATCAGTCGTGAGGGCCGTCGATGTGAGCGGTTGCCTAGATCCAACAAATACCGCCCTGTACAGGAGGCGCGTCTCGGGCGCGTCCCAGTCCAGCGGGAAATCCGGGTGATCTGGCTGGGTGACGGTGTGATACGAATGGCCAAAGCAATCCCTTAACTTTTCCATTATCCAGTATCGTGTCGGCCGGCACCCGATACCGGTCGTGGCCTGATTGTTGCCACGATAGTCCACTAGAAACGTGACTTCTGAAAACCGCCCCAGCGATACGCAGGTTTCGAGTAGCAGCATACCCGTGCATACGCTCGCCATGCGCCTTAGTGCACGATTAGGATCCGCAAGGTGATAAAGCAAGCCGTAGCAGTAGACGATGTCAAAAGTGCCGAGAAACGACAAATCGGAATCGCCGTCCAAATCGACGCATTCTGATCGCAACTTAGGGTGACGTCGCTTGATCTCGGCGACGTTCTCGCTATTGCCGTCTGTCAAGACGACCGCACAACTATGATCTAGAAAGAATTGGGTATGGAGGCCGATCCCCGCGCCTACCTCGAGCACGGATTTCCCCTCGAGCGGCAGCCCTAGTGACGCCAAATGCGCTTGGCGGGCGTGATTTATTGCAAGTGCATCGGCACTGAGGAAGACGTCGAACGGGCTCTGTGTCGTCCGCTCCCCTAAGGGCCCCAACCCAACGATTGCACCTGCGTGCTGGAGAATCCTTGACAGATGATATCGGGCGCTCATGTGGTCCATCTAGAACAGCGGAGCTGTCGACTCTACGCGGAAAAAACCTTGCGCCTCGACGTGGACCCACTGCGCAGTTCGCTTTCAATCCAGCGATAGGTCTTTTCCATTCCAGCACGAAGTGCGATGGAAGGTGCCCACCCTAGCCTCGCCTTGATCAGCGTGTTGTCGCTGTTACGTCCGCGCACGCCCTTGGGCGCGTCGAGCTTGTACTTGCGCATCAGCTTCACTCCGGCGATGTCCTCGACGATGTCAACCAGTTGATTGATGGTTACGAGTTCGTCGCTGCCCAGGTTGAGCGGCTCGGTCGACGTCGCTTGCCATAATCCCCAGCGTTCCGGTCAGGCAATCGTCGATGATACATGAAGCTGCGCGTCTGCTCGCCGTCGCCCCAGATTTCGATCTCGTTGGAGCCGCTCGTCTTTGCGGCGATCACCTTACGGCAGATTGCCGCCGGTGCCTTCTCGCGTCCGCCGTCGTACGTGCCGAAAGGGCCGTAGACGTTGTGGTAGCGCGCCACACGCGTGGCGAGCCTGAAATCCTCGCGTGAAGTGCCGGCACATGCGTTCGCTGAAGAGCTTCTCCCAGCCGTAGCCGTCCTCCGGCATGGCGGGGTAGGCGTCCGCCTCCTTCAACGCGACCACCGCGGCGGACGTCTGCTTGTCGGCCGCGTACACGCAAGCCGAGGACGAGTAGAAGAAGCGCTTCACGCCAGCGTCCTTGCGCCGCCATCAGCATGTGGGTATTGATGAGCACCGAGAGCATGCACTCGGCTTTGTGGGTCTCGATGAAACCCATGCCCCCCATGTCGGCGGCCAGGTTGAAGACGTAAGCCGCGTCCGTCGCTGCGCGACGCGCGGCGCCGAGCTCCTTGAGATCGAGTTGCAGGTTCTCCACGTCGGGAAACTCCTGAAACCACTCGTCGCGGGGCTTGATGTCCACCGAGCGGATGCGCCGGTAGCCCTTCGCGCGGAGGTCTGCCACGAGGTGGCCGCCGATGAAGCCGCCGCCGCCCGTGACGACGACCAGGTCGTTCTTGCCGATCAAGCTTTGTGTGTTCTTCACGTATTGCTTCCTCAAATTCAGAAAAGTGCGTAGATGAACAGGGCTGCTTTCGATCCGCCAAGGACTACGAGTATTCCAAGAATGGTAACCACCGCAAAGACCGGGAGCAGCCACCACATCTTGTACCGCCGCAGGAAGTACATGTACTCGCTCCAGATGCCAGGCCGGACGGATCGCCTGGATTCAGTCGGATCGTTCATCAGCTCTGCCTCCTGAAACTCTCATCAGTGGGTTGCGACGCGTCCACCAGCATGGTTGGCAACTGCTTGCATGCTTTGAAGTCCCGCCTGAGCCGGTTCATGCCAAGGGCACGAAGCGCGCCGCCGACCAGGCCAATACTGGCGACGTACATAATGAATACGATGATCGGACTCACGATTCTACCGATGGCCAGGACTATGAGCGCAAAGATCAGGAAGACGTCGTGCCCGATTCGCCGGTATGCGAACCATCCGGCAAACGCGACGCATCCCAGAAGAGCTAAGATACCCGGGAAGATCCTCGCGTCGAAGATCCACGCAAACAAGGACGCGACAGCGCCAAGGCCGGTCGCCAAGACCAAGAGCTGAGACCGCTCTTCTGCCGAAGATCGCCTCAGCGACGGGCTAAACATTGGCGAACGCTTCTTCAAGGTCGCCAAGCGCAAGCGGCTGCGCATCCAGATCGATGCCAGGTTTCGCAACTACGCAGGAACCGAGCACAAGCACGTCAATGTCGCTCATCGTGAAGCAATGGTAGGCGTCGCGGTGGTCACATACGATCGGCTCACCTCGCAGGTTGAAGCTGGTGTTGACGATCATGGGACAACCCGTCAGCGCGTCGAACGCGTTCACGACGTCATGAAAGAAACCGTTGCGTTCCGAGGTTACCGTTTGCAGGCGTACTGAATAGTCCACGTGCGTCACTGCCGGCACTCCGGACCGGATCACGCGCAGCTTGTCCAAACCGGACACCGAGGAGTTCTCCGCTTCATGCAGCCGCTGCTCCTCAATCACCGGCATGACCATCAACATGTACGGGCTGGGGATATCGATGTCGAAGTACTGGTTCACCTTCGACTCCAGAATTGCAGGCGCGAAAGGTCGAAACGACTCGCGATACTTGATCTTGAGGTTGATACGGCGCTGGTTTCGCGCGTTGCGAGCGTCGCCGAGGATGCTGCGGGCGCCCAATGCCCTGGGACCGAACTCCATGCGGCCCCGGCACAGGCCGACAATGTGGCCCGCCGCCAACCAGCGCGCAATGTCCGAGGGAAGCGTCTCGACGGACCATGTTCGGTACTCGGTCCCGAGTCCGTCGAGGTAGGAAGCGACTTGTGCGTCGTCAATGTCTGGACCCAGGTAGGCGCCACGCATGGCATCGTTCAGCGGGCGCTTGCGCCGGTTACCTAACACCTGGTGCCAGACCTGCAACGCTGCGCCAATAGCGCCACCCGCATCACCCGATGCCGGTTGGACATAGATGTTCTCGAACCTGCCATCGCGATAGACCGCGCCGTTTGCCACGCAATTCAGCGCTACCCCGCCTGCCATGCAAAGATTTCGCGAACCAGTAAGCTGCTTCGCTGTGCGTGACAGTCGCAGCATGGCTTCCGTCGTGATCGACTGCACCGATGCCGCGAAGTCCATGTGGAACTGCGACATCTGACCCTCCGGACCACGCGAAGGCATGCCGAATAGCGCGGCCAGCCGATCGCTTATCATCGAGAGTCCATGCACGAAATCAAAATAATCCAGATTCAAGGCCAATGAACCGTCGGCCTTGAGGTCGAGCACATTGTCCAGCAACTTGGACGCATGCCGTGGCTCGCCGTAAGGGGCGAGCCCCATTACCTTGTATTCGTCCAGGTTGACCTTGAACCCCAGATACTGCGTCATCGCACTGTAGAAAAGCCCGAGCGAGTGAGGGAAGTGCGCTTCCTTCACGAGCTTCACCTTGTTTCCCTCACCTGCGCCGATGGAAGTGCATGCCCATTCGCCAACGCCATCTGCGATCAATATCGCCGATTCCTCGAACGGGCTGCACAGAAAGGCCGACGCGGCATGCGACTCGTGGTGGCGGCAGAAATAGATCTCGGCTCCGAAACCCTTGAGCTGTTCGTCAATGATCTTCGGGATCTTCAGCTTCTCGTTGATCCACAACGGCATGCTCGTGCTGAACGAGCGGTAGCTGCGCAGGGGGTACTCCAGGTATGACTGCAGCAACCGGCTGAATGTGGTGACTGGCTTGTCGTAGTAGGCCACGGCGGCAAGCTTGGCCGCAGTGATCCCTGCGGTTCGTAGGCAGAACTCGATCGCTCTTTGTGGAAAGCGCGCGTCCCCCTTCTTGCGTGTGAAGCGCTCTTCCTCGGCCGCTGCAATGATCTCGCCGTCGCTGACTATACATGCCGCGCTGTCGTGGTAGAAGGCGGAGATCCCGAGAATGTGCGTTGGCATCACGGCGCCCGATACTTGGCAATCAGCTCGCGCATACGCGGACTCGGTTCGCCGGCGACGATGCCCTGCGTGCGCAGCGATTCGTACATTATCTCGGCGAGCAACTCATAGCCCTCAGCGGTGAAGTGGGCAAAATCCGTTTGCAGTGACGCGCGATCCAGCGTTGAGAAGGCGGCTTCCGCGTCGATCAGAGCCAGGCGGCGGTGCCTTGCGTATCCGCGGATCACGTCATTGAACCGCTGATGGGACGCCGCTGCGTCCTGCGGCGACAGCGCGCGCGTCTTCATCCAGTACGTGGCGCCCAGATTCGATGCATACTCCATTGGCGTTCCGTGAGGCCAGCGACCAACCAGGGTGGTTACCGCAATCCTCACGTCAGGGTTGGTCTGGCGAAACGCGGCCACGAGGCGATCCATGCTTTGGGTGTAGTACTTGTAGGTTTCCTCGGGCAAGGCTGAATACTCCTTGTTCGCACCCCTTGTAACCTCGTAAGGTTCAATCGCCCTCCTCGCTTCGAGCCTGCGGAATCGAATGCGTTCTGCAACTGCGTGCGCGATCCATACTAGCCTGAGTGGCGAGCTCTCGATCAAGTACGCAGTCCCGCCATACGACACGTAGAACGCGGACTTGGTCCACGGCAGCGAAAACGGATCGTAGACTTGGAAGTCGTTCCAGCCGACGTACAGCACAACGACATCCGGTCGGAGTACTGCCACTTTCCGCTCCGCCCATAGCGCCACCTGATCGCTGTACCAGCCCGCTACGCCGCCATTGATCATTTCAATGCCAGTTGAGGTACGACCCTGTGATTCCAGCAGTCGTCTCAAGTACAGCGGGTAATTTGCGTTGAGCGCGCTATGCCCCTGCGTCGTTGATTCGCCCATCGCTGCAATCCGGAGTTTGCCGGGCGCCTTCTCTGTTGGCACCAGCTCCTGCTGCGCGAATCCTTGCTGGTTCACCAACCAACCTTGACCGTCATCGAATCCAGGTTTCAATACGTACCCAAGCACTGGATCGGGTTGCTTCACGAAGTTGATCGCATCGTTCTGCAGGACCCGCTCGGCGCCCTGCATGGTGTTGCGCAGGGACCGCTCCTCCAGACGCCACCAGACGAGCCGCGCTAAGCCTTCAACCACCACAAGAAAGATCATGAGGGTCACAGTCGCAAACAGCAGCTTGCGGCCGAATGTCATCGCAGTCGCCCTATCATTATGAACAGCCCTCCTTCGGCATCGGTGAACGACTGCCGCAGTTGGCTTAGCAGCCGGTCGAGAGCCGAGCCCCGATCTTCGTGGTCGAACAGGGACCGCCGTTCTCCGGAATCGGTTTGTGCCTCGAACAGCGTGCTGGGAATCCCGCGCACGAAATCGATGCCATTCTCGTCAAACCAGCGCAGTACCTCGTCCATTGTGTGCATCGATTCATGCGGGTTCTTGTACTGGTCCATGAACCAGGCCCGCCTCTTGTCATCCGCCAATCTCGTACCCGACAGGTAAGGGTCGAGCTTCTCTACGCCCCTGCCGAACACCTTGGCAAGAAGGCGGCGCATGCGTGTCTGCAGTCTTCCGTATCGGTTGTATAGTCCGATGATCAGGATGCCTCCAGGCTTGACCAGTGTCGTGAGTCCCTGAAATCCACGATACGGCTCGGACGTGTGATGCAGTACGCCGCTGCAGATCACCACGTCGAACGTAGCGGGCTGCAAGGGCAGTCGGAACAGATTCATCTGCGCAAAGTGAACATTGCGCATGCCATTCTGTTCCTTGAACTTCTGCGCCAACAGCAGCGAGTTCCAAGTCATGTCCACAGATAGCACGCGGCGGTTAGCAATGGACAGAAAGTTGCCTAGCTGCCCGGTGCCGCAACCCACCTCCAGGACGCGAGCGTGCGGTGGAATCGCGCGGTTGAGCAGTTCCGGAAACCCACGCGCTAGGCTCTTCTCTACCAGCGAGCCGACGCTCTCCATCTCGTCATAGTTCGGAAACGGGTGCGCACTGTAGAAATCCTGCATCGTAACGGTGACGTCGGCGCTCCCTGTGTCATGATTGAGGAAGGCTCGTGTGATTCCCTGCTCCACGGGAAACCTCACGCGAGGGTCACCGGTACTGACGTACTCGTCGTCCATGCGCCGCATGGAGGCGCCGGTTGCCGGACACTTCAACAGCGCGGAGAGATCTTCGCCAGATTTCTGCATGGTGAACCTATTGGCACCTGACCACGCGTTCTGCGCGCCCAGGCGCCGGTCAGGCCCTGGATCATTCTGAAGAAACGCTGCCGCCGATACCGAGGAAATGAATGTCCGCTACCGACCCGAGCTTCTCGCGGGGCAACATGCGCCAGCAGTCGAGCACCTGGAGGCGCTCTCCAACGCGCGCAAACGCGGCATGCGGAATTTCCTTGAATTGGGGCCAGGGCGTGGTGATCACGAGCACGTCTACCGCTTTCACGCACTCCTCGGCCGAAACCATGGGCACGACCTTGTCCTGCAGCACCGCCATTGCGCCCGGAAGCGCGAGGGGGTCGTGCACATAGACCTCCTTTCGCTCTTCCGATAGCCGCGCGGCGAGCGCGACGCCTTGGCTTTCTTCGATCACACCGGTTTCCGGCTTGTAGGAGAGCCCGAGCACCCCGACGCGGCTGCGGCTATCTAGGAGCCGCAGGGCCAGCTCGGCCAATCGGTCGATCTGGTGGCGGTTCAGCCGGTCCGTGGCCTCCGCAATGTCGGCGCGCGCGCCGAGCGAGCGGGCGAGGAAACCGAAAGCCACATTGTCCCGCGGGAAGCAAGGGCCGCCGTAGCCGAGAGCCCCACGCAGGTACTTCTTGCCGATACGTGTGTCCATGCCGAGTGCCGTTGTCACCACGTCAACATCCGCCCCGGGCAGCCGCTCGCACATGTCGGCGAGCATGTTGGCGTAGGAAATCTTGGTGGTTACGTAGGTGTTCACCGAGATCTTGGTGAGCTCGGCGTTCACCCAGTTCATGCGCATCGCTGGGGGATTCTTCTCGCAGGTCGTCTTGTAGATCGCCTCGAGCACGTCGCCGGCGCGTGGGTCGGACTCGCCGATCAGCAGCATGTCCGGGAAGAGCATGTCGCGCACCACGCTGCCCAGCGCAATGAACTCCGGGTTGTAGCAGAGGCCCACGTCCTTGCCGACGGTGCGGCCGGAGGCTTCCTCAAGCGTCCGGCGAATCTCGCCGCCCGTGGAGCCCGGCATCACGGTGCTGGTGATGTTGACGACGTGGTAGGCCGGCTTCTTGCGCAAGGCCTTGCCGATCGCCGTGACGGCGGACAGCACATACTTGTTGGAGAACCCGCCTTTCGTGTCGCTTGGCGTCGGAACGATGACGAAGGAGATCTCGCTCTCCAGCACCGCCTTCTCGTAATCGGAGGTGGCGGTGAGTCGCCCTTTCGACGCGTCAATGAGCGCCTGGAGGCCGGGCTCCTCGACTGGCGCCCTGCCGGCGGCGAGGGCGCGCACAAACTCGGGATTCACGTCGACGCCGATGACCTGATGCCCCTTGCTCGACAGGACCGCGGCCAATGGCGAACCGAGCTTTCCAAGACCGATGACGGATACCTTCATGATTGCCGGAGAATTTTGAGAGGGCTGGATTGTACTGGCGTTTCAGTTCTGCTTGCCAATCCGCGCTGAATACTCGGCAAGCACTGTATCGACATCGCCAAACGCGCGCACTTCCCCTTTATCGAGCCATAACACCTTGTTGCACAGTCGACGGATCAGATCTTGAGAGTGCGATGCAAAGACCAGTATGCCTGCCTTCGAAATCAATTCGTTCAGTCGACGCTCGGCCTTCTCGAGAAAATCCGCGTCGCCAACGCCGAAGAACTCATCAAGAAGAAGGACTTCCGGTGCGACACTCGTCGAGATGCCGAAAGCCAGTCGCAGTGTCATCCCGCTCGAGTAGGTTCGAACTGGAACCTCCAGGTAGTTCCCCAGTCCCGTGAATTCCGAAATGTTCTCAGACAGCGCTTTGAGCTCCTTGCGCTTGAGCCCCAACACCGCCCCGCGCATCAGGACGTTCTCGTACCCGGTGGACTCGTAGTCAATGCCCAGGTTGATGTCGAGAATCGGAATCACGCTCCCCTCGACCTGGATCCAGCCGCGCGTCGGCTCGTAGACTCCCGCCAAGACGCGGAGGAGGGACGTCTTTCCCGCGCCGTTGTGGCCCACCAGGCCCACCCGGTCGCCGTCCCTCAGCTCGAGAGAGATGCCGTTGATCACGCGCACCACGGCTACGCCATGGTCGCGCACGATGCGTCCCCCCGTCGAGGCACGCAGCAACTGCTTCTTCAGCGAGCGCCCGCTCGCGTCGTAGATCGGGATGTCGACATGCATGTCGCGCAGCACGATGGAGGCCATGCCTAGATCCAGTACGCGATGCGCCTGCGATAGCGCCAGAAGACGAGCACGGTGACCAGCCAGCCCCCTGCAGTGATGGCAAGTACCGCCATCCATGTAACTGCACTAGGGATGGCGTCCAGCATGGGGGCGCGCAGCAACTCGATGAAGTGGTAGAACGGGTTGAAATTCACGATGCGCTGACGCCCGGCGAGCAGCGACGGATGCCAGATGATCGGCGTCACGAAGAAGACCAGCTGAACGAGGCTGCCGATCATCGGCGGCATATCGCGAAAGCGGGTGCAGATCAGACCAAGGAGCAGGCAGATCCAAACCCCGTTCAGCATGATGAGCGCCATCCCGACGAGCAGAAAAAGCAATGACAGCACGCTCGGCCACTTCGCGAATATGAGTACCACGGCAACCACAATGATCACGTTGTGCAGGAAGACGAGAACATTGCGCCACACCACCCGCAGCGCATGCACCGTAAAGGGCAGGCGGATCTGCTTGATCATGGATTCGTTGCCGATGAACGTCTGGCACCCCTCGATCACCAGTGAGGCGATCAGCGACCACGTGACGATCCCGGCGGCGAGGAAGGGGAAGTACAGCTTCAGATCCAACTTGAACAGTGCGGCATACACGAAGCCGAGCGCGATCAGCATGATGGCCGTGCTGATCGTGAGCCAGAGGGGGCCGAGCAAGGAGCGTCGGAACTTGAGACGGATATCCGTCCACCCCAGCAGAAGCCACAGATCGCTGCGCGCAAAGCCCTGCCGGACGTCGTCTAGCGCGAGCTTGAGCTGCGCTTCGGTGTGAAAGCTCATGGAAAGGCGCGGATTCTACTCGATGGCGCGCGCGCGCCGCAGGCCCACGAGCGCGAGCCGGCGCACGAACTTCGCCAGCGACCAGGCGCTCAGCGCGAGCGCGGCGACGGCGCCGATGCAGCCCTCCGAGCGTAGGATCCGGTAGTTGGCGAGCTCTGACTTCTCCATGGCCCAGAGCTGACCGCTCAGGCCGCTCTCGCCGAAGGGCCGCTTGTAGGTGTAGGCGAGCTTCGCGGAGAGGCGCACGAAGGAGTACCCCGCACAGACGATCTGCAGCCACAGCAGGTGATCGTCCACGTGGCGCCGCCCGGAGAGGAAGCGCTGCGGCAGCTCGCGCTTGAGCATCATCATGGTCGGCGCGAAGAAGTTGTTGGAAAGCAGCAGCGACAGCTTGGAAACGCGCTCGGCCGAAACCTCCCCGATTGGGCGCTCCGGCACCTCGCCCGTGTCGAGGATGTCGTGGCGATGCGCGCAGAGCGCCACCTCGGGATGCGCTGCCATGTAGCCAAACTGCAGCTCGATCTTGCGGCGATGCCAGGCATCGTCGGCATCGAGGAAGGCGAGATAAGGCTGGGTGGCGGTAGCCCAGCCGGCGTTGCGCGCATCGGCTGCACCGCAATTGCGCGGTTGCGCCAGCACCTTGATCCAGCCCTGCGGATGCGCAGCGGCGAGTGCGTGCAGCGCCTCGAGCGTGCCGTCGCCGCCGCCGTCGTCCACCAGGATGACTTCGGCGGGCCGCAGCGTCTGCGCGGCGATCGAGCCCACCGCGCGCCCGATGGTGTCGGCGCAGCGGAAACACGGAATCACCGCGCTGACGGGAGCGGTTGCCATGGCGTCACCGGTACCGTCGCGAGAGGTAGCGCACTGCGCTCGCGGCGTGGATGCCCATCAGGCGCAGATTGCGCCGGCTGGCACGCCGCGCGTCGTGGATCACGGAAGCCTGCGGCTGATACACGCAGGCATGGCCGAGGGCACGCAGCCGCCGGCACAAGTCCACGTCCTCGTAGTAGAGGAAGAACCGCTCGTCGAAACCGCCCGCCGCGCGGAATGCGTCGCTGCGGAACAGCATGAACATGCCGGCTACCCAGTCCACCTCGAGCGGGCCGCGGTCCCCGGGATAGTCCGGGCCCGCTGCGCCTGCGACAAACTTGCGCAGCAAACCGGCGATGGTCGGAAAGCGCCGTGCGCTGTCCTCCACGCGCCCCTGCGGATCGCAGACCCGCGGGCCCGCCACGGCAGCGCGACCGCGTTGCAGCGCGGCGATCAAAGCCGGGAAGGGGTCCGCGCCCAGGCGCACGTCAGGATTGACCACGCAGAAGTAGGGCGCGTCGCAGCGCCGGAAAGCCGCATTGTGGTTGGCGCCGAAACCCGCTGGCCGTGCATTCTCGACGACTTGCGCGCCGGCGGGGGGCACGATCGGCTCCGGATCGGGAACGTTCTGAGTCACGAGGACCTGCAGGTCCGCACGTTGCAGGCGGGCGAGGTCGCCGAGCAGCAGGTTGACGAGCGCGTTCTGCCGGTGGCTCACCAGCGACAGCGCCACCGCGGTCCCGCCCATCGGCTCAGCGGCGGTCGTAGCGGTCCTCGAACCGCTCGATGTCGTCCTCGCCGAGGTAGTCGCCCGACTGCACCTCGATCAGCTGGAGCGGCGCCTTGCCCGGGTTCTCGAGCCGGTGCTTGGCGCCCAGCGGGATGAAGGTCGACTGGTTCGCGCCGAGATCGAATATCTCCTCGTCGCGTGTCACGCGCGCGTCGCCCGAGACGACGATCCAGTGCTCCGCGCGGTGCCGATGCCGCTGCAAGCGACAGCGCCGCCCGGGGTTCACCACGATGCGCTTGACCTGGTAGCGCGGCGCCCGCGTCCACGCTCTCGTAGTAGCCCCACGGCCGGTAAACGCGCGTATGCGACACGTGCTCGGTCCGCTTCGCATCGGCGAGGTTCGCGACGACTCGCTTGACGTGCTGGCTGCGTGCTCCTTCGACGCGACCAGCAGCGCGTCGCTCCGTCTCGACGATGACCAGGTTCTGGTCACGCCGAGGCGGCCACATGCCGATTCTCCGAACGCACGTAGCAGCTGTCGGCGTCGTGCAGGTGCACGTCGCCGACGGCCACGTTGCCGCGCGCATCCTTCGCGCCGACGTCCCATAGCGCCTGCCAGTTGCCGACGTCGCTCCAGCCCGGGTCGGTCTGCACCACGCCGCATGGGCGTGCTTCTCCATCACCGCGTAGTCGATCGAGTCCGACGGGCAGGCGCGAACGCCTCGCTGTCCAGGCGCAGGAAGTCGAGGTCGCGCTGGCTCTTCGCGTAGGCCTGCTCCGCCGCGGCGAGCATCTCGGGCCGAAGGCGCGCCAGCTCCTCCAGGTACTTCCGCGCCGGAAGGCGAACATGCCGCTGTTCCAGAAGAAGTTGCCGCTCGCGACAAAGGACTCGGCGCGTCGCCGGTCGGGCTTCTCGCGAAGCTCGCCACCTTCCAGGCTGCGGCATCCTGTCGATCGGTGCGCCGCGCTCGATGTAGCCGTAGCCGGTGTCCGCGGCCATCGGGAACGATGCCGAAAGTGACGAGGTAGCCGTCGCTGCGCGAGCTCGAGCGCGCTGCAGCGCGTCGCGGCGAAACGCTGCCGGCCGCGTGACGGTGTGATCCGAGGGGAGCACCAGCAGTAGCGCCTCCGGGATCGCGCTCCAGTGCCGCAAGTGCGGCCACCGCGATCGCCGGGGCAGTATTGCGGCCGACCGGCTCGAGAGATCATCGCCGCAGGCGCGATGCCGATCTCGCGCAGCTGGTCCGCGGCGAGGAAGCGGTGCTCGTCGTTGCAGACGACGATCGGAGCGTCGCAGCCCGCGACCGGCTTCACGCGCAGCGCGGTCTCCTGGAACAGCGTGTGCTCGGAGAGCAGCGCGAGGAACTGCTTCGGCAGCAGCTTGCGCGACATCGGCCACAGCCGCGTGCCGGAGCCGCCCGCCAGCACGACGGCAGGATCGACGAAGACGTGGCCACGTCTGCGAAGGCCGCTGCTGAAGGCTGAAGTATCGCGGGCACTCAAGGTGGCGGCTTGCGCCGGATGCGAGGCTCTGAGATCCTGCACCGCGTGCGTACCGCCGCCGCGCTCGCGCAGCCGAGGCAGCTCGCATTGCGCGGCTTCCGCTGCCCGATGTGCGGGCCAAGCTTGCTTGTGCGTCTGTCGGCGTCGGATATCGGCGTGCGCTGCATGCGCTGCGCGGCAAGCGCCATGACGCTGTCGCTCGCCTACGCGCTCAAGGAATTGCGGCCCGGCCTCGGCAGCGACGTCGTATATGAGTTGTCCTCGCGCGGCCCGCTATTCGAGTTCCTCCGGCGCGAAGTGCCGCGGCTCACTTCTTCCGAGTATTTCGACGATGTCGAGCCTGGCGCCTGGCGTGGGGGCGTCCAATGCCAGGACGTGCAGCGCCTTACGTTCAACGATGAGTCCTTCGACGTCGTCACCTCGACCGGGGTGTTCGAGCACGTGGCCGACGACGCGCGCGGGTTTCGCGAGGTCCGGCGCGTGCTGCGCGCCGGCGGAGTCTTCGTGTTCACTGTTCCGCTGTCCGACGCGGGTGAAACGGTGGAGCGCGCGCGCATGCGGAACGGCGCCATCGAGCACCTGCTTCCGCCCGAATACCACGGCGACCGCATTCGCGGGCATGGCCGTGTGCTCGCATATCGCAACTACGGCCGCGACATCATCGGGCGTCTGCAGAAGAGCGGTTTCCGTGGCGCGGATATCGACTGGCGCTTCAAGGCTGCCTTCCTGGGGCAGGGCAGCGGGGTCGTGGTGGCCCGCGCCTAGCGCGGCGGGCGTATCGGCACCGATGCGAATCCTCGTCACTGGCGCGGGTGGTTTCGTCGGCAGCCATCTGCTCCCCGCGCTCGCCGCCGCGGGCCACGAGCTGTGCGCCTCGGTCGAAGGCTGCGACGCGGTCGTGCACCTCGCGAACATCGCGCACACGGACGCAAGCCCTGCGGAGCTGCACCGCGTCAACGTCGAAGGCACGATCGCGCAGGTGAGATCGGCACTCGCGGCCGGCGCGCGGCGCTTCGTCTATCTCAGCTCGATCAAGGCGGCGCAGGCCGGACGATGCCTACGGGCGCGCGAAATCGATCGCCGAGCAGGCGCTCCTGCAGCTCGAAGGTCTCGAGGCGGCGATCCTGCGACCGCCGCTCGTCTACGGCCCGCGCGTGAAGGCGAACTTCCTCGCGCTGATGCGCGCGATCGACCGCGGCTGGCCGCTGCCGCTCGCGAGCATCCAGCAACCGGCGCAGCCTCATCTACGTCGGCAATCTGGTCGACGCGATCCGGCGCTGCCTGGAAGGACCGGCGGGGGTCTTCGAGCTGAGTGACGGCGCACCGGTCTCGACGCCCGAGCTTTGCCGGGCCCTCGGGCGCGCGCTCGGTCGGCCGGCGCGCCTGTTTCCGTTTCCGGCCGCGCTCCTGCGTCTCGTCCCGGGCGCGGCGCGGCTCGTCGAATCGCAGGTCATCGACGACTCCGCGATCCGAGCCGTGCTGGGCTGGCGGCCGCCCTTCACCTTCGAGCAGGGCCTGAAGCACACCGCAGAGTGGTATCGGGCGCAGGGCGGCTAGCGTTGTGGCGTGCGCGGGGCAGCTAGAATGCGCGCCATGCTCGCGCTGGCGCCCGTTGCCGCGTTCCTGGTCGCACTGCTGGTCGCGCGGCTGCTGCTCACGCCGGCCGGCCGGCGGCTCGCGCTCGATCGGCCGAACGAGCGCTCCCTGCACGCGCATCCCGTGCCGCGCACGGGCGGCATCGCCATCGCCGCCGGCGTTGCTGCGGCCTGCGCGCTCATCCAGCCGGGCGTCGGCGCGACGCTCGGCGCCGCGCTCGCGCTGGCTGCAGTGTCCTTCATCGACGACGTCGCGGGTCTGCCGACGCTTGCGCGCCTTGCGGCGCACGTGGCCGCCGCAGTCGCCGTGCTCGTCTATCAGATCGGCTATTCGGAGCCGGTGCTGTTCGCGGGGATCGTGCTCGCCATCGCCTGGTACACGAATCTCTACAACTTCATGGACGGCTCGGACGGGCTCGCGGGCGGCATGGCGCTCTTCGGCTTCGGCGCCTACGCGATCGCCGCGCTTGCTTTCCGGCGCCGACGGCTACGCGGCGCTCTGCGCCTCGCTCGCCGCGGCGGCGGCCGGATTCCTCGTCTTCAACTTCCCGCCGGCGCGCATCTTCATGGGCGACGTGGGCTCGGTGCCGATCGGGCTTTCTCGCCGGCGCGCTCGGCGTGGTCGGCTGGAGCCGGGG
This sequence comes from uncultured beta proteobacterium, assembly GCA_963719995.1. Lineage (GTDB taxonomy): Bacteria > Pseudomonadota > Gammaproteobacteria > Burkholderiales > SG8-39 > JAABQT01. The sequence goes on along the minus strand of CAVRDW010000005.1, from coordinate 1,539,800 downwards.
CTACTGGCCGATCTGGTTTCCGCTGCTGGTCTTCGCGCCGTTCGTCTGCGACGCGACGCTCACGCTGCTGCGGCGCGTGCTGCGGCGCGAGCGCGTCTGGCAGGCGCACCAGGAACACTACTACCAGCGCCTGGTGCGCATGGGCTTCGGCCACCGCGGCACCGCGATCATCGAGTACGCGGCGATGGCGGGCTGCGCGGCGATCGCGCTGCTGGCGCGGCGCGAACCTCCCACCGTGCAGGCCGGTGCGCTCGCGATTGCGGCGGCGATCCTGATCGCCGTCGCGTTCTGGGTGGACCTGCGCTGGGCGCGGCACGCGCGCACCGGGAGCGAGTCGGTGCGATGAAGCTGGACCGCCAGTTCATCGTGCGTGCCTCGCTTGCCTTTGCGCACGACGTGGTGGCTGCCGGCGTCGCATGGCTCGCCGCGTTCTGGCTGCGCTTCAACCTCGAGGTGCCGCCCGAGGAGTACGCACGTGCAGCCTACGCCGGCCTGCCCGGCGTGCTGCTGGTGCATGCGCTCGCGTTCTGGCTGTTCGGCCTGTACCGCGGCCTGTGGCGCTACGCGAGCCTGCCCGACCTGCAGCGCATCCTGATCGCGGTGGGCGTGGTGGCGCTCGCGGTGCCGGCGCTGTTCACGCTGTGGGGGCCTGATTGGGTCGTGCCGCGCTCCGTGTATCTCATTGCGCCGGTGCTGCTCGTCGGCGCGATGAGCGGCAGCCGGCTCCTCTACCGCGCCTGGAAGGAGCGCACGCTGCTCGGCATGGTGCGACACCCTGGCGCGGTCCCCGGTGCTGGTGCTGGGCGCGGGCGCAGCCGCCGCGAGCCTGCTGCGCGATCTGGCGAACAGCGACCAGTGGCGGGCGGTGGGGCTGCTCGACGACGACGCGGGCAAGCATGGCAGCGCCATCCAGGGCGTGAAGATCCTCGGCGCACTGCCGCAGGTGGGCGAGTTCGCGGCGCGCCTGGAGGTGACGCAAGCGATCATCGCGATGCCGGGCGCGACGCACGGGCAGCGCAAGCGCGCAGTGGACCTTTGCGGCGATGCCGGCCTGCAGGTGATGACCGTGCCCTCCTATGCCGATCTCGTATCGGGCAAGGTGAGCGTCTCCGCGCTGCGCAACGTCGAGCTCGACGACCTGCTGGGGCGCGACCCGGTCGCGCTCGACGACGCGGGGCTGCGCGGCCTGATCGAGGGCCGCTGCGTGCTGGTCACCGGCGCCGGCGGCTCGATCGGCGCGGAGCTGTGCCGCCAGATCGCGCGCTATGCGCCGTCGCGGCTGGTGCTCTTCGAGATCTCCGAGTACGCGCTCTACGCCATCGAGCAGGAGTTCCGCGACCGCTTTCCCGGCGTGCCGATCGCGGCTGCGATCGGCGACGCCAAGTCGGAGGCGCGCGTGGGGGAGGTCTTCGCGCCGCTACGCGCCGCAGCTGGTCTTCCACGCCGCCGCCTACAAGCACGTGCCGCTGATGGAGCTCGACAATGCCTTCCAGGCGGTCGAGAACAACGTGCTCTCGACCATCGTCACGGCGCGCGCCGCGCAGGCCGCCGGCGCGCGCAAGTTCGTGCTGGTCTCCACCGACAAGGCGGTGAATCCGACCAACGTCATGGGCGCTTCCAAGCGTCTCGCCGAGCTCGCCTGCCAGGCGCTGCAGAGCGCCGGATCGCACGCAGTTCGTCACCGTGCGCTTCGGCAACGTGCTCGGCTCCACCGGCAGCGTGATCCCGCGCTTTCGCGAGCAGATCGCGCGCGGCGGCCCGGTGACCGTCACGCACCCGGAGATCCAGCGCTACTTCATGTCGATTCCCGAGGCGACCCAGCTCGTGCTGCAGGCGGCGCTGATGGGCAAGGGCGGCGAGATCTTCGTGCTCGACATGGGCGAGCCGGTGCGCATCGTGGACCTCGCGCGCCAGTTGATCCGGCTTTCGGGCTTTGGCGAGAACGACATCCGCATCGTCTACACCGGCCTGCGCCCCGGCGAGAAGCTCTACGAAGAGCTGCTCGCCGACGACGAGCACAGCCTGCCGACGCCGCACCCGAAGCTGCGCGTCGCGCGCGCGCAGCCGAGCGCGAACGCCGAGTTGCTGGACGAAGTGCTTGCGTGGCTGGGCGCGGCGCGCGATCCGGCGGCCGAACGAGTGCGCGAGCAGCTGTGCGCCTGGGTGCCCGAATACGCACCGGCGCCGGGCGGCGCCGCGGTGCCGCGCTCTGTGAGGGGCCGTGGGCGCCGGCGTACCGAGAGGGGCCATGGCGCAGGGCCGCCGGGCGAGGCCGGACGCTAGCGGCGCCCGCTCACGCGAATCGGTAGTAGCGTTTGAACCAGTCGGCGAAGCGCGCGAGGCCCTCTGCGAGTGGGGTCGCAGGCGCAAAGCCGACCGCTTCCTGCAGCGCGCGCGTGTCCGCGTAGGTCGCCGGCACGTCGCCGGGTTGCATCGGCTTCATTTCCTTCACTGCCGCGCGGCCGAGCGCGCGCTCCAGTATCGCGATGTAGTCGAGCAGCCTCACGGGCTGGTGATTGCCCACGTTGAAGACACGATGGGGCGGTGTGTCCTGCGCGGGCCGGTCGAGCACGCGCAGCGTCGCCTCCACCACGTCGTCCACGTAGGTGAAGTCGCGCTGCATGTCGCCGTGGTTGAACACCTGGATCGGCTTGCCTTCCAGGATGGCGCGCGCGAAGAGCATCGGCGACATGTCCGGGCGACCCCAGGGACCGTAGACCGTGAAGTAGCGCAGCCCTGTCGCGTGCAGCCCGTGCAGGTGGCTGTAGGTGTGCGCCATCAGCTCGTTCGCCTTCTTGGTCGCGGCGTAGAGGCTGATCGGGTGGTCCACGTTGTCGGTTTCCGACCAGGGCAGCTTCGCATTGGTCCCGTAGACGCTCGAGCTGGAGGCGTACACGAGGTGGCGCGGCGGGTGGCGACGGCAGATCTCGAGCAGGTTGGCGAAGCCCACCAGGTTCGACTGCACGTACGAGCCCGGATTCTCGAGCGAGTAGCGCACCCCCGGCTGCGCGGCGAGATGCAGCACCGCCTCCGGCCGCCCGCGCGCAAAGGCTTGCTCGAACGCCTGCGCATCCGCGATGTCGAGCAGCTCGAAGCTGAAGTCTCCCTTGCCTTGCAGCTGGCGCAGCCGGTCGCGCTTGAGCTCCACGGAGTAGTAGGGCGACAGGTTGTCGATGCCGAGCACCGTATCGCCGCGTGCGAGCAGGCGCGCGGCGCAGTGCATGCCGATGAACCCGGCCGCGCCGGTGACCAGGACGTTCATCGCGGCCCGCGCGCGCGGCGCAGCTCGATCAGCTTCGCGTACTTCAGGTAGCTGTTCATGCAGCCGATGCTGATGTGCACCAGGCCCGCCACGCCGTCGAGGAACCCCAGGCGCAGCACGTAGAACTTGAAGAAGCGCACCAGCGGCGAAGCGATGAGCGAAAAGGCGCCGGCGCGGCGGCCGCGCTCGTAGAGCTGCTCGGCGGCGAGCGTGGTGTAGCGGTTCTGCTTGTCCAGATACCGCGCGAGGTCCTCGGCCGACTCGTGCAGCAGGTCGCCCGCGAGCGTGCCGGGCGTGACCGCGTACAGCACCTTCTCGTGCACCGGCATCGTCGCTCCAGCGCGCGCTCCTGCGGTCGAAGAGCCGCGGGCTCCAGTCCGGGTAGCCTTCGCCATGCCGCAGCCAGCGGCCGAGGAAGCGGTTGCAGCGCGCCATGCGGTACACCGGCGCCACCGGCGCCGCGAGCGCGCGCTCGATGCTCTGGCGCAGCGCGGGCGTGACGCGCTCGTCGGCGTCCAGGCACAGCACCCAGTCGTGGCGCGCCTGCTCGACGGCGAACTGCTTCTGCGGGCCGAAGCCGAGCCACTCCTTGTGCACCACGCGCGCGCCGCGGCGCGCCGCGAGGTCGCAGGTCGCGTCGGCGCTGCCCGAATCGACCAGCACGATCTCGTCGGCGAACGCCGCGCTCTCGAGGCAGGCTTCGAGCTGGCTCGCGGCATTCTTCGCGATGAGCACCACGGAGAGCGGCGCGCGCGACGGGCTGGTCAAGGGTTATCCCGTAGAATCGTTCCGCGCCATTCTAGCCGACGCATGCGCCGCCTCCTCTTCGTCAAGACCTCCTCGCTCGGCGACGTGGTGCACAACTGCCCGGCGGTGAGCGATGCGGCGCGCGCCTGGCCCGATGCGGCCATCGACTGGGTGGTGGAGGAGGCCTTCGCCGATGTCGCCGTCATGCACGCGCGCGTGCGGCGCGTGATCCCGGTGGCGGTGCGCCGCTGGCGCGGCGCGCTTGTGGAGCGCGCGCACCTGGCGGGAGATCGGCGCGTTCCGCCGCGCGCTGCGCGGGGAGCGCTACGACCGCGGTCATCGACACGCAGGGACTGCTGAAGAGCGCGCTGCTGGCGCGCGTGGCGCGCGGCGAGCGCCATGGCATGGATGCCGCGAGCGCGCGCGAGCCGCTCGCCGCGCGCTTCTACGACGTGCGCCACCCGGTCGCCATGGGGCAGCACGCGGTCGAGCGCAACCGCCAGCTCGCCGCCGCGGCGCTCGGCGTGCCGCTGGCCGCGCCCTTGCGACTACGGGCTGCGCGCCGAGGGCGCGCCGCCGCTCGAGATGCCGGCGCCCTATGCGGTGCTCCTCACCATGACGAGCCGCGCCGACAAGCTCTGGCCCGAAGAGAAGTGGGTCGAGCTCGGGCGGCGCCTTGCGACGGACGGCGTGCGCGTGGTGCTGCCCTGGGGTAGCGAAGAGGAGAAGGCGCGCGCCGAGCGCATCGCCTCCGGTGTGCGCGACGCAGTGGTGCCGCGACGCATGCGCGTGGCGGAACTCGCGCGCCTGCTGCGGGCGGCGAAGGGCGTGGCCGGCGTGGACACCGGGCTCACGCATCTCGCCGCGGCGCTCGGCGTGCCGGCCGTGGGCATCTATACGAGCACGCAGGCGCGCCTGACGGGCCTGCACGCAGACGCGCGCGTGCGCAATCTCGAAGGCGCCGACGCGGTGGCGGTGCACGCGGCGTTGGCGGACGCGACGGCGGAACGCGCGCCACTCGCGGGGCTCCCCTGATGTGGCGGATCCTGTACTCCGCGCTCCTCTGGGCTGCGCTGCCCTACATCCTGGCGCGGCTGTGGTGGCGCGGGCGCCGCGAGCCGGGGTATCGCGAGGCCATCGCACAGCGCTTCGGCGCGAGCGACCTCGAGGTGAAGCCCAAGCTCCTCTGGGTGCACGCGGTGTCGGTGGGCGAGGCGCGCGCCTGTGCGCCGCTCGTGCACGCGCTGCAGCGGGAGTACCCCGACCACGACATCCTGCTGACGTGCCTCACCGCGGCGGGCCGCGAAACCATCAAGCAGGTCTACGGCGAATCGGTGCTTTGCGCCTGGCTGCCCTACGACTATCCGGGCGCCGTGCAGCGCTTCCTCGAGCACTACCGGCCGCGGCTCGGCGTGCTGGTGGAAACGGAGGTCTGGCCCAACCTGGTGCACGTGTGCGCAAGGAACGGCGTGCCGCTCGTGCTCGCCAACGCGCGCATGTCCGCCAAGTCGGCGAAGGGCTATCGGCTCTTGCGGGGGCTGTCGCGACCCGCCTTTGCCGCGCTCGCCGGGGTGTGCGCGCAGGGCGAGGCCGATGCGAGCCGCCTCCGGCAGCTGGGCGCGGCGCCGGTCACAGTCACCGGCAACCTGAAGTTCGACATCGGGCCCGATGCCACGAAGGTCGAGGAGGGCAGGGCGTTTCGCGCAGGACTGCCGCATCGCAAGGTGCTGCTGCTTGCGAGCACGCGCGAAGGCGAGGAAGCGCCGCTGCTCGCCGCCCTTGGCGCGCAGGAAGACGAGGTGCTGATCGTCATGGTGCCGCGCCATCCACAGCGCTTCGATGAGGTCGCCGCGCTGGCACGGCGCATGGGCTTCACGCTGGCGCGCAGGAGCCTGGGCGAGGTGCCGCGCCGGGGGCTGCGGCTCTACCTCGGGGACACGATGGGAGAAATGGCCTTCTACTACGCGCTGGCCGACGTCGCGGTGATCGGCGGCAGCTTCGAGCCGCTCGGCGGGCAGAACCTGATCGAGGCCTGCGCCGCCGGCGTGCCGGTGGTCGCCGGGCCGCACATGTTCAACTTCGCCGATGCGACGCGCCTCGCGGTAGAGGCGCAGGCTGCGGTGCAGGCGCCGCATGCCGCCGCCGCGATCCAGGCGGCGCGCGCGCTGCTCGCGGACCCCGAACGCTGCAAGCGCATGGGAGGCGAGGGCAAGCGCCTGTGCGACCAGCACCGCGGCGCCGCCCAACGGCACCTCGCGGTGTGCCGGGAACTGCTCAGGGCTCGAGCACCCGGTTGACTTCCTCGACGTCCTCCTCGCGCAGGCCGCCGCCCGCCGCCTTGAGGCGCAGCGTGTTGGCGATGGTGTTGTAGCGCGAGGCGAGGAGGTCGCGTTCCGTCGAAAACACCTGCTGCTGCGCGTTCAGCACGTCGATGTTGATGCGCACGCCGACCTCGTAGCCCAGGCGGTTCGAATCGAGCGCGCTCTTCGAGGACACCAGCGCCTGCTCGAACGCGCCGCGCCTGCGCGACGCCGGCGAGCACCGCGAGGTAGGACTGGCGTGCCGTGAGCGCGGCGCTGCGCCGCGCATTCTCCAGGTCCTGCTTGGAGCGCTCGTAGTTGGCGGCCGCCTCACGCTCGCGCGAGCTGATGCCGCCGCCCTGGTACAGCGGCCAGGCCAACTGCAGTCCGATGGTGCTGATGGTGGTGTCGCTGCCGATGATGGACAGCTGCGACCCGGTCTGGAATCCCTGCCCGTGCGTGGCCACCACGTCCAGGGTGGGATAGTGAGCCGCGCGGTTGCGGCGCGCCTCCTGCGAGGCGATCTCGGCGCTCAATTGCTGGATCAGCACCGGGTAGCTCTGCTTCTCCGCGAGGTCGACCCAGGCCTGCATGTCGTTCGGGTTGGGCGGCGAGAGCTTGATGTCCGAGCGCAGGGGCTTGATCGTCTCGTAAACCTTGCCGGTCACCTGCTGCAAGGCGCGGCGCTTGGCCTCGACATCGTTCAGCGCCGAGATCTCCTGCGCCTGCGACAGGTCGTAGCGCGCCTGCGCCTCGTGCGTGTCCGTGATGGTCGCGGTGCCGACCTCGAAATTGCGCTTGGCCTGCGCCAGCTGCTCGGCGATCGCCACCTTCTGCCCGCGAACCAGGCGCAGCGAATCCTGCGCCGCGAGCATCTCGAAATAGGCCACCGCCACGCGCACGATCAGGTCCTGGGTGGCCTGGGCGAAGACGGATTCGGCCTGCTTCGCCTGCAATTCACCCTGGTTGTACTGCGCCAGGTTCTGCGGACGATACAACGGCTGCGTCAGCGTGAACGTATAGCCATCGGTGCGGTAATCGCGCTGTCCGGCGGGCTGCGTCGTCGGGCCCCTGAACTCCGAGTCGAGGTAGGTCTGCACGGTGCTGGCGCTGAGGTTGAGGGTCGGCAGCACCAGCGCGCGCCCCTGCGGCAGCTTTTCCTGCCCGGCCTGCAGCGCGTAGCGCGCCCCCGCGTACTGCGCGTCGTAGGCGCGCGCGTCCTGGTACACCTGGCTCAGGTTCTGCGCCAGGGCGGCGAGCGGGGCACTGCACAGGGCCAGGGCAAATGCGTATCTCGGATTCATGTCGCCATGGTAAGGGTTAATAGACCGGCATGGCCGGATCCACGCTGCGCGCCCAGGCATCGACGCCGCCGGCGAGGTTGTAGACGCGGGCGTGGCCTTGGGACTCGAGGAACAGTGCCACCCGCAGGCTGCGCGCGCCGTGGTGGCAGATGACCACGATCTCGCCCGCACCCTCCAGCTCGCCCAGGCGCGCAGGCACTTCGCGCACCGGCATCAGCAGGGATTGCGGAATACGGCAGGTCTGGAACTCCCAGGGCTCGCGCACGTCGAGCAGCACCGGGGCCTCGCGCGAGGATTCGGCGAGCCAGGCGGCGAGCTCCGCGACGGAGAGATTCTGCACGGGCGCTAGAAGTGGAAACGCGCAGGCTGCTCCGCGTTGACCAGCGGCGCGAGCAGCGTGTCGAACAGCTCCACGCTGCGGAAAGCGCCGGGTGCGGTGCAGGTCACCAGCCGTGCCACCATCACCGGCGCCTCGCCGACGACGGCCAGCAGCCGCCCGCCCGGCGCGAGCTGATCGGCCAGCGTCCTGGGCAGCACCGGCGTCGAGCCGGTGAGCACGATCGCATCGTAGGGCGCGCGTGTCGGCCAGCCGCGTGCCGCATCACCGGTCTCCAGCGTCACGTTGTCGGTGCCGTGGCGCTCGAGGTTGCCGCGGCCGAAGGCGGCGAGCGCGGGCCGGATCTCCACCGAGTGCACGTGCGCCGCGCGGTGCGCGAGCAGCGCCGTGAGGTAGCCGCTGCCGGTGCCGACCTCGAGCACGCGCTCGTGCTTGCGCGGCGCGAGCTCCTGCACGATGCGCGCCTCGATCTTCGGCGCCATCATCTTCTCTCCCTCGCCGATGGGGATCTCCAGGTCGGCGAAGGCGAGCGTGCGGTAGGCGGGCGGTACGAAGTCCTCGCGTGGGACGGCGTACAGGAGGTCGAGCACGGCCTGGTCCAGCACCTCCCAGGGGCGGATCTGCTGCTCCACCATGTTGGCGCGTGCCTGGTCGAAGTTCATGGCGTCTTCCGGATGCTCGGCGAAGGGGCGGCTAGTTTACCAAAGCGCCTTGCCCAGGCCGCCAGGTCGTCGAGATAGGTGTAGATCACCGGCACCACGATGAGCGTCAGAAGGCTCGAGGTGATCACGCCGCCGATGACCGCCTGGCCCATCGGCGCGCGCTGCTCGCCGCCCTCGCCCAGGCCCGAGGCGAGGGGAATCATGCCGAAGATCATGGCCAGCGTGGTCATCAGGATCGGGCGCAGGCGCACCGCGCCCGCGCGCACCACCGCGGCAGCGCGCTCCAGCCCCTCGCGGCGCGCCTGGTTGACGAAATCGACGAGCAGGATGGCGTTCTTGGTCACCAGCCCCATCAGCATGATGAAGCCGATCACCGAAAAGATGTTGAGCGTCGAGCGCGCCGCGAGCAGCGCCAGCACCACGCCGATCAGCGACAGCGGCAGCGAAGTCATGATCGCCACCGGCTGCAGGAAGCTCGCGAACTGGCTGGCGAGGATCAGGTAGATGAACACCACCGCCAGCGCCAGCGCCTGCGAGGCATAGAACAGGGTCTCGGCAATGTCCTTGCTCGACCCGCCCATGCTGAAGCGGTAGCCCGGTGGCAGCGCGATGGCCGCGAGCCGGCGCTTGAGCTCCGTCGGCGGCATCCCCGGCCGGGCGGTCGAAGACGTTGGCGGTGACCAGCACCTCGCGCAGCTGCTCCTTGCGGTTGATCTGCTGGGCGCCGGCGCCCTCCTCGACGTCGACGATCTCGCGCAGCGCGACCATGCGCGGGCCGCCGCCGGGCTCGGCCTGGCTCGAGACGAGCGGCACGCGCCCGAGGTCCGCGGCGCGTGCGCGGTCGGAACGCGCCAGGCGCACCTGCACGTCGTAGTACTGGTCGTCCGGCGCACGCCAGTTGCCGACCGCCTGCCCGGCGAGCAGCGGCCGCAGCGTCGCGGCAAGCTGCGCTACGCCGATGCCCAGGTCGCTCGCCAGCTCACGCTTGAGCACCACCGAGAACTGCGGTTTGGCGGCCTCGTCGCTCGACTCGACGTCCACCGCGCCGCGCACCTCGCGCATTGCGGCCGTCACCTGCCGGGCGATGCTGGAGAGCACCGCGCGGTCCTGCCCGAGGATCGACACCTGCAGCGGCTTGCCGCTGGAGACCGACTTGTAGGCGCCGATTTGCGTCAGCTCGATGCCCGCGATGCGCGCCAGGCGCTCGCGCATCGGCCGCGTGAGCTCGTTCTGCGAGCGGCTGCGCTCCTTGCGCGGCACGAGCTGCACGAAGATGTTGACGCGGTGCTTGCCGAGCACCGTGCCGGTGTTGACCGTGGCGTAGGTGTACTTCACCTCGGGAAACTCGCGCAGCGCGGCTTCCGCCTGCTCGGCCTTGGATTGCGTGAGCGCGAGGGAGGAGCCCACCGGGGTCTTGAATTGCACCTGCAGCTCCGAGAGGTCGGGCTCGGGCACGAACTCCGAGCCGAGGAACTTCATGAGCGGGAAGGCGGCGAGAAAGCTCGCGGCGGCGATCGCCAGCACCGCCTTGCGGTGCGCGAGGCTCCAGCCGAGGACGCGCTCGTAACCCGCCGAAAGACGCTCCATCAGCCGGTGGAACCAGGCCAGCAGCCGGCCCAGCGGCCCCTTGCCGAACTGGCCTTCGGCCTCGGGATCGCGCCAGATGGAGGACAGCATCGGGTCGAGCGTGAAGGACACGAACATCGAGATCAGCACCGCGGCGACCACGGTGAGGCCGAACTGGTGGAAGAAGCGCCCGATGATGCCGCCCATGAAGCCCACCGGCAGGAACACCGCGACAATCGAAAAGGTGGTGGCGAGCACCGCGAGGCCGATCTCCTGCGTGGCCTCGAGCGCGGCGGTGTGGTGGTCCTTGCCCATGGCGACGTGGCGCACGATGTTCTCGCGCACCACGATGGCGTCGTCGATCAGCAGCCCCACCGACAGCGACAGCGCCATCAGCGTGAGCACGTTGAGGGTGAAGCCCAGCGCGTACATGAAGAGGAAGCTGCCGATCAGCGCGATCGGCAACGTGAGGCCGGTGATCACCGTGCTCCTCCAGGAGGCGAGGAACAGGAACACGATGGCGATGGTGAGCAGCGCCCCCTCGATCAGCGTGGCGCGCACGTCCTTCACCGAGTTGCGGATGCCGACGGAGGCGTCGCGCACGATGTCGAGCTTCACGTCCGCGGGCAGCAGGGCCTGCATCTCGCGCACCGCGCCGCGCACGCCGTCCACCACGGCGATGGTGTTCTCGCCCTGCGCCTTCACCACGTCGATGGACAGCGCCCGCTGCCCGTTGATCAGCGCGAGGCTCTCCTCCTCCTGCTGGCCGTCCTCGATCTCGGCGACCTGGCCGAGCGTGACCGGCTTGCCGCCGCGCCGCGCCACGATCAGGTTCCTGAAATCCTGCGGCGCGTTGAGCCGCGCCCTGATCTGCACGATGCGCTCCTGGCTCGCGCTGGTGATCGAGCCCGCCGGCAGCTCCTGGTTCTCGGTGCGCAGCGCCTGGATCACCTGGTCGGCGCCCACCTTCTGCGCCTCCAGCGCCTCGAGGTTCAGGTACACCTTGATCTCGCGCTTCACGCCGCCGACCAGCGTCGCCTGGCCGACGCCGGCGATGTTCTCCAGGCGCTTCTTCACCACCTGGTCGGCGAGCGTGGTCAGCTCGCGCAGGCCCTGCGCGGCGGAGACCACCGCGACCGAGACGACGGGGAAGTCGTCCGGGTTGAAGCGGCTCACCTTGGGCTCCTTGATCTCGTCGCGGAACGTCGGGCGGATCAGCGCCACCTTCTCGCGCACGTCCTGCGCCGCGAGCTTGGGCTCCATCGTCAGGTCGAACTCGACGATCACGACCGAGCGCCCCTCGTAGGAGCGCGAGGACAGCGTCTTGATGCCGCTCACCGTGTTGACGGATTCCTCGATCTTGCGCGTCACCTCCTCCTCGACGTTCTCGGGGGAGGCGCCGGGGTACTCGGTCTCGACCACCACCACCGGGAAGCTCACGTCCGGGAACTGCTCCACCGGCAGCCGCGAATAGGAGAACACGCCCAGCACCAGCAGCGCGGCCATCATCATGGTCGCGAAGACCGGGTTGTGGATGCTGACGCGCGTGAACCACATGGCGTCAGGCCCCGGTCAGCGGGAAGCTTCGGGTTGCGGGCCGGCGAGCCGCGCCGCGGTGCCTTCGCGCAGCGTGCCCAGGTTAGCGCGCACGATGCGGTCGCCCGGCGCTAGCCCCTCGAGCACCTGCACGCGGTCGACGGCGTCCGCCGGGCCGACCTTCACGGCCCGGCGCTGCACCTTGCCATCCACCAGCGCGTAGACGATGTTGCGGCCGATCTCCTCGCGCACCGCGCTCGAGGGCACGACGAGCGCGCCCTCGATGCGCTCCAGGCTCACCGCGCCCTGCGCGAACAGGCCCGCGCGCAGCACGGCCTGCGGGTTGTCGATGACCGCGTAGACGTAGATCGAGCGCGAGCCGGCCACCGTGGCCGGATTGATGCGGTCGATATGGCCGGCGAAGCGCTGCTCGCCGAAGCCGTCGACGCGGAACGCGACCGGCTGGCCGACCCTCAGCTTGCCGATCTCGGTGGCGGGCACCGCGGCCTCCAGCTGCAGGCGCGACAGGTCGACGACCGTCACCACCTTGCCGTCGAGCGCCACGCGCTCGCCGGCCTGGGCGTGGCGCAGGGAAACGATGCCCGCGAAGGGCGCCATCAGCACCGAGTCGCCGAGCGACTTCTGCGCCACGACCAGCTCGGCTTCGGCGGCGCGCAGCCTGGCGAGGGCGACGTCGTAGTTGCTCTGCACGTTGTCGAAGGCCGTCTGCGCGATGAAGCCCTTCTCGAGCAGCGCCTTCTGCGAGACGCGGTTCTTCGCGGCCCAGTCGAGCTGCGCGCGGGCTGCGCCGACATCGGCGCGGCGCGCCGCAACGCGCGCCTGAACCTCGGTCTGGTCGATGCGCGCGAGCACCTGCCCCTGCTTCACCGACTCGCCTTCGCGCACCGTGACGGCCACCAGCTCGCCGGCGACCTTGGCCTTCACCGTGGCCTCGGCAAACGGCATGAGCGAGCCGGTGAGCGGCAGCGTGCGCTCCATGGCCTGCGGCTCCACGATGTAGAGGTCCTGCTGGGTGAATTCGACCACCGCCTGTGCGCTCGGCGCGGTTTCGGCGGGCTTGCGCTTCACGCCGGCGTAGCCGGCGGCGGCCAGCGCGCCGATCGCGGCGAGCGCGACGAACCACTTCATCCTGCTGGTCATGAGCTCACTCCTTCTTCGCGCTCAGGCCGCGCAGGAGCACGTCGAGGTGGGATTCGAGATAGCGCTGAGGGTCGATCTTGTATGTCGATTGCGGCTCCAGGGCGCTGCGCCACAGCATCAGCTGCAGCATCGGGGCCGCGATCAGCAGCGCGGCCTGCTCCGGGTCCAGGTCGCGGAATTCCCCTCGGGCGATGCCGCGCTTGACGATCGCCGTCAGCACGGCGTGTCCCGGCTCGACCACCTCGGCGAGGTAGAAGCGCACCAGCTCGGGAAAATTGCCGGACTCGCCGCACAGGAGCTTCGGAATGCCCGACATGCGCGTGGCGCCGACTTTCTCCCACCAGCCGAGGATCAGCATGCGCAGCAGCTCGAAGCTGCCCCCCGGGAATTGCTCGACGAAGCCCTTCATCTCGGCAATCGGCGAGACCAGGCCTTCGCGCACGACGGCCTTGAAGAGGTCTTCCTTGTTGGCGAAGTAGAGATAGACCGTGCCTTTCGAGACGCCGGCGCGCGCGGCGACGTCCTCGAGGCGCGTGGCTGCGAATCCGCGCTCGACGAAGAGTTCGAGCGCGGCGGCCGTGATTTCCTCGGGGCGCGCTTCCTTGCGGCGCGTCCAGCGCGGTTCGCTTCTGGTATTGGCAGTCGAAGACATGGCGGAAATGAAATAACTGAACGGTCAGTAATATATTGCGGCACTGCAAAAAGGTCAAGCGGCGCAAACTATTGGATACGCAGGGGTCCTGCCCCGGAGGGTCCGGGAGCGGGTGAGAGAGTCCCTTAGAACCTGATGCGGGTAATGCCGCCGAAGGAAGCGCCATGAACGCCAATCCGAAGTTCCTCGCAGCCACCGCCCACGTCGACGACGCGGCGGTCAAGCCGCTGCCCAACTCGACCAAGGTTTACACAAGCGGTAGCCGGCCGGACATCCGCGTGCCGATGCGCGAGGTCCGGCAGGCCGACACGCCGGGCATGTTCGGCGGGGAAGCCAATCCACCGCTCTACGTCTATGACTGCTCGGGTCCCTACACGGATCCCGCTGTCCGGATCGATATCCGCTCCGGCCTTGCGCCGCTGCGAAGCCGCTGGATCGAGGAGCGGGGCGACACGGAGGTCCTGGCGGGGCCGTCGTCGCGCTACGGCGTCGAGCGCCTGAACGACCCCCAGCTCGCGGAATTGCGCTTCAACCTCAAGCGCACGCCGCGCCGAGCGCGCCGCGGCTTGAACGTGTCGCAGATGCACTATGCGCGCAAGGGGATCGTCACGCCCGAGATGGAGTTCATCGCCATCCGCGAGAACCTGCAGCGCGAGCAATACGTCGAGAGCCTGAAGGCGGGCGGCAAGACGGGCGAGAAGATGCTCGAGCTCCTCGTGAAGCAGCATCGCGGCGAGAGCTTCGGCGCATCGATCCCCGAGACCATCACCCCCGAGTTCGTGCGCGACGAGGTGGCGCGCGGGCGCGCCATCATTCCGGCCAACATCAACCACCCGGAAGCCGAGCCGATGATCATCGGTCGGAATTTCCTGGTGAAAGTGAACGCCAACATCGGCAACTCGGCCGTCTCCTCGGGCATCGGCGAGGAAGTGGAGAAGATGACCTGGGCGATCCGCTGGGGCGCCGACACGGTGATGGATCTCTCCACCGGCAAGCACATCCACGAGACGCGCGAGTGGATCATCCGCAACGCACCGGTGCCCATCGGCACGGTGCCGATCTACCAGGCGCTGGAAAAGGTCGACGGCAAGGCCGAGGACCTCACCTGGGAAATCTATCGGGACACGCTGATCGAGCAGGCGGAGCAGGGGGTGGACTACTTCACCATCCACGCGGGCGTCCTGCTTCGCTACGTGCCGCTCACCGCGAAGCGGATGACCGGCATCGTCTCGCGCGGCGGCTCCATCATGGCGAAGTGGTGCCTCGCGCACCACCAAGAGAGCTTCCTCTACACGCACTTCGAAGACATCTGCGAGATCATGAAGGCGTACGACGTGAGCTTCAGCCTGGGCGATGGCCTGCGCCCGGGCTCGGGCTACGACGCCAACGACGAGGCGCAACTAGCCGAATTGCGCACCCTCGGCGAGCTCACGCAGATCGCCTGGAAGCACGACGTGCAGGTCATGATCGAGGGCCCCGGCCACGTGCCCATGCAGCTCATCAAGGAGAACATGGACATCCAGCTGAAGGAGTGCCACGAGGCGCCCTTCTACACGCTGGGGCCGCTCACCACCGACATCGCGCCCGGCTACGACCACATCACCAGCGCCATCGGCGCGGCGCAGATCGGCTGGTACGGCACGGCGATGCTCTGCTACGTCACGCCGAAGGAGCACCTGGGGCTGCCGAACAAGAAGGACGTGAAGGACGGCATCATGGCCTACAAGATCGCGGCGCACGCCGCCGACCTCGCCAAGGGCCATCCCGGCGCGCAGATCCGCGACAACGCGATCTCCAAGGCGCGCTTCGAGTTCCGCTGGGAGGACCAGTTCAACCTCGGCCTCGACCCCGACACCGCCAAGGACTTCCACGACGAGACGCTGCCCAAGGACAGCATGAAGGTGGCGCACTTCTGCTCCATGTGCGGCCCGCACTTCTGCTCGATGAAGATCACGCAGGACGTGCGCGACTACGTCGAGCAGGGGATGAAGGAGAAGTCGGTGGAGTTCGTGAAGCAGGGCGCGGCGCTATACCACAAGACCTGATCGGCTCGGTCCTGAAGGTGGCGCTCGCCATCGCGGTCGGCCTGCCGCTCATCGTCTACCTCGCGCAGGACGCGCTGATCTTCTACCGCCAGCCGATCACCGAGGCACGGCGCACCGAGGTCGCCCGGCTCAATCCTCCTGTCGCCGACGTGTGGCTTGCCGCCGCGGACGGCACGCGCGTGCACGCCTGGCATCTGAAAGCCGGCCCGGCGCTCGTGCTCTATTTCGGCGGCAATGCCGAGGAAGTGTCCTGGATGCTCGACGAAGCGCGAACCGGCGCCCCCGGCGTCTCCTGGCTGCTGATGGACTATCGCGGCTACGGCCAGAGCGCGGGTTCGCCCTCGGAAGCCGCGCTCGTCGCGGACGCGCTCGCGCTCTATGACCATGCGCTCACGCTGCCGGGCGCGGACCCGAAGCGGATCTATGCATTCGGCCGCAGCCTCGGCAGCGGCGTGGCGGCGGCGCTCGCCGCCGAGCGTCCGCTCGCGGGCCTGATACTCGCCACGCCCTTCGACAGCCTCACCGCGGTGGCGAAGCGGTACTACTGGTACTTGCCCGTGGACTGGATGCTGAAGCACCGCTTCGATTCCATTGCGCGCGCGCCGCAGCAGCAGGTGCCGCTGCTGTGCCTCGTCGCGGAGTTCGACGAGGTGATTCCGCCGGTGCATGCCGAGCGCCTGTTCGACGCCTGGGGCGGCCCGAAGCGCAAAGCCGTGCTATCGGGCGCGCATCACAACAGCACCGATGCGCACCCGCTGTTCTGGCCGGCCATCCGCGCGTTCCTGGAACAGCGGGTAGATTGAGCGCATGGACGCCAGCCTGATCCACGCGCTGATCCTCGGCATCGTCGAGGGCCTGACCGAGTTCCTGCCGGTCTCGAGCACCGGGCACCTGATCCTCGCGGCCGAGCTGCTCGATTTCAACGACGAGCGCGGCAAGGTCTTCAACGTCGCCATCCAGACCGGGGCGATGCTGGCGGTGGTATGGGAATATCGCGCGCGCTTCTTCAGGATCGACGCCGTCCTGTATCGCAATCTCGCCGTCGCCTTCGTGCCGGCGGCGGTGCTCGGCTTGCTGTTCGCGAAATACATCAAGGCGCACCTGTTCCACGCCGTTCCGGTCGCGCTCGCGTTCATCGCCGGCGGGCTCGTCATCCTGCTCGTGGAACGCCGAAGTTTCTCCCCGCGCGTGGACGACACGCGCGCGATGACCTGGCTCGATGCCCTGAAGGTCGGCCTTGCGCAGTGCTTTGCGCTGATCCCGGGCACCTCGCGCTCCGGCGCGACCATCATCGGCGGCATGCTGTTCGGGCTGTCGCGACGCGCAGCGACGGAGTTCTCCTTCTTTCTCGCGGTGCCAACGCTGGTGGCGGCGGGCGCCTACGACCTGTGGAAGAACCGGGCGCTGTTTTCCGCCGCGGACCTGGACCTGTTCGCCGTAGGGATGGTGACGTCCTTCGCCTCCGCGTTCATCGTCATCCGCTGGCTCGTGCGCTACGTGGCCACGCACGACTTCCGGCCGTTCGCCTGGTACCGCATTGCGTTCGGCGTCGTCGTGCTCGCAACCGCCTGGAGCGGCCTCGTGACTTGGAGCGCGGCATAGGGAGCCTCTGGCCTATTCCCGCGTGCGCGACGGTGGCGATTTTCGTGCAGGGCGAGACAGCGGACGCCGCCGTGTACTGGACGTCCACAAGGCGGACGATGGCGATGCCATGCGCGAAAATCACCCCGTCCCTCCAGGCGGCGAGGCCGCGGGGCGGGGGTGTAAGGCAAAGGCCTCGCCGCCTTCGGGTTGCGGCCGGAAGTCCCCGACGGTTGGCTTACGATAGCGCGATGACACGGGCGCCGGCGTTGTTGCTCGGCCTTGCGATATCGACATATCGCTGCGGCCGCGCGCCTAGCCGACGCCGCGTTCCGGCCGCAACGCGCACCGCGCGAATAGGCCAGAGGCTCCCTAGCCCTGCACCCAGGGCAGGCCGGCCTTGCGCCAGCCGCCGACGGTACTGCGGTGCTGCGCGGCGTCCTTGTCGCCCTCGAAGCCTTCGAGGACGTTGTAGCAGTCGCCCCATCCCGCTTGGGTGGCGGCGGCCGCCGCAAAATGCGAGCGGACGCCGGACCGGCACAGGAACATCAGCGTATCGCGCTGCGCGACGGCCTGCGCCAGCTGGTCGAGGAACTCCGCGTTGCGCACATTTCCCGGGTAGGTCTGCCATTCGATCGGAATCGAGCCTGGCACGGCCCCCACGTAGAGCAGTTCTGGCCTGGTGCGCACGTCGACAAGCTTCGCGCCCGCCTGCAAGAGCGTGTGCGCCTCCATAGGGGTCAGCGCGCCGGCGTAAGGAAGGTTCGACTGCTTCGCTCGCTCGGCGGCGGCCTGCCTGATGGCGGCGATTTCAGCCGGGGTCGCCATGGGTGTTGCGCATTATAGGGACGGCTAAGCCGGTGCACGCCTGGCACCAACCCGGTGCCTCGGCCAAAGAAATGCACCAGCATCGTGCCAATCCTTGAATTAAAATTGTGCCCGGCCTGACGCGGCTGAGGCGGATCAGGGGAGGCCGCCTCGTGGCATGGAACCTGCTGCATGCGACGCGTCCGGCCGCCGGGATGCGGCCGCAATCCTCATTGCACCCAACTCATTCGGCACTTACTCAGGAGATTCGAAGATGGCCATGACGGCTGATGACGTCTTGAAGATGGCGAAGGACAAGGAGGTCAAGTTCGTCGACTTCCGCTTCACCGACACGCGCGGCAAGGAGCAGCACGTGCAGGTGCCGATCCGGCACTTCACCAAGGAGAAGTTCGAGGCCGGCCACGCATTCGACGGCTCCTCCATCGCCGGATGGAAGGGCATCCAGGCCTCCGACATGCTGCTGATGCCGGATCCGAACACCGCGCGCATGGATCCTTTCGCGGATGAGGCGGTCCTCAACATCAACTGCGACGTCTACGAGCCGACCGACGGCAAGCCCTACGACCGCTGCCCGCGCGGCATCGCGCGGCGCGCCGAGGCCTATCTCAAGTCCACCGGATTGGGCGATGTCGCCTACTTCGGCCCCGAACCCGAGTTCTTCATTTTCGACGGCGTCACCTGGAACGTGGACATGTCGGGCTGCTTCGTGAAGATCAAGTCGGAAGAAGCCCCGTGGTCCACCGGGACCGACTACGAATCGGGCAACATGGGCCACCGCGCCCCGGTGAAGGGCGGCTATTTCCCGGTGCCGCCGCAGGACACGCTGATGGACATCCGCAACGCCATGTCGCTGGCGCTCGAGCAGCAGGGAGTCGAAGTCGAGGTGCACCACCACGAGGTGGCGGCGGCCGGCCAGTGCGAGATCGGCACCAGGTTCGAGAGCCTGGTGAAACGTGCCGACTGGATGCAGATCCTCAAGTACACGGTGTGGAACGTGGCCGCCTCCTACGGCAAGACGGCGACCTTCATGCCCAAGCCGGTCGTCGGCGACAACGGCTCGGGCATGCATGTGCACCAGTCCGTGTGGAAAGGCGGCACCAATCTATTCGCCGGGAACGGCTACTCGGGCCTCTCGGAATTCGCGCTGTATTACATCGGCGGCATCATCAAGCATGCCAAGGCGCTCAACGCCATCACCAATCCGGGCACCAACAGCTACAAGCGCCTGGTGCCGGGCTTCGAGGCGCCGATCAACCTCGCCTACTCCGCGAAGAACCGCTCGGCGTCCTGCCGCATTCCCTACGTGTCGAATCCGAAGGCGCGGCGCGTGGAAGTGCGCTTCCCGGATCCGACCGCCAACGCCTATCTCGCATTCGCCGCGATGCTGATGGCGGGACTGGACGGCGTGCAGAACAAGACCCACCCGGGCGATCCCATCGACAAGAACATGTACGACCTGCCGCCTGAAGAAGCCGCCAAGGTGCCGCACGTGTGCGCGTCGCTGGAAGAAGCGCTGGCGCACCTCGAGAAAGACCACGCCTTCCTCACCAAGGGAGGCGTGTTCTCCGAGGACTTCCTCGAGTCGTACATGGCGCTCAAGGAAGAGGAGCTGACGCGCTTCCGCATGACCACGCACCCGGTCGAATTCGACATGTACTACTCGTCGTAAACGGGGCTCGCGCGCTGGTGTCAAAGAGGGGACGGCTTCGCCCGTCCCCTTCTATTTTCTGGTATGTTCTTGATCATGCGCTTGTTTTTTGCGGTTCCGGGAATCTGCCTGATGCTTGCGGGGGGGACGGCGCAAGCGCAGCAGGAGGTCACGATCTGGAGCTGCCGGGACAAGGACGGCCGCACCCACGTCACCAACCTGAAAGCCGATACCGCCGGCAAGAACTGCAAGGTGGTGCAGCAATCGCGCGTCCAGGTGGTTCCCGCGGTGACCCCCAACGCGAAGCCCGGCGCCAAGCCGCCGACGAGTTTTCCGAAGGAGGACGCCAACGCGCGCGCCGCCGCCAAGGCACGGCAACGCGACATCCTCGAGCGCGAGCTCACCCAGGAGGAGAGGCTGCTGGCGCAGGCGCGCAAGGATCTGGCCGAGCAGGAGGAGGTGCGCTTCGGCGACGAGCGCAACTACGCCCGGGTTCTCGAGCGGCTGCAGCCGTACAAGGACAAGGTGGAGCTTCACGACAAGAACGTCGAATCGCTGAAGCGCGAGCTCGCCAACCTGGATCGCTAGGCAAGCCCCGGGCAAGTCCCGCGGTGACTTCCCTGAGCTCTACGGCCTGACGCATGGGCGCCAATTTCGCCGGCCTGGGGTACCTCGCCACCGCCGTGGTCGTGCTCGACGAGCGCTTCGTGGTGCGCTACGCCAACCAGGCCACCGAGAACCTGCTCGAAGCTCCCGCCAAGAGTCTCGTCGGCCAGCCGTTCCTGCCGCTGTTCGCCGACGGCGCGGCGCTGGAAAAGGCGCTGGCCGAGGCGCTGGCCACGCACTGGGATTACACGGCGCAGAACGTGGACTATCTGCGCAGCGGCCGCGAGCCGCTGCCGCTGTCCTGCACCCTGACGCGCATCGACGTGCCGCACGCGCCGCTTCTCGCGGAGCTGCGCCCGATCGAGCAGCAGCTGCGCCTGGCGCGCGAGGAGCGCGCGATCGGCGAGCAGCAGGCGAGCCGCGAGCTGATCCGCAACCTCGCCCACGAGATCAAGAATCCGCTTGGCGGCCTGCGCGGCTCGGCGCAGTTGCTCGAGCGCGAGCTCGACCGGCCGGAGCTGCGCGAGTACACGCAGGTGATCGTCAAGGAGGCCGATCGCCTGCAGTCGCTGGTGGACCGGCTGCTGACGCCGCACCGCGCCCCGCGCCTCGCGCCGCTCGGCATCCACGAGGTGCTCGAGCGGGTCAGGAGCCTCGTGCTGGCCGAGTTCTCGAAGGGTGTCACGATCGAGCGCGACTACGATCCGAGCCTGCCGGACATGATCGGCGACAAGGAGCAGCTCATCCAGGCCTTGCTCAACGTGGTGCGCAACGCGGCGCAGGCGCTCACTGCGAAGGCGGGCATGCCGGGCAAAGGCGGCACGATCACGCTGCGCACCCGCGCGCTGCGGCAGGTCACGCTCCTGCGGCAGCGCCACAAGCTGGCACTAGAATTGCAAGTGATCGACGATGGGCCCGGTGTCCCTGAGGACATCCGGGAAAGGATTTTCAATCCCCTGGTTTCGGGGCGGGACGGCGGCAGCGGGCTGGGACTATCGCTCGCGCAGACCTTCATCCACTACCACCGGGGCGTGATCGAGTGCGACAGCCGCCCCGGCCGCACCGTGTTCAGGATCATCTTGCCGCTGGCATGAAACCGGTCTGGATCGTCGACGACGACCGCTCCATCCGCTGGGTGTTCGAGAAGGCGCTCGGCCGGGAAGGCATTGCCTACAGCTCGTTCTCCTCGGCGCAGGAAGCGCTGGACGCGTTGCACGCCGGCCCGCCGCAGGTGCTGGTCTCCGACATCCGCATGCCGGGGCCTTCCGGGCTGGAGTTGCTGCACACGGTCAAGGAGAAGCACCCCGGGGTGCCGGTCATCGTGATGACTGCCTACTCTGACCTGGAGTCGGCGGTGGCCGCGTTCCAGGGCGGCGCCTACGAGTACCTGCCCAAGCCCTTCGACGTCGACCAGGCCGTCGATCTCATCCGGCGCGCGCTGGACGAGAGCCAGCGCGATGCCGCGGCGGCGGAGCCGCTGGCCGAGGCGCCGGAGATTCTCGGCCAGGCGCCGGCGATGCAGGAAGTCTTCCGCGCGATCGGCCGGCTGTCGCAATCGAGCGCGACGGTGCTGATCACGGGCGAATCGGGAACCGGAAAGGAGCTCGTCGCGCGCGCCCTGCACCGCCACAGTGCGCGCGCATCGCGGCCGTTCGTGGCGATCAATACCGCGGCGATGCCCAAGGACCTGCTCGAGTCGGAGCTGTTCGGGCACGAGCGCGGCGCCTTTACCGGCGCGCAGCAGCAGCGGCGCGGGCGTTTCGAGCAGGCGGAGGGCGGCACGCTGTTCCTCGACGAGATCGGCGACATGCCGGCGGACCTGCAGACAAGGCTGCTGCGCGTGCTCTCGGAGAACAGCTTCTATCGCGTCGGCGGCCACCAGCAGATCAAGGCCAACGTGCGCGTCATCGCCGCCACGCACCAGAACCTCGAGACGCGCGTGCGCGAAGGCAGCTTCCGCGAGGACCTGTACCACCGCCTCAACGTGATCCGTATCCGGCTGCCGTCGCTGAACGAGCGGCGCGAGGACATTCCGCTGCTGGCGCGGCATTTCCTCGCGCACAGCGCCACGCAACTCGGCGTAGAGCCCAAGCGCCTGTCGGAAGCGGCGCTCGAGCACCTGTCACGTCTCGATCTTCCCGGCAACGTGCGCCAGCTCGAGAACCTGTGCCATTGGCTGACGGTGATGGCGCCCGGCCAGGTGATCGAAGTGGGCGACTTGCCGACGGAATTCCGCGACCCCGGTGCCGCTGCCGCGGCGACCGACTGGGTTGCTGCGCTCGAGCAGGAAGCGGAGCGGCGGCTGACGCGCGGCGAAACCGGGATTCTGGAGGCGCTCGGACGTCAGTTCGAGCGCACGCTGATCAGCCGCGCGCTCGCGCGCACCGGCGGCCGGCGCATCGAGGCCGCCAATCTGCTTGGCATGGGCCGCAATACCATCACGCGCAAGATCCAGGAACTCGGCATCGAAGGCGACGCGAAAGACTGAAAATCGGGGTCAGGGCCGAATCTTCCTTGCGAAAGAAAATTCGGCCCTGACCCCGATTTTCACGCGGCGGCTTTGCGGTTCTTCTCCAGGCGCGCGTCCACCAGCGCGACGACCTCCTCCAAGGCTGCGGAGCGCATGCCTTTCTGTGCCGCGATGGTCTGCACCAGGCGATCCACGCGCTCGATGTAGGGCGCGCCGCCGTAGAGTGCGCGCGCGGCGGACGAAGGGCTGGCGAGCCCCTGCGCGGCAGCGGCGTATTTTTCGAAGGGCACCAGGTCCTTTTCGTCCGCGCCCAGCGATACGCACAGACTGACCACCCACTGGTAGACCGCGCGCGTCGCCTCGAGGTCGGTATGCACGGCCTCCTTGATCGAGCGCACCCCGCCTTTCGTGACGCAGCGGTAGTTGCCGGCCACCAGCATCGCCCACTTCGCAAGCGGCACGAACACCGAGTCGTGCACCTTGAGCTTTACGGGCAATTCGATCTTTCCGGATGCGGTGTCGAAGCGGGCCGCCTCGATGTCCGCCTCCAGCCGGCGCAGCATCGCGGTATGCGCGTCCGATTCGAAGCGCGCCGACTTGAAGTTCGTCGGCAGCCTGACCTGCAGCACGTTCACTTTCTCCTCGGGCGGGCGGAAGGCCTGCGGATCCGGGCTGCACAGCGTCATGAATTTGGGGTCGAAGCTGTCCCAGACCGTGGGGTCCGTGTAGCAGGGTCTGCACGCCTTGACCGGCACGCCCGGGATCCGCGCGAGGTAAGGCAGCGGCGGCATGTTCATGATCGACATGCAGGGCACCTTTGCCTTCGCCACGGCATCGAGCAGCTCGCGCACGCCCGGCGAACGGTACTGCGGCTCCTGCATGGCGAGCGCCACGAGGTCGTAATCCGAGGGATTGACGCCCGCGGTTCCGCCGGCCGAAAGCCGGCCCGGGAGCTTGCGCGTGTCGACCTCCACGAGGCCTTCCCTGCCCTTGACGGGCAGCCGCACCCGGGCGCCTTCCCTGTTGATGAGGTCAGCCTCGGCCGGGAGGCAGACAAGTCTCGCGTCATGTCCCGCAAGGAGCAGCTTGGTTGCGAGGAGCGATCCGTACGACGCGCCGAGAATAAGAATTTTGTAGGTCGTGGTCATCCTGAACCTCCAGTGTCGGCCAATCCCACAATGTGAAATACAAAGTCGCCAATCGAAAACCAGCCTACACCCATAAGCCTGATTTTTCATGTTGCGGTGCCACATTGCGGTGCATAAAATGCTGCGATGCATATGTCCAGCCCTCTCCCTCAAGGCGTCTCCCTCTCCGGCCGCATCACCCCGGAGTTCGCCCAGATCCTCACACCCGAGGCGCTGGCTTTCGTATCGATGTTGCACCGGCAATTCGAGTCGCGGCGCCAGGAGCTGCTCGCGCGGCGCGCCGCGCGCCAGAAGGAGTTCGATGCCGGGAAGCTCCCCGACTTCCTCGCCGAGACGGCACAGATCCGTTCCGCGCAGTGGCAGGTCGCGCCGCAACCGAAGGACCTGCTCGACCGGCGCGTCGAGATCACCGGGCCCACCGACCGCAAGATGGTGATCAACGCACTGAACTGCGGCGCCTCCACGTTCATGGCGGACTTCGAGGACGCCAACTGCCCGACCTGGCTGAACATGATCGACGGGCAGGTCAATCTGCGCGACGCGGTGCGACGCACGATCACCCTCGATGCGGGCGGCAAGACCTACAGGCTGAACGAGAAGACCGCGGTGCTGCTCCCGCGGCCGCGCGGCTGGCACCTCGACGAGAAGCACGTCACAGTGGACGGCAGGCCCGTCGCGGGCGGTATTTTCGATTTCGCGCTGTTCTTTTTCCACAACGCGAAAGAGCTGATGGCGCGCGGCTCGGGACCGTACTTCTACCTGCCGAAGATGGAGTCGCACCTGGAAGCGCGGCTGTGGAACGACATCTTCCTCGCGGCGCAGGACGCGCTGAAGATCGCGCGCGGCACCATCAAGGCCACCGCGCTCATCGAGACGGTGGTTGCCGCCTTCGAGATGGACGAGATCCTGTGGGAGCTGAAGGAGCACTCGGCGGGCCTGAACATCGGCCGCTGGGACTACATCTTCTCCTGCATCAAGAAATTCCGCGCCAACAAGGATTTCTGCCTGGCCGACCGCTCGCAGGTGACCATGACTTCACCCTTCATGCGCGCCTACGCGCTGCTGCTGGTGAAGACCTGCCACCACCGCGGCGCGCCCGCGATGGGCGGCATGGCGGCGCAGATCCCGATCAAGAACGACGCGGCCGCGAACCAGGCGGCGCTCGACAAGGTGCGCGCCGACAAGCTGCGCGAAGTGACGGACGGCTGCGACGGCACCTGGGTGGCGCACCCGGCGCTGGTGCCGGTCGCGAAGGCAGTCTTCGACCAGCACATGCCGCAGCCGAACCAGTACGGCAAGCAGCGCCCGGACGTGAACGTGGGCGCGCGCGACCTGCTGGAGTTCAAGCCCGAGGCGCCGATCACCGAGGCGGGCTTGCGCAACAACATCTCGGTCGGTATCCAGTACCTGGGCGCGTGGCTTGCCGGCAACGGCTGCGTGCCGGTGTTCAACCTGATGGAGGACGCGGCCACCGCCGAGATCTCGCGCTCGCAGATCTGGCAGTGGATCCGCAGCGAGAAGGGCAGGCTCGCCGACGGCCGCAAGGTGACGGTGGGGCTGTTCCGCCAGCTCCTCGCCGAGGAGCTGCCCAAGGTGAAGACCTACCTCGGCGAGGCGGCCTTTGCCGCGGGCAAGTACGCGGAAGGCGCGCGCCTCTTCGAGGCCATCACCGCCGACGACAGCTACGTAGAGTTCCTCACGCTGCCCGCTTACAAGGCGATCGACTAAGGGAGCCTTTGATCAAAGATCAGAGGCTCCCTAGGCCGGAGGTGCCCGGTCAGTCGATGCGCCACTCGTGCGCGCACTTGCGGCAGCGCACGGTCAGCGACACGGCGTCCGAGCCGATCAGCTTGAACTTCGCGTAGGCGCGGCATGACGCGCAAGTCGCGCGCTCGCCAATGTACTCGGCGACCGTGAGGATCCGCAGGTAGCGCTTCCAGGCATACACGCCGGTCAGGCATGCGGCCGCCACCGCCATGGCATAGGCCAGCGCTTCGAGCCGTGATCCGCGAAAGGTCATGGACTCGACGCATGCCGCGATCGCGAGCATGCACAGGAAGCAGGTGATCAGCCAGGCGTGACCCTCGATCAGCTCGCGTTCATACCAGCGGCTGAATCCAAGCTTGTCGATGCCCGGGGCGGGTTCCATGGGGGCGGCGCGTGGCCTTCCGCACACGTTATACTCGCCCGCGCTCACGACGGCGAGGGGGGCTCGATTGAGCGCGAGCGCGCAAGCTGAGGCCGCCTCGGTGACCACCGAGCGGGTGGTGCGCCCCGAGTTCCGCGGCTCGGCGGCCGAGTATTTCCGCATCTGGATCGTCAACTTGCTGTTCACGCTGCTCACGCTGGGGATCTACTCGGCGTGGGCGAAGGTGCGCAAGCTCCGCTACCTCTACGGCAATACGCGCCTGGACGGGGACTCGTTCAACTATTTCGCCAGCGCGCGCGCCATCCTCAAGGGCCGCATCCTGGCGGTCGTCGTGTTCTTCGTCTACGCGATCGTCACCGAGCTGGTCCCGGATTCCATCTGGGCGTTCCTCGGCGCCGGCATCGCCCTGCTGCCGCTCATCCTGGTGCGCGCGTTGCGCTTCAACGCGCGCAATTCCGCCTGGCGGGGGCTGCGCTTTGACTTTCCCGCCAGGGTGCGCGAGGCGCTGCCGCTGTACCTCGGCATGCCGTTGCTGGTCGCCGTCACGCTGGGCCTCGCCTTCCCGTGGTTCATGGCGCGGCACAAGCAGTTCGTGATCTCGCACCACGCGTTCGGCACTTCCCCCCTGGGTTGCGCCATTCCGGTGGGCAAGGTGTACGGCATCTATTTCCGCTCCGGGTTGATCATCGCCGGGATGAGCGTCGTCGCCGTGCTCGGCGCCATGGTGGTGTCGCCGGTGGCGGTGCTCTTGCCGCAGGCGGGATGGCTGGCGTTCCTCCTGCCGGTGCTCGCGATCTACATCGCCTATGCCTTCGCCTACGCGTACCTGCAGGCGCGTCTCACCAACCTCGCCTGGGACAGCACCTACGGCGCGGGCGTGCGCTTCTCCAGCACGCTGGGCCCGATCGATCTCGCGGGGCTGTACATCTCGAATCTGCTCGCCATCATCTTCACGCTCGGCCTGGCGGTGCCCTGGGCGGTGGTGCGCACCCTGCGCTACCGGCTGGAGAACTTCGCCATGCTGGTGAGCGAAGAAACGGTGCACGAGGCCGCGCCCGGGCTCGTCAACGTCGGCGCCGCCGGCCAGGAGCTGGGCGAGATC
Organism: uncultured beta proteobacterium; assembly: GCA_963719995.1. Taxonomy (GTDB): domain Bacteria; phylum Pseudomonadota; class Gammaproteobacteria; order Burkholderiales; family SG8-39; genus JAABQT01. The sequence goes on along the minus strand of CAVRDW010000005.1, from coordinate 1,512,696 downwards.
TTCAACGTGGACTTCGGCGTATGAGCACCATTGCCGCCCACTACTTCGATGGCAGGCACGCGCTGCGCCATCCGGTGACGCTGGTGCCCGCGGGCGGCCGCATCAAGATCGTGGGGCGCGAGGTGGACGCCGAGTTCGAGTCGAGCCGCGTGCGCGTGTCGACACGCATCGCCGCCACGCCGCGCTGGATCTTCCTGCCGGGCGGGGGCGCCTGCGTCAGCGACGACAACGACGCCATCGACCGCCTGGTGCGCGAGCGGCCCATGCAGCGCGTGGTGCACCGCATGGAAGCGCGCCCGGCGTTCGCCGCGCTGGCGGTGCTGCTGGTCGCGGCGCTGTTCTGGGCGATCGTCGACTACGGCCTGCCCTACGCCGCCGCGCGGGTCGCCGAGCATATCCCGGTCGAGGCCGAGGACGTGCTCGGCCGGGAGGCGCTTGCCGGCATGGACCAGTTCGGGCTTTCACCCTCCGGCCTGCCGGAGGAGCGCCGCGCGGCGCTCGCGGCGAAGCTCGAGGCGCTTGCCGCGCTCGCGCCCGACGCACCCGCGTACCGGCTGGAGTTCCGCGCGGCTCCCATCATCGGGGCGAACGCCTTCGCGCTCCCCTCGGGCATCGTCGTGCTCACGGATGAGCTGGTCGCGTTGGCGCAAGCCGACGAGGAGATCCTCGCGGTGCTCGCCCACGAGCTCGGCCACGTGCGCCACCGGCATATCATGCGGCGGCTGCTCGAGGGCTCGGCGGTGGCGCTGCTGGTCACCGGGGTGACGGGCGACGTGGCAGCGGCGACTTCGCTCGCGGCGGCGGCGCCGACGCTGGTGCTGCAGTCCAAGTTCTCGCGCGACAACGAGCGCGAGGCCGATGCCTACGCCTTCAACCTGATGCGCCACGCCGGGATCGGACCGCAGCACTTCGCGGCCGTCCTCGCGCGCATGGAAGCGCAGGCGCCACGCGGACCGATGCTGCCGACGTTTCTCTCGTCCCACCCCGCGACGGAGGAGCGCAAGGCGCTCAGCGGCAGCCAGTAAGACCGCCGCGCGGCCAGCGCTTCGCCAGGGAGCCTCTGATTTATTCCCGCGTGCGCGACGGTGGCGATTTTCGTGCAGGGCGAGACAGCGGACGCCGCCGTGTACTTGACGTCCACAAGGCGGCCGATGGCGATGTCATGCGCGAAAATCACCCCGTCCCTCCAGGCGGCGAGGCAGCGAGGCTGGGGTGTCAAGGCAAAGGCCTCGCCGCCCTCGGGTTGCGGCCGGAAGTCCGCGACGGTTGGCTTACGATAGCGCGATGACACGGGCGCCGGCGTTGTTGCTTGGCCTTGCGATATCGACATATCGCTGCGGCTTCGCGCCTAGCCGGCGCCGCGTTCCGGCCGCAACGCGCCACCGCGCGAATAGATCAGAGGCTTCCTAGGCAATCTCAGCGAGCGCCGGCGCGTGGTCCGAGGGCCGCTCGAGCTTGCGCGGCGCCTTGTCGATGGCGCTCGCGGCGCAGGCCTGCGCGAGCGCGTCCGAGAGCAGCACGTGGTCGATGCGCAGCCCGGCGTTGCGCCGGAACCCCATCATCCGGTAGTCCCACCACGAATACGTCTTCTCGGGCTGCTCGAAGAGGCGAAAGCTGTCCTTCAGCCCGAGGGCGAGGAGCGCGCGCCAGGCGGCGCGCTCGGGCTCGGAAACGTGCACCTGGCCTTCCCAGGCCTTCGGGTCGTGCACGTCGCGGTCTTCCGGCGCGACGTTGAAGTCGCCGGCGACGGCGAGCCGGGGGTGATTGCGCAGCTCGGCCGCCAGGTACTCGCGCAGCGCCGCGAACCAGCGCAGCTTGTACTCGTACTTGTCCGAGCCGACCGCCTGGCCATTGGGGCAATACACGCACACCACGCGAACGCCCTCGACGGTGGCGGCGAGGACGCGCTTCTGCTCGTCGGCGAAGCCGGGGATGTCCGCCGCCGCGTCTTCGAGCGGCTTGCGGGCGAGGATCGCCACGCCGTTGTAGGTCTTCTGTCCGCTGACCGCGCTCGCATAGCCCGCAGCCTCGAGCTCGGCGCGCGGAAACTTCGCCTCCTCGCACTTGAGCTCCTGCAGGCAGAGCACGTCGGGCCGCACCGCCGCCAGCCACTCGAGGAGCTGCGGCAGCCGCACCTTGATCGAATTGACGTTCCATGTCGCGAGCTTCATGCCGGCGACGCCGCGCCCAGGGAAGCGCTGCGCGAGTCGCGCGCAGCTTCCCTACTGGCGCGCTCGTGTCCCCGTCGCGGTCGAGCCGGGCGCGTAGGGGCCGCTCGCCGCGGGCTCGCCCTCTGCGGCGGGCTTGGCTTGCGCCTCCTCGGTCGCGACTGCCGCCGGCGCCGCCGGCGCTGGCTTGGGCTCCGCCTGACTCCGAGCCGGCGCCTCTCCGATCTTCGGGTAGCCCGCGACATCGAGCAGGCCGTGGTAGGCGCCTTCCTCGAAGCCCTTCTGCACGGTTCCGCCCACGATGATCGAAGGCACCGCCAGCGCGCCGACGGCCTTCCTCAACTCATCCTGCTGCGCGACGTCCACGACCAGGACTTCCCGGAACGGCACGCCGCGCGCGTTGAGCAGGCTGCGCGCCTCGCCGCACGGCCCGCATTCCGGCGCGGTGTAAAGCGTAACGGGAGAATCCTTGACGGCGAGCTGCACTGCGTAGGGCAGGCGCGCGGTTTCGGCCGGCGTCGTGTCCGAGGGAGCGATCGCTTTCGTCTGCACGGCCTTCGCCGCCGGAGGCGGCGGCGTATCGGTGACGTGCACCCGCCCCTGATCGTCAGTCCAGCGATACAGCTGCTGCGCGTTTGCGGCGCAGGCGGCGCCGAGCAGGACGGCGAAGATCACGGAGCGCACGAGCGTCTCTCCTCACCCGATCACGCGCCGATCATACCATTGTGCCGCAGCAGGGCATCGACGCGCGGCTCGCGGCCGCGGAACGCGCGGAACGATTCCGCCGCCGGACGGCTGCCGCCGACCGCGAGCACCTCGTCGCGAAAGCGCGCGCCGGTCCGCGGATCGGTGACGCTGGCGGCTTCCTCGAACGCGCCGTAGGCGTCCGCGGAGAGCACCTCGGCCCACTTGTAGCTGTAGTAGCCCGCCGCGTAGCCGCCGGCGAAGATGTGCGAGAAGCTGTTCGGAAAGCGGTTGTACTCGGGCGGCGTGAGCACCGCGATGCGCTCGCGCACCTCCTGCAGGAGCTCCAGCGCGCTGCGCCGCGAGGCCGGGTCGAAGTCGCAGTGCAGCCGCATGTCGAACACCGAGAACTCGATCTGGCGCAGCATCGCCAGCCCGGTCTGGAAATTCTTCGCCGCGAGCATCTTGTCGAAGAGCGCGCGCGGCAACGCTGCGCCCGTGTCGACGTGCCGCGTCATGTGGCGCAGCACCTCCCACTCCCAGCAGAAGTTCTCCATGAACTGGCTCGGCAGCTCGACGGCGTCCCATTCGACGCCGGCGATGCCCGATACGCCGAGCTCCTCGACGCGCGTCAGCAGGTGGTGCAGTCCGTGGCCGAACTCGTGGAACAGCGTAATCACGTCGTCGTGCGTGAACAGTGCCGGCTTGCCGCCGACGGGCCGCGGGAAGTTGCAGTTGAGGTACGCCACCGGTGTCTGGATGCCGGCGCCGCGCCGGCGCCGCCCGCGCGCGTCGTCCATCCAGGCGCCGCCGCGCTTGGTTTCGCGCGCGTACAGGTCCATGTAGAACTGGCCGACCAGCCCGCCGTGCGCGTCGCGCAGGTCGAAAAAGCGCACGTCCTCGTGCCACACCGGCGCGCTCGCCGGCGCGACGCGCACGCCGTAGAGCATCTCGACCAGGCGGAAGAGGCCGGCGAGCACCGCGTCCTCGGGAAAGTACTGCTTCACCTCCTGGTCGGAGAACGCATAGCGCTGCTGGCGCAGCTTCTCTGAGGCGTAGGCGAGGTCCCAGGCTTCAAGCGTTTCCAGGCCGAGCTCTTCGCGCGCGAAGTCGCGCAGCTCAGCGAGGTCGCGCTCGGCATGCGGTCGCGCGCGCACGGCGAGGTCCTCGAGGAAGCCGAGCACCTGCGAGGGGGAGTCTGCCATCTTCGGCACCAGCGAGACGTCGGCATAGCTGGCGTAGCCCAGCAGCCGCGCGGTCTCGTGCCGCAGCGGCAGGATGCGCGCGATCAGCGGCGTGTTGTCGATCTCCGGGTTGCCGAACTCGGCGGCGCGCGTGGCGCTCGCGCGGTACATCTCCTCGCGCAGCAAGCGGTCCTCCGCATACTGCATCACGGGCAGGTAGGAGGGCATGTGCAGCGTGAACTTCCAGCCGCGCCCGTCTTCCAGGCGCGCGGCCTGCAGCACGTCCGCCGGAATGCCGGCCAGGCGCCGCTCGTCTTCGATCACGAGCGTCCAGGCGTTGGTGGCGTCGAGCAGGTTCTCGGAGAACTTCGCCGACAAGCCCGCGAGCTCCTCCTGGATCTGCGCGTAGCGCGGCTTCTTCTCCGCCGGCAACTCCGCGCCGCCCAGCCGGAAATCGCGCAGGGCGTTCTCGACGATGCGCTGGCGGGCGGGCGCAAGGGCGGCGAACGCTGCCGAGGCGTGCAGCGCACGGTATTTCTCGAACAGCGCGTGGTTCTGCCCGAGCTCGGTCCAGTACTGCGTCACCTTGGGCAGGTTCTCGTTGTAGGCGGCACGCAACTCCGGGCTGTCGAGCACCGCATGCAGATGGGCGACCTGTCCCCAGGCGCGGCCCAGGCGCTCGTTGGCGTCCTCCAGCGGCGTGACGAACTCTTCCCAGACGGGATGCGAGTGCTCGGCGCGGGCGACCGCCGTGCGCGCCTGCGCGAGGAGCGCGTCGATGGCGGGCGTGACGTGGGCAGGCTTGAGCTCCGAGAAACGCGGCAGCCCCGAAAAATCCAGCAGCGGATTAGGCAAGTGACAACTCCGTGGCGCGCACCGTGTTGGCAACCAGCATGGCGACCGTCATCGGCCCGACCCCGCCGGGCACCGGAGTGATCCAGCCGGCGACATCGCTCACCGCCGCGAAATCCACGTCGCCGCAGAGCTTGCCGTCGGCGGTGCGGCTGGTGCCGACATCGATGACGCAGGCGCCGGGCTTGACCATCCCGGCACCCACCATGCGCGGCCGTCCGGCCGCGGCGACCAGCACGTCGGCCTGGCGCGCCAGCTCGGCCAGACGGGTGGTCTTGGAGTGGCAGATGGTGACCGTGGCGTCCCTTTGCAAGAGGAGCAGCGCCATGGGCTTGCCGACGATGGCCGAGCGCCCGATCACCACGGCGTGGCGCCCGGCGAGCGGCACGCCGGCGTGATCCAGCAACCGCAATACCCCTGCTGGCGTGCAGGCTACGAAGCGCGGCGTGCCGCGCGCCAGCAGGCCGAGATTCTCGGCATGAAAGCCATCCACGTCCTTTGCCGGCGACACCGCGGCGAGCAGGCGTTCTTCATCGATGTGCGCGGGCAGAGGCAGCTGCACCAGGATGCCGTGCACCGACGGGTCCCGGTTCAGGCCCGCGATGCACTCGAGGAGCCGCTGCTCGGGGACGTCCGCGGCGAACTCGTGCAGCCCGGAGCGCACACCGACCTCCTCGCAGGCGCGCACCTTGTTGCGCACATAGACGCGCGAAGCCGGATCCGTTCCAGCGACAATGGCTGCGAGGCCCGGGCGCGCGCCGCGCGCCGCGAGCGCAGCGACCGCGGGCTTGAGCTCGGCTCGCACCTGCGCGGCGAGCGCTTTGCCGTCGATCAAACGGGCGGACATGTGTTGCATAATACGATGACGCAACCGGCCGCCACGCGCCACCGCGCGAACGCGCCGGAAGCTCCCTAGCCGCACACCGAAAGCCACGAGCTGGAGGCAACGATGTCCGCCGTTCCGCAACAACCCGCCGCCAACGACAACGACGCGCTCGAGACCCAGGAGTGGCTCGACGCGCTGGAGGCGGTGCTCGAGCGCGAAGGCCCCGAGCGCGCGCACTATCTCCTGGAGCGCCTGGTCGAGAAGGCGCGCATGAGCGGCGCCTACATCCCGTTCTCGCCGTTCACCCCCTACGTCAACACCATTCCGCCGCACATGGAGGAGCGCTCCCCGGGCGACTATGCGATGGAGGAGCGCATCCGCTCCTACTGCCGCTGGAACGCGATGGTGATGGTGGCGAAGGCGAACAAGTCCGACGACGAGCTCGGCGGGCACATCGCCAGCTTCGCCTCGGTGGGCACGCTGTTCGGCATCGGGCAGAACCACTTCTGGCGCGCCCCGCACGACGGCCACGGCGGCGACCTGATCTATTTCCAGGGGCATTCCTCGCCCGGCATCTACGCGCGCGCGCTGCTCGAGGGCCGCATCAGCGAGCAGCAGCTGCTCAATTTCCGGCGCGAGGTGGACGGCAAGGGCGTCTCGTCCTACCCGCATCCCTGGCTGATGCCCGATTACTGGCAGTTCCCCACGGTGTCGATGGGCCTGGGGCCGATCCAGGCGATCTACATGGCGCGCTACCTCAAGTACCTGCACGCGCGCGGCCTGGCGGACACCACCGACCGCAAGGTCTGGGTGTTCTGCGGCGACGGCGAGATGGACGAGCCGGAGTCGCTCGGCGCGATCGGCATGGCGGCGCGCGAGAAGCTCGACAACCTGGTGTTCATCGTCAACTGCAACCTGCAGCGCCTGGACGGCCCGGTGCGCGGCAACGGCAAGATCATCCAGGAGCTGGAGGGCGATTTCCGCGGCGCCGGCTGGAACGTGATCAAGGTGATCTGGGGCTCGTACTGGGATCCGCTGTTCGCGCGCGACAAGGAAGGGCGGCTGCTGCGCATCATGGAGGACACCGTCGACGGCGAGTACCAGAACTACAAGGCGAACGACGGCGCCTTCGTGCGCAAGCACTTCTTCGGCAAGGACCCGAAAGTGCTCGAGATGGTCTCGCGCATGACCGACGAGGACATCTGGCGCCTGAACCGCGGCGGCCACGACCCGCACAAGATCTACGCCGCCTACGCCGCGGCGGTGAAGCACAAGGGCCAGCCCACCGTGATCCTCGCCAAGACCATCAAGGGCTACGGCCTGGGCAAGCAGGGGCAGGCAAAGAACCCGACGCACCAGCTCAAGAAGATGGAGCTGACGACCATCAAGGAAATGCGCGACCGCTTCAACGTGCCGATTCCGGACGACAAGCTCGGGGAACTGCCGTTCTACGTGCCGCCGGCCGACGCCCCGGAGATGAAGTACCTGCACGCAGCGGCGCCAGGCGCTCGGCGGCTTCCTGCCCCAGCGGCGCCGGAAGGCGGATGCCGTGCCGGCGGTGCCAGGGCTGGCCGCGTTCGACGCGGTACTCAAAGGCTCAGGCGAGGGCCGCGAGATCTCCACCACCATGGCGTTCGTGCGCATCCTCACCGCGCTGGTGCGCGACAAGGAGATCGGCAAGCGCGTGGTGCCGATCGTGCCCGACGAGGCGCGCACCTTCGGCATGGAGGGCATGTTCCGGCAGCTCGGCATCTTCGCGCCGGAAGGGCAGAAGTACGAGCCGGTGGACAGGGACCAGGTGATGTTCTACCGCGAGGACAAGCAGGGCCAGATCCTCGAGGAGGGCATCAACGAGGCGGGCGCATTCTCGTCCTGGATCGCGGCGGCCACCTCGTACAGCCACTCCAACGCGGTGTCGGTGCCGTTCTACATCTTCTACTCGATGTTCGGCATGCAGCGGATCGGCGACCTCGCCTGGGCCGCGGCCGACCAGCGCGCGCGCGGCTTCCTGCTCGGCGCCACGGCGGGCCGCACGACGCTGAACGGCGAGGGCCTGCAGCATGAGGACGGCCACTCGCACATCCTTTCGTCGGTGATCCCCAACTGCGTCTCCTACGACCCGACCTACGGCTACGAACTGGCGGTGATCGTGCACGACGGCCTGCGCCGCATGGTGAGCGAGCAGGAGGACGTGTACTACTACATCACCCTGATGAACGAGAACTACGAGCACCCGGCGATGCCGGCGGGTGTGGAGGAAGGCATCCTCAAGGGGGCCTACCTGCTGCGTGAATCGAGGCGCGAAGGCCAAGGCGCGCGTGCAGCTGATGGGCTCCGGCACCATCCTGCGCGAAGTCGAGGCGGCGGCCGCAGCTGCTCGAGAAGGACTGGGGCGTCGCGGCGGACGTTTGGAGCGCGACCAGTTTCACCGAGCTGCGGCGCGAGGGTCTCGCGGTCGAGCGCTGGAACCTGCTGCATCCCGAGGACAAGCCGCGCGTGCCCTACGTGACGCGCGTGCTCGCCGCGCGTCCCGCCGGGCCGGTGATCGCGGCGACCGACTACATGAAGGCCTTTGCCGAGCAGATCCGGCCCTTCGTGCCGGTTGATCGCGCCTACCGCGTGCTCGGCACCGACGGCTTCGGGCGCTCGGACTCGCGCGCGAAGCTGCGGCACTTCTTCGAGGTGAACCGCTATTTCGTGGCGATCGCGGCGCTCAAGTCGCTCGCCGAGTCCGGTGCGGGCTCGGCCAAGACCGTCGTCGAGGCGATCCGCAAGTACGGCATCGACCCCAACAAGCCCGATCCGACCACCGTATGAAGGAGGTCGCGGTCCCGGACATCGGGGATTTCAAGGAAGTGGAGGTCATCGAGATCCTGGTGAAGCCCGGCGACACCGTCGCGGCCGAGCAGTCGCTGATCACGGTGGAGTCCGACAAGGCGTCGATGGAGATCCCTTCGCCGGGCGCCGGCGTGGTGAAGGAGCTCAGGCTCAAGGTCGGCGACAAGGTGTCGCAGGGCAGCGCGATCCTCGTGCTCGAGGAGGCCGGAGCCCCCGCGGCGCCGGCGCCGCAAGCCGCGCCCGCCGCCGCCAAGCCCACGCCGGCCGCCCCCGCGCCGGCTGCGCCGTCGTCAGCCTCGACGGCGCCCCGCCCCGCCCCCGCGGCCGCGAGCGCGGAGCCGATGACGGTGAAGGTGCCCGACATCGGCGACTTCAAGGAAGTCGAGGTGATCGAGGTGCTGGTGAAGCCCGGCGATACCGTGGCCAAAGAGCAGTCGCTCATCACGCTCGAATCGGACAAGGCGACGATGGAGATTCCGTCGCCTGCCGCGGGCGTGGTGCAGGAGCTGCGCGTCAAGACCGGCGACAAGGTGTCCGAGGGCGCGGCGATCCTCGTGCTGAAGGCAGGCGGCGCAGAAGCGCCGGCTGCGCAGCCCACCGTGGCGCCCGCCGGGGCGCGGGCCGGGGCGGCTGCAGCCGCGGCGACGGCGCCGTCGCCGTTTCCGGGGCCGACGCTCGCCGCGACGCTGCCGCCCGTGCCACGGGAGCCGCGCGAGGCGACGCAGTCCAAGCCGCACGCCAGTCCCTCGGTGCGCAAGTTCGCGCGCGAGCTCGGCGTGGACCTGGCGCGCGTGAAAGGCAGCGGCCTGAAGGCCCGCATCCTGCACGCCGACGTGCAGGCTTCGTGAAGGGCGCGCTGGCGGCGGTTCCGGCGCCCGCACCGGCCGCGAAAGGCGGCGTCGCTTCCGTTCAATCTGCCCGCCTGGCCCGACGTGGACTTCGCGAAGTTCGGCCCGGTCGAGATGAAGCCGTTCTCGCGCCTGCAGAAGCTCTCGGGGCCCAACCTGCACCGCAACTGGGTGTCGATTCCGCACGTCACGCAGTTCGACGAAGCGGACATCACCGACCTGGAAGCCTTCCGCAAGAGCAACACGGCGGAGACCGAGAAGCAGGGCTTCAAGCTGACGATGCTCGCGTTCCTCATCAAGGCGTGCGTCACGGCGCTGCGGCAGCACCCGAACTTCAATGCCAGCCTGGACCGCTCGGGCGAGAGCCTGGTGGTGAAGAAGTACTACAACATCGGCGTGGCCGTGGACACGCCCGAGGGCCTGGTGGTGCCGGTGGTGCGCGACGCGGACCGCAAGGGCGTGTTCGAGGTCGCGCGCGAGCTCGCGGACATCTCCAAGCTGGCGCGCGACAAGAAGCTGAAGCCCGGCGACATGCAGGGCGGCACCTTCTCCATCTCGAGCCTCGGCGGCATCGGCGGCACGGCGTTCACGCCGATCATCAACGCGCCTGAAGTGGCGATCCTCGGCGTGTCGAAGTCCGCGCTGCGCCCGGTATGGGACGGCAAGGCCTTCGTGCCGCGCCTGATGCTGCCGCTGTCGCTGTCCTACGACCACCGCGTCATCGACGGCGCCGCGGCCGCGCGCTTCACCGCCTACCTCGCGAGCGTGCTCGGCGACATCCGCCGCACGCTTCTCTGACCGGTGAACGTGCGCACCGGCATCACTGACCCCTGACATGGCCGACCTCGACTGCGACGTCGTCGTGCTCGGCGCGGGACCCGGCGGCTATTCCGCGGCGTTTCGTGCGGCCGACCTGGGCCTGAAGACCGTGCTCGTCGAGCGCTACCCGGTGCTTGGCGGCGTGTGCCTGAACGTCGGCTGCATCCCCTCCAAGGCCCTGCTGCACACTGCCGCCGTGGTGGATGCGGCCAAGGCGCTCGCCGCCCATGGCATCAGCTTCGGCGATCCCAAGGTGGACCTGGCCAAGCTGCGCGCCTTCAAGGAGAAGGTCGTCGGCAAGCTCACCGGCGGCCTCGCGTCGATGGCGAAGATGCGCAAGGTGACGGTGGTGCAGGGCGTGGCTGCGTTTGCCGGCCCGAATACGCTGGCGGTCGAGGGCAAGGAGAAGACCAACGTGCGCTTCGCCAAGGCGATCATCGCCGCCGGCTCGCAGGCGGCGAAGCTGCGCCTGGGGGGAAATGAGCTGCCCGCGGATCCGCGCATCGTCGACTCCACGGGCGCGCTCGAGCTGAAAGCCGTGCCGAAGAACATGCTTGTCATCGGCGGCGGCATCATCGGCCTGGAGATGGGCACCGTGTACTCGACGCTCGGCGCGCGCCTGGACGTGGTGGAGATGATGGACGGCCTGATGCTGGGCGCGGACCGCGATCTGGTCGCGGTCTGGCAGAAGTTCAACGCCGGCCGCTTCGACAGGGTGATGCTGAAGTCGAAGACCACCAAGGCGGAAGCGAAGAAGGACGGCATTCGCGTAGAGATCGAGGGGCAGGAGCCGAAGACCTACGACATGGTGCTCGTCTCCGTGGGGCGCACCCCCAACGGCAGGAAGATCGGCGCGGAGAAGGCGGGCGTCACGGTGGACGAGCGCGGCTTCATCGCGGTCGACTCGCAGATGCGCACCAACGTGCCGCACATCTTCGCCATCGGCGACGTCGCCGGCAACCCGATGCTCGCGCACAAGGCCGTGCACGAGGGCCACGTCGCGGCCGAGGCCGCGGCCGGCCAGAAATCGCACTTCGACGCGCGCGTGGTGCCCTCGGTGGCCTACACCGATCCGGAGATCGCGTGGGTGGGCGCCACCGAGGACGAGGCGAAGAAAAGCGGACTGAACGTCGGCGTGGCGAAGTTTCCCTGGTCGGCCTCGGGGCGCGCCATCGCCAACGCGCGCGAGGAAGGCTTCACCAAGCTGATCTTCGACGGCGAATCGCACCGGCTGCTCGGCGGCGGCATCGTCGGCACCGGCGCGGGCGACCTGATCAGCGAGCTCGCGCTCGCGATCGAGATGGGCGCGGACGCCACCGACATCGGCAAGACCATCCATCCGCACCCGACGCTGAGCGAGTCGGTCGGCATGGCGGCGGAGCACTTCGAGGGCGTGTGCACGGACCTGCTGCCACGGCGCAAGAAATGACCCAGGACGAGCTGAAGAAGCTGGTCGCGCAGGCGGCGCTCAAGCACGTCGTCGAGGATGCAGTGGTCGGCGTCGGCTCGGGCTCGACGGTAAACCTGTTCATCGACGCGCTCGCCGGCATCAAGGGCCGCATCGAGGGCGCGGTGGCGGCGTCTGAAGCGAGCGCGGAACGGCTGAAGAAGCACGGCATCCGCGTCTTCGACCTGAACGCGTGGACGAGCTGCCGGTGTACGTCGACGGCGCCGACGAGGTCACCGAGCACCTCGCCATGATCAAGGGCGGCGGCGGCGCGCTCACGCGCGAGAAGATCATCGCCGCGGTGGCGCGCAAGTTCGTCTGCATCTGCGACGCCTCCAAGCTGGTGCCGGTGCTCGGCAAGTTCCCGCTGCCCGTGGAAGTGATCCCGATGGCGCGCAGCCACGTCGGGCGCGAGCTGAGAAAGCTCGGCGGCCATCCCGTGCTGCGCGAGAACTACAAGACCGACAACGGCAACCTGATCCTCGACTGCCACGGCCTCACGATCATCGACCCGCCCCGGCTGGAGGCGGAGCTGAACAACGTCGCAGGCGTGGTCACCAACGGCCTGTTCGCGCGCCGGCCGGCGGACCTGCTGCTGCTCGGCGCGGCCGAGGGCGTCAAGCAGATTGGGGCGAAACGCTAGCCGCTCTAGGGGAGAGCGGCGTCGCCCGGCAGCGGCGCGCTCCCCAGTGCCGCGAAGATCCCTCGCCGCATCGCCGCGTGCGTCGTACGGCTGCGGAACTCGCCCCTCGCAACGGCAGCTCAGGGCTCAGACAATCCTCGCCGTGCTCCTCCACCCGCGGCCCGGCTCGGCGCGGCACGATGGGGCCCCTCGCGCCGCCGCCGGGCGCCGCCGCTCCACTGGGTACCCGCCGGCATCGCGCGACATCCAGTGACGGACAGTCGAGTCGAGTGCGCGTGCTTCTGGCATCCCGGGCATGCGGCCTGGTCGGTAGTTCGCATGCATGACGGCTCAATGCATCGATGACCATTGACCACAGTCGATGTCATCTCTACGCTACACGCCCTTATGGTTACCTCACGCCGCCAGCGCTGTTGTTGAATCGAACACGTCGTGCAGCTCGCACGCCGCGTTCGACCTATTCCCGGCGTCGTAACCGAGTGGCTCAGGTGACGGTCTGCAAAACCGTATACGCGGGTTCGAGTCCCGCCGACGCCTCCGTTCATCTGAGTATTGCTCGGCACACGTATGCTTCATGGCTGCCGGGCCCGCTGGCTGGCGCGGAAGCGTTGAGTACTTGCTGCAAGCTGGCCATTTGGTCTTTCCGACCGCAATGTTCTGATTGGGCTAAGAGAACGCGCCCGGCGGCGGCGCGAGGGGCCCCATCGTGACGCGCCGAGCCGGGCCGCGGGCGGAGGGAGCACGGCGAGGATTGTCCGAGCCCCAAGCCGCTTCAGCGAGGGGCGAGTTCCGCAGCCGTACGACGCCCGTGGCGATGAGGCGAGGGTCTTTCGCGGCACTGGGGAGCGCGTCGCCGCCGGGCGCGTCTCGCCAGAAACAAGAGACTTGAAGATGCACGCGCAGTTCGCGATCTGCGCGCTGCTGCTCAGCTTCGCGGGCGATGTGCTTGCGCAGGACACGGGCCCGGTGCACGGCGCGCCGTTCATTCCTTCGGGGCACGCCACCGTGGACGAGATGCTGCGCCTCGCCGCGGTCGGGCCGGGCGATGTCGTCTACGACCTCGGCGCGGGAGACGGCAGGGTGGTGATTGCCGCGGCGGCCAAATTCGGCGCGCGCGGCGTAGGGGTGGAGATCGACGCGCGGCTCGTCGCGCAGGCAAGGCAGAACGCGCAGCGGGCGGGCGTGGCCGATCGCGTGAGGTTCCTCCAGCAGGACCTGTTCGCGACCGATCTGCGCGCGGCCACCGTGGTCGCGCTCTACCTGTCGCCCAACCTCAACGAGAAGCTGCGGCCCACGCTGCTGGCCCTCGCCCCGGGCACGCGCATCGTCTCGCACTCCTCCGGCATGGGCGATTGGCAGCCGGACCGCAAGACTTCGATTCGCAAGGACGTGCTGCTGTGGGTCGTTCCGGCCAGGGTCGCCGGGCGCTGGCGCTCGGTGGCCGGCCCCGGGGAATCGGGGCGGGTGCTCGAGTTGGACATCGCGCAGCGCTACCAGCGAGTCTCGGCAGACGCCCGGCTGGACGGGGCTGCGGCCCAGGTCTGGGAAGCGCGGCTGGAGGGCGACCGGCTGAGCTTCGTCATCGTGGAGCGCGTGGGCACCAAGGACGAAACGGCGCTCTACTACGAGGGTCGCGTCGCCGGCAGCCACATCGAGGGTCGCGTGGCGCGCGGGGTCGGGAAGGCACGCGCGGAGCACGCCTGGAGAGCTGCGCGCGCGGCGCAATAGCGGCATGGTCCGTGCCCGGGCGCGACCGGGCGGCGCGTGCGCATTGGGCGTAACATTTCAGTCACATCCAACTGATAGGCTGGCGGCGATGACCGAACATACCTCCAAGCAATTCGACGCCGAGCTGGAAAGCGTGCGCTCGCGCGTGCTGCAGATGGGCGGGCTGGTCGAGGAGCAGATCATCCGCGCCATGGACGCGCTCGCGAGCGGCGACATGCCGCTCATCGAGAAAGTGATCGCCGACGATCACCGCGTGAACGCGATGGAGGTGGAGCTGGACGAGCTCTGCAGCCACATCATCGCGCGCCGCCAGCCCGCGGCGGTGGACCTGCGGCTGCTGATCACGGTGATCAAGACCATCACCGATCTCGAGCGGATCGGCGACGAGTCGGAGAAGATCGCGCGCATGGCGAAGCTGATCCACACCGCCGAGCGCCAGCACATGCCGCGCCTGAACCTGTCGCAGGTCGCGGAGCGGGCGCTCGCCATGCTGCGCCAGTCGCTGGACGCGTTTGCGCGCCTGGACGTCTCGGAGGCGATGCGCGTGGTGAAGCAGGACAGCGAGGTGGACGACGCCTTTCGCGCCATCATGCGCCAGCTCATCACTTTCATGATGGAAGACCCGCGCACCATCACCCGGTCGCTCGAGATCCTGTTCATCGCCAAGGCCATCGAACGCATCGGCGACCACTCCAAGAACATGGCCGAGTACGTGATCTACATGGTCAAGGGCCGCGACGTGCGGCACACCTCGATCGAGGAAGTCGAGAAGGAAATCCTGCAGTAAGAATCAGGGGTCAGACCCCAGTTCCCCGGCACCTGGGGTCTGATCCCTTTACTGGGTCGGGGGGACGTAGCCGGCGGCGGCGTCGGCGCCATCGCCGAAGAAGTGCTTCTCCATCTGCTCGGCGAGATACTTCCGCGCCTTGATGTCCGCGAGGTTCAGGCGGTTCTCGTTCACCAGCATGGTCTGGTGCTTGAGCCACTGCTGCCAGGCTTCCTTGGAGACGTTCTCGTAGATGCGCTTGCCCAGCTCGCCCGGGTAGGGCGGGAAGTCGAGGCCCTCGGCCTCGCGGCCGAGCTTGATGCATTTCACCGTGCGCGCCATGGGGTCTAGATCCGCTTGAAGAATACCTTCGAACCGCGTTTCCAATTATAGAGCGCCTGGCGCTCGCCCGGCAGCGCGGAGGGCTCCGCGCGCTTGAAGCCCTGCTCGACGAACCAGTGCTCGGCGCGCGTGGTAAGCGCGAAGAGCTTCCGAATCTTCAGCGCATGCGCGCGCGCCTCGCAGGCGCGCAACAGCCGCTCGCCGTGTCCCGCCTCGCGCGCGTCGGGGGCGACCGCCAGGCAGGCGAGCTCGGCGGCCCTGTCGCCGGCGAAGGGATAGAGCGCGGCGCAGCCGACGATCACGCCGTCGTGCTCGAGCACGAGGAAGTTGCTGATCTCGCTCTCCAGGCGCTCGCGGCCGCGCTTGACCAGCGTGCCATCGGCCTCCAGGGGCTCGATCAGCGCGAGGATGCCGCCCACGTCCTCGATGCGCGCTTCGCGCAGGCGCTGCACGGGGTCGGCGGTGATCATGGTGCCAACGCCCGTGTGCGTGAAGAGCTCGAGCAGCGTCGCGCCCGAGGTGCGCCGCGAGATGAGGTGCACGCGCCCGACGCCCGCGCCGAGCGCCGCGAGCGCGGCGCGCAGGGCGCGCGACGTGTGCGGGCCCAGCCCGTTCTTCTTCAGCAGCGCTTCGGCCTCGCGCGCGGTCAGCTCGCCCAGCACCTTCCCCTTGCGGTCGGCGGGCAGGCGGTCGACGAACAGGAGCAGCTTGTCGGCCTTCAACGCCGTGGAGACGCTCTGCGCCACGTCCTCCCAGGCGACGTTGAACACTTCCCCGGTGGGCGAATAGCCGATGTTGGGCACCAGCACCACGTCGCCGCCCTCGAGGTGCCGCACGATCGCCAGGGCATCCACCTTGCGCACCTGCCCGGTGAACTGATAGTCGATCCCGTCCAGCACGCCGATCGGTCGCGCGGCGATGTAGTTGCCCGAGGCCACGCGGATCTCGGCGCCCGCCATGGGCGAATTCGGCAGCCCCTGCGAGAGCAGGGCTTCGAGCTCGACGCGCAGCACGCCCGCGGCATGCTTGACGGCCACCAGCGCCGATTCGTCGGTGACGCGCAGCCCCTTGGCGTAGCGCGAGCGCAGCCCCTTGGCCTTGAGCTCGGCCTCGATCTGCGGGCGCGCCCCGTGCACCAGCACCAGGCGGATCTCGAGCGCCGCCAGCAGGTTGAGGTCCTGGATGAACTGCGCGAAGCGCGCGCGCTCGGCGATCAGCTCGCCGCCGAAGCCGATGACGAAGGTGCGCTCGCCGAACGCGTGCAGGTAGGGCGCGGCCTGGCGGAACCAGCGGACGAAGTCTTCGGGCGACGGAGGCGCGGCCATGGCTCGAGCGATTCTAAGGCAAGGCCCGGGTAAGCCTGGAACCCGGCGCCCGGGACCGGCCTAGAAGTCGCCCGCGAGCGCGTTGAGCGCCGCGAGCGCTGCCAGCGCCGCCGTCTCGGTGCGCAGCACGCGCGGACCGAGCCGCACCGGCACGAATCCGGCCTGCGCCAGCATCGCTTCCTCGGTCGCCGTGAATCCTGCCTCGGGCCCGGCGGCAAGCGTCGCGGCCCCGTGCAGCCGCGCTGCAGCCTCGCGCAGGCCGAGCTGCGCCTCGGGCGAAAGCAGCAAGCCGTTGGCCGGAGCCGGCCTGCGGCAGTACTCCTCGAGCGGCAGCGGCGCGAACACCTCCGGCACGCGATTGCGCCCGCACTGCTCGCAGGCGGCGATGGCGACGCGCTGCCAGTGCGCGCGCTTCTGCGCGGCGCGCTCGCCGCTGATGCGGCCCGCGGAGCGCGCCGCCACCACCGGCTGCAGCGCAGCGACGCCGAGCTCGGTGGCCTTCTGCACCGTGAAATCCATCTTCTCGCTGGAGGACACGCCCTGCACCAGCGTCACGGCGAGCGGCGACTCGCGCTCGAGCGCCCGGTGCGCGAGCACGTCCACCGTCACGCGCAGGCGCTCGATCGCGGCCACGCGCCCGGCATACTCGCCGCCGCGGCCGTTGAACAGCGTCAGCGCCTCGCCCGCGCGCAGCCGCAGGACATGCACCGCATGGTGCGCGGCCTCCTCGGGCAGCTGCGTGGTGGCGCCCGCGCGCAGCGTCACCTCGGTGTAGAAGCGCGGAATGCGCGCGGTTTTCTCGTGCATACTCGAATTCTGCATGAAGCATCCCTGGCACGCGACGGCGCAGGACGCTCAAGGGGCGCCCCTCCCGCCGGGCCGGCGTTCCGCCGAGATCCTGCGCCACGCCAGCCTGGAGGTGCGCTGGTATGCGCCGCGCGGCGAGGATTTGCAGACGCCGCACGACCGCGACGAGCTCTACATGGTGGCCGCGGGCCGCGCCGCCTTCGTGCGCGGCGCCGAGCGTGTGAGCGTGGGGGCGAACGACGTGCTCTTCGTGCCCGCTGGGATGCCGCACCGTTTCGAGGAGATGACCGGGGACTTCGCGACCTGGGTCGTGTTCTATGGCGCGACCGGCGGCGAGCGCGAGTTGCCGTTCTTCGATCGCAGCGCGCCAGCGCGCGGCTAGGCCGCTAGCTTCCCGGTGCGCGCCCGCCGCCGCACGCGCCGGCGCCTGCCTGCCTAGAGCGCCGGCACGCACACGCGCGCACCGTCGACCGCCGCGACACGCACCTCCACGCCATACACCGCGCGCAGGTTCTCCGGCGTGATGACCTCCTGCGGCGCGCCCTGGTGCAGCGCCCCGCCGTGCGCGAGCAGCAGCACGCGGCTCGCCGCCAGGAACGCCTGGCCGGGATCGTGGGTGGAGAACACCACGGCGTAGCCGTCGTCCGCGAGCCGCCGGATCTCGCGCAGCACGCGCACCTGGTTGCCGAAGTCCAGGCTGGCGGTGGGCTCGTCGAGCACCAGCGCGCGCGCGCCCTGCGCGAGCGCGCGCGCGATCATCGCCAATTGCCGCTCGCCGCCCGAGAGCTCGGTGACCACCCGGTCGGCGAGGCTTTCGATGCCGAGCGCGCCGATCGCCCGATCGGCCGCCGCGCGATCCGCTGCGCCCGGCGCGGCGAACAGGCCCACGTGCGCGGTGCGGCCCATCAGGACCGCCTCGCGCACGGTGAACGCGAACTGCGCGGCGTGGCCCTGCGGCACATAGCCCACGCTGCGCGCCACCTCGGCGCGCGCCATCTGGGCGAGCGCGCGTCCTTCGAGCAGGACCTCGCCAGCCTGCGCCGGCAGCAGGCCGAGCAGCGTGCGAAACAGCGTCGTCTTGCCGCCACCGTTGGGACCCAGCACGCACAGCACCTCGCCCGCGGGAAGCGCCAGGTCGAGTCCGCGCCCTACCGCCCGCCCCGGGTAGCCGTAGCCCAGCGCGCGCGCCTCGAGCTTCACTGCCATGCGCGCCTCGAGGTGGCGAACAGCCAGAGGAAGAACGGCGTGCCGATGAGCGCGGTGAGTACCCCGGGCGGAACCTCGATCGGCGCGATGGTGCGGCCCAGGGTGTCCACGGCGAGCAGGAACGCCGCGCCGAGCAGCATGGACAAGGGCAGCAGGCGTGAAAACTCGGGCCCGATGAGCAACCGCGCGGCGTGCGGGATCAGGAGACCGACCCAGCCGATGATGCCGGAGATCGCCACCGCGGCGGCGGTCATCAGCGTCGCCGCGCATACCACGGCGACGCGCAAGCGCGTCACCGGCACACCGAGCGCGCGCGCCTCGTCGTCGGATAGCGAAAGCAGGTTCATGCGCCAGCGCAGCAGAAACAGCGGCACCAGGCCTGCCAGCGCGAACGGCATGGCGAGCGCCAGGTCGCGCGGCGCCACCGAGGCCAGGCTGCCGAGCAGCCAGAACGTGATCGCGGGAAGCTGGTTGTAGGGGTCGGCGAGGTACTTGAGCAGCCCGATCGCCGAGCCGAACAGCGTGCCGATGACGATGCCAGCAAGGATCAGCGCGAGGATCGGGTCATGGCGGCGCACGCTGGCGCCCACGGCATAGACCACGGCAACCGCCGCGAGGCCCCCGGCGAAGGCGCCGAGCTGGATCACCAGCACGCTCTGCGAGAAGAAGATGCCGAGCACCGCGCCGAGCGCCGCGCCCGCGGAAACGCCGAGGATGTCAGGGGACACCAGCGGGTTGCGGAACATGCCCTGGTAGGCGGTGCCGGCGGCGGCGAGCGACGCGCCGACCAGCAGCGCGGCAAGGATGCGCGGGCCGCGCACCTGCATCACCACGGTCTCCGCGCTCGGCGGCACCGCATAGCCCGCGCCGTAGAGCTTGTTGGCGGCGAGCGCGGCAAGGTCGTCAAGCCCGAGCGGGAAGCGCCCGACGGCAAAGGCGATGACGGTGAGCAGCACAAGCGCCGACAGCGCCAGCGCGTAGGCGGAGAGGCTGCGGCGTCTCATCGCGGCATGACGCCGGCCTCGCCGAGCAGCGCGTCGAGCTGCGCGGCACTCGGTTCGCGGTGGTAGAAGAGCCGGTAGAACTCGGCGGTCTTCGCGCGCAGGTCGTCGCGAAACAGGTCCGGATAGAGGATCTTGCCGGCCCAGTACAGGCCGATGATGCGGTTCGCGCCCGGCGGGAAATCGAACCAGCCGAAGGGCAGGTGCGGCGAGAGGTGCACGCGTTTGGCGCGCACCGCCGCGATCGCGGCCCAGCGTGTGTCGCTCCAGACCTCGCGGTAGAAATTGGGGTCGTTGGTGAAGATCACCTGCGGGTCCCAGGCGAGCACTTGCTCGAGCGAGGCCTGTGCGAGCCCGCCGCGCACCGCACCGGCGACATTGCGCGCGCCGAGAAACTCCATCACCTGCGCGTTGATCGAGCCGCCGAGCGCTGTCTGCAGCCCTTGCGGTCCGCGGCCATAGTAGGCGCGCGGGCGCCTGTCGGGCGGCACCTGCGCGACGCGCGCGTTCACCTCGGCAAGGGCGCGCTCGCAGTACTCCGCGAGACGGCGCGCCGCGGCTTCGTCGCCCATGGCGTAGCCGAGCGCACGCAAGGTCTCGGGGATGGCTTCGAAACGTCCGTCGAGGAGCAGGTAGGGCAGCCCCGTCTGCTGCTGCACGCGGTCGGCGAGTGAGGCGAAGGTGGGCGCAGTGGCGCCCACGTCCAGCACCAGGTCCGGGCGTGCCTGGAGCAGCACTTCGACGTTGGCGGTGTTGCCGCGCCCGGTGAGGCGCCCCAACTCGGGGAGCGCGGCGTACTGCGATGGAAAGAATGCCGCCTCGTTCGGGCGCAGCGCGCGCGTCCAGCCAAGGAGCTTGTCCGGGTTGATGGCGTACACCAGGATGCTCGCCGGCGGCCCGGCCGCGTACACGCGCTCGACTTTCGCCGGCACCACGACAAGGCGTCCGGCGGCATCGAGCATCTCGCGCGGTGCCTGGGCGACAGCCGCGGCGGGCAGGAGCGCCACCAGCAGGAGCGGCAATCGGAGGCCGGCCATGGCCGCCGATTCTCGCACGCAAGCTACATCGTGGCGCCCACCACCCAGGGCGCGAACTCGTCCTCGCCGAAGCCGAGCAGCTCCGACTTGGACTTCCTGCCCGAGGCGGTTTCCAGGATCAGCCTGAAGATGCGCTCGCCCACCTGCTCGACGGTCTCGGTGCCGTCGACGACGGTGCCGCAATTGACGTCCATGTCCTCTTCCATGTGCTGGTAGAGGCGCGTGTTGGTGGCGAGCTTGAGCGAGGGCGAGGGCTTGCAGCCGTAGACCGAGCCGCGGCCGGTGGTGAAGCAGACGATGTTGGCGCCGCCCGCCACGTGGCCGGTGACCGACACCGGGTCGTAGCCCGGCGTGTCCATGAAGACGAAGCCCTTGGCCGTCACCTGCTCGGCGAACTCGTAGACGTCCACGAGATTCATGGTGCCGCCCTTGGCGGCGGCGCCGAGCGACTTCTCCAGGATGGTGGTGAGGCCGCCCGCCTTGTTGCCGGGCGAGGGGTTGTTGTTCATCTCCATCTTGTTGCGCGCCGTGTAGTCCTCCCACCAGCGGATGCGCGCGAGCAGCTTCTCGCCCACCTCGCGCGACACGGCGCGGCGCGTGAGCAGGTGCTCGGCGCCGTAGATCTCCGGCGTCTCCGAGAGGATCGGCGTGCCGCCGTGGCGCACGAGCAGGTCGACCGCGGCGCCGAGCGCGGGATTGGCGCTGATGCCCGAGTAGCCGTCCGAGCCGCCGCACTGCAGGCCGAGAATCAGGTGGCTGGCGGGCACGGACTCGCGCTTCACCTTGTTCGCCTCGGGCAGCAGCGCCTTCACGCGCGCGATGCCGTCCTTCACCGCCTTGGTGGTGCCGCCCTTTTCCTGGATGGTGAAGGCCTGCAGCCTGTCCGAGATCTTGAGCTTCGCGCTGCCCATCCAGGTGTTGATCTGGTTCGCCTCGCAGCCGAGGCCGATGCTGATCGCTGCGTAGAAATTGGGATGCTGCGCGTAGCCGGCGAGCGTGCGGCGCAGCACCTCCATGCCCTCGCCCTCGGAGGCCATGCCGCAGCCGGTCTTGTGCGTGAGCGCCACCACGCCGTCCACGTTCGGGTAGTCGGCGAGGTTGTTCTTGAAATGGTCCGCGATCATGCGCGCGACGGTGGCCGAGCAGTTGACGCTCGTGAGTATGCCGATGTAGTTGCGCGTGGCGACGCGGCCGTCGGCGCGCACGATGCCCTGGAACGTCGCAGGCGACTTCGCGTAGTCCACGGGCTTCACGCCTGCGCAGAAGGCGTAATCGCGCTCGAAGTCGCCCATCGCGAGGTTGTGCACGTGCACGTGCTCGCCGGGGCGGATTGCCTTCGTGGCGAAGCCGATGATCTGGTTGTAGCGGCGCACGGGCTTGCCCGATTCGACCGCGCGCGTGGCGAGCTTGTGCCCAGCGGGAATCGCCGCCTCGGCGCGCACGCTTTCGCGCTGAATCAGCGTCCCCGCGGGAATCTCGATGCGCGCGATGACGACGTCGTCGTCGGGGTGCAGGCGGATCGTCAGTTCAGCAGCTTGGAGCATGGCGTCAATGATTATCGCGCGGAACGAAGCTCCCGCTCTTGCCGGCGAGGAAATCGAGGTCGGCGCCCTCGTGCGCCTGCAGCACGTGGTCGAAGTAGAGCTTCCAGTAGCCGCGCGCGAGCGGCGGCCTGGGCTTCTTCCATTTCGCGCGGCGTTTCGCCAGTTCCTTCGGCGAGACGACCAGCTCCAGGTTGCGCTTGGCCACGTCCAGCTCGATCGATGTCGCCGTTCTCCACCAGCGCGAGCGCGCCGCCCGCCGCCGCCTCGGGCGAGATGTGCAGGATCACCGTGCCGTAGGCGGTGCCGCTCATCCGCGCGTCCGAAATCCGCACCATGTCCGTGATGCCCTTCTTCAGCAGCTTGGGCGGCAGCGGCATGTTGCCGACCTCCGCCATGCCGGGATAGCCCTTCGGGCCGCAATTCTTCAGCACCATGATGCATTTGGCGTCGATGTCGAGGTTCGGGTCGTCGATGCGCTTGTGGAAGTCCTCGATGTTCTCGAACACCACCGCGCGCCCGCGGTGCTTGAGGAGCTTCGGCGTCGCCGCCGAGGGCTTGACGATGGCGCCGTCGGGGCAGAGGTTGCCGCGCAGCACGGCGATGCCGGTGTCCTTCTTGAAGGGCTTGCTGAAGGTATGGATCACGTCGCGGTTCCAGCACGGCGCGTCCTTGTTGTTGTCCCAGATGCTGCGCCCGTTGGCGGTCACCGCGCTCTTGTGCAGCTTGCCGTTCTCGCCGAGCTCGCGGATCACCGCGGGCAGGCCGCCGGCGTAGTAGAAGTCCTCCATCAGGTACTTGCCGGACGGCATCAGGTTGACGAGCGTGTGCACGCCGCGCCCGAGCCGGTCCCAGTCCGCGAGCGTCAGGTCCACGCCGATGCGCCGCGCGATGGCGATGAGGTGGATCACCGCGTTGGTCGAGCCGCCGATGGCGGCGTTGACGCGGATCGCGTTCTCGAAGGCCTGCTTGGTGAGGATCTTCGAGAGGTTGAGCTTTTCCTTCACCATCTCCACCGCGCGCCGGCCCGCCATGCGCGCCAGCACGTTGCGGCGCGCGTCCACCGCCGGAATCGCGGCGTTGCCCGGCATGCCCACGCCGAGCGACTCGACCATCGAGGCCATGGTGGAGGCCGTGCCCATGGTCATGCAGTGTCCGTGCGAGCGGTGCATGCAGGACTCGGCCTCGTGGAATTCCTCGACGCTGATCTTGCCCGCGCGCAGGTCCTCCGACATCGACCAGACGTTGGTGCCCGAGCCGATGTCGGTGCCGCGGTACTTGCCCGAGAGCATCGGCCCGCCGGAGACGGCGATCGCGGGCAGGTCGACGCTTGCAGCGCCCATCAGGAGCGATGGCGTGGTCTTGTCGCAGCCGACCAGCAGCACCACGCCGTCGATCGGGTTGGCGCGGATCGATTCCTCGACGTCCATGCTGGCGAGATTGCGGTAGAGCATCGCGGTAGGCCGGAGCAGCGTCTCGCCCAGCGACATCACCGGGAACTCGAGCGGGAAGCCGCCCGCCTCGAGCACGCCCGCCTTCACGTGCTCGGCGATGGTGCGGAAGTGCGAGTTGCAGGGCACCAGCTCGGAGTAGGTGTTGCAGATGCCGATGACGGGGCGGCCGTCGAACTGGTCCTGCGGGATGCCGCGGTTCTTGGTCCAGCTGCGGTAGATGAAGCCGTAGATGTCCTGGCGCCCGAACCACTGCACGCTTCGCAATGCGGATTTCTTCTCTGCCATATGCCCCAAGCCCTTTCTCTTTCTGAACGTCCGTGTTGCAGCGCAGGCTCTATCTGCGCTGCAGCACATCGTGGTTCTTCAGTACGTTGCCCTTCCTCCGGAAATGTCGAACACGCCGCCGGTGGTGAACGAGCAGTCCTCGCTCGCCAGCCAGCAGGCCATCGCCGCGATTTCCTCCACCTTGACGAAGCGCCCCATCGGGATCTTGGAGAGCATGAACTTCGCGAACTCGGGCGTCACCTGGTCGAGGATCGCCGTCTGCGCTGCCGCCGGCGTCACGCAATTGACCAGCACGCCGGTCTGCGCCAGCTCCTTGCCGAGCGCCTTGGTGAAGGCGATGAGGCCGCCTTTCGCCGCGGCATAGGCGGCAGCGTTCGGATTGCCTTCCTTGCCGGCGATGGAGGCGATGTTGACGATGCGGCCGTGGCCCGCCTTCACCATGTGCGGCACCACGGCGCGGCAGCACAGGAACGGGCCGTTGAGGTCGATGTCGATGACTCGCTTCCAGTCCGCGACCGGATAGTCCACGACGGGCATCGTCGGTCCCGCGATGCCGGCGTTGTTGACCAGGATGTCGATGCGGCCGAGATCGGCGATCGCGCGCGCGGTGGCGCGCTCGACCGCCTTCTGGTCCGTGACGTCCACCGGGTCGGCCTTCGCGCCGACGTCCCACACGCGCACCTTCGCGCCCGAGGCCTCGAGGCGCTTGACGATCGCCGCGCCGATGCCGATCAAGCCTCCGGTGACGACCGCCGTGCGGCCCTTGAGATCGAGTTGGTTCACTGGGTTACTCCTTGACTGCGCCGGTCATGGCCGACACGTAGTGCTCTACGAAGAAGGCGTACAGGATCACCAGCGGCAGCGAGCCGACCAGGGCGCCCGCCATCAGGGAGCCCCAGCGGTACTGGTCGCCGTCGGTAAAGGCCGTGACGATCGCCACCGGCACCGTCTTCTGGCTGGTGGTGTTGATGAAGGTGAGCGCGTAGATGAATTCGTTCCAGCACAGCGTCATGCAGAAGATGGCGGCGGAAATCAGCCCCGGCACCGCGAGCGGCAGGATGATGCGCGTCAGGATCTGCCAGCGGCTCGCGCCGTCGATCAGGGCGCATTCCTCCAGCTCGTAGGGGATGGTCTTGAAATAACCCATCAGCAGCCAGGTCGAGAACGGGATCAGGATCGTCGGATAGGTGAGGATGAGCGCGAAGGGCGTGTCGAACAGTCCGTACTGGTACACCACCGTGGCGAGCGGGATGAACAGGATCGAGGGCGGCACCAGGTAGGCGAGGAAGATCGAGCCGCCGATCCACTGGGCGCCGCGGTAGCGGATGCGCGTGATGGCGTAGGCGGCAAGGACGCTCGCCACGATCGACAGGATCGTCGCCGAGACCGCGATGAACATGGTGTTCCACAGCCAAAGCGGGTAGTCGGTCTTGAACAGCAGCGCTTCGATGTGCTCAAGGGTCGGGCTGAGCGTCCAAAACGGATTGTGCGTGTTGAGATCGAGCAGGTGCTCCTTCGGCTTGATCGCCGTCATCGTCATCCAGTAGAACGGGAACAGCAGCACGACCATGATGATCGACAGCGGCAGGTAGAGCGTCACCAGCCGCTGCGGCAGCGTCGACAGGTAGCTCATGCCGACGCTTTCGTCGGCGCGGGCGCCCTGCTCAGTCATTGTCTTCCCCCTGCTGCCACTTGCGCCGCTGCAGCCCGAACCAGGAAACCATGATGGCGGCGAGCAGGAACGGCACCATCGCCGTCGAGACCGCGGCGCCTTCGCCGATGCGCGAGCCGAGGATCGCGGTGTTGTAGGACATGGTGGCCATCAGCTCGGTGGCGCCGGCCGGCCCGCCGTTGGTGAGCACCTTGATGAGCTGGAAGTCGGTGAAGGTGAACAGCACCGAGAAGGTCATGACCACCGCGATGATCGGCGTCAGCAACGGATAGGTGACGTGCCGGAACAGCTGCCAGCGCGTGGCGCCGTCGAGCGTCGCCGCCTCGTAGAGCGACGGCGGCAGGGTCTGCAGCCCGGCGAGCAGCGATATCGCGATGAAGGGCACCCCGCGCCAGACGTTGGCGAAGATGACGCTCCAGCGCGAGTTCCACGCGTCGCCAAGGAAATTGATGTTGCCGTCGATCCATCCGATCTGCCGCAGGGACCAGGAGATGACCGAGAACTGCGGGTCGAAGATCCACCAGAAGGCGATGGCCGAGAGCACGGTCGGCACGATGAAGGGGATCAGGATCACCGCCCGGATCATGGCCTTGAACGGCATGTTCTGGTTCAGCAGCAGCGCCAGGTACAGGCCGATGGCGAACTTGAATGCGCTCGCCACCAGCGTGTAGAGCAGCGTGAAGAACACCGCGGTCTGGAACTTGGAGTCGCCGATGATCCACTCGTAGTTCTCCAGACCGATGAACTTGCCCGGCGTGCCGATGCGCGCGTCGGTGAAGGACAGCCAGATGCCCAGGCCGAGCGGGTAGACCAGGAACAGCAGCAGGAATGCCGCCGTGGGCAGCATGAACCAGAACCCGAGCCAGTCGCGGTTGGTGCGCAGCCGCTCCCATGTCGTGGACTGGTTCATGCCGTTCCCGTCGGCAACCGGCTAGCGGTAGATCCGGCGCGCCTGCCGTTCGGCCACCGCGATCGCGTCCTTGATGCTCGCGCGGTCGGTGCAGACCGAGGCGAACATGTCGAGGATCACGAAGTCGGCCAGCGCCGAAGCGGCCTTCTCGCCCACCGAGCCCAGGCCGCCGGCCGTGAGCGTGCGCTTGGCGCAGTCGCGCGCCACCGACAGCTTCGGGTCGGAGGTCCACACCGGGTTGGCGTCGTAGGCGTTGAGCGGGTGGGTGATGTAAGCCACCGCCGCCTGCAGCCACGGGTTGTAGTTCTCCGCTTCGAGCGTGAAGGCAAGGAACGCCTTGGTGGCCTGCGGAAACTTGGTGTAGCGCATGCCGAGCATCGGGTAGGCGACGTGGAACTCGGTCGGCTTGCCCACCGGGCCCACCGGCCAGAGCGAATGGTTCATGTCGTCCATGACCTCCTTCGCCTTGGGGTCCTTCGCCGCATTCGCCTTGGCGGCGGCGTAGATCGACACCCCGTTGTTGGTGAGCGAGATCTGGCTCTCGAGGAACGCCTTGTTGTTGAACGAATCGTTCCACGCCGCGCAGCCGGGCACGAAGTGCGTCGACATCTCCTTCGCGTACTCCAGCGCCTTGACGGTCTCGGGCGAATTGAGGATCACCTTGTCCTTGGCGTCGACCAGGTTGCCGCCGAAAGCCCACAGGCACCAGTGCACCCATGCATTGCCGTCGCCGGAGGCGCGGCCGAGCGCGAAGCCGCCCGGGACGCTCTTCGCCTTGAGCCCCTTCATCAGTTCCATGAATCCGGCGGTGTCTTTCGGCACCTCCTTGAATCCCGCCTTCTCGATCATGCTCTGCCGGTAGTTGATGACGTTGCCGTTGTAGCCCACCGGGATCGCGATCCAGCCCTTGCCCGACTTGCCGTAGGTCACCGCGCTCGGCACCCAGCCGCCGTACTTCTTGCCGAGGTAGTCGGCGACGTCGGTGACGTCCAGGCACTTCGACGGGAACAGGTGCGGGAGCGAGTAAAGGCCCCAGAAGATGTCCGGCCCCTGGCCGGTGTTCGCCGCCACCGAGGCCTTGGGCTGCACGTCGTCCAGGGACTCGTTCAGCACTGTGACCGGGACTCCGGTCGCCTTGGTGAAGGCGGCGACCAGTGCCATGAAGCCGTCTTCCTCGCGACTGCACGAAGCGCTTCCAGCGCAGCAGCTGCAGCTTGGCGCCTTTTTCCGGCTTCCAGCGCGAAGCCTGCGCCCAGGCCCGCGCGAAGGCCGCGAGGTTGGATGCCTCAAGCGCGCCCGCGCCCGCGATCGCGGCGCCAGCTTTGAGTGCGTCTCGGCGGGTGAATCTGCGTTCGTCGTTCATGTCGTTGTGTCTCCTCTGGTGGATCCTCGAAGAAAGCGCCGGGGGCCTCAGATCCTTTGGCCGCTCGACGGATCGAAAAGGTGCAGGCAGTCGGCCCGCGGGCGCAGCCGGATGCGCTGGCCGGGGACGAATTCGTGCCGTTCCCTGAACACTGCCGCGATCTCCTGCCCGCCGAGGCGGGCGAAGACCTGTGTTTCCGAGCCGGTGGGCTCGACCACCACCACTTCGGCTTCGAACCCTTCGGCGGCGATCTCCAGGTGCTCGGGACGGATGCCGAGGACCACCTCGCGGTTCTCTTCCAGCCTCGCATTGATCGGAACCGTATAGCCGTCGCCGGCGATGGCAATGCGCCCGCCGCTAGCTCTGGCGGGAAGGAAATTCATCGCCGGGGAGCCGATGAAGCCGGCGACGAAGCGATTCGCCGGCCGGTCGTAGAGCTCCAGCGGCGCGCCGATCTGCTCCACCAGGCCGTCGTGCATCACCACGATCTTGTCGGCCATGGTCATCGCCTCGATCTGGTCGTGCGTGACGTAGATGGTGGTGGTCTTCAGGCGCTGGTGCAACTCCTTGATCTCGGTGCGCATCGCCACCCGCAGCTTCGCGTCCAGGTTGGACAGCGGCTCGTCGAACAGGAACACCTGCGGATCGCGCACGATCGCGCGGCCCATCGCCACGCGCTGGCGCTGCCCGCCGGAGAGCTGGCGCGGGTAGCGCTCCAGGTAGGGCGTGAGGTCGAGGATGCCGGCGGCCTTGCGCACGCGCTTGTCGATGACGGTCTTCGACTCGCCGCGCAGGGCGAGCGAGAAGCCCATGTTCGCCGCCACCGTCATGTGCGGATAGAGCGCGTAGTTCTGGAACACCATGGCGATGTCGCGCTCTTTCGGATGCACGTGGTTCACCACCCGGTCGCCGATGCGGATCTCGCCACCGGAGATGTTCTCCAACCCGGCGATCATCCGAGCAGCGTCGATTTGCCGCAGCCCGAGGGCCCGACCAGCACGCAGAACTCGCCGTCCTCGATCGCGATGTCCACGCCGTGCACCACCGCGGTCGAGCCGAAGGACTTGCGCACGCCGCTCAGCTGGACCGCCGCCATGCTAGGCCACCGCTTCCTTCCAGTCTTTGGTGTAGCGCTTACGGGTCATGTCCATGTGCCGGTGCATTGCGGCACGCGCCGCGGAGGGCCGGCGCGCCAGGATCGCCCGCAGGACCGCCTCATGCTCGCGCAGCGTCTCGGCGGCCATCTGCGGATATTCGAGCTTGACCTCCAGGGCGCGGTACAGCGGTCCGACGCGCTGATCCCAAAGCGTCTGCACCACCAGCACGAGCGCACTGTTGCCGGTGGCTTCCGCGATGCGCACGTGGAAGGCGCGGTCGGCGACGATCGGATTGTGGTGGCGCTTCGCCTCGCGCGCAAGGTCCGCATGCGCCCTGCGGATGGCGTTCAGCTGCCCGGCGGTGCCGTGCTTCGCCGCGAGCGCCGCGCAGTCGCCCTCGATCATCCAGCGCGCGCGGATCACCTCGAAGGGCCCCGAGTCGCCGCCGAGCGCCGCGGCGCGCGCACTGCTGCCGGGCCCGGCGACGTAGATGCCCGAGCCGACGCGCACGTCGAGGAGGCCTTCCACCTCCAGCGCGATCAGCGCCTCGCGCAGGCTGGGCCGCGACACGCCGAGCTGCCGGGCGAGCTCGCGCTCGGCGGGCAGGCGCTCGCCCGGCGCCACGGCGCCCCTGGCGATCAGCCTGCGGATCTGCTCCGCGATCTGCAGATAGAGGCGGCGCGGTTCGACGGCCTGCAGGCGCATGGTCCGCGCAGCCTAGCGACCGGCCGGAAGATTGGTCAAGTGGTCAGACCGATTACGGCATGCTGCGCTGCGCCAGCGCTTTCTGCTTGACGCCGCGCGCACGGGTGTGATTTCCTGCGGGCGCAGGCAAGGGGGCAGCATCTTCGCCGCGGGGGCAGGGAGCCGACGCGGCACAAGGAGGAGGTGCGCGTGGAAGAACGGATCCGGCCCGTGGTGCGGGCCTTTGATCGCGTCGCGGACTGGTCGGGCCAGCTCTTTTGCTGGCTCATCATCCCGCTGATGGTGGCCATGGTCTACGAAGTCATCGCGCGCTATGCCTTCCACGCCGCGACCGTCTGGTCCTACGACATCGCCTACATGATGTACGGCTCGCACTTCATGCTGGGCGCGGCCTACACGCTCCTGCGCGGCGGGCACATCCGCACCGACATCTTCTACATGAACTGGAGCCCGCGCACCAAGGGCATCGTCGACGCCAGCCTGTACCTGTTCCTGTTCTTCCCCGGCATGGCGCTGTTCTTCTGGATGGGGCTGCAGGAGGCGCTGCATTCCTGGGACATCAAGGAAGTGTCGGACGCGAGCCCCTGGCGGCCCATCATCTATCCCTTCAAGATGGTGATTCCCGTCACGGCGGCTCTCCTCATCCTGCAGGGCGTTTCCGAGTTCCTGAAAAGCGTGTACGCCGCCAGGAAGGGCGTGCCGCTATGAGCAATGAGTACCTCGGGCTGATCCTGCTCGGCGCGCTGCTGGCCGGGATCTTCGTCGGCTTTCCGATCGCCTTCACGCTGATCGTGTTGTCGGTGGTGTTCGGCTACATCGGTTTTGGCGACACCGTGTTCTACCTGATGGTGTTCCAGACCATCGGCCTGATGAAGGAGGAGACGCTCGCCGCGGTGCCTTTGTTCATCTTCATGGGCCACGTGCTCGAGCAGGCCGGGCTGATGGAGCGATTGTTCAAGTCCTTCCAGTTGATCCTCGCGCCGCTGCGCGGCTCGCTCTACCTCGGCGTGCTGCTCACCGCGACGCTGTTCGCGACCGCCACCGGAATCATCGGCGCCTCGGTCACGGTGATGGGCTTGATGGCAGCGCCCACCATGATGAAGGCGGGCTACGACCCGAAGATGTCGGCGGGGGCAATCGCGGCGGGCGGCACGCTGGGCATCCTGATTCCGCCGAGCGTGATGCTGGTGGTGATGGGCCCGGTGGTGGGCGTCTCGATCATCAAGCTGTTCGCCGCCGCGATCATCCCGGGCCTGATCCTCGCCGGCCTGTACATCGGCTACTGCATGGTGCGCAGCCACATCAATCCGAAGCTCGGCCCGCCGCTGCCGCGCGAGATGTGGGCAACCTCCGTCGGGCAGATCGTGAAGGAGTTCGCCGCCGGCATCGTGCCGATGGCAACCATCATGTTCGCGTCGCTGGGCAGCATCATCTTCGGCCTCGCGACGCCCACGGAGGCGGCAGCGATGGGCGCTGCCGGCGCTGTGCTGCTCACGCTTTTCTACGGGCGCCTGAGCCTGAAGGCCATCCGCGAGGCCTGCCTGAAGACGCTGGAGACCTCGAGCCTGGTGCTGTTCCTGGCGGTGGCCTCGAACATCTACGGCGCGGTGTTCACGCGTCTGGGCACCAGCACCATGATCGCCGACGCGATGCTGGCGCTGCCGCTGCCGCCGACCGGGATGCTGCTGCTCTTGATGGCGGTGATCTTCGTGCTCGGCTGGCCGCTGGAGTGGCCGGCGATCATCTTCATCTTCCTGCCGATCTTCATGCCGGTGGTGGAGGGGCTGAAGATCGACCTGGTCTGGTTCTGCACGCTGGTGGCAGTGAACCTGCAGACCGCGTTCCTGTCGCCGCCGGTGGCGATGGCCGCGTACTACCTGAAGGCGGTGGCGCCCAAATGGGAGCTGGGGCAGATCTACCGCGGCATGACCGCGTTCATGCTGCTGCAGCTGGTGGGCCTGGCCATCGTGTTCTTCTTTCCGCAGACCGCGTTGTGGCTCCCCGACAAGCTCTTCGGCAAGGGATGAGGCCTCACCCGCAGATGCTTGTAACCAGGAGGTTACTTGTCTTGACAGGCGGCATCGCAGGAGCCTAGATTGCAGCAAGTCAAGCCTCGTTTCGCTTTCAGCGTCTTCGTTTCAGATGCGCCCGCGCCGCGGGCGTGTTCAATAGGAGGAGGAGATATGCGCAAGCTTGCACGTGTGTTACTCGCCACGGCGGCGGCTGGCCTGGTGGCGGCAGTACCGGGACCGGCTTGGTCCCAGAAGCCGATCGTCCTGAAGGGGCAATCGTCGCACCCGGCGTCGTCGAACTTCCACTTGGTGTTCAAGTCCTGGGGCGAGACCGTCGAGAAGATGTCCGGCGGCCGGGTGAAGATGGAGACACTGCCGGCCGGTGCGGTCGTACCGGCGTTCGAAGTGTTCGATGCCACTTCGCGCGGCGTGCTGGATGTGGGCGCCTCGCCCTTCGGCTACATCCTGGGCAAGAGCCTGGCGGGGATTCCGCTCTCGCACGGCCCGCTGTTCGGCATGGACGGCGTCGACTACTACGGCTGGTACTACGACGGCGGCGGCATGAAGCTGCTGGAGGAGTTCTACCGCGACATCATCAAGCTGAACCTCGTCAGCTTCCCGGTGCCGACCGACTACCCTCAGGGCCTGGGCTGGTTCAAGAAGCCGATCAAGAGCCTCGCGGACCTGAAGGGCATCAAGTACCGCATCTACGGCATCGGCGCGGAGACCTACGGTCGCCTGGGCGTCTCGGTGGTGACGCTGCCGGGCGGCGAGATCGTGCCGGCGATGGAGCGCGGCGTGATCGAGGGCTCGGAGTGGATCAACTGCCTCGAGGACAAGAAGCTCGGCCTGCATAACGTGGCGAAGTATTACTACACGCCAGGCATGCACGAGCCCGTCACCGGCGGCCAGCTGATGATCAACGGCAATACCTGGAAGAAGCTCGGACCCGACGTGCAGGAGATGCTGAAGGTCGCGAGCATGTACGCGGTCACCCAGCGCAACATGATCTTCGTGCGCGAGACGGCGGAAGCCTGCCAGGAGCTGATCAAGGGCGGCACGCAGATGATCCGCACGCCGGACGAGATCCTGATCAACTTCCTCGACGAGTGGGAGAAGATCCAGGCCGAGTACGCGAAGAAGGATCCGTTCTACAACAAGGTGATCCAGAGCCAGAAGAAGTACGCGGAGCTGATCGTGCCGTTCCGCCTGTCCTGGTATCCGCCTTACGACTTCGCGGGCAAGTACTACTGGAAGGACAAGGTGTACCTGAAGTAGGGCGCGCCGCCGCAACGGCAGCCTGATTCGCGGGCGCCGGGTTCCCCCGGCGCCCGTTGCATTTATAATCGCTGCCCGGCCCGCAAACACCAGGAACCAAGAGACCGCCGCATGGCAGGCAGACTCGCCGGCAAGACCGCGTTCATCACCGCCGCAGGGCAGGGCATCGGCCGCGGCGCCGCGCTCGCCTTCGCGCGCGAAGGCGCGCAGGTGTGGGCCACCGACCTCAACCCGAAGACGCTCGCCGAGCTTGAGGGCAGGGACGGCATCCGCACGCGCGTGCTCGACGTGCTGGACGAAGCGGCGATCGCAAAGGCCGCGGCCGAGGTCGGCCCGGTCGACGTCCTGTTCAACTGCGCAGGCTTCGTGCATCACGGCACGATCCTCGACTGCGCGCCGAAGGACTGGGACTTCAGCTTCAACCTGAACGTGAAGGCCATGTATCTGGTGACGCGTGCGTTCCTGCCCGGCATGCTGAAGAAGGGCAAGGGCTCGATCATCAACATGTCCTCCATCGCTTCGAGCGTGAAGGGCCTGCCCAACCGCTTCGTCTACGGCGCCACCAAGGCCGCGGTGATCGGCCTCACCAAGGCGATCGCCGCCGACTACGTGAAGCAGGGCATTCGCTGCAACGCCATCGGGCCGGGCACCGTGGACACGCCTTCGCTGCACCAGCGCATCAATGCCTTCGCCGACCCGGTGCAGGCGAAGAAGGACTTCATCGCCCGCCAGCCGATGGGCCGGCTCGGCACGGTCGAGGACATCACGGGCATCCTCGTGTTCCTCGCCTCCGACGAGTCGCTGTTCGCGACGGGCAACATGTATTCGATCGACGGGGGAATGACCATATGAAGTTATGCCGCTACGGCAAGGATGGATTCGAGAAGCCGGGGATGATCGACGGCGAAGGCAAGCTGCGCGACCTCTCCAAGGTGGTGTCCGGCATCGGCCCGAACGAGATCTCGCCGCGCGGACTGAAGATGCTGTCCAAGGTGAAGCCCGAGACCCTGCCGGTGGTGTCCAACAATCCGCGCCTGGGCGTGCCCTACGTCGGCATCGGCAAGTTCGTCGCCATCGGCCTGAACTACAGCGACCACGCCAAGGAGGCCGGCATGCCGATCCCGGCCGAGCCGATCGTGTTCTCCAAGGCCACCACCAGCATCAGCGGACCCAACGACGACGTGATCCAGCCGAAGAACTCCACCAAGCTCGACTGGGAGGTGGAGCTGGGCGTGGTGATCGGCAGCAAGGCACAGTACGTGTCCGTCGACAAGGCGCTCGACTTCGTCGCCGGCTACTGCGTGGTGAACGACATCTCCGAGCGCGCCTTCCAGCTGGCCACCAGCCAGTGGGACAAGGGCAAGGGCTTCGACACCGCGGGGCCGGTGGGACCGTGGCTGGTGACCACCGACGAGATCACCGACCCGCAGAAGCTCGACATGTGGCTGGAGCTCAACGGCAAGCGCATGCAGTCGGGCAACACGCGCACCATGATCTTCAGCGTGGCGCAGATCGTGTCGCACGTCAGCCAGTACATGACGCTCCTGCCGGGGGACGTCATCACCACCGGCACGCCGCCGGGCGTCGGCATGGGCATCAAGCCCAATCCCGTGTGGCTCAAGCCGGGCGACGTCATGACGCTCGGCATCAAGGGCCTGGGCGAGCAGAAGCAGAAGGTCGTCGCCTGGCCCGGCTGACGCGCTCGGATAGGCCTGAGCGTCTCCGGCGCGTGCGGCTACCGTCGCGCCGGCGCCTGGCCTAGAACATCGAACTGGAGAAGCCGCCGTCCACCGGCAGCGCCGTGCCGGTGACGAAGTCGCTCGCGCGGCTGCTGAAGAACACCGCCGCGCCCGCGAGGTCCGCCGGCTCGCCCCAGCGCCGCGCGGGTGTGCGCCCGACGACGCGCTCGTGCATGCCCGGGATGTTGCGCCGGGCGCCCTGCGTCAACTCCGTGTCGATGAATCCGGGCAGGATGCTGTTCACCTGGATGTTGTCCTTCGCCCACGCGGCGGCGAGGCTCTTGGTGAGCTGCAACACGGCCCCTTTGGACGCCGCGTAAACCGGGCCGACGTCGAAGCCGAAGATGCTGGTCATCGAGCCGATGGTGACGATCTTGCCGCCGCCGCGGCGCTTCATCTGCGGGTAGGCCGCCTGGCAGCATTCGAAGACGCTCGTCAGGTTGGTGTCCACGATGCGGTGCCACTCTTCGACGCTGTAGTCCTGAGGGGGCTTGCGGATATTGATGCCGGCATTGGCGACCAGGATGTCCAGCCCGCCGAACGCGCTCACGGTGCCGGCCACCATGCGCCTGACCTGGTCGCCGTCGTTCACGTCGGCGGTGAGCGCAATCGCCTGGCCGCCCAGCGCCTTCAGTTCGGCGAGCGCCGCCGCGTTCTTCGGTTCGTTGCGGCCGGCAATCGCGAGGTCGGCGCCGGCCAGCGCGAGACCCCTGGCGATGCCCAGGCCGATACCGCCGTTGCCGCCGGTCACCAGTGCAACTTTGCCCTTGAGATCAAACGGATTCATGGGCAAAGTCTAATCGGGTAAGCTAGCTGCGCCAATCATCGCTGCCCCCGCCCTCATGAACGACTTGCGCATCAACGCGACCCGGCTCTGGGATTCCCTGATGGAGCTGGCCAGGATCGGCGCCACCCCAAAGGGCGGCGTCAAGCGCCTCACGCTTACCGACGAGGACCGCGGCGCGCGGGATCTGTTCTGCCGCTGGGCACGCGAAGCGGGGCTGGCGGTGGAGGTGGACGGCATCGGCAACATCTTCGCGCGCCGCGCGGGCACCGACCCGAGCCTCGCGCCGATCGCCATGGGCAGCCATCTCGACTCGCAGCCCTCCGGCGGCAAGTTCGACGGCGCCTACGGCGTGATGGCGGGGCTGGAGGTGCTGCGCACGCTGAATGACGCGGGCGTGCGCACGCGCGCGCCGCTGGAAGTCGTGTCCTGGACCAACGAAGAGGGCTCGCGCTTCAGGCCGGTGATGATGGGCTCGGGCGTTTTCACCGGCGTCTTCGGCCTGGGCGAGGTGCGCGCGCAGGAGGACCTGGACGGAAAGACAGTGGGCGGGGAGCTGGAGCGCATCGGCTACGCGGGAAACGCGCGGCCGCACATGCTCGGCGGCTACTTCGAAGCGCACATCGAGCAGGGGCCGGTGCTGGAGAATG
This sequence comes from uncultured beta proteobacterium, assembly GCA_963719995.1. GTDB lineage: Bacteria > Pseudomonadota > Gammaproteobacteria > Burkholderiales > SG8-39 > JAABQT01. The sequence goes on along the minus strand of CAVRDW010000005.1, from coordinate 1,476,685 downwards.
AGGGCAAGACGATCGGCGTGGTGCAAGGCGCGCTCGGCCAACGCTGGTACGACGTCACGATTCGGGGCCAGGACGCGCACGCGGGTCCCACGCCGATGGAGCGGCGCCAGGATGCGCTGATCGGCGCGAGCCGCTTCGTGCTGGAAGTGAACCGCATCGCGCGCAGCTTCCCCGACTACGCGCGCGGCACGGTCGGCTTCATGCTGGTGAAGCCCAATTCGCGCAACGTCATTCCCGGCGAGGTGCACACGGCGGTCGATTTCCGCAACGCGAGGCTCTCGACGCTGGATGCCATGTGCGAGGAGCTGTTGCGGGCGTGCAAAGCGATCGAGGCCGAGTGCCGGGTCACGATCGAGCTGCGCGAGACGGTGCACTTCAAGCCCAGCGAGTTCGACCCGGCGCTGGTCGGCCACGTGCGCGCGGCGGCGGTGACGCTCGGCCATTCGCACCGCGACATCGTCAGCGGCGCGGGCCACGACGCCGTATCCGTCGCTCGCATCGCGCCCGCCGCGATGGTGTTCGTGCCCTGCGCGGGCGGTATCAGCCACAACGAGATCGAGAGCGCGACGCCGGCGGATCTGGCCGCCGGCTGCGACGTGCTGCTGCATGCGGCGCTGAAGGCCGCCGGCGTTGCCGGCGCTTCGCGCGCCGCCGCCTAGAACCCGGGAGAAAGACCATGAACGACCGCGCCACGCCGCCGACGCTGGAAGACTCCGCCTTCTTCATGCCGTTCAGCATGAACCGCAAGTTCAAGAAGGCGCCGCGCCTCATGTCGCGCGCGGAAGGGCTCTATTACTACACGCCGGATGGCAGGAAGCTCATCGACGGCACCTCCGGCCTGTGGTGCGTGAACGCGGGCCATTGCCGCGAGAAGATCGTCAAGGCGGTACAGAAGCAGGTCGCGGAGCTCGACTTCGCGCCGACCTTCCAGATGGGCCACCCGCTCGCCTTCGCGTTCGCGGACAAGCTGGCGAGCATCGCCCCCGGCGACCTCAAACGCGTGTTCTTCACCAATTCGGGCTCCGAGTCGGTGGACACCGCGCTCAAGCTCGCGCTCGCCTACCATCGCGCGCGAGGCGAGGGCCATCGCATTCGCCTGATCGGGCGCGAGCGCGGCTATCACGGCGTCAACTTCGGCGGCACCGCCGTGGGCGGCGTCGTCGGCAATCGCAAGGTTTTCGGCGCGCTGGTGGCGGGCGTGGACCACATCCGCCACACACACGACCTGGCGAAGAACGCGTTCTCGCGCGGGCAGCCCAGGCACGGGGCGGAACTTGCCGATGACCTCGAGCGCCTGTGCGGGCTGCACGACCCCTCCACCATCGCGGCGGTGATCGTAGAGCCCGTGGCCTGTTCGGGCGGCGTGCTGGTGCCGCCGGTGGGCTACCTCGAGCGGCTGCGCGCGATCTGCGACCAGCACGGAATCCTGCTGATCTTCGACGAGGTGATCACCGCGTGGGGGCGCCTGGGCAAGCCGTTCGGCGCGCAGCACTTCAACGTGATGCCCGACCTGATCGCCACCGCCAAGGGCATCACCAATGGCACGGTGCCGATGGGCGCGGTGTTCATGCGCGAGCGCATCTACGAGGCGTTCATGACCGGGCCCGAGGGGACGATCGAGCTCGCGCACGGCTACACCTACTCGTCGCATCCGCTCGCCTGCGCCGCCGGCCTGGCGACCCTGCAGGTGTATGAGGAAGAGGGATTGCTCACGCGCGCGGCCGAGCTGTGGCCGTATTGGGAGGAGCAGGCGCATGCGCTGAAGGGCCTGCCCAACGTCGTCGACATCCGCAACATCGGCCTGATCGCCGCGATCGAGCTCGCGCCGCGGCCGGGCGCCCCCGGCATGCGCGGGCTGGATGCGCATGTGCAGGCCTTCGAGAAGGGCGCCTACATCCGCGTGGCGGGCGACATCGTCGCGCTCGCGCCGCCGCTCATCATCCGCAAGGAGGAGATCGACCGCCTGTTCGAGATCGTGCGCGGGGTGCTGAAAACCACTAACTGAACAGCGCCGCAAGGGAGGAAGACCATGTTCGGCATCGGCAAGAAAAAGGACGAGGCGGCAGCGCCGGTGGAGCCCTGGATGGCGTCGACGGACGCCTCGATGGCGCCAGCGGCGGCTGCCGTGGAGATGCAGCCGGCCGGCTTCTGGCTGCGCGTCGTTGCGCTCGTCCTCGACTACGGCGTGCTGCTCATCCTGCTGGCGGTCATGATGACGGCCGCCGAGGGCGTGGGCGGCGAGGACCTGGCCGCTCCGGTCTACTGGCTTTGGGTGCTCGTCACGTTCCTTTACTGGCCGCTCCTGGAGAGCACCGCGGGGCGCGGCACGCTCGGCAAGATGGCGCTCGGCCTGGTGGTTGGCGACGTCGACGGCGGTGGCCTCAGCTTCGTGCGCTCGCTGCTGCGCAACCTTGCCAAGATCATCTCGTCGATCCCCTTCGGCATCGGTTTCCTGATGGCGGCGTTCACCTCCCGCAAGCAGGCGCTGCACGACCTGATCACCAAGGCGATCGTGATGCGCAAGGGGCCCGGGAGCTTTGTGAGGGCGATCGGAGTGCTGGTCGCGGGCATCGCCCTGATCGTCGCCAGCAGCTATCTGACCAGCGAACGGATGATGGGCGCCTTCATGAAGGACATGGAGGCGATGATGGCAGGCGGAGTCGCCCAGCCGCCCGCGAAGCCTCAGTCGAAGGCGCCCGCCAAGCCGCCGGCGATCGCCAAACCGGCTGCGCCTGCGCCTTCAGCTCAGCCCCCGGCGACAGCGGGCAAGCCCGCCCCAGACGCCACGCCGGCTCCCACCGCGACAGCTCCCAGCGCGGCAGCCCCCGCCACGCCGGCTCCCACCGCGACAGCTCCCAGCGCGGCAGCCCCCGCCGCGGCAGCTCCCGCAGCGTCGGCGCCTGCCCCGCAGGCTTCGGCGCCAGCCCAACCACCGGTGGCCAAGCCGGTGGCGCCGCCCGTTCAAGTGGCCCAAGCGCCTGCTGCGGCGAAGCCCGCGCCCGCGACCAAGCCAGTTGCGCCGGCACCGCAGCCCGCGACGGCGGTGGCAGAGGCGCCTGCAGCGAAGCCCGCGCTCGCGACCAAGCCCGCTGCGCCGACATCGCAGCCCGCGACGGCGGTGGCAGCGGCGCCTGCAGCGAAGCCCGAACCGGCAATGGCGGCCGCGGCACCCAAGGCGCCAGAGCCGATGGAGGCGAAGCCTGCGCCGACGCCGCCTGGGCCGCGCCCGCAGGCCGAGCCGTTGGTGCCGCTCTCCCGGCTGTCCATCCCCGTGCAGCCGAGCCCGAGGTTCAACGACATCATGACCGCGGTGATATACCGCGATCGGGAGACCGTCACGCAACTGCTCTCGCTTGGCCGCTGGCCGGACAAGCGGGATTCCAACCGGCTTACGCCCCTGATGGTGGCCGCCGGCAACGGCGACGCGGCGATGGTGCGGCTGCTGTTGGAAGGCGGTGCCAGGCCCGATCTGCAGGCGCCAGGCGGGGCGACCGCGCTGGATTTCGCCCTGGAGCGGGGCGACGCCACCACGACGCAGCTGCTACAGCAGCGCAGGGTCCCGCGCTAGGCGCGCGGTGGGCAAGGCGTGGTACGCCGCGCCGGGGCAGGCAAGCGGGAAAATCGGGGTCAGGGCCGAATTTCCCTTGCGAGGGGAAATTCAGCCCTGACCCCAGACTACTTCGCGGCGGCCCTGACGACGCCCAGGCGGCGGCCGCGCGCCTGCTGCTTCAGGCGCGGCGGGGTGACGAGGTCGCGCACGTAGTTGGGCAGCGCGAACACGCCCTCGTGGGTCTCGCCGTTGTAGTAGCGCAGGTCGGGCATCTTGCGCTGCTCGATGCGCCGGTCGATCTCGTCGGCCGTATAGGCCTTGGGATCGAGCTTGTCGGAGCACACCGCCATCGCCCACTGCGAGCCGTAGAGCGGGATGTACATGGTGTACGGGCGCACGATGCGAAAGACGCCGTTCAGCCGCTGCGCGAGCTCGCCCACGCGCTCCGGGCGCGCCACCGGCGAGCCGATGTGCAGCGCGAGCGCGCCGCCGGGGGCGAGCGCGTGCCGGCACTGCTGGAAGAAATCGACCGAGTACAGCGCTTCCGCCGGCCCCATCGGGTCGTTCAGGTCCAGCGCGATCAGGTCGAAGCGCTCATTGGTCTCGCGCACGAACTTCATGCCGTCGCCCACCAGCACGCGCAGGCTGCGGGTTGTCGAACGCGCCCTGGTGCACCGCCTGGAAGTGCTCCTTGGCGACCTTGATCACGTCCTCGTCGATCTCGCACATGGTCACCTGCTCGACCGTCGGGTGCTTGAGCGCCTCTTCCGAGGAGCCGCCGTCGCCGCCGCCGATGATCAGCACCTTGCTTCGGCGCCGGGTGCGCGGTGAGCGCCGGGTGGATCAGGTTCTCGTGGTAGACGAACTCCTCCTGCTCGGAGGTCATGTTGAACCCGTCGAGGCGGAACAGCTTGCCGTAGTGCGGCGTGTCGTAGATCTGCAGGTGCTGGAAGCGCGTCTGCCACTCGCCGACCTGGCGCGAGGCCTTGATGTAGAAGCCGGTGGACTCGTTGAGCGGCTCCATCAGCAGGTGCCCGCCGCGATCCACCTCGTGGCGCGCGCACTCGGTCGGCTGGAAGTAGTCCACGATCGACTCGAACAGCTTCCTCGCCTTCGCGCTGTTGTCGTCGCTGTAGTTGCAGACGTAGACGTCGAGCGTCAACCCCTGCTTCTCGGGCCAGGTATGGATGGCGATGTGCGACTCCGCCAGCACCACGGTGCCGGTGAAGCCCGAGCCCTCGAACTGATGGAAGGTCGCGTCCATCGTCGTCAGCCCGGAGGCCGCGACGAGCTCCAGGCACTTCGCCCTGAAGCCCGCGCCGTCGAGCAGCAGCTGCGGGTCGCAGCGACAACCGCCCAGATCACCGATGAGATGCAGACCGTTCATTTTTCCACTCCCCGAAAAACGAGAAGGCGCAGCCCTGCACGTGTTCCAGGCTGCGCCCTCGCGTCACCGCCTTGCGGCGTAAAACCGAGTACTTCAAATTTGTTCAATTCGTGCAATACCCCTCTTGGGCCGCCCCGCACTTACGCATGCGGAACTAAGCGCCGGTTTCAAATTTGCGCCTGATCTCGAACGAAACCGCGTCGATCAGGCGCCGCGCGATCGAGATTTTGCTTGGAATCTTAGGCAATTGCAATACATCGAACCAGTCGGCGGCTTCGATCTCCCCTTCCTGCACGCGGATCTCTCCGCCGGCCCAATCGCAGACGAAGGCGATCATCAGGCTGTGGGGAAAGGGCCAGGGCTGGCTCGCGAAGTACGACAAGTTGCGTGACGCTCACGCCGACCTCTTCCTGCACTTCGCGCGCCACGCACTGCTCGAGCGTCTCGCCGGGCTCGACGAAGCCGGCGAGCGCGCTGTACATGCCGCTGGGGAAATGCGGGCTGCGGCCGAGGAGCAGCTCGCGGCCGCGCGTCACGAGCGCCATCACCGCCGGCGCGACGCGCGGGTAGACCGAGAGCCTGCAGGCGGGGCAGGCGCGCACCCGCTCCTCGGCGCTCGCCAGCGTCGGCGTGCCGCAGCGCCCGCAGTACTGGTGGCTGCGGTCCCACTCCAGCAGCTGCAGCGCGCGCCCGGCGAGCGCGAAATGCGTGTCTTCCAGCACCGAGAACAGCGCCCGCAGCCCCGCCCAGCCGTAGCCCTCGGGCGCCTCGCTCGAGGCGACCTCGGCGGCCCAGCAGCCGAGCGCCCCGAGGCCCCCTAGATATAGCGTCCTGACCGGGTCAGACCACAACAGGTTGTTGTTTTTCAGCAACGGCAGGCGAGCCGAGCTGGGCCTGCGGGGCACGCGTGGATCGTCGCTCGGGCGCGGATCGGGCGGGCCGAGCTCGACCAGCAGCTGGTCGCCGCGGAACACGAACCAGAGCGCCGCCGCCTCCGCGGAGGCGGCGGGCGGCCTGACGCCCCCGAGGAACTCGGCTGGCGTCATGAAGGGCATCTCGGCCATCTGCCGATTATAGGAGCCGCACCTCAGCCAAAGGCGCGCGCGATGCGGCCGGCGCCGCTCAGCCGACAGCGCGCGCGATGAGGGCTGCGCCGCTCTCCAGCAGGAAGGACTTGAACGCCTGCGCCGCGGGCGTGAGCCGCTTGCCGCGCCGGTGGATCACGTACCACTCGCGCATCACCGGCAGGCCGCTGACGGCGAGCAGCGCCAGGCGACCGGCGCGCAGTTCCAGGCCGATGGTGTGCATGGAGAGGAAGGCGATGCCCATCCCGGCCATCACTGCCTGCTTGATGGTCTCGTTGCTGCTCATCTCCATCGCGTCGCGCGCGCGGAAGCCGCGCTCGGCAAACACGTGCTCCATGGCGGCGCGCGTGCCCGAGCCGCGCTCGCGGACGATGAAGGTCTCGCCCGCAAGCCGCGCGAGCGGCAGGCGCTTCCTGCCCACCAGGGGGTGGTCGGGCGCTGCGATGATGGCGATCGGGTGCCGGGCGAAGGGCGCTGCCTCGGTTTCCAGCCCGCGCGGTGGACGGCCCATGACCGCGAGGTCCACGCTGTTCTCGGACAGCTCGCGCACCACCGCCTCGCGGTTGCTCACCGCCAGCCGCAAGCGGACCTCCGGGTGGCTGCGGCGGAACTCGGCGAGCAGCTGCGGCGCGAAGTACTTCGCCGTGGACGTGACGGCGATGGAGAGCTCGCCGCCGCCGATCCCCTGCAGGGCCTTCATGGCGTCCTCCGCCTCGCGCAGCAGCGTGGAGATGCCGGCCGCGTAGCGCAGCAATTCGCGCCCGGCCTCGGTGAGGTGCACCCGCCGGCCGGTCTGCTCGAGCAGCGGCAGGCCCGCCGCCTGCTCGAGCTGGCGCAGCTGCATGGAGACCGCCGGCTGCGTGAGGTGCAGCGCCTTAGCGGCCGCGGTGAAGCTGTGCTGCCGCGCCACCTCGTTGAACGTGCGCAGCTGGCGCAGCGTGGCGTTTCTCATTTCGATCTCCGGTCCATGCAAAAGAAAAGCTTATGGTACTGCCAATAAAATGTGAATAGACCTTATGCAATGGCGCCGCTAGGCTGCGTGCACAGATCGCGTTCGGCGTTCGCCGCCAGGAGAGAGGTCCGCATGGCCAAGAGTGCAGCAGCCGGCAAGTACAGCGCCGGCGTGAAGGAGTATCGGCAGGCGTATTGGCAGCCGCAGTACGCGGTCAAGGACACCGACCTCCTTGCCTGCTTCAAGATCACGCCGCAGCCGGGCGTGGCGCGCGAGGAAGCCGCGGCGGCGGTGGCGGCCGAGTCCTCTACCGGCACCTGGACCACGGTCTGGACCGACCTGCTCACCGACCTCGAGTACTACAAGGGCCGCGCCTACCGCATCGAGGACGTGCCCGGCGACGACAGCTGCTTCTACGCCTTCATCGCCTACCCCATCGACCTGTTCGAGGAAGGCTCGGTGGTGAACGTGTTCACCTCGCTGGTCGGCAACGTCTTCGGCTTCAAGGCGATTCGTGCCCTGCGGCTGGAGGACGTGCGCTTCCCGATTGCGTACGTGATGACCTGCGGCGGGCCGCCGCACGGCATCCAGGTGGAGCGCGACAAGATGGACAAGTACGGGCGCCCCCTGCTCGGTTGCACCATCAAGCCGAAGCTGGGACTCTCCGCGAAGAACTACGGCCGCGCGGTGTACGAGTGCCTGCGCGGGGGCCTGGACTTCACCAAGGACGACGAGAACGTCAACTCGCAGCCCTTCATGCGCTGGCGCGACCGCTTCGGCTTCGTCGCCGAGGCGATCCGCAAGGCCGAGGCCGAGACGGGCGAGCGCAAGGGCCACTATCTCAACGTCACCGCGCCCACGCCGGAACAGATGTACAAGCGCGCCGAATTCGCCAAGGAACTCGGCATGCCGATCATCATGCACGACTTCCTCACCGGCGGCTTCTGCGCCAACACGGGGCTGGCGAACTGGTGCCGGGAGAACGGCGTGCTCCTGCACATTCACCGCGCCATGCATGCCGTGATCGATCGCGACCGGCACCACGGCATCCACTTCCGGGTGCTGCTCAAGGCGCTGCGGCTCTCGGGAGGCGACCACCTGCACACCGGCACGGTGGTGGGCAAGCTCGAGGGCGACCGCAAGGCGACGCTCGGCTGGATCGACCTGCTGCGCGAGCGCTACGTGAAGGAGGACCGCTCGCGCGGCATCTTCTTCGACCAGGACTGGGGCTCGATGCCCGGCGCGTTCGCCGTGGCCTCGGGTGGCATCCATGTCTGGCACATGCCGGCGCTGCTCGCTATCTTCGGCGACGACGCCGTGTTCCAGTTCGGCGGCGGCACGCTCGGCCACCCCTGGGGCAACGCCGCCGGGGCGGCGGCGAACCGCGTCGCGCTCGAGGCCTGCGTCGAAGCGCGCAACCGCGGCCGGGACCTCGAGAAGGAAGGCAAGGACATCCTCGTCGCCGCGGCCAAGTCGAGCCCGGAGCTCGCCGCCGCGATGGAGACCTGGAAAGAGATCAAATTCGAGTTCGACACGGTCGATACGCTCGACGTGGCGCGGGCCGCCTAGGAGAAGCCGATGAGCAGCGCAGCGATGCAGGACTACCAGTCGAGCCTGGGCGACCCCGCGAGCCGCAGGTTCGGTACCTTTTCCTATCTGCCGCCGATGTCGGCCGAGCGCATCCGCGCTCAGGTCGATTACCTCCTGAAGCGCGGCTGGTCGCCGGCGATCGAGCACACCGAGCCGCAGAGCGCGGTCGGATCCTACTGGTATATGTGGAAGCTGCCGCTCTTTGGCGAGACCAGCGCGGAGCGCGTGCTCGCCGAGGCCGAAAACTGCCACCGCGCGCACCCGCGGCACCACGTGCGCCTGGTGGGCTATGACCGCGTGCGCCAGACGCAGGGCGCGGCGATGGTGCTGGTTCGCGGCCAGCCGGCCTAGGAGGACGCCATGCTCGAAGCCCTGATCTTCGACCTCGACGGCACGCTGGCCGACACCGAGGAGACCCACCGGCAGGCGTTCAACGCCGCGTTCATCGAGTTCGCCCTGTGGTGGGACTGGAGCCCGCCGCTCTATGCGCGGCTGCTCGCAATATCGGGCGGCAAGGAGCGCCTGCGCCACTACATCAATACGCTACGCGTGAGCGCGGCCGAGCGCGACCGGCTGCTCGCCATCGTGCCCGCGCTGCACGAGACCAAGACGCGCATCTACACCGAGCTGCTGGTGCGTGGGCAGCGCCCGTTCAGGGCCGGCGTGCTGCCGCTGCTGCGCGCGGCGAAGGGCGCCGGGCTCAAGCTCGCCATTGCCTCCACCACGACCTCGGCCAACGTCGACGCGCTGCTGCAGGCGAATCTCGGGGCTGCGCGCGACATGGCCTTCGACGTCATCGCCTGCGGCGACCAGGTGCCGGTGAAGAAGCCCGCACCCGATATCTACCGCCTGGCACTCTCGAGCCTGCGGCTGCCGAGCGAAGCCTGCATCGCCTTCGAGGATTCGCTGAACGGCCTGCGCGCCGCGAAGGCGGCCGGTCTCGCGACGGTCGTGACCCCCTCGCGCTGGACCGCGGCAGAGGATTTCGCCGGCGCGGACCTGGTGCTGCCCTCGCTCGAAGGGCTCGACCTGCCGCGGCTCACCCGGCTGCTGGGAGAAGTGCATGCCTCAGCTTGAGACGACGCTTACGGAGTTCATCATCGGCGAGCAGCGGCGCTTCCCCGGCGCCACGGGAGGTTTCACAGCGCTGGTGAACGACATCCGCCTTGCCTGCAAGCGCATCGCCCACGCCGTGGGCAAGGGCGCGCTCGCGGGCATGCGCGGCAGCGCGGGCTCCCACAACGCGCAAGGCGAGGAGCAGCAGAAGCTCGATGTGCTGGCCAATGACATCTTCCTGCGCACCAACGAGTGGGGCGGGTCGCTGGCCGGCATGGCGAGCGAGGAGCTCGAGCATCCCTATCGCATTCCGGACGTGCATCCGCGCGGGCGCTACCTGCTCGCCTTCGACCCGCTGGACGGCTCCTCCAACATCGACGTCAACGTCCCCGTGGGCTCGATCTTCTCGGTGCTCGCCTGCCCGCCGGGCGTCGCCGGGGACGATGAGCGCGCCTTCCTGCAGCCTGGCACGCGCCAGGTGTGCGCCGGCTATGCCATCTACGGCCCGAGCACCATGCTGGTGCTGACCTTCGGGCGCGGCGTGCACGGCTTCACGCTCGACCGCGAGATCGGCGAGTTCATCTACACGCACCCGGACCTGCGCGTGCCGGAAGACACGAGCGAGTTCGCCATCAACACGTCGAATGCGCGCTTCTGGGAGCCTGCCGTCAAGCGCTACGTCGAGGAGTGCATGGCCGGCAAGAGCGGCCCGCGCGGCAAGGATTTCAACATGCGCTGGATCGCCTCGCTGGTGGCCGAGGCGCACCGCATCCTCATGCGCGGCGGGGTGTTCCTGTATCCGCGCGACGAGCGCGAGCAGGGACGCAGCGGGCGCCTGCGCCTGCTGTACGAAGCGAACCCGATCGGCATGGTGATCGAGCAGGCGGGCGGGCGCGCGAGCACGGGCTACGGGCCGGTGCTGGAGGTCGAGCCCGCGAGCCTGCACCAGAAATCGGGTTTCGTGTTCGGCGCGCGGCACGAGGTGGAGCGCATCGAGCAGTACCACCGCGACTACAATCTGAAGCCCTACGACGCGCCGCTGTTCGGCACGCGCGGGCTGTTCCGCGCCGCGCACTGAGGCCGGCAGCCGCGCCATGTCCGAGCGCCATCCGGTCATTGCCATCACCGGCTCTTCGGGAGCCGGCACGACCTCGGTGATGCGCACCTTCCAGGAAATCTTCCGCCGCGAGGCCGTCAAGGCCGCCTACGTCGAAGGCGACGCGTTCCATCGCTACGACCGCGCCGGGATGAAGCAGAGGATCGCCGAGGAGCTCGCGCGCGGCAACCAGCACGTCAGCCACTTCGGGCCCGAGAACAACCTGTTCGAGGAACTGGAAGCGCTGTTTCGCGACTACGCCGCGTCGGGCGGCGGCCGCACGCGCAAGTACCTGCACAACGCCGAGGAGGCCGCGCCCTACGCGCAGCCGCCCGGCACCTTCACGCCGTGGCAGGAGATCGAGCCGGACACGGATCTCCTGTTCTACGAAGGGCTGCACGGCGCGGTGGTCACCGACAAGGTGAACGTGGCGCGCCACGCGGACCTGCTGATCGGCGTGGTGCCGGTGATCAACCTGGAGTGGATCCAGAAGCTGCACCGCGACCGCGGCGCGCGCGGCTACACCACCGAGGCGGTCACCGACACCATCCTGCGGCGCATGCCCGACTACGTGCACTACATCATTCCGCAGTTCGCGCAGACGCACATCAATTTCCAGCGCGTGCCGGTGGTGGATACCTCGAACCCCTTCATCGCGCGCCACATCCCGGCGCCCGACGAGAGCTTCCTCGTGATCCGCTTCGCCAACCCGCGCGGCATCGATTTCCCATACCTGCTCAACATGCTGCACGACTCGTTCATGTCGCGGCCGAACACCATCGTTGCCCCGGGCGGCAAGATGGACCTCGCCATGCAGCTGATCTTCACCCCCATGATCTGGCGCCTGATGGAGCGCAGGAAGCTCGCGCTCGGCAAGGGCTAGGCTTCCCAGGAGGCAACCAGTGGCCATGGTTTCGCTCGAGGCAACTGCTCGATCACGCCGCCGAGAACGGCTACGGCGTGCCGGCATTCAACGTCAATAACCTGGAGCAGATCCAGGCGATCATGCAGGCGGCCGAGGCCACCGCGAGCCCGGTGATCCTGCAGGCCTCCGCGGGCGCGAGGAAGTATGCGGGCGAGGCGTTCCTGCGGCGCCTGGTCGAGGCGGCGGTCGAGTCCTACCCGGAGATCCCCGTCGTGCTGCACCAGGACCACGGCGCGAGTCCGGCGGTGTGCCAGAGCTCGATCCGCTCGGGCTTCACCAGCGTGATGATGGACGGCTCGCTCAAGGAGGACATGAAGACGCCCGCGAGCTACGACTACAACGTCGCGGTGACGCGCAAGGTCGCGGAGATGGCGCACGCGGTCGGCGTCTCGGTCGAAGGCGAGCTGGGCTGCCTCGGGTCGCTCGAGACCGGCGAGGCGGGCGAGGAGGACGGCGTCGGCGCCGCGGGCAAGCTCTCGCGCGAGCAGCTGCTCACCGATCCGGCGCAGGCGGCCGATTTCGTCGCGCAGACGAGGGTCGACGCGCTCGCGGTGGCCATCGGCACCTCGCATGGCGCCTACAAGTTCACCAGGAAGCCTACCGGCGACGTCCTGGCGATCGACCGCATCAAGGAGATCCACGCGCGCCTGCCCGACACGCACCTCGTGATGCACGGCTCTTCCTCCGTGCCGCAGGAGTGGCTGAAGGTGATCCGCGAAAACGGTGGCGCGATCAAGGAAACCTATGGCGTGCCGGTCGAATCGATCGTCGAGGGCATCCGCCACGGCGTGCGCAAGGTCAACATCGACACCGACATCCGCCTGGCGATGACCGGCGCCATGCGCCGCGCGATGGCCAAGGATCCCGGCGAGTTCGACCCGCGCAAGTTCCTCAAGGATGCGACCGCGGCCGCGCGCGAGCTGTGCAAGGAGCGCTTCCAGGCCTTCGGCTGCGCCGGGCAGGCGCCGCGCATCAAGCCGGTGCCGCTCGAGAAGATGGCGGCGCGCTACGCCTGAGAATCGATCCGCGCCTTCCGCGCGCGGCGCGTTTCCCTGATAATTGCGGCCTTTTCCGGCCATGACAACTCCCGCCGTTTCGGACGCAGACCTCGCCAACGCATTGCGCGCGCTGGCGATGGATGCGGTGGAGGCGGCGAAGTCCGGGCCATCCGGGTATGCCGATGGGCATGGCCGAGATCGCCGTGGCGCTGTGGCACCGCAACCTGCGTCACAACCCCGCCAATCCCGCCTGGGCGAACCGAGACCGGTTCGTCCTCTCGAACGGCCACGGCTCGATGCTGCTTTACGCGCTGCTGCACCTCACCGGCTACGACCTGCCGATGGAGGAGCTCAAGCGCTTCCGCCAACTCGGCTCGAAGACGCCGGGTCACCCGGAGTACGGTCATACGCCCGGGCGTGGAAACCACCACCGGCCCGCTGGGGCAGGGCGTCGCCAACGCGGTCGGCATGGCGCTCGCCGAGCGGCTGCTGGCGGCCCAATTCAACCGGCCGGACTTCGACATCGTCGACCATCACACCTACGTCTTCATGGGCGACGGCTGCATGATGGAAGGCGTCTCGCACGAGGCCTGCTCGCTCGCCGGCACGCTCGGCCTCGGCAAGCTGGTCGCCTTCTACGACGACAACGGCATCTCCATCGACTCGGAGAAGGGCCACATCGCGCACTGGTACACCGACGACGTGCCCAAGCGCTTCGCCGGCTACGGCTGGCAGGTGATCCCGAACGTGGACGGGCACGACGTCGAAGCGGTGCACCGCGCGATCCGCAAGGCGCAGCGCGAGAAATCGCGCCCCACGCTCATCTGCTGCAAGACCGTGATCGCCAAGGGCGCGCCGCACAAGGCGAACACCGGCGCCGCGCACGGTGCGCCGCTCGGTGCCGAGGAGATCGCGGCCACGCGCGCCGCCATCGGCTGGCGCCATCCGCCGTTCCACATCCCGCAGGAGGTCTATGCCGGCTGGGACGCGCGCGGCGCGGGCAAGCGCGCCGAGCGCAGGTGGGCGAAGCTCTTCCAGGAATACTCGGTGCGCTTTCCCGAAGAGGCGGCCGAGTTCCTGCGCCGCCAGGCGGGCGAGCTGCCCGCGGGCTTCGAGGACAAGGTGCGCGCGCTGATCGCCGAGACGCACCGCAAGGCCGAGACGCTCGCCACGCGCAAGGCCTCGCAGAACGTGCTCGAGAGCCTCAAGCCGCTGCTGCCGGAGCTCATGGGCGGCTCCGCGGACCTCACCGGCTCGAACCTCACCATGGTGAAGGGCTCGCGCGTCATCGCGCGCGAAGGCGGCGGCAACTACCTCTTCTACGGCGTGCGCGAGTTCGGCATGTGCGCCATGATGAACGGCATCGCGCTGCACGGCGGCTTCATCCCCTACGGCGGCACGTTCCTGGTCTTCTCCGACTACGCGCGCAACGCGCTGCGCATGGCGGCGCTCATGCGGCTGCGCGCGATCTACGTCTTCACGCACGACTCGATCGGCCTGGGCGAGGACGGCCCGACGCACCAGCCGGTCGAGCACGCCGCCACCCTGCGCCTGATCCCGCACATGGACGTCTGGCGCCCCTGCGACACGGTGGAGACCGCGGTGGCCTGGACCTGCGCGCTGGAGCGCCGCGACGGGCCGAGCGCGCTGCTGTTCTCGCGCCAGAACGTCGCCTTCGCGCTGCGCAGCGACGAGGCGCTCACGCAGGTGCGCCGCGGCGGCTACGTGCTCTCGGACGCACCCTGGGCGAAGGCGGTGCTGATCGCCACCGGCTCGGAAGTGCCGCTCGCGCTCGAGGCGCAGAAGCGGCTCGCCGCCGAGGACATCGCGGTGCGCGTGGTGTCGATGCCCTCGACGACGGTGTTCGACCGCCAGGATGCGGCCTATCGCGAATCCGTGCTGCCGCGCGGCCTGCCGCGCGTCGCGGTGGAAGCGGGCATCAGCGATTTCTGGCGCAAGTACGTGGGTCCCGAGGGCGAGGTGGTGGGCATCGACCGCTTCGGCGAGTCCGCGCCGGCGGGGGACCTGTTCAAGCACTTCGGCTTCACGCCGGAGAACGTCGAAAAAGTGGTGAGGAGCGTCCTGTCATGACCATCAAAGTCGCCATCAACGGCTTCGGCCGCATCGGCCGCAACATCCTGCGCGCGCACTATGAGGACGGCAAGAAGCACGATCTGCAGTTCGTCGCCGTCAACGACCTGGGCGACGCGCACACCAACGCGCACCTGCTGAAGTACGACACCGCCCACGGCCGCTTCAAGGGAACCGTGGCCGTGGAGGGCGACGCCATCGTCGTGAACGGCGACAGGCTCAAGGTGCTCGCCGAGCGCGATCCCGCCAAGCTGCCGTGGAAGGCGCTCGGCGTGGACGTGGTGATGGAGTGCACGGGCCTGTTCACCGGCAAGGCGAAGGGCGGCGCGAGCCACCTCGCCGCGGGCGCGAAGAAGGTGATCATCTCGGCGCCGGGCGACAAGGACGTCGACCGCACCATCGTCATGGGCGTGAACCACGGCGACCTGAAGGCCTCCGACACGGTGATCTCCAACGCCTCGTGCACCACCAACTGCCTCGCGCCGCTCGTCAAGGCGCTGGACGAGTCGCATCGGCGTGGTGAACGGGCTGATGATCACGGTGCACGCCTACACCAACGACCAGGTGCTCACCGACGTCTTCCACAAGGACCTGCGGCGCGCGCGCTCGGCCTCGCAGAACATGATCCCGACCAAGACCGGCGCCGCGGCCGCGGTCGGCCTCGTGCTGCCGCACCTGAACGGCAAGCTCGACGGCTACGCGATCCGCGTGCCGACCATCAACGTGTCGATCGTCGACCTCACCTTCATCGCGAAGAAGGCCACCACGGTCGAGGAGGTCAACGCGGCCGTGAAGAAGGCTTCCGAGGGCGGTGCTGAAGGGCATCCTCGAGTACAACACCGAGCCGCTGGTCTCCTCCGACTTCAACCACAACCCGGCGAGCTCGATCTTCGACGCCAGCCTCACCAAGGTCAACGGCGGCACGATGGTCAAGGTCGGCTCCTGGTACGACAACGAATGGGGCTTCAGCAACCGCATGCTGGACGCGGCGGTGGCGCTGATGGCGGCGAAGTGAGGCGTCAAGCCGCGAACGCGCCGTTCGTTGCGGCGCAGGCCGGCGTTCGCGCAGCAGGGTAGCGGCATGCGCTTCAAGCGCATGGCGGATCTCGACCTGCGGGGCAAGCGCGTCTTCATCCGCGCCGACCTGAACGTTCCGCAGGACGACGCCGGCAACGTCACCGACGACACGCGCATCCGCGCCTCCGTCCCGGGCATCCGCCTGGCGCTGGAGAAGGGCGCCGCGGTGATGGTCACCTCGCATCTCGGCCGGCCGAAGGAAGGCGAGTTCAAGCCCGAGGACTCGCTCGCCCCGGTGGCCAAGCGCCTGGGCGAGCTGCTCGGGCGCGAGGTGCCGCTCAAGCGCGACTGGGTGGACGGTGTCGAGGTGAAGCCCGGCGAGGTCGTGCTGCTGGAGAACTGCCGCGTCAACAAGGGCGAGAAGAAGGACGACGAGGCGCTCGCGAGGAAGATCGCGGCGCTCTGCGACGTCTACGTGAACGACGCCTTCGGCACCGCGCACCGCGCCGAGGCGACCACGCACGGCGCGGCGCGCTTCGCCAAGGTCGCCTGTGCCGGGCCGCTGATGGCGGCGGAGCTCGACGCGCTGGGCAAGGCGCTCGCCAGCCCGAAGCGTCCGCTGGTCGCGATCGTCGCCGGCTCCAAAGTCTCAACCAAGCTCACGGTGCTGGCGGAGCTCGCGAAGAAGGTGGACCAGCTGATCGTCGGCGGCGGCATCGCCAACACTTTCATGCTCGCGGCGGGCATGCCGGTCGGCAAGTCGCTCGCGGAGAGAGATCTTGTCGGCGAAGCCAAGCGCATCATGGGGCTGACGAAGGTGCCGCTGCCGGTGGACGTCGTGGTGGGCAAGGGCCTCGAGGACAAGCGCGGAACCACCAAGCCCGCGAACGCGGTCGCGGCGGACGAGATGATTCTCGACATCGGACCGAAGACCGCGCAGGCGTTCGCCGACTTGCTCGGGCACGCGGGCACCATCGTCTGGAACGGGCCGGTGGGCGTATTCGAGAACGAGGCCTTCGCCAGGGGCACCGAGACGCTCGCGCGCGCGATCGCCGGGTCGAAGGCGTTCTCCATCGCGGGCGGCGGCGACACCGTCGCCGCGATCAACAAGTTCGGCATCGCCGACCGGATCGGCTACATCTCGACCGCCGGCGGCGCGTTCCTCGAGTTTCTCGAGGGCAAGACGCTGCCCGCGGTCGCGGCGCTGGAAGCGCGCGCCTAGGGCTCTTGCAGCGTGACGCCGGCGCACCGGCGGTGCGGCGCGCAGGATCCTTCAGGGCGCGATGCTACACTTCGCGCGATGCTCCGCAGCACCAAGATCGTCGCCACGCTCGGTCCCGCCTCGAGCGACCCCGCAACGCTGGAGCGCATGGTGCGCGCGGGCGTGGACGTGGTGCGGCTCAACTTCTCGCACGGCACGGCCCAGGACCACGAGAATCGCGCCATCCTGGTGAGGGACATCAGCCGCAAGGCCGAGCGCACGGTCGCCATCATGTGCGACCTGCAGGGGCCGAAGATCCGCATCGGCAAGTTCAAGGACGGCAAGATCACGCTGGAGAAGGGCGCGCGCTTCGTGCTCGATGCCGGCTGCGAGCTGGGCGACGCGGAGCGCGTCGGCCTGGACTACAAGGAGCTGCCGCGCGACGTCGACGCGGGCGCGGTGCTGCTGCTCGACGACGGCAAGATCGTGCTCGAGGTCACCGCGGTGCGCGGCGAGGAAGTGCAGACCCGCGTGCGCCACGGCGGCGTGCTGTCCAACAACAAGGGCATCAACCGCCAGGGCGGCGGCCTCACCGCGGCGGCGCTCACGCCCAAGGACATCGACGACATCCGCACCGCGGCGAAGATCAACGCCGACTATCTCGCGGTGTCCTTTCCCAAGTCGGGCGCCGACATGTACATGGCGCGCGAGCTCCTGCGCGCTGCCGGCGGCAAGTCCATGCTGATCGCCAAGATCGAGCGCGCCGAGGCGGTGAAGCACGAAGTGCTGCTGGACATCATGGGCGCCTGCGACGGCATCATGGTGGCGCGCGGCGATCTCGCCGTGGAAGTGGGCGACGCCGCGGTGCCGGCGCTGCAAAAGCGCATGATCCGCCTGGCGCGCGAGCAGAACAAGCTCACCATCACGGCGACGCAGATGATGGAGTCGATGATCGCGAGCCCGGTGCCGACCCGCGCGGAGGTATCGGACGTCGCCAACGCGGTGCTCGACGGCACCGACGCGGTGATGCTCTCGGCCGAATCGGCGAGCGGCAAGTACCCGGTGGAGACCATCGAGGCGATGGACCGCATCTGCCTCGAGGCGGAGCAGACGCAGCCGATCAGCCTGGACCAGGACTTCCTCAACCGCGTGTTCACGCGCGTGGACCAGTCGATCGCCATGGCGGGCCTGTTCACGGCCTTCCACCTCAAGGTGAAGGCCATCGCCACGCTCACCGAATCGGGCTCGACCGCGCTGTGGATGTCGCGCCTGAACTGCGGCGTGCCGATCTACGCGCTCACCTCGCAGACGCACACGCGCTACCGCTGCGCCCTGTTCCGCGACGTGTATCCGCTGATCATCAAGTACGTCGGCCACGACCGCGAGGAGCTGCTGCGCGAGGTCGAGAAGGTGCTGGTGGAGCACGGCGTGGTGAAGGAGGGCGAGCTGATCGTGATCACCATCGGCGAGCCGATCGGCAAGCCGGGCGGCACCAACACGATGAAGATCGTCCGGGTGGGCGATAGCCGCCGCTAGAAGACTAGAGCGCCCGCCAGCGACTGCCCTCTTGTCGTACGCGGCCGGCTTGCGCCAGCGAGTCGAGATGCTGCGCGATGGTACGGCGCTCGACATCCTCGTAGAAAAGCTCGTCGCGGTCCCGCGGGTAGACGAAGCGGTGCGCGATCAGCTCTTCGAGCGTCGCGGGGCTTGCCCGCAGGAACGAGGCGATCGCCTCCTCGCGCGCATCCAACCGCGACCCAAAGGCCGCGAGCAGATCAAGAAACGTGCGCCGATCGGTAATCACGCCCTTGTGGTGCGAGGTGATCCAGGCCCGCGCCGGGATGTCCTTCACCGCCGCGAGCGTCCCGCGGAATGCCGCGAGGCTCGAGGTGGCGTCGCCGTAGTACGGGCCGAAGGAGGAGAGGTCGATGTCGCCGATGAACGCGATCCCGCCAGGCTCGACGAGCAGGACGCAGTGCCCGCTCGTGTGCCCGGGGGCGTGGATCGCGCGTACCGTCACGCCGCCGCCGAGGTCCCAGCCCGCGCCCTCGGCGTAGGCGAGCGCATCCGGCCGGGGCGCGTAGTGGAACTCGCGCTCGATCTTGGCGTGCATGCCCGCGAGCACGCCGGGCGTGTAGCCGTAGTGCCGCGCGAGGCCGTCCCAGCTGCGCGCGGCCTCGGCATCCGCCTCGTGCACGTAGACGGGTGCGTGTGGCAGGCGATGCAGGCCCGCCATGTGGTCTTCGTGCACGTGGCCGAGCACGACGAGGTCGGCGGCGAGGAGCTCGTCGCCCAGCCGGTTGGCGACGAGTGGCGTGTCGAACGCGGCAAGGGTGTCCGCGCCGCGCACCACGACCTGGTTGCCGTCCGGGTACTTGCCCGACTTCTCGCCGAGGTAGACGCTGACCGGCCCGAGCCGGATGACGGGAACCTTCATGCGGTCATCTTACCGGCAGCGAGCTCCAGGCTCACGCGGGCAAGCCGCGGACGCGGCCGCTCATCTTGACGAACAGGGGTCGCCCGATTATAGGATGGGGCCTATGAGTGGAATCACGCCGAAGGCAAGCAACCATGGTGCGCTGCCCCCGTTGGCTTCGCGCTTCGTCCAGGTGGCCGGGCTGCCCTGGGAGGGCACGCGCTTTCCCGGCGTGCAGCAGAAGACCCTGCTCGTGGACCGCGACAGCGGCGTCGTGACCGCGCTGATGAAGTTCGCGCCTGGCGCGAAGCTGCCCGACCACGAGCACGTGCTGATCGAGCAGACCTACGTGCTGGAGGGGAGCCTCGTGTGCGGGGAGGGTGAGTGCAAGGCGGGCGAGTTCGTCTGGCGCCCTGCCGGCAGCCGCCATGCAGCCTGGGCCGGCCCGCAGGGCGGCCTGATGCTCGCCATCTTCCAGATTCCCAACCGCTTCTACGAGCCCGACGGCCGCGAAACCGACGTCACCGGCGCCGACTGGGAAGCGAACTGGGGCAAGGCCCTGTTCCGGTAGGAGCGGCAATCGGGATAGGAGCGGTCGATCAGGGGTCAGACCCCATTTTCGACTCGCAAGCGAAATTGGGGTCTGACCCCGATTTTCACCGCCCCTCGTACAGATCCCGCCCCTTCACCAGCGCGCGGATCTTGCCGTCCGCCATGTTGCGCTTGAGCATCCAGAAGCCGCAGTCGGGATGGACGTACTTCACGCGCCCGCGGCCCAGCGTCTTCTCCGCGCGCTCGATGGCGCGCGCGATCTCGTCCGCCGACTCGATCTCGGTGCGCTTGATGTCCACGACGCCCAGGCCAAGACCGATGTCCTTGCGCAGGTCCTTGAACACCGCGAGCTCCGCGGGCGGGCGGTGGGCGCACTCCATGACGACGTGGTCGACCGCGAGCGCGTTCAGGTAGTCCATCAGCTTCGCCCAGGTGCCTTTCTGGATCGACTGTCCGCCGTAATTGCCAAAGCACAGGTGCACCGCGGCCTTGGCCTTTTTCGGCACCGCCTTCAGCACCTTGTTGATCGCTGCCGCGGCCCACTTCCATTCTTCCGGATGCCCCGGGAGATTGGCCTCGTCCACCTGCACCACGTCGGCATCCAGCCGCTTCACCTGCTCCGCGAGCACGCCGGCGATCGCATGCGCGAGCTTCTCCGGACTGCCGTAGTGCCGGTCGTGCAGCGTCTTCGCCAGCATGTGCGGTCCGGTGAGCGTGAACTTGAAGGGCCGCGTGGCGAGCGCCTTCGCGCGCGCGCAGGGGATCGGCAGGTTGAGCGTGCCGGCGCCGATCGGTCCCACCACCACGCCAGGGGGCCGGGTGCGGAAGTGCATCCCCGAGGCCTTTGCGTAGTCGAGCCACTCGGAGAAGCCGATGTCGCCGCGCACGCCGGACATCGGCCGCACGAAATACTCGATCATGCCGTTGGTCTCGGGATGGTTCAGGTCGAAGCGATACAGCTCGCCGTCGCAGACCACGTCGATGCCCGCCTGCTCCTGCGTGTGCAGCACGACGCGCGTCGCGTCGATCAGCGCCTGTTCGGAAGGCGCGGCGGCGAGCCAGTCGGGAACCGGATACGAGCCGACGACGGTGGCCTGGATACGGGGCGCGGGCATGGCCGCCGATTATAATTCACCGAATGGTTAACTTCGACGGCGAGGATTCCCTCGAAGAGTTCATGACGCGCCCGACGGGCGCGCTCGAGGCGGACCTGGCGCGCGCGCCCGGGGACATCCTGGTGCTGGGCGTCGGCGGCAAGATGGGCCCGACGCTGGCGCGCATGGCGAAACGCGCGGCGCCGGATCGGCGCGTGATCGGCGTGGCGCGCTTCTCCGACGCGGGCCTGCGCGCGAAACTGGAAGCGCAGGGGGTGGAGTGCATCGCCTGCGACCTGCTCGAGCGCGCCGCACTCGAGCGCTTGCCGCGCGCGCCGAACGTGGTGTTCATGGCGGGGCACAAGTTCGGCGCCGCGGGCAACCCCGCGTTCACCTGGGCGATGAACGCCGGTGTGCCCTGGATGGTGGCGGAGGCATTCCGCGCCTCGCGCATCGTCGTGTTTTCCACCGCCTGCGTGTATCCGTTCGCCGACGTGACCGGGCGCGGCGCGGCCGAGGACACGCCGACGCTGCCGCCGCCGGGCGACTACGCGGCGTCCTGCGTCGCGCGCGAAATGGCCTTCGCCTACGGCTCGCTCAAGCACGGCACGCCGGGGCGCCTGGTGCGCCTGGAATACGCGATCGACATGCGCTACGGCGTGCTGCACGACGTCGCCAGCAAGGTATTCAGGGGCGAGCCGGTGGACGTGACCATGGGCCACGTCAACGTCATCTGGCAGGGCGAGGCCAACGAACAGGCGCTGCGCCTGCTCGCGCACTGCACGGCGCCCGCCTCGCCGATCAATGTGAGCGGACCCGAGGTGGTGAGCGTGCGCGGACTGGCCGCGGAGTTCGCCAAGCGCTTCGGCAAGTCGCCCGCGATCACCGGCAAGGAAGCGCGCAGCGCATGGCTGGTGGACACGCGCGCCGCGCAGGCGCTCTTGGGCGCGCCGCACGTCTCGCTGCAGACGATGATCGACTGGCAGGCCGAGTGGATCCGTCGCGGCGGCTCGAGCCTCGGCAAGCCCACGCATTTCGAAGCGCGGGATGGGAAGTACTGAGCACGCGCTCGGCCCCCGGCACCTGCCAGGCTGCCTGGCGCTGTCGAAGTCCGCGAACTGGAACCAGAACGAGGCCGACTGGCGCCTGATGCTCGACATCGGCCGCGGCTGGGGCATCACGCTTGCGGACGGCACGCTTGCCGCGTCCACCGTGGTGCTGCCTTACGGCAGTTTCGCCTGGGTGAGCATGGTGCTGGTGCTGCCCGAGCAGCGGCGCCAGGGCTTCGCCACCCAATTGCTGCGCACGGCACTCGCCGATCTCACGGCGCGCGGCCTGACTCCCATCCTCGACGCGACGCCCGCGGGTCGCGAGGTCTACGTGCTGGAGGGCTTTCGCGACACCTGGGGCTTCCGGCGCTTTCAGCTGAACGAGACCATCGCCGCGCTGGAGCGCGCCACGCAAGTGCGCACGCTGAATGCCGCGGACTGGCCGGCGCTGCTCGCGCTCGACGCGCGGGCCTTCGGCGCGAGCCGCGAGCGCCTGCTGCGCGCCCTCGCGGGCCGCCTGCCGGAGGCGGCCCTGGTCGCGGAGGACAACGGCGCCCTGGCGGGATTCCTGCTCGGACGCGAGGGGCGCGAGGCGCGCCAGATCGGGCCACTGGTGGCGCGCTCGAGCAGCGCGGCGCGCGCGCTACTCGCCGAGGCGCTCTCGCGCGTGCCGCCGCCCGTGTACCTCGATCTCGTGGACCGCGAGCCCGGCATCGTCGCCTGGCTCGAGTCCCTCGGCTTCAGGTTCCAGCGCCCCTTCACGCGCATGGTGCACGGGGCCGGAGAAGCCCCGCAAGCGCCGGGCGAGGCCGCGCTCGTCTTCTGCCCCGCAGGCCCTGAGCTGGGTTAGCGCGCGGGGCTCAGGGACGTGTTCCGCCACAGAGGCGAGGACAAGAAAAAGGGGCGGACGCATCGCGTCCGCCCCCTGCCTTGCGCTTCCCGAGCTGGTGGCTACTTGCCCAGGATCTGGCCGAAGCGCTTCCACTGCTGTCCGTCGAAGCGGATCAGCTGCACGGATTCGATCGGCGCGTAATCCCCGGCGTCGGTGTTGATGCGGATGCCCGGCAGCATGGTTTCAGCGCGATAGCCCTTCAACGCGGCGGCCTGCTTCATGACGTTGTCGCGCGTCAGGTTGTTGCCGGCCTGCTTGAGCACCTGGTGCAGCGTCTGCGCCACCGTGTAGCCGTACATGTTGGACGCGTCAGCGAGGTTGCCGTCCGGGTAGTACTTCTTCATGAAGGCTTCCCAGTCCTTCACCGCCTGGTCGTTCTTCCACTGCTCGTCGAGCGGATCCTTCAGGTACTGGGTCGAGATCAGGCCGATGGACTTTTCCAGGCCGGCGGGCTTCAGCACGGACCCGATGGAAGCCGACACGTTGTTGATGTAGTGGGTCGGCTTCCAGCCGATGTCGTAGGCCTTGCGGATCGCCTGCGCGGCGAACTTCGGCGTGGTGATGTTGAAGAACGTATCCGCGCCCGAAGCCTGCAGCTGGACGATCTGCGAGTCCACCGTCGGATCGGTCACCTCGTAGGACACTTCCTTGACGATCATGCCGACTTTGTCGCCGAGGCCGTCCTTCATTCCCTTGAGGTAGTCCTTACCATAGTCGTCGTTCTGGTAGAGGATGCCGATCTTCGCCTTCGGGTTGTTCTGCAGGATGTGCTGCGCGTAGATGCGCCCTTCCGTCTGGTAGTTGGGCTGCCAGCCGATGGTCCAGGGGTAGTTGCGCGGGTCGTTCCACTTGGTGGCGCCGGTGGCGACGAACGACTGCGGCACCTTCTTCGTGTTCATGTACTTCTGGATCGCGGTATTGGGCGGCGTGCCGAGCGTCTGGAACACCATCAGCACCTGGTCCTGCTCGACGAGCTTGCGCACCATCTCGACGGTCTTCGGCGGGCTGTAGCCGTCGTCGTAGGAGAGCCACACGACCTTGCGGCCGTTGATGCCGCCCTGCTCGTTGATCATCTTGAAATAGGCGCCGATGGCCTTGCCGATGGTGCCGTAGGCCGAGGCCGGTCCGCTGTATGGGTTGGTGTTGCCGATGCGTGATTTCCTTGTCGTTCGCGCCCGGGTCGTACTTCTTCTGCGCAAAGGCGACCGGGGACGCCAGTGCCGTGGCAAGCAGTGCTGCGATCGGTACGAGCTTCATGTGTTCCTCCTCCTCAGGTGGAATGTCACTTATTCTGCGCCTTCCTCTGCAGCCGGGCTAGGGCCATGCGCACGGCGCCTGCAATCCCCATCGGCATCACGTACACGAAGCCGAGCAGGAATATTCCGAAAATGGCCCAGGGGGCGGCCTTGGAGATGTCGTCCGCGATGTTGGGCACGAACTGGATGAACAGCGCGCCGTAGATCGCCCCGGAAATCGAGGCCAGGCCGCCGACCACGATGCCCACCAGGAACACGATGGACAGGAAGATGTTGAAGCTGTCGGGCGCCACGTACTGCACCGCGATCGCGCCCAGCGCGCCGGCCACGCCGGTGTACATCGCCGACACGCCGAAGGCGAGCGACTTGTAGATGCGCGTTGTTCACGCCCATCGCCTCGGTGGCGATGTGGTTGTCGCGGATCGCCACCAGCGCGCGGCCGACACGCCCGCGCAGCAGGTTCCAGGCGAGCACGAACATCACGATCGCGACCGCCAGCGTGAAGTAGTACAGCCACTGGTCGGCGTTGATCGGCAGGCCGAAGGGCGGTTCGGGCTTCGAGATGACGATGCCCTGCACGCCGCCGGTCCACTTCTCCAGGTGGTGGTACTTGAGGAGCGCCGGCAGCGACACGCCGAGCGCGAAGGTGGCGAGCGCCAGGTACAGGCCTTCGAGCCTCAGCGCCGGCAGGCCGAACAGGAAGCCCGCCAGCAGGCACACGGCGCCCGCCACCGGCAGCGTCGCCCAGTAGGGCACGCCGTACTTGTCCATCAGGATCGCCGCGCAGTAGGCGCCGATGGCGTAGAACGCGCCGTGGCCGAGCGAGATCTGGCCGTTGTAGCCGGTGAGCAGGTTGAGGCCGAGCAGCGCGATGGCGTACACCAGCACCAGGGTGAACTGGAACACGCGGTAGTCGCTGACCGCGAACGGCAGCGCGCAGGCGGCGAGCAGTAGAACGGCGATGAGGACGAGCTGGCGCCTGGTCATACGCGCGTCACGAACACCTTGCCGAAGAAGCCGGAGGGCTTGACCACCAGCACGCCGATGATCAGCACCAGCGCCACCGCGAGCTTGAGCTCGTTGCCGATGACGAAGGCGCCGAGCACGTTCTCCAGCACGCCGACCATGAAACCGCCGAGCACCGCGCCGCCGGGGTTGTCGACGCCGCCGACCAGCGCGGCGGCAAATGCATACAGCAGGATGCCGCCCATCATGTTCGGATCGAGATAGACGATCGGCGCCACCATCATGCCGGCGACGCGCCGATTGCCGCGGCGAGACCCCAGCCGAGCGCCAGCATCCAGCCCACGCGGATGCCGACCAGGCGCGCGGAGTCCGGGTTCTGCGCAGCGGCGCGCATGGCGAGGCCGAGCGGGGTGAAGCGGAAGAACGCGTAGAGCAGCAGCAGCACCACCAGCGTCACGCCGATCGCGCCGACCTCGTGCGCCGACATGTACTTGCCGAAGATCGGCTCGGCGGGGAAGGGGCTGGGGAAGGTCTTGATGGTGTAGCTGAAGATCCAGCCGGTGACGCTGTTGAGGATGACCAGCAGCGCGATGAACACCACCACGACCGCCAGCACCGGCGCGTTCTCCACCGGGCGGATGATCACCCGCTCGATCACCACGCCGAGGACGAAAGCGAAGACTACGGTGAGGAAGAACGCC
Organism: uncultured beta proteobacterium; assembly: GCA_963719995.1. Classification (GTDB taxonomy): domain Bacteria; phylum Pseudomonadota; class Gammaproteobacteria; order Burkholderiales; family SG8-39; genus JAABQT01. The sequence continues at coordinate 1,450,811 of CAVRDW010000005.1, read as the reverse complement.
GGCCAGTAGGGCACGCCGGCGTTGATCAGGCTCCAGGCGAAGTAGGTGGCGAACATGGCGAGCTCGCCCTGCGCGAAATTCACCAGGTGCGTCGCCTGGTAGATCATCACCAGCGCGAGCGCGAGGCTGGCGTAGATGCCGCCGGTGGCGAGGCCCGCGAGTACCTGGTGCAGGAGAGCATCCATGGGTGTCCTCAGTAGCCGAGGTAGGAACGGCGCACGTTGTCGTTGCTCTTGATCTCGGCTGCGGTGCCCGAGAGCACGACGCGCCCGGTCTCGATCAGGTAGGCGTGGTCGGCGAGATCGAGCGCCATGGCTGCGTTCTGCTCCACCACCAGCATGCTGACCCGCTCTTTCTGGTTGACGGTGCGCAGGATGCCGAACAGCTCCTTCACGATGAGCGGCGCGAGGCCGAAGGAGGGCTCATCCAGCAGCATCAGCTTGGGACGCAGCATCAGTGCGCGCGCACACGGCGAGCATCTGCTGCTCGCCGCCCGAGAGCGTGCCCGCCTGCTGCGTGCGGCGCTCCCTCAGGCGCGGGAAGTAGCCGTAAATGCGCTCCAGGTCCGCATCCACGTTGCCGCGGTCCTTGCGCACGTAGGCGCCCAGTCGCAGGTTCTCCTCGGTGGTCAGGTTGACGAAGGTGCCGCGCCCGTCGGGCACGTGCGCGATGCCCAGCCGCACGATGTCCTCGGTGGCGCGGTTGTCGATGCGCTGGCCGGCGAAGCGGATCTCGCCCTGCGTCTTCACCATCGCGCAGAGCGCGCGCAGCGTGGTGGTCTTGCCGGCGCCGTTGGCGCCGAGCAGGGTGGTGATGGTGCCTTCCTCCATGGAGAAATCGATGCCGTGCAGCACGCGCGTGAGCCCGTAGGCCGCGTGCAGCTTGGACACTTCGAGCAGCGCCGCCATCAGGCGGTCCCCAGATAGGCCTGGATCACTTCGGGGTGTTTCTGCACCTCCGCGGGCGTGCCCTCGGCGATCTTGCGGCCGAAGTTGAGCGCCACCACGCGGTCGGAAATGCTCATCACCAGGCTCATGTGGTGCTCGACCAGCAGCACCGTGAGCCCGAGCCGGTCGCGGATCTCGCGGATCAGCACGCCGAGCTCGCCCACCTCCTCGTGGTTGAGGCCGCTCGCCGGCTCGTCGAGCAGCAGCAGCTTCGGGTCGCTCGCGAGCGCGCGCGCGAGCTCCACGCGCTTCTGCGTGCCGAAAGGCAGGTCGGCGACGCGCGTGCCCGCCACCGCGTCAAGCTCGAGGAAGCGAATGAGGTTCTTCGCCTTCTCCTGCGTGGCGTTCTCCTCGTGCCTGACGAGCGGCAGGCGCAGCGCATTGGCGAAGAAGCCGCGCGCGCGTGCGGCAATGGTGCCCGACCATCACGTTGTCGAGCACCGTCATGGTCCTGAAGAGCGCGAGATTCTGGAACGTGCGGCCGATGCCGAGCGCGGCGATGCGCGTGCTTGGGCACCTGCAGGAGAGATTGGCCGTTGAACAGGATGTCGCCGCTGCCGCACTCGTACAGGCGCGACAGGCAGTTGAAGAGCGTCGTCTTGCCCGCGCCGTTCGGGCCGATCAGGCCGACGATGCGCCCGGCCTCGACGTCGAAGGACACGCCGTCGAGCGCGACGATGCCGCCGAAGCGCACGCCCACGTCCTCGACGCGCAACAACGCTCCTGTGGCAATCGGTTCGATCGCTCCTCCTCCAAAGGACTCGCACCGGCGCGCCGCATGGGCGCTCTTGCTAATTGTGTCGGATTGTCGGACGATAAATCCGAATCAGTCAAGAAAAGAGATGACCGAGCTCGCCGAGAAGTTCCGGCGGATCCATTCCACGCCGGCGTACCAGCTCGTCGCGGAGGCGATCGAGCGCAGGATCCTCACGGGCGGCATCCGCCCGGGGGAGCCGATCGGCACCGAGGCCGAGCTCGTCAGGCAGTTCGGCGTCAACCGCTCCACGGTGCGCGAAGGCATCCGGCTCCTGGAGCACGACGGCATCATCCAGCGCCAATCCAACCGGCGCCTCGCGGTGAGCCTGCCGCACTACGAGCGCCTGGCCAGTCGCACCACGCGCGCCATGGTGCTGCACGAAGTCACGTTCCGCGAGCTCTACGAGGCGGCGATGGCGCTGCAGCTGGCGACGATCGAGGGCGCGGCGCAGCGCGCGTCCGACGCCATGATCGCGATGCTGGAGGAAAACGTCGCGCGCACCGCGCAGGTGCTGGACGACCCGGCCGCGGTGGCCGAGCTCGACACGGAGTTCCATTCGCTGATCGGCAAGGCCTCGGGCAACCGCGTGCTGCAGCTTGCGCGCGAGCCTTCCGACCTGCTGGTCTACCCGACCACCAAGATGATCCTGTCCAAGGTCAAGGAAGGGCCAGCGCGGCTGCTGGAAGCGCACCGCATGCTGCTGGACGCGATTCGGCGGCGCGATGCGGAGGCGGGGCGCCTGTGGGCGCGCCGCCACCTGAACGACTGGCGCAAGGGCTTCGAGCGCTCGGGCAACGACCTCGATCAGCCCATCGACAGCCTCTACCTGCGGGAAAGCCTCACTTCGCCATCCTGACCTGGCGGTCGGGGATCGACTGGAGGTGTTCGCCGTGTCCTACGATTTCATCGTCATCGGCGCCGGCCACAACGGCCTCGCCTGCGCTGCGTATCTCGCGAAGGCGGGCGCCAAAGTCGTGGTGCTGGAGCGCAGCACGCGTGTGGGCGGCGGGTGCCACACCGCGGAGGCCACCCTGCCGGGCTTCAAGCACAACATCTGCTCGATGGTCCACACGAACATCCCGCTCAGCCCCGTGTATCGGGACCTCGAGCTCGAGCGAAACGGCGTGCGTTACGTGTACCCCGACCAACTGCGGGGCACGATCTTCCCGGACGGCAAGTGCGTCGTGATGTACCGCGATCCCGCGCAGATGGCCGCCGAGATCGCCAGGTTCTCCGCGCGGGACGCGAAGACCTTCACGCAGTTGGTTGCGGACTATGGCGAATTCATCGACTCGACCTACCTGCCGCTCATGTACTCGCCGCCGCTGCCGCCTTCGCTGCAGACGGCCGAGCTGGAGAAGTCGCAAGAGGGCCGCGCGCTCATGCAGTGGCAGGCGAGCACGCCGGTGCAGCTGCTCGACGAGCTCTTCGAAAGCGAGCAAGTCAAGGTGCACTTCCTCGCGCGCATGACGGTGCTCGGCTTCCCGCCGGATGCCTTCGGGCAGGGCTGGATCTGCCTGTTCCGGATACTCAAGGCCGAGGCGCCGATCTGCGTCGGAGGCTCGCAGCAGCTGGCGGAGGGCCTGCGGCGCGTCGTGGAGGGCGCCGGCGGCGTGGTGAAGACCGGCGTGGGCGTGAAGCGCATCCTCCTGCGCAGCAACAGGGCGTTCGGCGTGGCGTTGAGCGACGGCACGCGGCTCGAGGCCGCGAAGGCGGTGATCACCAACGTCGAGCCGAAGAAGAGCTTCCTGCAGATGGTCGGGGAGGAACACCTGCCGCCCGCCTTCGCGACCCGGGTCAGGAACTACCATTCGCGCGGGCGCTCGCTCTTTTGCCTGCACCTCGCGGTGTCGGAGCCGCCCCAATATCGGGCTGGCGCCGACAACCCGCATGTGAACCGGGCTTTCAGCCAGGAGATGTTCTGCGGCACCGTCGCCGACCAGGTTCAGGCCTACCAGGAAATCGCGGCCGGCAAGCCGCCCCGAAGGGAGATGCTGCAGATCACGCTGCCGACGCTCTTCGATCCGTCGCAGGCCCCCCCGGGCAAGCACACCGTCCTGGTATGGCAGTACGCGCCGTACGGGCTGGCGCAGGAAGGGCCGCAAGGATGGAAAAAAGTGCGCGATGAATATGCCGCGCATTGCCTGGGGCTATGGCGGACCTACGCGCCGAACATGACCAAGGACAAGATCCTCGCCATGACGATCCAGGATCCTACCGACACCGTGCAGCACAACGACAACATGGTGAATGGCGTCGATGTGGTCGGCGACATGACGCCCGACCAGATGGGGTATTTCAGGCCCTTCGCCGGCTGGTCAAGCTACCGCAGCCCCGTAGTAGGGCTCTACATGTGCGGCGGCTACTGCCACCCGGGCGGCGGCGTGCATGCGGGGGCGGGGCACAACGCGGCCGGCGTGATCGCGGAGGATTTCAAGCTCGAGAAATGGTGGCAGTAAATGCCGCAACGCGAGACGCGGTTCACCGTGGACGCCGAGCCGCTGGAGCTGTGGAAGTTCATCCGCGACATCGAGTCGTTGTGCACCTGCATCCCCGGCGTCGAGAAGATCGTCTTGCTGGACGAGCGCACCGCCGACCTGACGGTGAAGGAGAAGGTCGGCGTCATCCCGATGGTGCTCACGCTCAGGGCAAGCATCGATTCGGAGGATCCGCCGCACCGGCTTCACGCCACCGCCATGGCGGAGCATCTCACCATGACCATTGAAGTCAGCCTGGAGAAGACGGCCAACGGCACCGAGCTGCGCGGGCTCTTCGACGTGACGGGAACGGGACAACTCAAGCCGATCGTGGACCGGCTCTTCGAGAAGCGGGCGACCGACCGCGCCGCCCAGTTCGCCGACTGCCTCGGGAAACGCTTTGGTGCGGCGTCGCCGTCAAGCGCTCCGGCGCAAGCGCCCGCAGGATGGCTTGGCCGGTTCTGGCGACGCCTGCTGGAGTGGTTCACACCCCGGCGGAATTAACGCCTCATTTGGTCATCTTGACCGAGCGGTCGAGGAATTCGTTGGTGTAAGCGGTCTTCACGTCGAAGGGCTTGTCGATGCCGACGTAATCGCGCACCAGCTCGTAGTCCGCCTTCATGCGGGCGTCGTCGTGGATGCCGAGCGCGACGGATCTCGAGGACTTGTCGCTCATCAGCACCTCGACCAGGCTCCAGTTGGTCATTTCGTTGTCGAACTTGAGCGCGCCGTTGGCGTCCACCAGCGCCTGCACGCAGGGCTTGGGATCCTTGACGCAGGTGGCGAAGGCGCGCTGCGTCACCTTGACGAACTTCGTCGATTGCCGGCTTGTTCTTCGCCAGGAAATCGGCGTTCACCACCACCGAGTTGCCGTAGGGGTTGAGGCCCACGTCGCGCCAGGCGACGAAGCCCATGTCGTCGCCCAGTTCGCGCTGGAAGATGTGGTGGATGTTGTAGAACGAAGTGGTGACGTCGATCGACTTGGCCTTCAGCGCCGAGAGCTTGGCGTTGGCGTCCACGTTCACCCAGATCACCGATTTCGGATCGACGCCGTTCGCCTTGGCGAGCGCCGGCCACATCGGGCGCGCGCCGTCGGCGGCCGGGTTGCCGATCTTCTTGCCGGCGAAGTCCTTGATGCCCTTGATGCCCGAGCTCTTCAGCCAGTACAGCCCCTGCGGCGAGTTGGCGTAGACGTTGAAGACGCCGACCGTGTTGGCGCCCTTGCCCTTGGCGATGAGCACGTTTCCCATGTCGGCGAGGCCGATCGGGTTGGCCCCGGCGCCGACCTTCTGCACGGCGAGCATCGAGCCCTTGCCCGGCTCGAGGTTCACATCGAGCCCTTCCTTGGCGTACCAGCCCTGGGCCTTGGCGAAGTAGTAGGGCGCGTGGTCGCCGCCCGGCACCCAGTTGAGGATGAAATCGAGCTTGGTCTGGGCCGCCGCGGGGGCGGCGAGGGCGGCGCAGAGCGTCGCCAGAAAGATTTTGCGCATGGGGTTCTCCTGGTCTGCTGGTGCGGCGATGGTAGCGACGCGGTTTCGCAGCGTCAATGGCTGGACGGGGTTAACCGCCCGGTTAAAATCCGCGCATGCCGCTGCACTGGTCGACGCTGCCGCCCGAGACGCTCGCGCTGCTGCGCCGGGGAACGGTGATCCCGGCGCACCCTCTGGCGCTGGACGCGCAGCGCAGGCTGGATGCGCGGCGCCAGCGCGCGCTCACGCGCTACTACATGGATGCCGGCGCGGGCGGCCTTGCCGTGGGCGTGCACGCCACCCAGTTCGCCATCCGCGAGCGCGGCCTGTACGAGCCGGTGCTCAAGCTCGCCGCCGACACCGCGCGAGACTGGACCAAGCGCCCGCTGGCGATGATCGCGGGTCTGTCGGGCCGCACGGCGCAGGCGAAGCAGGAGGCGGCGGTTGCGCTCGCGCACGGCTATCACGCGGGCATGCTCTCGCTCGCGCCGATGCAGGGCGCCTCCCTCGATGAACTGGTGGCGCATTGCGCCGCGATCGCGGCGGAGATCCCGCTGGTGGGGTTCTACCTGCAGACCGCGGTCGGCGGCATTGCGCTGCCGATGGAGTTCTGGCGCCGCTTCGCCGCCATCGAGAACGTGATCGCGATCAAGATCGCGCCCTTCAACCGCTACAAGACGCTCGATGTCGTGCGCGGCGTGGTCGCGGCGCGCGCCGAGGACCGCGTCACGCTGTACACCGGCAACGACGACCACATCGTGCTCGACCTCGCGGTGCCCTTCGCCGTGAAGCGCGGGCGCCGAAGAGGTGCGCGTGCGCATCAAGGGCGGGCTGCTCGGCCACTGGAGCGTGTGGACGAAGACAGCGGTCGAGTTGCTCTCGCGCATCCAGCGCGGCAGGATCGACGAGGACCTGCTCGCGCTCGATGCGCGCGTCACCGACTGCAACAGCGCGTTCTTCGACGTGGCGCACGACTTCGCCGGCTGCATCCCGGGCTGCCACGAGGTGCTCCGGCGCCAGGGGCTGCTGGAGGGCATCTGGTGCCTCGACCCGAAGGAAACCCTCTCGCCGGGGCAGAGCGAGGAGATCGACCGGGTCTACCGCGAGCACGCAGACCTCGCGGACGACGCATTCGTGCGCGAGAATCTTTCCCGCTGGCTGTCGTGAACACGAGGATCCCATGAGCGAGAACCTGCAACGCTGGACGTTCGCGGTGCTGGCGCACGTCGCGCTGATACTGGCGTGGTACCTGTTCGTGAAGCTGGGCAACGTGCCGAAGTTCGTCATGCCCTCGCCCGCGGCGACGCTGGATGCGCTGCTGCAGCCGAACTACGGCTGGTGGACCAACGTCCTGGTGACCGGCACCGAGATCTTCGCCGGCTACTTTCTCGCGCTGGTGGTCGGCGTGGCGCTGGCGCTGGTGTTCACCTGGTCGAAGGCGCTGGAATCCTTCTTCATGCCGCTGCTGGTGTCGCTCAACATGATCCCCAAGGTCGCGCTCGGGCCGCTGATCATCGTCTGGTTCAAGTACGGCATTCTCCCCAACAGCATCATGGCGTTCTCGATCTGCGTGTTCCCGATCCTGCTCACCACCGCGCGCGGCCTGCGCGAGACCGAGCCGGAGCTGCTCGACCTGGTGAGGTCGCTCAAGGGTTCGCGCTGGCAGCTGTTTACCAAGATGCAGCTGCCCGGAGCGCTGCCCTATATTTTCGCCGGCATGAAGGTCGCCGCGATCCTCGCGGTGGCGGGGGCGATCGTGGGCGAGTTCCTCGGCTCGGACAAGGGCCTGGGCTACCTGATGCTGCAGGTGCAGGTGACGCTCGATACCCCGGCGATGTTCATGGCGGTGATCCTGATCACGCTGATCGGCATGGTTCTCTACGGCATCGTCCTCGGCCTCGAGCGCTGGCTGGTGGTGAAGGACGCGAGGCTGGACTGATGGAGCCGTTCATCCACCTGCGCGGCGTCACCAAGGTCTACCGGCGCGGCAAGACCGAGCACCTCGCGATCTCGGATGCGACCTTCGACGTGATGCCGGGGGAGCTGGTGTCGCTGGTCGGTCCCTCCGGCTGCGGCAAGTCGACGCTGCTCAAGGTCCTCGCCGGCCTGCACCCGCACGACGGCGGCGAGGTGCGCATCGGCTCGGCCACCCACCCTTTCGATCCCTCGCGCGACGTCGGCATGGTGTTCCAGGCGCCGCTGCTGCTCAAGTGGCGGCGGATCCTCGAGAACGTCCTGCTGCCGGCGGAAATCCTCGGCCTGCCGATGGGCGAGGCACGCGAGCGCGCCAAAGGCCTTCTCGCGCTGGTGGGCCTCACCGGCTACGAGGACAAGTACCCCTACGAGCTCTCCGGCGGCATGCAGCAGCGCGCCGCCATCGCGCGCGCGCTGGTGCACGACCCGAAGCTGGTGCTGATGGACGAGCCCTTCGGCGCGCTGGATGCGCTCACGCGCGAGAAGATGAACCTGGAGCTGCTGCGCATCTGGCAGGAGGCCAGGAAGACCATCGTCTTCGTCACCCACGGCATTTCCGAAGCGGTGTTCCTCGGCACGCGCGTGGTGGTGCTCACCGCCGGCCCCGCGCGCATGGCGGACAACTTCGCCATCGAGCTGCCGCGCCCGAGGACGCTGGACATGAAGACCCACGCCAGGTTCGGCGAGTACACGCGGCGCATCTACAAGCTGCTGGGCATGGAATGACTCGCCGCAACCCCGCGCGCAACCAGGAGCGCATCCTCGAGGCGGCGACCGAGGAGTTCGCGCGCTACGGCCTGGGCGGGGCGCGCGTGGACCGCATCGCGGCGCGCGCCGGCGCCAACAAGCGCATGCTGTACTACTACTACGGCAACAAGGAGGACCTGTTCCTCAGGGTGCTCGAGGCGCGCTATGCGCACATTCGTCGCGCCGAGCTCGGCCTGCACCTGCTCGACCTCGACCCGGTGCAGGGCATGCGCCGCCTGGTGGCGTTCACCTGGGACTATTACCTGAAGCACCCGGAGTTCCTGACGCTCCTGAACAGCGAGAACCTGCACCGCGCGCGGCACCTGAAGCGCTCGCGCGGCATCGCGGCGATGCACTCGCCGCTGATCGCGCTGCTGAGGGACCTCCTGCTGCGCGGCGAGCGCGACGGCAAGTTCAGGAAGGGCGTGGACCCGGTGCAGCTCTACATTTCGATCGCCGCGCTGGGCTACTTCTATCTGTCCAATCGACACACTTTGTCCACGATCTTCGAGCGCGACCTGCTCGCGCCGAAGAGCAAGGCCGAACGATTGAAGCACATGACCGAGCTGGTGCTCGGCTACCTGACCCAGTGAAGGAGCAGACCATGCAAGCGTTGAAGATTGCAGTGACCGCATTCTCGCTGGCGCTCGCCGCCGGCGCGCAGGCGCAATGGAAGCCGTCGAAGCCGATCAACATCATCGTGCCTTGGGCGGCAGGCGGCGCGACCGACCAGGTGACGCGAGTGGCCGCGGGCGAGCTGGAGGAGGCGCTCGGCGCCAAGATCGTGGTCATCAACCAGCCCGGCGGCGCCGGCTCGATCGGCACGTTGAACGCGCTCAAGGCGCCGCGTGACGGTTACACCTGGACCGCGGGCGCGCCCAAGCAGCTGGGCACCTACCCGGTGCTGGGCCTGGCCGACACCAAGCTGGACGATTTTCACCTCTACGTCTCGGTGACGCAGGTGCCGATCGTCAGCGTGAATCCCAATTCGCCTTACCAGAACATGCAGCAGCTGCTGGACGCGATGAAGGCGAGCCCCGGGCAGATCACCTTCGCCACCGCCGGCAACACCTCGAGCGGCCACATCGCGGCGGAGGCGATTTCCAAGGCGACCGGCCTCAAGTACCGTCACGTCACCTATGACGGCGGCAATCCCGCAGTGATCGCCACCGTCGGCGGCGAGACTCAGGTCACCACGCAGCTCGCTTCCGAGCAGGCCGAGATGATCAAGGGCAAGCGCCTGCGCCCCCTCGCTGTGGTCAGCAACCGCCCGCTGGAGATCGAGGGCTACGGCACGATTCCGCCGATCACCAACTGGGTGAAGAAGCTGCCCGCGGTGGATACGGCCTTCGGCATCTTCATCCCGAAGGGTGCTCCGGCCGATGTCGTCGCCACGATGGAGAAGGTCTGGGCAGGCAAGATCGCCAGCTCCGAGAAGTTGAAGGCCTACGCGCGCGCGCGCTCGGTGCTGTTCACGCCGATGTCGGGCCAGGCGGCACACGACGCGGTCTGGGCAACCGTGATCACCGATTCGGCCATCATCAGCGAGGCGGGCATGGCGAAGGTCGCGCCGGAGAAGCTCGGCATCCCGAAGCCGTGAAATCGGGGTCGCAGCCCGATTTCTTCTTCGGTCTGGGCTGGGCCGCGTTCGGCACTGCGGTGCTCGCGGCGTCCTGGCGCATGGATCGGCTCGAGGGGTTGAATGTCAACCCCTGGTCGGTGCCGGGGCTGCTCCCGGGCGTGCTCGGCGCCCTGATGCTGCTGTTTGGCGCGGCGCTGGCGCTGCGCGCGCTGACGGCCGACGGCGCGGCGGCGCCGGCATCCGGCGCGCCCGCGCGCACCGGGTTGGCGCTGCTGCTGTGCTTCGGCTTTGCGGCGGGCCTGCTCGGGCGCGGCCTGCCGTTCTGGCTGACGAGCGCGGCGTTCCTGTTCGCCGCCATGCTCGCCTTCCGCTGGCTGGACCGGGATGCGGATGCCCCGCGCGGCCTGCCGCGACTCGTGCTTTCCTCGGCGGTGATCGCGCTCGCTGCGGGCGTCGTCGTAAGTCTGCTGTTCGAGCGGGTGTTTCTGCTCACACTCCCGTAGGAAATGGAAGGCCTCGCGCTGCTGGGCAATTCGGTGCTCGGGTTCCTCGGGCCGTGGCAGATCGGCTACGCGCTTGGCGCGACGCTGATCGGGATCGTCATCGGCATCCTGCCGGGCCTCTCGGCGACGCTCGGCATCGCCTTGCTGACGACGCTCACCATCAAGATGGCGCCCGCGGACGCCATCCTGGTGCTGGTCTGCGTGTACGTCGGCGCGATCTACGGCGGCAGCCGCACGGCGATCCTGCTCAACATCCCCGGCACGGCGGCCAACGCCGCCGCCTGCCTCGACGGACACGCGCTGGCGCGCCAGGGCCGGGCCGGCCGCGCCATGGGCATCGCCACCACGGGCTCGGTGGCCGGATCGCTCTTCGGCGTCGTGTGCCTCGCCGCGCTCACGCCGCTGCTCGCCGAGGCGGCGCTGAAGTTCCAGGCCTTCGAGTTCTTCTGGCTGGGCCTGCTCGGCGTTTTGATGTCGGGCAGTCTCACCGGCAACGACCCGCTCAAGGGCTGGCTGATGGGCTTCCTCGGCCTGTTCACGGCGCAGATCGGGCTGGACGGCATCCACGCGCACCCGCGATTCACCTTCGGCAGCAACGACATGACCGGCGGCATTGCGCTGATCCCGGCGCTGGTGGGCGCCTTCGGCTTCGCCGAGGTCCTGCTGGTGCTTTCCGAGCCGGCGAAGAAAGCGATGCTCAACGCCGTCGATTCGATCCTGCCGCGCATCGCCGACGTGCTGCGCTACTGGAAGACCATCCTGCGCTCGGGCGCGATCGGCGTCTTCGTCGGCATTCTGCCGGGGGTGGGCGAAGACATGGCCTCCTGGACCTCCTACGCGGTCGCCAAGCGCTTCAGCCCGGAACGCGACCAGTTCGGCCAGGGCTCGGTCGAGGGGCTGATGGCGGCGGAAACCGGGGACAACGCCGCGATCCCGGGCGCCATCATCCCGGCGTTGGCGCTCGCGGTGCCGGGCTCGGCGCCGGCCGCGGTGCTGATGGCGGCGATGATCATCCACGGCGTGCAGCCCGGGCCGATGCTGATGGTGAACCAACCGCAGTTCGCCTACGACGTGGTGGCGATCACCCTGATGGCGACGCTCGCGATCCTGTTCTTCGGCCTGTTCCTCGTGCGCCCGCTGCTGTGGGTGCTGCGCGTGCCGCGCGCGATTATCATGCCGGTGGTGTTCGTGCTCTGCGTGCTTGGCTCGTACGCCATTGCTTCGCGCGTCTTCGATATCTGGGTGATGCTCGCAGTGGGCGTCGTCTGCTTCGTGCTGCGCCGCCGGGGCTACCCGGTGGCGCCGTTCGTGCTCGGCCTGGTGCTGGGCGACATCGTCGACAAGAGCTTGCGCCGAGGCCTGGTGATCTCCGACGGCGACCTGACGCCGTTCTTCACGCGACCGATCGCCGGGGTGCTGGCGGCGCTCGTCGTCCTCACGGTGCTGCTGCAGTTCCGCGCCGTGCGGCGCCTGGTCTGGCGGGAGGGTTGAATGCGCATTGCGCTGTGCAACGAGGTCATCGCGCCAATGCCCTTTCCCAGGCAGTGCGAGTACGCCGCCAAGCTCGGCTACGACGGCCTGGAGATTGCGCCCTATACCCTGTCGGAGGAGCCGCAGCGCCTGGGCAGCGCGCAGCTCGCGGCGGCGCGCGCCGCTGCCGAGGACGCGGGCATCGCCATCACCGGACTGCACTGGCTGCTGGTGAAACCCGCCGGGCTGTCGATCTCCACGCGCGACGACGCCGTGCGCAGGAAGACCCTGGACATGATGTTCGCGTTGGTGGAGCAGTGCGCCGAGCTCGGCGGCAAGTACCTGGTGCACGGTTCGCCGCACCAGCGGCGCATCGACCCCGGCGACACGCGCGAGGCGGCGCTGGCGCGCGCGCGGGAATGCTTCGCCCGGGTGGCCGAGCGCGCTGCCAAGGCCGGCGTGGTGTACTGCATCGAGCCGCTATCCGCGGACCAGACGCCGCTGGTCAATACGCTTGCCGAGGCGGCGGCGCTGGTGGACCTGATCGGCAACCCGGCGGTGACGAGCATGCTCGATTGCAGCTCGGCGGGGCGCATGGAAAAAGATTCGCTCGCTGCGCTGGTCGACAAGTGGCTGCCCAGGGGCATGATCGCGCACGTGCAGCTGAACGACCGCAACCGGCGCGGGCCGGGGCAAGGCGAGCAGAAGTTCGCGCCGCTCATTGCCGCGCTGCTGCGCCATCAATACCAGGGAGACATCGCGGTGGAGCCCTTCGACTACGTGCCGGACGGTCCCGGCGCCGCCGCGCGCGCCATCGGCTACGTGCGCGGCATACTAGAGGCGTTGCGGGGAGCCTAGGGACACGCCGTGCGCATCCTGCTGGTCGAGGACGACTTGATGCTCGCCGGCGCCGTGGCGCGCGCGCTGCGCCAGTCGGCGCACGCGGTCGACACCGTGGCAAGCGGCGACCAGGCGGATCACTACCTCGCGACGAACGAGTACGACCTGGTGCTCCTCGACCTGGGCCTGCCCAAGCTGGACGGCTTCGAGGTGCTGCGGCGCCTGCGCCAGCGCCGCAATCCGGTGCCGGTGATCATACTGACGGTGCGCGATTCGCCGGAGGACCTGGTGACCGGGCTCGACCTGGGCGCCGACGACTACCTTACCAAGCCCTTCAACCTGCCTGAGCTCGAGGCGCGCGTGCGCGCGCTCATCCGGCGCGCGCATGCCAGCACGAGTTCCGAGCTCGTGCACGGCCCGCTGCGCCTGGACATGGCCGGGCGGCGCCTGTACTGCGCCGACCAGCCGCTGGAGCTTTCTGCGCGCGAGCTCGCCGTGATCGAGCTGCTGCTGCTCAAGGAGGGCCGCGTGGTCACCAAGCAGCAGATCACCGAGCACCTGTACGGCTGGGAGGAGGGCTCCACCAGCAATGCGGTGGAGGTGTTCATCTACCGCTTGCGCAAGAAGCTCGAGGCCTCCGGGGTGGACATCCGCACCGTGCGCGGCATGGGCTATCTCATCGACAAGCCCCATGCGGCATGAGCGGCTGCTGCTGCGCCGGCAGCTTCTGGGCTGGCTGCTCGCGCCGCTCGTCCTGCTTCTCAGCGCCGACACCTTCGTCAGCTACTGGGTCGCGCTGAGTTTTTCGCAGCGCGCGCACGACCGCACGCTGCTGGAGGTGGCGCGCGAATTCTCCTTCTACCTGCGAGCGGCCGACGGTGCGCTCGCGCTGCAGATGCCGGAAGAGGCGCGCCGGGTATTGTTCACGGACCCGGAGGACCGGCTGCACTTCGAAGCGGCGGCGGTCGACGGCCGCACGGTCGCCGGGGAGCGTATTCCGGCCGCGCCGGACGGCGCCCGGCCCGGCGCGGAGGCGTTCTACGACGGCGAGGTGCGGGGAGAGGCCGTGCGCATCATCGAGCTGCGCTTGCCGCTGGAGGCCGCAAGCGGCCGGCCGGCCGCAGTGGTGCGCGTCGCGGAAACCAAGCACAAGCGCAACGCGCTTGCGCGCGAGATCCTGGCCAGCGTGGTCTTGCCGCAGCTCTTGCTCATCGCCATCGCCGGCGCCGTGGTCTGGCTGGGCGTGGTGCGCGGGCTGCGGCCGCTCGCGCGACTGCAGGCGGCGGTGGTGGCGCGATCGCACCGCGACCGCAGCCCGCTGTCGGCCGAGGGCGTGCCGGGCGAAGTCGGCCCGCTGCTGGATGCGATCAATGATCTGCTCTCGCGCCTGGACCGCGCGCTCACGCTGCAGGGGCGCTTCATCGCCGATGCCGCGCACCAACTGAAGACGCCGATCGCGGCATTGCGCGCGCAGTTCGAGGTCGCGTTGCGCGAGCCGGACCCGGCGCGCATGCGCGAAGCGGTGCGCCAACTCGAGCCGGGTTTGGACCGGCTCTCGCGCCTCGTGTCGCAGCTGCTGTCGCTCGCGCGCAACGAGCCGGAGGCCGCCCCGGTGCTGCGCCTCGCGACACTGGACCTGAACGCGCTCGCGCTCGAAGCGGCCACCGCCTGGGTGCCTCAGGCACTGAAGAAGGACATCGACCTCGGCTTCGAGGGCGCCGCCGCGGCCGTGCCGATCCGCGGCGACGGCGCGCGCTTGCGCGAGCTGCTCGACAACCTGCTCGACAACGCGGTGCGCTACAGCCGCGAGGGCGGCCGCGTCACCGTGCGCGTGCAGGCGGCGCCGGTTCCCGCGGTGCATGTGAACGACGACGGCCCCGCCATCCCGTCCGCCGAGCGCGGCCGCGTGTTCGAGCGCTTCCATCGCCTGCTCGGCAACGCGCAGGAAGGCAGCGGCCTGGGCCTCGCCATCGCGCAGGAGATCGCGCGGCTGCACGGCGCCGAGATCGGCCTGCGCGACGATGCCGATGGCGTCGGCAATACCTTCAGCGTCTCGTTTCCCAAAGCCGCGTAAGCGGGCGTTCATGTCACCTCGCCTGCGCAGGACGTGTAAGCAAGCGTTCAGCATACTGTAAGCATCACATCACGTGGCCGACGGTTTCCGGTCAGCCCACGTCCGTAATCTGCCTGTCAGATACGGAGGGTGCGGATGGAAATACTCGGCAGCTCGTTCTTCTGGGTCACGCTGGGCCAGATCATGATGATCAACATCGTGCTCAGCGGCGACAACGCGGTGGTCATCGCCATGGCGAGCCGTTCGCTGCCGCCGAAGCAGCAGAAGCAGGCGATCTTTTTCGGCAGCTTCGGCGCGATCATCCTGCGCGTGATCCTGACGTTCTTCGCGGTGCTGCTGCTCGGGCTGCCCTGGCTCAAGATCATCGGCGCGGTACTGCTCGGCTGGATCGGCATCCAGATGCTGCTCCCGGAAGACGGCGAGGAGGAGATCAGCGCGCACGCGCAGCTCTGGTCGGCGATCAAGACCATCATCGTCGCCGACTTCATCATGAGCCTGGACAACGTGCTGGGCGTGGCGGCGGCGGCGAAGGGAAGCCTGCTGCTGCTGATCCTCGGCCTCGCGATCAGCATCCCGCTCATCATCTACGGCAGCACTTTCATCCTCAAGCTGATGAACCGCTTCCCGTCGATCATCACCCTGGGTGGTGGCGTGCTCGGCTGGGTGGCGGGCGAGATGGCGATCGCCGATCCGATCGTCAGTCCGTGGGTGGAAGGCGAGGCCAGCTGGCTGCACAGCATGGCGCCCGTCATCGGCGCGCTCTCCGTCGTCGCGGTGGGCAAGTCGATCGCGGCGAGGAAGGCGGTCGCGCCGGAGCCTGCCAAGGCACGCGCGCCGGAGGAGGAGGCCCCGCCGGGATACCGCTGGGTGCACCGCCCCTGGCGCAAGCTCCCGGACGGCACGCGCGAGTACGCCGCGTCCTACGGCAAGGCCGCATTCAAGATCCTGCTGCCGGTCAGCTCGAAGCTGCGCTCGCACCGGCACTGAACGCCGGTTGCCGCGCTTGGGCGCTCCCGCCATCATGGCGGGATGACTCCGTCACTACCCTGCGCGCGCCCCGCGCGCGTCGTCATCGAAGGGCGCTACACGCGCCTCGAGCCGGTGTCGCCGGCGCATGCGCAGGACCTGCTTGCCGCATCGGCCGACGCGGGCAGTTTCGACTACCTTTTCGATGTCCCGCCCCGCAGCTTCGAGGACATGCGCGCGTGGGTGGCGAAGAACGCCGCTGCCGAGGATCTCGTCGTGCACGCCGTGATGGACAAGGCGAGCGGCCGCGCGGGCGGCCGGCAGTCCTACATGCGCATCGTGCCCGAGCACGGCGTGATCGAGATCGGCAACATCCTGTGGGGCCCGGCGATCGCGCGCACGCGCGTCGCCACCGAGGCGCTGTACCTCGCGGCGAAGCACGTCTTCGAGGATCTCGGCTACCGGCGCTTCGAGTGGAAGTGCAACAACCTCAACGCGCCCTCGAAGGCTGCCGCCAAACGCTTCGGCTTCACCTTCGAGGGCGTGTTCCGCCAGCACATGTGGGCGAAGGGCGCGAACCGCGACACCGCCTGGTTCGCGATGATCGACAAGGACTGGCCGCGCATCCGCGCGGCCTACGAGCGCTGGCTCGAGCCGCAGAACTTCGACGCGGCCGGCCGCCAGCGTTCGCGGCTCGAGGTAGGGAGCCTCTGACCTACTCGCGCGGGTGCGCGTTGCGGCCGGAACGCGGCGCCGGCTAGGCGCGCGGCCGCAGCGATATGTCGATATCGCAAGGCCGAGCAACAACGCCGGCGCCCGTGTCATCGCGCTATCGTAGGCCAACCGTCGCGGACTTCCGGCCGCAACCCGGAGGGGCGGCGAGGCCTTTGCCTCGAGCCCTCGCCACGCGGCCTCGCCGCCTGGAGGGACGGGGTGATTTTCGCGCATGGCTTCGCCATCGGCCGCCTTGTGGGCGTCAAGCACACGGCGGCGTCCGCTGTCTCGCCCTGCACGAAAATCGCCACCGTCGCGCACGCGGGAGTAGGTCAGAGGCTCCCTGCTACTTCAGCGGCATGATCTTCGAGCTGTAGGCGTTGGTGAACACGTCGTCGACGTTCACCGGCCGGTCGGGCTTGTTCTGCGCGAAGGTGATGTCGATCGTGCGCTGCATCAGGTCCTTCTCGATCCAGCCGATGCCGTATTTCCTCGAACGCTCGGTGATGCACAGGTCCATGATCTGCGGCGTGGTGTTGAACAGGGACTCGCTGTCCAGCCCCGGCACCGAAGCGGCCATGGCGTCGATCGCCTCGCGCGGGTTGGCTTGCGCGTCGCGCCAGCCCTTGTGGGTGGCGCGCAGGAACCGCTCGATCAGCTTCGGGTTCTTCTTCTCCAGCTCGCGGTTGACGAAGTAGGTGTGGCCGTAGATCGGCAGGCCGTAGTCGGCCCACAGCAGGTGCCCCACGTTGCCCTTGCCGAGCACCTTCTCCCAGATGGCGTAGCTGGTGTACAAGTCGAAGGAGGCGTCGACCTCGCCCGCGGCGACGATCGCCTGCTTGCCCTCGGGCTTGACGTTGACCAGCGTCACGCCGCTTGCGTCGAGCTTGTTGATGGCGGCGAAGGCGGGCCACAGCACGCGGTGCGAGTCCGCCGGCGGCACGGCGATCTTCTTGCCGACCAGGTCCTTCGGTGAGCGGATGTTGGCGCTCTTCTTGAAGAAGGCGTTGTTGCCCGCCTTGTCGAACACCACGGCGACCATCCTCAGGTCCGCGCCCTTCGAGATCGCGGTGAGCACGGTCGGCGCATCCGAAATCCCGAGGTCGCCCTGCTTCAGGTCGATCTTCTTCGCGCTGTCGGCCGAGCCCGAGCCGCGCAGCACCGTGAGGTCGATGTTCTCTTCCTTGTAGTAGCCCTTCTTCATCGCCATGTAGATCGGCGAGTGGTCGGCGAGGTGGAACCAGTTGAGCTGCAGGGTGAACTTGTCCTGCGCGGCGGCAGGCAGGGCGAGCGATGCGGCGAGGATGGCTAGCAGGCGTTTCATGACCTTCTCCTTAGTTGGCAACTTGCTCGCGGTAGACCCAGGGCGCGACCAGGCGCTCGACGGCGACGACCACGCCGTACAGCGCAAGGCCGAGCACCGAGATGAGGATGAGGGAAGCGAAGATCGAGGGCGTCTCCAGCGTCACGCCCCCGGTGATGATGAGCGCCCCCAGGCCGCGCTCGGAGGCGACGAACTCGCCGACGATGGCGCCGATCACGCTCATGGTGGCGTTGAGCTTGAGGCCGGTGAAGATGTAGGGCACGGCGTTCGGGAAGCGGATCTTGGTGAACACCTGCCAGCGCGAGGCCTTCAGGGACCGCACCAGCTCGAGCATCTCCGGCTCGGCGGTGGCGAGGCCCACCGCGGTGTTGACCACCATCGGGAAGAACGCGATGGTGGTGCCGATCACGATGTTGGGCCAGATGCCGTAGCCCAGCCAGATCACGAACAGGGGCGCGAGCGCGATCTTGGGCAGCGTGTTGAACAGCACCAGCACCGGCATCACCGTGCGCATCAGCATGTCGTTCCACACGATCACCACCGCGAGGCCGATGCCGAGCACCGCCGAGAGCGCGAAGGCGCCGATGGTGGCGTAGAAGGTGGCGAGGAAGTTGGCGGTCCACTGGTAATTGGGGCGGAAGTAGGCCTTCAGCGCGGCGCTGGGCGAGGGCAGGATGTATTCCTTCACCCCGCCCAGGTCCACCGCCAGCTGCCAGGCGAGGAGCAGGCCGAGCATCACCAGCGCGCTCGGCACGTAGTAGCCGATGGCGCCGGCGAGCCCGCGTTCTTGACTCGGCATCGCTCTCCCGCTGAAAATTAACGAAACAGTTAAATCATAGGAACCCCCTTGTCCCCGCGTCAAGCTGCGCCGCGATTCCGCGTCGCGGCGATCGAGCTGCTGGAGCGCGACGTGCGCCTGCGCATGCCGTTCCGCTTCGGCGTGGTGACGCTCACCGAGTCCCCGCAGGCCTTCGTGCGCGCGCGCATCCGGCTGGAGGACGGCCGCGAGGCCGAGGGCGCGGCGGCCGAACTGCTGGCGCCGAAGTGGTTCGACAAGGACCCTGCGCTCACCAATGAGGACAACTACGACCAGTTGAGGGCGTCGCTCGGCCGCGCGCGCGAGGCCTATCTCGCGCATGAGCCGCGCACGGCCTGGACGCATGCCTCGCCCGGCAAGGGCCTGGTAGAGAACTACGGCCCGGCGCTCCTCGACCGCGCGCTGCTGGATGCGCTTTGCCGCGCGCTCGGCGTGTCGTTCTACCGCGCGGTGCAGACCAACCTCCTCGGTGCCGGCAGCTTCGAGGGCATGGACCTTGGCGCCTTCTTCGCCACGCTCAAGCCGCGTGTGGCCATTGCCGCGCGCCACACCGTGGGGTTGGTGGACCCGATCACGGCCGCGGACCAGAAGATCCGCGTCGGCGACGGCCTGCCCGAGACGCTGGAAGAGGTGGTGGCGCGCTACGGCCACCGTTTCTTCAAGCTCAAGGTGGGCGGCGACAGGAGAGCCGACGTAGAACGCCTGGCGGCGATCGCTTCGGTGCTCGAGCGCATCGACGAGCCCTTCCGTGTGTCGCTCGACGGCAACGAGCAGTACGAGGACATGCAGGGCGTCGCGGCACTGTGGGCGGCGATGAAGGCCGAGCCGCGGCTGCGCCGCCTGGTGGACTCGGTCCTGTTCATCGAGCAGCCGGTGAAGCGCAGTCGCGCGCTCGAACGCAAGGTGGAGGGCATCGACAAGCCGGTGATCATCGACGAGTCGGACGACTCGCTGGACGCCTTCCCGCGCGCCAAGTCGCTCGGCTACCGCGGCGTGTCTTCGAAAACCTGCAAGGGGCTGTACAAGTCGCTGATCAACAGGGCACGCTGCGCCGCCTGGAACGAGAAGATGGGGTCAGACCCCATCTACTTCATGTCGGGGGAAGACCTGACCATCCAGGCGGGACTGGCGCTGCAGCAGGATACGGCGCTGGTGTCGCTGCTGGGGCTCACGCACCTGGAGAGGAACGGCCATCACTACGTGAACGGCATGGCGGGCCTGCCGCAGGCCGAGCAGGACGCCTTCCTCGGCGCACATCCAGACCTGTACGAGAGGAGCCACGGCGCGGTACGCGTAAGGATTGCCGAAGGCATGCTGTCGATCGGTTCGCTCGATTGCCCGGGCTACGCCAGCAAGGCGACGCCCGACTGGAACACCATGCGGGGGATGACATGGGCTTCCGTGTCCTAGGCACCAACCACACCAGCTTCACCGTCTCGAGCCTGGACCGCTCGGTGGGCTTCTTTCGCGACTGCCTCAAGTTCAAGCTGGTTTCGCGCGCACCGCGCGATCCGGCGCTGGTGCAGAAGATCACCGGCGTCGAAGGCGCCGACATGGAGATCGCCTTCCTCAAGGGTCCGGGCCACACGGTGGAGCTGATCGAGTACAAGGCGCCGGCGAACAAGGGCAAGGTCGAGGCGCGGCCCTGCGACACGGGCTTCGCGCACCTCGCGCTCAACGTGGACGACGCGGACGCGGCAGTGGTGGAAGCGGCGCTCTACCAGGTGCGGGCGATCTCGGCGCCGGTGCCGATCAACGCCGGGCCGAACAAGGGGAGGAAAGTGGTGTACCTGCGCGATTGGGACGGCGTGACTTTCGAATTCATCGAGGCGGCAACGAAATGAGCGAGCGCAGGATCGGCATCATCATGCACGGCGTCACCGGGCGCATGGGCTTGAACCAGCACCTCATGCGCTCCATCCTGGAGATCAGGAAGCAGGGCGGCGTGGCGCTGAAGGACGGAACGCGCCTGACGCCCGATCCGCTCCTGGTCGGCCGCAACGCCGCGAAGATCGAGGAACTCGCGCGCAAGCACGGCGTGCAGCGCTGGACCACGGACCTGGACGCCGCGCTGGCCTCCAGCGAAGACGAAGTGTTCTTCGACGCCGCCTCGACGCAGCTGCGGCCAAGGCTCCTCAAGCGGGCGATCAAGGCCGGCAAGCACGTGTACTGCGAGAAGCCGGTCTCGACGACGCTCGCCGAGGCGATGGACCTGTACCGTGCGGCGAAGAAGGCGCGCGTGAAGCACGGCGTGGTGCAGGACAAGCTCTGGCTGCCCGGCCTGCTCAAGCTCGCGAAGCTGCGCGGCCAGGGCTTCTTCGGCAAGATCCTCTCGGTGCGCGGCGAGTTCGGCTACTGGGTGTTCGAGGGCGACCCGCAGTCCGGCCGTCCCCCGCGCAGCGGCCGTCGTGGAACTACCGCAAGCAGGACGGCGGCGGCATCATCCTCGACATGCTGTGCCACTGGCGCTACGTGCTCGACAACCTCTTCGGCGAGGTGCAGTCCGTCTCCTGCCTCGGCGCCACGCACATCCCCTTCCGCTGGGACGAGAGCGGCAGGAAGTACAAGGCGACGGCCGACGACGCGGCCTATGCCACCTTCAAGCTCGAAGGGCGGCGTCATCGCGCACTTCAATTCCTCGTGGACGGTGCGCGTGCGGCGCGACGACCTGCTGACGCTCCAGGTGGACGGCACCGAAGGCAGCGCGGTGGCGGGCCTGCGCAAGTGCTTCGTGCAGTCCTATGCCGATACGCCCAAGCCGGTGTGGAACCCGGACATTCCGCAGCCGATCGACTTCTTCGCGGGCTGGAAGGAAGTGCCGGACGAGGGCACTGACAACGCCTTCAAGGTGCAGTGGGAGGTGTTCCTGCGGCACGTCGCGGGCGAAGGGCCGTTCCGCTGGGGGCTGCTCGAAGGCGCCAAAGGCGTGCAGCTCGCGGAGCTCGGCCTGAAGAGCTGGCAGCAGAAGAAGTGGATCGACATCCCGAAACTCAGGCCGTAGCGGGCGCCACAATCCACGCCATGCACCAACGATGAAGCGCGACGCCATCCAGACGATCATCCTTCCCGCCGCAAATGGCGGGCTCGAGCCCTACCAGGTGCGCGAGCCGCGCCGCTTCGAGCGGCCCGCGCGTCCCTTCACGCGCATTGCGCTCGCGGCCGCGCACGTGGTTGCGGATCCGCTCTCGGCGAAGGACCCGTGGCTGGAGCCGGCGATCGACTGGGACGCGACGCTCGCTTACCGGCGGCACCTCTGGTCCTGGGGCTTCGGCGTGGCGGAGGCGATGGACACGGCGCAGCGCGGCATGGGCCTGGACTGGCCGAATTCGCTGGAGCTCATCCGGCGCACGCTGGATGCGGCAAGGGACGTGCAGGGCGCGGCGGTGTTCTCGGGCGCGGGCACCGACCACGTGGCGCAGGCCGACGTGGCGGGCGTCATCGCCGCGTATGAAGAGCAGTGCGGCGCGATCGAGCGGCTCGGCGGCCGCATCATCCTGATGGCGAGCCGCGCGCTCGCCGCTGCCGCGGAGTCCGCCGAAGACTACGGCCGCGTCTACGACCGTATCCTCGGCCAGGTCAGGCAGCCGGTGATCCTGCACTGGCTGGGCGAGATGTTCGACCCGGCGCTCGAGGGATATTGGCTGGGCGGCGCACAGCGCCGCGCAGGGACCAAGGACCACGCGGCGGCGATGGAGGTGTGCCTGGAGGTGATCCGGCGCAACGCGGCGAAAGTGGATGGCATCAAGATCTCGCTCCTCGACAAGGACAAGGAGATCGTCATGCGCCGCAAGCTCCCCAAGGGCGTGCGCATGTACACCGGCGACGACTTCAATTTCGCGGAGCTGATCGAAGGCGACGGCGCAGGGGCATTCGGACGCGCTGCTCGGCATCTTCGACGCCATCGCCCCGGCGGCGAGCAGTGCGCTGGGGTTGCTGGCCATCGGTGATCGCAAGGGCTACCACGAGCTGCTTGCGCCGACCGTGCCGCTCTCGCGCCACATCTTTTGCGCGCCGACGCGCTTCTACAAGACAGGCGTGGTGTTCATGGCGTGGCTCAACGGCCACCAGGACCACTTCGTGATGGTGAACGGGCAGCAAAGCGCCAGGAATCTCCTGCATTTCGCCGAGCTCTTCCGCCTCGCGGACGCGGCGGGCCTGCTCGCCGACCCGCCGCTCGCCTGCGCGCGCATGAGGCAGCTGCTCGCGTTGCACGGATGCGGCTGAAGAAGCTCGGCAGCGGCTTCGGCGCCGAGGCGGGCGACTTCGCCGCCCCGTTCCGCGAGGTCTGGGACGCCTTCTTCGCGGCGCAGGTGCTGGTGTTCCGCGGTCTGCAGCTGACGGCGGCGCGCTTCCTGGAATTCGCGCGGCAGTTCGGCCGCCCCGAGCCGCACGTCATCGACCAGTTCCACCACCCCGAGCACGCCGACATCCTGATTCTGTCCAACCGGACGCGGAACGGCGAGCCGGTCGGCCTTGCGGATGCGGGCACGTACTTCCACACCGACTATTCGTACCTCGAGGTGCCGGCGCGCTGCACCATGCTGTACTCGATCGAGGTGCCGCGGGTTGGCGGCGATACGCTCTTTGCAGACCAGTACGCCGCCTATGACGGCCTGCCCGAGAGCATGAAGCGGCGCATCGACGGACTCGTGGCGCTGCACCACTACGGCAATCGCGACGACCTCGACAAGTCCTCGCGCACGGTCGCCTCGGTGCTCAGCGAGGAGCAGGAGCGCAAGATGGCCTGGGTGCGGCACCCGGTCGTGCGGTGCCACCCGGTGACCGGGCGCAAGGCGCTGTACGCGGTGTCGGGCAGCTCCTTCGGCATCGAGGGCATGCCGCGGGACGAATCCCACGCGCTGCTCGATGAGCTCAAGCGTCACGCCACCCAGGACAAGTACCAGCTGCGCCTCGCCTACGGCGTCGGCGACCTCGTTATCTGGGACAATGCGTCGCTGCTGCACTCGGCGACGCTGACCGATCCAGAAGATCCGCGCACCCTGTGGCGCATTACCGTCAAAGAGGAGAGCAAACCATGAAACGCAGACTGTGTCTGGCGGCGATGTCTGCCGCCGCATTTTCCATCACATCGCTGCCGGCCGGCGCGCAGACCATCACCCTGCACGGCGCCTCGCAGTTCAGCGACGAGCACGCCTTCACCAAGGCGATGATGAAATTCGAGGAGCTGGTGAAGAAGTACTACGGCAAGCCGGTGAACTTCGTGCTGCACAAGAATTCCGAACTGGGCCTGGAGAAGCAGTACTTCGAGTACATGGCGCAGGGCAAGGCGGTGGACTACGCCATCGTGTCGCCCGCGCACATGTCCACCTTCTCCAAGGCGGCGCCGTTCATCGACGCGCCGTTCCTGTTCCGCGACCTCAAGCACTGGAACAAGGTGCTCGACGCCGACGTGCTCAAGCCCGTGGCCGACGAGATCGCGCAGAAGGCCGACGTGATGCTGATCGGCTACGCCGGCGGCGGCACGCGCAACATCTTCGTCAACAAGCCGGTGAAGAACATGCAGGAACTGAAGGGCCTCAAGGTGCGGGTGCAGGGCGCGCCGATCTGGAGCCGCACCTTCCAGGCCGCGGGCATGGCGCCGACGGTAATCGCCTACAACGAGGTCTACAACGCCATCCAGAACGGCGTCATCGCCGCGGGCGAGAACGAGGCCGCGGGCGTGGAGCAGATGAAGTTCTACGAGGTCGCGCCGCACCTGTCGATGACGCAGCACGCCATCACCATCCGGCCGCTGTGCTTCTCGGGCAAGACCTTCGCCAAGCTGGACAAGGCGCTGCAGGCCGCGGTGCTCAAGGCGGGCAAGGAGGCGGGCGCCTACGGCCGGCAGATCGAGTCGAGCGAGGACGAGGCGAAGCTCGTCAAGATGGAGAAGGAGGGCAAGCTCAAGCGCGTGCCCTTCGCCGGCCGCGACCAGATGAAGAAGCTGGTGGACCCGGTGATGGCGGCCTACGCCAAGGAGATCGACGCCGAGCAGATCCTGGCGAAGATCAACGCCATTAAGTAACGAGCGGACGCCGGAAACGCGGCGGCGCTGCGGCGCCGCCGCTTTTTTCATGTTCAGGAAGATCACCCACTGGTACGGCACGCTGCTGTCGTGGCTGCTCGCCGCGAGCGTGGCGATCCTCATCTTCCCGGTGTCGCTGCAGATCTTCTCGCGCTACACCGAGCTCATCCCCTCCTACATCTGGACCGAGGAGATGGCGAGGTTCTTCTTCATCTGGTCGATCATGCTCGGCGCCATGGTCGGCATCCGCGAGGGCACGCACTTCGTGGTGGACCTGTGGCCGCCGATGAATGCGCGCGCGCAGGCGGCGCTGCGCATCGTGTCGGCGCTGTTCGTGCTCGCCTTCGCCGTGGTCTTCGTGTGGTGGGGCATCGACTTCACGCGCTTCGCCTTCAACCGCATCTCCGAGCTCGCCGAGCTGCCGCTCTGGGTCATCCACGTCGCCTGGCCGCTCGCCGGCGCGACCTGGATCCTGTTCCAGGGCGAGCACGTGTGGAACGACCTCCGCGTCTTGATGGGCGCTCGCACGTGACACCCTCCTCGCCAAACGCGACCGGGGGGTACGGGGGGGCCGGGAAGGCCCCGATCGCCTTTGCCGGAAGGGGCCCGGCCCCCCTGTTCCCATGACCGGCGCGACACTGCTCGATCCGGCCACGGCGAGCCTGATCATGTTCGGCGGTTCTTCCTGCTGCTCGCGCTGCGCGTGCCGGTGGCGTTCGCGCTGGGGCTGGCCTGCCTGCCGATCTTCCTCATCGAGGATCGCCTGACGCCGCAGAACCTGGTGCAGGAGACCTTCAACGCCTACAACTCCTTCATCCTGCTGGCGGTGCCGTTCTTCCTGCTCACCGCCAACCTGATGAACGTGGGCGGCATCACCACCCGCCTGGTGCGCCTGTCGCGCGACCTGGTGGGGCATTTCCCGGGCGGCCTGGCGCAGGTGAACGTGGTGCTGTCGCTGTTCTTCGCCGGCATCTCCGGCTCCTCCACCGCCGATGCGGCGAGCCAGTCGAAGATCTTCATCGAAGCGCAGAGGAAGGAAGGCTACGACGACAGCTTCTCGGTGGCGATCACCGCGGTCTCGGCGGTGCTCGCGGTCATCATTCCGCCCTCCATCCTGATGATCGTCTGGGGCGGGCTGCTCACGGTTTCCATCGGCGGGCTGTTCCTCGCCGGCATCATTCCGGGCCTGCTCATCGCGCTGGCGCAGATGGCCACCGTCCATGTCTACGCCAAGCTGCGCAACTATCCCACCTATCCGCGCGCGACCCTCGTCGAGACCATCAAGGCGATCGGCGTCGCGGTGCCGGCGCTGATGACGCCGGTGATCATCATCGGCGGCAAGATCTTCGGCTGGTTCACCGCGACCGAGTCGGCCTGCATCGCGGTGCTGTACGCGGCGGCGCTCACCATGCTCGTGTACCGGGAAATGGACTGGAAGGGACTGCACGGCGCCCTGCTCGAGACGGGCCGGCTTACCGGCGTTGCCTGTTCTGCGTGGGCACCGCGTCCGCCTTCGGCTGGCTGCTCGCCTACTACCAGATCCCCAAGGCGCTGCTTGCCAATGTCGCGGACATGGGGCATGGGTCCCGTCGCCACCGGCTTCTTCATCGCAGCCGTGTTCCTGGTGGTGGGCTGCTTCCTCGACGCGATCCCGGCGATCGTCATCGTCGGCACGGTGCTCGAGCCGCTCGCCAAGAGCGTCGGCATGGACCCGATCCACTTCGCCATGGTCGGCATCGTGTCGCTCGCCTTCGGCCTGGTGACGCCGCCCTACGGGCTGTGCCTGATGATCTCGGCGCACATCGCGGGCATTCGCATCCTGGATGCGCTCAAGGACGTGTTCATCATGCTGATCCCCATGTTCGCAGTGCTGGCGCTGGTCATCCTGTGGCCGGACCTGGTGCTGTTCCTGCCCAAGCTCTTCCCGCCCGGGACGTTGTGAGCGCGCCCGATCCTTCCAGGTTGTCGCTCAACACCGCGACCATCCGCGAGAAGTGGGGCCTCGCGCAGGCCATCGAAGGCTGCGCGCGCCACGGCATCCGCGGCATCGCGCCGTGGCGCGACCAGCTCGCGGCGATGGGCGTGAAGGAGGCGGTGCGCGCGATCAAGGCACACGCGTTGACCGTCACCGGCCTGTGCCGCGGCGGCTTCTTCACGGCAAAGGACTGGAAGGACGACAACCGCCGGGCGATCGACGAGGCGCACGAGTTGGGCGCCCGGTGCCTGGTCCTCGTGGTGGGAGGATTGCCTGCCGGATCGAAGGACCTTGCCGGCGCGAGGAATCAGGTGAGGGACGGCATTGCGGCGATCCTTCCGGAGGCGAGGAAGGCGGGCGTACCGCTTGCGATCGAGCCCTTGCACCCGATGCAGGCGGCGGAGCGCGCCTGCGTCAACACACTCGAGCAGGCGCTCGACCTTTGCGACGCGCTGGGCGAAAACGGCGCGGGCGCGCGGGCCGCGCTGGGCGTCGCGGTGGACGTCTACCACGTGTGGTGGGACCCGAAGCTCGAGGCGCAGATCGCGCGCGCGGGCAAGCAGCGCCTGCTCGCGTATCACATCTGCGACTGGCTGGTGCCCACGCGCGACCTGCTCAACGACCGCGGCATGATGGGCGACGGCGTGGTCGACCTGCCGAAGATCCGCGCCATGGTGGAGCGCGCCGGCTACGCCGGCTTCCACGAAGTCGAGATCTTCTCCAAGCTCGACTGGTGGCAGCGCGATCCCGACGAAGTACTTTCGATCTGCAAGGATCGACATGCGAGGATGACCTGACCATGCAGAAACTGAATGTCTTCATGACCGGCGCGTCCGGTTACATCGGCGGGACCGTGGCCGATGCGCTCGTGCGGGCCGGCCACTCGGTGACCGGGCTCGCCCGCTCGGAGGACACCGCGGCCAGGCTCCGCGCCCACGGCATCGATCCCGTGCGCGGCGAATTGAGCAGTCACAGCGTCGTCAGGAACGCGGCGCGCAGCGCCGACGCCGTCATCAACTGCGCCAACGCCGAGGACCCGTTCGTGGTCGCCGCCATCATCGAAGGGCTGGCGGGATCGGGAAAGGCGTTTGTGCACACGAGCGGGTCAAGCGTGGTTGGCGACAAGGCCGCGGGGAAGTTCTCGCCGAGGATCTATCGCGAAGACACGCCCTACGAGCCGCTCCCGGAGAAGATCCAGCGCGTCGCCATACAGCGTGCGGTGCTTGCCGCGGCCGCCCAGGGGGTGCGCTCGGTGGTGCTGTGCCCCTGCCTCATTTACGGGCAGGGCCGGGGCGCGAACCCCGACAGTATCCAGGTGCCGAGCCTGATCCGCCAGGCGGTCAGGAGCGGAATTCCCCGCCATATCGGCGAGGGGGAGAACATCTGGTCCACGGTCCATATCGATGACGTCGCCGATGCCTACCTGCTGGCGCTAGAAAGGGCGCTCGCCGGATCGTTCTACTACATTGAAAACGGCGAAGCGAGCCTGAAGTCCATCGTGCAATCCATCGCGCGCCTGCTCGGTGGCAAGCAGCCCGCGCAAAGCTGGAGCATCGACGAAGCGATCGCCGAGTGGGGTCCGCAGGCGGCCTGGTTCTCGCTGGGTGGAAACAGCCGCGTGAGCGCGGACAAGGCGCGCAAGCTGCTCGGCTGGAAGCCTGCGGGCGCCGATCTGTTCCAGGAGATCGAGCATGGCTGGTATCGGCGCCAGCTCGACGCGGGCGCCTACGCTCCCCGGCCGGCGTAGTGCCAGGCGCCGGCACGAGCATCGGCGCGCACTTGACGAAGATCAAATGAGCCGGCCTTCCGCGGGCTAGGCTGCAAGCCATGAAAGTCGCCGATGTCATGGTGACGGGTGTCCTTTCGGTCGGGCCGGACGCCTCCGTGCGGGAGGTTGCCTCGATGATGCTCGAGCGGCGCATCAGCGGACTGCCGGTGGTCGACGACAAGGGACGCATCCTCGGCATCGTGAGCGAAGGCGACCTCATCCGCCGGCCCGAGATCGAGACCGATCGCGCCCCGGCGGGCTGGCTGCACGTGTTCCTGTCCGACGAGGAGCGCGCGCGCGAATTCGTCAAGTCGCACGGGCGCAAGGTGCGGGAAGTGATGACGCAGCCGGCGATCTGCGTGGCACCGGATACGCCGCTCGCCGTGGTCGTGCGGCTCATGGAACGGCACCGCGTCAAGCGCCTGCCGGTCGTGGAGAACGGCAGGCTCGTCGGCCTGGTGACGCGCGCCGACCTGCTGCGCGCCCTGGTGACGCGCAAGGCAGAGGCGCCCGTTGCGGCGAGCGACCAGGAACTGCGCGTGCGCATCGACTCGATGCTGCGCGACGAGGACTGGGCGGCGAGCGCCGTCGTGTACGTCCAGGTGGAGAACGGCGTCGCGCAACTCTGGGGCACGGTGGAGTCCAACGCGCAGTCGGAAGCGCTCATCCTCGCCGTGCGCGAGTTGCCCGGCGTGAAGGACGTGCAACCGCACCTGGGCCGCACCATTCCGGGCTGAGACGGCGCATCCCGGCGCCCGCGTCGTCCAGAATGCCGGCGTGAGCGCGCAGTTTCCGATCGTCGACGCGCACCAGCATTTCTGGGATCCGCGCGCCAACTACCATCCGTGGCTCTGCGATCAGCCGCCGGTCGCGTTCCGCTACGGCGATTACTCGGCGCTGCGCAGGCCTTACCTCCCCGCCGACTACTTCGCGGACGCGGGCGCGCACGAGGTGGTGAAAACGGTGTATGTGGAAACCGAATGGGACCCGCGCGACCCCCTGGGCGAGACCGCCTGGGTCGAGCGGCTGCGAAACGAGACGGGATTCCCGACGGTGATGGTGGCGCAAGCCTGGCTCGACCGCGACGACCTCGCCGCCGTGCTCGAGCGGCAGGCGGCGTTCGGATTCGTGCGCGGCATCCGCCACAAGCCGCGGCCCGGCGCGATGCGCGACGCGCGCTGGCGCGCGGGCTACGCGCTGCTGGCGCGCTTCGGATTTCGCTTCGACCTGCAGGCGCCGTGGACCGAGCTGGCCGACGCGGCCGCGCTGTGCCGCGCGTTCCCCGGCACGCCGCTGGTGCTCAATCACACGGGCCTGCCCGCCGATCGCAGCGCCGCAGGCATCGCCGGCTGGCAACGCGCGCTGCGCCTGCTCGCCACGTGCCCGAACGCGGCGATCAAGATCTCCGGCCTCGGCGTGCCCGGCCGACGCTGGACGCACGAGCTCAATCGCGAGATCGTCCTGTCGGCCATCGAGATCTTCGGCGTGCAGCGCGCGATGTTCGCGAGCAATTTCCCCGTGGACGGCCTGTGCGCGAGTTTCGACGAGATCTTTTCCGGCTTTCGCGGGATCGCGCAGCAATTCTCCGCGCTGGAACAGCGCGCGCTGTTCCACGACAATGCAATCCGCCTTTACGCCATGGAGTGACGCATGCCCGGAAAACTGCGCCTCGGATACGTGGGCGTCGGCCTGATGGGACTGCCGATGCTGACGCGCCTCGCTTCGCTCGGCTATCCGGTCAGGGCTTACGACATCGTGCCCGCCAGGATCGACGCCGCGGTGGCTGCAGGCGCGGTGGCGGCAGCGTCGCCCGCCGCCACGGTGAAGGATGCGGATCTGGTGCTGCTCAACCTGCCGACCACAGAGGCGGTGGAACTGGCCGTGTTCGGCGAGGCTGGCGTCGGCGGCGCATTGCGCACACCGCAGCTGTTGATCGACTTCTCCACCATCAAGGTCGAGAAATGCAGGGCGTTTGCGCGACGGCTGCGCGCGGCGACGGACTGCGGCTGGATCGACGCGCCGGTCTCGGGCGGGCCACCGGCCTGCAGTACGGGCACGCTCACCATCATGGCGGGCGGCGAGCCCGCGGAGATCGAACGGGCGCGGCCGTTGTTTGCCGACATTGCCGGACGCTTCACGCATATGGGGCCCAGCGGCGCCGGCATGGCGGCGAAGATGCTCAACCAGCTCATCGTAGGCTGCGGCCACGCCGTGATGGCGGAGGCGGTGGTGCTGGCCGAAGCCGCAGGCATCGACGCGGCGCGCCTGCCTGAGTGCATCGCCGGCGGCCTTGGCGACAGCGCCCTGCTGCAGAAGCTCTACCCGCGCATGCAGCGGCGCGAGTTCGCGCCGCAGGGCTACACGCGCCAGCTGCTCAAAGACCTGGAAATGGTGCACGAGTACGCTGCGGGATTGAAGACCCCCACGCCAATGATGGGCGAGGCACTTTCCCTGTACCGGATCCTGGTGCACCTGGGGCACGCGGAACTGGACACCGGCGCGATCCTCAAGATCTACGATCGCACGGCATCCGCGCAATAACTGCTGCACAGCAGCAGGGAATCGACGAGAGCCGGCCCCAAGGCTGCGCGGCGGGATTTCGGTTGTGAATTCACGAAGCCGTGCACTATGATGCCTGTGAACGCGCTGGGAGGCGCGGACCGGGATCGCGGCTATTCGCTGGCGGGCCTGATTTCCACAAGGAGGAGGAACACATGATCGCCAGGAAAAGTGCGAGTTGGACGGCTGCCGCAGTGGCCGTCGCGGCGGCGCTGGCTGTACCTCACGCGCAGGCGCAGCAGCCGCCGCGGGTGAACTGGAAGATGCAGAGCGCGTTCGGCACCAACCTGCCGCACCTCGGACCGCCGGGACATCGCTTCCAGAAGGACATCGAGGACATGACCGACGGGCGCTTCGTGGTGAAGTTCCACGAGCCCGGCGCGCTGGTGCCGACCCTGGAGTGCTTCGATGCCGCATCCAAAGGTTCGGTCGACGCCTGCTGGACCACCCCCGGCTTCCACGCCGGCAAGTACCCGGCGCTCGCCTTCTTCACCACGGTGCCGTTCGGCCCGCAGCTGGGCGAGTTCATGGCCTGGAAGAAGTTCGGCAACGGCGACAAGCTGGAGCAGGAGATCTACGCCAAGCACGGCCTCATGTCGTTCGATGCCTACGCGATCGGCCCGGAGACCTCCGGCTGGTTCCGGCGCGAGATCACCTCGCTCGACCAGCTGAAGGGCCTGAAGATGCGGTTTTTCGGCCTGGGCGCCAAGGTGATGCAGAAGCTCGGCGTGTCGACGCAGCTGCTCGCGCCGGCGGACATCTTTCCGGCGCTCGAGCGCGGCGTGATCGACGCCACGGAGTTCTCGATGCCGGCGATGGATATCAAGCAGGGCTTCCACCAGGTGGCGAAGTTCAACTACTTCCCTGGCTGGCACCAGTTGGTCTCGGTGAACCACATCCTGATGAACAAGAAGACCTTCGAGGCGCTGCCCAAGTCCTACCAGAAGATCCTGCAGATGGCCGCCGGCAACCAGCTGCTGTACAACTACGCGGAGAGCGAGTCGACCAACTTCGGCGCGATGGCTGAGATGACGAGCAAGTATGGCGTGCAGATCAAGCGCTGGCCGGACGACCAGATCGCGGTATTCGAGAAGACCTGGCTCGAGGTCATCAAGGAAGAGTCGGCGAAGGACCCGCTGTTCAAGCGGATCGCGGATGACTACCTCGCGTTCCGCGCCCAGTACAAGATCTGGGGCGACGCGCAGACCGTCAAGCCGACCTACCTGAAGTAGCGCGGCGCGCCCCGGCCGCATGGAATTCCTGCTGCGCATCGGCAGCCGGCTCGCGAACCGCTACGCGCTGCTGGTGGTGCTGCTGGTGCTGCTCGGCGCCGGCTTCGCCTACGTCTCGGGTCTGAACGCCGAGAACAGGGAGGAGCTCCTGTACCGGGTGCAGGAGCTCCTGCCGATCGTCATGTTCCTGACGCTCGGCGTGCTGCTGTTTTCCGGCTATCCGGTGGCGTTCATCCTCGGCGGCCTCGCGCTGCTGTTCGGCGTGCTCGGTTTTTTCCTCGGCTCCTTCAAGCTGGTGCAGTTCTTCAACTTCGTGCCGCGCATCTGGGGCCAGGCGGCCGAGAACCTGGTGCTGGTGGCGATCCCGACCTTCATCTTCATGGGCGTGATGATGGAGCGCAGCGGCATCGCGCAGGACCTGCTGTATTGCGTGCAGGTCCTGCTCAAGCGCGTGCCGGGCGCACTGGCGCTCGGGGTCACCATCATGGGCACCATCCTCGCCGCGATGACCGGCATCATCGGCGCCTCGGTCACCATGATGACCGCGCTCGCGCTGCCCACCATGATGAAGCAGGGCTACAGCCATGCGCTCGCCTGCGGCACCATCGCCGCCTCGGGCACGCTCGGCATCCTCATCCCGCCTTCCATCATGCTGATCATCATGGCCGACCTGATGGGCATCTCGGTGGGCAACCTGTTCTCGGCGGCCATCGTTCCCGGGCTGACGCTGGCGGCGCTGTACCTGCTGTTCGTCTTCACCGCCGCGAAGCTGAAGCCCTCGCTCGCGCCGCCGCTGCCGCCCGACCTGCTGACGGTGCCCAAGGGCAAGATGCTGCCGCTGCTGTGGCGCGCGTTCTTCCCGCCGGTGCTCCTCATCGGCATGATCAAGTGCTCGATCTTGTTCGGCTGGGCGACGCCCAGCGAAGCGGGCGCGGTGGGCGCGGCGGGCGCGGTCCTGCTGGCCGCAATCTGGGGGCGGCTCGACTTCAAGATGATGGATGCGGTGTGCAAGAGCTCGGGGCGCACCATCTCGATGGTGTTCTTCATCATCATCAGCGCCACCTGCTTCGCCTACGTCTACCGCGCGCTGGGCGGCGACGACATCGTCGAGCGCCTGATCAAGGCAGCCGGGCTGGGCAGCTGGGGTTTCCTGTTCCTGGTGATGGGGATCGTGTTCTTCCTCGGTTTCTTCCTCGACTGGATCGAGATCACGCTGATCGTGCTGCCCGTGTTCTCGCCGCTCATCAAGACGCTGGACTTCGGCGCCCACGTGCCGCAGGAGGATATCGTCTACTGGTTCATGATCCTGATGGCGGTCAACCTGCAAACGTCGTTTCTCACGCCGCCGTTCGGCTTCGCGCTGTTCTACATCAAGGGCATCGCGCCGAAGGAGGTCAAGATCCAGAGCATCTACAAGGGGATCATCCCGTTCGTGATCCTGCAGCTGATCGGCCTGATCGCGGTGATCGCCTTCCCGCAGCTCGCGCTCTGGCTGATGCGGGCCAGCTACAGTTGAGGAACCGGGAATGACGCAGACCAGCGGCGCCACGGCGGCATCCGCGGAAATGCCGAGGGCGGTGCGTCTCGCCGAGCGCATCCGGCACGTCGTGGATTTCATCGGCCGCTGGGGCTCCTGGCTCTCGCTCCCGGTGGTCATCGTCACCTGCATCGACGTGATCGCGCGCAAGGTGAAGTACGTGGATGCCGCGGGCAATACTCACAGCCTGCAGCTGTGGATGAAGCTCAATGTCGGCCCGGTGTTCGAGTCCACCGTGCTGCAGGAGCTGGAGTGGCATTTCCACGCCGCGCTGTTCGCCCTGGTGCTCGGCTACGGCCTGATCTACAACACCCACGTGCGCATCGACCTGATCCGCGAGAACCTCGCCTTCCGCAAGAAGGCGTGGCTGGAGTTCGCCGGCTTGAGCTTCCTGATGCTGCCGTTCTGCGCGCTGGTGATCTGGTTCGCGTTCGACTACGTGCTCGCTTCGTACGCGGTGCAGGAGGGCTCGGTCTCCACGGTCGGGCTGCCCTACCGCTGGCTGATCAAGAGCGTCCTGGTGATCGGCCTCCTGGTCGCTTTGATTGCCGGCATCGCCGCCTGGCTGCAGGTGGTGACGATCCTCTGGGGGCCGCGGCAGCTGCGTTTTCCGCTCATGACGCTCGAGTGGCCTGAGGAGGACAGGAAGATCGAGGGCAAGGAACGGGTCAAGCTCGAAGACGAGTACGGCCTGAAGCTTGCCGACGAACCGGCACCCACCAGGCCGCCGTCCTGAGCAGCGCCCGGATGGACCTGAACTGGGAAAAGCTTTTCAAGCGCTACGTCTGGCACGACGACAAGACGCCATACCTGACGCGCGTCGCCAATCTCACCGCGCTGCAGGCCCGGTACGAGATCTTCGGCTATGCGCTGTTCATGGGCGTGCTCGCCGGCTTGCTGTCGGTGGTCACGCTCTCACCGACGCTGCCGCATGCTGGCGCGGCGATCGTGCCGGTGTATGCCTTCACGGTGTGCTGCGCCGCGGTGATTTTCGGCTTCACGCGCCATCCCTGGGCGGCAATATGGTGCGCGCTCTCGCCGCTTGCTGCGCTCGCCTACTTTGGCGTTTGGGGATTCCACGCCAATCTCGAGGACGGCGACAAGGCGCTGCTGATCGTCGTCGCGCTGGGTGGGCTGCTGTATTCGCGCCGGGTGGTGGCGGTGGCACGCGCCTGGCATGGACGCACAGAACCGGGCTGAACCATGGCGGGGGCACGGGCACTGCGCCTGCACGCAGGGGCCTACGCCGCCGGCGCAGGCATCCTGCTGGTGGCCAACTGGCTCACCGGCGGCGCGTGGTGGTCCTTCTGGCCGCTCGCCGCCTGGGGCATTGCGCTCGCGGCGCACGCCATGATTCACAAGGCCGGAACCGTGGACGAGGCCTGGGCCGAGGAGCGCACCGCCGACCTGCATTCCAAGAGCTATGACGCAAGCCATATCGACCGCATCGCCGAAGACCATGGCGGCGATATCGCGCAACGCGGCAAGCAATAGCCGGAGCGCATGAATATCGTACGCGTCGAGGCGGTGCCGCTTTCCATCCCCTGCCGCCACGGCGCCGAGGGCTGGACGCTGGGCACGGGCGGCTGGAAGGCCCTCGACTTCTGCCTGGTACGCGTCGATACCGACGCCGGCATCACCGGCTGGGGCGAGGCGTTCTCGTATTCCTGCCGGCGCGCAGTCACTGCCGCAGTCAACGACATGATCGCGCCGCTGGCGATCGGTCGCGATGCCAGCGACATCGAAGGCCTGCACGCCCAGATCCAGCGCCGGCTGCATATCTTCGGCCGCTTCGGCATCACGGCCTTTGCGCTCTCGGGGCTCGACATCGCGCTCTGGGACATCGCCGGCAAGGCAGCCGGCAAGCCCCTGCACGCGCTGCTCGGTGGCGCGCGGCGGGAGCGCCTGCCCTGCTACGCGAGCCTGCTGCGCTATGCCGAACCGTCGCTCATCGCACGCTACTGCGAGCAGGCGCTTGGGGAAGGCTTCGGCGCGATCAAGCTGCACGAGGTCAGCGAGCCGGTGATCGCCGCGGCGCGCACCGCGGTGCCGCGCGCGGCGGCGCTGCTGCTCGACGTCAACTGCGAGTGGAGCGTGCAGGAGGCGAGCGCGGTCGGCAGGCGGCTCGCGCCGCTGGGGCTGGACTGGTTCGAGGAGCCGGTGTTTCCGCCCGAGGACGGCGCGGGGCTGCGCGCGGTAGGCGAGGCTTGCCGCATCCCCATCGCGGCGGGCGAGAACTGCTGCTTCGCGACGCAGTTTGCGGCCCTGTTCGACGCGGGGGCCGTACAGTACGCGCAGCCCTCGGTCACCAAGGTGGGCGGGGTGACCGAGTTCCGCAAGGTGGCGGCGCTCGCCGCGGAGCGAGGCGTGGCGCTCGCGCCGCACTCGCCTTACTTCGGTCCGGGCGCCGTGGCGACGCTGCATCTGCTCGCTGCGCTGGCCGACGACGCGCGCTTCGAGTATTTCTACCTGCAGGCCGACGCCTGGCTGTATGGCGATCGGCTCGCTCCCCGGCGCGGCGAGCTCGCGGTGCCGCAGGGACCGGGTCTCGGCGCCGACCCGGACCCGGACGTGGTCCGGCGCTACCGCACTGAATAGGAGAACTGGCATGCGCGGCGCAGTGTTTCTCGGCAACCGGAAGATCGAAATCCGCAATTTCCCCGACCCCGCGCCGGGCCCGGGCGAGGTGGTGATCCGCATGCGGGCATCCGGCATGTGCGGCAGCGACCTGAAGTTCTACCGCCCGCCGCCCGGCGAGGCGCAGAAGGCGCTCGGCCTGGGCGGCAATGCCGAGCCTTTCATCGCGGGCCACGAGCCCTGCGGTGAAATCGCCGCGCGCGGCGCGGGCGTGTCCGAGCGCGAGGCGCCCATCGGCCAGCGCGTGATGGACCACCACTACGCGGGATGCGGGGTATGCGGGCATTGCCGCGTGGGCTGGTCGCAGCTTTGCCGTGCGGGCATCGTGGTCTACGGCGTCACGGCGAACGGCGGCCACGCCGAGTACCTGAAGGTGCCGGTGCGCACGCTGGTGCCGTTGCCCGACGAGCTTTCCTTTGCCGAGGGCGCCGCGGTCGCGTGCGGTACCGGTACCGCCTACGGGGCGTTGCGGCGCATGAACCTGGCGGGGGGCTCTACGCTCGCGGTGTTCGGGCAGGGGCCGGTCGGCATCAGCGCGACGCTGCTCGGCGCGAAGATGGGCGCGCGCGTGATCGCGGTGGAGAACAATGCCGAGCGCCTTGCGCTGGCGAAGCAGTATGGCGCCGACGCCACGGTGGATTCCTCCAAGCAGGATGCCGACAAGGCGTTGAAGGATCTGACGCGCGGCGAAGGCGTGGACCTGGCGCTGGACTGCACCGGGGTCGCGGCGGCGCGGCTCGCTGCGGTGCGCTCGGCGAAGACTTGGGGCACGGTGTGCTTCGTCGGCGAGGGCGGCGACGTGACGCTGGACGTTTCGCGCGACATGCTGAGAAAGCAGCTCACGCTCATCGGCTCGTGGACCTTCAGTGCCATGGGCATGGGCGAATGCGCCCGCTTTATCGCCGACAACAAGATCCCGCTCGAGCGCATCTTCACCCACCGCTGGAAGCTCGACCAGGCGCAGGAGGCCTACCAGCTGTTCGACCGGCAGTCCTCCGGCAAGGGCGTGATCGAGTTCTAAATCGGGGTCAGGGCCGAATTATTCCTGCGAGAAATAATTCGGCCCTGACCCCGATTTTCTAGGTGTAGGGGATGCCCTGCGTATTCACGTATAGCGCGTACAGCGAGGCGCTCGCCGCCATGAAGAGGCGGTTGCGGTGCAGCCCGCCGAAGCAGACGTTGGCGCAGCGCTCGGGCAGGTCGATCCTGCCGATCAGGCGGCCGTCCGGGTTGAAGACGTGCACGCCGTCAAGACCCGCCTCGCCCATGCCCCAGCCGCACCAGAGATTGCCGTCCACGTCCACGCGAAAGCCATCGGGCGTGCCCTTCGGGCCCGCGTCGATCAGCACGCGGCGATTCGAAAGGGACTTTCCGCCTCTCACGTCGCAGGCAAGGATCTTCCTCGGCACCGAGCGCGATTCGACGAT
Source organism: uncultured beta proteobacterium (assembly GCA_963719995.1). Classification (GTDB taxonomy): domain Bacteria; phylum Pseudomonadota; class Gammaproteobacteria; order Burkholderiales; family SG8-39; genus JAABQT01. The sequence goes on along the minus strand of CAVRDW010000005.1, from coordinate 1,412,990 downwards.
GTAGAGGATCGACTCGTCCGGCGAGAACGCCAGGCCGTTGGGCTGGTTGATGCCTTCGGCGACGACGCTCATCACGCCCGAGGGATCGATGCGATACACGTTCGTAGGGAGCTCGGCATCGGCCTTGGCGCCCTCGTACCAGCCGAGGATGCCGAAGCTCGGATCGGTGAACCAGATCGAGCCGTCGGACTTGCAGACGATGTCGTTGGGGGAATTGAGCCGCTTGCCTTCGAATCGGTCCGCGAGCGTCACGATGCGCCCATCGGATTCCGTGCGGCACACGCGCCGCCCGCCGTGCTCGCAGGTGAGCAGGCGCCCCTGGCGGTCGCGCGTGTTGCCGTTAGCGTAGCCGGAGGGCTTGCGCCAGACGCCGACGGTGCCGGTCCCCTCGTCCCAACGCCACATGCAGTCGCCGGGCACGTCGCTCCAAAGGAGGCTTCTCTGGTCGCCGAACCATACCGGGCCTTCCGCCCAGCGTGTGATTCCCGTGGCCAGGCGCTCCACCTTGGCGAGCGGCAGGCGGTAGCGGTTGAAGGACTCGTCCACCGCCACCACGGACGGGTCGGGGTAGCGTGCGCTTGGCTCCCAGCCGCTCATCGCGCGCGCTCCACGCGCGTGTACGCCGACTCGAAGGCGAGCTCGTTGAAGCCGCGCAGCTTCTCGTCGCCGACGAGGATCAGCGGCACGCCGCGGCCGCCGAGGCGCTTGAACTCCGCGCGCGCGTCGGCGGATTTCTCGATGTCGTGCTCCACGTAGGCGGTGTTGGTCCGCTTAAAGTAGGCGCGCGCTTTGGCGCAGTAGGGGCACCAGGCGGTGGCGTACATGACTACCGGCACGCCGGCGGCCGGTTGGGCCTGCGAGGGCGGCGTGGCCTGCGGCGGCGAAACTTGCGCAGACGATTGCGCAAAGGCCGTGGCCGTCACCGCGAGCGCGAAAAGGAACGTCAGGGTGCGAATCATGAGGTCTGCTTAGTAGCACAGCGCCCGGGCGCAGGCAATCGCTATACTCGCTCGCCTTGGCCCGCATCCTCCTCACCCATTCGCCGGAAACGCTCGCGCAGTACTACGGCGAGCGCGCGCTCGCGGGCCTGCGCGCCCTGGGCGAGGTGAAGCTGCACTCGGGCGGCACCCCGCTCGAGGGCGAGGCGCTGATCGCGGCCGCGGCGGACTGCGATCTCGTCGTCTCCTACCGCCAGTCGCCCGCGCCGGCGGCCGTGTTCGAGCGCCTGCCGAAGCTGGTGGCTTTGCTGCGCTGCGCGGTGGACATCCGCAACATCGACGTCGCCGCGGCGAGCAAGGCTGGCGTGCTGGTGACGCAGGCAAGCGCGGGATTCGTGCCGGCGGTGAGCGAACTGGTAGTCGGCTTCCTGGTGGACCTTTCACGCGGCGTCTCGCGCGCGGCGGCGGAGTATCACGCCGGGCGCGTGCCGGCGGCGGGCACCGGCCGGGAGCTGCGCGGCAGCACGCTCGGCATCATCGGCTACGGCGCGATCGGACGCGAGCTTGCGCGCGTGGCCAAGGCGCTCGGCATGCGCGTGCTGGTGAATGACCCCTACGTGATGGATGTCGCGCAGGCCCCGCTCGATGCGCTGCTGGCGCAGTCCGACTACGTGGTGCCCCTTGCGGTGGCGACGCCGGAGACGGAGAACCTGATGAACGACGCGGCCTTCGCCAAGATGAAGCGTGGCGCGTTCTTCATCAACGTCTCGCGCGGCAATCTCGTGGACGAGGCGGCGCTCGTGCGCGCGCTGGATTCGGGCCGCATCGCGGGCTGCGCGTTGGACGTCGGCCGAGCGCCCGACCAGATGCCCACGCCGGCGCTGGCTGCGCGCGCGGATGTCATCGCCACGCCGCACACGGCGGGGCTGACGCTCCCCGCCATCGAGCACCAGTCGCTCGAGACGGTGGCGCAGGCGGGCGAGATCCTGAAAGGGCGCGCGCCGAAGGGCGCGGTGAACGCAGAACAATGGACGCGAAAGGAGCGGCTCCCTCTATGAAAACCATCCTCATCACCGGCGCCGCGGGCGACGTCGGCACGCACCTGCGCCGCGAGCTCGCCGGCAAGTACCACATCCGCGCCTCCGACCTGCGGCCGCTGAAGAAGGTTGCAGAGGAAGCGTATATGCGCGCCGACATCTCGAAGATGGCCGACGCGCTGCGCATCACGAAGGGCGTGGACGCCATCGTGCACCTGGGCGGCTACTCGGTGGAGGGACCCTGGGAAGGCGATCCTCAGCGCCAACATCATCGGCTGCTACAACGTGTTCGAAGCAGCGCGCCGCAACGGGGTGAAGCGGATTCTGTTTCCGACCTCGAACCACGCCACGGGCTTCTACCGGCGCGACCAGACCATCGACCATCGCGTTTACATCAAGCCCGACAGCCGCTATGGCGTCTCCAAGGTGTTCGGCGAGGCGCTGGGGAGCCTCTATGCCGACAAGTACGGCATGGAAGTCTTCTGCATGCGCATCGGCAACGTCAATCCGAAGCCCATCGACAAGCGGCGCCTTGCCATCTGGTTCAGCCCGCGCGACCTTGCGCAACTGGTGAGCATCGGCATCGAGCATCCGGGGATCCGCTTCGAGATCGTCTACGGCATCTCCGGGAACAAGCGCGCCTGGTACGACAATTCCAACGCCTACCGCCTCGGCTATCGGCCGCAGGACGATTCCGAGACTTACGCGGCGGAGGTCCTCGCCCGCGAGAAGCCCGGCGATCCGGTCGCCGAGCAGTTCCAAGGCGGGGTGTTTTGCGTCGCGGAGGAAGTGCCGAACCCCGCGCCACTGCCGCGCGTCAGAAAGCGCGCTTCGCGGCGGAGGTGAGGTAAAGGCCGAGGGCGATGCAGGCCACGCCGGCAGCGTGGTGCCAGCCGATGCGTTCGCCGAGGAACGCGATCCCGAGCAGCGCGGTGAAGGCGGGATGCAGGTGGTGGAACGGACCGGCCACCGTCGGCGTCGTCCTCTGCAGCGCCGCGTTGTAGAACACGAAGGCGAGGAACGAGGCGAACACGGCGGTGTAGGCGATCGCCGCGGCCGAAGCCGGCGTCAGCACCAGGTGGTGGCCGCCCGCGCGCTCCCACGCGTAGAGCGGCGCCTGCAGCAGCGTGCCGACGATCGCCATCGCGGCGAGGAAGCTCATGCGGTCGAGCCCCGCCGGCCAGTGCTTCAGCAGTACGGTGTACAGCGCCCAGATCGGTACCGCGGCGAGGATCCACAGATCGCCGGGATTGAAGGCGAGCGCACGCAATACTGCGGCGTCGCCGCGCACGATGACCACCACCGCGCCGGCCAGCGACACCGCGATGCCGAGTCCCTGGAGCGGCGTGAAGCGGTCGCCGAGGAGCACCGCCGCGAGCACCGCCACGAAGATGGGCACCAGGGCGATGAGCAGCGCGCCGTTGAGCGCCGTGGTGTGCTGCAGGCCGAGGTAGACCATGCTCTGGAAGATCGCGGAGGCGATCGCCGCCATCGGCAGCACCCACTTCCAGTGGCGCAGCATGAGGCGCCACTGCTCCCGCAGCGGCCGCCACGCGACCGGCAAGATGAGCAGAAGCGATGCCGCCCAGCGCCAGAAGTTGAGCGCAAGCGGCGGGACCTGTTCGTGGATCGCGCGCCCGACCACCCAGTTGCCCGCCCAGCAGAGCATGGCGAGCGTCAGCAGCAGGTACGGCGAGCCGAGGTAGCGCCGCACCCTAGGCGGCAAGCGAGGGTGCGCCGCGGTGCCGGTCGGCCCACCAGGCCCAGGCGGTGAACAGCGCGAACCCCGCGATACCCGCAATCGCGATCGCCTGCACGCTGGGCGGCGGCGGCCCGAAGACGTTGCCGAGATAGGCGATAACGAGGAATCCGATCAGTCCCCAGTACGCCCAGGCGCCGGTCCGGTCGCGTGCCGGCGCGGAACGCGCGTAGATCCAGGCTCCCGCTGCGAACATTGCGCCCTCGACGATCAATGTCCAGGGCACCGAGTTCCACAGCCCGAGCCCGATCATCGTCTCGCTGCCCGGCCACAGCGGCAGGTCGGGCCGGTGCGAGAGGGCATCGAGCACCCAGTGGCTGAGGACGAGCAGGCCGAGGATCAGCGCCTCGCGCTTGCCGCACTTGAGGCAAGCCAGCGCGAACAGGACGCTCCAGGCGATGGCCGCTGCGAGGCTGTGCGTCCACGGGTAGTGCACGAAATCCAGCGGCGTGAACGCAGTGTTGCCCGGGTCGATGCGTACGCGCTCGACGCCGGCAAGCAGCAGCACCGGCCACACCATGTCGACCCAGAACGCCGCAGCGAGCGGCCACGCGAGGTTGACGCGCGGCAGCAGGGGCTTTGCGGCAAGGGCGACGGCGGCGTGGCCGATGAACATTCAATCGTCGGCGTGCGTCACGGGGCGGTGGGCGGAGACGAGCTTCTGCTGCAGCTGCGGCGGCGCCGGCTCGTAGTGACTGAACTCCAGCGTGTAGGAGCCGTGGCCGGCGGTGATGGATTTCAGCCGCGCCGGGAACTGCTCCAGCTCCGCGAGCGGCGCCTGCGCCGAGATCTGCACGGTGCCTGGGCGCGGCGCGTCCGAGCCCTTGATGTGGCCGCGGTGGCCGGAGAGCTCGCCGGTGATGTCGCCCATCCTCTGCTCGGGGGCGACGATGTCGACGTTGACGATCGGCTCGAGCACGATGGCGCGCGCCTTGGCGAGCGCATCGAGGAACGCCTTGCGCCCGGCAGAGACGAAGGCCACTTCCTTCGAATCCACCGGGTGGCTCTTGCCATCGTAGACGATGACGCGCAGGTCCTGGATCGGGTAGCCGGCGAGAAAGCCCGTGGCGAGCACGCCGCGCACGCCCTTTTCCACCGCCGGGATGAACTGGTTGGGAATCGAGCCGCCCTTCACCTGGTCGACGAACTCGAAGCCCTTGCCGCGCGCCAGCGGCTCGACCTTGAGGAACACCTCGCCGAACTGCCCGGCGCCGCCGGTCTGCTTCTTGTGCCGGCTGTGCCCTTCGGCGCGCGCCGCGATGGTCTCGCGGTAGGGGATCGAAGGCAGCCGCGTATCGAGCTCGAGCTTGTACTGCGACGAGATCTTCTCCAGCGTGGTCCTCAGGTGCATCTCGCCCAGGCCGCGCATCACGGTCTCGTTGGCCTGCGCGTTGTGCTCGAGGCGGAAGCACGGATCCTCCGCGATCAGCTTGTGCAGCACGTCGGACACCTTCTGCTCGTCGCCGCGCTTCTTCGGCTGCACCGCGAGACCGAACACCGAGGTCGGCAGCTCCAGCGGCCTGGCGCGGATGTGCGCGTCCTCCGGCGAGTCGTGCAGGATGTGGTCGAACTGGATCTCGTCCACCTTGGCGATGGCGCAGATGTCGCCCGGCACCGCCTCGGGCACCTCGATCTGGGTCTTGCCGCGCAGCAGGTACAGGTGCCCGGGCTTGATCGGCTTGCGCCCTTCGCCGACGTAGAGCTGCATGCCCGGGGTAATGCGCCCCTGGTGCACGCGGAACACCGCCAGGCGCCCGATGTAGGGATCGATCTCGATCTTGAACACGTGCGCGAGCGCGTGCTGGCCCGGATCGGGCACGGCCTGGATCTCGCTGGGCGCGCCGCCATCCACCGGCACGTTGAGGTAGGTCGGCGGATTGCCTTCGCTCGGGTTCGGCATCAGCTTGACGATGACTTCGAGCAGTTCCTGCACGCCGGCGCCGGTCTTCGCCGAGCAGAACACCACCGGCACCAGGTGCCCCTCGCGCATCGCGCGCTCGAGCGGCTCGTGCAGCTCCTCCGGCGACACTTCGCCCTTCTCGAGGTAGGTCGCCATCAGCTTCTCGTCCACCTCGACCACCTGGTCCACCAGGCGCTGGTGCGCCTCGGCGACCGAGGAGAAGTCCGACTCGCCCGCGGGCGCGAAGAAGCAGTCGGAAACCCTGGTCGCCTTCGCCGCAGGCAGGTTGAGCGGCAGGCACTCCTTGCCGAAGGCCTGCTGGATGCGCTCCAGCAGCCCCTCGAGGTCCACGTTGTCCGCGTCGATCCTGTTGACGATCACCAGCCGGTCCAGGCCGCGCCTGGCGGCCCATTGCATGAAGCGCCCGGTCATCATCTCGATGCCGTTCTGCGCGTTGATGACGATCGCGGCGGTCTCCACCGCGGCGAGCGCGGGCAGCGAATGCCCGAGGAAGTCGGGGTAGCCGGGCGTATCGAGCAGGTGAACGCAGGTGGGGTGCTCGCCGCCGTTCACCTCGAAGCTCGCGACGGCGAGCTTGAGCGAGTGCTGCAGCTGTTTCTCCAGCGGGGTGTAGTCGCACGCAGTGGTGCCGCGCTCGACGCTGCCCGCGGCGGGGATCGCGCCCGCGCGCACGAGCAACGCCTCGGCCAGGCTGGTCTTGCCGCTGCCTGCCTGGCCGACGAGCGCGATCGTCCTCAGATGCTTGATGAGGTGCTTGGCCATGCGCTCCTCCTCTGCGCCAATCCTACTTCGGGACGTAGCGGGGCGTCGAGACCGCGAGGAAAATCTCGCGCAGGAAGAGCAGCAGGCTCACCGTCAGGCTGGCGACCGCCAGCACGAACAGGGCCGCCACCATGCGGGCGAGGTTTGCCGCGACGAAGGCGCCGATGAAGGCGCCCGCGATCAGCAGGCAGACGAACAGGCCCGAGAGCACCGCGAAGACGATCGAGAGATAGACGAAGCGGATGCGGCGCGCGATCTGCGCAAGCTCGGCCCTGGCGCCGTCGTCCGCCATGCGCCCGGCGAGACCCTCCTCGAGCGCGCGGCGCCGGTCCACCGCGCGACCCAGCCGCATGTTGAGCGCGGCGAGGATGGTGCCGACCGCCGTGAGCATGAACACCGGGGCCACCGCCAGCTGGATGACGTTGGTGATCTCGGGGATATGCGCTTCCATGGCGTTGCGCGCTACTTCTTGCCGCCGGCCTTCTTCTCCAGCAGCTCGGCGCGCTTCTTCAGGATGTCGTCGAACTTCGATTTGGCGATGAGCAGGGTGTGCGCGGCGAGTGCGCGCTCGCGCGGCAGCCGCTCGTCGATCTTCTTCTGCCGCTCGGCCGCGTCCGGTCCGCTCGCCTTGCCCGTGCCGGCCACCGCCAGCGTGGCGTAGTAGTTGTCGCCCACGGGCTTGCCCAGCTTCACGGTGTAGGTAAGGCCGTCGAAGGTCGTCGCGACGATGTTGGCGAAGGGCTTGTCCAGGCCGGTGTCCGCGGGCTTGAGGCCCGGCGCGGCAACGTCGGCGAGCTCCACGCTGTTGAGCGAGTACGAGGCGGAGTTGGCGCGGATCGTGTCCAGCTTCTCCCCCGCGCGCGAGGGCGTGAGCTTCCAGCCCGCGTCGTCGCGCGCGCGCTCGATCTTCCACTTCTCGCCGCCGGCGAGCGCGACCTCCATCGCCTTCACCTTCTCGGCGGCGAAGCCCGTGCGCCGGATCCAGTCCGCGCTCTTCGTGCTGGCGAGCGTGAGCGGGTCCGAGACCACGATCACGGTCTTCGGTTCCTCGGGGCGCTGCACGTAGCGGCCGTCGCCCGTCGCGCGCTCGCGATTGTCCGGCTCGCGCTTGAAGAACTTGGCGCCGACCGCCAGGCGCGCGAGCGGCTTGCCGTCGGCGCCGCGGAATTCGAGCGTGGTGCCCGAGCCGTCGAGCTTGAGCCGCGCGCGGTCCGCGTCGCCGATCGGCTCGCTCTGGCCCACCCTCAGCTCGATCGCCTTGAGCGCGAGGTCGCGCACCTTGTCGGCGTCGGCGGGAAAGCCGCCGCGCTCGGCGATGCGCCATTCGCCGGCCTTCGACTCGAGCGTGAGCGCCGCGCTGCCCTCGCGGATGGCGACGGCGGCGATGTCCGCTGCCTTCAGGTTCTTCAACACCGGCTGGCCGAGCGCGGCGGCGCCGTCGGGCCGCTGCGCGTCGCCCCGCTGCTTGAGCAGCAGCGCGCCGCCGCCCAGCGCGAGCAGCAGCACCACCAGCGCAGCTACAAGACGCCCGCTCATGCCGCAAGTGCCCGGGCCTGCTGCCGGCGGCGCAGGAGCGCGACGAGAACGCCGAGGAGAGCGACGAGGATCGGCATCAGCGCGATGTTGGCGACCTTGGTGAGGAACACGAGCCGCTCGGAGTCCTGGCGCAGGTTCTTGCGCAGGTCCTTCAATTCCTTGCGGGTCTCCGCCACCTTCTTGCGGAAGCTCTCCAGCTCCGCCTGCTGCTCGGGCGAGAGCAGTTGCGCGCCCTTGGCGCCGGCGCCCTGGCTCTTCTGCAGCTTCTGCAGGTTCTCGGTGGTCTTCTGCAGCTCGTCCTCGAGCTCCTTGATCTTGCCGAAGTACTGCGCCTGGGCCTGCGCTTCCATCTCGCGCACCACCGTGAGCGGCCGCAACGAGGAGGCGCGGCTTTGCAGGGAAAGCAGGTCGTCGCCCGCGGCCAGCTGCTCGACGAGGCCGTGCGCGAGCGCGAGGTTGCCGTTCGAGGGCACGACGATGCGCCGCCCGAACACCTCCTGCACGTCCACGGCCGCGCCGTCCTGCAGCATGTCCACGTCGGCGACGAGTACCACCGAGTTTTCCTTCGCGCTTTCCTTGAGCGCGGGCTCGGCGGCCGCCGCGGCAGCCGCGGCAGGCTTGGGCTTCGCAGCCTTGTCCACCGGTTTGCCGTCGGGGAACGCGGTCCTGAACTTGCCCGAGAGCCGCAGCGCGAGCGGCAGGTTCTTGCCGCCGGGCTGGAAGCTCTTGGTGGCGCCGTCGCCCGAGACGGTGGCCTGCGCGCTGTCCACCAGCATCGAGTTGGTCGAGCTGCTGATCAGCGCGCTTGCGGAGAGGCCCTCGGCCGGCTTGGCGGCGAAGGCGCCGCCGAAGGCGTAGAGCAACGTCTCGATCTGGCTCATCACCACGTCGTCGCGCGCGAACGCGGTGCGGTTCAGCGACAGCACCGTGGGCGTGTAGCGCTGGCCGCCGCCGGAGGCGAACACCACGTCGGAGACCACCTTGGGCTCCATCTCCACGCCCCAGGCCTTGAAAAGGCGCGGCAGCGTCGAGCTCGAGGCCATGCCCGGCATCCCGGGGATCGGGCCCGGCGCCTGGTCGAAGTAGGCGTAGGGATCGACGAAGGCGATGAGCTTGCCGCCGCGCAGCACGAACTGGTCGAGGGCGTACTCGGTCGCCTCGCCGATGTCGCGCGGGTGGATGAGCAAGAGGACGTTGATGTCCTTGTCGATCGAGTCCGCCGTCATGTAGATCGGCTTCACCTCGAAGTCGCGCCGCAGCTCGTTGGCGAGCACCCAGGGCTCGGCGCTCTGGCGCGTCATCGGGTTGAAGCGCTCGCCGAGCACCGGCAGGCCGCTCATCAGGCCGATCTTCGGGCGCTCGGCGATGCCGGCGCGCGCGATCGCCCTGATCAGGTCGTACTCGAGGAGGCGCTCGCGCGCCGGGGCGAGCACCGGGATCGCCTGCTTGCGGTCGAGCTGGCTCACCGCGAGGCCGAGGTAGAACTGCTCGCCCGACATCAGCTGCTGCGGCTCGATGCCGTCGAGCTGCGCCGCGTCCTCCTCCTCTGAATCCGGGCGCGGGTTGTAGCGCTCGACGACGAGGTTCGCGCCGGCCACCGCCTTGAACTCGCGCACCATGTCGTCGACGCGCTGCGCGAAGCTGCGCAGCGGCACCGGCATCGCCTCGCCGCTGGTGACGTAGAGCTTCACCTTCACCGGCGCCTGCAGGTTCGTGAGCACCTTCTTCGTGCCCGCCGACAGCGTGTACAGCTTGCCCTCGGTGAGGTCGGCGCGCACCGCCGCGCCCGAGGCGAGATAGTTGAAGGCCACCAGCAGCAGGAACAGCGCCGCCAGGCCCACCGCGGAGTAGATCAGGGCTTCGTGTTTTTTCATCATCGGTTGCGCAGCGCCAGGCCGGTGGCGAACAGCGAAAAGCCGATCACCGAGAGGAAGAAGAACAGGTCGCGCGTGTCGATCACGCCCTTCTGGAAGCCGTCGAAGTGCGTGACCACCGAGAACGCGGCCACCGTGTCCACGAACGCCGGGCTCGCCCAGCGCACCAGCAGGTCGGTCACCGGGTTGAAGCCGGCGAGGATCAGGAACAGGCAGGCCACCACCGACAGGATGAAGGCGATGACCTGGTTGCGCGTCATGGCCGAGGTGAGGCAGGAGATCGACAGGTAGGCCCCGGCAAGGAACAGGCTGCCGAGGTAGCCGGCGAAGATCGTGCCGTTGTCGGGGTCGCCGAGCACGTTGGCTGTCACCACCACCGGAAAGGTGAGCGCGAGCGCGATGGCGAGGAAGGCCCAGGAGGCGAGGAACTTGCCGAGGATCGCCTGCCATGCTGCGACCGGCATGGTGAGCAGCAGTTCGAGCGTGCCCGCGCGCCGCTCCTCCGCCCACAGGCGCATGCCCACCGCGGGTACCAGCACCAGGTACAGCCACGGGTGCCAGCCGAAGAACGCGGCCAGGCTCGCCTCGCCGCGCTCGAAGAAGGCGCCGGCGGTGAAGGTGAAGAAACCCGGTCAGCAGCAGGAAGATGACCAGGAACACGTAGGCCACGGGCGAGGTGAAGTAGGAAACCAGCTCGCGCTTGGCGATGGTGCGGATGGCGTGCCAGGCGTTCATCGTTTCACCGTTGTGGACGACGCGGGCAGCGTGTCGGGCAGCGTGAGGCGGCGGAACACCTCGTCGAGCGGCCGGCCGAGCTCGTCGGGCGTGCCGCTCGCCACAATGCGGCCACGGTCGATGATGATGGCGCGTGTGCAGGCGGCGTCGACTTCCTCGAGGATGTGCGTCGAGAAGATGATCGCCTTGTTCTTGCCGAGCTCGCGGATGAGGTTGCGCATCTCGTACTTCTGGTTGGGGTCGAGGCCGTCGGTGGGCTCGTCCAGAATGAGCACGTCCGGGTCGTGGATCAGCGCCTGCGCGAGGCAGGTGCGGTGCTTGTAGCCCTTGGAGAGCGTGTCGATGGACTGATGCAGCACGGAACCGAGGAAGCAGCGCTCCACCGCGCGGCCCACGGCCCTCCTGCGCGCGTCGCCGTCCAGGCCGCGAATCTCCGCCGCGAAGGAAAGGAACCCCTGCACCGTCATGTCCGGATAGGAAGGCGCCGCCTCCGGCAGGTAGCCGATCAGGCGCTTGGCCTCGAGCGGGGCCTCGGCCACATCGTGGCCGCCGACCGTCACCCGGCCGCTGGTGGGCGGGATGAAGCCGGTGATCATGCGCATGGTGGTGGACTTGCCGGCGCCGTTGGGGCCGAGAAAGCCCAGCACTTCGCCGCGCTCGACGGCGAAGGACACGCCGTCCACGGCGCGCTTGGCGCCGAACGCCTTCACCAGGTTCTCGATCTTGATCATGAAGTTGGAGGTTTCAGGCTGCCGGCCATGTCAGTTTCCAGCCGGCCGATTTCAAGGGGGCGCATTATCGCCGAAAAATTCGCCGGGAATGGAAATAGAATCGGGGCGTGATCCACCGGGAGGAGCCATGATGCAAAGCGCAAAGCGAGTTTTGACAGCCGCTGCCGCGGTTTTGTTCTCCACGGCCGCGTTGGCCCAGCCCAGCCTGAAGATGATGATCCCGGCCAATCCCGGGGGCGGCTGGGACCAGACCGGGCGCAACCTCGCCGCGGCGATGCAGAGCGCCAAGCTCGTCTCCGGGGTGCAGTTCGAGAACAAGGGCGGCGCCGCGGGCGCGATCGGCCTTGCGCAGTTCGTCAACGCCGCAAAGGGCGATCCCCACGCAGTGATGATCGGCGGCATGGTGATGGTGGGCGGCACCTACCTGCAGAAGTCGCCCGTGACACTCGAGCAGGTGACGCCCATCGCGCGGCTCACCAGCGAATGGGAAGTCATCGTCGTGCCGGCCAGTTCGCCGCACAAGACCATGGCGGACCTGGTCAAGGCGTTCAAGGCGGACCCGGGCAAAGTCTCCTGGGGTGGCGGCTCGGCGGGCGGCACCGACCACATCCTCGCCGGCCTTATCGCCCAGGCGGCGGGCGTCGAAGCAAAGCGCGTCAACTACGTCGCCTTCAAGGGCGGCGGCGAGGCAGTGGCGGCGATCATCGGCGGGCACGTCACCGCGGGCGTCTCGGGGATCGGCGAGTTCGCCGAGCACGTGAAGAGCGGCAAGATGCGGGCGCTCGCCGTGTCGGCACCCGCGAAGACCGATGGCATACCGAGCCTGAAGGAGCAGGGCATCGACGTAGTGCTCGGCAACTGGCGTGGCATCTTCGCGGCGCCCGGCATCGCGCCGGCGCAGCGCGACGCGCTCGTCAAGCTGGTGCAGGACGCGACCAACACGCCTGCCTGGAAGGGCACGCTCGAGAAGATGGGCTGGTCGGGCGAGTTCCTCGCCGGGGACGCGTTCAAGGCGTTCCTCGATCAGGACACCAAGCGCATCGCGGGGATCATCGACTCGCTGGGCATCCGCAAGTAATACACGTGCGCCGATCCCACGCCGAGCTTGCGCTGTCGGCCGGCGTGCTCGGCCTGGGCGTGTTTGCGGCCGTCGTGACCGCGCGCCTGCCCGGCGAGGGCGGCTACGCCGGCATCGGTCCGAACTTCATCCCGGCCGTGGTCGCCGCGGGACTGCTCGTCACGGGCGCGTGGCTCCTTTGGGAGGCGCTCGCCGGCGGCTGGCGCAATCGTGGCGAGCCGGAGGCGGGCGCCGAGCACGCGTTCCAGGCGAGCGCGTTCGGCTGGATCACGGCAGGCCTGTTCGCGCACATGGCGCTCATCGGCTGGGCGGGATTCGTGATCGCCGGCGCGGTGCTGTTTCCCTGCGTGGCGCGCGCCTTCGGCAGCACGCGCGTGGCGCGCGACGCGGCGCTCGGCTTCTCGCTGTCGCTGGCGGTGTTCCTGTTCTTCGTGAAGCTGCTGAACGTCAACCTGCCGGCAGGCTGGCTGCAGCCACTCCTCGGCGCCGCAGGGATATGAAGAACCACGATGCGCTGCACCGCGGCGTTCCGCCGCAGTGCACCGCGAAACGTTCAGAAAGGGCCTAGTGGATACCGTCAACGCTTTGCTGCACGGCTTCGCCGTCGCGCTCACGCCCATGAACCTCCTGTGGGGTTTCATCGGCGTGACGGTCGGCACCGCGGTCGGCGTGCTGCCGGGCGTGGGCCCCGCGCTCACCGTGGCGATGCTGCTGCCGCTCACGGTGAAGCTCGATCCGACGGGCGCGCTCATCATGTTCGCCGGCATCTACTACGGCGCGATGTTCGGCGGCTCGACCACCACCATCCTGCTCAACACGCCCGGGGAGTCGGCCTCCATCGCCACCGCGCTCGAGGGCAACAAGATGGCCAAGCGCGGCCGCGCGGGCCCCGCGCTCGCCACCGCGGCGATCGGCTCCTTCGTGGCCGGCGGCATCGCGACGCTCCTGCTCACGCTGCTCGCGCCTTTCGTCGTCGCGCTCGCGCTCAGGTTCGGTCCCGCGGAATACTTCGCGCTGATGGTGTTCGCCTTCACCACGGTGGCGGCGGTGCTCGGCAGCTCGACCGCGCGCGGTCTGGCGAGCCTGTTCCTCGGCCTGCTGTTCGGCCTGGTGGGCATCGACGGCCAGACCGGCGCGCCGCGCTTCGCTTTCGGCGTGCCCGAACTGCTCGACGGCATCGATGTGGTGGTGCTCGCGGTAGGGCTCTTTGCAGTGGGCGAGGCGCTGTACATGGCGGCCTACACCAGCCGCCTGCCCGAGACGATGGAAAAGCTCTCCGGGTCGCTGTGGATGTCGAAGCAGGACTGGAAGCGCTCCTGGCCCGCGTGGCTGCGCGCCACCGGCATCGGCTTTCCCTTCGGCACCATTCCCGCGGGCGGCGCCGAGATCCCCACCTTCCTGTCCTACGCGGTGGAGAAGAAGCTCTCGAAGTACCCCGAGGAGTTCGGCAAAGGGGCGATCGAGGGTGTCGCGGGGCCGGAAGCGGCCAACAATGCCTCCGCCACCGGCGTGCTGGTGCCGCTCCTGACGCTCGGAATCCCGACCTCGGCGACGGCCGCGATCCTGCTCGGCGCGTTCCAGAACTACGGCATCCAGCCCGGGCCGCTGCTGTTCGAATCCCAGGCGGACCTGGTGTGGGGCCTGATCGCGAGCCTGTATATCGGCAACGTGCTGCTGCTGGTGCTCAACCTGCCGCTGGTGGGGATCTGGGTGAAGGTGCTGGCGATTCCGCGGCCGATGCTCTACGGCGGCATCCTCGTCTTCGCCACGCTCGGCGCCTACAGCCTGCACCAGTCGTGGGTCGACCTGCTCACGCTCTACGTGTTCGGGCTGCTCGGCTTCGTCATGCGGCGCTTCGACTTCCCGGTGGCGCCGGCGGTCATCGGGCTCATCCTCGGGCCGATCGCAGAGACGCAGTTCCGGCGCGCGCTCTCCATCAGCCAGGGCGACGCGAGCGTGTTCTTCACGCAGCCGATCTCGGCCGCCTTCCTCGCCATCACCGCGCTACTGATCGTCGTGCCTTGGCTCGTCAGGCGTGCCCGTAGCAAGGCTCCGCCCCAACAGGTCTAGGAGGGGGTAACGGGGGAACCTCGGTTCCCCTGTTCCGAGCTAGGGGTAACGGGGGAACCTCGGTTCCCCTGTTCCCATGGACCCTGTTCCGAGTTTGCCCGGGCCTATGGCCTCAGGTAGGCGTAGCCCTCGCGCTGCTGCAGCCGGGTGATCTCGGCCACGCCCGAGGGTACGAAGGTCGCCTCGGGGATGAACTGGTCGCGCTTCAGCTTCCGGTTGCGCAGGGTGATGTCGCAGACGTCGAACTTGACGCCGCGCTCCTTGAGGCTTTCCACCGCGACGTTGTACGGGTTGCCGTTCTTGTCGCGCGCATCCTTGAACAGGAAATCCACCCCCAGCGAGTGGGTGACGACCACGATCTTCGCCTTGGGATTGACTTCCAGGTGGTTGCCGATGTTGCGCAAGGCGTTTACGGCCTGCTCCTTGGTGTCGTTCACGTGATAGATCACCTTGTCCTCGGCGACGTCCGCCTTCGGATCGCCAAGGCCCATGCTGCCGCAGCCCGCGAGTAGCGCCGCGCCCATTACGCTCGAGTACAACAGTGCTTGCCGGGTCTTCATCGGTGTCCTCCTCCTTGCTGATCAGCCTAGCAGCGCCTCCGGAACGGCTGGAAATTAAGCGCGATTATGACCCGAACGAATTTTCCATGAATGCCGCCTTGCGGTTCCCCTTGTGCGCGGCGGGGGGACTTGAGTACGCTAGCCGGCGCAGCCCACGTTTACTATTCCTATAAATCGAATTGGGCAGGAGGAAAGAACGCATGGTTCAGACCCGCAGGTCCCTCATCAAGGCGGGGAGCGCAGCCGCGCTGCTCGCCGTCTTCGGCGCCGCGCTGCTCAAGCCCGGCCGCGCGCTCGCTGCCTGGAACAAGGGCGCGTTCGAGGCGAAGAGCGCCCTCGACGCGATGCGCGCGCTCGGCGTGGCGAACGCCGAGGACTCCAAGGCGATCGAGATCCGCGCCCCCGAGATCGCCGAGAACGGCGCGGTGGTGCCGATCGACATCACCAGCAACATCCCCGGCACGACCGCCATCTCGGTGTTCATCGAGAAGAACCCCTTCCCCTACACGGGCACCTTCGACTTCTCGCAAGGGTCGGTGCCGTACGTGCATCTGCGCGTGAAGATCGGCGAGTCCTCGCCGGTGCGCGTGGTGGCGAGCGCCGGCGGCAAGCACTACACGGCGGTGAAGGAAGTGAAAGTCACCATCGGCGGCTGCGGCGGCTGAGCGGAGGAGACCATGGCAGACCCGATGAAGATTCGCGCCACGCTGCAAGGCGACGTCGTCGACGTGCGCGTGCTGATGGCGCACCCGATGGAGACCGGGCAGAGGAAGGACGCAGCGGGCAAGATCGTGCCGCTGCATTTCATCCAGACCATCACCGCGCAGCTGAACGGCAAGACGGTGTTCAGCGCCGACATCAGCCAGGCGGTGTCGCGCAACCCGGTGTTCGCGTTCAAGGTGAAGGGCGCCAAGGCGGGCGACAAGCTCTCGGTCACCTGGCAGGACAACATGGGCGAGAAGCGCACCGACGAGGTGGTGATCCGCGCCGGTTCCTGATATTTGAGCAAGGGGCCGGAGAGCCCCGTTCAACCATTTGGAGGAGGAGAAACGATGAGACATGCGCTCGTGCTGGGGCTGGTTGCGGTGATCGCCGCCGCGGCCCCGTGGCCGCAGGCCGCGGCCCAGAAGCCCGATTCCACCGCTGCGGAATTCGACAAGTTCCGCGAGATCATGGAGCAGGACAATCCCGCGGAGCTCTTCGAGGTCAAGGGCGAGCAGCTGTGGCACGCGCGCCGGGGGCCCAAGAACGAGTCCCTGGAGCGCTGCGACCTCGGGCTCGGACCCGGAGTGGTGAAGGGCGCGTATGCGCAGATGCCTCGCTACTTCGCCGACGTCGACCGCGTGATGGACGCCGAAGCGCGCATCGTGCACTGCATGATCTCGCTGCAGGGTTTCACCTATGCGGAGCTCGCCAAGCAGCCCTTCAGCACCCTCACGCGCACGCCGGACCCGGTGTCGATCGTCACCTTCGTCGCCGCCCAGTCGCGCGGCATGAAGCTCGCGGTGCCGCAGGCCCACCCCAAGGAGCGCGATACCTACGAGGCGGGCAAGGCGATCTTCTTTTACCGCGCCGGCGCCTTCGATTTTTCCTGCGCGAGCTGCCACGGCGTGGATGACAAGCGCATCCGCACCCAGCCGCTGCCGAACTTCACCAAGCCGGAGCAGGCGATCCGCGCCGTGCAGGGCTGGCCGGGCTACCGCATGACCGGCGGGGTGATGCACTCGCTGCAATGGCGCATGAACGACTGCTTCCGCCAGCAGCGCTTCCCCGAGCCCGGCTACGCCTCGGAGACCGTGAGCGCGCTGCTCGCCTACCTCGCCGTCAACGCCAACGGGCAGGTGTACCGCGGCCCGGGCATCAAGCGCTAGGAGCCGCCATGAGACTCGCAACCGCAGGACTACTGGCGCTCGGCGCGGCGCTGCTCGCTTCCTGCGCCACGCCGCAGCGTGACTACCGGCCCGAAGCGCAGGCCTTGATGAAGCGCGACTTCCACGCCCGTGGCATCGCGACGATGGAGCGCCTGAACGAGGACGCCGTGCAGGCCGCGTGCAACAAGCACCGCGACGAGCCGCCCAAGGACGTCGCCGAGAGGCTGCAGAAAGAGCAGCTGGCGACGATCAAGTGGCCCGCCGACGGCAAGCTCCTCGGCGACTGGCGCGCCGGCGAGAAGATCGCGCAGGACGGTCGCGGCATGAGCTGGAGCGACAAGGGCGGCGTGGGCGGCAGCTGCTACAACTGCCACCAGATCGGCCCGCGCGAAAGCTCCTTCGGCACGGTGGGGCCGAGCCTGTACCAGTTCGGCAAGCTGCGCGGCTACGGCGCGGACATCCAGCGCTACGCCTACGGCAAGATCTACAACGCCAAGGCCTACAACCTGTGCTCGCAGATGCCGCGCATGGGCCACGTCGGCGCGCTCACCGAGGAGCAGATGAAGGACCTCACCGCGCTGTTGATGGACCCGGCCTCGCCGGTCAACCAGTAAGCCGCGGCAGGTTGGGCGTGAGCGGCGCGATGCTGCGCTTGACGCGCAGGTAGCGCGCCGCGACGTCCCACACGGGCTCGCCGGCAGCGCCTTCGGCCACCGGAGCCCAGCCCGCCACCTTGTAGCGCTTGCCGGCTTCGATGGGCTTTCCGCGCAGGCGCATGTCCGAGATGCGCTGCCCCATCTTCGCCAGCGGGCTGCAAGCGTAGGTCATGCCGCCCACGCGCACCATGTCGCCGCCCTGTTGCAGGTAGGGGTCCGGGTTGAGCAGGTTGTCGGCGACGTCCTCGAGGATCGCCTTGATCTGCTCGCCCGAGAGCTCGTTCAGGGTCGAGGCGGGATAGGTGATGGCGGTCTGGTCCATCAAGTGCTCGGTGGTGATGGCGTCGCCCGGCAGCAACGTGCTGCCCCAGCGGAATCCCGGGGAGAACGCGATCTCGGCGCCTTTCACGTCGATCAGCGCATCGAGAAGCAGCTGGTCCCAGGTGCCGTTGAAGGTCCCGCGCCGGTAGAGCAGGCCCTCGGTGACAGCCAGCTTCTCCTCGAGCCGCGCGCGGTAGGGCGCGCGCACGCGCTCGACGTAGGAGGCCATCGCCGCGTCCGGCGGCAGCAGGTTGGCGAACACCGGCAGCAGGCGATAGCGGTAGCCCGCCATCGTGCCGCCTTTCACGTCGAGATCGAGGACGCCGAGAAACTTCGCATTCGAGCCGGCGTTGGTGACGAGCGTCTTGCCGACCACCACCGGCGCCGGCACGCCGTCGTGCGTGTGCCCGCCGAGGATCGCGTCGATGCCGCGCACGCGCGCGGCGAGCTTGAGATCCACGTCCATGCCGTTGTGCGACAGCAGCACCACCACTTGCGCGCCCTTGGCGCGCACCTCGTCCACCAGCTGCTGCAGCCGCGGCTCCTGGATGCCGAAGGTCCACTCCGCGACCATGTAGCGCGGATTGGCGATCGGCGTGTAGGGAAAGGCCTGGCCGATGACCGCGAGCGCCACGCCGTTCACCGAGCGCAGCGTGTAGGGCTTGAACACCGGGTCCTCGAAATCCGCGGTCTTCACGTTCTGCGCGAGGAATTCCATCGGCGCCAGTTCCTTCTCGACTGCCGCCTGCACGCGCTTGGCGCCATAGGTGAACTCCCAGTGCGCGGTCATGAGGTCCACGCCGAGGAGCTTCTGCGCGCCGATCATGTCGGCGCCTTCGGTCCACAGCGCGGTGGCGGATCCCTGCCACGTGTCGCCGCCGTCCAGCATCAACGCATGCGGGCGCGAGGCGCGCAGGCGCTTCACCAGAGTGGCGAGGTGCGCGTAGCCGCCGACCTTGCCGTAGCGGCGCGCGGCGCGCTCGAAATCGAGATGGGTGAAGGCATGCGCCGCGGCGCTTCCGGCGGGAACGCCGAAGTGCTTCAAGAGCGCCTCGCCGACGAGATGCGGCGGGCGTCCCGCGGCTTCGGCGACGCCGAGGTTGACGCTCGGCTCGCGGAAGTAGACCGGCCGCAGTTGCGCGTGCGAGTCGGTCATGTGCAGCAGCGACAGGTTGCCGAACGGCGGCACCTGGTAGAGCTCGTCGGCAGCCTGCGCTGTGCTCGCGCCGGGGCGCAGGCTCGCGCCCGCCGCCGCAGCGAGGGCGAGGAGGCGCAGGAATTCGCGTCGTTGCATGGCAGGATTGTGCATCGCGCCTTGCGGGGGCCGCGAGTTTATCAGCCGCCCTTATCGGCGGATCAACACTGTGCTGTTGCCTTGGCGGCGAGCGCCTGCCGACAATAGCGCGTCACTGGAGGAGCAAAGATGCCCGGCCTGGTCCGACCCCACGGCGGAGGACCGCTCAAACCCCTGTTGCTCGCCGGCGAGGCTCTCGCCGCCGAGCGCGTGCGCGCGCTGCCGCAGCTGCGCGTGAGCTCGCGCGAGAAGGGCGATCTCATCATGCTCGGCATCGGCGGCTTCACGCCGCTTGCCGGTTTCATGACGCGCGCCGACTGGGAAGGCGTGTGCGACGGCTACCGCACGGCCGCGGGCCTGTTCTGGCCGATCCCGATCACCCTGTCCACCGACGCGGGCATGGCCGACGGCATCAAGACCGGCGCCGAAATCGCGCTGCTGGATCCCGACTCGGACGAAATCCTCGCCACGATGCGCGTCAGCGAGAAGTACCGCATCGACAAGGCGCACGAGTGCATGTCGGTGTTCAAGACCACTGCGCTCGAGCACCCGGGCGTGAAGCTGGTGATGCAGCAGGGCGACGTCAACCTCGCCGGCCCGGTGAAGGTGCTCTCGGACGGCGGCTTCAAGGCGAAGTACGGGGCCCTGTTCATGACTCCCGCCGAGACGCGCGCGGAGTTCGAGCGCCTGGGCTGGTCGCGCGTCGCTGCGTTCCAGACCCGCAATCCCATGCACCGCTCGCACGAGTACCTCGCCAAGGTGGCGATCGAGACCTGCGACGGCGTGCTGGTGCACTCGCTGCTCGGCGCGCTGAAGCCGGGCGACATCCCGGCCGAGGTGCGCACGCGCGCCATCGGCGTGCTGATCGAAAGGTACTTTCGCCCGGGCACCGTGGTGCAGGCGGGCTATCCGCTCGACATGCGCTACGCCGGCCCGCGCGAGGCGCTGCTGCACGCGCTGTTTCGCCAGAACTACGGCTGCTCGCACCAGATCGTCGGCCGCGACCACGCGGGCGTCGGCAGCTTCTACGGCCCCTTCGACGCGCACCGCATCTTCGATGAGATCCCGCGCGACGCGCTCGAGACGCAGCCGCTCAAGATGGATGTCACCTTCTGGTGCTACAAGTGCGGCGGCATGGCCTCGGGGCGCACCTGCGCGCATACCGACGCCGACCGCCTGCAGGTTTCGGGCACGCAATTGCGCAAGTGGCTCTCGGAGGGGAGTCCCGTGCCGCCCGAGTTCAGCCGGCCCGAGGTGCTCGAGGTGCTGCGCGCCTATTACGCGTCCCTCGAGGCGGGCAGTGGCCCCGGAGGCACGCGCGCGGGTGCGTCCGCACGCTGACGGATCGCGCTGCAATGAGATCATCCAGGGAGGAAGCGATGGCAAGTCAGGCAACGAGAAGGGGTTTCATGCTGGGAGTCCTCGGCGCCGCCGTGCTGCTCGGCGGCTGCGCCGGAATGGGCGAGTCGAAGCCCGCGAAGGAGCGCGTGGTGCTGCAGGTGAGCGACGGCGATCCCAAGGTCTGGAACCTGGCGTTCAACGTCGTCGAAAACCTCAGGGCGAACTACGCCAAGAACAAGGTCGATGCCGAGATCGAGGTCGTCGCTTTCGGGCCGGGCATCCAGATGCTGAAGGACGACGCGGTCGTCGCGAACCGCGTGCGCGCGGCCATGAAGAGCGGTGACGCGAAGATGATCGCCTGCGAGAACTCGATGGGCCGCTTCAAGCTGACGCGCAACGTCATGCTCGACAACGTCACCTACGTCGACGCGGGGGTGATTCACATCATCGAGAGGCAGCGCCAGGGCTGGGCGGTCGTCCGTCCCTAGGCGGCGCGCCGCACGTTCAGCGCCCGGACTCGAGCCAGTAGATCGCGAAGCCAAGCGCGATCAGCAAGACATCGGCTAGCGCGATCACCAGCACCAGGAAGGTGATGCGCCGTGCGGACGGCTTCATCGGCAGCCAGACGCGCTCCACGGCGGTCCGGTAGAGCGGCAGCCACCCCCAGCGCCGGTCGCGCTCGAGGTATGCCTTGAGCGCGACGCCCCAGGCGTGCAGGCTGCGATCGACTGCCGCGGCCTGCGCTTCGCCCGCCGGGCCGTATTCGTCGGTGATGGTGAGCCGGCTGCCGGAGGGCGCCGGCTGGATCTCGAAGCGGGTGCTCTTCTTCAGGCCTTCCTGGTAGTCCACGCGAAAGGCGCGATCCGATGTGCGCGTGACACGCGCCGCCATGACCGAGCGCTGCGCGTTGCTGTGGTTCAGCACTTCGGCACGGAAGCGGTCCGGCGCGTCCTGCTGCCACGAGGCGAACTCGAGGAAAGGGTTGATGCGGTAAAGCCGCTCCAGATCGCCGCAGATCGCGGCAAGCCGGGCGGGGTCGATAGGCGTTTCCAGCACCACCCAAGCCGCGTCCGGACCAGGCGGGGCGCCGGCCCCGGTCATCCGGGGTGTGGAACGATCAACAGCGGTAGCGCGAGGCCGCGCACCAGCGTCTCCATCTGCATGCGCGAACGCAGCCCGCGCGCTTTCGCAGGGCGCGGCGACCCGATCACCACCAGGTCCGGCTTGAGCATCGCTGCCGCCTCGAGCAGGCACTCGGCCGGCTTGCCGAGCACGATGCGGCGCTCGTAGCGCAGCCCGATTTCCGCCGCGCGATCCCGCACGCGTGCCACCTCCACCTCGATCTCGCGCTCCAGCTGCTGTTCGACATGCCGGCCGTAGTCGTCGCGCGTGGAGGCATTGTTGAGCCAGTCGTCGCCCATCATGCCCTTCCAGAAGTCGGGGACGACGACGAGCTGCGACAGGCACGCGCCGGGTGCGGCGAGCTCGAGCGCGGCGCGCTCGGCTGCGCGCGCCCCGGCGGTGCCGTGGCTCGCCAGCAGGATGTGGCGGTAAGCGGGCAGCTAGATGAAAAGGTAGACCAGCAGCGCGATGACCAGCGACAGCACGAGCGCCATGAAGTCCTCGTGCCGGTCGCTCTTGAACACGGTGAGCGCGGAGCCGCGGTCGAATTTGTCTTCAGCCATGATTGTCTCCCGTATTCAGATCGTTTCGCTGACCAGCAGCCACACCACCAGCAGGGAACCGAGCGCCTTGATGACGCCCACGATGCTGCCCACCACCAGCGGCTGCCCGCCCGCCTGCTTGATGGAGGACATGGTGATCTGCATGCCCAGCCCCACCAGGCCGAAGGTGAAGAACCAGGCGATCAGATCGCGGAACATGGCGATCTTCTTCGCCGTGTGGCGCACCGCGCGGTGCGCCTTGACCAGCACGTCGTTCGCCGGCTTCGCCATCACCTTGGCGTTGACCAGGCCGCGCAGCGTGTCGTCGTCGTCGATGGACATGAGCTTCTTGTTGTCGATCAGGCGCTGCAGCGCGGCCTGCTGGTCCGGGCGCTGCACCTTGCCGGCCTCCGCCTTGAGCGCGCCGAGATCCTTGTCGCCCAGCAGCGTGCTGACCGGCTTGCCCTCCTTGTCCTTGGTGGTCATCGCCTTGTCGCTGTTGTCGAAGTAAGAGCCCTGGTAATGCTGGGCCGGCGCGAATATGCCGGTCGAGGACAGCGCGAACATGAGGATGAAGCCGAGGACGAACACCGGGAACTTGCCGACGATCACCTGGACGAGGTCCACCTTCTGCGCCGACACTTCGCGCCGCACGTACCACACCGCCAGCCACACCACGATGATCGGCAGGAACAGCACGCGCGTGATGTTGAAGATCTCGGCGACCTTCAGCGTCTCGATGCCGTTGGGCTGGAACGCGAGCGCGGCGCCCGCCACCTGCGCGGAATTGAGGATGCCGGTGCCCGCCCAGGCGCCGAACTGGATGAAGCCCATGCCCATCGACTTGCCGACGATCGGGAAGATGAACATGCAGAGCACGCCGAACAGCAGGATGGTGCCGATGGTGTAGGCGATCTCGGTGGACTTGGCCTGCACCACCGGGGCCGCCGCCACGGCCGCCGACACGCCGCAGACGCCGACGCCGGCGGACAGCACGCCGGTCATCGAATTCGGCATGTTGCGGCGCGCGCCCATCCACAGCACCACGCCCACCGACCCCAGCACGAAGAAGCCGATCAGCACCACCGAGAGCCGCCCGAGATGCGCGAGCTCCGCCAGGCTGTAGAGCGCGCCCAGCAGGATGACCCCGGTCTTCAGGCCCAGGCGCGAGAGGCGCACGCCGTTCTCCGCCCAGCCCGGCACCTTGAACACGTTGACGATGATGATGCCGGCGAGGATGCCCATCACCACGTAGTTCAGGTTCATCACGCTGGCGAAATTGAAGCCCAGGCTCGGCTGCGCCGCGCGCCCCCATTGCGCCATCAGCGGATCGAGCCCCCATTTCACGATGAAGGCCACCGTCATGATGAAGATCACGCCCCCGACCGTGGAGAGGAAATAGTCCGTCTGCCCTTCCTTGGGTGTGGCGAGCAGCTGCCACAGACCGACCACGATGCCGATCGCGCCAAACGCATAGCCGAGCATCTGCATCTCGCCCACGTTGCGCGCGGTACCGAGGAACTTGATGACGGGTTCCATCGCCCCCGACTGCACCATGTAGGCGTAGGCCACCATGATGATCCCGAGCACCAGGGGCCAGACCGTCCTGCGGGTATAGACCATTTTGGCGTCTCCCTAATTGTTGTCGTTGTGCCTTCCGCCGGCGCAGCCAACTGCGGACCAAGCCGTGCCGGCGATTCTTGCAGGGCGTTGCGCCGGCGGCCAAATAATATACTCATGGCCTCCTCAGGGTCTTCTATCGCCACTGCACTTCGGGCGAAGCATGGTGCATTGCAGGAGATCGTGATGCGTTGCGATGCAAACAGTCGAGTTGCGACGACGCCTTGTGCGCTGCGTCAACTCTGCGGGATTGGCGGCGGCGAGCGCGATGACGGCGCACGCCCGAAGCGCGGGCTAGGCGGCGGGGCGCACGGCGCTCGCGCTCTGCAGCGCGGCGAGGCGCTCCTTGGCGAACTGCACGAAGCCGCTCACCAGGCGCGAGTGGAAGCGCTCCTTCGGATACACCACCGCAAAGTGGCGGTTGAGGCGCGGCGCGAGCGGCACCTGCACCAGCTGGCCGAGCTGCGTTTCCTTGGCGACGGTGGCGCGCGACATGATGGCGAAACCCAGTCCGGTCGCCACCAGGCCCTTCAGCGCCTCGGGGCTGCCCAGCTCCATGACCACCTGCATCGTGTCGGGCGGCACCCCCGCTTTCTGCAGGTAGTGGTCGATGACCTCCCGGGTGCCGGACCCCGGCTCGCGGCTGATGTAGCCGTGCTCGGTGAGCACCTGGGGACTGACCGACTTGAGCTTGGCGAGTGGGTGCGCGGGCGCGCACACCACCTGCAGCTCGTCGTCACAGACCACGTCGGTGACGAGCGAGGGCAGGTGCGAGTCGCCCTCGATGAAGCCCAGGTCGAGCGCGCGCTCCGCGACGCGGTCCTGCACGGCCTCCGAGTTGGCGACGAAGAGGCGTGGCACCACGCCCGGGTAGCGCGCCTTGAACTCGCCGAGCACCTGCGGCAGCAGGAACTCGGCGATGGTGGTGCTCGCGCCGATGAGCAGCGGCCCGGCCACCTGGCCGCTCATTTCCTTGAGGCGCGTGTCGAGCTCGGCGGACATGCCGAGGATGCGCTCGGCGTACTCCAGCGCCACCAGACCTGCGGGGGTGAGCGCGATGCGCCCGTGCGCGCGGTCGAAGAGCCGCGTGTTGAAATGCTCCTCGAGCTGCCGGATCTGGAAGGTGACCGCAGGCTGCGTCATGAACAGCGCCTCGGCCGCCTTGGTGAAGGAGAGGTGCTTCGCTACCGCGTGGAAGACCTGCAGGCGACGGTCCGCCATGACATTCCGCAACCGTGAACAGGAAGATCCATTCAAGCATAAACGCGAGCGGCCATAAAGGCGACCGGAGGCCCCCCTAATGCCCCGGCGCTTGCCGCGTCGCGGTTGCTGCACCGCACATCCGGTCGAGCGCTCCACTCGTCGGCTCCCCCCGTAAGAATGGATATCGGCGTGGCATTCGTTCCTCGCCGTGCGCGCCCCGCGCGCGCAATGTCGGAGGCGAAAGGGGCGGGAGATGAGCACACCACAGGGCAGAACTGAACTTGTCCGGCTGGAGTCCGATCTCGCGGCACGCATGCAAATGCTGTTCCGGCGTTGTCCGGCGCTCCACGGCTTCTCGGTGCAGCAAGGCTCGAGCGTGAGCCGCGAGCGGATCGCGCAGGATCTGCAAGTCGGCCTGTTGCTTGCCGATGTCGTCTGGCACCAGCCGTTGAACGGCGACCAGGCTGCGACGCTCGTCGAGGAGATCTCGCAGGAGCTGCTCGAGCTGGTGGACGAGCGGCCGGAAGCCTCGGCGCTGCTGCGCGGCCGCACCTTTGTCCGGGTCCTGAACTGACCGGGCCGCGGCGTCGCCGCCGAGTGTCGTCTGCGGCATGTCACGCCCGTCGGCCTTCGCCCGCCGTTCGGCGGCAAGTCTCTAATCTTCCTGTGCGTTTCCGGCCGTTTCGTAGACAATTCCCCCCGCCGCACCGGGCTTGGACCGCGGCTTGATTCGTTGTAACAGGAGCCCGCCTGGCCCAGAGCAGCAGGATGTCGAACCCGAACGCGCGCCGAGTGCAGCCCTTCCGACGCCGCCTGTTGCAGGTCGCCGTTGCGTCCTGCTTCGCAACAGCGGTGCACGCCAATCCCGTCGGCCCCTCGGTGGTAAGCGGTGCGGCGACGTTCAACGCCGTCGGGAAGAACCTGACGGTGACGAACTCGCCTGGCGCGATCATCAACTGGCAGGGCTTCTCGATCCGGCCCGACGAGGTCACCCGGTTCATCCAGTCAGGGGCCGCGAGCGCGGTGCTGAACCGGGTCACGGGACCCGAGCACTCGGCGATCCTCGGGCAGCTCCTGTCCAACGGCCGCGTGTTCCTGATCAACCCGAACGGCGTGACGGTCGGGGCCGGCGCCAGGATCGACACCGCCGGTTTCATCGCGTCGAGCCTGAATCTTGCGAACGAGGACTTTCTCGCCGGCAAGTTCCGGTTCACCGACCCGGGAAACGCCGGCAAGGTGACCAACGCCGGCACGATCAACGCTCACTCCGGCGGGCTGGTATACCTCGTCGCGCCGACCGTGGAGAACCACGGGGTGATCACGGCGCCGAACGGCGTTGTGATCCTCGCGGCCGGAAAGAGCGTGGAGTTGGTCTCGACGGCGAGCCCGGATATCCGGGTGCAAGTCCAGGCCGGCGGCGAAGCGCTCAACGTGGGCCAGGTCGTGGCCGAGAGCGGGCGGGTCGGGATCTTCGGGGCTGCGATCCGCAATGCGGGAGCGGTGAGCGCCGACGGCGCGGAGCTCACCACCGCGGGGACGATCGTCCTCAGGTCCTCGAAGGACGTGACGCTCGAGGCGACGAGCACGCTCACGGCCAACGGCGCGAAGGGCGGCGCGATCACGGTGCAGGCCGAGGGCGGCACACTGCTCGCCGACGGCCGGATCGAGGCGAAGGGCGCGCAGGCCGCGGGCGGCGAGGTGAAGCTGCTCGGCGAACGGGTCGGGCTCGTCAACCAGGCGAGCGTCAATGCTTCGGGGCGCACGGGCGGCGGAACGGTGCTTGTCGGCGGAGACTTCCAGGGCGCGAATCCCGATGTCCAGAACGCCGCGTGGAGCTTCGTCGGATCGCAAGCCGCGATCCGCGCCGACGCGACGCGTGAGGGAGACGGCGGAAAAGTCGTCGTTTGGGCGGACCAAGGGACCCAGTACTACGGGCAGGTCTCCGCGCGCGGCGGTGCGGACGGCGGCGACGGCGGCTTCGCGGAAGTGTCGGCGAAGGGCGTGCTCGAGTTCGCCGGCACGGTCGACCTGAGCGCGCCGGTCGGTGCGAGCGGCACACTCCTGCTCGACCCCAGCAATATCACGATCTCCACCGGCGCCAACAGCAACATCACCCCCGCGAGCCCGTTCACCTCGACGGCCGCGACTTCGGTGCTGAACACCGGCACGCTCACCGGCGCGCTCGCGACCGGCAATGTCATCGTAGAGACCTCGGGTGCATTCGCTGCCGCCGGCGGCTTGCAGAACGCCATTACCGGCGACAACACCGCCGGCGACATCGACGTCGCGAACGCGATCACCTGGAACTCGGCCAACTCGCTCACACTGCTCGCGCACGACGACGTCGTCCTGCGCGCGGCGATGACGAACAACGGCATTGGCGCCGTCAACATCGCGTCGGGGTGGAATGGGGCTACGGACGTTTACGCCACGATCAGGACGACGCCCGGCGACTATGGCAACGGGACGGGCGACACGTTCGTGCGCGCAGCAGTCCGCCTGTTCGGCGGCGACTTCACGGCACTTGGCCGCAGCGTCGCCGGCATTGCCGCGGGGACGATCAACACCACGGGCGGCGCCGCCCGGAACGGCGGAAGCGTCGAGATCACCGGCAAGAGCGGTGGCACGGTGACCCTCGCGGGGGCGGTCACGACCACGGGCGGCGCGTCCGGCGCTGGCGCGAGCGGACGCAACGCCGGATCCGTCAGCCTCGCCGGCGGAACGATTTCCGTGGTGAACATCACCGCGACCGGCTCTGCGGCCACGGGCCCGGGGGCGTTCCCGGGCGGGGCGGGCGGTGCGGTATCACTCGACGCGATCGGTGCCGCACCGACGATCACGCTCGGCGGCAATCTCGATGCCCGCGGCGGCAACGGCGTGGGCGGTGGTGTCGGCGGCGCGGGCGGCGCAATCACAGCGCTCGATCCGATCTCCCTGACCGGCAACCGCCAGGTCCTGAGCGCAGGCGGTACGGGGGGCACGCCGGCAGGTGGAGCGGTGCAGCTCGGGAACGTGAACAGCGATCTCGCGGCCCAGCGCCGCCAGCTCACGGTCACGGCGGGCAACGCCGCAGTGGCGGTCGGCAGCCTCGGCAACGTCAATCCCCTGGGCGCCATCAGCATCTCCGGCGTCGGGATCACGGCCGCCAGCGCCAGCACCGTCGGACTCGCGAACGGGGCCGGAGCGAACGTTGCACTGAACGCCGGCACGGGGGCGCTGAACGTCGGCGCGATCGATACGAGCGCCGGCGCGCGCAGCGTGGCGGGCGCCGGCACGAACGCCGGGACCGTCGGGCTCACCGGCAATACGATTGCCGCAGGATCGATCACTGCGCTTGGCTCGAATGCCCTGGGCGCGAACAGCGTCGGCGGCAACGGCGGCGCGGTGACGGTGACTCGAGCTGGTGCCCCCGCCACGATCACGTTCAACGGTCTCATCGATACCCGTGGTGGCGACAGCGCCGGGACCGGCAACACCGGCACTGGGGGCGCCGTAACGATCGACGGCGGCGTGGCACCCGATTTGGGAAGCGTGACCTTCGCCGCCGGTTCCGGGATCGACACTCGCGGCGGACGAGGGCAGCAGGGCGGGAACGTGATCGTTCGCGACACGAGCGGCGTCACGATGGCTGCCGGGACGTCGATCGACACTGGCGGAGGCGTCGCCGCGTCGAACGGCAAGAACGCTGGGTCGGTGACGATCAACAACGCGACGGGCCTCCTCGACCTGCAGTCGATCAACGCGCAAGGCAGCAGCGCTGCGGCAGGCTCGGGCCTGGCCGGGGGCGCCGGAGGCGCGGTGGTCCTCGCTGGCGGCGGCGTCGCACTGAACGGCCAGATCATGACCGGCGGCGGCAACGGCGACGGCGCCGGCGCAGCCGGGGCGGGCGGCGCGATCAGTGCCACGGGCGGCGCGCTCGGAGGCGCGACGCAGGCGGCGTCGAGCACGGTCAACGCCGGCTCGGCGACGATCCTGGTGGACGCGAACGACGGCGCGATCGACCTCGCAGGGACGCTCACGACCACCAGCAACAGCGCGACCGCCGTCGTGGTCCGCGACGCCACCACCGCCGCTCTGGGCAACATCAGTGCCGCGAACGGCAGGGTTGTGCTGGGACAGGCCGGCGTGAACAACCTGTCGGGCGCCGTGACACAGAACGCCGGCACGGCGATCACCGCCGCCTCGCTCAGCGCGGTGGGCGGCGGCGCCGTCACGCTGGCGAACGCGAATCAGATCGGCACCCTCGCCGGCGCGACAGCGGCGGGCGGCTTCACGCTGAACAACACCAACAACCCGCTCACGGTTTCGGCCAATGTGACGACGACGAACAACCCCGTGGCGATCAGCGTCGGGACCGCGACCTACACGCAGAACAACAACGTCGACATCAGCGCCGGCGCGGGCGGGATCACGCTGACCGCCGACCAGATCGCGATCGGCACCAATGCCGGCAACAATGCCCTGGCGACGACCGGTACGCTGACGCTGAAGCCGACCTCGGCGGCGCAACCGATGCGCGTCGGCAGCACGGCGGGCGCCGATACGCCATTGACCTTCGATCTGCGTGCCGCAGAGATCACGGCGTTCGCGACCGGCGCGACCGGGCCGGTCGTGATCGGGGACGCCGCGGCGAGCACCGCCGCGATGACGATCGCGGGTGCGGTCAATCTCGCGGGCAAGACCGTGACCCTGAATGCGGGCAACCTGACCGACGCGGGCACCCAGACGATCACTGCCCAGAATCTGAGTCTGAACGCGCGGACCGGTGCGATCGGTGCCGCCGGCGACGCAATCAACGTCGCTATCACCAACCTGCGCGTCACCACCCAGAACCAGAACGCCTACGTCGCCTCGGCGGGTGGGTACAACCTCGGCGCGGCGGCCTCGAGCGTCGGGACCGGGACCCTCGCGCTCGCGGCCGGCGGCGCGGTCACGCAGAGCGCGGGCATCCCGATCACCGCGGGCAGCATGGTGCTGACCGGGGCCGGCGGAAACTTCACGCTCACCCAGAACAACGGCGTCGGCACCCTGGCCGCGAGCACCGGCGCCGTGAACTTCGTCAACGGCAGCGCCCTGACCGTCGGGACGGTGAACGGCGTCGCGGGGGTGAGCGCCACCGGCAACGTCACGCTGCGGACCGCGACCGGCGCGGGCAACGACATCACACTGGCGAACAACGTTGCGGCCACCGGCGCGGGAGCCAACGTGACGCTGGCGAGCGGCGAGGATATTCACTACGGCACCGCGACGCTCGCCGCGGGCGCGGGCGGGCGCTGGCTCACCTACTCGGTCGATCCGGCGAACGATACCGGCACGCTCCAGAATCCCGGCAACGCGAAACCAAACATCTACAACTGCAACTTCGGCGGTCCCTGTGGCGCCACGATTCCAGCGACCGGGAACCATCACGTCTACAGCGACCAGCCGACGCTGACCTACACGGCCGACGCGGCGGGCCGCCCGTACGGCGATCCGAATCCGGCGTTCACTGGCACGGTGGCCGGGCTCGTCAACGGCGACACGGTGGCCGACGCGTACACCGGCACGCTGGCGTTCACCTCGCCGGCGACCCCGACCTCTGGCATCGGCGGCCACGCCATCGATGGCTCCGGGCTCACGTCGGACATCGGCTACGCGTTCGCGCAGGCGCCGGGCAACGCCACTGCGCTCACCATCGGGCAGCGCGCGCTGCAGGTCACGGCCGACGCGGGCCAGAGCAAGATCTACGGCGAGGCGAATCCGCCGGGATACGCCTACACGCTCGCCTCCGGCACGCTCATCGGGGGCGACGCCTTCTCCGGCGCGACGACCCGCCTCGCCGGCGAGAACGTCGGCAATTACGCGATCCAGCAAGGGACGCTCACGGTCGGGCCGAACTACGCGATCACGTTCGTTGCGAACGACTTCGCGATCGTCGTGCGGCCGATCACGATCACCGCGAATCCCGCACAGGTCAAGGTCTATGGCGGAGCGGACCCGGTGTTCGCCTACGGCGTCGCCGGCGGTCCCGGCACGACCGGTCCAGCGATCGTCGCGGGCGACGCACTCGTCGGCGCGCCTGGGCGCGCGCCGGGCGAGAACGTCGGCCCGTTCGCGATCAACCAGGGGACGTTGGCGGTGAACGTCCCGGCGAACTACGCGGTGACCTTCGTTTCGGACAATTTCACGATCACTCCGGCGCCGCTCACGATCGCTGCCGACAACCAGGTCCGGCTCTACGGCGACCCGAACCCGCCGCTCACCGCGACGTTCACCGGGCTGACGGGCGGGGATACGTCCGCCGCGATCAGCGGCCTGAGTCTCACGACGCCGGCGACCAGCGCGTCGAACGTGGGACCTTACACGATCAACGTCGGCAGCAACCCGAACTCGAACTACACCATCACCTATGCGAACGGCGTGCTCACGATCACGCCCGCGCCGCTTGCCATCGCCGCCGATGACAAGACGAAGAGCGCGGGCCAACCGAACCCGCCGTTCACCGCGACGTTCACCGGTTTCAAGCTCGGGCAGACGGTCGCGGACCTGACGGGTGGGCTGTCGTTCACCACGCCGGCCACGACCGGCTCACCTGCCGGAAGCTACCCGATCACCCCCGGCGGCGTGTCGTCGGCCAGCTATACGATCACGTTCGTCGACGGGCAGCTCGTCGTCACCGCGGTGCCGACTCCATCGAGCACGTTCGGCAGCGTCGCGACGGCCGATAACGCGCTCATCACCGCAACCCAACGCAGCGAGCGCTCGCCGACCGATGAGCTGCGCCCGAATGGCCCGCTCGTACGCTCGACCGATTGCCTCGTGCTCGAGACGCCCGCCGGCCGGCGCACGCTGGACCGCTGCTTCTGAGCCGGTGATCAAGAACAGGCAACCCGCGCCATGGCGCCGGGCCAGGCGCTTCCTCCTCTCGCTCCTCATCGGCTGGCAATCCGCCTGCCTGGCGCAGGTGCCGCCCGCCCCCGTGCAGTTCGAGGTCAAGCGGTTCGAGGTCGACGGCGCATGGCTGCTGTCCTCGGATCGAATCGACGAGGCGCTAGCCCCGTTCGTCGGACCAGGCCGTACGATCGCCGACATGCAGCAGGCGCGGGCCGCGCTCGAGGCGGCGTACGCGCGGCGCGGGTACGGCGCCACCCAGGTCACCCTGCCCGAGCAGGAGCTCAAGGACGGGGTCGTGCGGCTCCGGGTCGTGGAGGCCACGCTCAGCCGCATCCTGGTGGAGGGCAACCGGTTCTTCGGCGACACCAACATCCGGGAAAGCCTGCCGGCGCTGCAGACGGGCGCCCCGCTCAACACGAACCGGCTCGCGGCGAACCTGCAGTTCGCGAACGAGAACCCCGCCAAGCAGGCCACCGTCGTCCTGAAGCCGGGCGCGCGCGCGGACGAGGTCGAGGCCGAGGTGCGCGTCGCGGACCAGCGGCCCTACCGCTTCAGCCTGAGCCTGGACAACACCGGGACGTCCGACACCGGCGATTCCCGTGTGGGCGCGGGCTTCCAGCACGCGAACCTCTTCGACCGGGACCAGGTGCTGAATCTGCAGTACGTGACCTCCCCGACGCAGGCGAACGACGTGCAGATCCTCGGCGCGGGCTACCACGTGCCGCTCTATTCGCTCGGGGACTCGATCGATCTGATCGCCGGGTACGCGAACGTCGACTCTGGCGTGGTCCAGGGCCTGTTCAACATCAGCGGCAGCGGCCGGATCTACGCCGGCCGCTACAACTTCGGCTTGCCGCGCTTCGCCGGCGTCGAGCAGAAGCTCGGGCTCGGGTACGACGCGCGCTACTACGACAACAACGTCGTGCCGGTCGGCACCGCGACCGCCGTCGTGCCCGACTACGTGCTCCATCCCTTGAGCCTGGCGTACTCGGGGGCCTGGCGCGGCGTTGCCGGCGAGGTCGCGTTCTACGCGAGCGGGGTGCGGAACATTCCCGGCGGGAGCAACGGCGACCAGGCGCAGTTCGACCTCGTTCGCCCCGGGGCGCCCGCCGATTACACGCTGTCCCGGTTCAACTTCGCGTGGGTGCGCAGCTTCCCGCGCGACGTGCAGGGCCGCCTGCGGTTCACGGCGCAGTACACGGGCGACCAACTCCTCCCGGCCGAGCAACTCGGGATCGGCGGGATGGATTCCGTGCGCGGCTTCGTCGAGCGCCAGTTCGCCGGCGACCGCGGCTACTCGGGGACGTTCGAGATCTACTCCCCGGACTTCGGCAGCCGGTTCGAGGTCGACGGGCTTCGCATGCGCGTGCTCGCGTTCTACGACTACGGGCGCGTCTGGTTGATCAACCCGCAGGTGTTCGAACCCGGCGTGATCGGAATCTCCTCGGCCGGACCGGGCATCCGGATCGGATACAAGTCGAACCTGAGCGCGCGCCTCGACTACGGGTCCGTGATCAAGAACGGCGGGGCCGGCAACGCGGGCCACGGGCGCGCGAACGTCAGCCTGGTCTGGGTGTTCTAGCACGAACGCGCACGCGCGCTCCGGCAAGAGCGGATCGGGCGTCGCCACGATCGCGGCGTCAGCGACCTCGCGCATGCCATTGAGCGCGCTCTCGATCTCGACCACCGGGATGTTCTCCGCGCCGCGGATGATGACGTCCTTGCTGCGGTCGCAGATTTTTTGCCAATAGCGGCTCGCGAGACGACGTAAGCGCCATTGCGCGCCGTCACACCGGGGCCGGTGATCCAGAGAATGCGCAAGTCGTGCGGTGCCGTGCGTCCAGGGGCGGATAGACTCTTCAATTCGCAAAACGGCAGGCATTGTGCTTTCTCCGGCTCGAGTCGGCCGCCCAGGAAAAGCAGTTGATGGCCTATGCCGGCGTTACCCGGTTCGGAAACGAGTTGCTGTGCGTCGTCGATCTTCCCGCCGCAGGCAAGCAGCTATCGGTATGCCTTCGCGATTTCCTCGTCGACGAGGTCCTTCAACTGCTCGGCGCCGAAGCTCGGCATGGCCCTGCCGTTGACGAAGAATTCCGGGGTCTGGGTGACGTTGAGCGTCCTGGTGTCCGCAATATCCTGCTCGACGATGCGGGCCACCTCCGGCGCGTTCATGTCGGCTCGGACCCGGTCGAGGTCGAGGCCCAGTCCTGCGAGGGAGTTCCACGCGAGCTGCGCATGCGCGACATGGTTCTGCACCCACTGCCGCTGGGTGGCGAACAGCGCCTCGAGCGCCTGCCAGAACTTGCCTTGCTGCCTCGCCGCTTCGAGCAGTTTCACGACCTGGTCGGAGCCCTGGTGGAGCGGCGCATAGCGGACCGTGAGCCGGATCCTGCCGGGATTGGCGGCCATCAGGTCCTTCACGAACGGGGAGAACTGCGCGCAGGTCCCGCAGGCGGGGTCGAGGAACTCGACGATATGGACCTTGGCATCGGCGTTGCCGAGGGTCGGCGAATGGAATCGCGTCAGCGCCTGCGGGTTGCGCTTGACGACCTCGGCCGTGCGGTCGGCCCGCTGGACGTTGTAGACCAATACGCCGACGACGAACGCGGCCAGCAGCACGACGGCGGAAGCGATGAACAATGTCTTCTGTTTCATCTTTGGGAGGCCTTGAAATGCGCGGCGGCGAGGAGCGCGGTGATGAACGAAAAGGCGAGCCAAGCGAGCAGCGGAATAGTGACGAAACCGAACCAGCGGATATAAGTCTCGGAGCACGGCACGCCCTGCGCGCAGGGCGTCGCGGTCTCCGGGATCACGCCCTCGACGAGCAGCACGTGCCAGGACGCGATCAGCCATCCTGCCGCGGCGAGCGGCAGCGCAGCGCGCGCGATCTTCGCGTCGAAGGGAAACAGCCCGAACGGAAGGACGAAGACCAGCGGGAACATGAAGATGCGCTGATACCAGCACAGGGAGCAGGTCGGCACTTTCATGACTTCGCCGAAAAAGAGCGCGCCCAGGGTGGCGACGGCGGCCACCAGCCAGGACGCGAATACCAAGCTCCAGGCGGCGTGCGCCGGCGGGTCGATGCGGATCTCGGTCACCGACCGATCATCCCATATCGGAAGCGCCCGTTCGCGTCGGCGAGCGGGCGCCCGCGAGACGACGTCAGTCGATGATGTGGTGGACCGGCGCCTTTTCCATCGCCCACTTGCCGGACTGCCGGTTCGTCATCCAGCTTCATGTGGTCGCCCTTGAGCAGCAGGCCGTTGGTCGTGAATGGTGTTGACGCCATGTGGAGTCCGCTGAGTATTGCAAAGCACGCAAGGCTCCGATACTGTGCAGAGCGCTACACGTACGCTCCTTCTCAAGCGAGCGACCTGGACTCTCATAGGAGTGCAGACGTCATGATCACCGCCATCGTGCGTTACAAGCTTCCGCCGTCAATCGACTACAACGCCTGTTTGGCTCACTTCGCCAAGATCGCGCCCGGATTCCGCGAAGCGAAAGGGCTGATCAGCAAGCACTTTATCTGGAGCGAGGATGGTACTGCAGGCGGCGTGTACCAGTGGAGAACGCCGGAGGACGCGAAGGCCTTCTACAGTGGCCCTTGGCTGCAAGGCATCGTCGAGCGCTACGGCATGAAGCCCGACATCCAGTTCTTCACGGTCTTCGCCATCACGAACAACGACGAAGGCTCGGTTCGGGTTCTCGAGAAGCCCAAGGCAGTGGACACCGCAAAGGTCTAGCGGTCAACTGGTCAACTAACGGGGAGAAGCGATGAATCGACGAGGCTTCATGAAGAAGGCGACTGCGGCGGGTGCGGCCGCAGTTACGGCGTCGACCTTTTCGGCTCCGGCCATCAGCCAAGGCAAGCAGGAGTGGCGCATGGTGACGTCGTGGCCCAGAGGCCTGCCCGGCCTCGGCACCGGCGCCGACCTGCTTGGGAAGCGGATCACCGCTATGTCGGGTGGTCGCCTTTCGGTTCGCGTGTTTGCCGCAGGCGAGCTCGTGCCGGGGCTGCAGACATTCGAAGCCGTTCAGAATGGTACTGCCGATATGGGACACGACACGCCTGGTTTCCATCTCGGCAAGCACCGCGCGTTTGCCTATTTCTTCGGCGCACCGTTCGGCATGGCGTACCAGGAGCACGTGGCGTGGTTGCATTACGGCGGGGGCCAGGCGCTCTGGGACGAGCTATCGGCGCAGTTTGGAATGAAGAGCTTTGCCGTCGGCAACATTGGTACGCCTTCGTTTGGGTGGTTCAAGAAGGAGCTCAAGTCGGCAAGCGACCTGAAGGGCGTGAAGATGCGCATGCCCGGGATCGGCACAGAGATGATTCGCCGCCTTGGTGCAGTGCCGACGCTCATGGCGCCGGGCGATCTATTCCCGGCCCTGCAGGCAGGCACCCTCGATGCGACCGACTTCACCGGCCCGGCGAACGACATGGCGCTAGGGTTCCACCAAGTCTGCAAGTACCTCTACTTCCCTTGCATCCAGAAGCCAGGCGCGATCCAGCAGGTCATCATCAGCAAGAAGAAGTTCGACGCCCTGCCTGCAGATCTGAAGGAAGTGGTGACGATAGCTTGCCAGGCCGCGCATCAGGACATGCTGGCTGAGTACAACTGGATCAACGCCAAGGCGCTGCAGGCGCTGAAAGGGCATGGCGTTCAGTTGTTGATGTTGCCCGACGTGCTTCTCGAGGCGCTGGGCAATGCTGCAGGCCAGATCCTGTTCGAGGAACGGGATAAGCTCGATCCGCTCGGCAGGAAAATTTGGGAGGCCTATTTCAAGGCGCGCACGGATCTCATGCCGCTCTCCAGCATTGGCGACCGCGGCCTGTTCAATGCGCGCAACCTCAAGATCAAGTATCCCGCGTAGCACCGAGTGAGCCCGGCTGCGACGCAGATCCTCGCAGCGGCCGCCCACCGCATCGATGGCTTCACCTCTGCGGTCGGCAGGGTGGCGGCCTATTTCGTGGTCGCCACCGTGCTGATCTGTTTCGTCAACGTCTACCTGCGCTACGTGCTCGGCGTCGGGTACGTGTGGCTGCAGGAGTCCTATATATGGACCCACGTAACGGCGATCATGCTCGGTTCGTCCTATGCGCTCCTGCTCGGCGGATTTGTGCGCGTGGACATCGTTCACAACAGGATGAGTGCGAATGCGAAGGCCTGGGTTGAACTGCTCGGCAGCATTGTGTTCCTGGGCCCGTTCCTCTGGATGGCGTGGACCTCCGGCTGGTCGTTCTTCCTCGCATCGTGGCGCATGGGAGAACGCTCGGCCTACGAGTCGGGTCTTCCGGCGATCTACATCCTGAAGGCCACGATCCTGGTGTTTGTCGCCCTTGTGGCGGTGCAAGCCATCTCAATCCTGCTTCGCTCGATCGTAACGCTGGTTGGCCAGGAGACGCAGCCGCCGCCGGGGCAGGATTCCGGCGTGCGGGAAACCTGATCTCGTCGCCTGCAATGGAACCCGTTCTGATCGGAGAGATCCTCGCGGTAGCGTCCGTCTTCGGGCTTATTGCGGCCCTGATGCTGGGGTACCCCATCGCGTTCACCCTGCCCGGCACGGCCGTGATATTCGCTGTTCTTGGCTGGTTTCTTGGCGCCTTCGATCTCTCCTACTTCAACTCGCTGCCGCTTCGCTACTGGGGGATCAACACGAACGAAGTGCTCGTGGCGGTGCCGTTGTTCGTGTTCATGGGCGTCATGCTCGAGCGCTCGAAGCTTGCGGAGCTGCTGCTCGTCACAATGGGAGAGTTGTTCGGTCGGCTGCGGGGCGGTCTGGGAATCTCGACAGTGGTGGTTGCCTCGTTGCTCGCGGCATCGACCGGGATCGTTGGCGCGACTGTGATCACCATGGGTCTTATCAGTCTGCCGGCGATGCTCAAGACCGGCTATGACAAGCGCCTTGCTTGCGGCCTGATCTGCGCGTCGGGGACGCTTTGCCAAATAATCCCACCCTCCACGATCCTCGTCTTCCTGGCGGTCATTTTGCAAAGCTCCTACAGCCAGGCGCAAATGGCCAAGGGCAATTTCACGCCCGCGACCCTTTCGGTCGGCGATCTCTTTGCAGGCGCTTTCCTCCCCGGCCTGCTTCTCGCCGGGCTGTATGTTGTCTGGATCATTGCAATCGCAATCTTGCGTCCGGCCAGCGCCCCGGCTCTCGCGCTTACGCCAGGCGAGAGGCGTGGCCTGGGACGGCGCGTAGTGATCGCGCTCTTGCCGCCGCTCATGCTGATCGCTGCCGTCCTCGGCTCGATCATTGCCGGCGTGGCAACGCCCACCGAGTCTGCTGCAGTCGGGGCAATTGGCGCGGTACTGCTCACCCTCGTCAAGCTTCTGTCCGAGCATTTTGCCGGGCGCTTGCCGCCGGAGGCGCTGCAACGCGCGCTCGCCTACTTCTGGCTCGGATTCCTGGCACTGATGGTCGCGCTGGCTTGGTTCTTCGGTGCGGCTGGGGTACTGACCCTGGCAGTCTTGGCGGTGGTGGGCGGTACCGCAATTGCGGCCATCGTCCCTCAATTGCGCGGCACGTTCTTCAGCATGGTGGACGAGGTCAGCAGGTCGAGCGTGGTGATCACCGCGATGGTGTTCGTGATCTTCATGGGGGCAAGCGTCTTCTCCATCGTGTTCACGCGCCTTGGTGGAGAGCAGCTCGTGCACGACTTCCTCACCGCGATGACCGGCGGTCCTGCGGGCGCGATATTCGTGGTCTTGTTCGTGATGTTCGCTTTGGGTTTCTTTCTCGACCCTTTCGAGATCATCTTTGTGGTCGTCCCGATTGTCGGTCCGGTACTCCTGAAGATGGACGTTGATCCCGTCTGGCTCGCGGTCATGTTTGGACTCACCCTTCAGACCAGCTATCTCACACCGCCATTCGGGTTCTCTATTTTTTTCCTCAAAGCGGTTGCGCCCGCGCACGTCACTACGCTGGATATCTACCGCGGGGTTGTGCCGTTTATCGCCTTGCAGCTGGTTTCTCTGGGAGTTCTCTGGATATTTCCTTCGATCGCCACGTGGTTGCCGAAGGCGATCTACGGCTGATTGAAAAAGGCCGCCATTCAGGCGGCCTTTATCGAGTGCTTGTGGCCAGGTCAGTCGATGATGTGGTGGACCGGCGCCTTCTCCATCGCCCACTTGCCGGACTGCCGGTCGTAGCGGGAGAGGGTGAAGCAATGCCAGTTCTCGTCATCGAGCTTCACGTGATCGCCCCGATAGTAGTAACCCGGCCACCGCGTTTCCTGGCGGAATAGCGTGTGATGCGTGACGGACTCCGAGGCCAGGATCCGGTGGTTCAGCTCCCACGTGCGCTGAAGCTGGTGAAGGTCTTCGGCGCCCATGCTGTTCATGTCTTCCTTCAGCATGGTCAGCAACTCGAGACCGCGTTCGAGCAGCTTGCCGTTCGTCATGTAGTTGGAGCTGATGCCGCCGACGTATTCGTCCATGATCTTCTCGAGACGCTGCAGACCGTGGATCGGCAGGAGGTAGCTCGGCGATACGGTCCCGGCGACGATCTCGTTGCGGCCGACGCGGTAGTTTTCCAGCGGCTGGTAGATCACCTTCTCGAGGTCGCGGACCTCCTGTTCGCTGACCTGGGGCTGGTCCCTGCCTTTCTCCATCACGTACTTGACCGCCGCCTTGGCGGCGATGCGGCCTTCCGTGAAGGAGCCCGAGGAGAACTTGTGGGCGCTGCCGCCGATGGTGTCGCCGGCCCCGAACAGCCCGTCGACCGTCATCATGCGGTTGTATCCCCACTGATAGTCCGCGGGGGCACAGTCTTCCGGTCCGCTCGCCCACGCGCCGGAGCAGGTGGCGTGCGAACCCATGACGTAGGGCTCGGAGGTGGTCAGCTCGGGGTTGATGTACTTCGGATCGATGTTCTGCGATGCCCAGACGACTGCCTGCCCGATCGTCATGCCGAGGAAGTTTTCCCAGCCGACCGTCTCCTTGTGCGGATCCTGGAAGGCTTCCTTGGTCACCATGCGGATGGGGCCACGGCCGGCCGCCACTTCCTGCAGGAACGCGTGGTTGCGCAGGCAGGTTGGCGTCGGATGGTGGTCAATGTAATCGCCGACCAGGGCCCGCGTGTGCTCTTTCCACTTCGACTCGTACTCGTCGCCGTAGCCGTTCTGCGTGTACGTCTTGAGGTGCAGGAAGTAGGCGCCGACGGGCCCGTAGCCGTCCTTGAAGCGCGCGAGCACGATGCGGTTTTCCATCTGCATCATCTTGGCGCCGACCTGGATCGGCAAAGCATAGGCGGACCCGCTGCTCCAGGGCGCATACCAGGTCCGTCCCATGCCTTCGCCCACCGAGCGCGGCTTGAAGATGTGCGACGCGCCACCGGCGCCGATGATGACGGCCTTGGCGCGGAACACGTGGTAATCACCCGTGCGGACATTGAAGCCGACGGCGCCGGCGCATCGCTTGGCCTTGTTGTCCATCAACAGGTGCGTCACCATGATCCGGTTGTAGACCTCGGTCGCGGCCTTGCGGGCGGCCTCGGCGACGATCGGCTTGTAGCTTTCGCCGTGGATCATGATCTGCCACTTGCCTTCGCGCTGGTAGCGCCCGGTCTTGGCGTCCCGCATCATCGGCAGGCCCCATTCCTCGAACTGGTGCACCGAGCCGTCCACGTGCCGCGCGATGTCGTAGCCCAGGTCCTCGCGCACCAGGCCCATGAGGTCGTTGCGGGCGTAGCGGACATGGTCCTCGGGCTGGTTCTCGCCCCATTGCATGCCCATGTAGCAGTTGATCGCGTACAGGCCCTGCGCGACGGCGCCGCTGCGCTCGATGTTGGCCTTTTCGACGCAGACGATCTTCAGGTCGCGTCCCCAATGCCGGGCCTCGTAGGTCGCCCCGCAGCCGGCCATGCCGCCGCCGATGACGAGGATGTCCGCGTCAACGAATACCGTTTTCCTGCCTCCGAACAGTCCCATCACACGGCTCCCTGCTTCAGTTGGCCTTTGCGCAGCGCGGGCAGGCCACCCTCGATGTTGAGCGACTTCGGCTCCTGCGCGAGCTCCTGGCTGGAGAAGTCCCCGGGCTTGGGCGCCTCGTACTCGGCCGGGCCCTTGATCGATCCCCAGGGCGTGGTGCGGATCGGCGAGACGAAGTTCTTCTCGCGGCCGTCGCGGAACTTGAGCTTCCACGAAATGGTCGCCTTGGCCTCTTCCCGCAGCACCCGGACACTGTGGCCCAGAGGCGCGAAGTCGGCATAGCCGCGGACATCGATGGCGTGCTGCGGACAGGCCTTCACGCAGGAGTAGCACTCCCAGCAAAAGTTCGGCTCGATGTTGAGGGCACGCCGGTAGGTCTTGTCGATGTGCATGATGTCGGACGGGCAGATATCGACACATTGCCCGCAGCCGTCGCACCGGGTCATGTAAACGAAGGTCGGCATGGGTTTCGTCTTCTCCGATTAGTAGTGCCGGGGCTGTCCGCGGGCGATGCCGAACGTCTCGGGCTTGTCCGCAGGCGCGGGCAGGTTGCTGCGGGTGCCGTTCGCGTAGGAGACCCGCTTCTCGAAGGCCGCCGCGGGCTTGAAGAACATATGGGCGAACTTGGACCACAGCACCGAGCCGAACAGCACCGTCGAGGCGATGATGTACAAGCCGAAGAGCACGTTGGCCCCGGAACTGCCCCTCGCCTGCAGGAAGGCCCAGATCAGGCCTAGCGTCACGCTGGCGAGAAGCGAGAGGATGAACAGATCCGCGCGCACGACGCGGAACGGGGAATTGCCCTCGGCGAGGACATCGACCCGGATGAAGAACCAGAACCAGTAGCCGCCGACGCAGGCCATCAGGCCGCCGAGCCACCAGAGCTGCGGCAGGATGGCGGGCGTCGGCGTCGCGGGTGTCGGGTAGCTGAATATCATGATTGCGGTGGTGACGACGTAGATCACGAACCCGTACATGGTCAGCAGGTGGGCGATCCGGCGGCGCGCGTTGCAGAATTCCCCGGACGCGAGCACGTCGACGACGCCGGTCTTGATGGCGATCGACACCAGTTCGCCGCCGCCGACCTGCTTGGACCCCTTGCTCTTCGATTTGCGCCAATTCTCGAAGAAGTACTTGGCGCTTCCCTTGTGCACGACCTCGATCAGCGTTCCTGCCACGACCAGGATGATCATGACGATCACGTAGGTCTGCATGACGGCAGCTGGTATGGACGCCGAAAGCTCGGCAAACGGATTGCTGGTGAACATTTCTTTTCTCCTCGCCGTTCCCTCGGGAATTCTAAGCGCCGCCTGCGGGCGCCCGCCTTAGAGTTCGCTATGCGCTTATAGAGGCCTTGAATGCGGGCTCGCTTCCGAGCTCGCGCAGCTCGAAGCGCATCGCCGAGAGGTCGCCGAGCGCCCAGGTCGCGGGCGCGGCGAGGCCCGCTACCGTGCCCGGGTTGACGAGCCAGGTCGCGCCGCCCTTCACGTTCGCCACCTGGCGTGCCTCGGCGCGGTGCGAGTGCCCGCAGCACACCAGCTCCCAGTCGCCGGCGCAGGCCATGGCGTGGCCGTAGTCGTCGTAGTGCACGACGAACACCCGCCGGCCGCCGAGCTCGAGGCGCGCATCCGCCCCGTGGTACTGAAGCAGCCCGCCGCTCGCGCGGGACTGCCGGTGCAGGGCCTGCGTATCGCCGACGTTGTTGCCGTGAATGAGGTAAATCGGCAAACCATGCGCCAGGGCGGGCTTGATCGTCTGCGCGCCGATGAGATCGCCGCAATGGATCACGGCCTCGGCGCCCAGCGCCCTGGCTTCGAGCACCGCCTGCGCGAGCGAGTCGGCGCGGTCGTGGCTGTCCGACACGATGCAGATTTTCACGCGCGCATGTTAGCCGAGCGCGCATAAGCGCGGCTCGGCCGCGGGCTTATAGCAGCATCAGTTTCGCTCGTTGCTGCGCCGGTGGAGCGGCCGCAGAATGCGCAGGCGTGTCCACCGAGATCAAGACCACCACCTGCTACATGTGCGCGTGCCGCTGCGGCATCCGCGTGCATGTGGACACGAAAGACGGGCGCTCCTCCATCCGCTACATCGAGGGCAATCCCGAGCACCCCCTCAATAAAGGCGTGATCTGCGCCAAGGGCGCGAGCGGCATCATGAAGCAGGTGTCGCCCGCGCGGCTGACCCGGCCCTTGCGGCGCAAGGCGGGCGCCGAGCGCGGCGCGGGCGAGTTCGAGCCGATTTCATGGGAAGAGGCGTTCGCGACGCTGGAGAAGCGACTCGGCGCAATACGCGCGAGCGACCCGAAGAAATTCGCGCTCTTTACCGGCCGCGACCAGATGCAGGCGCTGACGGGCCTGTTCGCGCGGCAGTTCGGCACCCCGAACTACGCCGCGCACGGGGGCTTTTGCTCCGTGAACATGGCCGCGGGCATGATCTACACCATCGGCGGCTCGTTCTGGGAGTTCGGCGGACCGGACCTCGAGCGCGCCAAGCTGTTCGTCATGCTCGGCACCGCCGAGGATCACCACTCGAATCCGCTCAAGATCGCGATCTCGAAGTTCAAGCGCGACGGCGGGCGCTTCGTCTCCATCAACCCGGTGCGCACCGGCTACTCGGCGATCGCCGACGAGTGGGTGCCGATCCGTCCCGGCACCGACGGCGCGCTGCTGCTCGCGCTCA
The DNA here is from genome assembly GCA_963719995.1 of uncultured beta proteobacterium. GTDB lineage: Bacteria > Pseudomonadota > Gammaproteobacteria > Burkholderiales > SG8-39 > JAABQT01. The sequence continues at coordinate 1,369,532 of CAVRDW010000005.1, read as the reverse complement.
ACCACGAGATCATCGCGCAGGGTCTGTACGACCGCGATTTCGTCGCCCGCTATACCAACGGCGGCCAGCTGGTGATCGTCGATCCGGACTCGCCGCGCCACGGGCTGCTCGCCGCCGACGAAGACAGCGACCCCGGCAATCCGCTCTATCCGCAGAACCAGCTCTGGTGGGACCGCCATTCGAACCGGCCGGTGCTCAGCCACACGCCGGGCGCCGACCCGAAGCTGTTCGGCGATTACACGCTGCCCGATGGCACGCGGGTGCACCCGGCGTTCCACCTGCTTGCAGAGCGCGTGCGGCCGCACACGCCGGAATGGGCCGAGAAGATCACCGGCGTGCCGGCGGCGACCATCCGGCGCCTCGCGCACGAGATGGGTATCACCGCGCGCGACGAGAAGATCGAGCTGCCGATCGCCTGGACCGACTGCTGGGGCAACGAGCACAAGACCGTGACCGGCAACCCGGTGGCGTTCCACGCCATGCGCGGCCTGGCCGCGCACTCCAATGGCTTCCAGACCGTGCGCTCCCTTGGCATCCTGATGAGCCTGCTCGGCACCATCGACCGCCCCGGGGGGTTCCGCCACAAGGCGCCGTTCCCGCGCGCCATCCCGCCGTCGGCGAAGACGCCGACCGGTCCGGAGGGCGTGCAACCCAACACGCCGCTCGCGGGCCTTGCGCTTGGCTGGCCCGGCTCGCCCGAGGACCTGTTCGTCGACGCCGACGGCGGGCCGGTGCGCATCGACAAGGGATTTTCCTGGGAGTACCCGCTGTCGGTGCACGGCCTCATGCACAACGTGATCACCAACGCGTGGCGCGGCGACCCTTATCGCCTCGACACGCTGATGATCTTCATGGCCAACATGGCCTGGAACTCGACCATGAACACGGTCGAGGTGCGCAAGATGCTGAACGACCGCGGGCCGGACGGCGAATACAAGATCCCGTTCCTCGTGGTGTGCGACGCGTTCCAGTCGGAGATGACGGCCTTCGCCGATCTCGTGCTCCCCGACACCACCTACCTCGAGCGCCACGACGTGATGTCGATGCTCGACCGGCCGATCTCGGAGTTCGACGGGCCGATGGATTCGGTGCGCATTCCGGTGCTGCCGCCCAAGGGCGAGTGCAAGCCCTTCCAGGAGGTGCTGATCGAGCTCGGCAGCCGCCTCAAGCTGCCGGCCTTCGTGGACGCGCAGGGCGCGCGCAAGTACCGCGACTATCCGGACTTCATCGTGCGGCACGAGACCGAGCCCGGCTCGGGCATCGGCTTTCTCGCCGGCTGGCGCGGCGCCGACGGCTCGAAAGCGCTGCACGGCGAGCCCAATCCGAAGCAATGGGAGATGTACGCGAAGAACAACTGCGTGTTCCGCTACGAGCTGCCGCCGTCCTACCGCTACATGCGCAACTGGAACCGCGGCTACATGGAATGGGCGCAGCGCGCGCGCATCCGGCGCTGGGGCGATCCGGTGCTCGTGCACCTGTACTCGGAGGTGCTGCAGAAGTTCCGCCTCGCCGCGCAGGGCAAGTGGCCGGGCCGCCAGCCGCCCGAGCACCTCGCGAAGCGCGTGGAGACGCACTTCGATCCGCTGCCCTTCTACGCGCAGCCGCTCGAGGTGCAGGCCACCGACCTGGAGAAGTACCCGCTCGCCGCCATCACGCAGCGGCCGATGGCGATGTACCACTCCTGGGATTCGCAGAACGCGTGGCTGCGCCAGATCCACGCGCACAACTACCTGTTCGTCAACCCGCGCACCGCGCGCGCCAGCGGCATCGCCGACGGCGCGCTGGCTCTGGGTGGAATCGCAATGGGGCCGCGTGCGCTGCATGGGCCGGCACAGCGAGGCCGTGGAGCCGGGCACCGTGTGGACCTGGAACGCGATCGGCAAGCAGCCGGGCGCCTGGGGGCTCGCGCCGGAGGCGAACGAGGCGAGGAAGGGTTTTCTGCTCAACCACCTCATCTCTGACCGGTTGCCGGGCGACACGTCGAATTCCGACCCGATCACCGGCCAGGCGGGCTGGTACGACGTGCGCGTGCGCATCTACCCGGCGGACGAGGCGGGCGTGTGGCCCGAGTTCCAGACACTCGCCGCCGCGCCGGGCACGCGCGCGGGGCCGCGCAGGTGGATGGCCTACGTGGCGGGCAAGGAGATCGGCGAGTGACCAAAGCAGCTCGCGCTGGTCATCGACCTCAACGTCTGCGTCGGCTGCCACGCCTGCGTGACGAGCTGCAAGCAGTGGAACACTTCCGGCGAGGCCGGCTACCTGTCGGACGACAATCCCTACGGCGCCGATCCGACCGGCACGTTCTTCAACCGCGTGCAGACCTTCGAAGTCGGCGAATTCCCGAACACCGAGACGGTGCACTTTCCGAAGTCCTGCCTGCACTGCGAGGACCCGCCGTGCGTGCCGGTGTGCCCGACCGGCGCTTCCTACAAGCGCGCCGAGGACGGCATCGTGCTGGTGGACTACGACAAGTGCATCGGCTGCAAGTACTGCGCGTGGGCCTGCCCCTACGGCGCGCGCGAGATCGACGAGCACCAGAAGGTGATGAAGAAGTGCACCCTGTGCGTGGACCGCATCACGACGCGAAGCTGCCCGAGGCCGAGCGCAAGCCCGCGTGCGTGCTCGCCTGCCCCACGAGCGCGCGCCTCTTCGGCGACATCCACGACCCGGCCTCGGAAGCCTCGCGCGCAATCCGCGAGCAGGGCGGCTACGCGCTGATGCCCGAATGGGGCACGCAGCCGGCCAATCACTACCTGCCGCGCAGAAAGACCGCGAAGCACCTGCATCCGGACGAGCTCGAGCGGCACGACAACCCGCTCAAGGTGGATGGCCAGCTGCCGCGGCCGGCGCCCGGCGAGCCCGCGCTCGACGACGTCACGAGCTGGTAAGCCGTGCGGCCCGCCTGGTCGGTGATCCTGCTCACCACGCTGATCGGCGCGGGGCAGGGGCTGTTCCTCGCGCTCTTTGCGCTCGACGCCCTGGACGCGGCGCGCGGGCAGGCGTCGCTCGCGCCCTGGTTCGTCGCGGCCGCGATCTTCGGCACGCTCGGCCTGACCGGCGCGGGCCTCGCCGCTTCGTTCTTCCATCTCGGCCATCCGGAGCGCGCGTGGCGCTCGGCGGCAATGTGGCGCACGTCGTGGCTGTCGCGCGAGGTGATCGTGCTGCCGCTGTTCATGGCCCTGGTGGCGCTCTATGGCCTCATGCATTGGACGGGCCGCCTGCAGGGCGCGCTGCCGGTGGGCGCGCTCGCCGCCGCGGCCTGCATCGCGCTCTTCGTGTGCACCGCGATGATCTACGCCTGCCTCAAGTTCCTGCAGGAATGGCACTCGCCGCTCACCGTGGCGAACTTCATCCTGCTCGGCACCGCCTCGGGACTCACGCTCGCCGCGGCGCTCGCCGCGTGGCTGCAGCCGGCGCTCGCGCGCGGCTACGTCACCGCGGCGTTCGTCGCCGGCGCGCTCGCCTACGCGGGGCGCCTCGCCGCGCTCGCGCGCAACGCGCGGCTGCGGCCGAAGTCCACGCTCGCCACCGCCATCGGCGTCAAGCACCCGCGCATCGTGCAGATCGCGCAGGGCGCGATGGGCGGCTCGTTCAACACGCGCGAGTTCTTCCACGGGCGGCCGCGCGAGGTGGTGCGCGCGGCGCGCTGGACGCTGCTGGCGCTGGTCTTTCCCGCGCCCGCGCTGCTGCATGCTCGCCGCGCCGCAGTCCGCGGCTGCGCTCGCGCGCCGCGTTCCTCGCTGCAGTACGCGGGGCTGCTCGCCGAGCGCTGGTATTTCTTCGCCGAGGCGAAGCACCCGCAGAATCTCTACTACCAGGCGATCGCCTAGCTCACTTCAGGTGTGTGCGGATGAAAGCGGCGGCGCGCTGGAGCGAGTCCTGCGTGGCGAGGTCGTCGGCGAAGGTGCGCACCTCGGGCGGACGGAAGTCGAAGCCGCGGCCGACGCCGGGATAGACGATCACGCGCGCGTCGCGCTTCTTCTGCTGCAGCGATTCGATGCCGGCGAGGATCGGGCCGGTACGCGCTGGTACTGCTCGTGCTCGCCGAAGAACACCAGCACGGGCACCTGCAGCGCGTCGACCTCCGGCGCGTACTGGTAGACCTGCATCGGCTCGGGCGCCTCTGGATGCTGCCAGTGGGGGTAGTACGAGACGTAGCACGCGGTCTTCGCCTGGCGTTGCTTGGTCACCATCGCCTTGAGCGCGTAGTAGCCGCCGCGCGTATGCGAGACGAGGCAGGTCTTCGCCTGCCCGCGCGCCTCGGGCAGCGCGAGCGCGAAATCGATCGCCAGCGCCGCGTCGTCTTCGAGCGCGGCATCGTGCCGGATGGGGAAGGGCTCGATGAAGCGGCCGCTGTAGAGGTCGGGGGCGACCACCGTGAAGCCGCGCGCCGCCAGGCGCAGCGGCACGAGCCGCGTCAGCGGGTCGATGCCGCGCCGCCCGTGCAGGAAGACGACCACGGGAGCGCGCGCGCCGCCCTTTGGCACGTGGATCTCCACCGGCACTTCGACCTCGCCGCTGCGATAGGCTCGCCTTGCGCGTGGCGACCTCGTGGTTGGCGGGCACCGGCAGCGTGCCGCGCTGCCACCAGTCGGCGTCCCACCACCACTTGGTCTCGTCCTGCGGGTACCGGGTGGTGGCCCACGGCTCGTGCGTGGCGGAGGCCGGCACGGCGGCGAGCGCGAGGCACAGGGCGCCCGCCCTGGCCGTTGCGGAGGTGTTGATCTCGATCATGGCGCTTCTCTGCCGGTGGTTTAGCCTGCGTGAAGCGTCAGGCCAGATTCGTGCGAGGAGGAAATCATGGCGGACCCGCATCCCATCGTAGCGTATTCGCGGAAGGCGAAGTTCGAGGACGTGCGCGAGGACCTGAAGGCAGCGATCGAGGGCAAGGGCCTGGTGATCGACTACGAGTCGTTCGTCAACCGCATGCTCGAGCGCACCGGCAAGGACGTCGGCTCGGCGCGCAAGCTCTATGCTGACGCGCAGGCGTTCGTCTTTTGCAGCGCAGCGTTGTCGAGGAAGACCATGGAGGCGGACCCGGCGAACGCGGCGCTCTGCCCTTACAGCATCATGGTGTACGCGACGGCGCAGGATCCGGGCACGGTGCACGTGTCCTTCCGCCGCCCCTGGCGGCCCGATGGCTCGCCCGCATCCAAGGCAGTGCTGAAGGAAGTCGAGGCGCTGCTCGACGGCATCGCGCGCGAAGCGCTCGGGATCAGGAAGTAGCGAGGAGCTGGTCGGCCGCCTCGCCGAGCGTCGCGATGACGCCGTCGGCGTCGAGGCTCGCCACGTCGCGCCCTTCGCTGTAACCGTAGGACACGAGCAGCACGCGGCAACCGGCGGCGCGCGCGCCTTCTGCGTCATTCGCCGAATCGCCGATCACCAGCGCCTCGGAGGGCGCGACGCCAAGCGCCTCGCAGGCGCGCAGGAACAGTGCCGGGTGCGGCTTGCGCGCCCCGGCCTGGTCGGCCGTCACGACCACATCGAAGTAGGGTGCGAGGCCGGTCTTCGCGAGGAGCGGCGTCGTGAACGCCTCCGCCTTGTTTGTTACGCAGGCGAGCCGCAGGGTCGCCGCGCGCATGCGCGCCAGCGCCTCGGTCACGCCGGGAAACGTGCGGCTTTCGCGGCCGTTGCAGCGCGCGTAGTGCGCGCCGAAGCTGCGCAGCGCGGGCTCCAGCCGCGCGCAGGCGAGCGGATAGCCCGAGGATTGCAGGCAGGATTCGACCAGATGCACGATGCCGCGGCCGATGAAGCCGCGGATCACGTCCGCAGGCAGGCGCGGGAGTCCCTGCTCCGCGAGCATCGCGTTGGCCGCAGCAGCGAGGTCCGGCGCGGTGTCGAGCAGCGTGCCGTCCAGATCGAGCAGGACGCCGCGGGTCGGGCGGGTCGCGGTGTCCGGCGGCACGCGATGCGGGTCGCTGCCCGACTATTTCGCCGGGCAGGCCGCGGCGTCGCCCGGCACTTTCCCGACCAGCAGCAGGAAGCTTGCGAACGGGCCCATGTTATCCATCGCCTCCAACATCGGGCCGTCGAACTTGAGGCGCCGGAACATCATGGCGCGCATCGGGCCGTACTCACCCTTGCCCATCTCGATCCAGCGGGGGGTTTCGGCCCACATCAGGTAATCCGCATCGCCATCGAGCTTGGACTCGGCCTTGCCGCCATAGACGCACATCGTCTTGCCGTCCTTCTCGGACACGCGCAGTTCGATGCGCGGGCTGCCCTCGCAATCGGTGCGGTAGATCTGCATTACCTTGTAGCCGCGGCCCTTGTCGTTCTTGATCCACCCCGACTCGACCAGCTTTCCGGTGAGCTCAGGATCGGCATTCCACGCCTTGCACATTTCCTGCGCCCACTCCGGCGCCATCATCACCGGCGCCGCCCCGCCCTGCGGCGAAGCGATCGCGAGTGCAAATCCCAGCACTGCCGCCATCTTCATGGATTTCTCCCGTCACAGCACAAATGAAAAAGGGGCCGACTGCGGGCCCCCTTGGATCTGCGGAGCTGGCGCCGCTTGCGCTCGGACGGTTCGGCGGCCCAGGCTCAGCTGGCTCAGTACTTCCAGCCGTAGGCGATGCCCAGCGAATCCTGGCTCATGCGCAGGTTCGCCTCGCCGCCGCCCATGCCACCCGGAGGCGCGCCGGGCGGGATCGAGCCCTGGCCGTTCACGGTCTTCTCGAAGGCGTGCATGTACATGACGGTCAGCTCGCCGTTCGTCCCCGTCTTCCAAGTGGCGCCCAGGGTGAGGTGGTCCTCCACCACGCCAGGCGCGAGGATGTTGAGGAAGGTCTGGCTGGAGGGGATCGGCTGCTTCAGCGTGACGTAGCCAGCGCGCAGCATGACGCTCGGGTTCAGATCGTAGGTGACGCCGATCTTGTACACCGTGGTGTCCTCCCAGCCGAAACCGGGCCCGTTGGTGCTGCCGAACGCCGCGCCCATGAACAGGCTGTTAATCGGGTTGCCGACTGCCGGGACGCCGCTGTATTTGATCTGCACGATGTCGCCGGCCAAGGTAAGCGCGGGCGTCGCCTTCCAGGCGATGCCTACGCCGTAGTTCTCGGGAATATCGAAATCACCCTGGTTGGCGAACAGACCCTTGTATTTGTCGAACTCGCTCATGCTCGTTTTCGACTGGTAGGTGGCGCCGAGCGTGAGGGTGGGCGAGACCTGTCCCGTCCAGCCGATGCGCACGCCCCAGCCCATGGAGTCGTCGTAGCCGTTGTTGGTGAAGTTCGCCGGATCGGACGAAAAGGCCGCGAACGCCGGCGGCAGACCGTTCGCTTCGAAGCGCTGGTACGCGAGGTTGAGCGAGACGCCGAACGCGTGGTTGCCGGTCTTCCACGCGAGCGTGGGCGCGATGAACAGCTGCATCAGGTCCACGCCCGCCTCGCCGGTGCCGCCGAAGGCGGCAAAGGGGTTCGTCTTGTACGTGGTGTTCATGCCGCCATTGCCGTACACCGAGACCCCGAGCGACATGGTCGGACTGAGCATCCGGTTGTAGCCGAACTCCGGGATGAGGAAGCTCGAGGTGCCATTGCCGTCGTAGGTGCCGTTGAGGCCGGCGCCGTTGCCGGTGATGGTCGCGCCGCGATCGGGCTGGAACCACTCCAGGCCCAGGTCCGCGCGATTGCCCACCAGGACCATGCCGGCGGGATTGGCCGCCGCGGCAAGCGAGTCCTGCGGCAGCGCGATGCCGACCCCGCCCGTGGCCTTGGACTTGATGCCGTAGCCGTGCGCGAAATAGCCGGTGGTGGCGTGCGCCGCGAGCGGCGCGAGTGCCGCGGCAGTGGCCGCGGCGATCAGTAGCTTCCTCATGGTCTCCCTCTTTGTCGGATCGGGGCTCGCGCCCCTGCTAGATGAACAAGCTCACGTCCGCGTCGCGCGCCATCGGCAGGAAAGTCGCCGCGCCGCAGTACTCCTTCACTTCGACGATGAAGTCCTCGGGCTTGTAGCCGAAGAGATCCACCGTCATCTGGCAGCCGATGAGGTTGACGCCGCCCTCGATGCACGCGGTGCGCAACTCCTCGATGCCGGCCACGCCCTTGTTGTGGATGGTCTGCTTCATGAGCATGGTGGCCATGTTCTCGAAGCCGGGCACGATGCCCTGCACGGCGTTCGGGATGTTCCAGTTGATGTTCTTGAACCACTCGGGGCCGAAGGGCATCTTCATCGGCATGCCCGGGTTGCCGAGCGGGCTGATCTTCAGGTCGCTGATGTCCTTTCTCAGCAGGCCGAGGCCGTAGAAGGTGAAGAACATCGACACCTTCCAGCCCAGCGCTGCGGCGGTCGAGGCGAGGATGAAGGGCGGGTAGGCCCAGTCGAGCGTGCCCTTGGTCGCGATGATGGTCATCGACGGCGTCTGCTTCTCGCGCAGCTCGGCGAGCTTCTTCGGCAGCAGCGCTTCCAGCCGCTCGTTGATCAGGCGGTCCAGGTCGGCTTGGTCGGACATGGTGTGGCTCCTCTAGGTCGGCGAACTTAATACCCTTGGGGAGTATGCGCCAAATGTTTCCACTGATGGAGTAGCGGGACTTTTCTTATGTGGCACCGCACCATAGGCGACAGTGGCTCCCATATACCCTACCGTGTATATTCGGGCCATGAACGAACCCGCGATGCATGACGCCGAATCAAAGAAGGCGATGGATGCGCGGCTCGCGCGCATCGAGGGCCAGGTGCGCGCCGTGCGGCGTATGATCGACGAGGATCAGGCCTGCGAGGACATCGCGCAGCAGCTCGCCGCCGCGCGCAAGGCGCTCGACCGCGCCTTCTACGAGATGGTGTCGTGCATGATCCGGCAGGAGCCGCCGGCCGGAAACGAAGGACGCACCCAACGCGCGGGCAGGGTCGCGGAGCTGCTGGCGCGTTTCGGGTAGTGACTCTTACTTACTTGGAAGCTGGAACCCCCTATGAACTTCGACAAAGAACTCGATGCCCGCGGGCTCAACTGCCCGCTTCCCATCCTGCGCGCGAAGAAGGCGCTGAATGACATGCAGTCGGGGCAGGTGCTGAAGATCGTCTCCACCGATCCGGGGTCGGTGAAGGATTTTCAGGCCTTCGCCAAGCAGACCGGCAACGAACTGCTGTCGCAGTCCGACGCGCAGAAGGAATACACCTTCTTTCTCAAGCGCAAGTAGCGCGCCGCGCTCAGGCGACGCTGCCGAAGCCCTTGTCGGTGGCGCCCGCCGGCGCCTTGAGTCCCGCGATCCGGCAGCCCTGCGCCACCGGCCCGCCGGGAAACAGCAGGTAGAGGTGCCGGATGCCGCCCTGGCGATGGAATTTCTCGCCGAGGGCGTCGTGCAGCTCGCGCAGGTTGACGGCGGTCGTTTCGTGCTTCGCGTAGTACTCCTGCAAGGCGCGCAGCGCCTCCCAGTGCTCCTCGCCGAGCTCCAGGTCTTCGCGCCGCGCCGACTCGAGCGCGCGCGCGCGCGTCCACCCCTCCGGCGCGTGGGGAAACCGGGGGTCCTTGCCGGCGCCGCTGCCGCCGCTGATGATCTCGTCCATCAGGCTCGTCATGTCTCGGCCCTCCGAGGAGTGCGATCCGCGTCAGCGCTTGCGGATGTGGAACACGTATTCGCCGGGCGCGCTTTCCCGCGCATCGGCCAGTTCAAGCCCGGTCGCCTTCACCCAGCTGCGCACGTCGGCCCGGATGCCGGGGCAATCGCTGACGAGCTGCAGCACTTCGCCCGCGCGCATGCCGTTGAGCAGCTTCTTTGCCTCGATGACGGGGCCGGGGCAGGTGGCGCCACGCATGTCGAGCACGGTGTTGGGAGAGACTCGCTGCGCCTTGCCCTTGCGGATGTAATAGCCGGTGCCGCCGCGCGGCAGTTTCGCAGTCTTGAGGATCTCGACGTCGGCGTACTTGGGCCAGGAAGCCAGGTCATCCTTGGTCGCGGGACAGTCGGAGATCAACAGCAGCACTTCCCCGGCGAGCAGCTCGTCGAGCACCCGTTTCGCGCCGAGCAGCGGGCCGGGGCAGGCCGCGCCCTTCATGTCGAGCGTGACGTGGGGTTTCGGGCGGTTGGTCTTGGCCATGCTGGCGAGCGCGCAGGCACCTGCTAAAGTCAGTATATACCCCGGAACATGATGCGCAATCTCCCGCAACTGGCGACCGTAGTGCAGCGCAACTGCGACATCTCCGATGCGCGCCATGCGGGCGACTACGGCTTGTGCACTTTCCTGCTGAAGATGCGCGAGTACTACCGGTGGGAGAACGAGCTGCCGTTCGCGCGCGCCCTGCCCAAGGACGCATTGGGCGACTGGCTGAAGGCACGCGAGCAGGCGTGGGACGGCATCGAGTCCGACGCGTTCGCGCCGCTGCCGCTCGCGCACGGGGAGCTGGACCCGTTCGAAGCCGAAGCGGCCAACCGCGAGCTGCTGCCGCAGGGCTGCGTATACGGCGCCGGCTATGGACGCTGGCACAAGCCGGTGTTCTTCCTCGGGCGTTTGCTGCGCGTGGAAGAGCGCGGCGGCTTTGCGATCCGCATTTCTTCCTGCGAGTACGCGCGCGAGCTGGCCGCGCCCCCGGCGATGCTGCAGGGACGAACCATCTTCGTGCGCCTGGAGTCGGTGCGCCGCTTCCTGTGGGAGAAGATCGAGGAACACCAGTGGCGCAAGCAGGGCAAGGCCATGGCGAGTGCACTGGCGAGCTACGACTTCGTCGCCGACACGGAAGGCGCGCTCGCGCGCATGGCCGACAACGAGATGGAGACCATGATCCTGCACGAGCTCGGCGAGGCGATGGCGGGCGAGCTGCTCGGCGAGGCATGGGGCGCAATGGCGCTGCGGCTCTCGCGCACCCGCGGCGAGCCGGTGGCGCGCGCGGTGCGCGACCTGCTGGCCGATTGCCTGTCGACGCTGCCGGGGCTGCTCGAGCGCGACAACCTGCCGGCGCTGCATTTCTACTTCGCCACCTTCGATGCCCCGCGCCGCGAGTTGTTCCCGCAGGCGCTGGACGCCTACGAGCAGTTCCTGCGCAGCGGCGCCCCGGACCGGCTGTGGCAGGTCGTGCGCGAAGGAAAGGAGCGCTGGCTCGAGTGTGCGCGCGGACTGCTCGCGCTCAACCCGGCTGCGCGGGAGGCGGCGATGGAGTTCCTGCTGCCACCGTCTGCTCGACGAGCTTCTTGACCAGGCGCACCATCTCCGGCGCCTCGATGTCCATCATCTGCTCGACCACCCACTTGTTGTCGCCGCTCGCCATGGCATCGGACACCTTGGCGGCGAAAAACCGCAGGCAGGGATAGCCCGGCTCCGCGCCGGCGTACGCAAAGCCGGCGTACTCCCCGAAGCGGGTGTTGAGCAGTTCGATGAAGGGCTTGCGGTATTCCCCGGGCCCCAGGAGGTCGCGCTGGTTGTTCTCCATGGTCGCCGCCAGGTGCCGCACGACCTCGCCGATGAGCGCGGCGCGCTCGGCCTCGCTCAGCTTGCCGTACACCGCGCGGTCGGTGAGCTGGACGAGGAAAGCGATGAATTCGGCGAGCACGTCGGTCACCAGGCGGTCCGAGCCGAAGCGGAAGCCTTCCTTCTCCATGTGCTTGAAGATCTCGGTCGAGATCTTCCAGACGTTCGCCCCGATCACGCCCGCGCGCTCGGCGAGCGTGCGCGCCCCCTTTTTGCGCCAGCGGGTTTTGACGAGCGCCACAGACGGGTGGCTGCTGATGATGGCCATGGTTGCCGTTCAATGCATCCGATTCAAGGATAATAGTCCGGGGAGTACGACATGTCAGGACCGGATATGGAGTTGGCGAGCGGCATTGCCGCCTTCGAGGCGAAGGAGTTCGCGCGCGCCATGCAGCTGCTGCAGCCACTCGCAGAGCGCGGCGTGCCCGAGGCGCAGTACCGCGTGGCGATCATGGCGCAGGTGGGCCTGGGCATGGTGAAGAACTGCGCGATCGCAGTCAGATGGATGCGCGCCGCCGCCGAGCAGGGCTACGCGCTCGCCGAGCACGGCCTGGGGTTCATGTACTTCCAGGGCGAGTGCACCAAGTCCGACGCGGCGGAAGCCGCGCGCTGGTTCCGCAAGGCCGCCGAGCAGGGCCTCGCCGGCTCGCAGTCGTTGCTTGCCACGATGTATGAAAAGGGCTTCGGGGTCGGCGCCGACCCGGCCGAGGCCGCGAAGTGGCGCGCGGCTGCCGAGCGCGCTACTTCCTGATCCAGGCCTCGTAGCCGCCCTTCTTCTTCTCCAGGCCGGCCGCGTAGCCGGCATCGTAGGCTTCGCTCACGCGCTGCACTTCGCGCTTGGGGTTGTGCAGGAAGCCCGACGCCCAGCCGTTGATGTACTCGGGGTCGACGTGCTTCTTCTGCATGCCGTCGATGGCGTCGTAGAAGGGGCGGTTCGTCATGCGTGCTCCTGTAGACTGTAAACAGATCGATATTATGCAATTCAAGGCCGTCATCGGCGAGCAGGTTTACGCCATCGAGCTGCCGGAAGACCTGCTGCGCGACTCGGCCGAGTTCCACGCGAAGCTCGACCGCGACATGGACCGCGGCTGGCAGATGAGCCGCGAGTTCGTCGAGCGCCCCGACCGGCTGCAGCGCTGCCAGATCGTCGCCGACCGGCTGCTCTCGAGCCTCACCACGGGCAACGAGGCCACCGCCATGCTGATGGCCGGCTACATCGCGCTGCGCATGCCCGGCGCGACCGGCGTGGACATCGACGCCGCCGGCGAGATGCAGAACACCGAGCTGCTCTACGCCTAGGCCATGTCGCTCGCCGACGCGCGCATCCGCGAGGTCAAGCCCCTGAGCTTCATCTACGAGAAGGAGCGCGCGCTGCCGGCCGACGTGTGCGCGGAGGCCATCCGCCGCTTCGAGGCTTCCACCGACCAGCAGGCGCCGGGCCGCATCGGCCAGGCGGGCGAGGTCGCGCCGCAGGTCAAGCGCTCCACCGACCTGCGCATCAGCGGGCGCGAGGACTGGCGCGACATCGACCGCATCCTCGCGCAGCAGCTCGTCTCGACTTTCAACGCCTTTGCGCTCGAGTTCCCGTTCTTCGCCGCCAACAAGTTCAAGGACATCGGCTACAACCTGCAGCGCACGCTGCCCGGGGAGTATTACCACTGGCACGTCGACGGCGGGCCCGGCGAATTCAGCGCGCGCCAGATGGTCGCCATCTGGTACCTGAACGACGTGCCGGGGCCGGGCGGGGAGACCGAGTTCCCGCTGCAGGAGGTGCTGGTCCGGCCCGCGCAGGGCAAGCTCGTCCTCTTTCCGCCGTTCTGGACGCACGTGCATCGCGGCGTGACGCTGGAGAAGGGCGTCAAGTACATCGCCACGACCTGGGTCTGCTTCGCCTGAGGCCGCATGCCGCTCATCATCTCCGCCAAGGCCGTTGTCGGTCGATTGGGTCGACACCTCGGCGCGGCGCCGTGACTTCGTTCACGGCGCCGCGCACGGCGCTGTCCGTCGCGCGAGTAGGATGCTCGCAGGGGGCGGAGAGGAAGCATCGGCGTGGACTTGCGCGAAGCGGGGCGCTGGAAGCAGCGGCTGTTGCACGCCGGGCAAGTGGGTATGCTGGCGGCAGTCTACTTTGCGGCCGCCAAGGCCTCCCTGCTCCTCGCCATTCCGCCGGGCTACGCCACGGCGATATGGCCGCCGGCCGGAATCGCGCTCGCGGCATTGCTTGTCTTCGGTGACCGGCTCTGGCCGGGCGTCTGGATCGGTGCCGCGCTCGCCAATTTCACCGTCTCGTCTTCGCCCTTCTTGGCGCTCGTCATCGCGAGTGGCAACACCCTGGAAGCGCTCTGCGGCGCGGCGTTGGTGCGGCGCTACATCGCCGACGCGCCCCCCTTCTTCGATCGCGCGCGCAACGTCGTCATGTTCGTCGCGTTCGCCGCCGTCTGCTCGGCGGTCGCCGCCACGATCGGGACCGGCGCCCTGCTGCTGGATGGCGCCGTCGCCGGCGAGAATTTCGTCGACAACTGGGGGACCTGGTGGCACGGCGACGCCACGGGAATCATCATCGTCGCGCCGCTCCTGCTTGCCTGGCGCCTGCGCCATGGAATCGCCTGGAGCCGGGCCAAGGTGCTGGAGCTGGCGGGGCTGGTGGCGTCGCTGTTCGTGATCGCGACGCTGGTCTTCGGCCAGGAGCATTCTCCCCTCGGGCCCTCCCCGCTCACGTTCCTGATCCTGCCGTTCATCGTCTGGGCGGCGTTCCGCTTCAGCAAGCGCGAGGTGACAAGCTTGATCGCGGCGGTGTGCGTCATCGCCGTGTGGCACACCATCGCAGGGCGGGGACCGTTCGCCCTCGACCCGCTCAACCTGTCGCTGATCCTGCTGCTCGCGTTCATCAGCACCCTCGTGGTGACCGGCCTGATTCTGAGCGCCGCGGTCGCCGAGCGCGAGGGCACCCTGGAAAGGCTCGAGCACGTGCTGCACGAGGCGCGCGAGCAGGCGCGCACGGATCCGCTGACGCAGCTCGCCAACCGCCGCTCGCTCGAGGAATTCCTGCAGCGCGCATGGACGCGCGCGAGGCACGGAGCGGGCCCCATCGCGATCGTGATGATCGACCTCGACCACTTCAAGTCGGTGAACGACGGCTTCGGCCACGAGGCCGGCGACCGCGTCCTGGCCGGCGTGGCGCAGCTCCTGCAGGCGCACGTGCGCGCGGGCGACATGGCGTGCCGCCTGGGCGGCGAGGAGTTCGCGCTCGTCCTGCCCGATGCGACGCTCGATGCCGCGCAGCGCCGGGCAACCGCGCTGCGGGCCGCGATCCGCGGGCTCGAGCTGCGGCATCGGGGCCGGTCCCTCGGCGGCATCACGGCATCGTTCGGCATCGCCGTCTTCCCCGTTCACGCGAGCGACCCCGGCGCGCTTCTGCTCGCGGCCGACCGGGCGCTCTACGAGGCCAAGGCCGCCGGGCGCGATCGCGTTTCCGTCTACGCGGCCTCGCGGGCCGTCCAGGCCTAGGCCGCGGGCCGGCCGCTCGCTCCGCCCTTCCGGACGCACGTGCGCCCCGGCGCCACGCTACAGTCCGGGGTCAAGTACATTGCCCCCACCTGGATCTGCTTCGCGTGCCGCATGCAGTTCGAAGTCAACGGCAAGTCGATCGAGACCGACGAGCAGGGAGTCCTGCTCGATCCCGCGGAGTGGAGCGAGGAATTCGCGCGCGCGCTGGCCGAGCACGACGGCTTCGAGCTGTTCGTCGACCACTGGGAGCTGATCTGGTACTTCCGCGACTACTTCGAGGAGACGCTGACCGTGCCGACCATGCGCAAAATGGTCCTCGAGCTCGGCAAGCGCGAGGGCGCGCGCTTTCGCGACCGCAAGGCCTACGAGAAGCACATCTACGGCCTGTTCCCCACCGACCCGATGCGCGCCATCTGCCGGCTGGCCGGCCTGCCGATGCCGCAGCCCGATACCTGAGCGCCGATGCTGCTCATCGTTCCTGGCGTCCTTAAGCCCGACGAGCTGGCGCTGGCGCGCGGCTGGCTGGCGGAGGCGCCGTTCGTAGACGGCAAGCTCTCGGCCGGCGCGGCGGCGCGGCGCGTCAAGGCGAACGAGGAGCTCGAGCGCGGCGCGGCGGACATCGAGCGGCTCGATCGGCTGGTGATGGGCGCGTTGTCGCGCCATCCGATGTACCGCAACGGCGCGCTGCCGCTGCATGCGGCGAGCCCCTTGTATGCGCGCTACCGGCCGGGCATGACCTATGGCGAGCACCTGGACGATCCGATCATGGGCACTGGCGGCGTGCTGTACCGGTCGGACGTCGCGGTGACGGTGTTTCTGAGCGCGCCGGAAGCGTACGATGGCGGCGAGCTCGTCGTGCGTACGGCGGCGGGGGACCAGAAGGTGAAAGGCGCGGCGGGGGACGCGGTGCTGTACCCGGCGTCCACCATTCACCATGTCAGCCCGGTCACCCGGGGCGAGCGGCTGGTGGCGGTGACCTGGGTGCAGAGCCTGGTGCGCGACGCGGCGCGGCGCGAGCTTCTCTACGGGCTCAACCTGGCGCGCGAGAAGCTGCTGCAAAGCGCGCCCGAAGCGGAGGAGGCCGCGCAGGTGAACGCCGCCTACCTGAATCTGATCCGCATGTGGTCGGACATTTGAGGCGCACGCGATGAGCGAGGCTGAAGTTTCCACGGAGGAGCGCATCCTGCAGGCGGTGAAGCTGACGCTCGCCGGCGTGATCAGGGACACCGCCACGCCGCACGGCATGCGCCATCCACTGTCGGACGCGACCATCGCGGACCTGCGCCAGTGCCTGGCGCTCATCAGCGCGCGCGAGCGCGAGCTCGCGGAGGCGGCGGGGAGGGCGCAGGAGGCGCGGCCGCGCTATGCCGACGAGCCGGCGAAGGAGTCGGTGGTGCGGCTGCATCCGCGCAAGCCTTCGGGCGAGGAGCGGTAGCGGTGGCGATGGTGGAGGGCAGCTGCAGCTCGCTCGAGCCCTATGCGCTGCGTGTGCTGGGGGACAGCATGGAGCCCGAGTTCGTCGACGGCTGCGTAATCATCGTCGATCCGGGTTACGCGCCGCGCGACGGATCCTATGTAGTGGTGCAGTACGCGGGCGACGTGTTCTTCCGGCAGTTGGTGTATGACGGCGAGCGGAGGATTCTCAAGCCCCTGAACCCGAAGTACGGCAGCTTCGAGCTCGTGCCGCCGTACACGATCCGGGGCGGGGTGGTGCAGCAAATGGGGAGGAGGCGGGCGCAGCGGAAGCACTACGACTGAGAATCCAGCAGTGGCCGCCTTCGGCCAGGATCGATCATAGCGAGAAGCACCGCTCACCGACCGGAAACACGCCGCAATCGCGCGCAATGCGCGGCGCGGATGCGAAGGAATTTCCCATCCTTCAGCGGGAACCTCGTATCAACACGCCACCCACTGTTCAACGATGGATCGGACCGATCGTTCAATCGTAATTCCGGTGGTCAGAGTACCGAACGCTCCCTGCCGTACGACGATTCCCGTGTAGCCTTTGCTTCGATCCCAGAACGGGTATGACCCGAAAGCGCCCGGGCTGGATACTCTTGCTCCAGCCACGCAGTTGAACGTCGCGCTCCGGCATTCGTGCGCCAGGCCGAATCCGAAGTGCCAGTCTTCCCCAAGGCCGGGTAATCCCCCAATGCCCGACATGAACGGCGAGTAAACGATGGGAACGGACGCCGTATGGTCCGCCAGAAGCTGGCTCATCGACGCGGGATTCAGAAGCAAACCGGCTTTCAGCGCCTTGAGAAAAGCCATGTATTCGGCGCCAGTGAAATGCATGCCGCCGGCGATGCGGGGATTGGATAGGGACGGGACGTCAAAAGTCGATGTCGAGAAGAGGCCGGTCTGTGCTTTGAACTCCGCAAAAACGTCCTGCCAGCTTTTGACACCGCTCGCCTTGACCGCCTCGAACGCCTTGACCGCCATCAGACCCGCCACGTGCTGGTGCGTGGCCGCGTATAAGAACTGCGTCCCCGGGGTGATGACGTTGCCGGCGTAGGTATTGGCGATGCTGAGGACGCAGGTGTGCAGACTGAAGTCCGGGTCGTTGAGACAGGCCGGCTCGTCTTCGGGCTGGACGGTCAGGCCGGAGGTGAAATTGAGCAGCTGTGCCAGGTTCATGGCGTACAGCGAATCGCTGCTGAGGATCGGCCAGTCCAGAATGTGGTCCTGCGGCCGCGCGGCGAGGGTCAGATAACCCTGTTCCACCAGCCGCAGGATGATCACCGCCGAGACCAGCTTTGATGTGGACGCGGATTCATAGATGGTTTGCAGGGTGGAGGTCCCCCGGTTGAAGGTGTACCGGCGGCCATCCTGCCTGTCGACCGAGAAACTGAAGTCCACCTCCGATGTGGCTTGAGAAAGCACCACATCCATCTGCGCTTCGAGCTGAGGTACCGAACACGACGGCGCATCTCCACCGGAACCGCCTCCTCCGCATCCCGCCATCAAGGCGCTCAGCGACAATGCCATGGACCACATCAGAAATCTGCAATAGCGCTTAAACATTCAGCTGAAATCCGGCGTTTGACGATATGAGATATGACTCGCGATTGGAAATTGCGGCCTCGGGCCGCGAGTCTTTACTGTTGCCGGCACCCTATCTGTCCGGTACCGAACAGACGACAAATGGTGCGATAAAGTCAGCGCAAAAAATCAGGACCCGACTGCTGCTCGAGGTCAGGCCACTTTCCGTGTACGCCCGGAACAGGGCATCCTCCTGAGAGGCGCAGGCGCTCAACCACCGGCCAAGACAGACAATCCGCGGAGCGTAGACGCGGAGAAGACCTCGCGTAGCCTGTGGGTCCTGGTGCGTCTTGTCAGTACCCGCCCTTGCGCATGCTCTCGGGCAGCCCCGCGATCTTGCCCGCCTGCTTGGACGGATTTCCCGGGTAGAGATCGAACAGCGTCTTGTTGTCCACCTTGCGGCCGGGCCACTTGTCCTGCATGGCCTTGAGGATGGCGCGGTTGTTCGGCTGCTCGCCGTTGTGGTTGAACCAAGCGTCGCGCAGGTACTCGATCACGTCCCAGTGATCCTGGGTGAGCGTGAGGCCGTCCGCCGCGGCGATCGCCTGCGCGACGTCCTTGTCCCAGTCGTCCTGGTTCACCAGGTAGCCGTTGTCGGTAGCCTCGAGGTTCCTGCCGTTCACTTCGTACGCCATGGTCCTGTCTCCTGAAACCGGGGCAAAATGGGGTTGTGTCGTTCGGCGCCAAGATGCTGTTCAACAGCGTGAAGCTCAAGCCCGGCGTGAAGTTCGAGGACGTCGAGCTGGCGGTGGGCGAGATGTGCAACGTCGTCAAGGAGACCTACGGCGGCGACAAGGGCGGCTTCATCGCCGGGCAGGTGTTCAAGTTCTCCGGCTTCGTCTCCGACCAGGGCTCGCTCAACGCCACGCGCAGCGCCGACGAGCACTACGTGATCGTCACCTACTGGCGCTCCTTCGAGGAGCACGAGCGCTCGCACGCCGACACGGTCTTCACCAACAAGTTCGAGGCGCTGGCGAAGATGTGCTCCGAGACCAAGGAGCTCGGCTACGACATGCTCTGGCAGGGCGAGCCGGAAGGCCAGGTCTAGTCCGTGGCCTGAGTCCCGCCGGCGCGCATCGCATCGAGCTGCGCCTGCAGGTCCGCGACGCGCGCCTCCAGCGCTTCGACCCTCGAGCGCAGATCGGCGTCGCCGGAACCCGCGGGCGCGGGCGATGCGGCCGGCGACGCGGCCGGCGCCCCGCACAGCAGCTGCGCCCAGCGGTTCTCGCGGGCGCCCGGCTGGCGCGGCAGCTCCACGACCAGCGCGCCCGCCGGGCGCGCCGCGAGCTCGTGCAGGAAGCCCGCCACGGCGGAAATGTCGGAGAACGAGTGCAGCCGGTCGCAGTTGCTGCGCAGTTCGCCCGCGGTCTGCGGCCCGCGCAGCATCAGCACGGCGAGCAGGGCGGCCGAGGTCGAGGGAATCTGCAGCGCGCGCTCCAGGTTGTGCTCGTAGCGCAGCACGCGGCTGCCGCTCGACTCGATGGCGAGCGAAAGGCCGCGCAGGCGGTCCAGCGCCTCACGCGCCTCGGCGTCGCTCACCTGCATGACGGGGTCGCGCGCGCTCTTCTGGTTGCAGCCGGCGACCAGGGCGTTGAGCGTGAGCGGATAGCTGTCGGGCACCGAGCGCTGCTTTTCCACCAGGACGGCGAGGACGCGGGCTTCGACGGCGGACAGGACGGGAACGGCGCTCATGGTCGGATCGCGATGCGAACGCCGATTGTAGGGCCTCGAGGCTAGTAGCCGCCCTTCCGCATGCTCTCGGGGAGCCCCGCGATCTTGCCCGCCTGTTTGGAAGGATTGCCGGGGAAGAGGTCGAACAGAGTCTTGTTGTCGACCTTCCGGCCCTCCCACTTGTCCTGCATAGCCTTGAGGATGGCGCGGTTGTTCGGCTGCTCGCCGTTGTGGTTGATGAACGCGTCGCGCAGGTACTCGATCACGTCCCAGTGGTCCTGGGTGAGCGTGAGGCCATCGGCGGCGGCGATCGCCTCGGCGACGTCCTTCTCCCAGTCGTCCAGGTTCACCAGAAAACCGCTCTCGGTCGCCTCGAGTGTCTTGCCGTTCACTTCGTACGTCATGATCTCCTCTCAAAAGATTGGTCCGCTCTGGAGCGCAGGTCGCCCACGTCCTTGTGGGGAATGAAAAGGCCGCAGCCGAGCTTGCGCGCCTCGCCCAGCCCGTGGCGCTGGAGCGCGAGCGACTGTGCGGGCGTGGCGACCGTGACCATCAGGCTGCGCGCGCGGTAGGTGCGCTGCGGCGTGGCGAGCGTGACATTGCGCCCACAGAGCATGGTGGAAGCCTCTACGCCGAGCGCGCGCAGTGCCTCGGTTGCCGCGGCGAGGAATCCCGTTTCGTCATCGGAACCTTCGAAGATCACGCTGCGCGAGAAGAGCGAGGCGATGCGCAGCAGCGGGCGCGGCGACAGCCGGCCTACGCGCATCGGGAAGCCCGCGACGTCCAGGGTCTGGCCGCTGAGCGCCGCCGCGTCCGCGAGGCGGCTCTCGGGAAGGCGCAGCACGAGCCTGGTGCGGTGGGAAAGCTGCAGCAGCGCATCCTCGCCCTCGGGCCGATTCCAGCCCGCGCCCGAGGCCGCGCCGTGCACGGTGTGCAGCCCCGCCTGCGGCTCGTCGGCGAACCAGGGCAGCGCAGCCTGGATCGCCTGCGAAAGCGCGTAGGCATGATCGACGGGCAGGCTGCGGCACTCGATCGCGAACGCGGCGTCCACGACTTCTTCCATGGCGCTCACTCCGCGGGCAGCGCCGCCTGTAATGCGTCGCGGTCGAACCACCACTCGTCCTGCACCAGCACGTCGACCACGTTCCTGAGGCGCGGCAGGAACGCCGCCGGGTCGTTCAGCTCCATGTCCTCGATCCAGCGGTTGAACGCCTCCTGCCCATCGACGCCGCTGTGCCGGCGCGCGACCGTCGCCAGCAGCTGGTTGGTGTAGAGCAGCAGGTGCTCGCGCTGCGGGTCGCGCGCGCGCAGGTCTACGAGGTAGTGCGCGGTCACCGCCGCGACCGCGGCGCCGTCGGCATCGGGCGGCGTCTCGTCGACCACGTGCTGCAGCAGCGCGACGCTCAGCTCCGGGTCGATCGGGTAGGTCACCGCCAGCCAGATCCCCTGGCCGAGCGCGGCGAGCGACTGCGGCTGTTCGGCGAGGAACAGGATGTCGCAGGCCTGCGCCGCGCCTTCGCGCGCCTGCTCGGCCATGTAGAGGTCGAAGGCCTCGCGCGCCGCCGCCCAGGCATCGGCGCCTTGCTCGAGCCGCACCAGCGCGCGGCCGAGCTGCAGCAGCAGGTCCGCGCGCCGCAGCGGCGCGGCGCCGAGTGAGAGCGCTTCGAGCTCCTCGCGCACGCCCGCCACCAGGCGCTTGAGCTTCCCGGTCTCCTCGGCTGCGTCGGTGCTGTCGTCGGCAGCACCGACGCCGGGGTCTTCCTTGATGTACTTGAGCGGGATGGTCTTCATGCCAGTCCCATGCGGTCGGCGTAGCGCGCCCGATAGACGAGCCGGCCGGCGCCGGGCGCGTCCGCCGCGTCCGTAAATTCGCTGCGATCGTGCAGCACGTTGTTGCACACCAGTCCCTGGCCGCCTTCGAGCCGCAGCCGGAAGACGTAGGGCGAGTCGGAATCCAGGATCTCGCGCAGGCGCTGCACCGCCGCCTGCGTCACCTCGTCAGGCCGCCACTCGATGCTGCGCGTGCGCGCGGTGTAGCGCATGTGCAGCGCGCGGCCCTCGAAGGAGAACACCGGGCCCGTCTGCGCCCCGCGCTGTGCGGCGGGATCCTCCTCGTTGGCCGGAACGGTCATGGCGTCGGGCGCCTGCAGCGCCGCTGCGTAGCGCGGGTCGGCGTCGCGCAGCAGGATGTAGGCGATCTCGGGATCGAGCACGCGGTTCTCGCCGCCCGCCGCGGCGGGGCGCACGCAATGCAGGAGGAAGGCGCGGATGCGGCCTGCCGGCGGGTTGTAGTAGCCGTCGGTGTGCCAGAGCAGCCGGCGGTTGGAGTACGGGATGTAGCCGCGCTCGGACTTTTGGGCGGCTACCTCGAGCGAAGTGATGCCGTCTTCGTCCGCGAGCGGATTGGCCTGCAGGCGCGCGAGTCCGAGGCGCTCGCCAAGGCGCCGCGGGATGTCCTTGTCGGCCACGCCAACGAGCGGGCTCGAGTAGACCGCTATGTTCGCTACCGCGCACACGCGTCGGATCTGCGCGGCTTCGCTGTCGCCGAGCTTGCGCGGATCGCGCACCTCCACAACCAGCTCCTCGGCGCGCTTCGGGTAGCGCGCGAGCTTCTGCTCACGCCAGCGCAGGTAGGCCTGCGGCCGCTCGAGGTCGAAGGGGAACTCGTTCTGCAGGACGGCGTTCAAGGCGCGCGGGCCCGGACTTGAGGGGCAGACACGCTACCGCATTTGGCGCGGTTTGGTCATAAGCAAGCCGTATATCTCCAAAGGGGGAGAAGAAGCCGGGCGGCCTATCCCCAAATGCAAGCCAGCGCAGCCGCTGCGGTCATTAGACTTGCGGGGCTCGATAGCACCCTGAGGAGGGACCGCGATGTCCGACGCTCGCACGCCGCCGAAAGACCCGGCACGCCACAGCACCTACCTGCCCAAGGAAAAGAAGTCGACCAAGGCGTTCCATTCGACGCCGATGCTCGACCAGCTGGAAAGCGGTCCGTGGCCGAGCTTCGTCACGGGCCTGAAGCGCCTCGCGCACGAGAACAACATGATGGTCGACCTGCTTGGTCAGCTCGAGCACTCGTACAAGACGCGCCTGGGCTACTGGAAGGGCGGCACGGTCTCGGTGTTCGGCTATGGCGGGGGCATCATCCCGCGCTTCTCCGAAGTCGCCGCCATGTTCCCGGAATCCAAGGAGTTCCACACGCTGCGCGTGCAGCCTCCGGCGGGCAACCACTACACCACCAAGCTGCTGCGTCAGCTGTCGAACTCCTGGAACAAGTGGGGCTCCGGGCTGATCGCGTTCCACGGCCAGACCGGCAACATCATGTTCATCGGCTCGACCAGCGAGAACACGCAGCATTTCTTCGACGAGATCAACGAGTACGGCTTCGACCTGGGCGGCGCGGGCCCCTGCGTGCGCACCGCCATGTCCTGCGTGGGCGCGGCGCGCTGCGAGCAGTCGTGCACCAACGAGCACCGCATCCACCGCACGCTGGTGAACAACTTCATCGACGACATGCACCGCCCGGCGCTGCCCTACAAGTTCAAGTTCAAGGTGTCGGGCTGCCCGAACGACTGCATGAACTCCATCCAGCGCGCCGACTTCGCCGTGATCGGCACCTGGCGCGACGACATGCAGGTCGACCAGAAGGAAGTCAAGGCGTACGTCAAGGGCCACGGCCGCAAGTACACCATCGACAACGTGATCGCACGCTGCCCGACCAAGGCGCTGTCGCTCAACGATGACGACACGCTCGAAGTCGACAACAAGAGCTGCGTGCGCTGCATGCACTGCATCAACGTCATGACCAAGGCGCTGAAGCCCGGCAAGGACCGCGGCATCACGCTGCTCATCGGCGGCAAGAGGACGCTGAAGATCGGCGACACCATGGGCACGGTGATCGTGCCGTTCATGAAGATGGACACCGACGAGGACTACGAGAAGCTGCGCGAGCTGGCCGCCACGGTGATCGATTTCTGGGCCGAGAACGGCCTGGAGCACGAGCGCTGCGGCGAGATGATCGAGAGGATCGGCCTGGCGAACTTCCTCGAAGGCATCGGCGTCGAGGTGGATCCCAACATGATCACGCATCCGCGCACGAGTTCCTATGTGCGCCTGGACGACTGGGACCAGGAAGCGCAAAAGTGGATCGATCGCCATAAGCAGCCGGTAGCCTGAGTTCGGACTGAGGAGGTCGCAGTGGCACAAGCACAGGTGGTAGAGAAGAAGCAGATGCGCACGCCGATCGAGAGCGGGTGTCCCGACGGCATGCAGTTCATGCATCCGCTGATGGTGAAGAACTTCGGCAACTGGAAGTACCACGACCGGCCGCGGCCGGGCGTGCTGCACCACGTCGCCTACTCGGGCGACGAGATCTGGACGGTGCGCGTCGGCACCCAGCGCCAGCTCGGGCCCTACGAGATCAACCTGCTGTGCGACATCGTCGACAAGTACGGCGAAGGCCACGTGCGCTTCACCATCCGCTCCAATCTGGAAGTGATGGTGTCCAAGTGGGAGAAGGTCGGCCCGCTGATCCAGGCCTTCAACGACGCGGGCTACCCGGTCGGCGGCACCGGCAACTCGGTGACCATGATCTCGCATACGCAGGGCTGGCTGCACTGCGACATCCCGGGGACGGATGCCTCGGGCGTGGTGAAGTCCCTGATGGACGAGCTCTACGAGGAGTTCATCAAGGAGGAGATGCCCAACCGCGTGCACATCACCACCTCGTGCTGCCAGATCAACTGCGGCGGCCAGGGCGACATCGCCATCAACGTGCAGCACACCAAGCCGCCGAAGATCAACCACGACCTGGTGGCGAACGTCTGCGAGCGTCCCTCGGTGGTAGCGCGCTGCCCGGTGGCGGCGATCCGCCCGGCGATCGTCAACGGCAAGCCCTCGCTCGAGGTGGACGAGAAGAAATGCATCTGCTGCGGCGCCTGCTATCCACCGTGCCCGCCGATGCAGATCAACGACCCGGAGCACTCCAAGCTCGCCATCTGGGTGGGCGGCAAGAATTCCAACGCGCGCTCGAAGCCCATGTTCCAGAAGCTGGTGGCGGCTGGCCTGCCCAACAACCCGCCGCGCTGGCCCGAGGTCGCCACGGTGGTGAAGAAGATCCTGTACACCTACAAGAAGGACGCGCGCGACTGGGAGCGGGTCGGCGACTGGGTGGAGCGCATCGGCTGGCCGAGGTTCTTCGAGCTGACCGGGCTGCCGTTCACCAAGTTCCACATCGACAACTGGCGCGGGGCGCGCAACAGCCTCAATGCCTCGGCGCACATCCGCTTCTGAGCGCGGCCGGACATGAATTTCAGCATCCTGGTGAATGAAGGGCCGTACACCCACGAGGCGTCGGACACGGCCTACCAGTTCGTCAAGGCCGCGCTGGCGAAGGGCCATGAGATCTATCGCGTGTTCTTCTATCACGACGGCGTGAACAACGGTACGCGCCTCACGGTGCCGCCGCAGGACGACCGCAACGTCGTCAAGCGCTGGAGCGAGCTCGCCGCCGAGCACAAGCTCGACCTGGTGCTGTGCATCGCCGCCGCACAGCGCCGCGGGTTGATGGACGCGGCCGAGGCCAAGCGCAACGGCAAGGACGCCGACAATCTCGCGCCCGGTTTCCGCATTTCGGGCCTCGGGCAGCTCATCGAGGCGGGTATCCAGGCCGACCGGCTGGTGGTGTTCGGTGACTGAGCAACACGCGGGCGGCGTCGCCAAGCGGTTCCTGTACGTGAACCGCCGGGCGCCCTACGGCTCGATCTACGCGCTCGAGTCGCTGGAAGTGGTGCTGATCGGCGCGGCGTTCGAGCAGGACGTGAGCCTCGCGTTCCTGGGCGACGGCGTCTACCAGCTGACCAAGGGCCAGGACACCAAGGGGCTGGAAGTGAAGAACTTCTCGCCGACCTTCCGCGCGCTGGAGGACTACGACGTCACCAAGCTCTACGTCGAGAAGGAGGCGCTCGAGGCGCGCGGCCTGAGCGAGGCCGACCTGGTGGTGCCCGTCGAGGTGGTGAGCGCCGAGCGCATGGCCGAAATCATGGAAGCGCAGGACGTGATCCTGAGCTTCTGAGGACGCAGAACATGCTGCATACCGTCAACAAGTCGCCGTTCGAGCACAAGGCCCTGGAGGCCTGCCTGAAGTTCGCCCGCCAGGGCAGCGCAGTGCTGCTGATCGAGGATGGCGTGTACGCGGCGGCCAAGGACACGGCCGTCTCCAAGCAGGTGCAGGAGGCTCTGAAGAGCGTGTCGATCTACGCGCTCAAGCCCGACGTCGAGGCGCGAGGCATGCAGAACCGGGTGATGGACGGCGTTCGCCTGGTGGACTACGGGGGGTTCGTGGACCTCGTGGCGGAGCACAACGCCGTGCAATCCTGGCTTTGACCCCTAGAGGAAGAAACGATATGCCCATCGAAGTGAGCGGCAAGACCATCGAAACCGACGAGGAAGGCTATCTCGCCAACCGCACCGACTGGAACGAGGACGTGGCCAAGGAAATGGCGCGCGTCGACAGCTGCGAGCTGAGCCAGAGCCACTGGGAAGTGCTCAACTTCCTGCGCGAGTATTACGAGGAGTACCAGATCGCCCCGGCGGTGCGCGTGCTGACCAAGGCCATCGGCAAGAAGCTCGGCGCGGACAAGGGCAACAGCAAGTACCTGTACGAGCTGTTTCCGTATGGCCCCGCCAAGCAGGCCTGCAAGTACGCGGGGCTGCCCAAGCCGACCGGCTGCGTATAGGAACAGGGAAACCGAGGTTTCCCCGTTACCCCTTCCTGGATGTCAGGCGGACCGGTGTCCGCGCTCACAGTCACCTACGCGCTGCTGTTCTACGCCGCCACCGCGATGCTCGTCGTCGGCGTCGCGTGGAAATGCTGGGTGTACGCGCGCACGCCGCAGCCGCTGAAGATCCCGATCCCGCCGGCGCCGACCACGCGCGGCGGCGTCGTGCTGCGCATGCTGCTCGAGGTGACGCTGTTTCGCGCGCTGTTCCGCTCCAACAAGTGGATCTGGCTGTTCGGCTGGCTGTTCCACGTGGCTCTGCTCGTCGTGCTCTTGCGCCACCTGCGCTATTTCACGGAGCCGGTGTGGACCTGGGTGGCCCTCATCCAGCCCTTCGGGATCTATGCCGGCTTCGCCATGCTCGCCGGGCTCGCCGGGCTCTGGGCGCGGCGCTTCCTCGTCGATCGCGTGCGCTACATCAGCGCTCCCTCCGATCACCTGATGCTCGCGCTGCTCGTCGCCATCGCCGCGAGCGGCCTCGCCATGAAGTATGTCGCGCACACCGACATCGTGGCGCTGAAGGCGTTCTTCCTCGGCCTGATGGCGTTCCACTGGCAGCCGCTGCCCGCCGACCCGGTGCTGCTCGTGCACCTGGCGCTGGTCGCGGCGCTGATGGTCGTGTTTCCCCTGAGCAAGCTGCTGCACGCGCCGGGGGTGTTCTTCAGCCCGAGCCTCAACCAGGTGGACGACGCGCGCGAGCGGCGGCACGCGGCCGGCTGGTCGGCGCAGATCGTGCACGTCCAGCGGGCGCCGACCGGTGGCGCCGGCACGGCGCAGGGCGGCTGAATGGCCGAGTTCCAGACGCCGCCGCTGGGCGAGTATCCGGTGATCCCGCCGGTGCGCGAAGGCGCCATGGCGCACAGCAAGCCGTTCGTGGCCAAGCCCGACCTGCAGAAGCCGCTCGGCTTTCCCGGCGAGCTGGTGCCGGATTGGGAAAAGGTCGCCGTCACCAAGCTCGGCCAGCTCGTGCAGCAGTCGCGCGCGCTGCAGGTGTTCCTCGACTCCTGCGTCAAGTGCGGGGCCTGCACCGACAAGTGCCACTACTACCTCGGCACCGGCGATCCCAAAAACATGCCGGTGGCGCGCCAGGACCTGTTGCGCTCGGTCTACCGGCGCTACTACACCTTCGCCGGCAAGCATTTTCCCAAGCTGGTGGGCGCGCGCGACATGACCAAGGAAGTGCTCGACGACTGGTACAGCTATTTCCACCAGTGCTCGGAGTGCCGGCGCTGCTCGGTGTTCTGCCCCTACGGCATCGACACCGCCGAGATTACGATGGCGGCGCGCGACGTCATGGACAGCGTGGGCCTGGGCCAGAAGTACTCCAACGAGATCATCGGCAAGGTGCACACGATCGGCAACAACCTCGGCCTGCCCGGACCGGCGCTGCGCAACACGCTCGAGGGACTGGAAGAGGACGTGAAGGAGGCGACCGGCGTCGACGTGCGCTTCCCGCTCGACGAGAAGGGCGCCGAGGTGCTGCTCGTCACGCCGAGCGCCGATTTCTTCGCCGAGCCGCATGTCGACGGCCTGATCGGCTACGCCAAGGTGTTTCACGCCGCGGGCATCTCCTGGACCCTCTCGTCGCACGCCTCCGAGGCGGCGAATTTTTCGCTGTTCATCGGCAACCACGACAACCTGCAGAAGGTGGCCGAGCGCATCCGCGAGGCGGCGCTCGATCTCGGGACGAAGCGCCTGGTGGTGGGCGAGTGCGGCCACGCCTGGCGCGTCGCCTACAGCTTCTGGAACACGCTCATCGGGCCGTTCGACTTCCTCGACCCGCGCTACCCCGCGCCGCAGCACATCTGCGAGGTGACCTGGGACCTCATTCGCCGCGGCGCCCTTACGCTCGACAAGAGCGCCAACGCCGACAAGGTGGTGACCTTCCACGATTCCTGCAACGTGTCGCGCGCCTCGCGCATGGGCGACGTGCCGGGCGGGCAGTTCTCGATCCCGCGCGACATCATCCGTGCCTGCGTAGAGCGCTTCGTAGACATGGCGCCGGAGGCCATCGGCGAATCCACCTTCTGCTGCGGCGGCGGCGGCGGCCTGCTCACCGACGACCTGCTCGAGCTGCGCGTCAAGGGAGCGCTGCCACGCATGCAGGCACTGCAGCAGGTGATCGAGGAGCACGGCGTCAACTACATGGCCGCAATCTGCGCCATCTGCAAGAGCCAGTTCACCAAGGTGCTGCCCTACTACAAGCACCCCATGGACATGATCGGCAGCGTGCACGGGCTGGTGAGCAGCGCCATCGTGCTCGGGGCAAAGCAATAAAGCGATTCAACCGGAGATAGCCATGTCAGCGCCAGCGACCAAGCCCGAAGCGAAGAGCGGCCACACCTTCCGCAAGTTCAAGGACGGCGACCACGAGTGGGCTTCGTTCCAGGAGCAGATCTTCTCCGGCGACGAGACCGACAAGTGCCCGACCTACGTGCACAAGACGCCGCCCTGCCAGGCGACCTGCCCCTCGGGCGAGGACATCCGCGGCTGGCTCAACATCGTGCGCGGGGTGGAGAAAGCCCCCAAGGGCACGAGCATGCAGGAATACGCGTTCCGCCGTTCCACCGAGGCCAATCCCTTTCCCTCGATGATGGGACGGGTGTGCCCGGCGCCGTGCCAGACGGGCTGCAACCGCAACAAGGTGGAGGACACCGTCGGCATCAACGCGGTCGAGCAGTACATCGGCGATTACGCGCTGGAGCAGAACTTCGCGTTCCAGGCCGGGCCCGAGACCGGCAAGCGCGTCGCGATCGTGGGCGGCGGCCCGGCGGGACTGTCCGCGGCCTACCAGCTGCGCCGCAAAGGCCACGCCGTGACGCTGTTCGACGATCACGCCGAGCTGGGCGGCATGGCGAAGTACGGCGTGCCGGGCTACCGCCTGCCGCGCAAGCACCTGGACGGCGAGATCGGCCGCATCACCGCCATGGGCGTGGAAGTCCGGCTCAACACGCGCATCGGCAAGGACGTCCAGCTGAAGGACCTGGAGAGGGACTTCGACGCGGTGCTGCTCGCGCTCGGCTGCAAGGCGGGACGCGCTCTGCCGGTGCCCGGGGCGGACGCGCCCAACTGCATCAGCGGGGTCGCGTTCCTCGAGGCCTTCAACCAGGGGCGGCTGAAGACGGTCTCCGGCCGCGTGGTGGTGGTCGGCGGCGGCGATACCTCGGTCGACGTGGTCTCGGTGGCGCGGCGCCTGGGCTATGTCGAGGACATGAAGGAGACCGAGCGCCCGGAATTCGTGGTGATGGGCCACGCCGCGCACGACGTCTCGACGCTGGCCGCGCGCCAGGGCGCCGACGTCATGCTCACCTCGATGCAGCCGATCGAGGAGATGAACGCCGCCAAGCACGAGATCGAGGATGCGCAACGCGAGGGCGTGAAGATCCGCGGCAACCTGCTGCCGGTGAAGGTACTGCTGGATGAGCGCACCGGGCGCGCGAAGGCGCTGCGCCTGGTCGAGGTCGAGTGGGTCAAGGGCAAGCCGGTGGAGAAGCCGGGCACCGAGATGGACCTCGAAGCCGACCTCATCGTCTCCGCCATCGGGCAGACGGGCGACCTCACCGGCATGGAGGAGCTGGACAACGGCAAGGGCCTGATCGCGGCCGACAAGTTCTACCAGCTGCCCAATCGCCAGGGCGTGTTCGCCTGCGGCGACATCATCCGGCCGCACCTGCTCACCACGGTCATCGGCCAGGGATCGATCGCGGCCGACAGCATCGACCGCTACCTGGGCAAGAAGGACATGGCGAAGCGGCCGAAGGTCGACGTGCACCACTTCAACCTGCTCGACAAGCTGCGCGAGGTGAACCTCGAGCCCAAGGCGTTCAAGCCGCTCGAGGAGCCCGAACTGCGCGAGATCGATCGCGGCGTGCGCGGCACCTCCGAAACCGGCAAGGGGGTGGGCGGCTTCGCCGTCCACAATTACGAGGACCGCAGCGGCGCGGAGGTGTGCAAGTCCGAGGAGCTGTTCCTCGGCCATTTCCCCTACCAGGAGCGCATCAAGCGCACCGAGATCGGCCCTTCCGCCGAGGACGTGCTGGGGCATTTCGCCGAGCGCATGGTGGGCCTCACCGACAAGCAGGCGGTGGACGAGGCCAAGCGCTGCATGAGCTGCGGCATGTGCTTCGAGTGCGACAACTGCGTCATCTACTGCCCGCAGACCGCGGTCAAGCGCACGCCCAAGGCGGAGGCGACGATGGGCCGCTACGTTTACACCGACTATGACCTGTGCATCGGCTGCCACATCTGCGCCGACGTCTGCCCCACCGGCTACATCAAGATGGGCCTGGGCGAGCACTGAGCGACGGCATGATGCGCATCGCTGCCGGGATCCTCGCCGCCGCGCTGGCGCTCGCGGGAGTTGCCGACGCGGGCGAGAAGCCGGCAGGCCGCGTCGCGGTGCCCTCGATCAAGATCGAGAGAGGCGAGGCCTGCGTGGCGCCGACCGGCGAGATGCGTCGCGACCACATGAAGATGCTGCTGCACCAGCGCGACCGGACCATGCGCCAGGGCATTTCGCGAGACGCGCTTCAGCCTGAAGAACTGCGTCGACTGCCACGCCAGCCGCGAGACCGGCAGCGTGCTCGGCAAGGACGGCTTTTGCTCGAGCTGCCATCAATACGCCGCGGTGAGCATGGACTGCTTCGAGTGCCACACGCCGCTGCAGCAGAAGCGGACTGCGGCAAGGCCATGAATCCGGACCGCCGCCAGTTTCTGGGTTGGGGCGCCGCCGCCGCGGGCGCGGCCGCAGTTACGACTCTGGCGCCGGGCTTCAGGCTGGTCGAGCTCGCGCAGGCGCGCTCGCCGCAGGAGGCCGCCTCCAAGCTGCAACGCTGGGGGCTGCTGATCGACATCACGAAGTGCTCGGATTGCGATGCGTGCGTCACCGCCTGTCACGAAGAAAACGGTGTCGCCGGCCACGGCCGCCCCGAAACCGACGCGCAGTGGATCCGCAAAGTGAGCCTGCGCGACAAGCGCACCGGCTACGCGCAGACGCTGCCGCTGATGTGCCAGCACTGCGAGCACCCGCCGTGCGTGGACGTGTGCCCGACCGGCGCCTCGTTCAAGCGCGACGACGGCATCGTGCTGGTCGACAAGCACACCTGCATCGGCTGCCGCTACTGCGTCATGGCCTGCCCGTACGGCGCGCGCTCCTTCGTCCACGAGGCGGTGAGCGGCCAGAAGGCGGACGTGCCGCGCGGCAAGGGCACGGTCGAAGCCTGCACCCTGTGCGTGCACCGCGTGGACCGTGGCGAAACCCCGGCCTGCGTGGAGGCGTGCAACAAGGACGGCGGCAAGGCCATGGCGTTCGGCGACCTGAACGACGCGGCGTCGGAGATCCACCGGCGGCTGAAGCGCGAGCCGTCGAGCCAGATCCGCGCCGACCTCGCGCTCAACACCGGCGTGCGCTACCAGGGCTTGTAGTCGTGGCGAGCATCCAGTACCGCGAGATCGACGGCCGCAGCGGCGCCTACCTGGCGCTGCTCGCGGGGCTCGGCGCCCTGATCCTCGCCGGTCTCGGCGCCACCTGGTACATGGAGCACCACGGACACTACGTCACCGGCATGAGCAACCGGATCGTGTGGGGCATGCCGCATGTTGTCGCGATATTCCTGATCGTCGCCGCCTCGGGCGTGCTCAACGTCGCCTCGATCGCCTCGGTGTTCGGCCGGGAACTGTACAAGCCGCTCGCCCGGCTCTCGGGGCTGCTCGCCCTCACGCTGCTCGCCGGCGGGCTCGCGGTGCTGGTGCTCGACCTGGGGCGGCCCGAGCGGCTGATCGTGGCGATGACGCACTACAACTTCAAGTCGATCTTCGCCTGGAACATCTTCCTCTACACCGGCTTCTTCGCCATCGTGGCGCTGTACCTGTGGACCATGTTCGAGCGGCGCATGCACGGCTACAGCAAGCGCGCGGGCCTGCTCGCGTTCCTCTGGCGCCTGATCCTCACCACCGGCACCGGCTCGATCTTCGGCTTCCTGGTGGCGCGCGAGCCCTACGACAGCGCGCTGCTCGCGCCGATGTTCATCATCATGTCGTTCTCCTTCGGCCTGGCGATCTTCGTGCTGGTGCTGATGGCCGCCTGCAATGGGACCGGCCGTGTGCTGGGCGACTTGGTGCTGAAGCGGCTCAGGAACCTGCTCGGCGTCTTCGTCGCGGCGGTGCTGTATTTCGTCGCGGTCCAGCACCTCACCAACCTTTACATCGCGCGCCGGCACGACGTCGAGAACTTCTTCCTCTGGGATGGCGGCATCTACACGACGCTGTTCTGGCTCGGGCAGGTCCTTGTCGGCGGCGTCGTGCCTCTCGCGCTGTTGTTCGGGGCCTCATCGCGCCGCGCCCTCGCAGCGGCGGCGGTGTGCGTGATCCTGGGCGGCCTCGCGCAGCTCTATGTCCTCGTCATCGGCGGCCAGGCCTACCCGCAGCTGATGTTCCCGGAAAAGGAAGTCGCCAGCAGCTTCTTCGATGGCGTGGTCGCGGTCTACGCGCCGAGCCTGCCGGAGGTGGCGCTCGGCGTGGGCGGCGTGGCGCTGGCGCTGGCGCTCACCGTGGTGGCGCTCAAGGTACTGCCGTTCCTGCCGAAGAGCCTCGCCGACGGCGACGTCGGTGGCGCCACGGCATGAACCGCCTATTCATCTCCGCCGCCCACAAGTCCTCGGGCAAGACCACGGTGTGCATCGGCTTGTGCGCGGCGCTGCGCGCGCGCGGCGAGGTGGTGCAGCCCTTCAAGAAGGGCCCGGACTACATCGATCCGCTGTGGCTGGGGCTCGCGGCCGGGCGGCCCTGCTACAACCTCGACGCCTACCTGATGGGCGCGGACGAGATTCGCGCCCAGGTCGTGCGCGGCATGCGCGGGGCCACGCTCGGCCTCGTCGAGGGCAACAAGGGCCTGTACGACGGGCTCGACCTGCACGGCAGCAACAGCAACGCCGCGATGGCGGCGCTGCTCGGCACGCCCGTGGTGCTGGTGATCGACGCGCGCGGCATGACGCGCGGCATCGCGCCGCTCATTCTCGGCTACCAGGCGTTCGACCCGAACATTCGCATCGCCGGCGTGATCCTGAACCAGCTGGGGGGCTCGCGCCACGAGGCCAAGCTGCGCGCGGTGATCCAGCATTACACCGGCGTGCCGGTGCTCGGCGCCGTGCAGCACGACGAGCGCATGACGATCGTCGAGCGCCACCTGGGCCTGGTGCCGAGCAACGAGGCGCAAGGCGCGCGCAGCCGCATCGACGAGATCGCAGCGCACATCGCTGCGCAGGTCGATCTCGACCAGTTGCTGGCGATCTCCCGGCAGGCCGCGCCGCTGCTGGGCGGCGAGCCGGCGCCGGAGCGCGGCAGGCGGCCCGCCGGTGCGCATCGGCATCGCGCGCGATGCCGCGTTCGGCTTCTACTATCCGGGCGACCTCGACGCCCTGCGCTCGGCCGGCGCGGAGCTGGTGAGCTTCGATGCCCTGCACGCCGAGCACCTGCCGCCGGTCGACGGCGTGTTCATCGGCGGCGGATTTCCGGAAACGCACATGGAGGCGCTCGCGGCGAACACGAGCCTGCGCCGCGAGCTGCACGATGCGATCGAAGGCGGCCTGCCGGCGTATGCCGAATGCGGCGGGCTGATGTATCTCGCGCGCGGCATCGAGTGGAACGGGCGCGCTGCGCCGATGGTCGGCGTGATTCCGGCCGACATCGTCATGCACAGCCGGCCCGTCGGGCGCGGCTACGTGCACCTGCGCGAGACCGGCCGCGGCTTGTGGCCGCGGCCGCCTGCGCCACAGGCGCCGCTCATCCACGCGCATGAATTCCACTACTCGAGCGTCGAGAACCTCGCGCCGGACGTCGAGTTCGCCTACGAGGTGGAGCGCGGCCACGGCATCGACGGCCGGCACGACGGCATCGTGCACAAGAACCTGCTGGCGTCGTACGCCCACCTGCGCGACGTCGCCGGCAACCCGTGGGCGCGGCGCTTCGTCGATTTCGTGAGGAGCTGCAATCATGCCGCTTGAAGTAGCGAGGGAACCACGCTGGCGGTCGACTGTCGAAGGCTACCTGGTCGATCCGGCGCAATGGAACGAGCAGGTCGCCGAGGCAGCTGGCGCGCCAGGAGCGCATCGTTCTGACCGATGAGCACTGGGCGGTGATCCGCTTCATGCGCGAGTACTACGAGCGGCGCCACATCGCGCCGGATGCCCGCCATGTCATGAAGCACCTGGCCGCGTACAAGGGCGCGGGCAAGGCGGGACGCAACGACCTGTTCGTGCTCTTCCCCTATGGCTACGTCAAGCAGGCCTGCAAGATCGCCGGCATGCGCAAGCCGCGCGCCTGGAGCACCGGCTGATGATCACCGTGACGCCGCAAGCCGCGGAGCAGATCGCCAAGTCGGCGCGACAGGCCGGCGCGGGTGCGGCCTGCCTGCGCCTCGCCGCGCGCCTGGACGACAAGGGCGTGCTCGAGTACGGCATGGGTTTCGACGACAAGGCCGACGGCGACACGCAGGTGGCCGCGAACGGCGTCACGCTGCTCGTCTCCCCCGGCAGCGTAGAGCTGCTGACCGGCGCCACGCTGGACTACGTGGAGATCAATCCCGGCGAGTGGCGCTTCATCTTCAGCAACCCGAACGACCCGTCGCACAAGGCGCCGAAGGAGGTTCGCTAGGGTGAGTTGAGCCCTCAGCTCAAGCAAAGTCGACAAACTTGCTGAACGGCATCTCGCGCAAACGCTTGCCCGTGACGGCAAAGATCGCAGCGGCCAGCGCCGGCGCCGCCGGGGGCACGGGCGGCTCTCCCACGCCGCGGACGCGCGGTGCGTTCTCCAGCCCGCGCACGACGATTTTCGGGCACTGGTCCAGGCGCATGCCCGGGTGCGACGGGAAGTTGGTCTGCTGCGCCATGCCGTCGGCGTAGGTGATCTCGCAGTTCATCGCATGCCCCAGGCCCCAGACCACCGCGCCCTTGACGTGGTTGTCGAAGTTGACCGGGTCAAGGACACGGCCCACATCCACCGCGACGAAGACGTTGTCGATGCGAATGCCTTTGTCCGTCCTGGTGACCTCCACGACCTCCGCCACCGGCACCCCGAAGCTTTCGACGAAGGCTAGCCCGCGCCCGCGGTTGGGCTCCAGCTTCGCGCCCCAGTTCGACATCTGGCCCACCGCTTCCAGCACCTTGCGCGAGACCTCGTGATTGCACAGGCGCAGCCGCTCCTGCAGCGGGTCGGCGCCGGCAGCATGGATGAGCTCGTCCAGCAAGGCGTTGGCGAAGAAGCCTTGCGAGGAAGCGCCCACCGAGCGCCAGGAACTCGTGGGTGCGAGCTCCGGCACCTTGTAGGCACGCATGCGGAAGTTGGGAATGGCGAACGGCTGGTTCCAGGCGCCGGCAGCGATCTGGCCGTCCGCGCCAGGTGGCCGGGACTGACCCAGGCGCGACGACTGCGAGGCCGATGAGCTGACGGTGGCCACCTGCAGGTCGTAGGTATCGACCTTGCCGTCCTTGACCACCCCCTTACCCCGCGCCATGCCGATCTGGCGCGGGAAGTCATGCGCGAAGTCCTCCTCGCGCGAGTAGGTCAGCTTGACCGGCGTGCCGGGCATCTGCCTGGCGATCTCCGCGCACAGCGTGACGTTCTCGAACTCCAGCCGATGGCCGAAGCTGCCACCGGCGTACTGCTGGTGAAAGCGCACCTGCTCGGGCTTGTGGCCGGTGACGGCCGCCACCTTCTGCTGCGCGAAGCGCGGCATCTGGTGGGCGACCCACACGTCCACGCCGTCCGGGCCGACCTTGACGATGGCGTTCAGCGGCTCCAGCGGCTGATGCGCCACGTACGGGGCCCGGTACTCGGCCTCGATGACCTGGCCTTGCGCCAGCGCCTGCTCGACGTTGCCGTCGTGGCGCCATTCCTTGTCCAGCCGCTCTGGCGTGAAGCTGGAGGCGACCGCGGACCAGTGCCCCGCCATATCGGCCGGATACGGCGCCGGCCCCCATTCGCACTCGATGGCCTTGACGGCCTGGAAGGCGCGCCAGGTGTTGTCAGCCACCGCTGCCACGCCGTTGGTGACGGGGACGATCCGCTTCACGCCGCGCAGGTTCTTGGCCCGCGCGTCGTCGTAGCGGTTGAGCTTGCCACCCTGGCGGGGGTTCACCTTCACGGCGGCGTGCACCATGCCGTCCATCGAGAGGTCGATGCCGTAGCTCAACGTGCCGGTGGACTTGGCCACGATGTCCAGGCGCTGCATGGGCTTGCCGATCAGGCGCCATTGCGAAGGCGCGCGCAGCGTCACCTTGCTGACCGGCTCCAGCGTCGCCGCGAGCTCGGCCAATTCGGTGTACTTGAGTTCCTTGCCGTCGGGCAGCTGCACCGCGCCGCGGGCCGTCCTGAGCTGCGCCACGGGCACGCCGGTCTTCTTCGACGCGGCCAGCTTGAGCGTCTCACGCGCGACTGCACCGGCCTCGCGCAGCTTGTCGAAGCTGTCCGGAACGGTCGACGAGCCGCCCGTGACCATGACGCCCATGAGCTTGAACAAGCCGCCCATCGCGCCGCGCATCGCTTCGGCCTGAAAGCCTGTGTCGTGCGAAAGGAAGGGCACCTGCTCATCGGCTATGGCCCGGTTGTAGTAGGCCGGCGCCGGCGTGCCGGGGTCGATGCGGAACTGGCCGAACTCGAGGTCCAACTCCTCGGCGAGGAGCAGGGCCTGGACCGAGTAGGCGCCCTGGCCCAGGTCGACATGCGGGGTGATGAGGGTCACCGCGTCCCGGTCGATCCTGACCCAAGGGCTGAGGGCCGCTTCGCCGGGCTTGAGTCCGTCGCGCAGCGGATTGGCATGCGGCTTTCGAACCTGGTAGACGCCGAACACGACCCCGCCTGCGATGGCGGCAGAGCCGATGAGGAAGGCTCGACGCGTAATGGTGGCGGCGCGGCCCATGCTCAGGCTCCCTTCAGGGTCTTGGCGGCGGACTTGACCGCCTCGCGGATGCGCGGATAGGTGCCGCAGCGGCACAGGTTGGCGCCCATCGCCTCGTCGATCCGGGCGTCCGTGGGAACGTTGGGAACACCAGCCAGGAAGGCGGCCGCCGTCATCATCTGGCCGGGCTGGCAATAGCCGCATTGCGCGACCTGATGCTCGATCCACGCCTTCTGCACCGCGTGCAGCGCCTCGGGCTGCCCCAGGCCTTCGATGGTCACGACAGGTGCCGTCACCGCGCTTGCCGGCATGGAGCACGAGCGGACGGCCGTGCCTCCAATGTGCACGGTGCAGGCACCGCAGTAGCCGATGCCACAACCGTATTTGGGGCCGGTGATGTGCAACTCGTCCCGCAGCACCCACAGCAAGGGCATCTCGGGCTCGACGTTCACCTCGTGGTCACGTCCATTCACGTTCAGCTTCATCGGAGGCTCCTCGCCAGGAGTGAGCAGAGCGGCTGGAAAGTGTACGCCTGCCAGTGCGCGGCGCTAGACGTCGCCGCGACGCAGCGTTAGTCTGGTTCGCGCTATGGCGGAGCCCACTTCCCCGAAGCAAGCGCAGACGCAGGCAGTGCGCCTCGCGCGCAAGACCCAGTCGCTCGACGTCCTGTATGCGATCGCCACCAGCCTGAGCCAGCCCGGCAGTCTCGAGCAGCTGCTCGACGGTTTTCTCGACACCTTCATCGAACTGGTGGACGCGCGCGCCGCGAGCGTGCGGCTTGTCGACCGGCGACGGTGAAACCCGGCTGATCGCGAGCCGCGGCCTGGCACCGGAGGTGGCGGAGCGCGACCGGCTGATGCCGGCGGGCGGCTGCCCCTGCGGCTGGGCCGCGAGCGAAGGCGGGCTGCGCATACAGCGCGGCACCGCGCCGTGCGCGGCGCTCCTCGGCCGGCCGATGCTCGAGCGCGACTGCGTCGAGTTCGTGGCGGTGCCGGTGCAATACCAGGACCGCATCCTCGGGGTCTACAACCTGTTTCTCGACCGGCCGCTCGCGGCCATGGGCGAGGACATGCCCGACCTGCTGATCAGCGTGGGCCGCCACCTCGGCCTCGCCATCGAAAAGGCGCGCCTGGAAAGCGAGGCGCGCCGCCTCGCCATCCTGGAGGAGCGCAACCTCATCGGCAACGAGCTGCACGATTCCCTGGCGCAGTCGCTGATCGGCATGCGCCTGCAGTTGAAGCTGCTGGGCGAGTCCCTGGGGCGCAAGGACTATCGGTGCCGCACAGTACGAGGCGAGCCGCCTGCGCCGCGCGATGACGCAAGCGAACGCCGACCTGCGCGAGCTGCTCACCAACTTCCGCCTCAAGATCGACGACGCCGGGCTGGTGCCGACGATCGCCGGCCTGGTCGAGCGCTTCGGCCGGGAAACCGGCATCGCGGTGTTCTTCCAGAACGAATGCCGCGCGCTCGCGCTCACGCCGGCCCAGGAGATCCAGGTGTTCTTCATCATCCAGGAGGCGCTCACCAACATCCGCAAGCACAGCGGCGCGCGCAACGTGCGCATCCTGCTCAACAACGAGGACGACCTGTACACCGTGCTGATCGAGGACGACGGCCTGGGCATGGCCGACGCCGAAGGGGATGTGGCGGGCGGGCATGCGGGCCTCGCGATCATGCGCGAGCGCACCGAGCGGCTGCAGGGCCAGATCGTGATCGAGAGCGAGCCCGGCGAGGGCACGCGCATCGTGCTGATGTTCACCGCGCCGCCGCCGGACGGCGCGCAGGCCGCCGCCGCGCGACGCTGACATGCGCGTGCTGCTGATCGACGACCACGCGCTGGTGCGCAAGGGCATCGAGGAGCTGCTGCAGAGCCGCGGCGTCCAGGTGGTGGCCGCGGTCGGCTCGGGCGAGGAAGGCGTGCAGCGCGCGCGCGAGCTGCCCGCCGACCTGATCCTGCTCGACGTCAAGATGCCGGGCATGAACGGCATCGACACCTTGAAGCAGCTGCGCGCGAGCGGCGTCGGCGCGCCGGTGGTGATGCTCACCATGAGCCGCGAGGATGCCGACCTGAGCGCCGCGCTGCGCGCCGGCGCGCAGGGCTACCTGCTGAAGGACATCGAGCCGGAAGACCTGGTGCCCGCGCTCGAGGCGGCGCTGCAGGGCAACAACGTCGTCGCGCGCGAGCTGGTCGGATCCCTGGCGCGCCTCGTGCGCGGCGATGCCGCCGCCCCGCAGCCGGCGCTGCCGCGCACGGCGGCGCCTTTCGCCGAGCTCACGCCGCGCGAGCTGGAGATCCTGGAGTGCATCGCCGACGGCTCCAGCAACAAGATGATCGCGCGCGACCTGCAGATCACCGACGGCACCGTCAAGCTGCACGTCAAGGCGATCCTGCGCAAGCTCGGCCTGCGCTCGCGCGTGGAGGCGGCGGTGAGCGCGGTCGAGCACGGCCTGGGCAGAGGCAAGGGCAAGTCCGATCCATGAATCTGCTCGCCATGGAAGGTGCACGGAAGGTACTCGATTCGGTCAAGGCGCCCGATGCGCGCAAGGCGGCGCGAGAGTTCGTCGCGCAGGCGGGCCGCGACGCCGCATTCCAGCTCGAGTCCTGCGTGCACTGCGGCCAGTGCGCCGACGCCTGCCATTTCCACCTGGTCACCGGCAATCCGCGCCATACACCGATCTACAAGTTGCGGCCGATGCTCAAGGCTTACGAGCGGGAGATGGCGCCCTTTTCGGCGGTGAAGAAGCTGCTTGGCCTCGCGCCGCCGGAGGTCACGGCAGAGGAGCTGCATGAGTGGTCCGAGCTGCTCTACGACTCCTGCAACCTGTGCGGCCGCTGCACGCTCGCGTGCCCCATGGGCATCGACATCGCGAGCCTGGTGCGGCGCGCGCGCGAAGGCATGTCGGCGGGAGGCTTTGCGCCGGCCGACATGTACACGGCGGCGGAGCGGGCGATCGGCACCGGCAGCCCCATCGGCGTGCGCTGGCCGGCGCTCAAACGGCAGATCGAGCTGCAGGAGCAGGAGACCGGGTTGCACGTGCCGGTCGACGTGGAGGGCGCCGAGTACATGGTGGTGCTCAGCTCGATCGAGATCATGGCGTTTCCCGAGGCCATCGGCGCCATGGCGCGGATCTTCCGGCAGGCCGGTGCGTCGTGGACCATCCCCAGCGCCGGCTTCGAGGCGACCAACATCGGCGTGCAGATCGGCTCGCGCGACGTGGCGGCGCAACTGGTGTCGCGCATCGTCGGCGCGGCCGAGCGGCTGAAGGTGAAATGCGTCATCAGTCCCGAGTGCGGCCACGCCTACTCGGCGCTGCGCTGGGAAGGCCCCAACCTCCTCGGCCGGCGCTATGGCTTCGAGGTGGTGCAGATCACCGAGCTGCTGGACCGGTTCGTGCGCGAGGGCCGCTTGCGCCTGCGCGGCAAGGACGCGCGCCGCCTGACGTTTCACGACCCCTGCCAGCTCGTGCGGCGCGGCGGGATCCTCGAGGCGCCGCGCCGGCTGATGGACGGGGTGAGCGCGAATACGGTGGAGATGCCCGGCGCCGGTGCGGCGAATTTCTGCTGCGGCGGAGGCGGCGGGGTGAGCGCGATCCACCGTGCCGAAGGCCTGCGCTTCGCTGCATTCGAGATCAAGAAACAGCAGATCGACGCCACCGGCGCCGAGGCGGTGGTCACTGCGTGCGGCAACTGCCGCAACGTGCTGGAAGAGGCGATCGAGCACTACGACATGACGATGCCGGTGCTCGGCCTGACCGAGCTGGTGGCGCAGTACCTGGAGCCCGAGGCGGACGCACGATGACGGCCATGGGGCTTCTGGAATTCGCGCGCGGGCCGGCACTGTGGGCCTCGCTCGCCGTGCTGCTCGTGGGTAGCCTCTGGCGCATCGCCGGCATTTTGCGGCTCGGGGCCAGGCCGGACCTTTCCGAGCCGCGCAGTACGCGGCTCTGCGCTGGCGCGATGCGCGGCATCTTCGCGCGCATGGTGCCGCGGGTGGAGTTCCGGCTGCGCAAGAAGCTCAGCTTCTGGAACGGCTACGTGTATCACGTGGGCCTGGCCGTGATCGTCTTCGGCTATCTGCCGCACATCCACTTCGTCAAACGCCTGATCGGCGTCGGCTGGCCCGCGTTGCCGGAGCCGGTGTTCTTCGTTTGCGTCGGCATCACCTTCGTGTCGCTGTTCATTGCGTTGGTGGAGCGCCTGACCGACCCGGTGCGCCGCCTGTTGTCCAGCTTCGACGACTACTTCAGCTGGGCCGTCGTCCTCGTGCCACTCGCCACCGGCATGATCGCGATCCATCAGTCGTACGCGCCCGGTGCCGCCCCCGTGCCACCGCTCGATCCGCTGCCGCTCGCGATCCACCTGTTGAGCGTCGAGCTGCTGTTCGTGTGGCTGCCCTTCGGCAAGCTGGCGCACGCGTTC
The DNA here is from genome assembly GCA_963719995.1 of uncultured beta proteobacterium. Lineage (GTDB taxonomy): Bacteria > Pseudomonadota > Gammaproteobacteria > Burkholderiales > SG8-39 > JAABQT01. The sequence continues at coordinate 1,327,825 of CAVRDW010000005.1, read as the reverse complement.
CTGGTGTTCGCCTCGCGTGGCGTCACGGGGGCGGCGCTGGCGCGCAAAGGCGCCGCCTTGTGATCAGGGCTGCAGCGGGTTGACGAACAATTGGCTGTGCGGCACCCCGTGCTCGAGAAGCTGGAACTCGGCTGCGCTCGCCCACGACCCGGGTCCGGCGAGGTAGACATCGCAGTCCGCCAGACGCGGCTGGTTCTGCAGCAGCGTTTGCAACAGGCCCTGCAGGGCGGCTTCCTCGGTCATGGCGCCCACTTTCGTCAACGGCGTGTAGTGGAAGTTGTCCAGGGCGTCGCCCCAGGAGCGGCACAGGTTGTCCAGGTACAGGCCGCGCCTGTCGGAGGCGACCCAGGCCAGATGCAGCGACTCGGCCACATCGAGCGCCATGGCATGCTCGATGAGGCTCTTGATGGGTGCGAAGCCGGATTCGCCGGCGATGAAGACGAGCGGCCGATGCGATTCCTCGTTCAGCACGAATTCCCCGCGCGGTCCCTCGACACGCACCGCGTCCACACCCTTCAGCCCGCCGAACACGCGCTCGGCGAATAGGTCGCCGGCGCGCCGCCGGATGTGGAAGTGCAGGTTGCGGTCGTCGCAGGGGCAGCTCGCCACGGGGAAGGACGCGCCGGTGCCGTCGGGCAGCGCGAGCGACGCCGATTGCCCGGCGAGAAAGCGCAGCCGGTTGCTGCGCGGGGTCTGCAGGTGCAGCAGCCGCACGTCGTCGCCGAGAGGGGTCACGGACTTCACCCTGGCGTCGATGGTCTGCAACGGCATGTCCGCCGCGCCGTGCGCCTCGCGCGCCTCCATCACGAGGTCGGTCAGCGCGGTGTTGCAGCACATGAGCACGACCCCTGCATTCTTCTCGGCCGCGGTGAGGACGTAATCGGAATGGCGCGTGCGCTGCACCTGGCCCGACACGATCCTGGCCTTGCATTTGCCGCAGCTGCCGATGCTGCAGCCGTAGTCGAGCGACAGCCCCGCGCGCAGCGCCGCCTCCAGCAGGCTGTCGTTGCCGTCCACGAAGAACTCGCGGCCGCTCGGCTTCACCTGTACGTACGCGGTCATGATCCTGAGAAAACTCTCCTGTGCCAGCAGCGGCTGCGCGCCGTGCGCGGCGGCCTGCAGGCGCTGCTGCAGCCACGCCTGCAGCTGCGCCGCCGAGGCCGCCGGCTCGCGCAGCTTCGCCTGCAGCTCATCCATGATCGCGCGGTAGTGCTCGAGCTGCGCCTGGACCTGCGCCCGCTCCATGCTCAACTCGCTCAGGCGCGCGACCAGCGCTTCGGAACTGGGCAGCAGGCGCTCGCGCATGCGCCGCGCGAAGGCGCTGTCCTTGATCGCCTCCAGCCGCTCCAGGGTGGAGTTGTCCTCCAGCCTGGCCTGCGGATAGGCCCGCAGCAGGTCCTCCGCCGCGACCATGCCCTCGAACGCGGCCAGCTCGCCGCTGCGGATCTTGCTCTGCAGCGCGCCGCGCCTGACGCCGACCAGGCGCGCCGCACGCTGCAGTGTAAGGAGCCGGGGCATGCACCTTCCCGTTTGAATCTATCATAGCGAACAGCCCGCGCACGGCCGCGCGAGGCGCAACGCCATGGACTTCCTGCCGATCTTTCTCGATGTGCGCGGCGAACCCTGCCTGGTGGTGGGCGGCGGCGAAGTGGCCGCGCGCAAGTGCGCACTGTTGCTGCGCGCCGGCGCGCGGGTCACCGTGCTCGCGCCGGAACTGAGCGCGGCTTTCGACACCGATGTCGCCGCGGGCCGCATCGCGCACCGCGCCGCGAACTTCCGGGACGCGGACCTGGAGGGCTACGCGGTGGCGATCGCCGCCACCAGCGACGACGCGGTGAACCGCGCGGTCGCCGCCGGCCGCCCGGGCGCGGCGCATCCCGGTGAACGTGGTCGACCAGCCCGCGCTGTGCTCGTTCATCCTGCCCTCCATCATCGAGCGCGCGCCGCTCACGGTGGCGGTATCCAGCGGCGGCGCCTCGCCGGTGCTGGCGCGGCTGCTGCGCGCGCGCCTGGAGAGCCTCATCCCGGCGGGCTACGGGCGGCTGGCGGCCCTCGCCGGGGCCTTCCGTGACCAGGTCAAGGCGCGCTTCAAGCCGCCGGAGCGCCGGCGCTTCTGGGAACGCGTGCTGCAGGGCCCGATCGCCGAGCTGGTGTTCAGCGGCCGCGATGCCGAGGCGCGCGCAGCGCTGCAGGCGGCGCTCGACGACCAGCGCCTTGCCGGTCCGCGTCTCTCCCTCACGGGCGGCGAGGTCTCGCTGGTCGGCGCCGGCCCGGGCGATCCGGACCTGCTCACCTTCCGCGCGCTGCGCCTCATGCAGCAGGCCGACGTGGTGGTGTACGACCGGCTCGTCTCGCAGCCGATCCTCGACCTGGTGCGGCTCGAGGCCGAGCGCATCTACGCCGGCAAGGAGCGCGCCAAGCACGCGCTGCCGCAGGAGGACATCAATCACCTGCTGGTGCGCCTCGCGCGGGAAGGCAAGCGCGTGGTGCGCCTGAAGGGCGGCGATCCGTTCATCTTCGGGCGCGGCGGCGAGGAGATCGACACGCTCGCCGCCGAGGGCATCCCATTCCAGGTGGTGCCCGGCATCACGGCGGCGGCAGGCTGCGCGTCCTACGCCGGCATTCCGCTCACGCACCGCGATTACGCGCAGTCGGTGGTGTTCGTCACCGGCCACCTGCAGAACGGCAGCATGGACCTGAACTGGAGGGCGCTTGCGCAGCCGCGCCAGACCATCGTGTTCTACATGGGACTGGTCGGCGTCGATATCCTGTGCCGCGAGCTCGTCGCGCACGGCCTGCCGGCCGCCACGCCCGCCGCGCTCGTGCAGGCGGGCACGACGCCGCAGCAACGCGTGCTGACGGGCACCCTCGAGTCGCTGCCGGCGATCGTGCGCGACGGCGGCGTCAAGGCGCCCACGCTGATCATCATCGGCGAGGTCGTCACGCTGCGCGAGCGTCTAAAATGGTTCGAGCCCGCGGCATGAGGCGTTCGTGACGCAAGAATTCATCGAGGCAGGAAAGGCAGGCGAGCTTGCGCCCGGAACGATGAAGCGCATCGACGTTCGCGGCCGGCGCATCCTGCTCGCCAACGTGGAGGGGCGGATCTGCGCAGTGGACGATACCTGCACCCACGAGGAAGCGTCGCTCTCGACCGGCGTTCTCAAGGGCGAGCTGGTCAAGTGCCCGCTGCACGGCAGCCGCTTCAACGTCTGCACCGGCAAGGCGCTGGAAGAGCCGGCGGAAGAAGACCTCAGGACCTATCCGGTGCGGCTGGAAAGCGGGCGCATCCTGATCGGCTTGCGCGGGGCGGACGCCCCATGAGCGCGCCGCTGCACGCGGTTCCCGCCGATCCCGCGGCGCTGATGCACTCGATCCTGAAGCGCATCGCCACGGGGCCCGAGCTGAGCAAAGACATCTCGCGCGAGGAAGCGCGCGCCGGCATGCGCTTGGTGCTCGACGGACAGGTCGATCCGGTGCAGGCCGGGGTGTTCCTGATCGCGCTGCGCATGAAGCGCGAGACCGACGACGAAAATCTCGGCATGCTCGAGGCGATCCGCGACGCGACCCTTCGGGCCACCGCGCCGGTGGACGAGGTGCTCGACCTTGGCGATCCCTACGACGGCTACAACCGCACGCTGCCGGCCGCGCCGTTCCTGCCGGCGGTGCTCGCCGCCTGCGGCGTGGCGACGGTTTCGCACGGCGTAGAGAGCATGGGACCCAAGTACGGCGTCACGCACCGGCAGGTGCTGCGCGCCGCCGGCCTGCCGGTGGATCTCTCGCCCGAAGAAGCCGCCGCGCGCCTGGGCGACCCGCGAATCGGCTGGGCCTACGTGGATCAGAGGGCGTTCTGTCCGAAGCTGTATGCGCTCACCGGGTTGCGCACGCTCATCGTCAAGCGGCCCGCCATCACCACTGCCGAGGTGCTGGCGGGGCCGGTGCGCGGCCGGCTGCAGTCGCATCTGGTCACCGGCTACGTGCACAAGCCCTACCCGCGCATCTACGCGATGCTCGCGCGCCACGCCGGTTACGACTCCGCCCTCATCGTGCGCGGGGTCGAGGGCGGCGTGATTCCCGGGCTCTCGCAGACCGGCAAGGCCTTCCACTATCACGGCGGTGGCGAGGAGACTTCCACTGAATTCAAGCCGGCAGAGCTGGGCATCGAGCAGTCGGTGCGCGCGCCGCGCATTCCCGGCGCGCACGCTGCGGAGACGGGGGACGAGGGCCAGGGCGAGTTACCGTTCGAAGCTGCGGCGGTGGCCAAGGCCGCCGCTGAAGCCGGCATGGCGGCGCTCGCCGGCGAGCCCGGCGCGACGCGCGACTGCCTGGTCTACGGCGCCGCGCTGTGCCTGTGGCACCTCGGGCGCCATGGCGACCTGCGCAGCGCCGCCGAGGCGGTGCGCGCCGCTCTCGATGGCGGGCAGGCGCTTCGGCACCTGCGCCAGATGCGCTAATGCCGCGCGTGGGAGATCAGGCGATTTGATGAGCGCCTTCGCAACTCCAATGCGCAGGCCGCGCCCGCCACGGGAGAATTTCGCATGAGCGAAACCAACCCCGCGCAGCTCGTTCCGTACGTCACCGGCGGCGCGTTCGTCCTTGCCTTCATCTTCGGCGCGGTCGGCAACAAGACCAACTTCTGCACCATGGGCGCCGTCTCCGACTGGGTGAACATGGGCGACAAGAACCGCCTGCGCATGTGGCTGCTCGCCATCGCGGTGGCGCTCATCGGCTCGAGCGTCCTGCAGGTCGCGGGCGTGGTGGACCTGTCCAAGTCGATCTACCCGGGACCCAATTTCACCTGGCTCTCGTACGTCGTCGGCGGCTTCCTGTTCGGCGTAGGCATGACGCTGGGCTCCGGTTGCGGCTCGAAGACGCTGATCCGCATCGGCGGCGGCAATCTCAAGTCGCTGGTGGTCTACGTGTTCCTCGGCATTGCGGCGTACATGACGCTCCGGGGCCTGTTCGGCGCCTTCCGCGTCGGCGTGCTCGAGCGCGCCTCGATCACGCTCGCGCCGGGACAGGACCTGCCCTCGCTCCTCGCGGCGGGCACCGGCATGGCGAAGGCGAGCCTGACGGCGACCCTCGCCGCGCTCATCGGCGGCGCGCTCGCGGCCTACGCCTACGCGAGCAAGGAGTTCCGTTCGAGCTTCGACTACACGCTGGGCGGCGTGGTGACCGGCCTGGTGGTGGTGGGCGGCTGGTACGTGAGCGGCGTGGTGGGCTACGTCGCCGAGGACCCGCAGACGCTGCAGGAGGCCTTCGTCGCCACCAACTCCGGGCGCATGGAGTCGTTCTCGTTCGTCGGCCCGCTCGCCTACTCGCTCGAGTACCTGATGTTCTGGACCGACAAGTCGAAGATCGTCACCTACGGCATCGCCTCGGCGCTCGGCGTGATCGCCGGGCTCGGCCGCCTACGCGCTCGCCACGCGCACGTTCCGCTGGGAAGGCTTCCGCGATGCCGAGGACACGGCCAACCACGTGGTGGGCGGGATCCTGATGGGCTTCGGCGGCATCACGGCGCTGGGCTGCACCATCGGGCAGGCGGTCACCGGCATCTCCACGCTCGCGCTCGGCTCGTTCCTCACTTTCTTTGCGATCGTCGCGGGTTCTGCGCTGACCATGAAGTACCAGTACTGGCGCATGGGCGGCTGAGGCGTGCGCCGCCCGCATCGGCATTTGCGGAAAGGAACCGACACATGACGAACCTGAAGGCTCTCTGCGTGCTTGCCTGGCTAGCCTTCCTGCCGCTCGCGGCCGAGGCCCAGCAGGGCAGCCATTCGATCAAGCTGCTCACGCCCGAGATCGCGCTCAAGGCGGTGCAGGCGGCGCTGAAGAAGTGCCGTGACGGCGGCTTCCAGGCCACCGTGGCGGTGGTAGACCGCATGGGCGTCACGCAGGCGCTCCTGCGCGATCGCTTTGCCGGCCCGCACACCGTGGAGACGGCGCGCGCGAAGGCCTACACGGCGGTCAGCTTCCGTACCGACACCACGGCGCTCGCGGAGGCGACGCAACCCGGCCGGCCGCAAAGCGGCATCCGCCACCTGCCCGGCGTCGCCGCCGTGGGCGGCGGCCTGATGATCGAGGCGGGCGGGGCGCTGCTTGGCGCGATCGGCGTCTCCGGCGCGCCGGGCGGGAAGGAAGATGACGCCTGCGCGGCCGCAGGCATTGCCGCGATCCGCGACGACATCGAGTTCTGAATCCGCGGCCGTCGCGCCGCGATTCGATCCGCGGGCGGCGGAATAGCGGCCGGCGGCGCGATCGCCAGTAGTCGCCGCAAGACGGCGGCGGTAAAATCCGGGCCTTCCCGGATTCCTTCCCTGCACACAGCGCGAGAGAACATCAGATGGACAAAGCCCTGCTTTCCAAGACCGCCGCTGCGATGGTCGCGCGCGGCAAAGGCGTGCTCGCCGCGGACGAGTCGAGCGGCACCTGCGAGAAGCGCTTCAAGTCGGTGGGCGTCGAGTGCACCGAGGAAAACCGGCGTACCTACCGCGGACTGCTCTTCACCACGCCCGGCGTCGAGCAATACATCTCCGGCGTGATCCTCTTTGACGAGACCTTGCGCCAGAAGGCGAATGACGGCGTGCTGTTCCCCGACTACCTCGCGAGGAAGGGCATCCTGCCGGGCATCAAGGTGGACAAGGGCGCGATGGACCTCGCGCTTTGCCCGGGCGAGAAGGTGACCGAGGGGCTCGATGGCCTGCGGCCAGCGCCTGGCGGAGTACTTCAAGGTCGGGCGCGCGCTTTGCCAAGTGGCGCGCGGTGATCACCATCGGCGAAGGGATTCCCAGCCACACCTGCCTGTACGCCAACGCGCATGCGCTCGCGCGCTATGCGGCGCTCTGCCAGGAGGCGTCGATCGTGCCGATGATCGAGCCCGAGGTGCTGCTCGACGGCAGCCACACGGTCGAGCGCTGCGAGGAAGTGACGGAAGCGACGCTGCGCGCCACCTACGCGGCGATGGCGGCGCACAACGTCTCGCTCGAGCACCTGATCCTCAAGACGAGCATGGTGGTCTCGGGCAAGGAATGCCCGCGCCAGGCGAACGTGGACGAAGTCGCCGAGCGCACCCTACGCGTGCTCAAGCGCACCGTGCCCGCCGCGCAGCCGGGCATCGTGTTCCTCTCCGGCGGCCAGTCGGACGAGGCGGCCACGGCGCACCTTAACGCCATGGCGGCGATGAAGGGCCTGCCCTGGCCGCTCACGTTCTCGTACTCGCGCGCGCTGCAGAACCCGGCGCTTGAAGACCTGGCGCGGCCAGGCGTCGAACGCCACCGCGGCGCAGAAGGCCTTCCACCACCGCGCGCACATGAACGGCCTTGCGGCGCAGGGCAAGTGGAAGCCCGAGCTGGAAAAGCAGGCCGCCTAGAAATCGGGGTCAGGGCCGAATTCTTTTGCATGCAATTAATTCGGCCCTGACCCCAATTTTCACGACCATGGACGCTCTCTACGAATCCTCTCTCAAGAGCCTGCCGCGACTCGGGCGGGGGAAGGTGCGCGACATCTACGGCGTGGGCGACGACAAGATGCTGATCGTGGTGAGCGACCGGCTCTCCGCGTTCGACGTGATCCTGCCCGACCCGATCCCCGACAAGGGGCGGGTGCTCAACGAGATGGCGAACTTCTGGTTCGGCAAGCTCGGCCACATCGTGCCGAACCAGCTCACCGGCATCGACCCGCAGACGGTAGTGAAGGGCGAGGACGAAAAGGCGCAGGTGAAGGGCCGCGCGATCGTCGTGAAGAAGTTGAAGCCCCTGCCCATCGAAGCGGTGGTGCGCGGCTACATCATCGGCTCGGGCTGGAAGGACTACCAGAAGACCGGAAAGATCTGCGGCATCGAGCTGCCCAAGGGCCTGCAAGCAGGCGCAGAAGCTGCCCGCAGCCGATCTTCACGCCGGCCACCAAGGCCGAGATCGGGCCACGACGAGAACATCTCCTTCGAGGAAGTCGTCAAGCTGATCGGCAAGGAGATGGCCGAGAAGGTGCGCGAGGTCTCCATCCGCCTCTACAAGGAAGCGTCGCGAGTACGCCGCGCACCAAGGGCATCATCATCGCCGACACCAAGTTCGAGTTCGGCACCGACGCCAAGGGCAACCTGGTCCTCATCGACGAGGTGCTGACCGCGGATTCCTCGCGCTTCTGGCCGGCGGACTCCTACCAGGTCGGCATGAGCCCGCCCTCGTTCGACAAGCAGTACGTGCGCGACTATCTCGAGACGCTCGACTGGGACAAGACGCCGCCGGCGCCCAAGCTCCCGGCGGAGGTGATCGCCAGGACCTCGCAGAAGTACCGCGAGGCGCTCGAGCGGCTCACCGGGAGAAAGCTGCAATGATCGGCATCGTGATGGGGTCCACCTCAGACTGGGAGACCATGAAGGCGGCGGCGAAGATGCTGGAGGACTTCGGCGTCGCCTACGAGGCGAAGGCGATGTCGGCGCACCGCACGCCGCGCGAAGTGGCCGCCTGGGCCGAAGGCGCGGCCGCGCGCGGCATGAAGGCAATCATCGCGGCGGCGGGCGGCGCGGCGCACCTCGCCGGCGTGGTGGCGGCGCACACCACGCTGCCCGTGCTCGGCGTGCCGATGCCCTCCAAGCACCTGCAGGGCCTCGATTCGCTCCTTTCCACCGTGCAGATGCCCAAAGGCATCCCGGTAGCGACTTTCGCCATCGGCGAGGCGGGCGCGGCGAACGCGGCGCTGTTCGCGGTCGCGATCCTCGCGGTCACGGACAAGGCGATGGCGAAGAAGCTGCACGACTTCCGCGCGAAGCAGACCGAAGCCGTCCTCAAGGCCGCGCCGCTCAAGCTGTGAGCCCCGCAGTCCAGCGCGCCGCGGAAATCCTCAAGCGCGGCGGGCTGGTCGCGTTTCCCACCGAGACCGTCTACGGCCTCGGCGCGGATGCGTCGAGCAAGGAGGCGGTCGGCGCGCCTGTACGCAGCGAAGCGCCGGCCGGCGGACCATCCGGTGATCGTGCACTTCGCGAGCGCGCAGGCCGCTTTCGCGTGGGCGAGTGACATTCCGCCGGCTGCGCGCAGGCTTGCAGAACGCTTCTGGCCCGGACCGCTCACGATGATCCTCAAGCGCTCCAGCAGGGCGGGCGACTTCGTCACCGGCGGCCAGGACACCGTGGGCCTTCGCGTTCCCGCGCATCCGATCGCGCGCGAGATGCTGGCAGCCTTCGGCGGCGGCATCGCCGCACCCTCCGCGAACCGCTTCGGTCAGGTCTCGCCCACCACCGCCGCGCACGTGCGCGAGGACCTGGGCAAGGACGTGGACCTCGTCCTCGACGGCGGCCCGAGCGAGGTGGGCATCGAATCGACCATCGTGGATCTTTCCGGGCCGCAGCCCGTGCTGCTGCGCCCGGGCGTCATCTCCGCGGCGATGCTCGAGGAGGCGCTCGGCATGCCCATCGCCTCCAGGCAGGAGGATTCCCCGCGCCATTCGGGCGGCCTCGAGCGCCACTACGCGCCGAAGACCCCGGCGCAGCTCGTTCCCACCCACGAGCTCGACCAGCAGATCGCCCGGCTGCAGGACAAGGTCGCGGTGCTCGCCTTCTCGCGCCCGGACGAGCGGGTGGACTTCTGGCTGCGCATGCCGCGCGAGCCCGCGGCCTATGCGCAGAAGCTCTACGCGGCGCTGCGCGAGCTGGACAGCGCGCACTGTGAGATGATCCTCATCGAAGCGCCGCCCGAGGCTCCGGAATGGGCCGGGGTCAGGGACCGGCTGGTGCGTGCGACGGGATGAAACGGCTCATCGTCTTGCTGCTTTGCGTACAGATCGCGGCCTGCGCCCACAGCGCGGCCACGGTCTCTACGACCACCGCTGCGGCGAGCTCCGTGACGACAGGGTCCACCGCGGTGGGTGCGCAGGTCACGGCGGCGAGCAGCGGCGCCGGCGCGATCGCATTCTTCGCGCTCGCCGCGGTGATGATGGCGCGCGCGAGCACCGAATCGGCGAGCGGCACCACCACCACCAACGCGAATCCGTTTGCCGCCATCGACGGCTCCTCGCGCCGTCCGCCCGAGCTCGACGCCAACCGCCGCGTGCACGAACAGGATTGCACCAAGCCGATCGTGGACTGGTCGGCGAACCTGAAGTGCCGCTAGCCATCGCCTCGCGCGCCTGCATGCGCCGCCTCGCCCGCGCCCTTGCGCTCCTGGCGCTCGCCTTGCCCGCCGCGCTCGCGCCGCTCGCTGTGGCCGCGCAGGACCTGCAGCGCCAGCGTGCCCCGGTGATCATCGCCAACCGCACCATCATCGAGCTGCGCGGCCCGGTCGCCGGCTACAGCGCCGAAGAGCGCGCAAGGAACTCCACCGAGCGCATCGAAGCGGCGCTCGATGCCGATCCGAACGCCGAGGTCTCGCATGGCGAGACCGAAGAGGGCACGCGCGTGCGGGTCGGCGGCCGCCACGCCTTCATCGTCACCAGGATCGACATCGACCCGCAGACCGGGGAGACCACGCAGCTCGTGGCGCGCGAGGCGATCAGGCGCCTGGAGCAGGCGATCGCCGAGCGCCGCGAGCAGCGCTCGCCGCGCTACATGGCGACCGCGGCGGGGCTCGCTGCCGCGGCGACGCTAGTGTATGGCGCCCTCGTCTGGCTGCTCTACCGACTGAGCCGCTGGGCGGGCCTGCGCATTGCCGTGGCGGCGGAAGATCGAGCGCGCCGCCTCAATCTGCGCGGCGTGAACCGCCTGGCGAGCCGGGCCGTCACCGTGCTCGCCTGGCTGCTGGTGATCGCGCTCACCACCGCATGGCTTGCCTTCGTGCTGGAACGCTTCCCCTACACGCGCGCGTGGGGCGAGAAGCTGACGTTCAATCTGCTCGAGGTCGCTTGGCAGGTGCTGATGGCGATCGTCGGGGCGGCGCCGGGACTCGTCGTCGTCGCCATCATCTTCGTCGTGACCAAGGCGGTCATCGGCCTGGGCCGGGCATTTTTCGACCGCGTCGAGAGCGGGCAGATCCAGGTCAAGTGGCTGAGCGAGGACACGGTGGGGCCGACGCGGCGCATCTTCGCCTTTGCCGCGTGGCTTTTCGCGCTGGCGATGGCCTACCCCTACCTGCCGGGCGCCAGCACCGACGCCTTCAAGGGCGTCTCCGTGCTCGTCGGCCTGATGATCTCGCTCGGCGGCGCGAGCGTCATCGGCCAGGCCTTCAGCGGCCTGATCCTGATGTACTCGCGGACGTTCCGGCGTGGCGACTACGTTCGCATCGGCGACAACGAAGGCACCGTGACCGAGCTCAGCATGTTCACCACGCACCTGCGCACCGGGATGGGCGAGGAGATCACCCTGTCCAACTCGACCGTGATGGCGGCGACGACGCGGAACTACTCGCGCGCCGTGCCGGGCACCGGTTTCGTCGTCGATACCGTGGTGACGATCGGCTATGCCACGCCCTGGCGGCAGGTCGAGGCGATGCTGCTCGAGGCGGCGCGGCGCACGGACGACGTCGCGCCCAAGCCCGCGCCGATGGTGCGCCAGACCGCGCTCTCGGATTACTACGTCGAGTACCGGCTGGTCGCGTACACGCCGCTCGAGCGCCCGGCGCCGCGCGCGGAGGTGCTGCACCGCCTTCACGGCAACATCCAGGATGTGTTCAACGAGTACGGCGTGCAGATCATGTCGCCGCACTACGTGCTGGACCCGAAGGCACCGCAGGTGGTGCCGAAGGACCAGTGGTTCGCGCCGCCGGCGCAAGCGCCGAAGGAGAAGTGAGTTGCGTCCCCGCGCCAGCCGGGGACCAAAGACGGTCGGCGAGATCGGGACGTTCGTCACGATGCTCACCGCGGCGTGCGAGGACGAGTCCGTGCACAGGCGGCTCGAGCGCCTGCTCTCGATGCCCGACCGCAAGCGCCAGGAGGTGGTGCATGCGTGGGTGCGCGACCTTCTCGTCGCCAAGGCGCCGCGCGACTTCGTGCAGGCCATCGCGTGCCTGCTCGACGACCGCGTCGCCGAGAAGGCCTACGAGGCCATCTTCAAGTGCAGGCGCGGGAGCTAGGCCATGCCACAGGATCTCGCTGCTCTCGAGACGGTCGAGTTCGACGCCAGCGTCGACCTGTGGCGCGCGGCGCCGGATGCCGTGCGCGGGGCGCACGCGATCGAGGTGCGCGGGATCGGAACCGCAACCTGCATGACAAGCCGCGGCATCGAGCCGCCGGCGCTCTTCCGGCGCGCGGTAGGGCTCGGTGTTGCGCACGAGGCGAGCGAAGCGGACCTGGACGCCGTGGTGGCGCACATGGCCAGCCGCGGCGCGCGCTATTGCGTGCCGGTGGCGGCGCCGTACCGGCCTTCTGCGCTCGGCGCGTGGCTCGAGCGGCGCGGGTTCACACGGGGCTACGCCTGGATGAAGTTCTCGCGGCCGTGCGACGCTTCGCTCAAGGCCCCGACCGACCTGGAGGTCCGCGTCGCAGGCCCCGAGCTTGGCGCCGACTTCGGCCGCGTGGTCGCCGAGGGCTTCGGGCTGCCAGCGGCTATTGCATCCTGGGTGAGCGCGCTGCCCGGGCGGCCGCACTGGCTCTGCGTGATGGCCTTCGCGGGATCCGCGCCGGCCGCGGCGGGGGCGGCGTACGTGAATGGCGAGTACGCCTGGCTCGGCTTCGGCGCGACGCTGCCCGCGTTCCGCCGCCACGGCGCGCAGAACGCCCTGCTTGCGCGCCGGCTCACCGAGGCGGCGTCGCGCGGCGCGCGCACGGCGGTCACCGAGACGGGCGAGCGCCTGCCCGACAAGCCGAGCAACTCCTACCGCAATATCCTGCGCGCGGGGTTCGAGGAGCGCTACCTGCGGCAGAACTGGATGTCGCCGGCCACGAAGGCCTGAATCCTCAGGCTCGCCGCGGCCCAGGGGACCCATCCGCCACGCTGAACGTGGCGAGCGTGCTGCATGCCGCTTTACGGCTCTGCACGGACTCCATCGCGCGCAGGTCCACTGTCATCCTCCCGGGCGTGACCTCCACGCGCGCGTAGCCGCGGTAGCGGCTGTCCATCAGCTTCATGTGCGGGTTGTCGGGCAGGTACTGGTTCAGCCGCTCCTGCGGCCAGGCCTGCGAGGTGATCGAGGTGCCGACGAACTCGCTCGCCACCACGGGCGACTTCGCGTCGTCGAAGTCGAGCTTCAGGTCTGCGACGTTGAAGGAGTGCACGTCGCCGCCGAGCACCACCGGGTTCGCGATTCTCCTGCCGTGGAGGTGGTCCAGCAGGCGCTGCCGCGCCGCAGGATAGCCGTCCCAGCCGTCGGTCCACGCGCGCCGCCCAGGCCCCGGCTTCTGGTCGAACTGGGCCATGGTGGTCTGCTGCGCGAGCAGGTTCCAGCGCGAGCCGCGATTCGCGCAAGGGAATTCTCCAGCCACTTCTCCTGCGCGCGCCCGAGCATGGTGCGGTTGGGGTTCGCGAGCGCGTCGCACTTCTCGACGTCCACGGTATTCGAGCCGCCGCGGCGGTTCGGCCGCGGGCAGGCCTGCCAGGAGCGGTACTGCCGGTCGTCGAGAACGAAGAATCGCGCAAGCTGCCCCCACCCGAGCTGCGTGTAGATGCGCATGTCCGGCCCCCTGGGTTTCATGCGCTCGGGCAAGGGCATGTGCTCGTAATAGGCGCGATAGGCCGCCGCGCGGCGCTCGAGGAACAGTTCGCGCGTCGTGTCGTAGGCCGCGCGGTCGTCCGCATAGTCGTTGCACACCTCGTGGTCGTCCCAGGTGACGATCCACGGGCAGGCGGCGTGCGCGGCCTGGAGATCGGGATCCGACTTGTAGAGCGCGTAGCGCTGGCGGTACTCCTCGAGGTTGTAGGGTTCGCCCGCCTCGTGCGCGCGCACCTTGTCCTTGCCCCAGGAGGATTCGTAGATGTAGTCGCCGAGGAAGGCTACGAGGTCCGGCGCATCGGCGGCGATGTGCCGGTGCGCGACGAAGTAGCCCTGCTCGTACTGCTGGCAGGAAGCGAAGGCGAAACGCAGGCGCTCGACCGGCGCATCGGGCCGCGGCGCGGTGCGCGTGCGCGCCACCGCGCTCACTGCGTCGCCCGCCATGAAGCGGTACCAGTACCAGCGATCCGGCTCGAGGCCCTTCGGCTCGACGTGCACCGAATGCGCCCACTCCGGCTCGGCCACCGTGCTGCCCGAGGCCACGACGGCCCGCATCGCCTCATCGGACGCGATCTCCCAGCGCACCGGGTAGGCGACAGGGTCGAGCCCGCCCGCAAGCCGCGTCCACAGCACCATGCCGCCCGGATGCGGATAGCCGGAGGCCACGCCGAGGGCGAACGGATCGCGCGCGAATTGGGCGGGCGCCTGCGCGCAGGAGGGCAGCGCAGGTGAAACAGCCGCGGCCGCGAGTGCCTGCAGGAAGCGTCTGCGCGCGATCATGCCGATAGAATAGCGGGACTTCGCAACGGAGATGGCGATGATTCATTTCGTGGTGCACGAGGAAGGCGACGGCGTCGGCGTGGTGGTCGTCGAGGGCGTGAAGAAGGGCCAGGAGCTCAACGGCTGGATCATGGAGGACGACAAGGACGTGAAGATCGTCGCGCAGAGCGACATCCCCATCGGCCACAAGCTCGCGCTGAAGGACTACAAGCCCGGCGACACCGTGATCAAGTACGGCGTGGACATCGGCAAGGTGGTGGCGCCGATCAAGAAGGGCGAGCACACGCACATCCAGAACCTCAAGACTAAGCGGTGGTGAGCATGGACCTTTCCAAGGCAAGCTTCTGGGGCTACAAGCGCGAGAACGGCCGCATCGGCGTGCGCAACCACGTCGCTCATCCTGCCGGTGGACGATCTCTCCAACGCCGCCGCGCAGGCGGTGGAGAACAACATCAAGGGCACGCTGGCGCTGCCGCATCCCTACGGGCGCCTGCAGTTCGGCGCCGACCTCGACCTGCATTTCCGCACGCTCATCGGCACCGGCGCGAACCCCAACGTCGCCGCCGTGGTGGTGATCTGCATCGAGGAGGGCTGGGCGAAGAAGGTGGCCGACGGCATCGCCGCCACCGGCAAGCCCGTGTCCTACTTCGGCATCGAGCAGCACGGCGACCACGACACCATCCTGCGCGCCTCGAAGAAGGCGCAAGGAATACGTGCAATGGGCGAGCGAGCTGCGCCGCGAGGAGCGGCCGCTGAAGGACCTGTGGGTGTCCACCAAGTGCGGCGAATCGGACACCACCTCCGGCTGCGGCGCGAATCCCACCGTGGGCAACGCCTTCGACAAGCTCTACCCGCACGGTGTGACGCTGGTTTTCGGCGAGACCACCGAGCTGACGGGCGGCGAGCACCTGGTGGCCGCGCGCTGCAGGAACGACGAGGTGCGCAAGAAGTTCCAGTTCATGTTCGACCGCTACCAGCAGGTCATCGAGCGCCACAAGACCAGCGACCTGATGGACTCGCAGCCCACCAAGGGCAACATCGAGGGCGGCCTCACGACGATCGAGGAGAAGGCGCTGGGCAACATCCAGAAGATCGGCCGCAAGTGCGTGGTCGACGGCGTGCTCGACAAGGCGGAAGCGCCCACCGGGCCCGGTCTGTGGTTCATGGACTCGTCCTCCGCCGCGGCGGAGATGGTGACGCTGCTCGGCGCCGCCGGCTTCGCGGTGCATTTCTTCCCCACGGGCCAGGGCAACG
This sequence comes from uncultured beta proteobacterium, assembly GCA_963719995.1. Taxonomy (GTDB): domain Bacteria; phylum Pseudomonadota; class Gammaproteobacteria; order Burkholderiales; family SG8-39; genus JAABQT01. The sequence continues at coordinate 1,312,223 of CAVRDW010000005.1, read as the reverse complement.
TGATCGGCAACCCGATCCTGCCGGTGATCAAGCTGTCGCGCCAATCCGCGCACCGTGCGCACGATGTCCGAGCACATCGACGTCGACGTCACGGGGCTCCTGCGCAAGGAGCTGTCGCCCGACCAGGCCGGCGACAAGCTGCTCGAGTGCATGTTCCGCACCGCCAACGGCCGCCTCACCGCCGCCGAGGCGCTCGGGCACCGCGAGTTCGTGCTCACCCGCCTCTACGAGAGCGCCTGAGCAGGCCGCGTCGACAGTGACGCCAAGCACCGCGCGGGCGACTCAGGCGGACGCGCAAGACGTGGCGGCCGGGGGGTGCGGGGGGGCCGGGAAGGCCCCGCGCGATTCCGGCGGACGGGGCCCGGCCCCCCTGCCCTCATTGCGCGTGCGCGTCTGGCGGGGCGGCGCGCAGGGCGCGTTCCGCGAGTACGAGGTGCCGCGCCACGAGAGCCAGACGGTGCTGGACGTGGTGACCCACATCCAGCGCGCGCTCGACCCTTCGCTCGCCTACCGCTACGCCTGCCGCGTCGGCATGTGCGGCTCCTGCGCCATGACGGTGAACGGCGCGCCCCGCTGGACCTGCCGCACGCACGTGGACAAGGTGGCGAAGAACGATCGCCTCGAGGTCGCCCCGCTGAAGAACCTGCCGGTGATCCGCGACCTCGTCACCGACATGCGCGAGTTCTTCGACAAGTGGGCGCGCGCGAAGGGCCAGTTCAAAGGCGCCGCGACGCGCAAGGACGATTTCGCGCGCATCTCGCCGGCGGGCGAGCGGCGCAAGCTCGCGGATGCCTCCATCGAGTGCATCGGCTGCGGCGTGTGCTATGCCGCCTGCGACGTGGTGGCGTGGAACCGCGGACTACCTCGGCCCCGCGGCGCTCAACCGCGCCTGGACACTCGTCAACGACGAGCGCGACGCGCAGCAGGCCGCGCGCCTGCGCACGGTCGCGGGGGACGCGGGCTGCCATAGTTGCCACACGCACATGAGCTGCACCGAGCGCTGCCCCAAGCAGCTCTCGCCCACCGCGGGCATCGCGGGCCTGAAGCGCGCGGTGGCCGCTGCGGCGCTGAAAGGCGAGTTGTGAGCGTGCGCGGCGAAACGCGTCTCTGGATCGCCCAGCGCGCGAGCGCCGCGGTGCTCGCGCTGTGCGTGATCGTCCATCTCGTCACCATCGTCTATGCGGTGCGCGGCGGCCTGACCGGCGCCGAGATCCTTGCGCGCACGCGCGGCAACGCAGCCTGGCTCGCCTTCTATTCGCTCTTCGTGTTCGCGGTCACGGTGCATGCGCCGATCGGGCTGCGCGCGGTGCTGGGCGAGTGGCTCGGCTGGCGCGGTCGCTCGCGCGACCTCGCGCTCCTCGCCTTTGCCATGCTGCTTGCCGTGATGGGCATGCGCGCCGTCTTTACGGTGTTCGCATGAGGCAGGGTTCCTCCTGGTGGGTGGCCGTCGTGCACCGGGTTTCCGGCATCGCGCTCGCGCTATTCCTGCCCGCGCATTTCTGGGTGCTTGGGCAGGGCCTCGCGATGGACGGCTTTCTCAAGTGGACCGAGCAGCCGCTCGTCAAGGCCGCGGAGTGGGCACTGGTGGTCCTGCTGGCCGCTCACCTGGGCGGGGGGCTGCGCGTGCTCGCGCTCGAATTCCTGCCCTGGCGCGACTGGCAGAAATCGCTCGCCGCTGGGGCGGCGGCGCTCACCGTGGGATGTGGCCTCGCACTCGCCCTCGCGCTGTAGAATCACCGCACAACTCCAAGAGAAGAAGGGGGATCTCATGAAATTCGCAAAGTTTGCGGTGCTCGCGGCGGGTTTGCTCGTCGCCGCCACGGCGCTCGCGCAGTCCTGGCCGCAGAAGCCGGTGCGCTTCATCGTGCCGTTCCCGCCGGGCGGCGCCACCGACATCTCGGCGCGGCTGCTCGGCCAGGAGCTGCAGGACATGTGGGGCCAGACCGTGGTGATCGAGAACCGGGGCGGCGCGGGCGGCGGGGTGGGCGCGGCGGAAGCCGCGCGCGCGGCAGCGGACGGCTATACGCTGTTCTTTCCCTCCGGCTCGGTGGTGACCGCGAACCAGCACGTCTACGCCAAGCTCAACTACAACCCCGAGAAGGACTTCGTGCCGGTGACCAACGTGGTGTCGGGGCCGCAGGTGCTGGCGGTGCGCGCGGACTCGCCCTACAAGACGGTGAAGGACCTGATCGACGCGGCGAGGGCGCAGCCCGGCAAGTTCACCTTCGGCCACGCCGGCATCGGCTCGCAGACCCACCTCGCGGCGGAGAACTTCGTCAACGCGGCGAAGATCAATGCCATCGCGGTGCCCTACAAGGGCGAGGGTCCGGCGCTGACGGGTTTGGTGAGCGGCGACACGACCTTCGCGGTGACCAACGTAGCCGCCACCATCGGGCACATCAACTCGGGCCGCCTGCGCGCACTCGGCGTGACGAGCAAGGGCGAGTTCGCCCTGCTGCCCGGCGTGCCCGCCATCGCGAGGACGCTCCCCGGATTCGAGAACACCGGCTGGTTCGGCATCGTGGCCCCCGCCGGGACGCCGAACGAGGTGATCCAGAAGGTGTACCGCGACACCAAGAAGGCGCTCGAGTCCTCGCGCTTGAAGGCGCGCTTCTACGTGCAGGGCCTCGCGCCTGTGGGCAACTCGCCCGAGGAGATGGGCCGCGCCATGCAGGAGGAGTCGAAGCTCTGGGCGCGCGTGGTGAGGGAGCGCAACATCCAAGTGAAGTAGGCACAGGGGGACCTTCGGCGCCACTCGGTCCCCCGTACCCCCGGGCTCACTGTCATGCGCATCGATTTGGCGATGGTCGAGGAAGCGGCGAAGGAGCTCTACATCCGCGCGTTGAAGCGCCTGCCGCCGGACGTGAAGCAGGGGTTCGATGCGCTCGCGAAGACGGAAACCGACGCGGGCGCGCAGCGCATGCTCGGCACCATGATCCGGAACATCAAGGTCGCCGAGGACACCGACAACCTGCTGTGCCAGGACACCGGCATCCCGATCTACAACGTGTGGATCGGCAAGAACGTGCTGGTGGACGGCATGGCCCTCAAGCAGGCGATTCGCACCGGCTGCGCGCGCTCCACGCGCGAGTACTCGTTCCGCTCCTCGATCGTGCACCCGACCACGCGCGTCAACCAGCACGACTCCACCGGCCGCGGCGTGCCGGTGATCCACGTGGACTTCACGGACGAGCCCGAGACGCTCACCATCGAGATGGTGCCCAAGGGCTCGGGCTCGGAGAACAACTCCTGGCTGCGCATGGCGATTCCCGCCGAGGGCGTGGACGCCATCAAGACCTTTGTCGTGGACTGCGTGCTCGAGGCGGGCGGCAAGACCTGCCCGCCGGTCATCGTGGGCGTGGGCGTGGGCGGCACCGCCGACCTGTGCGTGCACCTCGCCAAGCTCGCGGCGACGCGGCCGCTGGGCTCGAAGTGCGACGATCCCGAAGGCGCGAAGCTCGAGGCAAGCCTCGGCGAGGCGGTCAACGCGCTCGGCGTGGGGCCGCAAGGCCTGGGAGGCGATTCCACGGCGTTCGCGGTGCACGTCGAGACCGCGGCCACGCACATCACCATGAATCCGGTCGCAGTCAACATGCAGTGCCACTCGGCGCGCCGCGCGCGCGCCACTTTCAAGCCCACGGGAGTCGAATATGGTTACTAGGATCCTGCTGCTGATGGCGCTCGCGCTGCCGGTGTCCGCGGCGGAAGTGGCGGGCGTGAAGATCGAAGACAAGGCGAGTGTGGCGGGTGCCGAGCTTGCGCTGAAAGGCGCGGGCCTGCGCAAGCGCCTGTTCATCCAGGTCTACGCGATGGGCCTGTACGTCGCGGACCGCAAGGCCGACCCGATCGCGCAGGGCGGCGCCAAGCGCGTCGCGATCCACATGCTGCGCGACGTGGACGCGGAGACCTTCACCAAGGCGCTGGTGGACGGCATGCGCCCGAACCACGACACGGTGACCATGCAGCTGCTCGAGCCGCGCATCGCGCAGCTCAACGCGATCATGGGCGAGATGAAAGAGGCGAAGAAGGGCATGGCGATCCTGCTCGACTGGGTGCCCGGCGCGGGCACCCAGGTGACGATCGACGGCAAGGCCGCGGGCAAGCCGATCGAGGGCGAGGATTTCTACCGCGCGCTGCTCAGGATCTGGCTGGGCGACAAGCCCGTGCAGGACGACCTGAAGAAGGCGCTGCTCGGCGGCTAGGGAAGCTCTGAACAAGTTCCGCGTGCGCGACGGTGGCGATTTTCGTGCAGGGCGAGACAGCGGACGCCGCCGTGTGCTGGACGCCCACCAGGCGGCCGATGGCGATGCCATGCGCGAAAACTCGACCCCGTCCCTCCAGGCGGCGAGGCCGCGAGGCGGGTGTTCAAGGCAAAGGCCTCGCCGCCTTCGGGTTGCGGCCGGAAGTCCCCGACGGTTGGCTTACGATAGCGAGATGACACGGGCGCCGGCGTTGTTGCTCGGCCTTGCGATATCGACATATCGCTGCGGCCTCGCGCCTAGCCGGCGCCGCGTTCCGGCCGCAACGCGCCACCGCGCGACTTGTTCAGAGCTTCCCTAGCGATGACGTGCAAACAGCAGGCGGGGTACCGGGGCTAGCGATGGCTCATCACGAGTTCACGATGCCGATCAGCGAAGCGCAGGTACGCGCGCTGAGCGTGAACGACACGGTGACGCTCAACGGCACGCTCTTCGGCATACGGGATGCGACGCAGATCCACATGTTCGACCGTGGCAGGAAGACGCGCTTCGATCTGCGCGGCCACGCCGTGATCCACACGGCGCCGAACGTAAGGAAGGTCGACAGGAGCGCGGCGCACCCCGCGGGCTATGCGCCGCTTTGCATCGGCACGACCACCAGCGACCGCATGGAGCGCTTCACGCGGCCCCTGATGCAGCAATACGGCGTGCGCCTGATCATCGGCAAGGGCGGCCTGCGCGAGGCCTCGCAGCAGGCCTTCGCGGAGCTCGGCGGCGCCTATCTCGCCATCATTGGCGGCACCGCGGCGCTCGAGACCACCTGGGTCGAAGCGATCGAGGACGTGGACCTGGACGACCTGAATCCCGAGTCGCTGTGGAAGTTCCGCGTGCGCGGCTTCGGGCCGCTGCTGGTGGCGATGGACAGCCACGGCGGCAGCCTCTATGCCAGGGTGCGGGACGCGGCCCGGGGGAGGCGGGCGGAGGTCTTGAAACGTCTCGGCGTGGGGTAGAATTCCCCGCGTTACGCTGCACTCGCACCTAAGACCTTAAGGAGGAGTACCCCGTGAAGAACATCGTGCGCATCGCTGCGCTCGCCGCCGGCCTCGTCGCCGCCGCGGCCCAGGCGCAGAACCTGTCCATCGCCACCGGCGGCACCGGCGGCGTGTACTACCCGCTCGGCGGCGGCATGGCCGCGGCGCTTTCCAAGTATGTCCCCGGCATGCAGGCCACCGCGGAAGTGACCGGCGGCTCGGTCGCCAACCTGCAGCTCATCGGCACCGGCAAGCCCTACATCGCGCTCACCATGGCGGACGCGACGCTGGACGCCTACAAAGGCCAGGACAAGTTCACCGGCAAGCCGGTTCCCGTGCGCACGCTGGCGGTGCTCTACCCCAACCGCATGCACGTGGTGTCGATCACGGCCACCGGCATCAAGAAGATGGCGGACCTCAAGGGCAAGCGCGTTTCCACCGGCTCGGGCGGCAGCGCCACCGAGGTGATGGCGTTCCGCGTCATCGAGGCGGCGGGCCTGGACAAGGACAAGGACATGACAGCGCGAGCGCCTTGGCGTCGCCGAGTCCGTGAACGCGTTGAAGGACCGCAAGATCGACGCCTTCTTCTGGGTCGGCGGGCTGCCCACCGCGGCGGTGACCGACCTCGCCAACTCGCCCGGCGTCACGATCCAGATGATCGACCACGCGGAGCTGGTGCCGGCGATGAACAAGAAGTACGGCAACCTGTACGTCAAGGACCGCATCCCGAAGGAGATCTACAAGGGCATGGACGGTCGACAACCCCCAGGCGACGGTGATGAACATCCTGGTGGCGCACCAGAGCATGGACGAGAAGACCGCCTACAACATCGTCAAGACCATCTTCGAGAAGCGCGACGACCTGATCCGCGCGCACAAGGAGGCGGAGAACATCAAGCTCGAGAACCAGAAGACCGAGGCATCCTCGGTGCCCTGGCATCCGGGCGCGATCAAGTACTTCGCCGAGAAGGGCATCAAGATCGGCAACTGAGTCGCCGACGCACCAGAGCCCCGTCCAGCCTGCTGGCGGGGCTTTGCATTTGTAGGGGGGAGCAATGAGCGAAGAGATCGCGCGGCTGCACCAGCCCGCCCAGGAAGTGAGCGCCGAGGCGCTCGCGCGCGCCGAGGAGATGATCGAGCGCGAAGAGGGCGTCCACAACAAGCTGAAGGGCTGGCTCGCCGTGTTCGTCACGGCGGTCGCGGTGGGCACGTCGCTCTTCCACCTCTACACCGCGTACGCCATCGTGCGCCCCGAGCACCTGCGCGCGATCCACGTCGCGCTGGTGCTGTTCCTCACCTTCCTCATCTTTCCGCTGGCGCGGCGCTACCGCAACCGCGTCATGTGGTGGGACTGGGTGCTGGCCGCCGCGGCCATCGCCACCGCCGCCTACCTGATCGCGGGCGGCGACGACTTCTTCGACCGCTCGATCGTGCCGAACCAGCTGGGACATCGTGTTCGGCGTCGGCCTCGCGCTGCTGATCCTGGAAGCGATGCGGCGCACCACCGGCTGGGTGATGCCGATCGTTACCACCTGCTTCCTGCTGTACGCGTTCTACGGCGAGGTGCTGCCGGCGCCCTGGACGCACAAGGACTACGAGATCCCGCGCCTCGTCGGCCACATGTACATGACGCTGGAGGGCATCTACGGCACCGCCATCAACGTGTCCTCGACGCTGATCATCCTGTTCACCATCTACGGCGCGTTCCTGCAGTTCTCCGGCGCGGGCAAGTTCTACATCGACTTCTCCTTCTCGGCGATGGGCGGCAAGCCCACCAGCGCCGGGCGCACGGTGGTGCTGTCCTCGTTCCTGCTCGGCGGACCTTCCGGCTCGGGCGTGGCGACGACGGTGACGCTGGGCGCGGTGGCGGCGCCGATGCTCGCCAAGGTCGGCTACGGCAAGAACGAGGCGGGAGGTCTGCTTGCCGCGGGCGGCCTGGGCGCGATCATCTCGCCGCCGGTGCTCGGCGCGGCGGCGTTCCTGATCGCGGAGTTCCTCAAGATCTCCTATCTGGACGTCCTGCTGATGGCGGTGATCCCGACCTGCCTGTACTACCTCACGCTGTTCCTGATGGTCGAGATCGACGTGCGCAAGTTCGGCATGAAGAACGTGGTGTTCGAGACCGTCGAGTCCGCCTGGAGCCTGACGAAGAAGTACTGGTTCCACTTCCTCTCGCTGGTCTCGATCATCGCCTTCATGCTGCTGGGCTTCTCGCCGGAGCTCTCGGTGTTCTGGGCGACGGTGGTGTCCTTCGTCACGAGCTTCCTGCGGCGCGACTGCGCGCTGTTCTCCTATGACCTGTTTACCGGCAAAGCGCCGTTCCTGAAGGGCTTCTTTGGCGCTGGATTCTTCCAGGCACTGGACGGCGGCTACGCGCGCGGTGCTCAACGTCGCCGCCACCTGCGCGGGCGCGGGCCTCATCGTCGGCGTGGTGACGCTCACCGGCCTTGGGCTCAAGTTCAGCTCCATCGTGCTTGCCTACGCAGGGAATTCGCTGCTGCTCACCGCGATCTACACCGCGCTCATCGTCTGGATCGTGGGCCTCGCGGTGCCGGTGACGGCGAGCTACATCATCTGCGCGGTGATCGCCGCGCCGGCGCTGATCGCGCTCAAGGTGCCGGAGTTCGCGGCGCACATGTTCATCTTCTACTACGCGGTGCTGTCGGAGGTGTCGCCGCCCACGGCGCTGTCGCCCTTCGCGGCCGCCGCGATCACTGGCGGCGACCCCTACAAGACCACGCTGCAGACGCTGGAAGTACACGACGCCGGCGTTTCTTGTGCCCTTCATGTTCGTGCTCGACCCGAGCGGCACGGGCTTGCTGCTCACGGGCTCGTTCAAGACGCTGGCCACGGCCAACTGGGGCTCGATCGCGCTCGTCACCTTCACCGCGGCGGTCGGCATCATGGCGCTCGCCGGCGCGTTCCAGGGCTGGCTCTTCCAGCGCACGACGCGCTACGAGCGGGCGATGCTGTTCGTGGCCGGCGTGATGCTCGTCTATCCGAAGACCCTGTTCGACGTCATCGGCTTCGCCATGGTCGTGGTGGTGCTGTTTACGCAATGGCTGCGGCGGGAGAAATCGGGGTCAGAGCCCGATTTGCTCAGAAGAAGATAGTCGGGGTCAGCGCCCGATCTTCCCTTGCGTCAGCTAGACACAGACATTCTTATCCTGGGCTCGGGCGGCGCGGGCCTTTTCGCCGCGCTGCACGCGCACCAGGCCGATCCGTCGCTCTCCATCACCGTCGCGGTGAAGGGCCTGCTCGGCAAGTGCGGCTGCACGCGCATGGTGCAGGGCGGCTACAACGTCGCGCTCGCCAAGGAAGACTCGGTCGAGCGCCACTTCATGGACACCATCGAGGGCGGCAAGTGGCTGCCCGACCAGGACCTCGCCTGGAAGCTGGTGACGCTCGCGGTGGAGCGCATCCGCGAGCTGGAGAACGAGCTCGGGCTGCTTTTTCGACCGCAACCCCGACGGCAGCGTGCACCAGAAGGCCTTCGCCGGCCAGACCTTCGATCGCACGGTGCACAAGGGCGACCTCACCGGCATCGAGATCATCAATCGGCTTGCCGAGCAGGTGTGGGCGAGGAAGATCAATCGGCTGGAAGAACATCGCGCAGTCGAGCTGGTGAAGACGCGAGAGGGTGCCGCTCTCGCCGGCGTGCTGATGATCGACATGCGCACGGGCGAGTACGTGTTCGTGCGCGCCAAGGCGGTGCTCCTCGCCACCGGCGGCGGGCCGACCATGTACCGCTACCACACGCCCTCGGGCGACAAGAGCTGCGACGGCCTTGCCATGGCGCTGCGCGCGGGACTCCCCTTGCGCGACATGGAGATGGTGCAGTTCCACCCGACGGGGCTGCTCGCAGGCCCGCACACGCGCATGACCGGCACGGTGCTGGAGGAGGGCTTGCGCGGGGCGGGCGGCTACCTGCTCAACGGCGCCAAGGAGCGCTTCATGCCGAGGTACGACCCGCTCGCCGAACGCGCCACGCGCGATCTCGTTTCGCGGGCGATGTACACGGAGATCCGCAGCGGCAACGTGACGCCGTACGGCGGCCTGTACATCTCGATGGCGCACCTCGGGCCGGAGAAGGTGGCGAAGAACTTCAAGGGCATGGTCGAGCGCTGCGCGGATTGCGGCTTCGACCTCGCGGGCGGGCTCGTGGAAGTGGTGCCGACCGCGCACTACATGATGGGCGGCGTCGAGTTCGGGCTGGACTGCACGACCGAGTTGCGGGGCCTGTTCGTGGCGGGCGAAGACGCGGGCGGCGTGCATGGCGCGAACCGCCTCGGCGGCAACGGCGTAGCCAACTCCACAGTGTTCGGCGGCGTCGCGGGCGAGACGATGGCCGCGTGGGTGAAGAAGGAGGGCGCGCTGCGCGATCCCGACCAGGCGGCGATCGTCGCCGCGGTCGCGCGCTGCGAGCCGAAGCCCGCGGCGCAGCACGGATCGCTGGAACCTGTGCGCGAGCGCCTCTACGACTTGATGTGGCAAAGAGTCGGGATCATCCGTGACCGTGCGGGGCTGAACTCGGCCCTGCAGGAACTCGATGCGATTGCCGACGAGCTCGCGAACACGGGAATCGCGGACGCCAACCGCGCCTTCAACCTGACCTGGCACGACTGGCTGAACCTGAAGAGCCTCGTCGCGACCAGCCAGGTGATCACCCAGGCTGCGCTCGCGCGCGAAGACTCGCGCGGCGCGCACTATCGCGAGGACTTCCCCGATGCGGGGCCGCTCCAGACCTCGGCCTATACCAGCGCGCGGCTTGCGGGCGGGAAGCTCTCGATTGCGATGAAGCCGGTGGCTTTCACGCGCGTGAAGCCGGGCGAGACACTCCTGCGGTAGAAAATTGGGGTCAGGGCCGCATTTCCCTTGCGAGCGGAAATGCGGCCCTGACCCCAATTTTCCTACGCGTCGGCGACTTTCAGGACGAGCTTGCCGAAGTTCTCCCCGCTGAAGAGCTTGTTCAGCGTCTCGGGGAAATTCTCGATCCCCGCCACCACGTCTTCCCGCGACACGAACTTGCCCTCGCGCATCCACTGCGCGATGTCCTTCACGGCCAGCGCATAGCGGTCGGCATAGTCGAACACCACCATGCCTTCCATGCGCGCGCGGTTGACCAGCAGCGACAGGTAGTTGCTCGGCCCCTTCATCGGCGTGGTGTTGTTGTACTGCGAGATCGCGCCGCAGATGACGATGCGCGCGCCGCGATTGATGCGCGTGAGCACGGTGTCGAGGATCTCGCCGCCCACGTTGTCGAAGTAGACGTCCACGCCCTTCGGGCAGTGCGCCTTCAGGCCGTCCTTGCACGTTGCCGCGCCTTGTAGTCGATGCAGGCGTCGTAATGCAGCTCGTTCACCACGAAGTCGCACTTCGCCCTGCCGCCCGCGATGCCCACCGCGCGGCAGCCCTTGATCTTCGCCACCTGCCCGACCGTCTGTCCTACGGCGCCGGCGGCGCCCGAGACCACCACCGTCTCGCCCGGTTTCGGTTGGCCGACTTCCAGCAGCCCGAAGTAGCCCGTCATGCCGGGCATGCCGAGCGCGTTCAGCCACTGCGAGAGCGTCCCCAGGCGCAGGTCGATCTTCGACAGGCCGACGCGCCCGAAGTCCTTGCCATCCACCAGGCAGTACTCCTGCACGCCGAAGCTGCCGCGCACGTGGTCGCCGGCGACGAACTCCGCATGCCCGACTGGCGATGACCTTGCCGACGCCGCCCGCGCGCATCACTTCGCCGATCCCCACCGGCGGGATGTAGCTGCGTGCCCTCGTTCATCCAGCCGCGCATCGCCGGGTCGAGCGAGAGCTGCAGCACCTTGACCAGCACCTGGCCCTCGGCGGGCTCCGCCACCGGCTCGGTGGTCAACTGCCAGTCGTTGCGCTTGGGCAGCCCGACCGGGCGCGCCGCGAGGCGGAATTGGCGATTCACGCCAGCGCGGGGCAAGTGCGCGCCTTATCCGAGGTGCTTGCGAAAGAACTCCAGCGTGCGCTGGCGCGCGAGCTTGGCGCTCGCGGCGTGGTAGGACCCGCGCTGGTCGCAGTTGAAGCCGTGGCCGGCGCCGGCATAGAAGTGCGCCGTGATCTCCGGGTGCGCCTTGGCGATGGCCTTGGACTGCTCGAGCGTCGGCGACTGGTCGAGCTCGCCGAAGTGGCACATCGTCGGCACCTTCGGCTTTTCGTTGATGAAGCCGGGCATGCCGCCGCCGTAATAGGGCGCCGAGCACGCCAGGCCCGAGGCGCGCGCCGCCGCCACCCACGACACGGTGCCGCCCCAGCAGTAGCCGACGATGCCGACCTTGCCCGCCTTCTTCGCCTCCGCGATCGCCGCGTCTGCGTCGAGCATCGTCTGCTTCCAGTCGAGCTTCTGCATCACCTCGATGCCCGCCTGGATCTCGGGCTGCGAGTAGCCGGTGTCATAGCCGCGCTGCAGGCGGTCGAACATCGCGGGCGCGATGGCGAGGTAGCCGTCGGCCGCGTAGCCGTCGGCGACCGACTTGATGTGGCTGTTCACGCCGAAGATCTCCTGGATCACCACCACGCCGCCGCGCGGCTTGCCGGCGGGCTCGGCACGGTACGCGGCGAGCTTGTGTCCGTCGGTTGCCTTCAGTTCGATCATGCTTCCCATGCGACCTCCTCCTGGAAAACGTGCGGTTAGAATCGCCATTATGAAGAAGAAGGCGCAGGATTTGTTCCGTCTGGCGAAGCAGGCGCTGCTGAACGCCGGCGCGCACGAGGCGATGGCCGAGAGCACCGCGCAGCACCTGGTGCGCGCCGAGGAGCAGGGACTGCCCACCCACGGCATGTCGCGCGTGCCCTTTTATTGCTCGATGCTGAGGAACGGCCGCGCGGACGGCAGGGCGAAGCCCTCGATGGCGGCGGAGAAGGCCGCCGTGTGCCTCATCGACAACGCCGACGGCCTGCCCTACGAGTCCGCCGCCTGGGCCATCGAGGAGGTGATCCAGCGCGCGCGCCGCAACGGCATCGGCTTTGCCGGCATCCGCAACAGCGCGCACGTCGGTGTGCTCGGCATCCACCTGCTGAAGGTCGCGCAGGCGGGCATGGTCGGCGTCGCCTTCACCAACTCCCCGGCGGCCATCCCCGCGTGGGGCGGCAAAAAGGCGCTCTTCGGCACCGATCCGGTCGCCTTCGCCTTTCCGCGCCAGGGCGCGGAACCGATCGTGGTGGACCTCGCCCTCACGACGGTCACGCGCGGCAAGATCATGGTCGCGATGCAAAAGGGCGAGAAAATTCCCGAGGGTTGGGCGCTCGACCGGCACGGCAGGCCCACGACCGATCCGAAGGAGGCGATCGAGCAGGGGAGCCTGTTTCCCATCGGCGGCACCAAGGGCGCGATGCTCGCGCTCGCCTTCGAGCTGGTGTGCGCCGCGCTCACCGGCGCCGCGATCGGCCCCGAGGCCGACTCGTTCTTCTCCGAATCGGGCAACAAGCCGCGGATCGGCCAGGCGTTCCTCGCCATCGATCCGGGCGCGCTCGCGGGCATGGACCGGTACTTCGAGCGCATCGAGACCGTGGTGCGCACCATGCTCGCCGACGAAGGCGTGCGCCTGCCCGGCGCGAAGCGCTTCGCCTCCGAGAAGAAGCTGCGCGCCGAAGGCATCGAGATCGCCGACGAGCTGCTGGCGCGGATCGAGAAGCTCGCCGTGGGGTCAGAGCCACGTTTCCAGAAGGCCGCGGATCGCTGATGACCTCACGGAAACGTGGCTCTGACCCCGGTTTTGCCGCTGACCCCGGTATTGCTGCCGACCCCGGTTATTCCGCCGTCATCGCATTCCCGAAGATGAAAGTCGCGGTGACGACGCGCGACGGCCAGGTCAGCGGGATCCGCTACCTGCCGCTCGCGGCGCCGGAGGCCGCACCGCGCAACGCGCTCGCCGAGCGCGCGGCGCGCCAGCTCGAGCGCTACCGCGAAGATCCGGATGCGGCGTTCGACCTGCCGCTGCTCGTAGAAGGCACCGCATTCCAGAAGGCAGTCTGGCAGGCGATGTGCGCGATCCCGCGCGGGCGCACGCGCACCTACGGCGAGCTGGCGAAGGAGCTCGGCGGCGAGGCACGCGCCGTAGGCCAGGCCTGCGGCGACAACCGGCTGCCGATCGTGATCCCCTGCCATCGCGTGGTGGCCGCGGACGGCATCGGCGGCTTCGGGCACGCCACCGGCGGCTATCTCATCGAGGCCAAGCGTTGGCTGCTGCTGCACGAGGCGCAGGCGGACGCGTTCGCGCTCCGGCCCTGAGCGACGCGGACGCGCGGGCGGTGGACGCGTTCTGCGACGCGCTGTGGCTGGAGGACGGCCTGGCGAAGAACACGCTGGAGGCGTACCGGCGCGACCTCGCGCAGCTTGCGGCCTTCCTCAAGGGCCGCGCGCTCCGGCAGGCGCGCGAGCAGGACCTGTTCGCGTTCCTCGCCGCGCGCCGCGGCAGGAGCACCAGCGCCGCGCGCATGCTCTCCACCCTCAAGCGCTTCTACCAGCACGCGCTGCGCGAGCGCGCGATCACTGCCGACCCCACGCTCAAGCTCGATGCGCCCAAGCGCGCGCCGCGATTTCCGAAGAGCCTGTCGGAGGCGGACGTGGAAGCGCTGCTCGCCGCGCCGGACACGGGCGCGGTGCTTGGCCTGCGCGATCGCGCGATGCTGGAAGTGCTCTACGCCTCGGGCCTGCGCGTCTCGGAGCTGGTGTCGCTGAAGATCTTCGAGGCGAACCTGGACGCCGGCGTGGTGCGCATCCTCGGCAAGGGCTCGAAGGAGCGCCTGGTGCCGCTTGGCGAGGAGGCCGTGTCCTGGGTGCAGCGCTTCCTCGCCGACGCGCGGCCGCTGCTCCTGAAGAAGAGGGCGGCCGACGCGCTCTTCGTCACCGGGCGCGGCGCCGGCATGACGCGCCAGGCTTTCTGGCACCTGATCAAGCGCTACGCGCGCAAGGCGTTGCCGGGCAAGGCGCTATCGCCGCACGTGCTGCGCCACGCCTTCGCCACGCACCTCATCAATCACGGCGCGGACCTGCGCGTGGTGCAGATGCTGCTCGGCCACGCCGACATCTCGACCACGCAGATCTACACGCACGTGGCGCGCGAGCGCCTGAAGGCGCTGCACGCGAAGCACCACCCGCGCGGCTAGCGCGGAGGTCCCCGGGGATGGCCGACACGCCTGCCACCATGTTCCTCAAGGCGCACCGCGTCGCCTACACGGAGCACGAGTACGCCTACGTCGAGCACGGCGGCACCGAGGTGTCCGCGCGCGCGCTCGGCGTGCCGGAGCACGACGTGGTGAAGACGCTGGTGATGCAGGACGAGAACGCCAAGCCGCTGATTGTCCTGATGCACGGCGACCGCAAGGTATCGACCAAGAACCTCGCGCGCCAGGCCGGCGTGAAGCGCGTAGAGCCCTGCAAGCCGGAGGCGGCGCAGCGGCATTCCGGCTACCAGGTGGGCGGCACCTCGCCCTTCGGCACGAGGAAGAAGCTGCCCGTGTACCTGGAACGCTCGATCCTGGCGTTGCCGAAGATCTACATCAACGGCGGGCGCCGCGGCTTCCTCGTCGGCCTCGCACCCGCGGAGCTCGAGCGCACGCTCGCGCCGCGGCTGGTGGACGTGGCGCTGGAGGACTGAATCGAGCGCCGCCTTCGCTGCAGTACGCGGGGGTAACGGGGGGGCGCACAGCCCCCTGTTCCTATTTCTTGCGCTCGATCGTCACGCCGACGAACTTGGCGTTGGCGAGGATGCCGATTTTCGCCACGGAGACTTTCACCCAGGGCGCGCCGAACTCGTCGATCAGCAGCCGCGCGATGCGCTCGGCGAGCGTCTCGACGAGACGGAAGTGCCCGCTCGCGGCGAGGGCCTTGATGCCGAGGGTCACCTGCTCGTAGTCGATGGTGTCGGCGACCTTGTCGCTCTTGAACACCGCGGTGCCCGGCAGGCCGATATCCAGGTCGATCGACACCGTCTGCGCCACGCAGCGCTCGCGCTTGTGGATGCCGATAAGGAACTCGATGCGCAGATCGCGGACCAGGATCGCGTCCATGGCGGCCGATTATAGGGGCAGGAGGGTAAGATCGACCTCGATGAAGGACGACGACCTGCTGCGCCGCAGCCAGGAGCTGCTGGCGAAGCTGTTCCGCAACAGCCCGGCGGCGATCGCGCTGGTGCGCCAGCCCGACGGCGTGGTCATCGACGTCAACGACGCTTACGAGCGCCTGTTCGGCTGGTCGCGCAGCGAGGCGATCGGACGCAGCACGGCGGCGCTGCGCGTGTGGGTGGACCCGGAGGACCGCGCGCGCTTCCAGCAGCTGCTCGCGGCCAAGGGCCGCGTGATCGACTTCGAGTCGAAGGCGCGGCGCAGGAATGGCGAGATCTTCGACAGCCTGGTGTCCGCCGAGATGATCGAGGAGGCCGGCGAGCGCATCGTCCTGGTCATCGTGCTGGACCTCTCCGCGCGCAAGCGCGCCGAGCAGGCCCTGCGCGAGAACGAGCAGCGCTTCCGCGCGCTGGTGGACCTGTCCTCCGACTGGTACTGGGTGACCGACGCCGAGCACCGCTTCACGTTTCGCGAAGGCGAGGTCCTGCACCGCATGGGCCTGCAGCCGGGCGCCGACTACGGCAAGCGGCGCTGGGAGATGGGCTTCCTCAACTTGACGCAAGCCGATTGGGCCGCGCACCGTGCACTGCTCGAGCGGCGCGAGGAGTTCCGCGACCTGCTGCTCGAGCGGCGCAGCCCCGACGGGCGCGTGCACTGGGCGACGATCAGCGGCCGGCCGCTCTACGATGCAGCGGGGCGCTTCCTCGGCTACCACGGCACGGGCCGCGACGTCACGCAGCAGGTGAGCGCCGAAGAACGCCTGCGCAGGTTCAACGTCGAGCTCGAGCGCAAGGTGATCGAGCGCACTGCCGCGCTCGACGCCGCCAACAACGAGCTCGAAGCGTTCACCTACTCCGTGTCCCACGACCTGCGCGCGCCGCTGCGCGCCATCGAGGGCTTCTCGCGCATGCTGGAGGAGCGGCGCGCCGCCGCGCTGGACGAGGAGGCGCGCGGCTACGTGCAGCGGGTGCGCGCGGCGGCCCGGCGCATGGGGCTGCTCATCGAGGACTTGATCGCGTTCTCGCGCATCGGCCGCGCCGCGCTGCACAAGCGCGCCGTGGACCTCAGCGCGCTCGCGAATCTGGTGGCGAAGGAACTGGAAGCCGGCACACCCGAGCGGCGCGTCGAGTGGCGCCTCGCCGAGGGGCTTGCCGCGCATGCCGACCCCGGGCTGGCGCGCGTGGTGCTGGAGAACCTGCTCGGCAACGCCTGGAAGTACACAGGCAAGACCGAGCGGGCGGTGATCGAGTTCGGCAAGACCGCCGCCGGCGAGTTCATGGTGCGCGACAACGGCGCCGGCTTCGACCCGGCCCACAGCGACGGGCTGTTCCAACCCTTTCGCCGGCTGCACGCCGAGGAGTTCGAAGGCACTGGCATCGGGCTCGCCACGGTGAAGCGCGTCGTCGAGCGCCATGGCGGCCGCGTGCGCGGCGAAGGCGCGGTCGGCGCCGGCGCTGCGTTCTACTTCACGCTCCCTAGCGGCTAAGATCCGCCGTATGCAAACGGCATGGGTCGTCCTTGGCGCGTATCTCCTGGGCTCGGTGTCTTTCGCCATCGTGGTGAGCCGCCTCTTCGCGCTGCCCGATCCGCGCAGCTACGGCTCGAAGAATCCCGGCGCCACCAACGTGCTGCGCACCGGCAGGAAAGCGGCGGCGGCGCTGACCCTGCTTGGCGACGGCGGCAAGGGCTGGCTCGCGGTGTTCGCCGCGGCGCAGGCGACGGGGCAGACGGCGCTCTCCGGCGCCGACCTGCCCCTCGCCGGGCTCGCCGTGGTCGTAGGGCACATGTTCCCGCTGTTCCATCGCTTCCAGGGCGGCAAGGGCGTGGCCACCGCGGCCGGCGCGCTCCTCGGCCTGGATCTGTGGCTGGGTCTGGGCACGCTCGCCACCTGGGCGGCGATCCTGGCGTTCTTTCGCATCTCGTCGCTCGCCGCGCTGGTGGCGGCGCTGTTCGCGCCGGCCTACGCGTTCTGGTTGTTCGGGCTGCGCCCCGTGTTTCCGGCGGTGGCGGCGATCGCGGCGCTGCTCGTCTGGCGCCACAGGGCGAACATCGGGCGGCTGCTGCGCGGCGAGGAGAGCCGCGTGGGCGCAAAGGTCAGCCCGAAGCCTGAAGATCCCAACGCGGGCGCACGCTGAACGCGTGGCCTGAGGGCGCCGCGAGCCCTGCCCGCAGGCGCAGCGCCGCCGCGAGCGCGATCATTGCGCCGTTGTCGGTGCACAGCTCCGGCTCCGGGTAATACACGTCGAAGCCGCCGGCGCGCGCTCTCGCATCGAGCGCCGCGCGCAGCTGCCGGTTGGCGCCGACGCCGCCCGCGACCACCAGCCGCGTGTACCCGGTGGTCTCCATCGCCAACGCGCTCTTGGCGACCAGCACCTCGACGATCGCGTCCTGGAAGGCGCGCGCCACGTCGGCGCGGAACTGCTCGTTGGCATCGGCGCCCCGCACCAGCAGCAGCACGGCGGTCTTCAGCCCGCTGAAGCTGAACTCCAGGTCGCCGCTCGCGAGCATCGGCCGCGGCAGGCGGTGGCGGCCGGGCGTGCCGCGCTCGGCGAGCCGCGACAGCGCGGGCCCGCCCGGGTAGCCCAGGCCGAGGAGCTGCGCGGTCTTGTCGAAGGCCTCGCCCGCCGCGTCATCCTGCGTCTCGCCCAGCAATTCGTAGCGGCCGACGCCCTCGACGCGCATCAGCTGCGTGTGGCCGCCCGAGACGAGCAGCGCGACGAACGGGAACGCCGGTGCGCGCGCCGAAAGCAGGGGCGAGAGCAGGTGCCCCTCGAGGTGGTGGATGCCGATCGCCGGAACGCCGAGCGCGGCCGCCAGCGCGTGCGCGAAGGAGGCGCCGACCAGCAGCGCGCCGGCGAGACCCGGGCCTTCGGTGTAGGCCACTGCGCCGAGGTCCGCGGGCTCGCGGCCGGCCTTCGCCAGCAGGTGGCGGGCGAGGGGCACGAGGCGCCGGACGTGGTCGCGCGAGGCGAGCTCCGGCACCACTCCGCCATAGGCCTCGTGCATGTCCACCTGGGAGTGCACGGCGTGGCCGAGCAGGCGCGCGGCGCCGGCGTCGTAGAGCGCCACGCCGGTCTCGTCGCAGGAGGTCTCGATGCCGAGGATCAGCATGGGTGCATTGTGGAGCATCTGCTACAATGCCGCCCTTTCCGAATAGCCCCGGGGAACTGGATGCCGACCGTACGCGTCAAGGAAAACGAGCCCTTCGAAGTGGCGATGCGCCGCTTCAAGCGCACCGTCGAGAAGACGGGCCTGCTGACCGAACTGCGCGCCCGCGAGTACTACGAAAAGCCCACCTCCGAGCGCAAGCGCAAGCTCGCGGCCGCGGTGAAGCGCCACCACAAGCGCCTGCGCAGCCAGATGCTGCCGCAGAAGATGTACTAAGCTCGAGTTTTCCCGACGCGCGCCCCGGTGCAACGTGCCGGGGCGTTTGCATTTCTGGAGTCCCCCATGACCCTCAAGGAACGCATCCAGGAAGACATGAAGGCGGCGATGCGCGCCAAGGACGCGGCGCGCCTCTCGGCGGTGCGGCTGCTGCTCGCCGCGATGAAGCAGAAGGAAGTCGACGAGCGCATCGAGCTCGCCGACGCCGACGTGCTCGGCATCATCGAGAAGATGGTGAAGCAGCGCCGCGAATCGATCGCGCAATACGAGAAGGCCGCGCGCCAGGACCTGGCGGACGTGGAGAAATTCGAGATCGGCGTGCTCTCGGCCTACCTGCCGCAGCAGATGGGCGATGCCGAAGTGGCGCAGGCGATCGCCGCCGCCGTGTCGGAGTCAGGCGCGAGCGGCGTCAAGGACATGGGCAAGGTCATGGCGCTCCTCAAGCCGCGGCTCGCCGGCCGCGCCGACATGGGCAAGGTCTCCGGCCTGGTCAAAGCCAAGCTCGGCGGATAAGCCAGAGGCTCCCCGGCGCGCGCCGCGGGGATGGGCGCGGCACGGTGTTCGGCGCCGCGGCGCCGATGCCCCAAGCGCGCGCGCGCGGCTTAAACTGCAAGCCGGGCCTCCCTCCCCGGACCGCCGTGATTCCGGAATCGTTCAAGCAGGACCTGCTCAACCGCATCGACATCGTCGAGGTGGTCGGCCGCTACGTGCAGCTGAGAAAGGCGGGCGCCAACTACTCGGGGCTGTGCCCGTTCCACAACGAGAAGACGCCGTCTTTCACGGTGAGCCCGGCGAAGCAGTTCTACCACTGCTTCGGTTGCCAGAAGCACGGCAACGCCATCGGCTTCCTCATGGACTACGGCGGCATGGGCTATGTCGACGCCATCAAGGAGCTTGCGGCGTCCGTCGGCATGCAGGTTCCCGCTTGGCAGCCGCGCACGCCGCAGGAGGCGCAGCAGAAAGGAGCACGAGGGCGGCCTCTGCGGCATTGCTCGAAAAGGCGATGGCGTTCTACCGCGCCGAGCTCAAGAAAGCGCCGCAGCGCCATCGAGTACCTGAAGAAGCGCGGCCTCTCCGGCGAGGTCGCGGCACGCTTCGGCATCGGCTACGCGCCGGAGGACTGGCAGGCGCTGAAGGCCGCGTTTCCCGACTACGACGACGCGCGGCTGGTCGAGTGCGGGCTGGTGATCCAGGGCGAAGAGGGCAAGCGCTACGACCGCTTTCGCGACCGCGTCATGTTCCCGATCTTCAACCGGCGCGACGTCGTGATCGGCTTCGGTGGCCGCGTGATCGGCGACGGCGAGCCGAAGTACCTGAACTCGCCCGAGACGCCGCTCTTCGACAAGGGCGAGGAGATCTACGGCCTGGGACACGCGCGCGCGGCAATGCACGAGGCAAGGCGCGCGCTGGTGGTCGAGGGCTACATGGACGTGGTGGCGCTCGCGCAGCACGGCGTCGGCTACGCGGTGGCGACGCTGGGCACGGCGACCACGCCCGTGCATGTGACGCGCCTGCTGCGCGAGCTGCGCGAGAACGACGCGGAGCTCGTGTTCTGCTTCGATGGCGACGCGGCCGGCCGCAAGGCGGCCTGGCGCGCGCTCGAGGTGAGCCTGCCGCTTGCGACCGACACCAACCCTGTCCGCTTCCTGTTCCTTCCCGAGGGCGAGGATCCCGACACGTTCGTGCGCGCGCACGGCCGGCAGGCCTTCGAGCGCCTGATCGGCGAGTCGCAGACCCTGACCGGCTACCTGCTGGGGGAGCTGCGCGCGCGCTCGGAGCTCGCCACGCCCGAAGGCCGCGCGCGCTTCCAGGTGAGCGCCAGGCCGCTCGTGCAGCAGCTCGCCGCGCCGGTCCTGCGCATGCAGCTGGTGCGCGCGCTCGCGCCGCTGGCGCAGATCGCCCCGGACTATGCCGAGAGCTACTTCGCCGTGGAGGCCGCCGCCACGCCGCGCAGGGTCGGCGCGCCGCGAGCCGAATCGGCCATTCCAAGGACGGAGGAGCAGCACCTGCTGCGCTGCGTGGTCGCCAACCCCGCGCTGGCGCAGGAGCTGGAGGGCGAGCTGCTCGACCCGGGCATGCCCGAAGCGCACGCGCTGCGCGCGATCGCCGCGGACCTCGTCGGCCACGAGGCGCCGAGCGGCGGCATGCTGGTGGACCGCTTCAACGGCAGCGAGTACGAGCAGATCGTGTTCCGCGCGCAGGCTTCGGCGCTGGAGACGAACCTCGACGCCGAGTCGGCGGCGCACGAGTTCCGCCAGGCCCAGCTCGCGCTGCGCGTGCGGCGCAAGCACCGCGAGATCGAGTCGCTCAAGGGGCAGCTGGGAACGAATCCCGCGTTGAACGTTCAGCTGGATCGCCTCGTCAAAGAGCTGCACCAACTGAAAGCCCAGCGCTCCTAGAGGTCGGTTTGGGGTAGAATCGCCCACTTTTTTCCGGCCCGGCGGTTCCTGGGCGAGGACGAGGCGAGGATGGCCAAAGCGAAGCGCAAGTCGAAAGCAGCACAGTCCCGCAAACCCGGAAAGAAAGCCAAGCAGATCAAGGCGTTGAAGAAGAAGAAGGTCGCCGTTCGCGCCAAGGCGCGCCCGGTTGCCAAGTCGCGTCCGGCTGCCAGGGCGCACCCGGCCGCCAAGAAGAAGGCGCCCGCCGCCAAGCACGCCAGGCACGCCAAGCCGCAAGCTGCGGCCAAGGCGCACGCCAAGGCTGACGACAAGGCCAAGAAGCCCACCATCAAGAGCGCCAAGGCGGCGCTCGAGCAGCTGGAAGCCAAACTCGCCGAAGGCGCGAAGGCGAAGGCCGCGCGCGGCCGCCCGGGCCGCAAGGCGAAGAAGGAAGAGTGGCTCGCGGCGATGGCCGTGCTGCCCAAGGAAGACGCCGAGACGCGCCGCACGCGTCTGAAGACCCTGATCAAGCTCGGCAAGGAGCGGGGCTTCCTCACCTACGCGGAGATCAACGACCACCTGCCGGACGACCTGGTGGACGCCGAGCAGATCGAGGCCATCATCTCGACCTTCGGCGACATGGGCATCCAGGTCTACGACCAGGCGCCCGACCAGGAAACGCTGCTGATCACCGCCGAGACCGCCCCGGTCGCTTCGCCCGACGAGGACGTCGAGGAGCAGGCCGAGGCGGCGCTGTCCACGGTGGACTCGGAGTTCGGCCGCACCACCGACCCGGTGCGCATGTACATGCGCGAGATGGGCTCGGTGGAGCTGCTCACGCGCGAGGGCGAGATCGAGATCGCCAAGCGCATCGAGGAAGGCCTGCGCCACATGATCCAGGCGATCAGCGCGTGCCCGACCACGGTGCGCGAGATCCTCGACCTCGCCGACAAGGTGGAGAAGGACGAGCTGCGCATCGACGAGGTGGTGGACGGCCTCATCGACCCGAACGCCAAGGACGACTTCGACCCGAAGAAGGCCGAAGCCGCGAGCGAGGAAGAGGAAGAGGAGCAGATCGAGGAGGAAGAGGGCGAATCCGAGGAGGACGAGAGCGCGGCGCAGTCGGCGAGCCTGCTCGCGCTGCGCGGCGAGGCGCTGGAGAAGTTCGTCCGCATCCGGCGCCTGTTCGAGAAGATGCTGAAGGTCGCTCGAGAACAAGGGCTCCAAGGACAAGGACTACCTGCGCGTGCGCGACCAGATCTCCAACGAGCTGATGACCATCCGCTTCACCGCGCGCACGGTCGAGCGGCTGTGCGACAGCGTGAGGAGCCTGGTGGACGACATCCGCAGCCACGAGCGCCAGATCCACGACATCTCGGTGAACAAGGCGCAGATGCCGCGCCAGCACTTCATCAAGGTCTTCGTCGGCACCGAGGGCTCCAAGCGCTGGCTCACCAGCGAGATCAACGCCGGCCAACCCGTGGAGCGAGTCGCTCGCGCCGCGTCGAGCCCTCGATCCTCGAGCTGCTGGGCAAGATCCAGGGCGTGCAGCAGAAGATCGGCATCCCGATCCGCGACCTCAAGGAAATCAACAAGCAGATGTCCACCGGCGAGGCGAAGGCGCGCCGCGCCAAGCGCGAGATGACCGAGGCCAACCTGCGCCTGGTGATCTCGATCGCCAAGAAGTACACCAACCGCGGCCTGCAGTTCCTCGACCTCATCCAGGAGGGCAACATCGGCCTGATGAAGGCGGTGGACAAGTTCGAATACCGCCGCGGCTACAAGTTCTCGACCTACGCCACCTGGTGGATCCGGCAGGCCATCACGCGCTCGATCGCCGACCAGGCGCGCACCATCCGCATCCCGGTGCACATGATCGAGACCATCAACAAGATGAACCGCATCTCGCGCCAGATCCTGCAGGAGACCGGGCAGGAGCCCGACCCGGCGACGCTGGCGCAGAAGATGGAGATGCCCGAGGAGAAGATCCGCAAGATCCTCAAGATCTCCAAGGAGCCGATCTCCATGGAGACGCCGATCGGCGACGACGACGACTCGCACCTGGGCGACTTCATCGAGGACCAGTCGACGCTCGCGCCCAACGACGCGGCGATGTACGCGTCCCTGCGCGAGGTGACCAAGGAGGTGCTCGACACGCTCACGCCGCGCGAGGCCAAGGTGCTGCGCATGCGCTTCGGCATCGAGATGAACACCGACCACACGCTGGAGGAGGTCGGCAAGCAGTTCGACGTGACGCGCGAGCGCATACGCCAGATCGAGGCCAAGGCGCTGAGGAAGCTGCGGCATCCCTCGCGCTCCGAGAGGCTGAAGAGCTTCCTCGATCAGGAAGGCTGACCGGGAGGCAGGATGGAGAATGGGGCCGCGCAAGCGGCCCTTTTGCTTTGGGCGGTAGACTTTGCAGCGCGGGCCGGTAGCTCAGCTGGTCAGAGCAGGGGACTCATAATCCCTTGGTCGTTGGTTCGATTCCAACCCGGCCCACTCTTCCTGCAACACATCAGGGTGCGGGCGGGCATGGCTTCACCTTGCGAGCCTTGTTGAGGAACGCGGTGATCTGCCCCGCTATCTCCTTGAATTCGTCGACCTTGCCGTAGGTGGCGACGAAGTTTGCGAGTAGAGCGCGGCCGTCGAACCGTTCCTGCTCGAGACGCCGACACTCACGCGCGGCTGCCTCACGCGCTTCCTGCTCGGCGCGCTGGCGGGCACGGGCTTCTGCCTCCAGCCTCTCCTGACGCGCGCGCTCTTCCTGGGCCTTGCGCGCGGCCTCGGCCTCCAGCAGGCGGCGCTCGGCGGCGAGCCGCTCCTCCTCGGCAGCCCGCTGCTTCCGGGCGGCCTCTTCCCGGGCAAGCTGCTCGGCGCGTTCACGCTCGAGGCGCTCGCGCGCGGCGCGCTCCTCGGCTACCCGCCGGGCGCTGGCCTGCCGCTCCTCTTCCGCGATCCTGGCGAGGCGCTCGGCCTCAGCGACCTCACGGCACATCAGGTTGGCGCCGCCGGTTTCGCTCTCTCTGCTGCAATCCAGCTCGCTCACCTTGCGGCCCGGATCCATCGGCGGCGCGTAGGCATCCTGCGGCCTGCTACTGCAGCCAGCCGCGAGCAGGAGGAGAACGACGGTTATGATCTTGTTCATAGCTCTCCCTTCAGGTTCGGTAGACGCCGCAGCGCCAGCACTGCGTGAATTGCGGCTCCTGCGGCTCGCTGCACGTCGGGCAGCGCCAGGGCGCGCCATGGGTCCACCGCTCGAAGCGAAGGATACCCGCAGCGCGCTCGGCGTGCTGGACGAGCACCGGGTAGCGCCTGAGACGAATTCGGGCTCCGTCCCCGAATTACAGCAGGTCTTTCCACTTCTCCGATCATCTCGCCGAATATCTTATGCTCGGAATCTTGCTGACACTGTGAGCCTGACATTAGCGCGGTTGATTGAGAATGGCGGGGTGCGGCACCTTGGACCTTGCGGCACACTCCGGCCAGCGATTAAAGAGCAGCGACAGGCACTACTTGGCAGCTACGGGCAACGCTCGTTTCCCTCTTAGCGATTGCTGGTGATTGCTGCGGCCTGCTGCGGGGGAGTTGACGCCCTTGGCCTCATGATCCCTTGGTCGTTGGTCCGATTCCAACCCGGCCCACCCCCTCTTGCCAGGGACCTGCCTGAATTGGTCAGTCACCTGCCTCGCGCGGTCAGTCACGTGCCGGATTCGGTCAGTCGTGAGGATTGGTCAAGCGCGGGGCGGCAGTTCGCATTTTGGGCTACAGTCCGCGCCGTTGGACCAGTGAAGGAGGCGAGTCATGCGCCAGGGGCAACGTGGATTTACGCTGATCGAGCTGATGATCGTCGTGGCGATCATCGGCCTGCTCGCGGCCATCGCCCTGCCGGCCTACCGCGATTACACCATCCGCGCCAAGATGTCCGAGGTCGTGCTCGCGGCAAGCGCCTGCCGGGTCACGGTGGCCGAGGCCTATCTGAGCAGCACCACCTCGCCCGGCGCGGATGCCTGGGGCTGCGAGTTCAACCGCTCGCGACATGTCCAGACCGTCAACACCGACGTGAATGGCGTGGTCACGGTGACGGCGCAGAACATCTCGCCCGATGTCGACGGCAAGTCGATCAGCATGTTTCCCCTGATTGGCGGCGTCGACGCAGATGCCGCCACGATGATGGGCCAGCCGGTTTCCGGTTGGCGCTGTGCGCCCTCGATTGTCAACGGGGTGAGCCTCAACTTCCTGCCCGCGGCCTGCCGCGGAACCTGAGCACCGCACGGTCCTGCACTGCCGCTGGCGCTTGACCCGGTGCGGCAGGCGCCAGCATGATCTGCCATGAGCCCCGTGAATGGCCCGGCCGACTCGCAGTCGCTGATCGAGGCGCGGTTCGCCGCGCAGCGGATCGCCCTCGGGCCGATCATTTTCCAGTGCGCGAGGCTGCTGCGTGACTTTGGCATCCTGGAGGCCCTGCGCGCGACCCGCGCTGGGCTCACGCTCGAAGAGGTTGCGGCACGTGTCGATGCGCCGCGCTATGGCGTGCTCGTGTTGCTGGAAGCCGGCCTCGCAGCAGGCGTGGTGCGCGCCGATGGCGACCGGTTTGTGCTCACCAAGACCGGCGCCTGCGTTCTGCTGGACGAGCTGACGCGCATCAACATGGACTTCGTGCATCACGACTGCTTCCAGGCCCTCTACTACCTGGAGGAGTCGATCCGGCAGGGCAAGCCCGCCGGGCTGCAGCACGTGTTCGGCGACTGGGACACGGTTTACCGGGCCCTGTCTGCGCTGCCGGAGGCCGCGCGCACCAGCTGGTTCAGATGGAACCAGTACTACTCGGACGCAGCCTTTCCTCAGGCCCTGCCCATCGTCTTCGAAAGACCGCATCGAACACTGCTGGATGTGGGCGGCAACACGGGAAAGTGGGCCATCCAGTGCGCGCGGCACTCCCCCGAGGTTGCGGTCACGATCCTCGACCTGCCTGGCCAGGCGGCTGTCGCCAGTCAGAACGTCCTGGCACTCGGCCTGCAGGCGCGCATCGCGATTCAACCCTGCGATCTGCTGGACCACTCGCAGGCTTTCCCGGCGGGCTTCGACGCCATCTGGATGAGCCAGTTCTTGGTGTGCTTTGCCGAGGCCGACGTGCGCCGATTGCTCGAGCGGGCAGCCGCGGCCATGGCGCCGGACAGCCGCCTGTACATCCTGGATACTTTCTGGGACCGGCAGGACCACGAGATCTCGGCCTACTGCCTGCAGGCCTCCTCGCTGTATTTCACCTGTCTGGCAAATGGCTGCAGCCGCATGTACAAGGCTGACGACGTCGCGGCCATGGTCGAGGCTGCCGGCATGGCGATCGAGCGGGTGACCGGCACGCTCGGCATCTGTTCGTCGCTGATGATCTGCCGCCGGCGCTGAGCGCGGCTGATCTAGGATGGCGCATGGCCGATAAGGAGCGCATCTACCGTGTGACGCCCGCCGGCCGCGAGGCTTGGGAAAGCCAGGACGTCGCCGTGCCGGCGGACTACCGGCGCATGCTGTGGGTGATGGATTTCCACGGCCACGCCGGCGTCATCAGCGACCTGGTGCGCCGCTACCCGAAGCACGTGCTGGACGCGTGGCTCGCCGAGATGGAAGAGCTCGGGTTGATCGAAGAGACGCAGGAGCGCGAGCCCGGGGACACGCATCCGGCTTTCTCGACGCACGACGCGGACCAGACCGTGTCGATGGACCGAGCGCGCCTGCGGCAGGAATCCGAGTCCGCGGGCACCGCGCTCGCGCGCACCGGCGCATACGTGGCGTCTGACCGCGTAAGCCTGCGGCCCGCGAGCCACAAGGCGCCGGGCGACACCGTGGTGCTGATCGTCGAGGACGATCCCGACCAGTTGGCGCTCGCAGACTTGCGGGTCAGCATGGCGGGCTACAAGGTGCGCGTGGCGAACTCGGTGAACGCCTACCTGCAAAACATGCTCGACGAGGGCGCGCCCGACCTGCTGCTGCTCGATGTCGTGCTGCCCGATGGCAACGGCTTCGACGTGCTGGCGAAGATCCGCCGGCATCCGGTTCTCGCCTCGCTGCCGGTCGTGATGCTCACCGCAAGGGACGACGCGGCGGACATCGGCAAGGGATTGCTGCAGGGGGCGGACGGGTATGTCACCAAGCCCTACACCAAGAACATCCTCGCCGACGTGATTCGGCGGGTGCTGAAGCACGACGCGGACGCCTGAGTGCGCGTCGGGACGCGCGGATAAGGCGGCCCGTCGCACCTGTGTCACAGTCCGCGAAGCGATGACTCACCGTGGGAGATGGGCATGGGAGCGAACGCGGATGGCGGCGGCGATCAACTCGCGGATTGGCTGAAGGAAGCCGGCCGCCGCGCGCGGCGCGAAGCGCCGGCGGGCGCCGCCAGCGACGACACGTTCAATTCGCCGGCCGAGCTGCACCGGTACCTCGAGCAGCTCGCCGGCCGGCCGCTGCAATCGCACGGTGAAGTGCTGCACTACCTGCGGCAGGTCGCGGGCACCAACCCGGGGTCATATCGCGACCAGGAGCGCCGGCGCATGGTCCGCGAGGTTTCGCTCCTGCTGCTGCTGTCGCTCAGCTACCTGCACTACTACTACTGGGACGTGCAGGTGGAGATCGCCAAGCTCAATTCGCTGCGCGTCTTCATCCCGGCGGTGGCGCTGGACCACAGGAAGACCTAGGCAGGCCTAGCCGCGCGCCGTCCGGCGCTCGAGCAGGCGCGAGAAGTTTTCCAGCGACAGCAGGTGGGCGTAGATGCGCCCGAGCATCCCCTTGTGCGCCAGGTTCCTGAGCTGGCCGACCTCGAGGTGCTCGATCTTCTTTTCGTCGACGCGGTGCATGCCGCTGAGCTGCAGCTTGCCGCCCTGGTTGAGCGTGGCCTGCAGGGTGATGGGCTCGAACAGCGCATACTCGGCAAGCACCGCGCACAGCTCGCGCCCGCGCTCGAGATCCGCCTCGTACTCGGCGAGCAGGCGCTGCATGTCGCGCCACTGCGCGGTCGGCTCGCCCTTCTCGTCGAACACCGCCTCGGCGCCCTCCGCGTCGACGGCCTTCTTCTCCACGCAGATCATGCGGTTCTGCTGCTCGACCTGGTCGAGGTGCACCCGCGCCATGCAGAACGGATAGCGCCGGAGATAAGCCGGCAGGTAGGTGCCCGGGGCCCAGCCGTCGGCGCGCGCGAACAGGTTCTCGCCGGCGGCCATGCCGAGCACGGCCACCGGGGCGAAGGACTTGCCGTTGTCGCCCGAGGTGAACACGATCGGATAGTCGCGCGCCGCGGCCGCGAACTCGCTGAAGCTGAGCGGGAATCGCGTTGAGCTTGCGCGCGAAGTCCGGCACTTCGCCGCGCCGCGGGAGGCGCACGCGGTGCGTCTTGAGGAGCGGAACGATCTCGGCGTAGCCGAAGGGCGGGTTGATCTGCATGTGCGGTTCCTCGCGGGCTGGCGCCGCGATCTTAGCCGGGCGTCGTGTGGTGCCGCAAACTGCTGTAAAATCCGCACCCTTCTCAGGGGTGGTAGCTCAGCTGGGAGAGCGTCGCGTTCGCAATGCGAAGGTCGAGGGTTCGATCCCCTTCCACTCCACCAGGTCACGCAGGCCAGCCGTCGCGGCTGGCCTTTCTTTCGCGCGGCGGGCCCTCTAGAAGGAACTGACCAGGTACAGCATCGGGCCGCTGAAGCGGTAGTTGATGCCCCCGTTGAACTTGCTCTTGGTGACGTTGAGGTCGTAGTCGATGTAGCGGTAGGCCGCGCCGAGGCCGAAACTGCGGAAGAACCGGTAATCCACGCCGGCGGTGACATTGGTGAGCGAGCCGTCGTACTCCTGGTATTGCAGCGAGAAGATATCGACACGCCCGGAGAGGAGCCATTTCGGCGTGAGCGCGTAGGCGCCGTAGAAGCCCAGCGTAGGCAGGGGCGCCAGGGCTTCGCCCGTGTCGCTGCCGATCCCCGCCGCCGCGATCGTCATCTTGAAATCCGTGGCGTGCAGGCCCAGCGTGGCGCCGAATTCCTTCTGTGCATCCCTGACGAACGAGTAGCCGGCCGAAAGCCGAAAGATGTCCGAGCTGAACTGCGAATCCACCGTCGTGCCGACCGTGTAGGCGTTGTCGCCCCAGTTGATGGTGCGGCCGAGGGTGCGCGAGTTATCGCGGCGCAGGGACAGATACTCGGCTTCGATCTTCCAGCGCTCGCCCAGCCGCACGCTGGCAAGGAGCGCCGGCATGTCATTGCGCTCGGTAAAGCCGAGGTCCTGCTCGAAGCTGACCTCCGTGCCGACCAGTCCGCCCGCGCCATTGAGCCGCGCGGTGGTGTCCACGTTGGGCGTGTAGATCCCGAGCTGGAAGTGCCATCGGTCCTGGAGCGCCGGATGCGTCGTCCCGCCCGCCTGCTGGCCGGCCGCGAGCCCGGCGGTCATCATGGCAAGCAGCGCCAGCCCCACGCGCAGCGCCGGAGGCACCAGGCGGTGGACATGCAGTGGGCGCAACTTCAGGGTCTGGAGCATGCTTGGGCGTCGTCCGGGCAGGAAACGGGGCTTGATGGCCTTGTCGGTCCTGCTGCTCACAGTGTAGCGCCAACGTGAAATACTTGGGTCCGCATGCTTGTTAACGACGGGGCACGCCGCGAAACTTGGGTGCCGAGGCCCCTACCGATGCCACGCCTGCGCCTGCTGCTCCTGGAGGACGCGCCGGACGACGCCGAGCTGGCGCTCGCCGCGCTTGCCGAGGCGGGTTTTGCCTGCGAGACCGAGCTCGCCGACGGCGGCCCGGCGTTCGAGCGCGCGTTCCAGGCAGGGCGCTTCGACATGGTGATCGCCGACTACCACCTGCATGGCTACACCGGGCTGGATGCGCTCGCGGTCGTGCGCCGCGCCGACGCGTTGCTGCCGTTCATCCTGCTCTCGGGCGCGCTGGGCGAGGAACGCGCGGTGGACGCGCTGCGCTCGGGCGCCACCGACTTCGTGCTGAAGGACAACCTGGTGCGGCTCGCCGGCGTGGTGTCGCGCGCGCTCGATGAGGTGCGCCTGCGCCGCCAGCACCTCGCCACGCAGCAGGCGCTCGAGCTCTCGGAGCGGCGATACCGCGCCATCGTGGAGGACCAGTCCGAGCTGATCATCCGCATGCAGCCCGACTCGACCGTCAATTTCGTCAACAGCGCCTACTGCCGCTACTTCGGCTACCAGCCGGACCAGATCCGCGGCCGTCCCGTGCTGGAGAGCATGTCGCCCGAGAACCGCGAGGCGCTGCGGCGCAACCTGGCCGGGATTTCGCCGCAGACCCCCACCTACGAGCGGGAGTCCCCGGTGCGCGCTGCCTCGGGCGCCGCGCGCTGGATGCACTGGTCGGGGCGCGGCATCTTCGATGGCCGCGGCATGCTCGCCGAGGTCCAGGCGGTCGGCCGCGACGTCACCGAGCTGCGCCGCGCCATGGACGAGCTCGGCGCCGCACGCGAGCGCCTGCAAGGCCTTTCGCGCCGGCTGCTGGAGGTGCAGGAGTCCGAGCGCAAGAGCCTCGCGCGCGAGCTGCACGACGACATCGGCCAGTCGCTGACCGCACTCAAGCTCAACCTGGAAGCGCTGCAGCGCGGGCGCAATGGCGCGAGCCTCGAGTCGCGAGTGCAGGAGGCGCTCGAGACGACGCAGCACACCCTCGAGCGCGTGCGCCAGATCTCGCTCAGCCTGCGGCCGCTGCAACTTGACGACCTGGGGCTCGCGGCGGCGCTGCGCTCGCACCTCGATCGCCAGGCGACGCTCGGCGGGTTCGCGCCGCACCCGGAAATCCAGGACTTGCCCGCGCGGTTGCCGCCGGAGGTGGAAACCGCGTGCTTCCGCGTGGCGCAGGAGGCGGTGAACAACATCGTGCGCCACGCGCGCGCGCGCAACGTGTGGCTGCAGCTCACCGTCGAGGGCGAACGGCTCGTGCTGGGCGTGCGCGACGACGGCGCCGGCTTCGATGTCGAGGCGGCGCAGCGCCGCGCAGCGCTCGGCGCGAGCCTGGGCGTCGTGAGCATGGCCGAGCGGGCGGCGCTGGCGGGCGGCACGCTGCGCATCGAGTCCGCGCCCGGTGAGGGCACCTCGGTGCTCGCCGACTTCCCGCTCGCAAGGCAGGCCTGAGTGCCGAGCCTGCGCGTGCTGCTCGCCGACGACCATGCGCTGGTGCGCGCGGGCATGCGCTCGCTCCTGCGCGACATCGAGGGCGTCGAAGTGGTGGGCGAGGCCGCCGACGGCGCCGAGGCGCTCGCGCTCGCGGCTCGAGAGCAGCCCGATGCGGTGCTGCTCGACATCGCCATGAAGGGGATGGGCGGCCTGGAGGCCGCGGCGCTGTTCCGCGACAAGCACCCCGGCGTGAAGGTGATCATCCTCTCGATGCACTCGAGCGAGGAGTACGTGCTCCAGGCGCTGCGCGCAGGCGCCGCGGCCTACCTGATCAAGGACTCGGCCACCGCGGAGCTGGAGCTCGCGCTGAAGAGCGTGATGCGCGGCGAGACTTATCTGAGCCCGGCGATCTCACGCCAGGTCGTGGAAGGCTACGTGCAGCGCATGGGCGCCGGCGCGCCGGAGGATCCCCTGACGCCGCGCCAGCGCGAGGTGCTCAAAGGTATCGCCGAGGGGCGCAGTACCAAGAAGATCGCCCTCGACCTGGGCCTGTCGGTGAAGACAGTCGAAACGCATCGCGCGCAGATCATGGAGCGCCTGGGCATCCGCGACGTGGCCGGACTGGTGCGCTACGCCATGCGCACGGGCCTGGTGCCGCCCGAAAGGTAAGGGACTGCAAGGTCTGCCGGAACTCGGGGGGAATTCCCGAGCCGCCTAGGGAAGAGCCCGATGCCTGCTGCCCTCCGGCGCACCTATGCTCTGGCACCATGGCCAGCAACCCTCTCCTGCGGCAGCCCGGCGCCGCGCCGCTGCGCATCCTGCTCGTCGAGGACGACGCCGACGACGCGGCGTTGATGCATGCCTACCTCGCCGAGGCGGCGAGCGAGGGCGCCGAGGTCCTGCATGCTCGCAACCTGCGCGACGCCCTGCGCGTGCTGCGCTCGCAGGTGATCCACCTGACGCTGCTCGACCTCGACCTGCCGGACAGCCTGGGCTTCCAAACGCTCGAGCGCATGCGTGCCGCAGCGGCCGGGCCCATCATCGTCGTCTCGGGCAATGGCCATCCGTCCCTCGTCGACGAGGTGCTCAAGCGGCGCGCCTACGACGTGATTCCCAAGCAGGAGCTCGACGCGGCGACGCTGCGCCGCATCCTGCGGCTCGCCAGCCTGCAGCAGGAGACGGGCCGCGCGCTGCGCGCGACCGAGGGGCGTTTTCGCGCGCTGCTGGAGAACAGCGCCGAAGCGGTGGCGCTGCTCGACGCCGCCGGGCGCATCGAGTACGCGAGCGCCTCGATGCGCCGCGTGCTCGGCTACGAGTCGCACGAAGTCACCGGGCGCATCAGCCTGGAGTTCGTCCACCCGGAGGACCGCGGCGCGGTGCATGCCGCGTTCCGGCGGCTGCACGCCGCGCCCGGCGCGCGCGAGACGCTGCGCGTGCGCTATCCGCACAAGGACGGCAGCCTGCGGCTGCTGGAGAGCACGGCCGTCAACCGCCTCGCCGACCCGGACGTCGCCGCGATCGTCTGCAATTTCCGCGACCTCACCGCGGAGGCGGACCTCGAGGCGCGCCTGCGCGCCACGTTCGAGCACGCCGCCGTGGGCCTGGCGCAGCTGGACGCGCAGGGACGCATCGTGCTCGCCAACGATCGGCTGTGCGCGATCCTCGGCTACGCGCGCGCGGAGCTGCTCGGGCTGGGCTTTCGCGACATCTCGCATCCCGAGGACGCGGAGGCGAGCACGCCGCTGCGCACCCGCATGTATGCGGGCGAGATCCAGCAGTTCCGCCTGCGCAAGCGCTACCTGCGCAAGGACGGCACGACGGTCTGGGTGCAAGTCACTGCGGCGCTGGTGCGCAGCGCGGGCGGCGGGCCGCAGTACGAGATCACCGCCTTCGAGGACATCTCGGAGGCGATGCGCATCGAGTCGGAGCTCAAGCAGAGCGAAGGGCGCTTCCGCGCGCTGATCGAAAACAGCGCCGACGGCATCGTGCTGCTCGACGAGACCGGCCGCATCCGCTACGGCAGCCCGGCCACCACGCGCATTCTCGGCTACGAGGAAAGCGAGCTCGTGGGACGCGAAGGCGTCGAGCTGGTGCATGCGGACGACGCCGGCAGCTTCCGGCGCGACCTGGAAGTGGTGAGCCGCCAGCCGGGCGACAGCCTGCATGCGCACGCGCGCATACGGCACAAG
The DNA here is from genome assembly GCA_963719995.1 of uncultured beta proteobacterium. Classification (GTDB taxonomy): domain Bacteria; phylum Pseudomonadota; class Gammaproteobacteria; order Burkholderiales; family SG8-39; genus JAABQT01. The sequence continues at coordinate 1,278,859 of CAVRDW010000005.1, read as the reverse complement.
GATGGCAGCTACCGGCTGCTCGAGGGCACCTGGACCAACCTGCTCGGCGAACCCGGGGTATCGGCGCTGGTGGCGAACTTCCGCGACGTCACCGAGCGCGAGCGCTCGCTGCAGGCGCTCGCCGAGACCGAGGAGCGCTTCCGCAGCCTGACCGAGCTGTCCGCGGACTGGTACTGGGAACAGGACAGCGAATTCCGCTTCACCGTGGTCGCCGGGCCCGGCGCCATCGCGATGACCAACGGCAGCACGGCGGAGTACCTGGGCAAGACGCGCTGGGAAACGCAGGATCTGGAGCCCTACGAGGGCGACTGGCAGGCGCACCGGCAGCAGCTGGGCCGTCACGAGTCGTTTCACGACGTCGTGCTGCGCCGCCGGTTCGCCGACGGCACCTGCGGCTACATGAGCGTGAGCGGCGAGCCCGTGTTCGACGTCGAGGGCCACTTTACCGGCTACCGCGGCGTGGCGAAGAACGTCACCGACAAGGTGCGCGCCGCGCAGGCGCTGCGCGAGAGCGAGACGCGCTTCCGCAGCCTGACCGGATTGTCCTCGGACTGGTACTGGGAGCAGGACGCGGAGCTGCGCTTCGTCACCACCGGCGGCGCGGACAAGTTGCGCGGCGGCATCACGGCCGCGCAGCACGAAGGCTTGCGGCGCTGGGAGCTGCCCGGCACCCAGACGCTTTCCGGAAGCTGGGAAGAGCACCAAGCGGTGCTCGCAGCGCGGCTGCCGTTCCGCGACTTCATGCTGCGGCGCACGAGCCTCGACGGCACGGTGCATTACATCAGCGTCTCGGGCGAGCCGATCTTCGGTGCGGACGGCGCGTTCCGCGGCTACCGCGGCGTCGCCAAGGACGTCACGGCCAGCCACCGCGCGGTCCTCGCGTTGCGCGAGAGCGAGGAGCGCTTCCGCAATCTGAGCGGCCTGTCCTCGGACTGGTACTGGGAGCAGGACGCCGAGTTCCGTTTCACGCGGACGAGCGTGGACCGGGGCTCGGCGGTGTTCGGCGAGGAGGCGGCGCCGCTGGGCAAGACGCGCTGGGAGCTGCCGCTGGCGCCGCTCAGCTGCACCTGGGAGCAACATCGAGAGACGCTGCGCGCGCACCGCACCTTCCGCGACTTCGAGTACAGCTACATCGACGCGGATGGCAAGCCGCGCTACGTGAGCGCCAGCGGCTACGCGGTGTTCGACGAGGCGGGGACCTTCACCGGGTACCGCGGCATCGCGCGCGACATCACCGAGCGCAAGCACGCCGAGCAGCGCATGGCGGTGCACGCGGAGCGCCAGGAAGCGATCGCCCGCTTCGGCCAGTACGCGCTCGGCCGGCGCACCGTCGACGAGTTGTACGCCGAGGCGACGCGCACGCTGCGCGGCGGCTGTGTGGACGCGGCCTGCGCCCTGGAGCTGATGCTCGATGGCGCGCGATACCTGGTGCGCGCCGCCGACGGCGCAGGCGCGCAGCGCACGCTCGGCATGGTGGCGACGATCGCGCCGGACAGCCTGCTGCCACCGACGCTGCGCGAGGACGCGCCGCGCATCATCGACGAGCATTTCCTTGCCCGCCGGCCGGTGGACGGGCCGGGGCGCGAATGGGTGCGCGCGATGAAGAGCGCCGTCTACATCCCGGTGCGCGCCGAGGACCATCCTGCCTCCGTGCTCAGCATGTACTCGCAGCAGCCCAAGGCCTTCGGCGCCGAGGATGTGCGCTTCGCCGAGGCCGTGGCGCACGTGCTGTCCACGGCGCTGCAGCGTCACAGGGCCGAGCAGCGGCTTGCCCACCTGGCGCAGTTCGACGCGCTCACCGGGCTGCCGAATCGCACGCTGCTGCAGGACCGCTTCGCGCAGACGCTGGTGCAGTCGCAGCGTCGCCAGGTCCATGCGGGCGTGCTGTTCGTGGACCTCGACCGTTTCAAGCTGATCAACGACTCGCTCGGCCACCACCTGGGCGACGCGCTGATCCGCCAGGTGGGCGAGCGGCTGGTGGCCTGCGTGCGCCCGGGCGACACGGTGGGGCGCATCAGCGGCGATGAGTTCGCCGTGGTGCTCGCCGACCTGGCGCGCCCGGACGACGCCTCCATCGTGGCGCAGAAGGCGCTGGATGCCCTCGCCAGGCCCTTCGACCTGGGCGGCAACGAGGCCTATGTGACCGCCTCGATCGGCATTGCGGCCTTCCCGGCCGACGGGGAGGACGCCGAGACGCTGCTGAAGAGCGCCGACATGGCCATGTACCGCGCCAAGGAATCCGCGCGCAACAGCTATTGCTTCTTCACGGCAGAGATGAACCAGCGCTCGGTCGCCAAGGTGCAGCTCAATACCGATCTGCGCCGCGCGCTGGAGCGCGAGGAATTCACGCTGCACTACCAGCCGAAGGTGGACCTCGCCTCCGGCAAGCTGCGCGGCATGGAGGCGTTGCTGCGCTGGACGCATCCGAGCCGCGGCTTGGTATCGCCGGCGGAATTCATCCCGGCGCTGGAGGATTCGGGGCTCATCCTGCCGGTGGGCGAATGGGTGATCGAGGAAGCCTGCCGGCAGGTGTTCCGCTGGACGGAGGGCGGCAGCATGCCGGTGCCGGTGGCGGTCAACCTGTCGCCCAAGCAGTTCCGTCGCCGCGACCTCGACGCGCACATCCGCGCGGCCCTGGTGCGTACCGGCGTGTCGGCCGAATTCCTCGAGCTCGAGATCACCGAGAGTTGCCTGATGGAGAATCCCGAGGATGCGGTGCGCGCGCTGCGCAACCTGCGCGCGGCGGGGCTGCGCATCTCGGTGGACGATTTCGGCACCGGCTACTCGAGCCTTTCGTATCTCACGCGGCTGCCGCTGTCGGCGCTCAAGATCGACCGCAGCTTCGTGCGCGACGCCGAGTCGAGCGCCGAGGCGGCCTCGATCGTGCGCGCGGTCATCGACATGGCGCAGAACCTGCGCCTCACGGTGATCGCCGAGGGCGTCGAGACCGAGCAGCAGGCGGCGTTCTTGCGCCGGCACGGCTGCGACCAGGCGCAGGGCTACTTCTACGGCCGGCCGGTGCCGGCGGCAGAGATCACGCCGCGCCTCGCGCGACCGTAGGCAAGGGCCGGGCGCGCCGGGCGAGCGCGCAGCGCCGCCGGTGCCTCGCCAGGCGCCGCGCTAGGCGCCGCGCTGCTTCTCCAGCCGGCGCGCGAACACCGCCATTTCCTTCTCGGCCTGCCGGTCCCCTTTGGCGCGCGCCGCCTCGATGCCGCGCGTCCACGCCGCGAGCGCCTCGTCGTGGCGGCCGTCCTCGGCGAGCGCGCGGCCGAGCGCCTTCCACGCTGCCGAGTACTGCGCGTCGCGCTCCACAGCCTCGCGCAACTCGGCGATGGCACGGCTGCGGTCGCCCGCCTTGAGGTGCTCGAGACCGAGCGAGTAGCGCAGCAGCGCCCCGTCGCGCGGCGTGCCGCGCAGCTTCTCCAGGCTCTCGATCAGGGGCGAGGGCATTTCGGCTAAGATGGCCGCGTCGATTCTAAACCCCGGGCACGACATGAAGACCGCGATCCAGACTGCCGCCGCGCCGGCGGCGATCGGCGCCTATTCGCAGGCGGTGCGCGCCGGCGACACGGTGTACCTCTCGGGCCAGATCGGGCTCGACCCGCGCAGCGCGCAGCTCGTGGAGGGCATCGACGCGCAGATCGAGCGCGTGTTCGCCAACCTCGCCGCGGTGGCGCAAGCGGCGGGCCTGGGCCTGGATCGGGCGGTGCGCATGACGGTCTATCTCACGGACCTCGCGCACTTCGCCAAGGTCAACGAGATCATGGCGCGACACGTGGCGCAGCCGTTTCCGGCGCGCGCCGCGGTGGGCGTGGCGAGCCTGCCGCGCGGCGCGCTGGTCGAGATCGACGCGATCCTGCACGCCGGTTGACGCGCGCGATCCCTCCCGCGACGGCGAAGAAGCTCGCCCGGCTCGGAATCCGCTCGCGCCGCGACCTGGTGCTGCACCTGCCGCACCGCTACGAGGACGAGACGCGGCTCACGCCCCTCGGGCAGGCCCTGCCCGGCAGCCCGGTGCTGGTCGAAGCGCCGGTGCGGCGCGTCGAGATCGCTTTCCGCCCGAGGCGCCAGCTGGTGGTGCATTGCGAGGGCCTGAGCCTTCGCTTCCTGAACTTCTACGGCAGCCAGGCGAAGCAATTCCAGCGCGCCGCCGACGAAGGCAACTGCGTGCGCGCCTACGGCGAAGTGCGGCCGGGCCGCGGCGTGGGCGAGATGATCCACCCGCGCTACCGCATCGTGGCGCCGGGCGAGCCCCTGGCCACGACGCTCACGCCGGTCTACCCGACGACTGCCGGGCTCGGCCAGGCGACGCTGCGCGCGCTCGTGCAGGAGGCGCTCGCCTCCGAGCCGATCGAGGACACGCTTCCAGAGGCGCTGCGACAGCGCCACGCGCTCGCGCCGCTGGAGCCGAGCGTGCGCCTGCTGCACGCGCCGCCGCCCGGCGCGGATCTCGCGCCGGCCTGGCGGCGCGTGAAGTTCGACGAGCTGCTGGCGCAGCAGCTGCAGTTGCGCCTCGCCTACCGCAAGCGTCGCAGCCGCAGCGCGCCGCCGCTGCCCCCGAACGGGCCGCTGCTCAGGCGCTTCCTCGGCAAGCTGCCGTTCCGCCTCACGCGCGCGCAGAGCCGCGCGATGGCCGAGCTGCTCAAGGACCTCGCGCAGCCGCACCCGATGCAGCGCCTGCTGCAGGGCGACGTCGGCAGCGGCAAGACCATCGTCGCCGCGATCGCCTGCCTGGCGGCAGTGGACGCGGGCGCGCAGGCGGCGGTGATGGCGCCCACCGAGATCCTCGCCGAGCAGCATCACCGCAAGTTCTCCGCCTGGCTCGCCCCGCTCGGCGTGCGCATCGCCTGGCTGCACGGCGCCCTGCCGGCGGCGGAGCGCAAGCGCGCGCGCGCGGCGATCGCCGCGGGCGAGGCGGGCATCGCCATCGGCACCCAGGCGCTGTTCCAGGAGGGCGTGGCGTTCGAGCGCCTGGCGCTGGTCATCGTCGACGAGCAGCACCGCTTCGGCGTGAAGCAGCGCCTGGAGCTGCGCAGGAAGAGCGAGCGCGCGGCCGCGCATCAGCTGATGATGAGCGCGACGCCGATCCCGCGCACGCTGGCCATGACCCGCGATGCCGACCTCGACGTCTCCGTGATCGACGAGTTGCCGCCGGGCAGGAAGCCGGTGACCACGCGCCTTGCCTCGGCGGCGCGCCGCGGCGAGGTGCTCGCGCGCATCCGCGCAGCCTGTGCCGAGGGGCAGCAGGCCTACTGGGTATGCCCGGTGATCGAGGAATCGGAGGAGGGGGACCTGCAGGCGGCGCTGGAGGCGCACGTCGAGCTGCAGCGCGAGCTGCCGGGCCTCGCCGTAGGCCTCGTGCACGGGCGCATGGCACCGGCGGAAAAGGCCGCCGCGATGCGCGCTTTCGCGGACGGCGCCACGCAGCTGCTGGTGTGCACGACGGTGATCGAGGTGGGCGTGGACGTGCCCAACGCCTCGCTGATGGTGATCGAGCACGCGGAACGCTTCGGCCTCGCGCAACTGCACCAGCTGCGCGGCCGCATCGGCCGTGGCGCGCGCGCGAGCGACTGCGTGCTGCTTTACCAGGCGCCGCTCTCGGAGGCGGCGCGCGCGCGGCTCAAGGTGATCTACGAGAACACCGACGGCTTCGCCATCGCCGAGCACGACCTGCGCCTGCGCGGCAAGGGCGAGCTGCTGGGCGAGCGCCAGAGCGGCGAGGAGCCGCTGCGCTTCGCCGACCTGGCCGAGGACGAGGCGCTGGTCGTCGCGGCGCGCGCGGCCGCCGAGGAATTGCTGGATGAGGGCGAGGACTTCGCCCGCGGCCATATTGCGCGCTGGCTTGGGGCGCGTGCCGATTACACTAGGGTCTAGGGAGCCTCTGATCTATTCCCGCGTGCGCGACGGTGGCGATTTTCGTGCAGGGCGAGCCAGCGGACGCCGCCGTGTGCTTTATGCCCACAAGGCGGCCGATGGCGATGCAATGCGCGAAAACTCGCCCCGTCCCTCCAGGCGGCGAGGCCGCGAGGCGGGGGTTCACGGCAAAGGCCTCGCCGCCTTCGGGTTGCGGCCGGAAGTCCCCGACGCTTGGCATACGATAGCGCGATGACACGGACGCCCGCGTTGTTGCTCGGCCTTGCGATATCGACATATCGCTGCGGCCTCGCGCCTAGCCGGCGCCGCGTTCCGGCCGCAACGCGCCACCGCGCGAATAGATCAGAGGCCCCCTAGCGATGGCCACCACTTTCGACTTCGTCGGGCGGCGCCTGGACGCGTACGAGCGGCTGCTGCGTCTGGACAAGCCGATCGGCACGCTGCTGCTGCTATGGCCGACCCTGTGGGCCGTATGGCTGGCTGCGCGCGGCCAACCCACGATCGAGCTGGTGGCGATCTTCGGCGTGGGCACGCTGCTGATGCGCTCGGCGGGCTGCGCGCTGAACGATTTCGCCGACCGCAACTTCGACGGCCGCGTCGCGCGCACCCGCGACCGGCCGCTGGCCGCGGGCGAGATCCTGCCGGCGGAGGCGCTCGCGCTCGCGGCGCTGCTCGCCGCCACCGCGTTCGGCCTGGTGCTGATGCTCAACCGCTTCGCGGTGGAGCTTTCGTTCGTCGGCTTGGCGATCGCGGCGACCTACCCCTACGCCAAGCGCTTCTTCGCGCTGCCGCAGCTCTATCTCGGCGTCGCCTTCGGCTTCGGCATCCCGATGGCCTACGCGGCGGTCTGGTGGCAGCTGCCGCGCGAGTGTTGGATTCTATTCGCCGCCAACATCTTCTACGCCTTCGCCTACGACACGCGAGTACGCGATGGTGGACCGCGACGACGACGCCAAGATCGGCATCCGCACCTCGGCGCTGACGCTCGGCCGCTACGACGTCGCCGCCGTCATGGCGAGCTATGCCGCCATGCTGGTGCTGCTGGTCGCCGTGGGCGTCTTGATCCGGCTCGGCTGGCCGTATTACCTCGGCCTTGCCGTTGCGGCGGCGCTGATGGTCTATCATTACTTTTTGATCCGCGGCCGCTCGCGCGAAGGCTGCTTCAAGGCGTTCCGGCACAACAACTGGGTCGGCGCCGCGGTGTTCGCCGGAATCGTCGCCCACTACCTCCTACGTTGACCATGCTGCCCGAAGCTCCGATCGCGCACTTCGAATTCGTTGCCGGGCCGCAGCGCGGCAGCCGGCTGACGCTGTACCCGGCGCGCCTGCTGCATGAGGGCGCGGGGCATATGGAGAGCATGCCACTCGATGCGCTCGCAGCGGTGGGCGCCGTCTACGAGCGCGACGAGCGCAAGATCGGCGGGGGGGCGGCGCTGGTGGTCATCGCGCTCATCCTGCTCGCCGTGTTCGGGCCGCTCGCGCGCCTTGCCGCGAGCGCGGGCGCGCAGGTGGCCGACACGCAGGCCATGGGCCAACTGCTGCGCGCGACGCTCGCCGCGCTGGAAGCGCTCGCCAACCTACTGCCGCTCGCCGCGGGCATCTGCCTCGCGGGCGGCATCGCGCTCGCCGTCTTCGGCTGGCTCGGCACCACCACGCTTACCCTGATGCTGCCCGCGGGCGAGCGCGCGTACGCCGTGCGCGGTCGCAATCCGCTGCTGGTGGACTTCGCCACGCTGCTGGCGGAGCGCGCGGCCCAGCGCGGGCCCTGACCCGCATGCACTACGCCGACCTGCGCGAGTTCCTCGGCAAGCTCGAGGCGCTGGGCGGCCTGAAGCGCATTGCGGCGAGCGTGTCGCCCCGGCTCGAGATGACCGAGATCTGCGACCGCGTGCTGCGCGCGGGCGGGCCGGCGCTATTGTTCGAGCACCCCGCCGGTCATTCGATGCCGGTGCTGGGGAATCTCTTCGGCACGCTCGAGCGCATCGGCCTCGCCATGGGCATCGAGGCGGGCGCCAAGCCCGAGCCCGCGCTGCGGGAGATCGGGCGGCTGCTCGCTGCGCTGCGCGAGCCGGACCCGCCCAAGGGGCTGCGCGACCTGGTGCAGAAGCTGCCGCAGCTCGGCCGGCTCGCGGCGAAGGTGTTCGACATGGCGCCCAAGGTCGTTTCCAGCGCGCCGTGCCAGGAGACGGTGTGGGAGGGCAAGGACGTGGACCTCGCGCGCCTGCCGGTGCAGACCTGCTGGCCGGGCGACGCCGGTCCGCTCATCACCTGGGGGCTGACAGTGACGCGCGGCCCGCTCAAGGCGCGCCAGAACCTCGGCATCTACCGCCAGCAGGTGATCGGCGCGAATCGCGTCATCATGCGCTGGCTCGCGCACCGTGGCGGCGCGCTCGACTTTCGCGACCACCAGCTGGCCCATCCCGGCACGCCATTCCCGGTCGCGGTGGCCCTCGGCGCGGACCCCGCGACTACGCTCGCTGCGGTGACGCCGGTGCCGGATACGCTGGGCGAGTACCAGTTCGCGGGCCTCCTGCGCGGCGCGCGCACCGAGCTCGTGAAATGCCTCGGCAGCGACCTGCAGGTGCCCGCGCGCGCCGAGATGGTGCTGGAGGGCGTCCTGCATCCGCAGGACACGGCGCTGGAAGGCCCGCACGGCGATCACACCGGCTATTACAACGAGGCGGAACGCTTTCCCGTGCTGACGGTGGAGCGCATCACGCTGCGGCGCGAGCCGATCTATCACTCGACCTACACCGGCAAGCCGCCCGACGAGCCGGCGATGCTCGGCGTGGCGCTGAACGAGGTGTTCGTGCCGCTGCTCGCGAAGCAGTTTCCGGAGATCGCCGATTTCTACCTGCCGCCCGAGGGCTGCTCCTACCGCCTCGCGGTCGTGAGCCTGAAGAAGCAGTACCCGGGCCACGCCAAGCGCGTGATGTTCGGCATCTGGAGCTTCCTGCGGCAGTTCATGTACACCAAGTTCATCGTCGTGGTGGACGAGGACGTCGACATCCGCGACTGGAAGGAAGTGGTGTGGGCGATCACCACGCGCGTGGATCCGGCGCGCGACACGCTGATCGCGGAGAACACGCCGATCGACTACCTCGACTTCGCCAGCCCCGTCGCGGGCCTGGGCTCCAAGATGGGCATCGACGCCACCGCCAAGTGGCCCGGCGAAACCGCGCGCACCTGGGGCCGCCCGATCGCCATGGACGCCGCCGTCAAACAGAAGGTGGACGCGATGTGGCGGGAGCTCAACCTATAGGTGGGCCAACGGCCCTCTGACTCTGGGGTCAGACCTCAATTTCGACTCGCAAGCGAAATTGGGGTCTGACCCCGATTTTCACCGCTCGTAAGCCCAGCGCAGCAACTCGTCGGCGGCGGCTTCGGCTTCTGGCGCGTTGGCGTGGTTCATCAGCATGACCACCACCTTGCGCCGCCCCTTGCGGTCGAGCAGGTAGCCCGCCATCGCCCGTACATCGGAGAGCAGGCCCGTCTTCATGTGCGCCTGGCCGGCGATCGGGTCGCCGACGAGGCGCTTTCTCATCGTGCCGTCGAACGCCACGAGCGCGAGCGAGGAGACGAACTCGGGCATTACCGCGCTCTTCCACGCCGCCTGCAACACCGCGGCGAGGCTCGCCGCGCTGATGCGGTCGGTGCGCGAGAGCCCGGAGCCATTCTCGATCGCGAGCTCGTGCGCCGGGATGTCCTTTACCGCGAGCCAGTGGCGCACGGCCTCGGCGGCGAGCTCGGGGCGCGCCGGCGGCTCGCTCGAGGCCGTGGCGAGCGTGAGATACAGCTGGCGCGCCATCACGTTGTTGGAGTACTTGTTGACGTAGCGCACGATCTCGGAGAGCGGCGCGGAGGCGTGCGTGTGCAGGAGCTGCGCCTCCGCGGGCACCTCGCCCTCGCGCACCTGTCCCCGCCACACGCCGCCCAGCTCCGGCCACAGCTCGCGCAGCACGCCGGCCACCTGCTCGTTCGGCGCGAGCAGCGCGACGTTGAGCTCCTTCTCGCCGCAGGCGATCGGGTAGCGGCCGGAGAACGTGGCGCGCGGCGGCGGGCCCGCGGCGAAATCCGCCTGCAGCATGTCGCGGAATGCGCGTCCTTCGAGACAGTTGCCGCCGGACGAGCCGCAGGCTGTTGGCCACTTCGAGGCCCGGCGGGCGCGGCTCGACGTAGATGCGCACGGCCTCGCGCTCGGGCTGCGGCAGGAAGGCGAAGCGCAGCGACTTGTAGTGCACGAGCAGCGCATCGGGCAGCACGTTGTACGGGCGCAGCCCCTCGCCGTCGAAGCGGCCGGGATCCGCTTGCAGCGGCGCGAAGAAGCTGCGATCGAGCACCAGGTCGCCGCGGATTTCGCGCAGCCCCCTGCCGCGCAGCGCGCGCAGCAGCATCCAGAAGCTCTCGTAATCGAGCTTGGGATCGCCGTAGCCCTTGAGGACCAGGTCGCCCTCGAGCACGCCGTCGCGCAGCTCGCCGGCGGCGTAGGCCTCGGTCTTCCAGCGGTAGGCGGGACCGAGCAGCTCGAGCGCGACCAGCGTGGTGACGAGCTTCATCACCGAGGCCGGATTCATCGCGACGCTGGCGTTGTGGCTGAGCGCCGGGCGCGCGGCGCCCACCTCCTGCACCACGATCGCGACACTGGACTGAGGCACCGAAGTGGCCCGCAGCGCGTCGGCGAGCGGCTTGGGCAGCTCGCGCGCGCCCAGCGCGGGGGCCGCGAGAAGGGCGGTGAGCAGGAGGCTGCACAGGCGGAACACGCGGGGCATTGTAGAGGCCGGGGGTGAGATACCCCTTGAAATGCCCCGGTTCCCCCTCTATCATTGGCACTCGTCAGGGGCGAGTGCTAACACGCCCCCGCGCCGGTGTGGGTTTGGAGTGTACAACCCATTGTTTTAAAACACTTTAGTATTGGAGACCTGTATGAAGATCCGTCCTCTTCATGATCGCGTCATCGTCAAGCGCATCGACGAAGAGCGCAAAACCGCGTCCGGCATCGTGATTCCGGACACCGCCGCCGAGAAACCCGACCAGGGCGAAGTCCTGGCCGTCGGCAAGGGCAAGAAGACCGACGAGGGCAAGCTGATCGCGCTCGACGTCAAGGTCGGCGACAAAGTCCTGTTCGGCAAGTACTCCGGGCAGACCGTGAAGGTGAAGGGCGACGAGCTGCTCGTGATGCGCGAGGAAGACATCATGGGCGTGATCGAAGGCGCCTGATCGTCAACGCGAACGTTCATCGATGTGCATAGTTAGGAGAACTCCGCAATGCCAGCCAAAGAAGTACGGTTCCACGAAAACGCGCGCGTCCAGGATGGTCCATGGACTGAACATCCTGGCCGACGCCGTCAAAGTCACCCTCGGCCCGAAGGGCCGCAACGTCGTGCTCGAGCGCTCGTTCGGCGCGCCCACCGTCACCAAGGACGGCGTGTCGGTCGCCAAGGAGATCGAGCTGAAGGACAAGTTCGAGAACATGGGCGCGCAGATGGTGAAGGAAGTCGCCTCCAAGACCTCGGACGTCGCCGGCGACGGCACCACCACCGCCACCGTGCTGGCGCAAGCCATCGTGCGCGAGGGCATGAAGTACGTCGCCTCGGGCATGAACCCGATGGACCTGAAGCGCGGCATCGACAAGGCCGTGATCGCAGTCACCGACGAGCTGAAGAAGATCTCGCAGCCCTGCAAGACCTCCAAGGAAATCGCCCAGGTCGGCTCGATCTCGGCGAACTCCGACGCCGACATCGGCAAGATCATCGCCGACGCCATGGACAAGGTCGGCAAGGAAGGCGTGATCACGGTCGAGGACGGCAAGAGCCTGCAGAACGAGCTCGACGTGGTCGAGGGCATGCAGTTCGACCGCGGCTACCTCTCGCCCTACTTCATCAACAATCCCGAAAAGCAGATCGCCGTGCTGGAAGACGCCTACATCCTCCTGCACGACAAGAAGATCAGCTCGATCCGCGAACTGCTGCCGATCCTCGAGCAGGTCGCCAAGTCGGGCAAGCCGCTGCTGATCATCGCCGAGGAAGTCGAAGGCGAGGCGCTGGCGACGCTGGTGGTGAACAACATCCGCGGCATCCTGAAGACCGTCGCGGTCAAGGCGCCGGGCTTCGGTGACCGCCGCAAGGCGATGCTGGAAGACATGGCGATCCTCACCGGCGGCACGGTGATCAGCGAAGAGCTGGGCCTGAAGCTGGAGAACGCCACGCTCAAGGACCTCGGCAAGGCGAAGAAGATCGAAGCGGGCAAGGAAAACACCACCATCATCGACGGCGCCGGCGTGAAGAAGGACATCGAAGGCCGCGTCAAGCAGATCCGCGTGCAGATCGACGAGGCGACCAGCGACTACGACAAGGAAAAGCTCCAGGAGCGCGTGGCGAAGCTCGCCGGCGGCGTGGCGCTGATCAAGGTCGGCGCGGCGACCGAAGTCGAGATGAAGGAGAAGAAGGCGCGCGTCGAGGATGCGCTGCACGCGACCCGCGCGGCCGTCGAAGAAGGCATCGTTCCCGGCGGCGGCGTGGCGTTCCTGCGCGCGCGCAAGGCGCTCGAAGGCAAGCTCAAGGGCGACAACCACGACCAGGAAGCGGGCATCAAGATCGTGATGCGCGCGCTGGAAGAGCCGATGCGCCAGATCGTGGCCAACTGCGGCGCCGAGCCTTCGGTGGTGCTGAACAAGGTGATGGAAGGCAAGGGCGTGAACTACGGCTTCAATGCGCAGACCGACGAGTTCGGCGACCTGGTGGAGATGGGCGTGATCGATCCCGACCAAGGTGACGCGCACCGCGCTGCAGAACGCCTCCTCCGTCGCCGGCCTGATGCTCACCACCGACGCGATGGTCGCGGAGCTGGTGGAGGAGAAGAAGGGCGGCGGCGGCCATGCGCACGGCGGCATGGGCGACATGGGCGGCATGGGTGGCATGGATATGTAACGCGCGAGACGCGTTGGATATACCCTGGACCGAGAGGTCCTGAACAGCAGCGCGAGAAGGGCCCCTCCGGGGCCCTTTTCTTTTGTGTAATACACTGAGTCGGAGAGGAGAGGGGGTCATGCGGATACTCGTCGCCGAAGACGACACGATCCTCGCCGGAGCCGTGCTGCACAGCCTGCGCCAGGCCGGCTACGCGGTGGATTGGGTGAAGAACGGGCTCGAGGCCGACTCCGCGCTCGACACCGACGAGTTCGATCTGCTGATCCTCGACATCGGCCTGCCGCGCAAGTCGGGCCTGGAGGTGCTCAAGCGCCTGCGCGGGCGGGACTCGCGCCTGCCGGTGCTGATCCTCACCGCGCTGGACGCTGTCACCGACCGCGTGCGCGGCCTGGACGCCGGCGCCGACGACTATCTCGCCAAGCCCTTCGAGCTCGCCGAGCTGGAAGCCCGCGTGCGCGCGCTCACGCGCCGCGGCATGGCGGGCGGCCCGACGCTGCTGCGCCACGGCGCGCTGAGCTACGACCAGGTCGGGCACGTGGCGCGGATCAATGGCGAGCTGCTCGAGCTCTCGGCGCGCGAGGTCAGCCTGCTGGAGATCTTCCTGCAGCGCGCCGGCCGGCTGGTGTCCAAGGACCAGCTGGTGTCGCACCTGTGCGAATGGGGCGAGGAGGTCTCGGCCAACGCCATCGAGGTCTACGTGCACCGGCTGCGCAAGAAGCTCGAGGCGGGCGGCGTGCGCATCGTCACGGTGCGCGGCCTGGGCTACAGCCTGGAGAAGCCCGCGCCATGACCGGGCTGATATAATCCGCGCCTCCGAAAACCGCGCCGCGTTGCGGCGGCGCGCCCCGCAGGCCAAGTAGCTCAGTTGGTAGAGCAGCGGACTGAAAATCCGTGTGTCGCTGGTTCGATTCCGGCCTTGGCCACCACTTCGTTAAGATAGTGCCCTGGTGACCCTTTTCGCCCTCGGCCTCAGCCACACCACCGCGCCGCTGCCGGTGCGCGAGCGCGTGGTATTCCACGTCGAAAAGCTGTTCGACGCGCTGGGCGAGCTGACCCGCGGCAAGAGCGTCGCCGAAGCGGCGATCCTCTCCACCTGCAACCGCACGGAGCTGTACCTCTCGGCCGAGCAGCCGCAGGCAGCCGCCGAGTGGCTGGCGCAGTACCACCGCCTCAACCCGTCCGAAATCTCGCCCTACCTCTACACCCTGCCCGAGGAGCAGGCGGTGCGCCACGCGTTCCGCGTCGCTTCGGGCCTGGATTCGATGGTGCTGGGCGAGCCGCAGATCCTCGGCCAGCTGAAGGATGCGGTGCGCACCGCGCAGGCGGCCGGCACGCTCGGCACGGTGCTGCACAAGCTGTTCCAGCGCACTTTCGCCGTGGCGAAGGAAGTGCGCAGCACGACGCAGGTCGGCGCCAGCAGCGTCTCCATGGCGGCGGCGGCGGTGAAGCTGGCGGCGCGCATCTTCCCCAGCCTGAAGGACCAGAACGTGCTGTTCATCGGCGCCGGCGAGATGATCGAGCTGAGCGCGACCCACTTCGCCGCGCAGGCGCCGGCGCGCATCACGGTGGCCAACCGGACCCTCGAGCGCGGCCAGGCGCTCGCGCACCGCTTCAACGGCCGCGCCATCGAACTGCGCGCGCTCGCGGAGCACCTGCAGGAGTACGACATCGTGGTGTCGTGCACCGCCTCCTCGCTGCCGATCCTCGGCAAGGGGCTGGTGGAACGGGCGCTGCGCGCGCGCAAGCACCGGCCGATCTTCATGGTGGACCTCGCGGTGCCGCGCGACATCGAAGCCGAGGTGAGCGAGCTGGACGACGTGTTCCTCTACACGCTGGACGACCTGCAGGGCATCGTGCAGGGCAACCTGGATGCGCGCCGCTCCTCGGTCGAGCAGGCCGAGGCCATCATCGAGACGCAGGTCGGGCAGTTCATGCACTGGATGCAGGCGCGTGCCGCGGTGCCGCTGATCCGGCAGCTGCGCGAGCAAGGCGAGGCGGCGCGCCGGCACGAGCTGGAGCGGGCATTGAAGCTTCTGCACAAGGGCGAGGACCCGACGCAGGTGCTGGAGGCGCTGTCGCAGGGCCTCACCAACAAGCTGCTGCACGGCCCGACGCAGGCGCTGAACGAAGCCGCGGGCGAGGAGCGCCGGGCGCTGGCCGAGCTGCTCGAGCGCCTGTACCGCTCCAAGTGAAGCGCGCATTCCACTCGTGAAGTCCCAATTGCGCCACAAGCTCGACAGCCTGGTCGGGCGGCTGGAAGAGCTCAATCGCCTGCTCGCCGCCGAGGAGGCGACGCGCAACATGGACCAGTTCAGGAGGCTGTCGCGCGAGCACTCCGAGCTGACCGGCCTGGTCGACCTGTACGAGCGCTTCCGCCAGGCGGAGCGCGACGCGCAGGAGGCCAGGGACCTGGCGGCCGACGCGACGATGAAGGGCTACGCCGAGGAGGAGCTGAAGGGCGCGCGCGCGTCGATGGAGAAGCTCGAGGCGCAGCTGCAGAAGCAGCTGCTGCCCAAGGACCCGAACGACGAGAGCAACCTGTTCCTCGAGGTGCGCGCCGGCACCGGCGGCGACGAGTCGGCGCTCTTCGCCGGCGACCTGTTCCGCATGTACACGCGCTATGCCGAGCGCCGGGGCTGGCAGGTCGAGATCATGTCCGAGAGCGCCTCGGAGCTGGGCGGCTACAAGGAAGTGATCGCGCGCATCAGCGGCCAGGGCGCCTACTCGAGGCTCAAATTCGAGTCGGGCGGCCACCGCGTGCAGCGCGTGCCCGAGACCGAGGCGCAGGGGCGCATCCACACCTCGGCCTGCACCGTTGCCGTGCTGCCCGAGGCGGACGCGATCGACGACGTGGTGCTCAACCCGGCGGAGATGCGCATCGACACCTTCCGCGCCTCGGGCGCCGGCGGCCAGCACGTCAACAAGACCGACTCCGCGATCCGCGTCACGCACCTGCCCACCGGCATCGTGGTCGAATGCCAGGACTCGCGCTCGCAGCACAAGAACCGCGAGAAGGCGCTTTCGGTGCTCGCCGCGCGCATCAAGGACAAGCAGACGCGCGAGCAGCAGGCAGAAGACCGCGTCCGCGCGCAAGTCGCTGATCGGCTCGGGCGACCGCTCCGAGCGCATCCGCACCTACAATTTTCCGCAGGGCCGCGTCACCGACCACCGCATCAATCTGACGCTGTACAAGATCGAGCGCATCATGGACGGCGAGCTCGACGAGCTGATCGACGGCGCTCGCCGCCGAGCACCAGGCCGAGCAGCTGGCGCAGCTCGCCGAAGAAGCTGCGTGAAGGTTGCGCAGGCCCTCGCGCTGCTCGAGCCGCGCGAGGCGCGGCTGCTGCTGGCGCGGGCGACCGGGTTCTCGGAGGCGAGCGTGCTCGCCCACCCGGAGCAGGAGCTGCCGGCGCAGGCCGAGGCGCAGTTCCGCGAGTTCGCCGCGCGCCGCGCGCGCGGCGAGCCGATCGCCTACATCCTCGGCGAGAAGGAGTTCTATGGCCTGCCGCTCTCGGTCAACGCCTCGGTGCTCATCCCGCGGCCCGAGACCGAGCTGCTGGTCGAGCTTGCCTTGGCGTGCGCGCCGACATCGGTGCTGGACCTTGGCACCGGCTCGGGCGCGATCGCGCTGGTCCTGAAGCGGCAGCTGCCGCACGCACATGTCGTCGCGGCGGAAGCGAGCGTCGCTGCACTCGCCGTGGCGCAGCGCAACGCCGTGAAGCTCGGCCTGGGGGTCGAATTCCTGCACGGCCGGTGGTTCGAGCCGGTGGGTGATGCGCGCTTTGCCCTGATCGTCGCCAATCCCCCTTATGTCGCGGAGGGCGACCCGCACCTCTCGGAGGGCGACCTGCGCTTCGAGCCGCGCGACGCGCTCGTCGCGGGACCCGACGGTCTGAAGGCGATCCGGGAGATCATCCGGGGCGCTCCGGCGCACCTCGAACCGGGCGGCCGCCTGCTGCTCGAGCACGGGCTGGGACAGGACGCGGCGGTCAAGAGCTTGCTGGTGGAGGCCGGGCTTGAAGGCGTCACGAGCTGGCCCGATCTCGCGGGGATTGCCCGGGTCGCCGGGGGAAGACTAAAATGTTGACTACGTTACTCGACTATTGAGGCTGGCATGGACGCGCAACAGAGGATCAAGGATCAGGTCACCGGCAACCCGGTGGTGCTCTACATGAAAGGCACGCCGCAGATGCCGCAATGCGGCTTCTCGGCGATGGCGATACAGGTTCTGCAGGCCTGCGGCGTGCACAGCCCCTTTACCGTCAACGTGCTCGCCGACCCCGAGATCCGCCAGGGCATCAAGCAGTACGCCAACTGGCCGACCATCCCGCAGCTCTACGTCAAGGGCGAGTTCGTCGGCGGCTCCGACATCATGCGCGAGATGTACCAGTCCGGCGAGCTGCAGAAGCTGCTCGAAGGCGTGCGCCAGCAGGCCTAGATCGCGCTCTGCGGACTTATGAGGGCGGCTTTGGCCGGGGCCGCCAGTTCTGCGCCGCGTTGGCGCAGAAATCGGCAAGGCTGGCCAGCACGTTGCGCACCGCCAGATTGGCGGCAACCACGCCACCATAGGGATCCTCGCTAGGCGCCGCTGCGACGGCTTCGAACTCGCGCGTCGCGATCACTTGGCGCGTGGCGCTGTCCAGCATCGTTGCGCGCAGCGTGAAACGCACGCGGCTGGGGCTGCCCAGGAACTCGTGCTGCAGCCGCCTGACTTCGGCATCGAGCCGCAGGTCGCCGGAGGCGATGCTCGGCGTCAGCACGACGGCGCTGAATGCGCCGCTGCGCGCCGCAGCCGCGACGATGAGCGGCGCCAGCATGCGAGCCGGTGTATCGACCCATTCGTTGTGCGCGTAGTACTCGAGCGTGTGCGCCCGGCGCACGTACAGGATGCGCTGGCTGTCGAAGCCCGCCGCTGCGTATGGTGGGCTGACGACCAGCGTCGGCGCGACGCCCGACGTGGGGGCGCGTGCAGGCGACTCAGCCTCGGCCGCGGCGTTGTCGAGCGAGTAGTAGTTGGGATGCGGCGCGGTCGTCGGATTCAGTGCTGCGCAACCGTAGGCGAGGGTCACCGTCAGGCTTGCGGCCCATCGCGCTGCGCGGTTCATTCGCCGGGTCCCGGCGGCACCGGCCGGCGGCCCCACAGCAGGCCGCCGGGGCTGCCTTCGACTTTCCCGCTGAGCCGGCGCAACGATGCCGATAGCACGTTCAACTCGCCCAGCAGGCGCTCCAGTTCCGGGAGCGTCTCCCCGGTGAAGCGCTTCATGTCGGCGCCCACGGCATCGACGGTCTTGCCCGCGTTGGCGCTGGCGGTCGCCGTCTCGTTGCTCATTCTTGCGAATGCATCGGCGCTGCGGCCCACCTGCTCGATGACCGGGCCGAGCTGGGCGCTCACGCGAGCGCTGTTGTCGAAAGTGCGCGCGGCATTGGCGAGGCCGGCGTTGATCGAGCCCTGGTTCGCTGCGAGCGTCCGCGCCACGGCGGACAGGTCGGCCAGCGTGCTCTTGAACGACGCAAGGTTCTCGTCGCTGAGGATCTTGTTGACGTTGTCGGAAGTGGAGTCGAGCTTGGCCAGCACGGTGGTCAGCACGTTCTCCAGACGCGCGCTCAGCGAGGGCTTGGTGCGGATCACCGGAAGTTCGTCCGGCGCCGATGCGCGCAAGGGCGGGGAGGCGAGGGTGCCGCCGTCCAGCTCGACGTAAGCGATGCCGGTGAGCCCCTGGGTCTTCAGCACCGCCTCGGTGTCTTCCTTGATCGGCGTGCCGCGATCGATCGCGAACACCAGCCGCACCTGCTCCGGGTTGTCCGGAGCGAGCTGGATGGCGCGCACCTTGCCGACGTCGACGCCTCGGTACTTGACCGGCGCATTGAGATTGAGGCCCGCCACCGATTCCCCGATCAGGGCGAGGTACAGGGTGGGTTGCTCCCGGAATCCGCCGCCGCTGGCAAGCCACAGGACGCCCGCGATCAGCGCGGCCCCCAGCACGAGTACGAATCCGCCGACCAGCGCGTAGTTCACTTTGGTTTCCATGCCGGCTCCTTGGCTTGATCGCCCAGCGCAGGCGCGCCCGCCGCAGGTGCGGCTGCCCTGCCGCGCGGGCCTTCGAAGTACTGGCGGATGCCCGGCTGCTCCAGCCGCGACAGTTCGGTCATCGAGCCGATCCCCTGCACCCTGCCTTCGCCGAGCACCGCAACGCGGTCGGCGACCTGCCACAAGAGGTCGAGGTCGTGGGTGATCATCACGACCGTCAGGCCGAACAGGCTGCGCAGCCTGAGTACCAGCTGGTCGACGCCGGCGGCGCTGACCGGGTCCAGCCCGGCCGTCGGCTCGTCGAGAAACAGCAACTCGGGATCGAGCGCCAGCGCGCGAGCGAGGGAGGCCCGCTTGAGCATGCCGCCGCTCAACTCGGCCGGATAGCGGTTGCCCGTCTCCGGCTCCAGTCCGGCGAGCGCGATCTTCCACGCGGCGATCGCGTCGATCGACGCGTCCGGGAGCGCGGAATGCTCGCGCAGCGGCAGGCCGACGTTCTCGCGCACATCCAGCGAACCGAACAACCCGCCGTGCTGGAACATCACCCCGATGCGCAGCCGCAATGCCTGCGCGCGCTCCTCGTCGAGGGCTTGCAGGTCCGCGCCCAGCACCCGGATCGAGCCCGCATCCGGGCGATGCAGCAGGATCATCTCGCGCAGCAGCGTGGACTTGCCCGAGCCGCTGCCGCCGACCAGCGCGAAGATCTCGCCACGGCGCACCTGCAGGTCCAGGCCCGCATGCACCACCTGCTCGCCGAAGCGGGTCGATACGTTGCGCACTTCGATGACGCTGTCGGCCTGCGCCATGTCAGATGCCCAGCACGCTGAACAGGACGGAGAACAGCGCGTCGGCCACGATCACGAGAAAGATCGACTGCACGACGCTGCGCGTGGTGTGGCGGCCGACGCTGTCGGCGCCGCCGCGGGTGCGAAAGCCCTGGAAGCAGCCGACCGCCGCGATGATGGCCGCAAACACCGGCGCCTTGCCGATGCCGATCGCGTACGCCGTGACGCTGACCGCCTTGGTGAAGCGATCCAGGAAGTCCTCGAAGCCGACGCCCAGCTGGGCGCGCGCCATGACCATGCCGCCGAACACGCCCAGCACGTCGGCGAAGAACGTCAGCAGCGGCAGCGCGACGAGCAGCGCGAGAATCTTCGGCAGCACCAGGAGCTCGAGGGGAGCGATGCCGATGGTGCGCATGGCGTCGATCTCTTCGGTCACGGACATGGTGCCGATCTGCGCGGCATAGGCCGAGCCCGAGCGCCCGGCGACGATGATGGCCGTCATCAGGGGGGCGAATTCGCGCAGCATCGACAGTCCCACCAGGTCGGCGACGAAGATGTTGGCGCCGTATTTTCTGAGCTGGTCGGCGGCCTGGTAGGCGATGACGACGCCCATCAGGAAGGAGAGCAGGCCGATGATCGGCAGCGCGTCGACGCCCGCGCTGCGGATGTTGTGCAGGATCGGCCGCCAGCGGATGCGCGCCGGCCGGGCGATGCTGGCGGCGAGCGCGGCGGCGGCTTCGCCGACGAAGGCGAGGAGCGCGAACACCTCGTCGCCTGCGGCGAGTGCCGCGCGGCCAGCGCGTTCCAGGGCGGAGGGGGGGCGCGGCGCAGGCGGCGGAGCGTCGGGGTGCCGCTCGAGCAGCTCGAGCAATTCGGCAAATGGCGGACTCCATCCGCGCATGCGCACGGCATGCCCCTGCGCGCGCAGGCGCTGCAGCAGCTCTTGCAGCAGCCAGACGCCGACGGTGTCCAGGCGCTCGACGCCGGCGCCGTCCACGATGATCTCTGCTTGCGCAGGCAGCGTGAGCGCTTCGAACTGCCGGTCGAGCGCGCCGGTTCCCAGTACGGTCCAGCAACCGGAGAGCGCGAGCTCCCCGGGCGCCGGCTGGGCGAGCGCCGCGGATGCAACCGACAGGGACCTCATAGAATGGCTGCAGGCTGAGCCAGTTCCATGCCGCAGTATGTACGGGACCGTACGGAGCGGGCCTTACACTCCCGAGAGCCGGGCGTTGGCCATGGTCAGCCGCTCGACCAGGATCTCCATGAAGGCGCGGTCGAACTTGTGCCGGCAGGCATCCGAGGCCTGCGCGAGCTTCTGCGTCGGCACCGAGATGATCTTGGACTCCGCCATCACGGTGACATCGGCGCCGCGCAGGTGCTCGTCCTTGGACAGGTAGGCCATCTCGCCGAAGCATTCCCCCGCGTGCAGGATGTTGAGCAGCTTGCCTTTGCGCGAGACGCGCACCTCGCCGTCGGCGAGGATGCAGAAGAAATTGCCCTGCTCGCCCTCCTTCATCAGCAGCTCGCCCGCCGCGGCCACGCGCCAGTTGGAGATGCGCGCCACCTCCCAGAGCTCGGCGTCCGTGAAATTGGCGAAGAAGGGGAGCTTGCGCAGGGTCTCGAACTTGTCCGAATCGGCGAACTTCTGGCTGCGGCCGCCCAGGCCTTCGTTCCTGAACACCTCGGCGAGGTCGAGCGAGAAGTCCTCCCAGGCCTGGTAGCGGCGCGCGAGGTCCTTCGCCATGGCGCGCTTGACGATCTCGTCGAGCGCCGCCGGGATCTGCGGCCGGTAGGCCGAGGGCGGCTGCGGCTCGATGTTGGCGATCTGGTAGATCAGGCTGAAGTTGTTGGTGGCCTGGAACGGCAGGCGCCCGGCGAGCAGCTGGTACATCACCACGCCGAGCGAGTAGATGTCGGTCTGGTGGTTGAGCGCATGCTCCTTGACCTGCTCGGGCGACATGTAGGCGGGCGAGCCGATCGCCGAGACCTGCGTGACCTCGCCGCTGGCGATGAGCGCGGCGCCGAAATCGGTGACCTTGACGTCGGTTTCGCCCGCGAACAGGATGTTGGCGGGCTTCAAGTCGCGGTGCGTGATGCCCATCTTGTGCGCGAACTCCAGCGCCCGCGTGCACTTGAAGATGATCTCCACCACGCGATCGATCGGCAGCAGCTGCTGCGCGTCGCCGTGGCGATCGAGCGTGCCGCCGTCGACGTACTCCATGACGATGTAATGCAGCTTGTCGTCGGCCACCGCGTCGTAGATCTGGCAGATGTGCGGGTGCTGGAGCTTGCCGGCGAGCGAAGCCTCGGTGATGAACAGCTTGCGGTAGAGCTTGGCGCGCTCGGACTCGCGGAACGCCTCCGCCATGACCACCTTGACCGCGACGTTGCGGCTGTAGAACGGGTCGTTGCACAGGTAGACGACGCTGGTCGCGCCGCGGCCGAGCTCGCGCAGCACCGGGTACTTGCCGATGCGCTGCGGCGCCGCGGCCTCGTTCATGGCACCTTGCGCCGGGCGCGCGCGCGCGCGACCGCCGCGCTCACCCGCGTGGGCGCGGTGCCGCCGGGATGGTCGCGCGCGGCCACCGAGCCCTCGAGCGACAGGCTGGCGAACACGTCCTCGCCGATCGCGCCGGAGAAGCGCTTGAGCACGGCGAGCGGCAACCCGGAGAGGTCGCAGCCCACCGTCTCGGCTTCGCGCACCGCGCGCGCGACGATGCCGTGCGCGTCGCGGAACGGCACGCCCTTGCGCACCAGGTAATCGGCGAGGTCGGTGGCGGTGGCGAAGCCCTCGAGCGCCGCCGCGCGCATCGCCTCGGGCACGGGCTCGATGCCCGCCACCAGCTCGGCGAAAACCGCGAGCGAGTCCTTCAGCGTGTCCGACGGCGTCGAACAGCGGCTCCTTGTCCTCCTGGTTGTCCTTGTTGTAGGCGAGCGGCTGGCCCTTCATCAGCGCGAGCAGCGCCACCAGGTCGCCGATCACGCGCGCGCTCTTGCCGCGCACCAGCTCGGGCACGTCCGGGTTCTTCTTCTGCGGCATGATCGAGCTGCCGGTGCAGAAGCGGTCGGGCATCCTGCACGAAGCCGAAGCGCGGGCTCATCCACAGCACCAGCTCCTCGGCGAAGCGCGACAGGTGCACCATGGCGAGCGCCGCGTGCGCGCAGAACTCGATGGCGAAGTCGCGGTCGGACACCGCGTCGATCGAGTTGGCGCACACGCCCGTCGAAGCCGAGCTCGCGCGCCACGCGCTCGCGGTCGATGGGAAAGGTCGTGCCGGCGAGCGCGGCGGCGCCCGAGCGGCAGCAGGTTGACGCGGCGCCGGCAGTCGGCCAGGCGCTCGCGGTCGCGCTCCAGCATCTCGAAGTAGGCCATCAGGTGGTGGCCGAAGGTCACCGGCTGCGCCACCTGCAGGTGCGTGAACCCCGGCATCACCAGCGCGGCATGGCGCTCGGCCTGCTCGAGGAGCGCGTCCTGCAGGCGCACGAGCAGCGCGTCGATGGCGTCGATCTCGTCGCGCAGCCACAGGCGCACGTCGGTCGCCACCTGGTCGTTGCGCGAGCGCGCGGTGTGCAGGCGCTTGCCGGCGTCGCCCACCAGCTCGATGAGCCGCCGCTCGATGTTGAGGTGCACGTCCTCGGCCTCGAGCGACCAGGCGAAGCGCTCCGCCGCGATCTCCCGCGCGGATCGTCGCCAGGCCGCGCTCGATGTCGGCGCAGTCGCCGCGCGCAGATGATGCCGCAGGCGGCAAGCATGCGCGCATGCGCGAGCGAGCCCGGCGATGTCGTGCAGCGCCAGGCGCTGGTCGAAGGACACCGATGCCGTGAAGCGCTGGACGAGCTCGCTGACGGGCTCGCCGAAGCGGCCCGACCACGGTTGCGAAGGCGTCGCGCGCGCGGACGCGGCGCGCTTCTCCGGCCTGCCGGGAGGGGCGCGCCGTTTGCCGCGGCTAGCGCGTGCCTGCCGCTTGGACGCTGGAGGGGCCATGGGGCATACTCGGCGGCGCAGCGGCGTTGCCGCCCGCTGCGCTATGCCAATGAGTATAAAGCAAAACTTCTCGACCGATGCGCTGCCGGATTTCCGCAACCTGGGCGTCATCGCCCGCGTGCTGCTCGGCGTGAACGCGCTCGCGTTCGCCGGCGCGCTGGTGGCCGAGGCGACGTGGAGCCGCGCCCTGGAGCGCTTCCTGCATGGCGCGGTGCTGGTCGAGCCGATGCTGCTGGCGACGCTGCTCCTGCTCTACGTGCTGTCGCCGCTGCTCGCGCGCCTGCACTACTGGGCAGGATGCGCCGCCGTCGCGGCGCTGGCGCTCGCGGTGAGCGGCGCGCTGCACGTGGGCGTCGCCGGCCCCGAGGTCGATGCAGGCGGGCTCGCGCGCACGCTGCTGGTGGTGGCCTTCGTGGTGGCTTCGCTGCTCGCCTACCTGCGGTTGCTCACCCGCGCCTACTCGCCCGCGCTCGCGGAGGCGCGGCTGCAGGCGCTGCAGTCGCGCATCCGCCCGCACTTCCTGTTCAACAGCCTGAACGCGGTGCTGTCGCTGGTGCGGCGCGACCCGCGGCGCGCCGAGCGCGCGCTGGAGGACCTCGCCGACCTGTTCCGCGTCCTGATGCAGGATACGCGCAGCTTCGTGCGCCTCGCCGACGAGATCGCGCTGCTCGAGCGCTACGCGGCGATCGAGCAGCTGCGCCTGGGCGAGCGCCTGCAGATCGTGTGGGAGCTCGACGCGGCGCCGCTCGATGCGCTGCTGCCGCCGATGGTGCTGCAGCCGCTGCTGGAGAACGCGGTGTATCACGGCGTGGAGTCCGGCACCGGGCCGGGGCGTGTCGTGGTGCACGTCGCGCGCCGCGGCGCGCGCGTGCTGGCGCGCATCGAGAACCCCTACTACGAAGAGCACGCCCGGCGCGCCGGCAACCGCATGGCGCAGGAGAACATCCGCGAGCGGCTGCAGCTGTTTTTCGATGCCGAGGCGCGGCTCGCGACGCGCAGCAGCGGCGGCCGCTACGTCGTCGAGGTGGAAATGCCCTACAAGCCGGCCCAGGCATGAGAGAGAACGTTCATTCCGTCGCCGGGGGGTGCGGGGGGGCCGGGAGGGCCCCGCGCGCTTCTATCGGGAGGGGCCCGGCCCCCCTGCTCACATGAGCCCCCTCAAGGTCTTCATCGCGGACGACGAGGAGCCGGCGCGCGAGCGCCTGAAGGAGCTGCTCTCGGACATTGCGCCCGAGCTGCCCGTCGAGGTCGTGGGCGAGGCGCAGAACGGCATGGAGGCGCTGGATCGGTTGCCGGCGAGCGGCGCGCAGGTCTTGCTGCTCGACATCCAGATGCCGGGGATGGGCGGGCTGGAGGTGGCGCGGCATCTCACGGGTCTGTCCGAGGGGCCGGCGGTGGTGTTCATCACCGCGCACGACCGTCATGCAGTGGAGGCCTTCGAGCTGAATGCGCTCGATTACCTGATGAAGCCGGTGCGGGCCGCCCGGCTGGCGGACGCGCTGCGCAAGGCCGCCGCCGCGGGCGCGCCGCAACCGCAGCGCCTGGCGCAGGCCGCGAAGGGCCCGCGCGAGTACCTCTCGGTGGTGGAGCGCAACCGCATCGTGCTGGTGCCGGTGCGCGAGATCGTCTACCTGAGGGCCGAGCTGAAGTACGTCACGCTGCGCACGCGCAGCGGCGAGCACCTGATCGAGGAGCCGCTGGTGACGCTGGAAGCCGAGTTCGCGGAGCACTTCGTGCGCGTGCACCGCAACTGCCTGGTGGCGCGCGCCGCAGTGCGCGGCTTCGAGCGTGCGGCCGAAGATGGCGAAGAGCCGCACTGGAACGTAGTGCTGGAAGGCATCGCCGAGCGCCTGCCCGTCAGCCGCCGCCAATGGGCCGCGGTGCGCGCGCTGGTGAAAGACCACTCATGACGCGCCTGCGCATCGCCACGCGCCGCAGCCGCCTCGCCCTCTGGCAGGCGGAGCACGTCAAGGCGCGGCTGCAAGCGCTGCACGCGGGCCTCGCCGTCGAGCTGCTGCCGCTATCCACGCGCGGCGACGAGTTGCTCGAGGTGCGCCTGGACAAGGTGGGCGGCAAGGGGCTGTTCGTCAAGGAACTGGAGCAGGCGATGCTGGAGCGGCGCGCCGACTTCGCGGTGCACTCGATGAAGGATGTGCCGGCCGAGCTGCCGGCGGGCTTCACGCTGGCGGCGATCCTCGAGCGCGAGGACGCGCGCGACGCGTTCGTCTCGAACCGCTTCGGCACGCTTGCCGAGCTGCCGGAGGGCGGTCGCGTCGGCACCTCCAGCCTGCGGCGCGCGGCGCAGGTGGCCGCCCGCCATCCGGGTTTCGTCGCGCTCACCCTGCGCGGCAATGTCGAGACGCGCCTCGCCAAGCTCGACCGCGGCGAATTCGACGCGATCCTGCTCGCAGCGGCGGGCCTGAAGCGCCTGGGCCTCGCCGGGCGCATCCGCAGCCTGCTTTCACCCGAAGAGTGCTTGCCCGCGCCGGGCCAGGCGGCGCTCGGCATCGAGTGCCTCGCGGATCGCGCGGACCTGCTGCCGCTGCTCGGCGCGCTGCAGCACGACGCGACCGCAGCCTGCGTGCGCGCGGAGCGGGCGGTGAGCCTCGCGCTCGGCGGCAGCTGCACAGTCCCGCTGGGCGCCTTCGCCACGCTGGAGGGCGAGCGGCTGCGGCTGACCGCGCTGGTAGCGGCGCCCGACGGCAAGCGCGCCGCGCGCGTCGAATGCGAGGGCCCGGTCGCGGAGCCCGAGGCGCTCGGCGCCAGGGCGGCCGCGGCGCTGCTGGCGCGCGGCGCTCAGGCGATCCTCGCCGCGCTCGCTTGAGCATGGCGCTCGCCGGGAGGCGCATCCTCGTCACACGGCCGCGCGAGCTGGCGCAGGGGCTCGCCGCGCTCATCCGCGAGGCGGGCGGCGAGGCGCTGCTCTATCCGGCTCTCGAGATCCGCGATGTCGCGGATCCGGCTCCGGCGCGCGCGCTGCTCGCCAGGCTGCGGGAGTTCGACCTGGCCGTGTTCGTCAGCCCGAGCGCGGTGCGCAAGGCGATGGAGCTCGCCGAGGGACAGGCGCAGCCCGTGGGGCAGGCGCGACCTGCGGCGCAGGCGCAGCCCCCGGATCAGATGTGGCCCGCGGGACTGCGCGTGGCGGCGGTCGGCGGCGGCACGCGGCGCGCGCTCGAGGAGCGGGGATTCCGCGATGTGATCGCGCCCGCCGGCCAGGAAGACAGCGAGGCCCTGCTCGCGCTGCCCGCGCTCGCCGGCTTTCGGCGAGTGGCGATCTTCCGGGGCGAGGGCGGGCGCGAAGTCCTGGGCGACGCGCTCGCCGCGCGCGGCGCGCGCGTCGAGTACGCCGCGTGCTACCGGCGCGCGCGTCCCGCCGCCGCCGCGCCCGCGGGCAGGATCGACGCCATCTGCGTGAGCTCGGGCGAAGCGCTGCGCAACCTCGTCGCGCTGCTCGGCGGCGAGCGCGTGGCGCGCTCGCCGCTGTTCGTGCCGAACATGCGCGTGGCCGGCATCGCGCGCGAGCTCGGCCTGCGCAAGCCGGTGCTCGCAGGGCCGGGCGACGAGCAGATGCTCGCCGCGCTGGTTGCATACTTCGGCGACGCGAAGTAAAACCCCAGCATGGATGCTCCCGAGCGCAAGCCCCTGAGTGCCGCGCGCATCGCTGTGGCGGTGTTGGCCGTTGCCGCGGTGGCCGTCGTCGCGTTCGCCTGGCTCGATGCGCGCAACCGCATCGACGCCACGCAGGCAGAGCTGGCGCGCCGGCTGCGCGACATCGAGGCCGACGCGCGCGATGCGCGCACCCACGCGCGGCACGCGCAGGAATCCATGCGCGAAGCGCAAGGCAGGCTCGGCGCGCTGGAAGGCAAGCTCGCCGACAACCAGAGCCGGCAGCTGGCGCTCGAGGCGCTCTACCAGGACCTGTCGCGCAATCGCGACGAGTGGCTGCTCGCCGAGATCGAGCAGGTGCTCGCCATCGCCGCGCAGCAGCTGCAGCTTGCGGGCAACGTGCGCGCGGCGCTGCTCGCGCTGCAGCTCGCCGAGAGCCGGCTCGCGCGCGGCGACCGCCCGCAGTTCGTGCCGGTGCGCCGGGCGCTGGCCCGCGACATCGAGCGACTGAAGGCGCTGCCTGCCGTGGACCTGTCCGCCATGACGCGGCAGCTCGATGCCCTGGCGGCCGGCGTCGATGCGCTGCCGCTCGCTTTCGACAGCCGGCCGGAGCGCGCGCCGGAGCAGCCCAAGCCGCCCGCCGCGCAGCCCGACTGGCTGAGCGGCTTCATGGCCGGATTGTGGACGGAGCTCAAGCAGCTCGTGGTGGTGCGGCGCGTCGATGCGCCGGAGCCGCCGCTGCTCGCGCCGACGCAGGCCTACTTCCTGCGGGAGAACCTGCGTCTGCGCCTGCTCAACGCGCGCCTCGCCCTGCTCGCGCGCAACCAGGCGGCGTTCCAGGAGGACCTGCGCATGGCGCAGGAGTGGCTGCAGCGCTACTTCGATCCGCGCGCCAAGCCCACGCAGGCGGCGCAGGCGCAGCTGCGCCAGCTGCAGTCGACGACGCTGAGCTTCGAGCCGCCGCCGTCGATCGCCGACAGCCTCGAGGCGGTGCGCGGCTACAAGGCGCGCCGCGACCGCGCCTCCGGATGAGGGCGCTCCTGTGGCTGCTGGCGGTGTTCGCCGCGGCGGCGGCGCTCGCCGTGGCCGCGCGCTTCGACCAGGGCTACGTGCAGGTCGCCTACGCGCAGTGGCGCATCGAGCTGTCGCTGCTGCTCGCGGCCGTGATCGCGCTCGGCACGTTCGCGGCGCTGTACGCGCTGCTGCGCCTTGCGCGGCACACGCTGGCGCTGCCCGGGACCGTGCGCGCCTGGCGCACTCGGCGCCGGCGCGAGAAGGCGCAGGAGGCGCTCGCCAACGCGCTGCAGGGCTGGCTGGAGGGCCGCTACGTGCGCGCCGAGAAGGAGGCGGCGCGCGCCTTCGAGGGCGGCGCCGGCGCCGGCGTCGCGGCGGTGATCGCCGCGCGCGCGGCGCACGAGCTCGGCGCGCCGGAGCGGCGCGCGCAGTGGCTCGAGCGCGCCGACGCGGCCGGCGCGCAGTCCGCCGCGCTGCTGTCGCGCGCGGTGATGGCGCTCGCCGATCGCGACTACCCGCGCGCGCGCGACGCGCTGCGCAGCCTGCAGGACTCCGGCGCGCGCCACATCGCCACGCTGCGCCTGCTGATGCGCGCCGAGCGCGGCATGCGCAACTGGGAGGAAGTGCTGCGCCTGACCGCGCAGCTGGCCAAGCGCGACGCGATCGCGCCGGCACTCGCCGAGGACTTCCGCAGCCAGGCGCACGTGGAGCTGCTCGCGCAGGCGGCCTCCGAGCGCCATCGGTTCGAGGAGCGCTGGAACCGGATCCCGGCGCGCGAGCGCGCGAACCCGCGCGTGGCGGCGGCAGCGGCGCGCCATGCGCGCGCGCTGGGCCTCGCCTCGCTCGCGCGCGAGGCGCTCGAGCAGGGGCTTACCGCGGACTGGGACGCGACCCTCGTCTCGCTCTACGGCGAGCTGCCGCGCCTGGAGCCGGCGGCGCGCGTCGCCGAGGCGCGCTTGCGCATCGAGCGTGCCGAGCGCTGGCTGCTCGAGCACTCGCAGGACGCGCCGCTGCTCGCCGCGCTGGGACGCCTGTGCGCCGAGGCGGAGCTGTGGGGCAAGGCGCAGAGCTACCTCGAGGCGAGCCTCGCCTTCGGCGAAACGCGCGACACCCACCTCGCGCTCGCGCGCCTGCACGAGCGCTTCTCGCGCAGCGCGGAGGCGCAGCGCCACTACCGCCGCGCCGCAGACCTGTAGGCCAGCCCGTCGCCCGGCGGCGGCGCTCTCCCCAGCGACGCGAAGGGAAAAATCGGGGTCAGGGCTGGATTCCGTCTCGCAAGCGGAATCCGGCCCTGACCCCGATTTTTCCTTTCCCCTCGCCTTTGAACCTCGGGCGTCGGAGGTCTGCGCAACTCGCCCTTCCTGCATTTGCGGGCTCGAGCAGTGCTCGGCCTTTTCCCTCCGCCCTCGGTCCGTCTCGGCGCGTCGTAATGGGGCCCCAAACGCCGCCGCCGGGCTCCGCGCCGCCTAAAGCTCGCTGCGCGTGGAGTTGCGCTGCACCCTACGGCGCTGCGTAGCGATCGCCCTACAAGATAGGTTCGCCGAATCAGAATGTTGTTCCATTTCCTGCGGCCTATCACGGATGCTGGAGATAGGTGCGTATCCTTAACGCACTGATTGCACGAGAGCTTGACAGCGTCAGCTGGGGAAGCGCTCTATGATAAACAGCACGTATGCTGATCATTGAACGTTAGACGCGATGCAGCGCACTGCCATTGTTCTACATGGCCCCACAAGTGCCGGGAAGACGACGCTCGCCAAGGCCCTTCAGGCGATGTCCCCTGCCCCTGCGTTCCATATCTCGCTCGATGCCTTCGTGACTATGTCGAACCGACGCGACATGCGTAGCGATGAAGAACGAGCCGAGGCTTATAAGCTGCACTGCGAGAACTTGCGGTCCACGTTGACTCGTATTGCCCAGACCGAGTTCGACATCATCTTGGATTTGGTGCTGCGTGATGAAGCCGAACTCCAGGCATGTCTGAAGGTATTGAGCGGACGAGCCACATACATCATCGGTGTCTCTGCGCCTTTGCACGTCTTGGAGGCTCGAGAGTGCGCACGGTCGGATCGTGCAAGCGGAATCGCAAAGGAGCAGGCTGCGGATCCGGTGTACAAGCGGCGGTATGACCTGATGCTTGACACATCCAGGACAACTCCCGAAGCTGGAGCAGCAGCAGTGCGCAAGCTCGTAAGCGAGAGATCGCGTCTAACCCCCGCATGAACCCCGACCCCAAGCTTCCCCCGATTTAGTTGACACCTCGGACTAACGCTCAAGACGGCCTAAGTCGCGCCGCGAATCATTAAGCGACTACAAGGCGCGCCGCGCGGCGGCGCGCGGGGTCCCCATCGCGACGCGCCGAGACGGACCGAGGGCGGAGGGAGCGGGCCGAGCACTGATCGAAGCCCCTAAATGCAGGAGGACGAGGCGGCTAGGCCCAGTCCCGGGGCTTGAGGAAGTCGGTGTAGAGGCGCGCTTCGGCCGTGCCGGGCGCGGGGTGCCAGTCGTAGCGCCAGGCCACGCGCGGCGGCAGCGACATCAGGATCGCCTCGGTGCGCCCGCCCGACTGCAGGCCGAAGAGGGTGCCGCGGTCGTACACCAGGTTGAACTCCACGTAGCGCCCGCGCCGGTAGGCCTGGAACTCGCGCTCGCGCTCGCCGTAGGCCGTCGCGCGCCGGCGCTCCACGATCGGGCGCGTAGGCGTTGATGAAGCGATCGCCCACCGCGCGCAGGAGCGCAAAGCAGGACTCGAAGTCCGGCTC
This sequence comes from uncultured beta proteobacterium, assembly GCA_963719995.1. Taxonomy (GTDB): domain Bacteria; phylum Pseudomonadota; class Gammaproteobacteria; order Burkholderiales; family SG8-39; genus JAABQT01. The sequence continues at coordinate 1,247,879 of CAVRDW010000005.1, read as the reverse complement.
GCTGAGGTCGTCGAAGAAGATGCCGCCGATGCCGCGTGGTTCATTGCGATGCTTCAGAAAGAAGTACTCGTCGCACCACTTCTTGTAGCGCGGATAGCGTTCTGCGCCGAACGGCGCCAGCGCCGCCTTGCAGGCGCCGTGGAAGTGCCGCGCATCTTCCTCGAAGCCGTAGTAGGGCGTGAGGTCCATGCCGCCGCCGAACCACCAGAGGTCGCCCGCGGCGAAGCAGCGCACGTTCATGTGCACGGTCGGGCAATAGGGATTGCGCGGGTGCAGGACCAGCGACACGCCCATGGCTTCGTAGGCGAGGCCGCCGAGCTGCGGACGCGCGGCGGTGGCCGAAGGCGGCAAGCTCGCGCCCTGTACCCGCGAGTAGTTCACGCCGCCGCGCTCGAAGAGCGCGCCGTCCTCGATCAGGCGCGAGATGCCGCCGCCGCCCTCGGGACGCGTCCAGGCGTCGCGGCGGAAGGTGCCCCCGTCCAGCTGCTCGAGCGCGGCGACGATGCGCGCCTGCAGTCCGGTGAGGTACTCGCTGACCGCGTCGAGCGTCACTTCTTCGGCGCGCGGGATCCGCTGGCATCGCGCGAAGCGGAACGCCCGCTCTCGCCGCGCGGGGCGGAATGTTCTCGCGCATCGCGCAAAGCGCGATGTCCTATGTCCTTGCGGAACTGCATGCCGTCGAAGCGGATGCGCCCCACGGCGTCGTAGGCGCGGCTGCGCGCTGCGCGCAGGTTGTCGCCCAGCGCGGTGACGCACAACACGCGCCCGCCGTTGGTGAGGATGGAGCCGCCCTCGGCGCGCGTGCCGGCGTGGAACACGCGGCAGTCGGTCTCGGGCCGGGGCAGGCCCTCGATGCGATCGCCCTGCCTCGGCGTCTCCGGGTAGCCCTGCGCGGCGAGCACCACGCCGAGCGCGCAGCGGCGGTCCCATTCGGCCTGCGCGCCCGCAAGCCGGCCGGCCAGCGCGGCGTCGAGCAGCGCGAGCAGGTCGGACTTGAGCCGCATCAGGATCGGCTGCGTCTCCGGGTCGCCGAGCCGGCAGTTGAACTCCAGCGTTTTCGGATTGCCGGCCTTGTCGATCATCAGCCCGGCGTAGAGAAAGCCGGTGTAGGGCACGCCGTCGGCCGCCATGCCGGCGATCGCCGGCTGGATGATCTCGCGCATCACGCGCGCGTGCACCTGCGGCGTCACCACCGGCGCGGGCGAGTAGGCGCCCATGCCGCCGGTGTTGGGGCCCGCGTCGCCGTCGCGCAGCCGCTTGTGGTCCTGGCTGGTGGCGAGCGGCAGCGCGTGCACGCCGTCCGCGACGACGATGAAGCTCGCCTCCTCGCCCTGCAGGCATTCCTCGATCACCACGCGCGCGCCGGCCGCGCCGAGCCTTGCCTCGCCCAGCATCATGTCGATCGCCGCCTGCGCCTCGGCCACGCTTGCGGCCACCACCACGCCCTTGCCGGCGGCGAGCCCGTCGGCCTTGACCACGATCGGCGCGCCCTCGCTTGGCGACGTAGGCCTTGGCCTCGGCGGCGTCGCTCGAAGGTGGCGTGGCGCGCGGTCGGGATGCCGATGCCGCACCATGAAGCGCTTGGCGAAATCCTTCGAGCTCTCGAGCTGCGCGGCAGCGCGCGTCGGGCCGAAGATGCGCAGCCCCGCCTCGCGAAACGCGTCCACCACGCCGGCAGCGAGCGGCGCTTCCGGTCCGACCACGGTGAGGTGGATCTGCTCCCGCCTTGCGAAGCCGACGAGCTCCGGGATCGCGCCGAGGGCGACGTTCTCCACGCCCGCTTCCGTCGCCGTGCCGCCGTTGCCGGGCGCGACGAACACCTTCTGCACGCGCGGGCTCTGCGCCAGCTTCCACGCCATCGCGTGCTCGCGCCCGCCCGCCGCCGATGACGAGAAGCTTCACTCATGCCGGAAGTGCCGCATGCCGGTGAACACCATGGCCACGCCGCGCTCGTCCGCCGCCGCGATCACCTCGTCGTCGCGCACGCTGCCGCCGGGCTGGATGACGGCCGCGGCGCCCGCTTCCGACCACGACGTCGAGGCCGTCGCGGAACGGAAAGAAGGCGTCCGAGGCGACCACCGAGCCGGCGAGCGCGAGCTTCGCGTTCTGCGCCTTGATCGAGGCGATGCGCGCGCTGTCGACGCGGCTCATCTGCCCGGCGCCGACGCCGAGCGTCATGCCGTCGCGCGCGAAGACGATGGCGTTGGACTTGACGAATTTCGCCACGCGCCAGGCGAACAGCAGGTCCGCGACCTGCGCCTCGGTGGGCTTGATCCGGGTCACCACCTTCAGCTCGGCGCGCTGCACCACGCGCGCGTCGGCGCTCTGCACGAGCAGCCCGCCGCCGATGCGCTTGTAGTCGTGGGCGTTGGCATCGTGCGACAGCGGCACTTCCAGGATGCGCAGGTTCGCCTTCCTGGCGAAGGCCTCGCGCGCCTCGGGCTCGATGCGCGGCGCGATCACCACCTCGGCGAACTGCTCGCCGACGGCCTGCGCGGCGGCAGCATCGAGCGCGCGGTTGAAGGCGATGATGCCGCCGAACGCGGAGACCGGGTCGGTGGCGAAGGCCTTGCGGTACGCGGCGAGCGGCGTCGGGCCCGAGCGCGACGCCGCAGGGATTGGCGTGCTTGACGATGACGCAGGCCGGCTCGGCGAAGCTCTTGACGCATTCCCAGGCGGCGTCGGCGTCGGCGATGTTGTTGTAGGACAGTTCCTTGCCCTGGACCTGCCGGTAGCCGGCGAGCCCGCCCGCCACGGGCAGCTGCGTCGCGGTAGAACGCCGCGGTCTGGTGCGGGTTCTCGCCGTAGCGCAGGTCCTGGAGCTTGGCGAACTGCAGGTTGAGCACGCCGGGGTACTCGCCGCGCGCGCCGCCTTCCAGCGAGGACAGATAGTTGGCGATCGCGCCGTCGTAGGCGGCGGTATGGGCGAACACCTTCTTCGCCAGCGCGAAGCGCGTCGCGGCGGAGACCTCGCCCGCGGCGTGCAGTTCGGCGAGCACGCGCGCGTAATCGGCGGGATCGACCACCACCGCGACGCCGGCGTGGTTCTTCGCCGCCGAGCGCAGCATGGCCGGGCCGCCGATGTCGATGTTCTCGATGGCGTCCTCCAGACGGCAGTCAGGGTCCGCGACGGTCGCCTGGAACGGGTAGAGGTTGACCACGATCAGGTCGATCGGCTCGATGCCGGCCTGCGCGATCGCCGCCATGTGCTCGTGCGAATCGCGCCGCGCCAGGATCCCGCCATGGATCTTCGGGTGCAGGGTCTTGACGCGGCCGTCGAGCATTTCGGGAAACCCGGTGTGCGCCGACACCTCGGTGACCGGCACGCCCTCTTTCTCCAGGAGCCTGGCCGTGCCGCCGGTGGACAGGATCTGCACGCCCAGCGCGGCGAGCGCCCGGGCGAATTCGACGATGCCCGATTTGTCCGAGACGCTGACCAGCGCCCGCTTGAGCTTGCTCACCCTTTGATTCGCAACTGCTGCATCTTCTTGCGCAGGGTGTTGCGGTCGATGCCCAGCATGGTGGCGGCGTGCGTCAGGTTGCCCTCCGCGCGGCCGAGCACCACCTCGATCATCGGCCGCTCGACGTTCTTCAGCACCATGTCGTAGATGGACGTCGGCCGCTCCCCGTCCATGTCCTTGAAGTAGCGCTCCAGGGACCGCTTGACGGCTTCCGACAATTCGTTGGTGCGGCTCATGCGGCGAGCCTGTCGAAATAGTCGTTCACGGCGGCGCGCTGCCGCGCCGCGCACTCCAGGCGCACCACGCCCTGGCGGAATGCCTCGCCGCCCGGCAGGGCGCGCGCGTACCAGCCCAGGTGCTTGCGCGCGACGCGCAGGCCCTGCGCCTCGCCGTAGAGCGTGTACAGGCCCTCGAGATGCTCGCGCACGACCGCCTCGATCTCGGCCAGCGACGGCGGCGCGAGCGCTTCGCCGGTGGCGAGGAAATGCGCGATTTCGCGGAAGATCCAGGGCCGCCCGAACGCCGCGCGCCCGATCATCAGGCCGTCGGCGCCGGTGCGCCTGAGCACCGCGCGCGCCTCGGCCGGCGTGGCGATGTCGCCGTTGGCGATCACCGGGATGCGCAGCCGCGACTTTACCTCGGCGATGGTGTCGTACTCGGCATGCCCCGCGAAGCCGCAGGCGCGCGTGCGGCCGTGAATGGCGAGCAGGCGCACGCCGCAGTCCTCCGCGATGCGCGCGATGCGCACCGCGTTGCGCCGCTCGGGGCTCGGGCCGGTGCGGATCTTGAGCGTGACCGGCACATCGACGGCGCCGACCACCGCCGCCAGGATGCGCGCGACGAGCGGCTCGTCGGCGAGCAGCGCCGAGCCCGCATACACGTTGCAGACCTTCTTCGCCGGGCAGCCCATGTTGATGTCGATGATCTGCGCGCCGCGCTCGACGTTGTCGCGCGCAGCGTCGGCCATCATGGCGGCATCGGCGCCCGCGATCTGCACCGACACCGGGCCGGGCTCGCCGGCATGCGTGAGGCGCAGCAGCGACTTGCGCGAGCCGCGCAGCTCGGGGCGCGAGGACACCATCTCGGAGACGGCGAGGCCGGCGCCGAAGCGCCGGGCGAGGCTGCGGAACGGACGGTCGGTGACGCCCGCCATCGGCGCGACGAACAGGGCGTTGCGCAGAACGTGCGCGCCGAGCTGCATTCCGAGAGTCCGTGATCCGTTCGCGAAGGGAACGGAATTCTATAAGTTCTCAGGGCAGCGCGGAAGGCCCGAAGATCATGCGCCGCGCAAAGAACTTGCGCGCGGGTGGCGCGACGTCGAGCAAGGCCAACGCTGCGCCGCGCGCGGCGCGCGCAAGGGGATGGTCGCCGAGAAATCCGCGCGCCAGCGCCTCGGTGACGCCGATGGTGGCCGCCGTGTCCAGGCGCCGCGCCGCACCATAGCGCGCCAGCGTTTGCGGCGCGCCCGGATCTTCGGCGGCATGCAAGGCCTGCGCCAGGTCCCAGGCGTCGCGCAGGCCGAGGTTGAGGCCCTGGCCGGCAACCGGGTGCAGTGTCTGCGCGGCGTTGCCGATGAACACCTCGCGCGCCGCTGTGCGCGCAGCGCGCACGCGCAGCGCGAGCGGCACGCACGCGCGCTCGCGCACGGCGACGAAGCGCCCGGCGCGCTCGCCGAAGGCGCGCTGCAATTGCGCGAGAAAAGCCTCCGGCGGCGCCGCGGCGAGCGCGGCGGCGCGCTCGCGCGGCGCGCTCCAGATCAATGCCCACTGCGCTGCGAGCGGCAGGAGCGCAAGCGGGCCGTCGGCGGTGAAGCGCTCGTAGGCAGTGGCCAGCGAGGCGGGCTCGGTGGCGACGCGTGCGACCACCGCGTCTTGCGCGTAGCGCCGCTCGCGCGACTCCGCGGCGCGGCCTTCGGCGTGCACCGTGAGACGGGGCGCGTCGCCGCTCCCGGTCCCGATGGCGACGCGCGCGCGCAGCGCCGCCACCAGCTCGGCGTACTGCGTCACGTAGCCCAGGGCCGGCACGCCGGCGTCGCGCGCCTGCAGGCGCGTGCGCCCGAAAGCGCCCGCCTGCGAGACGTGGATGGACGCGATCGGCGTGACCGGGAACGCGCCCCAGGCGCCGACGCGCTCGAGGATCAGGCGGCTCGCGTGCGACAGCGCGATGGGGCGGAAGGCGGGCAGCGAGCCGCCGGCCTGCGGATCCACCACGCGCACGCGGTGTGCCGAACCCTCCAGCGCGAGCGCAAGCGTGCAGCCCACCGGCCCCGCGCCAAGGATGAGGATGTCAACCGCGGGCATCGCGCATCAGCGCCTCGATGTCGGCGATGCTCTTGGGCGCCTCCGCGGTGATCACCTCGCAGCCTGCCTCGGTCACCAGCACGTCGTCCTCGATGCGCACGCCGATGTCGCGCAGGCGCTCGGGCACGTCGTCGGCGGCGCGGATGTACAGGCCCGGCTCGACGGTGAGCGTCATGCCCGGCGCCAGCGCGCGCCAGTGCGCCGTCGCGCTTGTAATCGCCCGCATCGTGCACGTCCATGCCGAGCCAGTGCCCGGTGCGGTGCATGTAGAAGCGCTTGTAGGCTTCCTTCTCCAGCACCGCATCGAGGCTCCCCGCGAGCAGCTTCAGGTCGAGCATGCCCTGCGCGAGCACCTTGCACCGCGGCGTCGTGCGGCTCGTTCCAGGCATTGCCCGCGCGCACCTTGTCCATGGCGGCGCGCTGCGCGGCGAGCACCAGCTCGTAGACCTCGCGCTGCGCCGCCGCTGTAGCGCGCCGTTCACCGGGAAGGTGCGCGTGATGTCCGCGGCGTAGCCGTCCAGCTCGCAGCCGGCGTCGATCAGCAGCAGCTCGCCGTCGGCGAGCGGCGCGTCGTTGGACACGTAGTGCAGCACGCAGGCGTTGGCGCCGCCGGCGACGATCGGCCAGTAGGCGGGAAACTGCGCGCCCTGGCGCCGGAACTCGTAGCAGCAGCTCCGCTTCGATCTCGTACTCGTTGCGCCCGGGGCGTGCCGCGCGCATGGCGCGCTGGTGCGCGACGGCCGAGATGGCGCCGGCCTTGCGCATCGCCGCGAGCTCCTGCGCATCCTTCACCAGGCGCATGTCGTCGAGCGGTGCGCGCACGTCGTGCAGCTGCTGGGGCGCGGCGACGCCGCTGCGCGCATTGGCGCGCACCGCGTTCAGCCAACGCATCACGCGCTCGTCCCACTGCGCATCCGCGCCCACCGGGTACCAGAGCGCGGCGCGGTCGCCGAGCAGGGCCGGCATGGCCTCATCGAGCGCCTCGATCGGGCGCGCCTCGTCGAAGCCGAAGCGCTCGCGCGCGCGCTCGGGTCCGTGGCGATGGCCGTCCCAGATCTCGCGCTCGGGATGTCGCTCGCGGCAGAACAGGATCGAGCGCGGCTCGGCGTCGGCGACGAGCACCAGCACCGACTCCGGCTCCTCGAACCCGGTGAGGTAGTGGAAGTAGCTGTCGTAGCGGTAGGGATAGTGCGTGTCGCGGTTGCGCAGGCGCTCCGGCGCGGTGGGGACGAGCGCGACCGCGCCGGGCATCGCCTGCGCGAGCCGCCGCCGGCGCGCCGCGCGCGCCAGCAGGTCCTGGGTCAGGTCGTTCGCTTTCATGTTCCCGCCTTCATCCGCGTGCGCAGCAGCGCATCGAGCTCGTCCAGGCGTTGCGCGGTGCCGACATCGCGCCACAGTCCGCGGTAGAGCTCGCCCGAGAGCCGGCCGGCGTCGGCCGCCGCGCGCAGCAGCGGCGCGATCGGCGCCCTCTCGCCGGCGCGCACCGGTGCAATCAGCGCCGGGTCGACCAGCGCCATGCCGGTGTAAGTGTAGCGCGGCGAAGGCGCGTTGCCCGCCAGGCCGCCTGCGAGCGAGAAGTCCCCGCCCGGATGGTGCGCGGGGTTGGGCGCGAGCACCAGGTGCGCGAGGCAATCGCCGAGCGCGCGCGTGCGCAGCGTCGCCAAGTCGAGGTCGGAGTAGACATCGGCGTTCGCGAGGACGAAGGGCGCGCCGCCGAGCAGCGCGCGTGCCTGCGCGATGCCGCCGGCCGATTCCAGAGGCTCGGCCTCGCGCGAGTAGGCGATGGCGAGCCCGAAGGCGGCGCCGTTGCCCAGCAGCGCCTCGATCTGCGCGCCCAGGTGCGAGACGTTGATGACCACCTCCCGGAAACCGGCGCCGGCGAGCCGCTCGAGCAGCCACGCGATGAGCGGCTGGCCGCCCACGGGGGCAAGCGCCTTCGGCAGCCGGTCGCTCAACGGGCGCAGGCGCTCGCCGCGCCCGGCGGCGAGGATCATCGCCTTCATTGTTCGAGCCTGTCGAGCAGCCGCGCGAGCGGTGCGAGCGCCGCGTAGCGGCGCGCGACCGCGCGGGCATAGCCGACGAAGCGCGGCGTGTCGGCAACGTATTGCGGCTTGCCGTCGCGGTGCGTGAGGCGCGCGAAGATGCCCAGCACCTTGAGGTGGCGCTGCAGCCCCATCCATTCGAAATCGCGCCAGAAGTCCGCGAAGTCGGCCGGCACCGGCAGCGAGGCCTTGCGCGCCTGCTCCCAGTAGCGCACCGTCCAGTCGAGCACGCGCTCCTCGTCCCAGCTGATGAAGGCGTCGCGCATGAGGCAGACGATGTCGTAGCTGATCGGGCCGATGACCGCGTCCTGGAAGTCGAGCACGCCCGGATTGGGGTCGCTCACCATCAGGTTGCGCGGCATGTAGTCGCGGTGCACGTAGACGGCAGGTTGCGCCAGCGCGCTCTTCGCGAGCAGCGCGCACACGGCCTCGAGCGCTTCGCCCTGCGCCGCCGACAGTGCCAGGCCGAGATGGCGACCCGCGTACCACTCGGGGAACAGCGCCATCTCGCGGCGCAGCAGCGCCTCGTCGTAGGGCGGGAGCATTCCCGGGCGCGTCGCCAGCTGCCATTTGACCAGCGCCGCGATGGCGTCGCGCATCAGGGGCGCGGCGTTGCCCTCGTTCAGCGCCTCGAGATAGGTGACGCGCCCGAGGTCGTCGAGCAGCAGGAAGCCCTGCGCGAAATCCTGCGCATGGATCCGGGGCGCATGCACGCCGGCATCGCGCAGCAGCTGCGCCACGCGCACGAAAGGGCGGCAGTCCTCCTTGTCCGGCGGCGCGTCCATGGCCACGTAGCTGCGCCCGTCGGGCAGCGTGGCGCGGAAATAGCGGCGAAAGCTCGCGTCCGCGGAGGCCGGCGCGAGCTTGAGTTCCGGGCCCGCCGGCGTCCCGGCGAGCCAGCGCTCGAGCGCGGCGAGCCTGGAATCCAAGAGAGGAGAACTCTGCGTGCGTTGCGTATGGCGCGGAATTGTGCGATTTTACATACAAAGGCAGGGCTTCTCCCGCATCCATGCAGCGTCTCCCAGCGCGGAAGCCGGCACCCACCGCCGCCCGCTTCGCGCCGCTGCTGTTCGCGCTGTGCGCGGGTGCGCTCGCGCAGCAGCCGGAGGAGCCGGTCACCATCGACGCGGAAAGCATCGAGGGCATTTCGGGACTCGAGGTCACCGCGCGCGGGGGCGTCGAATTCCGGCAGGACAGCGCCAGCGTGTACGCCGACTACCTGAAATTCAACCGCGAGTTCGGCCGGCTGGAAGCCGAGGGCGGCGTGCGCCTGGTGCAGGAGGGCGACCGCTTCACGGGCCAGCGCCTGCGCTACGACATGACCGACCACACGGGCGTGCTCGAGGAGCCCTCGTTCCTCATGCGTCGCGGGCAGACCGCGCGCGGCAGCGCCGAGCGCGTCGAGTTCCTCGGCAAGAACCGGTACCGCCTGAGCCGCGCGTTCTTCACCACCTGCGAGCCGGGCAACGACGACTGGAGCATCGAGGCGAGCACGATCGACCTGGACTACGACGAGCAGACGGGCACCGCGCAGGGCGCGCGCCTGCGGTTCCTCGGCCTGCCGATCCTCGGCACCCCCTATGCCAGCTTTCCGCTGGAGAACCGGCGCAAGAGCGGCGTGCTCGCCCCGCAGTTCGCGCAGTCCACGCAGCGCGGCACCGAGCTCGGCCTGCCGATCTACTGGAACATCGCGCCGGAGCAGGACCTCACGGTGACCCCCGTGTACATGAGCGAGCGGGGCGAGCAGCTCAAGGGCCACTACCGCTATCTGGATGCGCGCTACTCTGGTGAGCTGCGCGGCGAGTACCTGCCCGAGGACCGGCAACTGGGCATCGCGCGCAGCGGCTACTCCTGGCAGCACGAGCACCGTTTCACGCCGTCGCTGCTCGGGCGCCTCGACCTGAACCGCGTGTCCGACGACACCTATTTCGTCGACCTGTCCAGCCAGGTGCGCCAGGTCTCGACCGGCAACCTGCCGCGCGACGGCTACCTGCAGTACAACGGCAAGCGCGGTGCGACGAGCTACTTCCTGCAGGGCCGGGTGCAGCGCTTCCAGACGCTGCAGGACCCGGTGAATCCGATCGTCGAGCCCTACCACCGGGTGCCGCAGCTGAATTTCAGCGTCGCGCGCAACGAGATCGGCGGGCTGCTCGACGCCGCGATTCCCGCCGAGTACGTGAACTTCAAGCATCCGGACCTCGTTTCAGGCGAGCGCGCCACGCTGGCGCCGGTCGTCAGCGCGCCGCTGCTGGCCTCCGGCGCCCATGTGACGCCCAAGGCCGGTGCCCGCCGTGTTGGCTACAATCTGACCGACACCGCGCCGGGCCAGCCCGAGCGCCAGGACTACACCATCCCCTGGATGAGCCTGGACAGCGGGCTGGTGTTCGATCGCGCGACGGAATGGTTCGGCGCGCGGCTGACGCAGACACTGGAGCCGCGCCTGTATTACGTCTACGTGCCGTACCGCAACCAGGACCAGGCGCCGCTGTTCGACACGGCGCTCGCCGATTTCACCTATGCGCAGCTGTTCACCGAGAACCGCTTCGTCGGCGGCGACCGCTTCGGCGACGCCAACCAGGTCACCTGGGCGCTGACCTCGCGCGTGCTAGGCGAGGGCAGCGAGGAGCGCCTGCGCGCGACGATCGGCCAGCGCTACTACTTCGACGACGAGCGCGTGGGCCTCACCCCGACCTCGGTGCTGCGCGTCGCGAGCGAGTCCGACTGGCTTGCCTCCCTCGGCGGCCGCTTCGGGCAGGGCTGGACCTTCGACAGCACGCTGCAGTACAACCCGCGCGAATCGCGCACCGAGCGCCTCGGCGTGTCGCTGCGCTTCATGCCGGAGCTCGCCAAGGTGCTGAACTTCAGCTACCGCTTCCAGCGCGACGTCCAGGAGCAGGTGGACGTGTCCGCGCAATGGCCGGTGCGCGCCGGCTGGTACACCGTCGGTCGCTACAACTACTCGCTGCGCGACGAGCAGGTGCTCGAGGGCATCGCGGGCCTCGAATACAACGGCGGCTGCTGGGTGTTCCGCACCGTGTACCAGCGCCTGCAGGCCTCGAGCACCGTGGCCACCAAGACCTTCCTGTTCCAACTCGAGTTCAACGGCTTCGGCCAGATCGGCTCCGACGAGACGGTGGCGCTCATGCGCCGCAGCGTGCCCGGCTACTCCGTGACCAATCCGCAGGACCAGACCCTGGTGCCGCCGAGCATGCGGCCGCGGCTGCCGTTCCAGCAGGTGTACTAGCGTGAACCGACGCATTCGCATGAACCGGCTGCTGCTCGCGCTCCTGCTCGCCTGCGCGGCGCCGCTCGCCGCCGGGCAGCGCCCGGTCCTCGTCGACCGCATCGTCGCGGTCGTGAACAAGGAGGTGATCACCTCGACGGAGCTCGCCGAGCGGGTCGCGCAGGCCGAGCGGCAGCTGCGGCGCCAGGGCATTCCGTTGCCCGAGCGCGCCGCGTTCGAGCGCCAGCTGCTCGAGCACCTGATCCTCGAGAAGGCCCAGCTGCAGCTCGCCGCCGACAGCGGGCTGCGGGTCGACGAGCTGCAGGTGGATCGCGCGGTGCAGCGCATCGCCGAGGGCAACAAGCTCTCGCTGCCCGAGTTCCGGCGCGCGCTGGAGGCCGATGGCGTGCCCTTCGAGAGCTTTCGCGCCGACGTGCGCAAGCAGATCCTGCTGACGCGCGTGCGCGAGCGCGAGGTGGACGACCGCGTGCAGGTGAGCGACACCGAGATCGACATCTACCTCGAGGTGAACCGGGCCGCGGCGGCGGGCGCCGTCGAGTACAACGTCGCGCACATCCTGGTGCGCATTCCCGAGCAAGCGAGCCCCGAGCGCATCGGCGAGGCTCGCGCCCGCGCCGATCAGGCCCGCGCCGACGCGCTCGCCGGCGGCGATTTCGGCCGGCTGGCGGCCACGCTGTCGGACGCCGACGACGCGCTGCAGGGCGGCGCGCTGGGCTGGCGCGCGCCGAGCCGCCTGCCCGAGCTGTTCGCCGACAGCCTGCAGGCGATGAAGCCCGGCGACGTGAGCCCGATCCTGCGCAGCCCGGCGGGATTCCACTTGCTCAAGCTCATCGACCGGCGCGGCACCGGCGGCGCGGCCGTGGCGACGCAGACGCGGGTGCGCCATATCCTCGTCAAGACGAGCGAGCTGGTGTCCGAGGCCGACGCGCGGCGGCGGCTGACGGTCTTGCGCGAGCGCATCGTGGCCGGCGCCGAATTCGCCGAGCTGGCGCGGCTCAATTCCGAGGACGGCAGCGCGGCCCGCGGCGGCGACCTCGGCTGGGTGCTGCCCGGCGACACGGTGCCGGAGTTCGAGCGCGCCATGCTTGCGCTCAAGCCCGGCGAGATGAGCGAGCCGGTGCGCACGCCGTTCGGCTTTCACCTGCTGCAGGTGCTGGAGCGGCGCACGGCGGATGTCGGCGCGGAGCGCCAGCGCATGCAGGCGCGCCAGACGCTGCGCGAGCGCAAGGCCGACGAGGCCTACCAGGAGTGGTTGCGCCAGCTGCGCGACCGCACCTACGTCGAGCTGAAGCTGGAGGAACGGTGACGGTGATCGCGCTCACCTCGGGCGAGCCGGCGGGCATCGGGCCGGAGTTGTGCGTCAAGGTGGCGAAGCGTTTTCGCGGCGCGAAGCTCGCGGTGATCGGCGACGCGAGCCTGCTGCGCGGCTGCCCGCACATCGAGCACGTGGCGCTCGCGACAGCCGCGCAAGGCCGGCCGGCTCGATCCCGCGAACAGCCGCTACGTGCTGCGCGTGCTGGACCGCGCGATCGACGGCTGCCTTGCGGGCGAGTACGACGCGATGGTGACCGCGCCGGTGCACAAGGGGGTGATCAACGACGCGGGAATCGCCTTCACCGGCCACACCGAGTACCTCGCCGCGCGCGCGGGCGTGCCGCAGGTGGTGATGATGCTGGTGGGAGGCGGGCTGCGCGTGGCGCTCGCCACGACGCACCTCGCGCTGAGCGATGTGCCGCGCGCGATCACGCGCGCGGGCCTGGTCGCGACGCTGCGCGTCATTCACGCCGATCTGCGCAAGCGCTTCCGCATCCGGCGGCCGCGCATCCTCGTGTCGGGGCTGAACCCGCACAGCGGCGAATCGGGGCACCTGGGGACCGAAGAGCGCGACGTGATCGAGCCCGCGCTCGCGCAGGCGAGGAAGCTCGGCATCGCGGTGCGTGGCCCGATCCCCGCCGACACGCTGTTCGTCCCCTCGCGGCTGAAGGATGCCGACTGCGTGCTCGCCATGTACCACGACCAGGGGCTGCCGGTGCTCAAGTACGCGAGCTTCGGCGCCGGCGTGAACGTGACGCTCGGGCTGCCGTTCGTGCGCACCTCGGTGGATCACGGCACGGCGCTGGAGATCGCGGGCAAGAGCAAGGCCGATCCCGGGAGCCTCGTCGAGGCGGTCAAGCTTGCCGTCAAGCTCGCATCGTCCTCGTAAGAGGTTCGGGCAGCATTTCCTGCACGACCCCGGCGTGATCCGCAGGATCGTGGACGCCATCGCCCCTTCGCCCGAAGACGTCATCGTCGAGATCGGCCCGGGGGAAGGCGCGCTGACGCGCCCGCTGCTGGAGCGCACCCGGCATCTGGAGGTCATCGAGATCGACCGGGACCTCGCCGCCGCGCTGGCTGCGGACGGCGTCAAGGTGCATGTCGCGGATGCGCTGGAGTTCGACTTCGGCGTGTTTCCGGAAAGCGTGCGCGTCGTCGGCAACCTGCCCTACAACATTTCGACGCCGCTGCTGTTTCACCTGGCGCGCTACGCCGGGCGCGTGCGCGACCTGCACTTCATGCTGCAGCTCGAAGTGGTGGAGCGGATGGCGGCGAAACATTCAACGCCGGAGTACGGGCGCCTTTCGGTGATGCTGCAGACGCGGTTCAAGATGCAGAAGCTGTTCCGCGTCGCGCCCGGGGCGTTCCGGCCGCCGCCGAAAGTGGATTCGGCGGTGGTGCGCATGGTGCCGCTCGGCGCGCCTCTCGGCTGCGACGAGAAGGTCTTCGAGAAGGTGGTGCGCGAGGCGTTCAGCGCGCGCCGCAAGACGTTGCGCAACGCACTTTCGCTGAAGCCGGGGGACTATGCCGAATTAGGCATCGACGCGAAATTGCGGCCGGAGAACCTTTCGCCCCAGGACTATGTTCGTATCGCCCGCCGCGTGCAGGCGACCTGATGGCGCGTCCGGTCGTGCGCGCCGCATGGCGACGCGCGAGCGCTAGGGAGCCTCTGACTTATTCGCGCGGTGGCGCGTTGCGGCCGGAACGCGGCGCCGGCTAGGCGCGCGGCCGCAGCGATATGTCGATATCGCAAGGCCGAGCAACAACGCCGACGCCCGTGTCATCGCGCTATCGTTAGCCAACCGTCGAGGACTTCCGGCCGCAACCCGAAGGCGGCGAGGCCTCTGCCTTGAACCGCCGCCTCGCGGCCTTGCCGCCTGGAGGGACGGGGCGAGTTTTCATGCATGGCATCGCCATCGGCCACCTTGTGGGCGTCGAGCACACGGCGGCGTCCGCTGTCTCGCCCTGCACGAAAATCGCCACCGTCGCGCACGCGGGAATAAATCAGAGGCTCCCTAGGCGTGCGCAGTCTTGCGCTCGATGAACTCGATCTTGTAGCCGTCCGGATCTTCCACGAACGCGATCACCGTGGTGCCGCCCTTCACCGGGCCGGCTTCGCGCGTCACCTTGCCGCCTTTTGCGCGCACCGCGTCGCAGGCCTTCACGCAGTTGTCCACTTCGATGGCGAGGTGGCCGAAGGCGCCGCCCATCTCGTACCTGGGCACGCCGTAGTTGTAGGTGAGCTCGATCACCGAGGCCCTGTCCTCGGTGTCGTAGCCGACGAAGGCGAGCGAATACTTCTGCTCGGGCCGGTCGGCGGTGCGCAGCACCTTCATGCCGAGCACCTCGGTGTAGAACGTGACGGAGCGATCCAGATCGCCCACCCGCAGCATCGTGTGGAGAAGTCTCATGGCGGCGAGTTTACAGCGACTCCTGCTGCGCCTCGATCCAGGATTTCACCTGCGCGATGACCTCCTTCGGCTGGCGGCCGGCGGTGTCGATCGGCGGCCCGATGCGCACGGTCACGGTCCCGGCGTGCTTGAGGAACGCATTGCGAGGCCAGAGCTTGCCCGCGTTGTGCGCCACGGGAACCACCGGCACCCCGCAGTTCACCGCGAGCCATGCCCCGCCCTGCTGGTATGCGCGCTTCTGCCCCACTGGCACGCGCGTGCCCTCGGGAAAGATCACCACCCAGAAGCCTTGCGCGAGCCGCTCGCGCCCTTTGCGCGCCAGCCCTCGCAGCGCCGCCATGCCGCGCGCGCGGTCGATGGCGATCGGGCTCATCAGCGCGAGGCCCCAGCCGAAGAACGGGATCCACAGCAGCTCGCGCTTCACCACCTGCACCTGCGGCGGGAAGATCTCCTGGAAGGCGAGGGTCTCCCAGGCCGACTGGTGCTGCGACAGGATCACCGCCGGCTCATCCGGCAGGTTCTTGCGTCCCTCGATGCGCCAGCGGATGCCGCACAGCACCCACGCCAGCCAGAGCATCAGCCGCGACCAGGCGGAAATGAGGCGATAGCGCGCCATGCGCGGCAACGGAAAGGACAGCAGCGAGAGGATCGCGTAGGGCGGAGTGACGAGGACCAGCGCGAGCGCGAACAGCGCCGAGCGGAGCCACGTCATGGCGCCAGTTGCGCGGCGAAGGCGGCGAGGTCGGGGTAGATGGCGGTGCCCTGCGGCAAGCCGCCGGCTTCGCGCGTCTTCCTGCCTTTGCCGGTGAGCACCAGCACCGGCTTGGCGCCGGCCGCCGCCGCGGACTGCAGGTCGCGCAGCGAGTCGCCGACCACCGGCACGCCCTCGAGGCCGACGTTCAGCCGCCTGGCGATCTCGCGCAGCATCCCGGGCCTGGGCTTGCGGCACTCGCAGTTCGCGTCGTCCGCGTGCGGACAGAAGAAGATCGCGTCGATGCGTCCGCCGGCCTGCTGCACGGCGCGGTGCATGGTGTCGTGGATGGCGTTCAGCGTCGCCATGTCGAACAGGCCGCGGCCGATGCCAGACTGGTTGGTCGCCACCACCACGCGAAAGCCCGCCTGCGTGAGGCGCGCGATGGCCTCGAGGCTGCCCTTGATCGGCTTCCACTCCGCGGGCGACTTGATGTACTGGTCGCTGTCGTGGTTGATGGTGCCGTCGCGGTCGAGCACCACGAGCTTCACGCCGCCAGCCTCGAGAGGTCGGCGACGCGGTTCATGGTGGCGTGCAGCTTGCCCAGGAAACCGATGCGGTTCTGCCGCACGCGCTCGTCCTTGTCCATCACCAGCACCTTGTCGAAGAACGCGTCCACCGGCGCCTTGAGCGCCGCGAGCGCGCGCAGCGCGCCGGTGTAGTCGCCCGCGCGGAACGCGCTCTCGAAAGCCGGCTGCACCGCGGCATACGCGCCCGCCAGCTGCGTCTCCTCGGCTTCGCTGAACAGCGCCGGATCGAAGTCCGGCGGCACGCTGCCCGCCTGCTTGAGGATGTTGGCGATGCGCTTGTTGGCCGCGGCCAGGCTCGGCGCTTCGGGCAGCTGCGAGAAGGCGCGCACCGCCTCGAGCTGCCTGGGCACCTGGTCCAGGCGCACGAAAGCCCGGCTGAGGACGGACTCTATTTCGTGCACCGAGTAGCTGCGCTCGGCGAGGTAGCCGCGCAGCCGCTCCAGGATGAATCCGATCACCTCCGTATGGGCCTGGCCGATGTCCTTGGGCAGCGCGCGGTAGGCGGCGGCCACCAGCTCGTTCAACTGCACCGGGAACGCGCGCTCGACCAGGATGCGGATCACGCCGAGGGCGGCGCGCCGCAGGCCGTACGGGTCCTTCTCGCCGGTCGGCTGCTGGCCGATGCCGAAGAAACCCGCCAGCAGGTACAGCTTGTCGGCGAGCGCCACCGCGCAGGCGACCAGCGATTCCGGCAGGCGGTCGCCGGCGAAACGCGGGCGGTAGTGCGCCTCGATGGCGTCGGCCACCTCCGGCGGCTCGCCGTCGTGCAGCGCGTAGTAGCGCCCCATGATGCCTTGCAGCTCCGGGAACTCGCCGACCATGCCGGTGAGGAGATCGGCCTTCGAGAGCTCCGCGGCGCGCTCTGCGAGTTCGGCGGCGCGCTCCGCGGGCTCGTCGGCGGCGCCAAGCAGGCGCGCCACCATGCCGGCCAGGATCTTGGTGCGCTGCACGCGATCGAGCTGGCTGCCGAGCTTGTGGTGGAACACCACCTTGGCGAGCTGCGGCACCCGCTCCTCGAGCCGCTGCTTGCGGTCCTGGTCGTAGAAGAAGCGCGCGTCCTCCAGCCGCGGGCGCACCACGCGCTCGTTGCCGCGCACGACGTGGCGCGGATCGGCGAGCTGCATGTTCGAGACGATGAGAAAGCGCGGCAGCAGCCGGCCGCCGGCGTCGAACAGCGGGAAGTACCTTCTGGTTCTGCCGCATGGTGAGGATCAGGCATTCCTGCGGCACGGCAAGATAGGCAGGCTCGAACTGGCCGACGTACACCGTGGGATGCTCGACGAGCGCGGTCACCTCGTCGAGAAGGGCGCCGGTCTCGCCAAGCGAGGCCTTCACGCTGCTTTGCCTTCTGTTGCAGCTGGCGCTCGATCTCCGCGCGGCGCGCGTCGAAGTCGGCGAGCACCATGCCCGCGTCGCGCAGCTGCGTCTCGTAGCCGTCGGCGTCCTTGAGCGCGATGCGGCCCTTGCCCATGAAGCGATGGCCGCGCGTGTGCCTGCCCGCGGCGACGCCGAGCACCGTGCCC
The DNA here is from genome assembly GCA_963719995.1 of uncultured beta proteobacterium. Classification (GTDB taxonomy): domain Bacteria; phylum Pseudomonadota; class Gammaproteobacteria; order Burkholderiales; family SG8-39; genus JAABQT01. Next base: position 1,230,303 of record CAVRDW010000005.1, on the reverse strand, counting down.
GCGATGAGCTTCGCGCCGTGCAGCATGACCAGGCCGTGCACGGGGCGCACGAACTGCGCCTCGCCCGCGCCCCAGCGCATGAGCTTGGTCACCGGCAGCGCCTTGAGCGCGGCTTCGACCTTCGCGGCGAGGACTTCGGCGAGCACCGCGCCCGGCAGCGTGCGCTCCAGCGCGTACACCGGGCCCTTCGGCGTTTCCACCTTCGCGAGCTGTTCCACGGTGGCGCCGTGCTTGCGCGCGAAGCCGGCCACCGCCTCGGCGGGCGCCTTGGCCGAGGGGCCGAGCACGCGCTCGCGCGATGCGCTGGCGGCCGCGCGCACGTGCGACACCGCCACCGCCAGGCGGCGCGGCGTGGCGAAATAGCGCGAGCCGCTCTCGCTCGAGCGCAGCCCGGCGCTCTCCAGCGCGTGCGTCAGCGAATCGCGGAAGGCGCGCGCCAGCGCCTCCAGGGACCTGGGCGGCAGCTCCTCGGTGAGGAGCTCGACGAGAAGCGTAGGCGCGCGCGGCGCAGCAGCGGGCTTCCTCGCCATGGCCTAGCTCCGCCCCATCGGGAAGCCGAGCTTCTCGCGCGAATCGTAGTAGGCCTGCGCCACCGCGCGCGCGAGCGCGCGCACGCGCGCGATGTAGGCCGCGCGCTCGGTGACCGAGATCGCGCCGCGCGCCTCCAGCAGGTTGAACGCGTGCGAGGACTTCATCACCATCTCGTAGGCGGGCAGCACGCACTGCGCCTCGATCAGGCGCCTGGCTTCCGCCTCGAAATCGCCGAAGTGCCGGATCAGCATCTCGGCATTGGAGAGCTCGAAGTTGTAGCGCGACTGCTCCACTTCGTTCTGGTGATACACGTCGCCGTACAGCACCGCCGCCGAGCCGCGCGCGCCCGCGGTCCACACCAGGTCGTACACGTTCTCCTTGCCCTGCAGGGTCATCGCCAGGCGCTCCAGGCCGTAGGTGATCTCGCCCAGCACGGGCTTGCACGCGAGCGAGCCGACCTCCTGGAAGTAGGTGAACTGCGTGACCTCCATGCCGTCCAGCCACACTTCCCAGCCCAGGCCCCAGGCGCCGAGCGTCGGCGACTCCCAGTCGTCCTCGACGAAGCGGATGTCGTGCTCCATGGCGTCGATGCCGAGCGCGGCGAGCGAGGCGAGGTAGCGCTCCTGGATGTCGGCGGGCGAGGGCTTGAGCACCACCTGGTACTGGTAGTAGTGCTGCAGGCGGTTCGGGTTCTCGCCGTAGCGCCCGTCCTTGGGCCGGCGCGAGGGCTGCACGTAGGCCGCGTTCCACGGCTCCGGGCCGATCGCGCGCAGGAAGGTCGCCGTGTGAAACGTGCCGGCGCCCACTTCCATGTCGTAGGGCTGCAGCAGCACGCAGCCCTGGCGGTCCCAGAACTCGTTCAGGCGCAGGATCAGCTGCTGGAAGGTGAGCATCGCGGGCGCAGATTCTACCGGCTGCGCCGCGCGCGGGCGACGACGGCGGCGAAGGCGAGGAGCGCCGCGCACAGGGCGAGCGCCGGCCCGTCGCCGAAGCGCACGTAGGGCGTGGCGCCGGCATAGCCTTGCACCTCGACCTCCAGCCGCCCTTCGGCGAACTGCGGCAGGCGCGCCAGCACGCCGCCGTCGCGCCCGATCGCCGCCGTGATGCCGGTGTTGGTCGCCGTGAGGTGCATGCGCCCGGTCTCCAGCGCGCGCGCGCGCGCGATCTGCAGGTGCTGCGCCGGCGCGAGCGAGTCGCCGAACCAGGCGACGTTGGAGACGTTCACCAGCAGCGTCGCCTCCGGCAACTGGCGGATCAGCTCGCCCGCCGTAGGCATCCTCGTAGCAGATGTTGACGGCGATCCGCTGACCGGCGACCGCGAGCGGCCGCTGCTCGGGCGCGCCGCGCGAAAAGTCGGCGAGCGGGATCTGCAGCACGCGCACGATCCAGCCGAAACCGGGCGGCACGAACTCGCCGAAGGGCACCAGGTGCTGCTTGTGGTAGCGCTGCGAGGGCGAGGCGCCCAGGCTCACGACGCTGTTGAAGTAGCCGCCCGAGGCGAGGCGCGTGGGCGCACCGAGGAGCAGGTCGCCGCCGTTGCGCGCGGCGGCCGCGCGCAACCGCTCGAGGTAGGCAGGATCGACGCTGTCCAGCATGCGCGGCACCGCGGTCTCGGGGAGCACGATGAGCCGCGCGCCGCTTGCCTCGGCGAGGCGCGCGTGGACTTCGAGCGTGCGCGCGTAGCGCGCCGGATCGAACTTGAGGTCCTGCGGCACGTTGCCCTGCACCAGGTTCGCCGCGAACGGCGCGCCCGCCGGCACGGTCCACTCGAACTGTCGCAGCACGGCACCGGTGACGCCGAGGATCGCAAAGGCCGCCGCCGCCGCCCAGCGCGCCTGGCCGGTGGCGACGCACCACAGCAGCCCGGCGGCGCTTGCCGCGGCAAGCGACACCGCATAGACGCCGCCCAGCGGGGCAAGACCCGCGAGCGGCGTATCCAGCGCCGCGGTGCCAAGCGAAAGCCACGGAAAGCCGGTGAACAGCGTCGCGCGCAGCCACTCGCCGAGCGTCCACAGCGCGGGAATGACGAGCGCGGCGCGCAGCGCGGGCGGCACGCGGAACTTCGCCTGCAGCGCGCCGGCGAGCGCCGCATAGGCGGCGAGAATGGCGCAGAAGCCGACCGAGGCGATAGCGGCGAGCGGCGCCGGCATGGCGCCGTAGCGGTGCAGGCTGATGTAGACCCAGGACACGCCCACCAGGAACATGCCCATGCCGAAGGCGAAGCCGAGCGCGGCGGCGGCGCGCGGACCCGGTGCAGCGAGCCAAAGATGGACGAGCACCGCCAACGCGGCGAGCGCGAGCGGGAACCATTCGAAGGGGGCGAAAGCCGGCACCATCGCCGCCCCTGCCAGGAACGCGACGAGCAGCCGACGAGGCATTACTTCGGCTTGTCGACGAGCAGCGTGTAGACGCGCCGGCTGTCGGCGCGCAGCACCTGGAAGCGGCAGCCGCCGATCACCACGATCTCGCCGCGCTTGGGCAGGCGCCCGAGGTGCGCGATCAGCAGGCCCCCGACCGTATCGTGCTCCTGGTCGGAGAAGGCGGTGCCGAAAGCGGCGTTGAAGTCGGCGATCTGCGTGAGCGCCTTGACGCGGTAGCGGCCGCCCGGCTCGAGCAGGATGTTGTCGCTCGCCTCGTCGAAGTCGTACTCGTCCTCGATGTCGCCGACGATCTGCTCGAGCACGTCCTCGATGGTCACCAGGCCCGCCACGCCGCCGTACTCGTCGACCACGATGGCCATGTGGTTGCGGCTGGCGCGGAACTCGCGCAGCAGCACGTTCAGGCGCTTGGACTCGGGCACGAAGACCGCCGGGCGCAGCATCTCGCGCACGTTGAACTCCTCCTCGCCGGCGTAGTGGCGCAGCAGGTCCTTGGCGAGCAGCATGCCGATCACGTCGTCGCGGTTCTGGTCGATCACCGGGAAGCGCGAGTGCGCCGTGGCGATCACCTGCGGGATGAACTTCTCCACCGGCTCGTTGATGTCGATCATGTCCATCTGCGCGCGCGGCACCATGATGTCGCGCACCGGCATCTCGGAGACCGTGAGCGCGCCCTCGATCATCGAGAGCGCGTCGGCGTCGAGCAGGTTCCTCTGGTAGGCCGAGCGCAGCAGCGCGAGCAGCTGCTCGCGGTCCTCGGGCTCGCGCAGCAGCAGCGCCGAAAGGCGCTCGATCAGGCCGGGTCGCGAAGGTTCGTTCATGCGCGCAGGGTGGGAACCGTCATTTTACCGCGTAGGGGTCGGCGACCCCGAGCCGGCGCAGGATGCGGATCTCCGCGCGCTCCATGCGCGCCGCCTCGCGCGCGCGGGCGTGGTCCATGCCGCGCAGGTGCAGCATGCCGTGCACCACCAGGTGCGCGTAGTGCGCGGCGAGGGTCTTGCCCTGCGCGCGCGCCTCGCGGCGGATCACGGGGTGGCACAGCACGATGTCGCCGCGTGCCGTGATGGAGCGCGGTGTGGAACGCACAGAGTGCGTTGGCGCATAGGCGAAGCTGAGCACGTTGGTGGCGTAATCGCGGCCGCGGTAGCGGCGGTTGAGGCGGCGGGACTCGGCCGCGCCGACCACGCGCAGCGTGACCTCGCTGCCCGCGCGGGCAGCGGCGAGCGCCCAGGCGCGCAGGCGCCGGGCGCTGGGCGCGCCGCGCACGGCGCGCTGCACCGCGATGCTACGCCGGGGGCGCTTCGCCAGCGTGCTTCTCGTACGCATCGACGATGCGCGCCACCAGCGGATGGCGCACCACGTCGGCCGCGGTGAAGTCGGTGAAGGCGATGCCGCGCACCGCGGCGAGGATGCGTCGCGCCTCGATCAGGCCGCTCTTCTGGCCGCGCGCGAGGTCGATCTGCGTGACGTCGCCGGTGACCACCGCCTTGGCGCCGAAGCCGATGCGCGTGAGGAACATCTTCATCTGCTCGGGCGTGGTGTTCTGCGCCTCGTCGAGGATGACGAAGGCGTGGTTGAGCGTGCGGCCGCGCATGTAGGCAAGCGGCGCGATCTCGATCGTGCCGCGCTCGAGGAGCTTGCCCACCTTGTCGAAGCCCATCAGGTCGTAGAGCGCGTCGTACAGCGGCCGCAGGTAGGGGTCGACCTTCTGCGCCAGGTCGCCGGGCAGGAAGCCCAGGCGCTCGCCGGCCTCCACCGCCGGGCGCACCAGCACGATGCGCTTGCACCTTGTCGCGCTCGAGCGCGTCCACCGCGCAGGCCACGGCGAGGTAGGTCTTGCCGGTGCCGGCCGGCCCGATGCCGAAGGTGATGTCGTGCGCGAGGATGTGCTCGAGGTACTGCACCTGGTGCGGCGTGCGGCCGTGCAGGTCGGCGCGGCGCGTGAGCAGCCGTGGCCCCGCCTCCCCCGCTTCAGTGGCCTCGCCGCGCGAGAGCTCCGTGAGGCCCAGCTGCACGTCGTCGACGCTCAGGTCCTTGGTCGCCCTGGCGTAGAAATGCTCGAGCGCGCGCGCCGCGTGCTGCGCCTGGTGCGGCGCGCCGCGCACCGTGAAGCGCGCGCCGCGGCGCGCGATCGAGACATCGAGCGCGGACTCGATCTGCCGCAGGTTGGCGTCCAGCGCGCCGCACAGGCGCGCGAGGCGCTGGTTGTCGACCGGATCGAGGCGGACTTCCACGGGCTTGGCGCTGGGCACGCGCGTCCCTAGCAGCCTGCCTGCGCCAACTCGCCGCGCAGCGTGTGCGCGAGCGCCGCGGTGATGCGCACGTCCACGAAGCGATGCGCGAGATCCTGCGGGCCGGCGAAGTTCACCACGCGGTTGTTCGCAGTGCGGCCCGCCAGCTCCGTCGCGTTCCTCTTCGACGCTCCTTCGACGAGCACGCGCTGCGTGCTGCCCACCATCGCCGCGCTGATCGCGGCGGCCTGCGCATCGAGCTGCGCCTGCAGGCGCTGCAGGCGCTCGAGCTTCTCCGCCTGCGGCACGGGGTCCGGCAGCTCCGCCGCCGGGCGTCCCGGGCCGCGGGCTGTAGAGGAAGGAGAACGAGGCGTCGAAGGCGAGCTCGCTGCGCGAGCCGCAGCGTGGCCTCGAAATCGCTCTCGGTCTCGCCGGGGAAGCCGACGATGAAATCCGAGGTGAGGCTCAGCTCGGGCCGCGCCTTGCGCAGGCGCCGCACGATCGAGCGGTACTCCAGGCAGGTGTAGCCGCGCTTCATCGCCGCGAGGACGCGGTCGGCGCCCGACTGCACCGGCAGGTGCACGTGCGGGGCGAGGCCCGGCAGCTCGCGCGTGCGCGTCGATCAGTCGCTGGGTGAACTCGCGCGGATGCGAGGTGGTGTAGCGGATGCGCTCGAGGCCGTCGATCTCCGCCACGTAGCGCAGCAGCTCGGCAAAGTCGGCGGGCTCGCCGCCGATCTCGCCGCGCCAGGCGTTCACGTTCTGCCCGAGCAGCGTCACCTCCTTCACGCCCTGCGCGGCGAGCGCCGCGATCTCGGCCAGCACGTCGGCGAACGGGCGCGACACTTCCTCGCCGCGCGTGTAGGGCACGACGCAGAAGCTGCAGTACTTGCTGCAGCCTTCCATGATCGAGACGAAGGCCGCGGCGCCCTCGGCGCGCGGCGGCGGCAGGCGGTCGAACTTCTCGATCTCGGGAAAGCTCACGTCGACCTGCGGCCGGCCGCTCGCGCGGCGCTGCGCGAGCAGCGCCGGCAGCCGGTGCAGCGTCTGCGGCCCGAACACCACGTCGACGAACGGCGCGCGCGCGACGATGCCCGCGCCTTCCTGGCTCGCGACGCAGCCGCCGACGGCGATCATCAGCGCGGGGTTCTCGCGCTTGAGATGGCGCACGCGCCCCAGGTCGGCGAACACCTTCTCCTGCGCCTTCTCGCGCACCGAGCAGGTGTTGAAGACGATGACATCGGCCTCCTCCGGCCGCGCCGCGGGCTCGAGCGCCTCGGCCTCGGCGAGCACGGCGGCGATCTTCTCCGAGTCGTACTCGTTCATCTGGCAGCCGAAGGTGCGCAGGAAGAGCTTGCCGGCCATGGCGGGCGTGGCGATCTATTTCGCCGTGCCGGCGGCAGGCTTGGCCGGCAGCGGCGTGGGCGCGGGCTTTACCGCGGGCGGCGGGGCCGACGCGGCCGCCTCCTCGGCCGTGAGGATCCAGATGCGCGCGACCTGGCCCTGCGCGTCCACCTGGTACTTCACCACCGTCGGCTGAGCAACGGCCGTCGGCAGCACGAGCCGGTTGTGGATGTCGCGGATCTGCGCTCCGGGCGCGAGCCGCGTCTTCGTCTGGTCGATCTGCACGATCATGTCCTGCAGATGGCGCATCGTGCCGCGCTTGGCGTCCGCCGGCACCGTGCGCAGCTGCGCGTGCGCCGCCACCGAGGCGCAGGCGATCAGCGCGACGGCGAGCAGGCGGATCATCGGGGCGACGCGGCGCGGGCCTGGAAGCGAAAGAAGTGGTGGCGAATCAGGGACTCGAACCCCGGACACACGGATTATGATTCCGCTGCTCTAACCAGCTGAGCTAATTCGCCACGCATGGCAAATTTTAATCCACGCGCCGCCCGAGCGCCATCGCCGCCTGCGCTGCCGTGGCTACAATGCCGGCCGTGATCTTCGATCTGGCGATCGTCGGCGCAGGCAGCGCCGGGCTGGCCCTGGCGCGCGCCGCGCGCGGCCTTTCGGTGGCGCTGATCGCGCCGGCGACGGCACCGGCGCCGCCTGAAGGGGCGATCGACACGCGCGTCTATGCCTTGAGCCCGGGCAATGCCGCGTTTCTCGCCGACCTGGGCGCCTGGCAGGGGATCGCGCCGGAGCGGCTCGCGCCGGTGCACGCGATGCAGGTCTGCGGCGACGCCGCGGGCAGCGCGATCGAGTTCGACGCCTATCGCGCCGGCGCGCGCGAGCTGGCGTGGATCGTCGAGGACCGGGCGCTGCAGGCGGCGCTCTGGCGCGGCCTGGACGAGCGCGAGGGGCTCGAGATCTTCGCGCCGGCGCAGTGCCGGCGGGTCGAGATCGCAACCGAGGCGGCGCGCGTGCAATTGGCCGACGGCCGCGAGATCGCCGCGCGCCTCGTCGTGGGCGCCGACGGCGCGCAATCGCTGGTGCGCGAGCAAGCCGGCATCGCCGTGGCAGCGCAGGACTATGCGCAACGCGCCGTGGTGGCGAATTTCATCTGCGAGCGAGCGCATCGCAACGTCGCGCGGCAGTGGTTCCGGGGCGGGCCTGTGCTCGCGCTCCTGCCGCTGCCCGGCAACCGGGTGTCGATGGTGTGGTCGACGGATGAAGCCGAGGCGGCGCGCCTGATGGCGCTCGATGCCGAAGCGTTGGGCAGCGAGGTGGCGGCTGCCGCCGGCGGCGCGCTCGGCGCACTGACCGCGATCACCGGGCCGCGAGCCTTTACGCTGCGCCGGCTCACGGCCAGCGCGATCGTCGCGCCGCGCGTGGCCTTGGTGGGCGACGCGGCCCATGTCGTTCATCCACTCGCCGGGCAGGGCGCGAACCTCGGCTTGCAGGACGCGCGGCAGCTCGCCGCGACGCTTGCCGCGCGCGAGCCGTGGCGCGATCCGGGCGAGCTGCGCCTGTTGCGCCGCTACGCGCGCGCGCGAGCGGGCGATGCCATGGCGATGCAGGCCACGGTGCACGGCCTGCATCGCCTTTTCGGCGCCAAGGCCGCGCCACTGGCGTGGTTGCGCAATGCCGGATTGAACTTGACCGACCGGCTCCCGGTCATAAAGAACCTCCTCATCCGCCAGGCGATGTCCTGATGAAGAAGCTCCTTGCCGTGTTTGCCCTGCTGGCCGCCGCCGGCGGCGCCATTGCCGACGAGGCGAAAATCCGCCGGGTGGTGGAGGCCAAGCTTGGCGGCGTGCGCGTCGAAGGCGTGCAACCGGCGCCCCTGCCGGGCTTTTTCGAGGTGCGCTTCACCTCGCGCGAGGGCCCGCAGATCGTCTACACCGACGCCGAGGCGACCCACATCTTCGTCGGCGAGTTGATCGACGCGCGCAACAACCGCAACCTGACCGAGGAGCGGCTGCGCAAACTCTCGGCGATCAGCTTCGACAAGCTGCCGCTCGAGCTGTCGGTAAAAGTGCAGCGCGGCAGCGGCAAGCGCGTGCTGGCGATCTTCTCCGATCCCTATTGCCCGGCGTGCCGGCAGTTCGAGCAGACGCTCGCGCAGATCGAGGACATCACGATCTACTACTTCATGTACCCGGTGATCCGGCCCGAGCTCGCCGACCATTCGCGGGCGGTATGGTGCTCGGCGGACCGGGGCAAGGCGTGGCTCGAGCTGGCGGCGCGCCCCAAGCCGCGCGTGCCGGCGGCCGATCCCTCCTGCGACGGGCCGTTGGAGCGTGTCGTCGACCTGGGCCGCACGCTGGGCGTCTCCTCGACGCCGACCCTGTTCTTCGCCAACGGCGAGCGCATGCGCGGTGGCTTGCCGGCGCCGCAGCTGCGCACCATGCTCGACGAGTCGGGGCGCGCGGCGCGCACGAAGTAGGCAGGCGGCGCCCGGGACGCGCAGGGCGGGGCGTCAGCGCGCAGTACGGCTAGCGCCGCGGCGGTAGCGCCTCGCCGCGCGGCCACAGCAGCCACAGGCGCCCTGGCTGGCGCATGCGGCCGGCGAGCGCGCCGGCCTCGGGCCCTGTTCCCCAGAAGAAATCCGCGCGCAGCGCGCCACGGATCGCGCCGCCCGTGTCCTGCGCCACAACCAGCCGCTCGAGCGGCTCGGGCGAGAGCGGATAGGTCGTGGCGAGATAGACCGGCGCGCCTAGCGGTACGTGCTGCGGGTCCGCCGCGATGCTGTAGCCCGCTTCGAGCGGCACCCCCATCGCGCCGAGGGGCCCACCCGTCGCGGGCAACTCGCGGAAGAAGACATAGCTCGGATTCTGGTTGAGCGCCTCCTGGTAGCGTCCCGGGTTCGCTGCCGCCCAGGCCTTGATCGACTGCATGGAGGCCTGCTCGAGCTTCAATTCGCCGCGCTCGGCGAGATAGCGGCCGAGCGAGCGATAGGGATGACCGTTGTGCTCGCCGTAGCCGATGCGCACGCGCTCGCCCGTGTCGAGCTGAATCTGTCCCGAGCCCTGGATCTGCAGGAAGAACAGCTCCACCGGATCGGCCACCCAGGCAATCACGGGCGCGGCGAACGCGCCATCGCGCGCCTCGATCTCGCCGCGAGAGTAGTAGGGCTCGACGCGCCGGCCGTTCAGGCGGCCGCGAAGGCGCAGGCCGCGCAGCTCCGGGTACTGCCCGGCGAGATCCACGACGACAAGATCTTCCGGCAGGCCGTACACCGGCCGCGAGAAGCGCGCGCTGCGGCTGCGGCTGCCTTCGAGCAGGGGCTCGTAGTAGCCCGTCACGAGCCCTTCGCGTGCGCCTTCCGGCGCGACCACGGCGTAGGCGGTGAATGCGCGCTCGAAGTACGCGCGCGCCGCGGCGTCGTCGCCCGCCGGCAGGGCGCGCGCTTCCTCGCACGCCGTCTTCAGCGTGCGCGCGCTGGCGCCAGTGCGGCAGCCGGCGACGAAGGCGCGCACGCTCGCGGCGACGGGCGCGCTGCTCCAGCCGGGCAGCGACGAGAACGGCACTGCTTCATAGCGCGCTTCGGCCGGTGGCGCGGGCTTCGGCGGGCAAGGGCAGGCGCCGGGTGGCACCTGCGCGCAGCCCGCCGCCAGTAGAATCGCCGCGACAAGAATGGAGGCTTGGCGCGCGATGTGGGTCGTCATCCTGGAAATGGCCGTGGCGCTCGCGCTGCTGGCGCTGATCGTCTGGTGGACCTGGCCGAAGAAGCCGCGGGACGGCGGGCGCGAAGACTGACGCATGCGCTGGGGCGGCGCGACAACCGAGTAGCGCGGCGCGGCGGCAACGACCGTGGCATGCTGGGCAGGGGCCGGCTCAACCGATGGGCGCGATGGTGAGGTGGTCGGGCGGCTCGCCGCGCTGCGTGCGCTCCCACATCGCGAGGTAGGCGGCCTCGATGTGGCGCCGGAAGCGCCCGGTGTCAAAGAGCGGCTGGGTGGCGCGGTTGGCGGCGAGCTTGGCCTTGGTGGCGGCGAGGAATGCGGATTCCTTGCCCAGCCGGATGGCGAGCGCCACGTACTCCTCCGGCGTGTTCGCGATCAGCTCGGGCATGCCGATGGCGTGCACCAGGCTCCCCGCCATGCGCGCGGCGAAGGCCTCGCCCGAGCGCGTGAGCACGGGCACGCCCGCCCAGAGCGCGTCGCTTGCCGTGGTGCCGGCGTTGAAGGGCAGGGTGTCCAGGAACACGTCGGCGAGCTGCAGGCGCGCGAGGTGATCTGCATAGTCCACGCGCGGCGCAAACACCAGAAGCTGCGGGTCGACGGCGCGGGCCTGCGCTTCCTTGCGCAGGTTGGCCTGCAGGACCGGGTGGTCGGCGAACAGCCAGAGCACGCTCCCCGGCACTTCGCGCAGAACCCGCATCCAAAGATCGAACGTCGCCGGCGAAAGCTTGGCGCTGTTGTTGAAGCAGCAGTAGATCACGCCGGCCTGCGGCAGGCCGGCGTCGGCCCGGCTGGGCGCCTGCGGCGCCGCGCTGCGCCTGGAATCATTGCACTGGAATGTATCGGGCAGGCGCACCACCTTCTCGGCGTAGTGCCGCTCCATGCCCTGTGGGATGACATAGGCGTCCCCGAGGATGTAGTCGTGGAAATCGGTCCCAGTGGTGCCCGGGAACCCCAGGTAATTGACTTGCACCGGGCAGGGGCGCAGTGCGAACACGCCCGGGCGCGCATGCAGGGTCGGGCCCATGAGGTCCACCGCGATGTCGATCCGCGCCTCGCGCAGCAGGCGCGCGACCTCGGCGTCGTCGATCCCCTTCACGGCGTGGAAGTGTTCGAGGGAGGCTCGCACGCGCTCCCCCAGCTGGCCGGCGCTTTCCCCCGTCAACGAAAACCCGGACACCTCGAACTTCGAGCGGTCATGCAGCTCGAGCAGGCCGGCGATGAGATAGGCCACCGGGTGATCCCGGAAGTCCGCCGAGACATAGGCGACACGGATCCTGCGATTGGCATAGCGCTCGCCTCGCCACAATGGCGCCGCGCGCTGCTTGAAGAACTGCTCCGCATGCGTGCGCACGCCGCGCAGCTGGTCCTCGGCGGAGCCCGAAATGGCCAGCAGGTCGAGCGGGATCGCGGCAGGCTTGCCCGCGCGCACTGCGCGCACCACTTCGTCGATATCTGCCTGTATGCCGCGCCAGTCGCAGCGGTGCAGCTTGAGCCAGGCGAGCTCTCCCCGCGCAAAGGGGCAATCCTTGTCGACGCGCAGCGCGTCCTCGAGCGCGATCTGTGCTTCCTCGTCGCGGCCCAGGGTGCGCAACGCTTCGGCCAGCTTGGAGGAGGCTTCGGCATTGCCCGGCTGCAGCGCCGTCACGCGCCGGAAGCATTTCAGCGCGGCCTCGTGCTGCTGGAACGCGCTATAGAGCATGGCGCTGGCGAACCAGGCGTCCGGGAAATCCGGATCGATGGCAAGCGCCTTGTCGTAGCTGGCCCATGCCTCCTTGGGGCGCTGGAGGGCGGCGAGCACGTTGCCCCGCTCGCACCAGGCTGCGGCGTTGCCGGGCTCCACGGCGATCAGCCTTTCGCTGGTCGCCAGTGCGTCGGCGTGCTTGCCTTGTCGCAACTGCGCCTTGCCGAGGTTGAACAGCGCGGGTACGTTGTCCGGCCGATGCGCGAGCGCCTTGCGGCAATCCGCTTCCGCTTCCGCGTAGCGCCGCAGCGACATCAGCGCGCTCGCGCGATTGAAAAGTACGACCGGATTGTCGGGACTGAATCTCAGCGCATGATCGAACTCGCGCAACGCCTCCGACGAGCGGCCGAGGACCTGCAGCGCATTTGCGCGGTTGTTGAGGGCCGGCAGGTAGTCGGGCTGCAGGGCCAGGGCGCGTTCCAGCAGCGGCAGCGCCTCGGCCGCGCGCCCCGAAGCGTTGAGCAGGTCGCCCAGGACATTGAGTGCCTCCACGTGACGCGGATCGAGGGCGAGCGCCTGCCGGTAGGCCTCGACCGCGGCGTCGGTCCGGCGCAGCGCCGCCAGCACCTCGGCTCGATGGAAATGCAGTTGCGCGATGCCGGGGTTGCCGGCGAGCGCGCGATTCGCAAGCGCGAGCGCCCCGTCGAACCGCCCTAGCTGAGCGTTGAGGACGCTCAAGCGGTATAGCACTTCGACGTTGCCACTCTCGTCGCGCAGCACGGCCTGGTACAGCTGTTCCGCGTCCGCCAGGTTGCCGGCCTGGTGCGCGGCCGTCGCGCGCTCCAGCGTGCTGCGCGGGTTGCTCGCCGGCATGCTCAGGCGCTCAATGCAGCACGCGCGGCACCGACAGCGTGAACTGCGGGATCGGCGCCTCGAATCGCGTGCCGTCCTCCGCCACCATCTGGTAGCTGCCCCGCATGGTGCCGACCGGCGTCGCGATGGAGGTGCCGCTGGTGTATTCGAAGCTCTCGCCTGGCCGCAGCACGGGCTGCGCGCCCACGACCCCGAGGCCGCGCACCTCCTGCACCAGCCCTTGCGCGTCGGTGATGATCCAGTGGCGGCTGATGAGCTGCGCGGTCACGCTTCCCGGGTTGCGGATCGTGATCGTGTAGGCGAAGACGTAGCGTCCCGCGCCCTCGTCGGACTGGTCGGCGAGGTACTGCGTCGCCGCGCTCACCGCGATGTCGTAGTGCTTCTCCTGGGCCATGCGCGCATTGTAAACTCGCATCGCCATGACGCTCCGCATCGCGCCCAGCATCCTGTCGGCGGATTTCGCCCGGTTGGGCGAGGAAGTGCGCGCGGTCGAGGCGGCGGGCGCCGACCTGCTGCATTTCGACGTCATGGACAACCACTACGTGCCGAACCTCACCGTCGGGCCGCTGGTGTGCGCGGCGCTCAAGCCCCACGTGCGCCTGCCGATCGACGTGCACCTGATGGTAAAGCCGGTGGACCGCATCATTCCGGAGTTCGCCAAGGCGGGCGCCCGCATCATCAGCTTCCACCCGGAGGCCTCGGAGCACGTGGATCGCACGATCGCCCTGATCAAGGAGCAGGGCTGCAAGGCCGGCCTGGTGCTCAATCCGGCAACGCCGCTGGCGTGCCTCGACCACACGCTCGAGCAGCTCGACCTGGTGCTGCTCATGTCGGTGAACCCCGGCTTCGGGGGCCAGCAGTTCATCCGCGCCGTGCTGCCGAAGATCGCGGAGGTGCGCAAACGCATCGAGCGGCTCGGCCGCGACATCTGGCTGGAGGTGGACGGGGGCGTCAAGGTGGACAACATCGCCGAGATCGCGGCGGCCGGGGCCGACACCTTCGTCGCCGGTTCGGCGATCTTCGGCTCGAAGGACTATGCCGCCACCATCCGCGACATGCGTGCGCGCATCGCCGCGCCCCGCGCGGCAGCGTGATATAGTGGCCGCGTCGTGACTTCCCACACTCCGCAGACCGGACTTCTCCGCCGGCACAGCTGGCGCCCCTGGCGCCGCTAGACACTCGCGCGCCCTGTGCGGCCCGGCGGCGCGTTGCTCCAGAGCCGCGAGGCAGGTCCCCCAAGTAAGTAGTCGCAAGTGCTCGGCAGCAGCGGAGATCGTGACATGAACGAGCTCGAGTTCCAGCAGCTCGCGCAACAAGGCTATACCCGTATTCCCGTGTTGGCGGAAGCGCGCGCCGACCTCTACACGCCGCTCGCGGTGTACCTGAAGCTCGCCGGTGGCCCCTACAGCTACCTGCTCGAATCGGTGGTCGGCGGCGAGCGCTTCGGGCGCTATTCCTTCATCGGGCTGCCCTGCGCCGAGCGCATCGAGGCGCGCGGCGGCTCGGTACGGCGGCTGCTGCGCGATGCGCGCGGCGCCGACGTTTGCCTGGAGGAAACGCAGGGCGACCCCTTCGAGTACGTGCGCGCCTACCTCAAGCGCCACCGTGTGGCGCCGGCCCCGGGCGCGCTCAAGTTTCCCGGGGGGCTGGCGGGCTACTTCGGCTACGAGACGGTACGGCACGTGGAGCCGACTGCCTTGGCGGGCGCGAAGCCCGATGCGCTGGGCACGCCGGACATGCTGCTGCTCGTCTCGGACGAGCTGGCAGTGGTGGACAACGTGCTGGGGAAGCTGCACTTGGTGGTGTATGCGGACCCGCGCCAGCCGGATGCCTGGCGCGCGGCTCGCGAGCGGCTCGAGCGCCTGCGCGCGCGGCTCGCCACGCCGCTGCCGCAGGGGCTGGTGCTCGCGCAACCGCGCGACGAGGCCGCGCCGGCACCGCTGACCTGCTCCTTCACGGAAGCCGATTTTCTTGCCGCGGTGCGCCGCGCCAAGGACTACGTGTTCGCCGGCGATTGCATGCAGGTGCAGGTGTCGCAGCGCACGACGCGCGAGTTCAGGGCGCCGCCGATTGCGCTGTACCGCGCGCTGCGCAGCCTCAACCCCTCGCCCTACATGTTCTATTTCGACTTCGGCGACCACCACGTCGTCGGCGCCTCCCCCGAGATCATGGTGCGCGTGGCGGGAGACCGCATTACCCTGCGCCCGATCGCGGGCACGCGCCCGCGGGGAGCGAGCGCGCAGGAGGACGCGCGCATCGCCGAGGAGCTGCTCGCC
Organism: uncultured beta proteobacterium; assembly: GCA_963719995.1. Taxonomy (GTDB): domain Bacteria; phylum Pseudomonadota; class Gammaproteobacteria; order Burkholderiales; family SG8-39; genus JAABQT01. The sequence goes on along the minus strand of CAVRDW010000005.1, from coordinate 1,215,265 downwards.
GACCCGAAAGAGCGCGCCGAGCACGTGATGCTGATCGACCTCGGCCGCAACGACGTCGGCCGCGTCGCCGCCGTTGGCAGCGTCCAGGTGACCGAAAAAATGGTGGTCGAGCGCTACTCGCACGTCATGCACATCGTCTCCAACGTGGAGGGGCGCTGCGCGCCAGGGGTGGATGCGCTCGATGTTTTCAAGGCGAGTTTCCCCGCGGGAACCGTCACCGGCGCGCCCAAGGTGCGCGCCATGCAGATCATCGACGAGCTGGAGCCGGTGAAGCGCGGCGTCTACAGCGGCGCGGTGGGCTATCTGGGCTTCAATGGCGACATGGACGTCGCGATCGCCATCCGCACTGCCGTCGTGAAGGACGGCAAGCTGCACGTGCAGGCCGCCGCGGGCGTGGTGGCCGACTCCGATCCGCTGTCCGAGTGGCAGGAGACGCGCCACAAGGCGCGCGCCATCCTCAGGGCGGCCGAGCTGGCCGCCTCGGAGGCGCCATGATCCTGGTGCTCGACAATTACGATTCCTTCACCTACAACCTGGTGCAGTACCTGGGCGAGCTGGGGGCGGCGGTGAAGGTGGTGCGCAATGACGAGCTCGGCGTGGACGAGGTGGCGGCGCTCGAGCCGGAGCGCATCGTGATTTCTCCGGGGCCCTGCACGCCGAACGAAGCGGGCATTTCGCTCGAGCTCATCCGCCGGCTCTCGGGCAAGGTACCGATCCTGGGCGTGTGCCTGGGTCACCAGGCAATCGGCCAGGCCTTCGGCGGGCGAGTGGTGCGCGCGCGGCAGGTGATGCATGGCAAGGTGTCGCGTATCCACCACGACGGGCGCGGCGTGTTCGCGGGGGTGCCGCAGGACTTCACCGCCACGCGCTACCACTCGTTGGCGGTGGAGCGCGCCAGCCTGCCGCCGGCACTCGAAGTGACGGCGGCCTCCGAGGACGGCGAGATCATGGGCTTGCGCCACCGCGAGTTGCCGGTCGAGGGTGTGCAGTTCCATCCGGAGGCCCTGCTCACCGAGCACGGCCACAAGATGCTGGAGAATTTCCTGAAAGGGGAGAAGCCATGAAACAGATCACGGTCGCGGAGGCGATCCAGCGCACGGTCGAGCATCGCGAGGTGTTCCACGACGAGATGCTGCACATCATGCGCCAGATCATGCGCGGCGAGCTGACGCCGGCGCAGATCGGCGGCTTCGTCGTCGGCCTCAGGGTGAAGAAGGAGACCATCGGCGAGATCGCGGCCGCCGCTCAGGTGATGCGCGAGTTCGCGACCCCGGTGCGCGTGGCGGACGTGAGCCAGCTGGTGGACACCTGCGGCACGGGGGGCGATGCCGCGCACACGTTCAACGTCTCTACGGCGTCGGCCTTCGTCGCCGCCGCGGCCGGCGCGCGCGTGGCCAAGCACATGGGGCGCTCGGTGTCCTCGTCCTCGGGCAGCGCCGAGGTGCTGGAGGCGTTCGGGCGCGCACATCGCGCTCACCCCCGAGCAGACGGCCGAATCGATCGAGAAGCTCGGCATCGGCTTCATGTTTGCCCCTGCCCACCATGCGGCGATGAAGTACGCCGCGCCGGTGCGCAAGGAGCTCGGCGTGCGCACGATCTTCAACATCCTCGGCCCGCTCACCAACCCGGCGGGCGCGCCCAACCAGATCATGGGCGTGTTCCACCCGGACCTGGTGGGCATCCAGGTGCGTGTGCTGCAGCGCCTGGGCTCGAAGCACGTGATGGTGGTCTACGGTCTCGAGGGTCTGGACGAGATCTCGATCTCGGGCGAGACCCTGGTGGGCGAGCTGGTGAACGGCGAGATCAACGAGTACACCATCCACCCGCAGCAGTTCGGCATCGAGCTCTACGACCGGCGCGCCATCCAGGTGAACACGGTGGAGGAGTCCCGGCAGATGATCCAGGCTGTGCTGGAGAACCAGCCCGGCCCGGCGCTCAACATCGTGCTGCTCAATGCCGGCGCCGCGATCTACGTGTCCGGCGTGGCGCAGACGCTGCAGGCGGGCATCGACCGCGCGCGGCGCGTCATCGCCAAGGGCGACGCGAGGAAGAAGCTCGACGAGTTCATCGCCTTCACGCAGCGCGTCAAGGCCAAGGCCTGAGGCACGGAGACGTGGCCGACATCCTGCGCCGCATCCTCGCAACCAAGCGCGCCGAGATCGAGGCGGCGCGCGCGAGCGTGCCGCTGGCGGAGATCGAGCGCCGCGCGCGCGCGGCGGTGGCGCCGCGGGATTTCGCGGGCGCGCTGCGCGCGAAGATCGCGGCCGGCAAGCCCGCGGTGATCGCCGAGATCAAGCGGGCGAGCCCGTCCAAGGGCCTGCTGCGCGATCCGTACGACCCGGCGGCGATCGCGCGCAGCTATGCGGCGGCGGGCGCGGCCTGCCTCTCGGTGCTCACCGACCGCGAGTATTTTCAGGGCGCGCCGGAGCACCTCGCCGCAGCGCGCGCCGCCTGTGCGCTCCCCGTGCTGCGCAAGGATTTCGTGGTGGAGCCTTACCAGGTTTACGAGGCGCGCGCGCTGGGCGCCGATTGCATCCTGCTCATCGCCGCGGCCCTCGCGGCGGGCGACATGCGCGGGCTGGAGCAGCTGGCGCAAGGTCTCGGCATGGCCGTGCTGGTCGAGGTGCACGATGCCTTGGAACTTGAGGCAGCGCTCACGCTCTCCACGCCGCTCCTCGGCATCAACAACCGCGATTTGCGCAGTTTCGAGACGCGCCTTGAAACGACGCTCGTGCTGCTGCCGCGCGTGCCCGCCGGCAGGCTGGTGATCACCGAAAGCGGAATCCGGGCGCCCGGGGACGTGGAGCGGATGCGGACTGCCGGGGTCGGCGCGTTCCTTGTCGGCGAGGCGTTCATGCGCTCCGCGGACCCGGGAAAGAGCTTGAATTCCCTCTTCAATGTCTAATTATCGTTCTAAAACAATTAGTTGAATAAATGTTGCGCCTTTGCAACGGATTCCCATGGAAAACACAAAGAACGGGCCTTTTCGTTGCTGATGCGAGACGCCGTTTGGCAGAATCTCACCTAACTTCTCAACATTGAGAGGTTGGTCGGGCATTCCTAGGATGCCCGGTGTTCAATCAACGGGAGACTCTTGCATGAACAAGAAACTTCTCGCAGTGGCGGTAGCGGGTGCGCTTGCCGCGCCCGGCGCCGCGATGGCGCAGGTGACCATCAGCGGTATCTTCAAGGTCGGTGTCAGCAACATCTCGATGGGCGGCAACGTAACGCCCGGCCGCGCGAACGACAGCCAGTTCCGCGTGGATGACAACTCCTCGCGCATTCTGTTCAACGTGACGGAAGATCTCGGTGGCGGCCTCTCAGCCATCGGCCAGTTGGACCTGCGCTTCGCGCCGGACCAGGCGGGTGCCGCACCGGCGAACAACCCGATCGGCTCGGGCAACACGTACGTCGGCCTGCGCAGCACGAGCTGGGGCACGTTCAGCCTCGGCCGTTGGGACCTGCACTACGGCAAGCAGCCGGATGACCTCGCCTCCAAGGCGGGCGCGCTGATGGCCTCGTCCGTTTCGCTGATGGACTACCATGCCGCAGGCACCGTCGCGGTCGCCAACGCGACCCGCACGGCGAACGTGATCAAGTGGGATTCGCCGAGCTGGGGCGGCTTCCAGCTCACGGCCGCGTATTCCACGAGCCCGCTGGCCGCGTCGAGCGAAGGCGACATGGCTGTCGCCGCCGCACCGGCGAAGACCGATGGTGGTGAAGGCATCAACCTCGCAGCGCAGTTCACCGCCGCCAACTGGCAGATCGGCGCCAGCATGTGGGATGCCAAGGCAGAAGCGGGAGCCGCTGCCACTGCCTCTTGGGAGCAATCCTCGCAAGTGGTCTGGGGCTACATTCGCTTCGGCGGCTTCAAGGTCGGCGCAGCGATGAACCAGGCGACGCTGACGAACGGCGCCGGCGTTGACACCTCCGACCGCGTGTCGTACACGGTGCCGGTGAGCTTCACGACCGGGCCGCATAACTTCTATGCGCACTATACGATCGCCGATGACGACGACGCGACCGTCGTAGCGGACGGCGCGTCCATGATGGCGATCGCCTACGTGTACGATCTGTCGAAGCGTACCTCGGTCGGCATCACTTACGCCAAGATCGACAACGACACTGGCGGCAGGTACAACTTCTTTACTGGAACTTCGCTCGGCTCGCCCGACGCGGCTGTAAATGCCGCGGGTGGGGAAGATCCGTCGATCATCCAGCTGACCATGCGTCACTCGTTCTAAGACGCGTTTCACAGTCAGTCGCATTGAAACGGGCGTCGCAAGACGCCCGTTTTTTTTGGTCCTCGCCGTTAGACTGGCACTTGCATGACAATGCCCCGCTCCGTTGCGCTTCAGACCTGCGTTGTGCTCGCCGCGCTCGCCGGCGGCTGCGCCGTCTCGGGCATCGACGAGCGTCCCCGCACGCCCGGCAGGCAGACGGAGTTCTACCTTGCGCCCGAGCACATGCCGCCGCTCGGCGCCTGCCGCATCTGGTACGTCGAGCTGCCGGCCTACGCGCAGCCGACGGCCATGCCTTGCGCGCGTGCACACAGTCTTGCCGCAAAGCACGGCGGCCGCGTGGTGAGCGCGATCTCCAAGAAGTCTTTCCAGGACGGGCGCGCCCTGGCCATCGACTACGGAATGGGCAATTTCGCCGGCGTGCCGCCCGAGAAGTTGCCGCCGCCCGGGTATTGCCGGGCGTGGCACGACCGCATCCCCGAAGAAAAGCAACCGCCCGCCATGCCTTGCGCCAAGGCGGAGCAGCTCGTGCGCGAGCGCGGCGGGCGCCTGCTTTACATGCCCGGCCCCGACCTGAAATGATGGCGCCCATGAGCGCGAGCCATCCCCTTGATTTCCTCGACCGCGCCATCGTCGGCCTCGATCGTGCGCTGCGCACCGTGGCGGGCGTGCACGCGGCGCACCGCGCGTCGCCTGCCGATGCGGTGCCGGAGGCGGATCTGGATGCCGGGCAGCGCGAGCACGCAGCAGCGCTGATGCGCGTGAACCACGTGGGTGAAGTCTGCGCGCAGGCCCTCTACCAGGGCCAGGCGCTGACCGCACGCAACGACTCGGTGAAGGCGTCGCTGGCGCAGGCCGCGCAGGAGGAGGAAGACCACCTGGCGTGGAGCGCGGACCGCATCCGCGAGCTTGGCGGCCGCCCGAGCCTGCTCAATCCGCTCTGGTACGCCGGGTCGCTCGCGATGGGCATGGCAGCCGGCGCGCTGGGCGACCGCTGGAACCTCGCGTTCCTCGCCGAAACCGAGCACCAGGTCGAGGAGCACCTCGGCGGGCACCTGGAGCGCCTCGCGCCGCAGGACGCGCGCACGCGGCGCGTCGTCGAAGCCATGCGCGCCGACGAATCGCGCCACCGCCAGACTGCGGTGGATCTGGGCGCGGCCGAACTGCCGCAGCCCGCCAAGCTGGCGATGCGCGCGCTGGCAAAGGTAATGACCGCCGTCGCCTACCGCCTCTAGCAGCGCGCGTCGCTCGCGACGCCGTTCTACTGGCGCCGCATCGGGCCCACCGGCGCGGCCAGCGCGGCTACGCCTCCACGATCTCGAGGTCGCGCGTGATCTCGGCAGTCTTCGCCAGGATGGCAGTGGCGGAGCAGTACTTTTCGTGCGACAGGCGCACCGCCTGCTCGACCACGTTTTTCTTGAGATTCCTGCCCCGCACCGTGAAACGGTAGTGGACGCGCGTGAACACCTTGGGATCGGTGGTCGCGCGCTCCGCCTCCAGGCGCACGTCGCAGCCCGTCACGTCCTGGCCGCTTTTCTTCAGGATCACCACCACGTCGTACGCGGTGCAGCCGCCCGCGCCCGCCAGGACGGTTTCCATCGGGCGCGGCGCGAGATTGCGGCCGCCGCCATCCGGCGCCCCATCCATGGCGAGCAGATGACCGCTGCCCGTCTCTGCGATGAAGGACATTCCCTCGCCTGACCAACGCACCGTGCATTCCATCGATTCCTCCAGAAAATCAAAATCTCTTGCCGTGCAGCAATTTTGCAGATGCTTCTAAGATCTGATCGCCCATGGCTCATGCTAAACGCACTGAAGATAAGATAAGTAACATATTAATCAAATAGATAACAAATAGCCGGCCAGATAGTGGAACTGCAATACCAGGAGAGGGCGATTCTATTGCATCGCAGCAATACATCCTGCATAATGCAGTTCGAGTGCGGTGCCGCTCCTCCAGCGGGCCGTGCAAGAGTGTCTCCTCCACCCTCCTCCTTTGGTGGATTCAGCGCAACTCTCCGGAGTTGCGCTTTTTTTTGCCCAAACAAAGGTTTGACGGTGGGAGCAGGGTCCCCTAAAATCCGCGCCTTTTCTCGAGCGGCTGGTTCATGAAGACCTTTTCGGCGAAACCGCAGGACGTGTCGCACGGCTGGTACCTGGTCAACGCCGAGGGCAAGGTGCTCGGCCGGCTGGCGGCGCAGCTCGCGGTGCGCCTGCGCGGCAAGCACAAACCCGAGTACACCCCGCACGTCGACACGGGCGACTTCATCGTCGTGGTGAACGCCGCCAAGATCCGCGTCACCGGCAAGAAGGCGCTCGACAAGAAGTATCACCGGCACACCGGTTTCCCCGGCGGCCTGCGCGAGACCAACTTCGCGAAGCTGCAGGCGCGCCATCCGGAGCGCGTGCTCGAGAAGGCGGTGAAGGGCATGCTGCCCAAGGGACCGCTCGGCTACGCGATGCTGAGGAAACTGAAGGTCTACGCGGCCGGCACGCACCCCCACTCGGCACAGCAGCCGAAGGCTCTAGAGGTATAAGGCACACACACATGGTCGGCGACTATTACTACGGCACGGGGCGGCGCAAAAGCGCGGTGGCCCGCGTTTTCATCAAGCCCGGCAAGGGCCAGTTCATCGTCAACGGCAAGCCGGTGGACGAGTTCTTCTCGCGCCAGACCGGCCGCATGATCGTGCGCCAGGCGCTCGAGGCGACGAAGAACGCCGGCGCCTTCGATATCCTGGTGAACGTCTACGGCGGCGGTGAGAACGGCCAGGCGGGCGCGGTGCGCCACGGCATCGCCCGCGCCCTCATCGAGTTCGACGCGGGCCTCAAGCCGACGCTGAGCGCGGCGGGCATGGTGACGCGCGACGCGCGCGAGGTGGAGCGCAAGAAGGTCGGCCTGCACAAGGCGCGCCGCCGCAAGCAGTACTCCAAGCGCTGAGCCGCCGGATCGCCGACGCATCGAGGCAGGGCCGCCCGCGGGCGGCCTTTTTGTTTTTTGGCTCCGGCGGATGCATCATCGACGCATGCAACTGCGCGTCAAGCTGACGAAGCTGCGCCGGCGCTTCGGCATCGCGGCGCCGCGGGTGGCGGTGCGCTCGGAGACGGCGTGGTACCTGCGCTGGGTGACGCTGACCCTGGTGCTCGCCGGCTCGGCGGTGCTCGCGGCGTGGATGTACGACGCGGGCCGCCGCTTCGCCGGCTTCGACCGCAGCGAGGTGGAGCAGGAGCTGGCCGAAACCAAGCGCGACCTGCAGGAGACGCGCCTGGAGCTCGAGCGCCTGCGCGCCGTCGCCAACGCCGCCGACAGCCGGCTGTCGATCGAGCGCGCCGCGCAGCTGAAGTTCGCGCAGCAGATCCGCAGCCTGGAGCAGGAGACCGCCCGGCTGCGGGAGGAACTGGCGATCTTCGAGAGCATGCTTTCGGCCGAGTCGCGCGCCGCCAACCCGCTGTCGATCAACCGCTTCAAGGTTGTGCCGGACGTGCTGCCCGGGGAGTATCGCTACCGGCTGCTGCTGCTGCTCGCCCCCGGCAGCCGGCGCGACCGGGACTTCCAGGGGCGGCTGGAGCTGGTGGTCACCCTGAACGACGGCAGTAAAACTGCTATGATGACCTTCCCCGAGACCGGAGACCCCAGCGCCTCCGCTTTCCGGTTGACTTTCAGGCACTTCCATCGCGTGGAGGGCATCTTTCGCGTGGATCCGAAGGCCAGGGTCGAAAGCGTACAGGTCCGCGTGTACGAAGCGGGGTCGGACCAGGTGAGGGCGGCGCAGAGCGCGGCGCCGGGATGAGCGAAAGGAACGACCATGTTCAGCAGCAAGACGGCCAAACCGCAAAGCCGGATCGACAGCCTGATCGGCGCGACCACGCGCATCGAGGGCAACGTGTTCTTCAGCGGCGGCCTGCGCGTGGATGGCGCGGTCCGCGGCAACGTGGCGGCGCTGCCTGACCAGCCCGGCACGCTGGTGGTGTCGGAGCAGGCGCGCATCGACGGCGAGGTTTCCGCCTCGCACATCGTGGTGAACGGCACCATCGTCGGCCCCGTGCACGCGGTCGAGTCCCTTGAACTCCAGGCAGGCTCCCGGGTCAAAGGCGACGTGCATTACAAGAACCTCGAAATCCAGCAGGGCGCGGTGGTGGAAGGCAGGCTGGTGCACCACGGCGCCGCGGAGCAATTGAAGGGGGTCGAGCTCAAGCTCGCCTCCGGCGGCGACAAGCCGCGCTGAGCCCCACGACAGGACAACGGAGAACCGCATGAACGCAGTCACCGAGATGCCGGCGCCGCTGGTCTTCACCGACAACGCGGCAGGCAAGGTCAAGCAGCTGATCGAGGAAGAAGGCAACACCGAGCTGAAGCTGCGCGTGTTCGTTTCCGGCGGCGGCTGCTCGGGCTTCCAGTACGGCTTCACCTTCGACGAGGTGCAGAACGAGGACGACACCGTGATGCAGAAGAACGGCGTCACGCTGCTGATCGATCCGATGAGCTACCAGTACCTGGTGGGCGCCGAGATCGATTTCCAGGAAGGGCTGGAAGGCGCGCAGTTCGTGATCAAGAACCCGAACGCCACCACGACCTGCGGCTGCGGGTCTTCGTTCTCCGCCTAGTTCTTCCGCAAAGCGCGGCCGCCCAGGGGGGACTTCGGTCCCCCTTGTCGTTTCTAGGGCGGGTAGATCGCGCCGAGCACGCGCGCACCTTTGGCGCCCGTCACTGCGGGCAGGCTCCCTGGCGCCTCGAGAAGCGTCTGCCGGGCCAGCCAGGCGAAGGCTAGCGGCTCGACCAGGCCGGGGTCGATGCCATGCGCCGCGCTTGATTCCACCGGCATGGGCGCCAGCAGGGCGCCGAGCCGCGCCATCAGCGCGCGGTTGTGGACGCCGCCACCGCACACGACTAGCCGTTGCGCCCCGCTGCACTCACGCGCCACGGCGTCAGCGATGCTTTGCGCCGAAAGCTCGAGCAGGGTTGCCTGTACGACACGGGCATCGGCACCCGCGCTCAGCCGCGCGCGCAGCCACGCTTCGTTGAAGAGATCGCGGCCGGTGCTCTTGGGCGGACGCCGCGCAAAGTACGGCTCGCCGAGCAATCGCTCGAGCAACGCGGGATCCGCTCGTGCCCCGGCAGCCCAGGCGCCATCCGTATCCATCGGCTGGCCGAGGTGCAGCCCGGCCCAGAGATCCATCAGGCAATTGCCGGGACCGCAGTCGAAGCCCGCCACATCGCCCGCCGAGGCAAGCCAGGTCAGGTTGGCGATGCCGCCCACATTGAGCACAGCGCGGTGCTCCCGCGGGCTGCGCAACAACGCGGCATGGAACGCGGGGACCAGCGGCGCTCCCTGCCCCCCGGCAGCGATGTCGCGGCTGCGGAAGTCTGCGACCACGCGCGCACCGCACAGCTCGGCCAGCAGCGCGGGGTTGCCCAGTTGCACGGTGTAGCCGCGGTCCGGCCGGTGCCGCACCGTCTGGCCGTGGCAACCCACCGCCCGCACCGCTTTGGGGGAGACCGCGGCCTCGGTCAGCACCGCGCGCACGGCTGCGGCATAGCGGCGCGCGAGTTCGTTCGCGCAGCGCGCGCTGCGGTCCAGCTCGTCGGCGCCCGGGCTATTGAGCGCGAGCAGCTCGGCGCGCAGCGCGGCGTCGAATACGTGGTGGGCGTGCGCCAGGATCTGCGGCGGCATCGCCGAGAAATCGGCGAGCACCGCGTCGACCCCGTCGAGGCTGGTGCCCGACATCAGCCCTGCGAAGAGCTCGCGGCTCACTCCAGCAGCGCGATGGCGCCGTCCGCGAGCAGCCCGAGCTGCGCCATGAGCGGCTCGGCCTGGCTGCGGTAGGCAGCAAGCTCGCCAGCCGGCACGGGCAGGCCCGCCGGCATGGCGATGGCATAGGGGTTGCGCGAATGGCCGCCGACCCGGAACTCATAGTGCAGGTGCGGCCCGGTGGCCCATCCGGTCTGCCCGACGTGGCCGATGAAATCGCCTTGCGCGACGCGCGTGCCGCGCCGAATGCCGGGGTAGGGGCGCGAAAGGTGCGCGTAGACCGTCGAGTACTGCGCACGGTGCTGGAGGATCACGACGTTGCCGTAGCCCGGCTTCAGGCCGACGAACTCCACCACGCCGTCGCCCGCCGCGCGCACGCGCGTGCCCGTGGGCGCTGCGAAGTCCACCCCGGTGTGCGCACGCCAGGTGCGCTGGAACGGATGACGGCGCATGCCGAAGCCGGAGCTGATGCGCGTGTACTCGACCGGGGAGCGCAGGAAGGCCTTGCGCAGGTTGCCGCCGTCGGGCGCGTAATAGCCGCTTGCGCCCTGCGCGGTCACATAGTGCATGGCGCGCAGGGTCCTGCCCTGGTTCACGAACTCGGCGGCGAGCACGCGCCCCGCGCGCAACGGGCGCCCAGCGTAATAGTGCTGCTCGTAGATCACCGCGAAGCGGTCGCCCGGGCGCAGCTCGCGATGAAAGTCGACGTCGCCGGAGAAGACGTCCGCGAGCTGCATGGCGACCGTGTCGGGCACGCCCGCCTCGTCCGCGGCGGCGAACAGCGACACGCGGATCACGCCGTTGCGCATGACCGTCTCGGTGCGCAGCGGCGCCGCAGCCTGCAGCGTGCGAAAGCCGCTGCCCGCACGCTCTATGACCGTCAGCGTGTCACGCGCGCCGACGTAGCTCAGCCTCAAGAGCGCGCCGTCTGCGCCGACTTCCGCGCCTACGGTGTGGCCGGGACGCAGGAAGCGAAGCGCCGGCAGCCGCGCGAGCTTGCTCGCGTCGGCCTCGGGGATCGCCAGGCGCTCGAGCAGCCCGGCGAGCGTATCGCCGCGCTGGAAGCGCTCTTCGCGCGCGTAGTTGCCATCGGCGGGCAGAACGGCGGCGGCAGGCAACGCAACCGGCTCGACGCGTGGCGCGGTTGCCGCGGGCGCGGGAACGTCAGGCGCAATCGTGGCGAATGCGGCCACGCCGCCGGACAGCGCGAGCACCGCGATCGCGGCGGCGCGGACCAGCGGCGTGATTTCGTGCGCGGATCGGCTAGAATCCATTGATATTCAGGTGCCTGCGGCAGTCTAGCCAAGGATCGGCCGCACGGCAAACTCGATGCCATCGGTCGCCGAAGCCCTCGAACTCATCAAGCGCGGCAGCGAAGAGCTGATCGTGGAGGAGGAGCTCGCGCGCAAGCTCGCGCGCGGCACGCCCGCTGCGCGTGAAGCTCGGGCTCGACCCCACCGCGCCCGACCTGCACCTGGGCCACACCGTGGTGATCAACAAGCTGCGCCATTTCCAGCAGCTCGGGCATCGCGTGCAGTTCCTCATCGGCGACTTCACCGGGATGATCGGCGACCCGACCGGCAAGAACCAGACGCGGCCGCCGCTGTCGCGCGAGCAGATCCTGGAGAACGCGAAGTCCTACCGCGAGCAGGTGTTCAAGATCCTCGATCCGGAGCGCACGGACATCCTGTTCAACTCCGAGTGGTCGGACAAGCTCGGCGCCGAGGGCATGATCCGGCTTGCGGCGCGCTACACGGTGGCGCGCATCCTCGAGCGCGACGATTTCGCCAAGCGGCTGCGCTCGGGGCAGCCGATCGCGATGCACGAGCTGCTCTATCCGCTCATGCAGGGCTACGACTCGGTGGCGATGAAAAGCGACGTGGAGCTCGGCGGCACCGACCAGAAGTTCAACCTGCTGGTCGGCCGCGAGCTGCAGAAGGACTTCGGCCAGGAGCCGCAGTGCATCCTCACCACGCCGCTGCTCGAGGGGCTGGACGGCGTGAACAAGATGTCCAAGTCGCTCGGCAACTACGTCGGCATCGCCGAGCCGGCGCAGGAGATCTTCGGCAAGCTGATGTCGATCTCCGACGAGCTGATGTGGCGCTACATCGAGCTGCTGTCTTTCGAGCCGATGGCGACGGTGCGCAAGTGGCGTCAGGACGTGGCGGCGGGCGCCAATCCGCGCGACGTCAAGGTGCGCTTCGCGGGCGAGATCGTCGCGCGCTTCCATGGCAAGGCGGCCGCCGAAGTTGCCGCCCGGGAATTCAATGCGCGCTTCAGGGATCGCGCGCTGCCGACGGACATTGCCGAGCAGAGCCTGAAGGCGCCGCCCGGTGGCCTGGTGTCTACGCAGGCCCTGAAGCAGGCGGGGCTGGTGAACAGCTCGTCAGAGGCGGAGCGGCTCATCGCGCAAGGCGGCGTGCGGGTCAACGGCGAGCGGCTTTCGGATCGAAAGATGGTGTTTGCAGCGGGCGAGACCTACCTCGTGCAAGTTGGCAAATTGAAGATCGCCCGGATCAAGATCACGTGACCACCGCGCAATACGAGGTCTACGCCATCAAGTACGCGCACCACGCGCGCACCGCGAAGGAGAATTTCCTCGGCGGTGACCCGCACGACGGCCCGATGCCGATGGACTACTTCGTGTGGCTGGTGCGCGGCGAGGGGCGCGAGATCGTCGTCGACACTGGCTTCAACGTGGCGGTGGCGGCCAAGCGCGGCCGCCGCGTAACGCTGCCAGTGGAGCAGGGACTCGCGCGCATGGGAGTCGATGCGGCGGCAGTGAAGAACGTCGCCATCACCCACCTGCATTACGACCACGTCGGCAATTTCGACCTGTTCCCGCAGGCGATCTTTCATCTGCAGGATCTCGAGATGCAGTACGCCACCGGTCGCTGCATGACGGTGGAGGCGATGCGCCACGCCTACGAGCTCGAGGACGTGGTGGGCATGGTGCGGCGCGTGTATGCGGGGCGCGTGCGCTTCCACGACGGCGAGGGCGAGATCGCGCCGGGGGTCACGCTGCACCATGTCGGCGGCCACACCATGGGCCTGCAGATCGTGCGCGTCGCCACGCGCCGCGGCTGGGTGGTGCTCGCTTCCGATGCGAGCCACTACTACGCGAACATGGAGCAGGCCCGGCCGTTTCCGATCGTCTACAACGTCGGCGACATGGTCGAAGGCTGGCGCAGGGCGCAGAGCCTCGCCGAGTCCCCGGCGCACGTCATTCCGGGGCACGATCCGCTGGTGCTGGAGCGCTACCCGGCCGCCGCGCCCGGCCTCGCCGGCGTCGTCGCGCGGCTCGATTAGCGTTGGATCACCCACGCTTCGTTGACATGGCGGCGGCGGGAGGCCTAACATCGTCGAGTTTTCCTCTGGCACAAAACCTACAACGCAACGAATAGGAGCGATCATGCGCACGGCATTCCGCAAGGTCTTTGCGCTGACGGCGCTCGCAGCCGCCCTGGGCTACACGGTCACGGCAGGCGCGCAGCAGCCGGCAGGCGCGAGGACGCTCAAGATGCAATCCACCTGGCCCGCGAGCCTCACGCTGCAGGACAACTTCAAGATGTTCGCCGAGCGTGTCGACAAGCTGACTTCCGGCCAGCTCAAGATCGACGCGATGGCGGCGGGCCAGATCGTGCCGGCCTTCGAGATCCTCGATGCCACGCACAAGAAGGTGATCGACGGCGGCCACGGCGTGTCGTACTACTGGGTCGGCAAGGCCAAGGTGGCGACGCTGTTCTCCTCCACGCCGGCGGGCCCCTTCGGCATGGACCAGATCGATTTCATGGGCTGGCTGTACGAGGGCGGCGGCCTCGACCTCTGGTGGGATTTCTACCAGAAGGAGCTCAAGCTCAACGTGCTCTCGTTCCCGATCCTGCCCTCCAGCCCGCAGGCCTTCGGCTGGTTCAAGCGGCCGATCAAGAACCTCGCCGACTTCAAGGGCATGAAGTGCCGCCAGACCGGCATCGTCGCCGAGATTTTCCAGAGAATGGGCATGACGACGGTGAACATGCCGGGCGGTGAGATCGTGCCGGCCGCGCAGCGCGGCGTGATCGATTGCGCCGAGTGGGTCGGCGGCGTGGAAGACCTGCGCCTGGGCCTGCCGCAGGTGTGGAAGTACCACTACGTGCCCGGCATGCACGAGCCGAGCGTCATCGGCGAGCTGATGATCAACACCGAGGTGTGGGCTTCGCTGCCCGCGCAGCAGCAGGAGGCGATCCGCTCGGCCACCGTCGAGACGTTCCTGCGCTGGTGGGCGAAATGGCAGAAGCAGAATGCCGATGCGATCGACGAGATGCGCACCAAGCACGGCACGCAGATCCTGCGCACGCCGCCCGACATCCTGATTGCATTCCTCAAGACCTGGGACGTCATTGCGAAGGAAGAGTCGGACAAGAGCCCCTTCTTCAAGAAGGTGCTCGACTCGCAACGGGCGTACGCGGCGAAAGTGGTGCCGGCCAAGCGCTTCATGAACCCGCCCTACTCGTTCGCGGCCAACTACTACTGGCCGGAGAAGCCCGCGGCAAAGCCTGCGGCGAAGGGCAAGTAGTCACTGCGCGCTTCGCGCAGGCGGGCGCGCGCAGCACGAGGGAAAGGGGCCGCGATCGCGGCCCCTTTCCACTTTTGTCCGGTTGACCGGGGCATGGCCGAGCGTGTAGTCTGCGTTTCGCCTTGCGAAATCAACTTGGAGGAGGGGAATCATGAGGCATGTCGTCCGTTCGGCCGTCGCGCTTGCGGCCGCAGCAGCATTCACAGCCGGAGCGCAGGCCCAGACGAATCTCAAGATGCAGGCCACCTGGCCTGCCAGCCTGACGCTGTACGAGAACTTCCTGCACTTCGCCGATCGCATCAACAAGATGTCGGGCGGCTCCCTGAAAATCGAAACCATGCCGGCGGGACAAGTGGTGCCGGCGTTCGAAGTGCTCGACGCCACGCACAAGAAGGTGCTGGACGGCGCGCATGCCTGGGCGGGTTACTGGACCGGCAAGAACAAGACCTCGATCCTGTTCACGGGCGGTCCCGGCGGCACCTTCGGCATGGATTTCATCGACGCCATGGGCTGGATGTACCACGGCGGCGGGCTCGAGATGTACCAGGACTTCTACCAGAAGGAACTCAAGCTCAACGTGGTGGTGATCCCGATCCTGCCATCGGGCCCGCAGGCCTTCGGCTGGTTCAAGCGCCCGATCAAGAACCTCGCGGACTTCAAGGGCATGAAATGCCGGCAGACCGGCATGGCGGCCGAGGTCTACCAGAGGATGGGCATGCAGACGGTCAACATGCCCGGCGGCGAGATCATCCCGGCGGCGCAGCGCGGCGTGATCGACTGCGCCGAATGGATCGGCGGCGAGGAAGACCGGCGCCTGGGCTTCCAGAACGTGTGGAAGTACCACTACACCCCGGGCATGCACGAGAACGTGACCATCGGCGAGTTGCTGATCAACGGTGACGTGTGGAAGGCGCTCACGCCGGCGCAGCAGACGATGATGACGGTCGCGGCCAACGACACCTTCCTCATCTGGTGGGCGAAATGGCAGCGGCAGAACGCCGACGCGATCAAGGAGCTGCAGGAGAAGCACGGCGTTCGCATCCTGCGCACCCCGCCGGACATCCTGTACGCGTTCCTCAAGACCTGGGACACGATCGCGGCGGAAGAGGGCGCGAAGAACCCGTTCTTCAAGAAGGTGCACGACTCGCAACGCGCCTACGCGGGGCTGGTGGTGCCGGCGAAGCGCTTCATGTTCCCGCCGTATTCGTTCGCGGCGAACTACTACTGGCCCGAGAAGGCAGCAGCGCCGGCGGCGAAGAAGAAATAGCTCTGCGATGCTCAACGCGGGGGCGGACATCCGCCCCCGCTTTTCATTTGGGCGCGCGCGGGCCTGACGGCGCGCTGACACGACAAGGGCAAGAGAATGGCTGAACCGGTTGCGTTCCACATCCGGCTCGTGCGGATGATCGACAAGTTCACCGACAGCACCGGCACCTGGGTGGCGTGGCTCAATGTGCCGCTGGTGCTGGTGGTGGCCTACGAGGTCTTCGCGCGCTACCTGTTCAATGCGCCGACCATCTGGTCCTTCGACGTCACCTACATGCTCTACGGCACGATCTTCATGCTCGGCTCGGCCTACGCGCTGCACAAGGGCGCCCATATCCGCACCGACTTCTTCTTCGAGAAATGGTCCGTCCGCACCAAGGGCATGATCGATTCGATCGCCTTCCTCGTGTTCTTCTTCCCGTCGATCTTCGTGTTCTTCCTGGTCAGCGGGAGCGAGGGGTGGTACGCGATGCTGATTGGCGAGACCTCGGAGCAGACGCCGTGGCGGCCGATCCTGTGGCCGTTCAAGCTGGTGGTGCCCCTCGCCTGCCTGCTGCTGCTGGTCCAGGGGATCTCGGAGACCATCAAGAGCGTCTACGCGGCGCGCTGGGGCATCGAGCTCGAGCATAAGGAGAAGGTAGAAATATGAGCGGCCTCGCGCTGCTCGGGCTGATCATGCTGCTGGTGATGATCGGCGTGATCTTCATCGGCTTCCCGATCTCCTTCACCCTGCTGTTCCTCGCGCTCACCTTCGGTTACTTCGGCCTGGGCGAGATGGTGTTCAGCCTGGCCTACTTCCAGACCATCGGCATGATGAAGGAGGAGCTGCTGGCGGCGGTGCCGCTGTTCATCCTCATGGGCTTCCTCACCGAGCAGGCGGGGCTGATGGAGCGCCTGTTCGTCGCCCTGCGCAATATCCTCGCGCCGATTCGCGGCTCGCTGTTCGCCGTGGTGATCCTGACGGCGACGATCTTCGCCATGGCGACCGGCATCGTAGGGGCGGCGGTGACGGTGCTCGGCATCATGGCGAGCCCGATCATGATCAAGACCGGCTACGACGGAAAGCTTGCGGCCGGCGCGATCACCGCGGGCGGCACGCTCGGCATCCTGATCCCGCCCTCGGTCATGCTGATTGTCATGGGCCCGGTGCTCGGCGTCTCGGTGGCGGACCTCTATGCCGCGGCGTTCGGCCCTGGATTCCTGCTAGCCGGCATGTACCTCGCCTACCTGCTGGGTCGTTCCTTCATCAACCCGAAGCTCGGTCCGCCGGTGCCGAAGGAAGAGCGGATCCACAGCATGGGGGTCATGCTGAAGGAGGTGCTGATCGGCGTGGTGCCGCTGGTCGCGCTGATCGCGGCGGCGCTGGGTTCGATCCTCGCGGGACTCGCCACGCCGACCGAGGCGGCGGGCATCGGCGCGCTCGGCGCGGCGCTCCTCGCCATGGCCTACGGCAAGCTTACTTACGCCGGGCTCAAGCGCGCGGTGCTCTCGACCACCGCCACCTCCGCCATGGTGCTGCTGCTGGCGACGACCTCGAACATCTTCGGCGCGGTGTTCGCGCGCATGGGTTCGGCCAACTGGATCACCGAGACGATGCTCGCGCTGCCGTTCTCGCCGGTGATGATGCTGGTCGTCGTGCTGGTGCTGATCTTCCTGCTCGGCTGGCCGTTCGAATGGCCGGCGATCATCCTGGTGTTCCTGCCGATCTTCTACCCGGTGATGGATGCGCTCAAGCCGCAGCTCGGCCAGGCGATGGGCATCCCGCTGGACATGGTGATGGTCTGGTTCGGTGCGCTGGTCGCGGTCACGCTGCAGACGGCATTCCTGTCGCCGCCGGTGGCGATGTCGGCCTACTACCTGCGGCAGGTGGTGAAGGAATGGTCGCTCGCGACGATCTACAAGGGCATGATGGAGTTCATGATCCTGCAGTGCATCGCGATCGCGCTGATCGTGATCTTCCCGCAGATCGCGACCTCGTTCCCCATGCAGCTGCAGGAGGAATCGCGCGCGGTCAAGACCGACGAAGTGGATGACAGCATGAACCGCCTGGAGGCCGATCCGCTCAAGGGCGCGCAGGACGAGGCCGAAGGCAAGACTGGTGAGGAGGAGGGGGACGCAGAAGAAGACCTGGAACAAGACCCGCTGTCGAAGAAGAAGAAATAGCAGACCACGACAGGACACAGGGTTTTCGCGCCGGGCTCCGCCCGGCGTTTTTGTTTTACCCTTCGCGCATGCCCTTCGATTTCGACGCCCCGGTGGACCGCGCCGGCACCTGGTCCTCGCGCTGGCAGCGCTACGCCGGGCGCGATGTGATCCCGCTATGGGTGGCCGACACGGACTTTCGCGCGCCGCCCTGCGTGCTGGAGGCGCTCGCCGCGCGCCTGCGCCACGGGGTTCTGGGCTACACCGTCCCGCCTCCCGAGCTGCGCGAGGCGATCGTCGAGCGCATGCAGCGCCTGTACCGCTGGCGCATCGAGCCCGACTGGATCGTGTTCCTGCCGGGCGTCGTCCCCGGCCTGCACCTGGCTGCGCGGCACCTGCTGCCCGCGGACGGGCACGCCCTGGTGCCGACCCCGATCTACCACCACTTCAAGCGCGCGGTCGAGCTCGCACCGCGTGCGCATACCGACGTGCCGCTCGCGCTCCGGGAAGGTCGCTGGGTATTCGACGAAGAGCGCCTTGCGGCGGCAGTGCACCCGAATTCGCGGCTGCTTTATCTGTGCAACCCGCAGAACCCCGGCGGCACCATCTTCACGCGCCCGGAGCTCGAGCGCCTCGCGCAGTTCGCGTTGCGACACGGCCTTGCCCTGGTGTCGGACGAGATCCACGCGGACCTGCTGCTCGATGCAGGCAAGCCCCACGTGCCGATCGCGAGCCTCGCGCCGGAGGTCTCGCGGCGCACGGTGACGCTCGCCTCGCCCAACAAGACTTTCAATTTTCCGGGCGCCGGTTGCGCCTGGGCCATCGTCGAGGACGCGGCCATGCGCCGCGCCCTGGCCACCGATCACCACGCCACGGTCCACGACGCATCGCTCTTTGGCTACGTCGCCGCGCTCGCTGCTTACCGGGAGGGCGACGCGTGGCTGGCCGTGCAGCTCGATTACCTGCGCGTCAACCGCGATGCGGTCGAGCGCGCGATCGCGGCCCTGCCGGGGCTGGCGATGGCCCACGTGGAAGCGACCTATCTCGCCTGGATCGATGCCACCGCGCTCGGCGTGAAGGATGCGGCTGCGCACTTCCTCGCGCACGGCGTGGCGCTCTCGCCGGGCGAGCAGTTCGGCGCGCCGGGCTACGTGCGGCTCAACTTCGGCACTCAGCGCGCGCGGCTGGAGGCGGCGCTCGCGCGGATGGCCTCGGCGGTCTCCAGCACCCGCGCGAGGTGAGGGTCGGTCACGCCGAGCGCGTACATGTGCTCGAGCGTGTGCCGGATGTAGTCCGTGCAGCGGCCGCGCTCCCCCACGCCCTGCGCGACCAGCTGGGCGCGGCTATGCAGGTCGAGCTCGCGGCAGTACTGGGCGTGGTCCGGGTCGGCGATGAAGGCGAGCGCGCGGATGCGGCGGCCGCGCGAGATGCGCACGGGCACCAGCCTCGCGTAGTAGACGCGCCGGCGCATCTCGCGGTGCCACAGACGGCCGAGCGCGTAGGGCACATGCGCGGCGGGGATGCAGAACGCCATGCCCCAGCACGAGCCGCCGCGGCACAGCCCCATCACCAGCCCGGGCTGGTGGTCCGTCCCCCGGTAGCGCGTGGACAGGATGCATAGCGAGCGGTGGTAGCCGCGCAGCAGAGCGACCGAGCGCTGGCGGAAGTAGAAGCCCGGCGACCACATCAGCGAGCCGTAGCCGAACACCCACAGATCGCCCCGCGGGAGCAGGGCGCGGAACTGCGCAAGGTTCATTGGCCGCCGTTTAACGCGCCACGCACCTCTTTGGCTGACGCCAGCGGCCGTCCGGCGGCCTCGATGGCCCGGCGCGCCTCGCGCACCCACTCGAGGTTCGTGCGCGTGGAGCCCAGCGGTGCGTCCTCGAGGCCCACCCGCACGTTGCCGCCGCGTTCGGCGGCCATGCCGGCGAGCGGCAGGATATTCACTGCGAGGCCGGCCACCATCCAGGGCGACCCGGGCGCCTCGTCTGAGAGCAGCCGCTCGTAGGCCTCGAGCGCGTACGGCGCCGGCGGGAAGCCGAAGTTGAAGCCGTCGGAGAACATGAAACGGTAGATCGGCTGCGGCACGGCCGCCGCGCGGGCGAGGGCGGCGCCCATGCGCAGGAATCCGGGCTCGTAGACGGCATAACCCGGGTGGAAGCGGTGGCGCGCGGCCAGCGCCAAGCCATGCTGGATGTGGTCGTAGGGATTGGCATAGACCGTGTCTTCGATGTTGACCGAACCCGGATCCACCACCGCCCATTCGAGCAGCCCGCGCTTCGCAAGCGCCTCGATGGCGGCGAAGCGCGACTGCGCAGTGTGCTCGCCGCCGAACGGGATGGTGGGGTAGACGATGCAATCCACCTTGGCGCGGATGCCCTCGATGATGCGCGCGTAGAGGTCCGCATCGTCGCGCTGGCGGCCGCTCGCCTCGTCGTAGGCGTGCACGTGGACGATCGCCGCACCTTCTTTCGCGCAAGCGACGCCCTGCTCGACGATGTCGGCGGTGCGCACCGGAATGGCCGGCTGCCGGTCGCGACCCCAAGGGCCGTTCAACGCGACTTCGAGCCAGGTGCCGTGGGCCATGGACAATGTGCGCGCATTATAGAATCGGTGGCGAAAGGCCATGATGCCACGCCCCACGCGCCGGCCGCCGATCGTCGGCCGCTACACCCTGGAAGAGGTCGCGCTCGCCGCGAGGAACAGCGGCATGCCGCTCGAGGCGCTGCGCCACGAAGTGACGCCCGCCGGGCTGCATTACTCGCTCATCCACTTCGACATTCCGCAGATCGACGCGCGCGCGTGGCGCCTGCAGGTGGGCGGGCTGGTCGAGCGCCCGCTCGCCTTGTCGCTCGACGAGCTGCGCGGCATGGGCGCGCGCACCCTGTGCGTCACGATGGAGTGCGCGGGCAATGGCCGCGCGCAGGTCTCCCCGCGCTACCCGTCGGTGCCCTGGGTCGAGGAGGGAGTGTCCACCGCCGAATGGACCGGGGTATCGCTTGCCGAGGTGCTGAAGGCAGTCGGGCTGCGCGCGGCCGCCCGCGACATCGTCTTCGAGGGCGCCGACCGCGGCATCGACCGCAATGTCGAGCATGCGTTCGCGCGCAGCCTCGCGCCCGCCGAGGCGATGCACGAGGACGTGCTGCTCGCCTGGGCGATGAACGGCGAGCCGCTGCCGGCGCGGCACGGCCATCCCCTGCGCCTGGTGGTGCCGCGCTGGTACGGCATGGCGAGCGTGAAGTGGCTCGAGCGCATCGAGGCCATCGACCGGCCGTTCGATGGCGTGCAGCAGGCGCTCAGCTACCACTTCAGGACCGCGCCCGGCGAGCGCGGCACGCCGTGCAGGCTGATGCGCGTCAATGCGCTGATGGCGCCGCCCGGCGTGCCCGACTTCTACACCCGGCGGCGCGTGCTGCGCGCGGGTCGCACGCAGATCGTGGGGCGCGCCTGGTCGGGCGAAGGCGCGATCGCGCGCGTGGAGTTCGCCGTGGACGGGGCGTGGCGCGATGCGCGGCTCGATCCGCCCTCGGGCGATCACGCCTGGCGCGGCTGGCGCGCGGTCTGGGACGCAGCGGCCGGCGAGCACGAGATTTCTTGCCGCGCAACAGACGCGGTGGGCAACGTGCAGCCGCTCGAGCCGCCGTGGGATCTCACGGGCTTCGGCAACAACGCGGTGCAGCGCGTGGCCGTGCGCGTGCTTTAGAATCGCCCCCCTTGAACGCTCCGCTCCCCGCCGCCGTCGATTGGCCGCTCGCCGTGCACCAGGTGCTCTCGCAGCACGGTGTCGGCGTCGTCGGCTACGTGCCGGACGCCGGCCACAAGCGCCTGATCGAGCTTTGCCAGGCAGATGCGCGCATGAAGTGCGTGGTGCTGAGCACTGAAGAAGAAGGCGTAGGACTCGCCGCCGGCGCATGGCTCGGTGGCGAGCGCAGCGTGCTGCTCATGCAGTCGAGCGGCGTGGGCAACATCGTCAACGCGCTCGCCATGGTGCACGAGTGCCGCTTCCCGCTCACGATTCTCGTCACCATGCGGGGCGAGAACGGCGAATTCAATCCGTGGCAGGTGCCGATGGGACAGGCGACGGGCGACGTGCTGCGCGCCATGGGCGCCGTGGTTCACCGGGTGGACAACGCAGCCGACGTGGCGGGCCAGGTGGAGGCCTCGGTGCGTATCGCGCACGGCAGCTACTGTGCAGCGGCGGTGCTGATCGGCCAGCGCCTGATCGGCATCAAGAGCTTCCAGGAGCAGGCGAACCAATGAGCCTGCACCGGCGCGACGTGGTACAGACGCTGCTCGCCGATCGCGGCCGGCTGCTGGTGGTCGCGGGCCTGGGTTCGACCGCCTGGGATTGCACCGCGGCGGGCGATCACGATCTCACCTTCCCGCTGTGGGGAGCGATGGGCTGTGCGGCGGTGATGGGCCTTGGCCTTGCGCTGGCGCAGCCCAAGCGCCGCGTGCTGGTGATCACGGGCGACGGCGAGATGCTGATGGGCCTGGGTTCGCTCGCCACCATCGGCGTGCAGAAGCCGGCCAACCTCTCGGTGGTGGTCGTCGACAACGAGCGCTACGGCGAGACCGGCATGCAGGCCACGCACACGGCGAGCGGCGTGGACCTTGCCGCCATGGCGCGCGCCGCCGGCTTCGCTACGGGCGTCCTCGTGCGCGACGCGGCGGGGGTCGGCGCGCTGCGCAAGATGGTGGTTGAGGCAGCCGGCCCGAACTTCGCGCAGGTGAAGGTGGCGGCGGAGAAGGTCCCGCTGGTGCTGCCGCCGCGCGAGGGCGTGCTGCTGAAGAACCGCTTTCGGGCGGCGTTGCTCGGCGCGGGCGCCGCGCTGGAATGAGGGCCGCGGCGGCGTTGCTCGCCGGCCTCATCCTCCTGGGCCCCATTGCGGGCGCTGCCCAGGAGGCGCTCAAGCCCTGGCCCGGCGGGCCGACGCCGGCGCTCAAGCTCAAGGACCTCGACGGCCGGGAGCACGCGCTCGATGCCTATCGCGGCAAGGTGGTGCTGGTGAATTTCTGGGCCACCTGGTGCGAGCCCTGCAAGGAAGAGATGCCCTCCATCGAGCGGCTGCGCCGCTCCCTTGAAGGCCGGCCCTTCGCCGTGCTGGCGGTGAACCTCGCCGAGCCGGATGCGCGCGTGCAGGCGTTCCTGCGCCAGGTGCCGCTCGGCTTCCCGGTGCTCATGGATCGCGACGCCGCCGCGGCAAAGGCCTGGAAGGCCCGCATGCTGCCCGCGACTTTCATCGTCGGCGCCGACGGCCGCGTGCGCTACAGCTACATCGGAGAGCTCGATTGGTCGCGCGAGCCCGTGAGCAAGCAGATCACCGCATTGCTGCCGCGCTAGCGGCCCTGCTGTTCGCGGCGGGCGCGCCCGCGCAGGACGGCGAGGTGCGCGCGCCGTTCATCACCACGCCGCCCGAAGTGGTGGCGCGCATGCTGCAGCTCGCGGGCACCGGGCCGCGGGACTTCGTGGTCGATCTGGGCTCGGGCGACGGACGCATCGTGATCGCCGCGGCGCGCGAGCACGGCGCGCGCGGCCTGGGCGTGGAGCTCGAGCCGGAGCTCGTCGCCAAGGCGCGCGAGAACGCGCGTCTCGCGGGCGTCGGGGACCGTGCCCGCTTCGAGGCGGGTGACGCGCTCAGGACAGACGTCTCGCAGGCGAGCGTGGTGACGGTCTACCTGCTGCCGTCGCTCCTCGACCAGCTGCAGCCGCGCCTGCTCGCGCAGATGCGCCCGGGCGCGCGGGTCGTGACGCACGCCTTCACGTTCAAGGGTTGGGCGCCGGACCGCGCGGAAACGGTGAGGCTGTCCGCGCGCCACGAGGGCCAGGGCGACGAGAGCCGCATCTTCATGTGGGTCATTCCCGCACAGGCGCGCGGCAACTGGACGGCGAGCGGCGGCTGGCGACTGCGCATCCACCAGAACTACCAGGCGATCGAAGTCGAGGCGACGCACGCGGGCAGCCCGCTCGCCGTGGACAAGGCGCGGCTGGAAGGCACGGCGCTGGCGTTCTCCGGAGCCGGCTTCGCCTTCGCCGGGCGCATCGAAGCGGGGCGGCTCGCGGGAGAGATCGACCGCAACGGCCGGCGCCAGGCGCTCGTGTTCGAGCGCTAAAGCACTTTCCCCGGGTTCATCAGGCCGCGCGGGTCGAGCGCGGCTTTGAGGGCGCGCATCAGCTCGAGCTCCAGCGGGTCCTTGTGGCGGCGGATTTCCTCGCGCTTCAACTGTCCCAGCCCGTGCTCCGCCGAGATCGACCCGCCCAGCGCATCGAGCACGCCGTACACCACGCGGTTCACCTCGTCTCGGCGCGCGAGCAGGGACTCGCTGCCCACGTTGTAGTGGATGTTGCCGTCGCCGATGTGGCCGAAGGCGTACACCGGCTCCCCGGGAAAGGCGGCCGCGAGCGCGGCGCCCGCGCGCTCGACCAGCTCGGGCACCTTCGACACCGGCACCGAGATGTCGTGCTTGACGTTCGTGAACTGCGCTTCCGGGATGGTCTCGCGGATGCGCCAGAGCGCCTTCGACTGGGCGGCGCTCGAGGCGAGCGCGGCGTCTTCGATCACGCCGGCACTTGCCGCGAAAGCCTCCTCCACCTGCGCCGCGAGCGCGCCGAGCGCGCCGGCATCGGCGAACTCCGCGAGCACGTACCACGGATGCGCCTGCGGCAGAGGATCGCGCAACGCCGGCGCGTGCTGCAGCACGGCCTCGAGACAGCGCCGTGAGACGAGCTCGAAGGCGCTGATGCGCTCGCCGAGCTGCGCGCGCAGCTGCGCCAGCAGCTCGACCGCGCGCGCGGGGCTCTGCAGCGCGATCCATGCCGTGACCTGCGCGGAGGGCTTCGGGTGGAGCTTGAGCACCGCCGCGGTGATCACGCCGAGCGTGCCTTCGGCGCCGAGGAACAGCTGCTTCAGGTCGTAGCCCGTGTTGTCTTTGCGTAGCGCGCGCAGCCCGTTCCAGACGCGGCCGTCCGGCAGCACGACTTCGAGGCCGAGCACCTGCTCGCGCGCATTGCCGTAGCGCAGGACGTTGACGCCGCCCGCATTGGTGGAGAGGTTGCCGCCGATCTGGCAGCTGCCCTCCGCGGCGAGCGAGAGGGCGAACAGGCGCCCCGCCGCGTCGGCCGCCTGCTGGATCGCGGCGAGCACGCAGCCGGCCTCTACCGTGATCGTGTCGTTGAGCGCGTCGATCTCGCGGATGCGGTTGAGCCGCGAAAGCGACAGCACGATCTCGGGCTGCGCGCCGGTCGGCACCGAGCCGCCGCACAGGCCGGTGTTGCCTCCCTGCGGCACCACCGCGATGCCTTCGTGCGCGCACAGTGCAACCACGCCGGCGACTTCTCCGGTGCTGGCGGGGCGGAGCACACACTGCGCTTCGCCGCGGAACTGCTTGCGCCAGTCGACGGTGTAGATCGCGGTGTCCTGCGGCGCAGTGAGGACGTTCTTGTCGCCGACCAGGTTCGCGAACGCGGAGCGCAGGCGTGCTTTCATATGGGTATTATCGCCCGATGGACTTCTCCTCCCACGATCCGTCGAAGGGCGCGCTGCCCTTCGCCGCCGGCAGCGTCGCGCGCACGGTCGAAGAAGCGATCCTCTCGCGCCGCAGCCTGCGCGCGTTCCGCCCGGACCCCGTGCCGCGGGAGACGGTGGAGCGCATCCTCGCCCTCGCGAGCCGCGCACCCTCGGGTTCCAACATCCAGCAATGGCAGGTGATCGTGGTCGCGGGCGAGGTGCGCGAGCGGCTCTGCAAGGCGATGCATGCGGCGTTCATGCAGCACGGCGAGGAGGGCTGGAAGCGCGAGTACGACTATTACCCGCCGCAATGGCGCGAGCCGTATCTCGCGCGGCGCCGCAAGCTGGGCTGGGACCTCTACGGGCTGCTGGGCATCGGCAAGGGCGAGCGCGAGAAGACGCAGCGCCAGCTTGGACGTAATTTCATGTTCTTCGATGCGCCGGTCGGGCTGGTGATCACGCTGGACCGCGACCTGCCCGTGGGCGCGTGGCTCGATATGGGCATGTTCGTGCAGACCCTCATGCTCGCCGCGCGTGCCTTCGGCCTGGATACCTGCGCACAGGCGGCGATCGCCAACGCGCACAGCGTGTTGCGGCGCGAGCTCGCAATCCCCGGGGAGCAGATCGTCGTTTGCGGCATGTCGCTCGGCTATGCGCGCGCCGACGCGGTGGAGAACACGCTCGTCACCGAGCGCGAGCCGGTCTCGCGCTTCGCGCGCTTCCTGGGATTCTGATGCGCGCGCCGCTTCTGCTCGTGCTGGCGCTCGCCGCGCTGCCCGGCCTGGCGCAGCCGCTGGTGGTCGGGGCGGTGCTGCCGCAGAGCGGGCAGCTGGCGGACATCGCGGCTGACATGCAGAAGGCGCTCATCCTCTGGCAGGAAGCGCGCAATGCAGCGGGCGGACTGCTCGGCAGGCGCGTCGAGTTCAAGCTGCTGGACGACCGTTCGGAGGCCACGGCATCCGCGCGGCTCTACGATCAGCTGATCGAGGTGGACAAGGCGGATGTGCTGATCGGGCCGTTCGGCAGCGCCGCCACGCTCACCGCGGCGGCCGTCGCCGAGCGCCGGCGGCGGGTTCTCATCAACGCCACGGGGTTCACGAGCAACACCCAGCGCGCGGGTACGCGCTACGTGTTCCAGGTTCCAGCGCCTGCAGCGGAATATGGCGCCGGCGCGCTCGCCGTGGCGCAGGCGGCCGGCTACCGGCGCCTGCACGTGGTCGCGCGCAACGATCCGGGCTCGCGCGAGGCGGCGGCGCGCTTCGTCGTGCAGGCCGCCGCCGCGGGCCTGGAGGTGGGGGCGGCCGAGGCGGCGCCGGCAGCCCAGATTCCGGTGCAGATCGCCAAGGCGCGCTCCCGCGACGCGCAGGCCTGGATCGCGTTCGGCCAGCCCGAGGACGCCGCGGACACGATCATCGCCTTCAAGCGGATCGGCTATGCGCCCTGGATGTTTCTCGCCCAGGGCGCGGCCGAGCCGCGCTTTGTCACGCTGGTCGGCCGCGACGCCGAGTTCGCCATGGGCCTCTCGCCCTACGAAGCGCGCTTCGCGACACGCGGGAACAGCGAGTTCGTCCAGGCCTGGCGCAAGCGCTGGTCCACCGAGCCCGGCAGCGTCGCGGCGACGGCGTACGCCGCCGCCCTGGTGCTGGAGGCCGGCGTGCGCAAGGCGGAAGGCGTGGAGACGGAGCGGCTGCGCGCCGCGCTCGCGGCGCTCGAGCTGGAGACGCCGATCGGGCTCTACCGGGTCGATGCGAACGGCGCCCAGGTCGGCGCCAAGCCCGCGGTCGTGCAGATACTCGACGGCCGCCGCGAAATCGTCTGGCCCGAGGCGCTGGCCACGGCAAAATGGCGGCTTCCCTATCCGCGCTGGGACGAAAGGCCGAAACGTGCCGCTCCATAGGACCTTCCTGTTCGCACCGGGCAACCACCCGCGACGCGTGGAAAAGGCGCTCGCGCTCGGCGCCGACGCCGTGATCCTCGACCTGGAGGACGCGGTGGCGATCTCGGACAAGGCGGCGGCGAGAAAGCCCGTCGCCGACGCGCTGAAGGGCCCGCGCCGCTGCCGCGGTTACGTGCGCCCCAACGCGCCGGCCTCGCCCTTCTGCTACCGCGACCTGGTCGAGACGATCCACGACAAGGTGGACGGCGTGGTCCTGCCGAAGGTGGAGAGCGCCGCCGACCTGCATGCCATCGACTGGCTGCTCGCCGCCCTGGAGCGCGAGCGGGGAATCGCCGAGGGCTCGATCGACCTCATGCCGATGGTCGAGACGGCGGCGGGGGTCGCGCGCGTGGATCGCATCCTGCAGGCGCGGAGCCTGCGGCCCTATGGCGCGCCCTGGCGCGTGAAGCGCGTCGCCTTCGGCGCGGCCGATTTCAGTCTGGACGCGGGGATCGTTCCCTCGCACGAGGAGCCGGAGCTTGCCGAGGCGCGCGCGCGCGTGGTGCTCGCCTCGCGCGCGGCGGGCATGGAGGCGCCGCTGGACAGCCCCTGGTTCCACCTGCGCGACGAGGAGGGATTCCGTCGCGCACTGGATCGCAGCCGGCGCGGCGGCTTCCAGGGGCGCCTGTGCGTGCATCCGGACCAGGTGCCGATCGCCAACGCCGCCTTCACGCCGAGCGCCGACGAGGTCGCGCGCGCCGAGCGCATCGTCAAGGCGTTCAAGGAAGCCGAGGCGAAGGGCGCGGCGGCGGTCGAAGTGGACGGGCAGATGGTGGACTATCCGATCGTCCATCGCGCGCAGGCGTTGCTCGAGATGTCGCGCGAAATCCGCGCGCAGGGCGGCTGAGCGCCTGAGCAGAGTTCCCCCGGTCCTGCGCGCGATCCTTCTCCCTCTTTCGGTCACGCTCGCGGTCCAGACGCTGGTCGCGTTCGCCGTCTACAGCGCGCCGGTGATGGCGCCGGTGGCGGGGCCCGCGCTCGGCGTCTCGCCCGCCGCGGTCGGCTACTACATCGCCATCGCCTATCTGGGCAGCATGCTCGGCTCCGCGGCCGCCGGCGGCTGGGTGGCACGCTTCGGGCCGATCCGCGTGAGCCAGGCGGGACTGCTGCTGTGCTTCGCGGGTCTTGCGCTCGCGTCCTCGGGCGTGGCACCGCTGGTGCTCGCGGGCGCCTTCATCGTCGGGCTGGGCTACGGGCCGACCACGCCCGCAAGCTCGGTGATCCTGGTGCGCGCGGCGCCGCCGGCGCTCTTCTCGCTCACCTTCTCCATCAAGCAGACCGGCGTGCCGGCGGGGGGCGTGCTCGCCGGTGCGCTGGTGCCCGCGCTCATTCTCGCCGTCGGCTGGCAATGGGGCGCGGTGGCGATCGGCCTTGCCTGCTTCGCGCTCGCGCTCCTGATCGCGCCCGTGCGCGCGCGCTACGACACCGGCCTCAATCCGCGGGCGCCCATCTCGATTCGTGCCGCGTTCGCACCGGTGGGCCTGGTGGCGCGCGCGCCGCGCCTGCGCGAGATGGCGGCGACCGGCCTCGTCTACGGCGGCGTGCAGATCACGCTCGTGACCTACCTCGTGACCTTCCTCACGGACGATTTCGCGCTGACGCTGGTGCTGGCCGGCATCGTCATGGCGGCCTCGCAGGTCGCGAGCGTTGCCGGCCGCCTCGTCTGGGGCGCGCTTGCCGACCGCGCGCTCGCGCGCCGCACGATGCTCGGGCTGCTCGGCCTGGGCATGGGCGTGTCGGCGATCGCCACGCTGGCGGCGGGCCCGGGCTGGCCGGGCTGGCTGCTGTTCCTGTTCGCTTCGGTGTTCGGCGCGACCGCGGTCGGCTGGAACGGCGTGTACCTCGCCGAGGTGGCGCGCATCGCGCCGCAGGGCCAGGTGAGCCAGGCGACCGGCGGGTGCCTGTTCTTCACGTTTCTCGGCGTGGTGGTGACGCCGCTGCTGTTCAATCTCGTGCTGCATCTGGGCGGCGGCTATTCGCTGGCCTACGCGCTCCTCGGCATTCCGGGACTCGCGGTGGGCGCGAGCCTGCTCCTCAGGCGACCGGCGTAGGCTGAGCCGGTGCCCAGGCCGCCGGCGCGCGAGTGGCGTCCGGGCAGCCGATGGCCGCAGGCTAGAATCTCAGCCCAATGAGCACCGTTCCCGCGGGATTCAAGCCGCTGCCCGCGGCGAGCCCCTTCAATGAGCTGGTCGGGCCGCTGTACGAGAAGCGCGGCGAGGGCGTGGTCGCCCTCGGCCTGCGCGTGGAGAAGAAGCACACCAACTCGCGCGGCATCTGCCACGGCGGCGTGCTGGCGACGCTCGCCGATCTCGCGCTCGGCTACGGCATGATCGCGAAGATGGGCGGCGCGCGCGGCGGTTTCGTCACCGCGCACCTTGCCGTCGACTACGCGGGCGCCGCCTCCGCCGGCGACTGGATCCATTCCGAGGTCGAAGTGCAGAGAGTCGGCTCGCGCCTCGCGTTCGCCAACGGCTACCTGTGCGTAGGCGCAAAGCGCATCGTGCGCATGAGCGGCATCTTCGCGCTCCCCGGCCGGACCGCCGCCTGAACCCGCAACGCGACGTCATCCTCGTCCACGGCCTGTGGGTGCCGGCGCTGGTGATGACGCCGCTCGCCGCGCGGCTGCAGGCTGCCGGGTTCCGCTGCCACCTGTTCGATTATCCGGGCCGCGACCGGCCGCTGGAAGCGCACGCCGAGCGGCTGGCGCGCTTCGCGCAAGGCGTCGGGCCGGCGCATTTCGCCGGCCATAGCCTGGGCGGCCTGGTGGTGCTCGACACGCTCGAGCACCGGCGCGAGGTCCGGGCGGGCAACGTGCTGCTGCTCGGCGCCCCGGTGCGCGGCAATTTCGCCGGCCGCCGGCTGGCGCGGCACGGCTGGGGCCGCTGGTTCCTCGGCGCGAGCGCGCCCCTGTGGCGCGAAGGCCGCGGCGCACGCTGGACGCGGCCCGAGCCGCTCGGCGTGCTCGCCGGGTCGCTGCCCATCGGCCTGGGGCGCCTGTTCGGCGCGCTTCCCGGCCCGAGCGACGGCGTGGTGCGCGTGGAGGAAACCGAGGTGGCGGGCATGCGCGAGCACGTCGTGCTGCCGGTGAGCCACAGCGCGATGCTCGTGTCGGCCCGCGTGGCCGCGCAGGCGGTGTCTTTCCTCGGCGATGCGCATTTTCTGCCTCGCGCTTAGCGCGCTCTTCCTTGCGGGCTGCGAGACGCTCGCCTACTACGGGCAGGCGGCAGGCGGGCAACTGTCCCTGATGGGCCGCACGCAATCGGTCGAGCAGGTGCTCGCGGATCCGGCGGTGGCGCCCGCGCTGAAGGCCCGGCTCGCGCTTGCCGGGCAGATCCGCGACTTCGCTTCGCGCGAGTTGCGCCTTCCCGACAGCGGCGCCTATCGCAGCTACGCGGAGCTCGACAGGCCCTACGCGCTGTGGAACGTGGTCGCCGCGCCGGAGTTCTCGCTCGAGCCGGTGCGGTCGTGCTTCCCGGTGGCGGGCTGCGTGTCCTACCGGGGCTATTACGACAAGGCGGCCGCCGAGCGCCACGCGCAGAGCCTGCGCGAAACGGGCTACGACGTGGTGGTGTATGGCGTGCCGGCATACTCGACGCTCGGCTGGTTCGACGACCCGCTGCTCTCCACCTTCATTGATTATCCAGAGGCGGATCTCGCGCGCCTGATGTTCCACGAGCTCGCGCACCAGCTGCTCTACGTGAAGGACGACAGCCCGTTCAACGAGTCCTTCGCGGTCGTTGTCGAGCGCGAAGGGCTCAAGCGCTGGCTGGGCACGCGCGGGCGAGACGCGGAGCTGGCGCAGTGGCGCGCGCGCGAGGCGCGCTCGCGCGAGCTCAATGCGCAGATCGCGGCCGCGCGCGAGCGGCTGCAGGCGCTGTACCGCTCGCACCTGGACGCCAACGCGATGCGCGAGCGCAAGCGCGCGGAGCTCGACGGCCTGCGGCCGCTGCTCGCGCGGCTGCACCGCTTCGAGGGCCAGGAGCCGAACAATGCGGTGCTGGCCTCGCTGGCGACCTACGCGGACCTGGTGCCCGCGTTCGAGAAGCTGCTCGCCGAGGCGGGCGGCGATCTGCCGGCCTTCTACGCGCGCGTCAGGACGCTGGCCGCACTCGAGCCGTCGCAGCGCAAGGCCGCGCTCAGGTGAGCGGCAGGTCCACGTGCTTCACGAACGCCGGGCGCTCGCGCAGGCGCTCGAACCAGGCCTGCACGCCAGGGAAGGCTGGCCGCTCGATCGGCACGCGCATATAGCGCTGCACCTCGCAGCCGATCGGGATATCGCCCATGGTGAATTCGCGCCCGGCGACGTACGGCTGGCGCGCAAGGGTCTGCTCGAGGATGGGCACGAGGGCGAAAGTCTTCTTCTTGCCTTCCTCGATCGCGCTCGCATCGCGCTTCTCGGGCGGCGTGCGGATGAGGCCCCAGAAGACGTTGCGCATCGCGTTTTGGAAGGTGAACGCCCAGTCCATCCAGTGCTCCGCATCCGCGCGCGCGCGCAGGTCCGTGGGCCAGAGCTTGCCGGGGCTGTGCTTCGCGCAGAGATACCTCACGATGGCGTGCGACTCCCACAGCGTGAAGCCGTCGTCGTCGATGGTGGGCACGAGGCCCGTCGGGTTCATCTTCCGGTACTCGGGCGTGTTCACCACGCCGAACTGCATGCCCGCGTCGATGCGCTCGTGCGGCAGCCCCAGCTCCGCCACGCACCACATCGCCTTCTTCACGTTGACCGAGTTGACCCGGCCCCAAATCCTCAGCATCTCACCTCCGGAAAATCGGGGTCAGGGCCGAATTATTTCCGCCGGAAATAATTCGGCCCTGACCCCAATTAGAAGCCTACTGCCTGGCCGTCGCGCCTGCGGGTCGCTGGCGGCGATGTAGCCGCCCTCGGTCTTCCAGATGAGCTGCGCGCTGCCGAACTGGTTGTAGTCGTCCACGTTCACGATCTTGTGGCCGCGCTTCTGCAGCTCTTCCAGCGTCGCCGCCGGGAAGCCGCCTTCCTCCACGCTTACGTCCATGCCCTGCACGAAGCGGAAGCGCGGGCCGTCGCAGGCCGCTTGCGGGTGCTGGCCGTAGTCGGCGATGCGCACCACCACCTGCGCGTGTCCCTGCGGCTGCATGGTGCCGCCCATCACCCCGAAGCTCATCACCGGCTTGCCGTCCTTGGTGAGAAAGCCCGGGATGATGGTCTGGTAGGGGCGTTTTCTCGGCCCGACCTGGTTCGGATGACCGGGCTTGAGCGAGAACGTGCCGCCGCGGTTCTGCAGCGAGATCCCCGTTCCCGGCACCACCACGCCCGAGCCGAAGCCCATGTAGTTCGACTGGATGTAGGAAACCATCATCCCCGAGGCGTCCGCCGCCGTGAGATAGACGGTGCCGCCCTTGGGCGGCTTGCCGTGGCCGAAGTCCTGCGCCTTCTTCAGGTCGATGAGCTGCGCGCGCTCCTTGAGGTACTCCGGGTCGAGGAGTTGCGGCGGCTTCACCTCCACCATGTGGTCGAGATCCGCGACGAAGCGCCAGGCGTCGGCAAACGCGAGCTTCTGCGCCTCGATCTGCAGGTGCACGCTGTCGGGTCCGTCCACCGGGTGGCTCTTCAGGTCGAAGTGCGAGAGGATCCCCAGCGCGATGAGCGCGACGATGCCCTGACCGTTGGGCGGCAGCTCGTGCAGCGTATAGCCGCGGTAGTTCATCTGCAGGGGCGCGATCCAGTCGGACTGGTGCGCGGCCATGTCGGACGCGCGCAGCACGCCGCCGTTCTGGCGCGAGTGCGATTCCAGCCGCTCGGCGAGCGGCCCGTTGTAGAACGCCTCGCCCTTGGTCTTCGCAATCGCCTCCAGCGTCGCCGCGTGGTCGGGAAAGCGGAAGATCTCGCCGGGCTGCGGGGCGCGGCCGTTGGGCATGAAGGCTTCCGTGAAGCCGGGCTGGACCTTCAGCTCGGGCACCTGCTTCGCCCATTGCGAGGCGATGGTGGGCGAGACGAGGAAGCCCTCGCGGCCGTAGCGAATCGCGGCGTCGAAGAGTCTCTCGAAGGGGGCCTTGCCGAACTTCTCCGAGAGCATGCGCCAGGCCGAGACGCAGCCCGGCACCGTCACCGAGTTCCAGCCGCGTTGCGTCATCTGCTTCTGGTCCTTGAAGAACTCGGGCGTCCAGCCCGCCGGCGAGCGGCCCGAGGCGTTCAGGCCGTGCAGTTCCTTCCCGTCCCAGATGATGGCGTAGGCGTCCGAGCCGATGCCGTTGGAAACGGGCTCCACGAGCGTGAGCGTGATGGCGGTGGCCAGGATCGCGTCCATGGCATTGCCGCCTGCCGCGAGCATCTGCAGGCCGGCCTGCGCGGCGAGCGGCTGCGAGGTGGCGACGACGTTCCTCGCGAGCACCGGCTTTCTCGGCCACGCGTAGGGATTGGTCCAGCTGAAAGGCGTCACGCTGCCTCACCTTCCAAGTTGAGCACCACGCGCCCGAGGATCTTGCCGGCCTTCAGCTCCTCGAGCGACTTGTTCACCTCATCCAGCTTGCGCAACGCCACCGGCGTCGGCTTGATCTTGCCCTTCTTCACGAGCGCCACGACTTCCTTCAGCTCCTGGAGGTTGCCCACGTAGGACCCGACGATGCCGATGGCGCGCTGTGCGATCGGCGGCAGGGGATGCACGAGCTCGCCGCCGTAGAGGCCGCAGAGCACGTAGCGCCCGCCTTTCCTGAGCGCGCCGGTGCCGAGCATCGCGGTCGCGGGCATGCCGACGAAGTCGATCGCGCCCGCGAGATTGCCCATGGCAAGCGCGCCGAGCCTCTGCACGGCGTCAGGCGCGCGCGTGTCGAGCACGACCTTGGCGCCCTGCTTCTGCGCTGCCGCGAGCTTGCCCTCATCCACGTCGCAGCCGATGATGTTCTTCACGCCCTTCGCCCTGAGGATCGAGATGGCGACCAGGCCCAGGCCGCCGCAGCCGATCACCGCCACCCAGTCCTTCGGCCCGAACTTCGGGAGCTTGTTGATGCCGCTGTAGGCGGTGATCGCCGAGCAGCCGAGCGTGGCGGCGAATCCCTCGTCGATTCCGGCCGCGTCGATCAGGTATCTCGGGTGCGGCACGAGGACGTGCGTCGAGTAGCCGCCGGGCTTCATCACGCCGAGGAACTGCGCCTTCAGGCAGTAGTTGTCCTGGCCCGCCTTGCAGACCGGGCACTTCCCGCAGCCGATCCAGGGATAGACGATGCGCTTCTGCCCGACCTTGGCGCCCTTGGCGCGCGGCCCCACCGCCGCGACCACGCCGAAAGGCTCGTGGCCCATGGTGAAGGGCGGAATGCAGCCGCGGTCCTTCACGTAGAAGCGCTTGCCGCCGCCCCAGTCGAAGTAGCCGTCCCAGATGTGCACGTCCGAATGGCACACGCCCGAGCGCGTGATGCGCACCAGCACCTCGGTGCCGGTGGGCTTGGGCGTTTCCTGCAGCACCTTCTGCAGGGGCCTGCCGTGCTCCATGATTTGATAGCTGATCATGCTCGTCGCGCCTCCATGAGGTTCCGGTCGCTAAGTCTCTGCTGCGGGGGCAGGCGCCTGGCTGCTAGGCTTGCGCCGCCTGCGAAAGCGCCTGGTCGATATCCCAGAGAATGTCCTCCAGCGTCTCGATGCCCACCGACATGCGGATCATGTCGGGGGTGACGCCCGCCTTCAATTGGTCCTCGTCCGACATCTGCCGGTGCGTGGTCGAGGCCGGGTGGATGATGAGCGTCTTCGCGTCGCCGATGTTGGCGAGGTGGCTCATGAACTGCGCCGCCTCGATGAATTTCACGCCGGCCCTGGCACCCCCCTTCACGCCGAAATTCAGCAGGCCGGAGGCGCCCTTGGGCAGGTACTTTTGTGCGAGCCGGAAGTATTTGTTGTCCGGCAGGCCCGGATAATTCACCCAGGCGACCTGCTTGTGGCCCTGCAGGAATTTCGCCACCGCGAGCGCGTTCGCGCAGTGCCGGTCCATCCTCACGCCGAGCGTCTCGATGCCCTGCAGCAGCAGCCACGCGTTGATCGGCGCGAGCGTCGGGCCGAAGGTGCGCATGATCTCCATGCGCGCCTTCATGGTGAAGCCGAAATCCCCGAACGTCTCGTGGAAGATGACGCCGTGATAGCCGGGCGAGGGCGTGGTGAACTCGGGAAACTTGCCGTTGCCCCAGGGGAACTTGCCCGACTCGACGATCACCCCGCCCATGGTGGTGCCGTGCCCGCCGAGGTACTTGGTGGCCGAGTGCACCACAAGGTCCGCGCCGTGCTCGATCGGGCGGCAGAGGTAGGGCGATGGCACCGTGTTGTCCACGAGGAAGGGGACGCCCGCGTCCTTCGCGATCGAGGCAATCGCCGCGATGTCGACAATGTTGATGAGCGGGATTGCCGAGGGTTTCGGCGTACAGCAGCTTGGTATTGGGTTTGAGCGCCTTCCTGAAATTCTCCGGCTCGTCGGGATGGACGAAGGTGGTGTCGATGCCGAGCTTCTTCAGGTTGACCCCGAGCAGCGTGTGCGTGCCGCCGTAAAGCGTCGAGGCCGAAACGATGTGGTCGCCCGCCTTGCACAGCGTGAGGATCGCGGTAGCCTCGGCCGCCTGCCCGGTGGCGCAGGCGAGCGCCGCGCGCCCGCCTTCCAGCGCCGCGACGCGCTCCTCGAGCACCGCCACCGTAGGGTTGGAGATGCGCGAGTAGACGTTGCCGAACGTCTGCAGGTTGAACAGGCTCGCGGCGTGGTCCGCCGAGTCGAAGACGAAGGAGGTGGTCTGGTAGATCGGCGCCGCGCGCGCTCCGGTGGCGGGATCCGGGATCTGGCCGGCATGCAGCGACAAGCGTCTCGAACCCGAACTTGCGATCGGCCATGCTGCGATTTTAGCGGCTCGGTCCGCCGGCCGGAGCGAAACCGTGCGGCGCCTAGCGCGCCGCGTCGCCCATGCGGTACTCGTGCGTGAGCTGGTCGAGCGTCTGCTTGAGCTTGGGATCGAGGCGGTATTCGGCAGCGGCGACGCTCGCGGCCAGCTGCTCGGGGCGGCTCGCGCCGATGAGCGGCGCGGTGACCGCCGGGTGCGCGAGCACCCACGCGACCGCGAGCGTGGCGGGCTCGACGCCGGCCTGCCTGGCCAGGCCCACGAAGCTCTGCACGGTGGCGAACTCGCGCTCCTGCCAGTAGCGCTCGCTGTACGTCTTGGCCGCGTTGCCGAGCGTGAAGCGCGTGCCCTCGGGCGGCGCGCCGCGCTGGTGCTTGCCGGTGAGCAGGCCCCCGGCGAGCGGGTTGTAGGGGATCACGGCGAGCTTTTCCTCCGCGCACAGCGGCAGCAGCTCGCGCTCGATCTGGCGGAACAGCAGGTTGTAGCGCGGCTGCACCGAGACGAGCTTCGCCAGGCCGAGCGCCTCGCTCCTGCCCAGCGACCTCGCCACGCGGTACGCATGATAGTTGGACACGCCCACGTAGCGCGCCTTGCCCGCCTTCACCACGGCGTCGAACGCCTCCACGGTCTCGTCCACCGGCGTGTGCGGGTCGAAGTGGTGCACCTGGTAGAGGTCCACGTAGTCGGTGGCGAGGCGCTTGAGCGACGCGTCGATGGCGAACATCACGTGCTTGCGCGAGGTGCCCTGCTGCCAGGGCGCCTCACCGACCTTGCCGCTGCACTTGGTGGCGAGGATGAACTTCTCGCGCTTGCCCTTCATCCACTTGCCGAGGATCTCCTCGGTGCGACCGGCGGTGTCGGTGCCGCCGCCGAGCGGGTAGACGTCGGCCGTGTCGAGGAAGGTGATGCCGGCGGCGGCCGCCGCGTCGAGGATGGCAAACGAGGTCTTCTCGTCGCACTGCAGGCCGAAGGTCATGGTGCCGAGGCACAGGCGCGACACCTGCAGGCCGGTGCGGCCGAAGCGAACGTGCTGCATGAGGTCTTCCTTTCGGGTGCGGCCGGCTGGCTGCTGCCTTACGGCGCGACCGGCGTGTCCTTCAAGCCCGCATTATCCAGCGCACGGCGCACGGTGCCGTCGTCTTTCGCCTCCTCCGTGAAGCGACCGACGTAGGCCAGTGCCGCGGGCTTGCCCTTGGGAACGGCGGCGGCGTAGGTGACGGCGTGGAAGTGGCCATCCAGGATCCTCGAGCCCGGGATCTGCGGCTGCAGGCCCTGCAGCGATTCACGCCCGAGCGCGATGGCGTCGATCTCGCCCGCTCGCATCTTCGCCACCAGCTCGTCCACGGTGCGCAAAGTCTGCAGCTTCGTGTTCTTCAGCGCGTTCATCGCGGAGCGCGCCGTGGTGGTGTTGGCGATGCCTGCCGCGCGCACGACGGCACGGTCCACATCCGCGAGCGTGGCAATGCCCGAGCCCTCGCGCACCAGGTAGGTGCTGGTGGAAAGCGAATAAGCCGGGCCGAAATCGAGGACCTTGCGGCGTTCCGCGTCTTCGGGCAGGAAGGCGACGTCCCACTCTCCCTTCGGCCCTGCGGCGACGACCTCGCCCGAGTTGGCATAGACCACCAGCTCCACCGGGGCCTCGAGCCGGCGCGCGAGCGCATAGGCGAGGTCCACGGTGACGCCCCGCGGCTGTCCGGTGACCGGATCGCGCACCGCCCAAAACGCCGAGGTGGAGGCGCCGACGCCGATGCCAACGCGCAGCTTGCCGGCGGGAAGCAGTTCCCTGCGCGCCTGCTCACTCGGGACCATGGAGCCGCAGGCGGCGAGCACGGCGGTGAGCAGCAGCGCAATGATCCGCATGAAGGCTCTCAACCCTTGCCCTGCTTCATCCAGAAAACGCCGGCCTGGTCGATGCGCAGGATCTCCTCCTGGATGCCGTTGCGCTGCCAGTAGTCGTGCACCGCCTGCTGGCAGGCCGGCACGTCGCCGTAATCGTCCACGATCACGTAACCGCCGCGCGACACCTTGGGGTAGAGGGCGGTGAGCGCATCCATGGTCGATTCGTAGAGGTCGCCGTCCATGCGCAGCACTGCGAGGCGCTCCACCGGCGCGCCAGGGAGCGTATCGCGAAACCAGCCCTTCAGGAACCTGACCTGGTCGTCCAGCAGGTTGTAGCGCCGGAAGTTGGTCTGCACCTCCTCCAGCGACACGGCGAGCTCCTTGAACTGGCTGAAGGTGAGCTTTTCGTCCATCGGGTACTTGGCCGGGTCGGGCGGCGGCAGGCCCTCGAAGGAATCGGCGCACCACACGCGCCGGTCGGTGACGCCGTTCACCTTGAGGATGGCGCGCATCAGGATCGCCGCGCCGCCGCGCCAGACGCCGGTCTCCATCAGGTCGCCCGGCACCTTGCGCGCGATCACGTCCTCCACGCAGAAGTGCAGGTTGTCCAGGCGATGGATGCCGATCATGGTGTGCGCGTTGGCCGGCCAGTCGCGGCCTTCCACGCGCATGCGCAGGTCGAAGGGCTGGTCCTTGCCGAAGAGCGTGCTGCGGTCCTGGTAGATCAGGTTGGTGAGGCAGCGCTTCATCAGGTCCAGGTACAGCTGCTTGCCGGTGTCCATCGGCCGTTTGTCCTCTTGCGTGACTGGCGCCGGACTGGCCGGCGCAGTGCCGAGTTTAGCCGAGGAGCGACTCGTAGATCGCCAGGTCGCCTTGCGAAAAGCAGCAGAACACGACCTCGCGCAGGGCGGGAAAGCGGGGGAGCTGCTCGCACACGGTGGCCACCGCAATCCTCGCGGCGGCATCCTTCGGGTAGCCATAGACGCCGGTGCTGATGCCCGGGAAGGCGATGCTCGCGGCGTCGTGCGCGGCGGCGAGTTCGAGCGAGCGGCGATAGCAGGAGGCCAGCAGCGCCGCCTCGCCCTTGCCGCCGCCGTGCCAGACCGGGCCCACGGCGTGGATCACGTACCTGGCGGGCAGGCGGTAGCCCTTGGTGATCCTGGCATCGCCCGTCTCGCAGCCGCCGAGCGCGCGGCATTCGCGCAGCAGCTCAGGCCCCGCGGCGCGATGGATCGCGCCATCCACGCCGCCGCCGCCGAGAAGCGAAGCGTTGGCCGCGTTGACGATCGCGTCTACCGCGAGCGTGGTGATGTCGGCCTGGAGGGCACGCAGCCTGGCGAGGTTCTGATGACTCACCAGCGTGGAGCGGCGACCGCCTAGGGAAGCTCTGAACAAGTCGCGCGGTGGCGCGTTGCGGCCGGAACGCGGCGCCGGCTAGGCGCGCGGCCGCAGTGATATGTCGATATCGCAAGGCCGAGCAACAACGCCGGCGCCCGTGTCATCGCACGATCGTAAGCCCACCGTCGCGGACTTCCGGCCGCAACCCGAGGGCGGCGAGGCCTTTGCCTTGAACGCCCGCCTCGCGGCCTCGCCGCCTGGAGGGACGGGGTCGAATTTTCGCGCATGGCATCGCCATCGGCCGTCTTGTGGGCGTTAAGCACACGGCGGCGTCCGCTGTCTCGCCCTGCACGAAAATCGCCACCGTCGCGCTCGCGGAACTTGTTCAGAGCTTCCCTAGCTGCTCGGCTCGGCCGTCGGGGGGGTCGTCGGGGGGGAATCCGGCTCCGCTTCCGGGCGGGAAGCGGCGCGGCGGTACTCCGAGGGGGGAATGCCCACCTGGTTGAGGAAGAACCGCGTGAAGTTGCTCTGCGCCGAGAAACCGAGCTCGGCCGAGACGTCGGCGATGCGCGTGCGGCCCGTGGAGAGCTTGGAGATCGCGCTCTCCACGCACAGCATGTCGAGGTAGGCGCGCGGCGAGCGGCCGGTGCAGATCTGGAACAGGTCGTAGAAGCGCGAGCGCGACAGGCCCACCTGGTTCGCCAAGTCGTCGATGTTGACGTCCTTGTTGGGGCGCGCGCGCAGCAGCGCGAGCGCCTTGCGGATGCGCGTGTCGGCGAACGGCGAGCCGCGCCACAGGGATGCGCCGGCGCGGCGGCGCGCGACGTAGGTCTCGACCACCACCAGCATCAGCTCCTGCAGCATGAACTCCAGGCGCTCGGGCGAGAGGAACTGGTCGTTGAGCGCCTCGATCGCCAGCGTGTCCGCCAGCTGCCGCAGGCGCGGCGTGATGGTCTCGCGCGCGCGCGGGAACATGCCCCCGCCCGCGTCCTCGAAGGCGGCGGGAAAGCTCGCGCGCAGCCACGCCGTCGAGGGGTGGAAGCTGATCACGCGCGCCGGGGTGCCGTTGGCGCTGCCCAGGAACTGCGATGGCTCCCCGGGATTGGCGAACAACGCTTCTTCGCGCGTCAGCGGCTGCGCCTCGCCGCCGACAGAAACGATGCAGTCGGCGCCGTCGTACTTGAGCAGGATCAGCGGCTGGGCGGGGCTTTGCGCGGCATCCGGCGTCGAGGCGTCGGCGAGCAGGACACGGCCGAAGCGGCCTTCGAAAACGCGGATGGGCTTGAGCATGGACGCTAGGATAATGGCAGCGCTCGCGCCGCGCTAGTGGAAATATTCCACAAACAATCGCAAAAACAGATACCTGGATTGTCCTGCGGCGATCAGTACGCCAGCCAGCGCGGGCGCTTGGCGGAGATCACCCGGGTGTTGACCCCCACCCAGTTCAGGCCGCCGAAGAGGCGCCCGTGCTCGATCTTGACGCAACGGTCGAGCACCGCGTCCAGCCCAGCGGCGCGTGCTTTCGCGGCGGCCGCTTCGTTCTTCACGCCAAGCTGCTGCCACAGCACCTTCGCGCCGATGGCGATGGCCTCCTCGGCGATCGGCATGATGTCCGCGGTCTTGCGGAAGCAGTCCACCAGGTCGACCTTGACCGGGATCTCCCGCAGGGACTTGTAGCACTTCTGGCCGAGGATCTCGCCATAACGGGGATTCACCGGGATCACCGTGTAGCCGTGCTCCTGCATGTACTTCGCGGCGAAATAGCTCGGGCGGAACCAGTCGGCCGACAGACCCACCACGGCGATGACGCGGTTCTGCGAAAGGATGCGGCGCAACGTGTTGATGTCGTCCATGAGGCGGATACTATAATCCGGCGACCCAAGGAGGAGTCCCCCATGTACGTCGAGGAACGCATGTATCTGTTGCAGGTCGGCAAGGCCCCCGAGTACTTCAAGCACTACGAGGAAGCCGGCATGAAGATCCAGCTGCGGCATCTGCCGAACCTGGTGGGCTACTACGTGACCGAGGTCGGCATGCAGAACCTGGTGACGCACATGTGGGCCTACGACGACCTGCTGCAACGCGAGAAGATGCGCGCCGCGATGCAGGCCGATCCCGAATGGCAGGCCTACCTCCCCAGGATCCGCCCGCTGATGATTTCGCAGGACACGCGCATCCACAAATGCGCGCCGTTCTTCGTCGAGCGCCTCAAGAAGATGCTCGCTGCCGTGCGATAGGGAGAAAGGGGGGCCGGCAAAACGCTTGCGCCCCCCTCGGATCCCCTCGGAAACGCGATGAGCCTCCATCCGCAAGTGGTTCAGCTGCTCGAGCGCGCGGCCAAGTCGCCGCTGCCGCCCTACTACGAGGTGCCTGCCCATGTCGCGCGTCGCATTTACCGCGACACGCGCGCGGTGCTCTCGCCCACGCCGCCCGAGGTCGCCGAAGCGCGCCTCGTGCTCGCGCCGGGCCCGGTCGCGCTGCGCGCCTACCGACCCGCCGGGGCGAAGCCCGAGGAGCCGCTGCCCGCGCTGGTGTACTTCCACGGCGGCGGCTGGGTGATCGGCGACCTCGACACGCACGACGTGGTCTGCCGCCAGCTCGCCAACGGCGCGCGCTGCGCCGTGTACTCGGTGGACTATCGCCTGGCGCCCGAGCACCCGTTTCCTGCGGGGGTCGAGGATTGCATCGCAGCCGTGAAGTTCGTCGCGGGGCGGCACAGGCAGGTCGCGGTGGGCGGCGACAGCGCGGGCGGCACGCTCGCCACGGTGACGGCGCTCGATGCCCGCGACCGCGGCGGGCCGAAGATCGATTTCCAGCTCCTCATCTATCCGGGCACCGACCAGCGCGCGGGGCACGCGTCGGTCACGCGCAACGGCGAGGGCTACCTGCTGACGAAGAAGTCGATGGAGTATTTCCGCGGCCATTACCTGCCCAACCCGAAGGACTACCTCGACTGGCGCGCGTCGCCCCTGCTCGCGAAGAGCCTCGCGGGGCTACCGCCCGCCTGCGTGATCACCGCGGGCTACGATCCGCTGCTCGACGAGGGGCGCGAGTATGCTGAGCGCATGGCGAAGGAGGGCGTGGAAGTGACCTACCGCGAATATCCCGACATGGTGCACGGCTTCATCCTGTTCGGCGGCGTGCTCGACACGGCGAACGCCGCGGTCGCGGAGTGCTGCGAGAAGCTGCGCGAGCGCTGGAAGATGGCGGCACATGCCGCTGCATAACGATCTGATCTGGCAGATCCTGTTCCGGTCTTGCATCGCGGTGGTGATGGTGTTCGCCAGCGTGGGCTTTGCCGTGGGCATCGGCTTGATCTTCTCGAGCGCGCGGACCCTGCAGTTCTTGCGGTCGATGAATCGATGGGTTTCCACGCGCGGCGCCTTTCGGGCACTGGACGTGCCACGCAGCACCGAGCAGTTTTCGCACCGCCATCGACGCTGGGTCGGCTGGGCGCTGATCGCGGGCGGCACCTTTGCGACCTTCGGGTTGCTGGCCGCATTCAATGCGGCCGCCGTCGGCGCGGTCTTCGCCAAGGGCGAGATGAGGTACCTCGTTGCGATCGTGGCGGGGACCTTGCGGTGGTTCCTGATCGCCGGCAGCGCCATCGGGGTGGTGATTGGCGGCATGCTGTGTTTTTCCCCTGACGCCCTGGCAACCCTCGAGCGATATGCCAACCGGTGGTTCTCCCCCCGCAACGTCCTGCGCGGTGGCGATGACATGCGCCTGACGCTCGACAGGCTGGTTGAAGCGCATCCCGGCCCGTCTGGCTGGATCCTCATGTGCACTGCGCTGGGGGCGGTGGCCTACGCCGCCACGCTGCTGTTCGCGCGCGCCTGAGCACAGGCATGGCGGTTCTGGGAGAGACGGCATGCGACACGATCTGAAAGTGCGCCACGGC
Organism: uncultured beta proteobacterium; assembly: GCA_963719995.1. GTDB lineage: Bacteria > Pseudomonadota > Gammaproteobacteria > Burkholderiales > SG8-39 > JAABQT01. Next base: position 1,171,948 of record CAVRDW010000005.1, on the reverse strand, counting down.
GGCCGCATCCTCGCCGACGCGCTCGTCGGCCACGGTGCGAAGTTCGCCTTCGGCGTGCCGGGCGAGAGCTACCTGCCGGTGCTCGACGGCTTCTACGACGTGCGCGAGAAGCTCAGGTTCATCATCTGCCGGCAGGAGGGCGGCGCCTCCTACATGGCGGAGGCCTACGGCAAGCTCACCGGCGAGCCGGGCGTGCTCTTCGTCACGCGTGGTCCGGGCGCCACCAACGGCGCGGTCGGCGTGCATACGGCTTTCCAGGATTCCACGCCCATGGTGGTGTTCATCGGCCAGGTCGGCAACGAATTCGTCGAGCGCGAGGCTTTCCAGGAGATCGACTACCGGCGCATGTACGGGCCGATGACCAAGTGGGTGGCGCAGATCGACCGCACCGAGCGCATTCCCGAGTACGTGAGCCACGCTTTCCACACGGCGATGTCCGGCCGGCCCGGGCCGGTGGTGCTCGCGCTCCCCGAGGACATGCTGTTCGCGGAAGCCGCGGTGGCCGACGTGCCGCATTACAAGACGGTGCGCCCGGCGCCCTCTGGCGCCGACCTGCGCGAGCTGCAGCGGATGCTGCAGGGCGCCGAACGGCCCTTCGTGGTCATCGGCGGCGGCGGCTGGGATCGCGTGAGCTGCGACGGCCTGCGCGCCTGGCTGGAGGCCTCGCAGCTTGCGGCGGGCACCTCGTTCCGCTGCCAGGACCTGCTCGACAACCGCAGTCCCGAGCTTCGCTGGCGACGTCGGCATCGGCATCAACCCGAAGCTCGCGCAGCGCATCCGCGAGGCGGACGTGGTGCTGGTCATCGGCGCGCGCCTGGGCGAGATGACCACCGGCGGATATACGCTCTTCCAGGCGCCCGTGCCGAGCCAGTCGCTCATCCACGTGCATGGCGGCGCGGAGGAGCTGGGGCGCGTCTATCACGCGGCCCTGCCGATCAATGCGGGCATGGCGCGCTTCGTCGACGCTCTGGCGCAGGTGAAGCTCGACGGCGCGAAGTGGGCGGCGCGCACGCAGCAGGCGCGCGAGGAATACCTCGCGTGGAGCGAGCCGCAGCCGATGCCCGGAAAGCTCCAGTACGCGGAAATCGTGCAGTGGCTGTCGCAGAACCTGCCCGAAGACGCCATCGTCTGCGGCGGCGCGGGCAATTTCTCCGGCTGGGTGCACCGCTTCTTCCGCTACAAGGGCTTTCGCACGCAGCTCGGCTCGACCAACGGCTCGATGGGCTGCGGCCTGCCCGCGGCGGTGGCGGCAAAGCTGGTCGCGCCGGACCGCATGGTGCTGGCGGTCACCGGCGACGGCGATTTCCTGATGACCGGGCAGGAGATGGCGACGGCCGCGCAGTACGGCGCGCCCGTCATCGCGCTGGTGGTCAACAACGGCATGTACGGCACCATCCGCATGCACCAGGAGCGCGAGTACCCGGGCCGCATCTCGGGCACCGAGCTGAAGAATCCGGATTTCGCCGCCTATGCGCGCGCCTTCGGCGGGCACGGCGAGACTGGTGGAGACGACCGAGCAGTTCGCGCCCGCTTTCGAGCGCGCGCGCGCCTCGGGAAAGCCCGCGCTGATCGAGCTCAGGATCGACCCGGACGCCATCACCACCACCAGCACCCTGTCCGCGATCCGCAAGCAGTCGCTCGAGCGCACGAAGCACGCCTAACGCGGCCCTGGCAGCGGCTTGCTAGGTGGTGGCGACGAAGCTCTCGTCTGCCTGGTGCTCGCGCTCGAACCTGAGGAACTCGTAGTAGCCGCAGCGCGCGCCGTAGGGATAGCCCCGGCAGGTATGCGGCCGCGCCTCGTAAACCGTGCAGCGGCGCGACTCGCGGTCGAGGAACATGCACACCGAGGTGAAGTGCTCGTCATCGCGATGCCGCAGGATGCGCACCTTCTCCTGCCGCTCGAGCTTGGTGAAGCGCTCCTCGGCCTCCGCCTCGCTGACGCCGAAATGCCGCGCGAGGCGCGCGATATCCGCCTTGGACACCTCGATCTCAGGGTAGCTGCAGCAGTAGGCGGGGCATTTCGAGCAGTCGTAGGCGGGCATGGGGGTGCAGTGCGTGCGAAAAGGCGCGCATCTTAACCCGTTTCGCCTGCCGATTCGTTTCATGCCATGTCGGACGGCCATGGGGCCGGCCGCGGAACGCAAAGGAGTCGGCATGAAAACGCTCAAGCTCGCGTGCGCGGCGCTCGCGCTCGCCCTTTCGACGCAGGCGCTGGCGGTCGGCGGCCTCGCGGACGTGAACGTGTTCGACCGCACCGAGCAGCGGCGCCTGCCGGTCCATTGGCACGAGGGCCGCGCCTACGTGGTGGGCAAGCCCGGCAACGAGTACCAGGTGACGGTGCGCAACCGCCAGGGCGGGGATCTGCTGGCGGTGATGTCGGTGGATGGCATCAACGTGGTGACCGGCGAGACCGCGCATCCGCAGCAAAGCGGCTATGTGCTGTCCCCCCAGGGCAGCCTGGAAGTGAAGGGCTGGCGCAAGAGCCTGTCGCGCACCGCGGCGTTCTACTTCACCGCGCTTGCCGATTCCTACGCCGCGCGGTCCGGGCGGCCCGGGGACGTGGGCGTGATCGGTGTCGCCCTCTATCGCCGGAAGGCGGAGCCGCCGCAGCCCATCAGCCAGCTCGCGCCTGCGCCGGCGTCGGGCGCGGGACGCGCCGAGGCGTCCGTGCCGCGCTCCGAAGTGCGCCCCATCGCGGGTGCGGCGGCCGACGCTGCCAGGAGCGCCGAGCCGCTTGGCACCGGACACGGCAGGAACGAGACTTCCCATGCGCGCCACGTCGAATTCGAGCGTGCCTCGGCGCAACCTGCGGAGACCATCGCCATCCACTACGACAGCTACCGCAATCTGGTGGCGCTGGGCGTGATCCGCGAGGGCGGGCGGCACCCGCGGCCGTTTCCCGGCTTCGTGCCGGACCCCGTGGGCGCGGCTCCGGGCGTGACGCCTTCCCCGGGCGCGTAGACTGGAGGCGTGGAGGCCGCGGACGAACAGCTCATGCTCGCCTACCGGCAGGGCAGCGCCGGGGCCTTCGAGACCCTCTACGCACGGCACAAGGGGCCGCTGTTCCGCTTCGTGCTGCGCGCCGTGAAAGAGCGCACGCTGGCCGAGGAGTTGTATCAGGAGATCTGGATGCGGGTCATCGAGGCGCGCGGGCGCTACACCGTGCAGGCCAAGTTCACCACCTGGCTCTACACCATCGCGCACAACCGGCTCGCCGACCACTGGCGCAAGCGCGGGCTGAAGCTCGTGGACGCGGCCGAGGCGGACGACCCGCCCGCGCCGCGCGGCTTCGAGCCGGAGGCGCGCGCCGAAGGGCGCCAGGCCTTGCAGCGCCTGGCGGCCGCGCTGGCCGCGCTGCCCGCAGCACAGCGCGAAGCCTTCCTGCTGCACGAGGAGGCCGGCATGACAGTGGGCGAGATCGCCGCGGCGACGGGCGCGACCGAGGAGGCGGCGAAGAGCCGCCTGCGCTACGCGCTCGCCAAGCTGCGGGAGGCATTGGACGATGGCTGAAGCCGACCTTGACCAGAAGGTGACGCAGGCCTATCGCGCCCTTGGCGGCGAGGAGCCGCCGCGCGCGCTGGACGAGGCAATCCTCGCCGCCTCGCGCCACAGGCCCGCGCGCTGGCGCGTGCCGCTCTCGATCGCGGCGGTGCTGGTGCTCGCCGTGGGTGTCACGCTGCGCTTGCTGACGCCGAGGCCCGATGCGGAATTGGTGGCGCTGGCGCCGCAGGTGATCCCGACGCCGCGGCCGGCCGCGCCCGTCGCGGAGGTGGCAGGCGCGAAAGACGACGCGGTACCCGCCGCGCCAGCGCCCGCCCAGCCTGCCGCGGCGCGCGCGCCCGCCGCATTGCAGAGCGCAAAGCGCGCGGACACGCGGGCCCCCGCCGCAGTGGGCAGCGTGCAGCAGGCAGGCACGCCGGCCGTCGAGGGCGCGCCGCGCATTGAGGCCGCCGTGCCGGCGCCTGCGGCGGCGGAGGCGGCCCCGCGCGAGTCAGACAATCGCGCCGCAGAGCAGGAAGCGGCACGGCGCGAAGCGGTCGCCGGCGCAGCTGCGGAGCCCCAGGTGCGCGACGCTGCCGCCGCGCCGTCTGCGCCACGCGCGCTCTCTGGCGCAAAGTTGTCGGAGCCCGCGCCCACGCCGGAGGCGTGGCTGGAGCGCATCGCCGAGCTGCGCAAGCAGGGGCGCGAGCGCGAGGCGCAGGAGAGCCTCGCCGAGTTCAAGAAGCGCTATCCCGACTACAAGATTCCGGAAGCGCTGACGCGCTGACGCCGGCGGGCTCTTGAACCGCGAAGCGCACGCGCGTATCGACGCGCGGCATGGCGGCAGTGCGTGCGTTCAGGAGGCCGGCTTTTCGCCCGCTGCCTGCAGGAACACCGCGGAGGAGTCGAGCCGGCCCAGCGCACCGCGGCGCGCCGCCTGGTACTGGCTGCGCACGAGCGAGGCGATCGGCACCGGGCGGTCGAGCTCCTGCGCGAGCAGGAGGAAGTAGCGCAGGTCCTTCTCCATCAGCTCGAGCTGGAACTGCGGCGCGAAGTCGCGTTTGAACATCTTCGGCAGCTTTGCCTTGAGGAGCCGCGATCCGGCCGCGCCCTCGCCGAGAATTTCGAGCGCGGCATCGCGTTCTACGCCCGCCGCCTCGGCGACCTGCGCCGCCTCCGCGAGCGCCGCGGTGACCGTGCCCGAGAGCATGTTGTTGATCAGCTTGATGGTGGCGCCGGCGCCGGCGCCGCCCATGTGCTTCGAGAGCCGGCCCATCGCCGTGAACAAGGGCTGCGCCTTGCCGAAGGCTGCCTTGTCGCCGCCGACCATGAAGACGAGTTCCTTGCCCTGCGCCTGCGCGAGCGACCCCGAAACCGGCGCATCGAGGTACGCGCAGCCCTTCGCAGCCGCCGCCTTCGCGATCTCGCGCGCCATTGCCGGCGTGTTGGTGCTCGAATCGATGAGCACGGTGCCTGCGGTGGCGCCCGCGAGCGCACCATCGGCGCCGAGCATCACGGCACGCGTTGCCGCGTCATCGGCGACGATCGACACGACGAACTCCGCACCCTTCGCCGCCGCGGCCGGCGAGTCGCAGACGGCTCGACGCCCTTGTCGGCGAACGGCTTGGTCTTTGCGCGGTCGCGGTTGTAGACGCGGAGCTGGTGGCCCGCGGCGTGCAGATTCATCGCCATGCGCGAACCCATGGCGCCCAACCCGATGAATGCTACGGTGCTCACTCGTTGCTCCTTGTCGAGTTCAAGAATTCGAGCGTGAGTGTAGTCGCAATGCGCGTCGCCCGGCGGCGGTGCCTTCCCCAGCGCCGCGAAGTTCCCTCGCCTCACTGCCGCGCGCGTCGTACGGCTGCGGAACTCGCCCCTCGCAAAAGCGGCTCCGGGCTCAGACAATCCTCGCCGTGCTCCCTCCACCCCAGCGCCTGCCACCTTACGGCAAGCGCCCCGGCAACACGTCATACAAGCACTGTCCGAAGCCCGTAGGTGAAGGAGGGCGAGTTGCGCAGGCCTCTGACGCCCGAGGAAAGACGGCGAGGGGCTTTCGCGGCGCTGGGGAAAGCGGCGGCGCCGGGCGACGCGCTTGAACGACGAGCGCGGCGCGACTAGTGGTGCAGGATCTTGGAGAGGAAGTGCTGCGCGCGCTCGGAGCGGGGGGTGCCGAAGAAGTCGTCCTTGGTCGCGTCCTCGACGATGCGGCCCTCGTCCATGAAGATCACGCGGTGCGCCACCTTGCGCGCGAAGCCCATCTCGTGCGTGACCACCATCATGGTCATGCCTTCCTTCGCCAGCTCGACCATCACGTCGAGCACCTCGTTGATCATCTCCGGGTCGAGGGCGGAGGTGGGCTCGTCGAACAGCATGGCGATCGGGTCCATGCACAGCGCGCGCGCGATCGCCACGCGCTGCTGCTGGCCGCCGGAGAGATTGCCGGGAAACTTGTCCCGGTGCTCCGTGAGCCCCACGCGCTCGAGCAGCTTCAGGCCCTTGTCGCGCGCTTCCTCCTCGCTGCGCCCGAGCACCTTGACCTGCGCCAGCGTGAGGTTCTTCAGCACGCTCATGTGCGGGAACAGCTCGAAGTGCTGGAACACCATGCCCACGCGCGCGCGCAGCTTGGGCAGGTCGGTCTGCGGATCGCCCACCGCGATGCCGTCCACCGTGACCTCGCCCTTCTGAAAGGGCTCGAGGCCGTTCACGCACTTGATGAGCGTGGACTTGCCGCTGCCGGAGGGCCCGCACACCACCACCACCTCGCCCTTCGCCACCTGGGTGGAGCATTCGGCGAGCACCTGGAAGCTGCCGTACCACTTGCTGACGTTCTTGAGCAGGATCATGAGAGTCCCCTAGCGGATCACGGCGATGCGCGACTGCAGGCTGCGCACGTAGTGCGACGCGGTGAAGCTGACGACGAAGTACACCAGGGCGGCGAACAGGTACATCTCCACCAGGCGGCCGTCGCGGTTGGCGACCTTGGAGGCGGCGCCGAGGAAATCGGTGACCGAGATCACGTAAACGAGCGAGGTATCCTGGAACAGGATGATGGTCTGCGTGAGCAGCACCGGCACCATGTTGCGGAACGCCTGCGGCAGCACCACCAGTCCCATCGTCTGCCAGTAATTCAGGCCCAGGGCCTGGCCCGCCGCCACCTGGCCGCGCGGAATCGACTGGATGCCGGCGCGCATGATCTCGCAGTAGTAGGCCGCCTCGAACATGGTGAAGGTGATGGCCGCGCTGAGGAAGGCGCCGACCTTGATCGTGCCGCCGCCGCCGATCAGCCAGCCGCCGATCCAGGGGACGAGGAAGTAGAACCAGAAGATCACCAGCACCAGCGGCAGCGAGCGCATCAGGTTGACGTAGGCGCCGGCCGCCGCCGCCACCAGCCGGAAGCTGGAGAGCCGCATCATCGCCAGCAAGGTGCCGAAGACGATGCCGCCCGCCATGGCGATGGCGGTGAGCGTGAGCGTGAACACCATGCCGTCGCGGAACAGGTAGACGAACGAGCGCTGGATGACGTCGAAATCGAAGCCGGTGAACATCGTCAGTGGCCAGCTTGTGGGACGCCGCCGGCGCTGATGTAGCCGGGCACGCGCACCCTGCGCTCCACCACGCGCATGGCGAACACCACCAGGATGTTGGTGGCGAGGTAGATCAGCGTCGCCGCGGTGAACGCCTCGAACACCTGGAAGCTGAACTCCTGCATGGCGCGGGCGCGCGCCGTGAGCTCCATCACGCCGATGGTCAGCGCCACCGAGGAGTTCTTGATGCAGTTGAGGAACTCCGAGGTGAGCGGCGGCAGGATGATGCGGAAGGTCATCGGCAGGATGACGTGGCGGTAGGTCTGCGGCAGCGTGAGCCCCATCGCCGTGCCCGCCATCATCTGGCCGCGCGGCAGCGACTGGATGCCGGCGCGCACCTGCTCGGCCACGCGCACCGAGGTGTAGAGCGCCAGGCACAGCACCGCGGGCAGGTACGAGCCCCAGGGCGGCGGCAGCTGCTTCATCCAGTCGCCCGCACCCTTGGGCAGAAGTTCCGGCAGCACGAAGAACCACAGGAACATCTGCACCAGCAGCGGGATGTTGCGGAACAACTCCACGTAGGCGGTGCACAGGCGCACCACCCACTTGCTCGGCGTGGTGCGCAGCGTGCCGATGAGCGCGCCGAGCACGAGCGCGATGACCCAGGCGACCAGCGCGGTGGCGAGTGTCCAGCCCAGGCCGACGACGAGGTACTGCAGGTAGCTGCCGGAGCCGCCGGGCTCCAGCTCGAAGAAGATGCCCCAATGCCAGTTGTACTTCACGCGTCCCCCAAACAAAAACGGGGAACCGAAGTTCCCCGTTTCTGCGTGCTCATGCGCTTACTTGTAGGCCGCCGGATCGCCCGAATCGGTCGGGCTGGCGATCACCTTCTTGAAGGCGTCGCCCATCGGCACGTTGAGGTTCACGCCCTTGGGCGGGACCGCCGCGAGGAACCACTTGTTGTAGATGCCGTTGATCGCGCCGCTCTTGTAGGTGTTGACCATCGCCGCGTCCACCACCTTCTTGAAGGCGGCGTCGTCCTTGCGCACCATGATGCCGTAGGGCTCCACCGACAGCGCGTCGGTCGAGATCTCGTACTCGCCGGGCGTCTTGGAGGTCGCCACCAGGCTGTAGAGCAGGATGTCGTCCATGACGAACGCGGCGGCGCGGCCGGTCTCGACCATGAGGAACGACTCGGCGTGGCCGTTGGCGGAGAGGATGCTCGCGCCCAGGCCCTTCTGCGCGTTCAGCTCCGTGATCTGCTTGATGTTCGTCGTGCCGGCCGTGGAGACGATCGTCTTGCCCTTGAGGTCCTCGAGCTTGCGCAGGTTGGCCGAGCGCTTCGCCACGAAGCGGTTGGCGGTGACGAAGTGGGTGATGGTGAACCACACCTGCTTCTGCCGGTCGAGGTTGTTGGTGGTCGAGCCGCACTCGAGGTCGATGGTGCCGTTGGCCATCAGCGGGATGCGGTTGGCGGAGGTGACCAGCTGGTACTTGATGTCGATCTTCGGCATCTTCAGCTCGGCGCGCACCGCGTCGACGATCCGGTAGCACAGGTCCATGGCGTAGCCGATGGGCTGCTGCTTGTCGTCGTAGTAGGAGAAGGGAATCGAGGCGTCGCGGTGGCCGATGGTGATGCTGCCGCTGCTCTTGATCTTGTCCAGCGTGCCGGTCTGCGCGAGCGCGGGGGCGGCGAGGGCGGCCGAGGCGAGCAGCGCCAGGGCGGTGCGTACGGGGGTCATGGGGGCGAATCTCCTGTGGTCGAACGGCCATTCTCGGCATCCGGGCCGCGGCGTGTCAAGCAACAGGCCTAGAATCTGGCTGCCGAAGGAGGCCCGCATGCCCGCCAATACGCGCAAGGAGCACGACCTGCTGGGCGACCGCGAGGTCCCGGCGCACGCCTATTACGGCGTGCACAGCCTGCGGGCGCTGGAGAATTTCCCGATCACCCGCACCGCGATCTCGATCTACCCGGACCTGGTGACGGCGCTCGCCTGCGTCAAGCAGGCGGCGGCGCTCGCCAACGCCGAGCTCGGGCTGCTCGACGAGGCGCGCGCGCAGGCGATCCGGCTCGCCTGCGAGGAGCTGCGCGAGGGCAAGCTGCTGGAGGAGTTCGTGGTCGACGTGATCCAGGGCGGCGCCGGCACCTCGACCAACATGAACGCGAATGAAGTGATCTGCAACCGCGCGCTGGAGCTCCTCGGGCACCGCAAGGGCGATTACCGGCATCTGCACCCGCTCGACCACGTCAACATGTCGCAGAGCACCAACGACGTGTATCCGACCGCCGTGAAGCTCGCGCTGCAGCTCGGCATCCGGCGCCTGGCCGAGGAGATGCGCGTGCTGCGCGCGGCCTTCGAGGCCAAGGCGGCGGAGTTCCAGGACGTGCTGAAGGTCGGGCGCACGCAGCTGCAGGACGCGGTGCCGATGACGCTCGGCCAGGAGTTCTCCACCTACGCCGTGATGATCGGCGAGGACGAGCAGCGCCTGGCGGAGGCCGCAGCGCTGGTGCGGGAGATCAACCTCGGCGCCACCGCGATCGGCACCGGCATCAACGCGCACCCGGACTACGCCGCGCTGGTGACGCGGCGCCTGTCGGAGATTGCGGGCTTCGCCTTCATCGTGTCGCCCAACCTCGTGGAGGCGACGCAGGATGCGGGCGCCTTCGTGCAGCTCTCCGGCGTGCTCAAGCGCATCGCCGTGAAGCTCTCCAAGACCTGCAACGACCTGCGGCTGCTCTCCTCCGGGCCGCGCGCGGGGATCGGCGAGATCCGCCTGCCGGCGGTGCAGGCGGGCTCCTCGATCATGCCCGGCAAGGTGAACCCGGTGATCCCCGAAGTGGTGAACCAGATCGCCTTCGAGGTGATCGGCAACGACATCACGGTGACCATGGCCGCGGAGGCGGGGCAGCTGCAGCTGAACGCCTTCGAGCCGATCATCGCGCACAGCCTGTTCAAGAGCATCGCGCACCTCGCCGCGGGCTGCCGCACGCTCGCCGAGCGCTGCGTGCGCGGCATCGCCGCCGACGCGGAGCGGGCGCGGCGGCTGCTCGACGAATCCACCGCGCTGGTGACGGCGCTCAATCCGGTGATCGGCTATGCGCGGGCGAGCGAGCTGGCGCAGGAGGCGCTCTCCAGCGGCAGGCGGGTCTACGACCTGGTGCTGGAGAAGCACTGGCTGACGCGCGAGCAGATCGACGAGCTGCTCAGGCCCGAAGTCCTGACCCGCCCGCACTACGGCACCGGGCAGCGGCCGAAGGCAGAGGGATAATCGCGCGATGCAGCCCCGCATCCAGCCGATCTGGCAGCCCTCGCAGGAGGCGATCGAGCAGGCGCAGATCACCCAGTTCGCGCGCCACGCGGTGCGCAAGCACAAGCTCGACCTCAATACCTACCCCGAGTTCTACCAGTGGACGGTGGACAACCCGGAGCTCTTCTGGAGCGAGGTCTGGGACTGGTGCGGCGTGCGCGCCTCGCGCAAGGGCTCTACGGTGCTCGCGGACGGCGACAAGATGCCGGGGGCCAAGTGGTTTCCCGAGGCGCGGCTCAACTTCGCCGAGAACCTGCTGCGGCGCGGCGACCGCGGTGACGCGATGGTCTTCTGGGACGAGCGCGGCCCGCAGCAGCGCGTTTCCTACTCTGACCTGACGAGCGATGTGTCGCGCGCCGCGCAGGCGCTGGCGCAGCTCGGGCTGCGCGCGGGCGACCGCGCGGCGGCCTTCATCCCCAACCTGCCGGAGACGGCGATGCTCGCGCTCGCCGCGCTGTCGCAGGGCATCGTCTGGTCTTCCTGCTCGCCCGACTTCGGCGTGGACGGGGTGCTCGAGCGCTTCGGCCAGATCGAGCCCAAGGTGCTGTTCGTCGCCGACGGCTACCTCTACAACGGCAAGCCGCACGACGTGCTCGGGCGCGTGCGCGAGATCGTCGAGGGGCTGCCGACCGTGCGCAAGGTGGTGGTGGTGCCCTATCTCGATGCGCGCCCCGACGTCGCCGATATCCCGAAGGCGGTGCTGCTCGAGGAGTGGCTGCGGCGGCACACGCCGGGCGAGATCGCCTGGGCGCAGCTGCCCTTCGATCACCCCGCCTACATCCTGTTCACCTCCGGCACCACCGGCAAGCCCAAGTGCATCGTGCATGGCGCGGGCGGCACGCTGCTCTCGGGCCTGAAGATGTACAAGCTGCAGTTCGACGTGCGCCCCGGGGACCACTTCTTCTACTACACCACCGCCAACTGGGTGATGTGGAACCTCCTGTTCTCGGGGTTCTGCGCCGAGGCGACGGTGATGCTCTACGACGGCTCGCCGTTCGCGCGCGACGCGCGCATCCTCTTCGACTACGCGCAGCGCGAGCGCTTCAGCCACTTCGGCACCTCGGCGAAGTTCATCGACGCCATCGCCAAGCGCGGCGTGAAGCCCGCCGAGACGCACCCGCTGCCCGGCCTGAGGATGATCCTGTCCACCGGCTCGCCGCTGGTGCCGGAAAGCTACGAGTACGTCTACCGCGATGTGAAGCAGGACGTGTGCCTCTCCTCGATCTCGGGCGGCACCGACATCATGGCGGCCTTCGCCGACGCCAACCCGGTGCTGCCGGTGTACCCGGGCGAGCTGCAGTGCCGCTCGCTCGGCTTCGCGGTCGAGGTCTACGACGAGGCGGGCAATGCGGTCGTGGGGCAAAAGGGCGAGCTCGTGTGCACCAAGCCCTTTCCCTCGATGCCGCTGGGCTTCTGGAACGACCGCGGCGGCGAGAAGTACCACGCGGCCTATTTCGCCAAGTACCCGAACGTCTGGTGCCACGGCGACTGGTGCGAGCTGACCGAGCGCGGCACGATGATCGTCTACGGGCGCTCGGACGCGACGCTCAACCCGGGCGGCGTGCGCATCGGCACCGCCGAGATCTACGGCCAGGTGGAGAAGGTGCCCGAGGTCGAGGAGTCGGTGGCGATCGGGCAGCTCTGGCCGCCGGACAAGCCCACCGACACGCGCGTGGTCCTGTTCGTCAAGCTGCGCGAGGGACTGCAGCTGGACGCCGCGCTGCAAGAGAAGATCCGCCGCCAGATCGGCGACCACACCACCCGGCGCCACGTGCCCGCGAAGATCGTGCAGGTGCCCGACATCCCGCGCACCAAGAACAACAAGGTGGTGGAGCTGGCGGTGAAGGCCGTGGTGCACGGCATGCCGGTGCCCAATACCGACGCGCTCGCCAACCCGGATGCGCTCGAGCTGTATCGCGACATTCCCGAACTGCAGACGTAATTCAGATCCGGAGCGCGCCGTGATCGTCGTCCATCACCTCAACAACTCCCGCTCGCAGCGCGTGCTGTGGCTGCTGGAGGAGCTCGGCGTTGCGTACGAGATCAAGCGCTACCAGCGCGACGCGAAGACCATGCTCGCGCCGCCTGAATTGAAGGCGGTGCATCCCCTGGGCAAGTCGCCCGTGATCCAGGACGGCGCGCTGACGCTCGCCGAATCCGGCGCCATCCTCGAGTACCTCGTCGAGCGCCACGGCAACGGGCGCCTGGCCCCCGCGCCCGGCACGCCGGCGCGGCTGCGCTACGCCTACTGGATGCACTTCGCCGAGGGCTCGGCGATGCCGCCGCTGCTCCTCAAGCTCGTCTTCGACCGCATCGAGAAGGCGCCGATGCCGTTCTTCGTCAAGCCGGTGGCGCGCGCGATCGCGCGGCGCGCGAAGCAGGGCTTCGTGCAGCCCAACATCGACCGCAACCTCGACTTCATGGAAAGCGAGTTGCAGGGAAGCGACTGGTTCGCGGGCGCGGAGTTCAGCGCCGCCGACATCCAGATGAGCTTCCCGCTCGAGGGGGCGCGGGCGCGCGGCGGCCTGGACGAGCGCCGGCCGCGGCTGATGGACTTCCTTGCGCGCATCCATGCGCGCCCCGCCTACCGCCGCGCCATCGAGCGCGGCGGCGAGTACGCGCTGCTGCGCTGAGCGGGGACGGCGCGCGCACCGTGCCTGCGGCTCCCTAGGCGTCGGCCGCGATCTCGCGGTGCATGCGCACGGCGCGCGCGAACTCCAGCACCGCGCGCGCGAGCTTCAGGCGGTCATCGGCGTTGCGCATGAACGTGGGCACGGCAAGCACCTCGCAGCCGCTGGCGCGGATGCCCTCGGCGAGCCCCTCGTCGGCGCTGTCGATGACGATGCCGTCGATCAGCTTGTGGAACTCCATCGCGATGGCGCGCGCCGACACCTCGCGCCCGAGCTCCTCCATCATCTTCGCCGCAGAGCCCTGCAGGGCGCGCCCGCCGATGATCGGGCTCACCGCGATCACCGGGGCGCCGCGCTTGCGCAGCGCCTCGCGCATGCCGTTCACCGCGAGGATCGGCTGCAGCGTGTGGTAGGGATTGCAGGGGCAGAGCACCACGGCCTCGAGGTCGGCCGCGTGCAGCGCGTCGAGCACCTCGTCCGAGAGCCGCGCCTCGTCCGCGCCGCCGTACTGGAAGCCGCGCACGGCGGGCTCGCACTTGAGGTCCATGAAATAGTCGTGGAAACTCAGCGCGCCCGATTCGGTGTGCACGATGGTGCGCACCGGGTCGTTGCTCATCGGCAGCACGCGTGCCTCGATGCCGAGGCGCTGCGTGAGCTCCAGTGCGACCTCGGTCGGCGAGCGCTCGGCGCGCAGGGCTTCGGCGCGCAAGAGTTGCAGCGCGAGCGCCCGGTCGCCGAGCGGCACCTCCACCGGTCCGCCCAGGCGCGTGAGCATGCCATGGCACGAGAAGGTCTCGCCGGCCGGCTGCCAGCCCTTGTTGGCGTCGGCGATGCCCGCGAGCGCGTAGAGCATGGTTTCCACGTCCGGCGAGATCGGCAGTCCGAGATACTCGTAGTCGTCGCCGGTGTTGACGATCACGGCAAGCTTCGCGCCGCGCAGCCGGTACAGCCCCTCGGCGAGCTTCGCGCCGCCGACCTGCCCGCCCAGTGCTACCACAGTGCCCATGGCCCGATTCTAGCCGCGCACCCGGTGCCGCACTGCAAGTTACGTCGCCGTAAGCGAATCGCCCTGCGCTGTGTCAGCAACCTGCGCGCAGCCCGGCGGCGGCGCCTTTCCCAGCGACGCGAAGGCCCCTCGCCTCAGTGCAAGGCGCCTCGGGGGCCTGCGGAACTCGCCCTTCCTGCATTTGCGGGCTCGGACAGTCCTCGGCCTGCTTCCCTCCGCACCCGACCCGGCTCGGCGCGTCGCGATGGGGACCCCTGGCGCCGCCGCCGGGCTCCGCGCCGGTGCCCGCACATTGCGCGGCCGCTGCACACTTCCGAGCTGGTAGCTCGGAGTCTCAACTAAATCGCGGGAAGCTTGGGGTCAGGGTTCATGCGGGTGTTAGAGCGCGCAGTTCGAAAGCTGCGAGACGCTTCACCGGCAGAAACTCGATAAGGCCGATGGAGCTGTAGGTACCCGCAAGAGGTTTGAAGTTGCCATGCAACCAGGATAGTGCAACTGCGACCTCAGAGGCGGATAGCTCAAAGCCGATCGTTGAATGTGGGATCCACGACTCTGGCAAGTAGTGCTCGTGTACTTTGGCTCCGAGCTCCGACAGCAGACGGTGCACCCGACGTCGTGCCTCCAACAATGCCACAGTGGGCGTAGGCGTCAGATAGACCACCCCCTGGGCGGTAGGGAATGCACCGAAGGCAGCGAAGGACGCTGGAAAGGGGCGATGCGTTTCCGCGAACCCTTCAACGGCCGCGATGCACGGTTCAACGGGTACATCCTCGAGTACCGCCAAGCTCACGTGCGGGCGATCCCCAAGGCGCTCGAGTGTGGGCGTCACCCCGGCCGCGGTAAGAGCTGACCTAGTACGCGTGAGCGAGGCCTCTAGCTTCGCGTCGAAGTACAGCTGCACCGCGTATCCCATTGCGCGCTCTAACGTCGACGCCCAGCGGCGCGCGCGCCAGTGGGCGATTGACCATGGTACCGTGGCTCGCGGCGCGTCCGCGTGGGGCGTGGTGTTAGACGGTGCATCGTCAGACGTTTGCCGCTGTCATGGCCTAGCCTTGGCGAGCCGTCACCTCGGCTCCGTAGCAGTCCGTGGCACCACACGCGCAACGCTTCGTCGATCCATTCGACGACCGTCCAATATCCCTCGAGGAACTGAACGTCCGTCCAAGACGATTTGTGGTGGGTTGATGCTGGGTTTTGCCGAATCCATTTCACGACGCCTAGCCCGAGCCGGGTCAGCAATATCGCTCCAGAAATCGTCACTTCGATATGTGTCAAACCACCGTGGGCATCGACATACGCTCGCCACCGAGAACTGCGCCCGGTAAAGGTGCGTGCGCGGTGCTCGGACCCAGATCCGATGTGGAAGTACGTCGACTCGTTCTTCACCTTGTGCGCGTACACCACTTCGTTCGCGTTTATCTCCACCGCCTGGGTCCGTGCGCCGTCTAACTTGAAGTAGAGGTCCCAAAAGGCGCAGTGCAATCCGCCTTGTCGTTGGTGACTCGCAACTTCTGCAAGGCGATTCCGTCACTTGGCTCATTCGAGTCCATTGGCGTTCCCTTGTTCAATGCCATCCTAGGGCGCGTCGCACTGCGCAGATCTCTGCTCGCAATACGGTACGCGTATCGCTGGGCTGCATCAATCTGGAAGTTGAGCAGCTATCTCGGAAAGTGGTGACGTGAAACCGGCAGGTGCTGCTGACTGCTTGTTGTCGCGGAGCCCAAGTCAGTCACGTAGCGACGCGGAGCCCGTCGGCGGCGCCAGGGGTCCCCATCGCGACGCGCCGAGGCGGGCCGAGGGCGGAGGGAGCAGGCCGAGGACTGTCCGAGCCCGTAGATGCAGGAAGGGCGAGTTCCGCAGGCCTCTGACGCCCGAGGTCTGACGGCGAGGGGCCTTCGCGTCGCTGGGGAAGGCGCCGCCGCCGGGCTCCGCGCCGCAGACTAAACACCGCGTGGCAGGCGATCGCGACGACGCGCCTAGTGCAGGGTGGCGCGCCGTCCCTCGTAGATGCCCTGCAGCAGGCGCAGCGAGCCCAGGCAGATGGCGTGGTGGGAAAGCGCGTGGCCGAGGTCCTCGACGATGTCGAGCGTCACCGGCACGTGCAGCGCGGAGAGCACGCGCGCGGCGCGCTCGGCGTGCACGCGCGAGACCACCGCGTCGTGCTCGCCGTGCACCAGGTGGATGCGCACGCCGAGGCGCGCGCCGTTCTGCGGCAGGCGCGCGAAGCGCGCGGAGTAGGCCACCACCGCGCCGGCGAGGGCGGGCCGCTGCTTCACCGCCTCGAGCGCCACGGTGCCGCCCTGCGAGAAGCCGATCAGCACGGTGCGCTCCACCGGCACGCCGAAGTTGGTCTGCTCGCGGCGCACCAGCGCTTCGACGCGGGGCAGGATCGCCTCGATGCGCGCGACGCGGTTGTCGTCGGTGAGGCCGCGGCTGGAGAACCACTGCTGCGCCGCGCCGTCGATCTCCGAGGAGGCGAAGCCGCTCGGCACCACCAGCGCCGCGCTGGGAAAGCGCGCCTGGAAGCGGAAGGCGATCGGGATCATGGACTTCGGCGTCGCGCCGCAGCCGTGCAGGAACACGAACAGGTGCTGGGCGCGATGCTCCGGGGTGGGCCCGAAGCGAAAGATCTTGCCGGGCATGCGGGAACGGGGGTGCGCGGCCATTCTCACCCCGTTCGCGGCGGTCTGTAAACTGCCGCCGCGATCCGCGAACCGAGGTGAGACATGCAAAAGCAGAAATTTCTCCGCGCGTTCTGGCAGTTGGCGAAGCCTTACTGGGTATCGGAGCAGCGCGGCAAGGGACTGGCGCTGCTCGCCGCGGTGGTCGGGCTGACGCTGGGCCTGGTCTGGATCAACGTCGAGCTGAATTACTGGAATCGCGCCTTCTACGATGCGATCCAGGAAAAGAAGATCGACGACTTCTACCGCCTGCTCGGCAAGTTCACGCTGCTCGCCTTCGCCTTCATCGCCGCGGCGGTGTACCGCGTCTACCTGCAGCAGATGCTGCAGATCGAATGGCGCACCTGGCTCAATGAGCGTTACCTGAACGACTGGCTGCGGGACCGCGCGTACTACCGCCTGCAGCTGCTCGACCGCGGCACCGACAACCCCGACCAGCGCATTGCCGACGACCTGCGGCTGTTCGTCGAAGCGACGCTGTCGCTCACGCTGGGATTGCTGTCGGCGGTCGTGACGCTGCTGTCGTTCATCACGATCCTGTGGACGCTGTCGGGCGCGCTCGAGCTGTGGGGCGTCGCGATCCCGGGCTACATGGTGTGGTGCGCGCTGCTCTACGCCATCGCCGGGACCTGGCTGACGCACGTGATCGGCAAGCCGCTCATCGGGCTGGAGTTCGGCCAGCAGCGCTTCGAGGCCGATTACCGCTTCGCGTTGGTGCGCCTGCGCGAGAACGCCGAGGGGGTCGCGCTGTACCGCGGCGAGCGCGAGGAGTCCGCCAACTTCCGCGCGCGCTTCGGCAGCGTGATCGGCAACTGGTGGGCGATCATGAGGAAGCAGAAGCAGCTGGGCTGGTTCACCAATTTCTACGGCCAGATCGCCATCATCTTTCCCTTCCTGGTCGCCGCGCCGCGTTACTTCTCCGGCGCGATATCCCTCGGCCAATATACGCAGACGGCATCTGCCTTCGGCCAGGTGCAGAGTGCGCTGTCCTGGTTCATCGATGCCTACACGCAGTTCGCTTCCTGGAAGGCGACGGTGGACCGGCTGACCGGCTTCAGCGCAGCGCTCGAGCACGTGCGCGCCGAAGCCGAGCGCCTGGACGGCGTGCGCGAAGAGGCGCCCACTGAAGACCTGTCGATGCAGGGCCTTGCACTGGTGCTGCCGCAAGGCAAGGCGCTGCTCGCCCCGACCACGCTGCAACTCAAGCGCGGAGAGGCTGTTCTCCTGTCCGGGCCGTCGGGCACGGGCAAATCCACGTTGTTCCGCGCGCTCGCCGGGATCTGGCCCTACTGGACGGGCAGGATCCTTCTGCCGAAAGGCGCGCGGCTGCTGTTCCTGCCGCAAAAGCCCTACCTTCCCGTGGGCGCGCTGAAGCATGCGGTGTGCTATCCGGCCGACGCCGGGACCTACGACGATGCCACCGTGGGCGGGGTCCTGCATGCGGTAGGGCTCGGGCACCTCGCGCAGGAGCTCGCGCAACCGGAGAACTGGGCGCAGGTCCTTTCCGGCGGCGAGCAGCAACGCCTCGCATTCGCGCGCGCGCTGCTCAACAAGCCGGACTGGCTGTTCCTCGACGAGGCAACCGCCTCGCTGCCGGAGGACGCGCAGGCCGCGCTCTACCGCCTGCTCAAGGAGCGGTTGCCCGCAACGACAGTGGTGTCCATCGGCCACCGCGCCAGCCTCGCGGAATTCCATCCGCGCCGGATTGCCTGGCAGGGCACGAGTCTCGCCTGATCTATCCGAGGATGATGCAGGTGGTCGTGGCGTGCGCGTACAGCGCCCCGGAGGCGTCCTCAAGCCGGCCTTCCGCCGTCGCGGTGCTCTTGCCACCGTGGACTACCCGCCCGATGGCGCGCAGCGTGCCGCTCTTCACGGTAACGGCGCGCACCAGGTTGAGCTTGAACTCCAGCGTCGTGTAGCCCTTGCCCTGCGGCAGCGTCGAGTGCACGGCGCAGGCCATCGCGGAATCGAGCAACGTGGCGGCGATTCCCGCATGCGCAGTGCCGATCGGGTTGTAGTGCTGCTCGCCGGGCGAGAACTCCCACACCGCGCGGCCCGCTTCGACCTCCGCGAGCCGCATGCCGATCAGCTGCTGGATCGGGGCCGGCGCCAGCTTGCCGTCACGCACGGCAAGCAGGAATTCGAGGCCCGACATCGCGCGTGCAGCCTGCGCGAGCGGCATCGGATCCTGCCACTCAATGGTCAGCTTGCGCTCCATCGGCGGAAGGCTAGTAGAGCGGCGCGGGATTGGGAAGCGCAGGCACCGCGAGCGGCGCGACGCTCGAGCGCCCGGCGATGAAGTCCGCCGCGGCGCGCGCCACCGCGTCGTCCTCGAGGATGCGGCCGTGGCCCAGGCCCTCGGTGGTCAGCAGGCGCGCGCCGGGCCAGTGCTGCGCCAGCGCCGCGCCCTGTTTCCAGGGCACCTGCGTGTCGGAACGGTCGTGGATCACCAGCGCCTGCGCGCGCAGCCCCGGCGCAACCCGCGCAATCTCCAGTTCCGCCCAGCGCACGCCGAAGCGCTCCTCGATCGCCGCCTGCATGGCGCGGCGCACGCGCTCCGGGATCGCGAGCCAGCGCGCGAAGCGGCGCGAGTAGCCGACCAGGTCCGAAGGCGGGCTCACCAGCACCGCGCGCGCGGCGGGCAGGCCGCGCGCGATCGCCAGCGCGGCGGCGGGGCCGCCCAGCGAGTGCGCGATCACCGCGTGCACGTTGCCATGGTGGTGCGCCACTGCCGCCATCACGTCGGCGAAGTCGGGCAGGCCGGTGAGCCGGCCCTCCGAGAGGCCGTGCGCCGGCTGGTCGTAGGCGACCACGCGGTAGCCCGCGGCGGCGAGATGGAAGACGAAGCGCTTCATCTGCGTCGCGCGCCCGCCCCAGCCGTGCGCGAGCAGCACCGCCGGCGCTTCGGGCGAGCCCCAGCGCCAGGTGGCGATGTGGCGCCCGCGGTGGCGCACGAAGCTCTGGCGCGCGTCGATCAGGTCGAAGAACTCGCTGCTCGGGTAGCGCGGCTTGGGCGGCGTGAGGAACAGGCGCTCCGCCCACAGGCCGGCGAGTCCCGGCGCGACCCAGGCGGAGGCCGAGAGCCCTGCGCGGCGGGCGAGCGTTTGAAACAAGGAGCGAACGTTCGTGCTATTTATGCGCGGCAACGACAGCGTCTGGGGCATGGCGGGACTCCTCTCGGGTTAGCGGGTGGCCGCGCGCAGGCGCGGTTGCGCCGGCGCGGCGTGGCGGGCGATCAGCGCGTCGAACGCGGTCAGCGCGCGCCTGCGCGCTTCCTTGTCGCCGAGCAGTCGCCCGTGGTTATGGCTGGCGAGCACGATGCCGAGCAGCTCGAAGGCGATCTGCTCGGGGTCGGTGTCGTTCCTGAGGTGGCCTTCCTCGATCGCGAGGCGCACGGCGCGCTCGGTGACGCCGATGCCGCGGCGCTGCATTTCCACCGCGGCGTCGCGGATCGGGCCGGGCCGGTCGTCGTACTCGTGCGCCGCCGAGATCATGATGCAGCCGCCGGGCGAGCGCGGTCTGCAGCGTCCAGTCGAGCCAGTGCTCGAAGAGGGCGCGCAGCCGCGGCAGGCCGCGGTCGATCTTGCAGCGCGGGCATCAGCACCACCTCGCCGTACTGCCTCGCGCCGTGCTCGAGCACGGCGAGCTGCAGGTCCTCGCGCGAGCCGAAGTGCGCGAACAGGCCCGACTTCGACATGCCCATCGCATCGGCGAGGCTGCCGATCGTCAGCCCTTCGAGCCCCAGGCGGCGCGCGATTCTCAGCGCCTCGTCGAGGATCGCGGTGCGCGTCTGCTCGCCCTTGGTCAATTTTTCCACGGGCGAATAATAGTACGAACGTTCGTAATGTGTCAAGCGGGGGACGGGCCTCGCTCCCGCCCGGGTCGTCAGGCCGCGCGCTTGCGCGGCGAATCAAGCACTTGCTTCAGGTAGTGCCCGGTGTGGCTGGCCGCGTTGGCCGCCACGGCTTCGGGCGTACCCGCGACGACGATGCGCCCGCCGCCGTCGCCGCCCTCCGGCCCCAGATCGATCACCCAGTCCGCAGTCTTGATCACGTCGAGGTTGTGCTCGATCACCACCACGGTGTTGCCGGCATCGCGCAGGCGGTGCAGCACGTCGAGCAGCAACTGGATGTCGTGGAAATGCAGGCCCGTGGTCGGCTCGTCGAGGATGTAGAGGGTGCGCCCGGTGTCGCGCTTGGAGAGCTCCAGCGACAGCTTTACGCGCTGCGCCTCGCCGCCCGAGAGCGTGGTCGCGGACTGGCCGAGCTGCATGTAGCCCAGGCCCACGTCGAGCAGCGTCTGCAGCTTTCTCGCGATCGCCGGCACCGCGTTGAAGAAGGCGTGCGCCTCGCGCACGTTCATCTGCAGCACCTCGCGGATGCTGCGACCCTTGTACTTGATCTCGAGCGTCTCGCGGTTGTAGCGCTTGCCGTGGCAGACGTCGCAGGGCACGTAGATGTCGGGGAGGAAATGCATCTCCACCTTGATCAGGCCGTCGCCCTGGCAGGCCTCGCAGCGCCCGCCCTTCACGTTGAAGGAGAAGCGCCCGGCGTCGTAGCCGCGCGCGCGCGCCTCCGGCACGCCCGCGTAAAGCTCGCGGATGGGCGCGAACAGCGCCGTATAGGTGGCGGGGTTCGAGCGCGGCGTGCGGCCGATCGGGCTCTGGTCCACGCTCACCACCTTGTCGAAGTGCTCCAGACCCGCGCTCGATTCGTGCGGCGCGGGCTCTTCGCTGCTGCCGTGCAGATGGCGCGCGACCGCCCGGTACAGCGTGTCGTTGATGAGCGTGGACTTGCCCGAGCCGGAAACCCCGGTGACGCACACGAACAGGCCCACCGGCAGCTCGAAATCGATCCCCTGCAGATTGTTGCCGCTCGCGCCTCGGATGCGCACCACGCGCTTGCTGCTGGGGCGGTTGCGCAGGCGCGGCACGCCGATGCGCAGCCTGCGGCTCAGATACTTCCCGGTGAGCGACTGCTCACTTTCGATAATCGCCTTGGGTGGTCCCTCTGCGATGACATGCCCTCCCGCCTCGCCCGCGCCCGGTCCCATGTCGACCACGTAATCTGCCGCGAGGATCGCTTCCTCGTCGTGCTCGACCACGATCACCGAGTTGCCCAGGTCGCGCAGCCGCTTGAGGGTCCCGATGAGGCGCGCGTTGTCGCGCTGGTGCAGGCCGATCGAGGGCTCGTCGAGCACGTACATCACGCCGGTGAGGCCCGAGCCGATCTGGCTCGCCAGGCGGATGCGCTGCGCCTCGCCGCCGGAGAGCGAATCCGCCGAGCGCGCCGAGCGACAGGTAGTCCAGGCCCACGTTGACGAGGAACTCCAGCCGGTTGGCGATCTCCCTGACGATCCTGTCGGCGACTGCGGCGCGCGCGCCGGGCAGCTGCGCCGCAAGGCCGCGGAATAGATCCAGGGAGGGCCCGAGCGGCATGCAGGACATCTCGTGGATGCTCTTGCCGGCGATGCGCACGTGCCGCGCCTCGCGGCGCAGGCGCGTGCCGTCGCAGTCCGGGCAGGTGCGCGTGTTGCGGTACTTGGCGAGCTCTTCCTTCACCACCACGGAGTCGGTCTCGCGGTAGCGGCGCTCGAGGTTGGGCAGCACCCCTTCGAACGCGTGCTCCTTGACCTGCGCCCGGCCGCGCTCGCCGGGGTAGGGGAAGGCGATCTTTTCCTTGCCCGAGCCGTAGAGGATCACCTGCTGCGCTTCATCCGGGAGCGCCTCCCACGGCGCCTCGATGTCGAAGCCGTAGCGCCGGGCCAGCGCCTGCAGCATGGCGAAATAGAAATGGTTGCGCCGGTCCCAGCCGCGGATCGCGCCGCTCGCCAGGCTCAGGTTGGGATGCGCCACCACGCGCCTGGGGTCGAAGAACTCCACTGCGCCCAGGCCGTCGCAGCGCGGGCAGGCGCCCATGGGGTTGTTGAACGAGAACAGGCGCGGCTCGAGCTCGGCAAGCGAGTAGCTGCAGGAGGGACAGGCGAAGCGCGCCGAGAACAGGTGCTCGCGGCCGCTGTCGGTTTCCACCGCGATCGCGCGCCCGTCGGCGTGGCGCAGCGCGGTCTCGAACGACTCCGCCAGCCGCTGCTTGGCGTCGGCGCGCGCGCGCAGGCGGTCCACCACCACCTCGACCGAGTGCTTGATGTTCTTCGCCATTCGCGGCGCGACGTCCAGGTCGTGCACCTTGCCGTCCACGCGCACGCGCGTGAAGCCCTGCGCGCGCAGCTCTTCCAGCAGGTCCGCCTGCTCGCCCTTGCGCCCGGCGACGACGGGCGCGAGCACCATCAGCCGGGTGTCCTCGGGCAGCGCGAGCACATGGTCCACCATCTGCGCCACCGACTGCGCGGCGAGCGGCAGGCCGTGATCCGGGCAGTACGGCGTGCCCACGCGCGCGAACAGCAGCCGCAGGTAATCGTGGATCTCGGTCACCGTGCCCACGGTCGAGCGCGGGTTGTGGCTCGTCGCCTTCTGCTCGATGGCGATGGCGGGCGAGAGCCCCTCGATCAGGTCGACGTCGGGTTTCTCCATCAGCTGCAGGAACTGGCGTGCGTACGCCGAGAGCGACTCCACGTAGCGGCGCTGGCCCTCGGCGTAGAGCGTGTCGAAGGCGAGCGAGGACTTGCCCGAGCCGGAAAGGCCGGTGATCACCACCAGGCGGTGGCGCGGCAGCTCGAGGTTGAGGTTCTTGAGGTTGTGCGTGCGCGCGCCGCGGATGCGGATCGAGTCCATGAACGGCCGAGTGCGAAAGGAAACTTGCTACTATATCCAGTCAGCCGCCCTCCTTTCCAGCCTTTCTTCACTCAGAAAGCCCTGAGCAGATGCATTCCGAGCGCATGAGCTCGCAGGAAGTGCGTGCGGGCGCCTCGCTCGCGGGCATCTTCGGCCTGCGCATGCTCGGCCTGTTCCTGATCCTGCCGGTGTTCGCGGTGCACGCGCCGCAACTCGCGGGCGGCGACAACCTGACGCTGGTCGGCGCCGCGCTCGGCGCCTATGGCCTCGCGCAGGCGGTGCTGCAGGTGCCTTTCGGCATGGCCTCCGACCGCTGGGGGCGCAAGCCCATCATCGTGGCCGGCCTGGTGATCTTCGCGGCGGGCAGCTTCCTTGCGGCGGGCGCCACCGACATCTGGACCACGATCGCGGGACGGACCCTGCAGGGCGCGGGCGCGATTTCGTCGGTGGTCGTGGCGCTCGCGGCCGATCTCACGCGCGAGCAGCATCGCACCAAGGTAATGGCGATGATCGGCGCGATGATCGGCTTCAGCTTCGCGCTGTCGCTGGTGGCGGCGCCGGCGCTCTACCGGTGGATCGGCATGGGCGGGCTGTTCGTGCTGACGGGCGTGCTTTCGCTCGCCGCGGTCGCCGTGGTGGCCCTGCTGGTGCCGGTGCCCCGGCGGCGCGCGGCCGCGCCGCCGGCGGGCGGCCTGCGCATGGCGCTCCTCGATACGCAGCTGCTGCGCCTCAATCTCGGCATCTTCGTGCTGCACGCGGTGCAGATGGCGATGTTCGTGGTGGTGCCGACCCTGCTGGTCACCGCCGGGCTGCCTCTGCCCGAGCATTGGCTGCTCTACCTGCCGGTGGTGCTGGCCTCGTTCGCGCTCATGCTGCCGCCGGTCTTGCACGCCGACCGCCGCAATGCGGCGCGCCCCGTGATGCTGGGGGCAATTGCGTTGCTCGCCGCGACGCAGGCGGCACTCGCCGCCGCAGGCGCAAACCTCATCGTCCTGGCGCTGCTGCTGCTCGCATTCTTCGCGGCATTCAACGTGCTCGAGGCGCTGATTCCGTCCCTGGTGTCGCGCATCGCGCCCGAGCACGCGCGCGGCGCGGCGCTCGGCGTGTACAACACCACGCAGACGCTGGGCCTGTTCGTCGGCGGCCTGGCGGGGGGCTGGACCGCGGAGCGCTACGGCGCGGTCGCCGTGTTCGGCGCCTGTGCGCTCCTGGTCCTGGCCTGGCTGGCGTTCGCGCGGGGCATGCGGCCGGTCAACCGGATCGGCGGCGAGTCGTTTACGATGCATACGGTCAAAGGGAGGTAGTCATGGCATCGATCAACAAGGTCATCCTGGTAGGCAACCTGGGCGCCGATCCGGAGACGCGCTATCTGCCGAGCGGAGAGGCGGTCACCAACATCCGCGTGGCCACCACCGACCGCTGGAAGGACAAAGCCTCGGGGGAAATGAAGGAAGCCACCGAATGGCACCGCATCGCGTTCTTCGGACGCCTGGCGGAGGTGGCCGGCGAGTACCTGAAGAAGGGCTCGCAGGTGTACGTCGAGGGCAGCCTGCGCACGCGCAAGTGGCAGGACAAGGACGGCAACGACCGCTACAGCACCGAGATCCGCGGCGACGTGATGCAGATGCTGGGCTCGCGCGCGGGAGCGGGTGAGCCGCGCAGCGAGCCGCGCGGCGCGCCCGCGGGCGGCGGTCCCTCCGAGCCGGCGAGCGAGCCCAGGGCGGCGGCGAAGAAGCCTGCCGGGAAGTTCGACGACATGGCGGACGACATCCCGTTCTGATCGGACCGGGACCTTCTGACCCGTTCCCGCGCGAGCGAATGGGCCAGAGGCGCCCCAGGCGCTATAATTCGCGCCGATTCAGGAACTTGGAACACCATGCCGATCTACGAGTACCGTTGCGCCGATTGCGGCTTCCAGGAGGAGTACCTGCAGAAGGTCTCCGAGCCGCCGTTGACGGTGTGCCCGTCCTGCGGCAAGCCGAAGTTCGAGAAGCTCCTGAGCGCGGCCGGGTTCCAGTTGAAGGGCAGCGGCTGGTACGCGACGGACTTCAAGGGTGGGGCGAAGCCCGCCAAGGACAAGGCCGAGCAAAAGCCGGAGGCGAAGAGCGAAGCCAAGGCCGACGCCAAGCCGGATTCCAAAGCCGAGTCCAAGACGGAATCCAAGGCCGAGTCCAAGACAGAATCCAAGGCCGAGGCAAAGCCCGCGACGGCGCCCGCCTCGACCGCCGATTGAGGGCCTGAAGGCTCCTACGACCCGCCCGGCGCGAGCCGGGCTTTTGCTTTCCGCACAGGCGTGAAGAAATATTTCATCACCGGTCTGCTGATCTGGATCCCACTGGTCATCACTCTTTGGGTCCTGAAGCTCATCGTCGACACGCTCGACCAATCGCTGCTGCTGCTGCCGGAGCAGTGGCGCACGGAGGGCTTCCTCGGCGTGCACATCCCGGGCCTCGGCGTGATCCTCACGCTGGTGATCGTCCTTGCGACGGGAGTGTTCGCGACCAATTTCTTCGGCGCGCAGCTGGTGCACCTGTGGCACGCGATCCTGCACCGCATCCCGGTGGTGAACTCGATCTATTCGAGCGTCAAGCAGATCTCCGACACGTTGTTCTCCTCGAGCGGCCAGGCCTTCCGCAAGGCGCTGCTGGTCGAGTGGCCGCGCCCGGGCATGTGGACCATCGCCTTTCTCACCGGGACGCCGGGCGGGGACGTCACCCAGCACCTCGAGGGCGACTACGTCAGCGTCTACGTGCCGACCACGCCCAACCCCACCGGCGGCTATTTCGTCATGCTGCCGCGCAAGGATGTGATCGAACTGGACATGACGGTGGACGCGGCGCTCAAGTACATCATCTCGATGGGCGTGGTGGCGCCAGCCCGGCGCGACGCCGGCGATCGGTAGCGACAGGATGCGTACTCACTACTGCGACGAGTTGTCCGCCGCCCTGATCGGCCAGCGCGTGACGCTGGCCGGCTGGGCGCACCGGCGGCGCGACCACGGCGGCGTGATCTTCATCGACCTGCGCGATCGCGGCGGCCTCGCGCAGGTCGTCTGCGACCCGGACCGGGCCGAGGCCTTCCACGCCGCCGACCGCGTGCGCAGCGAGTACGTGCTGCGCATCGCCGGCGTCGTGCGGGCGCGGCCCGCGGGCACCGTCAACCCGAGCCTCAAGTCCGGCGAGGTCGAGGTGCTGGCCCACGAGGTCGAGATCCTCAACCCGTCGGCGCCGCCGCCGTTCCAGGTGGACGACGACAACCTGTCGGAAACCGTGCGGCTCGAGAACCGCGTGCTCGACCTGCGCCGGGAACCGATGCAGCGCAATCTGCGCCTGCGCCACCGCGTGTCGCGCGCGGCACGCGAGTATCTCGACGCGCACGGCTTCGTCGACATCGAGACGCCGATCCTCTACAAGTCCACGCCCGAAGGCGCGCGCGAGTTCCTGGTGCCCTCGCGCCTGCACGACGGGCCACTTCTATGCGCTGCCGCAGAGCCCGCAGCTGTTCAAGCAGATGCTGATGATCGCGGGCTTCGACCGCTACTACCAGATCGTCAAGTGCTTCCGCGACGAGGACCTGCGCGCCGACCGTCAGCCCGAGTTCACGCAGATCGACGTCGAGACTTCGTTCCTCGGCGAGGAGGCCATCCGCGCGCTGATGGAAGGCCTGGCGCGGCACATGTTCAGGCAGGTGCTGGGCGTGGAGTTGCCCGACCCGTTCCCGGTGATGCGCTACGAGGACGCGATGCGCGACTACGGCGTGGACAAGCCGGACCTGCGCGTGCCGCTCAAGCTCACCGAGCTCACCGACGTCATGCGCGATGTCGAGTTCAAGGTGTTTTCCGGGCCCGCCAACCTCGCCGGCGGGCGCGTGGCGGGGCTGCGCGTGCCCGGCGGCGGCGCGCTCACGCGCGGCGAGATCGACGCCCACACCGAGTACGTCAGGTCCCTCGGCGCCAAGGGCCTCGCCTGGATCAAGGTCAACGAGCGCGCCAGGGGCGCCGAGGGCCTGCAATCGCCGATCGTGAAGAACCTGCACGCGCAGGCGCTCGCTGCGGTGCTCGAGCGCAGCGGCGCGCAGGACGGCGACCTGCTGTACTTCGCCGCGGACAAGGCCGACACGGCCAACGCCTGCCTGGGTGCACTGCGCCAGAGAGTCGGCCACGAACGCGGATTCGCCGAGCCGGGTTGGCGGCCGCTGTGGGTCATCGATTTCCCGATGTTCGAGTACGACGAGGAATCGAGGCAGTGGAAGGCGCGGCATCATCCGTTCACCAGCCCCAAGGACGGCCACGAGCAGTTCCTCGAGGCGGCGCCGGACAAGGCCTACGCCAAGGCCTACGACATGGTGCTCAACGGCTGGGAGGTGGCGGGCGGCTCGGTGCGCATCCACCGCCAGGAGATCCAGCAGCAGGTGTTCCGCGGCCTGAAGATTTCGCCCGAGGATCAGCGCGCCAAGTTCGGCTTCCTGCTCGACGCGCTGCAGTACGGCGCGCCGCCCCACGGCGGCATCGCCTTCGGCTTCGATCGCCTGGTGGCGCTGATGGCGGGCGTCGAGGCGATCCGCGACGTCATGGCGTTTCCCAAGACGCAGCGCGGCCAGGATCTGCTGACCGGCGCGCCCTCGGCCGTCACCGAGAAGCAGCTGCGCGAGCTGCACATCCGGCTGCGCAAACCGCAGCAGTGAAGCGGGTTGTCGCGCTATTCCTGGCGTTCGCGACGTGTGCCTGGGCGGGCGGGATCGGCACCGCCGATCTGCCCCCGGAAGCGCGTGCGACGCTCGCGCTCATCAAGGCGGGCGGCCCGTTCCCTTATGCGCAGGACGGCAGGAGCTTCGGCAACCGCGAGAAGCAGCTGCCGCAGCGCGACCGCGGTTACTATCGCGAGTACACGGTGCGCACGCCGGGCGCGCGCGATCGCGGTGCGCGGCGCATCGTGGCCGGCGGGGGCGGCGAGTACTACTACACGGCGGACCACTACCGTACTTTCCAGCGCATACGCGAGTGATCCATGGCCAAGCAGAGCCAAAGGCTGAGCGAGGCGGCGCGTTCCGGCGTCTACCGTGCGCCGCGCCCCGACGCAGTGATGGACGCCTTGCGCGGCACGCGCCTCGATTTCGCGCGCGTCGATCTGGCGGGGGCCGCCGACAAGGAGGCGCTGCTCGCGCGCCTCGCGCACGCGCTCGGTTTTCCCGACTGGTTCGGCGGCAACTGGGATGCGCTGGAGGATTGCCTGGCGGACCTGTCGTGGCGCGCCGGCACCGGCCACCTGTTCATGCTGGAGCGCCACAGCGAGCTGCCGATGGACGACCTGGGCGTGCTGATCGAGGTGCTGGCGGCGGCCGCGGAGCACTGGGCCGGTCGCGGCCAACCCTTCTTCGCCGTGTTCGTCGACCCGGAGGGCAACCTCGCCCTGCCCGAGCTCTTCGGGCGCGAGCCCGCGTGAACGCGAAGCTGCCGGTATCGGTCCTGGTGGTCGTGCATACCGCCGCGCTCGACGTGCTGCTGCTGGAGCGCTCGAGCCGCCCCGGCTACTGGCAGTCGGTCACCGGGTCGCTGGATCGGCTCGATGAGCCGGTTGCAGATGCAGCGCGCCGCGAATTACTGGAGGAGACCGGGATCGCGGCGGCGGCCGGCCGTCTCGAGGCGTGGAATGTGGTCAACGTCTTCGAGATCTTCGCGGAGTGGCGGCACCGATTCGCGCCGGGCACCACGCACAATACCGAGCACGTGTTCGGCTTCCGGCTGCCGGCACGCCTGCCCGTCGCGCTGGACGCGAAGGAGCACACCGCGTATGGGTGGCTGCCGTGGCGCGCTGCGGCGGAAAAGTGCTTTTCCTGGTCGAACCAGGACGCCATCCGCATGCTGCCGGCGAGGGCTTTCCCGGGCGCGCCGGCATGACGCAGTCGCTGCGGGTGGTGACGCTGAACATCCACAAGGGCCTGTCGCAATTCAACCGCCGGGTCGTGATCCATGAGCTGCGCGAAGGCCTGCGCACGCTCGGGCCCGACCTGGTGTTCCTGCAGGAGGTCCAGGGCCTCAACGAGCGCCACGCGGTGCGCTTTCCCGCCTGGCCGAACGCGCCGCAATACGAGTTCCTCGCACCCGCGGACTGGCACCACGCGTACGGCCGCAACCGGGAGCATCATCACGGCCACTACGGCAATGCGATCCTGTCGCGCTTTCGCATCGTCTCGATGGAGAACGAGGACGTGTCGGACCATCGCTACGAGCGGCGCGGCCTCCTGCACTGCGTGGTGGCGGTTCCGGGGTGGCGGCGCAACCTGCACTGCGTCTGCGTGCACCTGTCGCTGCACGAGCGCGGCCGCCGCCGCCAGCTCGACGCCCTGGTCGCGCGCCTCGATGCGCTGGCCGGCCGCGACCTGCCGATCCTGGTGGCGGGCGACTTCAACGACTGGCGCCAGCGGGCCACGCGCGTGCTGCAGGAGCGCCTGGCCATGACCGAGGTCACCTCGGCCTACGGGCACCGGCCGGCGCGCACTTTCCCGAGCCTGCTGCCGCTGCTGCGCCTGGACCGCATCTACGTGCGCGGTTTCAGCGTGGTGGAGGCAGCCGTGCATCGCGGCCATCCTTGGTCGATTCTCTCGGACCACCTGGCGCTCGGCGCCATGCTCAAGCCGGTGTAGCCCCGTGAAGTACCTCGACGGGAACCGCCTGACGCTGCTGTGCAACGGCGAGCAGTATTTCCCGGCGCTCGTCGAGGCGATCGATGCCGCAAGGTTCGAGCTGTTCCTCGAGACCTACATTTACGCCGATGACGAAACCGGCAGCCTCGTCACCGACGCGCTGGCGCGCGCCGCCGCGCGCGGCGTCGCGGTGCACCTGCTGATCGACGGCTTCGGCGCGCGCAACTTCGCGCCGCGCTTCCGCCGCATGCTGCGCGAAGCCGGCGCCCACGTGCTCGTGTTCCGCCCCAATATCAGCCCGTGGAGCCTGCGGCGCAATCGCCTGCGACGCCTGCACCGCAAGCTCGCCTGCGTGGACGGGCGCCTCGCTTTCGTCGGCGGCATCAACGTCCTCGACGACTACGACTCGCCGACTGACACGACGCCACGCCACGACTATGCCGTGCGTGCCGAAGGGCCGATCGCCGCGGCGGTGCGCGCGGTCGCGACGCAGCTCTGGTCGCGCGTGGCGTGGACGGCCGGGCAAGGTCGCCTGCTGCCGGCCGCGCCGCCGGCGCCCGCACCGCTCGCGCAGGGCCAGCGGGCGGCCCTGGTGATCCGGGACAGCCTGCGGCACCGGCGCGACATCGAGGACGCCTACCTCGAGCTGATCGACTCCGCGCGCGAGGAGATCCTCATCGCCAGCGCGTACTTCTTCCCCGGGCGCCGCTTCCGGCGCGCGCTGGTGAGCGCGGCGCAGCGGGGCGTGCGCGTGGTGCTGCTGGTGCAGGGCCTGGTCGAGTACGTGCTGCCGCACTACGCCTCACGCGCGCTCTTCGGGTCGCTGCTCGAGGCCGGCATCCGCATCGAGGAGTATCACCATAGCTTTCTGCACGCCAAGGTGGCGGTGTTCGATTGCTGCCGGGCGAGCGTCGGCTCGTCCAACCTCGATCCCTTCAGCCTGCTGCTCGCGCGCGAAGCGAACGTGTTCGTGGACGACGCCGGTTTCTCGGCCGGACTGCGCGCGAGCCTGGAGGACGCGATGCGCACGGGAGCGCGCACGCTGCCGTCGCAGGCATGGCGGCGCCGCCCGCTGTGGCGCCGGGCGTGGAACTGGATCGCCTACGGCATCGGCCGGCTGCTGATCAGCTTCGCCTCCTACGAGCGCTATCACTAGCGGCGGCCCCGCCCTTGACCGGGTAGATCGCGAGCGCGCTCACGCGCACCGCAGGCTGCCCTCACGCATGACCGGCACCACGGGAAGGGAATCGATCCGGCAGGCGAATTCGACCTCGTGCGCGAGGCCACGCCTGGCCATCATGCGGCCGACACGGCACTCGAGCAGCACCTGCGGCGCCTGCGCGCTGCGGAAGAACGCAAGCGCGGTGCGCGCGGCGTCGGAGAAGTCCGCGTCCGCACCTAGCGCCCGCGCGAGGCGATCGACCACGCAGCCCGCGCCGTAGAAGTCCTCGAGATTGAAGTTGCCTCCCGAGCCCGAGCACAGGATGAGCACGGTGTCGCCCGGATGCTGCGCGGCGACGTGCGCGGCCACCGCGCCGGCGTTGAGCAGCGAGCCGCAGTACACGCGCTTGGCGCCCGCGGCCAGCGTCATCGCCACCGTGCCGTTGGTCGTCGAGTAGATGAGCGCCTTGCCGCGCACGCCGTGCTCCAGGAGCGCGAGCGGCGCCGGGTGCGCGAAGCCGGGCA
The DNA here is from genome assembly GCA_963719995.1 of uncultured beta proteobacterium. GTDB lineage: Bacteria > Pseudomonadota > Gammaproteobacteria > Burkholderiales > SG8-39 > JAABQT01. Next base: position 1,140,260 of record CAVRDW010000005.1, on the reverse strand, counting down.
GCGTCTCCGCGAGCAGCTCGCCCGAGAGCACGTAGCTGCCCTCGCTGCGGCTCGCCCCGGCGGCGCGCGCCGCGCGCTCGTCGGCGACGGGGACCACTTCCGTCGCGCCATGCGCGAGAGCCGCCACCATGGTGGTGGTGGCAAACAGAATGTCGAGGACCACCACCACCTTGCCGGGCACGCGCACGCCGTCGAGCTCCTCCTTGCGCGTGAGGACGTGGATCCTGTGGTCGAGCTCGAACCTTGCACCCGCGCCGCTCATGCCGCGGGCCGGCGGCCGAACATGCCCCAGCCTTCCATCGACATCACCACTTCGCCGCGCTGGTTCAGCGCCTCGGTGCGCGAGCGCAGCAGGCCGACGCCCGGCCGGCTCTGCGAGGCGCGCGATTCGAGCACGGTGCGGCGAAAGGCGATGGTGTCGCCGGGCCTTACGGGCTTGAGCCAGCGGATGTTGTCCAGGCCCGGGGAGCCCAGGCTCACCGTGCGATTGATGTAGGTCTCGCAGTTGAGGCGCATGCACACCGCGCAGGTGTGCCAGCCGCTCGCGACCAGGCCGCCGAAGGCCGAAGCCTTGGCGGCGACGGGGTCGGTGTGGAATGGCTGCGGGTCGAATTGCCTGGCGAACTCGATGATCTCGGCTTCGGTGAACGTGTGACGGCCCATCTCTGCGGTTTCGCCGACCTTGAAGTCTTCCCAGTAGAGCGGCATCGCGTCGGTCTCCCGGATAAATCGCGCAATGGTATCTCGGCGACAGAGCGTCGCCGCCGCGACTGCGCCTAGAATGGCCGCACCCGACCCGTCGCCCCATGGATCCGAAACCCAGCGCGCCGCCGAGCGAAGACCAGTTCCTCGACCAGATGAACCGGCAGCTTGCGGGCTGGAGCGACCCGCTGGAGCGGCTCAACCAGGCGCTGCAGCGCGACGAGCTGCAACTCTTCTGCCAGCCGGTGCTGCGCCTGCGTGCGCCGCGGCAACTGGTCATGGCCGAGGTGCTGGTGCGCCTGCGCGAGGAGGAGGCGCTGATGCTTCCGCCCGGCGATTTCCTGCCGGTGTTCGAGCACTTCGGCATGATGCCGGAGCTCGACCGCTGGGTGGTGAGCCGCGTGGTGCGCTGGCTGGCCGGCGCGCCGCCGGGCGGCTTTCGCAGCTTCAGCATCAATGTCTCGGTGCAGACCATCGGCGACCCGGAATTTCCCGGTTTCGTCGCGCGCGAGCTGCGCGCGCAGAGGGTCCCTCCCGCCGCGCTGACCTTCGAGGTGGAGGAATCCTCGATCCTGGCGCGCACCGAGTCCGCCGCGCAGTTCGCCGCGGCCGTCAAGCAGGCCGGCTGCAAGGTGCTGATCGACGGCTTCGGCCAGCGCTCGGTCTCGTTCGCGCCGCTGAAGGCGCTGCGCGCCGATTTCGTGAAGGTCGACGGCTCGATCGTGCGCAACGTCCTGCGCAGCCCGCTGGCCGAGCAAAAGCTCAAGGCCGTGGTGCGCGTCGGCGAGGCGATCGGCGTGGGCGTGATCGCGGAGTGCGTCGAGGAGGCCGGCATCCTGGCGAGGCTCGCCGCGCTCGGTGTGGGCTTCGCGCAGGGCTTCGGCATCGCGCGGCCCGCCCCGATCGGCCAGCGGCCGGCGCCCTACTAGGGCGGCGCCGCGGACCGGCGCAGCACGCCGCAGATCGGGGCATCGCAGGCCGTGGACCAGAGCGTATTGCGCAGCATCGACAAGTGGCCTGACATCCCGGCGGTGTACGGCTGGCTCGCGCTCGACCGGCGCGGCAACTGGCTGCTCAAGGATCCGGGTGGCGAGGGGTTCGGACGGATCGGCAATGCCGCCCTGCGCGATTTCATCGGCCGCAACTACGCGGCGGACGCGCGCGGTTGCTGGTATTTCCAGAACGGTCCGCAGCGCGTGTACGTGCGCCTCGCCTACACGCCGCTGGTCGTTCGCCACGATGGCTCGGCGCTGGTGGACCAATGCGCACGCCCGGTGCAGACCGCCGCGATGTTCCTCGACGACGAGGGCTCGCTGCTGATTCTGGGCGAACACGGCATCGGCTTGCTCGACGACCGGGACCTGGCCCGGTTTGCCGATGTCGCGGAAACACTGCCGCGCGTCGCGCGCGGCGAAGTGCCGGGCCGCTTCGGCTTCGTGCCGGACCCGGCATTTTCCTTGCGCTGACCGCACATACTCCCTATAATCCGGCCTCTTTTTTGCGCCTGGGCGGCTACGGTTCGCTGGACGTGGTCGCCCGGTTCGTTTCTGGAAACTGAAAAAGATGCCTACCGTCAATCAGTTAGTGCGCTTCGGGCGCTCGACCAAGCGGGCCAAGTCGAAGGTCCCGGCGCTGCGCCAATCGCCGCAAAAACGCGGGGTCTGCACGCGCGTCTACACCACGACGCCGAAGAAGCCCAATTCCGCGCTGCGCAAGGTCGCCAAGGTCCGCCTGACCAACGGCTTCGAGGTGATCGGCTACATCGGCGGCGAAGGCCACAACCTGCAGGAGCACTCGGTGGTGCTGATCCGCGGCGGCCGCGTCAAGGACCTGCCCGGCGTGCGCTACCACATCGTGCGCGGCTCGCTCGACACGCAGGGCGTGAAGGACCGCAAGCAGAGCCGCTCCAAGTACGGCGCCAAGGCGCCGAAGTCGGCCTAAGCGCAGACGCAGAACTAGCGAGAGAGCCACCGCATGCCCCGCCGCAGAGAAGTCCCCAAGCGCGAGATCCTGCCGGATCCGAAGTTCAACCACCCGGACGTCGCGAAGTTCATCAACGTGCTGATGACGCGCGGCAAGAAGTCGGTGGCGGAAAGCATCGTCTATGGCGCGCTTCGACGTCATCAAGTCGAAGTCGGGCAAGGACCCGATCGAGGTGTTCTCGCAGGCCGTGCAGAACGTGAAGCCGGTGGTCGAGGTGAAGAGCCGGCGCGTCGGCGGCGCCAACTACCAGGTGCCGGTGGAAGTGCGCCCGGTGCGCCGCGTGGCGCTGGCGATGCGCTGGATCCGCGAGGCGGCGCAGAAGCGCGGCGAGAAATCGATGACCGTGCGCCTGGCGGGCGAGCTGCAGGAAGCGGCCGAGGGACGCGGCGGCGCGATGAAGAAGCGCGAGGAAGTGCACCGCATGGCCGACGCCAACAAGGCGTTCGCCCACTACAGGTTCTGACGGTCACCTGGTGAACATCGTGGCGCGCAAGACTCCCATCGAACGCTACCGGAACATCGGCATCTCGGCGCACATCGACGCCGGCAAGACGACGACCACCGAGCGCATCCTGTTCTACACCGGCGTGTCCACAAGATCGGCGAGGTGCACGACGGCGCCGCGATCATGGACTGGATGGAGCAGGAGCAGGAGCGCGGCATCACCATCACTTCGGCTGCCACCACCTGCTTCTGGAAGGGCATGGACCAGTCCTATCCGGAGCACCGCATCAACATCATCGACACGCCGGGGCACGTCGACTTCACCATCGAGGTCGAGCGCTCGATGCGCGTGCTCGACGGCGCGTGCATGGTGTACGACGCCGTGGCGGGCGTGCAGCCGCAGTCCGAGACGGTGTGGCGCCAGGCGAACAAGTACAGGTGCCGCGGCTCGCGTTCATCAACAAGATGGACCGCGTCGGCGCCACGTTCTTCAAGTCCTACGAGCACATCAGAACCGCCTGAAGGGCAATCCGGTGCCGATCCAGATCCCGATCGGCGCCGAAGAAAAGTTCGAGGGCGTGGTGGACCTGGTGACCATGCAGGCGATCTACTGGGACGAAGCGTCCCAGGGGATGAAGTTCGAGCGCAAGTCCGATCCCCGCCGACCTCGCGGCGCAGGCGAAGGAATGGCGCGACAAGATGGTCGAGGCCGCCGCCGAGGCGAACGAGGAGCTGATGAACAAGTACCTCGAGTCCGGCGAGCTGTCGCTCGAGGAAATGAAGCGCGGCCTGCGCCTGCGCACCATCAACAACGAGATCGTGCCGATGCTGTGCGGCTCGGCGTTCAAGAACAAGGGCGTGCAGGCGATGCTGGACGCGGTGATCGACTATCTGCCTTCGCCCGTCGACATCCCGCCGGTGAAGGGCGCCAACGAGAACGGCGCAGCCGGACGTGCGCAAGCCGGAGGACGAGGAGCCGTTCGCCGCGCTCGCCTTCAAGATCATGACCGACCCGTTCGTCGGCCAGCTGTCGTTCATCCGCGTCTACTCGGGCGTGCTGAGCTCCGGCGACACCGTGTACACCTCGGTGCGCGGCAGGAAGGAGCGCATCGGGCGCCTGCTGCAGATGCACGCCAACGAGCGCCAGGAGATCAAGGAAGTGCGCGCCGGCGACATCGCCGCGGTGGTCGGGCTGAAGGACGTGATCACCGGCGAGACGATCTGCGACGCGAAGAAGATCATCGTGCTCGAGCGCATGGAGTTCCCGGACCCGGTCATCTCGCAGGCCGTCGAGCCCAAGACCAAGGTCGACCAGGAAAAGATGGGCGTGGCGCTCGGGCGCCTGGCGCAGGAAGATCCGTCGTTCCGCGTGCGCACCGACGAGGAGTCGGGCCAGACCATCATTTCGGGCATGGGCGAGCTGCACCTGGAGATCATCGTCGACCGCATGAAGCGCGAGTTCGGCGTCGAGGCCTCGGTCGGCAAGCCGCAGGTGGCCTACCGCGAGACCTTCAAGAAGTCGCTCGAGTCCGAAGGCAAGTTCATCAAGCAATCCGGCGGCCGCGGCCAGTACGGCCACGTCTGGCTCAAGCTCGAGCCGCAGCCCCACGGCAAGGGCTACGAGTTCGTGGACGGCGTCAAGGGCGGCCGGGTGCCGAAGGAGTTCATCCCGGCGGTCAAGAAGGGCGTGGACGAGGCGCTGCAGGATGGCGTGCTCGCCGGCTACCCGGTGGTCGACGTGAAGGTCACCCTGTTCGACGGTTCCTACCACGACGTGGACTCGAACGAGAACGCGTTCAAGATGGCGGCCATCTTCGCCTTCAAGGACGGCATGCGCGCCGGCACCCCGGTGCTGCTCGAGCCGATCATGGCGGTCGAAGTCGAGACGCCGCCCGACTTCATGGGCAACGTGATCGGCGACCTGTCCTCGCGCCGCGGCATCATCGGGGGCATGGAAGACGTGATCGGCGTCAAGGTGATCAAGGCGGAAGTGCCGCTCGGCGAGATGTTCGGCTACTCGACCTCGCTGCGCTCCGCGACGCAGGGACGCGCCACCTACACGATGGAATTCAAGCATTACGCCGAAGCGCCGAAGAGCGTCGCCGAAGCGGTGATCACGGCCAGAAGCAAGTAACGACGACAACGAGGATCCAGCGTCATGGCAAAAGGCAAATTTGAGCGTACCAAGCCGCACGTGAACGTGGGCACGATTGGGCACGTGGATCATGGCAAGACGACGCTGACGGCGGCGATGACGCACGTGCTGGCGAAGAAGTTTGGCGGTGAGGCGAAGAATTACGATCAGATTGATGCGGCGCCGGAGGAAAAGGCGCGCGGCATCACGATCAACACGGCGCACGTGGAGTACGAGACGGCCAAGCGCCACTACGCGCACGTGGACTGCCCGGGGCACGCCGACTACATCAAGAACATGATCACGGGGGCGGCGCAGATGGACGGGGCGATTCTGGTGGTGTCGGCCGCCGATGGGCCGATGCCGCAGACCCGCGAACATATCCTGCTGGCGCGCCAGGTGGGGGTGCCCTACATCGTGGTGTACCTGAACAAGGCCGACATGGTGGACGACAAGGAGCTGCTGGAGCTGGTGGAGGTGGAGGTGCGCGAGTTGCTCTCCAAGTACGAGTTCCCCGGGGACAAGACCCCGATCGTGATCGGCAGCGCGCTGAAGGCCCTGGAGGGCGAGGATACCGACCTCGGGGTGAAGTCGATCATGAAGCTGGCCGATGCGCTGGACTCCTACATCCCGCAGCCCAAGCGCGCGATCGACGGGCCGTTCCTGATGCCGGTGGAGGACGTGTTCTCGATCTCGGGCCGGGGCACGGTGGTGACCGGCCGCGTGGAGCGCGGCGTGATCAAGGTGGGCGAGGAAATCGAGATCGTGGGCCTGAAGCCCACGCAAAAGACGGTGTGCACGGGCGTGGAGATGTTCAGGAAGCTCCTGGACGAGGGCCAGGCCGGGGACAACGTGGGCATTCTGCTGCGCGGCACCAAGCGCGAGGAGGTCGAGCGCGGCCAGGTGCTGGCCAAGCCCGGCTCGATCACCCCGCACGCGAAGTTCGAGTGCGAGGTGTACGTGCTCTCCAAGGAGGAAGGCGGGCGGCACACGCCGTTCTTCAACAACTACCGGCCGCAGTTTTACTTCCGCACCACCGACGTGACCGGCGCGGTGGAGCTGCCCAAGGGCACCGAGATGGTGATGCCGGGGGACAACATCAAGATGGTGGTGACGCTGATCACGCCCATCGCCATGGAGCAGGGGCTGCGCTTTGCCATCCGCGAGGGCGGCAAGACCGTGGGCGCCGGCGTCGTCGCCAAGGTGATCGAGTAAGCGATGGAAAGCCAACGCATCCGCATTCGCCTCAAGGCGTACGACTACCGGCTGATCGACCAGTCGGCGCTCGAGATCGTCGATACCGCCAAGCGCACGGGCGCGGTGGTGCGCGGCCCGGTGCCGCTGCCCACGCGCCGGCAGCGCTTCGACCTGCTGCGCTCGCCGCACATCGACAAGGCCTCGCGCGAGCAGCTCGAGATCCGCACGCACCTGCGCCTGATGGACATCATCGACCCGACCGACAAGACCGTGGACGCGCTGATGAAGCTCGACCTGCCGGCGGGCGTGGACGTGGAGATCAAGGTCAAGTAGGGGCAGCGCGCAGCGCTGCCGGATGCACGCAGCACGAGGTGTAGGGCCGGCCAATTGCAGCCGGCGCCCGGAGCCACCGGGTTAAACACAAGAGGGTTTTATGACGATTGGATTGGTCGGCCGCAAAGTCGGCATGACGCGCATCTTCACCGATGACGGCAATACGCTGCCGGTCACGGTGCTCGACGTCTCCGACAACCGCATCACCCAGATCAAGACGCCCGAGAAGGACGGCTACGCGGCCGTGCAGGTGGCATTCGGCAAGCGCCGCGCCAGCCGCGTGCGCAAGCCTCTGGCCGGGCACCTTGCCAAGGCAGCGGTGGAAGCGGGCCACCTGCTCAAGGAGTTCCGCGCCAAGGCCGAGGACCTCGCCAACCTCAAGGTCGGCGGCAAGATCGGCGTCGACCTGTTCAAGGTCGGGCAGAAGGTGGATGTGCAGGGCGTGACCATCGGCAAGGGCTTCAGCGGCGTCATCAAGCGGCACCACTTCTCTTCCAACCGCGCGACGCACGGCAACTCGATCTCGCACAACAAGCCGGGCTCGACCGGCCAGAACCAGAGCCCTGGGCGCGTGTTCCCGGGCAAGCGCATGGCCGGCCACCTCGGCGACGCCAAGCGCACGGTGTTGAACCTCACGGTGGTACGCGTCGACGCCGAGCGCCAGCTGCTCCTCGTCAAGGGCGCGGTGCCCGGATCCTCCGGCCGCGACGTGGTCGTGCGTCCGGCGATCAAGGCCTGAGGGGGCACGCGATGGAACTCAAGCTGATCAGCGACAAGGGCGCCGCCGGCACCACCAGCGCGCCGGACGCGATCTTCGGGCGCGAATTCAACGAATCGCTGGTGCATCAGGTGGTGGTCGCGTACCAGGCCAACGCGCGCATGGGCACCCGCAAGCAGAAGGAACGCAGCGAGATCGCCAAGTCGACCAAGAAGCCCTGGCGGCAGAAGGGCACCGGCCGCGCGCGCGCCGGCATGGCCTCCAGCCCGCTGTGGCGCGGCGGCGGCAAGATCTTCGCCGCCAGTCCGGACGAGAACTTCTCGCACAAGGTCAACCGCAAGATGATGCGCGCGGGGATGCTGTCGATCCTGTCGCAACTGGCGCGCGAGGACCGCATCCGCGTGGTGGAGGAGTTCAAGCTGGAGGCGCCCAAGACCAAGTTGCTGGCGCAGAAGGTGAAGTCGATGGGATTCGACGAGGTGCTGGTGATCACCGACGAGGTGGACCCGAACCTCGAGCTGTCGTCGCGCAACCTGACCAACGTCGTGGTGATCGCCGCGCGGCAGACCAACCCGCTGGCGCTGGTGCGCTTTCCGCACGTGCTGCTGACCCGCAAGGCGCTGGCGCGCTTCGAGGAGATGTTCAAATGAGCGCGCCTAAGAAATACGCCGCCGAGCGGCTGATGAACGTGGTGCTCGCCCCGGTGGTGTCGGAGAAGAGCACGCGGGTGGCGGACAAGAACCGGCAATACGTGTTCCGCGTGGCGGACCACGCGACCAAGCCCGAGGTGAAGGCGGCCATCGAGCTGCTGTTCAAGACCAAGGTGCAGTCGGTCACGGTGCTCAACGTGCACGGCAAGGAAAAGCGCTTCGGGCGCTTCATGGGCCGGCGGCGCAACTGGAAGAAGGCCTACGTGCGCCTTGCCGCGGGCCAGGAAATCAACTTCGCGGCAACGGAATGAAGAACCACGATGCGCTGCGGCGCGTGAACGGCACGCGCCGCACCGCGAGACTTCTGGAAAAGGCGTAAGACTATGCCACTGATCAAGGTCAAGCCCACGTCCCCCGGGCGCCGCGCGCTGGTGAAGGTGGTCACGCCCGAACTGCACAAGGGCGAGCCGCACTGGCCCCTCACCGCCAAGAAGTCCTCGACGAGCGGGCGCAACAACCACGGCCGCATCACCGTGCGTCACCAGGGCGGCGGCCACAAGCAGCATTACCGCATGGTCGATTTCCGCCGCAACAAGGACGGCATCGCGGCGAAGGTGGAGCGGCTGGAGTACGACCCCAACCGCAGCGCGCACCTGGCCCTGCTGCTGTACGCCGACGGCGAGCGCCGCTACGTGCTCGCGCCCAAGGGCGTGAGCGCGGGCGCGCAGCTGATGTCGGGCACCGAGGCGCCGATCAAATCCGGCAATGCGCTGCCGCTGCGCAGCATCCCGGTCGGCACCACGGTGCATTGCATCGAGATGCTGCCGGGCAAGGGCGCGCAGCTGGCGCGCTCGGCAGGCGCCTCCGCGCAGCTGCTCGCGCGCGAGGGCTCCTATGCGCAGCTGCGGCTGCGCTCGGGCGAGATTCGCAAGGTGCACGTCGATTGCCGCGCCACCATCGGCGAAGTGGGCAACGAGGAGCACAACCTCGAATCGATCGGCAAGGCGGGCCGCAAGCGCTGGCGCGGCATCCGGCCGACGGTGCGCGGCGTGGCGATGAACCCGATCGACCACCCGCACGGCGGCGGCGAAGGCCGCACCTCGTCGGGGCAACCCCCGGTGTCGCCGTGGGGCGTGCAGTCCAAGGGATTCAAGACCCGCCGCAACAAGCGCACGCAGGTGATGATCGTGCGCGACCGGCGCACGAAGTAGCGGTTACAGGCCAGATAGAGGCGAGACATGGCACGCTCAATCAAGAAGGGTCCCTTCGTGGACTACCACCTGATGGACAAGGTGCACGCGGCGCGCAGCGCCGGCGACAAGCGCCCGATCAAGACCTGGTCGCGCCGCTCGACGGTGATGCCCGAGTTCATCGGCCTGACCGTGGCGGTGCACAACGGCAAACAGCACATTCCGGTGTACATCACCGAGAACATGGTGGGCCACAAGCTGGGCGAGTTCGCGCTCACCCGGATCTTCAAGAGCCACTCGGCGGTGGGCAAGCGTACCGAGGAGCCGGTCGGCGGCGGCAGGCCCGGCGGCAGCGCGCCGGGAGCGGCCGCGCCGGCAGCAGCACCCGCGGCGGCGCCCGCGGCGGCGCCCGCAGCGAAGAAGTAAGGAGCCGACATGGAAACCCGGGCAATCCTGCGCAGCGTGCACCTCTCGGCCCAGAAGGGCCGGCTGGTGGCCGACATGATCCGCGGCCAGCCGGTGGACAAGGCGCTCAACATCCTCGCCTTCACGCCGAAGAAGGGCGCGGCGATCATCAAGAAGCTGCTCGAGTCGGCCGATCGCCAACGCCGAGCACAACGACGGCGCCGACATCGACGCGCTCAAGGTGAAGAGCGTGCTGGTCGAGCGCGGCACGTTCCTCAGGCGCTTCGCGGCGCGCGCCAAGGGGCGCGGCAACCGCGTGCTCAAGCACACCTGCCACATCTACGTGACGGTCGGAGACTGACGAGGCCTTATGGGACAGAAAATCAATCCGATCGGCTTCCGGCTCGCGGTCAACCGCAACTGGAGCTCGCGCTGGTACGCCAACAGCCGCCTGTTTCCCGCCATGCTCGCCGAGGACATCAAGGTGCGCGCCTTCCTCAAGAAGAAGCTCGCGCACGCCTCGGTCGGCCGCGTGCTGATCGAGCGGCCCGCCAAGGACGCGCGCATCACCATCTTCTCGGCGCGCCCCGGCGTGGTGATCGGCAAGAAGGGCGAGGAGATCGAAGCGCTTAAGGCCGAGCTGCGCCGTCTGATGGGCGTCCAGCAGGTGCACGTCAACATCGAGGAGATCCGCAAGCCCGAGATCGACGCGCAACTGATCGCCGATTCGATCGCGCAGCAGCTGGAGAAGCGCATCATGTTCCGCCGCGCGATGAAACGCGCGATGCAGAACGCCATGCGCCTGGGCGCGCAGGGCATCAAGATCATGAGCGCGGGGCGGCTGAACGGCATCGAGATCGCGCGCACCGAGTGGTACCGCGAAGGCCGGGTGCCGCTGCATACGCTGCGCGCCGACATCGACTACGGCACGGGCGAGGCGAAGACCAACTACGGCGTGATCGGCATCAAGGTATGGGTCTACAAGGGCGAGGTGATGACGAAGGCCGAAGCCCAGGCCGCGCAGGCCACCGCAGGCGCCGCGGCACCGGTGCCGGCGGCGGTGGAAGCGCCGGCGGAGCCCAAGCGCGCCAAGAAGCCGGTGCCGAAGCCCGGCGCGCGGCGCGCGCCGGCGCGCGCCAGGCCCGAAGGCGAAAAGAGGGCCGCGGCGAAGAAGCCCGAGGCCGCCGCGCCCAAGACCACCGTGAAGCGCGCCAAGAAGGTGGTCAAGGACGAAGGCGAGAAGAAGGAATGAAAGGGAACTGAGCGATGCTGCAACCCGCACGGACCAAGTACCGCAAGCAGCAAAAGGGCCGCAACACCGGCGTCGCCACGCGCGGCAACAAGGTGTCGTTCGGCGAGTACGGCCTGAAGGCGATCGGCCGCGGCCGCCTCACGGCGCGCCAGCTCGAGGCCGCGCGCCGCGCGCTCTCGCGCCACATCAAGCGCGGCGGGCGCATCTGGATCCGCGTGTTCCCGGACAAGCCGATCTCGACCAAGCCCGCGGAGGTGCGCATGGGCAACGGCAAGGGCAATCCGGAGTACTTCGTGTGCGAGATCCAGCCCGGCAAGATCATCTACGAGATGGACGGCGTGGACGCCACGATCGCCAAGGAGGCGTTCGCCCTGGCCTCCGCCAAGCTGCCGTTCAAGACCATCGTCGTGCACCGGATGCTGGGGTAAGCCATGAAACCGAGCGAACTTCGCGCCAAGTCCGGCGACGAGCTGTCCAAGGAGCTGAACGAGCTGCTCAAGGCGCAGTTCGGCCTGCGCATGCAGCTTGCCACGCAGCAGTTGGCCAACAACAGCCAGATCAAGAAGGTGCGGCGCGACATCGCGCGCGTGCGCACCATGATGAAGGAGAAGGCGGGCAAATGAACCAGCCGGCGACGCAGGAACCCAGCCGCTCGCGCACCCTGGTCGGGCGCGTGGTGAGCGACAAGATGCAAAAGACGGTGACCGTCCTGGTGGAGCGCAGGGTGCGCCACCCGATGATGGGCAAGACGGTGACGCGCTCGAAGAAGTACCACGCGCACGTCGAGGAAGGCGGCATCGCCCAGGGCGACCTGGTGGAGATCGCCGAGTGCCGCCCCATCTCCAGGACGAAGGCCTGGAAGGTGACGCGGCTGATCGAGAAGTCGAAGGCGATTTAGATTACCCAAGGTGCAGATTCCGCGTTAAAATCCGCGCCCTTTCGCCCCGTACGGGGTCCAAAACTGCCCACCCGGGCTTTCCGGGCGGAGCAAGTTGGATGGAGAGCTTCCGATGATTCAGATGCAGTCGATTTTGGACGTTGCCGACAACACCGGCGCGCGCTCGGTGATGTGCATCAAGGTGCTGGGCGGCTCCAAGCGCCGCTACGCCAGCATCGGCGACGTCATCAAGGTGAGCGTCAAGGACGCGGCGCCGCGCGGCCGCGTGAAGAAGGGCGAGATCTACGACGCGGTCGTGGTGCGCACCGCCAAGGGCGTGCGCCGCGCCGACGGCTCGCTGATCCGCTTCGACAGCAACGCCGCGGTGCTGCTGACCCCCAAGCTCGAGCCGATCGGCACGCGCATCTTCGGCCCGGTGACGCGCGAGCTGCGCACCGAGCGCTTCATGAAGATCGTGTCGCTCGCGCCCGAAGTTCTCTGACCGGACCCGCAAGGAATACAGCCATGCAACGCATTCGCAAGGGCGACGAGGTGGTGGTGATCGCCGGCCGCGACAAGGGCAAGCGCGGCACCGTGCTGCGCCGCGTCGACGCCGAGTTCGTGGTGGTGGAAGGGCGTCAACCGCGTGAAGAAGCACAGCGCCCCAACCCGATGAAGGGCGTGACCGGCGGCATCGTCGACAAGGACATGCCGATCCACGTCTCGAACATCGCGCTGTTCAATCCCGCGACGCAGAAGGCCGACCGGGTCGGCTTCAGGCAGCTCGACAGACGGGCGCAAGGTGCGCGTGTTCAAGTCGAACGGCGAGCAGGTCGACGTATAGGGTGAGATCGATGGCCAAGGAAAAAGCCCCCCAGACAGACAAGGCCGACAAGGCGACAAGGCCGCCCAGGCGGAAAAAGCCGAGAAGGCCGGCAGGGCCGCCGACAAGGCGGCCAAGGCGGCCAAGGCGGCGGAGAAACCCGCCGACAAGCCCGCCAGGCCCGCGCTGCCGGTGCCGCCCGCGCGCCTGGCGCAGCACTACCGCGAGAAAGTGGTGCCCGAGCTCGTGCAGAAGTTCGGCTACAAGACCACCATGCAGGTGCCGCGCATCCGCAAGATCACGATCAACATGGGCGTGGGCGAAACGGTGGGCGACAAGAAGGTGCTGGACAACGCGGTCGCCGACATGGCCAGGATCGCCGGCCAGAAGCCGGTGATCACCAAGGCGCGCCGCTCGATCGCCAACTTCAAGCTGCGCGCCGGCTTTCCCATCGGCTGCATGGTGACGCTGCGCGGCGCGCGCATGTACGAGTTCCTCGACCGCCTGGTGAACATCGCCATCCCGCGCATCCGCGACTTCCGCGGCGTCTCCAACCGCGCCTTCGACGGCCGCGGCAACTACAGCCTGGGCGTCAAGGAACAGATCATTTTCCCCGAGATCGAGTACGACAAGATCGACGCGCTCCGGGGCATGAACATCGCCATCACCACGACGGCGAAGACGGACGACGAAGCGAGGGCCCTGCTCGCGGCGTTCCGCTTCCCGTTCAAGCACTGAGGAACCGCACATGGCCAAACTCGCCGTCGTACTGCGTGAGAAGAAGCGCCGCCAGACCGTCGCCAAGTTCAAGGTCAAGCGCCAGGCGCTGCTCGACGTGATCCACAACGCCAAGGCCGCCGACGAGGACCGCGACGCCGCGCGCGCCAAGCTGCAGAAGCTGCCGCGCGACGCCTCGCCCTCGCGCCTGCGCAACCGCTGCGCGATCACCGGGCGCCCGCGCGGCGTGTACCGCAAGTTCGGCCTGGGCCGCAACAAGCTGCGCGACCTGGCGATGCGCGGCGAGGTGCCGGGCGTGATCAAGGCGAGCTGGTAAGGAGATTTGCGCATGAGCATGACTGATCCGATCGCCGACATGCTGACCCGCATCCGTAACGCCCAGATGGTCGGGCACACGGAGGCCGTGATGCCCTGTTCCAAGCTGAAGCTTTCCATCGCCCAGGTGCTGAAGGACGAGGGCTACATCGAGGACTTCGCGGTGCGCGAGGAAGGCGCGATGCGGCAGCTGCGCATCGGCCTGAAGTACTACGCCGGCCAGCCGGTGATCGAGCGCATCGAGCGCGTCTCCAAGCCCGGGCTGCGCGTCTACAAGGGGCGCGACGACATCCCGCGCGTGATGAACGGGCTGGGCGTGGCGATCCTGTCGACCTCGCGCGGCGTGATGACCGACCGCAAGGCGCGCGCCGACGGCGTCGGCGGCGAAGTGCTTTGCATCGTGGCGTAAGGAGCGAACGATGTCCCGCATCGCCAAGAATCCGATCGCTCTGCCCAAGGGCGTCGAGGTGACGCTCGCCGCGGGCAGCATCTCGGTGAAGGGACCGCTCGGCAGCATCGCGCGCCCGACCGATCCCAACGTCGGCATCCAGAAGGAGGGCGAGGCCCTGGTGTGCAAGGCGCTCGGCAACTCGCGCCATGCCAACGCCATGTCCGGCACGCTGCGCGCGCTGGTCGCCAACATGGTGACCGGCGTGACCAAGGGTTTCGAGAAGCGCCTGGCGCTGGTGGGCGTCGGCTACCGCGCGCAGGCGCAGGGCGACAAGCTGAACCTCTCGGTCGGCTTCTCGCACCCGGTGGTGCACCAGATGCCCAAGGGCGTGAAGGTGGCCACGCCGACCCAGACCGAGATCGTGGTGACCGGCGTGGACAAGCAGCTGGTCGGCCAGGTCGCCGCGGAGATCCGCGACAGCAAGCCGCCCGAGCCCTACAAGGGCAAGGGCGTGCGCTACGCCAACGAAGCAGATCGTCTTGAAAGAGACGAAGAAGAAGTAACGGAGCCCGACCATGCTCGACAAGAACGCATCCCGGCTGCGGCGCGCGCGCCAGACGCGGCTCAAGATCCGCGAGATCGGCGCCGTGCGCCTGACCGTGCACCGCACGAACGGCCACATCTACGCCCAGATCACCACGGCGGCGGGCGAGAAGGTGCTGGCGACGGCCTCGACCGTGGAGAAGGAAGTGCGCGCGCAGCTCAAGAACGGCAGCAACCGCAAGGCCGCCGAGGTGGTGGGCGCGCGCATCGCGCAGAAGGCCAAGGCAGGCCGGCATCGAGGCGGTCGCGTTCGACCGCGCCGGCTACCGTTACCACGGGCGCGTGAAGGCGCTCGCCGAGGCTGCCCGCGCGGGCGGCCTGAAGTTCTGAGGATCCAGCCATGGCAAAAATGCAGCCCAGGATGCAGCACAGCGAGGAGCGCGCGGACGGCCTGCGCGAGAAGATGATCGCGGTCAACCGCGTCACCAAGGTGGTCAAGGGCGGGCGGGTGCTCGGCTTCGCCGCGCTCACCGTGGTCGGCGACGGCGACGGCGGCATCGGCATGGGCAAGGGCAAGGCGCGCGAAGTGCCGGTGGCGGTGCAGAAGGCGATGGAAGAGGCGCGCCGCAAGCTCTTCAAGGTGAAGCTCAAGAACGGCACGCTGCACCATGCGGTCGTCGGCCGGCACGGCGCGGCGAAGGTGCTGATGCAGCCGGCGCACGAGGGCACCGGCATCATCGCCGGCGGGCCGATGCGCGCGGTGTTCGAGGTGATGGGCGTGACCAACGTGCTCGCCAAGTGCTTCGGCTCGACCAATCCGTACAACGTGGTGCGCGCCACGCTGCAGGGCCTGCAGGCGATGAACACGCCCGCGGAGATCGCGGCCAAGCGCGGCAAGAAGGTCGAAGAGATCCTGGCCCAGGGCTGACCATGGCTGACAAGAAGATCAAGGTGACGCTGGTGAAGAGCACCAACGGCTGCAAGACCGGGCACCGGGCGACGGTGCGCGGGCTCGGGCTGCGCAAGCTCAACCAGACGGTCGAATTGGCCGACACGCCGGCGGTGCGCGGCATGATCGAGCGGGTCAACTACCTCGTACGCATCGAAGGATAGCCACATGCGCCTCAACACACTCAAGCCCGCGCCCGGCGAGAAGAACTCGCGCCACCGTGTCGGCCGCGGCGGCGGCTCCGGCTGGGGCAAGACCGCAGGCCGCGGCCACAAGGGTCAGCGCGCGCGCTCGGGCGGCTACCACAAGGTCGGCTTCGAGGGCGGCCAGATGCCGCTGCATCGGCGCCTGCCCAAGCGCGGCTTCGCCTCGCCGACGCGCGCCCTCTACGCGGAGGTGCGCCTCTCGGAGCTGCAGGGCATCAAGGCGGCGGAGATCGACCTCGCCGTGCTCAAGGCCGAGGGCATCGTGCCGCGCGACGTGACGCGCGGCGAAAGTCATCCTCTCGGGCAAGCTCACGCGCGGCGTCACGCTGAAAGGCGTCAAGGCGACCAAGGGCGCGCGCGCGGCGATCGAGGCCGCGGGCGGCAAGGTCGAAGCACCGGCGCAAGCGCCGGCAGAAGCGCCGAAGGCGGCGTAAGGGACCGGGGCTTGGCCACCACGCTTCCCTCCGCGGGCAAATCCGGGCGCTACGGCGACCTGAAGCGGCGGCTGCTGTTCCTGCTCGGCGCGCTGGTGGTGTTCCGCGTCGGCGCGCACATCCCGGTGCCGGGCATCGACCCGAACGTGCTGGCGGACCTGTTCAAGAGCCAGCAGGGCGGCATCCTGGGCATGTTCAACATGTTCTCCGGGCGGCGCGCTGTCGCGCTTCACCATCTTCGCGCTGGGCATCATGCCGTACATCTCGGCCTCGATCATCATGCAGCTGATGACGGCGGTGAGCCCGCAGCTCGAGGCGCTGCGCAAGGAGGGCGAGTCCGGCCGCCGCAAGATCACCCAGTACACGCGCTACGGCACGCTGGTGCTGTCGCTGTTCCAGGCCACCGGCATCTCGATCGCGCTGGAGTCGCAGCCCGGGCTGGTGCTCGAGCCGGGGCTGATGTTCCGCATCACCACGGTGACCACGCTGGTCACCGGCACCATGTTCCTGATGTGGCTGGGCGAGCAGATCACCGAGCGCGGCCTGGGCAACGGCATCTCGATCATCATCTTCGCCGGCATCGCGGCCGGCCTGCCGCAGGCGATCGCCGGCACGCTCGAGCTGGTGCGCACCGGCGCGATGCACCCGCTCACCGCGCTGCTGATCGCGGCCGCGGTGCTGGTGGTCACGGCGGTGGTGTGCTTCGTCGAGCGCGGCCAGCGCAAGATCCTGGTGAACTACGCCAAGCGCCAGGTCGGCAACCGCGTCTACGGCGGCCAGAGCTCGCACCTGCCGTTCAAGCTCAACATGTCGGGCGTGATCCCGCCGATCTTCGCCTCGTCGCTGATCCTGTTTCCGGCGACGCTGCTGGGCTGGTTCGGATCGGCCGAGGGCCTGATCTGGCTGCGCGACGTGGCGGCGACGCTGACGCCGGGCCAGCCGATCTACGTGCTGCTGTACGCCGGGCTGATCGTGTTCTTCTGCTTCTTCTACACGGCGCTGCAGTACAACCCGAAGGAGACCGCGGACAACCTGAAGAAGTCGGGCGCCTTCGTGCCGGGCATCCGGCCGGGCGACCAGACGGCGCGCTACCTGGAGATCATCCTCACGCGCCTCACGCTGGCGGGCGCGGTCTACGTCACGCTGGTGTGCCTGCTGCCGGAGTTCCTGATCCTGCGCTGGAACGTGCCGTTCTACTTCGGCGGCACCTCGCTGCTGATCATCGTCGTGGTGACGATGGACTTCATGTCGCAGGTGCAGGCGTACGTGATGTCGCACCAGTACGAGAGCCTGCTGAAGAAGGCGAGCTTCAAGGGCGGCTTGCCCGTCCGCTAAACGAGATTCGGGAGCACAACGATGAAAGTCATGGCCTCAGTGAAGAGAATCTGCCGCAAGTGCAAGATCGTGCGGCGCAAGGGCGTGGTGCGCGTGATCTGCAGCGATCCGCGCCACAAGCAGCGCCAGGGCTGACGCGGTGCTTTTGATTGCTAACGTCTTGACGACCAGGTATAATCGCAGGTTTCCCCGGGACCCTCATGGCACGCATTGCAGGCATCAACATTCCCGAACCACCAGCACGCGGAGATCGCGCTCACCGCGATCTACGGCATCGGCCGCGCGCGCGCGCAGGCGATCTGCGCCGCCGCCGGCGTGGACAAGACGCGCAAGATCAAGGAGCTGAGCGACGCGGAGATGGAGCGCCTGCGCGAGCAGGTGACGCGCCTCACGCTCGAGGGCGACCTGCGCCGCGAAGTGTCGATGTCGATCAAGCGGCTGATGGACCTGGGCTGCTACCGCGGCGTGCGCCACCGCAAGGGGCTGCCGGTGCGCGGCCAGCGCACGCGCACCAACGCGCGCACGCGCAAGGGGCCGCGCAAGGCCGCGATCAAGCTCAACGTGCCGGTCGGCAAGGCCGCATGAGGGAACCACGTTTCGCTGCGGAGCGTCGTTTCACGCCACACCGCACCGAGGACTGTCAGAAAGGGCAACCGTAGACATGGCCAGCAAAACCACCCCGAGCACGCAGCAGCTGCAGCAGACTGCGTCGGCGCGCGCGCGCAAGAAGGTGAAGAAGAACGTGGCCGAGGGCATCGCCCACGTGCACGCCTCCTTCAACAACACCATCGTCACCATCACCGACCGCCAGGGCAACACGCTGGCCTGGGCGACCTCGGGCAACGCCGGCTTCAAGGGCTCGCGCAAGTCGACGCCGTTCGCGGCGCAGGTCGCCGCCGAGCGCGCGGGCCGCGCGGCGCAGGAATGCGGCGTGAAGAACATCGAAGTGCGCATCAAGGGCCCGGGGCCTGGCCGCGAGTCCGCGGTGCGCGCGCTCAACGCGATCGGCCTCAAGATCGGCAGCATCGCGGACGTCACCCCGGTCCCGCACAACGGCTGCCGCGCGCCCAAGCGCCGGCGCGTGTAGACGAAGGAGCAAGGAGAACGCATGGCCAGAAATCTCGACGCCAAGTGCCGCCAGTGCCGCAGGGAGGGCGAAAAGCTCTTCCTGAAGGGCGAAAAGTGCTTCACCGACCGCTGCGCGGTCGAGCGGCGCGGCTACGCCCCCGGCCAGCACGGCCAGAAGAGCGGCACGCGCATGTCCGACTTCGGCAAGCAGCTGCGCGAGAAGCAGAAGCTGCGCCGCATCTACGGCGTGCTCGAGCGCCAGTTCCGCAAGACCTACGCGGAGGCCGCGCGCTCCAAGGGCGTCACCGGCGAGC
This sequence comes from uncultured beta proteobacterium, assembly GCA_963719995.1. GTDB lineage: Bacteria > Pseudomonadota > Gammaproteobacteria > Burkholderiales > SG8-39 > JAABQT01. The sequence continues at coordinate 1,121,259 of CAVRDW010000005.1, read as the reverse complement.
GCCTGCTGCAGCTCCTGGAGACGCGGCTGGACAGCATGGCCTACCGCATGGGCTTCGGCGCCTCGCGCACCGAGGCGCGCCAGGTGGTGCGCCACAACGGCATTCTCGTCAACGGCAAGCGCGTCAACATCCCGTCCTACCAGGTGCGACCCGGCGACGTGATCGAGGTGGCGAACAAGGCCAAGGAGCAGCTGCGCATCAAGGCCGCGTCGGAAGCCGCCGAGGGGCGCGGCATTCCCCGAGTGGCTGGAAGTCGACGCCAAGGCGCATGAAGGGCACCTTCAAGACCATGCCGGCGCGCACCGACCTGCCCTCGACGGTGAACGAGAGCCTGATCATCGAGTTGTATTCGAAGTAACGGGAAGAAACCAATATGCCGCAATCCGGATTCCTCAAGCCCCGCATCGTCGACGTCCAGAACCTGTCGCCCTCGCACGCCAAGGTGACCATGGAGCCGTTCGAGCGCGGCTACGGCCACACGCTGGGCAACGCGCTGCGCCGCGTGCTGCTGTCCTCCATGCCGGGCTATGCGCCCACCGAGGTGCAGATCGCCGGCGTGGTGCACGAGTACTCGACCATCGACGGCGTGCGCGAGGACGTGGTCGACATCCTGCTGAACCTCAAGGGCATCGTGTTCCGCCTGCACAACCGGCAGGAGGCGATCCTCAGTCCTGAAGAAGAAGGGCGAGGGCCCGGTGACGGCCGCCGACATCGAGCCGTCGCACGACGTCGAAATCGTCAACCCGGATCACGTCATCGCGCACCTTGCGGCCGCGGGCAAGCTCGAGATGCAGATCAAGGTGGAAGCGGGCCGCGGCTACGTCCCGGGCAACATGCGCTTCCTGCCCGAGGAGACCAAGGGCATCGGCCGCATCATCCTGGACGCGTCCTTCAGCCCGGTGCGGCGCGTGTCCTACTCGGTCGAGTCGGCGCGCGTCGAGCAGCGCACCGACCTCGACAAGCTGATCATGGACATCGAGACCAACGGCTCGATCGAGCCGGAAGAGGCGATCCGCTACTCCGCGCGCGTACTGGTCGACCAGCTCTCCGTGTTCGCGCAGCTCGAGGGCACCGCGCTGCCCACCGAGACGCCCAAGTCGCCGACGGTGGACCCGATCCTGCTGCGCCCGGTGGACGACCTGGAGCTCACCGTGCGCTCGGCGAATTGCCTGAAAGCCGAGAACATCTACTACATCGGCGACCTGATCCAGAGGAGCGAGACCGAGCTCCTGAAGACGCCGAACCTCGGCCGCAAGTCGCTCAACGAAATCAAGGAAGTGCTCGCCTCGCGCGGGCTCACCCTGGGCATGAAGCTGGAGAACTGGCCGCCGGCCGGTCTCGAGCATCACCGCTAAGACGAGGCTGCCATGCGTCACGGACTGGGCCTGCGCAAGCTGAATCGCACCTCGAGCCACCGGCTCGCGATGCTGCGCAACATGATGGTGTCGCTGCTGCGCCACGAGGAGATCAAGACCACGCTGCCCAAGGCGAAGGAACTGCGCCGGGTGGTGGAGCCGATGATCACGATGGGCAAGGCGCCGAGCCTCGCCAACCGGCGCCTGGCGTTCGACCGCCTGCGCGACCGCGGAATCGTAGGGAAGCTCTTTGATGAACTCGGCCCGCGTTACGCCAAGAGGAACGGCGGCTACCTGCGCATCCTCAAGTTCGGCGTGCGCAAGGGCGACAACGCGCCGATGGCGCTGGTCACCCTGATGGACCGGCCGGAGCTGCAGGCGGACGAAAAGAAACCCGCCGAGGAGAAGAAGGCGGCGTAAGCCGGCGCCAACGCCGGTGCACAGAAGAAAAGGCCGGGAGATCCCCGGCCTTTTTCTTTTCCGGCAGGTACCGTGAGCTCCCGCAGGTCCATTCGGACCATCATGCCTGCGCAAGAACGAGATGTTGATAGCCGAGACTCTGCGCAATGATGCGGAAGGAACGGCTATGAGTGGTTGCGACGTGAAACGCGTCGCGGCCTTGTTGCTGGCGGGCATGCTGATTTCCTGCGGCGGCGGCGGTGGCGACGACAGCAACGGCAGCGGCACTAACAGCAGCAGTAGCACCAGCACGAGCACGAGCACGAGCACGAGCACCAGCACCAGCACCAGCGGCAGCACGCCCCCATCGGCGCCGGGGCGCTATGAGGAGTCAGATGCCGCGGTGAGCCTGAGTGCCGGTTGGACGCAAAGCGACGCCGGTTCGTTTGCGTGGAGCGGCGGTGGCGCCGTGCAATCCACGATGCCGGGGGCGCAGGCGGCATTCACTTTCACGGGCACCTCGGTGACGTGGATTGGCACCCGCAACGTCAGCAGCGGAATCGCCCTCGTCAAGGTGGACGGGGTTCCATTCTCCGAAGTGGATCTGTTTGCGCGCCCGGAAGTCATCCACACGCCCATCATCACCGTGAACGGCCTGAGCCCCGGCAGCCACACGCTGACGATCGAGGTGACGGGCCGCCGGAACGCGGACGCCGAGTCGAACGTCGTTCAGGTCGATGCCTTCGACGTGCAAGCGCCGGTGGTCTCGCATCTGCAGGAGACGGACCCGGACGTCGTCTTCTCCGCCGGTTGGGACCAGGCGGATGGCACCATCGCATGGAGCGGCGGCGGGGTCTTCACGTTCCCCGACCCGCCGGTGGGCGGCGCAAAGGTGACCGAGACGCCGGGCGCGATAGTCACGTTGACGTTTCACGGGACATCGGTCAGTTGGAGTGGTTATCGCGGCCCCGACGCCGGCATCGCTCGCGTCCAGGTGGATGGCGGCGTTGCCGTCGAGGTCGACACGTATTCTCCGACGCGCAGGATCCAGGCCGTCGTGTTCACGGCGACGGGACTGGCCGACGCAAGCCATACGTTGACGATCGAGGCGACGGGCCGCGGGAATGGCGCGTCCACGGGTGCCCGGATCGTGGTGGACGCCTTCGACGTGAAGGCGCCCGGAACGCGCTTCCAGGAGAACGACTCGGCGGTCGCCTACAGCGGCGCGTGGTTTCACGGCAACGTGAACCGAACCTGGAGCGAGGGGGCCGCCTCCACGTCCGCTACGGCGGGCGCACGAGTCACGTTCACCTTCACGGGGACTTCGGTCAGCTGGATCGGCTGCCGCAAGCTCAGCACCGGGCTCGCCAACGTGTACCTGGACGGCGTCCTTGTGGAACAGGTCAATACCTATGCACCGACCCCGATCGAGGGATACCAGAACACCATCTTCAAAGCTGATGGGCTGGCCACCGGCACGCACACGCTGACCATCGAGGCGGTGAGCACGGGTGCCTTCGTCGTGGTGGATGCTTTTGACGTCCGCCCATGAGGGCGCACGCCGGGTCTTGTCCAGGCGCGGGAGCGCCGCATGACAAGTGGGTTACGCAAGGCCTTTGACCCGGCATTCTGTGCGTCAACGGACAGAACGCTTCGGCGGGGCAGGATCTAATGACCAGTTATCAACTTCGCAAGGAAACGACCATGAGCAAACTCAACATCGGCGCCATCGCAGCCGCGATGGCCCTCGCCTTCAGCGCCGCAGCGCTGGCCGCGGAAGGCATGTCGAAGGACGCATACAAGGCCGGCAAGGACAAGATCGCGGCCGAATACAAGTCAGCCCAAACCGCCTGCAAATCGCTGTCGGCCAATGCGAAAGACATCTGCATGGCCGAGGCGAAGGGCAAGCAGAAGGTCGCAAGAGCCGAGCTGGAAGCCAGCAACAAGCCCAGCGACAAGACCCGCTACGCCGTCAGCGCCGCCAAGGCGGAAGCCGCCTACGCGGTCGCCAAGGAAAGGTGCGACGACAAGGCCGGCAACGCCAAGGCAGCCTGCGTGAAGGAAGCGAAGGCCGCAGAGACTCGCGCCAAGGCCGACGCGAAAGCCTCGATGAAGACATCCGCCGCATCGACGTCGACGACGGAATCCGTCGGGGAGTATGTCGACGACGCAACCATCACTGCCAAAGTGAAGGCAGCGGTGCTGGAGGATCCGTCGCTCAAGTCAGCGGAAATCAATGTCGAAACCTCCAAGGGCAGGGTGCAGTTGAGCGGTTTCGTCAACTCGCGCGCCGACATCAACAGGGCTGTCAAGGTTGCCACGGGCGTCAAGGGCGTGAAATCGGTGAAGAACGACATGATCCTCAAAGGGACGCAGTAGAACGGCTGGCACTGCCAGTCGCTGCCTGAAGGCAAGGCAAGGAGAAGCAGCAGAAGCCGGAGTTGCGGGCCCCAGCGGTGCGCTCGGGGCGCGCTGCTCACGGCGCTTACTACAGGAGCTATCGGGCATGAACAAAGACCAAGTGAAGGGTGCGGCGAAAGACGTTGCCGGCAAAGTCCAGGAAGCAGCGGGCAAGCTGGTTGGCAGCAAGAAGCAACAGATCAAAGGGCTTGCCAAGCAGGTTTCCGGGAAGGCGCAGAAGGCCTTCGGCGACGTAGAGCAGGCGGTCGAGGATCTCAAGAAGAGTTAGGCTGGGGCGCGCAGCGCCCGCTCGCCGCCCGAACTCGGGACCGCCGGCCGGCGCGAATGCCGGTGCGCAGAAGAAGGGCCGGGAGATCCCCGGCCCTTTTTCGGTACAAAGCTTGACTGACCGCCCGGTTCGGACACACTGCCCGGCATGACGCGACTCACCGGCCGCAGCGCGTTCCTGCGCCTGCTCATCGATGAAGGCGTCAGCCACCTGTTCGGCAATCCGGGCACCACCGAGCTGCCGATCATGGAGGTCGTCCCCGACTTCCCGCAGCTGAAGTTCGTCCTCGGGCTGCACGAGTCGGTGGTCGTCGGCATGGCCGACGGCTACGCGCGCGCCTCCAACCGCCTCACCGCGGCGAACGTGCACGTCGCCCCGGGCCTGGGCAACGCCATGGGCGCGCTCTACAACGCCAGGTTCTCCGGCTCGCCGATCATCCTCACTGCCGGCCAGCAGGAGCAGGGCCACGGCCTGCTCGAGCCGCTGCTCTACGCGCCGCTGGTGCCGGTGGCGCAGCCCTTCGTGAAATGGGCGGTGGAGGTCACGCGTGCCGAGGACCTGCCGCTCGTCCTGCGCCGCGCGGCGAAGGTCGCGCTCACGCCGCCCACCGGGCCGGTGTTCATTTCCCTTCCCGGCGACGTCCTCGAGGCGGAGGCGGAAATGGAGCTCGGCGCTCCGACGCGGGTCGACGCGCGCATGCGCCCCTCGGACGCGGCGCTCGCGCTGCTCGCTAAGCGCCTGCTCGCCGCGAAGAGTCCGGTGATCCTTGCCGGGCACGAGCTGGGCGTGCACGACGCGTTTGCCGAGGCGGTGGCGCTCGCCGAGCTTCTCGGCGCTGGCGTGTTTCACCAGACGGTACCCTACGCGGCGCAGTTTCCGAGCGAGCACCCGGCCTGTCTCGGCGCGCTGACGCGCAACCAGAAGGCGGTGCGCGCGGCGCTGGAGCCCTTCGATCTGCTGGTATGCCTGGGCGCGGACCTGCTGCGCATGTCGGTGTACAGCCCGGTCGACCCGCTGCCGCCGGGAATGCCCGTGATCCACGTGAGCGAGCGCGAGTGGGAGCTGGGCAAGAACCACCCGACCGAAATCGCGATCCAGGCCAACGTGAAGGAGACGCTCGCGGCGCTGCTGCCGCTGCTGCGCGCCCAGCGCAGCGCCGGCGCCGCCGCGCAGGCGGCGCAACGGCTCGCGGCGTTCGCGCCACGTAACTGGAGCGCGCAGCAGGGCCGCGCGCGCCTCGCCGCGCTCGAAGCCGCCGAGGAGACGCCGGTCGACCCGCGGTTCCTGATGTTGCGCATCGCCGAGGCCCTGCCGCGCGAGGCGGTCGTCGTGGAGGAAGCGCTCACCTCGTCGCTCACGCTGCCGGCGCTGGTGCCGCAGCGCGACCCGAAGTCGTACTTCGGCCTGGCAAGCGGCGGCCTGGGTTTCGCGATGCCGGGCGCGGTCGGCGCGGCGCTTGCGCTTCCCGGCCGCCCGATCGTGGCGGTCGTCGGCGACGGCTCGGCGCTCTACGGCATCCAGGCGCTGTGGACCGCGGCGCACCTGAAGCTGCCGATCACCTACGTGATCGCGAACAATCGCAGCTACCGGATCCTGAAGGAGCGCCTGGTGTCGATGCGCAAGAGCGAGCGCTTCGTGGGCATGGACCTGCGCGATCCGGAGATCGATTTCGCCGCGCTCGCGCGCTCGATGGGTGTCGCCGCCCGGCGCGTCGTCGATCCGCAGGCTGTCGCGCCCGCGCTGCGCGAAACGATGCGCCAGGGCGGGCCGCAGCTCGTAGAGGTCATGATCGCCGACGGTTTCGAGTCGGCCGGCGCACGTCCCGCCCGATGAGCTGGTTCTGGATCATCGGCATCGTCGCCAACGTCACCCTGACGGTGGCCGCCATCGTCTGGGTAATCCGCCAGGGCAAACCGAGGCACGGCTCGCCGCCAGACGGCGGTGAAAATGGTGGCGCAGCGAATGAGCCGAAGGATCCCCCTGCGACGCCCTAGGGAAGCTCTGAACAAGTCGCGCGGTGGCGCGTTGCGGCCGGAACGCGGCGCCGGCTAGGCGCGAGGCCGCAGCGATATGTCGATATCGCAAGGCCGAGCAACAACGCCGGCGCCCGTGTCATCGCGCTATCGTAAGCCAACCGTCGAGGACTTCCGGCCGCAACCCGAGGGCGGCGAGGCCTTTGCCGTGAACCCCCGCCTCGCGGCCTCGCCGCCTGGAGGGACGGGGAGATTTTCGCGCATGGCATCGCCATCGGCCGCCTTGTGGACGTCAAGTACACGGCGGCGTCCGCTGTCTCGCCCTGCACGAAAATCGCCACCGTCGCGCACGCGGGACTTGTTCAGAGCTTCCCTAGGCGAGCAGGATCGCGCGGTAGTCGTTGACGTTGGTGCGCGTGGGCCCCGTCACCACCAGGTCGCCGAGCGCCGAGAAGAAACCGTAGCTGTCGTTCGCCTCGAGCATCTTTGCCGCGTCGATGCCCTGGGCTGCCGCGCGCGCGAGCGTGTCGGGCGCGAGCAGCGCGCCGGCATTGTCTTCGGAGCCGTCGATGCCGTCGGTGTCGGCCGCGATCGCGTGCACGCCTGGCGCGCCCTGCAGCGCGATGCCGAGCGCCAGCAGGAACTCGGCGCAGCGGCCGCCGCGGCCGGCGGCGCCGCGCACGGTCACCGTGCATTCGCCGCCGGAAATCAGCACGCCCGGGCGCCGGGCGGAGAGCGCCTGCGCCGCCATCGCGCGCGCTACTTCGCGCGCCTCGCCGGTGATGTCATCGCCGAGGATTGTCGCGGCGTAGCCGCGCGCAGCGAAGACCGCCGCCGCAGCCTCGAGCGAGCGGCGTGCCGTGGCGATGACGCGGTTCTCCACGCGCGCGAACAGGGGGTCGCCGGGCTTGGGCGTCTCGGAGAACGGGCCCGGGGCGGCGATGGCGTACTTTCGAAGAACCGCTTCCGCGTCGGCGACCGTCGTCGGATCGGGGGCGCAAGGACCGGAGGCGATGTGCGTGGGATCGTCGCCGGTGACATCCGAGACGATGAGCGCCAGCACCGGCGCGCGGCAGGCGGCGGCGAGCCGTCCGCCCTGGATCGCCGACAGGTGCTTGCGCACGGTGTTCATTTCCTGGATCGGCGCGCCGCAGCGCAAGAGCTCCCTCGTCATCGCCTTGAGGCCCTCCATCGGCACGCCCGGCGCCGGCAACGACAGCAGGCTCGAGCCGCCGCCGGAGACGAGCGCGAGCAGCAGGTCGTCGGGCCCCAGCTGGCGAACCTGCTCCAGCAGCGCGCGCGCCGCGCCTTCGCCCGCCGCGTCGGGGACCGGGTGACCCGCCTCGATCACGCGGATGCGCTCGGTGGGCAGGCCGTGCGCGTAGCGCGTGATGGCGAGTCCCCCGAGCGGCGCTGTGGGCGGCCAGTGGCGCTCGACCGCGAGCGCCATCGAGGCCGCCGCCTTGCCGGCCGCCGCGACGAACGTGCGCCCGCGCGGCGGCCGCGGCAGGTGCGCAGGCAGGATCCTGAGCGGATCCGCGGCGGCGACCGCCGCGCGGAAGCTTTCTTCGAGCAGGGCACGCATCGTGCGCAGTCTACCGGCGCATGCGGCGCGTGGGAGCCGTCCCATCGCGAACCGCGCCGCGCACGGCGCGCGGATTGCGCTATTCTCGCTTTCCTATGACGAAACGAACCACGCCGCCCTTCCGCGCCGACCACGTCGGCAGCTTCCTGCGCCCCAAGGAACTCCTCGAGGCGCGCGACCAGCATTTCAAGAGGAACGCCATCAGCCGCGCCCAGTTGCGCGCGGTCGAGGACAAGGCGATCCGCGACATCGTCAAGCTGCAGGAGGACTGGGGCCTGCAGGGCATCACCGACGGGGAGTTCCGGCGCACCTATTTCCACGTCGATTTCCTCGAGCAGCTCGAGGGCGTCGAGGTGAAAGGCGGCATCCAGCTCAAGTTCCACGGCGCCGCGGGCGACGTGGACTTCGCGCCGCCGGTGATGCACGTGACCAAGATGCTCAAGCACGTGAGGCCGATCCAGCTGGAGGACTTCAAGTTCCTCAAGTCGGTCGCCAAGCGCACGCCCAAGGTCACCATCCCGTCGCCCACCATGCTGCACTTCCGCGGCGGCCGCGGCGCCATCAGCCGCGAGGCCTACCCCGACATGGAAGGGTTCTACGAGGACGTGGCGCGCTGCTACCGCGACGAGATCCGGCAGCTCGCCGACGCCGGCTGCCGCTACCTGCAGCTCGATGACACCAACCTCGCGTACCTCTGCGACCCGAAGATGCGCGAGGGCGCCAAGCAGCGAGGCGACGACCCGAACGAGCTGCCCAAGCGCTATGCGCGCCTGATCAACGCCGCCATCGCCGGCAAGCCCAAGGACATGTCGGTCGGCGTGCACCTTTGCCGCGGCAACTTCCAGAGCGCCTGGGCGGCCGAGGGCGGCTATGAGCCGGTGGCGGAGGTGCTGTTCAACGAGCTGCAGGTGGACAGCTACTTCCTCGAGTACGACGACGCGCGCTCGGGCGATTTCGCGCCGTTGCGCTTCGTGCCCAAGGGCAAGATGGTGGTGCTGGGCCTGGTCACCACCAAGCTCGGCACGCTGGAATCGAAGGACGAGCTCAAGAAGCGCATCGCGCTGGCCGCCAAGCACGTGCCGCTCGAACAGCTGTGCCTGTCCCCGCAGTGCGGCTTCTCCAGCACCGTGCACGGCAACGTGCTCGCGGTGGAGGCCCAGGCGGCGAAGATCCGCCTGGTGGTCGACACCGCGCGCGAGGTGTGGGGCGATGCCTAGCTCGCGCTAGGCGCGAAGCTTTCCTTGGCGGCGTCCTTGCCGAGCTTGTAGAGGCCCGGATAGGCCTCGCGGAACACGCGCTTGATCTCTTCGACCGGGACGTCCGCGGATGAGCCGCGGTCGCGAACGTACTCCATGTGGCGCCGCTCGTCGGCGTCGAAGGGGTGGAAGATCGAGTCGTGGCGGCCGTCGAATTCGAGCGGCTTGACGCGGAACTTGCGGCACAGCTCCAGGTTGAAGGCGGGCGTCGCCTTGACCCACTTGCCTTCCAGCCACAGCTCGGTGAAGCCGTGATAGACGAAGAGGTCCGTGCCGCCCATGTGCTCGGCCAGGCGCGGCGTGGTGAGATGGTTCTTCACGTCGGCGAAGCCCACGCGCGCCGGGATGCCGACCACGCGCGCGCAGGCCGCGAGCAGCGCCGCCTTGCCGATGCAGAAACCTTCGCCTTTTTGCAGGCACACGCTGCCGCGGAAGCTCTCGTCCCTGGAGAAGTCGAGGAACGGGTTGTAGCGGACGGCGTCGCGCACCGCGTAGTAGAGCGACACGGCGCGCTCTACGTCGGTGGAACCCTTGACGTGCTCGCGCGCGAAGGCGATGACGTCGGGATGGTCGCTGTCGACATAGCGCCCCGGGGAGAGATACTCCTTCATTGGTCGAGCCCCATCATGCGGCGCGTGGCCGCGAAGAGCGGGTTCGCGCGGTCGGCGAGGCCGTCGATCACCGTAAAATGGTCCCTGCCCGGCATCGGCACGTCGCGTGAGAGCACGGGCTTCCAGCGCTGCGCGAGCAGCGCGTTCTGCCGCTTGAATTCCGAGCTCTCCAGGCCGCCGACGGCGAGGGCGAGCGGCGCGCGCGTCGCGGGCGGCAGGAACGCGGGCGAGAGCCTGAGCGCCGTCGCCTCGTCCAGCCGCAGGTCGCCTTGCAGCCAGTCCACCTGCACCAGCGGCCGCAGGTCGTACACGCCGCTCACCGCGAGCGCGCCCTTGTAGAGGTCCTTCGGCAGCGAGCGGTCGTATACCGGCCACAGCGCCGCGAGCATCATCGCCGCGAGATGCCCGCCGGCCGAATGGCCGCTCACGAACAGCCGCTCCTCGTCCATGCCGTACTCCTCGGCGTGGCGATAGACCCAGGCGGAGGCCGCGAGCATCTGCTGCACGATGCGCTCCATGGTCACCGCCGGGGCGAGGCCGTAGTTCACCACCACCAGCGACACCCCGGCGTCGACCCATGCCGGCGCGAGGAAGGAAAAGTCCTTCTTGTCGAGCGAGCGCCAGTAGCCGCCGTGGATGAAGACGAGCGCGCTGCCGTCGCCCTTGCGCGCCGGGAAGATGTCCAGCGTCTCGCCGGGCGCGTCGCCGTAGGCGCGATCGAGATAGCAGGTCATCGTGCCGCGCGCGCGCGCCGAGCCCTCCTGCCAGCGCGCGAAGTGCCGCGCATAGTCGGGAAACAACTCGCGGTTGTTGTACTCGCGGCTGAGGAAGGCGGGATCGTTCATGGGCGGGGGATTCTAGCGGGTCTTCTCGGTCCGCAGCCAGGTCACCGGCCGGCCGAGCGTCTGCTCGAGGGCCTTCTGCTCGGGGTCGGCGAGCGCCGCCTCGCGGGCCTTGCGGATCGCCGCCGCCTGGGTGGCGGCATCGGTCGTGGCCGGGTTCTCCACCAGCGCATCCAGGATGGCGAGGAAGTTGCCGCGGCCGCGTCGGTGCGTCTCGCCATAGCCCTTCAGCAGCCCCGCGCAGGCCACGACCTCGAGCGCGAGCGCGGGGCTGCGCGGGGCGGCGTCGCGCACCGCGGCGAGCCAGCGCTCGATCAGCGCCTGCTCCTCGGCGTAGCGCAGGCTGCGCGGCCGCCACGGCTTGAGCCAGGCCAGCGCGCGCACCAGGAGATAGCCGAACACGCCGGAAGTCTTCACGTGCATGCCCACGTTGTAGGCATCGAGCTTGCCGCGCCGCTCGGCCCAGGCGCGCAGCCGCCGCCCGAGCCCGGGCGGCAACAGCGACGCCATTTCCTCCACGCCCGGCTTGAGGTAGTCGATGACCACCACCGGCTCGCCCTCGCGCGCGCCGACCTCCTTGCGCACGCGCGCGAAGCGCGAGGCGCGCGTCTTCAGGTCGGCAACGCGGATGATGTCCTCGTAGCTCATCCACAGCGCGAGCTGGCGGCCGGCTTCACCCACGAGCTTCGCGTCCGCTTCGCCCAGCGTCGCGATGCGCTCCACGTAGAGCCTGGCGTAGTTCTCGCCCTGGTAGTCGCGCAGGCGCGCCGCGCCGAGATCGAGGATCTCGCGTGTCTCGGGCGGCAGCGGCCGCGGCGCGGCGGCCGGCGCCGGGCGCGGGCTCGCGGCAATGTCGTAGCCCGCGGCGAAGCCGCGCAGGCTCGCTTCCGCCCCTTTGCCCGCGCGCCGGATCGCCGCCTCGCAGGCCTCGCGGGGCAGCGGCAGCGCCCCCGAGCCCGCCAGGGCGCCGAACAGCACCGCGTTGATCACGGTGCCGCTCGCCTGCGCGACCTCGCGCATGTCGAAGAGCACCGCGCGCCGGGCGAGCTGGCGCCCCGCCTCCAGCACCCGCTCGCTCGAGAAGCGCCCGTCGGCCATCTGCATCTTCTCCACAGTGGCGTAGATGCGGTGCGTCGAGGCGATGAGCGTGGTGCGCTCGGGGCTGACGTAGCCGTTCTGCAGGGCGCGGCCCGCCTCCAGCAGCTCGGAGGCCACCATCACGTCCACGTTGCCCGGGCTCGGCGTGAGCGACATCACCGGCTCGCGGCCGCCGAGCAGCTCGCGCTTGGCCGGGAAGATCTCCAGGTAGTAGGTGGTGGCGCCGGTGCGCTGGGCCACGCCGGGAATGGACGTCGCCTGGGCCGGGTAGCCGCAGGCGGTCGCGGCGTGCATGAGCCAGTCGGCCATCATGCCGCCGCCCTCGCCGCCCAGAGCGGCGACCAGCACGGTGAGAGAGCGCTCCGGCAGCATGGCCATTCAGGCAGCCTGCGCTTGGCCGCCACCGCGTACTGCGCGGCGCAGGGTTTCGACCAGGCGATCCCACAGTCCCGGGTTCTGGATCACTTCGGCGCGATAGAAGGACGGGCACAGCGTCGCCGCGTGCGCGTTCTCGCCGCACAGCCCGCAGCCCACGCAGCCCTCGATCACGGTGGCCACGGGGTCGCGTGCGCAGCGGATCGGGGTTGTCCTTCAGCGTGAGCGTGGGGCAGCCCGAGAGCCGGATGCAGGAGTGGTCCCCGGTGCAGGTGTCCTCGTCCACGCCGTACTTCACGCGCACCGTGCGCTCGCCCGCGGCGAGCTGCCGCGCGGACTCGGGGCGCAGCGCGGCGCTGGCGCTCGAGCTGGCACTCGCCCTCGGCCACGATCACCTTGAGGCCGCCTTCGTCGGTGGTGAGCGCCTCGGTGAGCGTCTTCTGCATCTCGGCGACATGGTAGGTGTGCACCGTCTTCACCCAGCGCACGCCCAGGCCCGCGAGCGTGTTCTCGATGGTGCGGTCGGCGTGCGTCGCGCTCTTCCCGCTCGCGTCGCGCGCGTCCTTCGGCGGCGAGGAGATCAGCTCCTGCGTGCCGGTGGCCGAGGCGTAGCCGTTCTTCATCACCACCAGCACCGCGTCGCCCTTGTTCAACAGGTTCGAGGCGACGCCCGATAGCAGGCCGTTGTGCCAGAAGCCGCCGTCGCCCATCACCGCGAGCGGGCGCTTGGCCATCATGGGCCCGACCGCCGCGGCGGAAGCGAGGCTCATGCCGTAGCCGAGGATCGAGTTGCCCATCGAGAAGGGCTCGAAGGTGGCGAAGGCGTGGCAGCCGATGTCGCCCGAGATGTGCGGCCGGCCGGTGGTGCGCTCGGCGATCTTGAGCGCGGCGAACACCGGCCGCTCGGGACAGCCGATGCAGAAATTCGGCGGGCGCGCGGGCAGCGGCGCGCCGAGCAGCTCGGCGGCGTGCTTGCGGATGCCGGCGACGCTCGAGAGCCATTCGGCGCCGCGCCCGAGGTCGAGCCGCGGCTCATACTGCGCGAAGAACTTCTGCAGGCCCCGCACCATCAGCTCGGCGGAGTACTCGCCCGCCATCTGCATCAGGTCCTTGCCGTGCAGCTTCGTCGAGGGGATGGCAGGCCCTGCGGCAGCCTGGTCGCGGCGCCGCAGGGTGGTGGCGATGTCCTGCTCGATGAACTCCGGCTGGCCTTCCTCGAGCACCAGCACCGCGCGCTTGCCGGCGCAGAAGGCGACGATCTCCTCGGGCACCAGGGGATAGACCACGTTCAGCGCGAGGATCGGCACGCGGCTCGCGCCGAAGGGGTCGGCGAGCCCGAGCACCTGCAGCGCGCATTGCAGGTTGTTGAACAGGCCGCCCTGCACGATGATCCCGACCCCGTCCAGATCGCCCGCGAAAGTCTCGTTGAGCTTGTGCTCGGCGATGAAGCGCCGGGCGGCGGGCATGCGCACCTCGACCTTGTGCTTTTCCTGCCGGAACGTCGCCGGCGGGTGCGAAAGGCGCTCGTAGTTGAAGCCGGCCGCCGCGCCGCGGTGCCGCGTGGAGAGCGCGGCCGCGCGGTTGGCGCGCGCCGCGAACTCACCCTGCACGTGGCAGGCGCGAATGCGCAGGTCGACGATCACCGGCGTGCTGGAAGCCTCCGAGAGCTCGAAGCCCTTCTCCACCATGCGCACGATGGTGGGCAGATCGGGCCGCGGGTCGAGCATCCAGAGCTGCGACTTGAGCGCGAAGGCGTGCGTGCGCTCCAGCGCCACGCTCGCGCCCTCGCCATAGTCCTCGCCCGCGATGATCAGCGCGCCGCCCATCACGCCCGCCGTGGAGAGGTACGAGAGCGCGTCGGCGGCGACGTTGGTGCCGACGATCGACTTCCAGGTCACTGCGCCGCGCACCGGGTAGCTGATCGAGGCGCCGAGCATGGCGGCGGCGGCGGCTTCGTTGGTGCACGCCTCCACGTGCACGCCGAGCTCCTCCATGTAGTCACGCGCCTGCACCATGACGTCGAGCAGGTGCGAGACCGGCGCGCCCTGGTAGCCGCCGACGTAGGAGACGCCGGACTGCAGCAGGGCCTTGGTCACTGCGAGGATGCCCTCGCCGTGGAACACCTCGCCGTCGCCCAGCTTCAGGCTCTCGATCTCGCTGGAAAAACCGCGCTCCATGTCAGGCGGGGACGACGAAACTGCGCAGCCCGCGCACGGCGCGGTCCAGGAGGGTCGGATTCTGGATCACTTCGGCGCGATAGAAGGACGGGCACAGCGTCGCCGCGTGCGCGTTCTCGCCGCACAGCCCGCAGCCCACGCAGCCCTCGATCACGGTGGCCACGGGGTCGCGTGCGCAGCGGATCGGGGTTGTCCTTCAGCGTGAGCGTGGGGCAGCCCGAGAGCCGGATGCAGGAGTGGTCCCCGGTGCAGGTGTCCTCGTCCACGCCGTACTTCACGCGCACCGTGCGCTCGCCCCTGGCAAGCGCCGCCGCGACCTGGGGCCTGAGCTTGCGCTGGCGCTCGAGCTGGCACTCGCCGTCGGCGATGATCACCTTGAGGCCCTTGTAGTCCGTGGTCATCGCCTCCTTGAGGGTGCCCTTCATCTCGCTCACGTGATAGGTGTTCACGGTGCGCGTCCAGGCGACGCCCAGGCCCTGCAGCGCGCGCTCGATCGACATGTCGGTGGCCTTGTGCTCGCTGTGCGTGGGCGACGAAGGCAGTTCCTGCGTGCCGGTGGCCGAGCTGTAGCCGTTCTTCATGATGACGAGGATGCCGTCATCCTTGTTGAACACGGCGTTGGCGACGCCCGAGGTGAGGCCGTTGTGCCAGAAGCCGCCGTCGCCCATGATGGTCACGGTGCGCTGGCCGAACATCTGGTGCACCGCCGAGTTGGAGGCGAGTCCCAGGCCGTAGCCGAGCACCGTGTGGCCGATGTTGAAGGGCGGCAGCGTGGAAAAGGTGTGGCAGCCGATGTCCGCCGAGACGTGGTACTTGCCCACTTCCTTTTCCACGAGCTTCATCGCCGCGAACACCGGGCGCTCGGGGCAGCCTACGCAAAAGCCCGGCGGGCGCGTGGGCAGCGACGCGCCAAGGAGCTCCGCGGCCTTCTTCTTCGGCCCGGTGATGGGCGCCAGCAGCGTCTCCGTTCCCAGGAACCGCGCAAGACCGGTCACCACGACCTCGCCGGTGTACTCGCCCGCGAGCGGCAGCACGTCCTTGCCGTGCACCTTGACGCCGTTGACGTCGTGGCGGCGCAGCGTCGCGAGGATCGCGTCCTCGAGGTACGCCGGCTGGCCTTCCTCGATCACCAGCACCGCGCGCTTGGCCGCGCAGAACTGCACGATCTCCTCGGGCACCAGGGGATAGGTGACGTTCATGCAGTAGATCGGAATGCGCGAGGCGCCGAAGGCGTCGGCCAGGCCCAGCTGCTGCAGCGCGCGTAGCGCGGCGTTGTACATCCCGCCCTGGCACAGGATGCCGACGTCGGCGCGCTCGCCGGGAAACAGCTCGTTCAGGCCCTGCTCGCGGATGTAGCGCACGGCCGCCGGCCAGCGCACCTCGACCTTGTGCTTTTCCTGCGCGTAGGTGGCGGGCGGCAGGCTGATGCGCGCGAAATCGAAGTCCGGGATTCTCGATGAACGAGCGCCGCGAGAAGCGCGCCGCGCGGTTGCGCTTGGTGCGGAACGAGCCCTGCACGTGGCAGGCGCGGATGCGCAGCTCGAGCATCACCGGCGTGCTGGAGGCTTCCGACAGTGCGAAGCCGTGCTCCACCATCTCGACGATCTTCGGCAGGTTCGGCCGCGGGTCGAGCAGCCAGATCTGCGACTTCATGGCGAAGGCGTGGCTGCGCTCCTGGATGATCGAGGCGCCCTCGCCGTAGTCCTCGCCCAGCACGATCAGCGCGCCGCCCTTGACGCCGGCGGAGGCGAGATTGGAGAGCGCATCGGAGGCGACATTGGTGCCGACGGTGGACTTGAAGGTGACCGCGCCGCGCAACGGGTAGTTGATCGAGGCGCCGAGCATCGCCGCGGCGCCCGCTTCGGAGGCGTTGGTCTCGACGTGCACGCCGAGCTCGTCCATGATGTCGCGCGCGTCGTTCAGCACGTCCATCATGTGCGACACCGGCGCGCCCTGGTAGCCGCCTACATAGGAGACACCGGACTGCAGCAGGGCCTTGGTCACCGCGAGGATGCCCTCGCCGTGGAACACCTCGCCCTCGCCGAGCTTGAGCTTCTCGACTTCTTCCTTGAAGGAGCGTTCCATGGTGCGCCGGTCAGCCGATCTGGTTAGGCAACCATACCGCAACTGCGGGCACGAGGAACACCAGCGCGAGCAAAAGCAGGCTCATCGCAATGTAGGGAAGCACGGCCTGGAAGATGTGCAGCATGGTCACCTGGGGCGGGGCCACCCCCTTCATGGTCATCAGCAGCAGGCCGTGCGGCGGCAGCAGCAGGCCGAGCTGCATGCAGATGAGGAACATGACGCCGAACCACACCGGGTCGACGCCGTACTTCTGCACCAGCGGCATGTAGATCGGCAGCGTGATCAGCATCATGCTGACCTGCTCGACGAACAGCCCCAGGAACACGAGCAGCAGCAGCATCGCCGCGATCACCTGGAGCGGCGACAGTCCGAGCCCCGCGATCAGCTCGACCAGGCCGTTGCTCGCGCCGGAGAACGACAGTACCTGCGAGAAGGTAGTGGCGCCCACGATGATGAACAGGATCATCCCCGAGATGGCCGCGGTGCCGCGCAGCGCCCCCAGAAGCGCGTGCAGCGAGAGGGCGCGGTAGGCGCCCGCGAGCACCATGGTGGCGAACGCGCCGATCGCCGCCGACTCGGTCGGCGTGGCCCAGCCAGCGGACATCGACGCGACCACGATGGCGAAGATCGACACCAGCGGCACCACGTACTGGAAGAACGGGCGCAGCCGCTCCCAGCCGCGGTACTCGATGACGGCGGTGGCGGGCGCGAGCGCGGGGTTGAGCTTCACGCGCGCCACGATGTAGACGACGAAGGCGGCGCTCAGCAATAGCCCGGGGACCACGCCACCGATGAGCAGCTTCGAGATCGAGATGCCGGACAGGCTGCCGAGCAGCACGGTGAGCGCCGAGGGCGGAATCAGCATGTCGACGGCGCCGATCGCCATCAGCGGGCCGGTGGCCATGGCGGGGTGATAGCCGCGCGAGAGCATCACCGGCAGCATCAGGCTGCCGAGCATCGCGGTGGTGGCGATGGTCGAGCCCGAAATGGCCGAGAACACCGTTCCCGCCACGACGGCGACGACGGCGAGCCGCCCGGGCACCTGCCGGATCAGCCGCTCGACGCCGTCGATCACCTTCACCGCCAGGCCGGTGTGGAACAGCACTTCGCCCATCAGGATGAAGAGCGGGATCGGCGTGAGGGAGAAGCTCGCCACCGAGCCGACGCTGTTGCGCGCCAGTTGGGTGAGTCCCGCCTCGCCGCCCAAGAACACCACCGCGCCCAGCAGGTTGATCGCCAGGAAAGAGAACGCCACCGGCAGGCCGAGGAACATCAGCACCGTCGAGCCGCCGAGCATCAGCCATGCCGCCGCGTCCCATGACATCGCTCTAGCCGGTCGACACCGCGTCGTCGCGCGGCGAGCGCTCGCCGAGCGCCAGGCGGCGCATGCGGAACAGCATCTCGAGGGACAGCGCGAGGAACGCCACCGGCAGCACGCTGAGCAACCACCACTCCGGCGTCACCAGCGTCTTGATCGACACCGACCCCGCCTTGAAGCTCGCCAGCGCGGCGCGCGCGCCGTAGTACGTGATGACGAGGCAGCAGGCGAGGCCGAGGACGTCCACGATCCACTCGAAAACCCAGCCGACCCGCTTCGGCACGGCGCGCAGCACGATGTCGACGCGGATATGCTGGCCCTTGCGCAGCAGCCAGGGCGCGGTGAGCATGGTGATGAGGTAGAGCATCGCCTCGGAGATTTCGTTGCTCCACTCCAGCCCCACCAGCCCCGGCACGATGCGCACGTTCCGCAGCAGCACATCGGCGCAGATCATCAGCGTCATGCCAAAGACCAGCGCGCAGGCGGCGAGGGCGAGCGCTTCCAGCAGCTTGCCGTACGCCGCCTCGAGCCGATCCATGTGCCCTACCTGGCGAGCACCTTGCGCAGCTGCGGGCCGTACTCCGGGCTCGCCTTGATGGCGTTCGCCCAACCGACTTCCTTCGCTTTCTCCACGTACGCCTTGCTCGTCGCCGCGTCGAAGGCGATGGTCTGGATGCCGGCGTCGGCCTGCCGCTTGGTCTCGCTCTGGTTATAGGTCTTCCAGAACTCGTTCTGCCCCTCGTACGCCATGGCCTTGCGCTCGAGGTAGTCGCGCTGCGCCGGCGTCAGCGCCTTGTACTTGTCCAGGTTCATCACCAGGGATACTTCGGCGTTGTAGAAGCCGGGATCGACCCGGTACTTGGTCTTCTCCTGCCAATTGAGGTCGAACAGGGCGTGGATCGGCCAGCCGTAGCCGTCGATGACGCCGCGCTCGAGCGCTGTGTACACCTCGCCCGGCGCAGTGGTCATCACCGACGCGTTCATCGACTGGAAGAATTCCCGGTACACCGGCGTAATGCGGATCTTGAGGCCGGTGAGGTCGGGCTTGTCGATCTTCTTGTTGAGGTAGAGGTGGAAGGGGGTGAACTCGACGACCCTGGCGAGGTAGCGCATGTTCCCCTTCTCCGCCCAGATCTTGTTGATGAGCTCGTAGCCGCCGTTCTTGCGCTGCTCCGCGGCGCTGGTCTCCGAGAGCTTGAGGATGTCCGCCTCGGGCATCACGTTGGTGTAGAACGCGCCGGTGCTGAAGCCGATGTCGACGACGCCGGTCTGCACCGCCTTGCCGACCTCGAAGGTCGGGATGGCCTTGGGGCCGCCGATGAAGTTGATCTGCAGCACGCCCTTGCCGTCCTTGTTGACGTCGGCGATCCAGTCGATCGTGCGCTTCACGTAGAACTGGTTCTCGGGGAATGCGCTCACCAGCCGCAGGGTGACCTCCTGGGCGGCGGCAGCGCCGGCGCCGAGGGCGAGCGCGATAGTCAAGAATGCAGTGACCGGCTTCTTCATGATTCCTCCTTGGGGGGGCGGCTATTCTACGACGCAGCGCCGGCCGTGATGACCGCCGGGCCGGCGGAGCGGGCGTACAGCGTTTCGACCAGCGCGGCGCGGCGCTCGAGCACCGCGCGCTGGTTGATGTAGCCCTTGTCGGTGATCTCGCCCGCGTCGATGGAGGGCGGCTCCTCCAGCACCAGCGCGCGCACCGGGTGCATCGAGCTGCCGCCCTCGGCGGCAAGCGCCTGGAGCGCGGCGGCGATCCTGGCGCGCACCGCTTCGGGCGCGAGGTCTTTCGTGGCGGGGCTGAGGAACACCAGCGCGCCGACCTCGTTGCGGTCGTGCCCGGTGATCACCGCGTCCTGGATCACGGGATTGCCCGCCGCGATCAGCTTCACGCGCACCGCGCCCACGTGCACCCAGGTCCCGGAGGTGAGCTTGAAGTCCTCCGCTACGCGGCCGTCGAACACCAGGCCCTTCTCCGGCACGGCGGCATCTGCGAACTTCATCGCGTCGCCGATGCGGTAGTAGCCTTCCGCGTCGAAAGCCTCGCGCGTCAGGTCCTCGCGCCGGTAGTAGCCCGGCGTCACGTTCGGTCCGCGCACGCGCACTTCGAGCTTGCCGGCCGCCGGCACCAGCTTGAGCTCGCAGCCGGGATTGGGCAGCCCGATCACGCCCGCGCGCTCGATGTGGTAGTGCACCGCCGCAGCGGAAGGCGCGGTCTCGGTCGAGCCCCAGGAGGAGATCATCGCCAGCTCGCCCGCCTTCTCGGCGATGGCGAGCGCTTCCAGGCGTTCCCAGAGGTTCTGCGGCAGCGCCGCCCCCGCGTAGAACACCATGTCGAGGTCGCGGAAGAAATTGCGCCGCAACGCGGCGTCCGCCTCCAGCATCGGCATCAGCAGGTCGAAGCCGCGCGGCACGTTGAAGTACATGGTGGGCGAGACTTCGGCGAGGTTCTTCGCCGTCACTTCGATGAGGCCGGGCGCAGGCTTGCCGCCGTCCACGTAGAGCGAGCCGCCGTTCCTGAGGATCACGTTGAAGCAGAAGTTTCCGCCGAAGGTATGGTTCCACGGCAGCCAGTCGACGATGGTCTGCACGCGGTCTTCCAGGAACGGCCAGACCTGCGCCAGCATCTGCTGGTTGGAGGCGAGCATCCTCTGCGTGTTGATCACGCCCTTGGGCAGCCCGGTGGAGCCCGAGGTGAACAGGATCTTGGCGACGCTCTCCGGCCCCACGCGCGCAAAGGCCTCGTCCACGCGCGCGCCGGCGTCCTTCTCCAGGAGCTTCGCAATCGGCGTCGCTTCGGCGCCGACCGCCGCGAGCGCAGGCGCGTAGCGGGGCGAATCGCCGGTCCACACGAGCCCGGGTTGCAGCAGCGCGAAGATCTGCTTGAGCTTGGCGAAATCCTTGGACATGAGCGAATACGCCGGCGAGATCGGTGCGACCGGCACGCCAGCGTGCATGGCGCCGAGCGCGAGCAGGCCGTGGTCCACGCTGTTGTCGGCGAGGATGGCGACCGGCCTCCCGGGCCCGAGGCCGCGCTCGAGCAGCGCCTGCCCGATGCGTCGCGCCGCCTCCAGGGCCTGCGCATAGCTCACCCTGCGCCACGTCTCGCCGTCGCGTTCGGCGAGGAACACGCGCCCGGGCGCCTCGCGCGCCCACTTCACCAGCCATTCGCCCACGTTGCGCTCATAGGCGCGCAGCGGTTGTGGCGAGCGCAGCACGATCGCGCCGTCGGCGCGGCGCTCAACGTTCACAGTGGCCGGTGCGAAGCGCAGGCGCGAATGCAGTCTCATGCCTTTCCTTTCTCTCCTGCCATTCTACGAGCCCGCGCGCACGCCGAGGTAGGCCTCGATGACGCCCGGGTCGCTCAGCACCGCCTCGGGCGCACCCTGCGCGAGCGGCACGCCGTAGTTCAGCGCGAAGATCCGATCCGCGAGATCGGCCACCATCTGCATGTCGTGCTCGACCCAGACCATGGCGATGCCGAGCTCGTGCCGGATGCGCAGCACGAAGCGCGCGAGGTCTTCGCGCTCCTCGCGATTGAGCCCTGCCGAGGGCTCATCGAGCAGCAGCACGGCGGGCTCCATGGCGAGGGCGCGCGCGAAGCCGACAAGCTTCTGCAGTCCGAAGGGCAGGGCATCGACCGGGCGGTGGCGATAGCGCTCGAGCTCCACGAACTCCAGCACTTCCTCGACGGCTCGGCGGTGCGCGGTTTCCGCCGCGCGCACGCGAGGCAGGAAGAAGCCCTCGGCAATCAAACCGCCGCGGATGCGCGCATGCCTCGCGACCAGCAGGTTCTCGATCACGCTCATGTGGGGGAAGAGCTCGCCGTGCTGGAAGGTGCGCGCCACGCCGCGGCTGGCAATGCGGTGCGGCGCCTCGCGCGTGATGTCGGTCTTGCCCAGCAGCACGCGGCCGCGGCTCGGCCGGTAGATGCCGCAGATGCAGTTGAGGATCGAGGTCTTGCCCGCGCCGTTCGGGCCGATCAGGGCGAGCAGCTCGCCCGGCCGGGCCTCCAAAGACACGCCTTCGAGCACCTTCAGGCCGCCGAAGGCGAGCGACAGATCCTCGACGCGCAGCGAGGCGGCCTCAGCCATACCAACGCCGGCTGCGCCGGTACTGCTTGACGTCGCGGTAGCTGCGCCGCGCCTCGCCCCCGCCGAGGTAGAACTCGCGCACGTCCTGGTGGGCGCGCAGCCGCCCGGGGCTGCCGTCCAGCACGATGCGGCCGCTTTCCATCACGTAGCCGTGGTCGGCGATGTCCAGCGCCACCTGCGCGTTCTGCTCCACCAGTAGGATCGTGGTGCCGAGCTCGCGCCGGATCGCCTGCAGGCGCGCGGCGAGCTGCTGCACGACGAGCGGCGCGAGGCCCTGCGAGAGCTCGTCCACCAGCAACAGCCGCGGATCGCAGGCGAGCGCCGAGCCGATCGCCAGCATCTGCCGCTCGCCTCCCGATAAGTAGCCCGCCTCGCGGCGGCGCAGGGCGGCGAGCGCGGGGAACATCTCGTAGACCGTCGCGATGAGCCGGCGCCGGTCGCTCCCGGGGCGTGGCACCACCGTCTCGAGGTTTTCATGCACGCTCAGGTTCTCGAATACCTTGCTGCGCTCCGGCACCAGGGCGATGCCGCGCGCGGTGACGAAGTGAGGCGGCTGGTTCTGGATGCGCGCGCCGTCGTATTGGATCGCGCCTTGCGTGACGCGCGCGTCATCCAGGCCGATGAAGCCGGAGATGGCGCGCAGCGTGGTGGTCTTGCCGGCGCCGTTGGTGCCGAGCAGGGCGACGATCGAGCCTTGCGCCACCTCGAGCGAGACGCCCTGTACTGCGGTGATCACGCGGTGGTAGGCGACCTCCACGTTCTCCAGCTTGAGGAGCGGCATGCGCGCGGCGGCTTCGGTTGGCGTCACTTGGAGAGCGGCCGCTGCTTGAAGGGCCAGAGCAGGAACCACTCCTGGACTCTCCGCCAGATGCCCACCAGGCCCTGTGGCTCGAGCACCAGGAACAGGATCATCACCAGGCCGAAGGCGGCGTAGTTCACTGCAAACACCACCGACGAAAGCCGATCGGCAAGCCCCAGCAGCCGCATCACTGCCTCGATCGCATAAGGAAACACCGTCACGAACGCGGTGCCGAGGATGGCGCCGAGGAGCGAGCCCATGCCGCCGATGATGACCATCGCCACGTACTGGATCGTCAGGTACAGCGAGAACGCCTCCGCCGAGACGAAACCGCGGTAGTAGGCGAACAGGCACCCGGCGACCGCGGTGATGGCGGAGGAGACCACGAACGCCGCGAGCTTGGCGCGGCGCACGCTGATGCCGAGGGCTTCGGCCACCGCTTCGCGGCCGTGCACGGCGCGCCAGGCGCGCCCGGTGCGCGTGCGCAGCAGATTCAGGCTGAAAAGCAGGTTTGCTGTCGCGAAGGCGAGCAGCACGAAGTACCAGACGCGCGCATCGCGCAGCACCCACTCGCCGATGCGCGGCGGATCGATGACGATGCCGGTGGAAAAGCCGCGCCGGGTCTCGTACTCGGCGCCGGCGTGGATGACGATGAAATGCAGCGCGAGGGTGGACACCGCGAGGTACAGGCCGCGCAGGCGCAGGCTGGGCAGGCCGAAGGCAATGCCCAGGCCTGCCCCTACGAGCGCGGCCGCGGGCAGCGTGACCCAGAAGGGCGCGCCCAGTTCCTTGAAGAGGATGCCGCCGGTGAATGCGCCCGCCGCGAGCAGCCCCGCATGGCCGAGCGAGATCTGGCCCGCATAGCCGGTGAGGAGCATCAGCGCGACCGCGCCGATCGAGCCGAGCAGCACCTGATTGGCGAGATCGAGGGCAAGCGGCCCGGCGAGGTACGGGAAGGCTGCGAGCGCTGCGGCGAAGGCGAGCGCGCACGCCTTCTGCGTGCGCGTCTCCAGGAGCGCAGTGTCCTGCGCATAGCGCGTGCGGAAGTAGCCACTCGCGCGCGGCATGCTCATGAGAGCACGGGGGCCGGGCCCCTTCCGGTGAGAGCGCGCGGGGACTTCCCGGTCCCCCCGCACCCCCCGGCGGCGATGGGTATGTTACGGTTCATACACGGTCGAGCTCTTCGCGTGAGCCGAAGAGGCCCCAGGGCCGCAGCACCAGCATCGCGAGCAACACCAGGAACGGCACCACGTCCGAGAGCAGCGGATCCACGTAGTGAATGAGGAGCACCTCCGCACCGGCCACGATCAGCGAGCCTACGAGCGCGCCGAGAAGGCTATCCAGGCCGCCCACCAGCGCCGCAGGGAATGCCTTCAGGCCGATCGTCACCAGCGTCCCCTCCAGCCCCGCGTCACAGGCGATCAGCATCCCGGCCATGCCGCCGGTGAAGGTGGCGAGTGCCCAGGCAAGCGCATAGATGCCGTGCAGCCGCACGCCGCGCTGCGCTGCAAGCAGCGGGTTCTGGCCCGCCGCGCGCATGCGCAGTCCCCAGCGCGTGCCGCGCAGGAAAGCGAACAACGACCCGTAGGCGAGCGCCGTGCCGAGCACCAGCGCCGCGCCCACGCCGGAGATGCGCGCGCCGCCGCCCACGTCGAACGAGGCGTTGGTCCAGCCCAGGTCGCGCAGCGGGTACTGCGTCTGCGTGCCGAAGACGAGCACCATCAGCCCGCGCAGCAGGATGCCGAGCGCGATCGTCGCCAGCACCGCTGCCAGCACCGACTCGCCGGTCATGCGCCACATCAGCGCTGCGTACACCGCCGCGCCGACCGCGAGCGCGAGGCCCGCGGCCGCGGCGACGGCGAGCAGCGGGTGTGCGGAGAAGAGCGACGACGTGGCGTACAGGCCGTAGGCGGCGAGCATCATCAGCTCGCCGTGCGCGAGCGAGAGCACGCGGCTGACGCGGTAGATGAGAACGTAGCCGCAGCAGATCAGCGCATAGATCGACGCCAGGACTGCGATGTTTACGGCGAGCTGCAAGGCGTCAGCGCTTGACGTCGATCGGCTGCCAGTCCTGCACGCGCACCACGCGGTTGCCGGTCGTGTCCCAGCGCCAGACGCGGTAGTACTGGCGGGTGCGGAAATGGTTGTCCTGGGTCCACTCGAGCGGCCCGCCGCGCAGGCCCTTCAGGTCCACCTTCAGCGAGTTCATCGCGGCCAGCAGTTTTTGCGGCGTCGGCGGCCAGGCGGTGTTGCGCAGCGCAGTCTCGAGCACCAGCCCGGCGACGAAACCCTCGGTGAGGTAGGACACGGGGTGCGAGAGGCCCGCGCGGTGCGCCACGGCGCGCATCTCCGCGTGCATCGGCAGGTTGTCCTCGAGAAAGGCGTTGGTGCCGATCACGAAGAAGCCGCTGTCCTTCACGCGCGCGAGCTCGTCCTCGGCGTTCAGGTGCGCCCAGGTGATGTAGCGCCCGCTCCAGCCCAGCCGCCGCATCGCCTCGAAGGTGCGCACCTGCGACACCCAGGGCGCCCACGAGTACATCCAGTTCGGGTTGGCGTCCTTGAGCTTGGTGGCGAACGGCGTGTAGTCGGGCGTCGGCGGCGGCGTGATCTGCTTTTCCACTGGCGTCATGCCGAGCGTCTTCGACAAGCCTTCCGCGTAGTCGATCTCGCCGCGCGAGATCGGGATCGCCATGGCGGCGAAGCCGATGCGCACCGGATCCTTCGACTGGGCCTTCACGAAGGCGAGCGCGGCCTGCGAGTCGAGGTTGGCGCCGAAGGCGGTCGAGCAGAACTGCAGCGGGTCGGCGGGCGGAAAGGTGTCCTTGGGGCACACCGCGCCGGCGAAGTACAGCGGGATACCGGCGCTCTTCGCCTCGGCGACCATCGGCGCGTAGGTGGAGGACAGGCTCGTGTTGAGCAGCATCAGCACCTTCTCCTGCGACACCAGTTGCTTGGCGTTCGCTGCGGCGCGCGAAGGTTGCGCCTGGTCATCGAGCACTACGAGGCGCACCGGCTTGCCGTTGACGCCGCCTTTCGCGTTCAAGTGCTCGAGATAGGCCTTCATCGCGTCGACCACCGGCGCGTAGGTGCCGGCAACCGGGCCGGTCATCGCCGCGGAGACGCCGACGACGTAGGCGTCTTGCGCGGCAGCGACAGACGGCAGCGTGCAGAGCGGCAGCGCGGCGAGCGCTGCGGCAATCAGGGACATGTGCCTCATGGCTTTCTCCTCGTCTCAGGGTTTCAGGGTATTGCCGACACCTGCCGCGACGAGCCGCTCCTCGCGGTCGTCGTACATGGATTCGACCAGCTCGCGGAACCGTTCCAGCATCAGTGCGCGCTTCACCTTGCGCGTGGGCGTGACCGGCTCGCCTTCCTCCTCCGGATCAAGCGCCTTGGGCAGCACGCGAAACGCCTTCAGCTGCTCCACGCGCGCGAGCTGCGCGTTCGCGCGCTCCACCTCGCCTGCCAGGAGCTTGGTCACCGCCGGGTGCTGGGCGAGGCTGGTGAAGCCCGTGTAGGCGATGTCCTGGTTGCGAGCCCATTCCGCCACCGTGTCGAAATCGATCTCGATCAGCGCGGTGAGGTAGTTGCGCGAGTGGCCGATGACCATCGCTTCGGCGACGTAGGGGCTTGCGCGCAGCAGGCCTTCGATCATGGAGGGGGAGAGCGTCTTGCCGCCCGAGGTGACGATGAAATCGCGCGCGCGGTCCACCAGCCTCAGGTCGCCGTCGCGCAGCTCGCCGACGTCGCCCGTATGCAGCCAGCCATCCGCGTCGAGCACCGCGTGCGTCCCCCCGGCGTTGTTCCAATAGCCGTCGAACACGTGCGGCCCCCGCACCAGGATCTCACTGCCTTCCCCGAGGCGCATCTCGAGGCCGGCGGCGACGCAGCCGACGCTACCCGGGCGCGCGAACGGACCCTTCTGTCCGGCGATGATCGCGCCCGCCTCCTCGGTCTGGCCGTACATCTCGAGCGTGTTGACGCCCCAGATCTGCCACAGTGCGGCGGTTTCGGGCGGCAGCGCCGCGCCGCCGGAGACCATCAGCTCGACCTCGTCGAGCCCGAGCTTGGAGAGGAGCGGCCGGAATACCAGCGCGCGCGCGACCGCGTAGGCAAGCGAACCGTGCGGACCGCGCTCCCAGCGTGCGCGCGCATGCCGCCGGCCGATCGCGAGCGCCGCCCCGTAGGCGAGGCGCTTGGCGCGCGAGCTCGCCGCAATGCCGATCAGCGCCTGCGAGGCGAACTTCTGCAGGTAGCGCGGCACAGTGAAGAGCACCGTGGGCGCCACCTCGAAGAGCGTCTGCGGCAGGTCCTCCACGTCCTCGCCGTAGTGCGGTACCAGGCGCGAGAGCAGCGGCAGCGTGATCGCCACGTCGCGACCGAGGATGTGGCAGGGCGGGAGGTACACCACCGTGCGCTGTTCGCGCTCGGCAAGCGCCGGGTAGTGCGCGAGCACGTTGCCCGCGGCGGCGACGTGCTTCGCGTGCCCCACGACTGCCCCTTTGGGCTGGCCCGTGGTGCCGGAGGTATAGACGATGAACGCGGGCGCCGCAGGATCGAGCGCGCGGGCCAGGGCCGCGAGGTTCCCGGCGCCCGCTTCGCCGCTCATCGCCAGCACCTCGTCGAAGGATTTCAGCTTCGCATGCGCGTAGTCGAACATCGCCGAATCGTCGATCACCAGGATCCAGCGCAGCGCCGGCAGCGCGTCCGCAAGCGGCAGGATCTTGTCCACGTACTCCTGGTTCTCGGCAATGAAGACGGCGGCGCCGCCGTCGCGCATCTGGTAGGCGAGCTCCTGCGCGGAGGCCGTGGGATAGATGCCGTAGGTGATCGCGCCCGCGGCTTGCGCGCCAAGATCCGCGAGCACCCATTCCTCGCAGGCGTCGCCCATGATCGCTACGTGCTCGCCGGGCGCGAGGCCCAGTGCACGCAAGCCCAGCGCGCATTTCGCCACGCGCGCAGCGTAATCGCGCCAGCTGCGTTCCTCGTAGAGCCCCAAGTGCTTCGCGCGGTAGGCGATGCCATCCGGCTCGCGTTCGGCGCGCTCGGCAAGCAGCTGGAGGGCGCTGGTCATGCTAGTGCACTCTCCGTTGCGCCGGCGCGACGTCCTCGCGGAAGGCGCGCAGCAGCAGGTCCACGTAGCTCTGCGCAATGCGCTCGTGGGTCGCGCCCGGCTCGCGGCCGTACCAGAGCGCGGCGGAATTGCCCAGGCCGAGGAGCGCGAGCGTCGCCATGCGCGCATCCAGGTCCGCGCGGAACTCGCCGCTCGCGATGCCCTCGCCGATGACGCGCTCGATGATGCGCTCGTAGCGCTTCTCGATCGCGCGGATGCGCTGGCGCGCGGGCGCCGGCAGAAAGCGCCGCTCGCGCAGGAAGGCGAGCGTGAAGTCCAGCCGCTCGCGCATCGGCGCGAGGTGCTGGATGACGAGTTGCGCTACCTTGTCCGCGGCGCTGCCGGGTCCGCGCTGGATGGCGAGCGCGCGCAGCGCGTAGTCCTCGACGCCGTCGGCGCACACGGCCTCGAGCGCCGCCTCCTTGGACTGGAAGTAGTAGTACAGGCTCGCCTGGCGGATACCCAGCACGTCGGCGATGTCCTGGGTCGAGGCGCCGTGATAGCCGAGCGCCGCGAACACCTTGGCAGCGGCGGCGACCATCTCGTCGGCGCGCCGGCGGCGCGGCGCGGCGGCGGGCACGCTCTTGCGCTCAGCGCGCGCCATGGCTCGCGGGCGCTTGTTCGCGCAACGTGGTCGCGGCCGGCTTTGCCTGCTGGCGCATCGGTACCTCCTCCGTTGTCTATAGTACTATAGGTAAAGGACCGAAGAGGAGTGACCATGGCCATTGCCGCAAACGGGCGCCCGCCCTTTCGCGCCGACCACATCGGCAGCCTGTTGCGCCCGCGCAAGCTGCGCGACGCGTTCCGCACGCACGCCGACGGCAAGCTCGACGAACGCGCCTTCCGCGTCGTGCAAGACGAAGCGATCCGCGACGTGGTGAAGCTGCAGGAGGAGTGCGGCCTGCAGGTGGTGACCGACGGCGAGTTCCGGCGCATCTCCTACTGGGAGAAATTCGTGCGCCTGACCAAAGGTCTCGTCGTCAGGGACGCGGTGTTCAAGTTCCACGACGAGCACGGCCACAGCAGCGACTTCACCGCGCCCTATGTGACCGCGAAAGTTGGCCGCAGCGAGCCCATCACGCTCGACGAGTACCGCTTCGTGGCGCCGCTGACCCGGGCGACGCCCAAGGTGACGATGCCCGCGCCCTCCACCATGCACTTTTACCGCTTCACGCAGTTCGGCGACCCGGGAATCTACGCGAGCGCGAGAGAATTCTTCGCCGACCTGGGCAAGGTGTACCGGGAGGAGATCGCCGACCTCGCGCGTGCGGGCTGCCGCTACGTGCAACTGGACGAGGTGGCGCTCGCGGTGCTCTGCGATCCCGCCGCGCAGGCCAAGGTGCGCGACGCCGGCGGCAACCCGGACGAGCTCGTCGACCTGTACGTGGAGGCGATCAACGAGGCGGTGAAGGGTGCGCCCGCGGGCATGTTCGTCGGCGTGCACATGTGCCGCGGCAACTACAAGGGCATGTACCTCTCCGAGGGGGGCTACACCTCGATCGCCGAGCGCCTGTTCCAGCGCGCGCAGGTGAACCACTTCCTGCTCGAGTTCGACACGCCGCGCGCCGGCGATTTCTCGCCGCTCGCCATGGTGCCGAAGTCGAAGGGCGTGGTGCTCGGCCTGGTGAGCTCCAAGGTGCCGCAGCTCGAGCCGCTGGATGCCCTCAAGCGCCGGGCGGCGGAGGCGGCGAAGTACATCGACCTCTCGCAATGCGCGATCAGCCCGCAATGCGGCTTCGCGAGCACCATGGGCGGCAATCCCGTGACCGAGGCGGACGAGCGTGAGAAACTGCGCCGATGCGTACACGCGGCGGCGGCCATCTGGGGATAGGCGTGTCAGAGGCAATCATGCGCGCGGGCGCATGGGTGGCCGCGATGGCCTGCTGCGCGCTCCCGGCCTGGGCCCTGGAGCCGCTCGGGACGCGCGGCGGGTGGGAGGTGGGCGCCCAGCTCTCGCAATACCGGTATGAAGAGCCCGGCACGATGATGCTCGAGGGCAACCGGGTTGGGGTCAGCGGCGCCTACACCGCGGTCAGCCCGAGGCGCGCGTTCGCGCGCCTCGAAGGGCGCTGGAGCTATGGCGAGCTCGAATACCAGGGTTCGGGCGTCCTGACGGGTGTTCCCGATTACATCCTCGAAGTCCGGCTGTTGGCCGGGCGGGACTACGGCTCCGAGCGCCTGCGCTGGTCGCCTTACGTGGGTGCTGCCTACCGTTACCTGTACAACGACCTGCGCGGCGTCTCCTCCACCGGCGCGGTTGGCTACCGGCGCGAGTCCAACTACTTCTATCTGCCGCTCGGCGTCACGTTGCGCATGCCGGTCGCCGCGGGTTGGGTGTTCGCCCCGCAGATCGAGTACGACGTGTTCGTGCGCGGCGTTCAGCGCAGCCATCTTTCGGACACCGGCCTCGGATTCGGCGACGTGTCGAACGAGCAATCGAGCGGCCGCGGCTACCGCGTGCAGTTGATGCTCGAGAGCCGGCGCTGGACGCTCGCCCCGTGGCTGCACTACTGGGATGTGAAGGACTCCGACATCCAGCCGATCGGCATGGGGCTCGTCGGCTACGAGCCGGCCAACACGACGCGCGAGGCGGGCATCGAGGTCCGCTACCGCTTCTAGCGCACCCGCTTGGGCCACTGGGGGGTGCGGGGGCGCAAGTGTCGCCGCAGCGCCCCCTGCGCCTATTCGAGCACTTCCTTCAGTTTGTCTGGCGGCACGCGCGGCGAGACGCCGGCGCGCTCTTCCTGCAGCAGCATCGGCGTGCGCGAATCGCGCTCGCCCCAGCCGCGGGCGAGCGCCGCCTCGAAATCCTTCATCGCCACCTGCGCCACCTGCATCGGCACGCCCACTTCGCGCGCGAGCTCGAGCGCGAGCGTGAGGTCCTTGTGCGCGAGGCGCAGCGCGAAGCCGGGCGGGTCGTACTTGCCCGGGAGGAACTGCTCCGCGAGCCGGTCGAAGGTACGCTTCCTGCCCGTCGCGCCCTGTCGGATCGCCTTGAAGAGCGAGAGCGGCTCGACGCCCGCCTTCACGCCGAGGGTAAAGATCTCGGCGAGCGCGGTCTGCACGGCGAAGCTGGCGCAGTTGTGCGCGAGCTTGGCGACCGAGCCCGCGCCGATCGTTCCTACGTAGATCGGCTGGTCGCCGATCAGGCGCAGGACGCCTTCGTGCCTGCGGTAGGTCGCCTCGTCGCCGCCTACCCAGAGCGCGAGCTTGCCGCTATGCGCGCCTTCGCGTCCGCCGCTCACGGGTGCATCGAGGAACTGCGCGCCGCGCGCGGCGAGCGTCGCGTGCACGCGCCGCACGCAGGCGGGCGAATTGGTGGTGAGGTCGAACCACGCCGCGCCGCGCGCGAGCGCCGGGCCCATCTGTGCGGCCAGCGCCTCGACCTCGGCGGGACCGGGGAGCGAGGTAAAGGCCAATTCGGCGTCCCCTACGGCGGCGGCCGCCGAGTCCGCCCAGGCGGCGCCGGGCACGTCCGAGCGGCGCAGGTCGTTCACTTTGACGGTGTGGCCGGCGCGCGCAAGCCTCGCGGCGATTGGCGCGCCCATCACACCCAGGCCGATGAAGCCGATCCTCATGCGCCGCGCTCCTCGTAGACCTGTTTGGCGACCTGCGCGGCGCTGATGCCGTTCGCCCAGCCGGCGTAGAACGCGAGCTGCGTGAAGAGCTCGGAGAGCTCCTCGCGCGTCACCCCGTTGTCCAGCGCGCGCCAGATGTGCCCCTTGAGCTGATCGGGCCGGTGCAGTGCGACGAGGGCGGCGACGGTCGCGAAGCTGCGGTCGCGCTTGGAGAGGCCGGGCCTCGCCCAGACGTCGCCGAAGAGCACCTTCTCGGTCAACTCGGCGAGCTTGGGCACCACGTCCTTCACGGTGCCGATGGTGGACGGCGGGGACTTCGGTGCGGCCATGGCGGATCCTCCTCGGTTGGCGTAAGGACTGTAGCATCGAGGAACACTGCGTCGCACAAAGCGCGCCGGGCGGCGGCGCGTTTCCCCAGCGACGCGAAATCCCCTCGCCGTCAGTTCTCGGGCATCGGAGGCCTGCGCAACTCGCCCTTCCTACATTTACGGGCTCAGACAGTCCTCGGCCTGCTCCCTCCGCCCTCGGTCCGTCTCGGCGCGTCGCGATGGGGACCCCTCGCGCCGCCGCCCGCCGCGCTTCGCCAACTAGCCAGCGCTCCGACGCATGATTTCGCGCGGACGCGCTCTTGGTGCAGCAAACCGCCAGCCTGTTAAATCGAGGTGTCCACTTTATCGAATGAGGTTCCGCGTCCGCGTTGACCGGGGAGTTAGGTTGCATGCGCACGTCGCTTCCAGTGCGGTACATAGCGAAAGACTGTGTTGGAGCGCCGGCGCGGCAGAGCCCGCGGCACCCATAGGCGATCATCGGTAAGTTGACCGTGAATCGCGCGAAAGACCGATACAGCCTCGAGTCTGCGACGACGCAAGCGAATGCGCACAGCGGGCGGGCGGCCGTTATCGGTTTCGAGATCCGCGAGACGAGCCATGACGAGACGAAGCTCCGCACGCGAAAGAGCCGGCCAGGTCGCCTTACGCGTTCGAGCATAGTCCACGTAGCGGGGGCGTCCCATGCAACCTAACGTGCCCGGTAACCGGCGAGTGCCCTGCAGCGTAGGTGCATGGCGGCGCGTCCGCACGCGTCCGCGTTGACCGGGGGGTTAGATTGCATGGCCTTCACCCTGGGCGAACTGCCAAGAATTGACAGACGAAGCCTGCTGCGATCAGAGCGAGGCCGAGCCGCGAGAGGCCAATGAAGATCTTCATCTTCGGCGTGACCATGGTCTCAATGTAGGCACCGTCGTTCAAAATTTCCATCGGGGGAAGGCCGCAGAAGAACACGAGTAGCACCCCAACAAACCCAAGAACCAAACCGATGCTATTGAGGTCGCCGGCCAGGAGGCTCCCAATTGCTGCCTCAAGCATTGCGCGGGCCTTTAATCATGCAATCTAACGTTCCCAGTAACCGGCGCGCGCCCGCCAATCTTTGCACAGCACGGCACCTACGCGCGCGTCCGCGTTGACTGGGGGGTTAGGTCTCTTTGAGGCGTACATAGAGGTGTACGTTGGGCGAACCATCACCTGCAGGGACGGATTTCACCTCCAAGAACGGTTGCCCTCGCACGAGCTCGCCAAGTTTCGGGAATCCGTAGTTTCGTGGATCAAACGAAGGACTTGCCTTTACCAAAAGAGATCCCACTGCAGACAGCGCGGCCCACCCATCTTCGCGAGCTGCGGCGTTCACCGCGGCAGCAAGGTCGGGCTGCAGGTGCTCCTGCGGCGAGGGCAGGCCTGGCGAGTTGACTGCCGCCGGCCGAAGAATCTCGGTGAACACAAACTTGTCGCAGGCAGCGACAAACGGCTTTGGCGTCTTCTTCTCGCCAAAACCATACACCGCAAGGCCCGCCTCACGGATGCGCGTCGCAAGGCGCGTGAAGTCGCTATCCGATGACACCAAACAAAATCCATCCACCGTTTCTCCGTGGAGGAGATCCATGGCGTCGATGATCAGCGCAGAGTCCGTTGCGTTCTTGCCCACTGTGAATCGGAATTGCTGAATGGGCTGTATGGCGAGGTTGTGAAGCGCTTCCTTCCACCCGGAAAGGTTCGGCGTTGTCCAATCACCATACGCACGCTTTACCGTCGCCGTCCCATAGCTGGAGACCTCGGCGAGAAGCTCACTCGCAATAGAGGCCTGTGCGTTATCCGCGTCGATCAGCACGGCCAATTTGTCAGTGGAAGGAGATGGCATGGGGCAGCTGAAGAGACCTAACGTTCGCGTTTTGCCGCGCCGCGCAAAGCGCGTAGCGCGAGTTGAAAGGCGTCGGTCAACAACGCGGTGTTAGGCGTCATGCCGTCGCTAGATGCCAAGGCTGAGCCGAATCGCCCGCCACAGCGGTGCGGCTTCATATAGGAGGAGGGCTACAAGCAGGATCACCCCCGATGCGGCGAGCATCGCGCCGCCGAATAGCGCCACTATCGCGAGCAACGCTGGCCCGCCACGGTGCATCGCGGCGAGGAACACATCGAGCGTCATTACCGCCATGGGGTTTGCCATGAACGCTTTGCGGTATTCGCCGAAAAGAGTCAAGGCGAGGAACATCACCAGCATACCCATTCCGAACATCGCGAACGGCATTAGCCAGATTCCCATCAAAGCTCCCCGTTCCGCATTGGCCGTACAGTCATGGCGCCTAACGTCCACGCCCACCGGCGCGCGGCACACCTGCGCTCGCAAGGCGCGGCGCGTCGCGCGCGTCCGAGTGGGGCGTGCTGTTAGGCTTCGAGATCTGCATTTTTAGCACTATGTTGTTCTCGACGTGACAGCTGTAAGTGCTCTCCACATGCGGTCCAGCATCCACTTGGTAGCGAACCGTACCGTCGACGACGACTTCGGTCCGCTTTTGATCAGGCCCGCCCGCGGAACTGTGTTGGTGCGGAAAGGACACTGTAGTTGGAAGCGGTAACGATGCCCTGACTGCCCTGGCGCATGCGTTCCGGGCGCACTGCGCAATGGACGCGGTATCTCGTACGTAGATGCAATCCTCGACGGATAGCGTTCTCTGCGCACTGGCGGAGGAAGACATTGCAAAGACGATCGCACCGATTGAAATTATCGCGATGCCAGAGACTCCGCGCATGTTCGAAGCCTAACTTGAAGTAGAGACCCTAAAAGGCGGAATGCACTCCGCCTGTTGGTCGTCAGGCTCCAATTTTTTCAAGCCGATTCCGCCACTTAGCGCAGTCGCGTCCACTCGCATCTCCTTGTTCAATGCCCATTGGGGCAGGCTGCACAGCGTGGCCACTTCCTCGCAATACGCTACGCGCGTTGAAGGCCTCCATCAAATCCGGAGGCGCGGCAGCGATCGCAAAAAGTGATGACTCGAAGCCGCGAGGCGTTGGGGACCGTTGTCGCGGGCTCCGCGCCACCCTGGAGCAGACTTCCCCGGCGGCTAGCTTCCGCGATTGGAGATGTAGCGATTCATCCAGCCCGCGGCGGCGGTGACCCCGCCGAAGGTGAAGACGTGCACGCCGACCACGTTGCACGCCGAGGCGTGCGCGGCGCAGTAGCGCGCCAGGTGCGTGAGCTGGTCGCCGGGGTCGGTGTGCGTCACCAGGCGCACCGCGTTCAGGCCTTGCGCGTGCAGCGCGCGCAGCGAAGCGCTCACGCCGCAGCGCTGCGCGAAGCGCAGCAGCGCCGCGGTCGAGGTCGGGCCGGGCAGCCCGACGTACACCGGCACGCCGGGCGCGCTGCGCGCGAGCGCGGCGCAGTACTCGAGCACACGCGCCGGCGCGAAGGAGAACTGCGTCACCACGTAGACGCCGATTTCCTGGGCCGCGGCGAGCGAGAGCTTCTCGGCGAAATCGCGCTCCAGCTCCATGAGCGGAATGCGCGGATGGCCCTCCGGGTAACCGGGCAGCCCGATCTCGCGCAGGCCGCTCGCGGCGAGGGCGCCGCTGCGGATCAGCGACGCGCCGTCGGCGAAGGGCCCGCGCGCCTCGGCCTCGTCGCCGCCGATGACGAGCGCCTTGCGCACGCCGGCCTCCGCGACCGCGCGCCCGAGAAAGTCCGTCAGCTCGGCGCGGCTGCCGATGCGCCGCGCCGCGATGTGCGGCACGGGCTCCAGGCCCGCTTCGCGCACCGCGGCGAGCGAGGCGAGCGAGTCGGCGAGGCTGTGGCGCGGCAGGTGGTTGACGTAGACGGGCGTGCCGGAAGGCAGCAGCGCCGCGATGGCGCGCGCGTCCGCGGGCCGGTGCGCGCCCATCTCGATCGACCCCGAGGCGACGAGGTCGACCGCCAGGGCGGTGGTGGCTTCAAGCGCGCTTGCGGGAGACGACATAGGATTCATCCAGGAACCAGAGGCCGCCGTGCGCCTGCAGCACTTCGCGCGTGGCATCCAGGTATTGCCGTTCGCCGATCACCTTGCCGAGGCGCTCGTCGTCGATCTGCGCGACGTACACCGCGGCATTCCAGGCGGCGAACAAGGTCGAGGTGCCGATGCTCGAGGACACCTCGGTGGGCAGCGTGTGCATGTCGTAGCGGAACACCGCGCGCGCATCCGCATAGGCGTTGAAGTTGAAGTGGCGCGCATCCTTGCCGAGCTCCGCGCGCACCGCGCGCAGCACGTCGTGGCGGTTGGTCTGGAACGGGTTCTCCTCGGGCCAGACCTTGCGCACGATCTCCAGTCCCGGGTCGCCGCCGCAGGAATGGATGCCCAGCAGCCGCCCGCCCGGCCCGAGGGCGCGCACCAGCGGCGCGATCACGCGCTGCGCCTTGAACTTCGCCGGCACGCGCGCGCGGTAGGGCTGCGAGGCGATCACCAGGTCGTAGTCGGCGCGCGTGCGGCCCTGCTGCGGGATGATGTCGTGCAGCAGGAACTTGAAGTCCTCGCGGTACAGCACCAGCGCCACCGGCCGCTCGTAGACCGGGTTGCCGGTGGTCGTGCTGTGGCGCGCCTGCCAGTTCTTCGACAGGAACGGCTCGAGCGCCGCGATCTGCTCGCTGAAGTCGTGCGCCGTGCTGCCGGTGAGCGCCACCTCGTGCCACAGGAGCGAAGTCGCCGCGGCGAGCGCCTTGGGCGTGAGCCAGGGCGCCTCGCTGTAGTACATGTTGGTCACCACCAGCACGGTGGCCGGGTGCTCGAAGAAGCGGTCCGCCATCTTGGCGAGCGACAGCCGCACGTCCTCGAGGCTGATCTCCTTGCCGACGAAGTAGAAGGGCAGCGTCGCGAAGCGCCGGTGCATCTCGCGCATCACGCGCGTGAGCACCGTGCCGTCGCCCATGCCGGCGTCGAACACGCGCACCGCCGGCGGCCGCGGGTGGATGTTGGCGAGCTCCATGCCGACGCGGCGCGCGATGACTTCCTTCTCGCTGCAGGTGTTGACGAACAGCAGGTACTTCTGCCGGTTGTCGAAGAAGCGGAAGTTGCGCGAGGGCGCACCCTCGCCGGGCGCGGCAACGGGCGCCGGCCTGGGGGCGACGCGCAGCAGCGGCATCAGCTCGCGCGGCGACTGCGGTGCGGTGGCGCCGCGGCTCGCCATGTAGGTGCTGACGCGCGTGAGCGTTTCCGGCGTGATGCGCGCGCCGTCGCGCAGGCGCGCGACGAACTTGCCGTCGTTGACCGCGCGGCGGCCGAACGTGGACTCCGCCATGCCGGTGCGGCGGCAGAAATCGGCGATACTGTCGAGCAGGCCGGCGCCCTGTGGTGGTGCGAGCGTTTCCAGCATGTCGTCCCTCCTTCGTCCGCCACGGTAGCGAGGCATCATGTGGGAAGGCAACCACACACAGTATGTCTCAAAAAGTGGGATGTATCCCACGACAATAAATCAATGGGTTAGATACTCAGGGATCACGTAGGGCAACCAAAGCAACGGAGGCAGTATGAAGAGGCACTTACTGACGGCAATTGCAGCAAGCGTGGCCCTCGCGGGATGCGCGGACAGGCCGCTGACGTACATGGAGAGCGGGGCGCTGATCGGCGCCGCGAGCGGCGCCGTGATCGGCGCGGTGGCGTACAAGAAGGACCGCACCAAGGGCGCGGTGGTCGGCGCCGTCGGCGGCGGCCTCGCGGGCGGCGCGGTGGGCGCGTACATGGATTCGCAAAAGCGCGACCTCGAGAAGAACCTCGCCCAGGAAATCCAGGCCGGCCAGGCGCGCGTGGAGAAGCTGCCCGGGGACGTGGTGCGCGTGACCATGACCAACCAGACCGCGTTCGAGACCGATTCGTCGACGATCAAGGCCGGGTTCAACAGCACCATGGACAAGCTCGCCGACGTCGTCGTGCGCTACGGCAAGACGACACTGACCGTCGTGGGACACACCGACAACGTCGGCACCGACGCCTACAACCAGCGTCTTTCAGAACGGCGTGCGCTATCGGTGGCGCAGTACCTCGAATCGCGCCGCGTGAACGGCATGCGCCTTGCCACTGCCGGCAAGGGGGAGAGCCAGCCGGTGGCGTCCAACAACACCGAGAGCGGCCGCCAGGCGAACCGGCGCGTGGAGATCTACGTGGAGCCGGTGGTGCAGGGCTAGCCATGGCCGGAAGGAAGCCGCAGGGCCTCGCGCGGGGCCTTACCAATTACGGCGATGCCGGGTTCTCGCTCTACCTGCGGCGTTCCTTCGCCAAGAGCATGGGCTACTCGGGCGAGATGCTGGCGCGCCCGGTGGTGGGCATCGCCGATTCGAGGAGCGGCTTCAACAACTGCCACCGCCATTTTCCCGAGCTGATCGAGGCGGTGAAGCGCGGCGTGCTCGCCGCGGGCGGCCTGCCGATCGAGTTTCCCACGGTGTCGCTGGGCGAGGTGTTCCTCAGTCCCACCTCGATGATGTTCCGCAACCTCATGTCCATCGACGTAGAGGAGATGATCCGCGCGCAGCCGATGGACGCCGTGGTGCTGGTGGGCGGCTGCGACAAGACCGTGCCCGCGCAGCTGATGGGCGCGGCCTCCGCGGACGTGCCCGCGGTGCAGCTGCTCGCCGGCCCGATGATGCCCACTTCCTTCCATGGCGAGCGCCTGGGCGCCTGCACCGATTGCCGGCGCTTCTGGGCGATGCATCGCGCGGGCAAGGTGGACGAGGCGGGCATCAACGAGGTGGAGGGCAATCTCGCCACCACGGCGGGCACCTGCGCGGTGATGGGCACCGCCTCCACCATGGCCTCGATCGCGGAAGCGCTCGGCATGGCGCTCCCGGGCAGCGCGGCGATCCCCGCGGTGCACGCGGACCGGCTGCGCGCGGCGGAGGCGAGCGGACGGCGCGCGGTCGAGCTGGTGGCGAATCCGATCCGGCCCTCGCAGATCATCACGGCGAAATCGATGGAGAACGCGATCCGCGTGCTGCTCGCGATCGGCGGCTCGACCAACGCCATCGTGCACCTGACGGCGATCGCCGGGCGCGCAGGCGTGGGCGTCGACCTCAACCGGCTGAACGAGCTCTCCGACTCGACGCCGGTGCTGGTGGACCTGAAGCCCACCGGCCAGTTCTACATGTCGGACCTCTACGCCGCGGGCGGCATCGGCGCGGTGCTGCGCGAGCTCAAGCCGCTGCTGCACCTGGACTGCATGACGGTGACCGGCGAGACGATCGGCGAGCGTCTCGCGCATGAGGAAGGTGCCTGGGTGGATCGCGCGGTGGTGCGCACGCTCGCCGATCCGCTCGCGAAAGAAGGCGGCCTGGTGGCGCTCTTCGGCTCGCTTGCGCCCAACGGCGCGATCCTCAAGCGCTCGGCGGCCGACCCGAAGCTCTTCGAGCGCGAAGGCCGCGCGGTGGTGTTCACGTCGCTCGACGACATGGCGGCGCGCGTGGACGATCCCGCGCTCGACGTGACGCCCGACGATTTTCTGGTGCTGCAGAACGCGGGGCCGAAGTCCGGCTACGCCATGCCCGAGGCCGGCTACCTGCCGATCCCGCAGAAGCTCGCGCGCGCGGGCGTGAAGGACATGGTGAGGATTTCGGATGCGCGCATGAGCGGCACCGCCTACGGCACCATCGTGCTGCACGTCTCGCCAGAGGCCGCGGCAGGCGGACCGCTCGCTCTGGTGCGCAACGGCGATCGCATCAAGCTCTCGGTGAAGGCGCGGCGCATCGAGCTGCTGGTCCCGGAAGCCGAGCTGGCGAAGCGCAAGGCTGCCTGGAAGCCGCCGGTCGCGGTTCCCGCCCGCGGCTATGCGAAGCTCTACATGGACCACGTGCTGCAGGCCGAGCACGGCTGCGATTTCGATTTCCTGCGCAAGGCCTGAGGAGGATGGCGCAGGCCGGGTTTCACGGCGTATTTCCCTACCTCGTGTCGCCGATCCTCGCCTCCGGCGAAGTGGACGCGCCGGTGCTCGGCCGCCTCTGCGACGACCTGATCAAGGCGGGGGTGCACGGCCTGACGCCCCTTGGCTCGACCGGGGAGTTCGCCTATCTCAACGGGGCACAGAGATCGCGCGTGGTCGAAGTGGCCATCGAGGCCGCGCGCGGCCGGGTGCCGGTGGTGGCGGGCGTGGCCTCGACCACCATCGCCGACGCAACGTCCCAGGCGCGCGAGTACGAGCGCATGGGCTGCGACGGCATCCTCGCGATCCTGGAAGCCTACTTTCCGGTCGCGGACGAAGGTGTATACGCCTACTTCAAGGCCATCGCCGAAGCGGTGTCGCTGCCGGTGGTGCTCTACACCAACCCCAACTTCCAGCGCTCCGACCTCTCGCTGCCGGTGATCGAGCGCCTCTCCCGCGTCCCCAACATCCGCTACCTCAAGGACGCTTCGTTCAATACCGGGCGGCTGCTCTCGATCATCAACCGCGTCGAAGGGCGCCTGCAGGTGTTCGCCGCCTCCTCGCACGTGCCTGCCTGCGTGATGCTGATCGGCGGGGTCGGCTGGATGGCCGGCCCGGCCTGCGTCGCCCCGCGCCAGAGCGTCGAGCTCTATGAGTTGTGCCGGCGCGGCGACTGGACGAAAGCCATGGAACGCCAGCGCCCGCTATGGGCGCTCAACCAGGCTTTCGCCAAGTACAACCTCGCTGCCTGCATCAAGGGGGGCCTCAAGCTGCAGGGCTATGCCGTCGGTGACCCGCTCGCCCCGCAGGCGCCGCTTCCGCCCGAGGGCGTGGAGGACGTGCGCCGCGCGCTGCAGGTGATCGGCGCGCTGGCCTGAGCGCCGGCTGCACCCGCCGCATCGGGCTCGCGGTGCCTCAAGCCGCGTTACTTGCCGTAGTCGTAATAAAGGTCGAACTTGCCGTCGCTGCTGTAGGTGAGCCTGGCTTCCTTCCAGCGGCGCTTGTCCGGCGGCAGGCTTGCGTTCAGCGCGATAACGCCCTTCGCGATCTGCTGCGCGTCGCAGGTGAGGAGGGGCTTTCCCACCTTGTCCGCCGCTGACGTGGCGTAGTGGAACTTGCCCTCGTACCGGCGGTCCTTGCCAGCTTCGCCCAGGTCGGACACGACCACCCAGGCCTTGCGCCAGTCCTTCGGCAGCCCGACGGCAAGGCAGTCGAAAATCTCCTGAACCGTCTTGGCATCCGCCTGCTGCTGCGCGTGCGCGGGCGCGGCAAGCAGGGCGGCGGCCATCAGGGCGAGCGCGAACCTCATGGACGGCATTCTAACGGCCTCGCGGGTAGTATTGCCGCCGGGAGGCGCGGCATGACTCGACCGGATCGCCGTTTGCTCTGGATGGCCATGGTGGCGGCGCCGCGCGCGCGATGACTTCGGCGCGCGCGCGCGAGCACCGCAAGTCCGCCGCGCGCGCGGGGCTGCGCTACGTCAGCGATGGCCTCGCCGGCATCACGCGCAAGCGCTCGGGCACTGGCTGGGCCTACTACGCCCCCGACGGCGCGCGCATCGCCGACCGCGCGATGCGCAAGCGCCTCAACTCGCTTGCCATCCCGCCGGCCTGGTCCGACGTGTGGATCTGCCCGGACCCCGGCGGGCACATCCAGGCCACCGCGCGCGACGCGCGCGGCCGCAAGCAGTACCGCTACCACCCGTCCTACCGCGAGGCGCGCGACCGCTCCAAGTTCCGCAGGATGCTCGAGTTCAGCGAGGCGCTGCCGTACCTGCGCGAGCGCGTCGAGCGCGACCTGCGCGGTGCCGACCTCAGCCGCCGGCAGTTGCTCGCCACCGTCGTGCGCCTGCTCGACCGCACGCTGATCCGCGTCGGCAACGACGAGTACGCCCGCGAGAACCGCTCCTACGGCCTCACCACGCTGCGCCGCCGCCACGTCACCGTGGAGGGCGACCGGCTGCGCTTTTCCTTCCGAGGCAAGAGCGGGGTGGAGCACTCGATCTCGGTCGCCGACCCGCGGCTTGCGCGCATCATCCAGCGCTGCCAGGACCTGCCGGGCGAGGAGCTGTTCCAGTACCTCGATGCCCAGGGCAAGCGCCAGGCCGTCTCCTCGGACGACGTCAACGCCTACTTGCGCGAGGTCAGCGGGCGCGACGTGACGGCGAAGGACTTCCGCACCTGGGGCGGCACCATGCTCGCCGCGGTGGAGCTGCGCGCGATGGGCGCGCCGGCGAGCCGGCGCGAGGCCGACCGCAACATCCTGCGCGCGGTGGACGCGGTCGCGGAGCGCCTGGGCAACACGCGCGCCGTGTGCCGCAAGTACTACGTGCATCCCACGCTGCTGCAGGCCTACCTGCTCGGCCACACGGTGCCGCAGCCGCCGGTGGCGGCGAAGCAGCCCAGGCGCCGCGCACGTCCCGGCGGCGCGCTGCGCCGCGACGAGGTCGTCGTGCTGCAGTTCCTGCAGGAGCGCGTGCCCGATTGAGCGAGGGCTTCCAGCTCGCGGATCTCGGCGCGGCGCAGTTCCTGCTCATCGGCGCGGTCGCCTTCGCCGCCTCGATCCTCGGCGGT
This sequence comes from uncultured beta proteobacterium, assembly GCA_963719995.1. Classification (GTDB taxonomy): domain Bacteria; phylum Pseudomonadota; class Gammaproteobacteria; order Burkholderiales; family SG8-39; genus JAABQT01. Next base: position 1,079,144 of record CAVRDW010000005.1, on the reverse strand, counting down.
CTCGCGGGCTACGGCACGGGCCTGGTGCTGCCGATCTTCCTCGCGCCGGCGGTCGGCGTCGCCAACGTCGTGCCGGTGATGGCGGTGGCGATGATCCTCAACAACGGCAGCCGCGTGGCGGCCTTCTGGCGCGACATCCAGTGGCCGCACGTGCGGCGGGTCCTCGCCTTCGGGCTGCCCGCCTGCGTGGCCGGTGCCTACGGCTACACGCTGCTGGAAGCGCGCGCGGTGGCGCTGCTGCTGGGCGGCTTCTTCATCGCCAGCGTGCCGCTGCGACGTTGGCTTGCGCACGCCGGCTGGCAGCTCGGACCGCGCGGCGTCACCGTCGCGGGCGCGGGCTTTGGTTTCGTCAACGGTGCGATGACCGGCGCGGGGTTGCTGCTCATCTCTACGCTCATGGCCGCGGGCGTGCAGGGCGCGGCGCTGATCGCGACCGACGCCATCGTCTCGGTGATCATGGGACTCGCCAAGGTGGCGCTCTTCGGCGGCTTCGCGCGCCTCGACCTGCAGCTCGGCGCGGCGGGGCTCCTCATCGGTCTTTGCACCGCGCCCGGCGCCTTCGTCGCGCGCTGGCTCCTCGCGCGCATCCCGCTCAAGGTGCACACTGTGATGATGGAGTTCGTGGTGCTCGCCGGCGGCGCCGGCTTCCTGTGGCGCGCGTTCGCGTGAGATGAAGTCCGCACGCACGGTTCGCCGCGCGCAAGGACGGGACGACGATCCCGAGGCGATCGTGCGCTACCTGGCGCAGTTGCCCGAAGCACGGCGCGAGCGCGCGCTCGCGCTGCACGGCCTGATCCTGAGCCTGTTCCCGCAGGCCTCGGTGTCGCTCGGCTATCGCATGCCGACTTACCGGCTCGGCGGGCAGTTCGTCGCCTGGGCGAGCAACCAGCGGCATCTCGCGCTCTACACCTGCTCGGCCGAGCGCATCGCCGGCTTTCGCGCGCGCCATCCCGAGATCGAGGCGGGCAAGGGCTGCCTGCGCTTTCGCGACCGCCAGCGCCTGCCGCTCGCCGACCTCGCCCAGGTGGTGAAGAACGCGCTCGCACCCGGGCGCGCGCTCCTCGCGCGCGAGCTTGCCAGCCGCCGTCGCTAGGCCGATACTTTAGGCTTCATCTATTCAGGCCTGAGGCAATATGCCGGCGCTGCGCCTCGTCCCTTCCGACCGTGAGACCGGCGTGCGCGCCGCCGAGCACCGCGCGCTGCGCCTGTGGCTGCGGCTGCTCACCTGCTCGCAGCTGATCGAGCGCCATGTGCGCTCGCGCCTGCGCAGCCGCTTCGGCATCACGCTGCCTCGCTTCGACCTGATGTCGCAGCTCGAGCGCCATGCCGAGGGGCTGAAGATGAACGAGCTCTCGCGCCGCATGATGGTCACGGGAGGCAACATCACCGGGATCGTCGACCAGCTGGTGAAGGAGGGGCTGGTCGAGCGGCTGGACGAGCCGCGCGACCGGCGCGCCTGGCGCGTGCGCCTCACGCGCGCGGGCGACAAGGCTTTCGCCGAGATGGCGCGCGCGCACGAGGAATGGGTGGTGGAGCTGCTCGGCGGGTTCTCCCGGCGCGACAGCGAAGCCCTGATGCAGCTCCTCGCGCGCCTCAAGCAGTCCACCCTGGAGAATTCCTGATGGATCGGTTCGCGCACCTGCAATGGCCGTTCTTCGAGGCGCAGCACTCATCCCTGGCGCGCGGCGTGGACGCCTGGGCCGCGGCGAACCTCGGCTATGCGCACGACCCGGACGCCGACGCCGTCTGCCGCCGGCTCGTCAAGGAGCTGGGCGCCGCGGGATACCTCAGGCACTGCGTCAACGATGCCCCCGATGTGCGCTCGATCGCGCTGATGCGCGAAGTGCTCGCCTACCACGCGGGGCTCGCCGACTTCGCGTTCGCCATGCAGGGGCTGGGCAGCGGCTCGATCGTGCTGGCCGGCAACCCGGCGCAGAAGCAGCGCTACCTGCCGCGCGCCGCGGCGGGCGAAGCGATCGCGGCCTTCGCGCTCTCGGAGCCGGAGGCCGGGTCGGACGTGCAGGCGCTCGCCACGCGCGCGCGCCGCAGCGGCGCCGGCTGGCTGCTGGACGGCACCAAGACCTGGATCTCCAACGGCGGCATCGCCGACTTCTACGTCGTTTTCGCCAAGGCCGACGAAGGCATCACCGCCTTCATCGTGGATGCGGACCAGGTGGACGCAAGCGCGCGCATCGACATCGTGGCGCCGCACCCGATGGCCGTGGTGCAGCTGCAGGGCGCGAAGGCGCAGCTTCTCGGCGAGCCGGGACAGGGCTTCAAGCTGGCGATGAAGAACCTCGACGTGTTCCGCACCACGGTGGCGGCGGCGGCGCTCGGCTTTGCGCGCCGGGCGCTCGACGAGGCGCTCGCGCGCGCGCTCGAGCGCAGGATGTTCGGCCAGCGCCTCGCCGACCTGCAGATGACGCAGGCGAAGCTCGCCGACATGGCGACCGCCATCGACGCGGGCGCGCTGCTCACCTATCGCGCCGCCTGGCTGCGCGACGTGAAGAAGGCACGCGTCACGCGCGAAGTGGCCATGGCCAAGATGCAGGCGACCGAGGCCGCGCAGCAGGTGATCGACGACGCGGTGCAGATCCTGGGGGGCCTCGGCGTCATGCGCGGGCATCCGGTGGAGCTCCTGTATCGCGAAGTGCGCGCGCTGCGCATCTACGAAGGCGCCACCGAAGTTCAGAAGGTCATCATTGCGCGGGAACTTCTCAAGTGAGGTGGCTCGCGCTTGCCCTTGTCCTGGCGGGCGCCGCCGCGCAGGCCGAGGAGGTGGCACGCATCGACGACGTGCCGGTGCTCGCGCGCCAGATCGGCCTCGCCGAGCCCGCGACGCTGCCCGCGGCGGCGAACGCCCTGCGCCAGCGCGCGATGAAGTCGGCGCTGCAATGGTTCGTCGCCCAGGAGAAGGTCGCGGCGACCGACGCGGATCTGGAGGCCTACGCGAAATGGAACGAGGAATTCCAGCGGCGCGAGAAGGCGCGGCGCGCGCAGCGCCTGGAGCAGATCGAGGCGGCGCTCAAGCTGCCCGACCTCGCGAGCGCGCAGCGCGAGCAGCTGCTGCGCGAGCGCGACACCTATCGCCAGGCGGCGCGCTACGACGCCGAGCGCGAGGCGGCCTCGCGCGACCCGGGCGCTCGCCGGCGCGTGTGGGGGCCCTGGATCACCAGCTTCAAGGCGAACAAGGCGCTCTACGACAAGTACGGCGGCCGCGTCGGCCTGACCAAATTCGGTCCCGAGCCGATCGGCGCGCTGGAGACGCTGCTGCGCAGCCGCGAGAAGGCGGGCGCGCTGCGCATCTTCGACGAGGCGCTCGCCCGGGAGTTCTGGGCCTGGTACGCGGTGCAGCCGCGGCGCCTCGCCAAGCCCGAGGAGATCGACTTCACCTACTACTGGCTGAAACCCTTCGATGACGTACACGGCCCACGTCGATAGCTTTGCCCGGGACAATCTGCCGCCACGCGACCAGTGGCCGGAGTTCCTGCTCGAGCGGCCGGAGTTCCGCTACCCGGCGCGCCTGAACTGCGCCACCGAGCTGCTCGACAAGATGTTGAGCAAGGGCTTCGGCCACCGGCCGGTGATCCGCGCGCCCGAGGGCGGCTGCACCTACACCGAGCTCTACGCGCAGGCCAACCGCATCGCCAACGTGCTCGTGCGCGAGATGGGCCTGAAGCCCGGCAACCGCGTGCTGCTGCGCGGGCCGAACAACCCGATGATGGCCGCCTGCTGGTTCGCGGTGATGAAAGCGGGCGGCGTCTGCGTGGCGACGATGCCGCTGCTGCGCGCGAAGGAGCTCACCGACATCGTCACCAAGGCCGAGGTGAGCCATGCGCTCTGCGACAAGCGCCTGGCCGGCGAGCTCGAGGCGGCGCTGCCCGCCTGCCCCACGCTGAAGGCCATCAAGTACTGGTACGACGACGCGCGCGATTCGCTCGATGCGCTGTGCATGCGCGCGCCGCAGGTGTTCGCCAACGTGGACACCGCGGCCGAGGACGTCGCGCTCATCGCCTTCACCTCCGGCACCACCGGCAAGCCCAAGGGCACGATGCACTTCCACCGCGACGTGATCGCGATGTGCGACGCCTTCCCGCGCTCCTGCCTGCTCTCGGCGAAGGACGACATCTTCTGCGGCACGCCGCCGCTCGCCTTTACCTTCGGCCTGGGCGGCATGCTGGCCTTTCCGATGCGCGTGGGGGCGTCGACCGTGCTGGTGGAGAGACTCTCGCCCGAGTCGCTGCTCGAGACCATCCAGCGGTACAAGGCCACGGTGTGCTTTTCCGCGCCGACCATGTACCGCGCGATGGCGGGCCTGGTGAAGGACTTCGACCTCTCGTCGCTCAGGAAATGCGTCTCGGCGGGCGAGGCGCTGCCCGACGCGACGCGCCAGCTCTTCAAGCAGGCGAGCGGCATCGAGATCATCGACGGCATCGGCTCCACCGAGATGATCCACATCTTCATCTCGCACACGCCCGAGCGGGTGCGCCGCGGCGCCACCGGCTACGCGATTCCCGGCTACCGCGCGACGGTGCTGGACGAGGAAGGCCGGCCGTGCAAGCCCGGCGTGGTCGGCCGGCTCGCGGTGAAGGGGCCCACCGGCTGCCGCTACCTCGCCGACGAGCGGCAGAGCAACTACGTGCAGAACGGCTGGAACATCACCGGCGACGCCTACCTGATGGACGAGGACGGCTACTTCTTCTACCAGGCGCGCACCGACGACATGATCATCTCGGCGGGCTACAACATCGCCGGGCCGGAGGTGGAAGGCGCGCTGCTCGCGCATCCCGCGGTCGCCGAATGCGGCGTGGTCGGCGCGCCCGACGAGGAGCGCGGCACCATCGTCAAGGCCTACGTGGTGCTCAAGCCCGGCTTCCAGCGCGGCGCCGGAATGGTGAGCGCAGCTGCAGGAGCACGTGAAGAAGGCGATCGCGCCCTACAAGTACCCGCGCGCCGATCGAGTTCCGCGACACGCTGCCGCGCACCGAGACCGGCAAGCTGCAGCGCTTCAAGCTGAGGACGGCTGACTGGGACCGAAATGATGACGATATCCTGCAGCCGCCTTCTGGGCGAAGCCGAAGGGCTTTGCCAACGGCATCGCGGTGAAGGGCGGCACGACCGTGTACATCGCCGGCCAGGTCGGCTTCACCGGCCAGGGCGCGTGGCAGGCGAAAGATTTCGCCGGCCAGTTCCGCCAGGCGCTCGCCAACATCCTCGAGGTGCTCGCGCGAGGCGGGCGGCAAGCCCGAGCACCTCGTGCGCCTCACCTGGTACGTGCTCGACAAGCAGGAATACCTGGGCGCGCTGAAGGACGTCGGCGCGGCGTACCGCGAGTTGATGGGGCGGCACTACCCGGTGATGGCGGTGCTGCAGGTGAGCGGCCTGGTCGAAGACGCGGCGCGGCTCGAGATCGAGGCGACCGCCGTGATTCCGGAGGACTGACATGAAAGTCACCATCATCGGCGGCGGGCCCGGCGGCCTGTACTTCGCGCTGCTCGCGAAGAAGGCCTGGCCGCGCTGGGAGATCACCGTCTACGAGCGCAACCGCCCCGACGACACCTTCGGCTTCGGCGTGGTGTTCTCCGACCAGACGCTGGACACCTTCAAGGCCTACGACCTCGCCACCTACGAGCGCATCCGCCGCCGCTTCGCCTACTGGGGCGACGTGGACGTGGTGTACAAGGGCCGCACGCTGCGCTCGAGCGGCAACGGCTTCTGCGGCTGCTCGAGGAACGCGCTGCTCGCCATCCTGCAGGACCGCTGCCGCGAGCTCGGCGTGCAGATCCGCTTCCAGCACGAGGTGGAGGGCCTCGAGCCCTTCGCCGACTCGGACCTCGTCGTGGTCGCCGACGGCATCAATTCGAAGATCCGCGAGCAGCACAAGGACCACTTCCAGCCGAGCGTCGACCTGCGCCCGAACAAGTTCACCTGGCTCGGTTCGACCAAGCCGCTCGACGCGTTCAAGTACTTCTTCCGCGAGACGCCGCAGGGCATCGTGCTCGCGCACTGCTACCAGTACGAGGAGGGCCGCTCCACCTGGGTGATCGAGACCGACGAGACCACCTGGCGCAACTTCGGCTTCGACAAGCTCACCGAGGCGCGAGATGCTGCCGGTACTGGAGGGCGTGTTCGCCGAGGAGCTGGAGGGCCATCCCGCTCGTCGCCAACCGCTCGGTCTGGCGCAACTTCCCGAACATCGTGAACAAGACCTGGGTGATGGGCAATGCGGTCCTCGTGGGCGACGCCAAGGCCACGGCGCACTTCTCCATCGGCTCGGGCACCAAGCTCGCCATGGAGGATGCCATCGCGCTGTTCGAGGCGCTGAAGAAGGAAGGCGAGGTGCCCCGCGCGCTGGCGAAGTACGACACCGCGCGGCGCGAAGAGGTGGAGAAGACGCAGCACGCGGCCAACGTGTCGCTCGCCTGGTTCGAGCACATGAAGCGCTACTGGGGCATGGCGCCGGAGCAGTTCGCCTTCGGCGTGATGTCGCGCTCCAAGCAGATCACCTGGGAGAACCTCGAGCTGCGCGATCCTGCGTTCGTGCGGAACACGCATCGCTGGTTCGCCGCGCAGGCGCGCGCGCAGGGCTACGCGGTCGACGAGAAGAACCCGCCGGTGCCGATGTTCACGCCGTTCCGCCTTCGCGGCATGCAGCTCGCCAACCGCGTGGTGGTCTCGCCGATGGACCAGTACTCGGCGGTGGAGGGCATGCCCACCGACTGGCACCTCGTGCACCTGGGCAGCCGCGCCATCGGCGGCGCGGGCCTGGTCTACGTGGAGATGACCTGCGTGTCCCCCGAAGGGCGCATCACGCCGGGATGCACGGGGCTGTGGAGCGAGGCGCAGCGCGACGCGTTCAAGCGCATCGCCGATTTCTGCCACGCCAACTCGAAGGCGAAGCTGTGCATGCAGATCGGCCATTCGGGGCGCAAGGGCTCCACGCAGCTCGGCTGGGAGCGCATCGACCATCCGCTCGGAGAGGGCAACTGGCCGCTGCTGTCGGCGTCGCCCATTGCCTACTACGAGGGCGAATCGCAGGTGCCGCGCGAGATGGCGCGCGCCGACATGGACCTGGTGAAGGGCCAGTTCGTGCGCGCCACGCAGCTCGCGCACGAGGCCGGCTTCGACATGCTCGAGCTGCACATGGCGCACGGATACCTCCTGGCGAGCTTCATCTCGCCGCTCACCAACCGGCGCACGGACGAGTACGGCGGCGCCATCGCCAACCGCATGCGCTATCCGCTGGAAGTGTTCCGCGCCTGCCGCGACGCCTGGCCCAGGGAAAAGCCCATGTCGGTGCGCATCTCGGCGACCGACTGGGCGCCGGGCGGGCTCTCGGGCGAGGACCTCGTCGCGGCGACGCAGATGCTCAAGGACGCAGGCTGCGACCTGATCGACGTTTCCACCGGCCAGACGGTGCCGCAGCAAAAGCCCGTCTACGGCCGCATGTACCAGGCGAGCTACGCCGACTGGGTGAGAAACGAAGTGGGCATCGCGACGATGACGGTGGGCGCGATCACCACGCCCGACCAGGTGAATACGCTGCTCGCCGCGGGCAAGGCGGATCTGGTCGCGCTCGCGCGCCCGCACCTCGCGAACCCCTACTTCACGCTGCAGGCCTCGGCCTGGTACCAGGACGCCAACCAGCACTGGCCGCCGCAGTACCTCGCAGGGCGCGACCAGGCCTACCGCAATGCGGCGCGCGAGCGCGCCGAGCTCACCGACGTGAAGCTGCGCGCGCGGCCCGCGAGCCACGAGGTGATGGACGATCCCAAGGCCGGCGTGAAGCGCGCGGCATGAAGCAGCGGCGCTGCGCCTGGGCGAGAAATCCGCTCGCCATCGCCTACCACGACCGCGAATGGGGCGTGCCGGTGCGCAACGACCGCAAGCTGTTCGAGCTCTTGATCCTCGAGGGCGCGCAGGCGGGGCTTTCCTGGGACACGATCCTCAAGAAGCGCGCCGCCTACCGCAAGGCGTACCTCGGCTTCGATCCGCGGAAGGTCGCGCGCTTCGACGCGAAGAAGAGGCGCGCGCTGATGGCCGATGCCGGCATCGTGCGCAACCGCGCGAAGATCGAGGCCTCGGTCCTCAATGCAAAATCCTTCCTCGCCGTGCAGAAAGAGTTCGGCAGCTTCGCCCGCTATGCCTGGGGCTTCGTCGGCGGCAGGCCCGTCGTCAACCGGCGACGCGCCTTGCGCGACGTTCCGGCGCGAACGGAGGTCTCGGACGCCTTGTCAAAAGACTTGAAGAAGCGGGGTTTCAAGTTCGTAGGCACCACCATCCTGTATGCTTTCATGCAGGCGGTGGGCATGGTGAACGACCACGAAGTGGGGTGCTTCCGGTGGCAAGAGGCACGGAGAATGCGGGGAACAAAATAGGGGTCAGACCCCAATTTCCGGGAAATTGGGGTCTGACCCCTATTCTCGCGTTCCTGCTTCTCCTGGCTTCGCCGGCCTGGGGCTACGACGCCAACGGCGTCGTGCTCGGCGCCACGGAAGCGGACGTGCGCAAGGCCTTTCCCAGCGCGCATTGCCGGCCGCTGGAGTGGAAGTCCGCGGCGGCGGAGCGACGCTGCGACGACGCGCAGATCCTGTTCGCCGGCGCGCGCTCGCGCATCACGTTCTATCTCAAGGCCGACCGCGTGCAGGCCTTCGACGCGCGCTTCGAGGAGCGCGACCTGAAGCGCGTCGTGGAAGCGCTCAAGAAGCAGTACGGTACCCCGTTCGCCGAGTCGAGCGACAAGTTCGAGCGGCGCGAGGGCGAGGCGCGCACGATCACCAGGATCCGCTGGGAGAAGGGCGACCAGCGCGCCGTGCTCACGTCGCAGGAGAAGCGCAAGCGCGTGGACCTGAACGTCTGGCGCGGCAACTTCGACGAAGAGATCTACCGCATCCGCTAGGGAGACTCTGATCTATTCCCGCGTGCGCGACGGTGGCGATTTTCGTGCAGGGCGAGACAGCGGCCGCCGCCGTGTACTTGACGTCCACAAGGCGGCCGATGGCGATGCCATGCGCGAAAATCGCCCGCGTCCCTTTGGGCGGCGAGCCGGGATGCGAGCCAGAAGGGCGAGAAGCGCTCGCCGCCCTCGGGTTGCGGCCGGAAGTCCGCGGTGGATGGCTTACGATAGCGCGATGACACGGGCGCCGGCGTTGTTGCTTGGCCTTGCGATATCGACATATCGCTGCGGCCGCGCGCCTAGCCGGCGCCGCGTTCCGGCCGCAACGCGCCACCGCGCGAATAGATCAGAGTCTCCCTAGGAGGGAGCCTCCGGCCATGCTCTCGAACGCGTACTGGGCATTGGCGCACTGGCGGCGGGCGCTATGGCGCCGCTGGCATACCGCCGACAAGACGGCCTGGGCGGCGGTGGGCGTCGTCCTCCTGGCGCTCGCCGGGCTGGCCGCCGGGATGCAGGTGCACGTCGAGCGCGGGGAGCAGCGGCGCGACGCGGCGCGTGCGGTCGAGCTCGAGAATCTCGAGTGCCTCGCGCGCAACGTCTACTTCGAGTCGCGCGGCGAGCCCCCGGCCGGCATGCGCGCGGTGGCCGAGGTCACCATGAACCGCGTCGCCTCGCGGCTCTACCCGGACTCCGTGTGCGCGGTGGTCTACCAGAAGAACTGGGACCCCATCCGCAAGCGATACGTCGGCGCGTTCTCCTGGACCGAGTTCGACACGCTGCCGGAGCCGGAGGGCGAGGCGTGGCACCGGGCGCAGGAAGTGGCCGAGGCGGCCTTCTACCGGCGCGCGCCGGTGACGCTGCCGGGCGTGCTGCACTTCCACGCGACGCACATCCGGCCGGAGTGGTCCAAGGAGAAGACCATGGTCGCCCGCATCGGGCGGCACGCCTTCTACCGCTAGCAATCGCTGCTCGGACTCCTGGCTAGCGCTTCTCGAACTTCAGCGTGAAGCGGTCGCTCTCGCCGATGGCACGGTATTTCTCGCGGTCCTGGTCTTTCAGCCGGTAGGTGGGCGGCAACGTCCACACGCCGGCGGGGTGGTCCTTGGTGTCCTTGGGGTTGGCGTTGGCTTCCGAAGACGCCACCAGCCGGAAGCCGGCCTTCTCGATGAGCGCGATGGCGTAGTCCTGGCGCAGGTAGCCGCTTTTCATCTGCGCTTCCTGCGAAAGGTCGGTGCGCCCGCGGTGGTCCACCACGCCGAGGATGCCGCCGGGCTTCAGGGCCCTGTGGAAGGCGCGCAGCGCGCCTTCGGCCTCGTTGCGCTCGACCCAGTTGTGCAGGTTGCGGAAACTGAGCACGAAGTCGGTGCTGCCCGCCGGCGCGATGTCGTGCAGGCCCGCGTTGAACTGGGTCACCGCCACCTTGCCGTAGAGCTGCGGCTCAGCCTGCAGGCGCGCGAGCAGCTTCGCGTGGTCGGCGAGGTACTGCGGCGCGGCGGCGTTGTCGCGGCTGGCGGCGACGTATCGGCCCTTGTCCTGCAGCAGCGGCGCGAGGATCTCCATGTAGTAGCCGGCGCTGCCTGGCAGGATCTCCACGACGACGCTGTCGGCGCGGATGCCGAAGAACTCGATCACCTCGCGCGGATGGCGGTAGGGGTCGCGCGCGACGTTGGCAGGGCTGCGGTGCGACGCGGCGAGTGCTTGCGCGAGGGCGTCCCGGTCCAGGGCCGGCGCGCCCGCACAGGCGGCGAGGGCGAGCAGGGCGGCGCAAACCAGGGGCGCTGCGAAGCGGCGGTTCGCGACAGGCTCGGTCATCTCAGTCCTCCGCATCCGCCTTCGCGGCGGCGGCATCCATCTGCTGCGCCAGCTCGGGCGGGATCGTCTTGTTGATGGCGACGCCATAGAGGATCACCAGCGCCGCCACCAGCACGCTGCCATAGACCGCGATCGAGCGCGTCTTCAGGTGAGCGAGCAGCCCGCGAAAGTTGAGCGTCAGATGGGCGATCGCCGCGGCGACCATGAGCAGGCCGAACACCTTGTGCACGGGATGCATCTGGATGGTGAACGAAGGCTTCTCGACGACGTACATCATCAGTCCGGAGGTCGCCATGGCGACGAAGGACACTGCCAGCGTGACGGCCGCGATCTTTCTCATCGACTTCCTCCCTGGCGGGGATTCTGGCACAGGCGCCCAATGCTCACGGGCCCGGCTCGGCGTCGACCTGCCACCGGCCGTCGTCCAGGAGAACCAGCGCGCGGCGCGCAAAGCGGTCCGGCATGGCGTGGCTTCGAATGATCTGCCAATCCACCAGCGCCGGGCTCCAGAAGCTGTCGTTGCTGGACGCATTGATGACCGCGTAGGTCACCTCGCCCGGGCGGCACGTGTGGCTCAGGGATGCCCTGCCGCCGAGGTGCTTGGCCGAGAACTCGAGAGTGTGCTCGCCGGTGGGGAGCCTGATGGCCACCAGCACCTCGAGCCAGGGCATCCGCGCGTCGCTCGCGTGCGGTTCGGCGCCCACCAGCCAGGAGTCCCGTTCGCCCGCCTTGAACCAATAGGCGTGCGCCGTCCGCAGCGGCAGCCGTCGGGCCGGTCCCGCATCCACCGACAGCTGGTCGCCGCAGCCGCGTTCGCCGCAGCCGAGGACCACCGTGCAACTGCTCGAGGAGCGCGCGCGCTCGAGAAAGGCATCGCGGCGACGGGGCGCCACGAGCATGTTCACGTCCCGGGCGCCCTCGGGATCGACGAAGAACATCAAGTCCCCGGCGCGCAGGTGCAGCGCCGGGAAGTCGCGCGCGATCGGAGACGTGTTGCGCCACTCGGTGGGCCTGCGAAACAGCCCCGAGGCCACCGCGCTGGCGCGGCCATCGGCGTCATAGGCAACGAGCGTGAAGCGCTGCAGCTGGTCCGTGAAGCGCGCAAAGGGGATCGGCCAGGGCGTCACCGCGTATACCATCTGGGACTGCTCGGTGTCTGTGCGGAACAGGTCGAAATTCCAGTAGTCGCTGGAAAGCCGGGAGGCGCCCAGCGCGCCGCGCACCGCTGCGCGGTGCATCCGGCCCACGGCGATCTCCGAGGAACGATCCGGAATGGCGGGCGTGGGGTCCTTGGGCGATACCTGCTCGATGGCGCAGCCTGTCATCAAGAATGTGCCGAGCGCCAGCACGCGAAGCCGGTTGGCCATTGCGCGCCACCCGGCAGCGGGTACCGCCACCAGACACTCTAGAAGAACCATCTTCCAACGTTCGCGTCAGCGCGCGCGCCGCTCGCGGCGCTTCGCGGCCGAACGCGTTGCTGGCGCGTCGATTTCGCTGAGCAGCCTGCGGCCGCGCGCGCTCATCGCGGCTGTGCCGGTGATCGTGAGCTCCGCAACCTCGTTCGACCGTCCGATCGAACGTCGATCGCCTGCCGCCAGCTTGCGCAGCACTGAATGCATCCCGATGCTAGGTCTCGCCGGAGACACCGCTGCTTCGCCATACGCTTGCCAGCCAGGGCTGACGCTCGAGCGGTAACCCCGGCGGACGAAAGTAGTGCTCCAGCTCCGTGAACGCCGCCGCTGCAAGAAACGCGCGCCACGATTGGAGGTCGTGATAGGTCCCATACCGCCCATGATTCCAGCCCTCCTCGTTGTTCCCGCGCGGGTTCGAAGCGAAGAGCACGCCCTCGGGCTTGAGCGTGGCGCGCAATTCGCTCAGCACGCGCGGCAGCGCCTGGCGTGGCACGTGGAACAGCGAGGCGTTGGCAAAGATGCCGTCGAAGAGGCCGCGGGGAAGCCTGAGCGCGAGGAAATCCTGCTCCCAGACCTCGCAGCCGCTGTGCGTGCGTGCCATGGCGGCGAGCAGCGGGGAGCCTTCGAGGCCGATCGGCTCGTGGCCCAGAGCGCGAAACGCCGCCAGGTCACGCCCCGGGCCGCAGCCGAAATCGAGTATGCGAAACGGTGGCGCACCGCGAATGTGCCGCAGCAGCGCCTCGATGTTCTGCTTCACATCGTGGTCGCGCGTGCCCTCCCAGAACTCGACGGCGCGCTCGTTGTAGTGCTCGAGCGTCTTCGCGGCGACGAGCGCCAGGTCCTCGAGCAGCGGCGTCATCGCGTCGACGTCGTCAGCGGCGGACGGTTCTTGCGGTAGGAATTCTTCAGGAAGATCTTGCCGTCGCGAAAAGTGAACAGATCGCAACCATGAACCGCGACGCGAGTTCCGTCTGTCCGCGTTCCCGTGAACGTCCACTCCGATACGCCCCGGTCTCCATGGACAAAATGGCGCGCGTTCCCCCAGTGGGCATCGGGAAAGATTGCCCAGACCTCCGCGAAGCCAGCTCGCACGGCTTCCCTGCCTGCGTACCGGGTTCCGCAAACGTCAGCGCCGGCAGAGGACTCGAAGACGCAGTCCTCTGTCATGAACGACATGAGAGCCTCGACATCGTGGCGATTCCACGCGTCGGCAAAGGCCTGCAACACTTCCGTGGTCACTTCAGGAATCACCGTCTGCATGATCGGGCACCTCCCTACGGCCGGCTTACTTCGGGCTCGAGTCGATGACGCTGTGCCACCAAAGGCGGCATTCGCGGCAAAGGCCGCTTGAATCGAACTCGGCGGCGAGGATGCCGTCCAGGGCGAGCCGCGGCAGTGGGTCGCCGGGCCTGCGCGCGAGCATGTTGGTGCCGGTGGAGGCGGCCCAGATCTTGAAGAGGTCTTCGGAGGCCACCTGGTAGGTGACGTGCCAGTGCGCGATGCCGCCCGCGGTGTTGCGCGCGAGGACCTCGTAGCCGAGGTGGATGTCCTCCTGCAGCTTCACGCGCTGCCAGTACGCCGCGATGGCGGCGTGGCCGCGCTGCTCGGCGAACGGGGTGTTGCGGTAGACCCCGTCGGCGGCGAAGAGCGCGCAGAGCTTGTGCTCGTCGCGCTGCTCCCAGGCCGCCTTGTAGCCGGACATGAATGCATCGATGCCCATGGTCATTCTCCTGGTTGCGCCCGCCGCGCCGCGTCAGCGCGGGTACGACCCGCTGTTGACGTCCAGCGTCGCGCCCGACATGTAGTGCGGGCTCGAGGCGCCGAGCCACAGGATCGCCTGCGCCACTTCCTCGGGCGTGCAGGCGCGGCCGGCGTGCACCGAGCGCATGACGCCGTCCTTGCGCGACTGCGGCAGCTGCTCGTACATCGGGGTGAGCGTCGGGCCGGGCGCGACGGCGTTGACGAGAATGCCGTCCCGGCCGAGGTGCGAAGCGTAGCTCTTCGTGATGTTGAGGAGCGCCGCCTTGGTGGCGCCGTACCAGAGGTCGGGGTGCCCGGTGAAGGCGGCCACCGACCCCACGTTGACGATGCGGCCGGACTTCCTCTGCCTCATCTGCGGGGCGAGCGCCTCGATGAGCGCCACCGGCGCGCGCAGGTTGACGGTGATGATCTCGGCCGCGTGCGCTTCGGGAATCGCGTCGTAGGGCTCGCAGTACAGCACCCCGGCGTTGTTCACCAGCGTGTCGATCGCGCCCAGCCTGGCGGCGAGCCGGGGAATGCCCGCCAGGTCGGTGAGGTCGTAGTCCACGCGCTCGCCCGCAACCTCCGCGCCGAACTGCTTGTCGAGCGCGAGGACCTTCCAGCCTTCCTTGAGGAAGGCGCGCGCGGTCGCCAGGCCGATGCCGCGCCCCGCGCCCGTGACCAGAGCCGTCGGCACGCTACGCACTGCCCTGGAACTGAGCCAGGGTCTCGCTCAGCCGGCGAGGCCCGGCATCGTGAACCCGGCGGCCTTCAGCTCCGGGATCAGCGCCGCCTCCTGCTCCTTCGCCAGCTCCACGAGCGGCGGGCGCACCGTGCGCCACTGCGCGTCGTTGCCGAAGTGCGCGATGACCGATTTCAGCGCCGGGATCATCGGGAATTTCTGCATGATCTTGCGCGTGCCGCCGATGCCGGCCTGCAGCTGGTCGGCGTCGGCCGAGCGCCAGTTGCGGTAGACGTTGTCGATGGCGCCCGGGTTGATGTTGCCCGTCGCGGTGATGCAGCCCACTGCGCCGTGGCGCAATCCATCCAGCAGGAAGGCCTCGCTCCCGGGGAAGACGTCGAAGCCCGATTTGCCGAATTCGTCCAGCATCGCCTTGGTGTTGTTCCAGTCGCCGGAGGAGTC
Organism: uncultured beta proteobacterium; assembly: GCA_963719995.1. Taxonomy (GTDB): domain Bacteria; phylum Pseudomonadota; class Gammaproteobacteria; order Burkholderiales; family SG8-39; genus JAABQT01. The sequence continues at coordinate 1,064,140 of CAVRDW010000005.1, read as the reverse complement.
CTTCGCGCCCGCGACGATGCCTGGATATTTCGCGAGCAGCATGCCGATGAGCTTGAGGGAAATGCCGACCTGCGCCACCGGCGGAATGTGGTAGAGGTAAAGGCGCAGCCGGTCGTCGCCCACGCGCTCGATCACCTCGGAGAAATAGCGGTAGAGGCCCTCGTCCGACACGCCCTTGTAGTAGAAGGGCGGCAGCATCAGCACGCCCGCGCAGCCCTGCTTCACCGCGTGCGCCGTCATGCGCACCGTGGCGGGCAGCGCGCAGTGGCCGGTGCCGGGCATCAGCGCCGCGCCCGGCACGCCCGCGTGGACCAGCGCGGCGAGCATCGTGAGTTTTTCCTCCACCGAGAGCGAGTTCGCTTCGCTGTTGGTGCCGAAGATCGCCAGGCCCGAGCAGCCGTTCTTCAGCAGCCACTTGCAGTGGCGCACGAACTTTTCGACATCGGGCGAGAGGTCCGGCTTGAACGGGGTGACGACGGGCGAGAGCACGCCGCGCAGGCGCGCGGCCGCCTGTGGCCGGGCGGCGGTGGAGGCAGTGAGGGTCATGTCGGGGCTCGGCTGGAAAAGCCGCAATTATGCGCGCCGCACGCGCGCTGCGATAGACTCGCGGCCCATGCCCCGCCTCGCGCGCGCCGTCAACATCGACGACTTGCGCCTGATGGCCAAGCGCCGGCTGCCTCGTTCGGTGTTCGACTTCTTCGACGGCGGGGCCGAGGACGAGACCACGCTGCGGGGCAACCGCGAGGCCTTCGAACGCGTACGCCTGCGGCCCCGGGTGCTGGTCGACGTGCACGCCGTGGACACCGGGGTCGATCTGCTCGGCGCGCGCTCGAGCCTGCCGATGGCGATCGCGCCGACCGGCGCGCATCGGCGCAGGGCGCCACGACGCCGACCTGATGATCGCGCGCGCGGCGCGCGCGGCCGGCATCCCGTACTCGCTCGCCACGCCCGCCACCAACTCGATCGAGGAGATTGCCGAGCAGGCCGGCGGGCGCCTGTGGTTCCAGCTCTACCTGCTCAAGAACCGGGAGTTCCGCATGCAGCTCGTGCGCCGCGCCGCGGCGGCGCAGTTCGAGGCGACTGCTCGTCACCGTGGACCTCACGACGGGCGGCAAGCGCGAGCGCGACCTGCGCAACGACTTTGCTGCGCCTTTCGTGCCCACGTGGCGCAACTCGCGCGACGTGCTGTTCAAGCCCGCCTGGCTCTCGGGCATGGCGATGCGCGGCGTTCCGCGCATGAAGAATCTCGAAGGCATGCTCACCAAGGCACCGCGGCTCACGGACGTTGCGGCCTCGGTCGGGCGCGAGCTCGACGCGTCCTTCTCCTGGGAGGACCTCAAGTCCCTGCGCGACGCCTGGAAAGGCAAGCTCGTGCTGAAGGGCATCGTGCATCCGGCGGACGCCGAGCGCGCGGTGGCCGCGGGCTGCGACGGTATCGTGGTCTCCAACCATGGCGGGCGGCAGCTCGATGGCGCGATCGCCACGGCGGATGCGCTGCCGGCCGTGGCGCGTGCAGTGAACGGCAAGCTCGCCGTGCTGGTCGACGGCGGTGTGCGACGCGGCATCGACCTGCTGAAGGCGCGCGCGCTCGGCGCGCAGGGCGTGCTTACGGGCCGCGCGACGCTCTTCGGCGTGATGGCGGGCGGCGAGGCAGGGCGCGAAGCGCGCCATCGAGATCCTCGCAGGCGAGTTCGAGCGCTCGCTGATGCTGTGCGGCGTGCCGCGGGCCGAGGACATCACCGCCGACCTGCTCGCAAATCCTCCTGCATAGTCAACGGCGCGCAGCCCGGCGGCGGCGCCCTGCGGCGCGAAGCCCGGCAGCAACGCCTTCCCCAGCGCCGCGTAAGTCCCTCGCCTCACTTCCGCGGGCGTCGGGGGCCTGCGGAACTCGCCCTTCCCGCATCTACGGGCTCAGACAGTCCTCGGCCTGCTTCCCTCCGCCCGCGTTCCGGCTCGGCGCGTCGCGATGGGGGCCCCTTGCGTCGCTGCCGGGCTCCGCGGCGATGCGAGCGCGCTTGGCGCGGCTTTACGTTCGCGTCTTATCGCGCCGCATGCGCAGCTTAGCAAGCTGAAGTCGTCGGTTAACAACGCGCTGTCAGTTTGCAACAGCGTCATTCTGACGAGCGTGTCTTGTCACCGCCGGAGCGAGGGATGCTCCTCGCCGCCCCAGCGATTGCACTCGAGAGTGATGAACTCAGAGAAGGTGCAGCGGAAGTTCACAATGGCACCATCGAACATCATGAAGACAAGGAACGCGAGGACGAGGACCACCGCGACGATCGCCAGCCGGTCCTCGATTGCCGCCCAGCGCCCGCTCTTGGGTCCCTCAGCGCTATCGCCCACGCGGCCCTTGAGATCCTCCAAGTATTGGTTGTGCGGCTTATTTTCGATCTCGGGGTTCGGCATGATTTCAAGTCCCTACCGCAAGGACGGAATTCTCAGGGTATAGCGCGCCAACACCTGCAGTAGCGACCGCTGTCCACAGGAGAGCGAGGCGTCGGCCTTTGGCTCACGGCGTTGCAAACTAACGTGTTGTTCTGCGGCGGGCCGTGACGACGGTTGATGTGGCGCGACGCCGGCGGCCCGACCGCAGCAACAAAGGGTTATGCGTCACGGTGTCAGCACTGTCTGTCGGACGATCATGACGATAAGCGCTAGAAAACTGACGACCTGGACAAGAAAGAACGTGAAGCGAACGGCTACCACGGCATTGGTCTGCACAAGACACACGTGGATCAACGATTGTGTGACGCGGGCAACCAGAACACTTATCGACAGATAGTTTACCGTGGACCCGCCGACGCCACTGACGTAAAGCGCGAGCACAATAGCTCCAAACACAGGAAGGTTCTCGACGCAGTTCGCGTGAGCCCGCATCGAGCGACGGTACCAGTCGTTCCCCTCGATCTGATCCGCCGGGAAACCGTGTTTCGGGATTCGGCCGGTGAGAATCCGGCTCCAGCGATACACGCCAACCGTGGCGAGCAGCAGAACCACTGTCCAACCTGCAAACCCGAGCAGCATCCACATCGGTACCGTCATCGATCGGACTCCCAATTCAGATGTGACGCATAACGTTCAATAATCAGCATACGTGCTGTTTATCATAGACCCCATCCTCCTCTGGCGCAGTCAGCCATTGCTGGAATCAACGCCTTACGCGTACGTGTGTAAATGCAGTAGTCGTGATAGGCCGCAGGATATGAAACAACGCCGTGATTCCACGAAGCCACCTTCTTGACCGATTGCTGGCTGGGCTGCGCCGGAATGCCACGCCAGTTCGTGCGCAGCGCGGAAACGGCGGCGCGCAGCCCGGTGGCGGCGCAAGGGGTCCCCATCGCGACGCGCCGAGCTGGGTCGGGTGCAGAGGGAAGAAGGCCGAGGACTGTTCGAGCCCGTAGATGCAGGAAGGGCGAGTTCCGCAGGCCCCCGACGCACCTTGCACCGAGGCGAGGGGTCTTCGCGTCGCTGGGGAAGGCGCCGCTGCCGGGCTCCGCGCCCCTAGTCGAAGAGGTGCTGGAGTACCAGCGGCTTGAACGCGGTGGCTTGCACTGCGCCGGCGGGGAGGAGGTCGGGGCGCGAGCTGATGACGAGCGGCCCGTGCGCGGGATCGTCGGTAAGGCGCCCGTGCGAGCCCTTCACGAGCGCCGTGTCCTTGAGCGAGATGACGTCCATCAGCGTGCGAAGCCCGAGCTTGCGCTTGGCAAGCCGCCAGCCGGTCGCGAGCATCGGCAGGCGGATCTCCGGATCGACGAAGAGCTCCACCGGGTCGTAGCCGGGCTTGCGGTGGATGTCCACCGTGCGCGCGAAATCGGGCGCGAGCCGGTCGTCGAGCCAGTAGTAGTAGCTGAACCAGCGGTCTGCCCTGGAGATCGCCACGAGTTCCCCGGAACGCTCGTGGTCGAGCCCCATCTCGCGCTTGCCGGCGTCGTCCAGCACGCGCTCCACGCCCTCGAGCTTCTCCAGCAGGGACCGCACCTCGCCGATGCGGCTGCGGTCGTTCACGTAGACGTGCGCGATCTGGTGATCGGCGACCGCGAAGGCGGCGCTCGCGCCCGGATCGAGGATCTCGCGGCCACGCTCCTCGGGACGCACGGCGATCAGCCCTGCCTCGCGCAGCGCGCGGTTGATGTGCACGGCCTCGCGTCACCGGCGTGATGCCGTATTCGGACACCACGATCACGTCGCGGTCGCTCGAAGCCGCGTAGTCGATGAGCATGCCGCACACGGCGTCGATCTCGCGCAGGTCCTGCTGCACGCGCGGGTGCGTAAGGTCCGGCCCGTGGCGCTGCAGGTTGTAGTCGAGGTGCGGGAGGTAGGTGAGCGCGAGCGTGGGATTGCGCGTCTGCATCACGTGCAGCGTCGCCTTGGCGATCCACTCGCTGGAGGAGATGTCGGTGAGCGGGCCCCAGAACTTGAACAGCGGAAACTGCCCCAGCTTCGCGTCGAGCTCATCGTGCAGCGCGTGCGGATGCGCGTAGTGGTCGGGAATCTTGCGCCCATCGGCCGGATACATCGGCCGCGGCGTCGCGCTCCAGTCCGCGCTCGAGTACATGTTGTACCACCAGAACATCTTGGCGCAGGTGAAGCCCGCGTCGCGCGCTTTCGCCGCGTCCCAGATCTTCTCGCCGGCGACCAGGCGGTTCGACTGGCGCCACAGCCAGATTTCTGACAGATCCCTGAAGTACCAGCCGTTCGCCACGATGCCGTGGCGGCTGGGCGCAAGGCCCGTGACGAGCGTGGACTGCACTGTGCAGGTCACGGCCGGCGTCACGGCGGCGAGCGGCCGCAGGCCGCCGCGCGCGGCGAGACGCTTCAGGTTCGGCGTGTGCTCGCCGATGAGCGCGGGCGAAACGCCGACGGCGAGGATGACGAGCACGGGACGCACGCGGCGTAGAATATCAGTCCCGATGGACGCGCCATGAGCGAGACGGCGAGGAAGCTTCTGCGTGCGTGGCTGCTGCGCCAGCTCGAGCCCGAGCGCGGCGCCTGGCTCGATGCGCAGATCGCGGCGCTCGCGAAGGACTCTTCGGATGCGTCACTCGAGATCGCGCTCGGCATGGTCCCGCGCAAGCTCGGCAAGGCGGAGTTGGCGCTCAAGCGATGCCGACCTCGCGGCGGCGGACCAGGCGATCGCGGGCTGGGACCCGCGCGGCTGGAACGTGACCGACGCCGCGCGCATCCTTCTCGTTGAGCGGCCTGCCGGCGGGCGGCAAGCCTTTTGCCGAGCGTTTTCGCGCGCTCTGCCGCACCGCCGACGTGGCCGAGCTTGCGACGCTTTATCGCGGCCTGCCGCTGTATCCGGATCCCGCGTCGCTGGAAGAGCAGGTGGGCGAGGGTCTGCGCAGCAACATGCGCGGCGTCTTCGATGCGATTGCGCACCGCAATCCCTATCCCAAGGCGCATTTCGACCAGCACCGCTGGAACCACATGGTGCTCAAGGCCTTGTTCATCGGCAGCCCGCTCGCGCCGATCCAGGGGCTGGACGAGCGCGCCAACCCCGAGCTCGCGCGCATCATGTGCGACTTCGCGCACGAGCGCTGGGCGGCCGGCCGCCCGGTGCCGTTCGAGATCTGGCGCTGCGTGGGGCCGTTCGCCGAGGGCGGCGCGATCGACGACCTGGCGCGCGTGCTCTCGAGCGGCGAGGGCATCGAGCGCCGCGCCGCGGCGCTCGCCCTCGCCGCGAGCCCCGACCGGCGCGCGGCGAAGCTGCTGGCGGAAGTCCCTGCGCTCGCCGCGGACATCTCCCGCAAGCAGCTCACGTGGGCGAGCGTGCAGTAAACTAAGCCGAGCCACCCGAGGATGCCGCCATGATGCTGATCGATCCGCACGCGCACATGATCTCGCGCACCACCGACGACTACGAGGCCATGGCGGGGGCGGGCGTGGTCGCCGTGATCGAGCCGGCGTTCTGGCTCGGCCAGCCGCGCACCAACGTCGGCTCCTACCTCGATTACCTCTCCGCCATCGTCGGTTTCGAGCGCTTCCGCGCGAGCCAGTTCGGCATCCGCCACTACTGCACCATCGGCCTCAACTCCAAGGAGGCCAACAACGAGGAGCTGGCCGAGGGCGTGATGGAGCTGATCCCGCGCTTCGCGCTCAAGGAGGGCGTGGTGGCGATCGGCGAGATCGGCTACGACGAGCAGACGGCGCTCGAGGACAAGTACTACCGGCTGCAGCTCGAGCTCGCCAAGAAGCTCGAGCTGCCGGTGATGATCCACACCCCGCACCGCGACAAGAAGCGCGGCACCTCGCGCTCGATGGACGTGTGCGACGAGCACGGCCTCGACCCGAGCAAGGTGGTGGTGGACCACAACAACGAGGAGACGGTGCGCGAGACGCTCGATCGCGGCTACTGGGCGGCGTTCTCGATCTACCCCAGCACCAAGATGGGTAATTCACGCATGGTGGAAATCCTGCGCCAGTACGGCGCGAAGCAGGTCATCGTCGATTCCGCCTGCGACTGGGGCATTTCCGAGCCGCTCGGCGTCGCCAAGACCGCCAGGCTTGCGCTGCAACAAGGTATCTCGGAATCGGATGTCAGGCTGGCCTGCTACCAGAATGCGCTCGCGGCGTACGGCCAGAGTGGCCAGATGAAGGAAGAGGATTGGCTCAATCCCGTGGCCATCGACCAGCGCGCTGTCTTTGAAGGCAATTCCATTCTGCGCGGCGGGCGCGAGCCCAAGGTCGAGCAGCGCAAGAGCCGCCGCACGATGGACGATTTGATCATCGAGTAGCGCGTCGCCGCCGCGCGACAGTTTCATTGCGCGGTGCGGCAATCGGTTGGCATCTTCGTCAGCTTCCGCGAAACGGGGGAGTGGGGCGCTTCCCCGCTGTAGAAAATCCCGCAGCGGGACCGTATACTGAATTTTCCTGCAGGTCAGGGGAGGAGGCGGTCGCAAGGCAAGTTGCGGTCGCCCGGCGCACCAAGGCTGGCCCGGCGGTGCGCCCGGCTAGGGGCAACTCACATTCCAGGAGACAGACAATGAATATCAAGAAGATTGGCGGAGCGCTTTGCGCTACCGTGGTGCTCGCCACGGCAAGCGGTGCGGCGCTCTCGCAGGTGAAGATCAGGCTCGAGCCGCTGGTCACGGGCCTCAACACGCCGCTGGCGATGGTGCAGCCGGCGGGCGATGCCCGCATGTTCATCATCGAGCAGAACGGCAGGATCAAGGTGCTGGAGGGCGGCAAGCTGCGTCCGACGCCGTTCCTCGACATCCGCAGCAAGATTCCGGCCCTGCACCACGATTTCGACGAGCGCGGCCTGCTCGGGCTCGCGTTCCATCCGAACTTCAAGAGCAACGGCAAGTTCTACGTCGCCTACAGCGCGCACCTGGACTACGGCGCGGACCTCGGGCAGATGCTGTGGTACTCGCACAGCAACGTGGTCGAGGAATACACGGTGTCCAAGAGCGACAAGAACACCGCGGACCCGAGCTCGGCGCGCCGCATCCATTCGGTGGCGTGGCCGCAGTTCAACCACAACGGCCACTGGATCGGCTTCGGCAAGGACGGCAAGCTCTACGTCTCGATGGGCGACGGCGGCTACGCCAACGACTGGGGCATCGGCCACAACCCCGCCACCGGCAACGGGCAGGACATGACGACGCAACTGGGCAAGATCCTGCGCATCGACGTGGACGCGCGCACCGGCGACAAGGCCTACGGCATCCCGTCGGACAACCCGTTCGTCGGCGACAAGAACGCCCAGCCTGAGATCTGGGCGCTCGGCGTGCGCAACCCGTGGCGCTGCTCGTTCGACACCGGCAGCGGCGGACCTGTTCTGCGGCGACGTGCAGCAGAACAGCTACGAGACGGTCAAGATCATCGGCAAGGGCCAGAACATGGGCTGGCGGCGCGTGGAAGGCATGATGCGCTGCTTCGACTACCTGAAGCCCGACGATCATCCGGCGAGCTGCGACAAGGCCGGCATCACGCCCGCGATCCTCGAGTACAACAACTGCACGGCCAAGCCCCAGGGCTGCAAGGGGATCTCGGTCACGGGCGGCTACGTGTACCAGGGCAAGGAGGCGGCCTGGAAGGGCAAGTACATCTTCGGCGACTGGAGCAAGTCCTTCGGCGAGATGGACGGCCAGATCTTCATCGCGACCAAGGGCTCCGACGGCAAGTGGAGCATGGAAACCGCTGAAGTGACCAACCGCAAGGGCAAGCTGCCCTACGTGCTGGCGTTCGCGCAGGACCACGGCGGCGAGGTCTACGCGCTGACCTCGATCACCACGGGCCCCAACGGCTCGCTGGACACGATCTACCGGATCGTTCCCTCGAAGTAAGCAACCGCAGAAACGCCGCCGCCACGCACTGCGTGGCGGCGGCGCCGTTTCCGGAGTAAATTTCCAGCATGAAATATTGGACGGTTCGCCTTGCGCGCCGCGCTCGCCGCGCTGTGCCTGCTGCAGGCCGGCATGGCGCTCGCGCAGGAGCAGAAGACCGCGCCGGAGCAGAAGACCGTCAAGGAATCGGCGCCGGTCTTCGACAAGGCCTTCCTGTCGAACAAGAAGCACATCGCCACCGGCAAGAACGTGTGGGACAACCAGTGCCGCCACTGCCATGGCGCGGCGGCCTATCCCGGCAAGGCGCCCAAGCTCAATCCGGGCGCGCTCGCCCCGGATTTCATCTACGAGCGCGTCACTTTCGGCTTCGGCAAGATGCCGGCCTGGAAGGACGTGTTCTCCGACGAGCAGCGCAAGGGCGTCGTCGCCTACATCAAGAGCAGGGATTTCTCGCCGTAACGGCGAATCAGGCGGCGGGCTTGCGCAGCAGCGACGCGACCAGGACGACGACGAGGACGGCGAGGCCGATCATCACGCCCATGCCTTCGCGCGCCGTTTCCTCCACCCACCACACGTCTTTCACCCAGAAATTGGGCATCGTAGGCCAGTAGAACACCGTGGTGCCGACACCGATGGCCACCGTGGCCCACAGCAGCCGTTCTCCCGCGAGGGAACGCACCTGCGCCGGCCGGAACGCGGCCGCGAAGGCCCATGCGGCGGGGACGAGGTAGATGACGATCCAGAGCAGCGCGTCCGGGTCGTTGTACTGGACGGCGGCGAACGCCGCCATCAACAGGCCGAGCAGGATATGCACGTAGCGCATGCGCAGGATTCTAAGGCAGGATCGCGGACATGACTTCCGACGCCCGCCCGGCCCAGGCGCGCAGCGCGACGCAGTGGCAGCGCTTCTCGGTGCCCTACGAGTTCCCGGTCGTGTTCACCGAGGGCGTGTTCGATCCGGACAATCCCGCGTTGCGCGAGGTGATCTGCCGCCTGGAGCCCGCCAAGCGCCATCGCGCCGTGTTCTTCGTCGACGACGGCCTGAAAACGGGCGGCGCGCCGGTCATCGAGGCGATCGCCGCCTACGCCGCGCGCCACGCCGACGCGCTGGAGCTGGCCTGCGCGCCGGTCGCGCTGCCCGGCGGGGAGAAGATCAAGACCGACCTGCATTTCGTCGAAAGCATCCAGCAGAAGCTGTTCGACCTGCACATCGACCGCCACTCCTACGTGGTCGCGGTGGGGGGCGGCGCGGTGCTGGACGCGGTGGGCCTGGTGGCGGCGACCACGCACCGCGGCGTGCGCCACATCCGCATCCCCACGACCGTGCTCGCGCAGAACGATTCCGGCGTCGGGGTGAAGAACGGCGTCAACCTGCAGGGGGTGAAGAACTTCGTCGGCACCTTTGCGCCGCCTTTCGCGGTGCTGAACGACCTGGCGTTCATCGTCAGCCTGCCCGAGCGCGACAAGATCGCCGGCATGGCGGAGGCAGTGAAGGTGGCACTGATACGGGACGCCGAGTTCTTCGGCTGGATCGAGCGCCACATGGATGGCCTCGCCACCTTCGAGCGCGCGGCGATGGCCACCATGATCCGGCGCTGCGCCGAGCTGCACATGCGCCAGATCGGCCAGGGCGGCGATCCCTTCGAGACCGGCAGCGCCCGGCCCCTGGATTACGGCCACTGGTCCGCGCACAAGCTGGAGAGCCTCACGCGCCACCACGTGCGCCACGGCGAGGCGGTGGCGATCGGCATGGCGCTCGATGCGCGCTACTCGGTGCTCGCCGGGCTGCTCGCGCCGGGCGAGGAGGAGCGCATCTGCGCACTGCTCGAGTACCTCGGCTTCGACCTGTGGCATCCGGCGCTCGGCAAGACCGGCGCCAACGGCGAGTGGACGATCCTGGAAGGGCTGCGCGATTTCCAGGAGCACCTGGGCGGCGAGCTCACCATCACGCTGCTCGGCGGCATCGGCGTCGGCGTGGAAGTGCACGAGATCGACCGCGAGCGCATGCGCCAGGCGATGGCCTGGCTGCGCGACCGCGCGAGCGCCTGATGCGCCCCTGCGCGGCGGGCGCCTGATGCATCTCGGCGCGGCGGGCGGCGGGGGGCGCGACCTCGGGCATCTCACCTACTGCACCAACATCCACGCCGGCGAGCCGCTGGAGGAGGTCATGGCGAGCCTCGCGCGCCACCTGCCGGCGATCAAGGCGCAGGTCGCGGGCGATCAGCCCTTCGGCGTGGGCCTGCGGCTCGGCCACGCGGCAGCGAGCGGCCTGCGCGATCCCGCCGCCATGGCGCGGCTCAAGCGCTTCCTCGCCGAGGGCGGCTACTACGTGTTCACCATCAACGGCTTTCCCTACGGCGCGTTCCACGGGCGCGCGGTGAAGGAGGACGCCTACAAGCCCGACTGGAGCGACCCGTTGCGGCTCGCCTACACCGACCTGCTGGCCGACATCCTGAGCGAGCTGCTGCCCGCCGGGCAGGAGGGCAGCGTCAGCACCGTGCCGTGCACATTCAAGCCCTGGGCGTCCGGGCGCCTCGCGGCGATCGCCGAGCACCTTGTGCGTCACGTGGCGCACCTCGCCGGCATCGCCGCGCGCACCGGGCAGACGATCTCGCTCGCGCTGGAGCCCGAGCCCTATTGCTACCTCGAGACCATCGACGAAACCGTCGCCTTCTTCAAGGAGCGGCTTTTTTCCCGCGACGGCGTCGCGCGGCTGGCGGCGCTCACCGGGTTCTCGGCTGCCAGTGCGGAGGCGGTGATGCGCCGGCACATCGGCGTGTGCTACGACGTCTGCCACGCCGCGGTGGAATTCGAGGACCCGAAGGCGAGCCTCGCGCGGCTGCGCGCCGACGGCATCCTGATCGGCAAGCTGCAGCTGAGCTCCGCGCTCAGGGTCGCCGCGTTCGACGAGGCGAGCGCGCGCCAGCTCGCCGCCTTCGCCGAGCCCGTCTACCTGCACCAGGCGGTGCAGAAGGCGAACGGGCTGCTCACGCGCTTCGTGGACCTGCCCCAGGCGCTGGCCGCAGGCGGCGCCGCAGCGGGCGCGGAGCTGCGCGTGCACTTTCACGTGCCGGTGTTCCTCGAGCAGATGGAGCACTTCGGCACCACGCAAGCCTTCCTCGCGCAGATCCTCGCGCAGCATCGCGCCGAGCCGATCAGCCGCCACCTCGAAGTCGAGACCTATACCTGGGACGTGCTGCCCAAGGCCTACCGCACGGCGGAGCTCTCCGCGGCGATCGCGCGCGAGCTCGACTGGGTGAAGGCGCAACTGCTCGCGCCGCAGCGCGCGGCCGCGTGAGGATCGCGCGGGCTCCCCGGTGAAGCTGCGCAGCGCGCTCAGGCTCGGCCGCGTCTCCAACCTGCCGACGGTGTGGACCAACACGCTCGCGGCTGCGGTGCTGGCCGGCGCCGCCGGCTTCGGCGCGGAATTCGCCGTGATGCTCGTGGCGTTCTCGCTCTTCTACACCGGCGGCATGTTCCTCAACGACGCCTTCGACGCGCAGTACGACGCCGCGCAGCGGCCCGAGCGGCCGATTCCTTCGGGCGAAGCGGGCCGAGGCGAGGTGTACGGCTGGGGCTTCGGCATGATGGCGGCGGGGGTCGCGCTCCTCGCCGCGGTGGGACTTGGCATGGGCGCGCGCACCGGCGCGCTTCCCGCGATCGCCGGCGTGCTGCTGGCGGCGACGATCACGTATTACGACTGGCATCACAAGGGCGACGTATTCAGCCCCGTGGTGATGGGGCTTTGCCGCGTGCTGGTGTACGTGGCGGCGGGCCTGTGCATCACGCTCGCGCTGCCCGAGGCGCTCTGGGCCGGCGCCGCGCTGATGCTGTGCTACCTGATCGGCCTCACCTACATCGCCAAGCAGGAGAACCTCGGCAAGGTGGAGAATCTCTGGCCGCTCGCGTTTCTCGCGGCACCGGTCGCCTGGGGCGCCTGGCTCGCGCTGGCGCAGCCGGCGGCGGGCCTGTTCTGGCTGCTGTTCACCGGCTGGATGCTGGTGGCGCTCTGGTTCCTGCGCCGGCGCGCGAAGGGCGACATCCCGCGCGCCGTGGTGAGCCTGATCGCCGGCATCTCGCTGCTGGATGCGCTGCTGATCGCGGCAACCGGGTCGATGGCGCTCGCGCTACTCGCGCTCGCCGGCTTCGGCGTGACGCTGTTCTTCCAGCGCTACATCGCCGGAACCTAGCTACTGGAAGCGGTAAAGGTAGCTCGCGCGCAGCAGGGTGCCGCTGTACTTGCTGCCCGAGTAGGGCCCTTCGTTGAGCTTCGAGCTGTAGCTCGAGACGAAGAAATCGAGGGCGCGATTGCCGGCGAGCGGGATGTTGACGCCGAGATCGTAGATGAACGTCGAGGCGTCCACCCGGTAGGAATTGACCGTGCCGCCCAATTCCTTCGCCAGCGCCGGGTCGGTGGCCCAATTGCCGGGGTCGGGGTTGATACCGCCTACCGTGACCGAATTGAAGACGTGGTCGCCCATGATGTGCATGATGCGCCCGTAGGCGATGTTCCTCACGCCGAAGCGGTAATCCAGCGTCGCCCACACGCGCGCATATTCCATGTCGTAGATCGCCACCTCGCCGGGGCGTCCCGGGTCGCCGCCATCGCGCTGGTCCACGCCGACGCCGCCGGCAAGCCGCATACGGTCGGTGAGGTGGCTGCCGAGGCTCGCTTCGAGCGAGAGGATCGAGCCGTCGCGCAGCTCGCTGTCGCTGTGCGAGAGCCACACGGCGTTGCCGGCGATCTCGAAGAAGGGCGAGCTGAATTCCGTGCCGGGCTGCACGCGGTACGCGACGCGGCCCGTGAGCGCGACGTTGCTCAGGTCCTGGAACGTGCTGAAGTAGTCGTAGCGCGCCGCGGCGCGGTAGACGAGGCCGCCGCGCGAGCCGAGCGGCGTGCTGCCATTGAGCGAGCCCTCCAGGGACAGGACGCTGTCGGCCTTGCGGTCGGCGTCGTACAGGCCGCGGCTCGCGTTGCTGTCGTAGAGATACTCCGCGTCCAGGCCGAAGCGCACGGACTGTGCGAGGGCGAGCGGGGCGGCCAGCAGCAGGGCCGCGGCGAACGCGGTATGGCGCATCATGCAGCTTCCCTCCGTGGAGGTGTCCGCCTGATAATACGTTGCCCTCCGGCCCAGCGAAAGGGATGCGCCCATGGCAAAGCCGCAGCACGATGCCGAAGACCCCCGGCGTGCCTTCCTGCTGAAGGCGCTCGCGGCCGGGCTGCTGGGCGCGGGAGGCATCTCGGGCGCCGCGGCGCAGATCTTCGGCAAGCGGCCGCAGCGGCTGCCCGCCGGGCAGTCGGTCTACGAGGTCACCGGCCCCGTGACCGTCAATGGCCAGGCCGCGAGCGGCACGACGCGCATCGCGCCGGGCGACCGCATCGAGACCGGCGCGGGCGCGCAGCTGATCTTCGTGGTCGGGCCCGATGCCTTCATCCTGCGCGCGCAGAGCCGCCTCGAGATCGGCGGCACGAGCGCCGCGGTCGGCCTTGCGCGCCTCGCCACCGGCGCGCTGCTGTCGGTATTCGGCAAGGGAACGCCCAAGCGCGTGATCACTCCGACTTCGACCATCGGCATCCGCGGCACCGGCCTGTACGTGGAGGCGCGCGCGGACCTGAGCTACGTGTGCAACTGCTACGGCGAGATCGAGATCGCGGCGGCGGACGATCCGAACGTCACCGAGCGCATCGTCTCCAAGCACCACGACGCGCCGCGCTACGTGCTCAAGCCGGGCGCCGCCAAGCGCATCCAGCCGGCGCCGTTCATCAACCACACCGACCTCGAGCTGACGCTGATCGAGAGCCTGGTGGGACGCGCCCCGCCGTTCGCGCTGTTCGACGAGGGCTACGGCGGCGCGCGGCGGTATTAGAATCCGCATCCGCCGTACTAGAATCCGCATTCCAAGGAGGAGGAAAGATGAAAACCAGGAAACTGCTGTCGCTGGCGCTCGCCGCCGGCTGCTTCGCCGCCACGGGCGCGCTCGCCCAGACGGTGAAGGTCGGCGTGGTATTGCCCTTCACGGGCGTGGGCGCGGAATTCGGCCAGCAGGTCGACCGCGGCATCCAGATGTTCATGAAGCTCAACCCGACTGCCTTCGGCCCCTACAAGGTCGAGATCGTGAAGCGCGACTCGAAGAACCCGAGCGGCGCGGAGGCGAAGACCGCGGTGCAGGAGCTGATCGCGCAGGACAACGTCGACATCCTCACCGGCTTCATCTATTCGCCGGACGCCATCGCCTCGGCGCCGCTGGTCACCGCGGCCAAGAAGCCGATGGTGATCATGAACGCGGGCACCGCCTGGATCACCAACCTCTCGCCGATGATCTCGCGCGTCTCGTTCTCCATGTGGCACTCCGGCTACGCCATGGGCGAGGCGGCGGCGAAGTCGCTGCAGGCGAAGACAGCGGTCGTCGGCTACACCGACTACCCGCCGGGCAAGGACAGCCTGGACGCCTTCAAGCGCGGCTTCGAGACGGCGGGCGGCAAGGTGGTGGACATGATTCCGATGGGCGGCCCGGGACAGGTGCCGGATTTCACGCCGTTCTTCCAGCGCGCCAAGGACAAGAAGCCCGACGTGTTGTACGTCTTCGTGCCTTCGGGGGATCACGCGGTGGCGGTGACCAAGACCTACGACGCGCTCGGCATGCGGCAGGCCGGCATCAAGCTGGTGGGGCCGGGCGACCTGACGCCGGACCACAAGCTGCAGTCCATGGGCGACGCCGCCGTCGGCCTGATTACGGCGCACCACTACAACGCCGACCTCGACAATCCGGCCAACAAGCGGCTGGTGGCGGCCTGGAAGCAGGAGTACGGCGCGAATGCCACGCCCGACTTCATGGGGGTGCAGGGCTACGACGGCATGGCGGCGATCGCGCACGTGGTGCGCACGCTGCAGGGCAAGATCGATCCGGACAAGGCGCAGGCGGCCCTCAAGGGCTGGAAGTACGCCGACAGCCCGCGCGGCCCGATCATGATCGACGCCGCCACGCGCGACATCGTGATGAACGAGTACCTGAGCGAGCTGGTGAAGGTCGGCGGCCGCCTGGTGCAGAAGAACATCGGCGTCATTCCCTCGGTGAAGGACATGTGCAAGGAGCTCAAGGAAGGGAAGTGCGCGCAGTAGCGGCGCCCGTTCCCCGCTCGCGCGACCACGCCGCCGCCCGCCCAGGGCGGCGGCTTTTTTTCTAGACAAGGCCCGCTTCCCGGATGGATCTCGTCAGCACGCTGCTCGGCGGCCTCGCGGCGGGCATGGTGCTGTTCATCGTCTCGGTAGGCCTGTCGGTGACGATGGGCCTGATGGGCTTCGTCAACCTCGCGCATGGCGCCTTCGCCATGCTGGGCGGCTATTTCGTCGTCTACAGCATGCGCCACTGGGGGCTGGCCTTCTCCCCGGCGCTCATGCTGGCTTTCGCCGCGGTCGCGCTCGTCGCGGTGGCCCTGGAGCGCACGCTGTATGCGCGGCTGTACCGCGCCTCCGAGCTCGACCAGGTGCTGTTCACCATCGGCCTGGTCTTCGTGATGATCGCGCTGGTGACGCTCGGCGTGGGGCCGGAGTCGCAGCGCGTGGTGCTGCCGGCGTGGCTCGACGGCCAGACCGACCTGGGCTTCCTCAAGTACCGCACCTACAGCCTGGCGCTGATCGCGGCCGGCACGCTGCTGATGCTCGCGCTGTGGCTCGGGTTCGAGCGCACGCGCATCGGCGCGCGCATCCGCGCGGCGGTGGACAACCGGCGCATGGCGGAGTCGGTGGGCGTGGACGTGGCGCGCCTGTTTACCCTCACGTTCGCGCTCGGCAGCGGCCTGGCGGCAGTGGGCGGGGGCCTCGGCGCCGAGATCCTCGGCCTCGACCCGCAGTACCCGCTGCGCTACCTCGCCTACTTCCTCATCGTGGTGGCGGTCGGCGGCCTCGGCAAGGTGACCGGCGTGTTCTTCGCGGCGCTGCTCATCGGCGTGCTCGACTTCGTGCTGAAGATCTATTTTCCGAAGGGCGGCACGATGTTCATCTACGCGCTGACACTCGTCTTCCTGCTGGCGCGCCCGCAGGGCATCTTCGGCAAGCACGGCGCATGAGCGCGCCGCTGCCCGCCGCGATCGAGCTCGCCCGGCGCCACCGCTGGCAATGGTGGGAGGCGCTGCCCTGGGCGGCGGGGCTTGCGGCGTTCTTCCTGTTTCCGACCTATCTCGCTTTCGGCACGCAGGTGCTGGTGACGATCCTGTTCGCGCTGTCGCTCGACCTCGTGCTGGGCTACGCCGGCATCGTCACCCTCGGCCACGCCGCGTTCTTCGGCGCGGGCGCCTACACGGTGGGCATGCTCGCCGCGCACTGGGGATGGACCGAGCCGCTCTCGGGGCTGCTCGCCGCGGCGCTCGTCGCGGGGCTGGTCGGCCTCGCGAGCGGCTGGGTGCTGCTGCGCACGCACGGGCTGACGCTGCTCATGCTGACGCTGTGCACCATGGCGCTGCTCGAGCAGGCGGCGAACATGTTCTCGGGCCTGACCGGCGGCTTCGACGGCATGCCGGGGCTTTCCTTCAAGCCGATCCTCGGCCTGTTCGAGTTCGACGTGCTGTATTTCCGCTCGCAGTACCTGTATGCGCTGGCGGTGCTGCTGCTGTGTTTCCTCCTAGTGCGCGTGCTGGTGTACTCGCCCTTCGGCCGCAGCCTGACGGGCATCCGCGAGAACGTGCTGCGCATGCACGCGGTGGGCGCGCCGGTGCGCGCGCGCCAGGTGATCGCCTACGGGATCTCCGCAGCCCTCGCGGGCGTCGCCGGCGCGGTGTTCGTGCACGCCACCGGCTACGTGAACCTGGCCGTGCTGGGGCTGGAGCGCGCCGCGGGGGTGCTCATCATCCTGATCCTCGGCGGCTACGGGCGGCTGTACGGCGCGTTCGTCGGCGCCATTCTCTACATGGTGCTCGAGCACACGCTCTCGAAGGCCTATCCCACGGCATGGCAGCTCGGCCTCGGCCTCGGCCTGATGGCCGTGGCGCTCTATGCACGCAACGGCGTGCTGGGCCTTGCCGACGCGCTGCGGCGCCGCTGGAGCGCGCGGTGAGCGCCGCGTTGCTCGAAACCCGCGGGCTGTGCAAGAACTTCGGCGCCCTGCAGGTGGCGAACAACGTCGAGTTCCGGCTGGAGGCGGGCGCACGCCACGCGCTCATCGGTCCGAACGGCGCGGGCAAGACCACCTTCGTCAACCTGCTCACCGGGGTGCTCGCGCCCTCGCACGGCCAGGTGCTCCTCGACGGCGAGGACGTCACGCGCCTGGCGCAGGCGAAGCGCGTGAAGCGCGGCATCGCTCGCACCTTCCAGATCAACCAGCTGTTCCGCGGCCTGACGGTGCTGGAGAACGTCTGCATCGCGGTGGCCGAGCGGATGCGGGCCGGCGGCGGCATGCTGCGCCCGGCCGGGCGCCGCACCGAGGTCGTGGACGAGGCGGCGCGCCTGCTCGAGATGCTGCGGCTCTCCGCCGACGCGGGCAGCCGCGTCGCCGAGCTGCCCTACGGGCGCCAGCGCCTGGTGGAGATCGCGATCGCGCTGGGGCTCGCGCCGCGCGTGCTGCTGCTCGACGAGCCGGCGGCGGGCATTCCGAGCGCCGAGAGCCACATCCTGCTGGATGCCATCGCCGGGCTGCCGCGCGAGATCGCGGTGCTGATCATCGAGCACGACATGGACCTGGTGTTCCGCTTCGCGCAGCGCATCACGGTGATGGTGAGCGGGACGGTGTTCGCCGAGGGCACGCCCGCCGAGATCGCCGCCAACCGCGAGGTGCGCGCGGTCTACCTGGGGAGCGCGCTCGATGCCTGAAGCGCGCGCCCGATGGAGGCGAGATGCCTGAGGCCCTCGCGCTGCGCGGCGTATCCGCCGGCTATGGCGAGACGCACGTGCTGCAGGACCTCGAGCTCACCCTCGCCGCGGGCGAAAGCCTCGCGGTCATCGGCAGGAACGGCGTGGGCAAATCCACGCTCCTGGCCACGGTGATGGGGCACACGACGCTGCATGGCGGCACGATCGAGGTGGGCGGCGAGCGCATCGAGCGCGCGCCGCCCTTCCGGCGCTCGCTCGCGGGCCTGGGCTACGTGCCGCAGGAGCGCGAGATCTTTCCCTCGCTCTCGGTGCGCGAGAACCTGGAGATCGGCGCGCGCCCCGGCCACTGGACCGAGGCGCGCGTCTTCGAGCTGTTTCCGAACCTGCGCGAGCGCCTGGGGCACGGCGGCACGCAGCTCTCCGGCGGCGAGCAGCAGATGCTGGCGATCGCGCGCGCGCTGCTCACCAACCCCGCGGTGCTGCTGATGGACGAGCCGACCGAGGGCCTTGCCCCCGTGATCGTGCAGGCGCTGGTGCAGGTGCTGGCCAAGCTGCGCGCGGCGGGCGGCCTGTCGATCGTGCTGGTGGAGCAGAACAGCCGCGTGGCGCTCGAATTTTCCGAGCGCACGGTGGTGATGGACAAGGGCCGCATCGTCTACGACGGCGACTCCGGGCGCCTGCGCCGCGACCCCGAGTTCCTCGCCAGCCTGATCGCGGCGCAGTGACCCGGGGCGCCCTGAACTAGAATCGACCGCATGTCGCTCGCCGCCTTCAATTTCGCCAGCTGGATCGACGCGCACGCGCACCTGCTCAAGCCGCCGGTGGGCAACCAGCAGGTGTTCAAGGAGGCGGGCGACCTCATCGTCATGGTGGTGGGCGGGCCGAACGCGCGCACCGATTACCACGACGACCCCTACGAGGAATTCTTCTACCAGCTGCGCGGCAACATGATCCTCAAGCTGATCGAGGACGGCAGGCCGCGCGACCTTCCCATCCGCGAGGGCGAGATCCTGCTGCTCCCCGGGCACGTGCGGCATTCGCCCCAGCGCCCCGAAGCGGGCTCCGTCGGCCTGGTCGTGGAGAAGATCCGGCCGGCGGAGGTCAAGGACGGATTCGAGTGGTACTGCCCCAAGTGCTCGGCGCTCGTGCACCGCGTGGAGGTCAGCGTGCGGGACATCGTCACGGACCTGCCGCCGCTGTTCAACGCCTTCTACGGCGACATGAAAGCGCGCACCTGCCCGCAGTGCGGCCACGTGCATCCGGGCAAGGCGTGCATGACGCTGCGCGCGATCGACATGCACTCGCACTTCTTCCCGCGCGAGTGGGAAGACCTCGGCAAGCGCTTCGGCGGCGACTGGCCCTGGATGAAGCACCTGGGCGGCGGCAAGGCGATGGTGATGATGGGCGCGAACGAGTTCCGCCCCGTGCACGCCGCCTGCTGGGACGCCGCCCGGCGCCTCGAGGAGATGGACCGCGACGGCATCGACCTGCAGGTGATGTGCGCGACCCCCGTGCTCTTCGCCTACGCGCGGCCCGCAGCGCAGGCGCTTTACTGCGCGCAGCTCTTCAACGACGCGGGGCTGGAGCTCGCCGCGCAGGGCAAGGGGCGACTGAGGACGCTCTGCCAGGTGCCCCTGCAGGACACCGACGCGGCCTGCCGGGAGCTTTCGCGCGCGCTGAAAGCCGGGCACCTCGGCGTGCAGATCGGCAACCACGTGGGCGAGCGCGACCTCGACGACGAGGGCATCGTCGCCTTCCTGCAGCACTGCGCCGCCGAAGGCGCGGCGGTGCTGGTGCATCCCTGGGACATGATGGGCGGGGCGCGCACCGCGCGCTGGATGATGGGCTGGACGGTGTCCATGCCCGCCGAGACGCAGCTCTCGATCGTGTCGCTGATCCTCGGCGGCGGCTTCGACCGTCTGCCGAAGAGCCTGCGCCTCGCCTTCGCGCACGGCGGCGGCAGCTTCGCCTTCCTGCTGGGGCGGCTGGAGAACGCCTGGCGCAACCGTGACCTGGCGCGCGGCAAGTCGGCGCTGCCGCCCAGCGCCTACACGGAGCGCTTCTACGTGGACAGCGCGGTGTTCGATGCGCGCGCGCTCAGGCTCCTCATCGAGGTGATGGGCGAGGAGCGCGTGATGCTCGGCTCGGACTACCCGTTTCCGCTGGGCGAGCAGCGTGTCGGCACGCTCATCCGCGACATGGCGGGCCTTGCCGCGGACGCGCGCCGCAAGCTCCTCGTGGACAACGCGCGCCGCTTCCTCGGGCTATGAAAGTCGCGGTCCTCGACGACTATTTCGATACCGTGCGCACGCTCGCGTGCTTCGCCAAGCTCGCGGGGCACGAGGTGAAGGTGTGGAACGACCACGTGCAGGACACCGAACCGCTCGCCGCGCGCCTCGCCGGCACCGAGGCGCTGGTGCTGATCCGCGAGCGCACGCAGATCCGCGCCCCGCTCCTCGAGCGCCTGCCCAAGCTGCGCCTCATCAGCCAGAGGAGCGTGTACCCGCACATCGACGTCGACGCGTGCACGCGTCTCGGCGTGCTGCTGTGCTCGAGCCAGCACTCCGGCACGCCTTCGTACGCGGCCGCCGAGCTGACCTGGGGACTGATACTGGCCGCCGAGCGACAGATCCCGCAACAGGTGGCCGCGCTCAAGGCGGGGCGCTGGCAGACCGGCGTCGGCAACAGCCTGCGCGGCAGGACGCTCGGCATCTACGGCTATGGCCGCATCGGCGGCGCGGTGGCGGGCTACGGCAAGGCGTTCGGCATGCAGGTGCTGGTCTGGGCGCGCCCCGAATCGCTCGCGAAGGCGCGCGCCGACGGCTACGAAGCGGCCGCGAGCAAGGAGGCGCTGTTCGAATCCTGCGACGTGGTGACGCTGCACATGCGCCTGCTCGAAACGACGCGCGGCATCGTCACCGCGGCGGACCTGGCGCGCATGAAGGCCGACTCGCTCATCGTCAACACCAGCCGCGCGGGGCTGATCGCGCCGGGCGCGCTGGTGGCGGCGCTCAAGGCGGGGCGCCCGGGGCGCGCGGCGGTGGACGTCTTCGAGGTGGAGCCCCTGCGCGACCCGAACGACCCGCTGCTCGCGATGGACAACGTCGTGGCCACGCCGCACATCGGCTACGTGACGCGCGAGGAATACGAGCTGCAGTTCACCGACATCTTCGACCAGATCGTCGCCTACGCCGCCGGCAGGCCGATCAACGTCGTCAACCCGGCGGCGCTCGCTCAGAAGCGGTAGAGGCGCGCCGCGTTCGTTGCGAAGAGCGGCTCGCGCACCGCATCGCCCGGCAGCCAGCCCTCCAGCAGGTCGAGCAGGTCCGCGTCGTTCGGCATGAACTTCGTGAGGCCCGGGTGCGGCCAGTTGGTGCCCCACACGCAGCGGTCGGGCCGGTCGGCGAGCACCGCCCGCACGAACGGGCGCATGTCCGCGTAGCCCGGCGGCCCGGAATCCGAGAGCCGGTAGAAGCTCGAGATCTTGGTCCAGCAGTCCTCGCGCTCCGCGAGCAGGCGCCGGATGACGCGGAAGCCCGGCGCATCGATGCCTTCGCCGCCGCGCGGACGCCCGAGGTGATCAAAGACCAGCGGCACCGGGCAGCGGCGCAGGCGCGGCTCGAGGTCCACCCAGTCGGCGCACTTCGCGATATTGATCTCGATGTGCCAGCCGAGCGGTGCCACGCGTCGGGCAATGTCTTCCAGCATCGCGGTGGTGGCGCCAGTCGGAAACTGGTCCATCAGGCGCGCGGCGCGAAAGCCGCCGGCGTCGAGCTTCCTCAAGTCGGCTTCCGGGATGCCGGGGTGGATGGCGGCCACCCCCACGAACCTGCCGCGGTGCCCGGCGAGAAAGTCGAGCGTGATCGAGTTGTCGAAACCGTAGGGGGTGCCGTGGACCTGCACGCCGCGCTCCACGCCCAGCGACGCATGCAGCGCGAGCCAGGCCTCGCGCGAGCAAAGGGGCGGGGAGTACTTGCGCTCGCCGGCGAGCGGATAGCGCTCGAAGCGGTCGAAGAGGTGGGCGTGGCAATCCACGGTGCCTCGCGGCAACGCGCGCCTGGGCGCGCGCAGCTTCGCGTCCGGCGGCAGCACGTCGGCCGTGCTCATCGCTCGCCGCTCACGGCTCGGTGCGCTACCGCCCAGCGCGCACCGGTCAGCGCTCACTCGATGACGATGTTGCCCTCGCGCGCGACGCGCTTCCATTTCTCGAAGTCGGCGCGCACGTAGGCCGCGAACTCGGCCTGGCCCATGTCCATGATCTCGACGCCCATGCCGCGGTAGCGCTCGCGCACGCCCTCGTTGGACATCGCCTTCCTGAGCGCGGAACTCAATTTCTGCACGACTTCAGGGGAAACACCCGCAGGAGCGAAGATGCCAGTGAAGGTCGCGGCCTCGTAGCCCTTCACGCCGGATTCGTCGAAGGTCGGCACGTTGGGCAGGAGCGGCGAGCGCTTGGGGGACGAAATGGCGAGCGGCTTGATGCGCCCTTCGCGGATGTGCCCGATCGACGCCGTGAGCTGGTCCATCATGGCTTCGACCTGGCTGCCCAGGAGATCCGTGATCGCCGGGCCGCTGCCCTTGTAGGGCACGTGCAGGAGCTTCAGGTTCGCCATGCGCATCAGCAGCTCCAGGGCGAGATGGTTGGAGGAGCCGCTGCCGGCGGAGGCGACGCTGACGCCGCCTGGCTTGGCATTGGCCAGTGCGACGAATTCCTGGAAGGTCGACACCGGCGTCTTCGGCGCGGCGGTCAGGACGATCGGCACCGACTGGATCGGGCCGATGGCGACAAGTTCCTTCAGCGGATCGTAAGGCAGGTTCTTGAACACCGCCGGCCCGGAGGTGACGGTACCGCTTGATCCGAGCAGCAGCGTGTAGCCGTCGGCGGGCGACTTCACCACCGCGGCGGTGCCGATGGTGCCGCCGGCGCCGGCGCGGTTCTCGATGATCACCTGTTGCCCCAACGCCTCCGAGAAGGCCGGTGCGAGCGTGCGCGCGGTGATGTCCACGTTGCCGCTCGGCGGCCAGGGCACGACGATGCGCACCGCCTTGTTCGGAAACACCTGCGCGAAGGCGCTCGCGGCAAGGCACAACGCGGCCAGACCGGCGGCAAGTTTGGTTCTCATGCGCTCCTCCTCCTGTTGAACCTCGGATACACGCGGCTGATGTTGCCGGAATAGATCTTCTCGCGATCGGCCGCGCTCAGTGTCTTCACTGCGTCGATGTAGCGGCGCGTGTCGTCGTAATAATGGCCGGTCTCTGGATCCACGCCGCGCACGGCGCCCACGATCTCGGAGGCAAAGAGGATGTTCTCCGCCGGAATCACCTTGAGCAGCAGCTCGATGCCGGGCAGGTGATAGACGCAGGTGTCGAAGAAGACGTTGCCGAGCAGCAGCTCCTTCAGCGGCGGCTTGCCCATGTCCTGCGCAAGGCCGCGGTAGCGCCCCCAGTGGTAGGGCACCGCGCCGCCGCCGTGCGGGATGACGAACTTGAGTGTCGGGAAGTCCCTGAACACGTCGGAAGTGATGAACTGCATGAACGCCGTGGTGTCGGCGTTGATGTAGTGCGCGCCCGTGAAGTGGAACGCGGGGTTGCACGAGGAGCTGACGTGCACCATCGCGGGCACCTCGAGCTCGGCGAGCTTCTCGTAGAGCGGATACCAAAACCGGTCGCCGAGCGGCGGCGACTTCCACCAGCCGCCCGAGGGATCGGGATTGAGGTTGCAGCCGATGAAGCCGAGCTCGCGCACGCAGCGCTCGAGCTCCGGGATGCAGTTCTCCGGGGGGAACGCCGGGCGACTGCGGGAGCTGGCACACCGGCGCGAAGTTGGACGGATACAGGCTGCAGACGCGGTGGATCAGGTCGTTGCACTGTCGCGACCAGGCCTCGCTCATGCGCGCATCGCCCACATGGTGCTCCATGGAGCCGGCGCGTGGCGAAAAGAACGTCAGGTCGGTGCCGCGCTCGCGCTGGATGCGCAGCTGGTTCTTCTCCAGGGTCTCGCGGATCTCATCGTCGGACATGCTGAGCGGCCCCGGGTCCTGGCCCGCGACCTGGCGCTTTCGCCACTCCCACAGCGGGGCGGGCGCGGTGGTGTAGTGGCCGTGGCAGTCGATGATCATGCGTACAGCTCCTCCACCGCGAAGCGCCGCGGGATGAGGCGCTGCCGGTGCACGAAGTCGATGGCGACCTCCAGGTTGCGCCGGTTCGCCCCGACGCCGTAGGGATTCATCTCGGGGTTGCCCGCCGCCGAGATGCTCTGGGCGAGCAGGCGCGACACCTCGTCGGCGTCGGCGTGCGGCACCGAGTCTTTCACCACCACCATGTGGTTGATCTGGATGGCGCCCTTGCGCCGCTGCCAGTCGCGCGCCGCGGCGTCCGCGTCCGGGATGACAGGGACGATGCGCGGATCGGCGGGCTTGCCGTCGCCCACCACCGCGGCGTCGATCTCGCCCGCGAGCAGCATGCCGACGACGTCCTTGCCCGCCGGCGCGCGCACGACGTTCGGCGGATCGCGGAATTCGGCGACGTGCGCATCCTCGAAGGTGACCCAGGTAATGCGATCGGGATCGACGCCGTAATCCTCGGCGAGGATGCCGCGGAGCCACATGCCGGTGGTCACCGAATACGAGCGCACGCCCACGCGCTTGCCCGGCAGGTCGCGCGGCGCGAGCGGCGCGCGCTCGGCGTTGCGCACGAGGAACGAGTGCTGCAGCCGTCCGACCACCACTGCGGGCAAGAGGCGCAGCGGCTTGCCGAAGGCCTTCGCCATGAGAAAGGTGGTGATGGCGAGCTCTGCGACGTCGAACTCGAGGTCGCGCACCACGCGCTTGAAGCCCGCGCTCGGTGGCCGCACGTCGGCGAACTCCAGGCGCACGCGGTCCGAGCGGATCGCGCCATTCTTCAGCGCTGCCGTGCAGGGATAGTCGCCGAGCAGTGCCTTCACTTGCCCATCGCTTCCCTGATTGCGCGCACCAGCTCGGCGCGGTCCTCGGTCTTCCTGCCCTTGAGGCGCTCCTTCACGCCGAGGTCGGCGATCCACTGCTGGCGTACGGCGCTCGCCGCCGCCATGGTGGGCTCCATGCCGATGCTCTCCAGCGTCGCCGATACCTCGCGCATCTCTGCGGCGCGCCGCTTGCCGTGGCTCACCACGCGCTCGATCATGTAGCCGGCAAGCTTTTCCCAGTCGATGCCGGGCCAGGTCTCCCGCAGCGACGCGAGCACGCGCGCCTCCACCCCGTACTCGGCCGAGGCAGTCATTGACTCCACGAGCAGCGCCTCCAGGCCTTTCACCACGATCGAGCGGAACATCTTGATCGCGGAGGCCTGCCCGACCTCGTCCGAGACGAACTCCATCTTCATGCCGAGCGCGGCCGCGTGCGGCGCGAGCGCCGCGGCCCCCGGCCCGCCGATGAGGCAGGGCACCTTGTGCAGGTACGGCGCCGCCGGCGCCATCACCGCGACATCCACGTAGGCGGCGCCCGTGGGCGCCACCAGCGCCGCGGTCTCCATCTTGCGTTTCGGCGACACCGAGTTCACGTCGAGGAAGAGCTGGCCGTTGGCGAGACCCGGCAGGCACGAGCGCGCCGCGTCGAGGCTCGAGCTCGCGGTGACGGCGAGGAACACGAGATCGGCACCGCGCACCGCGTCGGCATGGTCGCGCGCGGTCTGCACGCCGAGCGCGCGCGCCGCCGCCTCGAGCGGCGCGCCGGCCGGCTGGCCGAACAGGATGTCGTAGGTGCGGATGGCAGGCGGCAGCTTCTCCGCCACCAGCCCGCGGCTGATCGTCTGGCCGGCCTCGCCGAAGCCGATGAACGCGATGCGTTCCGTCATGTGCCGCGCAGTCCTGTTGCCTACTTGCCGTGCAGCGTGGTGTCCTGCCCCGGCGGCGCGTGCCGGATCGCGTCCTCGAGCGAAAGCTCCTCGGCCCATTCCTCGGGCGGGCGCACGCACTGGTCGCTGCCGACCTGGTCGAGTCCCCAGAAGATCTCGAGGAAATGATTGTCCGGGTCGCGGAACTCCACCGCCACCTGGCAGCCGGCGCGGCGCCGGCCGTCGAAATCGATCTTCACGTCGTGCTGGCGCAGGTGCTCGCGCGCGCGCAGCACCTCCTCCAGCGTCGCCACCTCGAAGGCGAGATGGTGTAGCTCGCGCGCCGACGCGTCCTCCTGCGCGCCGCCCACCAGCGCCAGGCAATGGTGGTCGGTATTGCAGCGCAGGAACACCATGCCGCCCTTCATCATGGTGTCCGGGTAGACGTCGGAGACGCGAAAGCCGAGCACGCCCGCATAGAAGGCGACCGAGCGCCGCAAGTCCTTCACCTTGAGCACCACGTGCCCCAGCTTGCGCACGTTGAACGGCAACCCGGCGGGCGGCGCCATGCGCCGCAGCGCCTGGGCAGCAGGGCTCTTCAGTCCTTCCAGGTCTACGACGCCGCGCGGCATGAACCTGTTCTCCTCAAAGGGCGGCAGTTTGGCACAATCCGTTGCGATGAACGTGTCCGAGGTGATGGTGCGGTACCTGAAGGCGGCCGGCATCGGCCACGTCTTCGGCTATCCGGGCGATCCCAACATCGAGTTCATGGAAGCCGCGCGCCGCGCGGGCCTGCAGTTCGTGCTCGGCCGGCGCGAAGGCACCGCCGGCCTGATGGCGGAGGCCTACGGCTTTCTCACCGGGCGGCCGGGCGTGTGCATGTCCACGCTCGGGCCCGGCTCGTCGAACCTCGTCAACGCGGTAGCCAACGCGTACCTCGATCGCGTGCCGATGATCGCGATCTCCGGGCAGATCGAGCGCAAGCGCGCGCAGACCTTCACGCACCAGGTGCTCGATCACAACCGCCTGTTCTCGCCGGTGAGCAAGTGGGCGACCGAGGTCGCGCCCGACACGGTGGCGGGCGTGATGCGCCGCGCGCTGCGCACCGCGGTCGCGGAGCGTCCGGGGCCGGTGCACATCACGACGCACGCCGACGTCGTGGGCGCGGAAGCGAAGGACGACACGGTGGCGCTGCCGCCGATGCAGGCGGTCGCGGCGGGCACGCAGGCGTTCGGCGCAGGGCCGGCCGAGGTCGTGCGGCGTCTGCGCAAGGCGAAGAAGCCGGTGATTCTCGCGGGCATCGCCGCGCAACGCGCCGGCGCTCACAGGGCCCTCGCGCGCCTTGCCACGGCGGCCGGCATCCCGGTGGTGGTGGCGCCGATGGCGAAGGGCGTGCTCGCCGAGGACCATGCGTATTACGCGGGCACCCTCGACATGGCGTGCAACGCGCTGATGTGGGACTTCCTCAAGGGTTGCGATCTTTTGCTCGCTGCGGGCTTCGACGCGGTGGAGCTGATCAAGCCCTGGACGCTCTCGCTGCCCATCGTGCACGTGGACGCGGTGCCGAACACCGACCAGATCTACAGCGCCGACACCGAGCTCATAGGCGACATCGCCGCGATCCTCGAAGGCATCGCCGACGGCTGGAAGGGCGGGGCGAAATGGAAGCCCGCTGCGGTGAAGCGCCACCGCGACGCGCTGCGCGCCGCCTACTACGCGGGGCGCGTGAAGGGAAAGCTCAACCCCACCGACGTCATCGACGCCGTGCGCGAGGCGCTGCCGAGAAACGCGATCGCGACGAGCGACGTCGGCTCGCACAAGCTGCTGGTGGGGCAGGGCTGGAGCGCCTACGAGCCGCGCTCGGTGCTGATGTCCAACGGCCTTTCGTCCATGGGCTACTCGCTGCCGGCGGCGATCGTCGCGCAGCTGCTCAATCCCGGCCGGCCGGTGGTGTGCTTCGTGGGCGACGGCGGGCTGGCGATGGTGCAGGGCGAGCTGCGGCTCGCCGCAAGCCTCGGCCTTCCCCTGCTGGTCGTCGTCTTCTGCGACAACAGCCTCAACCGCATCGAGATCAAGCAGGCGAACCGCAAGTACCCGAGCTGGGGTACGCTGATCGAGCCCACGGACATCGCGCGCCTGGCGCAATCCATGGCCTGCGAGGGCGCCGCGGTGGACCACGCCGGTGCGCTGGGCCGCCTGCTCGCGGCGAAGCGGCCCAAGGACCGGCCGCTGGTGGTCGGCGCGCATATCGACCCGGCGCAATACACACAACAATTCTGAGGGAGGAGGAAACATGACCCGACTGATACTGGCGGCGCTGGTCGCATCGCTTTGCAGCGCCGCGCAGGCGCAGGCCTGGCCCACCAAGCCGATCCGGCTGCTGGTGCCGTTCGCCCCCGGCGGCACCAGCTCGATCGTCGCGCGCTCCATCGGCGCCGAGATGGAAAAGGGGCTGGGCCAGCCGATCATCATCGACAACCGGCCCGGCGGCGGCGGCAACGTCGCCATGCAGGAGGCCGCGCGCGCCGACCCCGACGGCTACACGCTGATCATCGGCCACATCGGCACGCTCGCGGTGAACCCGTTCATGTTCGACAAGCTGCCCTTCGACACCAACGCCGACTTCGCGGCGGTGTCGCTGCTCGCCAAGGTGCCCAGCATCTTCGTCGTGCACGCCGACGTGCCGGCGAAAGACCTGCGCGAGTTCGTCGCGCTCGCAAAGAGCCAGCCCGGAAAGCTCAATTACGGCTCGGCCGGCAACGGCAGCGCCGGGCACCTGGCGATCGAGTACCTGAAGCTCGTGGCGGGCATCGACATCGTGCACGTGCCCTACAAGGGCACGGGCCCCAACCTGATCGACCTCGTGGCCGGGCGCACGCAGGCCAGCGCCGCGGGCACGCCGCCGCTCATGCCGCACGTGAAGGCCGGCAAGCTGCGCGTCATCGCGGTGGGCTCGCCCAAGCGCCTGCCGACCCTGCCCGAGGTCGCGACGGTCGCGGAGCAGGGCTACCCGGGCTTCGAGACCACCCAGTGGTACGGCCTGAATGCGCCGGCGAAGGTGCCCGCCGCGATCATCAAGCGCCTCGCGGAGGAGGCCGCCAAGGCCGCGAAGAATCCGGCTGTGGCGGAGCGTTTCAAGGTGGACGACGCCGAGGCGGTCGGCTCCACGCCGGAAGAGTACGCGGCCTTCATCGCGAGCGAGCAGAAGCGCTGGGGCGAAGTGGTGCGCCGGGCGAACATCAAGGCGAACTAGGAAGCCACGGGCTTGCACGCACGCAGATCGGTAGCTCGCTAGTGGACTTGGGCCTCGCCGGCAAGACGGCGCTCGTCACCGGAGCATCGGCCGGCATCGGCCGCGGCATCGCGCTCGCGCTCGCCGCCGAGGGCGTGCGCCTCGCGGTGACGGCGCGCCGGGGCGACCGGCTGCGTACGCTGGAGGCGGAAACCGGCGCGAAGCTCGCCATCATCGAGCAGGATTTCATGCTGCCGGATGCGCCGCAGCGCATTGCGCAGGCCGCGCTCGCCGCGCTGGGCCGCGTCGAGATCCTCGTCAACAACGCCGGCGGCTCGCGTCCCTTCAAGATCGATGCGAGCGAGGCGCAATGGGAGGAGGCGCTGACGCTCAACTTCACGCGCCAGCGCCAGCTCGCGCACGCGCTCCTCGAGCAGATGATGGCGCGCAAGTGGGGCCGCATCATCAACATCACCGGCAAGAGCGAGCCCGAGGGCGTGAACGGCGCCTTCGCCGCCAAGGCGGCGATGCACGCCTGGGCGAAAGGTCTGTCGCGAGAGGTCGGCAAGCACGGCATCACGGTCAACTCGATCCCGCCCGGGCGCATCCTGAGCGAGCAGATCGAGCGCAATTACGCGCCCGAGTACCGCCAGTGGCAGTCGGAGCACGAAATCCCGGTGGGCGAGTACGGCAAGCCGGAGGACATCGCCAGCCTCGTGTGCTTCCTCGCCTCGCCGCGCGCGCGCTACATCACCGGCGCGGTGATCCCGGTGGACGGCGGCCTGCGCCGCTACCAGTTCTAGGAATCGGCATGACGCACGTCGTCGAGCGATTCGCCGCCTGGGCCGAGCGCTTCCGCGGCGAGGCCCTGGCGCCGGATGTGCTTCACCACGCCAAGCGCGCGGTGATCGACCTGCACGCGGCGATGATCTCGGGCGCGGCGGTCGCGCCGGCGACGCTGCTGGAGAAGGCGCTCGCCGACGAGCTCGACCGCGGCGGGGCGCGCCTCGCCCTCGGGCGCAAGGCCACCATGCGCGCCGCGGCGCTCATCAACGGCGCGGCGGCGCACACCACGGAAGTGGACGACATCTTCCGCGACGGCATCTACCACCCGGGCGCGCCGACGATTCCGGCCGCGCTCGCGGTTGCGCAGGCGCGCGGCGCCTCGGGCGCGCAGTTCCTGCGCGCGGTGGTCGTCGGCTACGAGATCTCCACGCGCATCGGCGCCGCCATGGGCCGCGCGCATTACCGCTACTGGCACAACACCGGCACCATCGGCTGCTTCGGCGCCTGCGCCGCCGCCGCCGAGCTGCTGGGGCTGGATGCCGCGCGCTTCGCGCATGCGCTCGCCACGGTCACCACCTTTTCCGCGGGGCTGCAGCAGGCCTTCCGCATGGACTCGATGTCCAAGCCCCTGCACGCCGGCCACGCCGCGGAAGCGGGCCTCATTGCCGCGCTCGGCGCGCGCGAGGGCGTGACCGGGTCGCTCGACGTGATCGAGGGCGAAGCGGGCTACGGCCGCGCGATGGGCTACGACGGCGCCGCCGCGACCCCGGACTGGCACAAGGCGCTCGCCACGCTCGGGCGCGACTTTCATATCACGCGCATGACGTTCAAGAACCACACCTGCTGCGGCCACACCTTCGCCGCCATCGACGGCGCGCTCGCCCTGCAAAGGAAGATGGGCCTTGCCGCGAACGACATCGCGCGCGTGAAGGTCGGCACCTACAAGGCGGCGCTGGATGTGGCGGGCTACGAGGAGCCGCGCACCGCGGCCGAGGGGCGCTTCTCGCTCAAGTACGTGGTGGCGACCGCGCTCACCCACGGCAGCGTGCGCTTCGCGGCTTTCGAGCCGCGCGCGCCTCGGCGATCCCGCGACACGCGACCTGATGCGCCGCGTGGACGTGGCCGTGGACCCGCAGCTCGACGCGGCGTTTCCGGCGCAGCGCGCCGCGCGCGTGGCGATCGAGGCGCGCGACGGCCGGCGCGAGGAGTTCCTGCAGCCCACGCGCATCGGCGATCCCGACGCGCCGCTCACGGATGCGCAGCTGGAGGCGAAGTACCTCGAGCTCGCCGCGCCGGTGCTGGGGGAACCCCGGGCGCAAGCGCTGCTCGCGCGCCTGTGGCGCCTGGAAACGGTGCCCTCGCTCTCCGCATGACGAACGCGCGCGCACTTTGCGCATGACGCGGGCGCGGGCGCTTTGCGCATGACGCGGACGCGGTCGCGTTCCGCATGAACCTCGCCCAAGCGCTGTTCGCGCCGCGCGCGGTGGCGCTGGTGGGCGCGTCGGGCGATGCGCGCAAGAACACCGCGCGCCCGCAGCGCTACCTGAAGAAGCACGGCTTCGTAGGTCGTGTGGTGCCGATCAACCCCACGCGCAGCGAGGTCCTCGGCGAGCGCGCCTACCCGAGCCTCGCCGCGGCGCCGGAAGGCATCGAGCACGCCTTCGTCATGGCGGGCGGCGAGGCGGTCGAGCAGGCGCTCGAGGACTGCGGCACGCGCGGCGTGCCGGTGATGAGCGTCTACAGCGACGGCTTCGCGGACGCGGGTGAGGCGGGCGCGGCGCGCCAGGCGAAGCTCGCGGCGCGCGCCAAGGTGCTCGGCGTGCGCCTGCTCGGCCCCAACAGCATGGGCGTCGTCAACCTGCCGGGGCACTTCGCGCTCACGGTGAATGCGGTGCTCGAGATGGACGCGCCACCCGCGGGATGGATCAGCATCGTCTCGCAGAGCGGCACCATGCTCGGCACGGTGCTCTCGCGGGGCGCGGCACGCGGGCTGGGATTCGCCAAGCTCGTGTCGCTGGGCAACGAGGCGGACCTCGGCGCCGGCGAAGTGGTGGAGCTGCTCGCCGCGGATCCCGACACGCGCGTCGTGCTGCTCTTTCTCGAGACGGTGCGCGATGCGCCGCGGCTCGCGGCGGCCGCGCGCGCCGCGCATGCCGCGGGCAAGCCGGTGGTCGCCTACAAGCTCGGGCGCTCGGCGCTCGGCCAGGCGCTCGCGCGTTCGCACACCGGCGCCATGGCGGGCAGCGACGCAGCGGTGGACGCGTTCTTTCGAGATTGCGGCATCGTGCGCGTCGACATGTTGGAGACGCTCGTCGAGATCGCGCCGCTCCTCGCCGGGCGCAAGCCGCCGCAGCTTTCGCGCGCGCCGCGCGTCGCGGTGGTCACCACCACCGGCGGCGGGGCGGCGAGCGTGGTGGACCGCCTGGGCCTGCACGGCATCGAGACGGTGGCGCCCGGGTCGGACGCGCCGATCATCGACCTGACGATGGCGGCGACACCGCAGAAGTACGCGGCAACGCTCGATGCGTTGCTCGCCTCGCCCGAGTGCGATGCGGTGCTCGCCACGGTGGGCTCCTCGGCGCAGTTCCACCCGCAGCTCGCGGTGGAGCCCATCCTTGCCGCGAAGGCCGTCGCGAAGCCGCTCGCGGCCTTCTTCACGCCGCACGCGGAGCGCTCGCTGCAGCTGCTCGCCAAGGCGGGAATCGCCGCCTTCAGGACGCCCGAGGCCTGCGCCGACGCCTTCGCTGCCTATTTCGCCTGGCGCGCACCCCGCGAGGCACCGCGCCTGCCGCCGGCCTCATTGCCGCGCGGCAGGGACGCGCTCGCGGTCGTTGCTTCGCTCGGCATCGAGGTGGCGCAATCCCAGGTGGCGCGCGCGCCGGACTACGCGCACGCCGTGCCTTACCCGGTGGCGGTGAAGATCCACGCGCCCGGGGTGGCGCACAAGACCGAGGCGGGTGGCGTGATCCTCGGCGTGCGGGACCGGGATGAGCTCTTGCAGAAGGCCCGCAGCCTGCCTGGCAGCGAGGTGCTGGTGCAGAGAATGGAGGCCGGGCTCGCAGAGGCCATCGTCGGCTATCGGGACGACCCGCTGGTGGGCCCAGTGGTGCTGGTGGGCGCAGGCGGCGTGCTCGCGGAGCTTTACCATGACTACGTGCTGCGCATGGCTCCAGTGAGCGAGGTGGAGGCCGAGGAGATGATCCGCGAAGTGAAAGGTCTCGCCGTGATGCGCGGCTATCGCAATCTGCCGAAAGGCGACGTGCACGCGCTGGCGCAGGCGGTGGCGGCGATGTCGCGGCTCGCACTGGTGCCGGGGCGTCCCGTGGCGGAGGCCGAGTGCAATCCGGTCATCGTCAAGGCGCTGGGCGCGGTCGCGGTGGATGCCCTGCTGGTCATGAAGGAGTGAGTATGGATTTCAGATTCACGCCGGAGCAGGCGCAGTTCAGGGACTCGGTGCGGCGCTTCGCCGATAAGCATCTCGCGGCGGGTGCGCTCGAGCGCGCGCATGCGGCGGAATTCCCGTGGGAGGTGGCCAAGCAGATGGCCGCGCAGGGGCTGCTCGGCATCACGGTGGCGGAGGCCGACGGCGGCCAGGGCGGCACGCTGATGGACGCGGTGATCGCCATCGAGACCGTGGCCTCGGTGTGCCCAAGGAGCGCGGATGTCGTGCAGGCGGGCAACTTCGGCGCCATCCGCGTACTCGCCGAGTACGGCTCGAAGGCGCAGAAGGAGAAGTACCTGAAGCGCCTGCTTTCTGGCGAATCAGTGATCTCGGTGGGCATGACCGAGCCGGAGGCCGGCTCCGCGGTCACGGACCTCGCCACCAAGGCGACGCCCGACGGCGCGGGTTACCGGATCAACGGGTCGAAGGTCTTCACCACGCACTCGGCCTACGCCGAGGTCTATCTCGCCTACGTGCGCTTCGGGCCGGGGGTGGGCGGCATCGGCTCGGTGCTGATCGACACCAAGGCGCCGGGCGTGCGCTTCGGCCAGCGCTCGAAGTTCATGTCGGGCGAGGATTGGGCGCAGGTGTACTTCGAGGACGTGCGCGTGCCGCCGGAGATGGTGGTGCTGAAGGAAGGCGGCTTCAAGAAGCAGATCGCCGGCTTCAACGTCGAGCGCATCGGCAACACCGCGCGCTCGCTCGCGCTCGGGCGCTACGCCTACGAAGAAGCGCGCCAGTGGGCGATGCAGCGCAAGCAGTTCGGGCGCCTGCTGTGCGAGTTCCAGGGGCTGCAGTGGAAGTTCGCCGAGATGAAGATGAAGCTCGACGCGGGCCAGTTGCTCCTGTACCGCGCCGCGGCGAACGCCGACCGCGGCTTTCCGTCTGCCGAGGAGACGTCCATCGCCAAGGCGTTCTGCAACCAGGCCGGTTTCGAGGTGGCCAACGAGGCGCTGCAGGTGATGGGCGGCCTGGGCTACAGCCAGGAGTCGCTGGTCGAGTACTGCGTGCGGCGCTGCCGCGGCTGGATGATCGCCGGCGGCTCGATCGAGATCCTCAAGAACCGCATTGCCGAGGCGGTGTTCGAGCGGAGCTTCCCGCAGCGGCCGGGCGGCTAGCCAAGGGATTGCAACACCGCCCGGGCTTCCAGGAAATCCCGCCAGTCGACACCTTCGGTCAGGCGAGCGCAAAGAGGGGCGAGCAAATCGCGCGCGGCCTCCGGCTTGCCCTGCACAGACCAATATTCGGCAAGTGTCCTGGCGGCGCGCAGCGCGAATAGGCCTGCCTCCTGCTTGTGCGCAATATCGAGCGCCTCGATCAGTGAAGCTTCGATGAATTCGAAAGCTGCACCTTCCTTCTCGAGCACCAGGGCCTGCAGGCGGTAGAGCTCGGGAGCGTAGTAATGCTCGCCGTGCTTCGCTCGGTGAGCGAGCGCCGCATCCAACCGCAGACGCGCGATGTCCGGCTTGCCAGCGTCCAGGTAGCCCTGGGCAATGTTTGCCAGCATCCGGCTGCTATGCGTAACCGCGCCTGTTGCATGGAGCCGCGCCAGCGCCTGCTCCATCAGTTCGATGCCTGCCGCCGGGTCGCCCTGTTGGCAGGTCACCCAACCCTCGATCTCCTGGCCGAAAGCCACCCATTGCGGCAGCTTGTGCGCCCGCGACAGACTGAGGATTTCCGCGGCTGTGCGGTCGGCACGGACCACGTCGCGCTGAAACAGGTAGACGAGTCCCACGGTGACAAGCGCAAATGCCAATCCGTGCGGGTCATCGCGCCGGCGAACATGTTCGACACCGGAAGCGGCCAGGCCGGCCGCCTGGTCGGGCAGGCCCAACAACGATTTCGTCCATGCCCGGAAAACGCGACAAATCATTCCCGGGTGCTCTCCGTAGCGGGCGAAATCCGCATCGGGTATCCGGTCCGCCAGGACGATTCCACGTTCGAGAAGGCGGTCGGCTTCGCGATGCTCGCCGATATAGAGCAGCGAGCAGCCGAGCGCGCGGTGCGCTAGCGCCAGCTCGACCGGCTCCTGCGCGGCCTCGGCCAAAGCCACGAGCGTGCGCGCGTGGCCAAGCGTTGTGGGCAGCGGTTGGCGCATCAGGCTGTTGTTCCAGACGACGCGGTGGGCGGCGAAGCGGCCGCGGGAATCGCCCAGCCGGTCGCATAGCTCCCTGGCTTGCGTCGCGCAGGCTTCGACGAACGTCGAGCCCAGGCCATGAATCGCGATGAGCGGCACGCACAGCGCAAGGCGCAGCGCGGCCTCGCGCTCGTCGCGGGAGCGCCCTGGCGGCAAAGCGTTCAGCAGATCGAGTGCGCCCCCGAAGTGCGCCGCGGCCTCGTGGGAAGCGCTCCGACGCACGGCGGTCTCGCCCGCTTTCTGCAAATACAGGATTGCCTGGGGCACGGCACGTCCGCGCTCGAAGTGCATGGCCAGCTGTGCCGCGATCTCGTCCGCCCGATCCCGGTATCCCTGCTCGAGCCGCTTGCCGATGCGTCGATGCAACTCCACGCGGCGGCCCGCCGCCAGCCGCTCATAAAGCGCCTCGCGATACAGCGCGTGGGCGAAGCTGTACCGGCTGGCGACGGTGCCGTCCGGCCACTCTTGCGTCCCGCCGGCGCTCAGCAACTGGTGGCGCCGGGTGATTTCGTTGCACGCAACGTCCACCTCGTCGACCGGCATGCCGGCGCCCGCCGCCACCGCTGCGACGGAGAAATCCGCACCGGCGACACTGGCAACTTCGAGCAAGCGAGCCGCTGCGGGCTCGAGACGCTCAAGTTGCCGCTCGATCGCCTGCTGCAGATTCCGTGGAACGCCGAGCTCGTGGATGTTCGCCGCCTCGCGCACCGACCAACCGCCGTCCAGGCAGGCAAGTACGCCCTTGGCAACCAGTTCGTCCAGCACCCCGACCATGAAAAGAGGGCTGCCTTCGGTCCGGCGATGGACCTGTGTTGCCAAGTGCGAGAGCGAGGCCGCGGCCTCGGAGCGATGCGTGAAGCGAACGGCGAGGTACTCGTCGACCGCAGATCTGCTCAGCGGCTGCAGCGCCAACTCGCGGGCCTGCCCCTGCCGCCGCAACTCGTCGCGCATTGTGTGCACCGGATGAAGCTCGACGGACGCCTCTGCCGGGCGATAGGTACCGACGACCAGAAGGCGCGCGCCTTCCGGCCGGCGCGCAAACGAGGCGAGCCAATCAATCGTCGATACGTCGGCCCAATGAAGGTCCTCAAGCCACAGGACGATGGGCGATGCGGCGGCAGCGGCCTCCAGCGCCTCGGTAAGCTCGCGCGGCATGCGTTCCTGTGTCGCGCCCGCAGTGCGTCGCTGCAGCGTGCGAAGTCGCACGGGTCCCAAGAGTGTGGGCATTTGCACCAGCCACATCGGTGCATGCTGATCGAGCGCGCGCAGGAGGCCCTCGCCACTTGGCCCGCGGCACGAGCGCATCAACGCATCGAGCACCGAGTGGTAGGCCTCGCCTGCACCGTAATGCTCGGCGGTCTGTCCCCAGGCAACGTGAACATCCATCCCTTTCATGGCGCGGGCGAGAAAGGTTCGCACGAGCGAGGTCTTGCCGATACCCGCCTCGCCAGTGATCAGCACGACCTGCCGCTTGCCGGCACAGGCCAGCGCGAGGGCTTCATTCAGTTGCGCCAGCTCGCCCTCGCGGCCGACCAGAATGCGCTGCTCCGGTTCGAGAGGGCTGGGCAAGCCGCCGTTGTCACCCGCGGGACGGGCTCCCTCCGGTCGCGCGATGAAGCGGTAGCCGCGGCGGTGCAGCGTCTCGATATATCGTGGCTGCCGCGCGTTGTCCCGCAGCGCCTTGCGCAGCTCCTGGATACAGGTCACGAGGGCCGCGTCTCCGACCGGCGTGCGTGGCCACAGCGCGTCGAACAGCTCGTCCTTGGTGACCACGCGTCCCTGCTGCCCGGCGAGAAAGCAGAGCAGGGCGAGCGCCTTGGGGGTCAGCCGCACCTGCCGCTCGCCCTGCGTCAGCCCGTTGCGCGGGTCCAGGCGGAACCGCCCGAACGTAATTGCCTGATCCAGCATGGTTATCCTGCGGCCAGCGTAGCACGGAAGGCCCAGAGAATTCCCGTTTCTCGCCTATGACTTCCTGCACTCGCCGTTGCTAGGGTTACGCGCATTCGCGAACCCTTTTTCGGAGACCGTCATGCGGATCGTCATCACCTTTGCACTGCTCCTCGCCGCCTTTCTCGCCACTCAGCGCGCCCTCGCGCACGAGGACGATCCCGAGCGGCCTGGCGCCGCTGCTCGTGCGCAGCTCGGCAAGGTGCACTTTGCGAATTCGTGCGCCGCCGCGGTTGCGAAGGATTTCGATACCTCGGTTGCGCTGTTGCATTCGTTCTGGGTCAAGGACGCGATCGAAGGCTTCAATCACGTGCTGAAGAGCGACCCCCACTGCGCGATCGCGTACTGGGGAATCGCGATGTCGTTGCAGCAAAATCCTCTTACCGGCCAGCCGCCGAACGCGGACGCCGCCAGGCTTGCCCTGTCGGGTCTGGAAAAAGCGAAGGCGATCGGCGCGAAAACGCAGCGCGAGCGGGACTATCTCGCCGCAATCGAACTGATCTACAAGGACGCCGACAAGCTCGAATTCCGCGCCCGCAGGCTCGCTTACGAGAAATCGATGCAGGCGCTCAGCCAGCGCTATCCCGAGGATACCGAAGCCGAAATCTTCTACGCGCTGTCACTCGACATGACGGCGGACCTGACCGACAAGACTTACGCGAACCAGCTCAAGGCGGCGGCAATCCTGGAAAAGTTGTTCAAGCTGCAGCCCGAGCATCCGGGAGTCGCACATTACCTCATCCACAGCTATGACTACCCGGCGATTGCCAACCGCGGTGTCGAGGCCGCACGCCGCTACGCACAGGTCGCCCCGGGCCATCCGCACGCATTGCACATGCCCTCGCACATCTTCACCCACCTTGGCACCTGGCAGGAATCGATCGCTACCAACCAGCGCTCCGCCGCGGCGGCCCAGGCCGAGTCGAACGGGCAGGAGCAGGCGCACGCAATGGATTACCTTGTGTATGCCCACCTGCAGCTCGGCCAGGACGCCGAAGCGCAACGCGTCGTCGCTCAAGGTCAAGCCCTCGACACTGTCAATCTCGCGGTCTTTGTCGGCCCCTATGCGCTCGCGGCGATGCCCGCGCGCTATGCGCTGGAGCGCCGCGCCTGGAAAGAGGCGGCCGCCCTCGGCGCGCGTCCGAGCCGGTTCCCGTTCACTGTCGCGATCACCCATTTCGCGCGCGGACTGGGCTTTGCCCGCACCGGCGACACGGCATCCGCGCAAGGCGAAGCGGTACAGCTCGCGGCACTGCGCGATGCATTGAAGGAGCAGAAGAACACATACTGGGCGAACCAGGTGGAAGTGCAACGGCTCGCGGTCGCAGGCTGGATTGCATTGGCAAACAACGCGCAGCACGAAGCGCTTGGGTCGATGCGCGCGGCCGCCGATCTCGAGGATTCGATGGCAAAGCACATCGTCACGCCAGCCGCCGTCGTGCCCGCACGCGAGCTGCTGGGCGAAATGCTCCTCGAAGCCGGGCAGCCTGGCGCAGCGCTCGTCGAATTCGAATCATCCGCGCAGCGCGAGCCGAACCGCCTGCGCGGCACGTACGGCGCCGGCCAGGCCGCCGCGCTGGCGGGGGATCGCGCCAAGGCCAAGATGTACTATGAAAAGCTGGCTGCGCTCGCAGGCAAAGCGGATGTCGCGCGGCCGGAGTTTCAGCAGGCAAGAGCCTACTTGGCACAGCGCTAGCGGGCCTGCCTTCTCGGCAGTCGCGCCGGAGATCCTCACCACCTCGGCCCAGCGCGCCACTTCCTCGCGCAGCAGTTTCGAGAACTCTTCGAGCGCAGCTTCCCGCAGCGCCCGCCGGGGTAACATCGCGTCGCCGATCGGCACGGGACGACACACGGCGGAGGACACAATGGCTCGTTCTTGCGTTGTCGCGCTGGCGGCGGCGTTCCTCGCTGGCGGAGCGCTCGCCCAGTATCCGGACAAGCCGATCCGGCTCGTCGTACCGCAGGCGCCGGGAAGCGCGACCGACACCGTTTCGCGCCTTCTCGCGCCCGAGATGTCGAAGCACCTCGGCGTCCCGGTCGTCGTCGACAACCGTCCGGGCGGAGCGCTCACCATCGGCATCGATTTGGTGGCAAAGGCGCCGCCGGACGGCTACACGATCGGCATGGGACCGGTCGGCGCCATGGCGATCACGCGCCACATGGTCGCCAAGTTGCCTTACGACATCGAGCGCGACCTGCAGCCGGTGGCGCTGGTGACGCGCGGCCATCTGCTGCTGGCAGTGACGCCTTCCCTGCCGGTCAACTCGGTGCAGGAGCTGATCGCGTATGCGAAGCGCAATCCGGGCAAGCTCCTCAACGCGTCCTCGAGCAACGGCTCGCCCGGTCACGTCGGCGGCGAGCTCTTCAAAACCATGACCGCCACCGAGATCGTGCACGTGCCGTACAAGGGCGGGGCGATGGCGATCAACGACCTCGTCGCCGGGCACGTCCAGTTACTGTGGGAAAGCCTGAACTCGATCGCGCCGCACGCGCGCTCCGGAAAGGTGAAAGCCCTCGCGGTGAGCGGCGCGCGCCGCTCGCCGGCGTTCCCGGACCTGCCGACGATCGCCGAAGCGGGCGTCCCGGGTTACGAGGCGGGCACCTGGACCGGCGTCATCGCGCCCGCCGGGCTGCCGCGGCCGGTGCTCGATCGCCTGAACGCGTCCGTCAACGCCGCAATACGCTCGCCCCTCTTCGCGCAGCGCTTCGCGGCGATCGGCGACGAGCCTGCGGGCGGCACGCCCGAGGAGTTCGCCGAGCTGATCCGCCGGGACTCCGCCAAGTGGGCCGACGTCGTCAGGCGCTCGGGGGCCAAGATCGACTGAGGCCCGGCAGCCTAGTCGGCGCGCGCGCCGGAGACCTTCACCACCTCCGCCCAGCGAGAGACTTCTTCGCGCACGAGCTTGGCGAACTCCTCGGGGGTGTTGCCGACCGGGACTGCGCCTTGCTCGAGCATGCGCTTGCTCGTATCCGGATCGCGCGCGGCGCGCTGGATGCCGTCCGCGAGCTTCTGGACGATTTCGCGCGGCGTGCCGGCGGGCGCGAACACGCCATACCAGACCACCACCTCCACGCCCTCGAGGCCCGCCTCCTTCATCGTCGGCACTTCGGGGATTTGCGGGTCGCGTTTGGCCGCGGTGACCGCGAGCGCTCGCAGGCGGCCGGACTTCAGGTGCGCCTGGATCGAGGGAATGTTGGCGAAGGACAGCTCCACCTCGCCCGCGATGAGGCCCGTGAGCGAGGGCGCGGTGCCCTTGTAGGGGATGTGCACGATGAAGGTGCCGGTGCGCAGCTTGAAGAGCTCGGCGGCGAGGTGCTGCGTGGTGCCGACGCCCGCCGAGGAGTAGTTGAGCTTGCCGGGGCTCGAGCGCGCCAGGGCGATCAGCTCCTTCACGTTCTGCGCCGGGAGCTTGGCGTTCACCACCAGCACGTTGGGGCTCTCGGAGAACACCGACACGGGCGCGAAATCGCGCAGCGTGTCGAACGGCAGGTTGCGATACAGCGCCATGTTGATCGCGATCGCCGGCGTGTTGATGAGCAGCGTGTGGCCGTCCGGCGCCGACTTCGCCACCAGCTCGTTCGCGATGTTGGTGCCGGCGCCGGGGCGGTTCTCCACGATTACCTGCTGGCCGAGGTGCTCGGAGAGCCGCGGCGCGAGCATGCGCGCGTTGATGTCCACGCCGCCGCCCGGCGTGAAGCCGACGACGAGGCGCACGGGGCGCGAGGGATAGGGCTGCGCGAGCGCCGTGGCGGCGGCCATGAGCAATGCGGCGAAGGTAACGAGGCGCGGCATCATGCGGGTCTCCCTTTCTTGCGCTCGTGGCGCGGGTCGTGCGTCTGTCACTGGGCGCGGATCGGCTCGATCGTCTCGACCCCGGTCCAGGCGCCCGAGTCGATGAGCGCGCGCGCCGTGTCGCGCAGCTCCGCGGCCACCGCGGCGGCGGCGGTCGGACAGGCGCTCGGGCGCGAGCGAGTAGATGTAGTTGCGGCGGCTCATGCGCGCGCCGGTGATGGACAGCGCGCGCCACTGCCGGCCGCGCGCGCCCTCGAGGTACACGGCGGCCATCGGCTTGATGGTGGCGCCCATGCCGTCGTGCACGCAGTTCATCAGCAGCGAGAGCGAATCGATCTCGGCCACGATGCGCGCCGAGAGGCTCCGTTGCTCGAACTCCGCCGCGATGCGCCGGCGCAGGCCGTGCGTGCTGGTGGGCAGGATGAGCGGCAGCGCCGCGGCTTCCTCGATGGCGATGCTGGTGCGGCGCGGCGCCACCAGCGGGCTCTTCTTGGGCAGGATGACGAACAGCTCCTCCTCCAGCAGCGGCTCCACCGACAGGTCGAGGGCGACGTCGCTCGCGAACAGCACCGCGAGGTCGAGCTGCCCCAGGCGCATCATCTGCCCGAGGTGGCCGCTCATGCCCTCGACGACGTTCAGCATGATGCTCGGGTAGCGCTCGCGCACGCGGCGCACCAGCGGCAGGCCGAGCGCGGCGACGGTGGTCGCGGGCAGGCCCACCGACACCATGCCGTGCACCGCGCCGGATTCCTGCCGCGCGATGGACAGCGCCTGGTCGAGCTGGCGCAGCATGAAGCGCGCGTGGTGATAGAGCGCAAGCCCGTTCTCCGTCGGCGCGACGCCGCGCGAGGAGCGGTTGAGCAGCGGCCTGCCGACCTCGCCCTCCAGCTTGCTCACCTGCTGGCTGAGCGCGGGCTGCGCGATGTAGAGCTGGCGCGACGCCTTGGAAAGGCTGCCGCTCTCGACGATCTGGGCGAAATAGCGAAGCTGGCGCAGATCCACCGGGGTTTCCTCCTCCGAGATACCTCGTGGCTATAGCGCGAGCTTATACCCGATCGGAGCCCCTCGGAACCTGCGCAAGCGAACCGTCGCTGGCGCGTGGCACGGCGGCGAACCGCGCCGTCTATTCGACCTGGATCTTCGCCGCCTCGATCACTGCGGTCCAGCGCTTGACCTCGGTTTCGTTGCGCCGCGCCGCCTCCTCCGGCGTGCCGCCCAGGGGAATCACGCCATGCGTGTCCCAGCGCTTGGCGAGCTCGGGCGAGCGGAGCACCGCGTTGATGTCTGCATTGAGCTTTTGCACGATTCCCGCCGGGATGCCCCTGGGGCCGGATATCGTGTACCAGGGCACGGCAGCGTAGCCCGGCACTGCCTCGGCGATCGCGGGCAGCCCCGGGAAGGAGGGCGAAGCCTGCGGCAGCGTCACCGCGAGCGCGCGCACCTTGCCCGTGCGGATCGCGCCCGTAGCGGTGCCGGCGGTTTCGAAATTCACGTCCACCTGGCCGCCGAGGAGCGCCACCTGCGCGGGCGCGCCGCCCTTGAAGGGAATGCCGAGCATGTCCACCTTGGTCATGTACTTGAACAGCTCCGCCGCCATGTGCGTGGCCGAGCCGCTGCCCGCCGAGGCGTAGGTGAGCTTGCCGGGCTGCGCGCGCGCCATGGCGATCAGCTCGGCGACGCTCTTCACCGGCAGCGACTCGCGCACCATCAGCACGTTGAAGCTCTCCGCGATCAGCACCACCGACTGCAGGTCGGCGGCGGGGTTGTAGCGCAGCGTCTTGTACATCTTGAAGGCGCCGTGGTGCGAGATGGTGCCGAGCATCAGCGTGTGCCCGTCGGGCGCCGCTTTCGCCACCTGCTCGGCGCCGAGGTGCCCGCCCGCGCCGGGCCGGTTCTCCACCAGCACCGGCGGGTTGTAGGACTTGTTGAGCCCGTTGGCGATGTCGCGCGCCATGAAGTCGGCGGAGCCGCCGGCGGGGTAGGGCACCACGATGCGCACGTTCTGCGTCGGAAACTGCTGCGCGAGGGCGGGCCCTCCCGCGAGGGCGAGCGCGCACAGCAGGAAGAGCGGCCTGGCGTTTCTCATGTCGTCTCCTTGGTGGACTTCCATTCTCCGT
Organism: uncultured beta proteobacterium; assembly: GCA_963719995.1. GTDB lineage: Bacteria > Pseudomonadota > Gammaproteobacteria > Burkholderiales > SG8-39 > JAABQT01. The sequence goes on along the minus strand of CAVRDW010000005.1, from coordinate 1,020,783 downwards.
GGGCGGCGGCGACCGCATCCCAGTCCGGACGCGGCCGCGCCTCGTAGGGCCGGTCCCATTCCGTCCAGTTCGTTGCGTCGATGATGTCCGCCGGCAGCACGATGCGCCGCGGCACCGGCTGGCCGCGCAGGGTGCGCGCCGCCGCCTCCATGGCGAGGCTGCCGAAGGCAAGCGTGTTGAACGACGCGCTCGCCAGCAGCCGGCCGGCGCGGATTGCGGCCACGGCGTCGGGCGTGCCGTTGATGCTGACCATCGCGAGCTGCCGACCGGTCTCCTCCAGCGCGCGCAGCACGCCCATCGCCATCAGGTCGTTGGCGACGAGCATCGCCGCCAGGCGCGGGTGCGCCGCGAGCAGCGCGAGCGCCGCCTTGCGCGCGGGCTCGCTCTGGAAATCGCCGTGCGCGCTCGCCGCCAGGCGCAGTCGCGGGTGGGCCGCCAGCGCCTCGAGAAAGCCGCGATGGCGCTTGGGCGTGGTGATCGAATCCGGGTGTCCGTCCATGATCGCCACTTCGGCGCCGCTCGCCAGGGGCGCGAGCGCGCGCTCGGCCACCGCGCGCGAGAGGGCGACGTCGTCCGAGCCGACGTGGCAGATCCACTCGCCCTCGCGCGGCTCGCCGACCAGGCTGACCAGGGGAATGCGCGCGCGGTTGATGGCGCGGATGGCGGGGGTGAGCTTCGTCTCGTGGGCCGCGACCAGCAGGATCGCGGCGGGCTTCGCGTCGATCGCCTGCTCGATCAGCACCGCCTGCTGCGCGATGTCGTCGGGCTTCTCCGGTGCGCTGTGGCGCACTTCGTAGCCGAAGCGCGCGGCGACGGCGCGCGCGCCGAAGAGCGCCCCGCCGTAGGCCGGGTTGAGGTGGTTCTTCGCAATGAAGGCCACGTGCGTCATGGCGTCTGCGGTCCATGGTAGGGGGCGGGCGCAGGGGCGCGAAAATAGGCTTTTGCGACCCTTGCCATAACGCGCGCTTATAGCCAAGCTCGCAAAACGGTATTTCACCTTCCATCCGGCAGGTTCCTAGACTGCGAGGCCACCCATGAAACGCAACCGCAAGCGCCGCGCCACCGCCTTCGTAGAGCAGATGGCGCGCGTCGCCTGGCGCGAGTATCCCGGCCACTTCGGCGGCGCGCTGTCCAAGGCGCTCGTCGGGCCGGAGAACGCCGGCTCGCAACTGATGGATTTCCGCATCTCGCGCTACGCCCCCAACGCCTATGTGCAGGAGCACGTGCACAAGGTGCAGGAGCAGGTCTACTACGTGCTGGAAGGCGAGGGCGTGCTCACCGTGGGCGAAGAGCGGCACCTCATGCGCCCGCACGATTACGTCTACCTGCCGCCGGGCGTGCCCCACGGCTTCACCAATACCGGAACCGCCGGGCTCGTGTTCCTCGTGATCACGACGCCGGCGGACGATGAACCGCTCACCAAGGGAGGGAACAAGACATGACCGATGGGAGAACTGTACGGAGAGACGTACTCAAGGCCGGAGTCGCGGGCGCGCTGGCGCTCGGTTTTCCGGCGATCGTCAAGGCGCAAGCGGGCGCGATCAAGATCGGCCATCTCACGCCGCTCACCGGCTTTCTCGGCGCGCTCGGCGAGTACGCCGTGATGGGCATCAAGATGGCCACCGAGGAGATCAACGCGGCCGGCGGCGTGATGGGACGCAAACTCGACGTGATGTCGGAGGACTCGGTCAATCCCGCCACCGCCTCGACCAAGGCGCAGCGGATGCTGGAGCAGGACCGCGTCGAATTCCTGATGGGCGAGATCAACTCGGCCTCGGCCAAGACCATCATGCAGGTGGCGGCGAGGAACAAGCGCCTGTTCCTGCAGATCGGCGCGCGCTCGGACGTGCTGCGCGGCAAGGACTGCAACCGCTACACCTTCCACGTGGACATTCCCGTGACGGTGATGGTGAACGCCGCGGGGCAGGCGCTCGCGCGCGAGGGCTACATCAAGGGCAAGCGCATCTACGCGCTGACCTCCGACTACCTCTTCGGCCACGACCTCGCCAAGGCAGCGAAGGCCTTCATCGCCGCCAACGGCGGCACCATCGTGGGCGACGATCTCACGGCGACCGACACCACCGACTTCAGCCCGTTCCTGCTGAAGATCCGCCAGGCGAAGCCGGATCTCGTGGCGACGAACCTGGGCGGCAACCAGGTCACGAACTTCGTCAAGCAGTACGCCGAGTTCGGCCTGCCCTACCAGATCGCCGGCTTCAACCTGAACACCGCGGACGCCTGGGCGGCGGGCGAGGGCAACCTCGCCGGCATCTGGCCCACCGTCTGGCACCACGAGCTCAATACCCCGGGATCGAAGGCCTTCGTCGCGGCGTTCACCAAGAAGTACGGCAAGCCGCCGGAGAACCACGCCTGGATCGAGTACGTGTCGCTGAAGATCGTGGCGCAGGCGATCAACGCCACCAAGGGCACCGACACCGAGCAGCTCATCAAGTACTTCGAGAGCCAGGCGGAGTTCGACCTGCTGAAAGCGCGCAAGGGCTACTTCCGCTCCTGGGACCACCAGCTGATCCAGGAAGCCTTTCCGTTCACCGTCAAGCCCAAGGGCCAGGCGAAGGACAAGTGGGACTTCCTCAAGTTCGGCGACGCGGTGCCCGCCGCCAACCAGCCGCTGGAAAGCATCAACCCGCCCAAGGAAGCGAACGCCTGCGTGCTCTGAGCCCGCGGGCCGGGTGAGGAACGGAACGTGCGCGGCGGCGCCTGGGGCGTCGCCGCGCCGCTTTTCGCCGACGGCGTGAACTGACGATGCAGCTCTTCCTCCTCCTCGAGCAGGTGGTGAACGGCCTCGTGCTCGGGGGCTACTACCTGCTCATCGCGCTCGGCCTGTCGCTGATCTTCAGCGTCGGCGGCGTGGTGAACCTCGCGCACGGCGCGTTCTACGCGCTGGGCGCCTACGCCGCGGTCGAGATCGTCAAGTACACCAGCTTCGGTCCGGCGGTCGTGCTCTCGCCGATCGCCGTGGCGCTGCTCGGCATCCTCTTCGAGCGCTTCCTGCTGCGCCGCTTCTACACCGCCGACCCGATCCTGTCGCTGCTTGTCACCTTCGGCCTCGCGCTGGTGACCGAGCAGGCGATCCGCATGATCTGGGGCGCCGCGCCGCTCGCCTTCGCCATGCCTCAGGCGTTCAAGGGCAGCGTCGTGCTGGGCGACTTCCTCTTCTCGCGCTACCGCCTGTTCCTGCTCGCCGTGGTGGCGCTGGTGCTCGCGGGCATCTGGTTGCTGATCCATCGCACCTCGTTCGGGCGCGTGGTGCGCGCGGGCATCCAGCGTCCCGACATGGTGGCGGCGCTCGGCATCCGCCTGCAGCCCTACATGACCACCATCGTCATGCTGGGCGTGGGCATGGCGGCGCTCGGCGGCGCGCTCTTCGCGCCGATCACCAACGTGCACCCGGCGATGGGCGCCGAGATCATCACCATCGCCTTCGTGGTCGTCGTCATCGGCGGGCTGGGCAGCTTCTGGGGCGTGGTGTTCGCGGCGCTGCTGGTCGGCGTGGTGCGCGGCATCACCATCCACTTCGTGCCGGCGGCGGGCGAGGCTTCGATGTACATCCTGATGTTCCTCGTTCTCATGTTCCGCCCGCGCGGGCTGCTCGGCGAGCGCATCGAGAAGTTCGAATGAGCCGCAACCGCACGCTGCTCGTCGGCGCGCTTGCGCTCCTCGCGCTGCCGTTCGTGATGCGCGCGCTCGGCCTTTCGGTCAACACGGCCTCGCAGATGGTGACGCTCGCCATCGCCGTGCTCGGCCTCAACATGCTGGTGGGCTTCACCGGCCTCACCTCCTTTGGTCACAGCGCCTGGTTCGGCATTGGCGCCTATGCGGCGGCGATCTCGCAGAAGCACTGGTTCGCGGGACAGATCGCGCTGCCGATGCTGTTCTCGATCGCCTGCGTCGCGCTGCTCTCGCTCGTCGTCGGCGCGCTGATCCTGCGCCGGCGCGGCGTGTACTTCGCGCTGCTCACCCTCGCCTTCGTCGCGCTCACCTACACGGTGGCCTTCCGCTGGACCGAGCTCACGGGCGGCGAGGACGGGCTGGGAGGCCTCTCGCGCGGCGGCAACGCCGCGCTGCCGCTCGACAACCACACCGTCTACTACGCCCTCATCGCGCTCGTCGCCTTCGGCGTGCTCTATGCGCTGCTGCGGGTGACGCGCTCGCCCTTCGGCCACGTCCTGGTGGCGATCCGCGAGAACCAGCAGCGCGCCACCTTCCAGGGCTACGACGTGGACCGCTATCGCCTCGGCGTGTTTGTGCTCTCGGCGGTGGTGACTGGCCTGGGCGGCGCGCTGCAGGGCTTCCTCAACTACCTCGTGTCCGCCGAGTCGGTGTCGGTCGCCTTTTCCGGCGAGCTGCTCGCCATGGTGGTGATCGGCGGCATGCACACCATCCTCGGGCCCGCGCTCGGCGTGGGGTTCTACGTGCTGTTCAGGGAGCTGTTCTCGATCTGGACCGGCAACTGGCTGCTGTGGTTCGGCCTGGTGTTCGTCGGGTTCGTGCTGTTCTCGCCCGAGGGGCTTACCGGCATCTGGGCGAAGATCCGCCGGCGCCTGCGCCCGCCGCCGGAGGAATCGGCAGCGATGAGCCGGCGCAGAATCTACGAGGGCCTGCCGCTGCCCGCGTTCCTGCGGCCCGAGCTGCCGCAGGGGACGGTGCTCGAGCTCGCCGCCGTAGAGAAGCATTTCGGCGGCATCCACGCCGTGAGCGGCGCGAGCCTCGCCGTGCGCGCCGGCGAGATTCACGCGCTGATCGGCCCGAACGGCGCAGGCAAGACCACGCTGTTCAACGTGGCGACGGGCATGTTCGCGCCGGACGGTGGCACGGTGTCGCTGCGCGGCGAGCCGATCGCAGGGACAGGAGCCCCACCGCATCTGCCAGCAGGGACTCGCGCGCTCGTTCCAGATCACGAACCTGTTCAAGGGCCTCACCATTTACGAGAACCTGCGCCTTTCGCTGCAGGCGCGGCACCCGGCGCGCTTCAACGCCTGGCGCGACGTGGACAGCTATCCGGAGATCCACGCCGAGACCGCGGAGCTGGTGAAGTTCCTCGGCCTGGAAGGCATCGAGGAGATCCAGGGCGGCGAGCTGTCCTACGGCGGCCAGCGCCTGGTGGATCTGGGCATCGCGCTCGGTTCCAAGCCCCGCGTACTGCTGCTGGATGAGCCGCTCGCGGGTCTCGCGGCTGCGGAGCGCGAGCGGGTTTCCAGCCTGGTGAAGAACGTGGCCGCCGGCATCCCGGTGCTCGTCGTCGAGCACGACATCGACCGCGTCCTGGGCTTCTCGCAGTCGGTGACGGTGATGAACCAGGGCGAGGTGCTGATGAGCGGCACGCCCGAAGAGGTGCGCAACGACCGGCGCGTGCAGGAGATCTATACGGGCACCGGCACGCCGCCGCGGACCGCAGGCGCGGCAATGGGTGCGGGCGGCCCTGCCGCCGGTGCGGCACGCGAGCGCGCGCCGCTCCTGCGCTTCGAGCGCGTCAACACCTTCTACGGCAAGAGCCACATCCTCACCGACGCGACGCTCGACGTGCGCGCAGGCGAGATCGTGGCGCTGCTCGGGCGCAACGGCGCGGGCAAGACCACGCTGCTGAAGACGCTGAACGGCCTGGTGCCGCCCGCCTCCGGCATCATCGAGTACGAAGGTCGCAACATCGCCGGCATGCCGGCGCCGGACATCGCGCGCCTGGGCATCGGCTACGTGCCGCAGGGGCGCGGCCTGTTTGCCGGCATGACGGTCGCCGAGAACCTCGCGCTGGGTCGCCTCGCGCGCGCCACCGACGGCGCGAACGGCATCGTCTGGAGCGAGCAGAAGATCTTCGAGTACTTCCCGCGCCTGCGGGAGCGCATGCATGTCGCCGCGGACTACCTCTCCGGCGGCGAGCAGCAGATGGCGGCGGTGGCGCGCGCGCTCTCGGGCAACGTGAAGCTGCTGCTGCTGGACGAGCCCTTCGAGGGCCTCGCGCCTTCGCTGGTGCAGGAGCTGTTCCGCGTGTTCGACAAGCTGCGCGGGCAGGCCTCGATCGTCATCGTCGAGCACAACCTGGACCTGGTGCTCGCGCTCGCCGACCGCGTGTTCGCGCTGGAGCGCGGCGCGGTGTTCCACCAGGGGCCCGCCGAGCCCCTGCTCAAAGACCTCGACTACCGAAAGCGAATCCTATGGCTGTGACCAACCCCTCGGAACAGGAGAAGCTCCCCGTGCAATCGATCCTCTTGGACGGACAGTGGGTGCCGGGCAAGGGCGCAAGCCTCCCCGTGCTGGACAAATACCGCCTTGCTCCGGGCGCCTACGTGACCACGCCGGACCGCGAGCAGGTGGCGCACGCGGTGGCGAGCGCGCATGCTGCGTTTCGCCGAGGCGCACCGGGTCCCTTCGACCGAGGCGCGATCCTCGAGCGCGCGGCGCAGCTCATGGAACCACGTACAAACGATTTCGTGCGCACCATGCAGATGGAAGCGGGATTCACCGTGGCGGACGCCTCCGGCGAAGTGCGCCGCTGCATCCAGACGCTCAAGCTCTCCGCCGAGGAGGCGCGGCGGCTCGCCGGCGAGGTGATCCCGCTCGCGGGCGCGCCGCAGCAGGCCGGGCGCATGGGCTTCACGCTGCGCGTGCCGCTCGGCGTGGTGCTGGCGATCACGCCGTTCAACTCGCCGCTCAACACCGTCGCGCACAAGATCGCGCCGGCCTTCGCCGCGGGCAACGCGGCGATCCTCAAGCCCGCCTCGGCCACGCCGCTCACCGCGTGCAGGCTCGCCGAGGTGCTGCTCGAGGCGGGCATGCCGCGCGGCTTCCTGTCCGTGATCCCGGGCGGCGCGCAGGTCGCCGAGTGGCTGATCGCCGACGAGCGCGTGCGCTTTTTCGCCTTCACCGGCAGCACCGAGGTGGGCCGCAGCATCCAGAGCCGCGCGGGGCTGCGGCGCACGCAGATGGAGCTCGGCTCGATCGCCTGCACCATCCTGTGCGACGACGCGAAGCTCGACGCCGCGCTGCCCAAGGTGGTCGGCGCCGGCTACCGCAAGGCGGGGCAGGTGTGCACCTCGGTGCAGCTCCTGCTCGTGCATCGCACGATCGCCGGCGAGGTCGAGCGGCGCCTGGCGAAGCTGGTGCAGGCGCTGCCCTATGGCGACCCGTACGATCCGAACACCGTGGTCGGCCCGCTCATCAGCGAGAAGGAGGCGATCCGCGTGGAGAGCTGGGTCGAGGAGGCGGTGGCCAAGGGCGCTCGGCGCCTCGCGGGCGGCGCGCGCCGGGGCGCGGTGCTGCCGCCGGTGCTGCTCGGCGGGATCGACGACAGCATGAAGGTCGGCTGCAGCGAGGTGTTCGGGCCGGTGGTGTGCGTCGTGCCCTTCGATACGCTGGATGAGGCGATCGCGCGCGTCAACGCGACGCCCTACGGCCTGGCGACCGGCATCTTCACCAACCGGCTGGAGGACGCCTTCGCGGCGGCGAAGCGGCTCGAGGTCGGCGGCGTGCACGTCAACGAGACTTCCAGCTCGCGCGTGGACCTGATGCCCTACGGCGGCTCGAAAGACAGCGGCTTCGGGCGCGAGGGCCCGCGCTATGCTGTGCACGAGATGACCGAAGAGCGCATCGTCACGTTCACTTTCAACTGAACACCCGGCAGCAAGGAGCACAGTCATGGCCAAGATGAAAGGCGGCGAGCTGATCGCCGAGTACCTGATCAAGCAGAAGGTGCCGTACCTCTTCGGCATCTGCGGGCACGGCAACGTCGGCATCCTCGACCCGCTCTACGCGGTGCGCGACAAGCTGAAATTCATCTCGCCGCGTCACGAGCAGTGCGCCGGCCACATGGCCGACGGCTACTTCCGCGTGAAGCACCAGCCGGTGGCGACGCTCACCTCCACCGGCCCGGGCTCGGCCAATCTCGTGATGTCGCTCGCCACCGCGCTGTCGGACTCCTCCGCGTTCCTGGCGATCACCTCCAACGTGCCGACCTCGCAGATGAACCGCGCGCCGTTCCAGGAGATCTACAAGCACAACCAGGCGGACTTCCCCTCGGTGATCCGGCCGGTGGTGAAGCGCGCGTTCCAGCCCACGCGCGTGGACATGCTGCCGCTCGCGCTGCGCCAGGGCTTCGACACCATGGTGACCGGCCGTCCCGGTCCCGTGAACATCGATGTCCCGTACAACGTCTACCAGGAAGAAGACGAGGTCGAGGTGCCGCCGGCATCGCACGTATTCGGGCAGCACCGGCCCGGCGCGTCGGACGCCGACGTCGCGAAGGCGCTCGACATGCTCGCCGACGCCATGCGTCCCGTGATCTTCATCGGCCATGGCGCGACGCTGTCGGAGGCCGGCCCGGAGATCACGCGCCTGCAGCAGACCTACGGCATCCCGGTGATCACCTCGCCAAACGGCATGGGCTGCGTGCCCGCCGACGACCCGCTCACGCTCGGCTTCATCGGCAGGAACGGCGCCTATCCCGCCAACCAGGCCGGGCGTCACGCCGACGTCGTGCTGACCATCGGCACGCGGTTCGACGATCGCTCCTCGTCTTCGTGGTTCCCGGGCTACTCGTGGAATTTCCCGAAGACCAGGCTCATCCACGTCGACCTCGATCCGCAGGAGCTCGGCCGCAACTACCCGCCGACGCTCGGCATCATCGCGGACGCCAAGGTGTTCAGCGCGCAGCTGCTCAATGCACTGGGGCTGCGCGAGCAGCGCGGCGCCGCGTCGCTGAAGAAGCAATATTCGGAATGGCGCGCCGAGGTGGAGGCGTGGCGCAAGGAATGGGAAGCGTTCGTGCGGCCGAACTTCGGCAAGCTCACCACGCCGCTGCGGCCCGAGTTCGTCGTCGATGCGCTGCAGAAGGTCCTGCCCGACGACGCCATCCTCACCTGCGACTCGGGCGTGCACCACAACTGGTTCATGCAGTTCTGGCGCCCGAAGCGCGCGCAGAGCATGCTGAACAGCTGGGGCTACTCGTCGATGGGCTTCGGCGTGTGCAGCGTGATGGGCGCGCAGCTCGCGGCGCCCGAGCGGCCGTGCATCTCGGTGTGCGGCGACGGTGGCTTCTCGATGACGCCCTACGTCGTCGCCACCGCGGTGGAGTACGGACCTGCCCTGCATCTGGGTGGTCTGGAACAACTTCAGCTGGGCGGCGATCCGCGACATACAGGTCGGCATGTTCGGCGGGCGCGAGCTCGGCACGGCGTTCTATCCGGGCGGCCACTACGGGCAGAAGGAGGGCAAGCACTACAACCCGGACTTCGCCGCCTGGGCGCGCGCCTGCGGCGCCGACGGCGTCACGATCACGAAGAGCGAAGACCTCGCGGGCGCCCTGCAGCAGGCGATCCGCAACAAGCGCCCCTGCGTGCTCGACGTGCACGTGGACGCCGAGGTGCGGCCGCCGTCCACCGGCACCTGGCAGCTGCCGCCGACGCCGTTCAAGGAACCGGCGTTCGGCAAGCCGTGGGTGGCCTGAGGGCGATATGAGCGACACGTTCGACGTCATCGTGGTGGGCGGCGGCGGCGCGGGCCTTGCCGCCGCGATCGAGGCGCGCGCCGCGGGGAGGAGCGTCGTGCTGCTGGAGAAGAACGAGCAGCTCGGCGGCTCCACCTCCTGGTCGATCGGCTCGATCAGCGCCACCGGCACGCCGCACCAGCGCCGGCGCGGCATCGAGGACAACCCCGCGGACCACTGGGCCGACATGCCCGGCTTCGCGGGCGAGCTCGCCGCGCGCGACAACGACGCGCTGCGCAAGATCCTGTGCGACGAGGTACCGGCCGCGTTCCAATGGCTGCTCGACTCGGGCATCCGCTTCATGGGGCCGATGCCCGAGCCGCCGCACCGCAAGCCGCGCATGCACAACGTGCTGCCCAACTCGCGCTCCTACATCTACCACCTCGAGCGGCGTGCGCGCCGCGCGGGCGTGCAGATCCGCGCAGGAACTCCTGTCACGGGCTTGGTGCAAAAGGACGGGCGCGTCACCGGCGTGCAGACCGGCGCGCAGAAGGTGATTGGCGCACGCGGCGGCGTGGTGCTCGCCGCGGGCGATTTCACCAACAGCCCGGAACTCAAGGCGCGCTTCATGGGGCCGCAGGAGGCGAAGGTCGAAGGCGTGAACCTCACCGCCACCGGCGACGGCCAGAAGATGGCCGAGGCGCTTGGCGCGAGGATCCTGAACGGCGACCTCGCGCTCGGGCCGGAGCTGCGCTTCATCGCGCCGGCAAAGGAGACGTTGCTGCGCCGGCTTCCGCCCTGGCGCGCGCTCGCCGCCTACATGGTCTGGGCGCAAGAGCACCTGCCGGCGGCGATCCTGCGCCCCTTCGTCATGCAGTTCGTGACCACCGCGCTCGCGCCGTCGCCCGCGCTTTTCGAGGCGGGCGCGCTGCTCGTCAACCGCAAGGGCGAGCGCTTCGGCGAGGAGCGCGACCGTCCGGCCTGGCGCGTGCCGGACCAGCCGGCGAAGGAAGCGTTCATCCTGCTCGATGGCGCGCTCGCGCAGCGCTTCTCCGCCTGGCCGGATTTCATCTCCACCGCGCCGGGGGTCGCGTACGCCTACCTGCCGGACTACCGCCGCAACCGGCCGGACGTGTACAACGAGGCGCCCACGCTCGCGGCGCTCGCGGCGAAGCTCGGCATGCCACCGGCGGCCCTGGAGTCGAGCGCAGCGGGACGACTCGCGCAGGCGCCTTTCATCGCGCTCGGGCCGGTGCGCTCGGTGTTCGTGCACGCGGAGGGCGGCCTCGCGGTGGACGCGCTGCATCGCGTGCTCGGCGCGGACGATCGGCCGATCCCGGGCCTGTATGCCGCGGGCTCCACGGGGCAGGGCGGCCTGCTGCTCAAAGGGCACGGCCATCACCTCGCCTGGGCGTTCGTCTCGGGCAGGCGCGCGGGCCGCCACGCGGCGCTTGAGGTATTGTCGGATTCAACCAGGGGAGCAGAAGCAAGGTGACGGACCGGTACGACGTAGTGGTGGTGGGCGCGGGCAACGCCGCGTTCTGCGCGGCGCTCGCCGCGCGCGAGAAGGTGCAGAAGGTGCTGGTGCTCGAGCGCGCGACCGAGGACGAGTCGGGCGGCAACTCGCGCTTCACGGCGGGCCTGATGCGCGTCGCCTACAACGGCGTGGAAGACCTGAAGAAGGCGATGCCGGACCTCTCCCCGAGGAGATCGCGCGCACCGACTTCGGCACCTACACCGAAGAGCAGTTTCTCGACGACATGGCGCGCGTCACCGAGTACCGGTGCGACCCGGACCTGACCGAGATCCTCGTGAAGCGCAGCCTCGACACGGTGGCGTGGATGCGCTCCAAGGGCGTGCGCTTCACCGCCGCCTGGGGCCGGCAGGCGTTCAACATCGGCGGCCGGTTCAAGTTCTGGGGCGGCCTGACGGTGGAAGCCGTGGGCGGCGGACCGGGGCTGGTCGAGTCGCTCACCAACGCCGCGAAGAAGAACGGCATCGACATCTGGTACTCGGCACGCGCGGTGGGCCTCATCACCGACGACGAGGGCGTCAAGGGCGTGCGCGTGAAGAAGGCCGGCAAGACCGTCGAAGTGCGCGCGAAGAGCGTGGTGCTCGCCGCGGGCGGCTTCCAGGCGAATCCCGAGTGGCGTGCGCGCTACCTCGGCCCCGGCTGGGAGCTGGCGAAAGTGCGCGGCACGCGCTTCAACACCGGCGACGTGATCCGCATGGCGCTCGACATCGGCGCGGCGCCCGTCGGCAACTGGTCCGGCTGCCACGCGGTCGCCTGGGAACGCAATGCCCCCGAGTTCGGCGACCTCGCGATCGGCGACCAGTTCCAGAAGCATTCCTACCCCTGGGGCGTCTACATCAACGCGCAGGGCAAGCGCTTCGTGGACGAAGGCGCGGACTTCCGCAACTACACCTACGCCAAGTACGGGCGCGTGATCCTCGGGCAGCCCGGGCAATTCGCCTGGCAGATCTTCGACGCCAAGGTGAAGGCGCAGCTGCGCGACGAATACAAGATCCGCCAGGTCACCAAGGTGACGGCGAACACGCTGGAAGAGCTGTGCGCGAAGCTCGATGACACGGACGGCAAAGCGGCGCTGGCGGAGCTGAAGGCCTACAACGCGGCAGTGCGCCAGGACATCCCGTTCAACCCCAACGTCAAGGACGGGCGCTGCACGCAAGGGCTGGCGATTCCGAAGTCGAACTGGGCGAACACGCTCGACACGCCGCCGTTCGAGGCCTACGCGGTGACCTGCGGCATCACCTTCACCTTCGGCGGCCTGCGCATCAACACCGACGCGCAGGTGCTCGACACCGACGGGCTGCCAATCCCGGGGCTCTACGCGGCGGGCGAGCTCGTCGGCGGGATCTTCTACTTCAACTACCCGGGCGGCACCGGCCTCACGAACGGTGCCGTGTTCGGCAAGATCGCCGGGACCAGCGCCGCGCGGTAGCGAGCGCGGAGCCCGGCGACGGCGCCTTCCCCAGCGACGCGAAGACCCCTCGCCTCAGTGCACGGTGCGTCGGGGGCCTGCGGAACTCGCCCTTCCTGCATTTGCGGGCTCGGACAGTCCTCGGCCTGCTTCCCTCCGCACCTGACCCGGCTCGGCGCGTCGCGATGGGGACCCCTGGCGCCGCCGCCGGGCTCCGCGCCACTACCCCGCGCTTCGCGCCCTCGATGTTGCCTACGGCGCTAGTGACTTGACCAGAACTCCGACAGCGCGAGCGCAAACTGCGGGAGGCTATCGTTCACGGTGAGGAGCGCGCGCCGCTCTTGCGCGCGTCCCTCTCAACCGTGTGGTTAGGCGGCTCTTCTCAATCACTGAGCTGAACCTTATCGCCCACGCGAATGACGCCGCCGCAACCCGCCGTAGTCATCGCGATCGCAAAAGTCGGCTCCTTGCGAGGGAAGACCTTGATCAGCGTCTTCATCACCGGCAGGTCCCGCTCCCCGGTAAGCGGATTCGCGTGGGTGGCAAGGCATCGCGTCTTTTCGCTGACGACCTCGAACCTCGATGTTCGCCAACGCGAACGCGGTATCGCCGCCGTATAGAAGCCAATTCTGTTCGTTCGCCACGCTCTGCTCCAGGCCGTCGACGGCCACTGATCATTCAGAACGCCAGCGTTAACCGAAGCTCGCTGAACTCGGGCTCGCCGGCGGCGGCGGCGTACTGGCTTCGCGCAGGCTCTGGCGACCCATGCAGTGCGCTTCACCTGGCCCGCCGATGATTCCTAGTAGCGTGGACGTTGGCTCCGCTCACCGACGACTCGCATAAGGAAGCCGGTCCGCGACGCGAGGTCGCAGGGTGACCACCTTTTCATCCAACTCGTGAGCACGTATGGTCCTCGATTGCCGAAGCGATTTCGCTTGCGGCCCGCTTCGTCCAGGCGCTCGTCAACCGGCTCGGCACGCCCTGCTCAAGCTCGACGCGCAGGCGACCGGCGCCTTTCTGGTTGAACTCAGAGGTCGCAGGCAAGCCGGCGCCAGCCCCGGCGTGTTCACGAGCGCGACGAACCCATCGTTTCCGTGCTCCACGCATTGTCAGCACGCCGACGAATTGCCGAATCGAATGCCGAGGACGCGGTCCCCGGCCAATTCGCCCGCCCTCGAGGACGGAAAGGGCTTCGCCATTTGCTCCGCTGTAAGCCGAACGCTTTCACCGGAAAGCGATAAAGGGCAGCGACGCGCATTGCGCAAGACGCCTATACGTCCCGCATAACCCGCCCGCAACGCGACCGAGCGGAGCGGCAGCACGGTGAGGGTCGGGGTTCATGCGGATGTTAGAGCGCATGTTCGCTTGGCTCTAGCCGGGTAGCCAGCCACTGCGCGCAATACCGTAGATCAATTTTCGCGCTACGGACTCTAGTGGCCCAAAAACGGGGAAGGTCTTTGCGCCCGTGACGATGTACTGAAGTTGCTTCGTAGAATAGAGCGCATCCAAGAGGCTGAGAGTGCTCTCTTCTTCGTCAGAAAGCGGGTACCACGTCCACCAGCCCGAGCTCCTTCGCCTTCTTGAGCGACCGATGAAGCTCGTGCCCGTAGTGTGCGCCGCAGGAGACGTAGGTCTACGCCCTTGCGCCAAAGATAGGCCTTCAAGGCTAGCTCGAGCGCTTGCCCTACGAGAAACATGACCGGAATCGGAGCCACGATCTCGTAACCTTCCTTTGTGCCCAGTTTATCGTCCGCCGCCAAGGCCGCTTCAACAGAACTCTGGCACTGCACTGCGCGCGTACTGCGTCGTGCTGCATTGTCCACCGACCGTAGTGCGCTCGGGATCCTCGCAACTGTAGCTCGAGGTCTCTGTCCATGCGCTCTAACGTGTATTGGTTGACAAATTAGTTGACAGATAGCGGTCTGCAGACCGCCAGAATGCAATAGCCACCGCATGCTCCTTCTGCCATCGCCACCTTACGCCCGCATTCGGCGACGTTCAAATCCTGCGGCGCGATCGGCTATCTCGGAAAGTGGCGGCAGCCGATTGGTGGGCAGCGCGGAGCCCGGCGGCGGCGCAAGGGGTCCCCATCGCGACGCGCCGAGCCGGGTCAGGTGCGGAGGGAGGAAGGCCGAGGACTGTCCGAGCCCGCAAATGCAGGAAGGGCGAGTTCCGCAGGCCCCCGACGCACCGTGCACTGAGGCGAGGGGCCTTCGCGTCGCTGGGGAAGGCGCCGCCGCCGGGCTCCGCGCCGGGCGCCACTTGGCACGCCATCGGACCGGTGCTCGGCAAGATCGCCGGTACGAGCGCGGTATAGTCAAACCGAGCGGCAGGATCGCACCGCGACCATCCACAAGGGAGGCGAAATGGCGGACCGAGACAAGTCGGTGCCCATGAAGGTGGGCGCCAACACCATGTCGTTCATGTGGAAGACCTCCGCGCGGGAGGCGCTGGAGACGCTCGCGCGGGAAGGCTACCGGCGCTTCGAGCTGATGGCGCAGCGCCCGCACTTCGACCCGTTCATGGAGCGCTCCGAAGCGCTCGCCTTTGCGCGCTTCCTGCGCGATGCCGGGCTCACGGTAGAGACCATCAATCTGCCGAGCCTGGACCAGAACCTGGCCAGCGCTTCCCCGGAGATGCGCGACTACACCGTGCGTCTGTTCGAGCGCCTGATCGCCATCGCCGAGACCATCGGCGCGACCGGGGTCATCGTGGTGACGGGACGCGTCAATCCCCTGATCGCGCCGGCGCGGCCGGACCTGGAGGGCTGGTTTGCCGATGCCTTCGCGCGCGTGCTGCGCGCAGCGGAGCGAACCGGCGTGCACCTGCTGCTGGAGAATATTCCCATGGGGGTGTACCCGCGCGCCGAGCAGCTGATCGGCTTCGCCGAGCACATCGGCAGCCCGCTGGTGGGCGTCTGCTATGACATCGCCAATGCACACTTCATCGGCGAGGACACGGCCGAGGGGCTGCAACAGGTGCAGCCGCGGCTGGGTATCGTTCACCTGTCCGACACAGGACGCCAGAGCTGGCGCCACGACCCGGTCGGGCAGGGCAGCTGCGACTTCGCCGGATTCGGGGCCAAGCTGCGCGAGATCGGCTACTCCCGGACCTCCATGCTGGAGATCGTCTCGGAGCAGCCGGTCGCGGGCATCGTTGCCAGCCATCGCAAGATCGTGCAGTGGGGCTGGGCGGCGCCGCAAGCCTGATCAGACGGTCATGCGGGGCAGCCGTTCATTGATGATCGCAGAAGCCTCGCGGACCATCCTCGATATCAACTCTGCGACCGTGGGGACGTCATGCACCAGCCCTATGCTGATGCCCGCAGCCCAGATTCCGGCCTCGCGGGATCCCTGCTCGAACACGATCCGTCCCTTCTGTCCGCTGGCCACCGGTCCGATTTCGTCGATTCCCTTGCCGGCCGCTTCCATCTCGAGAATATGTCTGGCGACGCTGTTGTCGAAAATGCGCAGCGTATTCCTCAGCGGGCGAAAGATGAGCTTCGTCGAATTCTCATCGGCCTGCAGGATCTGCTGCTTGATCGAGTCGTGAATCGGCGCTTCCTTGGTCGCGAGAAAACGGCTTCCCATGTTCACGCCCTCGCATCCCAGGGCGAGCGCTGCGACGAGTCCCCTGGCGTCGGCGATTCCTCCTGAGGCGATGACGGGAATCCTGACCTCCTCCGTCGCCCTGGGGAACAAGACCAGGCCGGGAATGTCGTTTTCGCCGGGATGCCCGGCGCATTCGAAGCCATCGATGCTGACGACGTCGACGCCCAGTTGCTCGGCCTTCAGCGCATGCTTCACCGAAGTGCACTTGTGGATCACCTTGATGCCGGCTTGCTTGAGCCGCTCCATGTAGGGCCCGGGACTCCGTCCCGCGGTCTCGATGATCTTGACGCCGCTATCGATGATCGCCTCGAGGTAGTCGTCATAGGGAACCGGCTTGAGGGTCGGCAGGATGGTCAGATTGACCCCGAACGGCTTGTTGGTCAGTCGACGCGTCTTGTCGATTTCCCGCCCGAGCTCGTCCGGCGAAGGCTGGGTGAGCGCGGTCAGGAATCCGAGCGCGCCGGCATTGGATACGGAAGCGACGAACTCCGCGCGCCCGACCCACTGCATGCCGCCCATGACAATAGGGTGTTCCACCTCGAAGAGCTCCGTGAAACGTGTCCTCAACATGATTACGGTTTCCCCGTTTGCCCCTTCAAAGCCGCGCGCAGCTCGTTCTTGCGGATCTTGCCCGGCCCGGTCAGGGGCAACGGCTCGTCGCGAAACGTCACGCCGCGCGGGCACTTGTAGCCGCCAAGATATTCGCGGCAGTGCGCGATGAGCGCCTGCTCGGTCAGCGTCGAATCCGGCTGGCATCGCACCACGGCGTGCACGCGCTCGCCCCACTTGTCGTCCGGCAGGCCGATGACCGCGCATTCGATGACACCGGGGAGCCGATAGATGACCTGCTCGACCTCGCTCGGGTAGACGTTCTCGCCGCCGGTGATGATCATGTCCTTCAGCCGGTCGACGATATACAGGCGGCCCTCCTCGTCCATGAAGACCAGGTCGCCGGTATGCAACCAGCCTCCCTTCAGGGCGGCGGCCGTTTCTTCGGGCCGGTTCCAGTAGCCCAGCATCACGTTGTCGCCGCGCACCAGCAGCTCTCCGGTCTCGCCGGCCGGCAATGGTTGCCCCTTGTCGTCGACGATGCGGACCTCGCATCCGATCGCGGCGTGGCCGCAGGACTTGAGCAGCGCGGCCTTGGGGCCGCCGGCCATGTCGGCCGTGAGCTCGAAGCCGGTCACGAACGGCGCAAGCTCGGTCATGCCGTAGCCGTTGATGAACGTCCAGCTCGGCAGTACCTGCATCGCCTTTCGCAGCACGACTTCGGGCATCGGCGAGCCGCCGAACTGGCAGCGGACGGGATGGGAGACGTCGTACTTCGTCAGCGACGGATGATTGACGATCATGTTGATCATCGTCGGCACGAACAGGCAGTAATTGATGCGATGGTCCTGGATGATCGCCAGTGCCTTCTCGACGTCGAAAGACGGGAGAAAACTGTGCGTGCCGCCGTGCAGCGTCGTGGTGAGCAGTCCGTTGGCGTCGGCGATATGGAACATCGGCGCGCCGTGCAGCCAGTGCAGGCTCCTGTCGAAGGGAACCGTCGCCGTGTAGTTGATCGAGTTGAAGACGAAATTGCGGTGCGAGAGCATCACGCCCTTGGAGCGGCCGGTGGTGCCGCCGGTGTAATAGATCGCGGCCAGGTCCTCGCCGCCGCAGCCTGCGTCAGCGGCCGGCTTTGCAGCGGCGATGATCTCCTCGAACGCCTGCATGCTCGGGCCCGCGCCGCCTTCTCCCATGAACACGACCTCACGGATACTTGGGCACCCCTTTCTCAGCTCATCGGCAACCTTGACAAAGGCGTCATCGACGAAGAGAGCGGTGCTGCCCGAGTCCTGCAGCGCATCGACCTGCTCCCGCGGCGACCAGCGGGTGTTGATCGGCACCGCGACGGCGCCCATGGTCCAGCAGGCGAAGAAATATTCCAGATAGCGGTCGCTGTTCAGCGCCAGCGCCGCCACGCGATCGCCGCGCGAGACACCGAGTCGCGCAAGCGCCCCCGCCAGTCGGGCAACCCGCTCGACGAATTGCCGATAGGTGTGCCGGCGGTCGCCGAAGATCGTGGCGATGCCGTCCGCGTTCACCTGGATTGCCCGGCGCAATCCCTGCGTGATCTGCATCTCGATCAGAACGGCAACCGGACGACGCCGCCATCGACGCGCAGGCCCGCGCCGTTGGTGCCGCTCGCCGCCGGGCTGCAGACGTAGCAGATCATGCTGGCGATCTCCTCCGCAGTCTCGAACCGGCGCAGCAGCGAGGTGGGTCGGCGCTTGGCGAACATCTGCTCCTGCAAGGCCTCGACCGTCGTGTTCTGCGCCTTGGCCCGGCTGGCGAATTTCGCCGCCAATCCTTCGACCCAGGTCGGCCCCGGCAGCACTGAATTCACGGTCACCGCGGTGCCCTTGGTCAGCTCTGCGCAGCCGCGCGCGACGGCGAGCTGCGCGGCCTTGGTGACGCCGTAGTGGATCATCTCGTCGGGGATATTGATTCCGGATTCGCTGGAGACGAAAACCACGCGGCCCCAGTTCTTCGCCAGCATCTTCGGCAGGAAATGCCGCGTCAGCCGCACGCCGCTCATGACGTTGGTGTCGAAGTAGGTCTGCCAGTCCGCATCCGTGATGTCCGGGAACGCCTTGACGTCGTAGATGCTCATGTTGTTGACGAGAATATCGAGTTCGCGCGATGCCGCGATCACCGCGTTCGTGCCTGCCAGGAGCGCAAGATCGCCCGGCGCCGGCTCGAAGCGCCCCTTGGGCGCCGCGGCCTTCGCCTTCGTCATTGCGGCTTCGGTGGATTCCCTGGTGCGGCCGTTGATGAGCACGGTCGCGCCCATGCCCGCCAAGCCAAGCGCGGTGGCGAAACCGATGCCGCGGCTCGAGCCGGTGACGAGCGCCCGCTTTCCGGTGAGATCAAGATTCATGGCTCTGTCTTTCTCCAGTTGGGATTGCTGAATGATGGATCGGATCTAACTGACCTTGTAGCCGGCTATGCGTGGCAGCCATAGCACCAGGTCGGGGAACAAGACCAGGATGGCGACGCAGACGATCTCGGCAAAGAAAAACGGCATGATCCCCCGGAAAATAGTCCTCATCGGTATGTTTTCGGCGATGCCGTACAGGACGAACACATTGACGCCGATCGGCGGTGTGATCAGCCCGACCTCGATGATGATAACCATGACAATGCCCCACCATACCGGGTGGTAGCCCATGCCGAGGACAAGCGGCATGACGAAGGGCAACGTGATCACCAGCGCGGCCAGGCTGTCGAAGATGCAGCCCAGGATCAGATACATGATCAAGAGTACGAGTATCACCAGCAAGGGATGCAGCGACAGCGCGGTGATCTGACCGACCATCGTCTCCGGGGCCCTCGACGCGGCGATGAAGCTGGAGAAGATCGAAGCGCCCATGATGATCAGATAGAGCAATCCGGTGTTGGTCGCGGTTTCCTTCGCCACCTGCCAGAGCGTCTCTCGATTGATCTTGCGGCGCGCGACCGCGAAGGCAAATGCAAGCCCGGCTCCCAGGGCCGCGGCTTCGTTGACCGTGAAGACGCCGCCGTAAATGCCGACGATGACGCAGAACAGCAGTGCGATCACGCCCCAGCATTCCTTGAAGACCTGGCGTCTCCCCGCCCAGGACATGCGTTCTCCCGGCGGGCCGGCTTGCGGATCCCGCCAGACCACCAGTGCGATCGCCACGAGATGCGCGCAGGTCACGATGAGCGCGGGGATCAATGCCGCCACGAAAAGCGTGATGACGAACTGCTCGGTCAAGAACGCGTAAATCACCATCACCAGCGACGGCGGGATCAGGATTCCCAAGGTGCCGCCGGAAGCGATGGTGCCGGTGGCGAGCCCGGGCGAGTAGCCCCGCTTCAGCATCTCCGGAAGTGCGACCCGGCCCATGGTTGCCGCGGTCGCGATCGAGGAGCCGCAGATCGCGCCGAAACCGGCGCAGCCGAGAATGGTCGCGAGCGCCAACCCGCCGCGGCGATGTCCGATCGTGGCATGGGCCAGGCGATAGATGTCAGCGGAAAGCCCGCCCACGCCAGCGAAGCTGCCCATGAGCAGAAACAGAGGAATGACCGCGAGATCCATGTTGGACAGCACGCTGACCGGCCCGTTGGCCAGCAGCGCGACTGCCGGCGCCCATCCCACCAGGAAGGCGAAGCCGATCACGCCGGCCAGCGCCATGGCGATGCCGATCGGGATGTGCAGCGCGATCAGCACAAACATGCCGATCGTCCCGAGGACTGCGATGAGCATTGGCGCCATCAGATCCCGCCTTGCGAGGCTGGCGGATCAGCGGGCAAGCCGGTCCTCGCCGCCAGCGCGCCAATTCTTCGCCCGGGAGAACGCCGCCATGACGACGCTCACCTGCACCGCGACACAGACCACCATGAAGAAGCTCACCACCACCCACCAGGGGGCGATCGGTATCTGGACGACCCACGTGGTCTGCCCGAGCTGCCTGAGCTCGATGGTGTAGCGGACGATCTGCCAGGCAAGCAGGACGAAGAAGACCCCTGTCACGAGGGACGCGAATGCCTCGAGCCAGACTTTTGCCCGGGGTCCTAGAAGGCCGCCGAGAAAGCCGATCGAGACATGATGCCGCCCGGCCAGCGAGAGGGGGAAGAAGGCCGCCGCGACGATGGCGACGATCAAAGGCCCGGTATCGGCGACGCCATTGATGGGACTATTGAACAACCATCGCATCAACACGTCGATCATCGTCATCAGGACGAAGGCGACCAGCGCCAACATCCCGAACAAAGCGCAGAGGCGCGCGACCAAGTCGCTGCGCGACTCTGGTCTGTCCAACCAGGCCTTCATGATTCCCGCGGGAGCCGCAGGATCGGCTCCCCCCCGATCACCGGGTCGCGCGAATCTTGGCCAGTTCTTCCTTCAGAGCGGTGACCAGCGCCCGACCATTGGGGTGGTCCTTCACCCAGGTTTCGATGACCGTCGCCATGATCGCGTCCAACTGCGCGAGCTCGGCGTCGGACGGAAACACCATGGTGTGGTCGGCCGCCGCTTTGGTCTCGGTCAACTTGGCGCTTTGGATGCCGTCGTGAACGCCACCGAACTTGCGCGACATCAGCTCACCGCTATGCTTGTCGATGATCGCCTTGGCCTTGCCAGGCAGGCCGTCGTAGACCTTCCGGTTCATCAGCACAGCGACGGGAACCGTGCCCAAGACTGCCGCCATGTAATGGTGCTTCGCGGCTTCCATGATGCGGAAGGAGTACATGACGTCCCAGTCTCCGCCCGTACCATCAAGCACACCACGGCTGATGTTTTCGGCAACCTGGGTGATCGGCATGCCGACTGGCGCCACGCCCAGGGCGCGCAGCGCGGCGCTCGCCACGGGGCCGCCGGCACGGAGCTTCATTCCTTTGACATCGGTGAACGACTTGACGGGGCTCCGCGTATGAATGGCATAGGGATTGGTCGTGCCAAGCATGACCACGTAGAAGTCCTCATAGCCGCGCAGAAGCTTGCGCTGGTAGAGCCGATAGATGGCGAGCGAAGACTCGCTCGAATTCTTCGCCATGCCCGGCAACTCCATGACGTCGTTGTCCGGAAACCGTCCAGGCGAATACGCGGGAATGACCAGGGCGATATCGGCGATGCCATCGGTGACCATCTTGGGCTGCAGGCCCGGATTGCCACCCAGAACCCCGCCCGGAAACGTATCGATCTTGATGATTCCCGTGCCGTCGGCATTGACCGCCTCGGACCAAGGCTTGATGACCTGGGCAAATGTCGGTGCCTGGGCCGGTATGAACGCGGAAAGCTTGAGCGTCACTTCCTGCGCGTGCGCGGTGCCGAAGGTCGCAAGCGCCGCGACAAGCGCGGACAGGATGGTTTTCGACATTTCTCCTCCCCAGTTTTTGGCTCGAGGAAGGCTAACACAGAATTTTCGGGCGCCGCACGCAAGGCCTGGCGATTTCAGATCGAACCGGGCGAACACGCGCGACACGCCGCTCTTCGAGGCCTACGCGGTGACCTGCGGCATCATCTTCAAGTTCGGCGGCCTGCTCCCTCCGCCCTCGGCCCGGCTCGGCGCGTCGCGATGGGGGACCCCGCGCGCCGCCGCCGGGCTCCGCGCCGTGCTCGGCGAACACTCGCAACGGCTTGCGCTCTCCGCCCCGACTAGAGGGGGAGGAGGTCTATGATAAACAGCACGTATGCTGATCATTGAACGTTAGGGCGTCGCGATAGGACGGCATAGTGATCACGATCCATCACCTCGGCGTGTCGCAGTCCGAGCGCATCGTCTGGCTCATGGAAGAGCTGGGTCTGCCCTATCGCCTGAAATGGTATGACCGGAAACCGAACAGGGCCGCGCCGGACGAGTACCTCGCGCTGCATCCAACCGCGATGGCGCCCGTGATCGAGGACGGCGACCAAGTGCTCACCGAGTCCGCCGTCATTGCCGAGTACGTCTGTCACCGCTACGCAGGCGGCAGGATGACCGTGGGCCCTGCGCAGCCCAACTACTACGACTATCTGTACTGGATGCACTTCAACAACAGCGCCATGGGCCTTCGCTTCACCAAGTCGGTACTGGCGGCGGGTGCATCCGGACCGGTGGCCGACACGATGCGCGAAGTCGTGAACAGGCGCGAAGAGCAGTATTACAAGTACCTCGACAAGCGGCTCGGAGAGGTTCCCTACCTAGCCGGGCCGGAGCTCACTTGCGCGGACATCCTGGTGGTGTACCGGCTCACGACGGGCGTGCTCTTCGGCGCCCGCTCCATCGACGACCTGCCGAACGCAGTCGCCTACGTGAAGCGCATCGAGGCGCGGCCTGCGTACCAGAAAGCGATGCAGATCGCCGGGCCGAAAGCGGTCAGGCCGTAGATCCGAAGGCCTTCGAGATGGGAAATGCGTTGTCGAGCCGGGTGACTTACGAACGGCGCTCCAACAGCCGCCTGTACACGGACGCGCGCAACGGCGGCGCGCGCCGGTAAGGCCGAACGTCAGGCATCAAAGCGACCATGCGCACGCCTCATATTCTGCTTCTATGCATCGGGTCATTGAACGCAAGTGGTGGAGCTTTCGCGAACGATTCGCCTGTCACCGCACTGCTCAAGCGACAACAAGCCACCGAGGTATCTTGTCAACCGACTCTGCCGCACTTCTGCGAGAACATGCATGTGCGATGCAGCGGGCGAACGTCTGTAGCCACCTTCGAGTTCAAGCTGCGAACCAAAGCTGGCAGCAGCACGGTCGAACTTCTGACCACTTCGGAAGAGTTCCAACAACGCTACGAGAACGCCAACGTTGAATGGGACAAAGACGGTGGCTACGTACTGCTCACGCCTCAGGCTGCGAAGGGCTATGTCAAACTTCTGGCCGACGGGAAGTACGTCTTCAGGCACTACATCCATAGCGCCGGAGTCATGTCCCTTGGCCAATGCAAGTGAAGCCCCACGCTGTCTTGCCCGCGCTCCTGGTCAACTGGCGCGGCAGTTGATCGCCATCTCAACAACCGTGGCGGCTTAAGACAGGACTTGTTGATGACGAGAGCGCCGGAGACGCGCGGCACAGTTCAGGATTACCTGCGCGAGGCGGAAGCTCGGGGGGCCGTTCCTGCCGGATATCGGGCCGTCGGCCTCGAGCCTTTGACTGGCGGACGCACGGGCGCGCGGGTCATCGCGATCCGACCGGGTTACGTGCTGAAGGTGTTGCCGCGCAACACCTGGCGGGTCGCGGCCATGCAAGCGCCTGACGCTGGAGAGGGCCCGTTGTGGCTGAGCGGCGCCACGCGCGAGCTTCCCGCGCCAGTTGCGTGTCCGACGGTCGACGTTGCCGTCCACGTAGACAACGACGAATGGTGGATGCTGATGCGCGATGTGTCGGATGGCATCCGGCCGCGCGGGGCCTTTACAGAGCGCGACGAGCGGGTGCTACTGGCGGCGATGGCGCGCTTGCACGCGCACTACTGGGACGGGCGCAATGGCCTCGACAGATTGCCGCTGGCTCCGGTCCGCGGCACCACGGCCGCTCTGGCGGAGCCCATTTCCTTCGCTGCCGGCCGCGCGGAGCCGTCGGCGGACTGGGTGGCCCGGTGCGTCGAGGATTTCACGCCGCTCAGGATGCTGCTGCCCTCGTTCCTCGAGATGCTCGACCCCGCGGATGCCGACTTCTTCATCCAACTCGCTTCGGATCGCTCATGGCACCGAGGACTCGACGATGCCACGCCGACGCTCAACCACGGTGACCTCCGGCGCGCGAATATCGCCATCGCAGGCGAGAAGGTCACGCTGCTTGACTGGGAGTTCGCATCGCGGGCGCCTGCCGCCTGCGATCTGCAACATCATTGGTTCCTGCACTTCTGGGCCTACCCGCCT
Organism: uncultured beta proteobacterium; assembly: GCA_963719995.1. Taxonomy (GTDB): domain Bacteria; phylum Pseudomonadota; class Gammaproteobacteria; order Burkholderiales; family SG8-39; genus JAABQT01. Next base: position 996,424 of record CAVRDW010000005.1, on the reverse strand, counting down.
GGTGACGGCCGCGCACCCGAAGCCCGCGCGCCGCTGCGCGATTTCTACCTGGCCGAGCTCGAGGCGGTGCTGGGAAGACCGATCGACCGCGAGGAGTTCGAGCGGACCTGGGATCTCGGGTGGCTGCGGGTCATGTCAATGCTCGGGTTCTGCCTGGCGGACGTCCCGAATCCAGCGGCGCCGGAAGCGCGTCATCGCGCAAAGGCGGCGATTGCGCTTGCCCGCGCAATCCTGGACGCGTGAAAAATTGGGGTCAGGGCCGAATTTCTTGCATGCAAAAAAACTCGGCCCTGACCCCAATTTTCATACCCAGACCTGCAGCACGTAGTCGTAGGCGGCCTGGGCGTTCGTCATGTCCACGCGCTGCAGCTTGATGCGGTAGCCGCCCTTGGTCTTCTTCAACTGGTGCGTGTACTGGCCGGCGAAGTGGCGCACGTCGTCGCGTCGCAGCTCCAGCATGTGAAAGCGCGAGCGCGCGGTCACGTCGCCGTTCTTCGCCACCTTGTCGATCACCACGTTGGAGACGACGTGGTTGGTGCCCCACAGCGGCCGCTGCGACCAGGCATCGGGGTGCATGACCCGCTTCATGCGCACCGTCATCAGGTTCTTGTCCTCGGCGAAGATCGCGGGCATGCCGTCCCAGTGCTGGTGCGCCGGATCGGCCGGCATCCAGTACACGCCGTCGGGCGTAAAGAGGTCGATCCAGTCCTGCCACTTCCTGGAGTCGAGCAGGTCCGCCTGGCTGTAGAGGAACTGCTCGACGTCGTGCTGCAACTGAAGCTTGCTGACGCCGCCTTTCACCTGTTTCCCCCCATGAACTGCGCCCAAGCCTTCATCTGGTTGCGCATCGGCGCTTCCGAGGTGCCCATGTTCGGCCCCGTTTCCACCATGCCGCCGGGCTTCTCGATGTCGCGGCCGTGGAAGCGCGCGAAGCTCACCCAGTCGCCGCCGTCCGACGCGAGGCCCTGGTGGCACTTCCAGAAATTCTCGAGATCGTCCGCGTTGATCAGCGTCGCCGGCGAGTTCACCAGGTTGTAGTAGGCGAGCGAGCGCCGGTAGATCGGCTCGGGGGCGCCCTTCAGGCGGAAGTGCCAGATCTCGGTCAGCGTCTTGTCCACGCCCAGGGGCCGCACCGCGCGCAGCTGCTGCAGGGGCGACTGCACCGACAAACCCGGATAGATCAGCACGTGGTGGATGTTGACCCCGAGGATCTCCTCTGTGCGCTTCTTGCCATAGGCCTTGTGCATCACCTTCTCGTAGGCGAGCGTATCCGGGTCCTTCGGCCGCAGGCCCATGTAGCCGGTGAGGATGCAGTGGCCGTGCGGATAGTTGAGCGTCTGGAAGTTGTCCCACTTGTCGATGGTCACCGTCGCGAACGCCGACAGCATGTGATACGAAAGCGGCGCCTTGCCGGTCTTCTTCGCGATGTCCTTCTCCACCTCGTGCGCGGCGCGGCCGGTGGACTGGTGCACCACCGACGGATGCAGCGCGTCGAGCTGGTTCTCGAGGAAGATCTTCCAGTTCGAGTGCTGGATGACGCGGAAGCAGTTCGGCACCACTTCCACCTCGCCCCCCGGGGCGCGGTCGCACATGTCGTCGAAGGCGATCTTCGATTCGCCAAGGAACTCCTTCAGCGTGGGGCCGTCGGCGGCAAGGCTGGCGAAGACGAAGCCGCGATAGCTCTCGACGCGGGCGGCCTGCTTCATGTTGCAGTCGGGGTTGTCGCGGCCGAAGCGCGTGCCCTGGTAGCCCGACTCCATCATCGGGATGTTCTTGAGCTTGCCGTCGTGCTGGAAGGTCCAGGCGTGATACGAGCAGCGGAAGAATTCGCCGGTGCTGCCGCTGCGATCGCCGCAGATCATGTTGCCGCGGTGCGGGCAGCGGTTGTAGAGCACGTGCACCTTGCGGTCCTTGCCGCGCACCAGGATCATCGGCTGGCGGCCGATCTGCACGGTGTAGTAGTCGCCGGGCTTCGGCACCTGGCTTTCGTGGCCGCAGTAGATCCACACCTTCTCGTGAATGCGTTGCATTTCGAGCTCGAAGATCTGCGGGTCGGTGTAGACCTCCTTGCGGACCCGGTCGGGCTCGACGAACTTGGCAAGATCGGGAATGCGTTCCTGCAGCATGGGGCTCCTCCTCGGCGCGAAACGTCGGGAATTCTAACTGAGCGCCGCGGGCGCGAGCGCGCCTACTCGCTGCGCAGCGCCTCGAGCGGATCGAGGCGCGCCGCGCGGCGCGCGGGCAGCACGCCCGCAGCGAGCCCCACGGCCACCGCCATGAGCTCGGCGGCGACCGCGTAGCTCCACGGTGTGTGCACCGGCAGCGCGGGCACCAGGATGGTGAGCGCGTTGGCGACGCCAACGCCGAGCGCGAGCCCGGCGGCGCCGCCGAGCGCCGCGAGCAGCGCCGCCTCGCCGAGGAACAGGAGCAGCACGCTCCTCTGCGTCGCGCCCACCGCGCGCAGCAGGCCGATCTCGGAAGTGCGCTCCGCGACCGCGATGGTGAGGATGGTGAGGATGCCCACCCCGCCCACGAGGAGCGAAATGCCGGCGATCGCCGCCACCGCGAAGGTGATCGCGTCGAGCACCGTGCCGAACACCTCCAGCATCTTCTGCTGCGGGGTCACGGTGAAGTCCTCGCCGCCGTGGCGCGCGCTGAGGATGCGCTTGATTCCCTCGACCACCTCGTCGACCGGCGCGGTCGGCTCGTAGGTGACGTGGATCTCCATCAGGCTCTCGCGGTTGAACAGCTCGAGCGCGCGCCCAACCGGGATGTACACCGTGTCGTCGAGATCGAAGCCGAGTACCTGGCCCTTGGACTCCATCACGCCGATCACGCGGTAGCGCTCGCCGCCCACGCGGATGCGCGCGCCCAGCGGGTTGTCGCCGCCGAAGAGCTCGCGGGCGACCTTCGCGCCGAGGACCACGAAGGCGCGCGCGGCGCGCGGGTCGTCGTCGGGCAGGAACTCGCCCGCCGCGACGTGCATGTTGAGCGCCGCGCCGAAATGGTGGCCGACGCCCGACACCATGACGCGGCGCGTCTTGCCGGGGATCGCCACGTCCGCGTTGCCCGAGACGGAGGGGTCGGTGACCAGCACGTGCGGCGCGCGCCGGATCGCGATCGCGTCCTCGATCGAGAGCGGGCGCACCGTGTTGATCACTCCGAGGGAGGCCCCGCCGTGCGTCTGCGTGCGCCCCGGCGAGACGCTGATGAGGTTGGTGCCGAACTGGGTGAACTCGCTCACCACGAAGCGGTGCAGCCCCTCGCCGATGGAGGTGAGCAGGATCACCGCCGCGATGCCGACCGCGATGCCGAGCGCGGTGAGGAAGGTGCGCAGGCGGTGCGCGCCCAGCGACGTGGTCGTGAAGGCGATGAAATCGGCGGCGAGCATGGTCAGCGTCGTGCGCGCATGGTCAGCGCCGGGACAGGGCGGCCACCGGGTCGAGCCTCGCGGCGCGTGCCGCAGGCGCTACCGTGAACAGCGCCGCGGTGACAACCGCGGTGAGCGGCGCGGCCACCAGGGCCCACCACGGCGCGGCGAAGGGAATCTGCGGATACAGCTGGCCGATGAAGAGCTGGCCCAGCTTGCCGACGGCGAGCCCGAGGGCGCCGCCGCCGAGCGCGAGCAGCACCGCCTCGGTGAAGAAGGTCAGGCGGATCTGCCTGCCGGTCGCGCCCAGCGCCTTGAGCAGGCCGATCTCGCGCCGGCGCTGCGTCACCGCGATCAGCATCACGTTCATGATCAGGATGCCGGCCACCGCGAGGCTGATCGCGGCGATGCCGCCCACCGCGAGCGTGAGCGCGCGCAGGATGCGGTCGAAGGTCGCGAGCACCGCGTCCTGGGTGATCACCGTCACGTCGCGCTCGCCTTCGTGGCGCTCGCGCAGGATTTCGATCGACGTCGTCCTTCGCCGCCGCCACCTGCTCGCGGCTCTTCGCCTCGATCAGGACGCGGAACAGCGAATCGGTGTTGAACAGCGCCTGCGCCGCGACGAGCGGCACCATCACCATCTCGTCGGTGTTGACACCGAAGGTCGACCCCCTGCGCGCGCCATCACGCCGATCACGCGAAAGCGCCGGTCGCCGATGCGCAGCCACTCGCCGAGCGCGGCCTGGGCGCCGAAGATCTCCTCGCGCACCTTGGCGCCGATCACGCACACCGGCTGCGCGTGGTGCGGATCGCCGGGCGGCAGGAACACGCCTTGCGCGAGCGCCATGTGCCGCACCGGGAGCAGCTCCGCGGTCGAGCCGAGGATCGGCGACTCGCGCAGCTTCGCGCCCCAGCGCACGTCGCCCGTGCCGACGATGAGCGGCGCGATCATCTTCACCGCGTGGCTGCGGCCCAGCGCGAGCGCGTCGTCGAGCGTCAGGTCGCGCGGCGTTTTGCCGATGATGAAGCCCGGATTCACGCCCGCCGTCTCCGAGCGCCCGGGCAGCACGATCACCAGGTTGGTGCCGAGCGAGCCGAACTGGTCGAGCACGAAGCGCCGTGCGCCCTCGCCGAGCGTGCTCACCAGCACCACGGCGGCCACGCCGATTCCCATCGCGAGCAGGATGAGCGCGGTGCGCCCGCGCGAGCCGCTGAGCACTTGCCAGGCGAAGCCGAGAAGGTCGGTCGGGCGCATGGGTGCGGGGCTGCCTCAGCGCGCGGCGGCGCGCTCGTCGCGCGAGCGCTCGTCGCCCACGATCCTGCCGTCCACCATGCGCAGGCACCGGTGGGCGCGCGCGCCGAGCTCGGTGTCGTGCGTGACGACCACCAGGGTGCCGCCCGAGTCGTGCAGGCGCTCGAGCACCGCCATCACTTCCTGCCCGGTGTGGCGGTCGAGGTTGCCGGTGGGCTCGTCGGCGAGGATCACGCCCGGGCGCATCGACATGGCGCGCGCGATCGCGACCCGCTGGCACTGGCCGCCGGAGAGCTGGTCGGGGCGATGGTGCGCACGGTCCTCCAGGCCATATTCGGCGAGCAGCTGCGCGAGCCGGGCGGCGCGCTCGCCGGGGGCGATGCCCGCCAGCACCATCGGCAGGGCGATGTTCTGCGCGGCGGTGAGGCGCGGCACGAGGTGGAAAAACTGGAACACGAAGCCGATCTTCTCGCGCCGCGCGCGGGCCAGCTCGTCCTCGCCGAGGCCGGTGACGTCGCGCCCGTCGAGCGCGTAAGTGCCGGCGTTCGGCCGGTCGAGCAAGCCGACGACGTTGAGCAGCGTCGACTTGCCCGAGCCCGAAGGGCCCATGATCGAGAGGTACTCGCCTTGCCGGATCTCGAGGTCGACGGCGCGCAGCGCGTGCACCTCCTCGCCGCCCACGACGAACACGCGCTCGATGCCGGCGAGCCGGATCATCCCGGGGCGATCACTTCTTCGCCGCGGCGTTTTTCGCTTCCACTGCCGCGCGCGCGCCCGCCTTGACGCCCTCGCGATCGAGCGAGGTCACGACGCGCTCGCCGGCGCCGATGCCCGCCTTCACCTCGGTGAACTCCCAATTGGAAAGCCCGATCTCGAGGCGCCGTTCCTCCAGCACGCCGCTGGCGGCGAGCACCAGCGCGCGGTTGCCGGGCATGAGCGCCGGCGTCGGGATGCGCGTCACGTTCTCGCGGGTCTCGATCACGACCTCGATGTCGGCGCTGTAGCCCACCAGCAGCGGCCGGGAATCGCCCTGGTCGTCGAACTCGACCTCGATCTCGACCGTGCGCGCCTGCTTCTCGAGGGCGAGCACGTAGGGCGCGATGCGCCGCACGTGACCCTTGAAATGCTGGCCGCGGTAGGCATCGAGCGTGATGCGCCCGCTCATGCCCACCCTGAGGCGCGCGGCGTCGACTTCGTCGATCGGCGCCGAGACATAGAGGCATGCATCGTCGATCAGGTCGATCGCAGGCAGCGTCGGGATGCCCGGCGGCGAGGGCGTGAGGTACTCGCCGACTTCGCCGTTCACTTCGCCGACGATGCCGGCAAAGGGCGCGCGCAACACCGTGCGGCTGGTGTCGGCCTTGGCCGCGGCGATGCGCGCCACCGCTTCGCCGACCTGGGTGCGCGCCGACCCGCAGGCCGCTGCGCGCGCCTTCGCATCCGACTCGGCGCGCTCGGCGAGCTGGTCCGAGGTGAAGCCCTTGTCGCGCAGCTCGCGCGCGCGGCGCGCGTCGCTCGCGGCGATCTCAGCCACCTGGCAGGCCTCGGTGACGCGCGCCTTCGCGGTCGCGAGCTGCTCGAAGGCGACTTGCTCGCGCGACACCAGGTCCTCGTTCCACAGCTCGAGCAGCAGTTCGCCCGCCTTCACGCGCTGGCCTTCCTTCACCGGGAGCTTCGCGATGCGGCCCCCCGTGGGCGGGGCGAGCTTGGCGCGGCGGCAGGCGGTGACCGAGCCGGCGCGCGTGTTGGCGACCGTGTTCTCCACGCGCCCGGCTTCGGCAGTTGCGACCAGCACGGCGATCGGCTTCGTGCGGGTCGTCTGCCACAGGCCTAAGCCCGCGGCGAGCGCGATCAGCGCCGCGATGGCGACTCGCTTGAGGAGGCGGGAGCGTGGCGCCGGCGCGGTCGGAGCGGGCATCGGGGCATTATCCCGCGTGGGCGAGCCCGGTAGGGACGCGGCGTGCCGGAGGCGGACCGCTCGGCGGTTTCCTGCAAGCGAAACGTGCGGATTTCCGGCGCCGCCCGGCGGTTAAGATGGGCCATGAGTTTCGCGTGCGACGTGCTGGTGGCGGGCTCGGGCGCGGGCGGGCTCGCCGCCGCGGTCACCGCGAGCAAGGCCGGGCTCGAGGTGCTGGTCGCCGAGAAGGAGCCCTGGTTCGGCGGCACCACCGCGCTCTCGGGCGGCTGGCTGTGGATCCCGAACCACCCGATGCAGAAGGAGATCGGCGTCGCCGACTCGATCGAGGACGCGAGCACGTACCTCCTGCACGAGGCGGGCGAGAAGTTCGACCCCGAGCGCGTCAACGCCTTCCTCACCGCGGGCCCGCGCATGGTCGAGTTCTTCACGCGCGAGACGGTGGTCAAGTTCGATGCGTCAGCGACGTTCTCCGACTATCACCCGGATGCCCCGGGCGGGCGGCCCGGCGGCCGCTCGATCGTCGCGCGCGCCTTCGACGGGCGCGAGCTCGGCAAGATGCTCAAGATGCTGCGGCCGCCGCTGCCCGAGCTCACCGTGTTCGGCATCATGATCGGCTCTGGCGCGGAGCTGGTGCACTTCATGCGCTGGTCGAAGTCGCTCGCCTCGGCGGCGTTCGTCGCCCGGCGCCTCATCGGCCATGGGGCGGCGATGCTGTTTCACGGGCGCGGCGTGCGGCTCACCAACGGCAATGCGCTCGCGGGGCGCCTCCTCAAGTCGGCGCTCGATGCCAGGGTGCAGCTGCGCGCTTCGACCGCAGTGAAGGAACTTGTGCGCGAGAACGGCAGGGTGGCGGGCGCGATTTTGCGCTCCGGGAACGAGGAGTTTCGTGTGGACGCGAGAAAGGGCGTGGTGCTCGCCTGCGGCGGCTTTCCGCAGGACGCCGAGCGCCGGCAGCGCCTGTTCCGCCACCGGGAGCATTTCTCGCCGGCGCCGCCGGGGAACACCGGCGATGGCCTGCGCCTCGCGCAGGCGACCGGCGGCAAGCTCGACGAGTCTTTGCCGAATGCCGCTGCATGGGTGCCGGTTTCGCGCGTGCCGCGGCACGACGGTTCCTTCGGGCTGTTCCCGCACTTCATCGACCGCGCCAAGCCCGGCGTTATCGCGGTGACGCAAATGGGCGTGCGCTTCGTGAACGAAGGCAACTCGTATCACGACTTCGTGCAGGCGCTGCTGAAGACCGGCGAGACGCACGCCTGGCTGGTCACCGATCATCGCGCGATCCGCGCCTACGGCCTCGGGTTCGTCAAGCCGCGCCCGCTGCCGCTCGCGCCGCACTTGAAGTCGGGCTATCTGCTGTCGGGCGGCACGGTGATCGAGCTCGCGCAGCGCGCGGGAATCGATGCCGCCCTTGCCACGACCGTGGAGAGGTACAACGGCGCGGCGAAATCGGGATCCGACCCCGTCTTCCGCAAGGGCGAGAACGCCTACAACCGCTTCTACGGCGACCCCGACATCAAGCCCAATCCGTGCGTCGCGCCGCTCGCGCAGGCGCCCTTCTACGCGGTGCGCGTGGAGATCGGCGACCTGGGCACCTATGCGGGCATCGCCACCAACGGCCACGCCCAGGTGCTCGACGAATCCAGGCGCCCGATCCCCGGCTTGTATGCCGCGGGCAACGACGCGCTCTCCATCATGGGGGGCAACTATCCGGGGCCCGGCATCACGCTCGGGCCCGCCATGACTTTCGGCTGGCTCGCCGGCCGCCATCTTGCGGGGGTTGCATGAATACCGCCTTCTGGTCTGCCACGAAGCTCGTTGCCGCATTGCGTGCGAAGAAGATCAGCGCGCTCGAGCTCTTCGACCTGTACGCCGCGCGCGTGCGCCAGCACAACCGCGCGTTGAACGCTATCTGCGTCATGAACCTGGACGAGGACAGGAAGGCCGCGCGCGCCGCCGACCGCGCCAAGGGCAAGCGCGGGCCGCTGCACGGTCTGCCGATGACGGTGAAGGAGTCCTTTGACGTCGCGGGCTGGCCCACCACCTGGGGCATGCCGGAATTCAAGGACAACGTGGCACGCAAGGACGCGCTTGCGGTGGAGCGCCTGAAGCGCGCGGGCGCCATCGTCTTCGGCAAGACCAATGTCCCGGTGCTGCTCGCCGACTGGCAGAGCTTCAACCCGATCTACGGCACCACCAACAATCCCTGGGACCTGCTGCGCACGCCCGGCGGGTCCTCCGGCGGCGCGGCGGCGGCGCTCGCGGCGGGGCTCACGGGCCTCGAGCTCGGCAGCGACATCGGCGCCTCGATCCGCAATCCCGCGCACTACTGCGGCGTCTACGGGCACAAGCCGACCTGGGGCATCTGCTCGCCGCGCGGCCATGCGCTGCCCGGATCGGCCCATCCCGGCGACATCGCCGCCATCGGGCCGCTCGCGCGCAGCGCGGACGACCTGGCGCTCGCCATGAGCCTCATCGCCGGGCCGGACGACATCGACGGCTCAGGCTGGAAGCTCGCGCTCGAAAAGCCGAAGCTCACTTCCTTCCGCAAGCTGCGCGTGGCGGTGATGCCCTCGCACCCGACCGCAGAAGTGGATGCCAGCGTCTCCGGCGCGATCGAGCGCCTGGCGCGCGCGCTGGCGAAGAAGGGCGCCAAGGTGTCGGACAAGGCGCGGCCCGGCTTCGATCCCGAGGAGGCGCACCGCGTCTACCTTGCGCTGCTGCGCTCGGCCACCGCCGCGCGCCAGTCGCCGCACCACGTCGTGCTGTGGGAGGAGCTGTCGCAGACGCGGCCGAAGGAAGACATGAGCTACGAAGCGCAGGCCGCGCGCGCCAACGTCATGCGCCACAAGGAGTGGCTCGGCTGGTCGAACCGCCGCCACCAGATGCGGCGCCTCTGGGCGGAGTTCTTCAAGGAGTGGGACGTGCTGCTGTGCCCCACGGCGGCGACCCCCGCGTTTCCGCAGAACCAGCGCGGCGAGCGCTGGGAGCGCATGATCGAGGTGAACGGCAAGCCGCAGCCCTCGACCACGCAGATGTTCTGGGCGGGCTACTCCGGCATGTGCCTACCTGCCCTCGAGCATCGCGCCGATCGAGCTCGCGGGCGGCAAGCTGCCGGTGGGCGTGCAGATCGTCGCGCCGCAGTACGGCGACTACCGCAGCATCGCGGTGGCGCGGCTCATCGAGCGCGAATACTTCGCCTTCACCCCGCCCCCGGGATTCGACTAGAGTCGGCGCGGTCGCCGCAGGGCGGGCCGAGGCTCAGCCTGCCCGGATCGCTAGAGTGCGTCATAGTGCTGCTGCATCCTGCGGCGTTGCGCTGCATCCGGCAGCGGGCCGAAGCCGCCCTGGAGATTGTCCGCCATGTGCTCGGGTCTCCCGGTGCCCGGAATGGCGCAGGTGACCGCGGGGTGCGACACGATCCATTTGAGGAAGTACTGCGCCCAGCTCGCGATGCCGAGCTCGGCCGCCCAGGCGGGGAGCGGCTTGCCGCGCACGCGGCGGAACATGGCGCCTTCGGCGAACGGCCGGTTGGCGATCACCGCCACGCCGAGCTCCTGCGCGAGCGGCAGCACGCGCTTTTCCGACTCGGCCTCGCCAAGCGAATAGTTGATCTGCACGAAGTCGTACTGGCGCGTGCGCAGCAAGCGCTCGACTTCCGGGTAGGCGGAGGAGGTGTAGTGCGTGATGCCGATGTAGCGCACGCGCTTGGCCGCCTTCCATTCGCGCAGCGTCGGGGTGTGCGTCTCGACATCGAGCAGGTTGTGCACCTGCATCAGGTCCATGCGGCCCGCGCGCATGCGCTCGATCGAGCGCTGCATGCCGCGCAGGCCTTCCTCGCGGCCCTGCGTGTAGATCTTCGAGGCCATGAACAGCGGCTCGCAGATGCCCAGCGCCTGGCACAGGTCCCCCACCACCGACTCGCTCGAGCCGTACATGGGCGAGGAGTCCACGACGCGCCCGCCGCCCGCGAAGAACGTGCGCAGGACTTCCTGCAGCGTCGCGCGTGCGCCAGCATCGCCGCCGACGTCGAAGGTTTGCCAGGTGCCCACGCCGATGACGGGCAGGCGCTCGCCGCTCGCCGGGATCGCGCGCGTATGCATCGCTTCCCTTGCGCGCACCGATCCCACGAGGGCTAGGCCGGCGAGGGCGCCGAGCGTGCGCCGCCTGCTTGCGTCCACCGCTTCATTCTATTCCCGAGGTAGAAGGCGAGCGCGAGCCAGGCCAGCGCGACGGGAATGACCGCGAAGGAGATGGCCGCAAGGCCGAGGCCCAGCCCCTTCAGCGCGCCGAACAGCCACCCGGAGGAGACGTCGCCGCCGCGGTACACCACCGTGTCGATGAAGCCCTTCGCCTTGTAGCGCTCCTCGCGCGGCACCGCGGTGTAGAGCGCCTCGCGCACCGGCTTGGAGATGGCGAACTCGCCGACGCGGCGCGTCACGCCGAACACGATCAGCGCGGCAAGCCCCGGGGCGAAGCCGAGCCAGGCGAAGCCGGCGATGGCGACCAGCGGCATCAACGCCAGCATCCAGGCGATGCCGATCAGCGCGCCCAGGCGCGCGAACACCAGCACCTGCATGACGAGCGTGAGCGCGTTCACGGTGAGGTCGAGCGTGGCGAAGAGCCGGGTCCGCTCGCGTGCATCCGCGATCTCGGCGCCGACGATCTCGACCTGCTGGAAGTACAGCGTGGTCGAGAGGACCGTGTAGCACAGCAGATACCCGCAGATGCCGAGCAGGAACGGCGAGGAAAGGGCTGCGCGCGCGCCGGCGAGCACCGAGCCGCCGATGGGTTCTTCGGCGCGCGCCTCGCCCGCGCGCGGATGCCGGCGTGCCCAGCGCGCCAGCATGGCGATGCAGACGATGGCCGTCGCGAGAAAGGCGGCCGAGACGAGCAGCAGGTTCGCCGTGCCGAGCGGCGCGGCGGCGAGCGCGGTGATCGTCGGGCCCGCGATGGCGCCGCAGCTGCCGCCCGCGGCGATGGCGCCGTACAGGCGCGCAGCCTGCGCCGCGTCGAACAGGTCCGCCATGAAGCTCCAGAACACCGACACCACGAACAGGTTGAACACGCTCACCCAGACGAAGAACGCGGGCGCCAGCGCCTTTGCGGCTACGCCGGACTCGAGCGCCGCCCAGAACAAAAGCAGGTTGGCCGCGAAGAAACCGTACACCGCCGGCAGCAGGCGCGCGCGCGGCAGCCGCGCGCACAGCCAGCCGTACAGCGGCACCAGCAGCAGCATCGTCACGAAGGTCGCGGTGAACAGCCACGGCAGCTGCGCGGTGCCCGCCTGCACGCCCATCTCGTCGCGCACCGGCCGCAGCACGTAGTACCCGGCGAGCAGCGTGAAGAAGTAGGCGAACGACCAGGCCAGCGCGGGCAGCTCGTGCCGCTCGGCGCGCAGCGCGCGGCACAGGAAGGAGAGCATTGCGCTATAGTAGCCGAGGCACCGTTTCGTTCACGCCACAGGGAGGCGCATCGACATGGGCGGCTGGATCCTTCTCGCGCTGGTGGCGGCGTTCGCGTTCTTCGCGGTCACCATCTACAACCGGCTGGTGGCGCTGCGCAACCGCTTCAAGAACGCGTTCGCGCAGATCGACGTGCAGTTGAAGCGCCGCTACGACCTGATTCCGAACCTGGTCGAGGCGGCGAAAGGCTATCTCGCGCACGAGCGCCAGACGCTGGAAGCGGTGATCGCCGCGCGCGGCGCGGCGGTGACCGCGGCGCAGCGCGCCGCGCAGGCGCCGGGCGACCCGGCGGCGATGACCGGGCTCGCGCAGGCCGAAGGCGCGCTCGGCGGCGCGCTCGGCCGGCTGCTCGCGGTGTTCGAGAACTATCCGGACCTGAAGGCGAACCAGAACATCCTGCAGGTGCAGGAGGAGCTCACCAGCACCGAGAACAAGGTGGCCTTCGCGCGCCAGGGCTACAACGACGCGGTGATGAGCTACAACACCAAGCGCGAGACCTTCCCCGACAACGTCGTGGCGGGCCTCTTCGGCTTCAAGGAAGCGATGCTGCTCGAGGCGACCGAGTCGCCCGAAGAGCGCAAGGCCCCCAAGGTCAAATTCTAGAAGCCCTTGGATTTTTTTGACCAGCAGGACAGCGCGCGGCGCGCGTCGCGCTGGCTGCTCGCGTGGTACCTCCTCGCCGTCGCCTTCGTCGTCGTCTGCTTCAACCTCGCCGTCGCGCTCCTCTACGCGGTGCTCGCCATCTACGGCGCGCTGCCGCTCGCGGGCGGCGAGGCGCTGGTGTGGCGCGGCCTGTGGACGACCTACTGGCACGCGGTCGCGCACGTGCCGCCCGGGGTGCACACCGCGGTCTCCGGCTCGGTCGCCGCCATCATCCTCGCGGTCAGCGGCTGGCGCCTCTGGCAGCTCTCCGAGGGCGGCACGGTGGTCGCAGAAATGCTCGGCGCGCACTACCTCGAGCGCAGCCGCGCCACGGCCTCCGAGGCGAAGCTGCTGAACGTGGTGGAGGAGATGGCCATCGCCTCCGGCATCGCCGTGCCGCCCGTGTATCTCCTCGCGAACGAAGACGCGGTCAATGCGCTCGTCGCCGGTCATTCGCCGAACGAAGCGGTCATCATCGCCACGCGGGGCGCGGTGCAGAAGCTCTCGCGCGACGAGCTGCAGGGCGTGATGGGGCACGAGTTCAGCCACATCCTCAACGGCGACATGGCGCTCAACGTGCGCCTGGTGGCGCTGCTCGCCGGCATCGCCTGTTTCGGCGAGTGGGGCGAGTACCTGGTGCTGAAGGCGGGCGGCGAAGCGCGCGCCAGGGAGCGCGAGGACCGCGGCGGCACCGTGCTGTTCGCCATGGCTGGCATGGCCATCGCCTTCATCGGCTTTCCGGGCCTGTTCGCCGCCGAGGCGATCAAGGCGGCGATCTCGCGCCAGCGCGAGCTGCTCGCCGACGCGGCGAGCGTGCAGTTCACGCGCAACCCCGAGGGCATCGCGGGCGCACTGGACTCGATCCTCGTCCTCAAGGCGGGCACCACGCTGCGCTCGGCGCATGCGTTCGAGCTCTCGCACATGTTCTTCCTGCCGGCGATCGCGCGCTGGTGGGCGTGGCCCACGCACCCGCCGATCGAGGAGCGCATCCGGCGCGTGCACCCGCGCTTCCAGCGCGAGGATTACCGGCGCACGCGCCACGCGACGCAGTACCGCGACAGCGCGGTCGCGGTGCTCGACGGCGCCGGCAACGTGGTCAAGATCGTGGGCGGACTCACCGGGGTGGCCGCCCTGGTCGAGGCGCCGCGCGCCGAGCACGTGGACCACGCGCGCAGGCTCCTCGAGCGCCTGCCGCAGGCACTGCGCACTCGGCTTGCCACCCCCGAGGGCGCGGCGCAAGCGGTGTTCGGCCTGCTGCTCGCGCGCGACGGGCCGGTGCGCGACCTGCAGCTCGGGCTGCTTGGCGAGCGCGGCGCGCAGGCCGCCGCGGCCCAGTTCGAGCTGGGGCCGCACGGGCGCGGCCAGGCGCTGCTGCTCATCGAGCTGGCGCTGCCCGCGCTCCGGCAGCTCCCGCAGAAGCGGCGCGACGCTTTCCTGGCGGAAGTGCAGCGCCTCGTGGAGGCCGACCGCAAGCTGACACTCGCGGAGTTCGTGCAGGCGACGCTCCTGCGCCAGCACCTGCGCGAGGGGGCGGGCAAGCCGATCCGCACGCGGTTCGGCAAGCTCACGGAGATCCCCGGCAGACGCGCAGGTGGTGCTCTCGCTCATCGCGCATGCCTCGCAGAGCGACACCGCGGCCTCGCACGCCAAGGGCGCGGCGATTCTCGGTGTCGCGCTCGGCCCGCCGCTGCCGGTGGCCGAGATTTCCAGCGCGCGCGTGGGCGAGGCGCTCGAGCGCCTGCGGCACCTGGCGCCGTTCGAGAAACCGCGCCTGCTCAAGGCCTGCCTGGAAGCGGCGGCCGCGGATGGCGTGTTTCGTCTGGCGGAAGTGGAGCTGGTGCGCGCGGTGGCCGCGACCCTGGATTGCCCGCTGCCGCCGGTGATCCAGGCGCTCGACCCCGCTACACTGGCGGCATGAAGGAATTGCAGTCGGCGCTCGCGGCGGCGCTCGCGGGCGAGGTGCGCTTCGATGCGGGCGCGCGCGCTGCGTATGCCTGCGACGCGTCCAACTACCGGCAGGTGCCGATCGGCGTGGTGCTGCCGCGCTCGGCCGAGGACGTCGCGGCGGCGCTCGCCGCCTGCCGCGCGCACGGCGCGCCCGTGCTCGCGCGCGGCGGCGGCACCTCCCTCTGCGGCCAGAGCGTGAACGTCGCGGTCGTCATCGACTGCTCGAAGTACATGAACCGCGTGCTCGCGATCGACCCGGCGGCGCGCAGCGCGCTGCGTGGAGCCCGGGCGTGGTGTGCGACGAGCTGCGCGGCGAAGCCGAGCGTCACGGCCTCACCTTCGGCCCGGATCCCGGCGACGCACTCGCGCTGCACGCTCGGCGGCATGATCGGCAACAACTCCTGCGGCGCGCACTCGGTGATGGCGGGCAAGACCGTGGAGAACATCGAGGCGCTCGAAGTGCTGACCTACGACGGCGCGCGCTTCTGGTGCGGGCCGACGGACGACGCCGAGTACCGCCGCATCCTCGCGCTGGGCAGCCGGCAGTCGGAGATCTATCGCGGCCTGAAGCTGCTCGCCGACAGCTACGGCGAGCTCATCCGCGCGGGCTTCCCGAAGATCAAGCGCCGCGTCTCCGGCTACAACCTCGACCAGCTGCTGCCCGAGAACGGCTTCAACGTCGCGCGCGCGCTGGTGGGCTCGGAGGGCACCTGCGCGCTCACGCTGCAGGCGAAGGCGAAGCTGGTGAAGAGCCCGCGCGCACCGCGTGCTCCTCGTGCAGGGCTATCCGGACATCTACGCCGCGGGCGACGCGGTGCCCGAGATCCTCGCGGCGGGGCCGATCGCCTGCGAGGGGCTGGACGAGCCGATCATCGGCGGGCTGCGCGAGCGCCGGCTCAAGCTCGACGATCTCGAGCTCCTGCCCGAGGGCAAGGCCTGGCTGATGATCGAGTTCGGCGGCGACACGGCCGAGGAGGCGATCCAGAAGGCCAAGGCCCTGCGCGGCCGGCGTCGTCACCGACCGCGGCGAGATGGGCCGCCTGTGGGCGATCCGCGAGACCGGCGCCTCGGCGACCTCGCTCAATCTCAAGGGCACGCCGGGCCCGGACCCGATCGTCGGCTGGGAGGACGCGGCGGTGGATCCGCTGCGCCTGGGCGACTACCTGCGCGAGTTCCAGCGGCTCGTGGACCGCCACGGCTACCGCACTTCGCTCTACGGCCATTTCGGCGACGGCTGCATCCACGCGCGCATCACCTTCGAGCTGCGCACGCCCGAGGGCCTCGCGCGCTGGCGCGCGTTCCTCGCCGAGGCGGCGGCGCTGGTGGTGAAGTACGGCGGCTCGCTCTCGGGCGAGCACGGCGACGGGCAGGCGCGCGCCGAGTTCCTGCCCGCGATGTACGGCCCGGAGCTGATGCGCGCGTTCCGCGAGTTCAAGCGCATCTGGGATCCGCGGCAACCGCATGAACCCGGGCAAGCTCATCGACGCCGACGGGCCGGTGCTGCGCGTGGACGAGAACCTGCGCCTCGGGCCGCAGTACAAGCCGGTCACACTGGCAGACGCGCTTTGCCTTCAGCAGCGACGTCGGCGACGGCTTCGGCCGCGCCGCCGAGCACTGCATCGGCATGGGCAAGTGCCGCGCGAAATCCGGCGGCACCATGTGCCCGAGCTACCGCGCCACGCTGCGAGGAGCGCTACTCGACGCGCGGGCGCGCGCGGCTGCTGTGGGAGATGCTGCAGGGCGAGGTGATCAAGGACGGCTGGCAAAGCGAAGAGGTGAAGGAAGCGCTCGACTGGTGCCTCGCCTGCAAGGGCTGCCGGAGCGACTGCCCCACGCACACCGACATGGCCGCCTACAAGGCCGAGTTCCTGTCGCACTACTACGAGGCGAAGCCGCGGCCGCTCGCGCTGCAGGCGATGGCGCGCATCGGCGAGTGGGCGCCGCTCGGCTCGCGCGTGCCCGCGCTCGCCAATGCCCTGGGCGCGCTGGGCCGCTCGTTCGCGGGCCTGTCGGCCGACCGCCGCCTGCCGCAGTTTGCCCGGCGCAGCTTCCGCTCCGGATTCGCCCCCGTGGGCGAGGGCGAGCGCGTGATCCTGTTCGACGACACGTTCAACAACCACTTCCGGCCCGCCACCGCGCGCAGCGGCGGCGAAGGTGCTCGCGCACGCCGGCTGCCGCGTGGAGCTGCCGCGCGAGCACGTGTGCTGCGGCCGGCCCTACTACGACGCGGGCATGCTCGACGCAGGCGAAGGCGCGCGCTCGAGAAGACGCTGCGCGTGCTCGAGCCGGGCGTGCCGGTGGTGGTGCTGGAGCCCGCGTGCCTCTCGGTGTTCCGCGACGAGCTGCAGCAGCTCTTTCCGGACGATGCGCGCGCGCAAGGATCTCGCGGCGCGCACGCTGTCGCTCGCCGAGTTCCTCGAGCGCCGCGGCTATGCGCCCCGGCGCGTGCTCGGGCGTGCGCTCCTGCAGGGGCACTGCCACCAGAAGGCGCTCGCCGGCACCGCGCCCGACGTGAAGCTGCTGCGCGCGGCGGGCGTGGAGGTCGAGGCGCCGGATGCCGGCTGCTGCGGCATGGCGGGCTCCTTCGGCTTCCGGCGCGAGACGGAAAGCGCCTCGCGGCGCATCGCCGAGCTCTCGCTCCTGCCCCGGCTGCGCGCGGCGCAGTCCGACACCTTCATCGTCGCCGACGGCTTCTCCTGCCGCGAGCAGATCGAGGGTCTTTCCGGGCGCGAGACCCTGCACCTTGCCGAAGTGCTGGCACGCCCATGAGGCTCGCCCTCGCGATTGGCGCATTCGCGTGCGTCGTGGCTGCGCAGGCGCAGACGCCGCCGAAGGCGTCGGCGCAGACACCAGCGCTGGCGCCGGCGAAGGCGCCGGCGCAGACCGAGAGCCGAGCGCCTGTTCCAGCTGATCGCCGAGGGCAAGGAGCCGGTGGCGGCGATCCTGGTGCTCGGCGGCAAGGTGGACGTGCACGCGCGCAACGCAGCGCGCGAGACGCTCCTGCACGCCGCGGCCGAGAACGGCATGCAGGCGCTGGTGCGCCTGCTGATCGACGCGGGCTCGAACCTGCGCGCGCGCACGGAAACCGGCGAGACCGCGCTGCACCTCGCCGGGCTGCCCGAGGACCCGGCCTGCGCGCGGCTGCTGCTGGACGCGGGCGCCGACCCGCGCGCGAGGAACGACGGCGGCGAATCCGCGCTGCACTGGGCAGCGTTGACCGGCAACACGGCGACCGTGCGGCTGCTGCTGGAGCGCGGCGCGGATCCCGAGCAGGCGGACCTGCGCGGCAACCTGCCGCTGCACGGGGCTGCGGACTCGGGCCACGCCGAGGTGGTGGCGCTGTTGCTCAGGCGCACGCGCGACCCCGCGGCGAAGAACCTCGAGGGCAAGAGCGCGCGCGACCTCGCGCGCGAGCGCGGCTACGAGGAGATCGAGCGCTTGCTCGGGGGCAGCTAGCTGCCTTGACCGCCCGCGCGGCCTGAGGCGAGGCCGAAGGCCTGCGCCAGCAGCTCGTAGGAACGCTCGCGCGAGGCGTAGTCCCCTGTAATGGTCAGCAGCATCGCTTCGTCCGCCGCATAGCGCTCGGCGAGCGCTGCAATCTCCCGGCGGCACTTGTCCGGGCCGCCGATCACGGCGCGATCGCGCTGGGAGAGCACGTAGCGGCGTTCTTCCTCCGTGTAGGCGTGGCGCTCGGCCTCCGCCAGGGTGGGCACCGGCCCATCCACGTTGAGCGCCATGTGCAGCCGGCGCAGGTCGATGGAGGCGGCGAGGCGCTCGGCCTGCGCATCGCTCTCGGCGCAGATGGCGAACACGCAGACGATCGCCGCTGGCGCGTGCTCGCGCGCGGAGGGCTGGAACTGCGCGCGGTAGGCGCGCGTCACGGCGTCGCCGCCGCGCGCGTTGATGAAGTGCGCGAAGGCGAAGCGCAGCCCGAGCTGCGCCGCGAGCGCGCCGCTGAAGTCCGAGGAGCCGAGCAGCCACACCTGGGGTGCGGCCTCGCCGCCGGGCTGCACGCGCACGCGCTTGTGCGGATGGTCATCCGGCAGCGTGCCGTCAAGGTGCCCCACGAGCTCCCAGACGCGCTGCGGGAAGTCGTCGGCGCTCGGGAACTGGCCGCCGGCCACCGCGTGCGCGGTGCGCTGGTCGCCGCCGGGCGCGCGCCCGATGCCCAGATCCACGCGCCCCGGGTAGAGTGCCTCCAGCATGCGGAAGACCTCGGCGACCTTGAAGGCGCTGTAATAGGGCAGCAGCACCCCGCCCGTGCCGACGCGCAGGCGCCGGGTTTCCGCGCCCAGGCGCGCGAGCAGCACCTCCGGGCAGGGGTCGGCGAGGGCGGCAATGGCGTGGTGCTCGGCGAGCCAGTAGCGCTCGTAGCCCAGCGCATCCGCCCGGCGCGCGAGGGCCAGCGTGGCCTGGATCGCCTGGGCCGGGGAGCTGCCGGAGATCACCGGGGACTGGTCGAGGATGGAGAGCTTGAGGCTCATCACCGCATTATCGCGGCCCGAAGGGCCGTACTCGGCGCGCCATTTCGCTTCGGCGGCGCGTAAGCGCAGCTCGCCCGGGGCCGACTGACCGCCATGCGCATCCTGCCGGCCCTCGCCCTTGTCATCCTTGCCCACCTTTCCAGCCTCACGGGCCCCGCGCAGGCCGCGCAGTGCCAGGCCCGCTCGGGGCCTCATACGACCGCCCTCGTGGAGCTATACACCTCGGAGGGCTGCGACAGCTGCCCGCCCGCCGACCGCTGGCTGCAGGGCCTCGCCGGGCGGGGGCTCGCCCCGGACCGGGTGGTGCCGCTTTCACTGCACGTGAACTACTGGGACTACATCGGCTGGAAGGACCCTTACGCCCAGCAGCGCTTCGCCGACCGCCAGCGCAAGCTGGCGCAGGTGATGCGGGCACGCATCGTCTATACGCCCCAGGTGATGCTGCAGGGGCAGGATTTCAGGAACTGGGGCGGCCGCGCCTTCGAGGAGGCGGTGGCCCGCATCAACGCGCGGCCTCCGAAGGCGGCCATTTCGCTCTCGCTGCAGGGCGGACAGCGGGATACGCTCGCGGTCGAGGTCCGGGCGGAGCTCCTCGAGCCGGGGGAGGAGGCCGAGGCGGCGCTCTACCTCGCGAGCTACGAAAACCGGCTCGTGTCGCGCGTCGCCGCCGGGGAAAACCGGGGCCGGACCCTCTCCCACGATTATGTGGTCTTCGAATGGCTCGGGCCGTTCGCCTTTGCCGGGGGCCGTGCCGAGGAGCGCCGGACCTTGCCGCTGCTGCCCAAGGCGGTCCTGGCCAACTCCGGCGCGGCGGCTTTCGTCCAGAACCGCCGTACCGCCGAGGTGCTGCAGGCCCTGATGCTGCCGGCCTGTCCGGGTTAGGGAGCGCCCACAGCCGCGCCCGGGCGGCCCCAACGAGATTCTGCGTGGGGCGGCAGCCTTCGGTATCATTCGCCCGGTCTTGATCGCTGGGCCACCCGCCCGGAGGCAGCAACCGTGCTCGCAACGCAGATCCGCCAGAAGGACGGGATCTTCTACTTCGTCAGCTACCCCGCCAAGGAGTTGCTGGCGAAGGTGCGTTTCATCAGCCGCTTCTACGGCGACGGCGAGCAGATCGCCCCCTCCCGCATCGCGCAGGACGACGACGTCGCGCAATTCATCGCGCGCATCGAGCGCACCGACCATGCGTTCCAGCGCGGCCTGTCGCAGGCCAAGGTGCGCCAGCTGCGCAACTTCTACGAGACGGCGGTGACGCAGCCGCCGATTCCGGGCACGGTGCTGTTGTTCACCTCGGAAACGCTGCGCTACCAGTCGGCGGCCGACGGCATGGGGCACCTGTCCGAGCCGAGCTCGAAATTCCTCATCATCGACGGCCAGCACCGCCTGGCGGCGCTGCACTTCTACCTGCAGGACCGCCCGACCGAGGCGGCGACCATCCGCGTGCCGTGCATGGTCTTCGACGGCCGCACCGAGGATTTCTCCACCGAGATGTTCGTCATCATCAATTCGACGCCGACGCGCATCAACAAGAGCCACCTGGTGGACCTGTACGAGAAGGTGTCCTGGGCCGCACCCGACCGCAAGTTCGCCGCGCGCCTGGTGGACAAGCTCTACCGCGAGGGCGACAGCCCGCTGCGCTACCGCGTCAACCGCCTCGGCGGGCGCAGCCAGCGCGACAAGTGGATCCTGCAGGCGGAGCTGTTCAACGAGCTGCACCGCTGGGTGCGCGCCGACTGGCGCAAGATCCAGGTGACCGGCGGCAGCGCAAAGAACGTGGACAAGTACTACGCCGCAATGCGCGACTTCCTCAAGGCCGCGAAAAGCGTGTTCGACGATGTCTGGGGCAAGGACAACTACATGGTCACCAAGCCGGTGACCCTGAAGGCGCTGATCCGCGTCGCCACGGTGATCGCTCGCGAGGACGGCGAGCCGGCCGAGGGGCGCCAGCAGCGCTGGGAAAAGCGCATCGCGCCCTGGGCGGACATGGTGCGCGAGTTCCGCGAGGAAGGCTTCTACGAGCGCTTCGCCGCCAAGGGCGAAGTCGAGCGCGTGGCGCGCATCCAGAAGGAGCTCGCGCGCGCCGCGGGCATCGAGATCAAGAAGGGTTGATGGCGCCGGCGGCGGCGAGCCGCGCGATCTGCGGCGCGCCGTAGCCCAGTTCCGCGAGGATGCCCCGGCTGTGCGCGCCGAGCGCGGGCACCGCGTCCATGCGCGGGTCGAAGTCCGACAGGTTGAACGGCGGCTTCAGCGCCTTCAGTTCGCCGGCTGACGAGTCCACTTTCGTCCAGCGCCCGCGCGCGGCCAGCTGCGGGTGCTCCCAGAATTCCTGCATGGTGTTCAGGCGCGCATTGGCGATCTCCGCCGCCTCCAGCCGCTCCACCACCTGCGCGGCGGTGAGCGTGCCGAACACCTTCTCGATCTGCGCGTGCATCGCGTCGCGGTGTTGCAGGCGCGCCGGGCTCGTCGAGAACCGGGCGTCCTTCGCGAGCGCGGCATCGCCCAGGACCTTGTCGCAGAAGCGCGCGAACTCGCGCTCGTTCTGGATGCTGAGGAACACGGTCTTGCCGTCCCCGGCGCGGAACGGGCCGTAGGGCACGATGGTGGCGTGGTAGGCGCCCGAGCGCGGCGGCGGCGTGCCGCCGTAGGCGCTGAAGTAGGCCGGAAACCCCATCCATTCGCCGAGCGACTCGAACATGGTGATGTCGAGAGTGGCCCCCACGCCCTCGCGCGCGCGGCGCAGCAGGGCCGCGAGGATCGAGCTCATCGCGTACATGCCCGAGGCGATGTCGGCGACCGGGATGCCCGCCTTGGAGGGCGCATCCGGGGTGCCGGTCACGGAGAGCAGGCCCGCCTCGCACTGCACCAGCAGGTCGTAGGCGCGCTTGCCGGCGTAGGGGCCCGAGGGTCCGTAGCCGGAGATGCCGCACCAGATGAGCCGCGGATGCCGCGCGCGCAGCTCTGCCGCCCCGAGGCCCAGGCGATCCACTGCGCCGGGGGCGAGGTTCTGCACGAAGACGTCCGCCTTCGCCATGAGGCGCGCCAGGATCTCCTTTGCCTCCGGGTGCTTGACGTCGAGGGCGAGGCTTTCCTTGGAGCGGTTGGTCCAGACGAAGTGCGAGGAGAGCCCCTGCACGGTGCCGTCCATCGAGCGCGATTGGTCGCCCGTTCCGGGACGCTCGATCTTGATCACGCGCGCGCCGAGCTCGGCGAGCTGCCGCGTGCAGAACGGCCCGGCGATCACCTGCTCGAGCGCCACCACCGTGACGCCCTCCAGCGGCCGCATCACTTGAAGCGGATCTCCAGGCCGGGGAGCGGCAGCCCGTCGAAGGTGGTGCTCCAGGTCTCGCCCGCCGCCACCGGATGGGCGTCGGTGAGCGTCCCGGTGCTGACGATCTCGCCCGCGTGCAGCTGCTCGAACTCGGGCTGGATCGCCAGCAGCTCGACCAGTTGCGCGAGCGCGAAGAGCGGGCTGTCCAGCACGTTGGCGCCGATGCCGCGCTCCACGGTCTTCCTGCCTTTCCTGAGGGTCACCTCGACGGTCGCCAGCCGCGATTCCAGGTCTTCGAGTTTCGCGACCGGCACCTTCGGCCCGAGCACCAGGCGCCCGTGCAGGCCGTTGGCGGCGGTGCAGTCGGGCAGCGCGAACTTCCAGCCGGGGTGGAAGGCCTGCACGATCTCGACCGCGTGCGCCACCCACTCGATGGCCGCGAGGATGGCGTGCGGGTCGTGCGAGCGCGGTGGCGGTGCCTTCAGGCCGAAGCAGATCTCCGGCTCGATGCGCGGCTGCGCGAGGCCCTCGAGCGGGACTTCGGCACGGCCCTCGGGCGCGCGGATCAGCGTGTGGTCGTAGACGAAGCCCCAGATCGGCTGGTGCACGTCGTAGCGCGACCAGATGCCGCGGTTGGTGAAGCCGATCTTGCGGCCCACCGGCTTCCAGCCGATGGCCAGGCGGTGCTGGTGCAGGCGGCGCATGGCGCGGTAGCCCATGTCGGCGTCGAGCTTCGGGTAGCGCGCGCTGAAGGGCGGCGCGGCGTGGCCGCTCGCCGCGAGCTCGATCAGCTCCTCCGATACCGATTTCAAGGTGGACTCCGGCATGGCGAAAATTCTACCCTCGCGGCGCGGTTGCGAAGGGGCGATTCACGTGCAAAATAGGCCCATGGATGCCTACCTCATCTGGCTGCTCGCGGGTCTCGCGCTGGTGATTGTCGAGCTGCTGACGGGGACTTTTTATCTGCTGGTCCTCGGCGTGGCGGCCTTCGCCGCCGGCGCGCTCGCCTCCCCCTGGTTCGGCGGCGGCTTTGCCGCGCAGTCGATCTGCGCCGCCGCGGTGGCGCTCGGCGGCGCCTACGGGGTGCACGCCTACCGCGCGCGCAACGCCGCCAGGCAGATGGCGTCGATCGACGCCGGCCAGCCGGCGAACTTCGAGAGCTGGGTCGACCAGGGCGCCGGCCTGGCGCGCGTGCGTTACCGGGGCGCGAGCTGGGATGCGCGCCTCGAGGCGGGCGAGGCGCCGCAGCCGGGCGCGCTGCTGTACGTGCTCGCGGCCGACGGCAATACGCTCAGGGTCACGTCCAGGCGCCCCGCCTGAGGCGCTGGCCGCAAACGGGAGGAGTTCCATGCTCGTCAAGTTGATCATTTCCCTCGTGCTCGCTGCGGCCACGTTCGCGCTCACGCGCACGCCCGCCTACGCGGTGTACGTGTTCCTGCTCGCGGCGGTGGTGGCGTTCGTGCTGGAAGGCGTGCGCGTGGTGCCGCAGCAGAGCGCCTTCGTGGTCGAGCGCTTCGGGCGCTTCCACGCCACGCTGGAGCCGGGACTCAATTTCATCGTGCCGGTGTTCGACCGGGTGGCCTACCGGCATTCGTTGAAGGAGGTTCCGCTCGACGTGCCCGAGCAGGTGTGCATCACCAAGGACAACACGCAGCTCGGCGTGGACGGCATCCTGTACTTCCAGGTCACCGACCCGCGCCTCGCCTCCTACGGGTCGTCCAACTACATCGCGGCGATCTCTCAGCTCGCGCAGACCACGTTGCGCAGCGAGATCGGCAAGATGGAGCTCGACAAGACCTTCGAGTCGCGCGACGAGATCAACAAGCAGATCGTGCAGTCGCTGGACGAAGCGGGGCGCAACTGGGGCATCAAGGTGCTGCGCTACGAGATCAAGAGCCTGACCCCGCCCGAGGCGATCCTGCGCTCGATGCAGCAGCAGATCACCGCCGAGCGCGAAAAGCGCGCGCTGATCGCCAAGTCCGAGGGCGAGCGCCAGCAGGAGATCAACGTCGCCGACGGCGAGAAGCAGGCCGCGGTGCTGCGCTCCGAGGGCGAGAAGCAGGCGGCGATCAACCGCGCGCAGGGCGAGGCCACCGCGCTGCGCCTGATCGCGGAGGCGAACGCCGCCGCGGTGCGCGCGGTGGGCGAGGCGATCTCGGACAAGGGCGGCATGGATGCGGCCAACCTCAAGGTGGCGCAGGAGTACGTGGCCGCGTTCTCCGAGCTCGCCAAGCAGTCCAACACGCTGATCGTGCCGGCGAATGCCGCCGACGTGGCGGCGCTCATCACCACGGCGATGACGGTGATGGACAAGACGCGCCAGACGCAGGCCGCGGCGAAGGGAGCCTGAGATGCCGATCACCCGCATGGACCACTTCAACATCCTCACCGACGACCTGCCGGCGACGCTCGCGTTCTACGAGGAGCACCTCAACCTCAAGCCGGGCGCGCGCCCGCCGTTCAGTTTTCCGGGGGCCTGGCTCTATGCCGACGGCGGCAAGGGCAAGGACCCGATCCTGCACGTCGTCGCGGGGCGGCCGAAGGCGCAGCTGGTGAGGGGTGTGATTGACCACATGGCCTTCTACGGCAGCGACCTCGCCGGGACGGTGAAGAAGCTCAAGGCGAAGGGCATCGCCTATGAACTGCGGCGCCTGCCGGAGTACGGCACCTGGCAGCTGTTCTTCTTCGACCCGAACGGCGCCAAGGTGGAAATCGACTTCGACAAGTCGGAAGCGGCGCCAGCGGATGTCGTCGCCGACGCGCAGGCCGCGACCCGAACCTACTAGCGGGCCGGGAGCGCGCGCCGGCTTGAATCTCCTGCAGCGCATCGCCGGCGCCGTTGTCGGCGTCGTCCTCTTCGTCCTCGCGCTCGTCTTCGCCTCGGTGATCCTCGCGGTCGCCGGCGCGATCGCGCTGGTGGTGGGCGCGTGGCTCTGGTGGCGCACGCGCAATCTGCCGCGGCCCGGCCCCGGCCCCGGCCCAGGGCCTGGCAGCGGCGGTGGGACGGTGATCGAGGGCGAGTACCGCGTCGAGCGCGAGGTGCGGCGGATCGACGACGACGCGCGCTGATCGCCGCGCCGGGCGCGGCGATCAGCGCGGGCCCGGCGAAGTGATCAGATCAGGATATCGACGTTGCCGCTGCTGAGCAGGGTGTTGAGGTCCAAGTCGCTGTGGCCTTGCAGGGTGGCGAGGCCCTGCCAGCTCTCCGGTCCAGCGACGCCGTCGGAATCGATCTGTATCTGGGAGCCGCCGGTAACGTTCTCGAAGCGCACGAAGGTCGACAGGTCGCCGCCTGCGCCGCCGGCGTAGCTGGTCCAGGCGAGCAGGTCGGCGATGTCGAGCACGTCGACACCGGGCACCGCCTCGAAACCGGTAATGGTGTCGATGCCCTCCGAAGGATGGTCGAAGTCGAAGCGGTCCAGGCCCAGGCCGCCGTCCATGGAGTCTGCGCCCAAGCCGCCGCGCAGCAGGTCGTTGCCGTCGCCGCCGAGCAGCGTGTCGCCTGCGGTCGAGCCGATGAGCGTGTCGTTGCCGCCGCGCGCATCGAAGGTGTAGCCGAGCGCAGAGGCTGAGCCGTCGAATTGGTCGCCGAAGTTGGTGCCGCGGATCGATTCGATGCCGGTGAGCGTGTCGGTGCCAAGCCCGGGCACGCTCGCGGTGAACTGGCCCGGCCCAGTGGAGTTGAAGGTGCCGCCGCCGGAGGCGCCGAAGTCATAACGCACCAGGTCAATGCCGTCCCCGCCGTGGATCGTGTCGATGCCGCCGCGACCTTCAAAGGTCTCGTTCGCCGCCGTGCCGATCTGAATGTCGTCGAAGTTTGAGCCGCGTACCGCGTTGACCCCGCTCAAGGTGTCGCTGCCGCTGGAGGGGCCGAAGGCGGTGCCCGCGCCCAGGTCGACGGTCACGCCAGAGCCCGCGCCAAGGTACGCCACGCGGGTGTTGCCGTTGCCGATAATCGTGTCGTCGCCGAAGCCGCCCTCGAACTCGTTGAAGGTGCCCAGCGTCGAGACCGCGCTGTTGTAGCCGGTGGCGTTGTAGAAGTCGTTGAAGAACGTTCCGACTACCGACACGATGTCGATCAGGGTATCGGTGCCGATTCCCGCATCGCCGATCACAGTGCCGGTGAACGCATTGATCGCGTCCATGTCGACCGTGATGCCCATCTGCGTCGATTCGGAGCTATAGACTGCCTGATCGAAGCCGCCGCGGCCGCTGAAGGTGTCGTTGCCCGCGCGGCCCTCGTAGACCTGGGCGGAGTTGATGCCGTGGTTGGTGCCCATCAACACGTCGTCGAAATTCGAGCCGCGCATCGCGTTCACGCCACCAAGGATCGCGTCGCTGCCCACCGAGGCACCACCCACGGCCGTGCCGGCTTGCAGATCGACGCTCACGCCTTCCCGTGCACTGACGTAGGTCAGCCGGGTGCTGCCGTTGCCGGTGATAGTGTCGTTGCCCGCCATGCCCTCGAACTCGTTCAGCGTGCCGCTCGAGCCGGCGTTGAGGCTGAGATTCGAGAAGCCGGTGGCGTCGTAGGTGTCCGCCAGGTACGAGCCGCGGATCGCCTCGACGCTGCGCAGGGTGTCGGTGCCCGTGAGCACCGCGTCGCCTGTCACCGTGCCCAGGTCGAGAGTCGACCATGATGCCGGCCACGCCCGGGCCGTTGAGCGCGTAGTCGGCGCGGTCAAATCCCTGTCCGCCGTTGATGAAGTCGTCGCCGCCGCGGCCCTCGAAGCTCTCGTTGGCGAAGAAGTTGCTGCCGATCAGCGTGTCGTTGAAGGACGAGCCGCGGACCGCAGTGACGCCACCCAAGAACGTGTCGTTGCCCACCGAGGGGTCGTAAACGGCGGTCGTAGCACCCGTGCCCAGGTTGACAGTCACCGCGACGGCGGCGTTCGTGTACTCGACGCGCGTGTTGCCGTTGCCGGCGATACTGTCGTCCCCGCCCCGGCCTTCAAAGGCGTTGAAGCTGCTGGAGAACCCGCCCGGACTGCTGCCGCTCAGGAACCCGCTCACATTGAAGGTGTCGGCGAATTCCGAGCCGTGGACAATCTCGACGTTGATCAAGGTGTCGGTGCCGACGGACGCATCGCCGGTCACTGTTCCCATGTTGGGTGCCGGCGTGCCGAGGTTGACCGTGATACCGGCCGTGGCGTCCTGGTACTCAGCGCGATCGTAGCTGCCCGCGCCGTCGATCGTGTCGTTGCCCGCGCCACCGCCGAAGAACTCGAGGTACGCGCCCGAACCAATGAAGGCGTCGTCGTGCGACGAACCGGTCACTGCCTCGATCCCGATCAGCGTGTCCGTGCCCCCCTCACCGTCTTGGGCGATGCCGGTCGCCAGATTGACGTTCACGCCGCTCAAGGCGGTGCTGTAGTCCGCGCTGTCGGTGTCGCGCCAGCCCAAATCGGACTGACGGTCGGCCACCACCCCGCCATCGAGCAGGTCGTTGCCGGCCCCGCCACGCAGAAAGTCATTGCCTAGATCTGCAAGGATGGTGTCGTTGCCGGGCGTGCCGATCAGGTTGTCGTTGCCCGGCGTGCCGATCAGCGTGATGCCGGACACGGCGCCGGTGAAGAGGTTGCCGTTGGCGACCAGTGTGTCCAGATTGAGGCCAGCGCCCCCGAGCAAGGTGGCGAGCGTCTGCCAATTCCCGCCGCCGGCGCTGCCGTCGGCGTCAATCTGCAGCAAACCGTTGGAGCCCGCCGCCTCGACCTTGACGAAATCGGCCAGCGCGCCGCCGGCGCCGCCGGCGTAGCTGGTCGAATTGAGGAGCAGGTCGGCGATGTCGAGCACGTCGCCGCCGGGCACGGCCTCGAAGCCGGAGACGGTGTCCCCGGCCTCGGCGAGATTGTCGAAGTCGAACCGGTCCGAGCCCGCACCGCCGTTGAGGAAGTCCGCGCCCAAGCCGCCGCGCAGCAGGTCGTTGCCGTTGAGGCCTTCGAGGATGTCGTTCGACGCCGACCCGATCAGCACATCGTCGAAATTGGAGCCGCGTACTGCGTTGACGCCGCCCAGGATCGTGTCGCTGCCCACGGAGGCGCCGCCCACGGCTGTGCCGGCTGCGAGGTCGACGCTCACGGCCTCGCGGGCGAACGAATAGCTGACGCGCGTGTTGCCGTTGCCGGTGATCATGTCGTTGCCGGCCATGCCCTCGAACTCGTTCAAGGTGCCGTTCGAGCCGGCGTTGGTACTCGACCCGGTGAAGCCGGTGGCGTCGTAGGAGTCTGCCAGGTGCGAGCCGCGGATCGACTCGATGCTGCGCAGAGTGTCGCTTCCCGTGAGCACCGCGTCGCCCACCGCCGTGCCGGCCGCCAGATTCACCGTGACGCCGGTCGTGACCGCTCCGTTGAAAGCGTAGTCGGCGCGGTCAAAGCCCTGTCCGCCGTTGATGAAGTCGTCACCGCCGCGGCCGTCGAAGATCTCGAGACCGTTAGTGGCCGGATTGCCGCCGGTCAGCGTGTCGTCGAAGGAGGAACCGCGGACCTGATTGACGCCGCTGAAGCTGTCGGTGCCCACCGAGGAGGCGTCGCCCGTGGCGATGCCGGTGGCTAGGTTCACCGTGACGCCACTATTCACGGCGCCCGAGTACTCGATGCGCGTGCCGCCATTGCCCGTGATGACGTCGTTGCCGCCGCGGCCCTCGAACGAGTTGAAATTGCTGAGGAACCCGCCGGGACTGCTGCCGCTCAGGAACGAGCCCACACTGAAGTTGTCGACGAAGTTCGAGCCGGTGAACTGCTCGACATCGAGCAGCGTGTCCAAACCCACTGAAGCATCGCCGCTCACCGTGCCTGTCGAGTTGCTCAGGCCGGGTAAACCGCCCAGGCTGATCACCACACCCGCGCTAGCGTTGGAGTAGTCGGCGCGATCGTTGCCGCCTGCCCCCAGAATCGTGTCGTTGCCGGCGCCGCCCAGGAAGTTCTCTTGGAACGCGTTCGAGCCGGTGAACAGGTCGTTGTAGGTTGAACCGGTGACCGACTCGATGCCGATCAGCGTGTCGATGCCCCCTTCGCCGTCGAAGGCCACGCCCGTGGCGAGATTGACATTCACACCCATGAACGCGCTGCTGTAGTCGGCGCGGTCGGAGTCCCGCCAGCCCGCATCCGATTGCAGGTCGGCCACGATGCCACCGTTCAGCAAGTCGTTGCCACCGCCGCCGCGCAGGAAATCGTTGCCCAGGTCCGCAATGATCGTATCGTTGCCGGGCGTGCCGATCAGGCTGTCGTTGCCAGGAGTGCCGATCAGCGTGACGCCGCTCACCGCGCCAGAGTCGAGATTGCCGTTGGCGACCAGCGTGTTGAGCGTGAGCCCCGCATGGCCGAGCAGAGTGGCGAGAGGCTGCCAGAACATAGGGCCAAGGCCATCGGCGTCCAGCTGCAGTTGTGCATCGGGGCCGATCGTCTCGAGCCTGACGAAGTTCGACAGGGGGCCGCCGGCACCGCCTGCGTAGCCGGTCCAGTTCTGCAGTAAGTCGGCGATATCAATGACATCGCCACTTGGCACCGCCTCGAAGCCAGCCACGGTGTCCAGGCCGTCCCACGGATTGAAGAACTCGATGCGATCCACGCCCAGACCGCCATCGATGTAGTCCGCGCCTTCGCGGCCGCGCAGGAGGTCGTTGCCCATGCCGCCGAGCAGCGCGTTGTTCGCGGCATCGCCGAAGAGCGCGTCGTCGAACGCCGAACCCGTGACATCCTCGATGCCATTCAGCGAGTCGGTGCCGCCCATGCCGTCCGATGCCGTCATTGCCATAAGGTCCACGTTCACCGGACCGAATGCGGCGGAGTAATCCGCGCGGTCGCTGCCGAAGCCACCGTCCATGAAGTCGTTCCCTACGCCGCCGGCGAGAACGTCGTTACCGTCGCCGCCGGAGAGGAAGTCACTGCCCTGCGAGCCGATCAGCGTGTCGTTGCCGCCCAGTCCGAGGAACGTGTGGTTGAGCAGGGAGGCTGTGCCGTCGAACAGGTCGCCGAAGCCGGTTCCCGTGATCTGCTCGATGTTGAAGAGCATGTCGGTGCCCAGCCCGGCAGCGGTCGCAGTGAAGCCGACGGGCCCGGTAGCGATGAACGTGCCACCGCCACTGCCGCCGAAGTCGTAGGCCGCCACGTCGAAGCCGTCCTGGCCGTCGATGACGTCATCGCCTGCCCGGCCTTCGAAGTACTCGGCTGCTGTGGAGTCCGAGCCGGACAGCGAGTCGTTGAAGTTGGAGCCCCGCACTGCCCAGACGCCGCCCAGGATCGTGTCCGTGCCGACCGACGCGCCGCCCACCACGGTGCCGGTGGCGAGGTTGGCGCTGACGCCCTCGCGCGCCTGCGTGTAGATGATTCGGGTATTGCCGTTGCCGGTGATGGTGTCGTCTCCGGCCCCGCCCTCGAACTCGTTGTACGTGCCCGAGGGGCCCAGCGAGCCGGCATTGAGGCTGGCCGACGAGTAGCCGGTGGCGTCGTACCAATCGCTCAGGTGCGAGCCGCGGATTCCCTCGATGCCTCGCAGCGTGTCGATACCTGTCAGCAGCGGGTCGCCCGTCACGGTGCCAGCGGCCAGGTTGACCGTGATGCCGGTGGTGATCGCGCCGTCGAACCCGTACCCCGCGAGATCGAACCCTTGCCCGCCCTCGATGTAATCGTTGCCGCCGCGGCCTTCGAATACCTCGCTGCCGCTCGCGCTGCCGCCAAGGAGCGTGTCCGCGTAGGAGCTGCCGCGAAGCGCGCTCACACCGCTAAAGGCGTCGGCGCCGACCGAGGCGTCGCCGGTCGCGATGCCCGTGGCGAGGTTCGCTACGACGCCGGCCGTCGCAGCCGTGAATTCAAGGCGAGTGGCGCCATTGCCGACGATCGCGTCGTTGCCGCCGCGGCCTTCGAAGGAGTTGAAGGTGCTGAGCAACCCACCCGGCTGGCTGGCGCTCGAAAATCCGGTAGCGACGTAGGAATCCGCGAAGTTCGAGCCGTAGACGACCTCGACGTCGATCAGGGTGTCGGTGCCGACGGACGCGTCGCCCGTCACGGTTCTCGTGTTGGGCGACAGCGCGACGGGATTGACCGAGATGCCGGCGGTCGCATCCATGTACTCCGCCCGATCGGTCCAGTCGCCACCGTCGATTGTGTCGTTGCCCGCTCCGCCGCGGAAGAACTCCACGAAAGCGTCGGAGCCGCCGGTCAGGACATCGTCATGCGCCGAGCCGATCACGCCTTCGACGCCGATTAGCGTGTCGGTGCCGCCATCGCCGTCCTGCGCGATGCCGCTCGCCAGGTTGACATTCACGCCGCTCGCCGCCGCGCTGTAGTCCGCCCTGTCGGTGTCGCGAAAGCCGATGTCGGACTGGAAATCCGCCACCACGCCGCCGTTGAGCACGTCGTTGTCGGCGCCGCCGCGCAGGATATCGTTGCCCAGATCGCCGATCAGCACGTCGTCGCCGTTGGTGCCGAGCAAGTTGTCGTCGCCCGGGGTACCAACGATCGGCAGCGCGTCGGTCACCGCAATGCGTACGATTGCCGTATCGGTGAGCGCGCCGCTGCCGTTGTCGGTAACCTTAACGGTCAGGTCGTAGGAATCGAGGTCGGGATTCTCGAAGTCGAGCTTGCTCGCGTCCGCGACCGTGATCTCGCCAGTGGCCGCGTTGATGGCGAAGGCGCCGTTGTCGTTGCCGCCGACGATCGAGTAGCTGAGGGTCTGGCCCGCATCGGGATCGAGGGCCGCGACGACGCCAACGGACGTGGTGCCGGGCGAATTCTCGGCAATCTGGAACACCTGGTTCTCGACTACCGGCGGCTGGTTTCCGGGGAGAACCTGCACGTCCACCACCAGGTCGTTGAAGTCGCGGTCGCTGTGCCGCGTCAGGTCCTCGAAGGCGATGCGGCCGGTGATGCCGTCGGCGTCGTCCGAGTCGAGGTCGCCGTCCTTCTGTCGGCCTGTGTGTGCGGACGTATAGTCGGTGTCGTGCTTGTTGAGCTCGGGATCGGTGAAGATGATCTCGCCCTGCTCGCCGCGCAGCTTCTTTCCGTCGGCGTCGAGGATCTGGCCGTCGCCGTTGGGCTTGGTGTCGAAGGTCAGCGGACCATTGAGCGCGCTGTTGGCGCCCGTGCCGTAGATGTCGGCGCCGTTGGGGATCAGGAAGAAGCCGATGTTGCCTGCGTCGATGTCCGCCTGATCGACCTCGATGGTCGCGGTCGTGCCGGCTGAGATGCTCGCGTGCGGGCCATCGTCGTTCGTGCTGATGAAGATGATGCCGGCTTCGCCGGTGCGGCTGTTGTACCAGCCGAGGCAGTTGTCGTAGCCGGCACTTTCGGAAACGAACGTGATCTGCAGCGTGGCCATCTGAACCCCCCGGGGCTAGCTTCCCACCTTGCACATGCGGGACGTCGCGTTAGCCAGCGCCGGGGTTTCTGGGACCGCGTACGCCGTCCAACCATCCTGCGAGGAAAATTCTAGACGTGCGCACGGCGTTTAGATATCCCCCGATTGAGTGACCCATCGGACCGGGGGCACGCGCGAAACCCCGCACACTCGCGGTACGGGCGCACGCTGACGGCTCGTGCATGCGCGCTCGTGACGAATGTACTTATCCGGGCATCCGAATCGGGCCCACCCTCGATGAAAGACGCCTAGGGGACGGTCGAGCGGGGAAGTACCGCGACGAGCGCGAAGTGCGGCGGCTCGAAGACCGCGACTAGGGTGCAGCTTCGGCTGCGCGACGCCGCTGGAGAAGCTGCGCGGCAATCACTACGGCGAGCAGGCCGAAACCAATCGAATCGGTGATCAGACCGGGCGTGATCAGGCACAGGGCGGCGACCACCAGAAGCACGCGCTGCCACATCGTGGCGAACCCGACGAGCCAGCCGAACAGCCCCGCAGCGAGCGCGACCACGCCGACCGAGGCTGAGATTGCCGCCCAGGCGATGTAGAGCCAGTCCGTGGCCCAATCCTTGGTGATCAGCAGCAGCCGCGGCTCGTAGACGAACATGAAGGGCACGATGTAGGCGGGCGCGGCAGCGCGCATCGCGGCGAAGCCGGTGGCCCACATGTTCGCCTTGGCAAGTCCGGCCGCGGCGAACACCGCGAGCGCCACCGGCGGCGTGATTGCCGAGAGGATGGCGAAGTAGAAGGCGAACATGTGCGCCGCGGGGGTCACCGCGCCGAGCTTGATCACCGCGGGCACCAGCAGCGCGACCATCATGATGTAGGCCGGGGTCGTGGGCATGCCCATGCCGAGGATGATGCCGGCCATCGCGGTGAGCACCAGCGCGAGGATCAGGGAATCCTGCGACAGCGCCACCACCATCTGCGTGAAGACGATGCCCAGCCCCGTGATCGTCACGCAGCCGATGACGATGCCCGCGCAGGCGCAGGCCATCGCCACGGCGAGCGTGTTCTTTGCGCCTTCCTCGAGAGCCTCGACCACCGAGCGCCAGCGGATGCCGACGCGCGTCGACTTGCGCAGCAGCGCGAGCGGCAGGCAGGACAGCGCGCCCCACAGCGCGCACAGCGGCGCCGAGTAGCCGAGCATCAGTCCCGCCAGCACGACGAGGATCGGCACGAACAAGTGGCCCCGCACCAGCATCACGTTACCGAAGGCCGGCAGCTCCGACTTGGGCACGCCGGCGAGCTTGTAGCGCTTCGCCTCGAAGTGGACCGCGAAAAACACGGCGAGGTAGTAGAGAAACGAAGGCAGGATCGCCCACACCGTGATCTGCGCGTAGGGCACGGCGAGGAACTCTGCCATCACGAAGGCCGCCGCGCCCATGATCGGCGGCATCAGCTGACCCCCGGTCGAGGCCACCGCTTCCACCGCGGCGGCGAACGGCGGCCGGAAGCCGGTCCGCTTCATGAGCGGGATCGTGATCGGGCCGTCCACCATGACGTTGGCCACTGCGCTCCCCGAGACCGTGCCGAAGAGCGAGGAACTCACGACGGCGACCTTGCCCGGACCGCCCGCGGAGTGCCCGGTGATAGACATCGCGAAGTCCATGAACAGCTGCCCGGTGCCGCTCTTCTCCATGAACGCGCCGAAGAGCACGAACAGCATCACGTAGGAGGCCGATACACCGAGCGTGGAGCCGAAGATGCCCTCGAGCGAGAGGTACACCTGCTCGGCGAGGTTCTGCATCGACACGTTGGTGAAGCCGATCGCGTAAACGAGGAAGGCGATGGCCGTGAGCGGCAGCGCCCAGCCGATCACGCGCCGCGTCGCCTCCAGCACGATCATCACCGCGACCACCGCGTAGAACATGTCCCAGTGGCTCAGCTCGTCGATGTAGATGATCCGGTAGGTGAAGTACTTGTAGTTGAGGAAGATATGGAGCACGAAGCTCCAGCTGCCTAACACCAGCACGGCGTCCAGCACGCGCCAGCCGGCGGAGGCGCCGGGGCGCAGTGGATAGAGGAGGAAGACGAGCGTCAGCGCGAACAGCAGGTGCGTGCCGCGGAAGATCATCGCTTCCGGCGGCCCGAAGCCGGCGACGTACATGTGGTAGAGGGACATCGCCACCGCGATGCCGAGCACCACCCAGCGCAACGCCGCTTGCGACGGCGTCGTGGCAGCCTTTTCTTCCGACAACGCGCTCCCCCTTGATGCGAAACGGGGCGGCCGTGCCGCCCCGTCCGAATCGCTTCCTGCCGGGCGTTACATCGCCCCGACTTCCTTGTAGAACCTGGCCGCGCCCTTGTGGAACGGCACACCGATGTCGAGCGCCATGTCCTTGGGCTTGACGCCTTCGATCGACTTCACCACCGCCGCCATGCCGTCGACGTTGCCCGCCATGGTCTTGACCATCTGGTAGACGGTGTTCTCAGGCAGGTCGCAGGCCACCACGACGTGAGTCGAGTAGCCGATCACCGGAACGTCCTTATCCTGCTTGGGATAGGTGCCGGCCTTGATGATGAGCCTGTTGTAGCCCGGGTTCATCTTCTTGAGCTCGCCCATCACCTTGTCGTCCACCGGGACCAGCTTGATGTCGCGCGCGCTGGCCAGGTCCATGATCGCGGAGGCCGGCGCCGTGGTGCCGAGCGTGAACACCTGCGCGTGGCCGTCCTTCATCAGCGCGACCGACTCCGTGTAGCTGTTGAAATTGACCTTGGAGAGCGACTCGTAGCTCAACCCGGACATCTGCAGCGTCAGCCCCGTGAGCAGCTCCCCGGTGTTGCCCCTGGCCTGCGTCGTGACCGACTTGCCCTTCATGTCGGCAAAGGAGTTCACCCCGGCATTGGCGAGTGCGACCACCTGGAAGTACTGCGGGTACAGGTTCGCGAGCTGGCAGACCTTGGTGACTTTCTTCGGATACGGTGCGCGGCCTTCCAGCCCGTCCACCGTCGTGCTCGAGTTCGCGAAGCCGATTTGCGCCTTGCCCTCATCGATGCCGCGCACGTTGGAAATTCCCGCGCCGGGGGTCTGCTGGATATGCAGGCCGGGCACGCCCTTCTCCCACATACCCTTCAGCGCGCCGCCGAGCGGGATCCAGGAGCCCCCCTGCGGACCGGTCATGAACGTGACTTGCTGGGCCGCTGCGGGAGCGGCGAAGACAGCACCCACAGCAAGGGCGAGCGCGGACAGTTTGATATTCATCTCTCCTCCTTCGTTGATCGCTTGGAAGCTACTTCGACGTATGGCGCCGCGATGATAGCGCGAGTGCCCCCGGAGAAGATGCTGCGCCGCACTAGCGGCAGGCCCCGCCCTCGACCCGGCTCAGTGCGTCCGGCCGCTGGAACCGGCGGGTTGCGCGGCCTCCTGCCAGGCCCCGTGCAGGCTGGCGCAGATGTCGCGCACGACGGGGGCCGCGTCCGGGTGCAGGGCGAGACATTGCATGTGGCGGGACACGCAAAGCGCGAGCCGGGGGCATCCTGTGCGCGCGTAGTGGGTCATCAGGAAGAGCAGCGCTGCCATCATGGTTTCGGCGCGGCTCGCGTCTGGGTCGGGTCCGGATCTGTTGTACATGCCAGTGAGCTCCTCTATTGAGAAAAGCGCTGGCTGGCTGCGGCGCAAGCCGCTCGCTGGCTCGCGATCGTCGTGATTCGCTACGCGGTCAGAATCAGCTTGCCGTTCCGTGTCAGCCGCAGCCGGTACTCGCGGCCGTTGTGCATGATCAGCAATTCGCGCCTCGCTCCGAGCAGGGTTTCGCTGGTCACGCGCGGCGCAGGATTCATGGCCTTGGGCGGCAAGGCGAGTTCGAGCTTGGACGACGGCATGGGCTTAAACGATAATAATTCTCAACAAAATAGTCAAATGAGAAGAGGCCTTCAAAAAGGCCTCTTTTGTGTAAGCGTGTGCTAACAGACTTTCTCTAGACGACCCTGGTCAACACGGATTTGCCAGCGAAGTGGGCGAGCAGGTTGTCGATCTGCAGGTTGCCCATCGCCGTGCGGGTTTCCATGGTCGCGCTGCCGACGTGCGGGAAGAGGACGGCGTTGTCCAGCTGGAAGAATTCCGGCGGCACGCGCGGCTCGTCGGCGAACACGTCCAGCCCGGCCCCGGCGATCTTCTTTTCCTGCAGGTACTTGAGCAGCACCGGCTCGTCGACCACGGATCCGCGCGCGATGTTGACCAGGTAACCCTCGGGCCCGAGCGCGTCCAACACCTTGGCGTTCACCAGCTTCTCGGTTTCCGCGCCGCCCGGCGTCACCACCATCAGCACGTCGGAATTCTTCGCCAGTGCGACGGCGTCGGCGTCGTAAGGGTAGGCGACGTCCTTCTTCTTGCGGTTGTGGTAGCGGATCTGCATGCCGAAGGTTTGCGCGCGCTTGGCGATGGCTTCGCCGATGCGCCCCAGACCCAGGATGCCCATCACCTTGCCGCCGAGCGACGTGGTAAGCGGATAGCCGCCGCGCGCCGCCCAGAACCCGGAGCGCAAGTACACCTCCGACTGCGGGAATTTGCGTAGCACGTTCAGCGTGAGCGCCATCGCCGTGTCGGCGACGCAGTCGTTCAGCACGTCGGGCGTGTTGGTGACGATGATCTTCCGCTGCTTCGCCGCCGCGAGGTCGATGGCGTCCACGCCCACGCCGAAGTTGGAGATGATCTCGAGCTTGGGCAGCGCGTCCATCAGATTCGCGTCCGCTCCCGCCGGCCCGAACGTGGCGAGCGCGCGCACGCGCGGCGCGAGTTCCTTCAGGAACGCGGCGCGGTCGGCGGCCTCGTGCAGCTTGTAGCAGGTGAATTCCTTGTCCAGCCGCTCCTGGGTGCGTGCGAACAGCTTGGTGGTGACGATGATCTCGGGCTTCATGGCTTGAATTTGGCCAGCAGGTTTTCGGCGCCGCGCGCGAGCAGCCCGACATCGGCGCCCACGGCGACGAACTGCGCGCCGGC
The DNA here is from genome assembly GCA_963719995.1 of uncultured beta proteobacterium. GTDB lineage: Bacteria > Pseudomonadota > Gammaproteobacteria > Burkholderiales > SG8-39 > JAABQT01. Next base: position 958,786 of record CAVRDW010000005.1, on the reverse strand, counting down.
CGCGAGCATCCGCTTCGCGTCTGCCTCCACCGGCGAAAGGTAGCCCGGCGCCTTGCCCGCCTTGCGGATGCGCCGGATGGACTCCTCGATGAGCGGCATCACGGCCGGGTTCGCCGTCTCGCCCGTGTAGCCCATCGAAGCGTGCAGGTCCGCGGGTCCGATGAAGATGCCGTCCACGCCGTCGATCGCGGCCACCTTCTCGATTTCATCCAGAGCGGGCTTGGTCTCGAGCTGCACCAGCACGCAGATCTCCTCGTGCGCGCGCTTGGCGTAGTCCTTGATGCGCCCGAAGCGCGTGGCGCGGGTGGTGCCGGCCACGCCGCGCACGCCCGCCGGCGGGTAGCGCGTATTGGCCACCGCCGCCTTCGCTTCCGCCGCGTTCTGCACGTAGGGAATGAGCAGCGACTGCGCGCCGGCGTCCAGCACGCGCTTGATGGTCACCATGTCGTTCCACGGCACGCGCACGACTGAATGGGTCGGATAGGGCGCCGCCGCCTGCAACTGCGCGAGCAGGCTCTCCAGGTCGTTCGGCGAGTGCTCCATGTCGAGCAGGATCCAGTCGAAGCCCGCCCCGGCGATCACTTCCACCGAGTAGTTCGACGACAGGCTCGACCACAGGCCGATCTGCGCCTGCCCGGCCTTCAGCGCGCGCTTGAACGCGTTCTGCGGCAGATCCAGCTTCATTCGAACTTGACCCCCGATTCCTTCACCACCCTGGCCCAGCGCGCCTGCTCCGTTTTCATCCACGCGCCAAGGCTCTCCGGCGTGCCGGTGCGCACTTCGGTGCCTTGCTTCGCGAAGCGCTCCTTCATGTCAGCCGCGTTGAGCGCCTTGGTGAGCTCGGCATTCAGCTTCGCCACGGTCTCGCGGGGAATTCCCGCCGCACCGACCACGCCCTGGAAGGAGCCGGTCTCGAATCCCGGCAGGCCGTTCTCGGCCACGGTCGGAGTGTCCTGCGCCGAAGGCACGCGCTGCGCACTGGAAATCGCCAGCGCGCGCAGCCTGCCGCCGGTGACCGAGGGCCAGGTCGCGAGCATGCCGTTGAACAGCACGTCGGCTTGGCCGCCCACCACCGCGGTCACCGCGTCGGCGCCGCCCTTGTAGGGGATGTAGGTCCATTGCACGCCCGTGCGCTGCGCGAACTCGATGCCGGCGAGTTGGGGCGCGCCGCCGATTCCCGAGACCGCGAAGTTGAGCTTGCCCGGGTTGGCCTTCGCCAGCGCGATGAGCTCCTTGACGTCCTTTGCGGCGACTGCCGGGTGCACCGCCAGCACGTGGGGCGAATACGACACCATCACCACCGGGGAGAAGTCCTTCGACGGATCGAAAGGCAACTTCGGATAGACGCTGGGGCTGATGACCAGCCCGCCCAGGTCGGTGAGCAGGAGCGTGTAGCCGTCGGGCGCGCTCTTGGCGACGAAGTCGGCGCCGACGTTGCCGTTGGCGCCGGGCTTGTTCTCCACGATCACCGGCTGGCCCCAGGCCTCGGTGAGCTTCGGGCCGATCTGGCGCGCGAGGATGTCGGACGTGCCGCCCGCGGCGTAGGGCACGATGACGCGAATCGGCTTGTTCGGGTAGGTCTGGGCGCCGGCGGCGCCGGCGATGGCCGCGAGTGCCGCGGCGAGCAGCATGCTGTGGAACGGACGCATGGATCCTGTCTCCCTGGATTGAACCGGTTGGTTACTTAGTTTGAAGTGTGGCCGGGCGATTGTACCCCGGGGCACCGCGACGGCAGCCTCGTCCAAGGCGAGCGAAGACGCCCGTCGTGCCGAAGCATCAGGGCCCCCGGCGTATCGCCTCCTGCGGCCTGTCCGGTGCGCGGTCGCGCAGTTCTGACAACGTCTTACACGAAAGCGCTGGCCAAGCGCGGCCCGAGGGCGTCCACGGATTGCCTTGGCCCCCAGCCCTCGTCTAGCATTTCCCGGGGGAATTGGGGCGGTTTCCACGGGGGGAGCGGGTGGGTCAATTCTGGCGTGCACTAGTGGTCGCATTGGCCTGGTCGGTCGCGACCGTCACTTGGGCGCAATCGGACGCGCAGCTCGTCGCGCAAGGGGAATCCCTGGTGCGCGCCGGCCGCTATGCCGAGGCCTACAAGCTGCTCGAGCCGCACGAGGACCGGCTGGCGGGCGACCTGAAGTTCGACTACCTGCTCGCCCGCTCCGCGCTGGAAAGCGGGCAGCCCAGCAAGGCGAGCTTCATCTACGAGCGCATCCTGGCGGTGGAGCCGAACTTCGTCGGCGTGCGGCTCGAGATGGGACGGGCCTACCTCGCGCTGGGCGACTTCGCGCGGGCCAAGCTCGAGTTCGAGACGGTGCTGCGCTTCGACAACCTGCCGCCGGAACTGCGCCAACAGGCGCAGATCTACGGCCAGGCCGCGGAGCAGTACCTCGCCGGCAGGCGGACCGTCGGCTTCGGCTACCTCGAGTTCGGCTACGGCTATGACACCAATCCGCAGTCGGCGACCCGCATCAGCGAGGTCACCCTCGCCGGCGGCGGCACGTTGCTGCTGCCGCAATCGGCGCTGGCGCGGGGCGACCAATACACCGCCTTCACCGCGGGCGGCGAGCTGATCCACGCGCTGACCGACCGCTTCACCATCTTTGCGGGCGGCGAGGCACGCGCGCGGCTGTTTCGCGAACTCGATATCGCGGAGTGGGGAACCGTGGACCTGCGCGCCGGGCTGGGCTACAGCGGGGGCGCGCACAACGTGCGGCTCGCCGCGACGGGCGGGCGCTTCTGGCTGGACGACACCAAGGCGCGCGACAGCGTGGGCGGCACGCTCGACTACCGCTATCTGGCGGGCAAGCAGGACCAGATCACCCTCGGGCTCAACGGTTCGCGCAACAAGTTCCTTCCGGCCGCGCTCGTCGTCAACAGCTACGACATGGGCCAGGCTTCGATCGGCTGGCTGCACGCAGCCGCGGATGGCCGCGGCGCTGCCGGGGTGACGCTGCTGGCGGGCTTCGAGTCGGCAACGGAAGGCCGCGTGGATGGCGACAAGCCCTTCGTCGGGCTGCGGATCATCCTGCAGCGGACTTTCGCCGACACCATCGGCGCCTTCGTGTCCGCGGGCGTGCAGTACGGCGAGTACTCGGAGGTGAACCCGCTGTTCGGCACGGAGCGCGTCGACACCCTGGGCGACGTCACCCTGGGCGTCAGCTGGGCCTTCGCGAAGGGATGGAGCCTGCGGCCGCAGGTGTTGTACATGCAGAACGACAGCAACCAGAGCCTCTACAAGTACGATCGTACCGACGTGTCACTGAACCTGAGGCTCGACCTATGACAGGCAGCGGGACGGCGCGGACCATGGACATCGGTGTGACCGCCGTCACCCGCCTGCTGCCTGCGCTGGCGGCGCTGCTGGTCGCCGTCGCGGGGCCGGTCGCGGCGCAGGGCGACGCGACGGCGGGGCGCTTCATCGCTGTGACCGGCGAAGTGAAGGTCGTCGGCCGCGATGGCGTCACCCGCAACGCCGAGCGCAACGGCGAGTTGCAGCAAGGCGACTCGATCGTCACGGGCGCCAACAGCCTCGCGCAGCTGAGGATGAGCGACGGCGGCGCGCTTTCGCTGCGCGCCGATACCCAGCTCAAGCTCGATGCCTACCGCTTCAGGGGTGCGGAGGACCGCGAGAGCAGCTTTGCCGTGTCGATCCTCAAAGGGGGCTTCCGCGCGCTGACCGGCCTGATCGCCCGGAACAACCGCCAGAACTACCGCGTCTCGACCAGCTCAATGACGATGGGGGTCCGCGGGACTCACTTCGAAGTGGTGCACGTCTTGCAGCCCGTGTCCGACGCTGCCGCCGGTACCTACAACCGCGTCTACGATGGCGTCATCACCGTCCAGAACCGGGCGGGGGCGTCGGTCGTAATCAACCCTGGGCAAACAGTGTTCGTCGCGCTGCCCAGCACCTCACCGCCGGTGCTGGTTTCGCCTCCCGTCGGCATCTTCGGCAAGCCTACCCCGGTGCCCCAGCCGGTTCCGCAGTCGCGCCAAGGCGACGGAAACGTCGAAGGCGGTGCACCCGCCGCCGGTGCCGCGCAGAAGGCGCCCGCGGCAGCAAAGGGGGTGGCGCCAGTGCGAACGCTATCCACCCCGCTGCTCAACCCGATTGACACGCCTCGCGTGGTCGAGACGGCGCCTGCGACGACGACGATCTCGCCGACGCTGATTTCGCCGACGACGACGATCTCTCCGACCACCACGACGATTTCACCCACGACGACCACGACGATCTCACCGACAACCACAACGATCTCGCCCACGACGACGATCTCGCCCACGACCACCACGATCTCGCCGACGTTGATCTCGCCCACGACCACCACGATCTCGCCGACGTTGATCTCGCCCACGACGACGATCTCGCCCACGACCACCACGATCTCGCCGACGACCACCACGATCTCGCCGGTGCTGACGGCGCCGACGACCACGACGGGTTCGCCGGTTCTGACCGCACCCACGACCACGATTCAGACGGCGCCAATCACCAGCCCCATCATCAAGCGCTGATGCAAAGTGAAAGACACTAGGAGGCCACCCATGCGCAAGTCCACCGCACTGATCCCCATCGCGTTGCTGACGATCGCCGCGTTTCCCGTCGCGGCCCAGGAAATGCCCCGCGTCCTCTTCTGCATGGGGCAATGTTTCGGCATTGACGAGGCGGGCCAGCGAGTTCCCGTTACCAAGGGCACCCGGCTGGCGCCGGGACTGCGCCTGGAGACCGGTCCGGACTCCTACGCGCAGGTGAAGCTCGGCGCGGACACCGCTTGCGGCATCGGCGAGCGCTCGCGCGTGCGCTTCGACCAGCGCGTGCGCGATCGCGACGTGGTGATCCTCGACCAGGGCCGCATCCGCCTGATCGGCGGCGAGGCGATCGGCCGTCCCGGCCTGCGCCCCGTGGAACTGCACACGGCGGACGGCAAGTTCGACCTGCGCAACGCCGACATCGAAGTCAAGACGCTGCCGAAGACCGCGGACGCGCCGCAGGCGCCGACGCTGGTCAAGCTGAACCTCGGCGAGGCGCGCCTTGGCGAGGTTGCGATGACGAAGGAAGGAGTCCACGGGATCGTCGGCGGGAAGATCCTGGAGCGCGCGATTCCCATCGGCGAAATCGCCCTGCCGACGCCGCGCCGCGAGGCCGCGCCCGTCAAGCCAGGCGAGTCGACCACGCCGGCGGTGCGCCAGCCGTTCGTTCCGCTGCCGGTGGCCAACCTGCCGGCGACGGAGTTCAAGCCGATCGCGGAGCCCATCAAGCTCTCCACGGCGATCATCTCGCCCGAACTGGCCAATAGCAGCCTGCTGATCCAGAGCCCGACGCTTTCGACGACGGCGGTGTCGACGGTCCTCCTCAGCGACCCTGCGCAGACCTTCCAGCCCAAAGTCGCGCCGGTGCCCTCGAGCATGCTGGTCACTGCGGCGCCGATCCAGACTTCGCTTGGCACCACCTCGCTGAACAACATCGCCTCGAACTTGCAGAGCACGACGTCAAGCACGACTTCCACCACGACGACGTTGTCGGCGCCGTCGATCACCACCACGACGTTCACGTTCCAGCCCGTGACCACGACGTCTACGAGCTCGACGCTGTTGAGCCCGAAGACGATGACGACGACGATCCGTCGCTAGCGGCGCGCGCGCAAGGATCCGGGCAGCAGCCCTTCGGCGGCGAGCCAGCTCACGCAGTCGCCGACCATGTCGCGCAACGGCACCGCGCGGTAGCCCAGCTCGCGCATCGCCTTCGAGCAGTCGCAGGTCAGCTGGCGCGTCGCCTGCCGCGCGGTTTCAAGCGTGAGCGTGGGCTCGATACCGCTCAACGCGCCGCGCAGCGCGCCGAGCGCACCCAGGATGTGGAGCACCCAAGCTGGCATCGCACGTGCCGGCACCGGCCGGCCGAGGGCGGCGCCGATCTCGCGCACCAGCTCGAGGAACGTGGCGTCCGTGCCGGCGAGCAGGTAGTTCTCCCCCTTGCCGCCGCACTCGAACGCGGCGACGTGCGCCTTCGCCACTTCGCGCACGTCGCAGAAGGGCAGCGCGCCGGGCGGCACGCCGGGCAGCGTCCCGGCCGCAATCATCGTCACCAGGCGCGCGTAGTTGCGCGTGTCGTAGGGCCCGAGGATCGCGCCGGGGCTGAGGATCACTGCGTCCAGCCCGCGCGCGATGCCCGCGCGCACGGCCTCCTCGGCGAGGTGCTTGGAGCGGTTGTAGTTCACGCTGGAGTACCTGCCCAGCTGCGGCGTGCGCTCGTCGAGGCGGCCGCGCTGCAGGCCCCAGGCGGAGATGCTCGAGGTGTGCAGGAAGCGCCGCGCGCGGCGCGCGAGCGCTGCTTCGACCATGTTACGGGTGCCTTCGATGTTGATGCGGTCCTGCGCCGCGTTGCGCCGGGACCACAGGCTCGTGTCGCCGGCGACGTGGAATACCGCGTCGACTTCCGGCGGCAGGGCGCGCCGCACGGCCTCGGCGTCGGTGACGTCGCCGACGACTCGCTCGGCCGCCATGCGCGAGAGGTATTTCAGTTCCGATCCGGCGCGATGCAGCGCGAGCACGCGCCAGCCCTGCGCCAATAGCGCCTCGACCAAGTTCAGTCCGACGAAGCCCGTGGCCCCGGTGACGAAGGCTGTCCTAGCCATCTTCCGCCTTCGGCACGCGCGGGTTCATCACCGCGAACCACAGCGGCGGGACAAACGCGAGGGGCACCATTCCGGGGTAGCCCATCGGCAGCTTCGGGCTGTCCGCCTGCGGCTGCAGCGCCGCGTAGGAGCGCATCGGGTTCAGGTGGTGGTCGGCGTGGCGCTGCAGGTGCACGAGGAAGCTGTTGCTCAGCCACTCGTAGGCGTCCCATGCGTGGCGCGCCGCAGGGCGCTCGTAGCGGCCATCGGCAAGCCTGCGGCGCGCGAGACCGTAGTGCTCGATGTAGTTGACGGCCTCCAGCAGCGTCACCGCCATCGCGGCCTGGCCAATGAAGAACGCGACTGCCAGCGGGCCGCCGGCCGCGCCCAGTGCCGCCGCGATGGCGAGCGTCGCGGCCCAGGACCACAGCACCTCGCGGCGGTCGAGCGCCCAGGCGTGGGCGAGCGAGCCGGCGAGCGTGCGCGGCAGGAACGCCCAGAACGCTTCGCCGTAGCGCGCGCTCGCCGGATCCTCCGGCGTGGCGACGCGCACGTGGTGCCCGCGATTGTGCTCGACGGTGAAATGGCCATAGGCCACGGTGACCAGCAGCACCCGCGACAGCAGGCGATCCAGCGCCGGGCGCTTGTGGCCCAGCTCGTGCGCAATGGTGATGCCGGCGCCGCCGGTGGCGAGTCCCACCGAAAGCGTGAACAGCATGGCGTCCCACCCGCTCACGCCGCCCGAGGCGACCAGCCATGCGCCCCAGCCGATCAGGCCGAGTTGCAGCGGCACCCAGGCGTGCAGCACGAAGCGGAAGAACGGATTGCGCTCGAGGCGGCCGATCTCCGTGGCGCTGCCGGGCCGCGCATGGCGTCCGATGAGCCAGTCGAGCAGGGGAACGACAACCCAGAAGACGAAGAAGGCATGCCAATACTGGCCGAGCAGGTGACCGACGACGGGCGCTGCCGCGGTCGTCAGCGCAAGGAGGAAGCGGCTGTCTTTCAGCGCCGCGCCCATGCAGTCAGTGGATCTCGGGCTCTGCGGTGGGCGCGGTGCCCTCGAGGAAGTCGAAGTCGCAGCCTTCGTTCGCCTGCTTCACGTGGCGCGAGAAGATGGCGCCGTAGCTGCGCTCGTATTTCGCCGGCGGGCGCTGCCAGGCGGCCTTGCGCCTGGCCAGCTCCGCGTCGCTCACTTTCAGGTCGAGGCGCTTCTGGTCCACGTCGAGTTCGATCAGGTCCCCGTTCCTCACGAAAGCGAGCGGCCCGCCGACGTAGGCCTCCGGCGCGACGTGCAGGATGCAGGTGCCGTAGCTGGTGCCGCTCATGCGGCCATCCGACAGCCGCACCATGTCCTTCACGCCCTGCTTGATCAGCTTCTTCGGCATCGGCAGCATGCCCCACTCGGGAAAGCCGGGCCCGCCGAGCGGCCCCGCGTTCTTCAGCACGAGGACGCAGCCGGCGTCGACGTCGAGGTCGTCGCGGTCGATCCTCGCCGCCATGTCGTTGTAGTCCTCGAACACCACCGCGCGCCCGGTGTGCCGCAGGAGCTTCGGGTCCGCGGCGCTCGTCTTGATCACCGCACCGTCGGGCGCGAGCGAGCCGCGCAGCATGACGATGCCGCCGGAGGCCTTGAGCGGTTTGTCGCGCGGCAGGATGACATCGGCGTTCCACACCTTCGCTCCCTCGATGTTCTCGCCGAGCGTCTTGCCGTTCACCGTCTTCGCCGAGAGATCCAGCAGGTCGCGCAGCTGCCAGAGCAGCGCGCGCAAGCCCCCCGCGTAGTAGAAATCCTCCATCAGGTACGTGCTCCCCGAGGGGCGCACGTTGGCGATCACCGGCGTCTTTGCGCTGATCTCGTTGTAGCGCTCCAGCGGGAAGGCGAGGCCGGCGCGCCCGGCCATGGCGACCAGGTGCACGATGGCGTTGGTCGAGCCGCCCATCGCCATCAGCGTGGTGATGGCGTTGTCGAAGGAGCCGCGCGAGAGAAGATCGCGCGGCTTCAGGTCCTCCCACACCATCTCGACGATGCGCTTGCCGGTGAGCGTGGCCATGCGCGCGTGGTTGGAATCCGGCGCGGGAATCGACGAGTAGCCGGGCAGCGTGAAGCCGAGCGCCTCGGCGAGCGACATCATGGTGGCCGCGGTGCCCATGGTCATGCAGGTGCCCGGCGAGCGCGCGATCGTGTCCTCGATGCCCTGCCAGTCGCTGCTCGCGTGATGCGTCCGGCGCGCAGCTCGTCCCAGTACTTCCAGGTGTCGGAGCCCGAGCCGAGCGTCTGGTCGCGCCAGTGGCTGTTCAGCATCGGCCCGGCGGGCAGGTAGATCGCCGGCAGGTTCATGCTGGTCGCGCCCATGATGAGCGCCGGCGTGGTCTTGTCGCAGCCGCCCATCAGCACCGCGCCGTCCACCGGGTAGGAGCGCAGCAGCTCCTCGGTCTCCATGGCGAGGAAGTTGCGGTACATCATGGTGGTGGGCTTCTGCATGGTCTCGGCGAGCGCCATCGCCGGCATCTCCAGCGGAAAGCCGCCCGCCTGCCACACGCCGCGCTTCACTTCCTCCGCGCGCTGGCGGAAGTGCGTGTGGCAGTGGTTGATGTCCGACCAGGTGTTGACGATCGCGATGACGGGCTTGCCGGCGTAGTCGCTGCGGTCGTAGCCCATCTGCGCGGTGCGCGAACGGTGGCCGAAGGAGCGCAGGTCCTTGACGCCGAACCAGCGGTGCGAACGCAGATCTTCCGGGCGCTTTCTCATGTGGCGATTGTATTAAACTCCGCGCAGGAGGAGTCATGAAGAAGAAGCGCCCGGAGCCGCGCATCGTCCGCCCCGACGATGTCAATCCGCATCACGACTGGAAGCGCCCGCTGCAGGCTCCCGGCCACACCCAGGTCGACTTCGAGGAGCGTGTCAATTTCCGGCGGCTGCACGACTACCGCCTCGCGCGCACGCGCGCCGCGCTGTCGGGCTCCGGCCTGGGCGCGCTGCTTTCCTTCGACCAGCACAACATCCGCTACACCACCAGCACGGTGATCGGCGAGTGGGCGCGCGACAAGCTCACGCGCTACTCGCTGCTCACCGGCACCGGCGATCCCTACATCTGGGACTTCGGCTCGGCGGCGCGCCATCACAAGCTGCACGCGCCCTGGTTGCACGCGGATCACTGCCGCGCGGGGCTGCTCGGCATGCGCGGCGCGACCGGCGCGGACCTGACGCTGTTCCGCGACGCCGCGAAGGAGATCAAGGCGATCCTCAAGGCGGAAGGCGTCGCGGACATGCCGGTCGGCATCGACGTGGTCGAGCCGCCGATGCTGTTCGCGCTGCAAAAGGAAGGCATCGAGGTGCGCGACGGCCAGCAGGTGATGCTGCAGGCGCGTGAAGTGAAGAACATCGACGAGCTGACGCTGCTCAACATGGCCGCCGCCATGGTGGATGGCGTCTACCAGGACATCGCCGAGGCGCTGAAGCCGGGTATCCAGGAGTCGCAGATCGTGGCGCTCGCCACCAAGCGGCTCTACGAGATGGGCTCGGACTGCGTCGAGGCGATCAACTCGATCTCGGGGGAGCGTTGCTCGCCGCACCCGCACAACTTCACCGACCGCCTGATCCGCCCGGGCGACCAGGCGTTCTTCGACATCATCCAGTCCTTCATGGGCTACCGCACCTGCTACTACCGTACTTTCAACGTGGGCCGGGCCACTGGGCCGCAGCGCACCGCCTACCGCAAGGCGCGTGAATGGATGGACCGCGCCATCGAGCTGCTCCGGCCCGGCATGTCGAGCGACAAGATCGCGATGGCCTTCCCGGAGGCGAAGGAAATCGGCTTCGCGAGCGAGATGGACGCCTTCGGCCTGAACTTCTGCCACGGCCTCGGGCTCGGCCTGCACGAGCGGCCGCTGATTTCGCGGCTGACGTCCTTCCGCGAGCCGATCGAGCTGAAGGCGGGCATGGTGTTCGCGGTCGAGACCTATTGCCCGGCCACCGACGGCGTCTCCGCGGCGAGGATCGAGGAGGAAGTGATCCTCACGCCGAAGGGCGCGCAGGTGATCTCGCTCTACCCCGCCGAGGAACTGCCGATTGCCAACCCCTACTAGGCCCGCCGGTCCCACGGTCGGCTGGATCGGCGCCGGCCGCATGGGCTACGAGATGGCCGCGCGCCTCGCGAAGGGCGGGGCGGACGTGCTCGTCTGGAACCGCACGCGCGCCAAGGCCGAGCCGCTCGCGCAGTACGGCGCGAAAGTCGCCCACCAGCTCGCCGAGCTCGCCGCGCGCGACGTCGTGTTCTGCATGGTGTCGACCTGGAAGGACGTGAAGCACGTCATGCACGAGCTGCTCGCGGGCACGCACAGGCCGCGCGTGGTGATCGAATGCTCGTCGATTTCGCTGGAGGGTTCCGCGGAGCTGCGCGAGCTGCTCGCCGCGCGGGGCATCGACTACCTCGCGGCGCCGGTCTCCGGCAACGCCAAGGTGATCAAGGCGGGCAAGCTCTCGTTCGTCTGCTCCGGCCCGAGGAAGTCGTTCGACGCGGCGCTGCCCTTGCTCAGGATGATCGCGCCCGCCGCGAGCTATGTCGGCGAAGGCGAGCTCGCGCGCATCGTCAAGATCTGCCACAACGTGTTCCTCGGCGTGGTCATCCAGTCGCTCGCCGAGGTCACGGTGCTGGCGCAGAAGGCGGGCGTGCCGCGCCACGCCTTCCTCGAGTTCCTCAACCAGAGCGTGATGGGCTCGATGTTCACGCGCTACAAGACGCCGGCCTTCGTCAACCTCGACTTCAAGGTGACGTTCACCCCCGAGCTGCTGAGGAAGGACATGGACCTGGGCCTGGACGCCGGGCGCAGGCTGGAGGTGCCGATGCCGCTGGCGTCGGCCACCCGCGACCTGATTCAGTCTATGATCGGCCGCGGCATGAAGGAGGAGGATTTCGCGACGCTGCTGGTGCAGCAGGCGCAGGCGTCCGGAATCGAATTGAAACCAGAAAACGTGGAGGTGAAGGATGGGCTTTCTTAAGCTGCTGGTCGCTGCGCTGGCGCTCGTCGCCTCGCAGGCATTCGCGCAGGGCTTTCCCAACAAGCCGGTGCGCCTGATCATCGCGTTTACGCCGGGCAGCTCGACCGACATCATCGGGCGTGCGGTGGCCGCGAAGCTGCAGGAGGTGTGGGGCCAGCCGGTGGTGGGGGAGAATCGCGTCGGCGCCGGCGGCTCGATCGGCTCGGCGGTGGTGGTGAAAGCCGATCCCGACGGCTATACGCTGCTCGCCAATTCGTCGGCGCACGTGGCGAACCCGGGCATCTACGCCAGCTTGCCCTACGACACGCTGAAGGACTTCACCAACCTTGCGTTGCTGGGCGGCGGGCCGAACGTGCTGATGGTCAGCCCGGATGCGGGCTGGAAGTCGCTGCGCGATTTCATCGATGTGGCCAAGGCGAGTCCCGGCAAGCTCAATTTTTCCTCCGCCGGCATCGGCAGTGGCACGCACTTCAACCTGGAGAAGCTCAAGATCGCGACCGGCATCGATGTGGCGCACATCCCCTACAAGGGCACGCCCGAGGCCATCGCCGACACCATCGGCGGGCGCGTGTGCTGCTATTGGGCCCCGCTCAACGCCGCGCTGCCGCACGTGAACGGCGGCAAGGCTCTCGCGCTCGCGGTGTCCTCCGCGCAACGCTCGCCGCTGCTTCCCAACGTACCGACGGTCGCCGAGCAGGGCTACCCGGGCTTCGACTACACGCTGTGGGTGGGTCTGTGGGGCCCGGCGAAGTTGCCGGCGGACGTCGCCGCGAAGATCAACAAGGACGTGAACGCGGCGCTGGCGAGCCCGGATCTCAGGGGCCGGCTGGAGAAGCTCGGCACCGTGCCGGGCAACCTGACGATTCCGCAGTTCAGCGACTTCGTGCGCAAGGAAGTCGCGGAAACGAACAAGATCCTGCAGGCAGCGGGCATCAAGCCGCAGTAAGAACCACCATGTGCTGCACGCGGAATGTGAGAACCACAATGTGCTGCGAAGCGTCACTGCGCGCCGCGTCGCAGCACGGACTTTCAGAAAGGCAGCGCGTAGGTTTGAGGGCCGCCTAGGCCGCTCTTGTGGCGGCCGGGCGCTTGAGGGGCACGCCCGAGAGGCGCTCGAGCTCTTCGAAGGAAAGCCCCTCGACGATGTCCACGACGTGAAGGCCGTCGGCCTTCACGTCGATCACCGCGAGGTCGGTGTAGACGCGGTTCACGCAGCGCGCCCCGGTCAGGGGATAGCTGCAGCGCTCGACGATCTTGCTTTTGCCCTCCTTGGTGAGGTGCTCCATCATCACCAGGACGTTCTTCGCGCCCACGGCAAGGTCCATCGCGCCGCCGACGGCGGGAATCGCATCGGGCGCGCCCGTGTGCCAGTTGGCGAGGTCGCCCGCCACCGAGACCTGGAACGCGCCGAGCACGCAGTAGTCGAGGTGACGGCCGCGGATCATGCCGAAGGAGTCGGCGTGATGGAAGAAGGAGCCGCCCTTGAGCAGCGTGACCGCCTCCTTGCCGGCGTTGATCAGATCCTCGTCCTCCATCCCCTTCGCCGGCCGCGGGCCGATGCCGAGCACGCCGTTTTCGCTGTGCAGGACGATCTCGCGGTCCTTGGGCAGGTGGTCGGCCACCAGCGTCGGCAGGCCGATGCCGAGGTTGACGGTGGCGCCGTCGGGGATGTCGCGCGCCACGCGCGCGGCGATCTGGTTGCGATCGAGCTTCTTCATGCGACTTTCCTCAGCGGAGCGATGCGCACGATGCGCTGCACGAAGATGCCGGGGGTGACGACGGCTTCCGGATCGAGCTCGCCGAGCTGCGACGGTCTCGCGCACCTGCGCCACCGTGCACTTGGCCGCCGCCGCCATGATCGGGCCGAAATTGCGCGCAGTCATGCGATAGGTGAGGTTGCCCCAGCGGTCCGCGCGGTCGGCCTTGATGAGCGCGTAGTCGGCGTGGATCGGATACTCGAGCACGTAGTCGCGATCGCCGATGCGCCGCGTTTCCTTGCCATCGGCGAGCCGGGTGCCGAACGCGGTCGGCGTGTAGAAGGCGCCGATGCCGGCGCCCGCGGCGCGGATGCGCTCGGCGAGCGTGCCCTGCGGCACCAGCTCCAGCTCGAGCTCGCCGGCGCGGTAGGCCTTGTCGAAGTGCCAGGAATCGGTCTGGCGCGGGAAGGAGCAGATGATCTTGCGCACGCGCCCGGCGCCGATCAGCGCGGCGAGTCCCGCGTCCGCGTTGCCGGCGTTGTTGTTCACCACGGTGAGGTCGCTTCGCGCCCTGCGCGATGAGGGCGTCGATCAGCTCGGCCGGCATGCCGGCGTTGCCGAAGCCGCCGATCATCACGGTGGCGCCGTCGGCAACGTCGGCGAGCGCTTCGGCGGTGCTGGCGATGAACTTGTCGATCATGGGCGGCTTGAACCGGTGGCGGCCATTATAAACTCGCCCCCATGGCAACCCCCCACGTCTTCAAGCCGGCGCAGCTTGCGCGCGCCATCGAGGCGGTCGTCGCCGCAGGCGGCAGCGACGCGCGCGAGGCCAAGCTCGTCGCCGAGAACCTCGTCACCGCCAATCTCACCGGCCACGACTCGCACGGCATCGGCATGATTCCGCGCTACGTCGATTCGCTGAAGGAGGGCGGCTTGCAGCCCAACCGCCACCCGCTGGTGACGTTCGAGGGCGGCGCGCTGGTCGCGCTCGACGGCCAGGCCGGCTATGGGCAGGTGATCGGCCTGGAGGCGACCGCCATCGCCATCGAGCGCGCGCGGCAGCACGGCGTGTGCGTGATGGCGCTCGCCAACTCGCATCACCTGTGCCGCATCGGCCAGTGGGCCGAGCAGGCGGTGGCCGCGGGGCTGGTGTCGATCAGCTTCGTCAACGTGATCTCGCGCGCCATCGTCGCGCCCTTCGGCGGCAGCGACGCGCGTTTCGGCACCAACCCCTGCACCATCGGCATTCCGCTCGCGGGCCAGGCGCCGTTCATCCTCGACATGGCCACCAGCGGCGTGGCGCAGGGCAAGGTGCGCGTCGCGCACAACAAGGGCGAGAAAATGCCGCCGGGGCTCCTGCTCGACGACAAAGGCAATCCCACCGTCGAGGCGAGGTTCGGCGTGATCGAGCCCTTCGGCGCCCTCACGACCTTCGGCCTGCACAAGGGCTACGGGCTCGCCGTGGTGTGCGAGCTGCTGGGCGGCGCGCTCACCGGCGGCGGCACCTGGCATACCGAGGACCGCTCGAAGAAGCGCGTGCTGAACGGCATGCTCTCGATCCTCATCGATCCGAAGAAGCTCGGCACTGCGGCGCCCTTCGAGCGCGAGGCGCGCGAGTTCATCGCCTGGGTGAAGCAGTCGCCGCCCGCGCCGGGCACGGACCGCGTGCGCATCGCGGGCGATCCCGAGCGCGAAACGCGCGCCAAGCGTGAGAAGGACGGCATCGCGGTGGACGCGAACACGTGGCTCGAGATTCACGCTGCCGGCGCGAAAGTCGGTGTGAGCGCGGAGTCCATAGACCGTCTCGCACGCAGCTAGGTTTGGGCGTCGCCGCGCGGCGACCCTCAGCCTGCCCGTTCTAAGACAGTACTTTCAATAGGTTTTATAACCTGTTGAATTGTATTTATATTTAATTTCAAGAATCTCCCTCTCAAAACATCGCTAAGTCTTTGTCAGGCCTGAATATTTGGCTTGACCTTGCGACAGCTTTTCCCCTAAAGTGGGAAAAGGTAGAAAAAAGTGGCGGAAAAGGGGGGAATCCCCGCAGTCCCCGGGCCGCCAAAGGAAAAACAGGGCATGGGTGGGACATTTCACGGCGCAACGGTGGTGACGCTGGACGCCAAGGGGCGGCTGGCGATCCCGACTCGCCATCGCGACGCGCTGCTTTCAAGCGCGAAGTACCTGGTCCTCACGGCACACCCCGAAGGCTGCGTGCTCGTCTACCCGGCGGCCGCCTGGGAGCCGGTGCGCGCCAAGGCGGAAACCTTTCCGAGCTTTCATCCGCAGGCGAGCTGGTGGAAGCGCCTCCTGCTCGGCTTCGAAGAGCACGTCGCGCCGGACACCTCGGGCCGGATCCTCGTCTCGGGCGCGCTGCGCCAGCACGCCAAGCTCGAGCGCGACGTGATGCTCGTGGGGCAGGGCGGCTATTTCGAGCTCTGGGACGCGGGCCTGTGGAACGCCAAGCTCGCGCAAGCCCTCTCCGGCCCGGCTGCGCCACCGCCGGGCATGGAGGACTTCTCGCTGTGAGCGCGGCCGCGCAACCCGATGAGCGCCGCTCCCCTCTCTCACGTTGCCGTCCTTGCCGAAGAAGCCGTGGCGGCGCTTGCCGTGCGGCCGGACGGCATCTACGTGGACGGCACCTTCGGCCGCGGCGGCCACAGCCGCCTGATCCTCGCGCGGCTCGGCCAGCACGGCCGGCTCATCGCGCTCGACCGCGACCCGCAGGCGGTCGCGGCGGCGCGCGAGATCCGCGACGCGCGCTTCTCGATCGTGCACACGGCGTTCAGCGGCCTGGCGGCCGCGCTCGACGCGCAGCGGGTGGCGCAGGCGCACGGGATGCTTTTCGACCTGGGCGTGTCCTCGCCGCAGCTGGAGGAGGCCGCGCGCGGCTTCTCCTTCCGCGCCGAGGGGCCGCTGGACATGCGCATGGATCCGACGCAGGGGACATCCGCGGCCGACTGGCTGGCCGCGGCGAGCGAAGCCCAACTCAGGGAGGTCATCGGGGAGTATGGGGAAGAACGGTTTGCTAAACAGATTGCAGCGGCGATTGTTGCTGCTCGCCGGCACGCGCCCATCCGCACGACCCGCGAACTTGCCGATCTCGTGGGTGCGGCGGTCCGCACACGGGAGCCGGGCCAGGATCCGGCGACGCGCACCTTTCAGGCTCTACGGATTTTCGTCAATCGGGAGCTTGAGGAAGTGTCGCTGATGCTGCCGCAGGCGCTCGCGCGCCTCGCGCCCGCAGGGCGCCTGGCGGTGATCGCCTTTCATTCGCTCGAAGACCGCATCGTCAAGCGCTTCCTGCAATCCTGCGCGCGCCCGCAGCTGCCACGGGATTTGCCCGTGCGCGCCAGCGAGATGCCACAGGCGCCGCTCAAGATACTCGGCAAGCCGATGCGCCCCTCTGCCGCCGAGACTGCCGCCAACCCGCGCGCGCGCAGCGCCGTGCTGCGCATCGCCGAGCGCACGGCGGCCCCCCTGGATCCCCGTTTCCACCGAATCGAGCCCGACGCGTGGCGAAGCTGAACCTCCTCCTCCTCCTGGTTCTCGTCGTCTGCGCGCTCGGGCTCGTCACTTCCCAGCACAAGGCCCGCAAGCTGTTCACGGAGCTCGAGCGCGAGCAGGCGCGCGCGCGCGAGCTCGAAATCGAGTACGGCAAGCTGCAGCTCGAGGCGAGCACCTGGGGCCTGCACGCACGCATCGAGAAGGTGGCCACCGGCACCCTCGGCATGCGCACGCCCGATCCGCGCCGCGTGCGCGTCGTCGAGCTCGAGGCGGCGCGATGAGCGCGGTGGCGGCCTCGAGCATGGTGCGCCTGCCGGTGTGGCGCGCTCGCCTGGTGATGGCGGCGCTGCTGGCCGCGTTCGCCGTGCTCGCCGCCCGCTCGGTCTACCTGCAGGCGCTGCACACCGACTTCCTGCAGGGCAAGGGCGAGGCGCGCTACAGCCGCGTGCTGGAGATTCCCGGCACGCGTGGACGCATCCTCGATCGCAACGGGGAGGCGCTCGCCATTTCGACCCCGGTGCAGTCGGTGTGGGCGATCCCCGGGGACGTCGAGGCCTCCCCGGCGCAACTGCGCAGCCTGGGCAAGCTGCTCGGCGTGGAGCCGCGCGAGCTGCACAAGAGGCTCGCCGACACCTCGCGGGACTTCGTCTACCTCAAGCGCCAGATCGCGCCGGAGCAGGCCGGGCAGGTGGCGCGCCTGGGCCTCGCCGGCATCTACCAGCACCGCGAGTTCCGCCGCTACTACCCCGGCGGCGAGCTGACCGCGCACCTGGTCGGCTTCACCGGCGTGGACGAGGCGGGCCAGGAAGGCGTCGAGCTCGCGCACCAGGCAACCCTCGGCGGCGTGCCGGGCAGCCGGCGCGTGATCAAGGACCGGCTGGGGCACGTGGTCGAGGACATCGAGTCGATCCGCGCCGCGCAGGACGGCAAGGATCTGCAGCTCGCGATCGACGGCAAGATCCAGAGCCTTGCCTACGGCGCGCTGAAGGCGGCGCTCGCGGAACACCGCGCCAAGGCGGGCGCGGCGGTGGTCATCGACGTGCGCAGCGGCGAGGTGCTGGCGCTCGCCAACCTGCCCACCTTCAACCCGAACAACCGCGCCAGGCTTTCCGGCGAGCAGCTGCGCAACCGCGCGCTGACCGACAGCTTCGAGCCGGGCTCGACGCTCAAGCCCTTCACCGTGGCGCTCGCCCTGGAGGAAGGCAAGGTGACCGCCAAGAGCGTGGTCAGCGCCGGGCGCGATTCGCTGCGCATTGCCCGCTACACGATCCACGACCAGCATGCGGACGCCGGCGCCATCAGCGTGGCGCAGGTCATCCAGAAGTCCTCCAACGTCGGCGCGGCGAAGCTCGCGCTGTCGCTTTCGCGCGAGGACCTTTGGGACCTGTTCAATCGCGCCGGCTTCGGCACGGCGCCGCAGCTCGGCTTTCCGGGCGAGGCGAGCGGCAAGCTGCGCCCGGCGAAGAGCTGGCGGCCGGTGGAGCAGGCCACCATGGCCTACGGCCATGGCATCTCGGTAAGCCTGCTGCAGCTGGCGCGCGCCTACACCATGTTCGCGCGCGACGGCGAGATCGTGCCGTTGACGCTGCTGAAGGCCAATGCGCCCGCGGCCGGCACGCGCGTGATCTCGGCGCACACGGCGCGCGAGGTGCGCGCGATGCTCGAGCTCGCGGTGCAGCCCGGCGGTACCGCGCCGCGCGCGCGCATCATGGGCTGGCGCGTCGCCGGCAAGACCGGCACCGCGCACAAGCAGGAGAACGGCGGCTACGCGCCGGACCGGTACATCGCCTCCTTCGTCGGACTGGCGCCCGCGAGCGCGCCGCGCCTGGTGATCGCGGTGATGATCGACGAGCCCTCCGCCGGCAAGTACTACGGCGGCGTGGTGGCGGCGCCGGTGTTCGCGCAGATCGCGCAGGGCAGCCTGCGCCTGCTGCACGTGCCGCACGACGCGCCGCTCGAGCCCGTGCCGTTGCCGGGCGAGGGCGAGGAAGCGCGGGAGAGCACCTGATTGGCGCCGGACCTCTCGAGCGCCTCGCGGCCCAGGGCGCCGTGATCGAGCGGCTCGCCTCCGACAGCCGGCGTTGCGCCCCCGGCGTCGCCTTCTTCGCCTACCCGGGCGTGGCGGCCGACGGGCGCGCGCACATCCCGGACGCGATCGGCCGCGGCGCGGCAGGCGTGTTGTGGGAGGCCGACGGCTTCGCCTGGCGCGACGCATGGCGCGTGCCGAACGCGCCGGTGCGCGGCCTCAAGGCCCAGGCGGGCGTGCTGGCGCACGAGTTCTACGGTCGGCCGAGCGAGGCACTGTGGACCTGCGGTGTCACGGGCACCAACGGCAAGACCTCCTGCAGCCAGTGGATCGCGGCGGCGCTCACCGGCGCCGGCGCGAAATGCGGCGTGCTCGGCACGCTGGGCGCGGGATTCCCCGGCGCGCTGGCGGACGCCGGCAACACCACGCCCGACGCGCTCGAGCTGCACCGCACGCTCGCCGCCATGCGCCGCGAAGGCGCCGCTGCGGTGGCGATGGAGGTGTCCTCGCACGGCCTCGACCAGGGGCGCGTGAACGGCGTCGCCTTCGACTGCGCCCTGTTCACCAACCTGACGCACGACCACCTCGAATACCACGGCTCGATGCAGGCCTACGCCGCGGCCAAAGCGCGCCTGTTCGAGATCGAAGCGCTCGGCTGCGCGGTGCTCAACCTGGACGATGCCTTCGGCGTGCAGCTCGCGACACGCCTGCGCGAGCGCGGCGTGCGCACCATCGGCTACAGCCTCTCGCCCTCGGGCATGGCGCCGGGGAGCGTGAGCGAGTTCCTTGCCGCCGCGCGCATCGCGCCGGAACGCCTGGAACTGTCGACGAGCTGGGGCGCGGCGCAAACGGCGTTCCGGCAGCTTGGCCGCTTCAACGTCGCCAACGCACTCGGCGTGCTCGGCTGCCTCCTCGCCTACGGACTGCCGCTTGCGCAGGCGGTCGCCGCGCTCGCTGCGCTGCCGCCGGTGCCGGGCCGCATGCAGCGCGTGGGCGATGCGCCGCTCACGGTGATCGACTACGCCCACAGCCCGGACGCGCTCGAGAAGGTGCTGCAGGCGCTACGCCCCATCGCGCAGGCGCGCGGCGGGCGCCTCGCCCTCGTTTTTGGCGCGGGCGGCGACCGCGACCGCAGCAAGCGCGCGCCGATGGGCGCGGCGGCCTCGCGCCTCGCGGACCGCATCGTGCTGACCTCCGACAATCCGCGCAGCGAGGACCCGCTCGCCATCCTGCGCGAAATCGAGGCGGGCGTGGCCGCGCCGCACGCGCTGGAGCCCGATCGCGCGCGCGCCATCGAAGCGGCCATCGGCGAGGCAGCGGACGCCGACGTGGTGCTGATCGCGGGCAAGGGCCACGAGTCCTGGCAGGAGATTGCCGGGCGGCGCGAGCCGTTCTCGGACGCGCAAGTGGCGCGCGCCGCGTTGGAGCGCAGGGCGGGGAAGCGATGATGAGCCTCGCCGAGGCCGCCGCCGCGATGCAAGGACAGCTGGTGGGGCCGGATATCCGCTTTCGCGGCGTGTCCACCGATACCCGCGCCATCGGGCGCGGCGAGCTGTTCGTCGCGATTCGCGGCGAGCATCACGACGGGCACGCGTTTCTCGGCGTGGCGAAGGAGCGCGGCGCTGCCGCGGCGCTCGTGGATCGCGGGTTCGCAGGCGCGGCGCCGCTGCCGGTGATCGCGGTCGACGACACGCGCAAGGGCCTGGGCCGGCTCGGCCGGCACTGGCGCGAGCGCTTCTCGCCCGTGGTCATCGCCATTGCCGGCGCCAACGGCAAGACCACGACCAAGGAAATGCTCGCCGCCATCCTGCGCGCGCACGCGGGCGAGGCCGCCGTGCTCGCCACGCAGGGCAACCTGAACACCGACATCGGCGTGCCGCTCACCGTGCTGCAGCTCGCGGAGCCGCACCGCTATTGCGCGATCGAGCTCGGCATGAATCACCCCGGGGAGATCGAATGGCTCGCGGCGATCGCGCAGCCGGCGATCGCCGTGGTCACCAACGCGCAGCGCGAGCACATGGAGTTCATGAAGAGCGTCGAGGCGAGCGCCGAGGAGAACGCCCACGTCCTGCGCGCGCTGCCCGCTGCGGGGACCGCGGTGGTCAACGCGGACGACGGCTGCCGAGCTATCTTCCTCGGTGCCGCGGGCGCGCGGCGGGTCGTCGAATTCGGCCTGGAGCGCAAGGCGGGCGTGACTGGCGGCTATGCGCTCAAGGCCCTGTCGAGCGAGATCGCGCTGCGCACGCCCGAGGGCGAGGCGCGCGCGACGCTGGCCATCCCGGGGCTGCACAACGTGCGCAATGCGCTCGCCGCCGCGGCGTGCGCCCACGCGGCGGGCATCCCGGTCGAGACGATCGGCCGGGGTCTCACCGCATTCCGCCCCTATGCGGGCCGTCTCCAGGTCAGGCGCACGGCGCGCGGCGCGACGCTCATTGACGACAGCTACAACGCCAACCCCGACTCGGTGCGCGCCGCCATCGACGTGCTGGCCGCCTGCCCGGCGCCGACGGTGCTGGTGCTCGGCGACATGGGCGAGGTCGGCGAGCACGGCCCGGAGTTCCATCGCGAGGTCGGCGCCTACGCCAGGAGCCGCGGCATCGGCGCGCTGTACGCGCTCGGCGAAGCGAGCCGCGAGGCGGTGCGGGCCTACGGCGCGGGCGCGCGGCACTTCGACGCGCCTGCAACCCTCGCCGCGGCGCTGCCGCGCGAGGCCACGGTGCTGGTGAAGGGCTCGCGCTTCATGAAGATGGAGCGCGTGGTGGCCGCCCTTACCGGCGAGACGCAGGGAGGGCACTGATGCTCCTCGATTTCGCCCAGTGGCTCGCGCGCGACGTGCGCCTGTTCAACGTCTTCAACTACATCACGCTGCGCGCGGTGCTCGCCTGCCTCACCGCGCTCGCCATCTCGCTGGTGCTCGGGCCGATGGTGATCCGCAAGCTGACGGCCTACAAGATCGGCCAGTCGGTGCGCGACGACGGGCCGAAGAGCCACCTCACCAAGGCGGGCACGCCGACCATGGGCGGCGCGCTGATCCTGCTTTCCATCGGCATCACGACGCTGCTGTGGGGCGACCTGCAGAACCAGCTACCTGTGGGTGGTGCTGCTGGTGACGCTCGGCTTCGGCACCATCGGCTGGATCGACGACTACCGCAAGGTGGTGCACCGCAATCCGAAGGGCCTGTCGGCGCGCGCCAAGCTCTTCTGGCAGTCGGCGATCGGCCTCGGCGCCGCCGCCTATCTGGCCAGCATCGCGCAGGGCACCCCGGCGCTGCACGAGCTGATCGTGCCGTTCTTCAAGTTCGTCGCCTATCCGCTGGGGCCGATCGGCTTCATCATCCTCACCTACTTCGTCATCGTCGGTACCTCCAACGCCGTCAACCTCACCGACGGCCTGGACGGCCTCGCCATCATGCCGACGGTGATGATCGGCAGCGCGCTCGGCATCTTCGCCTACGTCGCCGGCCATTCGGTGTTCTCCAAGTACCTCGGGCTGCCCTACATCCCCGGCGCGGGGGAGCTCACCGTGTTCTGCGGCGCGCTCGCCGGCGCCGGGCTCGGTTTCCTCTGGTTCAACGCCTATCCGGCCGAGGTATTCATGGGCGACGTGGGCGCGCTCGCGCTCGGCGCCGCGCTCGGCACCATGGCCGTCATCGTGCGCCAGGAAATCGTGCTGTTCATCATGGGCGGCGTATTCGTCGCCGAGACGCTCTCGGTGATGCTGCAGGTGGCGTACTTCAAGGCGACCGGCGGCAAGCGCATCTTCCGCATGGCGCCGCTGCACCACCACTACGAGCTGGAGGGCTGGAAGGAATCGCAGGTGGTGGTGCGCTTCTGGATCATCACCATGATGCTGGTGCTGTTCGGGCTGTCCACACTGAAGCTGCGGTGAACATGGCGATGCGCGAGCCCGCCTTCAGCCTGCTGCCGCGCCCCGAGCCGGTGGCGCTCGCCGGCCGGCGCGTCCTGGTGCTGGGGCTGGGCGACACGGGGCTCTCGGTCGCGCGCTGGGTCGAGCGGCAGGGCGGCCGCGTGCGCGTCGCCGATTCGCGCGCCGAGCCGCCGCGCGCGCGCGATTACGCGGGCGAGCTTGTCACCGGCCCCTTCGGCGACGGCCTGCTCGAAGGCGTGGACCTGCTGTGCGTGAGCCCGGGGCTGTCGCTCGGCGAGGGCGTCGTGCAGTCCGCGCTCGCCAGGCGCATCCCGGTCGTGGGCGACATCGAGCTCTTCGCCTGGCACGTGCGCGTCGGCGCGTCCGCCCGCGTGCTGGCGGTCACCGGTACCAACGGCAAGACCACGGTGACGGCGCTCACCGGGCACCTGCTGCGCGCGGCGGGAATCGATGGCGAGGTCGCCGGCAATATCGGGCCCGCGGCCCTGGAAGCGCTGCGCAGGCGCGCAGAGCCGCCGGCGGCGTGGGTGCTCGAGCTCTCCAGCTACCAGCTGGAAACCACCTGGTCGCTCGAACCGGACGCGGCCGCGATGCTCAACCTGAGCGAGGATCATCTCGACCGCTATGCGGGCATCGAGGACTACGCAGCGGCCAAGGCGCGCATCTTCCAGGGCGCCGGCGTGCAGGTGCTCAACCGCGACGACCCGCGCTCGCTGGCCATGGCGCTCGCCGGCAAGCCGCAGCTCACCTTTGGCCTGGGCGCGCCCGCCGCGGCGCAGGATTTCGGCGTGGTCGACGGCGTGCTGCACGAGGGCCCGATGCCGCTGCTGCCGGTTGCGGAGCTGCACATCCACGGCGCGCACAACGTCGCCAACGCGCTCGCCGCCTGCGCGCTGGCGCGCGCGCTGGGCGTCTCGCGGGAGTCGCTCGCCGATGGCCTGCGCACCTTCAAGGGGCTGCCGCACCGGCTGCAGCTTGATCGCCGAGCGCGATGGCGTCGCGTGGTACGACGACTCCAAGGGCACCAATGTCGGCGCCACCGTGGCCGCGCTGCGCGGGCTCGGGCGGCCGGCGCTGCTCATCGCGGGCGGCGAGGGCAAGGGCCAGGATTTCGCGCCGCTCGCGCCGGCCGTCGCCGCGCGCGCCTGCCGCGTGCTGCTGATCGGCCGCGATGCGCCGCTCATCGAGCGCGCGCTGGCCGCAGCGGGCGTGCCCGCCGCGATCCCCGTCGAGCGCTGCGCCACGCTGGAGGAAGCGGTGGCCAGCGCCGCGCGCCACGCGCGCCCGGGCGACGCGGTGCTGCTCTCGCCCGCCTGCGCGAGCTTCGACATGTTCCGCGACTACCGGCACCGCGGCGAGGCGTTCGCCGCGGCGGTGAAGGCGCTGGAGGCCTGAGATGGGCGCCACCTACGTCTTTGCCAAGCAAGCTGCGGCGCCCGAGTACGACCGCTCGCTTGCCTGGACCGCGCTGCTGCTGCTGGCGGTCGGCCTGGTGATGGTGTACTCGGCCTCGATCGCCACCGCCGAGGCGAGCCGCTTCACCGGGCAGCAACGCCGCTTACTTCCTGCTGCGGCACGTGACGTTCCTCGGCATTGCGCTTGCGCTCGCCACCGCCGTGTTCCTGGTGCCGGCGCGCTACTGGCAGAAGGGCGCGCCGTGGCTGTTTCTCGCCTGCGTCGCGCTCCTGGTGCTGGTGCTGGTGCCCGGCATCGGGCGCGAGGTGAACGGCGCGCGCCGCTGGATCAGCCTGGGCGCCGTGAACGTGCAGCCCTCCGAACTGATGAAGCTCGCGGTGGTGCTCTACGCCGCCGACTACACGGTGCGCAAGCACGCGGTGATGAAGAGCTTCCGGCGCGGGCTGCTGCCGATGCTGGCGGTGATGATGTTCGTGTCGTGGCTGCTGCTGCGCGAACCCGATTTCGGCGCGCTGGTGGTGATCGCCGTCACCACCTTCGGCATCCTGTTTCTCGGCGGCATGAACGGCCGGCACTTCGCCGCGCTCGGCGCCATGCTCGCCGCGGGCTTCGCGCTGCTGGTGCTCACTTCCGCAGTACCGCATGCAGCGCATCTTCGGCTTCATGGATCCGTGGACCGATCCCTACGGCAGGGGCTACCAGCTCTCGCACGCGCTGATCGCCTTCGGCCGCGGCGAGTGGCTGGGCGTGGGCCTGGGCGCGAGCGTGGAGAAGCTGTTCTACCTGCCCGAGGCGCACACGGATTTCCTGCTCGCCGTGATCGCCGAGGAGCTCGGCCTCGCCGGCGTCGCGCTGGTGATCGGCGCTCTTCGTCTGGCTGGTGCTGCGCGCCTTCGCCATCGGCCGGCAGGCGGCGGTGCGCGAGCGGCATTTCGCCTCGCTTGCCGCGCAGGGCATCGGCGTGTGGATCGGCTTTCAGGCGCTGATCAACATGGGCGTGAACATGGGACTGCTGCCGACCAAGGGACTGACGCTGCCGCTGATGAGCTTCGGCGGCTCGGGGCTGCTGGTGAACTGCGTGGCCGTGGCGATCCTGCTGCGCATCGACTGGGAAAACCGGCAGCTCGCGCGGGGGCTGCGTGCATGAGGACCGCGCTCATCATGGCGGGCGGCACCGGCGGGCACGTGTTCCCGGGGCTCGCGGTGGCCGAGGAGCTGCGCGGGCGCGGCTGGCGTGTCGTCTGGATGGGCACGCGCGCGGGCATGGAGGCGCGCCTGGTCACTGCGCGCGGCTACGAGCTGGCGGCGATCCGCGCCGTCGCGCTGCGCGGCAAAGGCCTCGCCGCCGCGCTGCTGCTGCCGCTCAACCTGCTCGTCGGCTTCTGGCAATCGGCGCGCACCATTTTCCGGCTGCGCCCGGACGTGGTGCTCGGCATGGGCGGCTACGTCGCGTTTCCCGGCGGCATGATGGCATCGCTGCTCGCGCGCCCGCTCGCGGTGCACGAGCAGAACGCCATTGCCGGCCTCACCAACCGCATCCTCGCCGGCGTCGCCGACAAGGCGATGACCGCGTTTCCGCAGGCGCTGAAGGGCGCGGAGTGGACCGGCAACCCGGTGCGCGGCGACATCGCCGCGCTCGCCGATCCCGCCGAGCGCTACGGGCGGCGCAGCGGCCCGCTCAAGCTCCTGGTGGTGGGCGGCAGCTCGGGCGGCGCGCAGGTGCTCAACGAATGCGTGCCGCGCGCGATCGCGCTGCTCGAGCGGCGACCCTCGGTCGTGCACCAGTCCGGCGAAAAGAACTACGCGGCGCTGCGCGCGGCCTATGCCGCAGCGGGCGTGCAGGGCGAGCTGGTGCCGTTCATCGACGACATGGCGCGCCGCTACGCCGAGGCCGACCTCGTCATCTGCCGCGCCGGGGCGATGACCGTGGCCGAGCTCTCCGCGGGCGGCGTGGCGAGCGTGCTGGTGCCCTACCCGCACGCGGTGGACGACCACCAGACGGCGAACGCGCGCTTCCTCGCCGACCAGGGCGCCGCGGTACTGCTGCCGCAGGCGGAACTGTCGCCCGAGCGCCTCGCGGGGCTGCTGCGCTCGCTCGAGCGCCCGCGGCTGCTCGAGATGGCGCGCAAGGCGCGCAGCCTGGGCAAGCCCGACGCGGCGCGCATCGTCGCCGAGCGCTGCATGGAGCTCGCCAGGTGAAGCACAAGGTCCGCCATATTCATTTCGTCGGCATCGGTGGCGCCGGCATGAGCGGCATCGCCGAGGTGCTGGTCAACCTCGGCTACCAGGTGAGCGGCTCGGATCTCGCAGAGAACGCGGCCACGCGCCGGCTGAAGGAGCTCGGCGCGACAGTCGCACTCTCGCACGCTGCGCAGAACATCGATGGCGCGGACGCGGTCGTGGTGTCGAGCGCGGTGCGCGCCGACAATCCGGAAGTCATGGCGGCCCGCGCAGCGCCGCGTGCCGGTGGTGCCGCGCGCGCTGATGCTGGCGGAGCTGATGCGCCTGAAGCGCGGCGTGGCGATCGCCGGCACGCACGGCAAGACCACCACCACGAGCCTGGTGGCGAGCGTGCTCGCCGAGGGCGGGCTCGATCCGACCTTCGTCATCGGCGGGCGCCTGAACGCGGCCGGCTCGCAATGCGCGGCTGGGGCAGGGCGAGTTCATCGTGGTGGAGGCGGACGAGTCCGATGCCTCCTTCCTGCACCTGCAGCCGGTGCTCGCGGTGGTCACCAACATCGACGCCGATCACATGGAGACCTACCAGCACGATTTCGCGCGCCTGAAGCAGGCTTTCGTGCAGTTCCTGCAGAACCTGCCCTTCTACGGCAGCGCCATCCTGTGCGCGGACGACGCGCACGTGCGCGAGATCCTGCCGTTCGTCTCCAAGCCGGTGGTCACCTACGGCTTCGGCGCGGACGCGATGGTGCGGGCCGAGGGCGCCGTGCACGCGGGCGGCAAGATGCGCTTTCGCGCGCTGCGCGAGAAGCGCCCGGCGCTGGAGATCACCCTCAACCTGCCGGGCGAGCACAACGTGCTCAATGCGCTGGCCGCGATCGCGGTGGGCCACGAGCTGGGTGTGGCGGACAGCGCGATCCAGAAGGCGCTGGCGGAGTTCCGCGGCGTCGGCCGGCGCTTCCAGCGCTGTGGCGACGTGCGCCTGGAGGGCGGCGGCCGCTTCACGCTGATCGACGACTACGGCCATCACCCCGCGGAGATGGCGGCGACGCTCGCCGCGGCGCGCGGCGCCTTCCCGGGCCGGCGCATCGTGCTCGCCTTCCAGCCGCACCGCTACACGCGCACGCGCGACCTGTTCGAGGACTTCGTGCGCGTGCTCTCCACGGCCGACGCCGTGCTGCTGGCGGAGGTGTATCCGGCGGGCGAGGCGCCGATCGTCGCGGCGGACGGCCGCTCGCTCGCGCGCGCCATGCGCGTGGCGGGCAAGGTGGAGCCGGTGTTCGTCGAGGACATCGCGCAGATGGCGGCGGCGATCCGGCGCGTGGCGCAGGACGGCGACGTGGTGCTGACGATGGGCGCAGGCTCGATCAGCGGGGTTCCCGCGCAATTGACATGAACATGGCGGACGCACTGCGACTGCAAGGGCTGCGCGGCGAACTGCAGGCCAACGAGCCGATGGCGCGCCACGTGAGCTGGCGCGCCGGCGGGCCGGCCGCGCGCTTCTACGCGCCTGCCGACCTGGACGATCTCGCGGCCTTCCTGCGCCAGTTGCCGCCGGCGGAGCCGCTGCTCTTCGTCGGCCTGGGCTCCAACCTGCTGGTGCGCGACGGCGGCTTCGCCGGCACCGTGGTGCTGACCCACGCAGCAGGTCTGCATCCGGAGCTGACGGCCGGCCAACTCTACGCTGACGCGGGCGTGGCAAGCCCCAAGGTGGCGCGCTTCGCCGCGCGTCACGATCTCGCCGGCGCCGAGTTCCTCGCGGGCGTGCCGGGCACCGTGGGCGGCGCGCTCGCCATGAACGCGGGCTGCTACGGCGGCGAGACCTGGGACATCGTCGCGCGCGCGGTGACCATCGACCGGCGCGGCGTGTTGCGCACGCGCGCGCGCGAGGAATTCGAGATCGGCTATCGCCATTGCGCACTCAAGGCCGGCGCGCGCCTTGGCGAGGACGAATGGTTCGCGGGTGCGTGGTTCGGCCTGCGCGGAGGCGACGGCGCGGCTTCGCGCGCGCGCATCAAGGAGCTGCTCGAGAAGCGCATCGCCTCGCAGCCGCTCTCGCTGCCCAATGCCGGCAGCGTGTTCCGCAATCCGCCCGGCGATCACGCCGCGCGGCTGATCGAGTCCTGCGGGCTGAAGGGCCTGGAGCGCGGCGGCGCGCGCGTGTCCGAGAAGCACGCCAACTTCATCGTCAACCCCAAGGGCGCGCGCGCGCGCCGCCGACATCGAGTGGCTGATCGCCGCAGGCGCGCGACACGGTGCGCGCAGCGCACCGGCGTGGAGCTGCATGCCGAAGTGCGCATCGTGGGAGAGCCTGCATGAGCACGCAATTCGGCAAGGTCGCCGTGCTGCTGGGCGGGCGCTCCGCGGAGCGCGAGGTGTCGCTGAAGAGCGGCGCGCTGGTGCTGAAGGCGCTGCGCGCGCGCGGCGTCGACGCGCATGCGTTCGATCCGGCGGAGCGCGGCATCGAAGACCTGGTCGAGGGCGATTTCCAGCGCGCCTTCATCGCGCTGCACGGGCGCTTCGGTGAGGACGGCACGCTGCAGGGCGCGCTCGAATGGCTCGGCCTTCCCTACACCGGCAGCGGCGTGCTCGGCTCGGCGCTCGCCATGGACAAGTTGCGCACCAAGCTCCTGTGGCAGGCCTGCGGCATTGCCGACGCCGCCGCTACGAAGTGCTCGGTGCCGACGCCGATTTCAAGGCGGTGTCCGCGCGCCTCGGGCTGCCGCTGATGGTGAAGCCGGTCAACGAGGGCTCCTCCATCGGCATGAGCAAGGTGCGCGCCGCCGGCGCAGCTGGAGGAGGCCTACGCGCTCGCGGTCAACTACGACCGCGCGGTCATCGCCGAGAAATTCATCGAGGGTACCGAGCTCACCGCCGGCATCCTCGGCGACGAGGCGCTGCCGCTGATCCGCCTCGAGACGCCGCGCGACTTCTACGACTACGAGGCCAAGTACATCGCGGACGACACGCGCTACCTCGTTCCCTGCGGCCTGCCGGCGAAGCGTGAGCGCGAGATCCAGGCGCTGTGCCTGAAGGCGTTCCGCGCGCTCGGCTGCAGCGGCTGGGGGCGCGTGGACCTGATGCTGGACCGCGACGGGCCGGCCGTGGCTGCTCGAAGTGAACACCGCGCCGGGCATGACCGACCACTCCCTGGTGCCGATGGCGGCGCGCGCGCGTGGGCTTTCCTACGAGGACCTGTGCGTGCGCATCCTGGAGGCGCGCCATGTGGGATAACCCGCGCCTGCTCAACGCGCTCGCCGGCGCGCTGACCGCCCTCGCGCTCGTGGTGTTCGCGGCCGCGGCGCTGCTCGTGCTGCTGCGCTCGCCGCTGTTCCCGCTGCGCGCCGTGGAGCTGCGCGGCAGCCTCGCGCATACGACGCGCGCCGAGGTCGAGGAGGCGCTGCGCGGGCGCGTCGACGGCAATTTCTTCGCGGTGGACCTGGCCGAGCCGCGCGCGGCGCTCGAGCGTCTGCCCTGGGTGCGCCGCGTCCACGTGCGCCGTGTATGGCCCGACCGCGCTCGAGGTGACGCTTGGAGGAGCACGTGGCGCTGGCGCGCTGGGGCGACACCGGGCTGCTGAACCAGCAGGGCGAACGTTCGCGGGGCGCGGCGATGCAAGACCTGCCGCTGCTCGCCGGTCCGGCGGGCACCGAGGCCGAGGTTGCGCGCCGCTTCCGGCGCTTCAGCGAGCTGCTCGCGCCGCTCGGCGCGCCGCTGGAGCGCGCTGATCCTGTCGCCGCGCCACGCCTGGCAGCTGCGGCTGGCCGACGGTCTGGTGATCGAGCTGGGGCGCGATTCGCCGAACGACCCGGTGGACGCGCGCCTCGCGCGCTTCGTGGCGATCCATGCGCAGACGCTCGGGCGCCTCGCAGCGCAAGCACGAGTACGTGGACCTGCGCTATCCGAACGGCTTCGCCCTGCGCGTGCCGGAATTGAAAGGCGGATGAGGCGATGGCCAAGGAAACCAAGAACCTGGTCGTCGCGCTCGACATCGGCACCTCCAAGGTGGCGGCGCTGGTGGCCGAGCTGCGCGCCGGACGGCTCGCTCGAGATCCTCGGCATGGGCGGGCACGAATCCAAGGGCCTGAAGAAGGGCGTGGTGGTCAACATCGAGGCCACCGTGAACGCGATCCAGCGCGCGCTGGAGGAGGCCGAGCTGATGGCCGACTGCAAGATCGCCTCCGCCTTCACCGGCATCGCCGGCAGCCACATCCGCAGCTTCAACTCCACCGGCATGGTGGCGATCAAGGACCGCGAGGTGAGCGCGCTCGACGTGGAGCGCGCCATCGACACCGCCAAGGCGGTCAACATCCCGACCGACCAGCAGATCCTGCACGTGCTGCGGCAGGAATTCATCATCGACGGCCAGGAGGACGTGCGCGAGCCGATCGGCATGTCCGGCGTGCGCCTGGAGGTGAAGGTGCACATCGTCACCGGCGCGGTGTCCGCGGCGCAGAACATCGTCAAGTGCGTGCGCCGCTGCGGGCTGGAAGTGAACGACCTGATCCTGCAGCCGCTCGCCTCCTCGCGCGCCGTGCTCTCGGAGGACGAGAAGGATCTCGGCGTGTGCCTGGTGGACATCGGCGGCGGCACCACCGACATCGCCATCTTCACGCACGGCGCGATCCGCCACACCGCGGTGATCCCGATCGCCGGCGACCAGATCACCAACGACATCGCCATGGCGCTGCGCACGCCGACCGCGGAGGCCGAGCTGATCAAGATGCGCCACGGCGTGGCGCTGCGCCAGCTCGCCGACCCCAACGAGATGATCGAGGTGCCGGGCATCGGCGACCGCGTCCCGCGCGTGATGTCGCGCCAGACGCTCGCCGAAGTGATCGAGCCGCGCGTCGAGGAGCTGTTCTCGCTGGTGCAGCAGGTGCTGCGCGAGTCCGGCTTCGAGGAGCTGCTGTCCTCCGGCGTGGTGCTCACCGGCGGCAGCGCGGTGATGCAGGGCATGGTCGAGCTCGGCGAGGAGATCTTCCACATGCCGGTGCGCGTCGGCGTGCCGCGGTACGCGGGCGGGCTCGCCGACGTGGTGCGCAACCCGCGCTACGCCACGGCCGTGGGGCTGCTGCTCGAGGGCGTGCAGCAGGTGCGCCAGGGGCACCTCGCGAGGCAGGACGGTTCGATGCGCGCAGTGCTGAGTCGCATGCGCGAGTGGTTCCAGAG
Source organism: uncultured beta proteobacterium (assembly GCA_963719995.1). Classification (GTDB taxonomy): domain Bacteria; phylum Pseudomonadota; class Gammaproteobacteria; order Burkholderiales; family SG8-39; genus JAABQT01. Next base: position 927,297 of record CAVRDW010000005.1, on the reverse strand, counting down.
GAATTTTTGATGAGGCGTTCTTCCCAAAAGTTTGGCGGTGCAACGCGGCACGCAGTGTCGCGTTGCGGCGCGTTGTAGTTCTTCAACGGCAAGGAGGAAACACATGTTCGAAATCGTAGACAGTCAGACGGCAGGGCCGGTCATCAAGGTGATCGGGGTGGGTGGCGCTGGCGGCAACGCCGTGAACCACATGATCGAGCAGGGCGTCGACGGCGTGGAGTTCATCGCCGTCAACACCGATGCGCAGGTGCTGTCGCGCAACAAGTCGCGCAACCAGATCCAGCTCGGCACCAGCGGCCTGGGCGCGGGCGCCAAGCCCGAGGAGGCGCGCGCGGTGGCGCTCGCCGACCGCGAGCGCATCGAGGAGGCGGTCGCCGGCGCGCACATGGTGTTCATCACCGCCGGCATGGGCGGCGGCACCGGCACCGGCGCAGGGCCGGTGATCGCGGAAGTGGCCCGCTCGCTCGGCATCCTCACCGTGGCGGTGGTGACCAAGCCGTTCTCCTTCGAGGGCTCCAAGCGCATGAAGATCGCCGAGCAGGGCATCGGCGAGCTCGCGCCGCACGTCGATTCGCTGATCGTGATCCTCAACGACAAGCTGGAGGAGGTGCTGGGCGAGGACGTGACGCAGGAAGAGGCGTTCAAGGCAGCCGACGACGTGCTGAATAACGCGGTCGCGGGCATCGCGGAGATCATCAACCAGCCCGGCCTGGTGAACGTCGACTTCCAGGACGTGCGCACCGTGATGTCCGAGCAGGGCATGGCGATGATGGGTTCGGCGGCCGCGAGCGGCATCGACCGCGCGCGCATCGCCGCCGAGCAGGCCATTGCCTGCCCGCTGCTGGAGGGCGTGAACCTCGCGGGCGCGCGCGGCGTGCTGGTCAACATCAGCGCATCGCGCACCAGCCTCAAGCTGCGCGAGACCAAGGAGGTGATGAACACCGTGCGCGCATTCGCCGCGGAGGACGCCACCATCATCTACGGCGGCGTCTACGACGACGCGCTGGGCGACGATCTGCGCGTGACGGTGGTGGCGACGGGGCTCGGCGCGCCGGTGACCGCGCGCCAGCCCAAGCCGCAGCTGGTCGTGTCGCAGAAGACGGGCACCGACAATCAGCCCCTCGTTGCCGGTGGCGCCGTCGACTACAACCAGCTGGACTCCGTGCCGGCCGTGATCCGGCGCAATCGCGCCTCGACGGTGGAGGCGCTGCAGCAAAGCGGGGTCGACAAGTACGACATTCCTGCATTCCTGAGCAAGCAGGCCGACTAGCCGGCCGCGAACCGGGCACGGCGGAGCGCCTGTCCCCTCCTTGCCGGAGGTGCTCCGCCGTCGCCCTCTGCTAGAATTCGCTCTGCGCTCAAGAAGTTAGGCATGGTCAAGCAACGCACCCTGAAATCCGCCGCCCGCGCCCGGGGCGTCGGTCTGCACACCGGCGAGATGGTGAACATCGTCTTGCGACCGGCGCAGCCCGACACGGGCATCGTGTTCCGCCGAGTGGACCTCGAATCCGCCGGTGGACATCCCGGCGCGCGCCGACCTCGTCGGCGAAACGCGGCTCTCGTCGTGCCTGGTCCACCAGGGCGCGAAGATCTACACGGTCGAGCACCTGATGTCGGCGCTCGCCGGCATGGGCGTGGACAACGCCTACATCGACATCGACGGGCCGGAAGTGCCGATCATGGACGGCAGCGCCGCGCCTTTCGCGCTCCTGGTGCAGCAGGCGGGCCTCGAAGAGCAGGCGGTGCCCAAGCGGTTCCTGCGCGTGAAGCGGCTCGTCGAGGTGCACGAGGGCGACAAGTGGGCGCGCCTGGAGCCCTACGAGGGCCTGCGGCTGTCGTTCTCCATCGTCTTCAACCACCCGGTGATCGAGAAGAGCAGCCAGTCGGTCACGGTGGATTTTGCCGAGACGTCCTACCTGAAGGAGATCGCGCGCGCGCGCACCTTCGGCTTCATGCACGAGGTCGAGCGGCTGCGCGAGGACGGCCTCGCGCTGGGCGGCGGCCTGGACAACGCGCTGGTACTGGACGAGTACCGGTTGCTCAACGCCGAAGGCCTGCGCTTTGCCGACGAGTTCATCCGCCACAAGGTGCTCGACGCAATCGGCGACCTGTACCTCCTGGGGCGCGCCGCTGCTGGGCGCCTTTACGGCGCACAAGTCCGGCCACGCGCTCAACAACAAGTTGCTGCGTGCGCTGGTCGCCGACGCGACCTGCTGGGAAATGGCGACCTTCGAGCGGGCCGAAGAGGCGCCGGCCGGGGTCGCTGGGCTGGTGCGCCAAGCAGCCTAGGTGCCGGCCTAGGTGCTGCTCGTCCGCATCCTCGGCCTGCTGGTCGCTGTGGCGCTGGGCGTGTGTGTGCTGATGTACGTGGTGTCCGGTGAGCGCAAATACTTGCGCTACGCCTGGCAGGTGTTCAAGTACGCCCTTTTCCTGCTCGTCCTGATCCTCCTCCTGCTCTTTGGGGAGCGCTTGCTGCTGGCGGTTTAACGCCCTGATGCTGGAGCAGCGCGGCCAGCGCCTTTCGCGCCGGGGAACCCGCCTCCAGGCGACCGTAAAGTGCTGATAGTTCAGCGATTCCTGCTGCCGTGAGGGTGCTCGCCTTGGGATGAGCCGGCGGTGCGTTCTGTGACCTATTCGGTTGCACCCTCACGGAAACTAAACTAACCTTCGAACCCTGACGTAACAAGAACTTACGCAGGCTATCGGCGAGCATTTTCAACTTCGCCGCGGCCGCCGGGTTGGCTGCCAGCATAACGAGCTCGCCGTCCCGGAGATTGGCAGCTTGGACCTGGGTGGACAGCCCGGGCGGGAGGAACTCGGTGCAGAGCTTGGCCAGTGCGCCGATCTCTTGCGCCTTGGCGACCACGGGGCGCAGCCGGTCGTCGGCGGACAAGTAGCGATCGATCTTCGGCGGCTGCACGGGGGCGATCGGGAGAAAGAGGGAGCGGAGTACTCGGTGCAGATTATCGTCATCCCGGACCGTCTGGCCAAGGCCAGGACGCTGAACTTCTCGACGCGGCACCTGGTCGCGTCGATGCTGCTCGCGTTCCTGCTGCTGCTCGGCATGACGGCGAGCCTTTACTGGCTCACCATCCGTTTCGCGACCGACATCAAGATCCCCCTGGTGCAGCAGCTGGTGCTCGCCGCGCAGCAGGGCGAAGCGGAGCGGGCGCGCCAGTTCGTGCAGCAGAATCTGAACGCCATGGCGGTGAAGTTGGGCGAAATGCAGGCGCAGCTCGCGCGGCTCGACGCCTTGGGAGAGCGCCTGACCAGCCTCGCCGGCATCCGACCGCAGGAGTTCCGCTTCACCGAGGCGCCGGGCTTGGGCGGAGCACAGCCCACGGCACTGCCGCCGCAAAACCTGTCGCTCGCCGAGTTCGGCGAGAAACTGAGCGTGATGTCGCGCAAGCATGGAGAACCGCACCGACATGCTGGGGGTTCTGGAGGCGCAGCTGTTCGAGCTGGCGGTGAAGAAGAAGCTGCTGCCCACCATGCTGCCGGTGAGCGCGCCGTTCAACGCCTCCGGCTTCGGCATGCGCATCGATCCCTTTACCGGGCAGCACGCCATGCACGAGGGCATCGACTTCCTGGCGGAGGCCGGGTCGCCGATCGTCGCCGCCGCAGGCGGGGTCGTGATCTTCGCCGGCTTTCACCCGCAATACGGCAACGTGGTCGACGTGGATCATGGCAACGATCTCGTGACGCGCTATGCACACGCTTCCAAGCTCTACGTCAAGGAAGGCGACATCGTGCAGCGCGGGCGCAAGCTCGCCGATGTCGGTTCTACCGGGCGCTCCACCGGCCCGCACCTGCATTTCGAGGTGCGCTTCAAGGGCGCGGCGCAGAATCCGGCGCGCTTCGTGCTCGCCTCGCAGGCCTCGCAGCAGTCCGCTCGCGCCGGCCGCTAGCGGCCGGCGACCCGGGGTGGGGCGCCCCGGGGATGCTAAAATTTTGAGTTTAGAGGCAATTTCCGTGCGCTCGCCGGTGTGGCGGCGCGTTTCATGATCGCCAACGTCCTCACCAAGATATTCGGCAGCCGCAACGAGCGCTTGCTCAAGCAGTACTCGCGCGTTGTCACTGTCATCAACGCCCTGGAACCCGGCATCGCAGCGCTGTCCGACGACGCGCTGCGCGCAAAGACTGCCGAGTACCGGCAGCGCCTTGCGGCGCGCCTCGCGGCGGTGCCGGTCGAGCAGAAGGACGCCGCCGAGCGCGCGGGGCTGGAGGAGCTGCTGCCGGAGGCGTTCGCCGTGGTGCGCGAGGCGGGCAAGCGCCGGCTGAAGATGCGGCACTTCGACGTGCAGCTGATCGGCGGCATGGCGCTGCACGACGGCAAGATCGCGGAGATGCGCACCGGCGAGGGCAAGACGCTGGTGGCCACGCTGCCTGCGTACCTGAATGCGCTTGCCGGGCGCGGCGTGCACATCGTCACGGTGAACGACTACCTCGCCAAGCGCGACGCGGAGTGGATGGGCAAGATCTACGATTTCCTCGGTCTCAGCGTGGGCGTCAACATCCCGCAGCTGGAGCCGGAAGCGAAGCGCGCCGCCTACGCGGCAGACATCACCTACGGCACCAACAACGAATTCGGCTTCGACTACCTGCGCGACAACATGGCGATGCGCATCGAGGAGCGCTTCCAGCGCGGCCTGCGCTACGCCATCGTCGACGAGGTGGACTCGATCCTGATCGACGAGGCGCGCACCCCGCTCATCATCTCGGGGCAGGCCGAGGACCGCACCGAGGTCTATGCGCGCATGAACGAGGTGGCGCCGCTGCTCTCGCGCGCAGAAGGAGAGAAGAAGACCGCGAGCGGCGACTTCTGCGTCGACGAGAAGAACCACCAGATCATCCTGTCCGAGGCGGGCCACGCCCGGCCGAGGAGAGTCCTGGCACGGGTCGGGATGCTGCCGCAGGGCGCGAGCCTCTACGAGCCGGCGTACGTCAACCTGGTGCACCACCTGTACGCAGCGCTGCGCGCGCACCACCTGTTCCACCGCGACCAGCACTACGTCGTGCAGGACGGCGAGGTGATCATCGTCGACGAATTCACCGGCCGCATGATGCACGGCCGGCGCTGGTCCGACGGCCTGCACCAGGCGGTGGAGGCGAAGGAGAAGGTGTCGATTCAGAACGAGAACCAGACGCTCGCCTCCATCACGTTCCAGAACTACTTCCGCATGTACCGCAAGCTCGCCGGCATGACCGGCACGGCCGACACCGAGGCCTACGAGTTCCAGGAGATCTACGGCCTCGAGACGATGGTGATCCCGACGCACCATGCCGATGATCCGCGACGACCGGCTCGACCTGGTCTACCGCACGGCGAAGGAAAAGCACAAGGCGATCATCGACGACATCAAGGACTGCCACGAGCGCGGTCAGCCGGTGCTGGTGGGCACCACCTCGATCGAGGCCTCGGAGCTGCTCTCGTCCCTGCTCACCAAGGACAAGCTGCCGCACCAGGTGCTCAACGCCAAGCAGCACGCGCGCGAGGCCGAGATCGTCGCGCAGGCCGGCCGGCCGAAGATGGTCACCATCGCCACCAACATGGCGGGACGCGGCACCGACATCGTGCTGGGCGGCAACGTCGAGAAGCAGTGCGAGCTGATCGAGGCGGACGAGAAGGTGCCTGCGCCGGAGAAGCAGGCCCCCATCGACAAGCTGCGCAGCGAATGGCAGCAGCTGCACGACCACGTGATCAAGGAAGGCGGCCTGCACATCATCGGCACCGAGCGGCACGAGTCGCGGCGGGTCGACAACCAGCTGCGCGGCCGCTCCGGGCGCCAGGGCGACCCGGGCAGCTCGCGCTTCTACCTGTCGCTCGAGGATCCGCTGCTGCGCATCTTCGCCGGCGAGCGCATCAACAGCATCATGCTGATGCTGCAGCATGCCCGAGGGCGAGGCGATCGAGCATGCGATGGTCACGCGCTCGATCGAGAGCGCGCAGAGGAAAGTCGAGGCGCGCAACTTCGACATCCGCAAGCAGCTGCTGGAATACGACGACGTCGCCAACGACCAGAGGAAGACGATCTACGCGCTGCGAAACGAGTTGCTCGAGTCGCAGGACGTCTCGCCGCGCATCGCCGACCTGCGTGCCGGCGTGATTTCCGACCTGTTCCGTACCTTCGTGCCGCAGGAGAGCGTCGAGGAGCAGTGGGACGTGAAGGGGCTCGAGGGAGCGCTGAAGGCGGAACTCAACCTGCCGCTGCCGATCGGCAAGTGGCTGGAGCAGGAGCCGGAGCTTGTCGACAACGCCCTGCTCGAGCGCATCGTCGCCAAGGCTGGCGAGGTCTATCAGGCGAAGATCCCGCCGGGCGCCGAGGACCAGTTTCGCCAGTACGAGCGCTACATGATGCTGCAGATCCTTGACTCGCACTGGCGCGAGCACCTGGCGGCGCTGGACCACCTGCGCCAGGGCATCCACCTGCGCGGCTACGCGCAGAAGAACCCGAAGCAGGAGTACAAGCGCGAAGCATTCGAGCTGTTCGGCGCAATGATCGAGGCGGTCAAGCTCGAGGTGACCCGCACGCTGATCGCGGTGGAGATCCGTGCCAGCGACGAAGTGCCCAAGGCAGACGTGGACGCGCACGTCGAGAACGTGCGCCTGCAGCACGCGGACTACGACACCGCGCTGGCCGCGGGCGAAGAGGAGCGAAAGCCGCAGCCGACCGTGCGGCATGCGCAGAAGGTCGGGCGCAACGACCCCTGCCCCTGCGGCTCGGGCAGGAAGTACAAGCACTGCCACGGCAAATTGAGCTAGGGAGCCTCTGACCCATTCCCGCGTGCGCGACGGTGGCGATTTTCGTGCAGGGCGAGACAGCGGACGCCGCCGTGTGCTTGACGCCCACAAGGCGGCCGATGGCGATGCCATGCGCGAAAACTCGCCCCGTCCCTCCAGGCGGCGAGGCCGCGAGGCGGCGGTGTCAAGGCAAAGGCCTCGCCGCCCTCGGGTTGCGGCCGGAAGTCCGCGACGGTTGGCTTACGATAGCGCGATGACACGGGCGCCGGCGTTGTTGCTCGGCCTTGCGATATCGACATATCGCTGCGGCCGTGCGCCTGGCCGGCGCCGCGTTCCGGCCGCAACGCGCATGCGCGCGAATAGGCCAGAGGCTCCCGCGCCATGGCCGTGAACCTGCGCGCGCCCGAGGGGGCGTCGCTGCATGCGGTGGCCGGCTTCGAGTTGGGGATCGCCATGGCCGGGGTGCGCAAGGCGAACCGCAAGGACCTGCTGGTCATGCGGCTCGCGCCCGGGTCTGCCGTCGCCGGCGTGTTCACGAAGAACCGCTTTTGTGCCGCGCCGGTGCTGCTGGCGAGAAGACACTTGCGCCATCCGGTGCGCGCCTTGGTGGTGAATACGGGCAATGCCAACGCCGGCACCGGTGCCGAGGGCCTGAAGCGGGCCATGGAGGTCTGCCGCGCGGCCGCTGGGGCGCTGGAGTGCAAGGCCGAGCAGGTCCTGCCGTTCTCGACCGGCGTGATCATGGAGCCGCTGCCGGTGGAGCGCATCGTGACCGGGCTGCCGCAGGCGCTCGCCGACCTGCGCGAGGCCAACTGGCTATCCGCCGCCGAGTCGATCATGACCACCGATACCGTGCCCAAGGCCGCCTCAACACGGGTGAAGCTGCACGCCGGCTACGCGACAGTGACCGGCATCGCCAAGGGGGCCGGCATGATCCGGCCCGACATGGCGACGATGCTCGGATTCGTGGCGACCGATGCGCGGGTGGGACGCGGGGAATTGCAGCGCATCACGCGCCGCGCCGCGGACGCATCGTTCAATGCCATCACCGTGGACGGTGACACCTCGACAAACGATGCGTTCGTCTGCGTCGCCACCGGGAAGGGCCTGCTCGCCAGGTCACGGAAGCGACCTCAAGGCGCTTGCTGCCGCCGTGACGGACGTCGCGCAGCGGCTCGCGCAGGCGATCGTGCGCGACGGCGAGGGCGCGACCAAGTTCGTCACCGTGCGCGTCGAACGCGGCCGCACCGAGGCGGAATGCCGCAAGGTGGCCTACGCCATCGCGCACTCGCCGCTCGTCAAGACCGCATTCTTCGCGGGCGATCCGAACCTCGGCCGCATCCTCGCCGCCATCGGCAACGCCGGCATCGGCTCACTCGACTCCGCGAGAGTGGACCTCTACCTGGACGAGGTGCTGGTCGCGAAAGGCGGAGGCCGGTACGCCGGCTACCTTGAGGAGCAGGGGGTGGCGGCCATGGAGAAGCCCGAGTTCACGGTGCGCGCGCTGCTCAACCGTGGCAAAGCCGCGGCGACTGTCTGGACCTGCGACCTGTCGTTCGACTATGTGAAGATCAACGCGGAATACCGATCGTGAGCAAAGACATCAAGCAGCTGCTGGAGCGCCTGGAACAGTTGCTGCCGCCGGCGCCGCCTGCCACCGACTGGGGCGCGAGCATCGCCTATCGCTGGCGCAAGACCGCCGGGCTCAACGCGCGCGGCTGGCTGCAGCCCGTGCGCCATGTGCACCGCATGCGGCTGTCGGACCTGCAGGGCATCGGCGCGCAGATCGACAAGGTGGAGCAGAACACGCGGCAGTTCCTCGAGGGCAGGCCCGCCAACAACGTGCTGCTGACCGGCGCGCGCGGCACCGGCAAGTCCTCCATCGTCAAGGGCCTGCTCAACAAGTACCACCGGCAGGGCCTGCGCCTGATCGAGGTCGAGAAGAACGACCTCGTCGACCTGCCCGAGATCACCGACCGGGTGGCCGGGCGCCCCGAGCGCTGTCCTGCGTGTTCTGCGACGACCTGACGTTCCACGGCGCCGAGGATGGCTATATCGCGCTCAAGGTCGCGCTCGACGGCTCGATTTCGACGACGTCCGAGAATCTGCTGATCTACGCAACCTCCAACCGGCGCCACCTGATGCCCGAGTACATGACCGAGAACCTCGAGACCAGGTACGTCGGCGACGAGATTCATCCCGGCGAGACCGTCGAGGAGAAGATCTCCCTCTCGGAGCGCTTCGGCCTGTGGGTGTCCTTCTATCCCTTCGACCAGGACGAGTATCTCGAGATCGTCGCGCACTGGCTGAAGACGTTCGGCTGCGGCGTGCGCGAAGCGTCGGACGCGCGCGAGGAAGCGCTGCAGTGGTCGCTGCAGCGCGGCTCGCGCAGCGGCCGCGTCGCCTACCAGTTCGCCAGAGACTGGGCCGGCAAGCACGCGAAGAAGAAATAGATGGCAGTGGAGGTGGCGGCGGCGGTGATCCAGCGCGCCGACGGCGCATTCCTCCTGGCGCGGCGGCCTGCCGGCAAGGTCTACGCGGGCTATTGGGAGTTTCCCGGCGGCAAGGTGGAAGCGGGCGAAGCCGCCGACCGTGCCCTGGCGCGCGAACTGCACGAGGAACTCGGCATCGACGCCTGCACGGCGTATCCGTGGCTCACACGCGTGTACACCTACCCGCACGCCACTGTGCGCCTCAATTTCTTCAGGGTGACCGAGTGGCGGGGCGAACCTCATCCGCGCGAGGATCAGGCGATCGCCTGGCAGTCCTGCGGGGCCCCGGTCGTGGAACCGATGCTACCGGCGAATGCGCCGGTGCTCGCGGCGCTGGCGCTGCCGCATGAGTACGCCATCACCGACGCGCAAGGCCTGGGGCGGGAGCCGATGCTGGCGAGAGTCCGCGAGCGGCTCGCGGCCGGCCTGAGGTTGGTCCAGGTGCGCGACAAGGATCTGCCGCAGCGCGAGGCCTTTGCGGATGCCGTCCTGCGGCTGGCGCGACGCCATGGCGCAAAGGTGCTGGTCAACGGCGGCCCTGACATCGCCGATGGCGTGCACTACACCTCCGCCCAGCTGATGCAGCTCGCCGAGCGGCCGCGCGCCGGCATCGCCGGCGCCTCCTGCCACAGCGCGGCGGAATTGCAGCGGGCGATGGCGCTGGGGCTGGATTTCGCGGTGCTGGGCCCTGTGAAGGCAACGCCTACTCACCCGGACGTCGCGACGCTCGGCTGGGATGGCTTCGCGCACATCGTCCGCGGCACGAGCATTCCGGTCTATGCCATCGGCGGCATGCGGCGCTCCGATCTCGAGGCCGCATGGCGCGCCGGCGCCCACGGCGTGGCGATGGTGAGCGGCGCCTGGGGTTGAGGGGGAGGGTGTCCTAGCCGCGCGCGCGAGCAGGCCGGCAACTTACTCATCTCGCTTGGCGTCGGGCTTGGCGGGCGGCTCCGGCACCCGGTAGCTCTCCGCCGCCCAGTTGCCCAGGTCGATCAGCCGGCATCGCTCGCTGCAGAACGGGCGCCACTTGTTCTCCGGCGAGAACGCCGCCGGCCTGCCGCAACGCGGGCAAGGGACCGTGGCTACAGGTTGCAAAACGTCAGCTCGAAGGGGATGTCCCAGTCGGCGGTGCGCGGCTTGCGGATCCTCGCCGTTCTGGGTGAGGAAGCGGATGTTGAGGACGTACTTGTTGGCGCTGATCTCGGGCACGCAGTTCTGTGCCGCGTCCAGGCGCACGCGCATCATCTGCGCCGTCTTGCCGCCCAGCATCTGCTGAAAGGTGCCGAGCGGCGCCGAGAGCTTCTGCGGCTTGCCGGACTCGCGCAGGATGCGCAGGATGATGGCGGAGCCGTCGCGCAGCGGGAAACAGCGGCCCGGTCCACGCCGCGAGCTGACCGATACGCTCCTCGGCCGGGCGGTGCAGCCAGTAGTGGTAGGAGGGCAGGTCGAACTCGCAGGCGCCGCCGGGAATCCCGGTGCGCTGCTTGATCGACATCAGCCAGTCGTTTTCGCGCAGGTACTGGCCGATCCTGCCGGTCATGGAGAACAGCGCCGCCGCCGCCTGCTCGATGTCGCGCAGCACGCTGCTCAACGCGTCCTCGGAGATCTCCGGGTTGTTGCGGAACGACAGCAGCACCTGCTTCTGCCGCTCGAGCTCCTGCAGCAGGTCCGACTTCAGGTCGGCGCGGCTCGGCGACTTCGAGGATCTCGAACAGCGTGAGCAGCGCCACATGGTGGTCGAGCGGGTCGGTGCGCGCGATGAAATGCCGCGAGCGCTCGAACAGGTCCTCGAGCCGCAGCAAGGTGCGGATGCGCTCGTTGAGCGGGTACTCGTAAGTGATCACGGGCGCCCTGCGAAAATTTGGCGGATTCTGAGTGATTTGCGCGGGCGATGACAAATTCATGCCGGTGAGCGTGCCAGCTCGAGGTATCTCGCGTGCAGCTCGCGCACCTGCTTGTGCAGCGCGTCAAGCGAGCCCGAATTGTCGATGACGTCGTCGGCCGCGGCGAGCCGGGCCTCCCTGCGAAACCTGGCTGCGGAGGATGCGCCGGATCTCCTCGTCGGCGAGCCCGCTGCGTTGCCGCACCCGCTCGACCTGGAGGTCCTCCGGGCAGTCCACCACCAGCACGCGCGAGACGCGCTGCCGGTAATCGCGACTCTCGACGAGCAGCGGCACCACGTGGATGACGTAGGCGCCGCTCGCCGCGGCGATGCGGCGGTCCGACTCCGCGCGAATCATGGGGTGCAACAGCTGCTCCAGCTTCTTGCGTGCGCCTGGATCGCGGAAGGCGAGCGTACGCATCTTCGCGCGATCCATGGCGCCTTGCGCGTCCACGTAGTCCTCGCCGAACAGGCGGCCGCACCTGCCGGACCGCCGCTCCGCCTGCTTGCGTGAGCTCGTGCGCGATGGCATCGGTGTCCACCACCGTCGCGCCCAGCCTGCCGAACTCTTCTGCCGCGGCGCTCTTGCCGCTGCCGATGCCGCCGGTCAGGCCGACGACCAGCTTCATCAAAGCAGGATCGGCAGCCAGCGGCGCGCGATCGTGTCGCCCCACAGCATCGCGATCAGGCCGGCGGCGGCGAGGTAGGGACCGAAGGGTATCGGCTTCTCACGGCCGTGGCGCGCGAAGATCATCAGGCCGATGCCCACGGCGGCGCCGACCACCGAGGAGCACAGGATCACCATCGGCAGCTTCTGCCAGCCCAGCCACGCGCCGATTGCCGCCAGCAGCTTGAAGTCGCCGTAGCCCATGCCTTCCTTGCCGGTGGCCAGCTTGAAGGCCCAATAGACGCTCCACAGGGCCAGGTAGCCTGCAATCGCACCGATTACCGCCGAGGCGAGCGGCGCGAAGGTGCCGCCGAGATTGAGCAGCAGCCCCGCCCACAGCAGCGGCAAGGTAATGTCGTCGGGCAGCAGCTGCGTATCGAGGTCGATCACGGTCAGCGCGAGCAGCGACCAGCCGAAGCCCATCGCGCCCAGCGCGGCGAGCGACATGCCATAGCGCCAGGCGGCGTAGGCGGCGATCGCGCCCGCGAGGAGCTCGACGACTGGATAGCGCGCGGTGATCTTCGCGCCGCACGCGGAGCACTTGCCGCGCAGCGCGATCCAGCTCACGAGTGGAATGTTCTCCAGCGCCTTGATCTGGTGCCCGCAGCTGGGACAGGCCGAACGCGGCAGCAGCAGGTTGTAGCGGCCCTGCGCTTCCTTTGCTGGCTGAGGGGCAACGGCGGAACCGCCGCGAGGTTCCACGGCAGCTTTGTTTCCGGGGGGAGGGGATACGGGGGAACCGCCATGAGGTTCCCCTGTACTCATGGCGAGCTCGGCGCATTGCGCGCGCCAGTCGCGCTCCATCATCCGCGGCAGGCGATGGATGACGACGTTGAGAAACGAACCGATGCAAAGGCCGAAGGCCAGGGCGACCCACGGCAGGACGGCAGGCTGGGCCAGCCAGCCGAAGGCCGTCATCTAGACTGCTTGTCCCATCTTGAAGATCGGCAGGTACATGGCGATCACCATGCCGCCGATCAGCGTGCCGAGCACCACCATGATCATGGGTTCCATCAACGAGGAGAGCGCCTCCACCGCGTCGTCCACCTCTGCTTCGTAGAAGTCGGCGACCTTGCCCAGCATTGCGTCGAGCGCGCCGGTTTCCTCGCCGATCGAGCACATCTGCAGCACCATGTTCGGGAACACGCCCGAGTTCTGCATCGCGAGGGTGAGCGCGGTGCCCGTGGACACCTCCTTCTGGATCTGCTTGGTGGCCACCAGGTACACGTAGTTGCCCGAGGCGCCGCCCACCGAGTCGAGCGCCTCCACCAGCGGCACGCCGGCGGCGAACATCGTGGACATCGTGCGCGTCCAGCGGGCGATGGTGGACTTGAGCACCAGGTCGCCGAACACCGGCAGGCGCAGCATCAGGCGGTCCATGAAGATCTGCACCGGCAGCGAGCGCTTCCACGCCTCCAGGAAGCCGATGACCCCGCCGATGATCACCGGGAAGATGATGTACCAGTAGGCCACGAACCAGTCCGAAATGGCCATCACGAACAGCGTCGGCGCGGGCAGGTCGGCGCCGAAGTTCGTGAACACCTCCTTGAACGCCGGGATCACGAAGATCATGATGATCGCGGTGATGATGAAAGCCACCACCACGATCGCGATCGGGTAGAACAGCGCGGCCTTGATCTTCGACTTGATGGCGAGGATCTTTTCCTTGTAGGTCGCCAGGCGATCGAGCAGCGTCTCCAGAATGCCGGCCTGCTCGCCGGCCTGCACCAGGTTGCAGTACAGCGCATCGAAATACAGCGGATACTTGCGGAACGCCTGGGCGAGGGAAGATCCCGTCTCGACTTCGGTCTTGATCTCGCCCAGCAGGCGGGCGACCGCGGGGTTGGCGGCGCCCTTGCTGACGATTTCGAAGGACTGCAGGAGCGGCACGCCGGCCTTCATCATGGTCGCCAGCTGGCGCGTGAACAGCGAGATGTCCTTGTCCCTGACCTTGCCGCCGCTCCCGTACTTTTGCTTCTTGACCTTCTTGACGACGATGCCCTGCCGGCGCAGCGTGGCATTGACCGCCGCCTCGCTGACCGAGCGCAGCTCGCCGCGAATGACCTTGCCACCCTTGTCGCGTCCCTCCCAGAGGAAGGTGAACTCCTTGGGTCCGGCGCCCCTCGCCGCTGCTGCCGTCGCCATAGCGCGCTCCCTGTTTCCTATCCCATCGCTGCAGGACTGACCGGCGATAATGCCCTGAGCCCTGTTTTTTGTAAAGCCTCAGGTTTCACGCCTAACTCGCTGACGTCAAATTGATTTTGAGGGCTAAAACTGCCCAAAAATGCACTCGCCAGAAGGCCCTGTCAGGGCCTGGCCGACGTCGGCTGCTCCGGCAACGAGGGGCGGAAGATCCGCACCGTCTTCACCGTGCGGCCCTGCGCATGGACGATCTCCATCGGCACGTCGCCGATCTTGATCGACACGTCCGCCTCGGGAATGTCGCGCAGGTGCTCCAGGATCAGGCCGTTGAGCGTCTTGGGGCCGTCGGTCGGCAGGTCGAGTCCGAGGGCGCGGTTCAACTCGCGCACCGGCGTGGCGCCGTCGGCGGACGCAGTGCCGTCCTCGTTCCAGGCGAGCGCCTGGATCGCGGAGGGCATCGACGTGGTGAACTTGCCGATGATCTCCTCGATGATGTCCTCCAGCGTCACCAGCCCCATCAACTCCCCGTACTCGTCGACCACCAGGGCGATGCGCTCCTGGTTCTCCTGGAAGTACTGCATCTGCGCGAACACGGGCGTGGTCGCGGGCACGAAGTACGGCTGCGCAAGCAGCGACTCGACGTCCGGCTTGCTCGAGCGTGCCGGCGCGCAGCGGGGCGAGGACTTTGCGCAGGTGCAGGATGCCGACCACCTCGCCGCGCGCGTCGCGGAACACCGGCAGGCGCATGTGGTAGCTGGTGGCGAGGTGGCGCGCGATCGTCTCCATGTCATCGTCGAGCTTGACCGACTCGATGCGCGAGCGTGGCAGCATGATGTCCTGGACGGTGATGTCGCTCAGGTCGAACAGGTTGAGCAGGATGGTGACGTGCTTCTTCGGCATGAAGGTCGACGACTCGAGCACCAGCGTGCGGATCTCCTCTGGAGACAGCGGCTGGGCGCCGGACTGCATCGGGCGAATGCGCAGCAACACGAGCAGCGGCGTGAGGATGGCGTCCGTCGATATCGACAGCAGGCTGACGAACGGCGCCGAAATCCTTGCCAGCAGGCGCATCGGCCAGGCGATCAATCTGGCGATTGCCTCCGAGTTGTGCTGGCCGAGGCGCTTGGGCACCAGCTCGCCGATCACGATCGAGAAGTAGGTCACCGACATCACCACCGTGCCGGTGGCGAGCACGGCACTGGTCTTTTGCTGCAGCCCCAGCGACTGGAGCCAGATCGCCACCGGCGCCGCGAGCACCGCCTCGCCGATGATGCCGTTGAGGATGCCGATCGAAGTGATGCCGATCTGCACGGTGGACAGGAAGCGCGTTGGCGCCTCGACCAGCCTCAGTGCCGCTGCGGCTAGGCGGTCGCCCCCGGCAGCAAGCGCGGCGAGGCGCGGGCGGCGCGAGGTCAGCACGGCGACCTCGGACATGGCCAGCACGCCGTTCAGCAGGATCAGGCAAGCGAGGATCACGATTTCCATGGTTCCACCCAGCCAGGCACAGGATTGACGAGCGTACGGGCCACTCAGCCGCGGCCGAGCAGCACCTCGAGCACGAACCGGCTGCCGATGTAGGCGAGCAGCAGCATGACGAAGCCGGTCAGCGTCCAGCGCAGCGCCGTGCGTCCGCGCCAGCCGTAGAAGTACCGGCCCGCGAGCAGCAAGGCGAACGTCACCCACGACAGCAGCGCGAACAGCGTCTTGTGGTCGAAGCGCAGCGGGCGCCCGAACAGCGTCTCGGAGAACGCGATTCCCGTGGCGAGCGTCAGGGTGAGCAGGACGAAGGCCACGGCGATCATGCGGAACAGCAGCCGCTCGAGCGTCAGCAGCGGCGGCAGCGCGCCGAGCGGCCCGGCCAGCATCGCGGCGCCGTCGGCGGCGAACGCGCTGGCGGCCCCGCGCGCGCTGCGGCTGTGGTGCAGCCGGCGCTCGACCAGCGCCATCAGCACGGCGTGCAGCATGGCGATGGTGAACAGGCTATAGGCGAGCATCGCCAGCACGAGGTGCAGGCGGAACTCGATCGACGCGCCCAGCGGCGCCGCTCTCGCGCCCCGGAAAGATCGCCGGCAGCGGCGCGGCCAGGGCGGCGAGCGCGAGCGCCGGCGGCTGCATGCCGTCCAGGTTGTAGAACAGGCTCTCGAACCAGTAGAACAGCACGGCGAGCCAGAGCATGCTCGAGAGCGCGTGCGCGAAGCCGAAGCGCAACTCGCTCGGCGCCAGCAGCGCCATGTAGAGCAGCCCGCCGTGCAGCGCGAGCGGCAGCAGGATCGCGGCGCGCTCCAGGGGCTGCAGCCCGCCCGCGGCGGGCGCACCGCCGCCGGGGCGGGCTCGCCAGCGCGTGTTCCAGAAGTGCCAGGCCAGCACCGCGTAGGCGGCCGCGGTGACCGCGTGAATTACAATGTCGGGCACAGCTTCAGTTTATCACCCCGTGCTCGACAACCTGACCGCGCGCCTCGCGAGGATCGTCAAGACGATTCGCGGCGAGGCGCGCCTCACCGAGGCCAACATCCAGGAGGCGCTGCGCGAAGTGCGCGTCGCGCTGCTCGAGGCCGACGTCGCGCTGCCGGTCGTGCGCGACTTCATCGACGCGGTGAAGGAGAAGGCGCTCGGCGCGGAGGTGATCGGCAGCCTGACGCCGGGGCAGGCGCTGGTGGGCGTGGTGCACCGCGAGCTCGCGCGCCTGATGGGCGAGGCGAACGTCGGCCTCGACCTTGCCGCGCAACCGCCGGCGGTGATCCTGATGGCCGGCCTGCAGGGCTCGGGCAAGACCACGACGGCCGGCAAGCTCGCGCGCCTCCTGCTTGCGCAGAAGAAGAAGGTGCTGCTTGCATCGTGCGACGTCTACCGGCCCGCGGCCATCGAGCAGCTGAGGACGGTCGCGGCGCAGGTGGGCGCAGAATTCTTCGCGGCGGCGGCGGGCGAGCAGCCGGTGCGACATCGCTCAGCGCGCTCTCGAGCATGCGAAGACCCGCTACTTCGACGTCCTGATCGTCGACACGGCGGGGCGGCTCGCCATCGACGAGCCGATGATGCAGGAGGTCGCCGCGCTGCACGCGGAGCTGCAGCCCGTCGAGACGCTGTTCGTGGTGGACGCGATGCAGGGCCAGGACGCGGTCAACGTGGCGCGCGCGTTCGGCGAGCGCCTGCCGCTCACCGGCGTGATCCTGACCAAGCTCGACGGCGACGCGCGCGGCGGCGCCGCGCTCTCGGTGCGCCAGGTCACCGGCAAGCCGATCAAGTTCGCCGGCACCGGCGAGAAGCTCGACGCCTCGAGCCGTTCCATCCCGAGCGCATGGCCTCGCGCATGCTCGGCATGGGCGACATCCTGTCGCTGGTCGAGGAGGCGCACAAGCAGGTCGACGTCGCAGAGGCCCAGCGCGTCGCCGAGAAGATCCGCAAGGGCAAGGGCTTCGACCTGGAGGACTTCAAGCAGCAGATCCAGCAGATGAAGAAGATGGGCGGGCTGTCGTCGCTGCATCGACAAGCTGCCGGCGCAGCTGGTCGGCCAGATCAATCCGGCGCAGCTGCAGGACGACCGGCAGTTCCGGCGCATCGAGGGCATCATCAACTCGATGACGCCGCGGGAGCGCGCGCGAGCCCGAGCTGATCAAGGCCTCGCGCAAGCGCCGCATCGCCGCGGGCGCCGGCGTGCCGGTGCAGGAGGTGAACCGCCTGCTCAACCAGTTCGAGCAGATGCAGAAGATGATGAAGATGATGAAGGGCGGCAATCTCGCGCGCATGATGCGCGGCATGAAGGGCGTACTGCCGGGAATGCGCTAGCGACGCAGGCGGCACGCAGGCGAAAAAAAGCCCGCCTCGAGGGCGGGCTTTCTGCTGCTACTTCTTGCGCTTCCCCGGCGCCTTGCGGCGGGGTGGGTTGCGCTTCGCGCTAGATCGGGCCGCGCGTCGCGGTCCCGGTTTGGCGCTCAGGCCGCTTTTTTTGCCTTGGCGAGCCCTTTCACGGTCTCGGTCGCGGCGGCGACGTTGGCTTCGGCGATTTCGGTCGCCTGCTTGGTCACCTTGGCGAAGTTGTCGTAGGCCGAGTTGGCCGCGGCGAGCATCGACTTGATGCCGGCGACAGCGACGTCAGAGCCGGCCGGCGCGTTCTTCACGGCCTTGTCCAGCAGGGCGGTGAAGTTCTCGTTCCACTCGGCGACGCGCTTCTCGGCGACTTTCGAGAGCTCGGCGTTGGTCTCGGTGGCGACTTCGTACACGCTCTTCGAGTAGGCGATGGCCTTCTCGATCGCGGGCGTTGCGAAGGTGCTCTGCAGGTTCACGAACTCCTGCACGTCCTTCGCGCCGAACAGCGCGCGGGTGTTGCTGACGCTGTCTTCAAACGCGGCCTTGACGGCATTGGCGTTGAGGGCGGCAAGCTTCTCGATCGCGGCGAACTGCATCGCGGCGACGGAGAGCGCGGCTTCCACGTTGGCTTTGCCGGCGGCTTGGATTTGCTCGGGGGTCACGTACATGGTCTGGCTCCTTGTTTAGTGAAGAAACGAATTCTGGGTCTGGGTTGGCCGGTGCTTTTGTGCACCGCAGCAAGGCGTAGTTTAGGCTTTCTGCTCTCAAAGTCAAACGATTTTTGCGGTGCAGCATAAGTGATTGATACGGCGCGAAATCCCATGGCGCGCTTCGTTGGGTGTCGTTTCAAACATGCCCGGCAGAGGGCTCGAAACACCGCGACGGACGCAGGGCAGGCCTCCGACAATGGCGCCCCATGACACGTGCTGCTCCCGCCACTGACCCCCTGCAGCGCTTGGCCTGGGTGTTTCCGGCCTTATTCGTCGTCCTCTGGAGCACGGGCTTCATCGGCGCGAAGTTCGGCCTGCCGTACGCCGAGCCCGCCACGTTCCTCGTGATCCGCTTCTTCGGTGTGCTCGCCGTGCTGCTGCCCGTGTGCTGGCTGGTGCGCGCGCCCTGGCCTGCCTCGCCGGCCGAGTTCGCGCACATGGCAGTTGCGGGCGCCCTGATTCAGGGCGGTTATCTTGGGGGCGTATTCCTGTCGCTCTCCAAGGGCATGCCCGCAGGCGTCTCCTCGCTGATCACCGCCCTGCAGCCGATCCTTGCGGCGGTGCTGAGCGCCTGGCTTCTGTCGGAGCGCACCAACGCCCGTCAGTGGCTGGGCCTCGTCCTCGGCATCGCCGGCGTTGCCCTGGTAGTGCGCGAAAAGTGGGTGCTCGAAGGCGTGGGCTTCCTGGCCACCGCGCTATCGGTTCTCGCCCTCGTCAGCATCAGCCTCGGCGCGATCTGGCAGAAGCGGTATTGCGCGCGGGTCGACCTGCGCACTGGAGCCGCGATCCAGTTCGCAGCCGGGATCCTGGTGCTGGCGCCGGTTTGCCTGCTCTTCGAGTCCCGCGTGGTCACGTGGAGCGCGGAACTGGTGCTCGCCATGGTCTGGCTGGTCTTCGCGTTGTCGCTCGGCGCGGTGTTCCTGCTGTTCTGGCTCATCCGCCACGGCGCGGCCACCAAGGTCGCGAGCCTCATGTATCTGGTGCCGCCTTGCACGGCGCTTGTCGCCTGGCCCCTCTTCGGCGAGACCTATACTGCGTTTTCCGCCGCCGGCATGGTCCTCGCGATGCTCGGCGTATGGCTGGTAAGCAAGGGATGACACTCGAGTACAAGCCCGACGAGCCGCAGGTCCTCGCCGACCCGTTTCCGCTCTATCGCCGGATGCAGGACGAGGACCCCTGTCACTGGAGCCCGCGTCTCAAGGCGTGGGTGCTCACGCGTTACGAGGACGTGCGCGCGGTGTGCCTCGACAGCGCCATGTCCTCGGACCGCCTGCGCCCCTACTTCGCGACGCTGCCGCCGGAGGAGGCGCGCCGCGTCGCGGAGATCATGAAGGTCCTCTCGTTGTGGATGGTCTTCCGCGACCCGCCCGAGCACACGCGCTTGCGCCGCCTGACGAGCAAGGTGTTTCACGTCAAATCCATGCACGCCATGCGCCCCAGGATCGAGGCACTGGCGCGCTGGCTCATGGACGAGATCGGCGATCGCGCCACGTTCGATTTCGTGGGCGATTTCGCCGGGCCCCTGCCGGCGCTCGTGATCATGGAGATGCTGGGCGTGCCGCGCGAGGAGCTCGGCCGGGTGAAACGCCTTTCGGACGACATGGCGCTGTTCATCGGCAGCTCGCGCATGGCGCAGGAGAAGTACGACATCGCCGAGGCGGCGACGCGCGAGATGGCGTCGTTCTTCCGCGGCATGATCGCCGCGCGCCGCGCGCAGCCGCGGACCGACCTGCTGTCCGAGCTGGTGGCGCTCGAGGATGGCGGCGACCGCTTGAGCGAGGACGAGCTGGTGGCGAGCTGCATCCTGCTGCTGTTCGCCGGCCACGAGACCACGACCAACCACATCGCCAACGGCCTGCTCGCCCTGCTGCGATTTCCCGGCGAGATGGCCAGGCTGCGCGCGGACGCCACCCTCGCGCCCGCTGCGGTGGAGGAGCTGCTGCGCTATGACGGCCCGAACGGCGCGCAGGTGCGAATCGTGCGCGAAGAGCATGAGATGCACGGCAGGCGCCTGAAGCCGGGCGACCGCGTCTTCATCCTGCTTAATGCCGCCAACCGCGATCCGCGCGCCTACGCGGACCCCGATCGGGTGGAGCTGTCGCGCGCCGGGCCGCCCCATCTCGCTTTCGGCTTCGGCCCGCACATCTGCCTCGGTTTTCCGCTCGCGCGGCTGGAAGGTCAGATTGCCCTGCCGGCGGTGCTCGCGCGCTGGCCGGGCCTTGAGCTCACGGGCGCGCCGTTGGAGTGGCTAAACTCGATGGTGTTCCGTGGCGTGAAGTCGATGCCGGTCCGGGTGCGGGGTTGAGCGCCGCGCATTCCGAGCACCTGCCGCGGAGCCTCTGGTGGGTCCTGATCGGCATCACGCTGGTCTGGGGCTTCAACTGGACCGCGATGAAAGTGGCGATCTCCGAGGTCGCGCCGTTTACCTTCCGTACCTTCTGCCTCGCTGCCGGCTCCGGCGTGCTGTTTGCCGCGCTGCGCGCGAGCGGGCAGCCGCTCGCCATCCCGCGCGACCAGTGGCGGCGCCTCGCCCTGATTGCCTTCTTCTCCATTACCTGCTGGAACGTGCTGGTGGTGTTCGGGCTGCGCCAGATTCCCTCTGGCCGCGCCGCGATTCTCGCCTACACAATGCCGGCGATTGCGATTCCGCTGTCGGTGTGGTTCCTGCACGAGCGCATGAACGCGCGCAAGCTGCTGGGACTCGCGCTCGGCATGGCCGGCATGGCGCTGCTGCTGGTCGAGGAAATCACCAACCTGGCCGGGGCGCCGCTCGGCGCGCTGATGGTGCTGGGCGCGGCGACCACCTGGGCGCTCGGCACCGTGCTGCAGAAGAAGTACCCGGTGCGCGCGCCGGTGGCGGCGCTGACCGCCTGGATGATGTTGATTGGCGGAGTGCCGATCTATGCTGCTGCGCTCGTCTTCGAAAGCTTTCGCGCACTGGGTGAGGTGAGCCTCTGGCCGGCGCTGGCGGTGGCCTACAACGTGCTCTTCTCCTTCGCGTGGGCGCACTGGGCCTGGATCAAGCTCGCCACTTCGGTCTCGGTGACGACGTTCTCGCTCGCCATGCTGATGACGCCGGTGGTCGGCGTCTTCTCCGGCATGGTGTTCCTCGGCGAGCGCCCGGGCTGGCTCGAGTTCGGCGCCCTGGGCCTCGTGCTCGCGTCGCTCGCGACGGTGGTGGTTCCGGTCAGGAAGTGACGAGCGTGCGCGTGCGTGGCACGCGCGCGAGATCCCAGCCTTCCTCGCCCTGCCCGAGGAAGCGCCGCGCGCGCGCCCGTTCCCGTTTCGGGTCGGCAAGGTCCAGCGGTGCCGCGCCCGTCTGCTTGGATAGCTTCTCGCCCGCGGTATTTACCGCCACCGGCACGTGCGCGTAACTCGGCTGCGGAGCTCCGAGGATGCGCTGCAGATGGATCTGGCGCGCGGTGGAGTCGAGCAGATCGGCGCCGCGCACCACGTCCGTGACGCCCTGGTCATGGTCATCCACCACTACGGCGAGCTGGTAGGCGACTACGCCGTCGGCGCGCCGCAGGACGAAATCGCCCACCTCGCGCTCCACGCGCTGCTCGATCTCGCCCTGGATGCGGTCGACAAAGGCGATCGGCGTGGCGTGCGTGCGCAGGCGCACGGCGCGCGGGCTCTTGCCCGGTGCGCAACCCGTGTCGGCAA
The DNA here is from genome assembly GCA_963719995.1 of uncultured beta proteobacterium. GTDB lineage: Bacteria > Pseudomonadota > Gammaproteobacteria > Burkholderiales > SG8-39 > JAABQT01. The sequence continues at coordinate 905,192 of CAVRDW010000005.1, read as the reverse complement.
GTGCCCGGGTAGACCCTGGAGCCGTCGATCGCGAGGGCGGAATCCTCGAGCTCCTTGCGCGAGCAGCCGCAGGGGTAGGCAAAGCCGCGCCGCGACAGGTCCTCGAGCACTGCGCGATAGCGCTCCAGGCGCGCGCTCTGCCACAGGACCGGGCCGTCCCATTCGAAGCCGAGACGCTCGAGCGCGCGCAGGATCTGATCGGCCGCGCCCGGTTGCTCGCGAGGCTTGTCCAGGTCTTCCATGCGCAGCAGCCACTTGCCTCGGGCGGCACGCGCCTCCATGTAACTGGCGAGCGCGGCAACGAGCGAGCCGAAGTGCAAAGGCCCAGTCGGCGAGGGCGCAAACCGGCCGACGTAATCGCGCATAGGCGTAGAGTACACTCCGCCTTTTTCCGCGAGGAGTCGCCATGGCGACGGTCGAGTTGACCAAGGACAACTTCGAGAAGGTGATCACGGAAAGCCCGATGGTCATCGTGGACTTCTGGGCGCCCTGGTGCGGGCCCTGCCGCGGCTTCGCGCCGATCTACGAGAAGGCCGCCGAGGTGCACCAGGACGTCGTGTTCGGCAAGGTCAACACGGACGCCGAGCAGGAGCTTGCCGGCGCATTCGGCATCCGCTCCATTCCCACCCTGATGGTATTCCGCGAGAAGGTGGTGCTGTTCCAGCAGGCGGGCGCGCTGCCCGCGTCGGCGCTGGAGCAGGTGATCGCGCAGGCCAAGGCGCTCGACATGGCCAAGGTGCACCAGGAAATCGCCGCGCGGGAGCAGCAGGGCGAGCCGGCGCAGACCTGAATGACCGAATTGCGTCCCGCGCAGGAGCGCGGCCACGCCGACCACGGGTGGCTCAAGTCATTCCACAGCTTCTCCTTCGCCGAGTACCACGATCCGCACCACATGGGCTACGGCCCCTTGCGCGTGATCAACGAGGACCGCGTCGCGCCCGGCACCGGCTTCGGCACGCATGGTCATCGCGACATGGAGATCATCAGCTACGTGCTGGAGGGCGCGCTCGCGCACCAGGATTCGATGGGCAACGGCTCCACGATCGTGCCCGGGGACGTGCAGCGCATGAGCGCCGGCAGCGGCGTGCGCCACAGCGAGTACAACCACGACAAGGCCGGCACGACGCATTTCCTGCAGATCTGGATCGAGCCCAGCGTGACGGGCATCGCACCGTCATACGAGCAGAAGCATTTCAACGCCTCGGCCAAGCGCGGCCGGCTGCGCCTGATCGCCTCGCCCGACGGGACGGAAGACTCCGTGCGCATCCACCAGGACGCGCGCGTGTACGCGGCGCTGCTCGACGGCGCGGAACGCGCCACACACCCGCTGGCGGCGGGACGGCGCGCCTACGTGCACGTGGCGCGCGGTTCGCTGACGGTGCAGGGCCAGCGCCTGGGCGCGGGCGACGCGATCAAGGTCGAGAAGGTGAGCGACATCGCGCTGGAGCAGGGTGCCCAGGCCGAGGTGCTGCTGTTCGACCTTCCCTAGACGCGGGCGGCGGTCGCTGCGAGGGCGGCCTATCGCGCCGATTGAAACGATTCGTTGGCGGTGCCGGTGGCGGCCGCGCTAGACTAATCTGGACATTAGGCACACGGAGGCAGGCATGGCGGTGGCGATGGACACGGGTATCTCTGCAAAGGACCGGGCGGCAATCGCGGGCGGGCTTTCGCGCCTGCTCGCCGACACGTACCTCCTCTATCTGAAGACGCACAACTTCCACTGGAACGTCGAGGGCCCGATGTTCCAGACGCTGCACCTGATGTTCATGGGCCAGTACACCGAGGCCTGGAACGCGATCGACCCGATCGCCGAGCGCATCCGGTCCCTGGGCCACTACGCCCCGGGCAGCTACAAGCAATACATCAGGCTCGCCTCGGTGAAGGAAACCGAGGGCGTTCCCAGGGCCGAGAAGATGGTGCGCGAGCTGATCGAGGGCCAGGAAACGGTGGCGCGCACCGCGCGCTCGGTGCTGCCGATCGCCGACAAGGCGAACGACCAGCCCACGCTCGATCTGCTGACGCAGCGCCTCGATATCCACGAGAAGAACGCGTGGATGCTGAGGAGCCTGCTCAAGAAGTGATGTGAGCGCGACGCGCCCGGAGAAGGATTCCTTCGGCACCATCGAGGTGCCGGCGGAGCACCTCTGGGGCGCGCAGACCGAACGCAGCCGGCGCTTCTTCCGCATCTCCGGCGAGCGTATGCCGCTCGCCTTGGTACATGCGTTGGCGCTGGTCAAGCGCTCCGCGGCGCGCGTCAACCGGGGCCTCGGGGTGCTCGAGGCGAGGAAGGCGGAGGCCATCGAGCGGGCCGCCGACGAGGTCCTCGCGGGCCGTCACGACGAGGAGTTCCCGCTGGTCGTCTGGCAGACCGGGTCCGGCACGCAGTCCAACATGAACGTCAACGAGGTGCTGGCCAACCGCGCTTCCGAGCTGCTGGGCGGCGAACGCGGGCCGAAGCGCCTGGTGCACCCGAACGACGACGTCAATCTCGGCCAGTCCTCCAACGACGTCTTTCCCACGGCGATGCACATCTCCGCGGCGCGCGCGGTGGAGCACGACCTGCTGCCCAAACTCGAGCGGCTCGAGGCGACGCTGGCCGCCAAGGCGGCGGCCTTCGCGGACATCGTCAAGATCGGGCGCACGCACCTGCAGGACGCCACGCCGCTGACCCTCGGCCAGGAGTTCTCGGGCTACGTCGAGCAGCTGGCGCAGGCGGAAGCGGCGATCGAGCTCGCGCTGCCCGGGTTGTGCGAGCTGGCGATCGGCGGCACCGCCGTGGGCACCGGGCTCAACACGCATCCGGAGTTCGGTGCGCGGGTCGCCATCGACCTGTCGCAGGCCACCGGCATGTCCTTCGAAACGGCGCCCAACAAGTTCGCGGCGCTCGCCGGCCATGAGGCGCTGGTGTTCGCGCATGGCGCGCTGAAGACGCTGGCCGCGGCGCTCAACAAGATCGCGAACGACGTGCGCTGGCTCGCCTCGGGGCCGCGCTCCGGGCTCGGCGAGCTGAGCATCCCGGAGAACGAGCCGGGCAGCTCGATCATGCCGGGCAAGGTCAATCCGACGCAGGCCGAGGCGCTCACCATGCTCGCGGTGCAGGTGATGGGCAACGACGTGACGGTGGGGATCGCGGGCGCCTCCGGCCAGTTCGAGCTGAACGTCTACAAGCCCGTGCTGATCCACAACTTCCTGCAGAGCGTGCGCCTGCTCGCCGACGGCTGCGCATCGTTCGAGGAGCACTGCGCGCGCGGCATCCAGCCCAACGAGGCGCGCATCCGCGAGCTGGTCGAGCGCTCGCTGATGCTGGTGACCGCGCTCGCGCCGCACATCGGCTACGACCGCGCCGCGGAGATCGCCAAGAAGGCGCACCGGGAGGGCAGCACGCTGAAAGCGGCCGCCCTGTCGCTCGGCTACGTGAGCGCGACCGACTACGACCGCTGGGTGCAACCCGGCGCGATGACCAAGCCCTCGGCGTGATGCCCGGCGCGCGCCTCGGGCGGCCCGCGCGGCGCCGCCGCGCCGGGCGCGTCGTTTAAACTTGCGCCCCTGATGTCGGTCGTCATTCTCATCTCCGGTCGCGGCAGCAACATGCAGGCGATCCTCGAGGCCGGCATTCCGGTCGCTGCGGTGATCAGCAACCGTGCAGACGCCCCGGGACTTGCGATCGCGGCGCAGCGCGGCGTCGCCACGGCCGTCGTCGATCACCGGAATTATGCCTCGCGCGAGGCGTTCGATGCCGCGCTCGCCGCGGAAATCGAGCGTCACGCGCCGCGGCTGGTGGCCCTGGCGGGTTTCATGCGCATTCTCACGCCGGGCTTCGTCGCGCGCTTCAAGGGCAGGATCATGAACATCCATCCCTCCCTGCTGCCGCAGTTCCCGGGTCTCGACACGCACGCGCGCGCGCTCGCGGCGGGCGTCAAGCGCCACGGCTGCACGGTGCACTTCGTCACCGCGCAGCTCGACCACGGGCCGATCGTCGCTCAGGCCTCGGTGCCGGTCCTGCCGGGCGACACCGAGCAGGGCCTGGCCGCGCGCGTGCTGGCGCAGGAGCACCTGCTGTATCCGCGCGCCGTCCGCTGGTTCCTCGACGGCGACCTGGTCATCGAGGGCGGCAAGGTGCGCGTTAGAGGAGACCATGCGCCACTGGTTGTCAGCGATCGCGCTTAGCTGCTGCGCCACGGCGCAGGCGGCGCCGCCGCCGCGCCTCGAGCTCGCCTGCGAAGTCTCCTACAACGGCAGCGTGGTGGCCGACGTGACTTACGCGCTCGAGCACGACGGCAAGTCCTACAGCCTCGTCGAGCGCTGGAAGGGCAGGGGCATCTATCGCGTGCTCGGCGAGGCGAAGCGCACGAGTCGCGGCACAATCGGCGCGGGCGGTCTCCGCCCCCTCTACTACGAGGATGCGCGCACCGCGCGCGCCACCGGTACCGCGCGCTTCGACTGGGATGCCAAATCGCTTACCCTGGAGTACAAGCAGGGGCCGCAGCACCGGCCAATGCCGGCCAACGCCCAGGATCGTCTCAGCTTCCTCTTTGCTTTCGCATTCAAGCCGCCGACCACAGTTCCCGTGGCGTTCAATGTCGTCGACGGCAAGGGCATCGCCGACTACGCCTTCGAGGTCGCCGGACGCGAGCGCCTCAAGGTGCCTGTGGGCGAATTCGAGGCCCTGCGCCTGGCGCAGAAGACGGAGAAATCGGGCGACCGCAGCAGGGAGGTCTGGCTCGATCCGGCGCGCAGTTACCTGCCGATGCGCGTGCTGATCGTGCAGAAGGACGGCACGCGCATCGACCAGGTCGCGACGCGCGTCACGCCCTTGTGATCGTCTATCGCGCGCAGCTGGCGCGGGCCGAGACCCTGCTCGCGGACTTGCTGTCCGCGGCCGGCCCCGCCGATGCGGTGGTGTCCCGCTACTTCAGGGCGCATCGCAATCTCGGCCAGCAGGATCGCGCCTTCGTCGCGGAGACCGTGTACGCAGTGCTGCGGCGCCGGCGCTCACTCGAGGCTGCGGCCCAGTCCAACGCGCCGCGCGACCTGGCCATTGCCGCGCTGGTGCGCGTGCGCGGTCTTTCCGGCCGCGCGCTCGAGGGTGCTCTGCGCGAAGGGGAGGAGGACCTGGTGACGCGCGTGCGTGCCGCCAGGACCGATGCATTCCCGCCGGCGGTGCGCGCCGACTTGCCCGACTGGCTCTGGGATCGACTCGCGGCGCTCTATGGCGCGGAGGAGGCGATGCGCGTCGCGCAGGGCCTGCTCAATCCCGCACCGCTCGACCTGCGCGTCAATCTCGCCAAGCTGGGCCGGGACGAAGCGCTCGCTCGGCTGCAGGCGGGCGGCGTTCAGGCGCAGGCGACCCCCTACTCGCCGGCCGGGATCCGCCTTGCCGGCAAGCCCGCGATCAACCGGCATCCGCTGTTCACCAGCGGCGCGGTCGAAGTGCAGGACGAAGGCAGCCAGCTGCTCGCTTACCTGCTCGCGCCGCGCCGCGGCGAGATGGTGGCCGACTATTGCGCGGGTGCGGGCGGCAAGACGCTCGCGCTCGCGATGCTGATGCGCGGCACGGGGCGGCTGTATGCGATGGACGTGTCGGCAAGGCGCCTGGCGGAGCTGGCGCCGCGCGCGGCGCGCGCCGGCGTGACCAGCGTGCATCCGCTGGTGCTGTCCGGCGAGAGCGACGCGCGCGCCAAGCGCCTGGCCGGGAAGATCGACCGCGTGCTGGTGGACGCGCCCTGCAGCGGCTTCGGCACGCTGCGCCGAAACCCGGACCTCAAGTGGCGCCACGGTCCCGAGGCGGTGGCAGAGCTTGCATCCAAGCAGGCTCGCATTCTGGAAGCCGCGGCGCGTCTGCTCAAGCCCGGCGGCCGCCTCGTGTATGCGACCTGCAGCATCCTGCCGGAGGAGAACGAAGCGATTGCCGATGCCTTTGCGGCCGCGCACGCGGATTTCGCGCCCCTCTCATGCGGGGAGTTGCTGGCCGCCCAGCGCATCGAATTGCCCAGTGCGGAGCGCCTCCGGCTGTGGCCGCACGTCCACGGCTGCGATGGCTTCTTCGCGGCGGCTTTCGAGAGACGGGCCTAGCGGTGTTGCGGCGGCGTTTGGCGCGTTGCCCAATTTCCCGTTTCGGAACGGCACGTTAGAGGGCACGCGGCGATTTCGGGTGCGAACGGGATTTTCTCATTGCGCGTAGGGTCTAATCGCGTACAATGCCGAAGGCATTTTGCATATAACTATCAGAAAGTAATGATGATTTTCTCGGGTTTGCTCGATCTGCCGTGGTGGGGGCTGGTGTTGGTGGCCCTCGGGCTGACGCATGTGACCATCGCCTCGGTCACCATCTTCCTGCACCGGCACCAGGCGCACCGCGCGCTGGACCTGCATCCAGTCGCGTCGCACTTCTTCCGCTTCTGGCTCTGGCTGACCACCGGCATGGTGACCAAGGAGTGGGCGGCGATCCACCGCAAGCACCACGCCAAGTGCGAGACGCCCGAGGATCCGCACAGCCCACAGGTCCTGGGCATCAACGCGGTACTGTGGGGTGGCGTATTCCTGTACGTCAAGGAGTCGCACAAGGCCGAGACCATGGAGCGTTACGGCCATGGCACGCCGGACGACTGGGTCGAGCACAACGTCTATTCGCGCTACGCCATCCTCGGTCTGACGGCCATGGGTCTGGTGAACGTGATCCTGTTCGGGCTGGTGCCGGGTCTCCTGATCCTGCTGACGCAGATCGTATGGATCCCGTTCTGGGCAGCGGGCGTGATCAACGGCATCGGCCACTACTGGGGCTATCGCAGCTTCGACATCGCCGACGCCAGCAAGAACATCGTTCCCTGGGGCATCCTGATCGGCGGCGAGGAGCTGCACAACAACCACCATGCCTACGCCACTTCGGCCAAGCTGTCGGCGAAGTGGTACGAGTTCGACATCGGTTGGATGTACATCCGCATCCTCGAGGCGCTCGGCCTGGCCACGGTGAAGAAGGTGGCGCCGACCCCGCGTTTCGAGCCCGCGAAGACGATGTGCGACTACGACACTCTGCACGCCGTGATCGCCAACCGCTACGACGTGCTGGCGCGCTACGGCAAGGCGATCAAGCGCACTTGGAGCGACGAGGTGGAGCGGCTGCAACGCTGGTCGCCGCGCGATGCCGAGCTGCTCAAGTCGCTCAAGCGTGCGCTGGTGCGCATCGGCTACGGCGCGGAGGCCGACCGCGCGCGCGTCGCCGAGGCGTTGAAGCCTTCGCAGCCGCTGCAGGTGGCGGTGAGCATGCGCGAGGAGCTGATCGCCCTGTGGGAGCGCTCCAACGCATCGAAGGAACAGCTGCTGCGCCAGTTGCAGGACTGGTGCCGGCGCGCCGAGGCAAGTGGCATCGCGCCGCTGGTGGAATTCTCGCGGCGCCTGCGCAGCTACGCCTAGCCCGGCACCCCGGCGACGAAAGCAAAAGGCCCGCGCAAGCGGGCCTTTTCGTTGGGGCGCCGGAAACCGCTACTTGAGCTTGGTTTCCTTGTAGAGGACGTGCTTACGCGCCTTCGGGTCGTACTTCTTGATCTCCAGCTTGTCCGGCGTGGTGCGTTTGTTCTTGGTGGTGGTGTAGAAATGGCCGGTGCCGGCGCTGGACTCGAGCTTGATCTTCTCGCGCATGGGTCTCTCCTTAGCCGCGCTTCGCTTCGGCTTTCGCCTTGGCGCGGATCTCGGCCAGCACGGCCTCGACCCCGAGTTTGTCGATCTTGCGCAGCCCCGCCGTGGACACGCGCAGCCGTACGAAGCGGTTCTGGCTCTCTACCCAGAAGCGGCGGTAATGCAGGTTCGGCTGGAACTGGCGCCGGGTCTTGTTGTTGGCGTGGGAAACGAGGTTTCCCTTCATCGGCTTCTTGCCGGTGACCTGGCAGACACGGGACATGACGGACTCCGGAATTCGCGAAAGGCGCGGATTATATAGTGAAAATCGGGGTCAGGGCTCGATTTCTCAGCAAATCGCCAAGGGCGAATTCCCAGCAAATCGCCAAGGGCGAATTCCCGACAAATCGCCCTTGGCGATTTGCGAAAGCGAAATCGGGCCCTGACCCCGATTTTCAGAGCAGGCCGCGCTCGGCAAAAGACAGCGTCTGGTTCCCCGCCACGATGAAGTGGTCGAGCACCCTCACTTCCACCAGCGCCAGGGCTTCCCTCAACTGGCGCGTCAGCAGTTCATCCGCCTGGCTCGGCTGCGCCACGCCCGAGGGATGGTTGTGGGCGAAAATCACCGCAGCCGCGTTGGCCGCCAGCGCCGCCTTCACCACCTCGCGCGGGTAGACGCTGGTCTGGGTGAGGGTGCCGTGGAACAACTCGGCAGCGCTCGTCACGCGGTGCTGGGCGTCCAGGAACAGCGCGACGAACACTTCGTGTTCGCGGGCGGCCAGCGCGAGGCGCAGATAATCGCGCACCGCGCCGGGGGAGGTGAGTGCGCTTCCCGACTTGAGGCCCTCGCGCAGCGAACGCCGCGCCAGTTCGATGACTGCCGCAAGCTGCGCGGCCTTGGCCGCGCCCAGGCCTTTCACCTGCAACAGCTTGGGCAGATCGGCGCCCAGCAGGCCCGCGAGGCCGCCAAATGCGGCGATCAGCTCGCGCGCCAGATCCACCGCGCTCTTGCCGCGGATCCCCGAGCGCAGGCAGACTGCCACCAGCTCCGCGTCGGACAGGCCTGCGGCGCCCAGCGCGAGCAGCCGTTCGCGCGGTCGTTCCTGCAGCGGCCAGTCGGCGATCCCCAATGCGCCTCCCCTCGAATTCCCCTAGAATCCCGCTTCCCTTAACGCGCCAGCCCCAAGCACGATGACCCTGAAGGGCAAGAGGCTGTTGCTGGGCATCACCGGCGGGGTGGCCGCCTACAAGGCGGCTGCGCTCGCGCGCCTGCTGGTCAGGTCCGGCGCCGACGTGCGCGTGGCGATGACCGAGGCGGCGACCCGCTTCATCACCCCCGTGACCCTGCAGGCGCTCACCGGCCAGACCGTGTGGACCGACCTGTGGGATCCGCGCGTGCCCGACAACATGGGGCACATCGAGCTCTCGCGCGACCGCGACCTGATCGTGGTGGCCCCTGCCAGCGGCAATTTTCTCGGCAAGCTGGCGGCCGGCCTCGCCGACGACCTGCTTTCCACGCTGTGCCTGGCGCGCCGCTGCCCGTTGATGGTCGCCCCGGCGATGAACGTCGAAATGTGGGAGAACCCCGCCCTGCAGCGCAACCTGCACACTTTGCGCGGCGACGGCGTGCATTTCGCCGGCCCGGCGGCCGGCGACCAGGCCTGCGGCGAGGTCGGTATGGGCCGCATGCTCGAGCCGGAGGAAATCGTCGAGGAGATCGAGGCCTTCTTCCAGCCGAAACTCCTCGCCGGCAAGCGGGTGCTGGTGACCGCAGGCCCCACCGAGGAGGCGATCGATCCCGTGCGCTCGATCACCAACGCCAGCTCCGGCAGGATGGGCTACGCGGTAGCGCGCGCGGCGCGCGAGGCAGGCGCCCGCGTGACGCTGGTCAGCGGCCCGGTGAGCCTGCCGGCGCCGGCCGGCGTCGAGCGCATCGACGTGAGGAGCGCCGAGCAGATGTTCGAGGCGGTCAAGCAGGCGGCGCCTGCGAGCGACGTGTTCATCGCCGTCGCGGCGGTGGCGGACTACCGCGTGAAGAACCGCTCGGCGCAGAAGATCAAGAAGGGGGCGGGCAGCATGACGCTCGAGCTGGCGGAGAACCCCGACATCCTCGCGCACGTGGCGGCGATGAAGAATCCGCCGTTCTGCGTGGGCTTCGCCGCCGAGAGCGAGAAGCTGGCAGAGCACGCGCGCGCCAAGCGCATGAAGAAGAGAGTTCCCCTGCTGGCGGCGAACCTCGCGCAGAAGGCCCTGGGCGCGGAGGACAACGAGATCACGCTGTTCGACGATGCCGGCGAGCATCCGCTGGGACGCGGCTCGAAGCTCGAGCTCGCGCGCAAGCTCGTCTCGCACGTGGCCGCGATGCTGGCGGGGGCGAAACGGGCGCGTGCGAAAGCTTGAAGTACGGATCCTCGATGCGAGGATCCGCGAGAACCTTCCGCACTACGCGACCCCCGGCGCGGCCGGGCTCGACCTGCGCGCCTGCCTCGATGCACCGCTCACGCTGCAGCCGGGCGACAGCCAGCTGGTGCCATCCGGCATCGCCATCCATCTCGGCGATGCGGGGCTCGCGGCGGTGGTGCTGCCGCGCTCGGGCCTGGGCGCCAAGCACGGCATCGTGCTCGGCAACCTGGTCGGCCTGATCGACTCGGACTACCAGGGTCAGGTGTTCGTCTCGGTGTGGAACCGCGGCAAGGCCGCGTTCACCATCCAGCCCCTCGAGCGCATCGCCCAATTGGTGGTGGTGCCGGTCGTGCAGGTGGAGTTCGAGGTGGTGGAGCAGTTCGCCGAGAGCAGCCGCGGCGCCGGCGGCTTCGGCAGCACCGGGCGATGAAGGCGCTCGCCGTCCTATGAAAGAAAAAGCCCCGCCGCAGCGGGGCTTCTGACGGGCGCCGCGCGCGATCAGCCGAGCGAGTCCTGCCAGACGTTCACGGCCCAGGCCCAGGCGTAACCGCCTTCGAGCGTGCTGCGCGCCGACGACACCCCGCCGGCGCCCGGCACCGTCTTCAGCGTCCTGTCCTTCTCGTCCCACGTATGCACCGATGCGACATGGATCGCCTCGTCGGCAGAGACATAGCTGTAGCAGGTATTGGCGATCTTGGGTCCCGGGTCCGGTGCCTGGCCGTTGACCAGCGCCACCACCGCGGCAGCACAGATCTTGGCGTGCTGGTTCGCCATGCTGCCGGACTTGGGCATCAAGGGCGCGGACAGCGTCGCATCGCCAAGCACGTGAATACCCTTGACTGCCGTGGATTCCATCGTGCGCCAGTCCACGCCGCACCAGCGGTTGTTGGCGGTGATCAGGCCCGCCTTGACCGCGATGTCACCCGCGCGATGGGGGGGTATCACGTTCAGCACGTCGCCGCGCACGTCTTCCACCTCGAGCTTGACCGTGCTGGTCTTCACGTCGACACCGATTGCCTTTGCATTGCCGCGGAATTCGATCATTCCCGGATACAGGTCCGCCCAGGCCTTCTTGAACAGCGGGCCCTTGGAGGTGACGTCCGGGTTGGCGTCGAGGATCAGCACCTTCGAACGCGGCTTGTTCTTCTTGAGATAGCTGGCCACCTGGCAGGCACGCTCGTAGGGGCCCGGCGGGCAGCGGTACGGTGCGAGCGGCACCGACAGCACAAACACGCCGCCGTCCGTCATCGCCGCCAGCTGCTTTTGCAGCGCGATGGTCTGCGCGCCGGCCTTCCAGGCGTGCACCACGCGACCTGACTGCATCGCAGCGTCGTAGCCCGCGATCTCGTTGAACATGAAGTCGATGCCCGGCGAGACGATCAGCCGGTCGTACTTCAAGTCGCCGCCGCGCTCCAGCTTGACCACCTTCTTCTCCGGGTCCACCGCGGTGGCCTCGTCATTCACGACCTGGACGCCGTGGCGGCGCAGGCCGTCGTAGCTGTGGCGGAGGTCCTCCATGGTCTTCGAGCCGCCCAGCACCAGGTTCGAGATCGGGCACGAGGTGAAGATGTTGGCGCGCTCGACCATCACCACCTCGATGGCCGGGTCCCAAAGGCGGATGTATTTGGCGGCAGTGGCGCCGCCGAAACCGCCGCCGATCACCACCACGCGCGCTTTCTGGGAAGTCGTCGCACAACCGGCCGCGGCCAGCGCCGCAGCGGCACCGGTGAGTCTGAGAAAATCGCGGCGATCGAAATTCCTTCTCATGATGGTCCCCTCACTTTCTTTGCGCCGAGAAGTACTCGGCGATAAGCTGGACCTGCTGGTCCGTGTAACCCTTTGAGATCTGCTGCATCACGGTCGCCGGCCTCACGCCGGAGCGGAATTCGGTAAGCTTGCGCACCAGCTCGTCCTTCGCCTTGCCGGCGAGCGGCTCATAACCAACGGCGCCCCGGCCGTCGGTGCCGTGGCACATGGCGCAGGACGCCGCCAGATTGCGTCCGGCATTGCCGTCCTGAGCCGAAACGGCGATGGGCACGGCGGCGAAAACGGCCGCGCAAACAAGAGCGATTCGCATTTTGGGTCTCCTCCAGGGAATTATCGATACGCGGCAAAGTCTCCGCTCCTCGCGAGACGGCTGTCAAGCCAATCGCGGTCGAATGTTGCCAATGGTGCGATAGCCGCGGCGCCGGCGGGCGCTACTTCAGGCGACCGGCTCCTTCGCCGCCGGCGGGGAAGCCGGCTCGGATTGCTCGAACTGCAGAACGATCTTCTCGGCGTCGTCCACGTCCACGGTGACCTTGCCGCCGTGCGCCAGCTTGCCGAACAGCAGCTCGTCGGCGAGCGCGCGCCGAATCGTGTCCTGGATCAGGCGCGCCATCGGCCGCGCGCCCATCAGCGGATCGAAGCCCTTCTTCGCCAGGTGCTGCTTCAGCTTCTGGGTGAAGTGCGGCTCGACCTTCTTCTCCTGCAGCTGCTCCTCGAGCTGCATGAGGAACTTGTCCACCACCCGCAGGATGATGTCGTGGTCGAGCGCGCGGAAGGAGATGATCGCGTCCAGCCGGTTGCGGAACTCCGGCGTGAACATGCGCTTGATCGCCTCCATCTCGTCGCCGACCTGCTTGTTGGCGGTGAAGCCCATCGAGGTGCGCGCCAGCGACTCCGCCCCCGCGTTGGTGGTCATGATGATCACCACGTTGCGGAAGTCGGCCTTGCGGCCGTTGTTGTCGGTGAGCGTGCCGTGGTCCATCACCTGCAGCAGGATGTTGAAGATGTCCGGATGCGCCTTCTCGATCTCGTCGAGCAGCAGCACGGAGTAGGGCTTCTTGGTGATCGCCTCGGTGAGCAGCCCGCCCTGGTCGAAGCCGACGTAGCCCGGCGGCGCGCCGATCAGGCGCGACACGGCGTGGCGCTCCATGTATTCCGACATGTCGAAGCGGATCAGCTCGATGCCCATGCAGTAGGCGAGCTGGCGCGCCGCCTCGGTCTTGCCGACGCCGGTGGGGCCGGAGAACAGGAAGTTGCCGATCGGCTTCTGCGGGTTGCCCAGCCCGGAGCGCGCCATCTTGATGGCGGCGGCGAGCGCATCGAGTGCCTGGTCCTGCCCGAACACCACCGCCTTCAGGTCGCGCTCCAGGTTGGCGAGCGCGCTGCGGTCGTCGCTGGAGACGCTGCGCGGCGGGATGCGCGCGATCTTGGCGATGATCTCCTCGATCTCGCTCTTGCCGATGACGCGCTTCTGCTTGCCCTTGGGCGCGATGCGCTGGGCGGCGCCGGCCTCGTCGATCACGTCGATCGCCTTGTCCGGCAGGTGCCGGTCGTTGATGAAGCGCGCCGAGAGCTCCGCCGCGGTGGTGAGCGCGTTGGCGGTGTACTTGACGCTGTGATGCGCCTCGAAGCGCGTCTTCAGGCCCTTCAGGATCTCGACCGTCTCGTCCACCGAGGGCTCGACGACGTCGATCTTCTGGAAGCGCCGCGACAGCGCGTGATCCTTCTCGAACACGCCGCGGTATTCGTTGTAGGTGGTGGCGCCGATGCACTTCAGTTGTCCCGTGGACAGCACCGGCTTGAGCAGGTTCGAGGCGTCCAGCGTGCCGCCGGAGGCGGCGCCCGCCCCGATCACGGTGTGGATCTCGTCGATGAACAGGATCGCGTTCGGGTTGTCGACCAGTTGCTTGAGCACCGCCTTCAGGCGCTGCTCGAAATCGCCGCGGTACTTGGTGCCGGCAAGGAGGGCCCCCATGTCGAGCGCGTAGACCGTGGCTTTGGCGAGCAGGTCGGGCACGTTGGCCTCGACGATGCGGCGCGCGAGGCCCTCGGCGATCGCGGTCTTGCCCACGCCGGCTTCGCCGACCAGCAGCGGATTGTTCTTGCGGCGGCGGCACAGCGTCTGGATGACGCGCTCGAGCTCGCGGTCGCGGCCGATCAGCGGGTCGATCTTGCCGGCCAGCGCCAGCGCGTTCAGGTTCTGCGTGTAGTTGTCGAGCGGGCTGTTGGCGGGCTCGGCCTGCGCCTCTTCGCCCGCCTCCTGCTCGGCCTTGCCGTGGTGCGGCTGCGGCGTCTTGGTGATGCCGTGCGAGATGTAGTTCACCACGTCCAGGCGCGTGACGCCCTGCTGCTGCAGGAAGTACACGGCGTGCGAATCCTTCTCGCCGAAGATCGCCACCAGCACGTTGGCGCCGGTGACTTCCTTCTTGCCGGAGGACTGCACGTGCAGGATGGCGCGCTGGATCACGCGCTGGAAGCCGAGCGTGGGCTGCGTGTCGACTTCCCGGTCGGCGGCGATGCGCGGGGTCTGCTCGGCGACGTGCTGGGTCAGGTTCTTGCGCAGCTCGTCGAGGTTCGCGCCGCAGGCGCGCAGCACCTCGGCCGCGGTCGGATTGTCGAGCAGCGCGAGCAGCAGGTGCTCGACCGTGATGAACTCGTGCCGCTTCTGGCGCGCCTCGACGAACGCCATGTGCAGACTGACTTCGAGCTCCTGGGCGATCATCCTACGTTTCCTCCATCACGCACTGCAGCGGATGCTGGTGGCGGCGCGCATACGCCGCAACCTGCTGGACCTTGGTGGTGGCGATGTCGCGAGGATACACCCCGCACACGCCGATGCCTTCCCGGTGCACCTTCAGCATCACCTGCGTCGCGCGCTCCCGCGTCATGCCGAAGAACTTCTGCAGCACCACCACCACGAACTCCATCGGCGTGAAATCGTCGTTCAGCAGCATGACCTTGAACATCGGCGGAGGCTTCAGCTTGCTCCGCTGCGCCTCGAGCAGAGAGTCGTCCTTGAACTGCGCCATGCTGCCTAGTTGTCGCCGTAGAGCTCAATCCAATCGGACATGCCTTTCCGTTTCCGGTTCCGTGTCAGTGCGTCGATTGCAGGGCCGCCCGCGCCCATTGATCCCTATCCTAATCAATGTGTTCTGCCTCTGCAACGCGCCAGCGGGGGGGTCTTGACTGCGCAGGGGAAGGCGCGTAAAAGCCGCCGAGTGTTTGGATTCAGGCTGTCTGTAACGCCATGGGTCACGGCGGCGGGGTCGTGAGTTTCAAGCACGGCCCGGGAATTGCGCCCGGCGTTATCCAACCAACAGAAGGAAGTGGCAATGGCGACAGGCACCGTGAAATGGTTCAACGACGCGAAGGGCTACGGGTTCATCACGCCGGATGACGGCAGCGAGGACCTGTTCGCGCACTTCTCGGCGATCCAGATGTCGGGCTTCAAGACGCTGAAGGAGGGCATGAAGGTCAGCTTCGACGTGGTGCAGGGGCCCAAGGGCAAGCAAGCTTCCAATATCAACAAGGCCTGAGTCCCGCACGGCACAAAAAAAGCCGCCCGCGGGCGGCTTTTTCGTTGGCGCGAGCGCCTACATCCGCTCGATCATCGCCTGGCCGAAGCCGGAGCAGGACACCTGCCTGGCACCCTGCATCAGGCGCGCGAAGTCGTAGGTCACCACCTTGTCGGCGATCGCCTTCTCCATCGAGCGCACGATGACGTCGGCGGCCTGGACCCAGCCCATGTGGCGCAGCATCATTTCCGCCGACAGGATCTCCGAGCCCGGATTGACGTAGTCCTTGCCGGCGTACTTGGGCGCCGTGCCGTGGGTGGCTTCGAACATGGCGATCGAGTCGCTCATGTTGGCCCCCGGCGCGATGCCAATGCCGCCGATCTGCGCCGCCAGTGCATCGGAGATCAGGTCGCCGGTGAGGTTCAAGGTGGCGATCACGTCGTACTCCGCCGGCCGCAGCAGGATCTGCTGCAGGAAGGCGTCAGTGATCACGTCCTTGACCACGATGTCGCGGCTGGTCTTTGGATTCCTGAAGCTGCACCACGGGCCGCCGTCGACGAGCTTGGCGCCGAACTCCCGCTGCGCGAGCGCATAGCCCCAGTCGCGGAAACCGCCCTCGGTGAACTTCTGGATATTGCCCTTGTGCACCAGCGTCACCGACTTGCGGTCGTTGTCGATCGCGTACTGGAACGCCTTGCGGATCAGGCGCTCCGAGCCCTGGATGGATACCGGCTTGATGCCGATCGCCGAGCTCTCGGGGAAGCGGATCTTCTTCACCTTCATCTCGTCGATCAGGAACTTGACCACCTTTTGCGCTTCGGGGCTCTTCGCCGCCCACTCGATGCCGGCGTAGATGTCCTCCGCGTTCTCGCGGAAGATCACCATGTCGGTCTTCTCGGGCTCCTTGAGCGGGGAGGGCACGCCCTTGAAGTAGTGGATCGGGCGCAGGCAGACGTACAGGTCCAGTTCCTGGCGCAGCGCCACGTTGATGGAGCGGATGCCGCCGCCGACCGGCGTGGTGAGCGGCCCCTTGATCGAGACCACGTACTCCTTGGCCGCCGCGAGCGTTTCCTCCGGCAGCCACACGTTCTCGCCGTACACCTTGCAGGACTTCTCGCCGGCGTACATCTCCATCCAGACGATCTTCTTCTTGCCCCCGTACGCCTTCTTCACGGCGGCGTCGACCACCTTGATCATCACGGGCGTGATATCGACGCCGGTGCCGTCGCCCTCGATGAAGGGAATGATCGGGTTGTCGGGCACCGCCAGCGAAAGATCCTTGTTGACCCGGATCTTCTCGCCGCCGGCGGGGACCTTGATGTGCTGGTACGGCATGAACGCTCCTCGCCTTACGTGGGGAAGGGCGGATTATAGGCGCTGGGGGCGCCAGGGCCGGGTCGTGGCCTGGCCCCCGGCCGGCATCGCGAGCAAGCGCGGAAAGCAAGATTTATGTGTGCTAAATCAATGTGATGCACATCATCTGGGCAGGCGAGGCGCCGGCGCCCATAGAATCCGCGCCGTGCATCGCAGCGAGACTCGCCGACCGCCCGCACCGGGGCTCATGTCAACCGCGACGGCCCTGTCGCGTTATCTGCTACGGGAGATTGGCAGGCCATGCGCCAAGCCGGCCCGTTTTGGACCATACCAACCAGGAGATCGAGATGAGCAAGCTGTTTTCCGTGATGTTCGCCGCGGTGTTTGCGGCGGTGAGCGCCTCCGCCTTCGTCGCGACGAGCGCCGTGGCGCAGGAGAAGAAGGCCGAGACGAAGCAAGCCGCGCCGAAGACCGACGCGAAGAAGGCCGCGCCGAAGACCGACGCGAAGAAGGCCGCGCCGAAGACCGATGCGAAGAAGGCCGCGCCGAAGACCGACGCGAAGAAGGCCGCGCCGAAGAAGGAAGAAGCGAAGAAGTAACTCCCTTCGTTGCAGCGAAGGCAGGGCTCGCGCCCTGCCTTTTTCATTTATGCGTTCCCTGATTCTCGGACTCGCGCTCGCCGCCACGGCGGCAGCCGCCCAGCCACCGGCGCTGCGCACGGTCGAACTGGGCGCGGGCATGCACCTGATCCGCGCCGAGGTCGCCGACCGCGACGCCACGCGCTCGCTGGGCCTCATGCACCGCACGTCGCTGCCGCAGAACGGCGGCATGCTGTTCGTGTTCGACCAGGACGCCATCCACTGCATGTGGATGAAGAACACCCTGATCCCGCTGTCGGTGGCGTTCCTCGACGCCCGGGGCGCGATCATCAACATCGCGGACATGCAGCCGCACAGCGAGCAATCGCATTGCGCCACGCGTCCGGCGCGTTACGCGCTGGAGATGACGCAGGGCTGGTTCGCGCAGCGCGGCATCCGCGCGGACGCGCGCCTGCGCGGCCTCGAGAAGCTGCCGCCCCGCTAGGAAGGGGTAACGGGGGAACCTGGGCTCCCCGTTCCGCAGGAAGGGGCTACGGGGGAACCTGGGCTCCCCTTTCCGAGCTACAGGCCGCCGTTCTGCTGCGCCACCATGCAATACAGCATGGGGATCGACAGCGCGGTGTTCAGGCGCGAGGTGAGCATCGCCATGCGCGCCGCCGCCGCCTTTTCCTCGGCCGCCACGGCAACGATGCCGAGCGCCTTCTTCTGGTTCGGCCAGATGATGAACCACACGTTGAACGCCATCACCAGCCCGAGCCACATGCCGATGCCGATGGCGGTGAACGGGCGCTGCAGCGACAGCGCCTGCACCAGGTACTGGTTCATGCCGCCGAGCGCCAGTCCGGTGACCACCGTGGCGAGCGCCGCCCATCGGAACCAGAACAGCGCGGTCGGCGCGATCACCTTGCCGATGGCCGGCTTCTGCTCGTCCGGGATCTTGGGCATCGAGGGGATCTGCACGAAGTTGAAGTACCACAGCAGGCCGATCCACATCACGCCCGAGAGCACGTGCAGCCAGCGGAAGAAGAACGCCCACCACGCATGCGTGGAAAGGCCGACCCAAGTGCCCGTGGCCTGCCCGACGATCAGCAGGATGACCACCAGCACGACGATGCCGGCGATGACGGTACGGCCCAGTGACTGGAAGATGGCGCCCATGGATGTCTCCTTTCAACGCTTGTGATGAAGGGCAAAAAAAGTCTAGCACAGCCTTCGCAAATCGAGCGCGTTCATGGACGGATAAGGCGTGCGAACTGGCGCGCCGCAGTGAATTCTGCGACCCTTGCTGCGGGCAGGGTCTTTCCCCAATGAGCAGCCTCGTCAAAGCGGTGCTGTACGGCGCAGCCAGCGCCGCGTTGTACGTCCTCCTGTATCTCTACGCGGATCAGACCGTCGAGTTCGCGCGCCGCGCGCAGCAGGGCGAGCACTTCTGGTTCCTCGCGCCGATCGTGATCGCCTTCGTGTTCTCGTACGTGCACGGCACGTTCACTGCCCACTTCTGGGATGCGATCGGATTGAATCCGGCCGGCAAGAAGCGCGGGAAGTAGCGCGCAATGGAGGCGGTGAGCTTTATCCAGATCGAGTCCGCGAACGTGCTGCAGCTGTTCGTGGTCGGCCTGATCGGCGGCATGGTCAGCGGCTTCATCGGCTCGGGCGGCGCGTTCGTGCTGACGCCAGCGATGATGACCATGGGCGTCCCCGGCATCGTCGCCGTCGCCTCCAACATCTGCCACAAGTTCCCCAAGGCCCTGGTCGGTGCGCTCAAGCGCCACCAGTACGGGCACGTGGATTGGAAGCTTGGCGTCGTGATGGGGGTATTCGCCGAGATGGGCATGTTCGCCGGCAAGCAGGTGATGACCGGCATCAAGCGGGCCTACGGCGACATCGGCACCAACCTGTACGTCTCGGCGGTATTCATCGTGGTGCTTGGCGTCGTCGGTAGTTTCGTGTTGCGCGACGCCTGGCGGTACTACCGGGCGGAGCGCGCGGGCGGGGAGCACCAAAGCCAGCGCGTGAGCCGGGCCGCGCGCTGGGTGCAGTCGGTGCGCATTCCCGGGACGATGATGCATTTCAGGAGCCTGGGCACGAGCGTGTCCCTGGTGTTTGTCGCGCCGCTGGGCTTCGCCACCGGCATGCTCGCCGCGACCATCGCCGTGGGTGGCTTCATCGGCGTGCCGGCGATGATCTACCTGCTGGGGGCGCCGGCGCTGATGGCCTCGGCGACCGAGTTGGTCATCGCCTTCGTGATGGGGCTGGGCGGGACCGTGTTCTACGCGCTGGATGGCGTGGTGGACATCCGTCTGGCGATGATCATCCTCGCGGGCTCGCTGTTCGGCATCCAGATCGGCGCGATCGGGACCACCTACGTCAAGGACCAAGCCGTCAAGCTGGTGATGGGGCTGATCATGGTGATCGTGCTCTTCAGCCGCTTCTTCTACATTCCCGGCTACCTGTCGCAGATGGGCAGGATCGGCGCGCTCGAGCCGGAGCTGCTGGCGACGCTCAAGTGGCTCGGCGACGGCACGCTGGTACTCGCACTCGCGGTCGGCGGCGTGGCCATCCTGTGGGCGCTGCTGCGCGGCATGGCCGAGCACCGCCAGCAGCGCGCGGACCTCGCGGCGGCCGACGCCATCGAGGACTGATTCAGGCCGGCGTGGGCGCCTGCACGGGCGCTGGCAGGCTCGCGCATTCCTGGAAGATGCGCGCACGGCAGGTAGCGCAAACGCCGCGGTCGAGCTGGCCGAAGATCCCCGCGACCGCTTCGCGCTTGGCGGCAAAGGTCGACTGCGGCGGAAAATCCCTGCCGAACGCCGGGCCGTGCAGCACCTTCGAGGCGGACTCGCGCAGGCCGTGGAAATACAGGCCGCCGCCGCGCGCGCGCCGGCGGCGCGCTTCGCGCGCCAGCAGCTCGGCGCCGGCGACGTCGACGAAGTTCATGCTCTTGGAGAGCACCAGCAGGTGTTTCTGCGCCGGGCGGCGCTCCTCGACCTGGCTAAGGTACTCGGCCACATGGTCCACTGCGCCGAAGTACAGCGAGCCCTCGATGCGCAGCATCTGCAGCTGCGGGCACTCGGGCTCGCCCGCGCGCCGCTCGCGGAACCGACGCTGCAGCGACTCCGGATCGGGGATGATGGAGCGCAGCGCGGGTCGCGAGGTGCGCCGCAGGTAGAGCAGCAGGGACAGCGCGATGCCGAGCAGCACTGCCACTTCGAGGTGCAGGACCAGCGTGGCGACGAACGTCGCCGCCAGCACGCCCGCCTCGCCGCGGCTGGCGCGTGCGATAGTCGCGATGTGATGGAAGTCGATCAGGCCCCAGGCGACCAGGAACAGGATCGCGGCCATCGAGGCGATCGGAATGAACGCCGCGAGCGGCGCCACCGCGAGGACGATCAGCACCAGGAACGCCGCCGACAGCAGCGCCGCGAGCGGGGTCTTCGCCCCTGCCTCGTAATTCGCGCCCGAGCGGTTGAACGAGCCGCTCGAGGGGTAGGCCGAGAAGAAGCTGCCCATCAGGTTCGACAGGCCCTGGCCGATGAACTCCTGGCTGCCGTCGATGCGCTGGCCGGACTTCAGGGCGATCGAGCGCGCGATCGATACCGCCTCGACCAGGCCGAGCACCGAGACGGCGATCGCTGCGCCGGTGAGCGCGCGCAGCGTATCCAGCGAGAGCCGCGGGGCGGAAAGCTCCGGTAGCGCGCCGGGCAGCGCGCCCAGCATGCGGATGCCCGCATGCGCGCCTCCGAGCCAGCGATCGAGCGCGTAGCCCGCAATGCCGCCCGCGACCATCGCCACGATCATGTAGGGCAGGCGCGGCAGCCAGCGCCGCGCGGCGAAGCCCGCGGCGAGGGTGATCGTGCCGACCAGCACGGTGTAGGGCTCGGACTCCGCGGCGCGCCTCCCGAACTCGAGCAGCGTCTGGAAGAAGGACGAACCGGCCGCGATCTGGACGCCGAAGAAATTGCGGATCTGGCTGGCGACGATCAGCAGTGCCGCGCCCGCCGTGAAGCCCACCACCACCGTGTGCGAGATGAAGTCGACCAGCACGCCGAACCGCGCGAGGCCCGCGGCCAGCTGGATCAGGCCGACGACGAAGCTGAGGGTGATCACCAGGCTCACGTATTGCGCGCTGCCCGGTTCGGCGAGCTGCGCCATGGTGGCGAAGACCACCAGCGAAATGGCGTTGGTCGGCCCCGAAACGAGATGCCAGCTCGAGCCCCACAACGCCGCCACCACCGCGGGCACCATGGCCGCGTACAAACCGTATTGCGGCGGCAGGCCGGCGAGCGTGGCGAAGGCGATGCCCTGCGGCAGCACGACGATCGCGCCCACGGCGCCGGCCGCCAGGTCGGCGCGCAGGCTCCCGCGATCGACACGCCGCCACCAGTGCGCCGCCGGCATCAGGCGCTCGAGCCAGGTTGCCATCATGTGCGATTGTAGAATGCCGCGCGTGCCCAAGCTTGCCGCGAACCTGTCGCTGCTGTTTCCGCAGATCGACTTTCCCGATCGCTTTGGCGCCGCGGCGCGCGCGGGCTTCCGCGGTGTCGAGTACCAGTTCCCGTACGCCTGGCCCAAGGAGACGGTCGCCGAGCGTGCGCGCGCGGCGGGCGTGGAGGTCGTGCTGCACAACATCCCCGCGGGCGACGCGGCCAGGGGCGACCGCGGCATCGCCTGCCTGCCGGAGCGCGTCACCGAGTTCCGCGACGGCGTGGAGCGCGCGATCGAGTACGCGCGGGCCGCGCGCTGCCCGCGGCTCAATTGCCTCGCAGGCGTGGCGCCGGCGGGTGTCGCGCCCGAGCTGCTGTTCGAGACGCTGGTCGAGAACGTGCGCTTCGCCTCCGGCCGGCTCAAGGCAGCGGGGCTCGCGCTCATGCTCGAGCCGATCAACACGCGCACGGTGCCGGGCTTCTACCTCACGACCACGCGCCAGGCGCTCGCGGTTCTCGACGCCGCCGGCGCGGACAACGCCTTCCTGCAGTACGACATCTTCCACATGCAGACCATGGAAGGCGACCTGGCGAACACCATCAAAGAGCTGCTGCCGCGGATCGGCCACCTGCAGCTCGCCGACGTCCCCGGCCGGCACGAGCCGGGCACCGGCGAGATCAATTTCGCGTTCCTGCTGCCTTACCTCGATCGCATCGGCTACGCCGGCTGGATCGGCTGCGAATACAATCCCCTCGGAGACACGAGCGAGGGGCTGGCATGGGCGACGCCTTACCTGCGGCACGCGTAGACGCAGCACGCCAGCGCCAGGTGGCGCAGGCGCTGCGCGCCTTCCTGCCCGAGCGCGCCGTGCTCTGGCAGGAGGAGGACACGCGCCCCTACGAGTGCGACGGGCTCACGGCCTACCGCAATCTGCCCATGGTGGTCGCGCTTCCCGAGACCGACGCGCAGGTCCGGCGCATCCTGCAGACCTGCGACGGGCTCGGCGTGCCCGTGGTGCCGCGCGGCGCGGGCACGGGCCTCTCGGGCGGCGCGCTGCCGCCCGGGGACGGCGTGCTGCTGTCGATGGCGAAATTCATGCGCGTGCTGCGCCTCGACCCCGTGGCGCGTGTCGCGGTGGTGCAGCCGGGTGTCAGGAACGCAGCCATCTCGGACATCGCCGCGCCCTTCGGCCTTTACTACGCGCCCGATCCCTCCAGCCAGATCGCCTGCAGCATCGGCGGCAACGTCGCGGAGAATTCCGGCGGCGTGCACTGCCTCAAGTACGGGCTCACGGTGCATAACGTGCTGCGCGTGCGCGGCTACGCCATGGACGGCGAGCCGCTGGACTTCGGCGGCGAGGCGCTCGATGCGCCGGGCCTGGACCTGCTGGCGCTCAGCATCGGCTCTGAGGGCCTGCTCGCGGTGGCCACCGAGATCACGGTGAAGCTGCTGCCCAAGCCGCTGGCCGCGCAGGTGGTGATGGCGTCCTTCGACGACGTGGGCAAGGCGGGCGACGCGGTCGCGGCGGTGATCGCCGCCGGCATCATCCCGGCGGGTCTGGAGATGATGGACAAGCCGGCCACGCACGCGGTCGAGCAGTTCGTGGGGGCCGGCTACGACCTCGAGGCGCAGGCGATCCTGCTGTGCGAAGCCGACGGCATGCCGGAGGAAGTCGAGGAGGAGATCGCCAAGGTGAAGGAGGTGTTCGCGCGCGCGGGCGCCACGCGCCTCACGGTCTCGCGCGACGAAGCCGAGCGGCTGAAGTTCTGGTCCGGGCGCAAGGCCGCGTTTCCCGCGATGGGCCGCATCTCGCCCGACTACTACTGCATGGATGGCACGATCCCCAGGAAGCGCCTGGGCGAGATCCTGAACTTCATCGGCGAGATGGAGAAGAAGTACGGCCTGCGCTGCCCGAACGTGTTTCATGCGGGCGACGGCAACCTGCACCCGCTGATCCTGTTCGACGCCAACGACGCGGACCAGTTGCGCCGCACCGAGGCCTTCGCCGGCGAGGTGCTGGAGAAGTGCATCGAGGTCGGCGGCACCATCACCGGAGAGCACGGCGTGGGCGTGGAGAAGATCAACCAGATGTGCGCGCAGTTCGGCGACGCCGAGCTTTCGGCGTTCCACGCGGTCAAGCGCGTCTTCGACCCGCAGGGGCTCCTCAATCCCGGCAAGGGCGTGCCCACGCTCGCGCGCTGCGGCGAGTTCGGCCGGCGTCCCGTGCGCGCAGGCAGCGTGGCGCACGCCGGCCTGCCGCGCTTCTGATGCTGACCGAGTTCCGCGAGCGCATCCGCGATGCGGCCGCGCGCAAGGCGCCGCTGCGGTTGCGGGGCGGCGGCAGCAAGGATTTCTATGGCGGTGCCCTTTCGGGCGAAATCCTCGACACGCGCGGCCACGCCGGCGTGGTGAGCTACGAGCCGACCGAGCTGGTGGTGACGGCCCGCTGCGGCACGCCGCTGGCGGAGCTCGAGGCGACGCTCGCCGCGAGCGGCCAGATGCTTGCCTTCGAGCCGCCGCATTTCGGCGCCGCCGCGACCCTCGGGGGCTGCGTGGCCGCGGGCCTCTCGGGGCCGCGCCGCGCGGCGGCAGGTGCCGTGCGCGACTTCGTCCTCGGCGCTCGGCTCATGGACGGCGGCGCGCGCGAGCTCGCCTTCGGCGGGCAGGTGATGAAGAACGTCGCCGGCTACGACATCCCGCGCCTGCTCGCAGGCTCGCTCGGCATCCTCGGCGTGATCCTGGAAGTGTCGCTCAAGGTGCTGCCGCGCCCTGTGGCCGGGCGCACGCTGCGCCTCGAGTTGCCGGAGGACCAGGCGCTCGAGGCGCTCAATCGCTGGGCCGGCCAGCCGCTGCCGATCTCGGCGAGCGCGTGGCGGAGCGGCGCCCTGGCCGTGAGATTGTCGGGAGCACCGAGCGCCGTGCAGGCCGCCGCGCAGAGAATCGGCGGCGAGGCGCTCGAGTCGCCGCAGGCGGAGCGCTTCTGGCTGGGCGTGCGCGATCACACGGATGCGTTCTTTGCGGGTGCTGCGCCGCTGTGGCGCCTGTCGTTGCCCTCGCACGCGCCGCGCCTCGAGCTTGCCGGCGAGCAGCTGATCGAGTGGGGCGGCGCGCTGCGCTGGCTGCGCACGCCGGCCGATGCAGCGGAGGTGCGCGAAGCAGCGGCGCGCGCGGGCGGCCACGCGACGCTGTTCCGCGGCGGGGACAAGAGCCAGGGCGCCTTTACGCCGCTCGCGCCGGTGCTGCTCAAGCTGCACCGCGGGCTGAAGGCGGCGTTCGATCCGGCGGGAATCTTCAACCCGGGCCGGCTCTACCCGGAGCTCTGACGAGCAGCCGGCCGCGCGTAATCATCCCTTGGCGAGCTTTCTTTCCTCCTGCTTCATGTTGGCGCGTACGAAATCGGCGTATTGCGACTGCGGATACTTGGCGAGCAGCGTCGCATACAGCTTGAGCGCGTTCTGCGGCTGCCCCGCATCGCCCGCGCGCGCCGCCACTTCGACCAGGCGCTTCTGCGCGCCGGCGAGGTCGTTGGCGAGCACCGCGCCCGCGTGCAGGGCCCAAGCGGCTTCCAGGTACGCGCCCTGTGCGAGGAGCGCACGCCCCAGCCCTTCCCACACCGGCGGCTCGAGCGTGAGCTGGGTTCGCTGCGCGACGACCCCGAGGAAGGCCTTGGCAGCATCCGCGCCGCGCCCTGCCGTGAGCGACGCCTTGATCGAATCGGCGACGGCGGCAAGCGGATCGACGGGCCCAGCGCTCGGCGGGGAGGCAGGCGCTGCAGATGCCGCCGGTGCGGCGCTGGCGGGTGTCCGCACGCCGACGGCTGCAGCGGCGGCGGATGCAGGCTGCGTCGGGGCGGCAGAGCCGGACATCGGCGGCGCGCCGGCCGCAGGAACGGCAACGGGCGCAGCAGTTGCCGAGCCGGCAGGCGCCGCCGGGGATCGGGGGGCCGGCTTGGCCTTCAGGATTCCCGCGAGGAAGCTCGCCTCGCGCTCGCGCTCGAAGGCCTTGCGCGCCTGGAACTTGCGCAACGAGATGACGATCCAGGCGATGCCGCCGACGAAGACGGCCAGCACGATCAGGGCCATCGCGATCTTCATGCGGCGAGTATAGCGGCCCCTTCGATGCAGACCGACCTGGCCGATTTCATCCGCGACACGCCGCAGGGGCGCGAGGCCGACGCCATCCTGCGCAAGTGCGTGCATTGCGGCTTCTGCACCGCGACCTGCCCGACTTACCAGCTGCTCGGCGACGAGCTCGACGGCCCGCGCGGCCGCATCTACCTCATCAAGCAGGCGCTGGAAGGCGCGCCCGTGACCGCGAAGACGCGCCTGCACCTCGACCGCTGCCTCACCTGCCGCGCCTGCGAGAGCACCTGCCCTTCCGGGGTGCAGTACGGGCGCCTTGCCGACATCGGCCGCGCGGTGGTGGAGGAGCGGGCGCCGCGCGGCGCCTGGGAGCGGCTGCGGCGCGCCGCGCTCGCTTTCGCGCTGCCGCGGACAAGGCTGTTTGCAGCGCTGCTGTGGCTGGGCCAGCGCGTGCGCTTTTTGCTGCCGCGCTTGGTTCCCGCGCCGGCGGCCGCGGCCGGGACCTGGCCCGCCGCACGGCACGCGCGGCGCATGCTGGTGCTCGCCGGTTGCGTGCAGCCGGTGCTCGCGCCGCGCATCAACGCGGCTGCCGCTCGCGTTCTCGATCGCGCCGGAATATCCCTGGTCGAGGCGCCGGGCGCGGGTTGCTGCGGCGCCCTGCGCTTCCACCTCAACGACCAGGAAGCGGGGCGCGCGGATATGCGCGCGCTGATCGACACCTGGTGGCCCTATATCGAGCGCGGCGCAGTGGAAGCCATCGTCGTCACCGCGAGCGGCTGCGGCTCGACCATCAAGGAATATGGACATTACCTCGCGCACGATGCCGACTACCGCGACAAGGCGGCGCGCGTCGCGGCCCTCGCAAGGGATTTGAGCGAGGTCGTACCGCCGGTCCCCGGCGCTGCCAGGGGCCGGGTCGCCTTCCAGTCCCCCTGTTCGCTGCAGCATGGCCAGCAAATCCGCGGCAAGGTCGAGGCGCTGCTCGCGCAGGCGGGCTACGAGCTCACGACGGTCGCGGAATCTCACCTGTGCTGCGGCTCGGCGGGCACGTATTCGATCCTGCAGCCCGCGCTCTCCGCGCAGCTGCGCACGCGCAAGGTGGCGGCGCTCGAGGGTGGCGCGCCCGTCGCGATCGCCACCGCCAACATCGGTTGCCTGACGCACCTGCAAGGGGAGGCCCACGTGCCGGTGCGCCACTGGATTGAGTTGCTGGACAAGGATTAGCATTGCCGACATGAACGCCCCTACGAAGGAAGCGCTGAGAGCCGATCCGGCCGTGAAGCTGGTGCGCGCGGCCTGCCCGCACGACTGCCCCGACACCTGTGGCATGCTGGTCGGCGTGAAAGACGGCGTCGCCGTGTCGATCCAGGGCGACCCGACGATGCCCTTCACCGACGGCACGCTGTGCACGAAGGTCGCGCATTACCTGGAGCGCACCTATGCGCCCGAGCGGCTCCTGCATCCGCTCAAGCGCGTCGGCCCCAAGGGCGGCGGGCAGTTCGCGCGCATCTCCTGGGACGAGGCGCTCGACGAAATCGCCGCACGCCTCAAGACCCTCGCCGCGGAGGATCCGCAGACCATCCTGCCGCTCAGCTACGCGGGCACCATGGGCATGGTGCAGTACAGCTCGATGGACCGGCGCTTCTTCCACAAGCTGGGCGCCTCGCAGCTCGATCGCACCCTGTGCTCTTCGGCCGGCAAGTTCGGCCTGAAGGCGACCCTCGGCGGCTCGGTCGGCATGGACCCGGAGCGCTTCGAGGACTCGAAGCTGATCCTGCTGTGGGGCGCGAACCCGGTGGTGTCGAACCTGCACCTGTGGTCGCGCGCCCAGGAGGCGAAGCGCCGCGGCGCGAAGGTGATCGCCATCGATCCCTACAAGAGCCTTTCGGCGGAGAAATGCACGCAGCACGTGGCGCTGCTGCCCGGCACCGACGGCGCGCTCGCGCTCGGCATGATGCACGTGCTGATCGCCGAGGGCCTGATCGACCGCGACTACATCGAGCGCCACACCCTCGGCTTCGAGCAGCTCGCCGAGCGCGTGCGGCAGACCACCCCCGCATGGGCGGCGCGCACCTGCGGGCTGGAGACCGCGGAAGTGGTGCAGCTCGCGCGCGACTACGGCTCGGTCAAGCCGGCCGCCATCCGGCTGAATTACGGCATGCAGCGTCACGCCGGCGGCGGCATCGCCGCCCGCACCATCGCCTGCCTGCCCGCGCTCACCGGCGCCTGGCGCGATGCGGCCGGCGGCCTGGTGCTGACCACCGCCGACTTCTACGGCTTCGATCACGCGGCGCTGGAGCGCCCCGACCTGCTCGGCGGCAGGAAGCCGCGCGTGATCAACCATGCCGCCATCGGCGCGGCGTTGACCGCCGCGCAGCCGCCGGTGAAGGCGGTGATCGTCTACAACAACAATCCGGTCGCCGTATGCCCGGATTCGGAGAAGGTGCTCGCGGGCTTCCGGCGCGAGGACCTGTTCTGCGTGGTGATGGATTCCTTCCTCACCGATACCGCCGACTACGCCGACCTCGTTCTGCCCGCGACCACGCAACTCGAGCACGCCGACGTGCACAAGTCCTACGGCCACCTTTATGTGGTGGCGAACAACCCGGCGATCGCGCCGGTGGGCGAGTCGCTGCCCAACTCGGAAGTATTCCGCCGCCTCGCCGCGCGCATGGAATTCACGGATGCGTGCTTCCAGGACAGCGACGAGGACCTGTGCCGCACGGCGCTGCGCTCGACGAGCCCGCGCATGCAGGGCATCGGCTGGGAAGCCGTGAAGGCGTCCGGCTGGCAGCGCCTGGCCGTCGCCGAGCGCTTCGCGCCGTTCGCCGAGGGCGGCTTTCCCACGCCTTCGGGCAAGTGCGAGTTCTACAGCGCGGCGCTGGAGAAGCAGGGCATCGACCCGCTGCCGTTCTTCAATCCGCCCGCGGAGTCGGCGGCCAGCAACCCGGACCTCGCGCGCGACTATCCGCTGGCGTTCCTCTCGCCGCCGGCGCGCAACTTCCTCAATTCCAGCTTCGCGCACCTGAAGCGCTTCCGCGAGCTGGAAGGCGAGCCGCGCCTGGAGATGCACCCCGAGGACGCGGCCGCGCGCGGCATCCGCGACGGCGAGCGCGTGCGCGTGTTCAACGCGCGCGGCAGCCTGCTGCTGCGCGCGCGCGTCAACGGCAAGCCGCGCCGCGGCGTGGTGGTCGCGCCCTCGGTGTGGTGGAAGAAGTATTCGCCCGACCGGGGCAATGCGAACAACCTCACCGCGCAGCGCACCGCCGACCTCGGCGGCGGGGCGACCTTCTACGACTGCCTGGTGCAAGTTGAACGCGCCGAGCTTCAGACTTCCTAGCGACACGGGCGAAGAGCGCCTGCAGTCGGCGCGCGTCGCCGCGCTCTATGGCGTCGGGCGCTCGGTGTACCTGTCCTCGCCGCTGGTGGCCGCCCTCATGCTGGTGGTGCTGTGGGAGCTGCCGGGACGCGGCGTGCTGCTCGCCTGGTTCGCGGCGGTGGTGGCCATCACCGTGATGCGCGTGGTGCTGCACCGCGCTTACCAGCGCGCGCCCGCGCGCCCGGAGCAGGCGCTTGCCTGGGAGCGGCGCTTCGCGCTGGGCGCGCTCGCCGCGGGCGCCGCCTGGAGCTTCCCGCTGGTGGTGTTGTTTCCCGAGAGCGACCCGCCACGGCAGTTCGCGCTGCTGTTCGTCGCCACCGGCAGCCTGGTGGGCGCCGGCGGGGTCTACGCCTCGAGCGCCCTCACCTTCTACGGGTTCTGCCTGCTGCCGCTCGCCGCGATGGCCGCGCAACTGCTGGCGCAGGCCGACCGCACCTACCAGCTGATGGGCGGCGTGGTGCTGGTGTTCGCCGCGGTGATGGTGCGCGTCTTCGGCGACATCCAGCGCAATGTCGTGGGCGCCCTGCGCGCGCGCGTCGAGAAGGAAGCGCTGCTGGAGCGCGTGGCGCACAGCGAGGAGCGGCTGCGCGACGCGATCGAAGGCTTTCCGGAGGGCATCGCGGTGTTCGACGAGCGCGACCGCCTCGTGGTGTGCAACGAAGAGTACGCGCGCGTCTACGGGGCGGGCCGGTCCTGCGAGACGCTGGTCGGCGCGCCCTACCGCGCGATCGCGGAGGCCGCCTACGAGGCCGAGATCGTCGCCGCGGCCCCCGCCGGCGGGCGCGCGGCCTGGATCGCCGAGCGGCTCGAGCGGCGCCGGCGCGGGGCCGCCGTGCGCCAGTACCAGACGCGCGACGGCCGCTGGAAGCAGGGGCATTTCGTCGGCACGCGGCGCGGCGGCTCGGTCAGCGTGTTCATCGACATCACGGACACCCGGCAGGCGCAGGCCGCCTACCAGGCGGTGCTCGACGAGGAGCACATGGTGCTGGAGGTGCTGCCGGCCGGCGTGGCGTTCCTCGAGAACCGGGTGATCGCGCGCTGCAACGCGCGGCTGGAGCGCATGCTCGGCTACGCGCCGGGCGAGCTCGAAGGGCGCTCGGCGCGGGTGCTCTATCCGAGCGAGGAGTCCTGGCGCCACGCGGGACGCATGTACGAGGAGCTGCGCGGCGGCAGCATCTACCAGGGCGATGGCCCGCTTGCGCGCAAGGACGGGTCGCGGCTTTGGTGTCGGGCGCTCGCGCGCGCCGTCAACCCGGAGGCGCCGCAGGAGTCCGCCATCGTGGTGTTCTCCGACGTCACGGAGCGCCACGCGGCGGAGCGGGCGTTGCGCCGCAGCGAGGCGCTGTACCGCAGCCTGGTCGAGACCTCGAACGACCTGGTCTGGTCGATCGACCTCGAGGGGCGCTGGAGCTATCTCAACCCTGCGGCCGTGCGCCGCATCTACGACGGCAAGGCGACGGACCTGCTGGGCACGCCGATGCACGACCTGCCCACCGCGGAGCTGCGCGAGCGGGATGCGGCGGTATTCGCGCGTGTGCTCGCCGGCGAGCCGGTGTTCCGGCACGAGACGCGCCATCTGCGGCGCGACGGCTCCACGGTCGACCTGTCGTTCAACGCGGTGCCGCTGCGCGACGCGCGCGGCGAGATCGTGGGTGCCACCGGCACGGCGCGCGACATCTCGGAGGAGCGCGCCGCCGCCGCCGCGCTGCACGAGAGCGTCGAGAAGCTGCGGCTCGCCGTCGACGCGGCCGAGCTCGTGTACTGGGAGTGGGACCGCGACGCCGACCGGCTCTACTGGGGCCGCAATCCCGCCCGGCTGAGCGAGGCGGCCGACGGCCAGGCGACGCGCTGGAGCGAGTACCGCGAGACCGTGCATCCCGAGGACCGCGAGCGCTATCTCGCGGTGGTCGCGGCGGCCTGGGACCAGGCGGGGTCCTGCAGCAACGAATACCGCGTGCTGACCCGCGACGGCCGCGTGGTGTGGCTGTCCTCGCACGCCAAGACGCTGCCCGACGCATTGGGCCGCCCGCGGCGCATGATCGGCGTCTCGCAGGACATCACCGAGCGCAAGCGCCGCGAGGAGGAGGAGCGCTTCCTCGCCTACCACGACACGCTCACGGGGCTGCCCAACCGGCGCCTGCTCGATGACCGGCTGGGCCAGGCGCTGCACCTGGCGCAACGGCGCGACCGCCGCGTGGCGGCGATGCTGGTGGACCTCGACGACTTCAAGCGGGTCAACGACGAGCTCGGCCACCGCTCGGGCGACGCGGTGCTGCGCGAGGTGGCCGAGCGCCTGGCTGGCTGCGTGCGCAAGGCCGACACCCTGGCGCGCCAGGGGGGCGACGAGTTCGTGATCGTGATCCCCGACTTGGCGCAGGAGTCCGACTGCAGCGTGGTGGCGGAGAAGATCCTGCACGCGCTGCAGGCGCCGTTCCTTGCCGACGGGCGCGAGTTCTCGATCGGCGCGAGCATCGGCATCTCGATCTACCCGGCCGATGCCGGCGACGGCGACGCGCTGCTGCGCAACGCCGACGCCGCGATGTACCGCGCAAAGCAATCGGGCCGCAACCACTTCTGCTTCTACGCCCGCTAGCCCAGTCCGCGCGCGGCGCGCGATGGCGCGCGGGGCGCGTGCTGCGGTAGAGTGATCCCATGCCCGCGATGCTGCGCATGGTGCGGTTCCTGGCGCCGTACCGCGGGCGCATCGGCGCCGCGCTGGCCGCGCTGGTGGTGGCGGCGGCCTGCGTGCTCGCCCTCGGGCAGGGCCTCAAGTTCGTGGTGGACCGCGGTTTCGGCAGCGGCGAGCCGCGCCTGCTCGACCAGGCGCTCACCGCCGTGGTGGCGCTGGCCACCGTGCTCGCGGCGGCGACTTATTTCCGCTTCCGCCTGATGATGACCATCGGCGAGCGCGTCGTCACCGACCTGCGCCGCGCGGTGTTCGATCACCTGCTGGGGCTGGCGCCGTCGTTCTTCGAGTCCACGCGCACCGGCGAGGTGATCTCGCGCCTCGCGGCCGACGCCACCGTGCTGCAGCAGGTGATCGGCTACGGGCTGTCGATGTTCGTGCGCAATCTCCTGATGATGACCGGCGCGGCGGTGATGCTGTTCGTCACCAGCTGGAAGCTGGCGCTGCTGGTGCTGCTCGGCGTGCCCGCGACGCTGGTGCCGATCCTGCTGCTCGGCCGGCGCGTGCGGCGCCTGTCGCGCGCGAGCCAGGATCGCGTCGCCGACGTCGCCTCGCACATCGACGAAGCCGTGCACGAAGTGCGCACGGTCCAGGCCTACGCGCACGAGGACCTGGACCGCGCCGCGTTCGCGCGGCACGCGGAAGCCGCCTATGCGGCCGCCGCGGCGCGCATCGGCCAGAAGGCCTTTCTCATCGCGGTGGTGATGCTGATCGCGTTCTGCGCCGTCGGCGTCATCCTCTGGGTGGGCGGCCACGACGTGCTCGCCGGGCGCATGACGGCGGGGGAGCTCTCCGCCTTCGTGTTCTACGCGGCGGTGGTCGCGACCGGCGCGGGCACCGTCTCCGAGGTCTGGGGCGAGATCCAGCGCGCCGCGGGCGCGACCGAGCGCCTGTTCGAGCTGCTCGACGCGCGGCCCGGGATCGTCGCGCCCGCCCGTCCGCAGCCAGCGCCTGCGGCGCCGCGCGCGATCGAGTTCGACGCCGTCAGCTTTGCCTACCCTGCGCGGCCCGGCGCGAACGCGCTCGAGCGCTTCTCGCTGCGCCTCGCGGCGGGAGAGCGCGTCGCGCTGGTGGGGCCCTCGGGCGCGGGCAAGAGCACGGTGCTGGCGCTGCTGCTGCGCTTCTACGATCCGCAAGCCGGCGCGATCCGCATCGACGGCGTGGACCTGCGCGCCATGGATCCGCGCGCGCTGCGGCGCCTCGCCGCCGTGGTGCCGCAGGAGCCGGTGATCTTCGCGGCGAGCGTCGTCGACAACGTGCGCTACGGGCGCCCCGAGGCGGGACGCGCCGAAGTCGAGCGCGCCTGCGAGCAGGCCTGCGCCATGGAGTTCGTCGCGCGGCTGCCGCAAGGCCTGGACACGCCCCTGGGCGAGCGCGGCGTGACGCTCTCGGGCGGGCAGCGCCAACGGCTGTCAATCGCGCGCGCGCTGCTCGCCGACCGGCCGCTGCTGCTGCTCGACGAGGCAACGAGCTCGCTCGACGCCGAAAGCGAGCGCCTGGTGCAGCAGGCGCTGGAAGCGCTCGAGCGCGGCCGCACCACGCTGGTGATCGCGCACCGGCTCGCCACCGTGCAGCACGCCGACCGCATCGTGGTGCTGGACCGCGGCGCGGTGGTCGCGCAGGGCACGCACGCGGAACTGATGCGCGAGGGCGGCCTCTACGCGAGCCTGGCGCGGCTGCAGTTCCTCGACGCCGGGGGCAGGCCGCTCGAACGCGCCGCATGAAGGGGCTCGCCCACGCGAAGGTATGATGCAGATCAAATTCGCGGCGGGCGGCCAAAGTAGACTTTGCCGGCGCGGGGCGGGAGCCACGACCGGCATTCGATCCGGCATTGCATAGGGGAAATCCATGGCGCAGGTCATAGGGGTACCAAGGGAGACGGCTGCGGGCGAGAAACGCGTGGCCAGCGTTCCCGAGGTCGTGGCAAAGCTCATCAAGCTCGGCTTCAGGGTGGCAGTGCAGTCCGGCGCGGGGGACGCGGCGAATTTCAGCGACGATACCTACCGTGCCGCGGGGGCCGAGATCGTCGCCGACGCCGCGGGACTCTGGCGGGCCGCCGACATCGTCTTCAAGGTGCGCGCGCCGAGCGTCGAGGAAATCGGCTTGATGCGGGCGGGCGGGACGCTCGTCTCCTTCATCTGGCCGGCGCAGAACCCCGAGCTGCTGAAAGCATTGGCGGCGAAGAAGGCCACCGTGCTGGCGATGGACAGCGTGCCGCGCATCTCGCGCGCGCAGAAGCTGGACGCGCTGTCCTCGATGGCCAACATCGCCGGCTACCGCGCCGTCATCGAAGCGGCGCACCACTTCGGCCGCTTTTTCACCGGCCAGATCACGGCGGCGGGCAAGGTGCCGCCGGCCAAGGTATTCGTGATCGGCGCCGGCGTCGCCGGTCTTGCCGCCATCGGCACGGCGGCGGGCCTGGGCGCCATCGTGCGCGCGAACGACACGCGCCCGGAGGTGGGCGACCAGGTCAAGTCCATGGGCGGCGAGTTCGTGACCGTGGAGTACCAGGAAGAAGGCTCCGGCGTCGGCGGCTACGCCAAGGTGATGAGCGCGGGCTTCCTCAAGGCGCAGGCCGATGTGTTCGCCACGCAGGCGAAGGACGTGGACATCATCATCACCACCGCGCTCATCCCGGGCAAGCCCGCGCCGCGGCTCATCACCGCCGACATGGTGAAGTCCATGAAGCCGGGCAGCGTCATCGTCGACATGGCCGCGGAGCAGGGCGGCAACTGCGAGCTGACCGTGCCGCACCAGGTGACCGTGGCGCACGGCGTGACCATCATCGGCTACAGCGACCTGCCCAGCCGCCTGGCCAAGCAGTCGAGCACGCTGTATGCGACCAACCTGTTCCGGCTCGCCGAGGAGCTGTGCAAGGCCAAGGACGGCGTCATCAACGTCAACATGGAAGACGAGGTGATCCGCGGCACCACGGTGATCAAGGAGGGCAGCATCACCTGGCCGCCGCCGGCGCCGAAGCTATCCGCGGCACCGCCCGCAGCGGCCAAGCCGGCGGCCGCGCCCCCCGCGGCCAAGAAGGGCCACGGCCACGGCGCGGGCGAGCCGATGTCGGGCAAGGCGCTCGCGGTCGTGTTCCTCGCAGGCGCCATGCTCTTCTGGTTCATCGGCGCCAACGCGCCCGCGGCCTTCCTCGCCAACTTCACGGTGTTCGTGCTGGGCTGCTTCGTCGGCTACATGGTCATCTGGAACGTCACCCCCGCCCTGCACACGCCGCTGATGAGCGTGACCAACGCCATCTCCAGCATCATCGTCATCGGCGCGCTGATCCAGATCGCGCCGCCCATGATGGAGAATGCGGCGGCTGCCGGCGATCGCCCGGACGAGTTGATCCGCTGGATGGCCGTCGTCGGCATCGCGCTGACCAGCATCAACATGTTCGGCGGATTCGCCGTTACGCGCCGCATGCTGGCGATGTTCCGGAAGTGAGGGGAAGCCACCCATGACCTTCGGCCTCACCACCGTCGCCTACATCGGCGCGACCATTCTTTTCATCCTCAGCCTCGGCGGGCTCTCCAACCCTGAGACCTCGCGCCGCGGCAACCTCTACGGCATCATCGGCATGACCATCGCCGTGCTGGCCACGGTGCTCGGCCCGCGCGTCGCCGCGGCCGGCATCCCGTGGATCGTCGCCGCCATGGTGCTCGGCGGGGCCATCGGCCTGTACGCCGCGCGCATCGTGCGGATGACGCAGATGCCGGAGCTGGTTGCGATCATGCACAGCCTGGTCGGCCTCGCCGCGTGCCTGGTCGGCTACGCCAGCTACGTCGACACCTCGATCCAGTTCATCGGCGCCGAGAAGGCGATCCACGAGATCGAGATCTACCTCGGCGTGCTCATCGGCGCGGTGACCTTCTCCGGCTCGGTGATCGCCTTCGGCAAGCTCTCCGCCAAGATCAGCGGCAAGCCGATGCTGATCCCCGGCCGCCACTGGCTCAACCTGATCGGCCTGCTCCTGGTGATCTGGTATGGCCGCGAGTTCGTGCTCGCGCCGACAGTGCAGGCCGGCATGATGCCGCTCATCATCATGACGGTGATCGCGCTGCTGTTCGGCATCCACATGGTGATGGCCATCGGCGGCGCCGACATGCCGGTGGTGGTCTCCATGCTGAACAGCTACTCGGGGTGGGCGGCGGCGGCCACCGGCTTCATGCTCTCGAACAACCTGCTCATCGTCACCGGCGCGCTGGTGGGCTCGAGCGGCGCCATCCTCTCCTACATCATGTGCCGGGCGATGAACCGCAACTTCGTGTCGGTGATCGCGGGCGGCTTCGGCACCGGGGGCGGGACGCCTGCGGCGGCTGGCGGCGCGCAACCGGCCGGAGAAGTCGCCCCGATCCTTGCCGCGGAGACGGCGGAACTGCTGCGCGAGGCGAAGAACGTCATCATCGTGCCGGGCTACGGCATGGCGGTGGCGCAGGCGCAGCACACGGTCTACGAGATCACCAAGTACCTGCGCGAGAAGGGCGTCAACGTGCGCTTCGGCATCCACCCGGTCGCGGGCCGCATGCCGGGACACATGAACGTGCTGCTCGCCGAGGCCAAGGTGCCCTACGACATCGTGTTCGAGATGGACGAGCTGAACGAGGACTTCCCGGACACCGACGTGGCCATGGTGATCGGCGCCAACGACATCGTGAATCCGGCGGCGCAGGAGGACCCCACCAGCCCGATCGCCGGCATGCCGGTGCTGGAAGTGTGGAAGGCCAGGACCTCGATCGTGATGAAGCGCAGCATGGCCTCGGGCTACGCCGGCGTCGACAACCCGCTCTTCTACAAGGACAACAACCGCATGCTGTTCGGCGATGCGAAGAAGATGCTGGACGAGGTGCTGGCCGCACTGAAGGCCTAGCGCACGCGTCGCGCCGACGCGCGTCACTCATCTTTGCCGGGCGCGTCTTTGCCCGGTGCCGGCGCTTTCCCCAGTACCGCGAAGGCCCCTCGCCTCATTGCCGCGTGCGGAGGGAGCGGGCCGAGCACTGTCCGAAGCCCGTTGGAGCAGGCGGGCGAGTTGCGCAGGCCCCGACGCATCGCGACAATAGGGTGAGGGATTTACGCGGCACTGGGGAGCGCGCCGTTGCCCGGCGTCGCCAGCCGTCACGCCCTGCAGAAGGAGCGCCCGCATCGAGCTTCCCGGCGCCAGAACTCCGGCCGCGAACCGCGGTCGGATATCGATAACCGGAAAACAGGGAGGAGCGCGTGCAGCATCGCCCGCTAGGCACCCGCCTGCGCGCCTTCGGCGACCGCGTCGCGCGGCGCATGACCGCCCCGACGCTGAAGATCGGCGTCTCCGCGCGCATCCTGCACCCGCAGCCCGGCGCCACCGGACTGCAATCGAAGACGCTCCAGTACCTGGAGCAATCCGCAGCGCACTGGGTGATGTCGCGCGACGTGCTGGTGCTGATGGTGCCCACGGTGGACAAGGATGGCCTGCTCCACCGCAGCAGCATCCGCCTGGCGGATTACGCGCGCCACCTCGATGGCCTGGTGCTGCAGGGCGGGGCAGACGTCAGCCCGTCGAGCTACGGCGAGGAGCCGCTGCGCGCGGAGTGGGCGGGCGACCGGTTGCGCGATGAATACGAAATGGAACTCCTGCACGAGTTCATCGAGGCGGGCAAGCCCGTGCTCGGCATCTGCCGCGGCGCGCAGCTGATCAACGTCGCCCTCGGCGGCACGCTCTACCAGGACATCGGCACGCAGCTGCCCGAGGCGCACGCCCACGTCAGCGACGCTTACGAGAAGCTGCGCCACGAGGTGCGCTTCGAGCCGGGCGGCCGCCTGGCGCAGCTCTACCCGCGCACCGCGCCCGCGCGCGTCACCTCGATCCACCACCAGTCGATCCGGCAACTGGGCCGCGGCCTTGCCGTGGAGGCGCGCTCGGAGCCGGATGGCCTCGTGGAGGCGGTCCGCGGTACGGGGCCAGGTTATGTGCTCGGGGTGCAATGGCATCCGGAGTTCCACGCGCCCGGCGACGATTCGGTGCTCGACTGCGCGCCGATACTCGAGGAGTTCCTGCGCGCTGCGGGGAGCCCGCCATGGATCTGAATTTCCTGCCGCAGCTGCCGCCGGTCTTCGGCCGGACGTTCCTGGTGGGTACGCTGCTGCTCGCCGGCCTGCTGGGGGGCGAGCTGGCGCGCCGCGCGCTCGGCCTGCCGCGCATTGTCGGCTACGTGCTGGCGGGCATGCTGCTCGGGCCGCAGGTGTCCGGCGTGCTCGGACCGGAGGCGCTCGGCAATGCGCGCGTGCTGATCGACCTTTCGCTCGGCCTGATCGTCTTCGAGCTGGGCCATCGGCTCGACTTCCAGTGGCTGCGGCGCAACCGCTGGCTGTTCGCGGCAGCGATCGCGGAGAGCGTGTTCTGCTTCTGGGCGATCTATGCCGCGCTGCTCGCGTTCGGCTTCGCGCCGCTGCTGGCGGCAAGCGCCGCCGCCATCGGCACCGCCACCTCGCCGGCGGTGGTGCTGCTGGTCGCGCACGAACTGCGTGCCGCCGGCCAGGTCACCGAGCGGATGCTGCTGCTCACGGCGGTGAACAGTGTGTTTGCCTACGTGGCGCTGACGTTGCTGCTGCCCTTCCTGCACCTCGAGCATGCCATGGGCTGGTCGCTGGCCGTGCTGCATCCGCTCTACCTCCTCGGCGGATCCCTGCTGACGGGCGTCCTGTTCAGCCTGGTCCTGCTGTGGCTGTCGCGCTGGGTCGGCAAGCGCGACGACCGGCAGTTCATCCTGCTGGTCGCGCTGGTGGTGCTGGCCGTGGGCCTGGCGCGCAGCCTCAACCTTTCCGTGGTGCTGGCGCTGATCACGCTCGGCATCCTGGCGCGCAACCTCGACCGGCGCCACGTGCTGCTGCCGCTGCGCTTCGGCTACGGCGGGCAGCTGTTCTTCGTCATCCTGTTCGTTCTCACCGGCGCGAGCCTGCAGTTCGCGCCGCTTGCCTCGGTGGGGCTGGCGGTGGCGGCCTTCATTGGCGCGCGCTTCGCCGGCAAGGCGCTCGCGCTCCTCGCGCTCGGGCGGCTCTCGGGCGTGAGCGCGGCCAACGCGGGGCTGCTCTCGGTTGCGTTGCTACCGATGTCAGGCCTCGCGCTGGTGATGGTGCTGGACACGGCGGCCCTGTACCCGGGCTTCGGCGGCGAGCTAGCCGCGGTGGTGCTGTCCGCGGTCGCGGTGCTCGAGATCCTCGGGCCGATCGCCACGCAGTTCGCGCTGAAGCGCGCAGGCGAGGCCGACCCGGCGG
Organism: uncultured beta proteobacterium; assembly: GCA_963719995.1. Lineage (GTDB taxonomy): Bacteria > Pseudomonadota > Gammaproteobacteria > Burkholderiales > SG8-39 > JAABQT01. Next base: position 866,160 of record CAVRDW010000005.1, on the reverse strand, counting down.
CGGCGGGCGGCTGAGGAGAACCGATGGACGAGATGCAATTCACCGCCTCGCCGGAGATCTCGATCGGCGTCGAGCTGGAGCTGCAGCTGGTGCAGCCGCACGACCTGGACCTGGCGCGCGACGCCGCCGCGCTGCTCGCGCGCCTGGACAAGACCAAGCTGCCGGGTGCGGTGAAGCCGGAAATCACCGAAAGCATGATCGAGCTGAACAGCTCGGTGCACCTGCGGCACGCGACCCTCGCGGCCGAGCTCGCCGAGATGCGCGATGCGGTCGTGCGCGAGGCGGGCATGCTCAACCTGCATGTCTCGGGCGGTGGCGCGCACCCGTTCCACAGCTGGTCGGATCGTCGCATCTTTCCCACCGAGCGCTTCAAGCACGTGCTCGAGCGCTACGGCTACCTCGCCAAGCAATTCACCGTGTTCGGCCAGCACATCCACGTCGGCTGCCCCGGCGGCGACGAGGCGGTGTACCTGGTGCACATGATGACGCGCTACGTGCCGCACTTCATCGCGCTGTCCGCCGCCTCGCCCTTCTACCAGGGCGAGGACACCTCGTTCCAGTCCTGCCGGCTCACCGCCGTGAACGCCTTTCCGCTCGCCGGGCACATGCCCTTCTTCGCCGACTGGGGCGAGTTCCTCGAGTACTTCGGGAAACTGCGCGGCTTCGGCGTGGTGGAGAGCATGAAGGACTTCTACTGGGACATCCGCCCCAAGCCCGAGTACGGCACCATCGAGATCCGCGTCTGCGACACGCCGCTCGACGTCGCCAAGGCCGCGCGCCTCGCCGCCTACGCGCAGGCGCTCGTGGCCTGGCTGCTGGAGGAGCGGCCGCGCGCGCCCGAGCGCGCGGTGTACCTGGTGAACAGTTTCAACCGCTTCGAGGCGGCGCGCTACGGCCTGCGCGGGGCGCTCATCGACCCGTTCGCGGGCCGCAAGAAGTCCCTCGCCGAGGATATCCTCGACGCCATCGCCGAAGCGATGCCGCAGGCGGAGCGGCTCGGCAGCGCGCCGGAGCTGGCGGCGCTCGCGGCGGACGTGCGCGCATTCGCGTCGGATGCGGACTGGCTGCGCGCGCAGCGCGGCCCCGCGGGCGCCCTGGGCGATGTCGTGCGCAAGGCCGCGGAACGGTGGTCCGCGCCGGCCTGACGCCACCCGGTGGCCTGACGCCACCCGGTGGCGTGCGCCACCTATAATCCGGTCAGGAAACTTGGGGGAGGGGGCATGGCGCAGGGTGCATGGAAGACGCTCGCGCGCGTCGTCGCGCAAGAGCGCGGGCTGTTCGTCGGGGCGCTGATCCTTGGCGGCGTGGCGCTGGAGTTCGGCGTGCCGGTGGATTTCGTGCTGTTCGGCCTCACGCTCGCGGGCGTGGCGCTGTTCCACCGCTACGTATTGTGGGTCGCGCTCACCGGCCTGGCGGTGATCGTGCTCTACAAGATCGGCTTCACCGGCTTCAAGACCGGACCCGGCCTCGCGGGCTTCGCCCTGCACCTCGCGCACGAGTGGGTGATCCTCACCAACCTGCTCGGCCTGCTGCTCGGCTTCGCGCTGCTCTCCAATCATTTCGAGAAGTCGCACATCCCGGCCGTGCTGCCGCGCTTCCTGCCGGACGACTGGAAGGGCGCGTTCGCTGCTGCTGGTGATGATCTTCGTGCTCTCGGGATTCCTCGACAACATCGCCGCGGCCATCATCGGCGGCACCATCGCCGCGACCGTGTTCCGGCGCAAGGTGCACATCGGCTACCTGGCGGCGATCGTCGCGGCGTCGAATGCGGGCGGCGCGGGCAGCGTGGTCGGCGACACCACGACCACCATGATGTGGATCGACGGCGTCAGCCCGCTGGTGGTGATGGAAGCCTACGTCGCCGCGGTGGCGGCGCTGGTGATCTTCGGCATTCCCGCCGCGCTGCAGCAGCACCGCCATTCGCCGATCGTCAGGGAGGCCAAGTCGGGCGTCCATGTGGACTGGGCGCGCGTCGCGATCGTGCTGATCATCCTTGCGGCGGCGATCGTCACCAACATCCTGATCAATGTCCACGTCCCCGACACGGCGGGAGCCTTCCCGTTCATCGGCGCCGCGGTGTGGGTCGCGATCCTCGTTTGCACGCCGTGGCGCAAGCCGGACTGGGGGCTGCTGCCCGAGGCGCTCAAGGGCTCGATCTTCCTGCTGTCGCTGATCCTGTGCGCCTCGATGATGCCCGTGGAACAGCTGCCGGCGGCGTCCTGGCAGACGGCATTCGGCCTGGGCTTCGTCTCCTCGGTGTTCGACAACATCCCGCTTACGGCGCTCGCGCTCAAGCAGGGCGGCTACGACTGGGGCTTTCTCGCCTACGCGGTGGGCTTCGGCGGCTCGATGATCTGGTTCGGCTCGAGCGCCGGCGTGGCCATCTCCAACCTCTATCCGGAGGCGAAGTCGGTAGGGCGCCTGGCTGCGCCACGGCTGGCACGTGGCGGTGGCCTACGTCGATCGGCTTTTTCGTCCTGCTGGCGGTTCTGGGCTGGCACGCGGACGACCCCCACAAGCACCGCCGGACCCCGAAGCCTGTCGCCGAGCTGAACGGCGCCCATTTCACATCGTGAAGTTGCCTTGCGGCGCGCGAGAGACCGGGAGTTAGAATGGCCCGGCAATTCACGAACGGGGCCCGAGCCCCGCGCTCGAACTACACCGAAAGAGGAGACCCAAAATGAGTAACGAACAAGTCAAGCCCACGGCATCGCGCCGCAAATTCCTGACGGGCGCGGCTGCCGCGACGGCTGGCGCGGCGACGCTCGGCTTCCCGATGATCGCGAAGTCGCAGGCGCCGATCGTGATCAAGATGCAGGGCGCCTGGGGCGCCAAGGACATCTTCAACGAGATGGCCCAGGAGTACGTGACGCGCGTCAACGAAATGGCGGGCGGCAAGCTGCGCATCGACTACCTGGTCGCGGGCGCGGTGGTGAAGCCGTTCGAAGTGATGGATGCCACGAGCAAGGGCGTGCTCGACGCCTGCCACAGCGTGCCGGTGTACTGGTACGGCAAGTCGAAGGTGGCGTCGCTGTTCGGCTCCGGCCCGATCAACGGTTGCGACGCGCACCAGACGCTGGCCTGGATCTACCGCGGCGGCGGCCTCGCGCTCTACAACGAGCTGCTCGGCAAGATCAACCTCGACGTGGTCGGTTTCTTCGCCATGCCGATGCCGACCCAGCCGCTCGGCTGGTTCAAGAAGGCGATCAAGGACGCCAAGGAACTGAAGGGCCTCAAATACCGCACCGTGGGACTCGCAGCAGACCTGTTCCAGCAGATGGGCGCGAAGGTGACGCAGCTGCCGGGCGGCGAGATCATCCCGGCGCTGGAAAAGGGCGTGATCGACGCATTCGAGTTCAACAATCCGACCTCCGACATGCGCTTCGGCGCCCAGGACGTGATCAAGAATTACATGATGGGCAGCTACCACCAGGCGATGGAGTTCTTCGAGATCGCCTTCAACAAGAAGAAGTGGGCCACCATCCCGAAGGACCTGCAGGCGATCCTGCAATACGCCGCCGAGGCCGCGAGTTCCGCCAACTGGTGGACCGCGATGGACAACTATTCGCGCGACCTGATCGAGCTGCGGGACAAGCACAAGGTCAACATCATCCGCACGCCGAAGTCGATCATGGCCGAGCAGCTCAAGGCCTGGGACGTCCTCACCAAGAAGCTGTCGGACGAGGATCCGTTCTTCGCCAAGGTGGTCGAGTCGCAGCGGGCGTGGGCCAAGCGCGTCGCCTATTACATGTTCGTCAACGAAGCCGATTACAAACTCGGCTACGAGCACATCTTCAAGACCAAGATCCCTGGTTGAGGTTGCCGGGATAGCGCGTGCATGACTGGGGCGGTGCCTTTGGGCGCCGCCCCGTTTTGTTTAGATCACCGGGTGACGAGCGATGCAGCGACTGATCTACGGGATTGATCAGCTGAACAAGACCATCGGCCACGCGTTTGCGTGGTGCATCATCATCTTGACGTTCGGCACCTGCTACGAAGTGTTCGTGCGCTACGTGCTCGACGACCCCACCAGCTGGGCGTTCGACATGAGCTACCTGATGTACGGCGCGGTGTTCTTCATGGCCGGCGCCTACACGCTGTCGCGCGGAGGTCATGTGCGCGCCGACATGTTCTACCGCCTGTGGTCGGACCGCACCCAGGCGATGGTCGAGCTGGTGCTGTACGTGATTTTCTTCTTTCCCGGAATCCTTGCCCTCGTGGTGGCGGGCTGGGGCTACGGCACCGAGTCGCTGCGTCTGCGCGAGGTGAGCGTCAACAGTCCGGCCGGCGTGCCGATCTGGCCGCTCAAGATGATGATTCCGATCGGCGCCAGTCTGATGGTGCTGCAGGGCCTTGCCGAGCTGATGCGCTGCGTGCAGTGCCTGCGCGACGGCCAGTGGAGCGCACGCATGCACGACGTCGAGGAGCTCGAGAAGCAGATCCTCGCGGAAGCCGCGCGCAAGCGGGCCGCGGAAGGAGCCACGTCGTGAGCGATCCGGCAGTCGCCCTGACGATGCTCGCGATCCTGGTGTTCGCGATCATGATCGGATTTCCGGTCGCCTTCACCCTGATGGCGCTCGGCGTCGGCTTCGGCTACTACGCCTACTTCCAGCCGCACCAGGAATTCTTCGACAACCGCGTGTTCTACCTGCTCACGCAGAACACGTTCACGGTGCTCAACAACGACGCCCTGGTGTCGATCCCGCTGTTCCTGCTGATGGGCTACCTGGTCGAGCGCGCCAACATTCTTGACGCCCTGTTCAGGAGTCTGCAGATCGCGTTGAAGGCGGTTCCCGCCTCGCTCGCGGTGGCGACGCTCGCCACCTGCGCGCTGTTCGCGACGGCGACCGGCATCGTGGGCGCGGTGGTGACGCTGATGGGCATGCTGGCGTTTCCGCAGATGATCAAGGCCGGCTACGACACGCGCCTCGCCGCGGGCGTGGTCTGCGCGGGCGGCTGCCTGGGCATCCTGATCCCGCCGTCGATCATGCTGATCGTCTACGGCGCGATGGCAAGTCTCTCGGTGGTCAAGCTGTACGCGGCCGCGATGCTTCCCGGCATCCTGCTGGCCGGCATGTATATCCTTTATGTCATCGGTGTAGGCATCTTCAAGCCGCAGATGGCGCCGCCCCTGCCCAAGGGGGAGGGCGACGTCAGCCTGCGCGTGTTGATCACGATGCTGGCGAAGTCCTTCTTTCCGCTCGCGGTCATGATCCTGTCGGTGCTCGGCGCGATCATGTTCGGCCTGGCGACGCCGACCGAGGCAGCGGCGGTGGGCGCACTGGGCGCCATGTTGCTGGCGGCGGGCTATCGCGCGCTCACCTGGAAGGCTTTGCGCGAATCCGTGTTCCTCACCGCGCGCACCTCGGCCATGGTGTGCTGGCTGTTCGTCGGCTCGGCGACCTTTGCCTCGGTGTTCGCCTACCTCGGCGGCAACGTGATCATCAAGGATTTCGTGCTCGGCATGAACCTCAACCCGATCACCTTCCTGCTGATCTCGCAGATCATCATCTTCATCCTCGGCTGGCCGCTGGAGTGGACCGAGATCATCGTCATCTTCGTGCCGATCTTCCTGCCGATGCTGCCGCACTTCGGCATCGACCCGATCCTGTTCGGCATCCTGATCTCGGTCAACCTGCAGACGGCGTTCCTGTCGCCGCCCATGGCGATGGCGGCGTACTACCTGAAGGGCGTCAGCCCGCCGTCCGTGCTGCTGACGCAGATCTTCAGCGGCTGCATGCCCTTCGTCTACATCGTGTTGATCACGATGCTCATCATGTACGTGTTCCCGCAGGTCGCGCTGTGGCTGCCCAGCGTTCTCTACAGCAGTTGAGAAATGGACGCGACCCGGCTTGAGTGGCTGAGCGCGACCGACGCGGCGCGCGCGATCGCCGAAGGGGCGGTCACCTCGGAGCAGCTGGTCGAGGCCTGCCTGGCGCGCATCCGTACCGCCGAGCCGGAGGTCCAGGCCTGGCAGTTCCTGGATCCGGAGCATGCGCTCACCCAGGCGCGTGCGCGTGACCTTGACCGGCGCGAGGGCCGCACGTGCGGAGCACTGCATGGCGTGCCGGTCGGGATCAAGGACATCATCGACACCGCCGACATGCCGACCGAGGACGGTACGCCGCTGCATGCCGGGCGGACGCCGGACCGGGATGCGGCGGTCGTGTCGATGCTGCGTGCGGCCGGCGCGGTGATCATGGGCAAGACGGTGACCACGGAGTGCGCGTACTTTCATCCGGGCAAGACGCGCAATCCGCACAACGCGGCGCATACGCCGGGCGGTTCCTCCTCCGGTTCCGCTGCAGCGGTGGCCGCGGGCATGGTGCCCCTCGCGCTCGGCAGCCAGACCAACGGCTCGGTCATCCGGCCGGCTGCGTTCTGCGGCGTCTACGGCTTCAAGCCGACGCACGGGTTGATTCCCCGCAGCGGCATCCTGAGGCTGTCGCGGGCGCTCGATCACGTTGGCGTGTTTGCGCGCTCACTCGAGGATATCGCGCTCGCTTGCGAGCAGCTCGCGGGCTACGACACGGCCGACCCGGATACGGCGCCGCGCGCGCGCCTGGCGCTCGTGCAGACGCTCTCCCAGGAGCCGCCGCTGCCGCCGCTCATCGGTTTGGTGAAAGGGCCGGTCTGGGACCGGGCGGCCCCCGAGACGCGCGAGGCGTTCGGCGAGCTGGTCGCCGCGCTCGGCGATCGCGTGGAGGAAGTCGAGCTGCCGGCCTCGGCTGCGAATGCACTGACATGGCACCAGACCATCATGGAAGCCGAGATGGCCGCGAATCTCGAACTCGAATGGGAGAAGGGGCGCGACCGTCTCTCCGAGAAGCTGCGCGCGCTGCTGGCGCGCGGGCGCGAAACCAGCGCCCTCGAGTACCAGAAGGCGCTGGCGCGCATTCCGATGCTGAACACGGCCTTCGAGGATATCTACGCGCGCTACGGCGCTATCCTGACGCCTTCCGCACCAGGCACCGCGCCGCACGGCCTGGGTTCCACCGGCGATCCCGCCTTTTGCACGATGTGGACGCTGTTCGGCATGCCGGCGATCAACCTGCCGCTGATGCGCGGCGAGAACGGCCTGCCGCTCGGTGCGCAGCTGGTCGGTCAGCGCGGCGATGATGCGCGCCTGCTGCGCACCGCGCGCTGGCTCACTGCGCAGCTCGCAAGCGGCTGACCGCGCGAATCACAGGAGCTCTCCATGCCATTCAAGATTCTGGCCGGCGTTGTCGCAGTGGTGCTCATGGCCGGGTTCCTGCTGCCCCCGGTGTTCAAGCTCAAGGACGTGGCGCTCGGCCTCGTCATCTGCATCGGCTTCGCGATGATGCTGATCGACCTGCTGCAGTCCCTCAAGTCGAAGGAAGAGTGAAGCCGGGGCTCAGACCCCGCCCGCGGTCGCACACAGTGCGTTGAGCTTCTCGCGCAGCTGCTCGAGTTCGGTGCGGTCGGAGAACGCCAGTACCCAGTGCGTGATGCGGCCGTCTACCCCGCGCACGGTTCCCGCGGTGGTCTCCACGTGCAATGCCGTGCCATCCTTACGGCGCGCGCGCAGCAGAAGCTGCGCGCCGGGCTCCCGGAACAGCCGCTCGGATGCGGCGTCGTCTGGAAACAGCAGCGCGGCGGCGGAACGCCCGAGCGCCTCCGCCGCGCGGTGGCCGAAGAAGCCCTCGAAGGCGCGATTGACGTAACAGATGGACGGCGCCGCCACGCTGGCCTCCGCGAGCGCCAGCGGCAGCCCGCAGGCATCGAGGGCGGCGCGCGAAAGCGCGCTCTCGGCCAGCAGGCGGAACAACGCCGGCGCAACCTCCGGGCGGACGGGCGCGGGACCGGCTGGGCGGGTCGGTGTGGAACCGGAGCGGTGGGGCACGGCGGCCAATCTGTGGGGGAGCGTCATTGCCCGATTCTTGTGCCACGGAACGCGAGGTCGCCGCAAGCGCAGGAATGCCGTGATCGGCGGGAAAACTGCCCAGGCGTGACAAACCCCACAGGCTGGGGCGCTCGTGCCGCGAATAGCCGGCTGGCTAGGCGGTCGCGAGCGCGTGGGTGCGCACGGCGACGATCGCCTTGGACTGGTTGAAGTCGTCGCAGTAGCCGGCGCCAAACAGGCAGCAGGCGAGCAGGTTGGACAGCGGCGGGGGCAGTGGCACCTTCCCCGCCAGCGCCTGCGCGATCCATCGCGCGGCAGCGCGGGGGTCGGCGTCCGCCTGCGGCGCGGCTATTGGCGCCGACGCCCCGGTTTCCGCCTCGAACAGCACGCGGCGTTCCCCGGCGCGGAACAGCTCGATGGCCGGGCGCTGCTGCGGGGCGGCGAAGGCCTCGCCCTCGGCGCCGACGAAGAGGAGCGCATGCACCGCTGTGCCCTCGAGCGCGCCGGCCAGCGCCGCGCGTTCGGCCGCGTCGCGGGCGGGCACCAGCAGCAGCGCGCCGCCGGCGAACGGGTCGAGCAGGCGCGCGACCAGCTGAGCGCAATTGGCGACGCCGAGCCGCCCGCGCAGCGCGATCAGCTGCGCCAGCGCAGGCGACAGCAGCGCGGTGGGCACGAACGCGATCCCGGCACCGGCGAGCGCGGTCAGCGCTTCGTGCAGGGTGGCGCCCGGCAGCACGCCCAGTTCGCGCAGGACGGCCGCGCCCGCTACGCGCCCCTGCGCTTCCAGCGGCCCGTGCACCAGCACGGGAACGCCGAAGCGCGCGAGCAGCAGGGCAAGCGCCGGCATCAGGTTGGCCTGCTCGGCGGAGCCGCTGTAGCTGGGAATCGACACCGGCCGGAAGCCGCGGCTGCGCTCCCCTGGCCTGAAGTCGAGTCGGGCGCTGCGCGCACCCGCGGCGCGCGCGAAGCCGGCGAGCTCGCCGCCGCCCAACGGGCGCATGGCGAGCGCGCCGAGCACGGCGCCGAGCTCGAGCTCCGCCACGCCGCCGTCGAGCACGGTGGCGAGCAGAGCCTCGGCGGCCCGTTCGTCGAGCTCGCCGTCGGCGCCGTCGGCGCGGGCAAGCGTACGCAGGACTTGCGTGATGGACATGTCGCTCCCACCATGGCCTGAGCAACCAACGTGCCACGCGATTGCCTGCGGGACGGCGCACTCAGCGGCGCGCCGATGCACGCGCGCGGGGCGCGTGCATCGGGCTGGTGCAGGCGGGACGAGGCAAGCGCCGGGCAATCGGCCCGGCCGGCTCTCAGGCGACGACCGCTTCCTGGCGGGAGAGCGAGTAGCAGAAGCGGCGCAGGCGCTTGAGGTCTGCCTGCTCGATCGCTTCCTTGAGGAACTGCATGTTGCGGTCGATGGCCGCCTGGTAGAGGCTCGGCCCGTCGAAGTGCGCGGCGGCGAAGCGGTCCGCGCCGCCGAGCTTCTTGTCGATGCGCTGGCGTGCCACGTACTCGTAGAAGCCGGGCGTCTTGAGCATCAGGTCCTCGGGCGAGGCATAGCGCACGATCTCGCGCCCGTCGGCGAGCGTCTCGCGCGCGATGCGGCCCCACACGAACTCGGGATACAGAAACTCTCGGCACTTCTCCAGGTACATGCGATCCGACATCTGGCCGAGGATGTCCGCGGTGCCTACGAGGCACCCCAGCAGCCGGTCCTTCGGGTCGTGCACCATGATGTCGTCGATGTCCATCTCGTAGCCCGTGAAGTGCACGAGCTTGGCGGCGGCGCCGGCCTCCTCTGCGTAACCGAGCTGCGGCAGGTAGCGCAGGAGGAAATCGGCGCTGCGGCTCACGTGGATCTTGGTAAAGACGGCGCCGTTCTCGACGTGGGCTTCCGAGGCGCGCTTGAGGTAGCCCGAGTCGTGCAGGAGGGCGATCACCACGCCGAGCATGGCGCGGCGCGCCCCGATCTGGTCGGGTGCGGCGAGCGCGCGGTCGTGGCCGTCGAGCATCCGCGCCATCGCCAGCGTCATGTCGAGCGTGTGCCGCAGGTCGTGGTACAGCGTGTCGCAGGGCAGGTAGCCGGGGAAACGGCCGGCGAACAGCGACTTGATGTCGTCGAATGCCCGGCGCAGCGGCGCCAGATCCGCGCCCGGATAGCGCGCGGTGAAAAGGGCCAGCACCGCGTCGCGGACCTGATCGGGATCCTCGACGTTGATCCTGTTGGTGACGTCGTTCTGGTTGAGGCGGTTATGCACCGATCTGCCCGTGCGGACCTTTCTGGCCCGTTCTGTCCCCGGTTCGAAGTGTTGGCGGCATTATTACGTGCTCGCGGCGCGTGAAGCAAAGGAAATCACCGCACGCGAGACAAAAGTCCGCAATCCGCGCCAGAGAAAAGGGAGACGGCCTGTAAGCCGGGTTCTGTGCGAAGGGGCGAACCCCTCCCGGCAGCCATTCCTCTGGGCGCTGGGTTGCCCCAGCGCTCGTGCCACCTACCCGCAAGCTCGGCCGAGCCGGCCTCGGGCGCTTGCCTATTTGGTGTTGCTCCGGATGGAGGTTGCCCGTTTCACCCCTTCCGTTGCCGGAAGGACTCGTCTCTGTGGCCCTGTTCGTCGCCTTCGCGCCGCTTGCGCGGCGGTTATACGCGCCGGGGCGTTACCCCGCATCCCGCTCTGTGGAGCCCGGACTTTCCTCTGTGTCGCCACAGCGGCTGCCTGGCCATCTCCCGCGTGCATTCTACCGCGCAGCGCTCCGCGAGCCCGCGGGCGGGCGGAAATAACGCGTGTCCTCGTAGAAGGCCGCGTCGTCGCTGTCCGGCAGCCAGCCCGGATAGCCGAACACCGGCAGCGGCGCGAGCAGGCGCGGGCTGGCATCCGCGGGCAGGTGCGCCAGCCAGTCGGCGGCTTGCGCGTCGGCCTCGCGGCTCGGGTCCGCGAACAGGACCTTGCACGTGATGCCGGGCCAGGGATCGAGCGCCTGCTCGAGCACGGCGTGACCGAGCACCACGAAGCGCATCGCGGCCCGCACGCGATCACGTTGCTCCCAGAACAGCTCCTTCCAGCGGCACTCCCGGATCAGTGCATTCAGCTCGCCGTCGGCGCACACCACCAGCGCGCCGCCTTCGTCGACGATGGTCAGCAGGTCGCGCAGGCGGCCGCGCCGGCCGCCTTCACGCGGCATCTCGGCGGCGTGCAGCGCGTTGATGCGCGCCTTGGTGCGCGGAAACGCCAGCCAGCACAGGGCATTGAAGAGGTCGTGCAGGCTATCCACGCGAGTCTGCACGTGCCCGGTCTCGAACAGGTGGATCTCGTAGTACGGATCCGAGCCGGAAGGCGGCACGAAGCGCAGGGCGCGGCCGCTCTCCGTGTGCAGCCGCTGCGCCGCCGCCGCGGCGTTCAGCGCCGGGAGCGTGGGCGCAGCACCGAGCCGCGCGAGCCACGGCCGCAGCGGTTCGAAGACCGGGTGGGCCAGGCGATCGATGGGGAGCGCTACGTGATCTTCCAGGGAATCGTCTCGCCAGCGCGCAGCGGCACCAGCCGCCCGGTGCCGAAGGGCAGTGATTCGGGCACCTTCCATTCGCCGCGCTCGAGCGTGATGGACTCGCGGTTGACCGGCAGGCCGTAGAACTGCGGGCCGAAGCGGCTGGCGAAGGCCTCCAGCTTGTCCAGCGCGCCCGCCTCTTCGAAGGCGACCGCGTACAGCTCGAGCGCCCCGTGCGCCGTGTACACGCCGGCGCAGCCGCAGGCGGCCTCCTTGGCTTCGCGCGCGTGCGGCGCGCTGTCGGTGCCGAGAAAGAACTTGGGATTCGCCGAGGTCGCCGCCGCAACCAGCGCCTCGCGGTGCTCCTCGCGCTTGAGCACCGGCAGGCAGTAGTGATGCGGACGGATGCCGCCCTGGAAGAGGGCATTGCGGTTGAGCAGCAGGTGGTGCGCGGTGATGGTGGCGGCCACGTTGGCGCCCGTCACCTCCACGAACTGCGCGGCCTGGCGCGTCGTGATGTGCTCGAGCACCACCCGCAGCCGCGGAAAGCGCTCGAGCAACGGTCCGAGCACCTCCTCGAGGAACACCGCTTCCCGGTCGAATACGTCGACGTCGGGGTCGGTGACCTCGCCGTGCACGAGGAGCGGCATGCCCTGCTCCTCCATCTTCTCCAGCGTGTGGAAGCAGCGCGAGATGCGCGTCACGCCCGCATCCGAATGCGTGGTGGCGCCCGCCGGGTAGAGCTTCACGCCGTGCACATGGCCGGAGCGCCGGGCGAGCGCGATCTCCTCGGGCGGCGTGTCGTCGGTGAGGTAAAGCGTCATCAGCGGCTCGAATGACGCGCCCGCGGGCAGCGCGGCGAGGATGCGCTCGCGGTAGGCGAGCGCTTCCTGCACCGTGCGCACCGGGGTCTTGAGGTTCGGCATCACGATGCCGCGCGCAAAGCGCCGCACGCTGTCGGGCAGCACGGCCGCCATCTGCGGCCCGTCGCGCAGGTGCAGGTGCCAGTCGTCCGGGCGAATCAGCGTCAGGCGGTCCACGGCCCCGATTTTAGCCGCCGCTGGCAGGCGCCCCTCGTTCACGCGCCGAAGTTCCGCGGCAAGGCGCGCCGGGCGGCGGCGCGCTCCCCAGCGCCGCGAAGACCCGTCGCCGTCAGTCCTCGGGCGTCAGAGGCCTGCGCAACTCGCCCTCCTTCACCTACGGGCTTCGAGCAGTGCTCGGCCTGCTCCCTTCGCCCTCGGCACTGAGGTGAGCGATCCGCTCGCCGCTTGTCGCGGCGAGCGGCGCGGCGCTGGGGAAGGTGCCGACGCCGGGCTTGCACCGCTACTAGACTAGAGGGCGGCGAGTAGTACATCGGCGCGTGCCGGCTAGCGGGCGCGCCGCGGTTCATTGGGGCGGACTCGCGCCCCCTTCTCCATGGCGAGCTTGTAGAGCGCGTTGCGCGGCATGCCGGTGATGCGCGCGGCGAGCCGCGCCGCCTCGCTCGCCGGGAGCGACTCGAGCAGCACTTCGAGGACGTGCTCGGCCTGCGCGACGTCGCCTTCCTTCACCGGGCCGGGGCCGAGGACCAGGACGAACTCGCCCTGCTGCCGGTGCGCGTGGGCCTGCAGCCAGGCGGCGGCCTGCGCGAGCGGCAGGCGCGCCACTTCCTCGAATTTCTTGGTGAGCTCGCGCGCGATCACGATCTCGCGCTCGGCGCCGAGTTGCTGCACGAGGTCGTCGACCGTCTCCAGGACGCGATGGGGCGCTTCGTACAGGATCACCGGCCACGGCAGGTCGAGGGACTGCAGGGCCTTCCTGCGCGCGACGGCCTTCGCCGGCAGGAATCCGGCGAACACGAACCGGTCCGCGGCAAAGCCCGCGGCCGAATAGGCGGCCACCGCGGCGTTGGGCCCCGGCACCGGGACCACCCGGATGCCGGCGCGATGCGCCTGCTCGACCAGCAGCGCGCCCGGGTCGGAGATGCCAGGCGTGCCGGCGTCGGTCACGAGCGCCACGCTGCGGCCCTCGCCCAGCGCGGCCAGCAGCTTGGCGCTGGCGGATCGCTCGTTGTGCGCATGCAATGCAACGGCGGGGCGCTCGATGCCGTGCCGGGCGAGCAGCGTGCGCGTCGTGCGTGTGTCCTCGCAGGCAAGCAGGTCCACCTGGCGCAGGGTCTCCAGCGCGCGCGCGCTGGCGTCGGCAAGGTTGCCGATCGGCGTGGCGACGACATACAAGGTTCCGGGCACGGCAGGCGGTGTCGGGTGCGTCAACGCCCGATTGTGCTGATCCGTTAGTCGGAGGGCAAACGGGGACGGAGGCGGCATGAACCTGCAGGGACAGAGGGCCGAGGAACTGTGCGCCGACCTGCTGCGCCGGGCGGGACTGCGGATCCTCGCGCGCAACTGGCGCTGCCGCCTGGGCGAAATCGACCTGGTGGCCGAGGAAGCCGGCACGCTGGTGTTCGCGGAGGTGCGGTTGCGCCGCGACGCGCGCTATGGCGGGGCCGCCGAGTCGGTCACCGCGGCCAAGCGCGCGCGCCTCGTGGCGGCGGCGCGACTGTACCTCGCCGGCCGCGGCGGCGCCCCTTGCCGCTTCGACGTGCTGCTGCTCGACGGGCTCGCGCCGACGCGCGTGCAGTGGATCCGCAATGCGTTTGGCGAATAGGTGGCTGGCGGCCACGCTTTTCACCGCGGCAACCTGCGCGCAGGGCGAGGAGCGAGCGGCGAGTCTGCGGCTGCTCCTCCAGGAATCGCCGCTCGCCGGCTACCGTTACGCGGAAGCGGCCGAAGTGTGGGCGCTTCTGCGCGTAGGCGATGAACTCGAGCTGTCGCGCGAGCCCGACAATCCGCACGATGCCAACGCCGTGCGCGTGCAGTGGCGGGGATGGAAGCTGGGCTACGTGCCGCGCCGCGACAACGCCGCGCTGGCGTGGGGCCTGGACCGCGGCGAGCCGCTGCGCGCGCGCATCTCGCACCTGCAGCCGCATCCGAACCCTGCGCGGCGCGTGCGCTTCGAGGTCTATGTCGAGTAAGGCCGCGGCGCCGAGCGTGTAAAATCGCCGGCATGGGCCACGCCGAACCGAGCGCAGGACTCGCCGATCGGATCGCGGCGCACTTCGCCGACAGCGCGAAGCTGAAGCAGGCCGCGGCGCAGCCGCTGGCAGCGCCGATCGCGCGCGCCGTCGAGCTGATGTGCGCGTCGCTGCGTGCCGGCGGCAAGATCCTCGCTTGCGGCAACGGCGGCTCCGCCGCCGACGCCCAGCACTTCGCCGCCGAGCTCGTCAACCGCTTCGAGCGCGAGCGGCCGCCGCTGGCGGCGCTCTCGCTCACCACCGACACCTCGAACCTGACCTCGATCGCCAACGACTACAGCTACGAGCAGGTGTTCGAGAAGCAGCTGCGCGCGCTCGGCCGCAAGGGCGACGTGCTGCTGGCGATTTCCACTTCCGGCAATTCGGCGAGCGTGCTGGGCGCGATGCGCGCCGCGCACGAGCTCGGCGTGCGCTGCGTGGCGCTCACGGGCCGCGGCGGCGGCAAGATGGCGGCGCTGCTCGGGGCGGAGGACGTGCACGTCTGCGTGCCGCACGAGCGCACGATGCGCATCCAGGAGGTCCACCTGCTGACGCTGCACTGCTTGTGCGACGGCATCGACCACCTGCTTTTTGGAGCGAAACCATGAGAGCACTTCGGATCCTGCTGCCGGCCGCGTTGCTGGCGGCGGCCCTGCTGCAAGGCTGCGCGCCGATGGTGATGGTCGGCGCGGGCGCGGCTGTGATGTCCTACGAGGATCGGCGCACCACCGGAGCGCAAGTCGACGACCAGACCATCGAGCTGCGCGCCGGCAACCGCATCGACGACCGCTTTGGCAGCCGCGTGCACGTCAACGTCACTTCCTACAACCGCTACGTGCTGCTCACCGGGGAGGTGCCCGACGAGGCGGCGCGCAGCGAGATCGAAAAGGGCGTGCGCGGCGTCACCAACGTGCTCGGCGTGACCAACGACCTGCAGGTCGCGGGCGTTTCCTCGGCCACTTCGCGCTCCAACGACACGTTCCTCACCACCAGCGTCAAGACGCGCTTCCTCAATTCCGACAAGTTCAACGCCATCCACGTCAAGGTGGTGACCGAAGCGAGCGTGGTGTATCTGCTCGGCGTGGTCACGGAGCAGGAGGCCACCGACGCGGTGGAGCTCGCGCGCACCACCAGCGGCGTGCGCAAGGTGGTCAAGATGTTCGAGTACTGCAAGCCCACCGACGCGATTTGCGCGCCGCGGCCGCCGTCCAAGCCGGCCGAGCAGCGCCCACCGCGAGCCTCGCCCTAGGCACGCCCCCGGGTGCGCGCAACCTGTTCAGCGCTTCCCTAGCGCCCGTGGGGCCGCCCGCGTTCGAGCGCAAGATCCTGGCTCCGGGCGAGGCGGCGCGCTGGTCCGCGCGCCTGCCGCGGCCGCTGGTTTTCACCAACGGCGTGTTCGACATTCTGCATCGCGGCCATGCCACCTATCTGGCGCGCGCGCGCGCGCTGGGCGCGGGCTTGCTGGTGGCGCTGAACGGGGATGCCTCGGCGCGGCGCCTCGGCAAGGGGCCGGGGCGACCGGTGAATGCGCTCGCGGATCGCCTCGCGCTGGTGGCCGCGCTCGAGCCGGTCGACGCCGTCACCTGGTTCGACGAAGACACCCCCGCCGCGCTGATCGCCGCCTGCCGGCCGGAAGTGCTGGTGAAAGGCGGCGACTGGCCGGTCGAGCGGATCGTCGGCGCGCGCGAGGTGCTGGCGCGCGGCGGCGCGGTGCATTCCATCCCTTTCGAGCACCAGCGCTCGACTACCGCGCTGCTCGAACGCGTTTCTAGAGTTGGCGCTCGAAAAAGATCGCGCCCGGCGTCGGCTCTGCGGCGTAAGGTCCGCGCGGCGCGAAAGCCAGCTCGCGGTAAAGCGCGATCGCGCTAGTCATCTTCGGCAGCGTGTCGAGCATCAGGGACGCGTAGCCCGCCTCGCGCGCCGCAACGATCACGGCCTCGGCGAGGCGCCGTCCCAGGCCGTGCCCGCGAAACGCCGGCCGCACGTACAGCCGCTTCATCTCGCCGGTCGCCGCGTCGAGGCGCCGCAGCGCCACGCAGGCGGCCGGATTGCCGGCCTCGCTGGCGAGGATAAGCCGCCCCGAGGGTAGGGCGTATTCGCCCGGCAAGCCGGCCAGCTCGCGCTCGAAGCTGGCGAAACAGCAGGGTTCATCCACCCAGCGCTGGTACTCGCGCAACAGCCCGCGCACCTCCTCGATCTCGGCGGCGCTCGCCGCCTGGCGCAGTTCGATCATGAAGGCATTTTCTCGGCTGGCCGGCGCCCCGTCCAGCGGCGCCGGCGCTATCATTTGACGATGAAGCTGCACCAGCTCAAGGTGGACTTCGACGCCGAGCAGGACCGCCTGCTGATGCTGATCGCCACCAGCGAGGCGGTGGAGTTGCGCATGTGGCTGACGCGGCGCTTCGTCAAGCTGCTCTGGCCGCTGCTGGTGAAGCTCGCCGAAGAAGCGAGCCCGCGCATCCGTACCCAGGCCAATGCCGAGGCGCGTAAGGCGCTGCTCGGCATCGAGCACCAGCAGGCGGTGCAGAAAGCGGACTTCAGCAAGGACTACGAGTCCAGGAGCCGCAGCACGCCGCTGGGGGAGGACCCGCTGCTGCTCGGGCGGATCCAGACGGGGCACGACCGCAAGGGCCAGCCGGTGGTGGCCCTGCACCCGGCGGAAGGGCAGGGGGTGACGCTGACCCTCGACTCGGTGCTGCTGCACTCGGTGTGCCGGCTCCTGCAGGCCGCGGTGAAGAAGAGCGGCTGGGACATGGACTTGAAGCTCCCCGACGCCGAGCCGCAGCCGGCCGAAGAGCGCGCCGGTCGCACTCTTAACTAGGACATCCCGGCGCGCGCCGCCTCGAGGCGCGCCGAGGCATGCAGCCAGTCCTCCTCGGCGTGGGCCAGCGCCTCGCCGAGTCGCGCCTCCGCCTTCGCCAGCTCCGCCACCTTGTCCTTGTCCGGGTTCTCGTACAACGCCGGATCGGCGAGCGCGGCGCGGATCGCCGCGATTTCCTTCGACAGGGAGGCGAGCTGCGCCTCGATCGCCGCGAGCTGCTTCTCCAGCGGCCGCAGCCGCTGCTTGAGCCCGGCACGCGTCGCGGCCTCGGCGCGGCGCTCGTCCTTGCGCGAGACGCGCGCGGCCGTCTCGCGTCCGGCGCGCCCCTCCTTCAGCCGCAGCTGCCGGTAGTCGTCCAGGTCGCCGTCGAATTCGCGCACGCGGCCGTCGGCCACCACCAGGATGCGGTCGGCGCAGGCCGCCAGCAGGCTGCGGTCGTGCGACACGATCACCAGCGCCCCCGAGTAGCTCTGCAGCGCCACGGCGAGCGAGCGCCGCATCTCCAGGTCGAGGTGGTTGGTGGGCTCATCGAGCAGCAGCAGGTTGGGCCGGCGCTTGATGAGCGCCGCGAGGGCGAGGCGCGACTTCTCCCCGCCCGAAAGCGGCCCGATCGGCCGCTCGGCGCGCTCCCCGGAGAAGCCGAAGCGGCCGAGGAAGTCGCGCAGCGCCTGCTCGCGCTCGCCGCGGTACAGGCGCGTCATCATCGCCAGCGGCGTTTCCTCCGCGCGCAGCAGCTCGACCTGGTGCTGCGCGAAGTAGCCGATGACCAGGTCGCGCGCCTCGATGCGCTCGCCCGCGAGCGGGGCGAGCTCGCCGGCCAGCAGCCGCACCAGGGTGGTCTTGCCATTGCCGTTGGCGCCGATCACCGCGACGCGGTCGGCGCTCGTCAGGGCGAGCTCGACGTTCGATAGCACGGTGCGCCCGCCGTAGCCGACTTCGACCCCATGCAGCGCCACGATGCGCTCGGGCTGGCGCTCGGGCTCCTCGAACTGGAAGTGGTAGCTGTCGGCCGCCACCACCGGCGCGACGCGCGCCATGCGCTCCAGGCGCTTTAGGCGGCTTTGCGCCTGGCGCGCCTTGGTGGCCTTGGCGCGGAATCGCTCGACGAACGCAGTGATGCGCCGGATTTCCCGGTCCTGCCGCGCCGCCGCCGCGTACTGCTGCTCGAGCTCCACGGCGCGCGCGCTTTCGAACTGCGAATAGCCGCCGTCATACAGGCGCACCACGCCGCCCGGCAGGAGGGCGAGCGTGCGATCGCACACCCGGTCGAGGAAATCCCGGTCGTGCGAGACGACGATCAGCGTGCCCGCGTAGCTGCGCAGCCAGTTCTCCAGCCACAGGATGGTGTCGAGGTCGAGGTGGTTGGTGGGCTCATCCAGCAGCAGCAGGTCGGAGGGCGCGATCAGCGCCCGCGCCAGGTTCAGGCGCATGCGATAGCCGCCGGAGAACTCGCGCACCGCGCGCGCGGCATCCCCCGGCGCGAAGCCCAGGCCCGCGAGCAGCGCCTGCGCGCGCGCCGCGGCCGAGTAGCCGCCGGCGCGCGCGTGCCGTTCATGGGCGTGCGCGATCGCCTCGCCGTCGCCGCTCGCCTCGGCAGCGGCGATCTCGGCCTCCGCTGCGCGCAGCTCGCGGTCCGCGTCGAGCAGGTAGTCGAGCACGCTGCGCTCGAGCGCCGGCGCCTCCTGCTCGACGCGCGCCAGGCGCGTGCCGGGCTGGATCTCGCAATCGCCGGCGTCGGACGCGAGCTCGCCCGCGAGCAGCGCGAGCAGGCTCGACTTGCCGCTGCCGTTGGCACCCACGAGGCCGACCCGCCAGCCGCGCTCGAGCGTGAGCGACACGCCCGAAAACAGCAGGTGCGGCCCTCGGGAAACTGCAAGATTGCGCAGGAGAATCATGCGGGGAACGGAGTATAATTCGCGCCCTTGGCAAGTCCCTCCTTCGATCAGCTCGACCTCATCCCGCCGCTCTCGCAGGCGGTGCGCGAACTCGGTTACGAGCAGCCCACGCCCGTGCAGGAGCAGGCGATCCCGCTGGTGCTCGCGGGACGCGACCTGATGGCGGGCGCGCAGACCGGCACCGGCAAGACCGCGGCCTTCGCGCTGCCGATCCTGCAGCGCCTCGCGCCGCAGGCAAGCACCAGCGCGTCGCCCGCGCGGCACCCCGTGCGCGCGCTGGTGCTCACGCCGACGCGCGAGCTGGCGATCCAGGTCGAGCAGAGCTTCAAGGAATACGGCAAGCACCTGCCGCTGCGCAGCACCGTGGTGTACGGCGGCGCCGACATGGACGCGCAGATCCGCGAGCTGCGGCGCGGCGTCGAAGTGCTGGTGGCCACGCCGGGGCGGCTGCTCGATCACGTGCAAAGCAAGACCGTGATGCTGAACCAGGTGGGCATCCTGACGCTCGACGAAGCCGACCGCATGCTCGACATGGGGTTCCTGCCCGACATCCGGCGCATCATCGCCCTGCTGCCCAAGGAAAGGCAGAACCTGCTGTTCTCGGCGACCTTCCCCGACGAGATCCGCAACCTGGTGAAGTCGCTGCTGCGCAACCCGGCGGAAGTGCAGATCGCCGCGCGCAACGCCGTCGCCGAACTGGTGACGCACGTGGTGCACCCGGTGGCGCGCGAGAAGAAGCGCGAGCTGCTTGCCTACCTGATCCAGACGCGCGGCCTCACGCAGGTGCTGGTCTTCTGCGGCACGCGCATCGGCGCGAACCGGCTTGCGCACCAGCTGCGCAAGGACCGCATCCATGCCGACGCCATCCACGGCGACAAGTCGCAGGCCGAGCGGCTGGAGGCGCTGGAGAACTTCAAGGCAGGCAAGACCACGGTGCTGGTGGCGACCGACGTCGCCTCGAGAGGCCTCGACATCGAGGGGCTGCCGCAGGTGATCAACTTCGACATTCCGCACTCGCCCGAGGACTACGTGCACCGCATCGGCCGCACCGGCCGCGCCGGCCTGACGGGCGAGGCGATCTCGCTGGTGGCGCCCCCGGACATGGAGGCGCTCGCCGCGATCGAGCGCCTGATCAAGAAGAAGATCGATCGCGTGCTGGTGCCGGGCTTCCAGCCCGACGGTGGCACAGTGGCGACGCTCATGGGACGCGAGGCGCGTAGTGCCTCACGCCGCGCTGAGGCGCCGCGGCCAATGGCGCCGCGGCCGATGGAGCCGCGGCCGATGGCGCCGCAGCCGACGGGGCCGCGGCCGATGGCGCCGAAGCCGCAGCGCCCGCAGGGCGACCCGATCTTCTCCAAGCCCTATGAACCCAGCGCGGCGCCCGCCGCGGCAGCACCGAAACCCGAAGAAACCACCCAGCAGTCCAAGCGCCGCCAGCCGCAGGTGGCAGCGCTGCTGGGCGGCCTAAAAAGAGCTTAGCCGCACTTTCCGAAATCCCGCGTTGCTGCGCAGGATTTCTCTGCGCTGCAGCGCATCGTAGTTCTCACGGCGCCGCAACACATCGTGGTTCTTAAACACAGCGCGCGCCGTCCACCTCGATGCAGGTCCCCGAGATCATCGAGGCTTCGTCGGAGGCGAGGTAGAGGCAGGCGTTCGCCACGTCGAGCGGCGTGGAGAAGCGCCCGAGCGGGATGGTGGCGAGGAAGCGCTTCTTCGCTTCTTCCGTCACCGCGCCACCCGCGAAATCCGCCGACAGCGCGGTCTCCGGGCTGAACACCGGGTTCACGCAGTTCACGCGCACCTTGTCCGGCCCGAACTCGGCGGCCATCGACTTCGACATCAGGATCACCGCGCCCTTGGAGCTGTTGTAGACGGTGAGCCCGGGGCGCGGGCGCAGCCCGGCAGTGGAGGCGATATTGACGAAGCAGCCGCCGCCCTGCTTGCGCATCACCGGCAGCGCGTGCAACGCCGAGAGGTAGATGCTCTTCACGTTGACCGCGTAGACCTTGTCGAACTCGGCCTCGGTCACCTCGAGGTAGGGCTTGTTGCGGTGCGTCCAGCCGGCGTTGTTGACCACCGCGTCGAGGCGGCCGAACTTCGCGGTGGCTGCGGCAACGAGCTTCGCCCAGTCCGCTGCCCTGGTCACGTCGGCCTGCACGAACTCGCCGCCGACTTCTTTCGCCACGCGCGCGCCGCCTTCCGCGTTGATGTCGTTGACGATGAGCTTCGCGCCTTCCTGCGCGAAGCGCCTGGCGATGCCGGCGCCGAAGCCAGACCCCGCGCCGGTGACGATGGCAACCTTGTCCTTGAGTCTCATGACGCCCCCTCTGTCCTCATGGCTCCTCCCTTGGCGCGGATGTTACTTTGAAGGGCGTGTGCTCGTGCAACTCGTTCACGTACTGCGCGATGCCCTGCGCCTCGCGCGCGAGGTAGTCCTCGATGGCGCGCGCGAAGCGCGGATGCGCCAGCCAGTGGGCCGAAAGCGTCTCCACCGGCATCAGGCCCCGGAACAGCTTGTGCTCGCCCTGCGCGCCGCCTTCGAAGCGCCCGAGGCCCCGCGCGATCGCGAACTCGATTGCCTGGTAGTAGCAGGCCTCGAAGTGCAGGAGCGGCACGTGCTCCAGCGCCCCCCAATAGCGGCCGTACAGCGCGTCTGCGTCCATGACGTCGAGCGCCGCCGCGATCGGCGCGCCACCGCGCTCGGCCAGCACCAGCAGCAGGTTCTCCGGCATCGCGGCGCCGATGCGCAGGAAGAACTCCAGGCTCAGGTAGGGGCGATTGCCGTGCGCCGCATAGGTGCTGGCGTAGCAGCGATGGAAGAACTCCCAGTCGCGCGCGCCGATCTCCGCCCCCTCGAGCCAGCGAAAAGACACGCCGGCCTCGCGCACGCGCCGCCGCTCCTGGCGGATGTTCTTGCGGCGCTGGTGCGACAGGCGCCCGAGGAAGTCCTCGAAGTCGGCATAACCCACATTGCGCCAGTGGAACTGCACGGTGCGCCGCAGCAGCATGCCGCGCCTCTCGAGGAGCGCCGCTTCCGCCTGCGGCGCGAACAGCACGTGCAGCGACGAGAATTCGCGCGCCGCCGCCAGCGCCGCGCCCGCGAGTGCTTCCCGTGCAGCGTCATCCGTGGCGAGCACGCGCGGCCCGCCCACCGGCGTGAAGGGCACCGCGCAGAGCAGCTTCGGGTAGTACGCCAGGCCATGGCGCGCATAGGCATCGGCCCACGCCCAGTCGAACACGTACTCGCCGCGCGAATGCGTCTTCACGAACAGCGGCATCGCGCCTGCGAGCGCGCCGGCGCGCTCGAGGAGGAGGAACTGCGGCTGCCACCCGGTGCGCGCGCTCGCACAGCCGGCTTCCAGCAGCGCGTGCAGGTACTCGTGGCGCAGGAAAGGATTGCCGGCCGCCAGCGCGTTCCACTGCGCCGCCGGCACGCCGGAGAGCGACTCGGCGACGCGGAGATGTTCCATCATCGCCATGCGGCCATTATAGAATCCCCGCAATGGCCGCCCGCCTCCTGATCGCCGCGGCGCAGATCAACTGCACCGTCGGCGACCTTCCCGGCAACTCCGCCAGGATCCTCGAGCATGCCGAGCGCGCGCGCGCCGCGGGCGCCGACCTGGTGTTGACGCCTGAGCTGTCGCTGTGCGGCTACCCGCCCGAGGATCTGCTGTTGCGCAGCGGCTTCCTCGCCGACTGCCGCCGCAGCCTCGAGGCGCTGGCCTCCCGGGTGCACGGCATCGGCCTGGTGGTCGGCTTTCCCGAACAGGCCGCCGACGGCCGCCGCTACAACGCGGCCGCGCTGATCCGCGACGGGCGCATCGCCGCGGTGGCGCGCAAGCACGACCTGCCGAACTACGAGGTATTCGACGAGAAGCGCTATTTCGCTGCGGGCGAGGAGCCCTGCGTCTTCGAGCTGAAGGGCGTGCGCTTCGGCCTCACCATCTGCGAGGACGTGTGGACGCCGAAGGCCCCGGCGATGGCGAAGGCCGCGGGCGCGCAGGTGATCCTCTCGATCAACGCCTCGCCGTACCACAAGCGCAAGCAGGCGAGCCGGCACCAGGTGTTCCGCGAGTGGATCCGCGAAACGGGCTTGCCGATGGTGTACGTGAACCTGGTGGGGGGGCAGGACGAGCTGGTGTTCGACGGCGCCTCCTGCGTGCTCGATGCGGCGGGCGAAGTGGTTCGGCAGGCGGCCTTCTTCGAGGAGGCGCTGGAGCTCTTCGAATTCGACGGGGCGCGCCCCGTGCCGGGGGCGATTTGCGCCGAGCTGCCACTGGAGGCCGAGGTGTACCGCGCGCTGTGCCTCGCCACGCGCGACTACCTCGGCAAGAACGGCTTTCCCGGCGCCATCCTCGGCATGTCGGGCGGCGTCGACTCGGCGCTTACGCTCGCCATCGCCTGCGACGCGCTCGGGCCGGAGCGCGTGCGCGCCGTGATGATGCCCTCGGCCTACACGGCGCAGATGAGCCTGGACGACGCCGCCGAGATGACGCGGCGCCTCGGCGTGCGCTACGACGTGATCCCGATCGGGCCGGTCTTCGATGCGTTCCGAACGGCGCTGGCGCCGCAGTTCGCCGGGCGTGCGGCCGACGTCACCGAGGAGAACCTGCAGGCGCGCGTGCGCGGCACGCTGCTGATGGCGCTCTCGAACAAGTTCGGCTCGATCGTGCTCACCACTGGCAACAAGTCGGAGATGGCGGTCGGCTATGCCACGCTCTACGGCGACATGGCGGGCGGCTACGCGGTGATCAAGGACATCGCCAAGACGCTGGTGTGGCGGCTGGCGCGCTACCGGAACACGCTCGGCGAGGTGATCCCGGAGAACATCATCACGCGCGCGCCTTCGGCGGAGCTGCGTCCCGACCAGACCGACCAGGACAGCCTGCCGCCCTACGAGGTGCTGGACCCGATCATGGAGGCGTACATGGAGCACAACCGCTCGCCGCGCGAGATCGTCGCGCTGGGCTATGCGCCAGCCGATGTGAAGCGCGTGGTCGAGCTGATCGGCAAGTGCGAATACAAGCGTCGCCAGGCCCCGCCGGGGGTGCGCGTCACCTTCCGCGGCCTGGGCAAGGACTGGCGCTACCCGATTACCTCGAAGTACCGGGATTCCTCGGAGCTGTAGGAAAGCTCCAGATAGTCGCGCACGCGGGGGGCGCCTTTTCAGAGCTTGCCTCGCTATAATGCAAGCCAGCCACTGGGGAGATCCGGCATGAAGAAGATCGAAGCCATCGTGAAGCCGTTCAAGCTGGACGAGGTGCGCGAAGCCCTGTCCGAAGTCGGCGTGACCGGCCTGACCGTCACGGAAGTGAAGGGCTTCGGCCGCCAGAAGGGCCACACCGAGCTCTACCGCGGTGCCGAGTACGTGGTCGACTTCCTGCCCAAGGTCAAGATCGAGGTGGTGGTGCCGGACAAGCAGGTCGAACAGGCCATCGAGGCGATCGTCAAGTCGGCGCGCACCGGCAAGATCGGCGACGGCAAGATCTTCGTCACCTCGGTCGAGCACGTGGTGCGCATCCGCACCGGCGAGACCAACGAAGCCGCGATCTAGCGAGCTTTGAGCAGCACCAGCAGCGCGCCGCTGCCGCCCCAGGCGGCCGGCGCCTGGCAGTAGGCCAGCACCTCGTCGCGCGGCGTCAGCCAGGCCCGCAGCTTCCCCTTGAGCACCGGCTCGCGGTTTCTCGAGCCCAGCCCCTTGCCGTGCACGATGCGCACGCAGCGCAGCCCGCGCGCGGCGGCGGAGCGCACGAACAGCGCCACCTGCCCGGCCGCCTCGACGCGGTTCATGCCGTGCAGGTCGAGGTCGTCCTGCACCACCCAGTGCCCGCGCCGCAGCCGGCGCAGCACCTCGCGCGACAAGCCGTCGCGCAGGTAGGTGAGCTCGATGCCGGTTTCGAGCGCCTCGTCCACCGAGAGCGGTCCGGCGACGCTCTCGGCGAGCACCGCGCGCTCGTCGCGCCGCGTCTGCGCCGGGACCGGGGCCGGGGCGGGCTTGCGCAGCGCCTGGCGGCGGTGGCGGGCGAGGGGCTTCACGCCCGCCAGCGCCCGCCTCAGCGCCTCGCGGTCATCGGCGTCGGACACGCCGGGCCTCAGGCGGGGAGGGCGTCGAGGTACTTCTCGGCGTCCAGCGCCGCCATGCAGCCGCTGGCGGCGCTCGTGACCGCCTGCCGGTAGACGTGGTCCTGCACGTCGCCGGCGGCAAACACGCCCGGCACGCTGGTGGCGGTGGCGCCGCCGTCGAGCCCGGCGCGCGTCACGATGTAGCCGTTGGCCATTTCCAGCTGGCCGGCGAACACCTGCGTGTTGGGCGTGTGGCCGATGGCGATGAACAGCCCCTTGACCGGCAGGTCCTTGGCGGCGCCCGTCTTCAGGTGCCGGATGCGCGCCGCGGTGACGCCGCTCGCGTCGCCGAGCGCTTCTTCCAGCACCGAGTCCAGCTCCAGCGCGATCTTCCCCTCCGCGACGCGCTTCATGAGCTTGTCGATCATGATCTTCTCGGCACGGAACTTGTCGCGCCGGTGCACGAGGGTGACTTTCCGGCAGAGATTGGCGAGGTAGAGCGCTTCCTCGACCGCCGTGTTGCCGCCGCCGATGACGGCCACGTCCTGGCCCTTGAAGAAGAAGCCGTCGCAGGTGGCGCATGCCGACACGCCCTTGCCGAGGAATTGCTGCTCCGAGGCGAGCCCCAGGTACCTGGCCGAGGCCCCGGTGGCGATGATCAGCGCGTCGCAGGTGTAGGTGGCGGCGTCGCCCGCCAGCACGAAGGGGCGCGCATCCAGTTTCGCCTTGTGCACCTGGTCGAAGACGAGCTCGGTGTCGAAGCGCTCGGCGTGCTTCTGGAAGCGCTCCATCAGCTCGGGCCCCTGCACACCCGCGGCGTCGGCCGGCCAGTTGTCGACGTCCGTGGTGGTCATCAGCTGCCCGCCCTGCGCGACGCCGGTGATCAGCACCGGCTTCAGATTGGCGCGCGCCGCGTACACCGCCGCCGTGTAGCCGGCGGGGCCGGAACCGAGGATCACGAGGCGTTGGTGGCGTGTTGGCATGGGCAGAAGGCCCCGGATGGGGCAGTGGCTTTGCTGAATTGGGGCTCGAATTATAGATAACAAGGCAGGCGCGCCGGCCCGCAGTGGCGCGCCTCGATTCCCGGGTGCCGCCGGGGCCTGCCAGCTGCACGCAAGGTTCGGCTATGTGTTCCAGCCGCAGCGAACGCTCGCGCGGTTTGCTACCATACCCCCGGAGGATCCTGGACATGGCCGCTACGGTTTCTACGGCAATGCTGCGCTCGGTACCGCTCTTCGCGAGCTTCTCCGAGGAGCCGCTGCGCATGCTGACGACCGTGGTGACGCGCCGCAGCGTGACCCGCGGCACGATCATCATGGCGGCGGGCGACCCGACCGATTCGCTCTACATCGTCCTCTCGGGCCGCCTCAAGGTGATGATGAGCGATGCCGACGGCAAGGAAGTGATCCTCACGATCCTCGGGCCCGGCGAGTTCTTCGGCGAGATGGGGCTGATCGACGACGCCCCGCGCTCGGCGAGCGTGATCGCCATCGAGCCGTGCGAGCTTCTGGCGATCACGCGGCGCGACTTCAGGAAGTGCCTGGCGGAAAACGTCGAGATGTCGATGGCGGTGATGCGCGGCCTGGTGCGGCGCCTGCGCGAGGCCGACCGCAAGATCGGCAGCCTCGCCTTGCTCGATGTCTACGGGCGTGTTGCGCGCCTGCTGCTCGACATGGCGGAAACGGTGGACGGGCAGAAGATGGTCACCAAGCGCCTGCCCAAGCAGGACATCGCCAAGATGATCGGCGCTTCGCGCGAAATGGTGAGCCGAGTGATGAAGGACCTGCAGGTGGGCGGCTTCATCGAGATGCGGGGCTCCACCATCGTGCTGCGGGACTCCATCCTGCTGCCGGATTGACGCGCGGCGCCCGGCGCCGGGTGATGCATCGCGTGCTGTAAAATCGCCGGACCCGATCGGGCCGCGATGGCAGCCGCGCAGAAAACCACAGCCGCACCCCTTCCCGCCAAGCTTGCCAACCTGTTGCGCGAGGCCCGCTGGCTGGCGCTGGCGGCGCTCGCCGGCTACCTGCTGCTGATCCTGCTCACGTTCGACAAGGGCGACCCGGGCTGGTCGCACAGCGCGAGCGCGGCGCAGACCCACAATGCCGGCGGCCGCGCCGGCGCCTGGATCGCCGACCTGCTGCTTTACCTCTTCGGCCTGTCGGCCTTCTGGTGGGTCGCCCTGTGCCTGGTGGCCGTCGCCTGGGGCTACCGCAGGCTGGACCGCAGCGTGCTGATCGACCGGCGGCCGCTGGCGATCGCGCTCGCCGGATTCGCGCTGCTGCTGCTGGCCAGCGCGGCGCTCGAGGCGCTGCGCCTGCATTCGCTGGGCGTCGAGCTGCCGCTCGCGCCGGGCGGTCTGGCCGGCGCGGTGATCGGCGGCAAGGCCGCGGACCTGCTCGGCTTCACCGGCGCGACGCTCGCGCTGCTGACGCTCGCCGCGGTCGGCTGGAGCCTGTTCACCGGGGTGTCGTGGCTGGCGGTGGCCGAGCTCACCGGCTTCGCGCTCGAGGCGGCATCGGCCTTCGCCGGCCGCGCCTGGGACAGCCGCGCCGACCGCAAGGCAGGGGAGATCGCGCGCGAGGAGCGCGAGGTGATGGTCGAGGCCGAGAAGAGGCGCGAGGAAGACCATCCGCCCCTGGTCATCGCGCCGCCGCCGCCGCAGATCAGGAAGTCCGAGCGCGTGCAGAAGGAGAAGCAGGCGCCGCTGTTCGAGCACCTGCCGGACACGCCGCTGCCGCCCGTGAAGCTGCTCGACGACGTCGCGCACGACGGCGAGCAGGTGAGCGCCGAGACGCTGGAATTCACCTCGCGCCTGATCGAGAAGAAGCTCTCCGATTTCGGCGTGTCGGCCAAGGTGCTCGCGGCCTATCCGGGCCCCGTGATCACGCGCTACGAGATCGAGCCGGCGGTCGGCGTCAAGGGCAGCCAGATCGTCAACCTGGTAAAGGACCTGGCGCGCGCGCTGTCGGTGGTGTCGATCCGCGTGGTCGAGACCATTCCCGGCAAGTCGTGCATGGGCCTGGAGATCCCAAATCCGCACCGGCAGACCGTGCGCCTGTCGGAAATCCTCGGCTCCGAGCACTACGCCGGCATGCACACGCCGCTTGCGCTCGCGCTGGGCAAGGACATCGCCGGCAACCCGGTGGTGGTGGACCTGCAGAAGATGCCCCACCTGCTGGTCGCTGGCACCACCGGCTCGGGCAAGTCGGTGGCGATCAACGCCATGATCCTGTCGCTGCTGTACAAGTCCGAGCCCAAGCACGTGCGGCTGATCATGGTCGACCCGAAGATGCTCGAGCTGTCCATGTACCAGGACATCCCGCACCTGCTCGCGCCGGTGGTCACCGACATGAAGCAGGCCGCCAACGCGCTCAGCTGGTGCGTGGCGGAAATGGAGCGCCGCTACAAGCTGATGTCCTGGGTCGGCGTGCGCAACCTCTCCGGCTTCAACCACAAGGTGGCCGAGGCGGAGAAGGCGGGCAGGCCGCTGGAGGACCCGGCGACCCTCGAGTCCGGCGAGCCGCAGCCGCTCGCGCAGATGCCCTACATCGTGGTGGTGATCGACGAGCTCGCCGACCTGATGATGGTGGTCGGCAAGAAGGTCGAGGAGCTGATCGCGCGCCTGGCGCAGAAGGCGCGCGCCTCGGGTATTCATCTCATCCTCGCCACGCAGCGCCCGTCGGTGGACGTGATCACCGGCCTCATCAAGGCCAACATCCCGACGCGCATCGCCTTCCAGGTGGCGAGCCGCATCGATTCGCGCACCATCCTCGACCAGCAGGGGGCGGAGGCGCTGCTCGGGGCCGGCGACATGCTCTACCTGCCGGCGGGCACCGGCCTCGCGCAGCGCGTGCACGGCGCTTTCGTCGCCGACCACGAGGTGCACAAGGTGGTCGAGCACCTGAAATCGCTCGCCGCGCCGGAGTACATCGAGGACGTGCTGGAGCCCGGCGTGGGCGACGAAGGCGCGGGGCCCGGCGGCAACGGCGAGGCGGGCGGGGAGAAGGACCCACTCTACGACCAGGCCGTGGAGATCGTGCTGCGCACGCGCCGGCCGTCGATCTCGCTCGTACAGCGCCACCTGCGCATCGGCTACAACCGCGCCGCGCGCCTGATCGAGGACATGGAGCGCGCGGGACTGGTGTCGCCGATGCAGTCCAACGGCAACCGCGAGGTGCTGGTGCCCGCGAAGGTGGAGTAGGGGCGATGGTGCGCGCAGCTTGGCTTCTCGCCGGTGTCCTGCTTCTGCCGACGCTGGCCTGCGCCGCGGGCGTGGAGCGCTTCCAGGCCTACCTGCGCTCGACGCAGACCGCGAGCGCGGATTTCGAGCAGCAGGTCTTCGATCGCGAGAAGAAGCTCGTGCAGCGCTCCAAGGGCAGCTTCACGTTGCAGCGCCCCGGGCGCTTCCGCTGGAGCTACGCGCAACCGTATGCGCAGCTCATCGTCGGCGACGGCAAGCGCGTCTGGATCTACGACGAAGACCTGAACCAGGTCACCGTGCGCGCCATGGCGAAGGCGCTCGGCTCGACGCCCGCGGCGCTGCTCGCGGGAGCCGCCGACGTCGAGCGCGCCTTCGAGCTCTCGGATGCGGGCCAGCGCGACGGCCTGGAGTGGGTGGAGGCGAAGCCGCGCGAGCGCGAGGCGGGCTTCGAGCGCATCCGCCTGGGGCTGGGCACCGCGGGCGTGCAGGCGATGGAGCTCACCGACCACTTCGGCCAGACCACGCTGCTGCGCTTCTCCAACATCGCGCGCAACCCGCCGGTCGACCCTGCCGCCTTCCGCTTCGTGCCGCCGAAAGGCGCCGATGTCCTCGGCGAGTGATCTGTTCGGCGCGGCGGCGCCGGCGGCACGGGAAGGCGCAGCGCCGCTGGCGCCGCTGGCCGAGCGCCTGCGGCCGCGCAGCATCGACGAGGTTCTCGGCCAGCGGCACCTGCTCGGGCCGGGCAAGCCCCTGCGCCTCGCCTTCGAGTCGGGCAAGCCCCACTCGATGATCCTGTGGGGGCCGCCGGGCACCGGCAAGACCACGCTCGCGCGCCTCATGGCCCAGGCCTTCGACGCGGAGTTCATCGCGCTCTCCGCGGTGCTCTCGGGCGTGAAGGAGATCCGCGACGCGGTGACCCGGGCGGAGCACGCGCTCGCCGCGAGCGGCCGGCGCACCATTCTCTTCGTGGACGAGGTGCACCGCTTCAACAAGGCGCAGCAGGACGCCTTCCTTCCCTATGTGGAGAAGGGCCTCTTCACCTTCATCGGCGCCACCACCGAGAACCCTTCGTTCGAGGTGAACTCGGCGCTGCTCTCGCGCGCCACCGTCTACGTGCTGGAGAGCCTGTCCGCCGAGGATCTCGCCGCGCTGATCGACAAGACCGGGATCGCGATGGATGCCGAAGCGCGCGCGCGCGTCGTCGGCTTCGCCGACGGCGATGCGCGTCGCCTGCTCAATGCCGTCGAAATCCTGCAGAACGCCAAGCCGCAGGGTGTCATCGACGCCGCGTTCCTGGAATCCACGCTGGCGAAGAACCTGCGGCGCTTCGACAAGGGCGGCGAGCAGTTCTACGACCAGATCTCGGCGCTGCACAAGTCAGTGCGCGGCTCGGACCCGGATGCGTCGCTGTATTGGCTGGTGAGGATGCTCGACGGGGGCGCCGATCCGCTGTACCTCGCGCGGCGCATCGTGCGCATGGCGGTGGAGGACGTGGGCCTCGCCGACCCGCGTGCGCTCTCGCTCGCGCTCGACGCCACCGAGACCTACGAGCGCCTGGGCTCGCCCGAGGGCGAGCTGGCGATCGCCGAGGCGGTGCTGTACATGGCGGTGGCCGCGAAATCGAACGCGGTGTACGCCGCCTATAATGCAGCGCGCGCGTTCGTCGCCGAAGACGGCACGCGGCCGGTGCCGCTGCACATCCGCAATGCGCCCACGAAATTGATGAAGAACCTCGGCTACGGCAAGGACTACCGCTACGCGCACGACGAGGCGGATGCCTTCGCAGCGGGGGAGTCCTACCTGCCCGAGGGCATGCCCGCGGTTGAGTGGTACAGGCCGAGCGAGCGCGGCATGGAGATCCGGATCCGGGAGAAGCTCGAGGAGCTCAGGCGCCTGAACGCCGAGGCGCGTGCGAAGAAGACATGATCGACATCCAACTCCTCAGGAGCGACATCGATGCCGTCGCCAGACGGCTGGCGACGCGCGGCTACGCGCTCGACGTCGCGGGATTCAGGGTGCTGGAGGATGCGCGCAAGCGCATCCAGACCACGACCGAGCAGCTGCAGGCGCAGCGCAACGCGCTGTCCAAGCAGGTCGGGCAGGCGAAGGCGAAGAAGGACGAAGCGCAGGCGATGGCCCTGATGGCGCAGGCGGCGGAACTGGGCGAGAAGCTCAAGGCGCTGGAGGGCGAGAACGCCGCCTCGCAGGCGCGGCTGCACGAGTTCGTGTCGCTGATTCCCAATATCCCGCACGAGAGCGTGCCGGCCGGCAGCTCCGCCGAGCAGAACGTCGAGATACGCCGCTGGGGCACGCCGCGCAAGTTCGACTTTGCGGCGAAGGACCACGTCGATGTCGGCGCGCCGCTGGGGCTGGACTTCGAGACCGCCGCCAAGCTCGCCGGCGCGCGCTTCGCGGTGATGAAAGGCGGCGTCGCGCGCCTGCACCGGGCGCTTGCGCAGTTCATGCTCGACGTGCACACGCGAGAGCACGGCTACATCGAGGTGTACACGCCCTACATGGTGACCGGCGCGTGCGCCGACGGCGTCTCGAGCCTCGCCAAGTTCAAAGGGGATCTCTTCAAGCTGGAGGACCGCGACCTCTACCTCATCCCGACGGCCGAGTATCCGGTGACGAACTTCGTGCGCGACGAGATCGTCGCGCTCGAGCGGCTGCCCCTCAAGTACGTGTGCCACTCGCCGTGCTTCCGCTCGGAAGCGGGGGCGGCAGGCAAGGACACGCGCGGCATGATCCGCAACCACCAGTTCGACAAGGTGGAGCTCGTGCAGATCGTGCACCCGTCGACGTCCACCCAGGGCCACGAGGAGCTCACCGCGCACGCCGAGGCGATCCTGAAGAAGCTGGAGCTTCCCTACCGGGTGATGACGCTGTGCGCCGGCGACACGGGATTCTCGTCGGCGAAGACCTACGACCTCGAGGTTTGGCTTCCCGGGCAGAACGCCTACCGCGAGATCAGCTCCTGCTCCAACTTCGAGGCCTTCCAGGCGCGGCGCATGCAGGCGCGCTTCAGGAACGACACGGGCAAGCCCGAGCCCGTGCACACGCTGAACGGCTCCGGCCTCGCGGTGGGCCGCACGCTGGTGGCGGTCCTGGAGAACTACCAGAACGCCGACGGCTCGGTGACCATCCCAGCGGCGTTGCGCGCCCACATGGGCGGCGTCGAGCGGCTCGCGCGTCCCTGATAAAATCCCGCCTGCCGCGGAGAGATGGCAGAGTGGTCGATTGCGGCAGACTCGAAATCTGTTGTACGCGTAAGCGTACCGGGGGTTCGAATCCCTCTCTCTCCGCCATCATATGAGAATGCGCGGCGCTGACATCCTCGCGCGCGCGCTCGCCGCAGCCGGCACGCGCCACGTCTTTGCGCTCTCGGGCAACCACGTCATGCCGGTGTTCGACGCGGCGCTCGACGCGAAGCTCTCGCTCATCCACGTGCGCCACGAGGCGGCGGCGGTGCACATGGCCGATGCCTGGGGGCGCCTGGCCGGCCAGCCGGGTATCGCGCTGGTGACCGGCGGGCCCGGGCACGCCAATGCGGTCTCCGCGCTCTACACCGCGCTCGCCGCCGAGTCTCCCCTCATCCTGATCTCCGGCCATGCGCCGCTCGACGAATTGGGCAAGGGGGCATTCCAGGAGATGCGCCAGGCCGATGTGGCGGCGCCGCTCGCCAAGGCGTCTTGGACCGCGCAATCGGCCCAGGGCCTCGCGGGCGACGTCGCTCGCGCTTGGCGCAAGGCTTGCGCCGGTCGGCCAGGACCGGTGCACTTGAGCGTTCCGACCGATGTGCTGGACGCGGTCGTCGATGCGCCGCCGCTTGAATTCAAGATTGAACAGGAACGCATCGGGTCTTCGCCGGAGATTCTGCAGGCGCTGCACTCGGCAAGTCGCCCGCTGATCATCGCCGGCCCGGCGCGCATGCGCGACGGAGCGCGCGCGCTCGAGGAAACGACCGGCATTCCGGTGATCGGGATGGAGAGCCCGCGCGGCGTCAACGACCCCAGCCTCGGGCGGCTTGCCGACGTGCTCAAGCAGGCCGACGTGGTGGTGCTGCTGGGCAAGCGCGCTGATTTCACGCTGAAGTTCGGCAAGGCGTTCGCGGAAGGCTGCCGCGTGCTTTCCGCGGAGCGGTTCACCGCGACCGGGCGGCTATGCGCCGCCGGCTGGCGCGATGACGTGCGCGCGGCTCTGAGCTACCGGCCGCCCGCGTGGCAGGAGATCAAGTCGACGAACCATCCGGTCGCGGTATGCCGCGAAGTGCAGCGCCTGCTGGATGCGCCCGACGCCATCCTCGTCTGCGACGGCGGCGAGTTCGGGCAATGGGCGCAGGCTTGCCTCGCTGCGCCGCGACGCGTGATCAACGGGCCGGCCGGATCAATTGGCGCCGCGCTACCCTTCGCCGCGGCGGCGCAGCTCGCCTTTCCGCAGGCGCGCGTCGTGGCGATGCTGGGCGACGGCACCTTCGGCTTCCACATGGCGGAGATTGACACCGCGGTGCGCTACGGACTCAACTATCTCGCCGTCATCGGCAACGATGCCACCTGGAATGCCGAGTACCAGATCCAGCTGCGCGCCTACGGCGCGGCGCGCGCGCACGGCTGCGAGCTGCTGCCGACACGCTACGGCGCCGTGGCGGCCGCGATGGGCGCGCACGGCGAGGACGTAGCGTCCTACAGCGAGCTGACGGAGGCGCTGGCGCGCGCTGCGGCCGCGCGCGACGCGGGCGAGCCCGCGTGCGTCAACGTGATGATCGAGCGGGTCGCCGCGCCCAAGTACTGAGCCCGGACGCCACCCGCGTCTCGCCTACTGGCGGATGCCGAGCGTGGTGACCAGCTTGTCGTAGAGCTCGTACTGCTCGCGCATGAACTGCTCGCTCTCCGCCTGCGAGCGGATGGCGGCGATGCCACCGATGCGCGAGTTGCCCTGCTGCCAATCCGGGTCCTTCGCCAGCTTGGCGAACACCTCCGTCCAGCGCTCGACGACGTCCTTCGGCAGCCCCGGCGGGCCCATGAGGGCGGTCCAGCCGACGATCTTGTTCATGTCCGGAAAGCCGGTCTCGGCGGCGCTCGGCGCGTCGGGCAACTCGGCGAGGCGCGTCGGGGTGACGAACAACGGGCGCAGCGCGCCGGCCTTCGCGTGGCCGATGACCGTGGGCGCGTTGTTGCAGGCGAACTGCACCTGCCCGCCGAGCACCGCGCTCGTCACCTCGCCGCCGCCCTTGTAGTGGATGCCCACGGCGTGGTCCTTGGTCAGGCCGGCCAGCGTCATGAAGTACTGCGCCGCCATGTTCTGGCTGGTGCCCACCCCCGCAGTGGAGAAGTTCAGCTTGCCCGGGTTGCGGCGGATCTCGTCGACGAGGTCGCGCGCAGTCTTGTAGGGTGCGTCGCCCTTGACGAAGCAGATGTACGGGTTGAGCTCGATGAGCGAGAGCATCGTGAACTCGTTCCACTTGTACTGGAGCTTCGAGTCGAGCGCGGGCAGGATGGCGTGCGTGGCAATGCGCGCGACGAGCAGGGTGTAGCCGTCGGGGGCGGCGTTCCTCACCGCCATGGCGCCGATGGCGCCCGAGGCGCCGGTGCGGTTCACTGCCACGATCGGCTGGTTATTGAGATATTTGGATCCGTGCGCGGCGACGTTGCGGCCGGAGAGGTCCGAGTCACCGCCGGCGGCGAACGGGATGATGAAGGTGATGGGCTTGGTGGGGTAGCTCTGCGCAAAGGCGCTCGAGGCGACGGCGAGCGCAAGGGCGACGGCGAGTTCTTTCACGGTATGCTCCTCCTCGGGATGCACACTGTACCTGTCCATGGTCCGGGTGTCTGGTACGGGCGCGACCTCGCTGCCCGGGAGGACTGGATCCGCCACTTCAGCGGCGCGGAACTCGCGGAGATCCGAGCGGCGGTGCAAGGCGCACGCGGCGTCCCCCTCGCGAGCCTGTCCCCGGCCACCTTTTCTCTGCCCCGGCTGGGCGGCGTGCTGAATCAAGTCCTCTCCGAGCTGCTCGCAGGCCGCGGCTTCATCCTGCTGCGCGGGCTGCCGGTGGAGCGCATGTCGCGGGAGGAGCAGGCGATCGCCTACCTCGGCATGGGCTCATGGCTCGGCGGCTTCCGCTCGCAGAACGCCAAGGGCCACCTGCTCGGCCACGTCAAGGACCTGGGCCTCGACATCCACGACCCGCGGGTGCGCTACTACCAGACCAACCGGCGCCTCGAGTACCACACCGACTCGATCGATATCGTCGGCCTGCTGTGCCTCAAGACGGCAAAGGCCGGCGGCGAGAGTTACCTCGCGAGCTCCATGACGGTATTCAACGAGGTGCTCGCGCGGCGCCCCGATCTCGTGCCGGCGCTTTTCGAGCCGTTTCCCACCGATCGGCGCGGCGAGGTGCCCGAGGGCATGCAGCCGTGGTTCGACATGCCGATCTTCCACTGGCACGCCGGCAGGCTCTCCTGCATCTACGTGCGCCAGTACATCGAGTCGGCGCAGAAGCTCTTTCCCGAGGCGCGCCGGCTTACGCGCGCGCAGCGCGAGGCGATGGACCTCATCGACGAGCTGTGCAACGACCCGGCGATCCACCTCGCGATGGATTTCCGTCCGGGCGACATCCAGCTGCTGCACAACCACCAGATCCTGCATTCGCGCGGCGACTTCGAGAACTGGCCGGAGCCCGAGCGTCACCGGCACCTGCTGCGCCTGTGGGTCGCCCCGCCCGAGGCGCGTCCGCTGCCTGAAGTCTTTGCGCCGCGCTACGGCGGCGTGGTGCCCGGCGCGCGCGGCGGCATCGTCGTGAAGGGCACCACCTTCAGAGTCCCGCTGGAAGCGGAATAGCGCGTCGATGATCGGCGTCTACCGCGAACTCGAGGGCTCGATGCGGCTCGCGGCGCACGTGCTGCGGCGCTTCTGGGTACTGAAGCTCCCGCCGGTGGCCGAGGAGTTGGTGCGCCAGATCTGGTTCACGGGGGCGAGCGCCACGGCCGGCATCGTGGTGCGCGGCGCGTTCGTCGGCACGCTGATCATCGCCTACGTGATCGAGGTGCTGGACGCCGACGCGGCGCTCGCAGTGAGGATCCTCCTGTGGGTGGTGCTGCGCGAGATCGGGCCACTGATCGCAGCGGTGCTCGTCATCCAGCGCAGCGGCACCGCGGTGTCCACCGAGCTCGCGCTGATGAAGATCTCGGGCGAGCTCGCGAGCCTGCGGCACCTGCGCATCGACCCGCAGGACTACCTGGTGGTGCCGCGCGTGATCGGCATCGCGCTCGCCAACACCGCGCTGACGGTCTACGTGCAGTTCATCGCGGTCGGCGGCGGCATGCTGCTCAGCGCGCTCGTCATCCACGTTTCCTTCTTCGAGATGGCGGGCAGCTTCTTCGAGCTGGCGAGCCCGCTCGACCTCGTGTACGCGGTCGGCAAGAGCCTGCTGTTCGGCGCGGCGATCGGCGTCATCGCCTGCTACTACGGCCTCAATCCGCCCGGCAACTCGATCAACGCCGTGCCCAAGGCGGCCATCAGCGCGGTGACGCAGGCGACGCTCGCGGTGATGCTGCTCAACGTGATCTTCGCCTACCTCGTGTACGGCTCGGCCCTGTTCGGCCTGTTCACCGCCTCCCAATGAGCGACGCGCGCGCCGATGGCATTGCGCTCGGCTACGAGGCGGCCGACGACGCACAGCGCCGCTGGGAGCGCATCTGGATTCCGGCGGGCGGCAGCCACGTGGTGCCTGCGGTGGACGCGGCGCTCAAGGCCGCGCTGCTCGCAGCGGTGCTGGACTTCCGGCCGCGCCAGGACGCGCGCGTGGTGGTGCTCGGCGCCGAGCTCGCGGCGCTCGATGCCCGGGCGCGCGCCGCCGTGCGCGCGCAGGTCGCCTTCCTGCCGGCGGGCGGCGGCCTGATCAGCCACCTCAACGCCTGGGAGAACATCGCGTTGCCGCTCGCCTATCATGCGCCGCGCCAGTTGCGGGGCGTCGGGCCGCGCGTGTATGAGCTGCTCGAGCCATTTGCCGCGGACGTGCGCGCGCTGCTCGCCAGGCTGCCCGAGGAGATGACGGCTTTCGAGAAGATGCTCGCCGGCTATGCGAGGATGATGCTCGGCGCGCCGCGGCTGGTGCTGGCCGAGGACCCGCCCCGCGGCCTCGGACCCGCCGAGCGCCGGCAAGCGGAAGGATTCTCCGCGGCGTATCTTGCGCACTGCCCGGAGGGCACCTACGTGCGCCTGCAGGACGGGCACGACGAGGCGGGACCGGATTAGCAATCGCGACTGCGAGGAGGAAGCCATGCCCGACACACAGGTACTGCCCCGGCGTTTTCCCGGGGTCCGGCGGCAGATCAGCCTGTTCCTGGTCATCGCCGTGTGCGCGCTCATCGGCGCCGTGCTGCTGGTGGCCTACAAGCAGGGCGCGTTCGTGCGGCACACGAAGGTGTACTTCTTCGCGGAGGACGTGTTCGGCATCAACAAGGGCATGTCGGTGCGCCTCTTCGGCTTGCCGGTGGGCGACGTCAAGAACCTGGAAATCACCGACCGCGGCGTGCGCGTGGAGCTTTCGATCATCAGCGAGTATGCGCCGCGGCTGACCAAGGGCGCGAGCGCGCGCCTCACGCGCGAAGGCTATATCGGCGCGGCGAACATCCAGCTGCTTCCCGGCACCGACGCGAAAGGGTCCAGGGAGCCGGTGAGCGACGGCGACGTCATCGGCTATGTCCCGGCGAGGGGCGTCCCCGAGCTGGTGGAAGACATCCGGGCGCAGCTCGCGCCGGTGGTGGCCGAGCTGCGCCGCACGCTCGCCGAGCTGAACCGCCCGGACGGCGATTTCCGCAAGTCCTTCGCAAGCGCGAGCACCCTGATCCAGGAACTGCCCGAGACCAACCGCGACCTGCGCCGGCTCCTGCGCGACGCCGACCGCACCGTGCTCGCCGTCGGCGGTAGGGCGGACGCCGCGCTCGCTTCCACCGAGCGCCTCACGGCGCAGGCGGCGAACGAGCTGCCGGCGCTCACGCGCAAGCTCGGCGCCGCGCTCGATTCGGTCGGCGAGGCGGCGGCCGAGATCCGCGCGGTCACGCGCAAGAACGGCGAGGCGCTGCACCAGGTGCTGGTGCAGACCCCGGCGCTGGTGCGCGACGGCGGCCAGCTGCTCTACGACAGCCAGGAGGTGATCGGCGCGGCGAAAAACAGCTGGCTGATCCGCGACAACCTCGAGCCGCCGGCGATGCGCACGCTGCCGATGGACAGCTTCGAATCCTCCGGCGGCGGCGCGCGATTCTCCGCGGCGGCGGTGCGGCGCTGATGCGCTTGCTGGCGGCCGCGATGGCCGGCGTGTTGCTCGCTGCCTGCGCGCGCGCGCCCGGGCCCGCACCCGGCACCGGGTCGGGGCCGGGGCAGCCGGCGGTGGCGCCGTCGAGCGCGGCGATGGAGGCGAACCGGCGCGCGGAAGCGAGCCTGCGCCGCGGCGACCTCGAGGTGGCCGCGCTGCATTACCGCGAAGCGCTGCGGCTGTCTCTCGCGCTGGAGGACGCCAACGGCATCGCCGCCAACGCCATAAGCCTTTCCATCGTCCTGCAGCGCCAGGGCAAGTACGAGGAGGCGCGCGCCAGCC
This sequence comes from uncultured beta proteobacterium, assembly GCA_963719995.1. GTDB lineage: Bacteria > Pseudomonadota > Gammaproteobacteria > Burkholderiales > SG8-39 > JAABQT01. The sequence continues at coordinate 827,192 of CAVRDW010000005.1, read as the reverse complement.
TCGCGCCGCTGCTCGAGCGCGCGACGATCACCCATCCCCCCGAGCGGCGGGCGCAGGCCGCGCTGCGCCGCGCGGTGATCGATCTGGACGAGCGGCGCATGACGGGCGCCGCGGAATGGGCAGAGCGCGCCGCCGCCTGGTGCGGGTCGCCCTGCGCGCTGGCGGCGGCGATCCAGAACGTGAAGGGCCAGGTGGCGCTGGAGGCGGGGCGCCATGGCGAGGCGCTGGAGGCCGCCAGGGGGGCGCTCGCCGCCGCCCGCGCCGCGTCCGACGCCGCCGAAACCGCCAATGCGTTGCGGCTCTCCGGCATGGCGGCGATCGCCGCCGGCGACGGCGCCGCCGCGCTCGCGCCCCTCACCGAAGCGCTTGCCATCGACCGTGACCTCGGCGTGCCGCGCAGGATCGCCCTGGACCTGATCGGCCTGGGGCGCGCCAGCGCGCTGCGCGGCGAGCGCGAGGCGGCGCGCGCCTACTACGAGCGGGCGCTGGCGGTCAGCGAGGCGGACCGCGACAGCGCGGGCGCGGCCCAGGCACGCGCGCTCGCCGCGGCGCTGCCATGAATTCCCCCGCACCCGCCATCCAGTTCGATCCCGAATCCGCGCGCTTTGGCGCCTCGCGCTCGCAAAAGCGCCTGGAGGACGACCGCCTCCTGGTGGGCAAGGGCCTGTTCAGCGACGACCGGCGCTTCGAGGGCGAAGCGGCCATGGTGCTGGTGCGCTCGCAGCATGCGCACGCCAGGATCGTTGCCGTGGACCTGAGCGCGGCCCTTGCAGCGCCGGGGGTGATCGCCGCCTGGACCAGCGCCGACCTGCGCGCCGACGGCGTGAAGGCCATCCCGCTTCCGCCGCTGTTCAAGCGCGCCGACGGGCAGCCCATGTCCGCGCCGCCGCGCACACCCCTCGCCGCGGAGCGGGTGTTCTACGTAGGCCACCCCGTGGTCGCAGTGGTGGCGCAGACGCGCCAGCAGGCGCAGGACGCTGCTGATCTCGTTGTCGTGGACTACGAGGCGTTGCCCTGCGTGGTGGACGCGCGCCAGGCGGTGGCGCCGGGCGCGCCGCAGCTCTGGGCCGAGGCGCCGGGCAACGTCGCCGCCGAGACGCGCTACGGCAAGCCGGCCGAGGCCGCGTCAGCCTTCGCGCGCGCGGCCCACGTCACCGAGATCGAGCTGCACAATCAGCGCGTCATCGCCGTGGCGATGGAGCCGCGCTGCGCCATCGGCGTGCACGAAGCCGGGCGCACCACGGTCTACACGCAATGCCAGCAGCCGACCGCCGCGCGCGACCTGCTGGCCGCGACCTTCGGCGGCAAGCCCGCCGAATTCCGCATCGTCAACGGCGACATCGGCGGCGGCTTCGGCATGAAGACCGGCCTGCAGACGGAAGAGGCGCTCGTCGCCTACGGCGCGCGCAAGCTCGGGCGCGCGGTGCGCTGGCGCGGCGACAGGAGCGAGGAGTTCCTCGCCGCGCACATGGGCCGCGACATGCGCTTCAAGGCGGCGCTCGCGCTGGACGCGCAGGGCCGCATCCTCGCGCTGAGGCTGCACATGCTCGGCAACATGGGCGCGGTGCCCGTGGGCTCCTCGGCCATGGTGCCGCTGATGATGGTGGCCAAGGTGGTCACCTCGGTGTACCGGGTGCCCGCGGTCGACTATCACATGCAGGGCGTGCTCACCAACACCATGGCCACCGGCGCCTATCGCGGCGCGGGCCGGCCCGAGGGCAATTTCGTGATGGAGCGCCTGATCGAGAAGGCCGGCCGCGAGCTGGGCATCGACCCGGTGCAGATCCGGATGCGCAACCTGCTGCAGCCCGCGGACTTCCCGCATCCCACGCACGCAGGCGAGATCTACGACACCGGCAACTTTCCGCGCATGCTCGAGAGCCTGGTGCGGCTCTCGGACTGGCAGGGGTTCGAGGCGCGGCGCGCGGAATCCGCGCGGCGGGGCCGCCTGCGCGGCCGCGGGCTGTCAGCCTACCTGGAATGGACGGGCGCGCTGCCCACCGAGACCGTGGACATCGAGGTGGACGATCAGGGCCATGTCACCGTGTTCTCGGGTACGCAGGCGATGGGGCAGGGGCTGGAGACGAGCTACGTGCAGCTCATCACCGAGGTGCTGCAGATCCCCGCGACCGGCATCACCATCGTGCAGGGCGATACCGACCGCGCCAACGGCGTGGGCAGCGTCGGCTCGCGCTCGGCGTTCATCGGCGGCTCGGCGGTGGTGGCTGCGGGGCGCACGCTGATCGCGCGCGGCAAGGAGCTCGCCGCCGACGCGCTCGAGGCGGCGCCGGCGGACATCGAGTTTCGCGGCGGGCGCTTCTTCATCGCGGGCACCGACCGCGCGATCGGCTTGTCCGAGCTTGCCGCGCGCGAGGCCAACCTCCGCTTGCGCGTCTCGGCGACGCAGACGCCCTCGACGCCGTCCTGGCCGAACGGCGCGCAGGCCTGCGAGGTGGAGATCGATCCCGAGACCGGCACCGTGGAGCTCGCGCGCATCGCCAGCGTGGACGACATCGGGCGCATCATCAATCACATGATCGTAGAGGGCCAGATCCAGGGCGGCATCGCGCAGGGCGTCGGGCAGGCGCTGTACGAGCAGGCGGTCTACGACGCCGAGAGCGGCCAGCTGCTGACCGGCTCGCTGATGGACTATTGCGTGCCGCGCGCCGACCAGTTCCCGCCGATGACCAACGCCTTCGACGAGAGCGTGCCCTGCCAGACCAACCTGCTCGGCGTGAAGGGCTGCGGCGAGATCGGCACCATCGGCGCGGTGCCGGCAGTGGTGCACGCTGTGCTCGACGCGCTGGCGGAGGCGGGCGTGACGCACCTCGAGATGCCGCTCACGCCCGAGAAGGTGTGGCGCGCGCTGCAGCGGAACTGAGTCCCGTGCGCGAGGGGGCGAACCGCAGCTTCGGGCTCGCTCTCCTTGCGTCGATCCTGTTGCACGCGCTGCTGCTCGCCACGCTGCCCTCGCTGCGCGAGCTGGCGGCGCAACTACCGCACGTACCCACGCCACTGGTGGCACGCCTGACCCAGCCGCAGGCGAAGCCCGCGGCAAGCGCTTCCGCAGAGGAGGCGCGCAGGCCTCCGACCCCTGAGAAGCGCCCGGCGCCGCCGCAACCTGTCGCGAAGGCGGCACCACCTCCACCCTCAGTCGCGAAAACGGCAACGCAACCGGTCGCGACGCCACCGCCGGCGCCCGCCCCGCAGGCTGCGCCGACTCCAGCCGCGCAGAGTCCGGCGGCGAGCGCTGCGTCGCCGGCACCCGCAGCGGCGGCTACCCCGGCGCTGCCGGCGCTCGGTTCGCCCGCACGCCTCGAGCCGACGCCGGCGCCGGCCGGCCCGCCGGGGCCGGATCCGGGCGCGCTCGACCGCTACCGCCTGCAGCTGGTGACCACCGCGGCGCGCTTCAAGCGTTACCCGCGCGCGGCGATCGACAACAATTGGGAAGGCATGGTGGTGGTGCGCATGACCATCGGCACGGACGGGCGCATCGCCGCGCTGGGCATCAAGGCCAGCTCGGGGCACGAGATGCTCGACCGCCAGGCGCTCGAGATGTTCAGGATCGCCAAGCCCTTCGTGCAGCTGCCGCCGGAGCTCGACGGACGCGAGTTCGAGCTCGAGCTGCGCGCGATCTACAGCCTGAAGGATCAGCCCTCGGGGTGAAACGCCACCACGTGGTCCACGTCCAGGCGGATGCCGATGTGCTCGCCCAGGGCATGGTTGTGGTGGCTGGGCACGAGCGCGAGCACCTTGCGGCCGCTTGCCAGGCGCAGCGTGTAGAGGATCTCCGCGCCGCGGAAGGCCTTGTGCACCACCTCGGCCTGCGTGGCGGAGGCGTCGTCGTGCATGACATCGTCGGGCCGCAGCAGCACGTCCGCCCTGCAGCCCTTGCCGCAGGCGTCGCAGCCGATCTGGCAACCGCCGGGAATGTCGCCTTCCAGCACACCGAGCTCGATTTCCACGCTGCGCGCGTTGAGCACCTTGGCCGGCAGGAATACGCCCTGGCCGACGAAGTCCGCGACGAAGCGGTTCGCCGGGCGGTGGTACAGGTTGTAGGCGCTGTCCCACTGCTGGATGCGGCCTTCGTGCATCACGCCGATCTCGTCGGCCATGGCGAAGGCCTCGTGCTGGTCGTGCGTCACCAGCACCGCGGTGGCGCCGCTCGCCTTGAGGATCTCGCGCACTTCCAGCGACAGCCGCTCGCGCAGCTCGACGTCGAGATTGGAGAACGGCTCATCCAGCAGTAACAGCGCGGGCCGCGAGGCGAGCGCGCGCGCGAGCGCCACGCGCTGCTGCTGGCCGCCCGAGAGCTCGTGCGGGAACTGGCGCAGTTCCTCGCCCAGGCGCACCAGCTCCGCCATCTCGCGCACGCGCGCCTCGCGCTCGTCTCGCGCCAGGCCGCCCAGGGCGAAGGCGATGTTCTGCGCGACCGTCAGGTGCGGAAAGAGGGCATAGTCCTGAAACACCATGCCGACGTGGCGTTTTTCGGGCGATCGCATGACGCCCGGCCCGGAAACGACGGCGCCGTCGAGCCGGATGCTGCCCGCGCGCAGCGTTTCGAAGCCGGCGATGCAGCGCAGGACGGTCGTCTTGCCGCAACCGCTGGGGCCGAGCAGGCAGCCGATGGCGCCGCGCGGCAGCACGAAGTCCAGGCCGCGCACGACCTCATGGCCGTTGTAGCCGTGGTGCAGACCCTCGACTTCCAGCAGGTTCATGCGGCGATTATACGCTCGGGGGCGGAACAAGAATCGTTCTTGTTAGAATAGCGAGTGCTTTACGATCAAATAGTTAGGATCCGCCCGGCAGCTTGGCTGTCGGTCGGCATCGCCCTGCTACTGGTGCTGCCGATCGTTGCCGTGCTGGCGAGCCTGCTGCAGCCGGCGGGGGAAACCTGGCGCCACCTCGCCGCCACCGTGCTGCCGCGTTACGTGGGGAACACGGCGGCGCTGCTCGCGCTCGTCGCCGCGGGCGTGATCTCGATCGGCGTGATCTCGGCATGGCTGGTGGCGACGTATCGGTTCCCCGGCGCGCGCCTGCTTGAGTGGGCGCTGATGCTGCCGCTCGCCATGCCGGCCTACGTCATGGCCTATGCCTACACCGACTGGCTGCAGTTCACCGGGCCGGTGCAGACCGGATTGCGCGCGGCCACGGGCTGGCAGGCGCGCGAATACTGGTTCCCCGAGATCCGCTCGCTGGGCGGCGCGGCGGTCGTGCTTTCGCTTGCGCTGTATCCGTACGTGTACCTGATCGCGCGCACGGCGTTCCGCGACCTCTCGCGCAGCGCCATCGAGTCGGGGCGCCTGGCAGGCCTGTCGGCCTGGGGGAGCTTCTGGCGCGTGGCGCTGCCGCTCGCGCGCCCGGCGCTCGCCGCCGGCACCGCGCTCGCGCTGATGGAGACGCTTGCCGACTTCGGCACCGTGTCCTACTTCGCGCTCGAGGTGTTCACCACCGGGATCTTCAAGGCGTGGCTGTCGATGGGGGACACTGCCGCCGCGGCGCAGCTCTCGAGCGTGCTGCTCGGCTTCGTGCTGGTGGTGCTGCTGCTGGAGCGCGCCACGCGCGGACGCGCCGCCTACCACAACCAGGCGCCGGGCAAGCGCTCGCCGGCCACGCGCCTGCGCGGCGCAGCGGCGGCGCTCGCCTGCGTGGCCTGCACGGCGCCGGTGGTGCTCGGCTTCCTGCTTCCCGCCGGCATCCTCGGGCAGCTTGCGTTCGCGGACCCGGAGGCGCGCTGGGGCACGCGCCTTCTCGCGCTGGTCGGCAACAGCTTCATGGTGTCCGGCGTGACTGCCGCGGCAGCCGTCACGATCGCGCTCACCATGGCCTATGCCGCGCGCATCTCGAAGAGCCGCGCCGCCGCCGCCGCCAACCGCCTTGCGGGGCTCGGCTACGCAATGCCGGGGGCGGTGATCGCGATCGGCGTGCTGGTGCCGATGGGCCACCTGGACAACTGGCTCGCGGCGCTGCTCGAGGATGCGTTCGGCGTGAAGGTCGGGCTGCTCTTCACCGGCACGCTGGCGGCGCTGGTGTACGCGTGCCTGGTGCGTGTCCTCGCCGTCGCGCTGCAGACCACCGAAGCGGGACTCGCGCGCGTGACCCCGAGCATGGAAGATGCCGCGCGCAACCTCGGCGCCTCGCCCACGGCGACGCTGGTGCGCGTGCACGCGCCGCTCGTCGCGCCGAGCCTCGCGAGCGCAGCGCTGCTGGTCTTCGTCGACGTGATGAAGGAGCTGCCGGCCACGTTCGCGCTGCGCCCGTTCAACTTCGACACGCTGGCGATCGAGGCCTACAACCTGGCGAAGGACGAGCGCCTGGCCGAGGCCGCGGTGCCCTCGCTGGTGATCGTGCTGGTGGGCCTCGTGCCGCTCGTCGCGCTCACGCGCCGCTACTTCCAGTCGACCCGGTCGTAGAGCTTCTGCGCGGCGGGCTGGTTGCGCCCGAGCACCGCGACGTTGACCGGGTCGTGCTTGAAGGCGCCGAAGGCGGACAGCACCGGGTTCACCACCTGCACGCCCGGCACGATCGGCCACTCGTTGTTGCCATTGGCGAAGTAGCCCTGCGCTTCGTCGCTCGCCAGGTACTCGAGGAACTTGACGGCTGCATCGCGATGCGGCGCGTTCTTCATCACGCCGGCGCCGGAGATGTTGACGTGCGTGCCCCAGCTCGCCTGGTTGGGGAACAGCACGCCCAGCTTCTCGGCGACCTGCCGGTCATCGGCTTTCGCGGAGCGCGCCAGGCGCGCGTAGTAGTACTGGTTGGAGATGGTGACGTCGCACTCGCCGGCGGCCACGCTCTTGAGCTGATCGGTGTCGCCGCCCTTGGGCTCGCGCGCGAGATTGGCGCGCACCGATCTTGCCCAGGCCTCGGCCTGCGCCTCGCCGAGGTGGTCGATGAGCGCCCCCATCAGCGACAGGTTGTAGATGTTGCTCGAGGAGCGCATGCAGACGCGGCCTTTCCATTTCGCGTCGGCGAGGTCCTCGTAGTTGCGCAGCTCGCCCGGCTTCACCCTGGCCTTGCTATAGGCGATCAGGCGTGCGCGCAGCGAGTAGCCGAACCACAGGCCGCCCGGCTCGCGGAAGCTGGCCGGAATGCGCGACTCCAGCACCGCCGACCTGACCGGCTGGAACAGCCCGAGCTGCTCGGCGCGCCATAGGCGCCCGGCATCCACCGTCACCAGCACGTCCGCGGGACTGCGCGCGCCCTCGTTGCGGATGCGCTCGATCAGCGCGTCCTCGCCCGCCTCGATGCGGTTTACCTTGATGCCGGTCGACTTGGTAAAGCCGGCATACATCGCCTCGTCGGTCTGGTAGTGCCGGGAAGAGTAGAGATTGAGCACCCCATCCTGCGCGGCGGCGCCCAGGGAAAGGGTCAGCGCAGGCAGAAGGACCAGCGTTCTCAGGATGGACATTTGCGCCTCTGGATCAGGGAAGTGCGCAAATAATAATAACTCTCATTTGAGTAGTCAACTCAAATGAGAATAAGTCTCTTCTACAGGTTTTGAGCCTGGATGCGCCTTGCCCCGTCGAAACGCCTCATCCAGTAATTGGCGGTGATCTGCTCGAAGCGGACCTGGGCACCGGTCTTCGGCGCGTGGACGAAGCGCCCATCGCCTACGTAGATGCCAACGTGCGAGAAGGGCCGGTTGAGCGTGTTGTAGAAGACGAGATCGCCCGCGCGCAGTTCCGATAGACTCACGCGCACCCCGGCCTCGCTTTGCGCTCGCGCGTTCTGCGGCAGGCGGATCCCATAGGCCTCGCGGAACACATGGGCCACCAAGCCGCTGCAATCGAAGCCGCTCGCCGGGGAACTGCCGCCGTTGCTGTAGTCGACGCCCAGGGTGAGCAATACCTGCAACAGGGCCTCGGCACGTGCTGGCCCCACGGGCGCCGTCTCCGGGCGTGGCGGCGCCGGCGGCGCGCTGGCGCAGCCGGCGATTGCCGCAAACACCAATGAATACAAATAAATACGGTACATATCTCAAGTACGGTAGTGTATTAGAGAAATGAGAGCAACCACTTACGTTTTCCTCGCCTTCTGGGCAATGACTGTCCACGCGCAGGGGAGCCTCGAGGTCATCGAGCTCAGGCACCGTACCGCGGAGCAGGTCCTGCCCGACCTTCGGCCCCTGCTCGAGCCGGGGGCGGTACTGACCGGCCAGCGAAATCAACTCATCGTGCGCACGAGCGCGCCGAACCTCGCCGAGATCCGCCGCGCCTTGGACGCGCTGGACAGGCCGGCGCGGCGGCTGGTGATCTCGGTGCGCTTCGACGATGCCGCGACGGACGAGCGCTTTGCATTCGAGGCGCGCGGCGTCGTCTCCACGCAGGGCGCGCGCGCAAGCCTGCAGGCGGCGGATGCACGTTCGGCTGCGAACGAGCGCGTCGATCAACGGTTGCAGGTCCTCGAAGGCGGGCGGGCGCTGATCGCGACCGGGCAGTCCAGGCCGGTGCGCCAGTCGCAGATCCTGGGCAATCCTGGCACCCCGGTGCAGCGCCAGAGCGTAATCATCCAGGAGATGGCGACCGGCTTCGAGGTCGTGCCGCGCCTCTCGGGCAGTACCGTGTATCTCCAGATTGCGCCGCAGCGCGAGTCGCCGGGCGCGCTGCCCGGCAGCGTGCAGGGGCACGGCGCGGCGAGCACCGTGAGCGGGCGGCTGGGCGAATGGCTCGAGCTCGCGGGCACTTCAGTTGCGGGCTCGAGCGACGCGAGCGGCATTGCGTCGGCCGCGCGCGAGCGCTCGACCGAGAGCCGGCGCATCTGGGTAAGGGTGGACGAGGTCCGGCCCTGAGCGCCGAGTCCGAGCGCGCGCTCGAGCGCCTGTTCGCCGACGGCGGCGCGCTCGCCGCGCAGATTCCCGGCTATCGCCTGCGCGAGCAGCAGCTCGAGATGGCACGCTCGATCCTGCGGGCGATCGAGGGAGACGAAGTCTTCGTCGCCGAGGCGGGGACCGGCACCGGCAAGACCCTCGCCTACCTCGTGCCGGCGCTCATCGCCGGGGGCAAGGTCATCGTCTCCACCGGCACCAAGACCCTGCAGGACCAGCTCTACGACCGCGACCTGCCGGCGGTGCGCGCCGCACTCGCCTCGGGTGCGGTGCCCGCGCTGCTCAAGGGCCGCGCCAATTACGTGTGCCTGCATCGCCTGGAGCGCGCGCTCGGCGAGGCGCGCCTGTCCAGCCGCGACGAGGTGGCGCAGCTGCGCCGCATCGAGCGCTTCGCCGCGGCGAGCGCAAGCGGCGACCGCGCCGACCTCGCCGAGGTGCCCGAGGACGCGCCGTCCTGGCAGCATGCCACCTCGACGCGCGAGAACTGCCTCGGGCAGGAATGTCCGCGCTACAAGGATTGCTTCGTCATGAAAGCGCGCCGCGCCGCGCTCGCCGCCGACGTGGTCGTGATCAACCACCACCTGTTCTTCGCCGACGTGGTGCTGCGCGACGAAGGCGTGGCGGAGCTGCTGCCCGCCTGCAACACGCTGATCTTCGACGAGGCGCACCAGCTGCCGGACACCGCGCGCCTGTTCTTCGGCGAGAGCGTCTCGACCGGACGGCTCATCGAGCTCGCGCGCGACGCGCGCCTGGAGCTGCACGCGGCCGGGGGCGCGGCGCCGACGTTCGACGCGCTGGCCGGCAAGCTCGACAAGGCGGCGCGCGATCTGCGCCTCGCCTTCGATGCCGAAGGCGCGCGCCTGGCCTGGTCGCAGGCCGCGGCACGGCCGCAGTTCGCCGGCGCGCTCGCCGCGCTGGAGCGCACCCTCGACGCGTTCGCCGAGGCGCTCGCGGCGCAGGCCGAGCGAAGCGAGGGACTCGCGTCCTGCGCGCGGCGTGCGCAGGAAGCGCGCGCGCTGCTGGCGCGGCTCGCCGCACAGGGCGCGGGCGAGGTGCGCTGGGTCGAAATCTTCGGCCACGCCCTGCAGTTGCACGTCACGCCGCTCTCCAGCGCCGAGCTCTTCCGCCGCCAGGTGGAGGCGGCGCCGCGCGCCTGGATCTTCACCTCGGCGACGCTTTCGGTCGGCGATGACTTCGCGCATTTCACCGGGGAGCTGGGCCTGGAGCACGCCGCCGCGCGCGCCTGGCCGAGTCCCTTCGATTTCGCGCGGCAGGCGCTGCTCTACGTGCCGCGCGGCCTGCCTGCCGAACCCAACGACCCCGCGTTTACCGAGGCGGTCGTGCAGGCCGCACTGCCCGTGCTCGAGGCGAGTCGCGGGCGCGCGTTCCTGCTCTTCACCACGCTGCGCGCGCTGCGGCGCGCGCGCGAGCTGCTGCGCGGGCGCATCGAGTATCCGCTGCTTGTGCAGGGAGAAGGCTCCCGGAGCGAGCTGCTCGCGCGCTTTCGCAGCCTCGGCAACGCCGTGCTGCTGGGCAGCGCCTCGTTCTGGGAGGGCGTTGACGTGCGCGGCGAGGCGCTGTCGCTCGTGGTGATCGACAAGCTGCCGTTCGCGCCGCCCGATGACCCGGTGCTCGCCGCGAGGATCGAATCGCTGCGCGCCAGAGGCGGCAATCCCTTCACCGAGCTGCAGCTGCCGCAGGCGATCCTGCAGCTCAAGCAGGGCGCCGGCAGGCTGATCCGCGACGCCTCCGACCACGGCGTGCTGATGCTGTGCGACCCGCGCCTGCACGCGCGGCCCTACGGGCGCCTGGTGCTCGCCAGCCTGCCGCCGATGAAGCGCACGCGCGAACTCGGCGATGTGCGCGAGTTCTTCGCTAGAATCGGCGCATGAAAATCCTCATCACGGGCGGCGGCGGCTTCCTCGGCTTCAGGCTCGCCAAGACCCTGCTCGCGCGCGGCAACCTCGGCGGCAAGCCGATCACGTCCCTCACGCTGCTCGATGGCGCGTTTCCACCCGCCGCGGCCAAGGAGCCGCGCCTCAAAGCCGTGACCGGCGACGTTTCCGATGCGAAGACGCTCGCGCAGGTCTGCCCGCCCGACACCGATGCCGTGTTCCATCTCGCAGCGGTGGTAAGCGGCGCGGCGGAGGCCGACTTCGACCTCGGCATGCGCGTCAACTTGAAGGGCATGGAGCTGCTGCTGGAGACGATGCGCCGCTGCGCGAAGCCGCCCCGGCTGGTCTACACCAGCTCGGTCGCGGCTTTCGGCGGCGAGCTGCCCGCGGTGCTGGACGACTCGACCATCGCCAACCCGCAGACCTCCTACGGCGCGCAGAAGGTGATCGGCGAGTACCTGGTGACCGACTACTCGCGCAAGGGCTTCCTCGACGGCAGGTCGCTGCGGCTGCCGACGATCGTGGTGCGCGCGGGCAAGCCGAACGCCGCGGCCTCCTCGTTCGCCAGCGGCATCATCCGCGAGCCGCTCAACGGCGTGAACTCGGAATGCCCGGTCGCGCCCGAGACGGGCGTCTGGCTGCTGTCGCCGGGGCGCGTGGTCGACGCGTTCATCCATGCCTGGGAGCTTCCGGCCGGGGCCTGGGGCACGCAGCGCTGGCTCAACCTGCCGGGCATCACCGCGACGGTGGCGCAGATGATCGAGGCACTGCGCCGCGTCGCCGGCGACGCGGTGGCGCGGCGCGTGATCTACAAGCCGGATGCGCGCATCCAGGCGATCGTCAGGACCTGGCCGGTGAACTTCCGCACGCCGCGCGCGCTGGCGATGGGTTTCAAGCCCGACGCCGACGTCGAGAGCATCATCCGCGACTACATCGCCGACGAGGGCATCAAGCCGAGCTAGACGGGACCCGGACTCGCACGGCAAAGCGCGACGGCGGCTTGCCGTCTTGCATTTCACGCCAGATTGTGTATGATGACCATCATATGAAACGCACGGCTGGCAGAGCCAAGGAAATCACCCACGAACGCATCGTCGAGACCGCCGCGCGCGCGATCCGGCGCAGCGGGTATGGCGGCACGAGTGTGGCCGACATCATGAAGGAGGCCGGCCTCACGCATGGCGGCTTTTACGCGCACTTCCCTTCACGCGACGCGATGCTCGCCGAAGCCGCGGACCGTGCCGGCGCGGAGGCAGTGGCCGTGTCGACACGTGTCACCGCCGCCGCGCCGCCGAAGCGCGCGTTGCAGGCGTTGGTAGGTGCCTACCTCTCCAAGGCGCATCTGGAGGGTATAGAAACGGGTTGCCCGGTCGCCGCCTTGGGTTCGGAGATGCCGCGGCAGGCGCCCGAGGTGCGGCGCGCGGCTACGCGCCGCATCAAGGAAATGATCGATGTCGTTGCCCGCCAATCGCCCGACTGGGGTAAGCCGGGCGCGCATGAACACGCGCTGGTTACCGTGGCCACGATGGTCGGGACTTTGCTGCTGGCGCGCGCCGTTGACGACCCCAAGCTTGCCGACGCGCTGCTGAACGCGGCGCAGACCCACCTCGCCCCTTAGGCACCCGAGTACGCTTGCATCAATTGCAGCTTTTTGTTTGAACGTAAATATGATGACTATCATATAAAGGGAGTTCCCATGAAGACCACCAAACCCATCGCGCTCGTTACGGGCGCCTCTTCAGGCATCGGTCAAGCCACAGCGCAGCGGCTCTCGAAGGCTGGCTACCAGGCTTACGGCACCAGCAGACGCGGAGCGCAGTCGGGCCCACAATCGTTCGCGATGCTGGCCCTCGACGTGACCCGCGATGAATCGGTGCAAGCCGCCGTGGACGAGTTGATGCGATTGGAAGGCCGTATCGACCTGCTGGTGAACAACGCCGGCTTCGGTGTCGCTCCCGCCGGAGCGGAAGAGAGCTCGATAGAACAGTCCCGGGCGATCTTCGATACCAACGTCTTCGGCATCATCCGGATGACGCGCGCCGTGGTGCCCCACATGCGGCGACAAGGAAGCGGCCGCATCATCAACATCGGTTCCGTGCTTGGTTTTCTGCCCATGCCGTACGGTGCGCTCTATGCCGCGACCAAACACGCGGTCGAAGGCTATTCCGAGTCGCTCGACCACGAACTGCGCACGAGGGGCATCCGGGTCTCGGTCATCGAGCCCGCCTATACGAAGACGGAGTTCGACGCGAATTTCATGGAGCCCGACGCGAAGCTTGATGAGTATCGCGAGGTGCGTGCGTCCCTGGACAAGATACTGAAGAAAGTGATGGCCGCTGCCGACGAACCGGACGTCGTCGCCGACGTCGTGCTGAAAGCGGCCAGTGCGGCGCGCCCGAAACTCAGGTATGCCGCCGGCGGGCTCGCGAACCGCCTGCGATTGCTGCGCAGATTCGCACCGGCCCGCGTGCTGGACGCCGGGATCCGGAAGGACTTGCGCCTCGACGCGGTGCCGACGTCGTGAAGGCATTCATCGTCGATCGCTATGGGAAAAAGCGCGCGTTGCGGTTGGCGGAATTGCCGACTCCGGAACCGCGCGATGACGAAGTCCTGGTCCAGGTCCATGCGGCCGGCGTGAACCTGCTGGACTCCAAGATCAGGGACGGAGAGTTCAAGCTCATCCTGCCCTATCGCCTGCCCCTCATCCTGGGTCACGACGTGGCCGGGGTGGTGGTCAAGGTCGGCCTGCGCGTGCAGCAGTTCAAGCCAGGCGATGAGGTCTATGCGCGGCCAGATGACTTCCGGATCGGCACCTTCGCCGAATTCGTCCCGGTCAAAGAGGGATCGCTGGCGCTCAAGCCCAAGGGCTTCACGATGGAAGAAGCCGCTTCCATTCCCCTAGTGGGTTTGACGGCATGGCAGGCGCTGGTCGAGAAGGCCAAACTGAAAAAAGGGCAGAAAGTCTTCATTCAGGCCGGCTCCGGCGGCGTCGGCACTTTCGCTATCCAGCTGGCCAAACACCTGGGCGCCGCCGTTGCCACGACAACGAGCACAGCCAATGTCGCGCTCGTGAAGAGCCTGGGTGCGGATGTCGTCATCGACTACAAGACGCAGAACTTCGAGAAAGTCTTGCGCGACTACGACGTGGTCCTGAACAGCCAGGATGGCAAGACGCTGGAGAAATCCCTCCGCGTGCTCAAGGGTGGAGGAAAGCTCATTTCCATCTCCGGGCCGCCGGACCCTGAATTCGGCAAGGAAATCGCGGCACCCGGGTTCGTAAAGCTGGTCATGCGGCTGCTCAGCTCGGGCATCAGGCGAAAGGCGCAAGGCCTGGGCATTGGCTACTCCTTCCTCTTCATGAAGGCGAACGGGGCCCAACTACGGCTGATCACCCGTCTCATCGAAGCAGGCGCGATCCGACCCGTGATCGACAAGGTCTTCCCGTTCGAGTCCACCAACGAGGCCATGGCCTACGTCGAAGCAGGTCGCGCGAAGGGCAAGGTCGTCATCAAGGTTAGATGAAGCCGCATCGCTTCCAGGATCAAAGTGCACTGCCCGCAGCGGACACCGTCGCGGACCCGCTGCTCACGGCCCCGATCCTGCCGACGCTCGTGCGATTCGCGCTGCCAAACATGGGCGCGATGCTGGCGACGGCGCTGGCCGCAATTGCCGAGACGACCTATGTCGGCCAGCTCGGCGTGACCTCGCTGGCCGGAATGGCGCTCGTATTTCCGATGGTAATGCTGCAGTTGATGCTGTCGGGCGGCGCGATGGGCGGCGGCGTGTCGTCCGCCGTGAGCCGCGCGCTTGGCGCCGGGGATGGAGCGCGCGCGAACGCGCTTGCCGTGCACGCGATGTGGATAGGGTTGTCGGCGGGAGTGCTGTACACCATGCTGATGCTCGCCTTCGGCCCCGCCGTGTTTGCGACGCTTGGCGGCCGCGACGAGGCGCTGGCGCAGGCGATCGCCTACTCGAACGTCGCGTTCGCCGGGTCGGTCGGGGTCTGGCTCATGAACACCTTCGCATCGGTGATCCGCGGCTCAGGGAACATGCCAGTGCCCTCGGCAACCTTCCTTGCGGTCTCCGTGCTGCAGGTCCTGGTTGGCGGCGCGCTTGGGCTTGGCTGGGGACCGTTTCCCCGGCTGGGCATGGCTGGCGTTGCGGCCGGACAGGTGATCGCGTACGCAATGGGCACGATCTACTTGTACGCCTATCTGAGATCGAGCCGCTCGCGGGTCCGGCTGTCGGTGCGCGCGACGCCGCTGCGGTGGGAACTGTTGCGCGACATCCTGAAAGTGGGTGCGCTCGCCTGCATCTCGCCGTTGCAGACGGTGCTGACGATACTGATCCTCACCTGGCTGGTCGCGCAATTCGGCACCACTGCGCTCGCCGGCTACGGCATCGGCACCCGGCTCGAATTCCTCCTGATCCCCATCGGATTCGCCATTGGCGTGGCATCGGTGCCGCTGGTGGGCATGGCAGTGGGCGCCCGCAAGATCGCGCGCGCCCGGCGTGCGACCTGGGTCGCGGCGGCACTCGCAAGCGCGCTACTCGGCGCGCTGGGGCTTGCGGTGGCCATCGCTCCCGACCTGTGGACCCGCCAGTTCACGCAAGACCCGGAGGTGCTCGTTTCGGCCGCCGTCTACTTCCACTGGGCGGGCCCTTGTTATGGGCTGTTTGGTCTGGGGCTTTGCCTTTATTTCTCATCGCTCGGCGCCGGCAAGGTCGGAGGCCCGGTGCTCGCCGGCACCCTGAGGCTGGTCGTGATTGCGCTGGGAGGTTGGGCGCTCGCCGCCACGCATGCGCCCTCGTGGACGATATTCGCGCTTGTTGCTCTCGGGATGGCGGCCTATGGAATCGCCTCAGCCATCGCCGTGCGCTACGCGAACTGGGGGAAAGAACGATGATTGGGCAATCACCGCGAAAAGCACTTTTCCAACTGGCGTAGTTGCTGCCCTTGCGGTCCAGCAGGCGCACTCCAGGTGGTACATGATTTCGAAGGCCTCCTGGGCCGAAAAATGGGGTCAGGGCCGAATTTCCCTTGCGAGTGGAAATTCAGCCCTGACCCCATTTTTCGCGGCGCTGGGGAAAGCGTCGCCGCCGGGCTTCGCGCCGACTTCGACGCACGGAGCGGCGATGCGCTCGCAATTACCTGGATCGTGAGCGCGCAGCGCTCACCACTCAGGGTCCCAGACGCGCCACCACGGCGCGTAGCGGCGCACGTCGCCCTTGAGGTAGGGGCTCTTGGGAAAGTTCTTCTCCAGCACGCGGCTGGCGTCCTCGCGCAGGTCGGCCAGCCCCATCTTGTCGTAGGCCTGCTTCATGACGAACAGCGCCTCCTCGGTCGCCGGCGCGGTCGGATAGTTGCGCACCGCGCCCTGCGCGCGGTTGGCGGCTGCGAGATAGGCACCGCGCCGCAGGTAGTAGCGCGCGACGTGCACGTCGTGCTGCGCGAGCGAATTCACCAGGTAGCGCATGCGCGCAGCGGAATCCGCGGCGTACTTGGAGTCCGGGAAGCGCGTCACCACTTCCTTGAATGCGAGGTAGGCCTCCTGCGCCGTCTTGGGGTCGCGGTCCGACATGTCGGAGCCCGCGAAGAAGGCGACTAGGCCCTCCTTCTCGGCGAAGTTGATGACGCCCTTCAGGTAGTAGGCGTAGTCGACGTTGGGGTGGCCGGGATGCAGCTTGATGAAACGGTCCGCCGCGGCGAGCGCGGAGGCGGCCTCGTCGTTCTTCCAGTGCGCGTAGGCAATCTCGAGCTGCGCCTGCTGCGCGTAGCGCCCGTAGGGATAGCGCGCCTCGAGCTTTTCCAGGTACTTGACCGCCTTGGCCCAGTCCTTGGCGTTGATCGCGTCGCGTGCCTCGCCGTACAGGCGCTGCGCCGACCAGCCGGCGGTCTCGTCCTGCAGGTCGCCCTTCGAGCTGCACGCGCCGATCAGCGCGCACGCGACGACGACGGCGACGAGACTCAGTACACTTGAACGCATGGGCCGGGATTATAGCGACGACGACAACGACAACGCCGACTGGGATGCGGCCTTCGTCGCGCCGATGCGCGCGCAGGTGCCGCGTGAGCTTGGCGGCGCGCGCCTGGACCAGGCGCTCGCGCGCATCTTCCCGCAGTATTCGCGCAACCGGCTGCAGGCCTGGCTTGCGGCCGGCCACATCCGCGTCGATGGCGCGCGCGCGCAGGCGAGCGAAGCGGTGCGCGGCGGCGAGCACATCGAGCTTGCGCCGCCCGCGGCGCCCGACGCGGCGCCGCGCGCGCAGAAGATGCCGCTCGACATCGTCTTCGAGGACGCGGACCTCATCGTGATCGACAAGCCGGCGGGCCTCGTCGTGCACCCCGGCGCGGGCGTGCCCGACCGCACGCTGATGAACGGCCTGCTGGCGCATTGCCCGGCGCTCGCCGGCGTGCCGCGCGCCGGTATCGTGCACCGCTTGGACAAGGACACCTCGGGGCTCCTGGTGGTGGCGAAGAACGTCGAGGCGCAGGCGAGCCTCGTGCGCCAGCTGGAGAGCCGCAGCATGCGCCGCGTGTACCTCGCGATCGTGCAGGGCGATCCGCCGACCAGCGGCATGATCGACGCGCCCGTGGGGCGCGACACGCGCGCGCGCACGCGCATGGCAGTCACGCGGCGCGGCAAGGACGCGGTCACGCGCTACCGCGTGCTCGAGCGCTACGGGCGCGCGGCGCTCGTGGAATGCCGCCTGGAAAGCGGGCGCACACACCAGATCCGCGTGCATTTCCAGCACATCCGCCACCCGATCGTGGGCGACAGCGTGTACCGCCGCGGCACGCGACACGGCCTGGCGTTCGGCCGGCAGGCGCTGCACGCGGCCGAGCTCTCGCTGGTGCATCCGAGGAGCGGCCAGGCCATGACGTGGCGCGCGCAGCCGCCCGCCGACTTCAAGCGCCTGCTGCAGGGCCTGCGGCGTGATCATTCCTGATTGGCCGGCCAGCGCGCGCGTGCGCGCGCTGGTGACCACGCGCGGCGAGCCCGACCCGCCGCTGCCCGCGCCGGCCGCGTGGCTGACGCAGGTGCACGGCGCGCGCGTGGTCGAGGCGCACGGGGCCGGTGGCGCGCCGGAGGCCGACGCCGCGGTGGCCCGCGCGCCCGGCGCGGTCTGCGTGGTCAAGGCCGCCGACTGCCTGCCGGTGCTGCTCTCGGATGAGGCAGGCACCGTCGTCGGCGCGGCGCACACCGGCTGGCGTGGCCTCGCCGCCGGCGTGATCGAGGCGACCGTGGACGCGATGCGCGCGCCCTCCGGCGCGCTGCTCGCCTGGCTGGGCCCGGCCATCGGCCCGCAGGCCTACGAGGTGGGCGAAGAGGTGCGCGCAGCGTTCCTCGCGCGCGACGCGCAGCTCGCGGCGGCCTTCGCGCCGAATCGGCCCGGGCACTGGCTGCTCGATCTGTACGCGGCGGCGCGCCAGCGCCTCGCCGCAAGCGGCGTGACGCGGGTCTACGGCGGCGGCTACTGCACCTTCTCGGAGCCGGAGCGCTTTCCGTCGTGGCGCCGCGACCGCGGCCGCGAGCGCATCGCCGCCTTCATCTGGTTAGAATCGCGCTCCCCGTGACCCTCACCTGGATCGTGCTCGCGAGCATCGCCGGCGGGCTGCTGTCGGTCTGCGCGGCGGCCTTCGCCCTGGTGCTGCGCGCCGCGTGGGTGCCGATGCTGGTGTCCTTCGCGATCGGCACGCTGCTCGGCGCGGCATTTCTCGAGGTGATCCCGCACGCGTTCGAGCAGGGCGAGCCGCACCGGACCGCCAGCGCGATTCTCGGCGGCATCCTCGGTTTCTTCCTCCTGGAGAAGCTGCTGCTGTGGCGCCACTCCCACGAGCATGGCGAGGAGGCCGAGCTGCTCCACCACCACGAGCACTCGCGCGCGGGGATCCTCATCGTGGTTGGCGACACCGTGCACAACTTCGTGGACGGCGTGCTGATCGCCGCGGCCTTCTTGCAGAGCCCGGCCCTGGGCCTGGTCACGGCGATCGCCATCGTGGCGCACGAGATCCCGCAGGAAGTGGGCGACTTCCTGGTGTTGCTGCACTCGGGCTATTCCAGGGGCAAGGCGTTCGCCCTGAACGGTCTTTCCTCGCTGGGCAGCCTGGTGGGCGGGGTGCTCGGCTACTTCACCCTGCAGGGCTTCGAGGATTGGGAGCCCATCCTCCTCGGGATCGTTGCCGCGAGCATGATCTATGTCGCCGTGGCGGACCTGATCCCGGGACTGCACAAGCGGCCCGAGCTGCGCGCGACCGCCCAGCAGGCGCTGCTGATCGCGGCCGGGGTGGCGGCCATCGTCCTGGTTCGCGCCCTCAGCGGGGCCCCGCACTAGCCGAAAAGGGGCCTTTTCCAGGCCCCTGCGGGGTGTTTGACCGGCAAGTTTGTGCGGCGCAAAATACGCCGCCTTGAGTTTCCAACAGCCCCCGGAAGCCTTCCTTGCGTCCATTGCCCGCTCCGGCAATGACATGACGCAGAACTGGCTGCGCATGGCGACCGGCGCACCTGGGCAGGCCGCCCCGACGGAGTACCTCGCGCGCCTGAACGGGGACGGCACGCGCGTCGGCGAACTGCAGGCGACCTACCTGGAAAAGCAGGCGCGGCTCTGGCAGGCGCTCGCGGCGGGCAGCAAGGAAAGCGGGGCCCGGCCGGAGGCGGGCGACCGGCGCTTCGCCGCCCGGGAGTGGCGCGACAACCCCTACTACAGCTACCTCAAGCAGTCCTACCTGCTCGCCGCCGAATACCTCGAGGCCCTCGCCGAGTCCGCGCCGCTGGAAGGGCAGGCGAAGGATCGCTTGCGCTTCACCGTGCGCCAGTGGGTGGACGCGATGAGCCCGGCGAACTTCGCGGCCACCAATCCGGAGGTGCTGCGCGAGGCGCAGGACACGCGCGGCGAAAGCCTCACGCGCGGGCTCGCCAATCTGCTCGCCGACGCGGGCAGGGGACGCATCAGCCAGACCGACGAAGCGGCCTTCGAGCTCGGGCGCAACCTCGCAGTGACCCCAGGCCAGGTGGTGCTGGAAAACGACCTGATGCAACTGATCCAGTACGCGCCGGCGACGCCCGAGGTCGCCAAGCGCCCACTGGTGATGGTGCCGCCCTGCATCAACAAGTACTACATCCTCGACCTGCAGCCAGAAAACTCCTTCGTGCGCTACGCGGTGGAGCAGGGGCACACAGTGTTCATGGTCTCCTGGCGCAACGTGGGGCCCGAGCAGGGCCACTACAGCTGGGACGACTACCTCGAGATGGGCGTGCTGACGGCGCTGCGTGCGGCGCGCGACATCGCCAAGTCCGACCGCGTCAATGCGCTCGGCTTCTGCGTCGGCGGCACGCTGCTCGGCGCCGCGTTGGCGGTGCTCGCCGTGAAGGGCGAGGAGCTGGTGGAGGGCGTCACTTACCTCACGGCCATGCACGATTTTGCCGACACCGGGCAGATTGGCCTGTTCGTGGACGAGGCCAGTGTCGCCCAGCGCGAGGCCGCGCTCGGCCGCGGCGGCATCCTGCCGGGCGCGGAGCTCGCCACCGTGTTCTCGGCGCTGCGCGCGAATGACCTCATCTGGCCCTACGTGGTGAACAACTACCTGAAGGGCGGCACGCCCGCGGCTTTCGACCTGCTCTACTGGAATGCCGACAGCACCAACCTGCCGGGCCCGATGTACTGCTGGTACCTGCGCAACACGTACCTGGAAAACCGGCTGCGCGAGCCTGGCGCGCTGACCAATCTCGGTGTGAAGGTGGACTTGGCAAAGGTGGATCGGCCCAGCTTCATCGTCGCGACGCGCGAGGACCACATCGTGCCGTGGCGCTCGGCGTACCGCTCGGTCCATCTGCTCGGCGGCGAGAAGACGTTCGTTCTCGGCGCGAGCGGCCACGTCGCCGGGGTGATCAACCCGGCCTCGAAGAACCGCCGCAGCTATTGGGCGGCCGACACGTATCCGCAAGACCCGGAGGCCTGGCTGCAAGGCGCAGCCGAGCGCCCGGGGAGCTGGTGGCCGCAGTGGGCGGGCTGGCTCGCAAGCTACGGCGGCGGCAGGCGCAAGGCGCCGGCGCGGGCTGGCAATGCCCGCTACCCGGCGATCGAGCCGGCCCCCGGCCGCTATGTCAAACAGAAGGCAAGCTAGTCGACAGAGGAGAATGCAATGGAAGAAATCGTCATCGCGGGCGCGGCGCGCAGTGCCATCGGCAAGTTCGGCGGGACGCTGGCGAGGACGCCGGCCGCCGACCTCGGCGCCCACATCATCCGCAAGCTCCTGGAGCGCTCGGGCCTGAAACCCGACCAGGTGTCGGAAGTGATCATGGGACAGGTGCTCGCGGCGGGCGTCGGCCAGAACCCGGCGCGCCAGGCGGCGATCAAGGCCGGGCTGCCCGACATGATCCCTGCCATGACCATCAACAAGGTTTGCGGCTCGGGACTGAAGGCGGTGATGCTCGCCGCGCAGTCGGTCGCCAACGGCGACTCCGACGTGGTGATCGCCGGCGGCCAGGAGAACATGAGCGCCGCGCCGCACGTGATGAACGGCTCGCGCGACGGCTTCCGCATGGGCGACGCGAAGCTGATCGACTCGATGATCGTCGACGGCCTGTGGGACGCGTTCAACCAGTACCACATGGGCGTCACCGCGGAGAACGTGGCGAAGGAGTACGTCGTCACGCGCGAAGAGCAGGACGAGTTCGCGGTCAAGAGCCAGAACAAGACGGAGGCCGCGCAGAAGGCCGGCCGCTTCAAGGACGAGATCATCCCCTTCGAGATTCCCTCGAAGAAGGGGCCGGTGGAATTCGCCGATGACGAGTACCCGCGCCACGGCGCTACGCTGGAGGCGATGAAGGGCCTCAAGCCCGCCTTCGACAAGAACGGCACGGTGACCGCAGCCAATGCCTCGGGCATCAACGACGGCGCAGCGGCGGTGATCGTGACCACGGCGCGCAAAGCCAAGGAGCTCGGCTTGAAGCCGCTCGCGCGCATCAAGGCCTTCGCCTCGGCGGGCGTGGATCCGAAGTACATGGGCATGGGGCCGGTGCCGGCCTCCAAGCGCTGCCTGTCGCGCGCCGGCTGGACGCCGAAGGACCTCGACCTCATGGAAATCAACGAAGCCTTCGCCTCCCAGGCGATCGCCGTCAACCGGCAGATGGGCTGGGACACGACCAGGGTCAACGTCAATGGCGGCGCGATCGCGCTCGGCCACCCGATCGGCGCTTCCGGCTGCCGGATACTCGTCACATTGCTGCACGAGATGCAGAAGCGCGACGCGAAGAAGGGCCTCGCGTCGCTGTGCATCGGCGGCGGCATGGGCGTGGCGCTGGCGGTGGAGCGATGAGCGCGGTGCTGGAGCGGGTGAAGGGCGCGGCGACGCAGCCTGCGCTGGCGCGCATCGCCTTCGTTTCGGGCGGAATGGGCGGCATCGGCACGGCGATCTGCACGCGCCTTGCCGCCGCCGGCCACACGGTGGTCGCCGGCTGCCTGCCGGGTTACGAGCGCAAGGCCGAGTGGCTCGACACGATGCGGCACCAGGGCTTTCGCGTGCACGCCGCCGAGGGCGACGTGGCGAACTTCGAATCCTGCGCCGAGATGTTCTACAACGTGCGCTCGGTGATCGGTGCGGTGGACATCCTGGTCAACAACGCCGGCATCACGCGCGACGCGGTGTTCAAGCGCATGACCGAGCAGGACTGGATGGCGGTGATCAACACCAACCTCAACAGCGTGTTCAACGTCACGCGCCAGGTGATCGACGGCATGGTCGAGCGCGGCTGGGGGCGCATCGTCAACATCTCTTCGGTGAACGCGATCAAGGGCCAGTTCGGCCAGACCAATTACTCCGCCGCCAAGGCGGGCATGGCGGGCTTCTCCAAGGCGCTCGCGCAGGAGGTGGTGCGAAAGGGCGTCACCGTCAACACGGTGTCGCCGGGCTACGTCGAGACCGACCTGGTGCGCGCGATCCGCGCGGACGTGCGCCAGCAAATCATCGATTCGATCCCGATGGGCCGCCTGGCGCAGCCGGAGGAGATCGCCGCAGTGGTGGCGTTCCTCGTTTCCGAGGAGGCGGGCTATATCACCGGCGCCAACATCTCGGTGAACGGCGGCATGCACATGATGTGATGGTGTAGACTGGTTTTTCCGGGAGGAGGAGCTACCAATGGCGCAGCAGCGGATCGCCGTCGTCACCGGCGGCATGGGCGGTTTGGGCGAGTCGATCTCCACGAAGATGGCGGACGCCGGCTACAAGGTGGTGGTCACCTACTCGCCGTCGAATACCAAATACAAGTCCTGGCTCGACGAGATGAAGTCGCAGGGCTACGCCTTTGGCGCCTACCCGGTGGACGTCGCCAACTACGACGATTGCGCGGCGAAGGCCGTGCGCGTCACGCAGGAGATCGGGCCGATCGACATCCTGGTCAACAATGCGGGCATCACGCGCGACATGACGTTCAAGAAGATGACCAAGAACGACTGGGACGCGGTGATGCGCACCAACCTGGATTCCTGCTTCAACATGACCAAGCAGGTGATGGACGGCATGGTGGACCGTGGCTGGGGCCGCGTGATCAACGTGTCCTCCGTCAACGGGCAGAAGGGCGCCTTCGGCCAGACGAACTATGCCGCTGCCAAGGCCGGCATCCATGGCTTCACCAAGTCGCTGGCGCTCGAGGTGGCGCGGAAGAACGTCACCATCAACACCATCTCGCCGGGCTACATCGGCACCAAGATGGTGACCGCGATCCCGAAGGAGATTCTCGACTCGAAGATCCTGCCGCAGATTCCGGTCGGGCGGCTGGGCAAGCCCGAGGAAGTGGCCGGATTGATCATCTATCTCTGCTCGGAAGAGGCCGCGTTCGTGACGGGAGCCAACATCTCGATCAACGGCGGCCAGCACATGTATCTAAAGGAGTAGACTTGCCTATGGCTGCGAATCCGAATGCGACCGAGGCGAAGACCGAAAGCCCGGTCCGCCTGATCAAGAAGTATCCCAACCGGCGGCTGTACGACACCAAGACCTCGAGCTACATCACGCTCGCGGACGTGAAGCAGATGGTGCTCAAGCAGGAGGACTTCCACGTGGTGGACGCGAAGTCGGGCGATGAGCTCACGCGCCAGATCCTGCTGCAGATCATCCTGGAGGAGGAATCGGGCGGCGTGCCGATGTTCACGTCCGACCTGCTGTCGCAGATGATCCGCTCCTACGGCAGCGCCATGCAGGGCTTCATGGGCTCCTACCTGGAGAAGAACATCGAAGCCTTCCAGCAGCTGCAGAAGGCGCTGCAGGACCAGTCGCAGAAGATCTACGGCGACAACTCGCGCGCTTCGCAGGACCTGTGGTCGCAGTTCATGAACCTGCAGGGCCCCGCCATGCAGAGCCTGATGCAGGCCTACATGGAGCAGAGCCAAAAGATGTTCGCGCAGTTCCAGGACCAGATGCAGAACCAGGCGCGCAACATGTTCACGGGCTTCCAGTTCCCCGGCTTCCAGCCGCCGGCGCAGTCCAAGCCCGAGCCCGACAGCAAGTAGGAGTGGCCACGGCACCTCGTGCCGTCCCCAGGGTCGGCTTCGTGTCCCTGGGCTGCCCCAAGGCCCTGGTGGACTCGGAGCGCATCCTCACGCAACTGCGCGCCGAGGGCTACGCCACCGCCAAGGACTACGGCGGCGCCGACCTCGTCATCGTCAACACCTGCGGGTTCATCGACGCGGCGGTGGAGGAGTCGTTGGGCGCGATCGGCGAGGCGCTCGCCGAGAACGGCAAGGTGATCGTCACCGGGTGCCTCGGCGCCAGGAAGGGTGTCGTGCAGTCGGCCCATCCGGCCGTGCTCGCGGTCACCGGCCCCCACGACACGGAAGCCGTGATGCGCGCCGTGCATGCGCACCTGCCCCCTGGGGCGCGGGAGACGAGTCTCCCGGTTCCTGCTGCGCACGACCCCTTCACCGATCTAGTGCCGCCCGCTTTTTCGTTGACGGGCGTCAAGCTCACGCCGAAGCACTACGCGTATCTCAAGATCTCGGAGGGCTGCAATCACCGCTGCAGCTTCTGCATCATCCCGTCCATGCGCGGCGACCTGGTCTCGCGGCCGATCGGCGAGGTCATGCAGGAGGCGGAGAATCTGCTTGCGGCGGGCGTGAAGGAGCTGCTCGTCATCTCGCAGGACACGAGCGCCTACGGCGTGGACGTGAAGTACCGCACCGGCTTCTGGCGCGGGCGCCCGGTGAAGACGAAGATGGCCGCTCTGTGCGAGGCGCTCGGCGAGCTTGCCGGCACGCATGACGCGGGGGGCGCGTGGGTGCGGTTGCACTACGTCTATCCCTATCCGCACGTGGACGAAGTGATCCCGCTCATGGCGCAGGGCAAGATCCTGCCTTACCTCGACGTGCCTTTCCAGCACGCGAGCCCGCGCATCCTCAGGCTCATGAAGCGCCCGGCAAGCGCGGAAAAGGTGCTCGAGCGCCTTGCCGCGTGGCGCGGCATCTGCCCGGACATCACGCTGCGCAGCACCTTCATCGTCGGCTTCCCGGGCGAGACGGATGCCGAGTTCGAGGAGCTGCTGCAATTCCTCGAGGCGGCGCAGCTCGACCGCGTGGGCTGCTTCGCCTACTCGCCCGTGGAGGGTGCCGCAGCGAACGCGCTGCCCGGCCCGGTGCCGGACGAGGTGAAAGAGGAGCGCCGCAAGCGCTTCATGCGCGCGCAGCAGAGAATCAGCGCGCGCAAGCTCAAGGTGAAAGTCGGCAAGCGCCTGAGGGTCCTGGTGGACAAGCCGGGGGTAGGGCGCACGGCGGGCGATGCGCCCGAGATCGACGGCACGGTGCGCTTCAAGGGCGGCAAGGCAGGCGAGTTCGCGGAAGTTCTGATCGAGCGCGCGGGCGCGCACGATCTTCACGGGAGACTGACATGACAACGAGAGAAGTGGTGGTGGTGGGCGGTGCGCGCACCGCGATCGGCGACTACGGCGGCGCGCTCAAGGATTTCGCGCCCACGAAGCTCGGCGCGATCGCCATCAAAGAAGCGGTGAGCCGCGCCAAGGTGGATCCCGCTGCGGTGGGGCACGTGGTGATGGGCAGCGTCATCCACGGCGAGGCGCGCGACATGTACCTCTCGCGCGTTGCGGCCCTCGACGCGGGGCTGCCGGTGGGCACGCCCTGCCTCACGGTCAACCGCCTGTGCGGCTCCGGGTTGCAGGCGATCGTCTCGGCCGCGCAGCACATCCTGCTCGGCGACACGGATACCGTGGTGGGCGGTGGCGCGGAGAGCATGAGCCGCGCGGCCTACTTCCTGCCGGCGGGGCGCTGGGGCCAGCGGATGGGCGACGCCGCCGTGGTGGACGCCATGACCGCAGCGCTGCACGACCCCTTCGGCCACGGCCACATGGGTGTCACCGCGGAGAACATCGCCGCGAAGTACGGCTTCACCCGCGAGCAGCAGGACGCCTTCTCGGTCGAATCCCACCGGCGCGCGGCGAACGCGCTGGACAAGGGTTACTTCAAGAGCCAGATCGTCCCGGTGGAGGTGAAGACGAAGAAGGGCGTCGAGCAGTACGCGCTGGATGAGCACGTGCGCCCCGGCACGAGAATGGAGGACCTGGCCAAGCTCAAGACGGTATTCAAGAAGGACGGCACCGTCACCGCGGGCAACGCCTCGGGCATCAACGACGCAGGCGCCGCGATCGTCCTGATGGAGGCGGGCGCCGCGGCGAGGAAGGGCTTGAAGCCCCTGGCGCGGCTGGTGGCCTACGCGCACGCGGGCGTCGATCCGCAGGTGATGGGCCTCGGGCCGATCCCGGCGGTGAAGCGCGTCTTCGAGAAATCGGGCCTCAAGCCCGCCGACATGGACGTGATCGAGTCGAACGAGGCCTTCGCCGTGCAGGCGATGGCGGTGACCAAAGACCTCGGCCTCGACCCCGCGAAGGTAAATCCCAACGGTGGCGCGGTGGCGCTCGGCCACCCGATCGGCGCCACCGGCGCGCTTCTCACGGTGAAAGCGCTTTACGAGCTCGAGCGCACGCAGAAGCGCTACGCGCTTGTCACCATGTGCATCGGCGGCGGCCAAGGCATCGCGGCCATCTTCGAGCGCCTTGGCTGAGCGCCGCAAGCCCCGCATCGGCCTCGCCCTCGGCGCCGGCGGCGCGCGCGGCTGGGCGCACATCGGCGTGATCCGCGCGCTTGCCGATGCGGGCGTGAAGCCCGACGTCGTGAGTGGCACCTCGATGGGCGCGCTTGTCGGCGCGGCCTACGCGGCGGGTGAGCTGGACCGGCTCGAGGGCTGGGCGAAGTCGCTGGGCAGGAAGGACGTGCTCGGCCTGATGGATTTCACCTTGCGCGGCGGCCTGATCCGCGGCGTGAAGCTGTTCGACTTCTTCCGCGCGCGCGTCGCGGACCGCGACGTCGCGGCGCTGCCGCTGCCCTTCGGCGCGGTGGCGACCGAGCTCACCACGGGGCGCGAAGTGTGGCTGCGCGAGGGCAGCATGTTCGATGCGGTGCGCGCCTCGATCGCCATCCCGGGCGTGTTCTCGCCGGTGCTGCGCGAGGGGCAATTGCTCGTGGACGGCGGCCTGGTGAACCCGGTGCCGGTGTCCCTGTGCCGCGCGCTTGGCGCCGACATCGTCATCGCCGTCGACCTGGGCTGGGCCAAGCTCGGCTACTTCCGGGAGCGCCGGGACGCGAAGTTCCCGCCGAAGCTCGCGCACGACACGAACGATCTGGCGTGGTGGGAGCGCGTCCTGCGGCTTGCGGCGGTGGGCAAGGAAGAACCGGCCGACAGCATGCCTTCGGTCCTCGCCGTCTTCATCACCAGCATCGACATCATGCAGGTGCGCATCGGCCGCAGCCGCCAGGCCGGCGATCCGGCGGACGCGCTGCTCACCCCCATCCTGCCCGGCATCGGCATGATGGACTGGCACCGCGCGGCCGAGGTCATCGATGAGGGGCATGCCGCGACCGAGCGCATGCGCCCCATGCTCGAGCACCTGCTGCGCGCCTGATGGACATTCCGCTGCCGGTGGCGCTGGCGGTGCTCGGCGCGGCGCTGCTGCACGCAGCCTGGAACGCGATGCTCAAGTCCGGCGCCGACAAGCAGCTCGACACCGTGGCGGTCGCCGCCGGCAGCGGTGCGGTGGCGCTTGCCGCGCTGCCGTTCGTGCCGGCACCGGCGCCCGCCTCCTGGCCCTGGATCGCGGCGTCCGCGATCGTGCACATCGCCTATTTCTGGGCGCTTGCCGGCGCGTACCGCTGGGGCGACATGTCCTTCAGCTACCCGATCATGCGGGGCGGCGGCCCGCTCATCGTCACGGCGGCGGGCGGCGCGGTGTTCGGCGAGACGCTCGGCGCCGGGCAGCTCGCCGGCGTGCTTCTCATCATCGCGGGCATCCTCGCCTTCGCCACGCACTCGGCGGCCGACCCCGCCGCGCAGCGCAAGTCGCTCGCCTTCGCGCTCGTCAACGCGGCGGTGATCGCCGCCTACACGCTGATCGACGCCAAGGGCGCGCGCCTTTCCGGCGCACCCGTCAGCTACGCCATGTGGTTCTTCGTCGCCAACGGCGTGGTGATTCTCGCCGCGGGGTGGCTGCAGCGCGGCGCGGCGGCGCCGCGCCACCTCCTGCGCCAGTGGCGCATCGCGTTCGTCGGCGGCGCCTTCGCCGTAGGCGCCTACGGCGTGGCGCTCTGGGCGATGACCGAGGCGCCGGTCGCATTGGTGGCAGTGCTGCGCGAAACCTCGGTCGTCTTCGCCGCCGTCCTCGGCGCGCTGTTCCTCAAGGAGCGCTTCACCGCGCGGCGTGGCGCCGCGACGGCGGCGGTGCTGGCGGGATTGTTCGTTTTGAGGCTGTGAAAATCGGGGTCAGACCCCAAGCGAGGAAAACCGGGGTCTGACCCCTCATTCCGGCCGCATGTGCGGGAAGAGGATCACGTCGCGGATCGAGGCACTGTCGGTGAGCAGCATCACCAGGCGGTCAACGCCGAGGCCCGCGCCCGCAGTGGGCGGCAGGCCGTATTCGAGGGCGCGGATATAGTCGGCGTCGTAGTGCATCGCCTCCGCGTCGCCCGAGTCCTTCATCGCGGCCTGCTCGCGGAAGCGCTCGGCCTGGTCCTCGGGGTCGTTCAGCTCGGAAAACCCGTTCGCCACTTCCTTGGTGTCGACGAACAGCTCGAAGCGGTCGGTGAGCTCCGGGTCGGCGTCCTTGCGCCGCGCGAGCGGCGACACCTCCTCGGGGAAGTCGAGCACGAAGGTCGGCTCGATGAGGTGCCTTTCCGCCACGGCTTCGAACAGCATCAGCTGCAGCGCGCCCCAGCCCTGGCCCGCCTTGTGCTCGACACCGAGCCCGGTGAGCGTCTTCGAGAGGAACGCGCGGTCGCGCAGGTCGCCCGTCACGCCCTCGCGGCGGATCGCCTCGGGGATCGAGAGGCGCGCGAAGGACTTGGCGAAATCCAGGGTCTTCCCCTGGTAACCGACGGCGAGCTTGCCGCAGGCCGCCTGCGCGGCGCTGCGCACCAGCTTCTCGGTGAGCGCGACCATGTAGTCCATGTCCTGGTAGGCGCAGTACCACTCGAGCATGGTGAACTCGGGGTTGTGGCGCGTGGAGATGCCCTCGTTCCTGAAGTTGCGATTGATCTCGAAGACGCGCTCCAGGCCCCCCACCACCAGGCGCTTGAGGTAGAGCTCCGGCGCAATGCGCAGGTACAGGTCCATGTCGAGCGCATTGTGGTGCGTGCGGAAGGGCCTTGCCGCGGCGCCGCCGGGAATCGGCTGCATCATCGGCGTCTCGACTTCGAGGTAACCCTCCGCCACCAGCGTCTCGCGCAGCGACTGCACCACCTTCGAGCGCGCGGCGAACACGCTGCGCGCCTCGGGATTGACGATGAGGTCCACGTAGCGCTGGCGATAGCGCAGCTCCTGGTCCGTGAGGCCGTGGAACTTCTCGGGCAGCGGGCGCAGCGCCTTGACCAGCAGGCGCAGAGACTTTGCGTTGACCGTCAGCTCGCCCTTGTTGGTTTTGAAAAGCGTGCCTTCCACCCCGAGGATGTCGCCGAGGTCCCAGTGCTTGAAGGCCTCGTGCGCCGCCTCGCCCGCGACGTCGTTGGCGACGTAGATCTGGATCCTGCCGCTGCCATCCTGCAGCGTGGCGAAGCTCGCCTTGCCCATCACGCGCTTCAGCATCATGCGGCCGGCGAGCTTCACGCCCACCGCCTTCGCCTCGAGCGCCGCCCTGTCGAGTGAACCGTATTGCTGCGCGAGAGTTCCGGCGTGGTGCGTGCTGCGCCAGTCGTTGGGGAACGCCTGGCCCTGCGCGCGCAGGCCCTTCAGCTTCTCGCGCCGCTCCTCGACGAGCTTGTTTTCTTCTTCCATGCCTAGGGAGCCTCTGAATTGTCCGCGCGGGTGCGCGTTGCGGCCGGAACGCGGCGCCGGCTAGGCGCGCGGTCGCAGCGATAGGTCGATATCGCAAGGCCGAGCAACAAAGCCGCCGCCCGTGTCATCACGCTATCGTAAGCCATTCGTCGCGGACTTCCGGCCGCAACCCGGAAGGCGGCGAGGCCCTTTCCTTGAACGCCCGCCGCTCGGCCTCGCCGCCTGCGGGGACGCGGGCGATTTTCGCGCATGGCATCGCCATCGGCCGCCTTGTGGGCGTTAAGCACACGGCGGCGTCCGCTGTCTCGCCCTGCACGAAAATCGCCACCGTCGCGCACGCGGGAATAAATCAGAGGCTCCCTAGACTCCCTGTTTCAGGCTCGCCTCGATGAAGTCGTCGAGCTCGCCGTCGAGCACCGCCTGCGTGGCCCCTTTCTCCACGCCGGTGCGCAGGTCCTTGATGCGCGACTGGTCGAGCACGTAGCTGCGGATCTGGTGGCCCCAGCCGATGTCGGTCTTGGAGTCCTCCAGCTTGTCGCGCTCGGCCTGGCGCTTGCGCAGCTCGAGCTCGTAGAGCTTCGACTTGAGCATCGCCAGGGCTTCGGCGCGGTTACGGTGCTGCGAGCGGTCGTTCTGGCATTGAACCACGATGCCGCTGGGGATGTGGGTCATGCGGATCGCGGAGTCGGTCTTGTTGACGTGCTGGCCGCCGGCGCCGGAGGCGCGGTAGGTGTCCACGCGCACGTCGGCCGGGTTGATCTCCACCTCGATGGTCTCGTCCACTTCGGGGTAGACGAAGACGCTGGCGAAGGAGGTGTGGCGGCGCGCGTTGGCGTCGAAGGGCGACTTGCGCACCAGTCGGTGCACCCCGTTCTCGGTACGCAGCGTGCCGTAGGCGTAGGAGCCGTTGATCTTGAGGGAGGCGCTCTTGATGCCGGCGACTTCGCCCTCGGCCTGGTCGAGGACCTCGACCTTGAAGCCTTTCTTGTCGCAATACTTGAGGTACATGCGCTCCAGCATGGAGGCCCAATCCTGCGCCTCGGTGCCGCCCGAGCCCGCCTGGATGTCCATGAAGCAGCTGTTGGGGTCGAGCGGGTTGTTGAACATGCGCTGGAACTCGAGTTGCGCGACCTGCTTGTCCAGCCCTTGCACGTCGGCTTCGATGCCGAGGAGGGTGGCGTCGTCGCTCTCCGCCTTCGCCATGCCGAAGAGCTCGCCCGAGTCGGCGAGGCCCGTGGCGATGGCGCTGAGCGTGGCGACGGTGGCTTCGAGGGACTTCTTCTCGCGCCCGAGCTCCTGGGCGCGCTTCTGGTCGGACCAGGCCTTCGGGTCCTCGAGTTGCTTGTTGACCGCTAGCAGGCGCTGCTGCTTGCCCTCGAAGTCAAAGGTACCTCCTCAGCTCCGCAGACCGTTTGTTCAGATCTTCGAGCTTGGAGGCGATGACGTTGACGCGTTCGGCTTCCATGAGGGGGCGGATTATACCGGGTGGCGCTGCCGCGTCCGCAGCATTTGCCGCCTATCCGGCGCGCGCTTGCACCAGCAGTCCCTGCGCGTGGCCGCGATACGGATTGCCTCCCCTGCTGGCGAGCTCCGCGGCGACCTTCTCGATGACGAGGTCGAGCGGTACGCCTCTCTTTGCGATGAGGGCTGCGCGTGGCGTGCCGCGCATCTGCCCGGTGGCGATGTTGCGCGGATCCACGCCTTCGAATGGAATGCGCTTGGTCTCGATGCGCGCGTCGCAAAAGCGCGCAACCGCGAGCAGTTCCCGCAGCAGCGCCGGATCGTGCATTTCGTAGGGGACCCTGAACCGCATCTCGGCGTCGCCTGGGAACAGGGACTCCACGACCTCTGCGCTCGCCAGTGCGTGGGGATTCTCCTCGACGCGATCCCATACGCTGAGCAGCAGGATGCCGCCGTCCACGAGGACACGCCGCGCCTCCTGCAGCATCGCCTGGCGATCCGGCACGAACATGATGCCGAAGCCGCACACCACCGCACCGAAGGCGCCATCCGGGAACGGCAGCTTGAGCGCATCGGCTTCCCGCCAATCAATGCCGTCGTAGTGGCCCACTTGCGCTTTCGCGTAGTCCAGCATCGCCGCGCTGAGGTCGGTGGCGGTTATCCGCAGCGCCGGATCGAGGCGTTCGCGCAGCCTTCTCGTCACCAGTCCGGTGCCGCAAGCGATCTCGAGAACGTCTCCCGGCGGACATGGCGGCAGCCGTCGCACGAGCTCGGCGGCAAACGGATCGAACTGGATGGGCCCCAGGTGCTGGTCGTAGTACTGCGGGCCAGAAAACGTTGCGGATGCGCTGACCATGTCCGCGCTTCCCCTGCGTCGTCGCCGGGTGGGGCCGGCCGGGCTACCTGCCGCCTTCGACGATCTCTGCCGGAAGCGTGAACTCGCCCTTCGACGTGAAGCGCGCGCTGCCGAACTCCGGCCCGGCGAGCTTGCCGCTCATCTCGTACGCGAGCTTGCCGCGGAATTCGTACGCCACGACGCCGACCGCCTGGCGCACGATGCGGAACACGGAGATGCTCACCGGGACCTCGACGATCGCCTCGCCGAAGCGCGGAACGCTGCCGGCCGCGCTGCTCACCCCGGTGGCGAAAGGCTTGCCCTGCACGTCGAGCCGCACCGACATGCCGTTGTAGTCGAGCGCCATGTCGTTGGGGTTCTGCACGCGCAGCTTGACCTGCATGCGCAGCTCCAGTCCCTCGCCGCGGAGCGGCTCGACGCCGACCAGGATGACCTCGACGGGCTGCAGCGCCGGACGGGTGGCGCAGCCGCCTAGCAGCAGCACGCCGAGGGCAAGCAACGCGAGCGACGTGCGCCGGAGGAAGGACAGGGTCATGGGTGGCCTCTTGAGGTGAGGTACGGGAAACGAGGAGTCTACTGCGTCATCCCGGTCCGCCGCCACGCCGCGTCTGCTTGCGCTACCGATCACCTGGGTTCCGGCTGCAAGCTCGCCGCGAGGGCGGACTCCATGTCCGCCGGCAGCGACGCGACGCCCTTGAGCACGCCGGGGCCGCCGTTCTGCCAGTGCGCCGAGAACGCGCGAACCGGCGTCGACGCCCGGGGTTCGTAGACAGAAATCTCCAGCACGACTTCAGTACCGCCCTCGATGAGTGCGGCGGACGAACCCAGCCTGACGATGGGGCCGAGCTCGCGAACGAGGACCACGAGTACAAGGTTGATGTTTCCAGGGTTGCCCACCGCGGCGGCCTGTGCCGCAGGGTCCGGTGAGGCGGCAAGCCGATGCACTCTTGCTGCTGCAAAGCATCCCGACTCCCGAAAGAAGCGCTCGATCCCGGCCTGCGCCGCGACCTCGCGCTCGCCGATCTCCTTCTGGTCGATGCGCCACTTTCCGCCCCACAGGACGACCGCACTGAGACTTTGCGCGCCGCGTTGGCAAACGGCTGGCTGCGGTGCTGGCGTGAGCGTAAAGGAGGTCGTCGCAGCGCAGCCCGCAAGCAGGCCGGGAGCTAGGACGGCGAGCAACCAGCGGCGACGCGCCGCACACCTGGCAGTCACTCGAGCCGAGCTCCAGCGCTCCACTGGTCAGGCGGTCTTCCTGCAGCCGTCGGGCTTGAACTTGCGTTCGGTGGAGGCGGGGTACTTGGCGAGCTTTTCGGCCGGGCGGCGCGGGCGGGAGACCAGCTCGCCCCCGCAGTTGGGGCACTTGCCGCGAAGGACGTTCTCCTTGCAGTCGCGGCAGAACGTGCACTCGAAGGAGCAGATGAACGCGTCCGCGGACTCGGGCGGCAGGTCGCGGTCGCAGCATTCGCAGTTGGGGCGGAGCTGGAGCATGCTCGTTTCCTTTTCAGTAGCGGATCACTTCTTGCGCAGCCCCCTCTTGAGCTTGTCGATGAGCCGGGGCGATTGGTGCTCGTAGTCCGGAAACAGGGCATGGCCCCTGCGCTCGTGCGTCGGCTGCGTCATCGGGCGCTTTTCGATGACCAGAACGCTGTCGTAGTAGTGAAGCGAATGAACGGACCGGGTGAACTCGGAAGGCGATAGCCGGCGAGCCGCCTTGGAATGCCAGGCGTTGATCAGGTCGATGAAATTCTTGCTGTATTCGATGAACGTCCGACTTCCGCGGTAGGCGCCGCCCCATCGCTTCCAGTAGGACGTGTGCAAGTCCTCGATGAGGTAGACGCCATTGGCAGAGACGTGCGGAAACAGCACTTCGAAGGTGCGGATCTGCTGCTCCATCGTGTGGCCGCCGTCGTCGATGAGGATGTCGATGGGCGGCAGCGTGCCTGCAAGCCCTCTCAGGAACTTGCGATCCTGCTGGTCGCCGATGAAAATGCGCACGCCAGGTTCCTCGAACTGCCTGCAGTTGGCATTGATGTCGACGCCGACCAGCTGTGCCTGAGGACCGAAGTAATGCCGCCACATCTGCAGCGAGCCGCCTTGCGATACGCCGAACTCGACAAGGTGGATGGGCTTGCCGCGAAAGCGCGCAAAGTGGCGTTCATAGATCTCGAAGTAGTGATGCCACTTGTGCAGCAGGCGCCCGTCGTGCTGGCGGAAAAAGGCTTCGAGGTCGTTCATCGCTTGGCGATATCCTACCTGCGTTGCGGCGTGCGACCCGGATTGGGCACACCCTGTCTCCTAGCGGCTGAGCCGGCACTCGCGCAGCGTGCGGTACACCAGGCCGTTCCTCCCCGAGACCGCGGCGAACACGTAGTTCGAGCCGCTCACCGCAAAGCTGCGCTGGCCGTAGCGCACCAGCGCGCAGCGGCTGACGAGCGTCGGCTCTACGTAATAGTCGCCCTGCGGATCCGAGCGCGCGATCTCCAGGCTTACCTCCGGCGTGGCGACGCGCTTCAGGCTGAAATCGAGGTCGCGGCCGACGCGATAGGCGCAGGCGAGGGAACCGGATGCATCCAGGTTGCAGGTGGCGCCGCGACTCGTCGCGGCGTAGGGCGTTTCCTGCGCCGCGGCCGGGATCGCGGCGAGCAGCGCGGCGAGCAGGGCGCCGCTACACGCGCCGGCCGGTGTATTCCTCGGCAATCTTGTCGTCGTAGAACGAGGTCGGGTTGGGCGCCGCCATGAAGCGGCGGTAGACCTCGGGATAGACCTTCACGTACTGGTAGACCTGCCCGTTCGAGAATTCGACCTCGAGCACCTGGCTCTTCTCGTCGTAGCCGACCGCGCGGATCTTGGAGGAATTGACGCGCTTGCGTTCCATCACTTCACCAGCTTCGCGCTCCAGGGGGCCTTGGCGCCGCCCGTCTCCACCTCGCCCGCGATGGCGTCGCCCTTCACCGTGCCGGTGAACGTCGCCTTCTTCGCAGGCAGGGCGAAGGAGATCTGCTCGCCGCGGATCTTCAGGTCGTCGAGCGCCAGGTCCTTGCCGTCGAGCTTGCCGCTGCCCGAGACGCGCGTCACCTGCTGGCGCAGCGAAAGGGTGAACGGACCCTTGCCGAGCGAGGCCGGCACAGTGGCGCGCCAGCTTCCCTGCACCTTCGCCGGCACCATGTAGAGGTAGATGAGCGTCGTGGTGACGCCGCTGATCTGCACCTTGTCCTCCAGGTCCCATTGCACGTACTTCTCCGGCACCCAGCCGGCGAGCGGATAGTCGTGCGAGAGCACCTTGGTGCCGGGCTTCAACTCGGTGAGCAGCTTGTCCTTGAGCATGTTCACCGTGTTGGGCAGGAGGTACATCGTGAGGACGGTGGCCCGCGAGATGTCGGTCTTGAAGAGGTCCGCCTTGATGAACTTGACGCGGTCGGCGACGCCTTCCTTCTGCGCCGCCTCGTTGGAGAGCTTCACCAGCTCGTCCTTGATCTCCACGCCGAAGCCGCTCGCGCCGAACACCTTCGCGGCAGTGAGCACGATGCGGCCGTCGCCCGAGCCGAGGTCGATGACGAAGTCCTGCGGCCCGATGTCGGCGAGCTTGAGCATGTCGGCGACCACGCTCTGCGGCGAGGGCACGTAGGGGCCGGCGTCCACCGGCTTGTCGGCGGCGAAGGCCGCGAGCGGCAGCGCGAGGAGCAGGGCGAGGATTCTCATGAGGTCTCTACTTGCTCTACGTTGATCTGCACTGACTGCAATCCGTTGTATTCGTTCACGCTCAGCCGGTAGGCGGCGCGGAAGCGCGCGGGGAGCGGCTCGAGGGAGTTGAAGCGCATGGCCTGCAGGCGCCTGCCGTCCTTCACCAGCCGCAGCTTCGAGTGCTTGTCGCCGACGACGCGCTGGCTCTCGAGCGCGAATGTATCGCAGAAGAGCGGCTGCGGAAAGCCTTGGCCCCAGATGCGCGCCTCCAGCTGCTGCGCGAGCGCAAGCGTGAGCTCGCCCGCATCCAGCACGCCGTCGGTTTCCACCGTGCGCGTGAGCGCCTCGCGCGGCATGGTCTCGCCCGCGACCTCGGCGAGCGCCTCGCGAAAGCGCGCGAACTCGCTCTCGCGGATCGTCAGCCCCGCGGCCTGTGCGTGGCCGCCGAAGCGCAGGATGAGGTCGGGCGCGCGCTTGGCGACCAGGTCGAGGCAGTCGCGCAGGTGGAATCCCGCGATCGAGCGCCCCGAGCCCGTGAGGAGGGGGCCCGATCGTTCTTCGCCTTTCGCTCTGGCGAAGCAGAACACCGGCCGGTGCAGACGTTCGCGCAGGCGCGAGGCGAGGATGCCGACCACGCCCTGGTGCCAGGAAGCGTCGAAGAAGGCGAGCGCGGGGCCCGGCGCGTCGGCGACCGCGTCCGCCGCCGCGCGTGCCTGCTCGAGCATCTCCGCCTCGATCCTGCGCCGCTCGCGGTTGAGGCGATCGAGCTCCAGCGCGCAGTTCGCCGCGCGCGCTTCGTCGTCGGTGGCGAGGCACTCGATGCCCAGGCTCATGTCGGCTAGCCTTCCCGCGGCGTTGAGCCGCGGCCCGAGCACGAAGCCGAGATCGAAGGCGGTCGCCTTGGCGCTCTCGCGGCCGGCCGCGCGCAGCAGCGCCGAGAGGCCAGATTGCGCCTGGCCGGCGCGCAGGCGTTTCAGCCCCTGCGCGACGAGGATGCGGTTATTGGCATCGAGCGGCACCACGTCGGCCACCGTGCCGAGCGCGACGAGGTCGGTGAGCGCGGCGAGGTTGGGCTCGGTTGCCTGCTTGAATGCGCCGCGGGTTCGCAGCTCGGCGCGCAGTGCGAGCATCACGTAGAACATCACGCCCACGCCGGCGAGCGCCTTGGAGGCGAATCCGCAGCCGGGTTGGTTGGGATTGACGATGCACTCGGCGCGCGGCAGCTCGGCGGCCGGCAGGTGGTGGTCGGTGATCAGGGTGGCAATACCCAGCGCCCTTGCACGCTCGACGCCCTCGAGGCTCGCGATGCCGTTGTCCACGGTGATGAGGACGTCGGGGTGGCGCTGCGCCGCGATGTCCACCAGCTCCGGCGTCAAGCCGTAGCCCAGCTCGAAGCGGTTCGGCACGAGGTAATCCACGTTCGCGCCCATGGCGCGGAGGGCGCGCAGGCCTACGGCGCAGGCGGTGGCGCCGTCGGCGTCGTAGTCGGCGACGATGAGGAGCTTCTTGCCGGCAGCGATGGCGTCTGCCAGCAGCGAGGCCGCGCGTTCGCAGTTGGCGAGCGTAGAGGGGTGCAAGAGCCGGCTATAGCCGTCTTCCAGCTCCGCGGCCGAGCGGATCTGGCGTGCGGCGTAGATGCGCGCGAGCACCGGGTGCAGGCCGGCGGCGATCAGTGCGCGCCGATCCGCCTCGCGGTAGGGGCGCTCAACGAGGCGCATGGGTCAGAGGCTCCCTAGCGCCCGCGGACGGCGCCAGAAGCGGCGCAGGTCGGCGCGCGTCGTCTCCACGGCAGTGCCCGCCTCGGGCAGGTGCAGTGTCACCATGCCGATGCGGCCGCTCCTCAAGGCGGCGAGCAGCGGTCCGAACCAGGCTTCTTCAAGCGCAGTCGCAGCGCCTTCGAGCACCGCGAGGTGGCGCCCCTCATCGGGCAGGTCCGCGAGCCAGGTGTCGGCGGAGCGCGCGGGCGTGCGCGTCGCGATCCCGGCCGCGCGCGCGAGGCCGAACGCGAGGGGCTCCGCCGCGGCGACCGTGCGCCAGGGGCTGGAGACGGAGCGCGGCAGCGTTCCCGCGCCCCAGAGCCAGACGCTGTTCACGGGCAGCTCGCGCGCCTCGTTCACGGGGTGCTCGTGCAGCGCCATCTGGATCTCATTGAGCAGCGCGGTCCAGGGCGCGCCCGGCAGCTGCGCATCGATGCTCATGCCGGCCAGCTCCTGCGGCGAGCGCGCCTCGAGCGCGGCGGGCTCGGCGCGCATCGCCCACGCATCCGGGTGCGGCGCGCGGAATTCGTGGCGGCCGGCGAACTGGCGATTGAGCGTCGCCACCAGCGCGTCGGCCTCCGCCGGCCGCAGGCCCGTCACCGGCACGAGCACCACGCGGTCGCGCATCAGCCGCAGGTGCACCGGGTCCGCGCGCACCCAGAACCCTTCGGCGCCCGCAGTGAGAGCGCCGGCGGGCAGCGGCTCGACGCCGAACACTTCACCGAGCCAGTCGCCATAACTTTGCGTCTCGGCTGCGATCGCGCGCCCGCGCGCGAGCAGGAGCTCGAGCGCCGGCAGCCGCCGCGCGGGCTCCGCCGCGGCGAAGAGTCCCTGCACGATCAGCTCGGCGTGCATGGGCGCTCGAGCACGCTCAGCTTGCCGTGCACGCCAGCTCGATCACGCGCGCGCGCCTGCCGGTCAGGTGCTTGGCGAGGATCTTGTACTGGTCGAGATCGAAGCGCAGGCGGCGCGCGCCCGCGAGCAGCTCGGGCACTTCGCTCTCCGTCTTTGCGGTGCCGAGATAGCACCACTGGTGCACCACGTGAAGCTCGGAGGCTTCGCGCCCGGCGTCTTGCTCGAGCACGCCGACCGGCCCGCGCCAGGGCCAGGCGAGGTTCTTCAGACCGGCGAGCGCGGCGGCGAGCCGCGCGTGGTGCGCCGCGAACGATTCCTTGCCGGCGCAAAGGCCCGCGCAGCGGCCGATCTGGTGGCGGAAGCACGCACGCCCGCGCGCGGGCGTCGAGCCGGCGTCGAAGCCCATCGTCTGCAGGCACAGCCCGTGCTCGTCCGCGATGGCGCGCAGGGCCTCGTGCGCGGCGCGCTTCGATCGAAAAAGCCCGTGCACGTGCGCGAGGCTCTCGGCGTCGAAGTCCTGCACCAGGCGCAGGCGCTTCGCATCGAGCGCGAAGCCGCAGAGTTCCACGGGCCGCCGCAGCTTGCGGTTGAACACGGGCAGCAATTCCTTCACCAGCGCCGCCTCGCGCAGCAGTGCGCCCAGCTCGCCCACGGTGCGCTGCCAGTCGATGCGGCGCACTTCGCGCGCGAGCTGCATCTCCTTGGAGGAGCGCACGTCGTCGGCGAAGTGCGACCGCACGCGCGTGCGCATGGCGATGCTCTTGCCCACGTAGAGCGGCGCATCGCCTTCGCCATAGAAGAGATACACGCCCGGCGCGTCGGGAATCGCGTCGACCATGGCGCGGTCGATATGGGCGGGCAGCGTCGGCTGCTTCGCCACCTGGCGCGCGGCGACCGAGACCACCTCCTCGCCGCGCTCGGCCTGCGCGACGCGCAGGAACTGCCAGACGGCCTCCGCGTCGCCCATGGCGCGGTGGCGCGCGCGGCAGGAAAGCGCGTGGCGCTCGATCAGGCTGTCGAGATTGTGGCGCGGATACTCCGGATACAGGCGCCGCGAAAGGCGCACCGTGCACAGCGTCTGCGCGCGCCATGCGATGCCCGCGCGCTCGAACTCGTGACGCAGGAAGCCGTAGTCGAAGCGCGCGTTGTGCGCGACCAGCACGCGTCCCGCGAGCCGCTCCTGCAACTCCGCGGCGAGCACGCCGAACCGCGGCGCGCCGGCGACCATGTCGTTGGTGATGCCGGTGAGCGCCTGGATCGCCGCCGGGATGGTGGTCTCGGGGTTGACGAGCGTGGACCACTCGCCGCTCACTTCGCCCGCGTCCACCTCGATCACCGCGATCTCGGTCACGCGGTCGTGCACCGGGTGCGCGCCGGTGGTCTCCAGGTCGACGATCGCGAGCGGCGCCTCGAGCAGCCGCATCACTGCACTTTGACGTTCGCCGCCCTGATCACTTCCGCCCACTTGGTGGCGTCGGACTTGATGCGCTCGACGAACTGCTCCGGCGTGCTGCCCACGGGTTCGGCGCCCACCGCGGTGAAGCGCTCGAGCAGGTCAGGGGCCTTCAGCGCGGCGACGACCTCGGCCTGCACGCGCGCGACGATCTCCTTCGGCGTGCCCGCCGGCGCGAACATGCCGAACCAGGTGTAGCGGTCGAAGGCGGGCATGCCGGCTTCCGCCAGCGTCGGCACCTCGGGCATCAGCGCCGAGCGTTTCGGCGCGTTCACCGCGAGCGGCTTCGCCTTGCCCGACTTGATGTGCGGCTGCACGCTCGCCAGGCTGTCGAACAGCATGGCGATGCTGCCGTTGGCGAGATCGGGGATCGCGAGCGCGGTGCCCTTGTAGGGCACGTGCACCAGGTCCACGCCGGCGAGCATCTTGAACAGCTCGCCGTTCAGGTGAACGATGGTGCCGACGCCGCTGGAGGCGAAATTGAGCTGGCCGGGGCGCGCCTTGGCGTAGGCGATGAACTCCGCCATCGTGCCGACCGGCAGCTGCGGGCTGACGATCAGCACGTTGGGCACGTTGGCGACGTGCGTGACCGGCGCGAAGTCCTTCAGCGGGTCGTAGGGCAGCTTCTGCAGCACCGGGCCGATCGAGTGCGTGCTGGAGGTCGCCATCAGGAGCGTATAGCCGTCGGGCGCGCTCTTCGCGGCGAGGTCCGAGCCGATCGAGCCGCCGGCGCCGGGCTTGTTCTCCACCACCACCGGCTGGCCGAGGCGCTCGCCGAGCTTCTGCGCGACGATGCGGCCGACGATGTCGGTGGCACCCGCCGGCGGGAACGGCACGATCATCTTCACCGGGCGGTTCGGGTACTGGGCCTGCGCGAGCGGCGCGAGGAGGGCGAATAGCAAAGCGAAGACGAGCCGCATGGCCGTTCCTGTATATCCGTTCAGTGGCGCCACTCTACCGCAAAAAAAGCAGCACGAACTGCCATGCCGCGAAGCCAAGGATGGTGATGCCGGAGACGATGTTGACTGCGCGCAGCAGGCGCGGGCCGAGCCGCGCGCGCAGCGTGCCCGCCGATGCGGCGAGCACCAGCCACCACGCTGCCGAGCCGAGGAACACGCCGAGCGTCACCAGCGCCGCCGCGGCGTAGTCGGCGCTCGCGGCGAGCCCGAGCCCCGCGAAGATGGCGGCGAAGGCGAGGATGGTGGGCGGGTTGGCAAGCGTGAGGCCGAGCGTGGAGAGGAACGCCCGCGCCTGGCTCGCGGGTCTTGCGATCTCGCCGTTCACCTCGGGTACGAAGACGAGCGTCTTCACCCCGAGATAGACGAGGAACACGCCGCCGGCGAGGCCGATCCAGAAGCGGTGCGCGAGGAGAAAGCCCGAGACCGCCGTGAGGCCGAAGGCCGCCACCGCGCCGTACAGGCCATCCGCGACGGCGATGCCCATGCCCGAGGCGAAGCCCGTGGCCGCGCCGTAGGCGAGCGTGCGCCGCAGGCACAGCACCCACATGGGCCCGACCGTGGCGGCGAGAACGAAGCCGAACGCCAGGCCCTTTAGAAAAAGCAGCGTCACCCGAGCGGGATGTAGCCCGGCTGTGCGCGCACGCGTTCCAGCCACGAGCGGACCTGCGCAAACGGCTGCAGGTCGAAGCCGCCGTCGCGCGCGCAATGCGTGTAGGCATACAGCGCAATGTCGGCGACGGTAAAGTGGCTGCCGACGAAATACGGCTGCCGTGCCAGGTGCTGCTCCATGACGGAAAGGGCGTGGCGGCCGCGCTCGACGAGGCGCGGCAGCTCGGCGCGCCGTGGCGAATCGGGCGGCAGGTAGCGCAGGATGAAGCGCGCCACCGCAATGTAGGGCTCGTGGCTGTACTGCTCGAAGAACATCCATTGCAGGGCGCGCGCGCGCCCGGGCTTGTCTGCGGGCAGCAGCGGCGTGCCTTCTGCGAGGTAGTAGAGGATCGCGTTCGATTCCGGCAGGTGGCTCCCGTCCTCGAGCTGCAGCGTCGGCACCTTGCCGTTCGGGTTCCTGGCGAGAAACTCGCGCGTGCGCGTCCCGCCTTTCGTCGAATCCACCTCTACCCAGCGGTAGGGCTGCTTGAGGATCTCGAGGGCGAGCTTCACCTTGTAGCAGTTGCCCGAATCCGCCATGCCGTAGACCGTGAACATGCGCTGCTCCTCTGTCGTTGCCGGCTATTTCCAGTTCCTGCGCAGCCAGCGCGCCGCCGGCGCGATGTCCACCTTCTCGGCGAACGCCACCAGCTCGGGGATGCGCCCCACGCTGTCCAGCGCAAACGCCTCGCCCGCGGCGAAGCGGGGTGCGAGGCGGTGGTAGCGCGTGCCGAGCATCTGCCGGCACTGGTAATCGGCGATGCCGATGGTGCCGTCGAACATCACGCCGAGCAGCGCCTGCGCCCATTGCGCGTAGCCCCAGTCGTGGCGCTGGCCCTCGACATAGAGGAGCGAGCTGCCGGTGCCGAGCGAGAGCAGCGCCACGTTCTCGAGCGCGGTCCGGCGGCCGATGCGCGCGTCCTGCGACTGCGCGAGCGCGCACATCGCCGGGTTGTTGGCGAATACGCCGCCGTCGACGTAGCCGTCGACGGTGGGAAAGTAGGTGGGCGCGGCGCTGGTGTACAGGCCGACCTTCCACGCCGGCATCGCGCCGTCGCTGTCCGTGCCCGGGAAGTTGTGGAACAGCTTGGGCTTCCAGCGCCGGTGATCGGGCCGCGGGTCCTCGTTGTCGAGGTCGAAGGCGGTGAT
Source organism: uncultured beta proteobacterium (assembly GCA_963719995.1). Classification (GTDB taxonomy): domain Bacteria; phylum Pseudomonadota; class Gammaproteobacteria; order Burkholderiales; family SG8-39; genus JAABQT01. The sequence goes on along the minus strand of CAVRDW010000005.1, from coordinate 784,324 downwards.
CAGCACGCGCTTGTTCAGGTCGCGCAGCCGCGCCGCCCCGAACAGGCCCTGCAGCTCGCCCTGCAGCTTCTCCGTGTGGTACTGCGCCCCGACGATGTTGCCCAGGTCCCTGACGTCGTCGAGCCACGAATCGTCGAAGATCGACTTGCCCCTGTCCTCGTAGAGCGCGCGGATCTCCTGGAGGCTCGCGCCGCGCGCGAGCGCCAGCGCGATCAGGCCGCCGGTGGAAGTGCCGGCGATGAGATCGGCGCGCTCCAGCCAGCCGGCGAGGCCTCGCTCGGCATCGAGGCGCGCGAGCAGGATGGTCGCGATCAGGCCGCGGATGCCGCCGCCGTCGAGCGAGAGGATGCGGAAACGCGCCATGCGGGCCGGAGACTAGCGCGAGAGCTTGATCGAGAGCTGCCCGTCGTAGGGCAGCAGCCGCTCGGGCGGCACCGGGTGGCCTTGCGCGAGGTCGAGCTCGCGCGCGGGCTTGAGCAGCACCTTTTCCACCGCGACGCCGTCGATGCGCCAGGGGGGATCGAAGAGGGCGGTGAACTCGGGCATGCCGAGGAGCGCGCGCCTGACGTAGGCGTTGGGCTCGATGCCATCGCCCCACTGGCGCGAGCTGGAGGCCTGGCGCGCGAGCAGCGTGGAGAGCCACGGGTACTCGGCGAGGCGGCCGAAGTGCAGCGTGACCTGGCGGCGGCCCGCGCTGCGGGCGAGCGCCTCGCCGACCGCCGCGTGCGTTGCCGTGAACGCAACCGGGCACGCGGGGCGCAGGCGCAGCTGGGCGTCCTGCTGAGCTTCGATCGCGATCGCACACGCGGCCGCGGCCACGAGCTCGATCATGCCTGCGCCGCCTGCGCGAGCTGCTGCGCCGAGAGATTGTGGATGCGGCCGAAGCCGGCGACGAAGCGCGCATCGCGCGGCGCGATGCGCCAGAAAGAGAAATCGGGCAGCTCGAAGTTGATCGCCTGCGCCGGGAAGCGTGCCAGCCATCGCGCTTTCAAGGCCGCGTCCTCGCCGATGCGCATGGCTTCGCCGCGCACGGTGACGCGCATCAGGGTGAAGGGATCCTCGCGGCCGTCGTCGGCCTGGGCGACGGACAGCGCTACGCGCGCCTCGCGCTCCATGTCCTGCGTGTGCCAGGCGAGCCGGCTCACGTGCACGTAGAACGCGGTGAAGTCCTGCGCCGCGAGGAACAGCGTCATCGAGGCCATCGGCGCGCGCTCGCGCAGCGTGGCGAGGTGGGCGATGCGCTGCGCGCGCAGCAGGCCCGCGAGCAGCCGTGAGGTTTCCGCGTCCATTCAAGGCATTGTAGTATCCTCGGCGTCCCGCCGCAGTGCACCGCGGGATTTCAGAAAGGGCGTGACGTGCGGTACGAGTTGCTGGTCGGATTGCGCTACACCCGCGCCAAGCGCCGCAACCATTTCATCAGTTTCATCTCGCTCATCTCGATGGCCGGGATCGCCCTCGGCGTCGCCGCGCTGATCGTGGTGCTCTCGGTGATGAACGGGTTCCAGACGGAGATTCGCACGCGCATTCTCGGCGTCGCGTCGCACGTCCAGATCTCGGACACGCGCGGCGGTCTTGCCGACTGGCAGGCCATGGCGCGCCGCGCGGCGGCGCACCCGCGCGTGCTCGCGGCGGCGCCCTATGTCACGGGCCAGGGCATGCTGACCTACGGGCGCTACGCGCGCGGCGCGCTGGTGCGCGGCATCCTGCCGGCCGAGGAGGCCCGCGTCACCGACATCGGCACGCACATGACCGCCGGCCGGCTCGAGGCGCTCGGCGAGGGCCAGTTCGGCATCGTGCTGGGGGCGGACCTCGCGCGCTCGCTGGGGGCGTTCACCGGCGACAAGGTCGCGCTGATCATCCCGCAAGGCAGCGTCACGCCGGCCGGCGTGATTCCGCGGCTGAAGCAGTTCACCGTGGTCGGCACCTTCAATGTCGGCTACAGCGACGCGGACGGCGGGCTCGCGCTCGTGCACCTCGCGGACGCGCAGCGCCTCTACCAGATCGGCGATGCCGTGTCCGGCGTGCGCCTGAAGCTCGATGACCTGTTCGAGGCGCGCACGGTCGCGCGCGAGATCATGGCGCAGCTCGGCCCCGACGTCTACGCCTCCGACTGGACGCGCACCAATCCCAACCTGTTCCGCGCGATCCAGATCGAGAAGCGCATGATGTTCATCATCATGGTGCTGATCATCACCGTCGCGGCGTTCAACGTGGTGTCGACGCTGGTCATGCTGGTCACCGACAAGCAGGCCGACATCGCCATCCTGCGCACGCTTGGCGCTGCGCCGGGATCGGTGATGCAGATCTTCATGGTGCAGGGCGCGGTGATCGGCGTGATCGGCACGCTGCTCGGCGTGGCGGGCGGCGTGGCGCTGGCGCTCAACATCGAGACCGTGGTGCCGGCGCTCGAGTCGGCGCTGGGCTTCAAGTTCCTTTCCAAGGACGTCTACATGATCCCCGACCTGCCGTCGCAGGTGGAATGGCCGGACGTCACCGTGATCACCGTCGTGTCTCTCGTGCTGTCGTTCATCGCGACGCTGTACCCGAGCTGGCGCGCCGCGCGCGTGAACCCCGCCGAGGCGCTGCGGTATGAGTGAAACGGCCCGTGAGCCGGTGCTCGCCTGCCAGGGGCTGGCGAAGACCTACCAGGGGCCGCAGCCGGTCGAGGTGCTCGCCGGCGTGGACTTTTCGGTGCGCGCGCGCGAGCGCGTGGCGATCATGGGCAAGTCGGGCTCCGGCAAGAGCACGCTCCTGCACCTGCTCGGCGGGCTGGATGCGCCAACGGCGGGCACGGTGAGCGTGCAGGGCAGGGCGCTCAGCGCGATGGACGAGGCCGAGCGCGGCCGCGTGAGGAACGCCACGCTCGGCTTTGTCTACCAGTTCCACCACCTGCTGCCGGAGTTCACCGCGATCGAGAACGTCGCGATGCCGCTCTTCATCCGCCGCATGGACAAGGCAGCCGCGCTGGAGCGGGCGCGGCGCACGCTCAGCGAGATCGGCCTGGGCCAGCGGCTCGAGCACCTGCCGGGGGAGCTCTCCGGCGGCGAGCGCCAGCGCGCGGCCTTCGCGCGCGCGCTGGTCACCGAGCCGGCCTGCGTGCTGGCCGACGAGCCCACCGGCAACCTCGACGCGCACACCGCGGATGAAGTGTTCGAGGCGATGGTGAAGCTCTCCGCCGCGCGCGGCACCGCGTTCGTCATCGTCACGCACGACGCCGGGCTCGCCGCGCGTGCCGAGCGCGTGCTCGAGCTGCGCGAAGGCGTGCTGCACGCCGTACGCTAGGTTATGGAACTGCTGCAGGTCCTGCTGTTCCTGCTGCTGTGCGCGCTCGCCCTGGGCTGGCTCTCACGCCGCGTCAACCTCGCCTACCCGATCGCGCTGGTGATCGGAGGGAGCCTCCTCGGCTTCGTGCCGGGGCTGCCGCAGCTGCAGTTCGACCCGCAGTTCCTCCTCGTGCTGGTGCTGCCGCCGATTCTCTACCAGGCGGCGCTGCTCACCTCCTGGCGCGACTTCAAGGCCAACATCAAACCGATCGGCTTTCTCGCCTTCGGGCTGGTGATCGTCACCACGCTCGCGGTGGGCGCGGCGTTGAAGCTCCTGGTACCGGAGATGCCCTGGGCGGTGGCCTTCGTCTTCGGCGCCATCATCTCGCCGCCCGACGCGGTGGCCGCCACCGCGGTGCTTTCACGCTACAACATCCCCCACCGGGTGGTGGTGGTGCTGGAGGGCGAGAGCCTGGTGAACGACGCCTCCGGCCTCGTGCTGTACAAGTTCGCGGTGGCCGCGGTGATGACCGGCGCGTTCTCGCTCGCGGAGGCGAGCGTGCAGTTCCTGCTCGTGGCGGCGGGCGGCACCGCCATCGGCATGCTGATTGCCTGGGTGTTCGTGCAGCTGCACCGGCACATCGGCGATCCGTTCATCGAGGTGCTGGTGTCGATGTGCATCCCCTACGCCGCCTACATCGCTGCGGAATCGCTGCATCTCTCGGGCGTGCTGGCGGTGGTGGCGGCGGGCCTGTTCCGCGGCCGCTACGCGCCGAGGATGGTGTCGGCCGAGATGCGCATCCTCGCGCGCTCGGCCTGGAACATCCTCGTGTTCCTGATGAACAGCCTGATCTTCATCCTCATCGGTCTGCAGCTCTCCGGGATCCTCGGGCGCCTGGGCGGCTACACGGCGAGCCAGCTCGCGGCGACCTCGCTCCTCGTGAGCGCGGTGGCGATCGCGGTGCGCTTTCTCTGGGTGTACCCGGCGGCCCGGCTGCCGCGCCTGGTGGGCGGCGCGACGCCGCCGCGCGCGCAGGTGTTCATCGTCAGCTGGTGCGGCATGCGCGGCATCGTGTCGCTCGCCGCCGCGCTCGCGCTGCCGCTCGAGACGCATCACGGCGAGGGCTTTCCCTACCGCGACCTGCTCATCTTCCTCACCTTCGTGGTGATCCTGGTGACGCTGGTGGGGCAGGGGCTGACGCTCGCGCCGCTCATCCGCCGGCTGGGCCTGGGTTCCGAGTCAGGCCAGCGCGCGGAGCGGCTGCGCGCGCGCTCGGGCATGGGGCACGCGGCCCTCGAAGCCATCGACCGCCACGTGGCGCAGCACGGCGTCGATGCGGCGCTCGCCGCACGCGTGCGCGCCGAATTCGCCGAGCGGATTCCGCAGGACACGCCGGCCGGGCCCGCCCTGCCGGAGGAGGCCGAGGCAGCGCGGCGGCTGCGCCTCGCGGCGATCCAGGCCGAGCGCGCGGAACTTATCCGCGTCTGGGAGTCGAACCAGATCAGCGACGACGTGCTGCACCATTTCGAGGAAGAGCTCGATTACCAGGAGTCGCGGCTTTGAAATCGAGGTCAGACCCCAATTTTCCGCATAGCGAAACCCGGCCCATGGCTCGCCGCCTCACCACGTTACTCGCGCTGCTCTCCTTGGCCGTGCCTGGCATTCCCGGCGTGGCGGCGCCGGTGCGCACCGAGCAGGTCGAGGCCGAACTGGTGGCCGAGCGCGGCGCGGCGGAGCCGGGCAAGCCGTACACCGTGGCGCTGCGCCTGCAGGCGATCAAGGGCTGGCACACTTACTGGCGCAATCCCGGCGATTCGGGCCAGCCCACCGCCATCCAGTGGCAGCTGCCGCCCGGCTATCGCGCCGGGCCGATCCAGTGGCCGGTGCCCGAGAAGCTGCCCATCGGCCCGCTCGCCAACTACGGCTACGAGGGCGAGGTGCTGCTGCTCACCGACCTCGCGCTGCCGCCCGATGCGAGCGCGCCGGCGCGCATCGCCGCGCATGCGAAGTGGCTCGTGTGCAATCCCGAGCGCTGCATTCCGCAGGAGGCGGACCTGGTGCTGGATCCAGGCGCGGCGCCGCGCGCGCGGCAGATCGCCTATGCGCGCGAGGCTCTTCCGGAATCCGCCGGCCCGGGCTGGAGCTTCAAGGCGAGCGGCGCGGCCGGCGGCGTAGGGCTGGAGATCGCGCCGCCCGCGGACTTCCGCGCGACGACGCTGCACTACTTTCCCTACGAGGAGGGCAAGGTGCAGCACGCCGCGTCGCAGGCGCTCGAGCGGCGTGACGCCGGATTGCGGCTCTTCATTCCCGCGGCCACGCAGCCCCTGGGCGGCTTGGAGCGCCTGCACGGGTTGCTCGTCGCCGACGGCGTGCGCGGCTTCGAGATCGACGTGCCGGTGAAGGGCGCCGTCATGGCGGCGCCTCCAATGGCGGCCGCGTCGTCGCTCGGCCTCGTTGCCGCCCTCGCGCTCGCCTTTGCCGGTGGGCTGATCCTGAACCTCATGCCCTGCGTGCTGCCGGTGCTCTCGATCAAGGTGCTGGGCTTCGCGAGGGGCAGGGACGCACATGCCATGCGCGTGCACGGCCTGCTGTACGGTGCGGGCGTGCTGGCGTCGTTCCTCGCCCTGGCAGGCCTGCTCATGGCGCTGAAAGCGGCAGGCACCGCGGTAGGCTGGGGATTCCAGCTGCAATCGCCGGTGTTCGTCGCGCTGCTCGCGATGCTGTTTCTCGCGCTCGCGCTCAACCTTTCGGGCGCCTTCGAGTTCCGCAGCCTCGTGCCCGCGCGGCTGGCGAACGCCACCGCCTCGCATCCGCACGCGGATGCCTTCCTGACCGGAGTGCTCGCGGTGGTGGTGGCCTCGCCCTGCACGGTGCCCTTCATGGGCGCGGCGATCGGCTTTGCGCTCACCGAGAGCGCGCTGGTGGCGCTGGCAGTGTTCGCCGCGCTCGGCATTGGAATGGCCGTACCCTACGTGCTGTTAGCGTTCGAACCCCGATGGCTGCGACGCCTGCCCAAGCCCGGTCCCTGGATGGTGAGCCTCAAGCGCTGGCTCGCGCTGCCGCTCTATGCGACGGTGGGCTGGCTCGCGTGGGTGCTGAGCATCCAAATGGGTTTCGCGGGCGCGCCGGCGGAAAAGGACCTCTGGCAGCCGTATTCGGAGGCGCGCGTCGCCGAGCTGGTGGCGCAGGGCAAGTCCGTGTTCGTGGACTTCACCGCCGCCTGGTGCGTGACCTGCCAGGTGAACAAGCAGCTCGTGCTCTCGCGCCCGGAGACCGAGCGGGCCTTCGCCGATCGCGGTGTGCGGCTTCTGCGTGCCGACTGGACGAAGCAGGACCCCGAGATCACGCGCGCGCTCGCCGCGCTCGGGCGCAACGGCGTGCCGGTGTATGTGCTCTACCGCCCGGGGCGCGAGCCGCGCCTGCTGCCCGAGATCCTCACGCGCGAGGCGGTGCAAGCCGCGCTCGCGGAACTTTCCCCCTGATCGCGCCCACTCGACCGAAGGAGTCCCCATGAAAGCCCTTCTTGCCGCATTCCTCTTCGCCGCCGGCAGCGCGCTCGCCGCCACCGTAGGCCAGCCCGCCCCCGACTTCACGCTCTCCGACGTCGCGGGCAAGCCGGTCAAGCTCTCCGACTACCGCGGCCGCTACGTGGTGCTCGAGTGGGTGAACCCCGAGTGCCCCTACGTGGAGAAGCACTACGGCAGCGCCAACATGCAGGGGCTGCAGAAGGAATTCACGTCGAAGAACGCCGTGTGGCTCGCGATCAACTCCACGCGCGAGGGCCACTACGAGTACTACCCGCCGCAGAAGATGGCCGGCTGGATGAAGGAAGTGGGCGGCGCGCCGAGCGCGACGCTGCTCGACCCGACGGGCAAGGTGGGCCGCGCCTACCAGGCGCGCACCACGCCGCACATGTACATCGTCGACCCCAAGGGCGTGCTGGTGTATGCGGGCGGCATCGACGACAAGCGCTCCACCAGCAAGGCAGACGTGAAGACGGCGAAGAACTACGTGCGCGCCGCAATGGGCGAGGCGCTCGCCGGCAAGCCCATCAGCGCCGCCAGCACCACCCCCTACGGCTGCTCGATCAAGTACTGAAGATTGGGGTCAGGGAAATTGGGGTCAGGGCCGCATTTCCCTTGCGAGTGGAAATCCAGCCCTGACCCCAATTTTCCGGCCCTGACCCCGATTTTCAGGCGCCGATCTTGATCAGACCGCTCGCGATCGCCTCAGCGTAGAAGCGCTCGTCTTCGAGCGCGCGCTGCAGGACGAAGCCGCCCGCGGAGCGGCGCACCGCGAAGCGCAAGGCGAGCGCGGCGAGGAACACGGCCGCGCCGATGAAGAAATGTCCGACCAGGGCGAGCGCAATGCCCACCCCCATCACGGGCAGCAGGAAGAATGGCAGCATGAGGCGCGCGGACAACGCCCGCGCCGCGGCGTCGCGATCCACTTCCACGCGCACCCGGCGCTCGCGCCAGGCGGCGGCGAACTCCGCGTGCGTCATCGCCCCTGCCGCTTGCGCTGCCGCGCGCGCCAGGCGTGCACCACGTAGATGCGCCAGGCAAGCCGCACGGCGACGTAGCCGACGAGCGCGAGTGTGAGCCCCAGCGCCACGAGTCCCACGGCGAGCGGCTTGCCGAGCGCCACCGTCCACTCGAGCAGCCGCGCCATCGAATCGAAGACATGCGACCAGTCCATCTCGAAGTGCGCGATCGGCGGCCGCGGGTGGTTGAGACCGAGCAGCAAGCTGCCATAGGCGTAGGCGAGGAGATACAGCGGCACGATGGTGAAGGGGTTGGTGTAGAGCGTCACGAGCAGCGCCACCGGCAGGTTGCGCCGCAACGGAATGGCGAGGATGAGCGCGGTCAGCATCTGCAGCGGCCCGGGCACCAGGCCGGCGAACAGGCCGATCGCCACCGCGCCTGCCACCGAGTCGCGGTTGAGATGCCAGAGGTTCGGGTGATGCAGCAGCCTGCCGAACACCGCCACCCAGCGGTTCTCGCGCACGCTGGCGGCCGAAGGCAGGTACTTGCGGAAGAACTTGCGCGGCATCGGGTCATCCGGCGGGAGCCGGTGCGTTGATTCTAGATGACCGCGGCCTCGCTTTCGTTCGCTGCAGGCGTGTTGCTCCTGCAGCAGCAGGCCGCGCTGCCGCACGCGCTCTGGCTCCTGTGCCTGCCGGCTTGCGTCGCGCTCGCTGCGTGGCGCCCCGCCCTTCTCGTTCCCGCGGCGTTCGCCGTGGGATTCCTGTGGGCAGCGGGCTTCGCGCACCTGCGGCTCGCGGACCGGCTCGCGCCGGAACTGGAAGGCAGGGACCTCTACGTCACGGGCGTCGTGGCGAGCCTTCCCGCGGCGACGGAGCGCGGCCTGCGCTTCGAGTTCGATCTCGAATCGGCGGCGCCGGGGCTGCCGCGGCGCGTGCTGCTCTCCTGGTATCGAAGTCCCTTCGCCGAGGAGGCGAGCGCGCCGCTCGAGGGCGCGGTGCATCCCGGGGAGCGCTGGCTCCTCACCGTGCGGCTGCGCCAGCCGCATGGCCTGCTGAACCCTTACGGCTTCGACTACGAGGCCTGGCTCACCGAGCGTCGCATCGGCGCGACCGGCTACGTGCGCGGGCGCGGTGCGCAGCGCCTGCTTGGCCGGCGCGACAGCCTCGCCGACCGCATCGAGCGCGCGCGCGAGGCGGTGCGCGATCGCTTCCCGCTCGTGCTCGGCGCAACGCCCTCGGCAGGCATCCTCGCCGCGCTCGCCGTGGGCGAGCAGCGCGCCATCGCCAACGAGGAGTGGCGCCTGTTCAGCCGCACCGGCGTCACGCACCTGATGAGCATCTCGGGCCTGCACGTGACGCTCGTCTCGGGCCTGTGCGCCTGGCTCGTATCGGCGCTGTGGCGGCGCGTGCCGCGGCTCGTGCTCGCGTTGCCCGCGCGCAAGGCCGGCGCGCTCGCCGCGATCGCGGCGGCGCTCGCCTACACGCTGCTCGCCGGCTTCGCGGTGCCCGCGCAGCGCACCTTCTACATGGTGACGGTGGTGGCGCTCGCGCTCTGGTCGGGACGCATCGCTTCGCCCGCGCGCACGCTGGCACTGGCGCTCGCTGTCGTGACCGCGCTCGATCCCTGGGCGGTGCTGCAGGCGGGCTTCTGGCTCTCTTTCGGCGCAGTGGCGCTCATTTTCTACGTTGCGTCGAGCTGGACCGGACGCGAGGCGCGCGCGCTGCAGTGGCTGCGGGTGCAGTGGGCGATCACGGCGGGCCTGGCACCCGCGGCGTTGTTTCTCTTCTCGCAGGTCTCGGTCGTCGGGCCGCTCGCCAACGCGCTCGCGATCCCGTTCGTCTCGGCGGTGATCACACCCCTGGCGCTGCTCGCGGCCGTCCTGCCGCTGGATGCGCTCCTGCACCTCGCCGAGTGGTTGACGCAGTGGCTGCTCGAGTACCTGGACTGGTGCGCGCAGCTGCCCGTGGCGGCCTGGCAGCAGCACGCGCCGCCGCTGTGGGCGACGCTGCTGGCGCTCGCGGGCGTTGCCTGGCTGCTGCTGCCGGCCGGCTTTCCGTGGCGCGCGTTGGGCATCGCCTTGATGGCGCCGGCATTCGCGCTGCCAGCCCCGGCGCCGGCGCCGGGCGAAGCGTGGGTCACCACGCTCGACGTGGGGCAGGGCCTCGCGGTCGTGGTGCGCACCGCGAATCGCGCGCTGCTCTACGACGCGGGGCCGGCGTTCGGCGCGGAGGCCGACAGCGGCGAGCGCATCGTCGCGCCTTATCTGCGCGCGACGGGCGTGGGGCGGCTCGATGCGCTGGTGCTCACGCACAACGACACCGACCACACCGGCGGGGCCTGGAGCGTGCTCGCCGCCATGGAGGTGGCGCGCCTGCTGCATTCGCTGCCGGGGTCGCATCCGGCGCTCGCGCTCGCGGCGGCAACGCAGCGCTGCGCGCGCGGCATGGCCTGGGAGTGGGACGGCGTGAGCTTCGAGATGCTGCACCCGGCACCCGCGAGCGCTGCGCGGCGCCGGAACGACGAGAGCTGCGTGCTGCGCGTTCGCACGGCCGGCGGCGCGATGCTCCTGACGGGCGACATCGAGCGCGGCGCGGAGATGGAGATCGCGCGCTCCGGGCTGGCGCGCGCCGACGTGCTGCTCGTGCCGCACCACGGCAGCCGCACCTCCTCCAGCGCCGAGCTCCTCGACGCGGTGCAGCCCCGCCACGCGATTGTCGCGGTCGGCTACCGCAGCCGCTTCGGCCATCCGCACGCGGAAGTGCTCGCCCGCTACGCCGCGGCGGGAATCGCGCCGCTGCGCACCGACCGCGACGGCGCGGTGACGGTGCGGCTCGGGGCGGGCGCGCCGGGGCTGGAGCCCGAGCGCGCGCGCCGCGCGCGCTACTGGCATGTCCCGCCCCCCGGGGCGTAAACTCACCGCGCGGGATTCTCCCGCACACGCTCACGGAGGAGCTCTCATGGCAAAGAACGGCAGTGCGGTCTATCGCGTCACCGACGTCATCGGCACCAGCCCGAATTCCTGGGAAGAAGCGGCGCGCAACGCCGTGAAGATGGCCTCGAAGTCGCTGCGCGACCTGCGCATCGCGGAAGTCACCAAGCTCGACGTGAAGATCGAGGACGGCAAGCTCACGCAGTTCCGCACGCGCCTGTCGCTCTCCTTCAAGTACGACGCGTAGCGGGACCGATGGGCTTCACGGCCACCGTGCGCGTCACCGGCGCCGCGGGCCGCTTCGAGGATTTCCAGGAGCGCGTCCGCTGGCTGCTGGTGCGCGACGTGGACGCCGAGCCCTACACCGAGCACCACGCGCCCGGACGGCTGGAATACCGCTTCGCGCCCTCGCAGGGACTGCCGTTCCCGGCGTTCGTCACGGCGACCGCGGACTTCCCCGAGCTGCGCGTGGAGGTCGAGTGGGACAAGGACGGCGCGCGCGGCGGCGCCGCGATCGAGAACGGCCGCCTGGTGGAGAAGTGGACCGGGGAGCGCAGCGCGACTTGACTCCGGTGCAACGGCACGTGCAGTGCGCCTCTGCCGCCGGGCTGCACCGCATCGCATACCGCGAATGGGGCAGGGCGGACAACCCGCGGGTCCTCGTCTGCGTGCATGGCCTCGGGCGTTGCGCGCGCGACTTCGACAACCTCGCGCGCGCGATGAGCGAGCGCTACCGCGTCGTCTGCCCCGACATGGCCGGGCGCGGCGATTCCGACTGGCTCGCCGACCCGATGCTGTACGACATCCCGCAGTACGTCGCGGACACGGTGACGCTGATCGCGCGCCTGGACGTCGAGCAGGTGCACTGGGTCGGCACCTCGATGGGCGGCCTGATCGGCATGGCGCTCGCGGCGCAGAAGGGCACGCCGGTGGCGAAGCTCGTGCTGAACGAAGCGGGGCCGGTGATCGCCAGGGCGTCGCTCGAGCGCATCGCCGCTTACTTCGGCAAGGCGCCGCCGCTGCCGAGCTTCGAGGCGGCCGAAAAGCTGGTGCGCATGGTGTCGGCGCCGTTCGGGCCGCACACCGACGAGGAGTGGCGCTTCCTCACGGAGGTGGTGGTCAGGCAGAATGCGGACGGCAGCTACCGGTTGCACTACGACCCGAGGATCGCCGAGCCCTTCCGCCGGCAGATCACCGACAAGGACCTGGAGTCGTGGCCGACCTGGGACGCGGTGCGCTGTCCCGACGCTGCTGATCCGCGGTGCGCTGTCGGACCTCCTGTCCAAGGACACGGCGCTGCAGATGACGCAGCGCGGGCCGAAAGCGAAGCTGGTCGAACTGCCGGGCATCGGCCACGCGCCCACGCTGATGCACGACGACCAGATCCGCATCGTCAGGGAATTCCTGCTGTCCTGAATTGATCAGCCGCAGGAGAACGCCACTGGCGAGTCCTGCGCGTTGGTCGGACTGTGCCCGAAGCCGATGAGGCCGCTGGCGCGCAGCAACAGCTCCTCGCGCCGCAGCACCACCTCCTCGTCCTCCCCCGCGAAACGGACCCAGGTGCCGTTGGAGCTCTGGTCCGTGAGCACGAACTTGTCGCGCCGGCGCTCGATGCGCGCGTGGCGGCGGGAGGCCTTGAGGCCACCCACGACGACGTCGCAGGCGCTGTCGCGCCCGAATGTCAGCTCGCCGGGCCCCTCGAAGCACCACTCGCGGCCTTCATACGTGAGCCTGAGGCGCGCCGCGTGGCCATGCTCGGTGCGCGTGCCGAGCGCCGTGAGATCCTCGGCGTCCCGCCACAGGAACTCGAAGATCGTCACCTCTGCGCGCTTGCCCTTGACCGGCACGCGGTCGAGCCTGCGCGTGCGTTCGACGAGGGCAGGGGACAGCAGCGCGACAGTGTCCGCGGTGGTGATGATTTGCCCGGCCTGTGCGAGTCCGGCCACGCGCGCGGCCAGGTTCACCGCGTCGCCGTACACGTCGCCGGCGCTCTCGAGCACGGGCCCGAAGTGGCAGCCGATGTGGATCCCCGGTGCGGGCTCGTCCAGACCCTGCTGCTGGTCGGTCTTCTCCTGCATCAGGTGCGACGCGCGCAGGGCGGCGTCGGCCGACTCGAACAGGCACAGCGCGCCGTCGCCCGTGGTGCGGATGACCCTGCCGCCGCAATCGACGCACACGCGCGCCAGCAGGGCGAGCGAGCGGCCCACGCGGGCCGTGGCCTGCTCATCCCCGAGGGCCTCGAACAGGCGCGTGCTGCCGCTGATGTCCGCGAACAGCACCGCGCCCGCCTGGGGGGTACCCATGATGTGAATATTCCACACCAATGCGATGGATAGCTCAACAGCGCGCGTTGCGGCCCGAAACTAAGCTGGTCACCGTGCAATGCAGGGGTGCACGGACCGGCGGAAAACCGGATTGACGATGCGACAAAGGCAAGGAGGGATGACCATGACACGGATGACCAATGGAACAGCCGCAGTGCGGGAAAACCTGACGGAACAATCCGCCCTGCTGCAGCGCATGGACGATCTGCGCATGAGCGAAGGCGACCGGCAGGCCGCCGCCGAGTGGTTGCAGGATGGCGAATCCATGGCCGACTTCATCTGCCGGGCGACGGACGCCCTGCGCGCCACCGCCTCCTTCCTCGAGCACCGCTACCTGATGGGCGACAGGTAGGGCCGGCCGCTACCAGGCCCGCGGCAGCGCCCGCGCAATCGTGATGCGGTCGCGCTCGACGGCGATGTAGCCGCCGCTGGCCAGGTCGCCGAGGATCTTGTTCACCATCTCCCGCGAGGCGCCGACCCGGTTCGCCATTTCCTGCTGGGTCGGTCGCTCCTCGATCACGAGCGCGCCGTCGCGCTCCACCGCCAGCTCGAGCAGCATGCGCGCGACGCGCCCGTAGACGTCCATCAGCGCCAGGCTCTTGATGTCGTTGGTGAGCACGCGCACGCGCCGGATGAGCTTGTGGATGAGGTGCAGCGCGAAGTCCGGGCTCTGCGCCACGAACTCGCGCAGGTCCTCCTTCGGCACGATGAGGAACCGGGAGGGCTCCAGCGTCATCACCGAGGCCGCGCGCGGGCCCTCGTCGAGCACCAGCTCGCCGAAGTACTCGCCCGGGCCCGCAAAGTTCAGGACGATTTCCTTGCCCTTCTCGTCGCTGACGTAGATTTTGACGCGGCCGGACACGACGATGTGCAGCGTGTCCGTGCGGTCGCCTTCGCTGAAGACGATGGTGTTCTTCGGGAATGCCCGCGTCACCGCGCGCCGCGCGATGGCATTGACTTCGGCCTCGCTGAGGACGTCCTCCGGCGCTGGGCTCTTCGGCTTCATGTCCCTCGGTTCGCGGCGTCCCAGTGCTGCTCGAGGTTGGCGATGAGCGCGGGGCTGAAGTGGCATTCGGCCTGCTCGCGCGCGTACACCGCCATGTAGCGCCGGAAGGTATCGAGCGGTTCTTCACCCACGCGGAACGCGCGCTTGTTGCCCGCCGCGCTCACCACGCCGGCGCTCGTCAGGCGCTCGACCGTGCGCGCGATCGCGGCATCCATGCCCGCGGCCGGCACGATGTCGTCGCAGATCAGCCTGCCTTCGGGCGAGTCACAGTCCAGCCGCCGCTCGGCGAGGATCGCCTGGCGCGCGATGCGCGCGCCCACGAAGCGCGGCAGCCGCAGGTTCGCCGCGCCCGGGATGATGCCCTCCTTCCTCGCGGGCAGCGTCAGGTAGGCGTCCTGCGCCGCGAGCACGTAATCCATGGTGAGCAGGATCTGGCAGTGCCCGCCGATCGCGAAGCGCTCCACCGCCGCCACCCAGGGCTTCTCGATGCAGTCCGCTTCGGGCGACACGCCCAGCCGCGCCAGGCCGCGGTAGAGCTTGTTGACCAGGCCGAGATCGCGGATCAGGTACCAGAGGAAACGGATCTTCCCCTGGTAGAGGTGCGTGAGGTTGATGCCGGCGCCGAACACGCGATGGCCCGCGTGCTTGGTGTGCGTGACCGTGTCGCCGCGCAGCACGCACAGTTCGCTCTTGCGGTCGAGCAGCGCCACATCCACCGCGATCTCCAGGCCGTCGATCGTGGTCTCGTCCTCGGCGTTGAGATAGCGCGGGTTGCGCATCGTGACCACCGCCGCCTTGCCAAGGCGCTCGAGCTTCGCCCCGTCCAGTTCCAGCTTGCCCTTCGCCTCGAACTCGGCGAGATGGCGCCGCGAATCCTCGCGCGGCAGAAGCATGGCGTGGCAAAGGTGAGCGCCGGCCGCAGGGTCCGCGAGCACTGCGGCGAGGAAGGCGCCTTGCGCCTTCTCCAGGCCGCGCTTGTCCTTCTGCGCCAGGCGCGCTTCGGCGGCCAGCGCCTCGGCGCCGGGCACGAGGCCCGGGAACCGTTCCGCTGCGATGCGGCAAAGCTCGTCCACGCGCACGGGGCGGCTGCGCCCCCCGGTGAGGGCGTCGTAGGCGGCGAGCGTGTCCCAGGTCACGGCGCGAGTCTACCGCGAAGGCGCCGCGGCTGGACATTAGCTGCCCAGGCAGGTACTTTGCTGCCTAGGCAGCTAAATCAGGGGCTCCCTGAGGAGAGGGCATGGGGCTGTACCGGGCGGACAGCTACCGGGTGGAGGACAGCGTGGGCTACCTGGTCACGCGGGTGCGCGCGTCCATCTTCGCCGCGGTGGACGGCGAGCTCGCGCCCTTCGGCATCTCGGCGGCGCAGGGCTCGATCCTCATCTACATCGCGCACGGCCGCGGCGATCGCGCCGCCGACATCGCGCGCGACTACGACTACGACACCGGCTCCATGACGCGCATGGTGGCGCGCCTGGTGGCCAAGCGACTGCTGCGCCGCGTGCCCGACGAGAACGACCGGCGCGTGCAGCGCCTGGAGCTCACGGCCGCCGGGAAGAAGCTCACCGAGCAGATGGCGGCGATGGCGGCGAAGGTGCTCAACCAGCACCTGCGCGGCTTCACGCGAGCCGAGCTCGACCAGCTCAAGGCGCTCCTGCGCCGGATGCTCGACAACCGTGGCTAGCCGGCGCCGCACGCTGTCCGTCCTGATCCTGCTGTTCGCGGCGGCGGGCGCCGCCTGGGCGGCGTGGTGGCACGTGGTGGGGCGCTACTACGAGTCCACCGACAACGCCTATGTGGCCGGCAACCTGGTGGAAGTCACGCCGCAGGTGGCGGGCACCGTCATCGCCATCGGCGCCGACGACACCGACCGCGTGCAGTCGGGGCAGATGCTGGTGCGGCTGGACGCGGCCGACGCGCAGGTGGCGCTCGACCAGGCGGAGGCCGAGCTCGCGCGCGCGGTGCGCGAGGCGAGGACGCTCTACGCGAACAACCTGACGCTGGAGGCGAACGTGCGCGTGCGCGAAGCCGAGCTGCAGCGCGCCGAGGAAGGGCTCGCGCGCCGCGCGTCGCTTGCCGAGAAGGGCATGGTGACGCGCGAGGATTTCGAGAATGCGCGCGCCGGCGCCGCCGCCGCGCGCGCCTCGCTTGCCGCCGCGCGCGAGCAGTTGGCCGCCAACCGCACGCTCACCGACCGCGTGAAGGTGGAGGCGCATCCAAACGTGCTGCGCGCCGCGGCGCGCGTGCGCGAGGCCTTCCTGGCGTTGAAGCGCGTGGAGATCCCGGCGCCGGTGGGCGGCTATGTCGCGCGCCGCTCGGTGCAGGTGGGGCAGCGCGTCGCGCCGGGCACGCCGCTGATGGCCATCGTGCCCCTCGAAGACCTGTGGGTGGACGCCAATTTCAAGGAGGTGCAGCTGCGCGACATGCGCATCGGCCAGCCGGTGCGTCTCGTCGCCGATCTCTACGGCAGCCGCGTCGAGTACCGGGGCAAGGTCGCGGGCCTCGCCGCCGGGACCGGCGGCGCCTTCGCGCTCCTGCCGCCGCAGAACGCCACCGGGAACTGGATCAAGGTGGTGCAGCGCCTGCCGGTGCGCATCGCCCTCGACGCCGACGATCTGCGCAGGCACCCCTTGCGCATCGGGCTGTCGATGAAGGCCGAGGTCGAGATCCGCGACACGAGCGGCGCGCAGCTTGCGGGCGCGCCGCGCATCGGCACGGCCTACGCCACGCAGGCGTTCGCCGCACCGGCGACGGAAGCCGAGGCGCGCGTGCGCGCCATCATCGCCGCGCACCGGTGAGCGCCACTGCGCCAGCCGTCGTAGCGCCGGTGCCTGCACCACTCGTAGGCGCCGAGCGCATGCTCGGCGCGGTGATGCTCGCCGCGGCAACCTTCATGGTGGTGCTGGACATCACGGTGGCGAACGTCTCGGTCGCCACCATCTCGGGCGATCTCGGCGTGAGCGCCACGCAAGGCACCTGGATCGTCACCTCCTACGCCGCGGCGCAGGCCATCGCCATGCCGCTCACCGGCTGGCTGACGCGGCGCTTCGGCCAGGTGCGGCTCATTGTCTGGTCGGTGCTGCTGTTCACCGGGGCCTCCCTGCTGTGCGGGCTGGCCGAGAGCCTCGACCAGCTGGTCGCCTTCCGCGTGGTGCAAGGGCTGGTGGCGGGCCCCATGGTGCCGGTGTCGCAATCGCTCCTGCTCGCCACCTTCGGGCCCGGCGGGGCCGGGACGGCGCTCGCGGTTTGGTCGATGACCGCCACCATCGCGCCGATCACCGGCCCGATCATCGGCGGCTGGATCACCGAGCAGATCTCCTGGCCCTGGATCTTCTACATCAACGTCCCGGTCGGATTGCTCGCCGGCGGCATGATCTGGCTGCTGTACCGCGAGCGCGAGACGCCCACGCGGCGCGTGCCGGTGGACGTGGTGGGGCTCCTGCTGCTCGCCGTCTGGGTCGCCGCGCTGCAGGTGATGCTCGACAAGGGCAAGGAGCTCGACTGGTTCGGCTCGGGCGAGATCGTGGCGCTCGCCTGCGTCGCGTTCGTGGGCTTCGCGCTGTTCCTCGCCTGGGAACTGCTCGACAATCCGCACCCGATCGTGGACCTGCACCTGCTGCGCGACCGCGACTTCTGGACCGGCACGGCGACGCTCTCGGTGGGCTACGCCGTGTTCTTCGGCGCCATCGTCGTGCTGCCGCTCTGGCTGCAGGAGTACATGGGCTACACGCAGATCTGGGCGGGGATGATGATGATGCCCTTCGGCCTGCTCGCGCTCGTGCTCGCGCCATTCGTCGCGCGCTCGGTGCAGGTGGTGGACCCGCGCCTCATCGCCTGCGCGGGCTTCGTCGTCTTCGCGCTGGTGTCTTTCATGCGCGCGGACTTCAACGCCCAGGCGGACTGGGTCACCATCGCGCTGCCCATGTTCATCCAGGGCGCGGCCAACGTGATGTTCTTCCTGCCGCTCACCGCGCTGGGCTTGCGCGGCATGTCGCCCGAGAAGATGCCGGGGGCCACGGGATTGCAGAACTTCCTGCGCTACATGGGCGGCGCGGTGGGCGCCTCGCTCGCCATCACGCTGTGGGACGACCGCGCGAAAGTGCACCGCGCGCACCTGGCCGAGCACGTGGTGCGCGGCGATCCCGGCACGGAAGGCGCGCTGCGCTCGCTCGAGGCGCACGGCCTGAGCGCGCAGCAGGCGCTGGCGCGGATCGACCATACGCTGGATGCCCAGGCCAGGATGCTCTCCACCATCGACCTGTTCTGGCTCTCCGGGGTGCTGTTCCTCGGGCTCGCCGTGCTGGTGTGGCTGGCGAACGCGCCGCGCGCCGCTGCTAAGATTGCGGCAACCACAGGGAGCCACGAGTGAAAGACTTCACCCCCACCGCACGCACCAGGATCAAGCGCCTGCCCAAGCGGGCGCGCTACGACCGCGACACGGTGTATGCCATTCTCGATGCCGGCTTCGTCTGCCACATCGGCTACGTGATCGACAAGCAGCCGTTCGTCACGCCGACGGCCTACTGGCGCGAGGGCGACGCGGTGTACTGGCATGGCTCCTCCAAGAGCCGCATGCTGCTCGCGCTGGAGAAGAGCCCGAGCGTGTGCTTCACGGTGATGCACCTCGATGCCCTGGTGGTCGCACGCTCGGGCTTCCACAAGTCCATCAATTACCGCTCGGTGATGCTGTTCGGCAAGCCTTACAAGGTGACCGAGCCCGAGGAAAAGCTCGCCAAGATGGAGAAGTTCGTCGAGCGGCTCTACCCGGGGCGCTGGCCGGAGCTGCGGCCGGTGAACAAGCAGGAGCTCAAGGCGACGACGGTGCTCGGCATGCACATCGAGGAGGCGGTGGCCAAGGTGCGCACCGGAGGGCCGATCGACGAGGAGGAGGACTACGCGCTGCCGATCTGGGCGGGCGTGGTGCCGGTCAAGCAGGTGCTGGGCGAGCCGGTGGACGACGGGCGCCTCGCGCCGGGATCGCCGCGCGCGCCGCGCGTCACGCTGTAGTCTTTCCGCCCGTACGCCGCCCTACAGGATTCCGGCGGCGAGTCCCGCCGCCATCGCCGCGCCGAGCTCTTCGCAGGCGGCGAGCTGCTCGGGCTTCAGTTCCTTCACCACGACGATCGGCTCGCTGATCTTCCTCAGGCGCAGGCCGGCGACGATGCGCTCGACTGACGTCACCGCGCCGGTGCCATCCTGGCCGGCGCCGACGAAGAGCGCCCACGGACGGCCGTTCACCTTGCCCTCGCAAGCGTAGAAGACGCGCTCGAGGAAGTCCTTCATCATCCCCGACATGTAGCCGAAGTTCTCCGGGGTGCCGAGGATCAGGCCGTCGGCGGCGATCACGTCCTCGGGACCGGCGTCGGCGCAGCGCTTCATCACCACGCGCACGCCGTCATCGGCGCGCGCGCCGCGCTCGACCGCTGCGGCCATCTGCGCGGTCTTCACGCCGCCGGTGTGATACACGATGAGCAGGGTCTTCACGGCTGTGCGATCGCGGTCAGGTGTCCAGCCGCCCCGCGGGATCCTGGCGGTAGTAGCGCTTGAGCTGATCGTACACGTCGGGATAGCGCCGGCGCGTCTCGTTGGGCGCCGCGAAGAAGGCTTCGCTCACCACGGCGAAGAACTCACCCGGCGACTCGGCGGCGTAGGGATCGAGCCAGGTTTCCTTGTCGCGGTCCACCGCGTCGCAGAAGCCCTCGTAGGCGACGCGGAACGCTTCCGCCCACGCACGCCGGTCCATCCCGGAGTGCAGCGGCGGCATGCCGTCGGCCTCGCCGCCCGCCATGTCGAGCTTGTGCGCAAACTCGTGGACCACCACGTTCATGCCGGGCGCGTTCACCGTTGCGTCCCAGGACAGGATCACCGGGCCCCCCTGCCAGGACTCGCCGGCGCGCTCGTCGTCGAACTCGTGCACGACGCCGCCCTCATCGGTTTCCTTGACGCGCACCTTGAAGTCGCCGGGGTAGACCACGACCTCGCTCCAGTCGTCGTAGCGGTCGAGGCCCAGGTTCAGCACCGGCAGGCAGGCCTGCACCGCGATCGACAGGCGCATGGCGTCGTCCAGCTCCAGGCCGTGCGCGCCGGAGAATTCCTTTTCCACGAGGAGCAGGAGCGCGAGGTCGCGCAGGCGCTGCATCTCCTCCCGCGACAGGCCGCGCAGGAACGCCAGCGACTGCGTGACCGACCGCCACAGCGCGTCGTCGATGCGGTGGTGCGCGAGCAGGCGCCGGCGCCGCCAGTTCCTCAGCCAACCCATCGGATGCCCAGCAGTATCAGCACGATCCCGACCCCATGGTAAAGGCGCAGCTCCTCGCCGAGCAGCGCCACCGCCATCAGCGCGCCAAAGAGCGGAATCAGGTGCAGGTAGACGCCGGCGCGCGCCGGCCCCACTTCCGCCACGCCGCGATTCCACATCCAGTAGCAGATCACCGACGGGAAGAGCCCGAGGTAGAGCGTGCCGAGCACCGAGCCCCAGGTCGGCACGAAGTAACCCCCCGCGGCGAGGTCGATCAGGTAGGCCGGCAGCCCGGTGAGCATTCCGGCGAGCATCACCGCCAGCATGAAGGCGAGCGGATCGAGATCCTTCGGACGCCAGCGCAGGCACGCGGTATAGAGCGCCCAGAGCGCGACGTTCGCCAGCAGCCACAGGTCCCCCGGATTGAGGCGCAGCGCATCGAGCGCCGCCAGGTCGAGCCGCAGCACGATGGCGAGCACGCCGAGGAAGGACAGGGCGAGCCCCGCTGCCGCGCGCGGGCGGATGCGCTCGCGGAACAGCAGGAAGGCGAACAAGGGGATCAGCGCGGGCGTCACCGACTGGAACAGCACCGCGTTGGTGGCGGTGGTCTGCTTGATGCCGACGTAGCCGATGGCGTTGTAGAGCACCGTGCTGCCGGTGCCGAAGAACAGGATCGGCCGCCAGGCGGCGCGCGCCTTCGGCCACTCGCGCGCGAGGATCGGCGCGGCGAAGGGCGCGAGAAAGGCAATCGCCGCCACCCAGCGCCAAAAGGAAAGCGCCAGCGGCGACACGTGGGGATGCACGGCGCGCGCGACGATCCAGTGCGCGGCCCAGAAGAAGGCGGTGAGCGCGAGCAGCAGGTGGGGCGAGACGCGAGGACGGGTCGCAAGCACGGTCCTCGCTACAATACCGCATGGTCTCCGTCGTCCAGCTGCGCCCGCAGGGCGCCGCCGCCCCGCTCGATGCGCTGGCCGCCGGGCTCACGCACGATGAGCGTGCCGCACTCGCGCGCGCGCTCGAGTTCGCCGAGCCGCTGTACGCCGGACAGTCGCTCTCCACCGGCGAGCCGGTGTGGCCGCACGCCCTGGGCATCGCCGCGAGCCTCGCCGCGATCGGCATGGATCCGGCGGCGCGCGCGGCCGGCGTGCTGTTCGCCGCGCCGAAGTACCTGGGCGGCACGGAAAAGCTCGCGGAAGCCTTCGGCGCGGAGATCGCGGGGCTCGCCGCCGGCGTGGAGAAGCTCTACCAGCTGCGCGTGCTGACGCGCGCCAACGCCGCGCAGCAGAGCGAGATCCTGCGCAAGATGGTGCTCGGCATGGTCGAGGACGTGCGCGTGGTGCTGGTCCGGCTGGCGAGCCGCACGCAGACCCTGCGCTGGTACGCCAAGCACGACAGCGAGGAACGCCGCGCTTACGCGCGCGAGACGCTCGACATCTATGCGCCGCTCGCGAACCGCCTGGGCGTGTGGCAGTTGAAGTGGGAGCTGGAGGACCTGTCGTTCCGCTTCCTCGAGCCCGAGCTCTACAGGAAGATCGCCAAGATGCTCGACGAGCGGCGCGTCGAGCGCGAGCAGTACATCGCCGAGGCGATGGCGGCGCTCGCACGCGAGCTGGAGGCGGTGGGCGTCAAGGGCGAGGTGCACGGCCGCCCGAAGCACATCTACTCCATCTGGAACAAGATGCGCGCCAAGGGTCTCGATTTCGCCCAGGTGCACGACGTGCGCGCGCTGCGCGTGATCGTGCCGAGCGTGAAGGACTGCTACGCGGCGCTCGGCGTGGTGCACAACCTGTGGGAGCCGATCGCGCGCGAGTTCGACGACTACATCTCGCGGCCCGAAGGGCAACCTCTACCAGTCGCTGCACACCGCGGTGATCGGGCCGGGCGGCAAGACGCTGGAAGTGCAGATCCGCACCGAGGACGATGCACCGCCACGCCGAGCTCGGTGTCGCGGCGCACTGGCGCTACAAGGAGGCGGGCAAGGCGACGCGCGCCGACAGCGCCTTCGACGACAAGATCGCCTGGCTGCGGCAGCTGCTCGCGTGGCGCGACGAGGTGGCCGAGGGTGCCTCCTGGGCCGAGCGCACGCAGCGGGCGGCGCTGGACGACACGATCTACGTCGTCACGCCGCAGGGCAAGGTGGTGGATCTCCCCGCGGGCTCCACGCCGATCGACTTCGCCTACGCGCTGCACACCGACCTCGGCCACCGCTGCCGCGGCGCCAAGGTGGACGGCCATCTGGTGCCGCTCGACACGCCGCTCAAGAGCGGCCAGCGCGTGGAGCTCACCGTGGCGAAGACGGGCGGCCCTTCGCGAGACTGGATGAGCGCCGAGCACGGCTTCGCCAAGAGCCCGCGCGCGCGCCAGAAGATCCGCCAGTGGTTCAACGCGCAGGCGCTCACCGAGACCGTGGCCGAGGGCCGCGCCATCGTCGAGCGCGAGGTCAGGCGCGAGGGCCGCTCCAGCGTCAGCCTCGAGGCGCTCGCCGCGAAGCTCGGGCTTCGGCAAGCCCGAGGACTTGTTCGCTGCGGTGGCGCGCGATGAGGTCAACCTGCGCCAGCTGCACGAGGCCATGCGCGCGCTCGCCGGCGCGCCCGCCCCCGTGGCGGCGCCCGCGCGGCGCCGGCGCCGAAGAAGCGCAAGGCGGCCGCGGACAGCGGGGTGCTGGTGGTGGGCATGGATCGCCTCCTCACCCAGCTCGCCAAGTGCTGCAAGCCGGTGCCCCCCGACCCGATCCGCGGCTTCGTCACGCGCGGCCGCGGGCGTCTCGATCCATCGCGAGGACTGCGCGAGCCTCAAGCGCCTGGCGGAGACCGATCCCGCGCGCCTCATCGAAGCCGCCTGGGGCGCGGGCGCCGGCGCCTACAACGTGGACATGGTGGTGACGGCGAGCGACCGGCCGGGACTGCTGCGCGACATCGGCGACGCGCTCGCGCGCGAGCGCATCAACGTCACCGCGGTGCGCACGCAGAGCCGCGACGAGCTCGCTTTCATGCGCTTCTCGTTCGAGGTGGGTGACGTGGCGCAGCTCAAGCGCGCCTTTGCCGTGGTGCGCGAAGTGGCTGGTGTGATCCGCGTGGCACGCGGCTGACGTATTCCGGGTGTCGAGGGGTTGACGTGATCCATCCCGAGGGGGGCTGACGTGAACGAGTGGCTGCAGAATCCTGTGATTCAATCGAGCGTGCTGCCGTTCGCGGCTGGGCTGCTCGCGGCGGCGATCCTCTTTCCCCTGCGCCTCGGCGGGCTCGCTGCCGCGGTCGGATTCGCGGCCACCGTGGCGGTCGTCGGCAACTTCGCCCTCGAGCCGCTCACCGTGACGCGCAAGATCGTGGTGCTCGGCGCCATGGCGGCGCTCCTCGGCATGCTGGCGGATCTCGCGTTCAAGCCGACCCGCTTCACGGGGATCGCGATGGGGGCGCTCGCCGGCGGCGCTGCGCTGTGGGTGTTCGCCTCCATCCTCGGCCAGAAGATCCCGGCCGAGGTCGCCATCGTCGGCGCAGGGATCGCCGCGTTCACATGGTGGCTGGTCGCCACCACGGTGTCCTTGCACTACGACATGGTGCGCGCGGGCGCCGCGGGGCTCGCCCTCGGCCTGGGCGCGGGCTTCGCCTCGGTGCTGGGCGCCTCGGCGCTCCTCGGCCAGTACGGCATGGCGCTCGGCGCCGGCAGCGGCGCGTTCCTGCTGCTGGTGATGGTGCTCGGCGGGCGCGTCGAGGCGGGCGTGACGCTCACGCTCACCGTGTCCGTGCTCGCCGCGCTCATCGCCACGGCTGCCGTGCTGCTGGCGAAGCTGCACTGGCTCACGCTCGTCGCGCTGGCCCTGGTGCCGGTGCTGGTGCGCCTGCCGCTGCCGCGCGGGCCCGCATGGATGCAAGCGGTGGTGGCGAGTGTTTACGCCTTCGTGGCCGCGGGCGGCGCTTGCGCGCTCGCCTGGCTGGCAGGCCGCGGCTGGACAATCTGAGAAGTGACTGCCCGCAACGCAACACTAAGGAGATCGCTGCATGAAACGCATCACCCTCGGCGCACTGGCGCTTGCCCTCCCCCTCGCCGCAGCGGCCGCGCCGGAGAACTACACGCTCGACCCGTACCACACGTACCCGCATTTCGCGGTGGAGCATTTCGGCGTGTCGATGTTTTGGGGGCGCTTTGACAGGTCGAGCGGCAAGTTCATGATCGACCGCGCGGCGAAGAAGGCCACACTCGAGTTGACGGTCAACACTGCGTCCGTGAGCACCGGCGAGAACGACAAGGGCAGCCGCCCGCGCTCGCTCGACGAGCACCTGAGGAGCGCCGATTTCTTCAACGTCGCCGAGTTCCCGCGCATGACCTTCAAGGCCGACGACGTGAAGTTCAACGGCGACATTCCGGCCGAGGTCACGGGGCAGCTCACGCTGCTCGGCGTGACCCGGCCCCTCACGCTGAAGGTCGAGCGCTGGGTGTGCAAGGACAACCCCTTCAACAAGAAGCCGATGTGCGGAGGCAATGCCAGCGGCAGTCTCAAGCGCTCGGACTTCGGCATGAAGTACGCGCTGCAGGCGGTGAGCGACGAAGTCCGCCTGTACGTCGGGTTCGAGGGCTACAAGGACTAGACGCTCCCAATCCAGGTGGGCACGCTTGAACAGACAAGCGTGCTGCCTAGCGTCACCGAAGCTTCACCGTTCCTTCACGAGGTCTTCATCCCACGGGCCGACGATGCGTGCCCGTGAGGCCCGCACTGCTCGCCTTTGCGCTGCTCGCGTTCGCCGGCGATGCCCTCGCCTGGGGACTGCAGACGCACGTCTTCTTTGCGCAGCACATGCTGCTTGCGCTGCCGCTGCTCGATCCCGAGCTGCGGCGAGCCGCATTGCGGTTCCCGCGCCTGGTGCTTGGTGGCGCCTGCCTGCCCGACCTGGCACTCGCCGGCGCCGCGCTCGGCATCCGCGTGTTCCGGCGCAACCATCATTGGCCGGCGGTGCACCGGCTCGCCGCGGCGCAGAACGACGAGGAGCGCGCGGTCGCGCTCGGCTACGCGAGCCACCTGCTTGCGGACATCGTCGCGCACCACCGCTTCGTGCCCGAGCACGAGCATCGGTTGGCCGACGTCGCGCACGTGACGCATGCGCTGTGCGAGTGGGCAATGGACGACTACCTCAAGCCGTGGGTGTGCGTGGCGCCGGGCGAGCTGCTCGCGGCAGAGCGCAAGCCGCTCGCGCAGATCGTGGCGCAGCGCTGGCGCTGCGGCGAAACGCTCGTGCTGCGCGTCATCGATTGGCTCTCCGGTGCCGACCGCCTGTTGCGGGGCGCGCGCGTGCCGCGCCTCGCGCGCGGGCTGCTGCGCCTCGTGGACCGGCACCTCGCGCCGCGATTTGACGCCTATGTGCGCGAGACCTCGGCGTCGCTCGCCCAAGTCGGCGCGGTGCTCGCGGGCAGCCAGCCGGCCGCCGAACCCGAGCCCTCGAGGCTGGATTGCGCCTGGCGCATGGACAGGGCGGCGCTGCCGCAGGCACCGCGTTGAACTTCCGATCGGGCGAGCGCGGCCGCTTCCTGCCGACGCAGCCCCGCGCTGGCGTGCGCGCCGCAGCAGCGCAGCTCGATGCACAGGCCCTTCAGCGCGGCGATGCGCCACAGCGACTGCCAGAGGTTCATGTCGTCGATGTAGGCCGCCTCGGCGCAGCGCCGGCCGGCGCCGTCGCGATAGACCAGGGCGAGCGCGTGCAGCGGGTGGCCGCCCGCCACTGCGGGCTGGAAGAGCGCGGGCCGGAACGGCAGCACGCTCGTGCCGTCGGTGGTCGTGCCCTCGGGAAACGCCGCGACCGACTCGCCGCGCGCGAGCCTTGCGCCGATCTCACGGTTGACCCGCAGCAGGTCGCGCGAGGGACGGCGCTGCACGAACAGGGTGTCGTTGCGCTCGAGCAGCCGCCCGAGCAGCGGCCAGTGGCGGGCGTCGGCTTTGGCGACGACCGCCACTGGCAGTGCCGCATGCAGCGCGACCGCGTCCAGCCAGGAGACGTGATTGGCGATGACCAGGCTGCCTGGCTGCACGCGTACCGCGCGCGCGTCCAGCCGCGCGCCCAGGATCCGCAATAGCCCGGCAGCCCAGGCGCGGCGCACTGCCCGGCGTGATTTCGCCGTCAGCAGCGGGTACAGCCATTCACTGGTCACGCAGCCGGCCGCGAGGTGCAGGCCCACGCGTGCGAGGCGCAGCGTTCTCATCAGGCCACGTGCGCGCGCCGCTGCGCGCGCATCAGGTGATGGCGAGCGAGGCCGAGGCGACCAGGCCGCCGATCAGCGCGCCGGCGACCACGTCGCTCGGGTAGTGCAGACCCAGCACCACGCGCGAGACGGCGGTCAGCACCGTGAAGGGCACGAGAAGCGGGGCAAGCCAGGGCCAGTAGTCGAGCGCGACCAGCGTGAACGCGACCGCATGCAGCGTGTGCCCGGAAGGGAAGCTGAAGGCATCCAGCGGCACGACGCCGGCCTCGACGCCCTGCAGGGACTGATAGGGCCGCGGGCGCAGCGTACCGCGCTTCAGCATCTTGTAGGCGGCGGTGCATACCGCGCCGACGAAGAGCATGTGCAGCACCGGGAGCGCGGACTCGCGCGGCGCGCGCGCGAGCACGGCGAGCATCAGCGCGTACCAGAAGATGCCGTTGCCGAGCCAGCTGACCAGGCGCGCGCCCTGCAGCAGGGGGCGGTAGTGCAGCCAGCGGTTGGACCGCTCGCACAGGCGAGCGTCCCAGCGCTGGATGCGCTCGAGCGCGCCATCAAGCCGCGGCATGCGCCGACTCCCGGCGCGTGGCGAGAGCGAGCGCCGTCTCGCGCAGCACGGCGTCGAAGTCGGCGGTGATGCGCTCCCAGCTGACCGGTGCCGCGGCGACGCGGGCTGCGCGGCCAAGCTCGCGCGCGCGCTGCGGCTCGCGCGCGAGGCTGACCGCGTGTCCGATGAAGCCGGCGCGGTCCCCGGGCTCGGCCAGCAGGCCGCTCATGCCGTCCTCGATGTGCTGGCGCGCGGCGGCGTAGCGGTACGCCACGACCGCCAGGCCGCTCGCCATGGCCTCGAGGGTCACGTTGCCGAAGGTCTCGGTGACGCTCGGGAAGAGGAAGACGTCGGCGGAAGCGTAGTGCGCGGAGAGCTCGCCGTTCACCAGCCGCCCTGCGATGACGCTGCCGGTATTCGCCGCGCGCAGCTCCTCCTCGAGCGGGCCGTCGCCGACCAGCACCAGCTTGACCGACGGATTGGCGCGGCGCATCGCCGCGTAGGCCTCGAGCACCAGGGGAAAGTTTTTCTCCGGCGCAAAGCGGCTGACGCACAGCGCCACCAGGTCGTCCTCCCCCGCACCCCAGCGGCTGCGCAACTCGGGGCGGCGCCGGTCGGGGGAGAAGGTGCCCGCGTTCACGCCGCGGCCCACCACGCGCAGGCGCTCGAACCCGAGGCGGCCGAGGTCCTCGGCCATCTCGTCGGTCGGTACCATGGTGCAGTCGGCGCGGTTGTGGAAGCGTCGCAGCACCGCCGTCACCGGCCGCGCGAGCCAGGGCACGCCATAGTGCCGGCTGTAGGCGTGGAAGTTGGTGTGGAAGTCGGTCGACACCGGCAGGCCGAGCGTGCGCGCGGCGGCGAGCGCCGACCACCCGAGCGGGCCTTCGGTGGCGATGTGCACGACATCGGGCCGGCGCTCGTGCCAGGCGCGCGCCAGCGCCCGCCCGGAAGGCAGGCCCATCTTCAGCTGCGTGTAGCGGGGGATTGGCAGCCCGGGGCGCAGCAGCTCCTCGTAGCCGGTCGAGCGCTGCGCGCGGTCCGTGCGGCTCTGCCGCGGGCGCACGAGCTGCACCGTGTGCCCGAGCGCGCACAGGCCCTCGGCCATCAGCGCGACCGTGCGCGCGACGCCGTTGACCTCGGGCGGGTAGGTCTCCGTCACCATGGCGATGTGCATGCGGCGCGCAGTGTCCGCGCCGCAGGTGAAGCTTCGATGACGTTTTTATGAGAGTTCGGTTACAGGCGCGGCAGGAGGAGCAGCAGCCACACCGCCGCGACCGTGACGAGCGACATCATGACCGCGGCGCTGCCGAGATCTTTCGCACGCTTGGCGAGGCGATGGTCTTCCAGCGAGACCCGGTCCACGGTCGCCTCCACGGCGGAGTTGAGCAGCTCCACCACCAGTACCAGCAGCACACTGCCCACGAGAAGGGCACGCTGCGTGCCGTCGTTGCCAAGCCAGAGGCCGAGCGGCACCAGCACCGCGGCGAGCATCAGCTCCTGCCGGAACGCGTCCTCGTGGCGCGCCGCGGCCGCGAAACCCTCAAGGGAATAGCGCGCCGCGTTAAGCACGCGCTGCAGTCCGGTCTTGCCCTTGAACGGGCTCTCGCCTTTCATCGCGCGGCGCAATGTATCACGGGTTGCTGTCATCGAGACTTCACTTGCGCGTCACCTGCGTGTCACGCGCGCTGCCTACATTGCGCCGCGTTCCAACAGCCCGGAGGGCGCGAACGTGGACCGCATCGATGATCTGCTGTTGCAGCACCCGGCGACCGGCGCGCGCGCCCGGCGCCGGCTCTCGGTCGGCTTTGCGCGCACGCCGCAGGCGCTGCGGGCGGCGCAGGCGCTGCGCTGGCGCGTGTTTGCCGAGGAGCTGGGTGCGCGGCTCGATGCGCGCGAGCCGGGCATCGACCGGGACCTCTTCGATGCGCACTGCGACCACCTCGTGGCGCGCGACGACGAGACCGGCGACGTGGTCGGTACCTACCGGCTGCTCGCGCCGGAAGCGGCGAAGCGCGTGGGCAGCTACTACTCGGAGGGCGAATTCGATCTCACCCGGTTGCGGCTGCTGCGCGCGCGCATGGTGGAGGCGGGGCGCTCGTGCATCCATCCCGAGTACCGCAACGGCGCCGTGATCGCGCTGCTGTGGGCGGGGCTCGCGCGCTACATGCTGGCGCATGGGTACGAATACCTCGCCGGCTGCGCCTCGATGGGCATGGCCGATGGCGGGCACGCTGCGGCCTCGGTGTACGCGCGCCTGAGCGAGCGTCACATGGCGCCGATCGAGTACCGGGTATTCCCGCGTTGCCGGCTGCCGCTCGAGCGGCTCGACGCGGGGGCGGGCGGCGAGCTGCCCGCGCTGGTGCAAGGCTATTTGCGGGCGGGCGCCTGGATCTGCGGCGAGCCGTCCTGGGACCCCGACTTCAACACCGCGGATTTCTTCGTCCTGCTGCCGCTGGCCAACATCGCGCCGCGCTATGCGCGGCACTTCCTCAGGAAGGGGTCGCCAGGGTGAAGAGCAGTTCTTCCTGCGCCGAGCGGGGGCGGCCGCGGCGCGGCTTGACGCGCGTGTAGGCGCCCTCGGCGTCCATCTGCCCAGGCCTGGACGTTGTCGTCGAGGTAGGGCTGCAGGCCCTCGCGGATCACGCGGCGCTTGAGCGCCGGGTCGAGCACCGGAAAGCACAGCTCGATGCGGCGGAAGAAATTGCGCCCCATCCAGTCGGCGCTCGCCAGGTACACGTCCTCGGTGCCGCCATTCTGGAAGTAGAACACGCGCGAATGCTCGAGGAAGCGGCCGATCACCGAGCGCACGCGGATGTTCTCCGACAGCCCCGCGATGCCCGGCCTGAGCGCGCACACGCCGCGCACGATGAGGTCGATCTTCACGCCGGCCTGCGAGGCCGCGTAGAGCTCGTCGATCACCTCCGGGTCGAGCAGCGCGTTCATCTTGGCGATGATGCGCGCGGGCAGTCCCTCGCGCGCAAGGCGCGCCTCGTTCTGGATCGCCGCCACCACGCGCTTGTGCAGCGTGAAGGGCGACTGCCAGATGTGCTTCATCTTGCCGGCGCGCCCGAGGCCCGTCAGCTGCTTGAACACCTCGGCGACGTCGGCGCACAGCTCCTCGTTCGAGGTCATCAGGCCGAAGTCGGTGTAGAGCCGCGCCGTGCGCGGATGGTAGTTGCCGGTCGCCAGGTGAACGTAGCGGCGCAGCACCTTGCCCGCCTCGGTGTCCTCGCGGCGCACGATGAGCGCCATCTTGGCGTGGGTCTTGTGGCCGACGACGCCGTAGACGACATGCGCGCCCACCTCCTCGAGGCGCGCCGCCCAGTTGAGGTTCGCTTCCTCGTCGAAGCGCGCCATCAGCTCCACCACCACCGTCACCTCCTTGCCGCGGCGCGCGGCGTCCACCAGGATCTCCATCAGCTCGGAGTCGGTGCCGGTGCGGTACACGGTCTGCTTGATGGCGATGACGTTGGGGTCGGCGGCGGTGGTGCGGATGTAGTCGATCACCGGGGCGAACGACTGGTAGGGGTGATGCAGGAGCACGTCCTGCTTCTTGAGCAGCTCGAACAGGTCGCTCGACTTCTCGAGCGGCGCGGGCAGCCCGGCGTGGAACAGCGGGTACTTGAGGTCCGGCCGGTCCACCTGGTCGGGCACCTCGCGCAGGCGGTAGAGGTTGACGGGGCCTTCGACACGGTAGAGGTCTTCCTCGCGCAGCCCGAACTGCTGCAGCAGGAAATCGGTCATCGCCGGCGAGCAGTTGTCGGCGACCTCCAGGCGCACCGCGGCGCCGAAGTGCCGGTGCAGCAGCTCGCCCTGCAGCGCGATGCGCAGGTTCTTGATCTCCTCCTCGTCGACGAACAGGTCCGAATTGCGCGTCACGCGGAACTGGTAGCTGCCCAGCACCTTCATGCCGGCGAACAGCTCCTCGACGTGCGCGTGCAGGATCGAGGACAGGAACACGAACGCGTAGTTCGCGCCCGCGATCTCGCGCGGCAGGCGGATGACGCGCGGCAAGGCGCGCGGCGCCTGCACGATCGCGGCGCCGGAGTTGCGGCCGAAGGCGTCGCGGCCGACGAGCTCGACGGCGAAGTTGAGGCTCTTGTTGAGCACGCGCGGGAACGGGTGCGCCGGGTCCAGGCCGATCGGCGTCAGCACCGGCAGCAGCTCGCGAAAGAAGTAGTCGCGGATCCACTGCTTCTGCGGCGCGGTCCACTGCTCGCGCCGCGGAAACACGATGCCGGCATTCGCCAGCGCGGGCAGCAGCACCTCGTTCAGCAGCCGGTACTGATCGGCGACGAGGGCGCGCGCCTCCCGGTTCACCGCGTCGAACACCTCCTGCGGGCCTTTGCCGTCGGGGCCGGGCTCGGGCAGATTCAGCTTGATCTGCTCCTTCAGGCCGGCGACGCGGATCTCGAAGAACTCGTCGAGGTTGGACGAGACGATGGTGAGGAAGCGCAGGCGCTCGAGCAGCGGCACCGCGTCGTCGGCGGCCTGCGCCAGCACGCGCCGGTTGAACTCGAGGATGCCGAGCTCCCGGTTGAGGAAGTGCGCGGCGGGCAGGTCTCTTTTCATCGCGGGAGGCGGCGCGGGAGGCGGCGCGCGGGAGGAACTATTTTACGCGCCCAGGTGACGGCAAGGTTACAGTCCCCGAGCATTCATGCGGCTGTCACATTGCGCGGCTAGCCTGCCCGCTGCATGTCGACACCCCAGGCCCCCCATACATCAAAGGGTTATGACCAGCAGCTCGAGCAGGCGCACGCGCTCGTGCTGCAGATGGGTGCGCGCGTGGAGCGCCAGACCCTTGATGCCATCGAGTGCCTGTCCTCGGGATCGGTGGCGCTGATCGACCAGGTGCTGCGCCACGAGCTGGTGATCAACTCGCTGGAGCGCTCGATCGACGAACTGGCGAGCCATGTCATCGCGCGCCGCCAGCCCGCGGCCAACGACCTGCGGCTCCTGATGGCGGTGCTGCGGGCGACGACCGACCTCGAGCGCGTCGGCGACGAGGCGAAGAAGATCGCGCTGCAAGCGCGCAAGGCACGCCTGGAAGGCGGGCTGCGCCTGAAGCGCGAGGCCGAGGTGCGGCGCATGGCGCGACTCGCGCTCGGCATGCTGCGGCACGCGCTCGATGCCTTCGAGCGGCTGGACCTCGAGCGCACCGCGGACGTGGTGCGGCGCGACGCCGACGTGAACGAGGCGTTCCGCGGCATCCTGCACCAGCTGATCCTTTCCATGATCGAGGATCCGCGCACCATCTCGGCGGGGCTTGACCTGCTCTTCGTGGCGAAGGCGCTGGAGCGCATCGGCGATCACGCCAAGAACATCGCGAGCCATGCCATCTACGCCGTGATGGGCGCCGACGTGCGCCACGCCACCGTGGCCGAGATCGAGCAGGAACTGCGCGGCTAGCCGGCGCCGGCGAAGCGCGCCGGGCTTGCCTGGGCTAGACTCGCCTCCGTATGGCGCGCCCGGACACGCTAGCGGCAGTCGACCTCGGCTCGAACAGTTTTCACCTGCAAATCGGCCGCGTGGTCGACGGCCAGATCTATCCCCTGGACTCGGTACGCGAGATGGTGCGCATCGGCGCGGGGCTCACCGCGGACAAGCGCATCGACCGCGCCAGCCAGGCGCGCGCGCTCGAGGCGCTCGGCAAGTTCGCCGAGCGGCTACGCGGCTTTCCGCGCCAGGCGGTGCGCGCAGTCGGCACCAACACGCTGCGCGTGGCGAAGAACGCGCCGCAGTTCCTGCGCGAGGCGCGGCAGGTGCTCGGCTTCCCGATCGAGGTGATCGCGGGTCGCGAGGAGGCGCGCCTCATCTACCTCGGCGTGGCGCACTCGATGCCGCCGCTGGCGGACAACCGCCTGGTGGTGGACGTGGGCGGTGGCTCGACCGAGTTCGTTGTCGGCAAGGGCCTCGAGCCGCAGCTCACCGAGTCGCTGTACATGGGCTGCGTGAGCTACGCGCTCAAGTACTTTCCCGAGGGCAAGGTGGAGAAATCGGGCCTGAAGGCTGCCGAGCTCGCCGCGCGCCAGGAAGTCGCGGGCATCGCGCGCGCGTACCGCGCCGCCGGCTGGCAGGAGGCGGTGGCCTCCTCGGGCACGGCGCGTTCGATCGAGACCATCCTGCGCGAGAACGGCTATGCGGAGCAGGGCATTACGCGCGACGGCCTGGAGCGGCTGCGCGGGCTGCTGCTCAAGCACGAGAAGGCGGACCCCGAGCGCATCGCCGGCCTGCGCGAGAACCGTGCGCTGGTGCTGCCCGGCGGCCTCGCCATCATGAGCGCGGTGTTCGACGAGCTGGGGCTGGAGGCGATGGCGGTGTCCGAGGGCGCGCTGCGCCACGGCGTGCTCTACGACCTGCTGGGACGCGTGCAGCATCGCGACATGCGTGCCGCGACGGTGGCGCAATTCGGCCGCCGCTACCACGTGGACGCAGCGCAGGCCGAGCGCGTGCGGCGACTGGCCCTGACGATCTACGACGCGCTCGCGCCGGGCCGCGAGCGCGAGGACGACGCGGACCGGCTGATGCTCGAATGGGCGGCGGGCCTGGCGGAGATGGGCTTGTCCATCGAGCATGCGCAGTACCACAAGCACTCGGCGTACGTGCTGCAGAACGCGGACATGCCGGGCTTCTCGCGCATGGAGCAGCAGCGCCTGGCGCGCATCGTGCTCGCGCACCGCGGCAAGCTCGGCAAGATGCACGACGCCGGGCTGGAGGGCGCGGACTGGCCGCTCGTCTTCGCCCTGCGGCTCGCGGCGCTCATCCTGCGCAGCCGCACGGACGTCAAGCTGCCGCTGCTGCGCGTGGCGGGCGACGAGGGCGGCTTCGAGATCGAGCTGGCGCAGAGCTGGATCGACGAGAACCCGCTGTCCGCGGCGGCGCTGGAGGACGAGGCCGGCCACTGGAAGACGGTCGGCATGAAGCTGCAGGTGAGCGGCCTGTCCGACAAGAAGGTCTCGGTGCTCAATCGCGCGTAGGGCGGGGCAACGGCCCGCCGTGCGACGCGCGAATGGCCGACCGGGCGCTGCATCGGCGCGCGGGACGGCCTACAGCAGGTCTGGAGCGACCACGGCGCGCACCACCACCTGCGCCTCGTCGTGGCGCTCGCGGTTGGTGAGCCACCACAGCCCGCCTTTCTTGATCGTGCCGTCGCCCGCGGCGCCGGCGACCAGGTGCAGCGCGACGCGGCCCAGGTCGGGCTGGTGGCCGACGACCACCACCGCGGACTTCCGGTCCGGCCAATCGGCGGCCTTCAGGATCGCCTGCACCGATGCCCCGGGGGCGAGGGTGGGCACGGTGCGGAACGCGACGCCCAGCGCCTGCGCAGTTTCCTGCGCGCGCCGCGCGGGG
This sequence comes from uncultured beta proteobacterium, assembly GCA_963719995.1. Classification (GTDB taxonomy): domain Bacteria; phylum Pseudomonadota; class Gammaproteobacteria; order Burkholderiales; family SG8-39; genus JAABQT01. The sequence continues at coordinate 749,996 of CAVRDW010000005.1, read as the reverse complement.
CTCGCCAGCACCACGAACTTCGCCGGCAGGCGCTGCAGCAGCCACTCGGCCACGCGCGCGGCGTGCTTGTGGCCGCGGGGCGTGAGCCGCCGCTCGAGGTCGGGCGGGCCGTCCTCGGCCTCGGCGTGCCGCCAGAGAATCAGGTCCATATTCAGTTAAAATCCTGCCCCTCGTTCCACCAGGCGCGTAGCTCAGCTGGTTAGAGCACTACCTTGACATGGTAGGGGTCGTTGGTTCGAGTCCAATCGCGCCTACCAACATCTTGCCAAACATCAAGCTCCCTGACGGCTCGGTGAAGGCTTTCCCGGGCCCGGTGACGGTCGCCGAGGTCGCCCAGGCCATCGGCGCGGGACTCGCGCGAGCCGCGCTGGCCGGCAAGGTCGACGGCAGGCTGGTCGACACCAGCTACCGCATCGAGGGCGACGCCGCAGCTCGCCATCGTCACCGACCGCGACCCGGAGGGCCTGGACATCGATCCGCCACTCCACGGCGCACCTGCTCGCGCAGGCGGTGAAGGAGCTCTACCCCGAGGCGCAGGTGACCATCGGGCCGGTGATCGAAAACGGCTTCTACTACGACTTTTCCTACAAGCGCCCGTTCACGCCCGAGGATCTCGCGGCGATCGAAAAGCGCATGACCGAGATCGCCCGGCGCGACCTGCCCGTGCACCGGCGCGAGATGCCGCGCGACGAGGCGGTGAAATTCTTCCGCGACCAGGGCGAGGTCTACAAGGCGGAGATCATCGCCTCGATCCCCGAGAAGGACACGATTTCGCTCTACGGCCAGGGCGACTGGGTCGACCTGTGCCGCGGGCCGCACGTGCCCTCGACCGGCAAGCTCAAGGTCTTCAAGCTGATGCGCGTCGCCGGCGCCTACTGGCGCGGCGACTCGAAGAACGAAATGCTCCAGCGCATCTACGGCACGGCCTGGGCGAAGAAGGAGGACCAGGACGCGTACCTGAAGATGCTGGAGGAGGCCGAGAAGCGCGACCACCGGCGCCTGGGCACGCAACTGGACCTCTTCCACATGCAGGACGAAGCGCCCGGCATGGTGTTCTGGCATCCCAAGGGCTGGACGCTGTGGCAGCAGGTCGAGCAGTACATGCGCCGCGTGTACCGCGACAACGGCTACATGGAGGTGCGCGGGCCGCAGATCCTCGACAAGAGCATCTGGGAGAAGACCGGGCACTGGGAGAACTACCGCGAGCAACATGTTCACCACGGCCTCGGAGAACCGCGAGTACGCGGTCAAGCCGATGAACTGCCCGGGCCACATCCAGATCTACAACAAGGGCGTGCGCAGCTACCGCGACCTGCCGCTGCGGCTAGGCGAGTTCGGCGCCTGCCACCGCAACGAGCCCTCGGGGGCGCTGCACGGGCTGATGCGCGTGCGCGGCTTCACGCAGGACGACGGCCACATCTTCTGCACCGAGGACCAGATCCTCGGCGAGTGCATGCAGTACACGGCGCTGCTGCAGAAGGTCTATGCGCGACTTCGGCTTCACCGACATCATCTACAAGATGGCCACGCGCCCCGCGAAACGCATCGGCGACGACGCGGCCTGGGACAAGGCGGAGCGCGCGCTCATCGACTCGCTGGAGCGCTCGGGCGTCAAGTTCGACATCTCCCCGGGTGAGGGCGCCTTCTACGGCCCCAAGATCGAGTATTCGCTCAAGGACGCGATCGGCCGCGTCTGGCAGTGCGGCACGATGCAGGTCGACTTCTTCATGCCGGCGCGCCTGGGCGCGGAGTACGTGGGCGAGGACAACGCGCGCCACGTCCCGGTGATGCTCCACCGCGCCATCGTCGGGTCGCTGGAGCGCTTCCTCGGCATCCTGATCGAGCATTTCGCCGGCGCCTTTCCGGTCTGGCTCGCGCCCGAGCAGGTGGTCGTGCATGAACATCTCCGAGCACCAGGCGGACTACGCGAAATCGGTCGCGCAGCAGCTGCGGGCGGCGGATTTTCGGGCTGTCGAAGATTTGCGAAACGAGAAAATTTCTTATAAGATTCGCGAACATAGCTTGCAGAAGCTCCCCTACCAGCTGGTGGTGGGAGACAAGGAAAAGCAGGCTGGAACGGTGGCCGTGCGCACGCGCGGCGGTGAGGATCTCGGCGCCATGGCGCTGGATGCCTTCATCGCACGTCTCCGCAACGAGGCGAGCGCGTAGGCAGCACGGCCGGTTTTTTTGACGAGCAGAGGAGCTGTCACCCATCGCACTCGAGAGATCGCAGCGCATCAACGGGGAGATCACCGCACCGCAGGTGCGGCTGGTCGGTGAGCAGGGAGAGCAGCTCGGCATCGTGACCATCGCCGAGGCGCTGCGCATGGCGGAAGAGAAGAACGTGGACCTGGTGGAGATCGCGCCGCACGGCGGAGCCGCCGGTCTGCAAGCTGATGGACTACGGCAAGTTCCGCTACCGCGAGCAGAAGAAGGCCCACGAGGCGAAGCTCAAGCAGAAGCAGATCCAGGTCAAGGAGATCAAGTTCCGCCCCGGCACCGACGAGGGCGACTACAAGATCAAGCTCGGCAAGCTGATCCAGTTCCTCGAGGACGGCGACAAGGCCAAGGTGACGCTGCGCTTCCGCGGCCGCGAGATGGCGCACCAGGAGTTCGGCGTGCGGCTGCTGGAGCGGGTGAAGGCGGACCTGGAGGCCGTGGGCCTGGTGGAGCAGTTCCCCAAGCTCGAGGGCCGGCAGATGGTGATGGTGCTGGCGCCGAAGAAGAAGGGGGTTCCGCCCAAGGCGAAGCCGAAGGAAGCGAAAGACGCGAAGGAAGCGAAGGACGCGAAGGAAGCGAAGGAAGCGAAGCCGAAGAAGGAAGCAAGTCCGAAACCCGCTGCAGCGACCTAGCGGTCGCCGCGGCCACAAGTGATGTCCGTGGCTTCAAGTGCCCGCATGGCGGGCCGCCCGGCGTCAAGCTAAAAGAGAAGGAGCAGTCCCGTGCCCAAGGTGAAGTCCAAGAAGTCCGCTGCCAAGCGGTTCAAGATCCGCTCGTCCGGCAGCATCAAGCGCTCGCAGGCCTACATGCGCCACATCCTCACGAAGAAGTCCACGAAGAGAAAGCGCCATCTGCGCGGCACCACCGAGGTGCACGCCACCAACAAGCGGGCAGTGCGCGCCATGCTGCCCTACTCGTCGTAGGGAGCGCGCCATGCCAAGAGTCAAGCGTGGAGTCACGGCGCGCGCGCGCCACAAGAAGGTCCTGAAGCAGGCCAAGGGCTTCCGCGGCCGCCGCGGCAACGTCTACCGCGTCGCCAAGGAAGCGGTGATGAAGGCGGGGCAGTACGCCTACCGCGACCGCCGCAACCGCAAGCGCAGCTTCCGCGCGCTGTGGATCGCGCGCATCAACGCCGCGGTGCGCGAGCTCGGGATGAGCTACTCGACGTTCATGGCGGGCCTGAAGCGCGCCAACATCGAGATCGACCGCAAGGTGCTCGCCGACCTGGCGGTGCTCGACAAGCCCGCGTTCGCCAGATCGCCAGCCAGGTCAAGGCCAGCCTCACCCACTGACCCCCGTTGCGGAAGGCGCGGGGATGCAAGACGTCGACAGCATCGTCGAGCGCGCGATCGCGGAATTCCGCGGCGCCGCCGAGCCGGCGTCGCTCGAGAACGCGAAAGCGCGCTACCTCGGCAAGAGCGGCGAGCTGACGGCGCTGCTCAAGGGCCTCGGCGCGCTCGCGCCCGAGGAGCGCAGGATCGCAGGCGCGCGCATCAACGCGGCGAAGGAGCGCATCGAGCAGGCGCTGGAAGCGCGCCGCGGCGAGCTCGCCGGCGCGCAGCTGCAGGCGCGCCTCGCTGAAGAGGCGCTCGACGTGACGCTGCCCGGACGCGGCAGCGGACGCGGCGGCCTCCACCCCATCACCCGCACCTGGCAGCGCATCGAGGCGCATCTTCGGCTCGATCGGCTTCGACGTCGCCGACGGCCCGGAGATCGAGACCGACTGGTACAACTTCACCGCGCTCAACAACCCGGAGAACCATCCGGCGCGCTCGATGCAGGACACCTTCTACGTGGACCTGCAGGACGCGCAGGGGCTGCCGCTGCTCCTGCGCACGCACACCAGCCCGATGCAGGTGCGCTACGCGCGCATGCACAAGCCGCCGATCAAGGTGATCGCCCCGGGCCGCACCTACCGAGTGGATTCGGACGCCACGCACTCGCCGATGTTCCACCAGGTCGAGGGCCTGTGGATCGACGAGGACATCAGCTTCGCGGACCTGAAGGGCGTGTACACGGATTTCCTGCGCCGCTTCTTCGAGTCCGACGAGCTGGAGGTGCGTTTCCGTCCCTCGTACTTCCCGTTCACCGAGCCCTCTGCCGAGATCGACCTGCAGTTCGCCGCGGGCCCTCTCAAGGGGCGCTGGCTCGAGCTCTCGGGCGCCGGGCAGGTGCACCCGCAGGTGGTGCGCAACTTCGGCCTGGACCCGGAGCGCTACATCGGCTTCGCCTTCGGCTCGGGGCTCGAGCGCCTGACGATGCTGCGCTACGGCATCGACGACCTGCGCCTGTTCTTCGACGGCGACCTGCGGTTCCTGCGCCAGTTCGCATGAACGTCCCCGAGCACTGGCTGCGCAGCTTCTGCAACCCGTCCCTGAAGACGGAGAAGCTCGCGCACCTGCTGACCATGTCGGGCCTGGAAGTCGAGGCCTGCACGCCGGCGGCGCCGCCCTTCACCGGGGTGGTGGTCGGCGAGATCCTGGCGGTCGAGCGGCACCCGAACGCCGACAAGCTGACGGTATGCACGGTGAACGCGGGCCGCGAGAAGCTGCGGGTCGTGTGCGGCGCGCCGAATGCGCGCGTCGGGCTCAAGGCGCCGCTCGCGCTCGTGGGCACGGAGCTGGGCAGCCTGGAGGTCAAGGCGGCTTTGGTGCGCGGCGTCGAGAGCCGGGGGATGCTGTGCTCGGCGAAGGAACTCGGCATGTCGGAAGACCACGCCGGCCTGCTCGAGCTGCCGGCGCACGCGAAGCCGGGCCAGGATGTACGCAAGCTGCTCGACCTCGACGAGCAGGTGCTCACGTTCAAGCTCACGCCCAACCGTGCCGATTGCCTCTCGGTCCTGGGCATCGCGCGCGAGGTCGCCGCGCTCACCGGCGCCGCGCTCAAGGCGCCGGCGGTCAAGGCGATTCCGGCCCGCAGCAAGGCGCGCCACCCCTTTCGCATCACGCACGCCGAGGGCTGTGGCCGCTTCGCCGGCCGCGTCATCCGCAACGTCGACGCGGCTGCACCGACGCCCTCCTGGATGCGCCAGCGCCTGGAGCGCGCTGGCCAGCGCTCCATCTCGGCGCTGGTGGACGTCACCAACTACGTGATGCTCGAGCTCGGGCGGCCGCTGCACGTCTACGACCAGGACAAGCTGCGTGGGGCGATCGACGTGCGCTGGGGCCACAAGGGCGAGAAGGTGCTGCTGCTCAACGGCGAGGAGCTCGAAGTCGATCCGGGCGTCCTGTGCATCACCGACGATTCCGGCCCGATCGGCCTGGCCGGCATCATGGGTGGCGAGAGCACCAAGGCGGAGACCGGCACGAAGAACATCTTCCTCGAGTCCGCGTTCTTCCACCCCGATGCCATTGCCGGGCGCGCCCGGCGCTTCAACTTCACCAGCGACGCCTCGCACCGTTTCGAGCGCGGCGTGGACTTCGACAACAACGTGCGGGGCATCGAGCGTGCCACGCAGCTGATCCTGGAGATCTGCGGCGGCGAGCCGGGACCTACGGTGGACCTGGTAAAGCGCCTGCCCAGGAGGAAGCCCGTGCGCATGCGGGTGGCGCGCGCGCAGAAGGTCATCGGCATCCCGCTGACCGAAAAGGAGATCGGCACCGCCTTCAAGCGCCTGGGCCTGACCTTCTCGCGCAAGGCCGGCAGCTTCACCGTGACGCCGCCCACCTACCGCTTCGACCTCGCCATCGAGGAGGACCTGATCGAGGAGGTCGCCCGCGTTCACGGCTTCGATCGCATTCCCGCGCTGCCGCCGCGCGCGCGCGCGGCGATGACGGTCGCCCCCGAGTCGCGGCGCTCGCTGCACGAGCTGCGCGAAAGGGTGGCGTCGCGCGACTACCAGGAGGTGATCACGTTCAGCTTCGTAGAGCCGCAGTGGGAGGCGGACCTTGCGGGAGAAGCCAATCCGATCCGGCTGCTCAATCCGATCGCCAGCCACCTGTCGGTGATGCGCACCACGCTGCTGGGCGGCCTTCTCGCCGGCGTGCGCTACAACGCGGCGCGCAAGCTTGGGCGCATTCGGCTCTTCGAGGCCGGCCGCGTGTTCCTGAGGGACGCGTCCGTCAAGGATGGCCCGCTCGAAGTGGCCGGCCTGCGACAGCCGATGCGCATCGCGGCCGTGGCCTCCGGGACCGCTTTCGAGGAGCAGTGGGGCGCCAAGCCGCGACCGGTGGACATCTATGACTTGAAGGCCGACGTGGAGGCGCTGTTCGCGCCCCGTGCCGTGCGCTTCGAGCCCGCCGCGCACCCCGCGTTTCACCCCGGCAGATCGGCCCGGATCCGCGTGGACAGCCAGGACGCTGGCTGGCTGGGTGACCTGCATCCGCAGTGGCAGCGGAAATACGAACTGAGCCAAGGCGTTGTTGGCTTCGAAATCGACGCGGCGACCCTGCAGGTCGCGCCCCTGCCCGCGGTTTCCATGCCATCCCGCTTTCCCCCTGTCACGCGCGACATCGCGCTGCTAGTAGACGCGAACGTCGGCGTACAGGCGCTATTGGACGCGATCGCCGCGGAAAGGCCGCGGATCGTTCAGGACGTCCGCCTATTTGATTTGTACCAGGGCCCGAACCTGCCCGGCGGGAAAAAAAGCCTTGCTTTCCGGGTAGTTATGCAAGATACTGAACGAACCCTCACGGATGCGGAGGCCGACTCGGCGCGAGATGCGCTGGTTGCGCTGTGGGGTCGTCGTTTCGCCGCGACACTCCGTACATAAATAAAGAAATCAGGGAGTTGTGATGACTTTGACCAAGGCCGAACTGGCCGACCTGCTGTTTGAGAAGGTCGGCCTGAACAAGCGCGAGGCCAAGGACATGGTGGAAGCCTTCTTCGAGGAGATCCGCGGGGCCCTCGAGCGCGGCGAGAGCGTCAAGCTCTCGGGCTTCGGCAACTTCCAGCTGCGCGACAAGCCGCAGCGCCCCGGGCGCAACCCCAAGACCGGCGAAGAGATCCCCATCAGTGCCCGGCGTGTCGTCACCTTCCACGCCAGCCAGAAGCTGAAGGCGATGGTGGAGAAGGCGCGCCATGGAAAGCCGCAGCCCCAGCAAGAAAGCTGAGCTGCCGCCGATCCCGGCGAAGCGCTACTTCACGATCGGTGAGGTGAGCGAGCTGTGCGGCGTCAAGCCGCACGTGCTGCGCTACTGGGAGCAGGAATTCACGCAGTTGAAGCCCGTCAAGCGCCGCGGCAACCGGCGCTATTACCAGCACCACGAGGTGCTGCTGATCCGGCGCATCCGCGAGCTGCTCTACGAGGAAGGCTTCACCATCAGCGGCGCGCGCAACCGCCTGGACAACGCGTTGGCGAGCGACGAGCGCGCCGACGCGCCCGCGCGCGCGGGCGTGCCGGCGGCAGGCGCCGACCTCGCGGCGATCAAGCGCGAGCTGCGCGCGCTGCTGGAAACGCTGCGCGCCTGATAAGATTCGATCCCTCGGGGCGTAGCGCAGCCTGGTAGCGTACCTGCATGGGGTGCAGGTGGTCGCGAGTTCAAATCTCGCCGCCCCGACCAATCCTTCTTCCGCTCCGGCGCCGCGCGCCGGATGTCGCTAGGGAGCCTCTGACCCATTCCCGCGTGCGCGACGGTGGCGATTTTCGTGCAGGGCGAGACAGCGGACGCCGCCGTGTGCTTGACGCCCACAAGGCGGCCGATGGCGAAGCCATGGACGAAAACTCGACCCCGTCCCTCCAGGCGGCGAGGCCGCGAGGCGGGGGCTCAAGGCAAAGGCCTCGCCGCCCTCGGGTTGCGGCCGGAAGTCCTCGACGGTTGGCTTACGATAGCGCGATGACACGGGCGCCGGCGTTGTTGCTCGGCCTTGCGATATCGACATATCGCTGCGGCCGCGCGCCTAGCCGGCGCCGCGTTCCGGCCGCAACGCGCCACCGCGCGAATAGATCAGAGGCTCCCTAGGCGCCGGTCTCGCGTTTCTTCATCCAGTGCGCGGCCAGCGCGATCAAGCCGACGAGCGGCGATCTTGGCTGCTCCGCCGCGCCGCTTTCGGTGGCGGAACGCTGGCTGCGCATCGCCTTGCTGATCTCGCGAAAGCCCGCGGGCAGCGCCTCGGCACCATAGCTCGCGGGGTCGTTGTTTGCCTTGGGCATGGGGCGGTCCATCATCGGGGGGCGCGCGATTCCGGTTGCCGTTCGGCCAAGCCCGGGCGCTGCGGCGCCAGCCCCGGCTCGATTTCCGCCAGCTTTGCGCAGGCGAGCAGGAGGAACACGTCCAGTTCGCGCAGCTCGGGCGCGGGCGCGACGCCGGCGCCCTGCAGCGAGGCGCTTTGGCCATGCACCGCGTCGCAGATTCTTTGCAGGTCCGAGGGCCGGTACAGCGGGATCGGCTGCAGGTCTCCGTCAAAAGGCGCCCAGCCGCCGTCGCTGCGCTGCAGGTCGGCGACGCGCGCCTTCGGCCACGCAGCCAGGTAACTGCGCACGGCGCTGACGACATCCGCGGCGCTGCGGGCGCCTGCCAGGAGGCTCGCGTGGCGACCCGCATCCATCGATGGATCGAACGCGTGTTCGGCAGTGTTCATCGCATCCTCCGTGCGCGCAGCGCATGCTGCGAATCCATTCAACTCCTGTAACGCGCCGCGCGGTGTAAATGTATGCAATGCAATTGCGCGCGCCGGCGCGCGCAGCGGCAGTCCGCGCGCAAATATCTGTTAGAGTCCCGCGCACCCGGGCGGGCACAGGCGGCTATGGCGCTGCGCCATGGCGGCGTCGAGGGGCGTGCGAGGAGGGCGGCGGGATGGTGAAGGGCAAGGTGGTGGTGGTCACGGGCGCGGGCGGTGGTATCGGGCGCGATTTCGCGCTTGCCTTCGCGGCGCACGGCGCCCGCGTGGTGGTCAACGACCTCGGCACGTCGGTGGCAGGCGAGGGCGCGAGCAGCGGCCCGGCGCAGAAGGTGGTGGACGAGATCCGCGCCAGGGGCGGCGAGGCCGTGGCGAGCGCCGACAGCGTCGCCGACTGGGAATCCGCCAACCGCATCGTCAAGGCCGCGATCGACGCCTTCGGGCGCATCGACTGCGTGGTGAACAATGCCGGCATCCTGCGCGACCGTTTCTTCTTCAACATGTCGGTGGAGGAGTGGAAGGCGGTCATCGACGTGCACCTGAACGGCTCCTTCTACGTGGCGCGCGCCGCGGCGCCCTATTTCAAGAGCCAGAACTCGGGCTGCTACGTCAACATGACCTCCACCTCGGGGCTGATCGGCAACCTGGGCCAGGCCAACTACTCGGCGGCCAAGCTCGGCATCGCGGGGCTGTCGAAGTCGATCGCGCTCGACATGGCGAAGTACCAGGTGCGCTCCAACTGCATCGCGCCGTTCGCCTGGAGCCGCATGATCGGCTCGATCCCCACCGAGACCCCGGAACAGAAGGCGCGCGTGGAGAAGATGAAGGTGATGGAAACCGCGAAGATTGCGCCGCTCGCCGTGTTCCTCGCCAGCGACGCCGCGCGCGAGGTCTCCGGCCAGATCTTCGCCGTGCGCGCGAACGAGCTGTTTCTCATGTCGCAGAGCCGCCCGGTCCGTTCCGTGCACCGGGCCGGCGGCTGGACGCCGCAGGACATCGCCGAGCACGGCATGCCCGCGCTGAAGGGCAGCTTCTTTCCCCTCGACCGTACCCAGGACGTCTTCACGTGGGATCCGCTGTAGCCGATACGAGCTACACGGACCTGCGCGAAGGCGTGAGCGCCCTGTGCGCGCAGTTCGACTCCGCCTACTGGCAGAAGGTGGACGAGGCGCGCGCCTATCCGGAGGCATTCGTCGACGCGCTGACCAAGGCGGGCTGGATGTCGGCGCTGATCCCGGAGCAGTATGGCGGCTCGGGGCTCTCGCTCACCGAGGCCACCGTGATCATGGAAGAGATCACGCGCTCGGGCGGCAACGCCGGCTGCTGCCACGGGCAGATGTACAACATGAACACGCTGCTCAGGAACGGCTCCGACGCGCAGAAGAAGAAGTACCTGCCGAAGATCGCTTCGGGCGAGCTGCGCATGCAGGCGATGGGCGTGACCGAGCCGACCGCCGGCACCGACACCACGAAGATCAAGACCGTCGCGGTGAAGAAGGGCGACCGCTACGTGGTGAACGGCCAGAAGGTGTGGACCTCGCGCCTGCAGCATTCGGACCTGATGATCCTGCTCGCGCGCACCACGCCGCTGGCCGAGGTGAAGAAGAAGTCCGACGGCATGTCGGTGTTCCTGGTGGAAAAGGCGGCGGCGCTGGGCAAGGGCCTGACCATGCGCCCGATCCGCAACATGGTGAACCACGAGACCAACGAGGTATTCCTCGACAACCTCGAAATCCCCGCGGAAAACCTGATCGGCGAGGAGGGCAAGGGCTTCAGGTACATCCTCGACGGGCTGAACGCAGAGCGCATCCTCATCGCCGCCGAGTGCATCGGTGACGGCCACTGGTTCGTCGAGCGCGCGGTGAAGTACGCGAAGGAGCGCGTGGTGTTCGACCGCCCGATCGGCCAGAACCAGGGCGTGCAGTTCCCCATCGCCGAGGCCTACATGGAGATCGAGGCGGCGGACCTGATGCGCTACAAGGCCGCGGCGCTCTACGACGCCAAGCAGCACTGCGGGGCGGAGGCCAACATGGCCAAGCACCTCGCCGCCAAGGCCTCCTGGGAGGCGGCCAACGCCTGCCTGCAGACGCACGGCGGTTTCGGCTTCGCCGCGGAGTACGACGTGGAGCGCAAGTTCCGCGAGACGCGCCTGTACCTGGTGGCGCCGATCTCGACGAACCTCATCCTGTCCTACGTCGCCGAGCACGTGCTCGGCTTGCCCCGTTCTTTCTAGAGCGCATCTGCGCGCTCGGCTAGAATTCGACGCACGATGGAGCGGACGCTGCGCGCCGCTCCTCGCGCACGGCTCGACATGCGGATACTAGTCTCCAACGACGATGGCTACTTCTCACCCGGCATCGCGTTGCTTGCCGAGCGCCTGTCGACGCTCGGCGAGGTCACGGTGGTGGCGCCCGAGCGCGACCGCTCGGGCGCGTCCAACTCGCTGACGCTCGACCGTCCGCTGACGGTGCGGCGCGCGCCCAACGGCTTTTACTTCGTCAACGGCACCCCCACGGACTGCGTGCACCTCGCGGTCACGGGGCTGCTCGACTTCCTGCCCGACATCGTGGTCTCCGGCATCAACCTTGGCGCCAACATGGGCGACGACACGATCTACTCCGGCACCGTCGCCGCGGCCACGGAGGGCTTCCTGCTCGGCATTCCCTCGCTCGCGGTGTCCCTGACCAGTCGCGAGGCCAAGCACCTGGATGCCGCGGCGGGGGTGGCGCGGCAGCTGGTGGAGCGCGTCGGGCGCGCTCCGTTCGGGCAGCCGATACTGCTCAACGTGAACGTGCCGGACGTGTCGCCGCAGGCGCTCGGTCCGCTCGAGGTGACGCGCTTGGGGCGGCGGCACAAGGCCGAGCGCGTGGAGAAGATGCGCACGCCGCGCGGCGAGACCGCCTACTGGATCGGCGCCGCGGGTGCCGCGGCGGATGCCGGGCCGGGCACCGACTTCCACGCGGTCGCCGCGGGCCGCGTCTCGGTGACGCCGCTGCAGGTGGACCTCACGCTGCGCGAGCAGTTGCGCATGGTGCAGGAGTGGCTCGAGCAGTGAGCGCGCGCCACCTCGCCGGCGTGGGCATGACCTCGCAGCGCACACGCGCGCGCATGCTCGAGCGGCTGCGCGCGGAGGGCATCCGCCACGAGCAGGTGCTCGCTGCCATGGGCTCGGTGCCGCGGCACCTGTTCATCGACGAAGCGCTGTCCAGCCGCGCCTACGAGGACACGGCGCTGCCGATCGGCTTCGGCCAGACCATCTCGCAGCCCTATGTGGTGGCGCGCATGATCGAGGCGCTGGCCGCCGGCCGGACGCTCGGCAAAGTGCTGGAAGTCGGCACGGGGTGCGGCTACCAGGCTGCGGTGCTGGCGCGGCTGGCGCGCGAGGTGTACTCGGTGGAGCGCATCCAGGCGCTGCTCGAACGCGCGCGCGCGAATCTTCGCGCCTTGCGGCTGTCCAATCTGCGGCTCAGCTACGGCGATGGCGCGCTCGGGCTGGAAAGGGCGGCGCCCTTCGATTCGATCGTGGTGGCGGCCGCCGCGCCGGAGTTGCCGGCTGCCCTCTTACGGCAGCTGGCACCGGGTGGCAGAATGGTGTTGCCGCTGCGGTCGCCGGGCGCGCCACGCGGCGCCCAGCGGCTCGCACTGTATGAGCGCGGGACGCGCGGCATCACCGAGACAGTCCTCGAAGCGGTGCGCTTCGTGCCGCTGGAGACAGGAAAATTGTGACCTTGGCAATCTTGCGCGGGATCCTGGTTGGCCTGGCCCTGCTGGCGGCGGCCGGCTGTGGTTCCGTGTCCACCCAGGCGCCCGTGGACGACCGCCGGCCGCAGGCCGCGGCGCGCCCGCCCGTGGCGCCGGCGACCCCGTCGGCGCAGTCGGCCGCCGCCCCCGCGGCGCCGGCCGTGCCTGCGGGGCACCATGTCGTCAAGCGTGGCGATACCCTCTACAGCATCGCGCTCGAGCACGGGGCGAGCTATCGCGACGTCGCGCAGTGGAACCAGCTCGACGATCCGACCAAGCTTTCGATCGGCCAGGTCCTGCGCGTAACTTCGCCGGAGGCATCGGAAGGGGTGCAGATCGGCGCCGCGCGCGCCAGCGGCCCGCTCGTGGCCCGGGCGCTCGATGGCGCCGGCATGGCGCCGCAGGCGACGGCGGACGGCGGCACCAAGACTTCGCCCAAGGCGTTGCGGCTGCCGTACTCGGACCAGAACCTCGCGCTGCTGCGCCAGGGCGAGGCTGCCGCGTCGGCGGCAACGGCGGCGGCCACGAACGCGGCGTCGACCGAGAGCGCGGCGACGACGACTGCGGCGGCCGGCGCGAATGCGGCCGGCGCAACCACCGCTGCGACGACCCCGGCCGCCGCGGGCGCGGCGGGATCGGCGGCCAAGCCCGAGCCGGCAAAGACGGCGGCGATCGAGCGCGACCCGGACGCGGCGTCCATCGAGTTCATGTGGCCGGCCAAGGGCACGCTGCTGGCCGGATTCTCGGAGCCGAACAACAAGGGCCTGGACATCGGCGGCAAGGCTGGCGATCCTGTGGTCGCGGCGGCGGCCGGCCAGGTGCTCTACACCGGCACCGGCATCCGTGGCTTCGGCAGGCTGATCGTGATCCGCCACGAAGGCGGCTTCAGCAGCGTCTATGCGCACAACCGGCAGATCCTGGTGAAGGAAGGCCAGTCCGTGGCGCGCGGCCAGCGGATCGCCGAGCTGGGCGACAGCGACGCCGATCGCCCCAAGCTGCATTTCGAGATCCGCAAGTCCGGCAAGCCGGTGGATCCGATGCGTTACCTGCCGGGCGCGCGTCCCGGCTGATGGCTACTTGGCGGCAGCGCGGGGACGGGCGGCGCGCAGCGCGTCGGCGAGATCGGCGACCGTGAGCGCGTAAAAGAGGCTGCGGTTGTAGCGCGTAAGCACGTAGAGGTTCTGCAGGCCCAGCCGATACTCGGCGGGACGCTCCGGCGAATTCAGCTCCAGCAACGCGGCGCGCGCGTCCGCGGGCAGCGGCGCGCCGCGCGGCGCGACCCCGGCCTGCTTCAGCTCCTCGAGCGTGTGGCGCGGCAACGGATTGCCGTCCGCGTAGTCGCGGAACGCCTCGCCGCTCACGCGCGCCGTCCGCTGCACGGGCTCGCCCGGCCGCCAGCCGTGCTGCTTGAGAAAATTGCCGACGCTGCCGATGGCGTCGGCAGCATTGCCGCGCAGGTCGGCGACGCCGTCGCCGTTGAAATCCACCGCGTAGCGCAGGTAGCTGGTGGGCATGAACTGCGGGATGCCGATCGCGCCTGCGTAGGAGCCCTTGACGTCGAAGACGTCGAAGTTGAGGTCGCGCGCGAACAGCAGGAAATTCTCCAGTTCGCCGCGGAAGTAGCCCGATCGCGGCGGGTAATCGAAGGCGAGCGTGGCCAGCGCGTCGATGACGCGCCAGCGCCCGGTATTGCGGCCGTAGAAGGTCTCCACCCCGATGATGGCGACGATGATTTCCTCGGGCACGCCGTAGGCGCCGCGCGCGCGCTGGAGCGCGCGGCGGTTCTCCTGCCAGAAGGCCGTGCCGTTCTTCACCAGGCGCTCGTTGACGAAGGTCGCGCGATAGGTCTGCCAGGACCGCGACAGGAGCTCGGGCTGCGTGCGCATCGCGGTGAGCACGCCGTCCTCGCGCCGCGCGCGCGTGAACACGGTCTGCAGCTCGTCCGCGTCGAAGTCGTGGCGCGCGACAAGCTCGCGGATGAACGTCTGCACCTCGGGCCGCTCGGCGAACGTGGGCTCCTGGGCTCGTGCCGAGGCAGCCGCCAGAGCAAGCAGCGCGAACAGCACGGCGCGCGCACGCGAATGCATCAGTGGCTCCCCAGGCGCAGCGCGCGCACGCGCCGCTCCAGTTCGGTGACCTGCGCCGGCGAGGCGGCGCGTCCATAGCGCGCCCCGATGTACAGGCCGGCAATGGCCAGTATCGCCGCCGCGGCGCTTGGCAGCCGCCGGGAAGCGCGCTGCGCGTAGTCGCGCGGCCCCTCGTACGGCTCGGGCGCCACGCCCTGCGCGCGCAGCTTGCGGCCGAACGCCTGCCAGGCGCGCTGCACGCGGTCCGGGCGCGCCAGGTGGCGCAGCGACCAGGCGAGCAGCAGCAGGGTGATGAAACCGAGGATCGAGGCCATCGCCGCGGTCAGGCTGCGCCAGTCGGCGTCGCGCATGCCCAGTCTCCCCATCAGCTCGCGCTGGCGATCCTGGTTGTAGCCCAGCACCATGAGGTTCCAGCGGTGCGCGAGCGCCTCCCAGTTGTGGCGCGCCGCGCGCAGCCACTCGAGCTGCGGGCGCATCAGCAGCGGCAGGGGCTCGCCCGCGCCCACGGAGCGCGCCAGGCCCGCGTCGACCCGCCCCGGAATCGCCGCGGCGGTCGGGTCCAGGCGCATCCAGCCGCGTCCGGGGAGGTAGGCTTCGGCCCAGGCGTGGGCGTCCGACTGGCGCACCGTGATGATGCGATCGACCTGGTTTACCTCGCCGCCCTGGTAGCCGGTGACCACGCGCGCGGGAACGCCGGCGGCGCGCAGCAGGAAGACGAACGCCGAGGCGAAGTGCTCGCAGAACCCGGCGCGCGTCTCGAACAGGAATTCGTCGACCGAGTCGCGCCCGAGCAGCGGCGGCTCGAGCGTGTAGGCGAGGCGCCCACTGCGGAAGTGCTCGATCGCGCGCAGCAGCACCTGCATGTCGTCCTGCGACTCGCTGCGCCATTGCCCGGCCAGCGCGCGCGCGCGCGGGTTGTAGCCGGCGGGCAGGGCAAGCGCGCGCTGCAGCGCCCCGCCTTCCTCCAGCAGCGGATCGCTCGGCTCGGCGACCGACTCCAGCGCATAGCGCATCCGGCTGCGCACCGGCGCGGGCGCGACCAGCATGCCGTCGTGGGTGAAGCGGGCGCGCCCGGGCAGGCCGGCCGCGGTCTCGAGCGCGAACAGCCATGATCGGTTGTGCGGCTCGAGGGTCACGTCGTAGGCGAAGCGGCCGTTGCCGCGCGGCGCGGCAAAGGGCCGCAGCCAGGCCTGTCCCATGCTCCAGGTGCGCCCGTCGAAGTCCCACAGCACCGGTCCGCGCCAGTAGCGCTGGCGCGGCGCAGGCGGGTCGCCGGCGAACTCGGCGCGGAAGGCCACGGCATCCGATTGCGCAAGCTGCGACAGGTTGCCTGGCGACATGGTGTCGGTGAGGCCCGTGATGCCCGCATAGGCGTCCTGCGGGAGGCTCCAGAGCGGGCCCTGCACGCGCGGAAACAGCAGGAACAGCACGAGCGCCGCCGGCGCGGCGTGCGCCAGCAGCAAGGCGGCGGTGCGCAGGTTGGCGCGCAGCGCGCGCTGTGGCGCGGCGAAGCCGACCAGCGTGCAGGTGACGGCGAGCAACGCCGCGCCCATCAGCGCCGCGATCGGCATGCTCTGAGAGTAGAGCAAGTTGGTCATGATCAGAAAATAGCAGAGGAACGCCACGACGGTGGCGTCGCGGTGGCTGCGCGTCTCGAGCAGCTTCAAGCCGGAGAACAGCACCAGCAGCACGATGCCCGGGGTGCGGCCGAACAGTGTGCGGTACTCGGCAAAGACGGCGCCGATGGCCAGCACGGCCACCCCGAGCAGCAGCCAGCGCGAAGGCAGGGGTCCGCGGGCGAACGCAATCTGCGCGCGCCAGGCGTACAGCGCCGCGAGCAACAGCGACAGCCACCAGGGCATGCGCAGCGCATGCGGCGCCGCCACCAGCAGCAGCGAGACGACCAGGCTGGCGAGGTCTCGCGGCGCGACGGCGCGCAGCTCGGGCGCGAGCGGATGCGCAGCTTTCATGCGCCCCCGTGCAGTGCAAGCGCCTGCAGGCAGGCGGAACGATGGGCGTCGCCGCGGCCGGGCGCGATCTCCAGGCCGGGGAGGCGCAGGCCGTAGAGTGCGCCGGCCTGCTCGGCCTGCAGCACCCAGCCGCACAGACGCGAGAGACGCGATTCGTCGGCCGGCGCGCCCGGGACCAGTGACCAGTCGAGCCACAGTTCGGATCCGGCCGCGCCGCTGAACTGCTTGGTCAGCATGTTCTCGGCGCGCGCCGCGGCCTTCCAGGCGACGTGCCGCGGCGAGTCGGAGGGCTGATAGCTGCGCAAGCCGCTGAAATCGTCGCTGCCCTGCGCCTGGGCGCGCGCTGCGCCCGCAGCCGCGTCCGCTGCGGGCGCGGGCAGGGGCGTGCGCTCGGGACGCGGATAGACCAGGCAGCGGGCGTCGAGCTCGACGTAGCTCCAGGCGCGGAACAGCCCGAGCGGAAAGCGCGTCTCCAGCATCACGCGCGTCAGCCGCAGCCAGCCGCGCTTGGCCCCCGGCACCGGCAGCACCGCCTCGCGCGCGGCAAGCGCGGGCAGGTCCAGCACCTGCTGCGCGTTGCCCGCGAGGTGGCGCACGAGGATGGCGGGCCGGTCGAACGGCGAGCGGTTATCCAGGTGCAGGTGGAACTGCGCGCGCTCCCCGGCGAACACCGGCTCGGCGCGCCCGGCGCTCACCGCGAGCCGCGCGAGGTTGCGCGTCGTGTGCACCATCCCCGCCAGTCCCATGCCGGCCAGGAGGAACGTGAGCGCGAAGCCGAGCTGCAGCGCGTAGTTGATCGAGCCGACCAGCAGGATGCCGACGGTCGCGGCGAAGATCCAGCCCGCGCGGGTCGGCATGATGTACACGCGGCGGTGACCGAGCACCACCGTGCCGCGCGCGGGCGGCGCATCGCCGTAGAACCAGCGGCGCAGGCGGGGATCCGCGATCAGTGCGCGCATCACCTTAGCTTGTGGCACCTTGGTAGCCCCAGCGCACCTTCCACGCGGCCAGCACCGCGCGCGGGTAATCCGGGCTGCCGAGGCTGCCGTTGTAGCGGCCGAGCGCGCGGAAATAGTCGCCCTTCTCCACGTCGAGGTAGTGCCGCAGGATCACGCAGCCGTAGCGCAGGTTGGTGCGCAGGTGGAACAGGTTGTCGCCGCGGTCGCCGACGATCCTGCACCCAGAACGGCATGACCTGCATGTAACCGCGCGCACCCGCGCGCGACACGGCGTACTTGCGGAATCCGCTTTCCACCTCGATCACGCCGAGCACCAGCTGCGGGTCGAGGCCCGCGCGCAGCGCCTCGAAGTGCACGGTGCGCAGCAGCTCGAGCCGCTGCTTGCGGTCGGCGATGCGCCGCTCCAGCCGGTTCGACATCTCGAAGATCCACCGGTGCCCGTCCTCGCTGTCGCGGAACACGAGTTCAGGCACCGACCGGTCGGCGATCGAGGCCGAAAGCTTGCCGCGCACCGCTTCGGCAAGCGGCTCGTAGACCTGAGCGCCGCCATGAGCGGCGCACGGAAGCAGCAGCACGGCGGCGAGCAGCGCGGCAGAGGTGCCGGCGCGCCTCATGCCGTGGCCAAGCGGTCCTTGAGGAAGGCGGCGATCTGCGCGAGCGGCACGGCCTGCGGCTGTGCGCCCAGGCGCGACTTGTATTCCGCCTCGCCCGCGGCGAGGCCGCGCTCGGAGAGCACGATGCGATGCGGGATGCCCACCAGGTCCATGTCGGCGAACAGGACCCCGGGGCGCTCGTCGCGGTCATCCAGCAGCAGGTCGACGCCGGCTTCCCGCAGCTCCGCGTACAGCCGGTCCGCGGCGGCGCGCACCTTTTCGCTCTTGGCGTAGGCGATCGGCACCAGGCACGCGGCAAAGGGCGCCATCGGCGCCGGCAGCACGATGCCGCGTTCGTCGTGGCCCTGCTCGATGGCGGCCGCCACCACCCGCGTCACGCCGATGCCGTAGCAGCCCATTTCCATCGGCCGCGAAGCCCCCTTGTCGTCCAGCACCGTCGCCTTCATGGCCTCCGAGTACTTGGTGCGCAGCTGGAAGATGTGCCCCACCTCGATGCCGCGCTGGATGCGCAGCGCGCCCTTGCCGTCCGGACTGGGATCGCCCTCCATCACGTTTCTGATGTCCGCGACCAGGGATGGTTCCGGCAGGTCGCGTCCCCAGTTGACCCCGGCGAGGTGCAGGTCCTTCTCGTTGGCGCCGCACACGAAGTCGCCCATCGCCGCCACGGTGCGGTCGGCGACGACGCGCACGCCCTGCGCACCCGCCGCGCCGCTGCCGGCCAAGGGCGGGCCGATGTAGCCCGGGGGGCAGCCCAGCGCCTGCCGGATCTCGCCCTCGCTGGCGAAGCGGAACGCGCCGATCGCCTTCTGCGCCTTGATCTCGTTCAGCTCATGGTCGCCGCGCACCAGGAGCAGGTGAAACGCTTCGTCGTGCATCACGGCGATCGCCTTCACCGTGCGCTCGAGCGGCAGCCCGAGCAACGCGGCGACCTCCTCGCAGCGCGTCTTGCCGGGCGTCGGCACCCGGCGCATCGCCCCGGCGGGCGCGGGCCGCGGCGCGCGCGGCGCCAACGCCTCGGCGAGCTCGACATTGGCGGCGTAATCCGAATCCGGGCACCAGGCGATCGCGTCCTCGCCCGATTCGGCGAGCACCTGGAACTCGTGCGAGCCGGTGCCGCCGATGGCGCCGGTGTCCGCTGCCACCGCGCGGAACTTGAGGCCCAGGCGCGTGAAGATGCGCGTGTAGGTGTCGTGCATCACGCGGTACTCGCGCTCCAGGTCCGCGTAGTCGGCGTGGAACGAATAGCCGTCCTTCATGACGAACTCGCGCCCGCGCATCACGCCGAAGCGCGGGCGGCGCTCGTCGCGGAACTTGGTCTGGATCTGGTAGAAGTGCACCGGCAGCTGGCGGTAGCTCTTCAGCTCGGCGCGCGCGAGATCCGTGATCACTTCCTCGGAGGTCGGCTGGATGACGAAGTCGCGATCGTGCCGGTCCTTGAAGCGCAGCAGCTCCGGCCCGTAGGCCTGCCAGCGTCCCGATTCCTGCCACAGCTCGGCGGGCTGCACCGCGGGCATCACCAGCTCGATGGCGCCGGCGCGGTTCATCTCCTCGCGCACGATTGCCTCGACCTTGCGCAGCACGCGCACGCCGAGCGGCAGCCAGGTGTAGATGCCGGCGGCGAGCCGCCGGACGTAGCCGGCACGCAGCATGAGCCGGTGGCTGGCGAGCTCCGCGTCGGCGGGCGCCTCCTTGATCGTGCCGAGGTGGAATCGCGATGTGCGCATCTAGGGAAGCTCTGCGCAAGTCGCGCGCATGCGCGTTGTGGCCGGAACGCGGCGCCGGCTAGGCGCGCGGCCGCAGCGATATGTCGATATCGCAAGGCCGAGCAACAACGCCGACGCCCGTGTCATCGCGCTATCGTAAGGCAATTGTCGGGAGACTTCCGGCCGCAACCCGGAGGGCGGCGAGGCCTTTGTCCTGCACCCGCGCCTCGCGGCCTCGCCGCCTGGAGGGACGGGGCGAGTTTTCATGCATGGCATCGCCATCGGCCGCCTTGTGGGCGTTAAGCACACGGCGGCGTCCGCTGTCTCGCCCTGCACGAAAATCGCCCCGTCGCGCACGCGGGACTTGCGCAGAGCTTCCCTCGCACCGCATTGCAGTTGCGGTGCGCCTGTGAAAAAATGCGAGGGAATTCTAACTTAGGTGGTGTGGCCATGCTCGACCGCGACGGCTATCGTCCGAACGTCGGCATCATCCTCGCCAACGGCCGCAATGAGGTGTTCTGGGGCAAGCGCGTCAATCAGCACGCGTGGCAGTTTCCCCAGGGCGGCATCAAGCACGGCGAGGCGCCGGAGCAGGCGATGTATCGCGAGCTCGAGGAGGAGACCGGCCTCAAGCCCGAGCACGTGCGCGTCCTCGGACGCACGCGCCACTGGCTGCGCTACGAGGTGCCGGAGAAATGGGTGCGCCGCGACTGGCGCGGCGCCTACCGCGGCCAGAAGCAGATCTGGTTCCTGCTGCGCATGGTCGGCCGCGACTGCGACATCCGCCTGCGCACCAGCGACAAGCCCGAGTTCGACGCATGGCGCTGGCACGATTACTGGGTGCCACTCGAGACGGTGATCGAGTTCAAGCGCGAGGTCTACCAGCAGGCGCTCACCGAGCTGCACCGCTATCTGGGCGGCGGCCGGCGCGCCGAAGCAACGCTGCGCTGAGCGGCGCGCGCGCCAAGGAGGCCGCATGGACAGGCAATACCAGGACTTGCCGATCCGCGAGCTGGGGCCGGGCGCGGGCTTCCGCAGCCCGCAGCAGCCGCAGCCGGGACGCGTGACGCTCGAGTCGCCCGCGCTCGAGGTCATGACCGATCTCGCGCGCGTCAGCCCGGCCACCATCCGGCCGCAGGCGCCACTCGAGGGCGCCAACCAGTTCATGATCTCGCGCGGCGTGCGGCTGCTCCTGGTGGTGGACGTGCACGACGCCGTTCTCGGCGTGCTGACGGCAACCGACGTGCTGGGCGAGAAGGCGCTGCGCGTGGCGGCCGAGCGCGGCGTCAAGCGCAGCGAGCTCACGGCGGGCGACCTGATGACGCCGGCGGCAGCGGTCGAGGTGATCGCGCTCGGCCATGTGCAGGGCGCGCGCGTCGGCCACGTGCTCGAGACGTTGCGCCGCGCCGGGCGGCAGCACGCGCTGGTGGTGGAGGAGGAGCCGGGCGCGGAGGGCGCGCCGTCCGGGCGGGCGCCGCGCCGCGCTATGGTGCGCGGCATCTTTTCGGTCTCGCAGCTCGCGCGCCAGCTCGGGCTGCTCCTGCCGCAGGCGGGCGAAGTGGCGCGCACCTTCGCCGAGATCGAGGCCGCGCTCGGCCGTTGACTGCAGATAGCCGTGCTTAATGAATGACATTGTGAAAATCGATTTGATTAATGAGCTTCGCGGGCGTAACTTGGCCGCGCCGCTCAAGGCAAGTGCTCGCACATAGGAGGCAGTGATGAAACCGCTCAAAGGCACCAAGACCCACCAGCACCTGAAGGACGCGTTCGCCGGCGAATCGCAGGCCAACCGCAGATACCTCTACTTCGCTGCGAAGGCCGACGTGGAAGGCCAAAATGACGTCTCGGCGCTGTTCCGCTCCACCGCGGAAGGCGAGACCGGCCATGCGCACGGGCACCTCGAGTACCTGGAGCAGGTGGGCGATCCCGCGACCAACCTGCCGATCGGCCGTACCCGCGACAACCTGAAATCGGCGGTCGCCGGCGAGACCCACGAGTACACCGACATGTACCCGGGGATGGCCAAGGACGCGCGCGGCGAGGGCTTTACCGAGATCGCAGACTGGTTCGAGACGCTGGCCAAGGCCGAGCGCTCGCACGCCAACCGCTTCCAGAAGGCGCTCGACGCGCTCGCCGACTGATGATGGCCCGCATCGAGCGCGGCAGCTTGCTGTCGCTCGAAGCCTACGCGCGCGAACGCAACGCGTTTCGCGCGCGGGTTATCGAGCACAAGAAGCACCGCAGCGTACATCTCGGCGAGCACGTCACCCTGCTGTTCGAGGACGAGCTCACCATCCGCTACCAGGTCCAGGAAATGCTGCGCATCGAGCGCATCTTCGAGGAAGCCGGCATCCAGGAAGAGCTCGAGGCCTACAATCCGCTGGTGCCCGACGGCAGCAACCTGAAGGCCACCATGATGATCGAGTACCCCGACGCCGCGGAGCGCAAGCGCGCGCTGTCGCAGTTGAAGGGCATCGAGGACCGGGTGTGGGTGCAGGTGGGCGACGGCGCTCGCAGCTACGCCATCGCCGACGAGGACTTGGAGCGCGAGAACGAGGAAAAGACCTCGGCCGTGCATTTCGTGCGCTTCGAATTCGATGCCGCCGCGCGCGCGGCGTTCGCCGGCGGCGCGGGCCTTGCCGTGGGCGTGGATCACCCCCAGTACCAGGCGTGCGTGGCCGTGGCGCCTGCGGTGCGCGCCGCGCTCGCCGCAGACCTCGCCTGAGGCACCTCGCCATTCTGCTGCTGGCGCTGCTGCCCGTTACTGGGGCGGCGCAGCAGCAGCATCAGGGCATGCAACCCGGCAACACCGGCAAGAGCGACTGGGAGCTCGAGCAGGAAAAGCGCGACTGGCGCGAGGCGGAGATGCCGGCGCCACCCCCGCCCGGAAGCGGGCAGCTGCTGCCGTTCTCCGTCAGCTCCGCCTCCGACTACCGCTTCTTCATCGATGCCGCCTCGCTCGCGCCCGGCGCGGATGGCGTGGTGCGCTACACCCTGATCGTACGCAGCCCGCTCGGCGCCGAGTCGGTCACCTATGAAGGCATCCGCTGCGGGACCCGCGAGGTAAAGACCTACGCCATTGGCCGCGCCGACCGCAGCTGGTCGGTGCACCCCGGACCGTGGCGCCGCATCGAGGCGCGCAGCGTGCAGCGCTGGCACGACGCGCTGTGGCGCGAGTATTTCTGTCCCCGGGAATTGCCGATCCGTAGCGCGGCCGAAGGCGTCGATGCGCTCAAGCGCGGCGGTCATCCCAACCGCATCGCCATTCCCGAGCGCGGTTACTAGAGAAGCACGAGATTGTCGCGGTGGATGAGCTCGGGCTCGTCCACGTAGCCCAGCGCGGTCTCGATCTCGCTGGAGGCCTTGCGCATGATGAGCCGCGCTTCCGCGGCTGAATAATTCACCAGTCCGCGCGCGATCTCGCGCCCGCCGGGCTCCACGCAGGCGACCACCGCGCCGCGCTCGAACTCCCCGCTCACCGCGGTGACCCCGACCGGGAGCAGGCTCTTGCCGTCGCGCTGCAGCGCGCGCGCCGCGCCGGCATCGAGCGTGAGGCGGCCGGTGACCGTCACGTGATCCGCGAGCCACTGCTTGCGCGCCGCGAGCGGCGTGGTCTGCGCCCGCAGCAGCGTGCCGATGCGCTCGCCGCGCGCCAGGCGCAGCAGCACGTCGGGCTCGCGCCCGTCAGCGATCACGGTATGCGCCCCGCTGCGCGCCGCACGCTTGGCGGCGAGCACCTTGGTGATCATGCCGCCGCGCGCCAGGCTTGAGCCGACGCCGCCGGCCATCGCCTCCAGGCGCTCCTCGCCCGCAATCGCCTCTTCGATCAGGTGCGCGCCAGGCACGTGGCGCGGATCGGCATCGTACAGCCCGGCCTGGTCGGTGAGGATGATCAGCGCGTCCGCCTCGACGAGGTTGGTCACCAGCGCGGCGAGCGTGTCGTTGTCGCCGACCTTGATCTCGTCGGTCACCACGGTGTCGTTCTCGTTGATCACCGGAATCACGCCGAGCGCGAGCAGCGTGAGCAGCGTCGAGCGGGCGTTGAGGTAGCGCTGGCGGTCGGCCATATCGGCGTGGGTCAGCAGCACCTGCGCGGTGGCGATGCCGTGCTCGCGAAAGCAGGCCTCGTAGCACTGCACGAGGCCCATCTGGCCCACCGCGGCCGCCGCCTGCAGCTCGTGCAAGGCCTTCGGACGCCGGGTCCAGCCCAGGCGCTGCAGCCCTTCGGCGATCGCGCCCGAGGACACCAGCACGCAGCGCTTGCCGAGCGCGCGCAGTTGCGCGATCTGGGCGGCCCAGCGCGAAATCGCCGCCACGTCCAGGCCGCGGCCTTCGTTGGTGACGAGCGAGCTGCCGACCTTGACGATCAGCGTGCCGGCGCTGGAGAGGGGCGAAGTCATGGCTTCAGGCCGCGCGCCGCGTGCGCGCCGGCTTGGCGGGTTGCGAAAGGAAGCGATAGGCGGCGGCGCACAGCTCACGGCAGCCCGCGCCGCTGATGGCGCTCACCTTGAACCAGGCGCCCTTCCAGCGCAGCGCGCGCAGGATGCGCGCGATGCGCGCATCCGCGTCCGGCGCGAGATCCGCCTTGTTGAACACCAGCCAGCGCGGCTTGCGGTACAGCGATTCGTCGTACTTCTTCAGCTCGGCGGCGATGGCGCGGATGTCGCGCACCGGGTCGGCGTCCTCCTCGAGCGGCGCGATGTCCACGAGGTGCAGCAGCAGGCGCGTGCGCGCGAGGTGGCGCAGGAACTGGTGGCCGAGTCCGGCGCCCTCGGCGGCACCCTCGATCAGGCCCGGGATGTCGGCGATGACGAAGCTCGCGTCCTCGGCGACGCGCACTACGCCGAGCGACGGATTGAGCGTGGTGAACGGGTAGTCCGCCACCTTCGGCCGCGCGCTCGATACCGCGCGCACCAGCGTCGACTTGCCCGCATTCGGCAGTCCGAGCAGCCCCACGTCGGCCAGCACGCGCAGCTCCAACCGCAGCTTGCGGCTCTCGCCGGGCAGGCCGCGCGTGTACTGGCGCGGCGCGCGGTTGATGCTGGACTTGAAATGCAGGTTGCCCAGGCCGCCCTGTCCCCCCTTGGCGAGCAAGGCGCGCTCGCCGTCGCGCGCGAGGTCGGCGATCACTTCGCCGCTCTGCTCATCGCGCACGATCGTGCCCACCGGCACCCGCAGCACGAGGTCATTGCCGCCGCGGCCGTCCTTGTCGGAGCCACCTCCGCCTGCGCCGTTGCCCGCGCGATGGATGCGCGCGAAGCGGTAGTCGATAAGCGTGTTGATGTTGCGGTCGGCGACCGCCCAGATGCTGCCGCCGCGGCCGCCGTCGCCGCCGCTCGGGCCGCCGCGCGGCACGTACTTCTCGCGGCGAAACGCCGCCGCGCCGTCGCCGCCCTTGCCGGCATGCGCCTCGATGGTCGCTTCGTCGATGAATTTCATGGTCTGGAAATGAAAAAGCCCTACCGCGAGCGATAGGGCTTTCGCGGGAGCGGGGCTCGGCTAGACCGGAACCACGCTCACGGTCTTCTTGTTGGCGGCTCCCTTGACGGCGAACTCGACCTTGCCGGTGACGCGAGCGTACAGGGTGTGATCGCGGCCGATGCCGACGTTGGCGCCCGGATGCACCTGCGTGCCGCGCTGGCGCACGATGATCTGACCCGCGTTCACCTGCTCGCCGCCGTAGGTCTTGACGCCGAGGCGCTTGGCCTGTGAATCGCGGCCGTTGCGCGAGCTGCCGCCTGCTTTCTTGTGTGCCATGCTGGATCTCCCTCGTCAGGCGCCGCCGACGATGTCGTCGATGCGGACTTCGGTGTAGTTCTGGCGATGTCCCTGCGTCTTCTGGTAGTGCTTGCGCCGGCGCAGCTTGAATATCTTCAGTTTCTCGCCGCGGCCGTGCGCCACCACTGTGGCCTTGACCTGGGCGCCCGCGACCAGCGGCGCGCCGACGCGCACCGCATCGCCCTCGCCGACGGCCAGCACCTGGTCGAAGGACACTGCGGCGCCGACATCGGCCACGAGCGACTCGACACGCACCTGCTCTCCGGACTTGACGCGATACTGCTTGCCGCCGGTCTTGATGATTGCGTACATGGGGATTCCGTAATTCGTGACCAAAAAATTGATCGAATGAGCTGCAAAGACTTGGAATTATAGGAGATTCCGGCTCCTGGCGTCAAAGCCTTGTATGCTACGCTCCGCGCCCCGCCGCCGCCTCATGCCGCAGCCCTCTGCCAGCCCCTTCCTCGCCCCCGTCGCCGAAGACATGCGGCGCGTGGACGCACTGATCCGCGAGCGCCTGGCTTCCGACGTGCCGCTGGTGCGCGAGGTTGCCGAGTACATCGTCGCGGGGGGCGGCAAGCGCCTGCGCCCGGCCCTGCTGCTGCTCGCCGCCGGCGCGGTCGATTATCGAGGCGAGGCGCGCTTCGAGCTGGCCGCGGTGGTGGAGTTCATCCACACGGCGACGCTCCTGCATGACGACGTGGTCGACGAGTCGCAGTTGCGCCGCGGCCGGCGCACGGCGAACGCCGCCTTTGGCAACGCGGCCTCGGTGCTGGTGGGCGATTTCCTGTATTCGCGCGCCTTCCAGATGATGGTGGGACTGGACAGCATGCGCGTGATGCGCGTGCTGTCCGACGCCACCAATACCATCGCCGAAGGCGAGGTGCTGCAATTGATGAACTGCCACGATCCCGACGTCGACGAGGCGCGCTACCTCGACGTCGTGCGCCGCAAGACCGCCAAGCTCTTCGAGGCGGCGGCGCGCCTGGGCGGCGTGCTGGGCGGCGTGCCGCTGGCCGTTGAGGAGGGCTTGGCCGCCTTCGGCATGCATCTGGGCACCGCGTTCCAGGTGGTCGACGATGTGCTGGACTATTCGGGCGAGGCGCAGGAGACCGGCAAGAGCCTGGGCGATGACCTGGCCGAGGGCAAGCCGACCCTGCCGCTGATCCGCGCGATGCAGGCCGCGAGCCCGCAGGACAGTGCGCTGGTGCGGCGCGCGATCGTCGATGGCGGGCGCGCCGGCTTCGCGCCGGTGCTGGCGGTGATCAGGTCGAGCGGCGCGCTGGACTACGCCCGCGAGGCCGCGCGCCGCGAAGCCGAGATCGCGGCGCGCGCGATCGCCGGGCTGCCGGCGTCTGCCTTCCGGGATTCTTTGCTAGAATTGGCGTCCTTCTCGGTGACGCGCCGCAGCTAGCATTTCTCGCACGTCGGGGTGTAGCTCAGCCTGGTAGAGTACTGCGTTCGGGACGCAGGTGTCGCTGGTTCAAATCCAGTCACCCCGACCAATCCTGTTTTCCTAGAATAGCGCCATGGGACGCCTGCTGCTGCTCGCGCTCGCGGTGCTGGTTCTGGTCTGGCTGGTGCGCCGCGCGCTGGCCGCGCGGCGAGCGGACGGCGCTCGGCGCGACGCGCAGGGCGGCGAACTGGTGCGCTGCGCGCACTGTGGCGTGCACCTGCCGCGCGCGGAGGCGCGTGCCGAGCTCGGGCGCGACTACTGCAGCGAAGAGCACGCGCGGCTCGGTCCGCGCCGCCCCTGATGGCCACGCGGGCTGATTCGGCGCTGTTCGCGCGCGGAGACGCCCCGCCGGAGTCCTTCTGGATTTCGCTGCAGTACTTCAACCTGTACCGCATTGCGATCGCCCTGCTGTTCCTCGGCGCCACCTACTTCGCCTATGAACCGACGAACTTCGGCGCGCATGACCTGCGCTTGTTCCGGAGCGTCTGCGTGGGCTACCTGCTGCTCGGCATCGCGCTGCAGTTCGCGCTGCGCTCGGGACGCGAACGCTTCAACCTGCAGCTCACGCTGCACGCCCTGCTCGACATCGTCGCGATACCGCTCTTGATGTACGCGAGCGGCGGCCTGCGCAGCGGCCTGGGCGTCATGCTGCTGATCTCGCTCACCGGCGCCGGGCTGGTGGCGCCGCTGCGCCTCAATTTCCTGTACGCGGCGCTGGCCACCATCGCGGTCCTGCTGGAGGAGAGCTACTGGGCGCTGGCCCTCGACCTGCCGTCGGCGACCGTGGTGCCCGCGGGCCTGCTGTCGATGGGCTACTTCGCCACTGCCGGCGCGACCGGCTGGCTGGCACAGCGGCTCGCGGCCAACGAGCGCCTGGCGCGCGAGCGCGGCCGCGCCCTTGCCAACCAGATGCGCGTCAACCAGCTGGTGATCGCCGACATGCAGGACGGCGTGCTGGTGCTCGACCGGGACGGGCGCGTGGTCGAGCACAACCCGCAGGCCCTGCGCCTGCTCGGCATGGAGGCGCTGCGCCAGCAGCCGCTTGCGGCAGTGCTCCCGGGCCTCGAGCCGCGCTGGCGCGCGTGGCGCGACGCCGGCGGCCGGCCGGCCGCGTCCTCGGTGGACCTCGAGGCGCGCGGCAAGGAAGTGCGCGCGCGGCTGCTCGATACCGGCACCGAAGACCGCTTTACGGTGGTGTTCGTGGAGGACATGACGCGCTCGCGCGAGCAGGCGCAGCAGCTCAAGCTCGCCGCGCTCGGCCGCCTGACGGCCAACATCGCGCACGAGATCCGCAATCCCCTCTCCGCGATCAGCCACGCCGGGGAGCTGCTGGCGGAGGAGCGGCGCACCACCGACCGCGGGCGCCTCACGCGCATCATCCACGACAACACCCTGCGGCTGGAGCGGCTGGTGGCCGACGTGCTGCAGCTCAACCGGCGCGACCGCGTCGCGCCCGACCGCATCCCGCTGGGCACCTGGCTCACCGCCTTCCTCGAGGAATTCGCCGCCAACGAGGCGCTGCCCGCGGGGCGCGTGGCGCTCGAGCCGGCGCGCGGCATCTGGGCCGAGTTCGACCGCGAGCACCTGCGGCAAGTGATGTGGAATCTGCTGCGCAACGCGGTGCGGCATGCGCGCGAGGAGCCGGGCGCCGTGCGCATCGAGGCGCGCGCGTTCGGCGATCAAGTAGAATTGAACGTGATCGACAACGGTCCGGGCGTGCCGCACGCCATCCAGGGACAGCTGTTTGAGCCGTTCTTCACCACCGACAGCAAGGGAACCGGACTGGGCCTGTACCTCGCCCGCGAGCTGAGCTCGGCAAACGGCGCGCTGCTCGAGTACGTCGCCGGCTCGGGCGGCGCGCATTTCCGCATCGTCTGCCGCGGCGGAGTTGCCACGTGAAGCGCGCCGAGCGCCGGCCACCGCCGCGCGATCGCCAGGTGCTGGTGGTCGACGACGAGCCCGACATCCGCGAGCTCCTGGAGCTGACGCTCGCCAAGATGGGCCTGCATGTCGTCGGCGCGGGCAGCCTCGCCGAGGGACGCGAGGCCCTGCAGAAGGGGCGCTACGACCTGTGCCTCACCGACATGCGGCTGCCCGATGGCGACGGGCTGGACCTGGTGCGCCACATCGCGGGCCTCGGCATCGACCTGCCGGTGGCGGTGATCACGGCCTACGGCAGCGCCGAGAACGCCGTGGCGGCGCTCAAGGCCGGCGCCTTCGACTACGTTTCCAAGCCGGTCGGGCTGGAGCAGTTGCGCTCGCTGGTCAAGTCCGTATTGTCGCTGCCCGCGCCGGCGGGCGAGCCGGTGCGCGACATGCCGCTGCTGGGCGACAGCGCGCCGCTGGCGCAGGTGCGCGAGCTGATCGGCAAGCTCGCGCGCACGCAGGCGCCGGTGTACATCTCGGGCGAATCGGGCAGTGGCAAGGAGCTGGCGGCGCGGCTGATCCATGCCCAGGGCGCGCGGCGCGAGCGGCCGTTCGTGCCGGTGAATTGCGGCGCAATCCCGGAAACGCTGATGGAGAGCGAGTTCTTCGGCTACAAGAAGGGCGCCTTTACCGGCGCCGAGCAGGACCGCGACGGCTTCTTCCAGGCGGCGAACGGCGGCACCCTGTTCCTGGATGAAGTGGCGGACCTGCCGCTGCTGATGCAGGTGAAGCTGTTGCGCGCCATCCAGGAAAAGCGCGTGCGCAAGGTCGGCGCCACCCAGGAAGACCCGGTGGACGTGCGCATCATCAGCGCCACGCACCAGGACCTGGCGCGGCTGGTCGAGGCCGGCAAGTTCCGCCAGGACCTCTTCTACCGCCTGAACGTGATCGAGCTGCGGATGCCGCCCTTGCGCGAGTGCCGGGAGGACATCCCGCTGATCGCGCAGAGCATCCTGGCGCGCGCCGCACGGCAGCCCGGCGCCCCGGCCGTGCGGCTCTCGGTGGCCGCGCTCGAGGAGCTGGTGCGCTACGACTTCCCCGGCAATATCCGCGAGCTGGAGAACATCCTGGAGCGGGCGATGGCGCTGGCGCCGGAGGCCGAAATCGGGCCCGACGACCTGCGGCTGCGACCAGCGCCCGCCGACGACGAGCCCGGCGCGCGCGCGGCCGACGGCGCGCTCGGCGTGCCGCTGCCCGAATACCTCGACCGCGTCGAGCGCGAGGCGATCCTGGAGGCGCTGGCCCGCACCAATTTCAACCGTACCGCAGCGGCCAAGCTCCTTGGCGTCACGTTCCGCACCTTGCGCTACCGCATGCAGCGGCTCGGCATCACGGATGAGAATCGGTCCTGATGGCAGGCTGGCGCGGGCGCGCTACGTGGCCTCGCCCAACTGCGACGCGCGGCCTGCCGGCACCCGCGTCTCGTTGCTGGTGCTGCACTCGATCAGCCTGCCGCCTGGACGCTACGGTGGCGAAGCGATCGAGCAGCTCTTCACCAACCGGCTCGATCCGCTGGCGCACCCGTATTTTCGCGACATCGCGCACCTGCGCGTGTCGGCGCACTTCCTGGTGAGGCGCGATGGCGCGCTGATTCAGTTCGTACCGTTGCACAAGCGCGCGTGGCACGCTGGCGTCTCGCGCTGGCGCGGCGCGGATCGCTGCAACGACTTCTCGGTGGGCGTCGAGCTGGAAGGCACGGAGCGGACACGCTTCAGCGATGCACAGTACCGGTGCCTCGGGCGCCTGGTGCACGCGCTGGCGGGGCGCCTGTCGCTGCGCGCGTGCGCGGCGCACAGCGATGTGGCACCGGGGCGCAAGCGCGATCCGGGCACGCACTTCGACTGGGCGCGCTGCCTCGAAGGCCTCGCGCGCGCCTAGCTCGCCGTCTCGCTCCAATTACTATTACTTGGGCCTCGCCGGGGCCCAAACTCTATACCTAGTAGTCACGCTGCGCTGCGCAAATCGCGCCGCTGCGCGTTTGTGCTTGCAAATTAAATCGGCCGTGGTAAATTGCCGCCACTAGAACTAGTGAACAATCAGCAGGTCAGCACTAGATATTGTGGTTTTAGTGCAGGTCGTCACGAAACCGCAACCTTGCGGCGGACGGCCGGGCGAGGATGGGGTGCCCCGCAGAGGGCAAGCAAGGGAGACAGGACATGCAGATCGCGCAGGAAAGCGTCGCCACAAGCCCGGTGAGAAGTGCCAGCGTTGCCGACGCGGCGAGCGCGGTTCAATCGAACTGGAGCGATTACAAGGTCATCCGGCGCAACGGCGCGGTGGTCGGCTTCGAGCCGGCCAAGATCTCGGTGGCCATGACCAAGGCCTACCTCGCGGTCAACGGCAGCCAGGGCGCGGCCTCCGCGCGCATCCGCGAGCGGGTCGCCCACCTCACCGGCCAGGTGGTCGGCGCGCTGCAGCGCCGTCAGCCGCAGGGCGGCACCTTCCACATCGAGGACATCCAGGACCAGGTGGAACTCGCACTGATGCGCTCGGGCGAGCACGACGTCGCCCGCGCCTACGTGCTGTATCGCGAGGAGCGCACGCGCGCGCGTGCCGCGGAGAAGGCGACGCGAGAGCGCGAGGCGGCGCAGTCCGTGCTGCACGTGCTGGACAACGGCGCGCGCCGCGCGCTCGACCTGGACGGGCTCAAGCGCCTGCTCGAGTCGGCCTGCGAGGGGCTGGACGGCGCCGCTGACGCGACGGGGATCCTCGAGGCCACCCTGCGCGACCTGTACGACGGCGTGCCGATGGAGGAAGTGCGCAAGTCGGCGATCCTCGCCGCGCGCGCGCAGATCGAGAAGGACCCGGCCTACAGCTACGTCACGGCGCGGCTGCTGCTCAACACCATCCGGCTCGAGGTGCTGGGCGAGGAAGCCAGCCAGGCCGCGATGCAGGCGCGCTACGCCGCCTACTTCCCCGAGTTCATCCGCCGCGGCATCGAGGCGGAGCTGCTCGACCCCGAGCTCGCCAAGTTCGACCTGGCGCGCATCGGGCGCGCGCTCAAGGCGGAGCGCGACCTGAAATTCGGCTACCTGGGCCTGCAGACGCTCTACGACCGCTACTTCCTGCACGTGCGCGGGCGCCGGATCGAATTGCCGCAGGCCTTCTTCATGCGCGTGGCGATGGGGCTCGCGCTGCGCGAGAAGGATCGCGAGGCGCGCGCCATCGAGTTCTACGACGTGCTGTCGACGTTCGACTTCATGAGCTCGACGCCGACGCTGTTCAACTCGGGCACGCAGCGCTCGCAGCTGTCTTCCTGCTACCTGACGACGGTGGCGGACGACCTCGACCGGCATCTACGATGCCATCAAGGAGAACGCGCTGCTCGCCAAGTACGCCGGGGGTCTCGGCAACGACTGGACGCCGGTGCGCGCGCTCGGCTCGCACATCAAGGGCACCAACGGCAAGTCGCAGGGCGTGGTGCCGTTCCTGAAGGTGGTGAACGACACCGCAGTGGCGGTGAACCAGGGCGGCAAGCGCAAGGGCGCGGTGTGCTCGTACCTCGAGACCTGGCACCTGGACATCGAGGAGTTCCTCGAGCTGCGCAAGAACACCGGCGACGACCGCCGCCGCACCCACGACATGAACACGGCGAACTGGATTCCCGACCTGTTCATGAAGCGCGTGATGGAAAGCGCCGACTGGACGCTGTTCAGCCCGTCGGACGTGCCCGAGCTGCACGACAAGGTCGGCAAGGCGTTCGAGGAAGCCTACGCTGCGCTACGAGGACAAGGCGGCGCGCGGCGAGCTGAAGCTGCACAAGAAGATTCCCGCGGTGCAGCTGTGGCGCAAGATGCTCACGCATGCTGTTCGAGACCGGGCATCCCTGGATCACGTTCAAGGACCCGTGCAACCTGCGCAGCCCGCAGCAGCACGTGGGCGTGGTGCACAGCTCGAACCTGTGCACCGAGATCACGCTCAACACCTCGGCCGACGAGATCGCGGTGTGCAACCTGGGCTCGGTCAACCTGGTGGCGCACATGACGCCGCAGGGGCTGGATTTCGACAAGCTCAAGCGCACCGTGCGCACCGCGATGCGCATGCTCGACAACGTCATCGACATCAACTACTACGCAGTGGACAAGGCGCGCAACTCCAACCTGCGCCACCGCCCGGTCGGCCTGGGCATCATGGGCTTCCAGGACTGCCTGCACCTGCTGCGCGTGCCCTACGCCTCGGCCGACGCGGTGCGAGTTCGCCGACCGCTCGATGGAGATGGTCGCCTATTGCGCGTACTGGGCCTCCACCGAGCTCGCCGAGGAGCGCGGCCGCTATTCCTCGTTCGAGGGCTCGCTGTGGGACCGCGGCATCCTGCCGCAGGACTCGCTCGACCTGCTGGCCGCCGAGCGCGGCGGCTACGTCGAGGTGGACCGCTCCTCGAGCCTCGACTGGGAGCCGCTGCGCGGGCGCATCCGGCAGCACGGCATGCGCAACTCGAACTGCCTGGCGATCGCGCCGACGGCGACCATCGCCAACATCGTCGGCGTGTCGGCCTCGATCGAGCCGACCTACCAGAACCTCTACGTCAAGTCGAACCTGTCGGGCGAGTTCACGGTGATCAACGAGTACCTGGTCGGCGACCTGAAGCGCGCCGGGCTGTGGGACGAGGTGATGATCGCCGACCTCAAGTACTTCGACGGCAACCTGGCGCGCATCGACCGCGCGCCGGCGGAGCTGCGCAGGCTCTACGCGACCGCGTTCGAGGTCGAGCCGAAGTGGCTGGTCGAGGCCGGGGCGCGGCGGCAGAAGTGGATCGACCAGTCGCAGTCGCTCAACATCTACATGGCGGGCGCCTCGGGCAAGAAGCTCGACGAGACCTACAAGCTCGCCTGGATCCGCGGCCTCAAGACCACCTACTACCTGCGCTCGCTCGGCGCCACGCACGCCGAGAAGTCCACCTCCAAGGCGGGGCAGCTGAATGCGGTGCCCAGCGCCGGGGCCGCCGCGGAGGCCGGCGCAGTCGATGAAGCGAAGTTCTGCGCCATCGACAACCCCGAGTGCGAGGCCTGCCAGTAATGCTCAGCATCGAGGAAGAAGGAAAGCTCAAGGCAATCGCCGGCCTGGCGCTTCCGCGGGCAGGCCGGCTTCGTGCCGCCGGCCGCCGCCGAGGAGCGCTTCGCGGCCGGCAACGCCTTCCGCCGCATCTCGGTGGAGGACAAGAGCGTCATCAATTCCAAGGCCGACGTCAACCAGCTGGTGCCGTTCAAGTACAAGTGGGCCTGGGAGAAATACCTCGCCGCCTGCGCCAACCACTGGATGCCGCAGGAAATCAACATGAGCCGCGACATCGCGCTGTGGAAGGACCCGCACGGGCTCACCGACGACGAGCGGCGCATCGTCAAGCGCAACCTGGGCTTCTTCGTCACCGCCGACTCGCTCGCCGCGAACAACATCGTGCTCGGCACCTACCGGCACATCACCGCGCCGGAGTGCCGCCAGTACCTGCTGCGGCAGGCCTTCGAGGAGGCGATCCACACCCACGCCTACCAGTACATCGTCGAGAGCCTGGACCTCGACGAGGGCGAGGTGTTCAACGCCTACCACGAGATCGCCTCGATCCGCGACAAGGACGAGTTCCTGGTGCCGTTCATCGACACGCTCACCGACCCGGCATTCAAGACCGGCACGCCGGAGAGCGACCAGGAGCTGCTCAAGAGCCTGATCGTGTTCTCCTGCCTGATGGAGGGGCTGTTCTTCTACGTCGGCTTCGCGCAGATCCTGTCGCTCGGCCGCCAGAACAAGATGACCGGCGCCGCCGAGCAGTACATGTACATCCTGCGCGACGAGTCCATGCACTGCAACTTCGGCATCGACCTGGTCAACCAGATCAAGCTGGAGAACCCGCACCTGTGGACGCCGCAGTTCCGCGAGGAGCTGCACGAGCTGTTCCGCAGGGCGGTCGAGCTCGAGTACCGCTACGCCGAGGACACCATGCCGCGCGGCGTGCTCGGGCTGAACGCGCCGATGTTCAAGGAATACCTGCGCTTCATCGCCAACCGCCGCTGCCAGCAGATCGGCCTGGACGTCACTGTACGCGGGGGCCAACAACCCGTTCCCGTGGATGAGCGAGATGATCGACCTGAAGAAGGAGCGCAACTTCTTCGAGACACGGGTCATCGAGTACCAGACCGGCGGCGCGCTGAGCTGGGACTGAGAGGAGCAACGTGATGCACCACCGAGTGACTGCGTGTAAAGTGGAAGAAGACTACAAGCTTTGGTTACGATTCGATGATGGACTGGAAGGCAGCGTGTTCCTGGGCAACCTGCTCGAGATCGGCGCGTTCAAGCTGTGGCGCGACGTGCGCGAGTTCGAGAAGGTGAGCGTGGACCCGGAGACCGCCACGGTCACCTGGGAAGGGGGCATCCGGCTCGACCCGGATATCCTGTACCAGGATCTGGCGGTGCGGGGCGCGCGTTGATGGGCTGTTGCGAAGAATTCAATCCGCGGCCGGGAAGCGATTCCCGGGCGCGGTTGAATAGTCCGGTCAGGGATGGCCGGGCTTCTTTTGTCCAACTACCGTAAGGAGCTAGTCATGGCGAAGAAAAAGGCGAAAAAAGGCGGAAAGAAAAAGAAGAAGAAGAAAGCCTCAAAGAAGAAGAAAGCAGCTAAGAAATCGTCCAAGAAGAAGGCAGCGGGCCGCAAGAAGAAAGCCGCCAAAAAAAAGGCAAAGCCCGTTAAACCTAAGGCCAGCTCTGCGGGAGCGATGACGGCGGTACCAGCAGCCCCGCCGTCTACCGCCGCGATTCCCAGCGCGGGTACCGCGCTGAATCCGGCGGCCGCTTGGCCGTTTCCAACCGGATCCCGGCCGTAACCGGGTACCGTTCGGGAATGTGGCGGGGGACGCAAGTCCCCCGCCAGGCCCTCGAAGCTCTGCGGACCGCCTTGGTCATTCGGGCGTGAACTGAAAGGCTAAGGCCGGTCCGCGAGGCTTCCTCTTGTCGCTCCGCACCGCAATGGGCGCAGCGGCAGGAGGAAGGCCTCTATTTTACCGGGGTGCACGCCCTTCTGGCGCTTAGGTTCACTCGCCAGACCAGTGGCTTATGCACTGCAGCATAGATTGTTCATGAAGTGTCAGAACACATTGACAGGACTGTGAAAAATGTCCTATCATTCTTCGCGTTGCACTGCAGCAAAACCTGCTTCCCAATGGCGCCCTGACAAGGGTTGGCGGGCACACACTTCCGAGTCTTCCTCCGCCGTAGTTCGATGTCACCAAGCGGGTTGGAGGTGGGCGGGGTGGCGGGCCGCCGAAGTCGCCCAGAGCTAGGAGGACCGAGATGCAAGCGATCGGCAGTCTGAACCGGATGTTCGCCCTAGTGCGTGGCCTGCTGGCCCTGATCGGGCTCGCGGCCGTCCTGGCAATGTCGCTCCCGGCGTCGCACGACACGATCTGGCAGTACCTGTCGGCGCTGGCGCGCGCCGAGGACTCGGTCAGCGTCGTGTCCGCGGCCGGCCCCATCCAGGGTGCCGCTGCGGACACGGTGCACGAGCGCGAGCAACGCGCGGTGACCGAGTTCATCGCGCGCCGCTACCGCGTGTCCGAGACAGCGGCTGCGGGCTTCGTCGCCACCGCCTACCAGGCGGGGCGCGAGTTTTCGCTCGACCCGATGCTGATCCTCGCAGTGATGGCCATCGAATCGCGCTACAACCCGGTGGCGGAGAGCTCGATGGGGGCCAGGGGCCTGATGCAGGTCATCCCGAAATACCACCCGGAGAAGCTCGCCGACCATGGCGGCGAGCTCGCACTGCTCGACCCGGAAGTGAACATCCTCGTCGGCACCCGGATCCTGCGCGAGTACCTCCGCCGCGTAGGCGAGCTCGAAGCCGCCCTGCAGATGTACGCCGGCGCCCTCGACGAGCCGACCTCGCAGTACTCCGGCAAGGTGCTTGCGGAGAAGGCGCGCCTGCAACAGGTGCGCCTGCGCGCTCGCAACCAGGCGTAAGCGCCTGAGGCGGCGGGCCCGCGCCGCCGGCGCCTAGCGCCGGCTGGCGCAGAAGCGCGCGACGCGCGCGGCGGCTTCCTCGAGCTCCGCGAGGCTGCGCGTGTACGCGAAGCGCAGGCAGTGCTGCGTGCCATTGGCGCCGAAGTCCAGCCCCGGCGTCGCCGCCACCCCGGCTTGCTCCAGCATGTCCATCGCAAAGCGCTTGGCATCGCCGCCGAGCGCCGCGCAGTCCGTGTACACGTAGAAGGCGCCCGAGGGGCGCGCCGGCACCTCGAGGCCGGCACGCTCGAGCGCGGGCACCAGGAAGTCGCGCCGCCGCTCGAACTCCCGCCGCCGCTCCTCCAGCACCTCGAGCGTGGCCGGCTCGAAGGCGGCCAGTGCCGCGTGCTGCGCGGCGCTCGGCGCGCAGATGGTGAAGTGCTGCGAGAGCTTCTCGACGTCGCGCACCCGCGCCGCCGGCAGCACCAGCCAGCCCAGGCGCCAGCCGGTCATGCAGAAGTACTTGGAAAAGCTGTTGACCAGCACCACTTCTCCCGGCAGGCCGAGCGCGCTGGCAGGCGGCTCGCCGTACACCAGGCCCTGGTAGATCTCGTCGGCGATCAGCACGCCGCCCCGCTCGGCGACGAAGGCGGCGATGCGCTCGAGCTCGGCGCGCGGCACGAGCGTTCCGGTCGGATTCGAAGGCGAGCCGAGCACGAGGCCTTTGGTGCGCGCTCCCCAGGCCGCACGCACCATCTCCAAGGTCGGCTGGTAGGCGGAGCGCGCCGAAACCGGCAGCGCGCGCGCGACGCCCTCGAAAGCGCGCACGAAATGCCGGTAGCCCGGATAGCCCGGATCGGGCACCAGGAACTCGTCGCCCGGATCCACGTAGGCCGCCAGCGCCAGCAGCAATCCGCCGGAAGCGCCCGTGGTGACGACGACGCGCGCCGCATCGGGCGCATGGCCGAAGCGCAGCGCGTAGAAACCGGCGATCGCCTCGCGCAACGCCGGCAGGCCGAGCGTCGCGGTGTAGGCGGTAAGCCCCCCGCGCAGCGCGCGCACGCCGGCCTCGACCACCGCCTCGGGCGCCGTGAAGTCCGGCTCGCCGATCTCCATGTGCAGCACGCGCCGGCCCGCCGCCTCGAGCGCCTGCGCGCGCGCGAGCACGTCCATGACCTGGAAGGGCTCGATCTCGGCGGCGCGGCGCGCCGCCAGAATGCGTGCAGATGTGGTCGCGGACGCTTGCATGGGTGCCGCGGATTATACGGATCGCATGCATGCCCCAGGGCGGATCGCCGCGCAGCGCAGCCGCGCACGGTGCCGTCGGGGTGGTACCGGGTTGCTATAATTTTTCCCCGGGATCAAGGGAAGCTCTGCGCAAGTCCCGCGTGCGCGACGGTGGCGATTTTCGTGCAGGGCGAGACAGCGGACGCCGCCGTGTACTTGACGTCCACAAGGCGGCCGATGGCGAAGCCATGCACGAACCCCGCAGGCGCTTGCGCCTGCGGGCGTCGCGTGGCGCCCGCGAGGAGCGCAGCCGCAAGCGGCTGCGCAGCTCGCCCCGTCCCTCCAGGCGGCGAGGCCGGACCGCGGGACTCCAGGGCAACGGCCCTCGCCGCCCTCGGGTTGCGGCCGGAAGTCGTAGCGGCGTGGCGTAAGATTGTGCGATGACACGGGCGCCGGCGTTGTTGCTCGACCTTGCGATATCGACATATCGCTGCGGCCTCGCGCCTAGCCGACGCCGCGTTCCGGCCGCAACGCGCATGCGCGCGACTTGCGTAGAGCTTCCCTAGGAGAGTCGGCGGTGGACGAGCAGCTCAAGCAGAACGCACTCGAGTATCACCGCCTGCCGCGCCCCGGGAAGATCTCGATCCTTCCCACCAAGCAGCTCACCAACCAGCGCGACCTGGGGCTCGCCTACACGCCCGGCGTCGCCGCCGCCTGCGAGGAGATCGCGCGCGACCCGGCGCAGGCGATGCAGCTGACCTCGCGCGCCAATCTGATCGCGGTGATCACCAACGGCACCGCCGTGCTGGGCCTGGGCGCCATCGGCCCGCTCGCCGCCAAGCCGGTGATGGAAGGCAAGAGCGTGCTGTTCAAGAAGTTCGCCGGCATCGACTGCTTCGACATCGAGGTGAACGAGCGCGATCCCGAGAAGCTCGTCGACATCATCGCCAGCCTCGAGCCGACCTTCGGCGGCATCAACCTGGAGGACATCAAGGCGCCGGAGTGCTTCATCGTCGAGAGGCAGCTGCGGGCGCGCATGAAGATCCCGGTGTTCCACGACGACCAGCATGGCACCGCGATCACCGTCGGCGCGGCGGTGCTCAACGGCCTGAAGGTGGTCGGCAAGGACCTTGCGCAGGTGAAGCTGGTGGTCTCCGGCGCGGGCGCCGCGGCGCTCGCCTGCCTGGACCTGCTGGTGAAGATGGGCATGCCGGTCGCCAACATCACGGTGACCGACATCAAGGGCGTGGTGTACGCGGGCCGCAAGGAAGAGATGGACCCGGACAAGGAGCGCTACGCGAAGCACACCAAGGCGCGCACGCTCGACGAGGTGATCGGCGGCGCCGACGTGTTCCTCGGTCTCTCGGCGGGCGGCGTGCTCAAGCCCGCGATGGTGAAGAAGATGGGCCCGCGGCCGCTGATCCTCGCGCTCGCCAACCCGGAGCCCGAGATCCGGCCGGAGCTCGCCAAGGAAGCGCGGCCCGACTGCGTCATCGCCACGGGGCGCTCGGACTACCCGAACCAGGTGAACAACGTCCTGTGCTTCCCGTTCATCTTCCGCGGCGCGCTCGACGTCGGCGCCACCACCATCACCATCGAGATGGAGCTCGCCGCGGTGCGCGCCATCGCCGAGCTGGCGCAGGCCGAGACCTCGGAGCAGGTGGCGCTCGCCTACAACATCGAGTCGATCAGCTTCGGCCCGGAGTACCTGATCCCGCGGCCGTTCGACCCGCGCCTCATCGCGCGCGTGGCGCCCGCGGTGGCGAAGGCGGCGATGGACTCCGGTGTCGCGACGCGCCCGATCGCGGACCTGGACCTCTACCGCGAGTCGCTCGCGGAGTTCGTCTACCACTCGGGCCTGATCATGAAGCCGCTGTTCGC
Organism: uncultured beta proteobacterium; assembly: GCA_963719995.1. Lineage (GTDB taxonomy): Bacteria > Pseudomonadota > Gammaproteobacteria > Burkholderiales > SG8-39 > JAABQT01. Next base: position 709,953 of record CAVRDW010000005.1, on the reverse strand, counting down.
CACGGCCAAGGCGAAGCCCAAGCGCGTGGTGTACGCCGAAGGCGAGGACGAGCGCGTGCTGCGCGCGGTGCAGATCGTGGTGGACGAGGGCCTCGCCGCGCCGCTGCTCATCGGCCGCCCGCAGGTCGTCGAGCAGAGGATCGAGCGCCTGGGCCTGCGCGTGCGCCCCGGGCGCGAGTTCCAGCTGGTGAATCCCGAGCTCGACCCGCGCTACCGCGACTACTGGATGAGCTACCACAAGCTGGTGGAGCGCAAAGGCGTGTCGCCCGAGTATGCCCGGGTCGAGATGCGCCGGCGCAACACGCTGATCGGCGCGATGCTCATGTACAAGGGCGAAGCCGACGGCATGCTGTGCGGCACGTTCGGCACGCACGCGCTGCACCTGCATTTCGTCGACCAGGTGATCGGCCTGCAGGCCGGCGTGCGGCACTACGCCGCGATGAACGCGCTGGTGCTGCCCAACCGCACGGTGTTCATCTGCGACACCTATGTCACGCCCGACCCGGACGCCGAGCACATCGCCGAGATGACGCTGCTCGCGGCGGAGGAGGTACGGCGCTTCGGCATCATTCCCAAGGTGGCGCTGCTGTCGGCCTCCAACTTCGGCTCGATCGACCTGCCGTCCTCGCGCAAGATGCAGCGCGCGCTCGCCCTGCTGCAGGAGCGCGCCCCGCACCTCGAGGTCGAGGGCGAGATGCACGGTGACGCCGCGCTCTCGGAGGAGATCCGGCTCAAGGTGTTCCCGAGCTCGCGCTTCAAGGGCGAGGCGAACCTGCTCATCATGCCGACGCTGGACGCCGCCAACATCGCCTTCAACCTGCTCAAGACCGCGTCCGCCGGCGGTGTCACCATCGGCCCGATCCTGCTCGGCGCGGCGCGCGCCGTGCACATCCTCACGCCTTCGGCGACCGTGCGGCGCCTGGTCAACATGACCGCGCTCACCGTGGTGGACGCCAACGCGCCGCGCGCGGGCGTCGAGCAGAGGCTGTTCTAGCGCCCCGGCACGATGGCGAGCGAGGCGCAAGCCGGCAACGTGGCGGCGCTCCCCTCGGCGCGCATGAAGCCGCGCGCCGGGCTGGTGCTCACCGGGGGCGGCGCGCGCGCCGCCTACCAGGTGGGCGTGGTGAAGGCCGTGCGCGACGTGCTCGGCAATCCCGTGAAGAATCCGTTTCCCATCCTGTGCGGCACCTCGGCGGGCGCGATCAACGCCGCGGGGCTCGCGGTGCAGGCCGACGATTTCACGCGCGCGGTGGGAAGCCTCCTGGAGGTCTGGGAGCACATGCGCTGCGACCACGTCTACCGCACCGACGTGGCGAGTATCATGAAGAGCGGCGCGCGCTGGCTCTCCTCCATGATGCTGATCTCGCGCGGCAATCCGGTGTCGCTGCTGAACAACGCGCCGCTGCGCGACATGCTGGCGAAGACCATGCCCTTCGAGCGCATCCAGCAGCACATCGACGCGGGCGCGCTGTACGCGGTGTGCGTCACCGCGTCGGGCTACACATCCGGCCAGAGCGTGTCCTTCTTCCAGGGGGGCTCGGGGCTGGAGGGCTGGGAGCGCAATCAGCGCATTGGCGCGGCGGTCATGCTGCAGCTGGACTACCTTCTCGCCTCTTCGGCGCTGCCGTTCATCTTCCCCGCGGTGAAGGTGCACCGGGAATACTTCGGCGACGGCTCGATGCGCCAGATCGCGCCGGTCAGCCCGGCGCTGCACCTGGGCGCCGACCGCGTGCTGATCGTCGGCACGGGGCGCCAGACGATGGACCAGGCGCGCGCGCGCTCCAGCATCTACCCGTCGCTCGCGCAAATCGCCGGCCATGCGCTGAACTCCATCTTCCTGGACAGCCTGGCGGTGGACATCGAACGCCTGGAGCGCATCAACCGCACCGTCACCCTGATCCCGCCGGAGAAGCTCGAAGGCGCGAGCATCACGCTGCGGCCGGTAAAGGTGCTGTTCATCTCGCCCTCGCAGCCGATCGAGCGCATCGCCGCGCGCTTCGTGCACGAGCTGCCGCGCAGCGTGCGCTTCATCCTGCGCCCCACCGGGGCCCTGTCGCGCGCGGGCTCGAACCTCGCGAGCTACCTGCTGTTCGAGGAATCATTCTGCCGCGCGCTCATCGACCTGGGGTACCAGGACACCATGGCGCGCGAGGCCGAAGTCAAGGAATTCTTCTCTGGAACGTGAGGCAGCCCATGGCCGACCCAAACCCGCCGCAGGATCCATTCGAAGTCTTCCGCCGCCTGTGGGGACCGCTCGGCGTGCCGGTGCCCGGGATGGCCATGCCGACCATGGACCCGAAGGAAGTCGAGAAGCGCGTGGCCGACCTGAAGTCGATCGAAGCCTGGCTGGCGATGAACCTCAACATGGTGCGCTTCGCCATCCAGGGGCTGGAAATGCAGCGCTCGGCGCTGGAAGCGATGAAGAGCGGCACCAACGAGACGGCGCTCGCCGGGCTCGCCGCCGTGGGCGCCAACACCGCCGCCAACTCCATGATGTGGCCGTGGGCGGTGATGCAGCAGGCGATGGCGGGCAAGCCGGCCGAGCCCGCCGCGGCGCCGGCGCCGGCACCGGCGCCGGCGCCGGAGGCGACACCGGCCAAGGCGCGGGGGGCGACACCGGCCAAGGCGCCGGCGAAGAAATCCTGAACCGAATTCCAACGAGGAGAGCAACGCGATGACCAAGGCAGTGAGATTCCACAAGACAGGCGGGCCGGAAGTGCTGCAACTCGACGATGTGCAGGTGGGCGCGCCCGGGCAGGGGCAGGTGCGCGTGCGCCATACCGCCATCGGCGTCAATTTCGTCGACACCTACCAGCGCACGGGTCTGTACCCGATGCAGCTGCCGCAGGTGGCGGGCAACGAGGGCGCAGGTGTGGTCGAAGCAGTCGGCCCCGGGGTCACGTCGCTCAAAGCCGGGGACCGCGTGGCCTATACCGGCCAGATCGGCTCCTACTGCGGCGAGCGCCTGCTGCCGGCCGAGCGGCTGGTGAAGATTCCCGAGGGGGTCAGCGACGAGCAGGCCGCCTCGATGATGCTCAAGGGCATGACCGTGCAGTACCTCATCCACCGCACCTATGCGGTCAAGGCCGGCGATACCGTGCTCTGGCACGCCGCCGCCGGCGGCGTCGGCCTCATCGCCTGCCAGTGGCTCAAGGCGCTCGGCGCGACCGTGATCGGCACGGTGGGCTCCGCCGAGAAGGCGAAGCTCGCCAAGGCGCACGGCGCCGATCACGTCATCGACTATGGCAAGGAGAACTTCGTCGCGCGCGTCAAGGAGATCACTGGCGGCAAGGGCGTGCCGGTGGTGTACGACTCGGTGGGCAAGACCACCTGGGAAGGGTCCCTGGACTGCCTGCGGCCCCTGGGCATGTGGGTGACCTTCGGCAACGCTTCCGGCCCGGTACCGCCGCTCAACACGCTGGTGCTGGCGCAGAAAGGCTCGCTGTTCCTCACGCGGCCCACGCTCGCGACCTACACGGCGTCGCGCGCCGACCTCGAGATGACCTCGAAGTCGCTGTTCGACATCGTGAGATCGGGCAAGGTGAAGATCGAGATCTCCGCGCGCTACAAGCTCGCCGACGCGGCGCAGGCCCACCGCGACCTCGAGGGCCGCAAGACCACCGGCTCGGTGATCCTGCTGCCGTAGGGCGCCGCGGGCCGCCGCAAGCGGCCCGGGGCAGCACAAATGAAAATGCCGCCCGCGGGCGGCGTTTTCATTCCGGGGCGGCGCGCCCGAACTGCGGCGGGCAACCCCGGCTGCGGCAATAGAACCGGGCTACTTGATATTGAGGATCTTCATCGCCTTGGCGAGGGTGTCCACCGATTCCTGGTGCTTGCCCGCCTTGTGCAGGGCTTCACCGTCGGTGCGGTACTTCTTCACCTCGCTCGCCTGCTGGGCGGAGAGTTTCGGGTTCTTCGCCATGGCGGCGTCGATCTTCTTCATGTCCGCGGGGCAGTGGAAAGCGAATGCGGAAGCGCTGGCAAAGGCGAGCGCGGCGAATACTGCGAGTCTCTTCATAATGTCTCCCTTGTTCAAGTTGGCCTGCCTGGACAGATTATCATCCCGGCTGGAACGCAAACAGATCCCCACCGGTCCAAATTCCGCATGCGAGCGACGCTGATCCACGACAGTCCGATCGAGCTGGATGCGCTCTGGCTGCGCCGGCACTTCGCCGCGGCCGGTCCGGCTGGCGAGACCCTGTACGGTGATCAGGGCACCGATGCCGGGCGCGGCGCCGCGCGCCGTCCCGCCTCGGTGCTGGTGCCGATCGTGCAGCGGCAGGAGGAGTTGAAGGTGCTGTTCACGCGGCGCACCGCGCACCTCAAGGCCCACTCGGGCCAGATCAGCTTCCCGGGCGGCAGCGCCGAGCCGCACGATGTCTCGCCCGAAGCCACTGCGTTGCGCGAGGCGCAGGAGGAGATCGGGCTGGAGCCGCGCCACGTCGAGATCCTGGGCAAGCTCTCCGACTATCACACGCGCACCGATTTCCGCGTGACACCGGTGGTGGGCCTGGTGGCGCCGGACTTCGAGCTGCGCCTGGACGCGCACGAGGTCGAGGAAGCGTTCGAGGTACCGCTCTCCTTCCTGCTCGATCCCGCGCATCACCAGCGGCACTGGCGCGAGTTCCAGGGCCGCCGCGTGACCTACTTCGCCATCCCGTACCGCGACTACTACATCTGGGGCGCCACCGCCGGCATGCTGGTCAACCTCTACCGCTTCCTGGCGCAACCGCGCCGGGCCGCGTGAGGAACGCGATGGGGCGGGGGGCCGGGAAGGCCCCGATCGCTTCAACCGGACGGGGCCCGGCCCTGTATGAGTTTGGTGGCGATCGTCGCGGCGCTGATCCTCGAGCAGTGGCGTCCGTTGGGCGCGCTCAAGGCGTATTTCGAGCTGCTCGCGCGCTGGGCCGACCAGCTGGAGCACGCCTTCAACGGGGGCGACACGCGCCACGGCCTCATCGCCTGGCTCCTGGCCGTGGTGCCGGTGCTCGTGGTGGCCGTCGCGGCCTACTACCTGCTGTTTGCCGCAAGCCCGCTGCTCGCGCTCGCTTTCAACGTTGTCGCGCTGTATCTCACGCTCGGCTTCCGCCAATTCAGCCATTACTTCACCGACCTGCAGCTCGCCATCCGTGCGGGCGATGTCGAGCGCGCGCGCGAGCTGATCGGCGCCTGGCGCGGCGAGCCGGCGCAGCACCGCAGCCGCGAGGAGGTGATCCGCCTCGCGATCGAGGAGGGGCTGGTGGCTTCGCACCGGCACGTGTTCGGGGTCCTGTTCTGGTTCATGCTCCTGCCCGGTCCGAGCGGCGCCATCCTCTACCGTCTCGCGTTGTACCTGCGCCGCCGCTGGCAGGGGCACGGCGCCTTCGGGCGCTTCGCCGAGCGCGTGGTTCGCGTGCTGGAGTGGCCCGCCGTGCGGCTCACCGCGGCGTCCTTCGCGGTGGTGGGCGACTTCGAGGATGCGGTCTACTGCTGGCGCACGCAGGCGCGGGACTGGAGCGATCCGGACGCGGGCGTCGTGCTCGCGGCAGGCGCAGGCGCGCTCGGCGTGCGCCTGGGCATGCCGCTCACGGCGATCGAGGGCGTCGAGGTGCGGCCGGAGCTGGGACTGGGCGAGCAGGCCGACAGCCCCACGCTCGACAGCGTGGTCGGGCTGGTCTGGCGCGCCCTCGTGCTGTGGTTGTTCGTCCTTTTGCTGCTGACCCTGGCGGGCGCGTTCTAGGCGGCGTCCGGCGCGTGCCGGCGCGCCCCGGCAGGGCCGCCGTCCCCTAGCGTGCGCAGCGCCAGCATTGCGCGAACTGCGGCTCGAGCCGCTCGCCGCAGTGCGGGCAGGTCCAGGGGGCACCCGATACCGTCACCCCTTCGCGCAGCAGACGCTCGGCGCGCGCCGCGTCGCCATCCTCGGCGACCCACACTTCCGCCTGGCACTCCGACGGGGGCAGCTCGCCCATCGCGGAGGCAAGGCGCTCGTTCCTCACTTCGGCGCGGATCCCCAAGGACTCGAGCAGGTTCCTCGCGTGGTGCGCGGCGAGCAGGTCGTACGAGCTGAACACGCGGCGCACGACAGGCCGCGTCTCACAACTCGAAGAGCGCGTCGCACTTCGCGGCGCAGATGAAGTCGTTCTCCGACAGCCCGCCCACCGCGTGCGTCCAGTAGGTGACGCGGCACTTGTTATAGCCGACCTCGAGATCGGGGTGGTGGTCTTCGCGGTGCGAGATCCAGGCGAGCGCGTTCACGAAGGCCATGGTGTGGTGGTAATTGGCGAACGGATAGACCTTGGCGAGCTTGCCGTCCTGCAGCTGCCAGCCCTTGAGCTGCGCGAGCATGGTGCGCGCCTGCTGCTCGGTGTAGGGCGCCACGCCGCCTTCGCAGGGCTGGCACTTTCTCTTGGTGAGCGATTCCATGGGACCTCCCGGGGACCTAACCGTCGGTCTGCAGGCGCGCGATGCGCGTCGCGGCCGGCGGGTGCGAGTCGTAGAACGCGGAATGCAGCGGATCGGGCGTGAGCGTGGCGGCGTTGTCCTGGTAGAGCTTCACCAGCGCGCGCACGAGCTCGGCCGCGCTCGCGTGCGCGGCGGCGTAGGCGTCGGCCTCGAACTCGTGCCGGCGCGAATACAGGCTGGCGAGCGGCTGCAGGAAGAAGGTGAAGACCGGCATTACCAGGACGAACAGCAGCAGCCCCATGGCCGTGCCCGGCGCGCCGGCGTTCAGGCCCGCGTAGAACCAGGGCTGGTCGATCAGCTGCCCGAGCACCCACAGGAGCGCCAGCGAGAACACGAACAGCAGCACGATGCGCTTCCACACGTGGTGGCGGCGGTAGTGGCCGAGTTCGTGCGCGAGCACCGCCTCGACTTCCCCGGGGGCAAGGCGCGAGAGCAGGGTGTCGAAGAAGACGATGCGCTTCGCGGCGCCGAAGCCGGTGAAATAGGCGTTGCCGTGCGCCGAGCGCCTGGAGCCGTCCATCACGTAGAGGCCCTTGGACTTGAAGCCGCAGCGCGCGAGGAGCTGCTCGATGCGCCCGCCGAGCGCCGCATCCTCGAGCCGCGAGAACTTGTTGAACAGCGGCGCGATGAACGTCGGGTAGGCGAGCAGGATCAGCAGGTTGAAGCCCATCCAGGCGAGCCACACCCAGAGCCACCAGCGCTCGCCCATCGCCTGCATCAGCCAGAGCACCAGTACGAGCAGCGGCAACCCCAGCACGGCGGCCAGCGCTGCGTGCTTGGCCAGGTCGGCGAGGAACAGGGCGGGCGTCATGCGGTTGAAGCCGAAGCGCGCTTCGACGACGAAGGTGCGGTAGACGGTCGCCGGCAGCTCGAGCACCGAGAGCAGCACCACCACGCTCGCCACCAGCGCGGTGCCGTGCCCGATGCCGCCGGGCTCGAAGAGGAGCGCCCAGCGCTCCGAGATCCAGTGCAGCAGCCCGCCGAGGGTCAGCGCGAGCAGCACCAGCGTGCCGGCGAGCAGCTCGACGATCGCCAGGCGCACCTTGGCGACCGTGTAGTCGGCCGCCTTCTGATGCGCGGTGAGCGGCATCACCTCGGCGAATCCCCGCGGCACCGCGTCGCGATGCGCGCGCACATGCGCGACCTGACGGCGCGCCAGCCACAGCCGGGTCAGCAGCGTGGCCGTGAGCGCCGCGAGGAACAGCCAGGTCAGGGCGTTCGGCATCAGCCCCCGGATGCCGGATCGGGGGCTGCTTCCTTGCGCTTCGCCCTGCGGTCCAGGTGCCAGTGCACGGTCGCGAGCCCCGCGAAGACGGCGCTGTAGAAACCGAGGACCGCCGCCCACAGGCCGATGTGCTCGTTCTCGAGGACCAGTGTATCCGCCCCGATCCACAGGCCGAAGCCGACAAACGAAAGCACCACGCCGATGGCCCCCAGAAGCGACCCGAGGCCGAGGAGCTTCCTCCAGTAGAGGGGGATCAGGACCGCGATGATGATCGCCGTGGCAATCTGCAGAAGCGGAGTCATGGCCGGAAGTATAACGAGGCGCGGGTCAGGGGCGGCAACCGGAAAGCACGCAACGCGTTGATATACTGGCTGAACAACAATGCAAGGGATGCGAACCGCGGATGGCTGCTGACCAGAACAACCTGGTGTGGATCGACATGGAGATGACGGGCCTCACGCCGGATTCCGACCGCATCCTCGAGATTGCGCTGATGGTGACCGATGCGCAGCTCAAAGTCGTCGCCGAGGGGCCGGTGCTCGTCGTGCACCAGCCCGACGAGGTGCTGGCGGCAATGGATTCGTGGAACACCGGCGTGCATGGCAAGTCGGGCCTCGTCGCCAAGGTGAAGGCATCGCGCCTGGACGAGGCGTCGGTCGAGGCGCAGATGCTCGAGTTTCTCGCGCCGCACGTGCCCGCGGGCGCCTCGCCGATGTGCGGCAACTCCATCTGCCAGGACCGGCGCTTCCTCGCGCGCTGGATGCCGCGGCTGGAGGCCTTCTTCCACTACCGCAATCTCGACGTGTCCACGCTCAAGGAGCTGGTGAAGCGCTGGAAGCCCGAGATCGCCAAGGGGCTGCAGAAGGAAGGCAAGCACGAAGCGCTCGCCGACATCCTCGACTCCATCGAGGAGCTGAAGTACTACCGCAAGACCGTGATGACCATCTGAAAATTGGGGTCAGGGCCGAATTCTTTTTCGCGAAAAGAATTCGGCCCTGACCCCAATTTACCGGCGCTTCTTCTTGCGGGGAGCTGGGCGCCTGGGTGCGCTGCCCATCTCCACGATGCACTCGATCTCCACCGGGATGCCCATCGGCAGCGAGCCCATGCCGACCGCCGAGCGGGCGTGCTTGCCGGCCTCGCCGAGCACCTCGACGAAGAGGTCCGAGCAGCCATTGATCACCTTGGGGTGGTCCTGGAACTCGGGCACCGCGTTGACCATGCCGAGCACCTTCACCACGCGCTTCACGCGATCGAGGCTGCCGAGCTCCGCGCGCATCACGGCGAGCAGGTCCATGCCGACCGTGCGCGCGTGCTGGTAGGCCTGCTCGGCGGTGTACTCGCGCCCGACCTTGCCTTGCGGGCGCTTGCCGTCCACCGCGCGCGGCCCCTTGCCGGCGAGAAACAGCAGGTTCCCCGCGCGCACCGCGTTGACGTAGTTGGCCACCGGCGCCGACACGGTGCCGAGGTCGATGCCAAGCTGCTTCAGGCGCTTTTCGGCGCTCACAGGCTGACGACCTTGCCGGGATTGAAGAGGTTATCCGGGTCGAAGATGCGCTTGAGGTCGCGCATCAGGTCCACCGCCTCGCCCAGCTCCTCCAGCGATACCCCTGCTTGCCGAGGCCGATGCCGTGCTCGCCGGTGCAGGTGCCTTCCATGGCGAGCGCGCGCTTCACCACGCGCAGGTTGAACGCCTTCGCTTCCTCCATGTCGGATTTGCTCGCCGGGTCGATCAGGATCACGCAGTGGAAATTGCCGTCGCCGACGTGGCCGAAGAGCGGGATCGGCATCGAAGCCTTCTCGATGTCCTTCGTCGTCTCGACGATGCACTCGGCCAGGCGCGAGATCGGCACGCAGACGTCGGTCGAGATCGCGCGCGAGCCGGGCCTTGAGCTGCAGGCAGGCGAAATAGGCGTTGTGGCGCGCCTCCCAGAGCTTGGTGCGCTCCTCGGGCTTCGTTGCCCACTGGAAGTCGAGCCCGCCGTTCTCCTTGGCGATCTCCTGCACCATCTCGGCCTGCTCGACGACGCCGGCCTCGGTGCCGTGGAACTCGCAGAAGCAGCGTCGGCGTCTCGCGGTGGCTCGTCTTGTTGTGCTTGTTGAGCGCCGCCATGGTGGTGGCGCACAGCAATTCGCTCCGCGCGATCGGGATGCCCGACTGCATGCGTCTGGATCACGGTATCGGCCGCGCCCTCGACGGTGGCGAAGGCGCACACCGCGGCCGACATCGCCTCCTGCACCGGGTAGCAGCTTCACCGTCACCTCGGTGATGATGCCGAGCGTGCCCTCCGAGCCGACGAACAGCCGCGTCAGGTCGTAGCCCGCGGCGGACTTCTTCGCGCGGCGCGCGGTCTGGATGACGCGCCCGTCGGCGAGCACGACCTTCAGCGACAGCACGTTCTCGCGCATCGTGCCGTAGCGCACGGCGTTGGTGCCCGAGGCGCGCGTCGCGGCCATGCCGCCGAGCGTCGCGTCCGCGCCCGGGTCGATCGGGAAGAAAAGTCCCGTGTGCTTGATGTACTCGTTGAGCTGCTTGCGCGTCACGCCCGCCTGCACCACCGCGTCGAGGTCCTGCTCGTGCACCGCGAGCACCTTGTTCATGCGGCGACAGGTCGATGCACACGCCGCCCTGGACGGCGAGGATGTGGCCCTCGAGCGAGGTGCCGACGCCGTAGGGAATCATCGGCACGCGGTGGCGGCGGCAGATGTTGACGATGTCGCGCACTTCCTCGGTGCTCTCCGGGAACGCCACCGCGTCCGGCGGCGCGTAGGGGAAGTAGGACTCGTCCTTGCCGTGGTGCTCGCGCAGCCCGCGGCGGACGGTCGACGACGCGCTCGCCGAGCAGCGCCCTTCAGCTCCGCGCATGAGCGACGCGATCGCTGGCACTCGACATTCACGGCGCTCGCCTTGTTCCATGCGCGCACTCATTTTAGCTTGATCTCGCCCTCGAACGGCACCCTACCCCGAGCGAGGGGATCTCGAGCGTGACCTTCGCGGCGAAGGTCTCCTCGCCCTTCAGGCGCTTCCGCCTCGAGCGCCTTCTGCACCGCCTGCTCGATCTCGCGCTGCGAGTTGACGCCCACCATCTTCAGGAACTTGCGGATGCTGAGATTGAAGGTTTCCTGGTCCATGTCCTAGCTCCTCTTGCTCAGATATGTCGTCGGCGAGCCGCTTGCCGAGCTCGACGCCCCACTGGTCGAAGCTGTTGATGTTCCAGATCACGCCCTGCGTGAACACCTTGTGCTCGTAGAGCGGCGAGCAGCCGCCCGAGGTTGCGGGCGTCGAGCTTGTCCAGGAAGCAGCATGCTCGAAGGGCGGTTGCCCGGGTGGCGGCGATGCGGCGGCAGCGTCGGCGTCGTCGGTGCCGAAGGCGAGCGCATCGGCCTGCGCGTGCGGCGTTGGCCGACGAGTTCGGCGCTCGACGCCGAGCGTCGATGAAGTCGACCGGCACGACCTGCGTGCCCTGGTGCAGGAGCTGGTGGAAGGAGTGCTGGCTGACCGTGCCTTCGCGCGCCCCACAGCACCGGCGCGGTGGCGTAGTCGACGGCGCGTCCCTCGCGGTCCACGCGCTTGCCGTTGGACTCCATCTCGAGCTGCTGCAGGTAGGCGGGCAGCAGGCGCAGGGCGTTGCGCGTAGGGCAGCACGCAGTGGCGTCGCGCGCGCCGAGGAAATTCATGTTCCACACGCCGATCAGCGCCATCAGCACCGGGCACGTTCTGCTCGAGCGGCGCCTCGCGCGAAGTGCTGGTCGATGTCGCTGCGCGCCCGCGAGGAACTCCTCGAAGGTGTCCGCTCCGATGGCGCAGCAGCGCGGCGAAGCCGACCGCCGACCACACCGAGAAGCGCCCGCCGACCCAGTCCCACATCGGCAGCACCTCGCTCGCGCCGAAGCGCGTCGCCGCCGCTTCGTTGGCCGTGACCGCATAGAAGTCGCCGCGCCGCCAGCCAGCCTTGGCGGCGTGCGCATTGGCGATGCGTTTCCTGCGTCGTGAACGTCTTCGACACGACGACGAACAGCGTGGTCGCCGGCGTCGGCGCCGTCGAGCGCGCGCTCGAGATCGAGCGGGTCGACGTTGGCCGCGAAGCGCACGTCGAGCGTGCCGTCGCCGAGCGCGTCGGCGAGCAGGCGCGGGCCGAGGTCGGAGCCGCCGGTGCCGAGGTTGCACGATGCGCCTGAACTGCCGCCGCGAGCTTCGCGCCGAGCTCGCGCATGCGCGCGAGCGTCTGCTTCACCTCCGGCGGGCGCCGCGTCGCCGCGCGCAGCGCCGTGTGCCGCGCGGCGCGGTTCTCGGTCGTATTGACCGCCTCGCCGGCGAAGCAGCGCCTCGCGCCATTCGGCGAAGCCGCGCTCCTCGGCGAGCTGCGCGAGCAGGCGCAGCGTCGAGCGCGCCGAGGCGCTGGCGCGAATAGTCGAGCGCAGGCCCGGCGCCTCGCGCCACGAACTGCGCGCCGCGCCGCGGGTCGCCGGCGAAGAGCTCGCGCAAGCTGCACGCTCGCGCCAGCTCTCGGCGTGCGCCGCGAGCTTGCGCCCAGGCCGTGCACTCGGTCGGCGGCGTGGTGCTCGAGCCGTTCATCTCACGTGCCCCAGGCGGTACAGGCGGTAGCGCTCGCGCGGTCGCCGGGCCGGCCGACGTCGGCGAGCTTCGCCCATGCCGGCGCCGGGCCGTCGAGCTCGTCCTGCGGGCTGCCCTGCACGAGCAGCAGCGGGCAGGCGTCGGGCCTCGCGACGTCGAATGGCTGCGTGCGGATGCCGGCGTGGTAGTCGAGCGCGGCGCGCTGCGACACGCCGAGGTTCGGCTCCGCGATGCAGCCCGCGTCCGCCGGCAGCTTGGAGCGCAGCTGCAGCGCGACGCTGCGGTAGCTCTTCTGGTAGTCGGCCCAGGGCATCCAGCAGCACCGCGAAGGTGCCCCAGAGCAGCACCACGCCCGCCGCCCAGCGCGTCACGCTGCGCATCGGCGAGGGCGCGGTGAAGAACACGACGTAGAGCCAGGCGAGCGTGAGCGCGAGCGCGAGCGCGAAGGCCAGCGGGTGCGAACTGCGGCACGAAGCCCGGCGCGGTCTTGCGAGGTTGCTGCGTGATCTTGCGGCGGCACGCCGGTCAGCATGGCGACGTAGCCGAGCCAGACGAGCGCGCCGAAGAAGGCGAAGGTCATCACGCCGAACCAGTCGAGCGCGCCGGCCGCGCCGCGGCGCAGGAGCGGCGAGCCCTGGCGCGCCGAGCAGCGCGAGCGGCGCGAGCAGCGCGATCAGGTTGACGTCCTGCGGCGGCCCGCCAGCACGATGCCGGCGAACAGTCAGCGCGCAGCGCGACCGCGGGCACGAAAAGGCGCGGCTCGCGCCAGTGGCGCCGCAGCGCCCACGCGCCCACAGCGCGAGCGGCCACGCCGGCCAGGCGAACCAGCTCGCGGTCGCGAGGAAATAGCGCAGGTTCGCCGACGCGCCCCGCGCGGCTGCGGGCGAGCGCCACCACGCGCCAGCAGGTCGGGCGAGCGCAGCGCCAGCGCGAGCGGCCAGCTGCGCCGCGACGAGCGCCGCGGCGACGCGCCGCTGCGGCGAGGAACGGCGCGCCTGCGCGCGTGCGCCAGTGCGGCGCAGGCGAGATGCGCGGCGAGCACCGCGACGGCGAGCGCGGCCGGCGCGATCCAGCTCGCGGCGAGCAAAGCGAGGCCGAGCGCCGCGCCGAAGGCGGCGCCCGCGCGCAGCGGGCGCTGCGTGCGCGTCGCGGCAGCGCGGCGAGGCGCCGCACATCGCGGCGAGCGCCGCGAGCTCGGGCACCGCCTCGTGCGCGTGCACGATCAGGCCGATCGAGCCGAGCAGAGCAGCAGCGGCGGCCGCACGCGTCGCCGCAGATGCGGTCGCGCGGCGACGTAGATAGCGCGAAGCGCGAGCGCACAGGCCGCTCGCCAGGCGCGCCGCGTTGTGGAACTCGATCGCCCGCCGAGCGCCTTGCCGAAGGCGAGCGCGCACCCAGTGGTAGAGCGGCGGATCGTAGAGCCAGGGCTCGCCGGCGATGCGCGGCACGACCAGTCGCCCGCACGTGCCATCTGGTGCACGATGCCGAGGCCGATCGCGTCGTGCGACTTCCAGAGGTCGTGCCCGGCGAGGCCGGGCAGCGACGAACGCCAGCGCGATCAGCGCCAGCGCCGCGGGCGACGGGCGGCAGCGTGAGGCGGGGGAACATGGCCGCAGGAGATCCGTCTAGGCGCCTCCCGCGGCGGTTACTTCTTGCGCCTCTTGGTGTAGCGGCGCTTGAACTTCTCGACGCGGCCGGCGGTGTCGACGATCTTCTGCTTGCCGGTGTAGTAGGAGTGCGACTCCGAGGACACCTCGACCTTGACCACCGGGTACTCCTTGCCGTCGGTCCACTTCATCGTCTCGCGGCCCTTGGTGTCGATCGCCGAGCGCGTGAGGAAGGCGTGGTTCGAGCTGGTGTCGAGGAAGATCACCGGCTGGTATTCGGGGTGGATGCCTGGTTTCATGGGGCGCGCATTATAAAGGAGAACCCTACAAAATCGGGTCAGAGCCCTGTCGTTACAACCTTCCTTCGCGTTTGAGCTCGAGGTAGCGGTTGACCAGAGAGATCGGCAGCCGCTCGGGCTCCACGTCCAGGCAGCATCACGCCGGCCGCGCCGATGCGGCGGAAGACCCGCTCGCGCAGCGAGAGGTACTCGGCCGCCGCGGCGTGCGTCACGGCGCGGTCGAAGCTGTCGACCCGCGCCGAGAGCGCCCGGCCGAGGATCGCCTCGCGCAGCGAGGCGAGCACCACCAGATGGCGCGTGCGCAGCAGCTTGAGCGCGGGCAGCAGCGTGTCGTCGTCCTCGTCGCGCAGGTTCGTGAGCAGGATGCACGAGCGCGCGCCGTCGCATGTGCGCTCATGACGCTCGCCTGCCGCGAGGTGATAGTCGGGCACCGCGAGCGTGGGCTCGAGGTCGTAGACGCCGATTGAGGATGGCGTGCACCGCGGAGACCGACTTGCGCGGCTCGAGGTAGCGTTCGACGCCCCCCATCGTGAGCATGCCCACCGCGTCGCCCTGGCGCAGCGCGACGTGGGCGAGCAGCAGCGCCGCGTTCAGCGTGTGGTCGAAGTGCGACGAGCGCGGTCGTCGTCCTTGGCCGCCATCCGCCGGCCGCAGTCGATCAGCAGGAGCACGCGCTGGTCCTTCTCCTCCTCGTACTCGCGCGCGATCAGGCGCGCGGTGCGCGCGGTCGCCTTCCAGTCGATGGCGCGCTGCGGGTCGCCCTGGCGGTACTCGCGCAGCTGGTGGAACTCCGTGCCCTCGCCGCGGCGGCGCACCTGCAGCACGCCGATCTGCGAGAGCCGGTTGTCGGTGGCGAGCAGCGTGTACCGCGCGCAGCGCGCGGAAGTTGGGGTACACGCGCACCGGCGCCTGGCCTCGCCGGCGCGGCGCGTGACCCGCCACAGCCCGAGCGGCGAGGCGACGCGCGCCTCCGCCGCGCCGAAGCGCGTGCTCGCCGCGCGCGAGCGGCCGCACCTGGTAGCGCGACCTCGGTCCACGCGCCCGGCGCGAGCGCCAGCGCGCCGCGGCAGGCCCTTCGGACTCGAAGCTCGGCCGGATGCGTGATCGTGGAGCTCGCAGCGCACGCGTGCCGCTGGCGCGTTCCCGATGCGCAGCGCCACCTCCGGCGCACGCCGAGCGCGAGCGAGTGCGGCACGCGCCGCGCCATCGCCGGCGCGCGGCAGGCGCACCGCCGGCGACCGCGTCGACCAGCGCGAGCAGCGATGAATGCGCCGGCCGGCGACGACCCAGGCCGTGCCTGCTCGCTCGTAGATCAGCGGCGACCAGCGCCAGCGCGAGCAGCGCTGCGCCGCAGCCCACAGCAGGCGCGGCCGAAGACGGCAGGATCATCGCGCGGCATCTCTACTTCCGCGGGCTTCGATTTTCTCCAGCAGGCCCTTGAGAATCGCGTCGGTGTCGCGGCCCTCGAGCTCGAGCTCCGGCGAAGGCGCGATGCGGTGGCGCAGCGCCGGCAGCGCGATGCGCTTGACGTCGTCGGGCGTCACGATAGTCGCGGCCCTCGAGCAGCGCCGCGGCGCGCGCCGCGCGCACGAGCGAGATCGCGCCGCGCGGGCCGGCGCCGGCGGCGACGCCCGCCCAGCGTGCGCGTGGCGCGCACCATGCGCACCGCGTAGTCGAGCACCGCGTCGTCGACGCGGACCGAGGCCGCGATCGGCCTGCAGCGACGACCACGGTCGCGGGCTTGACCAGCGCGCGTCACCTGCGTCGACGTCCAGCCGGTCGCCGACCTTGCCCTCGGTCACGTGGCGCACCAGCGCCACCTCGTCGGCCTGCGAGGGATAGTCGATCTGCACCTTGAACAGGAACCGGTCGAGCTGCGCCTCGGGCAGCGGATAGGTGCCCTCCGGCTCGATCGGGTTCTGCGTGGCGAGCACCATGAACGGCGGCTCGAGCGGGATGCGCCTCGCCCTCGAGCGTCACCTGCGCCTCCTGCATCACCTCGAGCAGCGCGGCCTGCGTCTTCGCCGGCGCGCGGTTGATCTCGTCGGCGAGCAGCAGGTTGCGGAACACCGGGCCGCGCCGCGCGGTGAACGCCTGGTTCTTCGGGTCGAAGAGCGTGTGCCCGGTGATGTCGGCCGGCATCAGGTCGGGCGTGAACTGGATGCGGCCGAAGCTCGCCGGAGATGCGCCTGCGCGAGCGCGCGCACCAGCAGCGTCTTGCCCAGGCCCGGCACGCCCTCGACCAGCACGTGGCCGCCGGCGAGGAGCGCGCAGAGCACCTGCGTCGATCACCTCGCGCTGGCCGACCATCGCCTTGCCGACCTCGGCGCGCATGGCCGCGGCGATCTTTGCCGCCTGGACGAAGTTGCTCTTGCTTGCGTCGCTCGTTTCTCATCGCTCATTCCTCTGGGTTCCTCTTTCCAGCGCGCTGTGGACGCGCTGCGCGGCTTGCACGATGCGGATGAAGTCGGCGCCGCACAGGTCGCCGCCGGCGGCGACGAGAGCAGCTGCGCCTCCTCCGTGGAGATGCCGGCAAGCGCGGCGACCCGCGCGGCGCGCTCGGCTTCGCTCGCGGGCGCGAAGTCGGGCTGCGCGCGCGTCACGCGCGCGCAGCGCGGCGTCGCGCGCGCGCTCACCAGGCGTCGCGCGCAGGCCCCGCGCCCAGTAGTAGCGGCCGCTCGCGCGCAGGTGGTCGAGCAGGCGCCGGCGCGCCGGCGCGGCGTCGGGCTGCACCGGGCCGAAGCGCGGCGCGATGCGCCACAGCCACAGCGCGAGCCAGCGCGGCGCGCGGCGACGAGCGCCGGCATGGCGTGCTGCTTCGAGAAACCCCACAACGACAGGCGCTGCGGGACGCGCGGTACACCTGCAGCTCGGCGCGCCGGCTGCAGCTTGAGCAGGTGCCAGAGGAACTCGGCATGGTCCTGTTTGCCGATGACGCGGTTGCGCGCGAACTGCAGGCCGAGCGCGCGCGCGTCACCATGCCCTCGCCGCGCGCGAAGGTCACGAGCTGCTCGGCACCGGGCGCGCTGCCGGAAGCGCGCGCCTGCCCTGCGCGACAGCTCATGCCGCTGGAAGATCGATACCGTCAGCCTGCGGCCGCTGCTGGCAGCTCGATGCGCACGGCTTGGCGGGTGGCTGGCGCCGCGGTGCGCTGCACGCCGAGGAGCTCGAACAGCGGATCGGCGACGCCCCGGATGCTCGGCCTCGACGATCAGATGGCCGCCGCCCTCCACCCAGGCCACGAGCTCCTGCAGGCGCTCGCGTCGATCCGAGCGCCTGGCGGCGGCTCGGCAGCAGCAGCACGCCGCTCCGCCGTCAGCGTGTCGAGCTCCGGCAGCGACGCGCAGCTCGCGCGCCGGCAAGCCCATGCGCTGCGGCGAAGCGCTCCGCGGCGAGGAACGGGCTGCGCCGCGCCTCGCCCGAGGCGCCGACCCATTCCGTCGACCGGCACCCGCTCGTAGTCCGAGAGAAACCAGAGACGCCGCGAGCGCGCCAGCAGCGCGCCCAGGCCGAAGAGCACAGCCGCAGCTCATGCCGGCCCTCCGTGGTGAATGCGCTCGGCGTAGGTTTCGAAAGACGCTCGATCTCTGCGGAAGACGGCATGCGGCGCGCGTAGGCGCAGCGCCGCCAGGCGTCGACCAGCTCGGCGAAGTACGCGCAGTCGCGGCTCGCCGAGCGCGCACCGCCTCTCGCCTTCGGTGTGGCTCGCGAGGAGCTGCACGCCGCGCTGTGCACCAGCTCCGAGAGCGCGCCGCGGTAGAGCAGGCTCAGCGCTTCGCGCAGCCTGCCGTCGGCGCGCAAGCTCCGCCGCGGCCGGCGCACGTCGGCGGGCAGCTTCTCCGGCGCGAGCTCCATGCCGAAGAGCGCGGGCGGCGGCCGATAGGCCTCGCGTGCCGCGGCTCCGGCGCCGCGCGGCAGCCTGCCGCGCCAGGCCCACCACAGCGCATACGCGGCCGCGGCGATGGCCGCGCCGACCACAGCAGCACCTCGGCCGCCTTGGCGATCGCGTAGCCGATCGCGTCCCAAGCCGCTCGTGTCGGCAGGCCCTTGGTCTCGCTTCGGCGTCGACTCGCCGGATCGCGCGGCTGCCAGCGCATCGTGTCGCGCGTAGTGTCCGAACTCGTGCGCCTTCAGGACTTCGGCGATTTCCTTCCGCGGGTTCTTTCGTCCTGGCCTGCGCTTGTCCAGCGACGGCCCGGCGAGAACAAGCGCGAGCAGGCGCGAGAGCACGGCGGCAACCACGGAGATGCTGCGCGCGCCGCCGGTGCGCGCTCGGCGATGCGGCGCAGCGCGACCTCGATGTCCCAGCCCTCGAGCAGCGTGCGCCGGTCGAGGTAGAGCCCGAAGCCCGCGGCCACGTAGAAAGGCTCGAGAAGCAGGATCACCGCCGCGCGTAGACGAGCGACGTCGCCGAGGCGCATTTCAGCAGGTCGAACAGTCCCGCCGAAGAGCCTCGTCTCGGCCCCGGCGCGCGCTCGAGCCTGCGCCGGCAGCAGCAGTCCGGCGAGCGCGCCGCCGACCAGAGCAGCGCCAGCCTCGAAGTGCATCCACACCACGGTGAGCCATACCGCCTGGCCGCGCGCACGCCGCCCGAGGAGCCGCCGGCGCTCGCGCGCGCTCGCGCCCGCGGCTGCCTTCGAGCTGGCGCACCGGAAGATCGAACGAGCGTGCCATGTCGATGCGCTCGAGGCTCAGCGCGCCGGCGAGGCCCGGTCCAGTCCCTCGCATGCCTGCGCGAAAGGTGCTGCGCCCCGGCACCTCGCCGAACACCGCGCGCGAGAGCGACGTGCAGCACCACGCGGTCGTACGAGCGGCTTGAGCCACCAGCAGCGCGAGCATCGCGAGCCCAGACGGCGTCGAACGCCCAGCCGAGCGCGGCGAGGCACGAGGACCACGATCGGCGAGGACCAAGCGCGCGGGCCGCGTAGACCGGGCGCCACCAGCGCTGCAGCATCGCGAGCCCGAGGTCGGTCGCCTCCCAGGGCGAGCGCCGTCGCAGCGCAACCGCCGAGCCGTCAGCGAGCTGCACCGGCGCGCCCGGCGAGACGCGAAGTACGCGCGAGCAGCATCGCCCAGCCGGCGACCCCGGCGGCGATCTTCGCGCCGAAGGGCACCTCGGTCAGCGGCGACCAGAATGCCTCGATGAAGGCGGCGACGAAGAACAGGATCGCCGCGCCGTACATGACCCGCACCGCCGGCTTCGCCGCGGCGACGAGCGCGGCCTTGCGCTGGCGTTGCCCGGCGCGATCAACGCGAGCCCCAGGCGCAGGCCCGCCGCGCCCGAAAGCACGATGGCGATCAGCTCGAAGGACGAGTGCCCGGCGACGAAGGACCAGAAGGTGCGCGTCGAAGCCGATCTCGGTGAGATAGCCCGCGACCGCGCCGATCACGACGCCGTTCGAGCCGAGAAACCACGCCGAGCCCACGCCGACGAGCATGCCGCCGCCGAAGGTCTGGAAGCCGATCCGCACGTTGTTCCAGATGTAGAAGCCGAACATGGCGACGTTGGTGTCGGCCTCGCGCATGCCGAGGCGCCGGTTGCGCCGGGTCGTACATCTCGTGGAAGCTCGCGATCTGCTCCGGGCGCGAGCAGGTAGTGCGCGAAGTCGGGGAAGAGCTGCAGCAGCGGCGATCATCGCCAGCAGCGGGCCGAAGAACAGCAGCGCCGCCGCCGCCACCAGGCGCCATTCCTGGCGCACCAGGCGCGGGAAGCCGCGCAGCATGAAGTCGAGCACCTGCTGCGACTCGCGCCGCCGGTTCACGTAGAGCGCGTGGTGCCCGCGCAGCGCGAGCCGGTTCAGGCGGTCGACGAGCGTCCGCGCTGTAGCTGGCGCTCGGCCGCGAGCGCGAGGTGCTGGCACAGCGCGTCGGAAGCGCGCCGGCATCTCCTCGGCGGGAACGACGGCTGCTCCCTCTTGTCGCTCCAGGAAGAGCCTCGAACTCGCTGCCACTCGCGCGGCGTGCGCGGCTTCGAAGGGCGCTTGCTTCATCGTCCTGCCCTGCGAGGTAGTTGGCCATGCCGATGCAGCCGCTGCGGCGCGTCCGCGCCGTGCAGCCGGCCCGACGAGCGGCTGCGGGCAGCTCGGCGAGCTCCTCGAAGCGCTCGGGCGTCAGGGTGG
This sequence comes from uncultured beta proteobacterium, assembly GCA_963719995.1. GTDB lineage: Bacteria > Pseudomonadota > Gammaproteobacteria > Burkholderiales > SG8-39 > JAABQT01. Next base: position 689,686 of record CAVRDW010000005.1, on the reverse strand, counting down.
CCGAGCGCTCGGCGAGCTCGAGCACCGCGCGCTGCTCGTCCAGCGCGAGCGGCTACCGGCGGCGGCGATCGGCGCCGCGTCGGGCATCGTTGCGCGCCGGCCTGCGGCCTCCGGCGCTGGTACACCACCACGGTGCCCGCGGCGAGATCGCCCAGGCGCTTGAAGTCGCGGTTGAGCGAGCATCGTCGACCAGCCCGAAGCCGTACAGAAGCGGCAGGAAGTCGACCGCGCGCAGAAGATTGCGCGTCAAGCGACGCGGGCCAGCGCACCGGCGTGCCGTCGTCGTTGCAGCACCGCGAGGCCGAACGACGCGCTTGCCCGGGAGGCAAGAAAATCGGGGTCAGGGCCGAATTATTTCCGGCCGAAATAATTCGGCCCTGACCCCATTTTCCTAGCCGCGCCTCATGGAGTCGAAGAACTCGGCGTTGTTCTTGGTGGCCTTGCATCTTGTCGAGCAGGAATTCCATCGCTTCCAGCTCGTCCATCGGGTAGAGCAGCTTGCGCAGCATCCAGATCTTCTGCAGGATGTCCGGCTTCGATCAGCAACTCCTCGCGGCGCGTGCCGGAGCGGTTGACGTTGATCGCCGGGTAGATGCGCTTCTCGGCCATGCGCCGGTCGAGGTGGATCTCCATGTTGCCGGTGCCCTTGAATTCCTCGTAGATCACGTCGTCCATGCGGCTGCCGGTGTCGATCAGCGCGGTGGCGATGATGGTCAGCGAGCCGCCTTCCTCGATGTTGCGCGCGGCGCCGAAGAAGCGCTTGGGCTTCTGCAGGGCGTTGGCGTCCACGCCGCCGGTCAGCACCTTGCCGGAGGACGGCACCACGGTGTTGTAGGCGCGCGCCAGGCGGGTGATCGAGTCGAGCAGGATCACCACGTCCTTCTTGTGCTCGACCAGGCGCTTGGCCTTCTCGATCACCATCTCGGCGACCTGCACGTGGCGCGTGGCCGGCTCGTCGAAGGTGGAGGCGACCACTTCGCCGCGCACCGTGCGGCTCATCTCGGTCACTTCCTCGGGGCGCTCGTCGATCAGCAGCACGATCAGCGTCACGTCGGGATGGTTGGCGACGATGGCGTGCGCGATGTGCTGCAGCATCACGGTCTTGCCGGCCTTGGGCGGGCTGACGATCAGCCCGCGCTGGCCTTTGCCGATGGGCGCGACGATGTCGATGATGCGCCCGGTGATGTTCTCCTCTGCCTTGATGTCGCGCTCGAGCTTGAACGCCTTGTCCGGGTGCAGCGGCGTGAGGTTCTCGAACAGGATCTTGTTCTTGGCCGCCTCGGGCGCCTCGCCGTTGACCTTGTCCACCTTGACCAGGGCGAAGTAGCGCTCGCCGTCCTTCGGCGTGCGGATCTCGCCCTCGATGGTGTCGCCGGTGTGCAGGTTGAAGCGGCGGATCTGCGAGGGGCTGACGTAGATGTCGTCGGTGCTCGCGAGGTAGGAGGTGTCGGGGGAGCGCAGGAAGCCGAAGCCGTCGGGCAGCACTTCCAGCGTGCCGTCGCCGAAGATCGACTCGCCCTTCTTCGCCTGGTTCTTGAGCAGGGCGAAGATCAGGTCCTGCTTGCGCATGCGGTTCGCGTTGTCGATCTGGTTCGCGACGGCCATTTCCACCAGCTGGGTGACGTGCTGGGTCTTGAGGTCTGAGAGATGCATGAGCCGATGAAGAGGAAATGAAACTGACCGACCTGCCGACTGCCTGACTTCTTTAGGGGAGAGTGCGCCTGACCCGGCGCAGGGTGCTGCTCCTGCAACTGCACCAGACTAGTCTTGTTACCGCTGCGCCCCGGCTCCCAGCCGAGCGCGGGTTTGCCGCGCAGACTAAGGGCTTTAGATATTGCTGTCAAGAAACGCGGTCAGCTGGGACTTCGACAGCGCGCCGACGCGCGTCGCCTCGAGGTTGCCGTTCTTGAACAGCATCAGGGTCGGGATGCCGCGGATGCCGAACTTGGCCGGCATCTGCTGGTTCTCGTCGACGTTGATCTTGGCGATCTTCAGGCGCCCGTCGTACTCCTTGGCGACCTCGTCGAGGATCGGGGCGATCGACTTGCAGGGGCCGCACCATTCGGCCCAGTAGTCCACCAGCACCGGGACCTCGGACTTGAGGACCTCGGGCTCGAAACTGTCGTCCGTCACATGCTTGATCGTTGCACTGCTCTCCATGGTTCCTCGGGGATGTTGCGGGGGGAACCCGTATTATGGGGGCGACCGCCCTGGAACCCAAGTCGACGTGCTAAACTACTGACTCGATTAACCTTTTTCCTGTCCAGGCCTTTCCCTTCGCATGACTTACATCGTCACCGAGAGCTGCATCAAGTGCAAGTACACCGACTGCGTGGACGTCTGCCCGGTGGACTGCTTCCGCGAGGGGCCGAACATGCTGGTGATCGACCCCGACGAGTGCATCGACTGCACCCTGTGCGTGCCCGAGTGCCCGGTGGAGGCGATCTTCGCCGAGGACGACGTGCCCGACGCCCAGCAGGAGTGGATCGCGCGCAACAAGGAGCTGGCGGCCGGCTGGAAGCCGATCATCGAGCGCAAGCCCGCCCCCGCCGACGCCGACCAGTGGGCGAAGGTCAAAGACAAGAAGCACCTGCTGGAGAAATAAATCGGGGTCAGGGCCGAATTATTTCCCGGCAGGAAAATTGGGGTCAGGGCCGAATTTTCGATCGCAAGAAGAATTCGGCCCTGACCCCAATTTATTTGCCGAGGGCGCGCATTACGGCGGCGGTGCGGGTTTCGACCCCGAGCTTCTCGTAGATGTGCTGCAGGTGCTTCTGCACCGTACGCGGGCTCATGCGCAGAATCACGCCTATCTCCTTGTCGGTCTTGCCGGCGGCGACCCACTCCAGCACCTCACGCTCGCGCGCGGTGACCGGCAGCGCCCCGAGGGCGCGCTCGCGCGAAAGGGCGTGGCGGTAGAGCGCGGCGAGGGGCTCGCGCACCAGGTCGAGCAGCGCCTTCTCGCGGTCGCTGAAGTCGCGGCCGTTGCGGTTCAGCACGAAGCTCACCAGCAGCCCCCGGTCCACGTACAGCGGCACCGCGATCGCGTGGTCGATGCCGACGCGCCGGTAATAGTCGTTGTAGAGCGCCGTCTCGCGGAACGCCGCGGTAGAAAGCGAGTCGCTGATGCGGTGCGAGCCGCTGCGCGGGGTCGAGGAATGGAAGCGTACCAGGGGGTGCTCGGTGAAATGCCGGTCGAAGGCGGCGCGGTCCGAAGCCGAGATCGAGGCGCCAGGCGAGCTCACCACACTGCGCGTGTTGCGCACGAGGTCGCACACCGACAGCGTGGTGATCTCCGAGGCGACAAGGCGCGGTAGCTGCTCGGTCCCTAGGCGCGCAAACGCCTTGGCGTCGCCCGCGGCCTCCGCCATCTCGCAGACGAGGCGCCAGCCTTCCCGGTAGTCTCGTTGCCTGAGTCCCGCCATGCGTAATCCTGCGTATTTCCCGCGCGAGCCGCGAGGCATATAAGTATAGTGGCGCGCTAGCCCATTGAAGGGAGCCCGAAGCGTGCTGAACGGCAACGAAGTCACCGCCATCCTGCCAGTCAAAGACATGGCGCGCGCGCGCCGCTTCTACGAGAACCAGCTCGGCCTCAAGCCCGAGGGGCTGCGGCCCGACGGCAAGTTCATCTACCGCTGCGGCGGGACGGTGCTCGCGCTGTTTCCGCGCCCGGGCGGCACCAAGGCCGAGCACACCGCGCTCAGCTTCAAGGTGGACGATATCGAGAAGGAGATCCGCGCGATGCAGGCGCGCGGCGTGGTGTTCGCCGACTACGACCTGCCGGGCCTGAAGACGGTAGAGCACGTCTGCGTGCTCGGCTCGGAGAAGGCGGCGTGGTTTCTCGATCCCGAAGGCAACATCCTGTGCCTGCACGAGGACTTGAAAGGAGGCTGATATGGCAAGTGCTCAAAACATTCTCGACGGCCGGCGCTTCGACGGCGTGGTGCTCGAGCGCGGCAAGACCTCGGGCGATGCCGACACGCTGATCTTCGAGCGCGGGCGCTTTCGCTCGACGGCCTGCGACCGCTACGGCTACGGCGACGGGGCCTACAGCGCCACGGTGCAAGGCGAGACAGTGAGCTTCACCGCGGAAACCGAGAGCCCGAAATACGGCCAGCTGCAATGGCGGGGCGTGGTGAACGGAGAGCGGCTCGACGGATCGTTCATCATGGTGCGCGACGGCAAGCCCGCAGGAGAGAAGTGGGTGGTGGCGGGCGAGGTCGCAGCGGCGCGGGCGCGATGAAGAGCGCCGGCGTGGGGGGCGCGGCAGCATACCCTGCAACATTGCTGTCCTCGCCGAGGCGCGCACCTCTATGAGCCGCATTGCCGTTGTCCAGCGCGCCCCTGCCTTCCTCGACCGGGGCGCGACGCTCGAGCTCGCCGCCGCCGCCGTCGACGAGGCCGCACAGGCGGGCGCCAAGCTGATCGTCTTCCCCGAGGCCTTCATCCCCGGCTACCCGGCCTGGATGTGGCGGCTGCGGCCCGGCGCCGACATGGCGCTGACCGAGCAGCTGCACTCGCGCCTGCGCGCCAACGCGGTGAGCCTCGCGGGCGATGACCTGGCGCCGCTCTTCCAGGCCGCGCGGCGCAACGCGGCCTGCGTGGTCTGCGGCATCAACGAGCGCGACGCGCAGTTCAGCGGCGGCACGCTCTACAACACCGTGGTCGTCATCGGCGCCGACGGCGCGCTACTCAACCGCCATCGCAAGCTCATGCCGACCAATCCCGAGCGCATGGTCTGGGGCTTCGGCGACGCGACTGGCCTGAGAGTTGTCGACACGCCCTGCGGTCGCATCGGTACGCTCATCTGCTGGGAGAACTACATGCCGCTCGCGCGTGCCGCGCTCTACGCGCAGGGCGTAGAACTCTACGTCGCGCCGACCTACGACAACGGCGATCGCTGCATCGCTACGGCACAGCACATCGCGCGCGAAGGCGGCTGCTGGGTCGTCTCCAGCGGCTTCGCCTTCCGTGGCCGCGACATCGCCTCCGCCCTGCCGCCCAAGGCGGCAGCGCTGTTCCCCGACGCCGACGAATGGATCAACGCGGGCGACACTGTGGTGGTGGCGCCGGGCGGCAAGATCGTCGCCGGCCCGCTGCACGAGGCGTTCGGCATCCTCTATGCCGAGATCGACCTCGAGCGTGTGGGGATGGCGCGGCGCAGCCTCGATGTCGCGGGCCACTACTCGCGGCCGGACATCTTCCGACTGCAGGTGAACCGCCGGCCGCAGGGGCCGGTAACCTTCGAGGACCAAGTCCACTTGGCGAGCCCTTATGAAACCTTCGACTGACGAAGCCGCGTCCAGCCCCGCGTATCACGAGGGCATGCGCAAGCTGCAGGACCGCTACGACACGCGGCGCCTCGCCGACCGCCTCGCCGAGACGCTCTCGCGCACCGAGTTCACCGAGGGCGACCGCGCGTTCATCGAGAGCCGCGTCATGTTTTTCCTTGCCACGGCGGACGAGGAGGGCCGGCCAGACTGCTCTTACAAGGGCGGGCTGCCAGGCTTCGTGCGCGTGACCGGGCCTTCAGAGCTTGCCTTCCCGAACTACGACGGCAACGGCATGTTCAGGAGCTTGGGCAACGTCCTCGCCAACCCGTACGTGGGCATGCTGTTTCTCGACTTCGAGCGCCCCAACCGCCTGCGCGTGAACGGCGTGGCATCCGTGAGTGCGGACGATCCGCTGATGGGCGAGTTCGAGGGCGCGCAGCTCATCGTGCGCGTGCGCGCGGAGAAGATCTTCCCGAACTGCCCGCGCTACATCCACCGCATGCAGGTGGTCGAGCTCTCGCCTTACGCACCCTGCGAAGGCAAGACGCCCCCGATCCCAGCGTGGAAGACCTTCCCCCAGTTCAACGAAGTCCTGCCAAAGAACGACCCGGCGAAATGAAAATTGGGGTCAGGGCCGAATTATTTCTCGCAGAAATAATTCGGCCCTGACCCCAATTTTCTAGTGGCCGTAGAGGCCGGCTTTGGCTTTGCCGCGGAAGACGCGGTAGGCGAAGACGGTGTAGCCGACGAGGAAGGGCAGCACGATGACCACGCCGACGAGCACCACCTTGAGCGCGAGGGGTGCGCGGCGGCGTCCCAGATCGTGAGCCAGTCCGATCACCACGTACGGGAAGAGGCTGTAGGCGAGGCCGGCGAAGGCGAGCACGAAGATCGCCACCGTGCCGGCGAAGGGCTTCCAGTCCGAGTTGCCGAGCCGAGCGCCAGACCCACAGCCAGCGCGACCAGCGTCGCGAGCGGCAGCACCATCAGGCCGAGCGTGCGCGGGAAGTCGAACCAGCTCGCGCGCACCGATCTCGCTCGCGAGCGGCGTGGCCGAGGCTCACCAGCGCCACGCCGAGCGCCACCCACGCGAGGCCCCAGCGTGTCCAGCGCCACCGCCTTCTTCTGCAGCTCGCCCTCGGTGCGCAGCACGAGCCAGGTCGCGCCGAGCAGCACGTAGCCGCCGCAGAGGCCGCGCCGACCAGCAGCGCGAAGAGCCAGTACGCCAGCCCGGCATCGAACGCCGGTGAGGTAGCGCCCGAGCATGAAGCCCTTGCGCGAACGAGGCGAGGAACGAGCCGAACCAGAACAGCCAGTTCCACAGCTCCGCGTGCCAGCCCTCCGCCTTCACGCGCAGCTCGAAGGCCACGCCGCGCAGCATGAGCCCGATGAGCATCGCCGCCACCGGCAGGTAGAGCGCGCCGAGGATGTAGCCGTGCGCGAGCGGGAAGGCGACGAGCAGGATGCCGACGCCGAGCACGAGCCAGGTCTCGTTCGCGTCCCAGAACGGCCCGATCGAGGCGACCATCACGTCCTGCTCCGCGCTCGTCGCCGCCGGCATCAGCATGCCGACGCCGAGGTCGTAGCCGTCGAGCACCACGTAGGCGAGGATCGCCACGCCCATCAGCACCGCGAAGACGAGCGGCAGGTCGAGGCTCATGGCCTTCGCCCCCTCGCTCGCGAGGTGCGTGAGCACCACCATGTAGGCGAGCAGCATCGCGCGTACGTCGAGCACGTAGGCGGTGAGGCTCGCGCCGAGCTGCGCCTCGCGCGCAGCGCCCACGGCGTCGGCGGTGCGCAGGATCCCGGTGACGAGCCAGGGCTGGCGGCCGATCTCGGTGACGAGCCAGCCGGCGAGCGTCGCGACCCAGCCGGAGAAGGTGAAGCCGGCGAAGGTCCACAGCAGCCAGCGCGGCGGCGCGCGCTGCGCAGCCGACCAGGCGCCGAGCCAGGCGAGCAGCAGCATCAGCACGCCCACGCCCACCATCAGGCGGAAGGCGAAGAACACCGGCGCCACCGGCGGCACGTCCGGCGCGAACGCGTCGAGCCCCTTCAGCTCCGCCGTCGGAATCGTGCTTGAGGATGAAGCTCGCGAGCTTCGGGATCTCGATCGCGTAGTCGTTCCTGCCCGCGGTCTCGTTCGGAATGGCGAAGAGCACGAGCGGCACCGCCTTGCTCGGTCTTCCAGATCGCCTCCATCGCCGCGATCTTGGCCGGCTGGTGCTCGAGCGTGTTCAGGCCGTGCAGGTCGCCGACGAAGATCTGCAGCGGCGCGAGCACCGCCGCGACGCAGCGCGCCGGTGCGCAGCGTCTTCATCGCGCCGGCGTCCTGCGGCGCCTTCGAGCAGCCGCCACGCCGAGAGCCCGGCGACGAGGAACGACGCGGTGAGCCCGGAGGCGAGCAGCATGTGCGTCGAAGCGGTACGGGAACGACGGGTTGAAGATCACCGCGACCAGTCGCCCGCGATGATCTCGCCGGCGTCGATCACGTGGCCCGGCGGGCGTCTGCATCCACGAGTTGAGCGCGAGGATCCAGAACGCCGAGACCGTGGTGCCGACGGCGACCATCAGCGCGCCGAGACGACGTGCACCCGCCCGGACACGCGGTTCATGCCGAAGAGCATCACGCCGAGGAACGTCGCCTCGAGGAAGAACGCGGTGAGCACCTCGTAGGCGAGCAGCGGCCCGGCGATGTTGCCCACCTTGTTCATGTAGCCCGGCCAGTTGGTGCCGAACTGGAAGCTCATGGTGATGCCCGAGACCACGCCCATGGCGAAGGTGAGCGCGAACACCTTCACCCAGCAGCCTGTAGGTGGCGAGCCAGGCGGGTCGCGCGTGCGCGCGTAGCGCACGCGAAAGCACGAGCAGCGAACCAGGCGAGCCCGATGGTGATGGTCGGGAAACAGGATGTGGAACCCGATGTTCAGGCCGAACTGGGCCCGCGCGAGGAGGAGGGCGTCCCCGGCATCCATGACGTTAATTGTCTCCCCGCGCCGTTTGCGGGTGCAATAGCGCGTATGCTGCGGCTCCTCCCGGGAGAGTTCAATGGAGTTCGTCTGGTTTGCGGTGATCGGCGTCGGCGTCGGCCTGGTGGCCGGTCAGTTCCTGCAGGGCAACAATTTCGGCATTCGCGGCGACATCATGTTCGCAGTGGGCGGCGCGCTCATTGCCGGCATCGCACTCGGCGCCTCGGGCATCGCGCCCGAAGGCGGCATGGCGGGAAAGGCGGTGATGGCATTCATCGGCGCGTTCTTCGCCTTGTTCCTGCGGCGGGTACTGAAGGTGGCCTAGCGCCGCTCGGAGCGGCCGGGCGCTGCTCGACGCGCCCCGGCGTCGCTCAAGGCGGCCCGGCGTCGCTCAAGGCGGCCCAGCGTCGCTCAACGCGGCCCAGCGTTGCTCTAAACTCCCGGCGCATGCCCCTCGCGCCGGTCAGCAAGTCCGATCTCCTTGCGCGCCTCGCCGAAGGGCATGCGGCGCGCATCACCGTCGTCACGCCCAATGCGCGCTTGTCGCGTGAGCTATCCCGCGAGTTCGACCAGGGACAGATCGACAAGGGCCTGAAGGTCTGGGAGACGGCGGACATCCTGCCGCTCGGCTCCCTCGTCGAACGGCTCTACGAGGACGCCCTCTACTCGGATCTGGCGGCCGGGCTGCCGCTGCTCCTCACGCCCGCGCAGGAGCAGACGATGTGGGAAGCGCAGATCCGCGCGAGCGAGTGGGGCGGAGCGCTCCTCGCCGTGCCGCAGGCGGCCGCCGACTGCCGCCATGCCTGGGAGCTCGCGAACGCGTGGCGCATCGACGGCGCGCTCGGCGCATTCCAAGGAAACGACGACCAGAAAGCCTTCGCCGAATGGTCGCGCGACTACGCGCAGCGCTGCGCCGTCGAGAAGAACACCGACGCCGCGCGCCTCGCCGACGTGGTCGCGCCGCTGCTCAAGGAATCGGCGCTCAGGAAACCAAAGCTCCTCGTCCTCTACGTCTTCGACGCATTGAAACCGCAGGAGCAGGACTTCGTCAGACGCCTGCGAGAAGCAGGGCGTCGAAGTCCGTAGCTGCGCGCCGGAGGGTACGACTGCCAAAGTGCAGCGCGTCGCTTTCCGCTCCGCGCGCGAGGAGCTGGAAGCCGCCGCGCAGTGGGCGCGTGCGAGGCTGGAAGCGGGAGCAGAAACCGAGACGGCTGCGCAGTCCGGAGTCGCTGCGAAGTCTGGAACGGCTGGGAAGTCCAGAGCGGCTGCGAAGGGAGGCGTGGGCGCGCAGGCTGGGGAAAGTGCCAAGCGCATCGGTATCGTCGTTCCCGAGCTCGGGCAGCGCCGCAAAGAAGTCGTGCGTGTCTTCGCGCGTACGCTGAACCCCGCGCACAACCTCCCGGCTGAAGAACCCAAAGCGCTGCCCTTCAACGTCTCCATCGGCGCGCCGCTCGCCGACTACCCCGTGGTGCGCGCCGCGCTGTCGATCCTCGAGCTCGCCGCGGGCGAGATTCCCTTCGAGCAGGCCTCGCGCCTCATGCGCTCGCCGTTCCTCGAAGCGGCGGACGCGGAGATGGCGAAGCGCGCGCGGCTCGACGCGGAGCTTCGCAAGGTCGCCCCCGCGCGCGTGACGCTCGGCAAGCTCATCGGCCTGGTCGAAGGGGCGCCGGTGCTGCGGCAGAAGCTCGAAGCCCTGTTCAAGCTCGCAAAGGCAGCGCCCGGCGGCGAGCGCTCGCCGCACGACTGGGGGCGCCTCTTCACCGACGTCCTCGGCGCCATGGGTTTTCCGGGCGAGCGCGGGCTCGACTCCGACGAATTCCAGGCGCAGGCGAAATTCAACGAGACGCTCGCCGAGTTCGCGAAGCTCGAGCGCGTCGCGTCGAAAATGTCCTTCGGCCGCGCGCTCGGCGAGCTGCGGCGCCTTTGCGCGGACACGCTCTTCCAGCCCGAGTCGCCGGATGCGCCGATCCAGGTGCTGGGCGTGCTCGAGTCGGCGGGCCTGGAGTTCGACGCGCTGTGGGTGAGCGGTCTCACCGACGACGTGTGGCCGATGCACGCAAGGCCCAACCCGTTCATCCCGCCGGCGCTCCAGCGCAAGGCGGAGATTCCCGAAGCTTCCGCCGAAGCGACGCTCGAGCGTTGCAGGCGCATCACGTGCGGCTGGCTCGAGGCAGCGCGCGAAGTGATCGTCTCGCACCCTGTGCGCGAAGACGACCGCGAGCTGCTGCCGAGCCCTCTCATCCGCGCGATTCCTGCGGTTGCCGCGAGCGCGTATTTGGCGGAGCCGGGCGCGGGCAGTTCATCACTCGCCGAGTCGCCTGCCGGCGGCTCCTCGCTCGTAGGGTCTGCTGCCGGCATCGCGTCGCTCCTCGACGCGCTCGGGGTCAACGCCTATCCGCGCTACCGCGACCTGATCTTCGCCGCGCGGCGCATCGAGACGGTGGAAGACGGCCAGGCGCCGGCGCTCGCCACCAAGACGCCGAGAGGTGGCACGCGCATCCTCGCCGACCAGGCGGCCTGCCCCTTCCGCGCCTTTGCGCGCCATCGCCTCGGCGCCGAGGCGCTCGAAGAACCCGTGGAAGGCCTCGACGCGCGAGCGCGCGGCCTCTTGCTCCACACCCTGATGAAGGAGCTGTGGACCGAGCTGAAAGGCAGCGCCGGCCTCGCGGGCGACGTGGCCCCGGCGATCGAGAAGGCGGCCAAGCGCGCGGTTGCCGAAGCGAAGCTCGAAGAGCCCTTCGCCAAGCTCGAGCGCGCGCGCCTCGCGAAGCTCGCCTGGGAATGGCTGGAAGTCGAGCGCGGGCGCGCACCGTTCACCGTCGCAGCGATGGAGGAGAAGCGCAAGCTCAAGGTGGCGGGCCTGGAGCTCAACGGCCGCATCGACCGCATGGACGCGCTCGAATCAGGCGGCTACGCGCTCATCGACTACAAGACCGGCAAGCCGACGCCCAACGATTGGCAAGGCGAACGCCCGGACGACCCGCAGCTGCCGCTCTACGCGCTGAACGCCAAGGAGCCCATCTCCGCTGTCGCCTTCGCGAAGCTGCGCACCGGCGAGATGCGCTACATGGGCTTCTCGGACCGCGAGGACCTCGTTCCCGGCGTGAAAGCGGCGAAGGACTGGAAGGCGCTGCTGGAAGGCTGGAAGAAGGAGCTCGAAGCGCTTGGCCAGGGCTTCGCCGCGGGCGACGCGCGCGTGGACCCGAAGGAGCTGCTGAACACCTGCCGCTACTGCGACCTGCAGCCGCTCTGCCGAGTGTACGAGCGCGTCAACGCGCTGGGCGAAGGCGAGGAGGGCAACGATGCCTGAACGCGCCGCCCTGCCACGCCCGTCGATGACGCGAGAGCGCGCATGACCGAGATCCGCATCGCCGACGAGCACGAGCGCCACGCGGCGCTGGACGTCACGCGCTCGTTCATCGTGCAGGCGCCCGCGGGCTCGGGGAAGACCGCGCTGCTCGTAGAGCGCTACCTGCGGCTCCTGAAGACGGTGCAGAAGCCCGAGGAGATCGTCGCCATCACCTTCACCAAGAAGGCGGCGGCCGAGATGCGCCGGCGCGTCATCGAGCAGATCTCGCCCGAGCTCGCGCCGCGCCTGCGCATCCAGACGATCGATGCCTTGTGCGCCTCGCTCACCGCGCAGATGCCGGTGCTCTCCAAATTCGGCGCGCAGCCGCAGGTCGTGGAGGACGCATCCGCCCTCTACGCAGGAGGCGGCGGCGCGCACGCTCGCCGAGATGACGCCCGCGGTGGCGAGCCTGCTCGCGCACCTCGACAACGACGTGGCGCGCGCGACCGGCATGCTCGCGGAGATCCTCGGGCGGCGCGACCAGTGGCTGCCGAAGACGGGCGAGGCGCCCACGCGCGCCGTGCTCGAAGCCACACTCGCCGCGGAACGGAAGCGCCTCATCGACCGCGCCAAGGCGCTCTGCCCGCAGGCCTCGCCCGAGCTCGCCGAGGAGGTGCTCACGCAGAAGGGCGACTGGCGCAAGCGCCCCAAGCCCGCGCCCGAGGAGCTGCAGGCGATCCCGGGCCTGCGCGAAGCGCTCGCGGCGCTGCTGCTGCTGCCGCCCGAGAAATACACCGACAAGCAGTGGGGCGCGCTGCACGCGATCCTCGCGCTCCTCAAGCCCGCGGTGGCGCAGCTCCGCATCCTCTTCGCCGAGCGCGGCGAGGTGGACTTCACCGAGATCGCGCACGGCGCGCTGCGCGCGCTCGGCACGCCCGACGAGCCCACCGACCTGCTGCTCTCCATGGACGTGCGCGTGCACCACCTGCTGGTGGACGAGTTCCAGGACACCTCCAACTCGCAGTGGGAGCTCCTCGAGCGCCTCACCGCCGGCTGGGAGACGGACGACGGGCGCACCGTGTTCGTCGTAGGCGACCCGATGCAGTCCATCTACCGCTTCCGCGACGCGCAGGTGGGCCTGTTCCTGCACGCGCGCGACCGCGGCCTGCCGAACCTGCGCCTCGAGCGCATCGACCTCTCCACCAACTTCCGCTCGCAGGCGGCGATCGTGGACTGGGTGAACCAGGTGTTCCCGAGCGTGCTGCCCGCGTTCGAGGACGAGGCCTCGGGCGCGGTGGCCTACTCGGCCTCCGTCCCGTTCCACACGCCGGACCCCGAAGGCGAGCCGATGCTCCACACCTTCTCCGACCGCGAGGCGGAGGCGCATCGCGTGGCGGAGCTCGTGGCCGAGGCGCGCGGCAGGACCGCGATCCTCGTGCGCAACCGCAGCCACCTCGACGCCATCGTCCCGGCGCTCAAAGGCGCGGGCATCCGCTTTCGCGCGGTGGAGATCGAGCAGCTCGGCGAGAAGCAGGTGGTGCAGGACCTCTACGCGCTCACGCGCGCGCTCACGCACCTCGCCGACCGCGTCGCCTGGCTCGCGATCCTGCGCGCGCCGTGGTGCGGCCTCACGCTCGCCGAGCTCTCCGAGTTCTTCGAAGGCAAGGCCGAGCTCACGATCTGGGAGCTGATGCAGGGCAAGCCGCGCTTCGAGCGCATCGCGGAGATCCTCGGGCCCGCGCTGGAGAACCGCCTGCGCGGCACCCTGCGCGACCGCGTGGAAGGCGCCTGGCTCGCGCTCGGCGGCCCGGCCTGCGTGGAGGACGCGACCGACCTCGAGGACGCCGAGATCTTCTTCGACGAGCTCGAGCGCCTGGAGGAAGCGGGCGAGCTCGAGGACTTCGCGCTCCTCGCCGAGAGCCTCGGCAAGCTCTACGCCGAGCCCGACGTCGAGGCCGGCCCCGAGGCGGTGGAGATCATGACCATCCACAAGGCGAAGGGCCTCGAGTTCGACACCGTCATCGTGCCGGGCCTCGACCGGCCGCCGCGCTCGGGGATGAAGCCGCTCTTCGCGTGGCGCAGCCTGCCGGGCGGCGGCCTGCTCATCGCGCCGGTGGACGAGACCGGCGGCGAGAAGGAGCCGCTCTACCAGTACGTGCGCCAGCTCGACCGCGAGGCGGAGGACATCGAGGCGGGGCGCCTCTTCTACGTCGCGGCGACGCGCGCGGAGTCGCGCCTGCACCTGCTCGGCTGCGTGAAGGTGGACGAGGACGGCGTGGTGAAGATGCCTTCGCGGCGCTCGCTGCTCGGATTGGCCTGGGCGGCGTTGGGCGAGCGGGTGAGGTTGCCTGCGGCGGTGGCGAAGGAGTCGGAGGTGGAGGAGTCGTTGCCGGCGGGGGAGTTGAGGCGGCTTGCCTTCAGATTTCGAGATGCCTGAGGCGCCGATTGCGACGGTGTGGAAATCGGCGGAAGAGGGAAGGGAAGAGGAAGCGGCTCCATTCGACTGGGCGAAGGAGACCGTCCGCCATGCGGGGACGGTGGTGCATGCGTGGCTGCAGCGGATCGCATCTACCAGGACATCCTCGCGCCGGCGATCCGCGCGGCCGGGCTCGCGCCGATCCGCGCCGACGAGGAGATCGCCGGCGGCATCATCCACAAGCCGATGTTCGAGCGGCTGGTGCTGTGCGAGTACGCCGTGGGCGACCTGACCACGGCGAACGCCAACGTGTTCTACGAGCTCGGCGTGCGCCACGCGGCGCGCCCGGCGAGCACGCTGCTCGTGTTCGCCGAGGGGCTTGGCCGCCTGCCCTTCGACGTGGGTCCGCTGCGCGCAATGTCCTACGCGATCGGCGCGGACGGCGCGCCCGCCAGGACCGCGCAGGATCGCGACGCGATCGCGGCGCGGCTGCGGGAGCTGCGCGCGAGCGACCGCCTCGTGGACAGCCCGCTCTACCAGCTGCTGAACGACTACCCCGACGTGTCGCACGAGAAGACCGACGTGTTCCGCGACCGCGTGCGCATCGCCGAGGAGTGCGCGGAAGCTGCAGCTGGCGCGCGAAACGAAGCCGCTGGCGGCGGCGGCGAATGCGCTGAAGGCGATCGAAGCGTCGCTCGGCCGCCTCGCCGAAACGGATCCCGCGGTGGTGATCGACCTCTTCCTTTCGTATCGCGATGCCGAGGCCTACGAGGAGATGATCCGCCTCGCGCGCGCCATGCCCGGCGTGCTCGCCGAGACCGTGCTCGTGCAGGAGCAGCTCGCCTTCGCGCTGAACCGCGCGGGGCAGGGCGAGGAGGCGGAGCGCGTCCTCCAGCGCCTGATCGAGCGCCGGGGCGGCAGCAGCGAGACCTACGGCCTGCTCGGGCGCGTGCACAAGGACCGCTGGGAGCAGGCGAAGGCGGCAGGCAAGGGCGCCCTGGCGAGCGCCCTCCTGCAGCAGGCCATCGACAGCTACCTCAAGGGCTTCGAGGCCGACTGGCGCGACCCGTTTCCGGGCGTGAACGCGCTGACGCTGATGGAGATCGACGATCCCGGCGACCCGCGCATGCCGGAGATCCTGCCCGTGCTGCAGTACTCCGTGCAGCGCAGGCGCGCGCGGCCCGGCGCGGACTACTGGGACCACGCGACGGCGCTGGAGATCGCGGTGCTTGCCCGGACGAGCGCGCCGCGCGCGCGGCGCTCACGCCGGTGCTGTCGTCGGCGCGCGTCGGCTGGCACCTCGCCACCACGCTGCGCAATCTCAGCTGATTCACGCTGCGCGCGAAGCGCGCGGCGAAGCGAAGCCGTGGCACTGCGCGAAATCATCGCCGCGCTCGAGGAAGCAAAACCATGAAAGTCCGAACCCTCGCAGAGCACCTGTCCGGCACGGGCCCCAAGCGCATCCTCGCGCTCGACGGCGGCGGCATCCGCGGCATGCTGACGCTGCAGATCCTCAGGCGCATCGAGGAGGTCCTGCGCGAGCGCGCCGGCGGCGATGCCGCGTTCCGCCTGTGCGACTACTTCGACCTGATCGGCGGGACTTCCACGGGATCGATCATCGCGGCGGCGCTCGCCATGGGGTTCACGGTGGACGAGCTCGACAAGCTCTACCGCGATCTCGGCAACAAGGTCTTCGACAAGGGCTTCCTCAGCTTCGGCATCCTCAAGGCCAAGTTCCCGGCGGAGCCGCTGCGCGAGGTGCTCAACGCGCAGTTCGGCGACGAGAAGCTGGGCGGCAGCAGGATCCGCACGGGCCTCGCGATCATGACCAAGCGCATCGACACGCGCAGCCCGTGGATCGTCCACAACCATCCCCAGGGGAAGTTCTTCCATCGCGAGCAGGCGACGGGCGGGGCGCCGAACAGCGAGTTCCTCGTGCGCCAGGTGGTGCGCGCGAGCACCGCGGCGCCGCACTTCTTCGAGCCCGAGTACATCGAGGTGGCCGACGGCATGCAGGGCGCGTTCGTGGACGGCGGGGTGAGCCCGCACAACAACCCGGCGCTGCAGCTGCTGATGCTCGCGACGCTCGAGGGCTACGGGTTCCGCTGGCCGCTCGGCGAGGACAAGCTGATGATCGTCTCGGTGGGCACGGGCTCCAAGGGCCCGTCGGTCGAGTCGCAGAAGTACGGCGAGATGGCGGCGGCGAAGCTCGCGATGCTCTCGCTCGCCTCGCTGATGGACGACGCCAGCGCGCTCAACGAGACGGTCCTGCAGTGGCTGTCGAGCAGCCCCACGGCGCGCGAGATCGACGCGGAAACCGGCGACCTGCGCAAGGACGTCCTCGGCGGCGGCAAGCCCTGGCTCAGCTACCTGCGCTATGACGCGCAGCTCGAAGGGCAGTGGTTGAACAGCGTGCTTGGGCTCGCGCTATCCGACAAGGATCTGGCGGGCCTTGAAGAAATGGATAACCCCAAGAAGATCGAAGCGCTTGCGACCGTGGGGCGCGCAGCGGGAAAGCTGGTGAAGCCGGAGCACTTTTCGGCGCATTTCGATGAAGCGCTCACGAAATAGATTGGAGTGCACATGAAGACCTGTCTGGTTCTCATGCCATTCACCGAGGAGCTCAAACCGAGGTTTGAGTTCTTTCAAGCCTGCGGCAAGGCGGCGGAGCTGGACGTTCAAAGGGTCGACAGCTACGCCTTTTCCGGAAACATTTTGACGGCCATTGCGCGCGCAATTTCGCAAGCGGACCTGGTCCTCGCGGACCTGAGCAAGGCGAACGCCAACGTTGCGTACGAGGTGGCAATCGCACAATGCATGGGGCAGAAGGTCGTCCTGATCACAGACGACAGGAGCACGATGCCTTTCGATCTGCTGACCTACAGAACCGAGATGGTCTCCCGGAATTCCCCCGAGGAAGCGGAGCGCCTGGCGCAGACTATGCGGCAAGCGCTTGTAGCGACGCATGTGACCGGGCCTCTGGGTGGCGCTACGGTCGTCGGACAGCGCGTGTTTATCCGTCGCACGCTGGCCTTCCTGCTCGACGCTTCCGTGATCGTATTGGTATCGATTGCGGCGCAGGCTGCCGGAGTCGATTTCGTTCTAGGTTCGACAGCAGACGCAGCCGACGGCGTGCCAGTGTGGGTAGTCCTGGCAATATTCCTGGCGTTGCTCTATTTCACGGTCCTGACATGGCGTTGGGGAAGCACATTGGGGCAACGCGCGGCCGACTTGAAGGTCGTGACCCTGACTGGTGAAAGGCCGAGTTTCTTGCGAGCTCTAGGCCGTACGACCGCCACTTACCTCAATGTGTTGACCTACGGGATCGGGTACCTATGGTGCCTTCGCGGCCCGGGCTATCGAACCTTCCACGACATCGTATCGAGCACAATGGTCATGAGGCGCGAAGGCAAACCTCGTCTGCCGCCCGTATGAGGAAAGCGTCTCATCGTTAGCGATTCCGCGCGCAGCGGAAGCCGACGTCGTCGGCGCGGTTCGTCGGCGTGCCGGAATATCTCCTCGTCGAGGCTATTCGCTGCGCGGGATCCTGCCAGCCGCCGCCGCGCAGCACTTTCGTTTGCGAGCTCTCCGGCCCGCTCGGATTCATGGTCTGGCCGGCGACGTAGCCGTCCCTGAACCAGTCCGCCACCCACTCGTACGCGTTTCCAGCGAGGTCGTGGATGCCGTAAGGGCTCTTGCCGGCCTCGTGGCTTCCCACCGGCGAGAGTCCCTCCTTGTAGGCATCCAGGGAAGACTTGCGCAGAAAAGTCGCCAGGCTAGAGCTGGGCATCTCGTTGCCCCACGGGAATGCGCGTTCGTCCGTTCCCCGCGCGGCCTTCTCCCATTCGGCCTCCGTAGGCAGGCGTCTGCCTGCCCAGCGGCAATAGGCGTTTGCCTCGAACCAGGTCACGCCAACCACCGGCCGGTCGCCCCGAGTAGAGAGGTCGACGGTCTCCCAGCCCTCTGGTTGGTTCACCGAGCCGGTCGCTTTCAAGAAGCTTGCGAACCTTGAAGTGGTGACCTCGTACTTGTCCATGTAGAAGGCGTCCAAATAGATCTCCTTGCGCGGCAAGACCTCGTTGTCGCCCATCGTGAACTTGCCTGCCGGAACCAGCAGTGCGGGTGCGCCGTCCCTGCCATTGACCTCGCGCTTGTCCAGCGAGCGCCAATACGCGACGCCGGCGGCGGCCACCGCGAGAGCCAGCAGGAGGCTGCTCGCGACGTAGATCCAGCGCCGCCGCCGCCGGCGCACGTCGATCCGGTGCACGGCGTCCGCGACCGAAGCGGCGACGTCGCCTTCGGGGTCGAATATCGTCACCGCCTTGAGGTAGGCCGGGACCGCATCGAGCTCGACGCGGCGGAGCACGACCGGCAGCACCCTGCCCGACGGGTGGGTCCAGGTCTTCTGCGCGATCTCGAGCTCCG
This sequence comes from uncultured beta proteobacterium, assembly GCA_963719995.1. Taxonomy (GTDB): domain Bacteria; phylum Pseudomonadota; class Gammaproteobacteria; order Burkholderiales; family SG8-39; genus JAABQT01. The sequence continues at coordinate 671,317 of CAVRDW010000005.1, read as the reverse complement.
ACAGCGTGTACTTGTCCTCGCCGACCGAATCCGGGCTCATGAAGAAAATGAACAGGTCGGAGGCCTCGATCGCCTGCCGGATGCGCGCGTGAAACTCCTCGCCCGGGGGCAGGTCGGAGCGATCGAAGAACACGTCGTGCGCCTGGGCGCGCAGCGCGAAGAGAATCGGCTCGACGAGCTTCCGGTCGCCGGAGGAGTAGCTGAGGAATATCTTCATCGCGCTCGCCGCAGTCTACCAAGGGCGCGAGGCTGGTATCGTCGCCGCATGATGCAGACCCGGCAGCCGGCGGAAGCGGTGACAAAGGCCTCGTGACCGCGCGATCCTGGAAAGTGTCGGGCCTGCTGGCCGTCCTCGGCATCGCCGCCCTGGCGCCCCTCGTCGCCACCGACTTCCAGCTGTTCCGCCTGACCAACATCCTGATCTTCGCCATCGCGCTGCTCGGGCTGAACATCCTCGTCGGCTACAACGGCCAGATCTCCCTGGGACACGGCGCCTTCTACGGCGTCGGCGCCTATGCCACGGCGATCCTCGTCGCGCACTTCGGCGTCGCGCACTGGGCCGCCGTGCCGATCGCCGCCGCCCTCTGCCTGGTGCTCGGTTTCCTCTTCAGCCTGCCGCTGCTGCGCCTGGACACCATGCACCTCGCGATGGCCACCTTCGCCGTGGGCGTAGTGCTGCCGAACGTCGCCAAGTACAAGGCGGTCGAGCAGTGGACGGGCGGCGGCCAGGGCATGGGCATCGACGTGCCGGCGGTGCCATTCGGCCTGCCGCTCAGTTTCGACCAATGGCTCTACCTGCTGACGCTGCTCGTGCTGACGGCCGCGTTCGTCTTTGCCTCGAACCTGCTCCGCGGCCGCATCGGCCGCGCCACCATCGCCATCCGCGACCACCCGCTCGCCGCGCAGGCGATGGGCATCGACACCGTGTACTACAAGGCGGCGATCTTCGGCATCAGCACCATGCTGGCGGGAATCGCCGGCGCCCTGGCGGCGCTTGCCGTCCGCTATGTCGGGCCCGGCATGTTCGGCATCTTCCTGTCTTTCGGCTTGCTGATCGGCATCGCGGTGGGCGGCATCGCCACCCTGAGCGGCGCAATCTACGGCGCGATCTTCCTGCAGATCATCTTCGTCGTCGTCGGCGCGAGCGCGCAGGCGCTGCACACCTGGAACATCTACCTGATCTACGGCCTCGCCCTGATCCTGGTCCTCGGCTTCAATCCTCACGGCGTCGCGGGACTGATCGATCGGGCATGGGGATCGATGCAGCGGCGCTTCGGGGCGCGATGATGTGACGCCCGGCAGGGCTCAGCCGCCGCCGCTCAATGCGAGGAAGGCCGCCCGGCCGCAATCCTCTGGCATCATTTTGGGGCGCAGGGCCTGGGTCGGGGGGGGTGGCCTGTCGAAATGGGCCCTTGGCGAACGTCATTGTGTAGCGGCGCAAATTGCCCGCGACGACAAGGAGACCGACACATGAAATACATGCTCTTGATCTACTCGAACGAGAAGCAGATGGCATCCGCGAAGCAGGCCGACGCCGAGAAGATGCTGGGGGCCTACGGCGCCTACTCGCAGGCCATGCAGAAGGCCGGCGTCATCGTGAGCGGCGACCGGCTGCGGCCGACCGATGCGAGCACCACCGTCAAGGTCGCGAACGGCAAGACGCAGGTGCTGAACGGCCCGTACGCCGAGAGCCGCGAGCAGCTCGGCGGCTACTTCATGATCGAGGTGCCCGACCTCGACGCCGCGATTTCGTGGGCGTCGCGCTGCCCGGGCGCGAGCCACGGCACCGTCGAAGTGCGGCCCATCTGGCCGATGTAGCGCAGGCGGCGGAGGCGGTAGCGCGCGCGAGCTACGGCAAGCTGGTTGCCTTTCTCGCCGCGCGCACCGGCGACGTCGCCGGTGCCGAGGATGCGCTCTCGGAGGCGTTCGCCTCCGCGCTCGTGGACTGGCCGGCGCAGGGAGTCCCGCGAACGCCCGAAGCCTGGCTGCTGACGGTGGCGCGGCGCAAGATGATCGACGCGGCGCGCCGCCGGCGCACCGGCGACGAGGCGGCCGCGATGCTCGAGCTCGTGGCCTCGGCGCTCGAGACGGAAGAGGGCGGCGAGGCGCTCATCCCGGACGATCGCCTGCGTCTCATGTTCGCTTGCGCCCACCCGGCGATCGACGCGGACGTGCGCGCGCCGCTCGTCCTGCAGACGATCCTCGGCTTCGACGCCGCGACGATCGCCTCCGCGTTCCTCGTCTCGCCCGCGACGATGGGCCAGCGCCTCGTGCGCGCGAAGCGCCGCATCAAGCAGGCGGGGATCCCCTTCAGCGTACCGGCGGCGGCCGATTTGCGCGAGCGGCTCGATGCCGTCCTCGAGGCGATCTACGCGGCCTTTGCCGAGGGCTGGTCGGATCCGGCCGGCACGGAGGCGCGCCGGCGAAACCTCGCGGAAGAGGGCATCTGGCTCGGGCGGCTGGTGGCCTCGCTCCTGCCCGGAGAGCCCGAGGCGCTCGGCCTGCTCGCGCTGATGCTGCATGCCGAGGCGCGCCGCGGGGCGCGGCGCGACGCCCAAGGCGAATTCGTTCCGCTCGACGAGCAGGACCCGGCGCGCTGGAACGCGCCGCTGATCGACGAAGCCGAAGCGCTGCTGCGGCGCGCGAGCGCCGCCGGCCCGATCGGCCGCTACCAGCTCGAGGCCGCGGTGCAATCGGCGCACGCCGCCCGGCGCCTCACCGGAAGGACGGACTGGGCGGCGATCGAAAAGCTGTACGACGCGCTCTATACGGTGACCGGCTCGCCGGTGGTCGCAATCAATCGCGCGATCGCGGTGGCCGAGACGCGCGGACCCGCCGAGGGACTGGCGCAGCTCGATGTCCTTGAGCGCGACGCCGCGCTCGCCGCGCGCCTGTCCGAATACCAGCCGTACTGGGCGGCACGGGCCGCGCTTCTCGCGCGCACCGGCAGCGCCGCCGCGGCGCGCGACGCCTACCAGCGCGCGATCGGCCTGGAGTCCGATCCGGCGGTGCGGCGCTTCCTCCAGCAACGCAGCGCCCAGCTCGGCACTGCTTAGCGCGGCCTTTGTCAGCCTTGCGGTGGCTGCAGAATCCCGGCCGTCCAGTGCGCCCAGCCTAGAAGCGCGGAGTCCCCGTCGAAGGGGCCGACGAGCTGGATGCCGAGCGGCAGGCCGTGCGCGCCTTTGCCGTGCGGCACGGTGACGCAGGGAACGCCGAATAGCGTCCAGGCGCGGTTGAACACCGGGTCGCCGGTGCTCTCGTGCGAGCGCGGGGCTTCGCTCGGCGCGCTGGGCGTCAGCAGGAAATCGACTTCGCGCATCCGGTCCGCCAGGGCGCGGCGGCACTGGCGCGCGGTCTCGCGCACGGCGTCGTAGTCGGCGCGCGTCACCTGCCATCCCTCGTCGAGGCGCGGCTTCAGGCTCGTGCTGATCTGCTCGGGAAAGTTCGTGTACTCCCAGGCGAGCGCGCGCGCGCTTTCGAAGCCCATGATGATGTGGTGGCGGTCGAAGAGCGCCTCGCTCCCCGCGGGCAGCTCGAAGTCGCTCACCGTGGCGCCGGCCTTCGCCAGGCGCCTGGCGGCCTGCTCGAGGTTCGCCTGCGTCGCGGCGTCGGCGTCCTGCCAGCGCGGGGTGCGGCAGAGGCCGATGCGCGGCTTGCCGGTGAAGGAGGCGAAGTCCGGGGCGGGGCGGCCGGACAGGACCTCGAGCGCGAGCGCCAGATCTTCCGGCAGTCCTCGAAAAGATGCCGATCGTGTCGAGCGATTCGGCGACGAACTTCGTTCCCTGGCGGTTGATGCTGCCGAAGCTGGGCTTCACGGCGAACGCGCCGCAGTAGGCGGCGGGGCGGATGACCGAGCCGCCGGTCTGGGTGCCGAGCGCGAGCGGCACCATGCGGTCGGCCACCGCGGCCGCGGAGCCGCTGGAGGAGCCGCCCGGGGTGTGCGCGGGGTCGTGCGGATTGCGCGTCGGCGAGGGGTGGTTGTTGGCGAACTCGGTGGTGACCGTCTTGCCGAGGATCAGGCACCCGGCGCGGCGCAGGAGCGCGACGCAGGCGGCGTCGGCCCTCGGACGATGGCCGCGGTAGATCGGCGAGTTGTATTCGGTCGGCAGGGTCTCGGTGTCGATGATGTCCTTGATGCCGAAGGGCACGCCGTGCAGGCGGCTCTGGCGCGGCGCGCGGTCGAGCTCGCGCGCCTCGGCGAGCGTCTGCTTGGCGTGGATGAACGCCCACGCGCGCACCGCGTCGTCGCGCTCGGCGATGCGCTCGAGGCACGCTGCGGCGAGCGCTTCGGCGGTCAGCTCGCGCGATTCGATTAGGCGCGCGGCCTCGGCGGCGGAAAGCTCATTCAATGGTCTCGGCATATGCGGAGAGTACAACGCGCGCGGCCCCGTCGTCCCGGCGCGACACCGGCGCCGCGCGCGTGTCGCCGCAGCGGGACACTTGCGCGCCGGAACCGTTTGCGCGAACTTTGCTCCAGCGAAGAATCACAAGAACACGCATCGGCTCTCGGGGATTTCGTAGGGGCAACCAGCAGGAGACGACGATGAGCACAAGATTCGCATGCCTGGGTGGCGCGGCCGTGGCGGCCGCCTTCGCCCTCGGCGGCTGCGTGTCGCAGGGAACCTACGACAAGCTCGAGGCGGAGAAGGCGAAGGAGGTCGGCACGCTGCAGGCGCAGCGCGAGACCCTCGAGCGCGAGCGCAATGCGCTGCGCGAAGACAAGGCGGTGCTCGAGAAGGACAAGGGGGTGCTCGAGAAGGACAAGGCGGCGCTCCAGAAGGACAAGTCGGCGCTCGAGCTCGAAAAGGCGAAGCTGCTCGACGCGAGCCGCCAGACGCAGACGCAGTACGACGCGCTGGTCGCCAACCTCAGCCAGGAGCTGAAGAAGGGCGAGCTGCAGGTGCGGCGCTACAAGGACATGCTGACGGTGGAGGTGGCCGAGCAGCTGTTCTTCGACTCCGGCCGCGCGGCGCTCAAGGACTCGGGCAAGGCGGTGCTGAAGAAGGTGGCCGACGCCCTGAAGTCCTACGAGGACAAGGCGATCCGCGTGGTCGGCCATACCGACAATGTGCCGATCGCCAAGTCGCTGCAGCAGCGCTTCCCGTCCAACTGGGAGCTGTCGTCGGCGCGCGCGACGACCGTGGTGCGCTTCCTGCAGGAGGCGGGCATCGAGCCGGAGCGCCTGGTCGCCACCGGGCGCGCCGAGTACGCGCCGGTCGCGCCAAACGACAGCGAGGCAGGGCGCCAGAAGAACCGGCGCATCGAGATCACGCTGGTCGAGCTCGGCCTGCTCAAGGAGCGCGACGAAGCGCGCTGATCGGATTCCGCCGGAAGAAATCGAGGATCACGCGGTTGGCGCTCCAGCCGCCCACCATCGGGCCGATGACGCTCTCGCGCAAGTAGGCCCAGCCGCCGGGCCAGACGTGGCCGCCGCCCGTCATGCGGATCAGGATCGTCTCGGCCCGGCAGCCCGCCCAGCGTAGCTGCGCGGTCTCGATGCGCGGCTCGCTCGCCATCGGTTGCGCGGCCTGCACGGATTGGCAGCCGTTGATCGTGGCCCAGATGCGCATCGACGCCTCGACCGCGATCTTCGACATGTCGTCGCGCTGGGCGCAGGCCGCGGTGCCGCCCTCGTAGGCCCAGCACCGGTCCTCGGTGCCGTGGATCTGCAGCACCGGCACCGGTCGCTGCGGCGCGCATGTGGCAGTGGTGGCGTACTGGTTCGCGCCGCCGAGCGCGGCAATGGAGGCGATGCGCTCGGCCATCTGGCAGGCGAGTCGATGGCTCATCGCGCCGCCGTTGGAAAGCCCCGTGGCATGCACGCGTTGCGGATCCACCGCGACCCAGCGCGCGAGGTCCTCGAGCAGCGCCCGGAAGTAGGCGATGTCGTCCACGCCCTCCTTGCACGCGCGGCCGCTCACGCACTGCCATCCCTTGGCGCCGCCGCCCGCGTTCCACGTGCGCACGTTGGACACCAGCCGCGCGCCAGTACCGTTCGGATAGACCACGGCCACGCCCTCGCGAGCCGCCATCGCGTGCAGGCAGCCGGCGCTCTTGGCGTCGCCGCCGGGACAGGCCGTGCGCGCCGCCGCGCGCGAATTGCCGCCGCCGCCGTGGATCGCCAGCACCACGGACACCGGCCGCGCCGGGTCGTAGTCCGCGGGCAGGTGAATGTAGTAGGGGCGCTGCTCGAAGCCTGGCACCTCGCAAGTGAGCGCCGCTCCCGGCCTGGCGTCTGCCGGCGAGCACGCCTGCGGCCTTGCGGTTGCGCAGGCGCAGACCGCAATGGAAGAGAGCAGGAGAAAGACGAGAGCGAGCGCGTGACGGCCCGCGCCGGCTTGCTCTGCGCAAGGATCGTGCATGCGCGCATTTTGCGCCGAATGCGGCGATGCTCGCGCTGCCGCATCCCGGCGCTCTCCTGACGATGCTGCCGGCGGCGTAACATGGGCGCAAGCCGGGCGCGCGAGATTGCGCACCCGGCCTCGAGAGGAGCGACCCATGAAACGCAAAGCTGTCAGGAAACCGGCCGGGCCGGCGAAGAAGCGCGCCGCCGTGAAGAAGGTGCTGCCGATCCCCGCCGACTACAACGTCGTGATCCCCTACCTCCCGATTCGCGGCGCCGCCGCGGCGATCGAGTTCTACAGGAAGGCCTTCGGCGCGAAGGAGCGCATGCGCATGCCGGGGCCTGAGGGAAAGCTCGGCCACGCCGAGGTGAAGATCGGCGACTCGATCGTGATGCTCGCCGACGAGTACGCGTCCATGGACTTCCTCGGCCCGCAGTCGCGCGGCGGCACCACCGTCACGATCCACCTCTACGTGAAGGACGTGGACGCCACGGTCGCGCGCGCGACCGCGCTCGGCGCGAAGGTGGTGCGTCCCGTGGCCGATCAGTTCTACGGCGATCGCACCGCCACGATCGAGGACCCCTTCGGCCACGTCTGGCACGTCGCCACGCACACGGAAGACTTGCCGCCAAAGGAGCTCAAGCGCCGCGCGGCGGAGATGGCCGCGAAGGCGTCGAGCTAGCCGGCGCAGGAAGGCGCGAACTTCGCGTAACGACCGCGTCCCCGAGGCCGGCTCTCTGCCTCGTCTAAGGTCACAGTTTGTGACCTTAGAGCCCTAAGCTCTTGTTCTGTCAATTGAAAAGCGAAGTCCGCAAGAAAGCGTTCGAGGTTGCGCTTGATTGCCTGGCGTGCGTTGACCTCGACTACGATGTCGGCGCGCATGTCCCTGAAACGCCCCAAAGGCCCATCCGGCACCCTGGTCGTCCTCGAGCACAGCTCGAAGATCCTCAAGGGGAACCCGCTCGGCGATCCGCATGTGCGCAAGCTCGGGGTGTGGCTGCCGCCGCAGTACGACGAAGGCGGCAGGCGCCGCTTCCCGGTGCTCTACGACCTCGTCGGCTTCACCGGGTCGGGTCTGGCGCACGCCAACTGGAAGCCCTTCGGCGACAACGTTCCGGAGCGCGCGGCGCGGCTCATCCACGAGAAGAAGATGGGGCCCGCGATCATCGTCTTCCCGGACTGCTTCACCGCGCTCGGGGGCAACCAGTACGTGAACTCCTCCGCGATCGGCGACTACGCCGACTACCTCACGCGCGAGATCATTCCGTTCGTCGACCGCGAGTTCCGCACGCTCGCAGGCCGTGAGCATCGCGGCTGCTTCGGCAAGTCCTCGGGCGGCTACGGCGCGATCATCCACGGGATGAAGTACGCGAAGTACTGGGGCGCAATCGCGAACCATTCGGGCGACGCCTACTTCGACTTCGTCTACTGGCACGACTGGCCGAACACCCTGAACGAGCTCGCCAAGTACCGCGTGCCCAAGCGCAAGGCCGGCGCCTACGACGCGCGGCGCGAGGCTCGAAGGAAGGGCTTGGCGCAAGGCAAGGACGACGGGCGCATCAAGCGCTTCCTCGCGCACGTGTGGAAGGAGGAGAAGCTCTCGGGGAAGGAAGGCCACGCCATCATGAATCTCTGCATGGCGGCCACCTACGACCCCGATCCGCGCGCGCCGCTCGGCTTTCGCATCCCGTTCAACGCCGAGATCGGGCGAAGTGATCGAAGAGCGCTGGCGCAACTGGCGGCGCCACGACCCGATCAACCTCGTTGTCGAGATACCGGGAGAACCTCAAGTCGCTGCGCGGCATCTACATCGACTGCGGCTGGCGCGACCAGTACCACATCCACTACGGCTCGCGCCTCCTGTCGCAGCGCCTCGCCGAGGCGGGCATCCGGCACCGCTACGAGGAATTCGACGACGACCACTCCGACATCGACTACCGGATGGACGTCAGCCTGCCGTTTCTCTACAGGGCCCTGGCGCGGGCCGCTTGAACAAGCTCTGCGGCGGGCACTGAATATAAGTGCGCGCAGGCCTAGCAGCCCGCGCAATCGCCTCCATATAGGGCTCAATCGGTGTCGGATGGAGCACTGCCACCCGGCGGACTCGGTTCGAGGTTCCACTGGAGAACACAATGCTAAACATCACCCGTTTCAATCCGCTCGAGGATACGTTCGACAACCTGTTCCGCGGTTTCCCCGTGTGGATCCCCGGCCCGGAGAAGCGCGCGCCCGCGGCGGCGAAGTTCCGCATGGACGTAAGCGAGAACGACAAGGAGTACCAGGTGCTGGCCGAATTGCCCGGCGTCAAGAAGGAAGACATCAGCATCACCATCAACGGCAACGAAGTCGCGGTCTCCGCGGAAGTGAAGCAGGAGAAGGTCGTCAGGGACGGCGACACGGTGCATTGCGCCGAGCGGTTCTACGGCACGATCAAGCGCGCGTTCTCGCTCGGCCACGAGATCGACGAAGCGAGCGCCCAGGCCAAGTACAACGACGGCGTCCTGGAGCTCACGCTGCCGAAGAAGACCGCGGCCGCGGCGAAGAGGCTCGCGGTGCATTGAGCGCGCCGGGCACCACGCACCTGCAAAGACCCCGCTGCGGCGGGGTTTTTGCCGTTGGGGCCGCGTATAACGTCTTCCTGTGACCGCCGCCTCCGAGCTCGAAGTTGTCATGCGCTATCACGAGCGCAGCAAGCATCGCTTCAACCGCTTCGCCCCCGGGCCCGGCGGGCTCGACTGGGCGAACCAGCCCGATCCGTTCCGGCGCTTCGAGGGCGCGCCGCTCACGCGGCTGCCGCTGCTCGCGCCGGAGGATGAGCCGCGTTCCCCCGCGTACGACAGCCTGTATGCGCCGGGCGCGGTGGCGAGCGCGCCGGTGGATCTGCGCTCGCTTTCGCGGCTGCTGGAACTCGCGCTCGCGCTGTCGGCGTGGAAGCAGGCGGGCGGCACGCGCTGGGCGCTGCGCGTGAATCCGTCGAGCGGCAACCTGCATCCGACCGAGGCTTACGTGCTCGCCGCGCTTGGGGAAGCGCCGGGCCTCTACCACTACGCGCCGCGCGAGCACGCGCTCGAGCGACGCGCCGACTGCCCGCGAGCACTCTTCGAGCGATTGATGAGGGGTTTTCCGCCGCAGGCATTCCTGGTGGGGTTGTCCTCCGTCTACTGGCGCGAAGCCTGGAAGTACGGCGAGCGCGCCTTCCGCTACTGCCAGCACGACGCCGGCCACGCCATCGGCGCGCTGCGCATCGCGGCGGCGACGCTCGGCTGGTCGGCGCAGGTGCTGGAGGGCGTCGCGGACGAGACGATCGAGGCGCTGCTCGGCCTGGACCGCGGCGCAGACTTCGAAGGCGCCGAGCGCGAGAGCGCGGAGCTCGTGATGGCGGTAGGCCCGGGAGAGATCGCGACGCGAACGTCGAGCCTCGAGCGGGAGGCGGTGCAGGAGCTGAAAGGGCAGCGCTGGTACGGGAAGGCGAACCGGCTGAGCCCGGGGGAGCCGGTGGCGTGGGAGGCGATCGACCGCGTTGCCGCGGCGTCGCGGAAAGCGTGATTTCCGCGGGGCAGATCATTCGCCAGCGGCGCAGCCTCCTCGCCTGCGACGGCAGGACTTCGATCCCGGCCGAAGGGTTCTACCGGATGCTGGCTCGAGTGATGCCGGCGCCCTGGGACGCGATTCCGTGGAAGCCGGCGATCCACTTCGGCCTGTTCGTGCACCGGGTGCGGGGAATCGAGCCGGGCCTGTACGCGCTCGCCCGCGATCCCGCCAAGGTGGCGAAGCTGAAGAGCGCCATGCACGCGCACTTTGCCTGGGAAGCGCCCCCCGGCCGTCCCGAGGCTCTCCCGCTCTATCTCCTCGAGCGCGGCGACGCGAGGGCGCTCGCCACGCAGGTGAGCTGCCGCCAGGAGATCGCGGGCGAGGGCGCGTTTTCGCTCGGCATGATCGCCGAGTACCAGGCGCGCCTGGTCGAGCACGGGCCGTCGTTCTACCGGCGCCTGTTCTGGGAGGCGGGCGCGATCGGGCAGGTGCTCTATCTCGAGGCGGAAGCGGCCGGCGTGCGCTCGACCGGCACCTACTCTACGTGACCCGGTGCAACAGCCGGCTGCGGATGGCACAGTGGAGCTGTGCCTTCAGCATTCGGGCGCGTACACGTTGCCGCAATAGCGGCAGCCGGTTATTCCCCGGCGATGGCGGAGGTAGTGCGGCGAGCGGCGGCTTAGTCGGGCGAGCCGGCGAAGCGCAGGAACTCGCGCCGCGTCTTCGGCCCGTAGGTGCGGAAATGCGGCTCGGGCCGCTCCGCGTACGCCGCCTTCTCGCCGCGCCACCTTGTCGCGCGCGACGTACTTCTTCACCTCCGCCGCGCTCACGCCGTACACCCGCGCCGCGTTCAGCCCGAAGATCTTCGCGCGCAGCGCCGGCGTGATCTCCGGGTAGCCGTGCTGCGCGCGCAGCTCGGCCGAGATCTGGAACGCGCGGAAGGCCTGGATCTGGTCCTGCGGCGAGCCGTACCAGATGGAGTCCGTGCCCCAGAGGACGTTGTCCTCGCCGCAGGCTTTCAGCAGCTTGCCCATCGCGTGCGCCGCCTGCTGCGGATCGCGCATGAGGAAGCGCCAGGTGCTGCCCAGCTCCGCATAGACGTTCGCGCCCGGCTTCACGCCGCTTTCCGCAAGCGAGCGGATCAGGGTGTCGATGCCGTCGCGCTTCGCAGCGGGGTCGTAGGCCTCCTCGCGCACGGACGGTGACGAAGCCGGAGTGGTAGATGAGGAACTTCACGTCGGGAAAGCGCTTGGCGATGGGGCCGATGTCGGAGCACTGGCTGTGCTCGTAGGAGCGCGAGCCGAAGGGCAGCCCCTTGTGGATGCAGATCACCTTCACGCCGAGCGCGCGCGCCTTCTCCACGAAGCGGATGCCCACGTCGTCGGTGAGGAAGTAGCCGCGCCCGCCGGGGCCGTACTGCGTGTAGGTCTTCCACGCCGAGACGCCCCAGCGGCCCGCCAGCTCGTCCATGCCCTCCAGGTCGCCCGGCTGGTTGGGATTGACGCGGCCGTGCAGGAGCAGGCGATGGGTGCCTTCCAGCTTCTCCACGATCTTGCGCACGGCGTCCGCCGCCTGGATGGTCACCGGCTCGGCGTCGCGTTGCGAGGGCACGAAGGACAGCACCATCATGTCGGTGTCGGAGTCGAGGAACACGTCCTTGATGAAGACGTCCGGGCCCTTGGAGTTGCCCTTGGGCGTGTCGATGAAGTGGCCCTGCACGTCGAAGATGAATTCGCCCTGGTCCGCCACCGAGCGCGCGGCCTGGGGCTCGAGCGCCGCTTCCGGCGGCAGGTCGAAGAACCCGCCCGTGCGCCCCGCGGCGGCGTTCGCCGCGTTGAAGGCAAGGAGCGTGGAGGCGGCGCCGCAGGCGGACACCAGGAAGCTTCTTTTCGAGATATCCAGCCGCTCTGGCGTTGCGCTCGGCCGCCGCGTGCGCGAGGCGGTTCGCTTCGTGGTTGGCGCTCGAGAGCGGCACCGGCACGAACTCGCCGTTGGAGGTCGAGTCGAGCTTGATCGGGAGGCGCCGGCCTTCAGGGTCGACGGCGGATCGCATGCGCTCAGTCCACCTTCGCGCCCGAAGCCTTCACGATCGGGCCCCAGCGCTTGATCTCGTCCTGGATCATCGCGGCCATCTGCTCCGGCGTGCCGCCGACGATCTCGTAGCCGAGGTCGGTCATGCGCTTGATGAAGTCCGGCGCCTTGGCGGCCTTCTGGCCCTCGGCATTCATGCGATCGATGATCGCCTTCGGCGTGCCCGCGGGCATCGCGAGGCCGAACCACGCGGTGGACTCGTAGCCGGGCACGCCCGCTTCGATCATCGTCGGCAGGTCGGGCAGCGCGGCGGAGCGCTTGGGCCCGGTGGTGGCGAGCGCGCGCAGCTTGCCCGAGCGGACGTGCGAGATCGCGGACGGGATGTTGTCGAACATCATGTTCACCTGCCCGCCCATCAGGTCGGCGACCGCCGGTCCGCTGCCCTTGTAGGGCACGTGCGTGATGTCCAGGCCGAGCATCTGCTTGAACATCTCGCAGGACATGTGGATCGTGGAGCCGCTGCCGCTCGAGGCGCAGGTCATCTTGCCCGGCTGCGACTTGGCGAGCGCGACCAGTTCCTGCACCGAGTTGGCCTTCACGCCCGGGTTCAGCACCAGCACGTTGGCGAACGAGGCAAAGACGATGACCGGGACGAGGTCCTTGTTCGGGTCGTAGTTGAGCTTGGTGTACAGGAACGGCGTGATGCCGTGCAGGCTGCTGGCGGACATCACCATGGTGTAGCCGTCGGGCGCGGACTTCGCGGCCATCTCGGAGCCCACGTTGCCGCCCGCGCCCGCACGGTTGTCGACGATCACCGACTGGCCGAGCGTCTTGGTCAGCTCGATGGCCGCGGCCCGCGCAATGATGTCGGTCGCGCCGCCCGGGGCGTAGGGCACGACCAGGCGCACCGGCTTGGTTGGATACGACTGCGCCTCTGCGGGTTGCGGCGCGAAGGCCGCGAAGGCCAGCATGGCGGCCAGTGCGAGGGGGACGAAGGGTCTTTTCATTGTGTCGGTTCTCCTGGTCTCTTGGGACTCATGCCGGGCAAGTATAGGCTTGCTGGCGCGGCGAGGATCGCCGATGCTAGTCGCGATGACCTGGGAAATCGCCGCCCTTGCCCTCGTGCTCGTCGCCGCCTACCTGTGGAGCGACAGCGTGCACGTGCGCGAGTACGCGGTCGCCGCAGGGCGCGCCGCCTGCGAGCGCTACGGCGTGCAGTTCCTCGACGACACGGTGGCGTTCACCCGGTTGAGCCTGGCGCGCAACGCGCAGGGGCGGCTGCGCCTGCGGCGCACCTATGCGTTCGAGTTCTCCGAGACCGGCGACAACCGCCGCCAGGGCGCGATCGTGATGCTCGGCACGCAGGTCGAGGCCATGCAGCTCGAACCGTATCGGCTGCAATGAGCGGCGCGGGCCTCGCAGCCATGCGCCAAACGTCCGCATTCCATTCCCGCCCGGCATGGAAAGAACCGCAGTAGGATCGCGCGCTTCACCAAGGAGGGATGACCCATGTTCGACCACATCGGCTTGCGGGTGAAGGACCTCGAGAAGTCAAAGAAGCTCTACGCGGCGATGCTCGCGCCGCTTGGCCACGTGCTCGGGCCCAGCGGTGATGGGTACGCGGGCCTCGGCCCGAAGGACAAGCCCAAGCTCTGGCTGCACCTGGACAAGAAAGGCGGGGGCGCGCACGTGTGCTTTCGCGCGGAATCCCGTGATGCGGTGGACAAGTTCCACGCGGCGGGCCTCAAGGCTGGCGCGAAGGACAATGGCAAGCCGGGCCTGCGCACCGACTACGCGCCCAACTACTACGGCGCATTCCTGCTCGATGGCGAAGGCAACAACGTGGAGGCGGTGTGTTTCCGCTGAGGCTGCGGTAACCCGCGTCTGCTATACATAGCTTCCGATGAGCGCCACCAACCGCCGCGCGATGATCATCCTGCTCGTCCTGAGCGGGCTGATCATTTCGCTTTGCATGGGGCTGCGCCAGAGCCTGGGCCTTTTCATGCGGCCGATGACGGTGGATATCGGCGTCTCGGCGGCGACCTTCGGTTTTTCGCTCGCGCTGCAGAACATCGTCTGGGGCATTTCACAGCCCTTCATCGGAGCGCTCGCGGACAAGCACGGCGCGCGCCCGGTGCTGATCGGCACCGCGATCCTCTATGCGCTGGGCCTCGCGCTCATGGCCTTCTCCGGCGGGCTGCCGGGCGGGCTCGAGGTCGCGGGCTTTCTCACCGGGGTCGGCACGGCGGGCACCGGCTTCGGCGTGCTGATCGGCACGATCGCGCGCGCGACGCCGCCCGAGCGGCGCAGCCAGACCGTGGGCATCGTCGCGGCGGCGGGGTCCCTCGGCACGATGGTGCTCGCGCCGCTGGGGCAGTGGATGATCGGTGCCTTTGGCTGGCAGATGGCGCTCGTCGCCTTTGCGTTGATCGCCGCCTCGATGGTGCTGCTCGCCCTGCCGGTGAAAGGGCTCGCGCAGAGCCTGGGCGCCGAGTCGGCGGGCGGGGGCGCGGTTGCCCAATCGCACCAGCCGCTCGGCGAAGCACTGCGCGAGGCGATGGCGCATCGCGGGTTTCTGTTCATGACGCTCGCCTTCTTCGCCTGCGGCTTCCAGCTCGTCTTCATCACCACGCACCTGCCCGCGTACCTGCAGCTCTGCGGCGTGCCGCCGGGCGTGGGCGCCAGCGCGCTCGCGCTCATCGGCCTGTTCAACACGGTGGGCACCTACATGTTCGGGCAGCTGGGCGCGCGCTACAGCCAGAAGCACCTGCTCGCGCTCATCTACCTGCTGAGGACGCTGTTCATCATCGCGTTCCTCGTCGTGCCGATCAGCACCGCCTCCACGCTCGTCTTCGCCGCCGCCATGGGGTTCCTGTGGCTCGGCGTCGCGCCGCTCGTCACCGGGATCATCGGGCGCGTGTTCGGCCTCACGCACTTCAATACGCTCTACGGCGTCGTGTTCCTGAGCCACCAGCTGGGCTCGTTCTTCGGCGCCTGGATGGGCGGCCTCGTCTTCGACTGGACCGGCGGCTACGACGCGGGCTGGGCGGCGCTCATCGTCATCGGCCTCACCGCCTTCACGCTGCAATGGCTGATGGACGATCGCCCGCCGCCGGTGAGCAAGGGCGCGGGCGGGCCGGTGCCGGCCGCAGCTTGAGCGAGCCAGCCGCGGCCTGACGCGCTGCGGCGTTCAGCGTGTTGTCCGCCAGCGGGCTATTGCGCTGTCCTGCCAAAGCGCACAAGATGGATCGCCGCAAGGCGCAACCTTTATCTCTTGTTCCGGGAGGAAGTCATGAAGCTCGCATCAGCAGCAACGGCCGCCTGCGCGGCCATGGCGCTCGTCGCAGGCAGCGCGCTCGCGCAGGACTGCAAGCCCTCCAAGTGGGGTCCCAAAGACGAAATCGGCAACGCCAACCTGATCAACCCGGCGCGCATCAAGGCCGCGCTCGGACTGGTGAAGCAGGGAAAGGCGCACCCGCTCGGCATCATCATCGATTCCAGCACGCCGGCGTTTCCACCGCGCACGCTCTCGCTCGAAGTGGTGCAGCCTAACCAGCAGGGCGGGCAGCGCCTCTTTGCCTACAAGGGAAGCTACAACGACGACATTATCCAGACCTGGCTCGGCATCGGCCCGCAGATCGACGGCCTCGGGCACCTCGGCCAGGACGGCGTGTACTACAACTGCAACAACGAGAAGGATTTCGCCGCGATCACCGGCCTGAAGAAGATGGGCACCGAGAAGATCCCGCCGATCGTCGCGCGCGGTGTGCTGATCGACATGGCGAAGCACATGAACGTGCCGTTCCTGCCCGCCGGCAAGTACTACACGGCGGCCGACATCCAGGCGGCGGCGAAGGCGCAGAAGGTCGAGATCCGCGAGGGCGACGTGGTGCTGTTTCACACGGGCTGGACCGACGCCAAGCTCGCGTCCGATCCCAAGGCATGGGGGAGCGGCGAGCCCGGCGTTTCGGAGGATGGGGCAACCTGGCTGGCCTCGAAGAACGTGATTGCGGTCGGGTCCGACACCTGGGGCCTCGAGCCGATCCCGCCGGAGAAAGAGGGGCGGCCCTTCTTCGGCCACGTCATCCTGCTCAAGGAAAACGGCATCTACATCCTCGAGACGATGAACACGGGCCAGCTGGCGAAGGAAGGCGTGCGCGAGTTCATGTTCGTGCTGGGCCAGGCGCGCATCCGCGGCACCGTGCAGATGATCATCAACCCGGTGGCGCTCTACTAGGGAGCCTCTGCTTCATTCGCGCGGCGCCGCGTTGCGGCCGGAACGCGGGCCCCGGCCTGCACGTGGCCGGGATGCTCCGCATGCCGATCGGGGGAAACGATGCCGCTATCTGAAGAGACTGCCGAGCGCGCGCTCGCGCGCCAGAAGGCCTGGGCGACCGGGCTCGTCGTGCTGTGCGCACTCGTGTTGGTCGCCGCAAGGTCGCTCGAGGCGCGCTACGGGGCGCTCGCCTGGGTGGCCGCCTTTGCCGAGGCGGCGATCATCGGCGCGCTCGCCGACTGGTACGCGGTGGTGGCGCTGTTTCGCCACCCGCTCGGCCTGAAGCTGCCGCACACCGCAATCATCCCGTCGAACCAGGCGAAGATCGCCGACGAGATCGGCGACTTCATCGCGCGGCACTTCCTCGCCGGCGAGCGCATTGCAGAGCGGATCCTCGAGCTCGATCCGGCGGGAATCGCAGGCCGGTGGCTCTCCGAGCCGGCGAACCGCGACCGCGCGGTCGCGCAGGCCGAGCGGGAGGCGCTGCGCGACGAGCTCGGCATCCTCGAGCGGGTCGGGGTGCTGCTCGCCGGGCCCGAGGCGCAAGAGGCGATCCGCGAGCGCATTCGCGCCGAGCTCCCCACGCTCGCGCGCTTCTTCCAGGCGGACGCTTACGTGCTCGCCAAGCTGATGGCCGCGGCGCAATCGCTGCTGAATGAAGTGCGCGATGACCCGGCGCACCCGCTGCGTGCCGAGCTGCGCGGCTTCGTGCTCGGGCGCTTCGAGGATTTCCTCGCCTCGGCCGCCGAGCGCCTGCAGGGCGACGAGGCGTTCCGCGGCCGGCTGAACCGCTGGCTCGCCACGCGCGCGGGCGCGCTCACCGAGACCTACAAGCACGAAGTCGCCGCGTTCGTGGCGACGCAGGTCAAGTCCTGGGACGCGCGCCGCGCGGTGCGCGCCATCGAGCTCGCGATCGGCAAGGACCTGCAGTACATCCGCGTGAACGGCACCCTGGTGGGCGGTCTGATCGGCCTGGGCCTGTTCGGCGCCACGCGCCTGGTCTGAGCTCAGGCGGCGCGCGGCTGGGCGTAAGCCGAATAGAAGTGATCGAGGACGCGCATCGCCTCGGCGAGCAGCGCGTCGTCGTCGCGGGCTTTCTCCTTGATGCCCCGCAGCAGGGTTTCCAGGCCCTTTGCGTCGCCGATCGGGATGCCGCCGATGTCGAGAAAATGCACGGCGGCCGCGATGGCCGCGATGGCCGGATCATTGTCCAGGCCGAAGCTTGCCATCAGGACCTCGAACGTCACGCGGTTGCCGGTGTGCGTGAATTCGGCGCCGTCGAAATCGAAGCCGACGGCCTTGCGGGGACGGTCGCGCATAGCGCCGATCCATGCGAACTTCGCCGCCGGGTCGATGAAGCGCTTGATGAGCCAGGCGCTTGCCAGTCGATCCACCCAAGGCTCCTTGCGCGTCGCCCAGACGCGCCCTCGATAGCGCGCCGCGTCGAGCGTCCGCAGCCGCTTGCGGGAGGCGCGCGGCTCGCCGCCTGAAAACGCCTCGCCGATGCGCCGCTCGAGCGCCGTCACCGCCTCGCCGGCCTGGCGCTTCGCCTGGCCGGGAAAGAAGTCGATCTGCGCCAGCCTCTCGAGCGAGCGCCGCAGCCGCTGCAGCGCGGTCAGTGCCTTGCGCGCCCCCAGGCGCGGCAGGGCCGCCTTCGCCGCATCGACATCCCGCACCAGCGCGCCGTACTCGGCGCTGCGGTCGAAGAGCTCGACGACGTGCGCGCGCTGCTCGGCTGTCTTGAGCCTCATCTCGAGGGTCATGGCGAAACCGCCCGCCGCGCGCACTTCGGACTCCATGGCTGCCAGGACCGACCCGTCGGCCGAGGCTGCGGGAAGGACGTAAACGCCGTCGCGCAGCACGCCGCAGCCGGCGTCCTTCAGGGCCCGCCACACGCGCATGCGGATCGTCGAATTGCGCGTCGGCAGGCTGAGCACCAGCGCCTGCAGGGCCATCCCATTGTTTGTAGTACGTATCACAGACGTGTTATATCAGCTACAGAAAAACTTGACAAAGGGGTGGGCGTCGGCGTAGCCTGCGTTCCGCGTAGGCGCCCGGCCCGCATGAAAGCGCGGGGCGGGCCCTAGCCGGGTTCTTCGCAGACACCCGGTCCACAAGGACGCTTCCGTCTCAAGCGCTGCTCTGATTCCCTGCGGGGAAGGAGGGCATATGTGGAACGCAAGAGTGCGTAGGGCCAGGGCGCTCTTCCTGGCCGCTTCCGTGGTCCTGGTCGCCGGATGCGAGATTGTCGCCGCGCCGCGGCAGGCGCAGAACGCTGCGCCGGAACGGCAACTGCCCAGTGCGCGCCATCAGGTGGATCCCGCGCGCAATCGCGTCTGGTATCTGACCTCCGAAGGCGTGTTTCTCTTCGACGCTTCGCGGCCGCAGAGGGTCGCCGTGGCTCTGCCGGGCTGGGTCTGGGCAGGCGCGCCCTACGGCTGCATGCCGGACTTGGCGCTCGGGCCCCGCGGCGAAGCCCTGGTGACGAGCAATGTCGTGCCGACCGTGTGGCGGATCGATCCGGACAGTCTCGCCGTGACCGTGCACGCGCTCGCGCTCGACGCCGACACCGACAAGGACGTTGGCTTCACCGGGCTCGTCTTTTCGCCGCAGCACGGCGCGTACTTCGCGATGAGCGATGCGCACGGCACGCTCTGGAGGATCGACCAGCAGCTGAGGACGGCGCAGAAGATCCCGCTTTCGGCGGCGATACCGCAGGCCTGCGGGCTCGTCATGAGCCCGCGCAGCACCCTGCAGACGCTCAACCGGATGGCAGACTTGTGCGTTGCGACGCCGCAGGGCGGCTGGTCCATCCTCTTTGCGCCGGGCCGACGCTCTTCGTACGTCAGCGCTGCGCCCTGCACGGCTCGTCTCTGACGCCCGGGCGCAGGCCACCGGCATCATGCGCGCGCAACGGCGGGGCCGCGCCGGTGCCGGTGGCCGGCTGAGCAGGCCCTACAGCGGCCAGTCGCCGTAGGGTCTTGTAATGATCTCGAGCAGGTGCCCGCCCGGGTCCGGGAAATACACGCCGCGCCCGCCGAAGTGGGTGTTGATCTCGCCCTTCTGGCGGCGGCCCGGATCGGCCCAGTAATCGAGCCCCCGCGCCTTCACGCGCCCGAAGATCCGGTCGAATTCCGCATCGCTCACGAGGAAGGCGTAGTGCTGCGGCTCGAACTCCTCGTCGGTTTCGAGAATCGCGAGCGTGACCCCGTTCGCGGTCTCGACGTCGAGGAACGGCCCGAACGCCTTCGCCGGCGCGAAGCCAAACACCTGCGCGTAGAAGTCGGCCGAGGCGCGCTGGTCGCGCGCGTGCACGATGGTGTGGTTGAGGGCGACGGCCAAGGCGCCGCTAGCATAGCGCGGCAGCGCCGGCGCGCGAACCGGGGGAATACCTCGCCGGGCTCTCCTGTTTGCGCTGTCGGCGGCCGGCTTTGGCTCCGCCACACCCCACCCCAGGAGGAAACATGAAGGCACTTGCGGTCGCAGCAGCGGCGTGTCTGGTCTCGGCAGGCCTGGCATCCCACGCGCAGGCGCAGGAGAAGGCAAAGGCGGCGCCCAAGAAGGGCGGTGGCGACATGACGTTCTTCGTGACCAGCGTGGGCAAAGGCAACGGCGCCGACCTCGGCGGCCTGGAAGGCGCGGATGCGCACTGCAACGCGCTCGCCAAGGCGGCGGGCTCCAAGCGCACGAGCTGGAAGGCCTACCTCAGCACCACCATGCCGGGCGGCGACGAGGGCGTGAACGCGCGCGACCGCATCGGCAAGGGACCGTGGCGCAACGCCAAGGGCGTGGTGGTGGCGAACAACGTCGCGCACCTGCATTCCGCGAAGAACAACCTCACCAAGCAGACGGCGCTCACCGAGAAGGGCGAGGCGATCAGCGGCAGCGGGGACAAGCCGAACCAGCACGACATCCTCACCGGCTCGGACCCGCAGGGCATGTATTCCACCGCGGGCGGCGACACCAACTGCGGCAACTGGACGAAGTCGGGCGAGGGCTCGGCGATCGTCGGCCACCACGACCGCATCGGGCTGAAGAAGACAACCCGGCACATGGCGTCCTGGAACTCCTCGCACGGCTCGCGCGGCTGCAGCCAGGACAACCTGGTGGGCACGGGCGGCGCGGGGCTCTTCTACTGCTTCGCGGCGAACTAGAGCGGCCAAACGGCTGCTATAATCCGCCCCCGCTGTTAGACCCAACCAAGAGCTGGCCGCGGCCAGCTCTTTTTGTTTGTGGAACCCAAGTGATCGTCGCCTCCGGCATCGCCATGCAGTTCGGGGCCAAGCCCCTTTTCTACAACGTCTCCGTCAAGTTCGGCGGCGGCAACCGCTATGGCCTGATCGGCGCCAACGGCTGCGGCAAGTCGACCTTCATGAAGATCCTCGGCGGCGAGCTGGAGCCCAGCGCCGGCACGGTGGCGATCGACGCCAACGAGCGCGTGGGCAGGCTGCGCCAGGACCAGTTCGCCTTCGAGAACGAGCGCGTGCTCGACGTGGTGCTGATGGGCCACGCCGAGATGTGGAACGCGATGCGCGAGCGCGACGCGATCTACGCCAATCCGGAGGCGAGCGAGGAAGACTTCGTGCGCGCGGCGGACCTGGAGCACAAGTACGCGGAGTACGGCGGCTACACGGCCGAGGCGCGCGCGGGCGAGCTGCTGCTCGGCCTCGGCGTGCCGACCGAGCAGCACAACGGGCCGATGAGCGCGGTGGCGCCGGGCTGGAAGCTGCGCGTGCTGCTGGCGCAGGCGCTGTTCGGCGATCCGGACATCCTGCTGCTCGACGAGCCGACCAACAACCTCGACATCAACAGCATCCGCTGGCTCGAGGACGTGCTCAACCGGCGCACGAGCACCATGGTCATCATCTCGCACGACCGGCACTTCCTTTCCAGCGTGTGCACGCACATGGCGGACGTGGACTACGGCGCGATCCGCATCTACGCCGGCAACTACGACGACTACATGGAAGCCTCGACGCTGGCGAAGCAGCAGCTGGAGAAGGACAACGCCAAGGCCAAGGACCGCATCGCGGACCTGGAGGACTTCGTCCGGCGCTTCCGCGCGCACAAGGCCAAGGCGCGCCAGGCCACCTCGCGCATGAAGCAGATCGAGAAGCTCAAGGTCGAGGACGTGAAGCCCTCGAGCCGCCAGTACCCGTTCATCCGCTTCCTCGTCGACCCGAAGGAAAAGCTCCACCGCCTCGCGCTGGAGGCGAAGGGCCTGGCAAAGGGCTACGAGAAGGGCAAGCCGCTGTTCAAGGGCGTGAACCTCTCCGATCGAGGCCGGCGAGAAAGTGGCGATCATCGGCCCCAACGGCGTCGGCAAGACCACGCTCCTGCGCTGCCTCGCGGGCGAGCTCGCCGCCGACGCCGGCAGCGTGAAGTGGGCCGAGAAGGCGCGCCCCGGCTACTGGCCGCAGGATCCGGCGGACGAGTTCAAGGGCGAGGAGACGCTCGCCGAGTGGATGGGCCGCTGGCGGCGCAAGGACCGCGAGCAGGACGAGCAGATCGTGCGCGCGACCCTCGGGCCAGCTCCTGTTCTCGGGCGACGACCAGAAGAAGTCCGCTCAAGGTGATCTCCGGCGGCGAGGGCCAGCGCATGATCATCGGCAAGCTGGTGCTCGACATGCCGAACGTGATGCTGCTCGACGAGCCGACCAACCACCTCGACATGGAGTCGATCGAGTCGCTCAACACCGCGCTCGACAAGTACACCGGGACGCTCGTCTTCGTCTCGCACGACCGCGAGTTCGTCTCGTCGCTCGCCACGCGCATCATCGAGTTGAAGCCCGGCGAAGCGGGCGCGCCGGCGACGGTAGTCGACTACCACGGCAGCTACGAGGAATACCTCGCCGGCGCCAGCGCGGCGCTCGCCGCCGCCTAAAGGGCCAGGCCAGCTCCGCCGCTGCGGGGATCGAACGCTGTTAGCGCGCCGCGCCGGAAGCAACCGGCGCTTAGCTGTGCTTCCGGCCCCACTCGCGCAGCGCCTTCATCACGGGGCCGAGGCTCCTGCCTTTCTCGGTGAGGTGGTACTCCAGCCGGGGAGGGTGCTCGCTATAGAGCTTGCGCTCGATAAGCCCGTGCGCCTCCAGG
The DNA here is from genome assembly GCA_963719995.1 of uncultured beta proteobacterium. GTDB lineage: Bacteria > Pseudomonadota > Gammaproteobacteria > Burkholderiales > SG8-39 > JAABQT01. The sequence continues at coordinate 649,042 of CAVRDW010000005.1, read as the reverse complement.
TTCTTCAGGCGCGCGGACAGCGTATTGGGCGCGGCGGCGGCGAGCGATTCCTGGAAGTCCTGGTAGCGTCGCGGACCGTGCAGGAACAGGTCGCGCAGGATCAGGATCGTCCAGCGCTCGCCGATCGTGTCGAGCGCCTTGGCGACCGGGCAATGCTTCTGGCGGTAGGACCGGGCCATGCCCCGAGCATAGGGGGTTGACATCAATTCTGCAAGTCACTACAGTAAATGTAGTTACTAAGCGCCCTGGAGGAGCCATGCAGAACATCCTGTCCGTCAATCTCGTGTGCAGCACCGTCGTCTTCTGGCTTGCTGCCAGGATCTACGTGCTGCCGAGACTCCCGCGACTTGAGCCGCGTACCGTCCTGCTGCCGATCCTCCTGCTGCATGCAGGCCGGCACCTCGGGTTGATGTTCCTGGCACCGGGAGCGACCTATGCCGGCATGCCTCCGCAATTCGCCTATCCCGCTGCCGCGGGGGACCTGCTCGCCGCATTGCTGGCCGTGGCCGCGATTCCGGCGGTGGCGGCAAATTCGCGGATTGCCCGGCGGCTCGTATGGATCTTCAACGTGGAAGGAACGCTGGACCTGATCGCGGCGATTACGCTGGCCACGACCTTCGGGGCGCCTGCGTTCATGGGCGCGGCCTACTGGATACCCGCATTCTGGGTTCCCGCGCTCTTGGTGACGCACTACATCACCTTCGTTGTCCTCTGGAGGACGCGGGGCTCCGTCCAGGCGCCGCCGCGGGAGACTTCGCTGCACGGCGCCTGAACGCGGGCCTATTGCCCTAGCGCAGCGCCTGGTAGATCTCCGCCAGGGATCGCTTGCCCGCGTTTTCGCCGGCAATGGCCCTGGATGCGCGCGTGAGCTTCTCCGCATCTCCCGCCGAGATCTCCTCGGCCAGCGCCTGCGCCTCCGCGCTGGTCAGCGCGCGCACGTGGATGCGGGCAAAGCAGCGGCCCGGACGGATCAGCGCATCGTCCAGGTCGCCGACGTTGGGCAGGTTGGTCGAGAAGATCACCTTGCGGCCCTGTGCGCGCGCGACCCCGTCGGCGATGGTGAGGAAGCGGTGCAGGTGCTGGTTGCCATCCGCCCGGGGCTGCAGCAGGTAGTCGGCGTCCTCGACCACGAACGCGTCATGCGTGCCCGTGATGAACTTTACGAACAGCTCGTCGGAGTCCAGCGCCCTGCTGTCGCCGGTATAGAGCGCCCGCGCCGGCTCGCCCTTGCGGCGCGACATCTCGCCGAGGATCGCGCGGATAAGGCGTGTCTTGCCGGTGCCGGGCGGGCCCTGCAGCACCAGCACGGTTTCCTGCGTGTCGAGGTACCGCGCGATGAAGTCGCGCACGCCTTCCTTGATTTCCGGATACGCGCGGTCGCGCAGCACGTCGTTGGCGATTTCCTCGATGGTGGCGTAGTCCATCCCGCCGGACGCGCCCTGGAAATGCCAGTCGAGCGAGAACATCGGCTCGGTGATCAGCGTCGAGCCGGCCTTGTCCAGGATCCGCTCCGCGGCCTCCTCGGCGCGCGCCACGTCGGCCGCCCAGAGGTAGAAGGCGCAGGAGCAATAGTCCACCTTGCGGCTGCCGTAGGCGGACACGAAGAGCCCGTCGGCGTCGAGGATCAGGAACTCGCCGTGAATGCGTTCGGCACGCCAGGCCGGGTCGAGCGCGATCGCGTCGAGCAGCACTTCGAGCTCGACGCGGGCGGCGAAGCGCAGCTCCCGGAAGATCGGATAGCGCGCGGCCCCTTCCTCGAGGGCCCGTGCGAAGCGATTCTTCAGGACGAACTCGGCGAAGTCGAACACCCGGTTCGTCAACGCGCTGTAGTGCTGGTTTTCGATTTTGCTCATGTTGGTCGTCAAGAAAAATGCGGCCGGCCGATGCACCGGCCGGCCGCTCAACGGATCTTCACCAGATCCTTCAGCACCGCGTCGAGACCGCCGAACACCGAGATCTTGTCGATCTTCTCGGTGACTTTCTCCAGGGTCTCCAGCTCCTTCAGCCGCAGCGCGGTCGGGTTGTCCTCCATCACGCGGGCGGTGTTCAGCAGCGAACGGGTCGCCGCGGTTTCCTCGCGGCGGCGGATCACGTTCGCCAGCGCGACCTTCTCGGCCTCCACCACCTTCGCCAGGATCACTTTCATTTCACCCGGCAGGATGATGTCCTTCACGCCGACCGAGTCGACCTCCAGGCCGAAGCCCTGCACGCGGCGCGCGATGTGCTCCGCGACCACCTGGTCGATCAGGCCCTTGTTCTCGAGCAGCTCGTCCAGGGTGCGGGTACCCACCGCGGCGCGCAGGCCGAACTGGAGCTCCTTGTACAGGTAGTCCACCGGCTTGGCCTGCTTGCCGTACGCGGTCAGCACGTCGGTCACGCGGTAGCCTGCGTTCAGGTTGATGCGCAGCGGCACCTTGTCCTTGGTCAGGATCTCCTGACCCGCCACCTCCAGCACCTGCAGGCGCAGATCCACGAACTCGACGCGCATGTCGCGGCCGAAGAGCCAGTAGGCGCGCAGACCCGGGTCCAGCAGGTACGCGAGCTTGCCGTCGACGTACAGCACGGCGACGTTGAACTGCGGCACCTGCACGCCGTACACGGATTGCGCGCCCGGCACCTTCGCCTTGAATGCGCCCCCGGCCAGGGCCAGCAGCTGCGGCACCAGCTTCGCCTCGACGGTGAAGTCGGTGGCGATGTCGATGCGCTCGAAGCGCAGGTCGATATAGCCCTTCCAGTACAGGCGACGGGTGTTCGGCGCCAGCACTTCGGCGAGCACGCCGTTCTCGTAGCGCAGGCCGACCTCGGCCGGGCCGAGCGCGACCACGTGGAATTCGCGCGCCACGGCCTCCGGCTCGGCCTTCACCAGGAACTCGGCCAGCCGGTGCTCGAAGCGGGTGTTCGCCAGGGCGAACACCTCCAGGGTCAGCCGGCGCAGCGGGTCGAAGCGCAGGTGCTTGCCCGGGCGCAGGATCTCGACGAAGTCGCCGCGCTCGAACAGCAGCGCGCGCTCGTCCTTCTTCACGTGAAACTTCCGCATCACCATCATGGCACTTCTCCTTCCTTTCACCTTTCGTTCATCACACCAGCGGTCATGGCTCAGGCCTGCACGCCGTCGCCCCGCGCCTCAACCTCGAGCAACCGCAGCTCGATCGCGCGCATCACCGCGGCCGCCGCGGAATGCACGTCGAGCTTGCGGTAGGCGCTCTTGACGTGCGTGGCCACCGTGTGCGCGGACATGCCGAGCTGGTCGGCGGCCTGCGCGTAGCTGCGGCCGCGCGCGATCAGGCGCAGCACGTCGGCTTCGCGCCCGGTCAGGCGTACGGTCTTCTCCATGGCACCCTCCTTCGCTTCCTCCACCGTCGTTCTCCTTGCTTCTCCTTGCGCACATCTTCTCGTCAGGCGAATCGGGAATCCGGCCTCCCGGGCGCCCGACGGGCCCCGCCGCGCGCGCGGGGGAATGCGGCCGCGCGTTGCGCCGACCATTTCCATCGGTGCCCTGATGGACGGAGGAAGGCGCTCGGCTGTTGCCGATTCGCCCGCGCGCGCCGCACGGCGCACTCGGTCTTGCGCCCGGTGCCTGCGCAGCGCTGCTCTGCTGCGCAAACTGAAGCCGGCCCCGGTACTGCGTTACGGGCTTAACTGGCCCTTTACTGCGTCGTTGGAGCGGGATTTGAACCCGCGACATATCGGTCCTAGTGCCGATTGCTCTACCAAACTGAGCTATCCACGTGGCCCAACGTTCATCGCGTTCGCGCCGCGGTACGCGCCTTGCCGATGTTTCAGGCGGCGCGCCAGGGAGGACTCACGAGCCTCCACCGCTGCGATCGCGTTCGCGAGGAATTCCGAAAACAAAAAGCCCGGGGACCTTGCGGCACACCCGGGCTTGTGAAGAACTGCCAGCGATTCGTACGCTAGTGGGACTCCTCCGCTCGGGGCGCGCGTGCTCCCCTGCCGCAGGGCGTGCTTGCGGTCGGGAAGTGCAGCGTCGCGAAATTCCGCATTATCGAGATTGGGTCCATGTTCGTTCCTTGCGACGCCGCGCGAGCCGCGTCGAATTGGGCGCGCATTCTAGTCCTGCAAACTTCAAAGTCAAGAAGAACGCGCGCGCCTCCCCTATATTGGGGAGGTGGGCACGTGCGAGGTCGTCATGGCGGAACCTGCCTGCAGCTTGAACAGCGCCGGCAGCGTGCGCGAGGCGCGCGGCGCCGGCGCGCGCAACGCTTCCGCCACGCGTCGCGCGGATCGCGCGCCCAGCCACGGCCGCAGGGCGCGCCAGAATGCGCCTCCGTCCCAGGCCTTGCCGCCGTAGAGCGCCGCATCGAGCGCGGCGAGCTGCGCGCGCGCGCGCGCGTCCCAGGTCGTGCCGATGCGCTGCAGGAGCGGCGCCGGCGCGCCGGGCGCCGCGGCCTTCCACCATTCGATCAGCGCATCGCGCACGGCTTGGGGATTGGTCCCGCGGCACGCCGCGCGCAGCTGCCGCCGTGCTTCGCGCTGCGGCTGCCTTCGCAGGTAGGCCCAGAGCACGGCCACGCAAAGCACGAACAAGACGATCGCGAACCCGCGCAGCACCGCGAGCGGCGACGGCTCCTGCGGCGCCGCGCTCGCCGCCTGCGCCGCGGACGGTGCGCCCACGCGCAGGATCCGCGCGGGCAGCATGGCGACGCGCGGCGCATCGGCCATCAAGTCCCACCAGGGCAGGCTGAGCGCCGGCAACTCGATCTCGCCTTCTTCCAGCGCCATCAGCACCACGCGCTGCGCGCGGCGCCCCGCCACGCTCGTTTCGAGGTACTCGCTGTGGAAGCTGCTCGCATCATGGTGCATGCTCAGGCCTGGCTGCGCGGCCATCTCCAGCCGCGGCAGGCGGTTGCCCGAGAGGCCTTCCGCGCGCACGACGAGCGTGCGCACGACGGCGGTCCCGGCGGCGAGCGCGCCGGGATCGCGCGACCAGGACTCCTCGAGCCACACGCGCCGCGCCGGCAGCCACGGCTCGCCGGCTGCGGCGGGCGCCGGCCGCACCTCGAGCGCGCGCGATGCGCCGCGCACCCCGCGCACGAACTCCGGCGCGTTGCGCAGCGGACCCAGGATCTCGGGCACGGGCAGCACGAGGCGGCCCGCGCGGCGCGGTATGACGAGATAGGCGCGCTCGCGCACCTGGTAGACGGACGCCTGCGCGCCGCGTTTCGTAAGGCCGGTTGAATCCCAGCGGCGTGACCGACGCCTCGTCGCCGAACTGCGGCGGGCGCAGCACGCCGTAGGGCGCGTCCGGCAGGCGCAAGAGCCGCAGCCGCAGCGTGACTTCCGCCCCGACGTAGGCGCGCGCGGGCTCGAACTCGGTCTCGATGACGTAAGGTGCGGGCGCCGCGCGCGCACCGAGCGCCCAGGCGAGCATCGCGGCGAGGAGCGCGGCTCTCACCAGCGCGCCCCGGTGTCGAGGTCCGGCGAGCCCCGCTGGCGCAGCTGGTGGGCGAAGCGATTGGCGAGGAGCGAACCGGGATCGTCCGGGACCTTCGCCAGCAACGCTTCCAGCCGCCGCAGCTCGGCGTTCCCGGGCGAGTCCTCCGGCGGCTGCGGCGCGCCCTGCGGCGGCGTGCGCGACTGCGCTTCCTTGGGCAGGTCGGGCTCGTCCCAGACGCCTTCGCGCTTACGCGGGCGCGAGGGCCCGCCGCTGGCAGAGGAGGGGGCCTTCTGGAGGTCGCGCGGCGTGTCGGACTCGTCGCCGCCCGCGGCTTGCGCGCGCTGCCTCGCCAGCGCCTCGCGCAGCAGCGCGCGGTTGTGGATCGCGTCGCGCATGTTCGGGCGGCGCTCGAGCGCCGCGCCATACGCCTCGAGCGCTGCTTCCAGCCGCCCGGCGAGCGCGAGCGCGTTGCCGCGGTTGTAATGTGCATCGGCCGTGTCGTGCGCGGCGAAGAGCGCTTCCGCCTCGGCGTAGCGCCCGGCCCGGTAAAGAAGCAGCGCGCGCCAGGGCGAATCCGGGCCGAGCCTCGAAAGCAGGCGCGCCTCGTCGCCCGCGCCGCCACGGTCGAAAGCCTGCGCTGCCTGCTGGTCGGTGCGGCGCCACAGATCTGCCCAGTCGAAGGCGAGCGCCTGCGGCGCGGGCAGCGCGAGCGTGAGCGAGAACGCGGCGAGGCACGCGAGCCAGCCGCGCCGGAAGAGCAGCGCCGCAAGGGGCAGCGCGAGGAGGGCAAGCCACGCGCCGTCGTCCTGGTGCACCTCGCCCGTGCCCGCGGGCACGACGCGCGACACGCCCCAAGCGCGTGCGCCGCGCGCAATGCGTGGCGTCGCGCCCGAGGCGGGCAGGAGCTGGAAGCGGCCCTCGCCTGCGTGCGCGACGCGCTCGAGCGCCTCGAACTCGGGTTGGGCGACGAACACCTCGCCCGCTTCGGTGCGCGCGAACGCGCCTTCGGCGACGCGCACCGGCCCGCCGAGCGCCGTGCCCACCGCGAGCACCGAGACCGGGAAGCCCGCGCGCGCGAGCGCGCGCGCCGCCGCGAGCGTGCGCGCGTTGCCGGCGCTGTCGCCCACCAGGATCACCTCGCCGCCCGCGGCGCCGGACTCGGCGAGCATGGCGCGCGCGAGCTCGAGGCCCAGGTCGGGGCGGCTGCCCGCGCGCGGCAGCACGCGGGTGGAGACCCCCGCGAGAAGGTGCAGGAGCGTGACAGGGTCGGCCGTGAGCGGGGCGACGCTGAAAGCGTCGGCGCCGAAGACTACAAGGCCCAGTTGCGCACCGGGTGCGTCGCGCAGCAGGTCGGCCACGGCCTCGCGCGCGCGCTCGAGGCGGCTCGGTGCGAGGTCCACGGCGTTCATCGAGGGCGAGAGGTCGAGCACCACGACGCGCGCGCCCGCGTCGCGCTGCAGGGCGACGGGATGCGTGCGCCAGGAAGGCCCCGCGAGCGCGGCGCAGACCAGCGCGAGCACGGCGACGCCGAGCCCGAGCGCAAGGCGTGCACTGGCCGCCGGTGCGCGCTCGATGAGCGCGTCCAGCAGCTCCGGGTCTACCACCCGCCGCCAGGGCCCCAGGCCCGCGCGCGCGCGCCACCACGCCCAGGCGAGCGCGAGCGCGACCGGCAGCGCGAGGAACCACCCGGGGCGCAGCCACTCGATCACGCGCGCTCCCTGCGCCATGCGGCGGCGAACGCCGCAAGCGCGAGCAACGCGGCGAGCGCGAGCGGCCAGACATACAGCTCGATGGCGGGACGGTAGTGCCGCGTGTCGATGCGCGCCGGCTCGTGGCGCCCGAGTGTCTCGTAGATGCGCGCGAGCGCCCCGGCGTCGCCCGCGCGGAAGTACAGCCCGCCGGTGCGTGCCGCGATCTCCTTGAGAGCGGGCTCGTCCAGTCCCTCGCCGGGGCTCGCCTTTGCGCCGCTGCGCGGCTCGCCCAGCCCGATCGCGTGCACGCGCACGCCGTGGTGCTGCGCGAGCAGCGCCGCCTCCGGCACCTTCATCACGCCTTCGGTGCTCGAGCCGTCGGTGATGAGCACGAGCACGCGCTGCTCGCGCGGCATCGCGCGCAAGCGCGCCACGCCGAGCGCGATCGCATCGCCGAGCGCGGTGCCTTCGCCCGCGAGGCCGATGAAGCTTTCCTCCACCAGGGCGGCGAGCGCAGGCAGGTCGTGGCTGGGCGGGGCCTGGACGTGGGCCTGCGAGCCGAACACGACGAGGCCCACGCGGTCCCCCGCGCGGCCGGCGATGAACTCGCGCGCAGTGCGGCGCAGCACCTCGGGCCCGGATTCGGCGCCGAGCGAGATGTCGCGGATGCTGCCGGAGAGGTCGAGCGCCAGCAGCAGGCTGCGCCCGCTCGAGGGCACGCCCACCGGCTCGCCGATCCATTGCGGCCGGCAGGCGGCGGTGACGAGCAGCGCCCAGGCGGCCAGCGCAAGGACGGAGCGCACGCGCAGTTGGCTGCCTTGCGCGGCGCCCTGCCAGCCGTGCGCGGCGCGGAAGAACGGCACGCGCAACGGTGCGGCAAGCGGCGCGGCGGGTGGCAGCAGGCGCGCCGCGAGCCATGGCAGGAAGAGCGCGAGCGCGACGGCGGGCCAGGCGAATTGCAGCATCACACCACCGCTTGCAGCCAGCCGCGCGCCGCGCTGAGCAGCGGATCCACCTGCGTGCTGGCGCCCTGCAGGGTCGCTGCACGCGGACCGTAGGGTGCTGCCGTCAACGCTTCACGCAGCGCCGCGAAGCGGCCCGGGGCACGGTCGCAGGACTCGAGGAACGCAATCCACGCGCCGCCCTGCAATCCCGCCGCATTGCGCTCCGGGAAGCGCTCGAGCGCCGCGAGACGCAGGAGCTGGGAAACCTCGGCCGCCGTCTCGGCGGCCGGCGCGCCGGCGCGGTGACGGCGCGCGACCTCCGCGAGGGCCCCGAGCAACCGCCGCCGCAGGCGCCAGCGCCGCAGCCGCGGCTGCAGGGCGCGCAGCGCGATGGCGGCGAGGATGAGCGCGGCGAGCAGCGCGAGCCACCATCCCGGCGCGGGCGGCCACCACGGCGGTGCCTCCGGCGCATGCACGTCGCGCAGGCGGGCGGCGAGCTCGAAGTCCTCGATCATGCGGCTGGCCGCTGGTGAAGGGCCGCGCCAGCGCGGCGAACAGGTCCTCGCCGGTGCGTACCTCGTGGCAGCGCGTGCCGGGCCGCGCGGCGAGCCGCGCGAGCCGCACGCGCCGCGCCTGCAGGTCGCGCGCGTGCGCCGCATGCACCTCCGCGCGCGCGGTGTCGAGCATGAGCTGCTGGCGGCCGTCGGTCAGGGGATAGCGCGCCGGCGGCGGCAGGCGCACCTCGAGCGCGTCGAGCACGGCAATGAGGACGAGGTCGCCGCGCGCGCGCAGCGCCTGCACCGCGCGCTCCAGCGCCCCCTCGGGCTCCGCAAAGTCCGATACGACGATGAAGCGCGTGCCGAGCGCTGCTTGGCCCGCCGCGCGCGCAGCGAGGCGATCGAGGAAGGCGCCGGCGGGCGAAGCATCGGCGGCCGATGCCGCGCCGCGAGTTGCATCGGCTGCGGGCTCTGCCGCGTGCGTTGCGTCGGCGGCCAGCGCGGCGCAAAGCGCAGCCGCCGAGGCCTCCGCGGCGCCGATCGGGATGCTCGCGTCCTGCGCGCCGGCGACGAGCGCGCCGAAGCGCTCGCCGCCCGCGGCGGCCGCCCAGCCGGCGAGCGCGGCGAGCTGCGCGGCGAGCACCGACTTGAACGCGGCACGCGTGCCGAAATGCATCGGCGCGCGCTGGTCCACCAGGCAATAGAGGTCGCCGCCGGGCTCGGGGCGGAAGATCTTGGTGTGCGCGCGCCCGGTGCGCGCCGTGACGCGCCAGTCGATGCGGCGCACGTCGTCGCCGGCGTATAGGGCCGGGACTCCGAATAATCCATGCCCTGGCTGCGAGTCGGTGGCGCACGGCGTCCCGCGCGCTGCTCGTCGTCGAGCGCGAGCAGGCGCCGCATCGCCGCGCCGTAGCGCCGCAGGCCGAGCAGCTCGTCCAGCACGGGGCGCACGCCGCGCGGCAGGTGCCGCGGCAGCCCGGCGCGCAGGCCGGCCGCGCCCGCGCGCATCAGGGCACCGGCACCCGCGCGAGCAGCCGCGCGACGATCTCGTCGGCGCCGACGCCGTCGGCGCGGGCCTGGTAGGAAAGCAGCAGCCGGTGGCGCAGCACATCCGGCGCGATCGCCTGGATGTCCTCGGGCGAGACGTAGTCGCGCCCGGCGAGCCACGCATGCGCGCGCGAGGCGCGATCCAGGCCGATGCTCGCGCGCGGGCTGGCGCCCAGGCGCAGCAGCGGCGCGAGCGCCGCGTCGTAAGCGCCGGGCTCGCGCGTCACCAGCACCAGCTCCACGATGTACTGCTGCAGCGCGCCCGCCATGTGCAGCGCGAGCACCTCGCGCCGCGCGGCGAACACCTGTGCCGCGGAGGCGATCGCCGGCGACGGGGCGCGCCGCTCCGCGCCGCCCGATGCCGCGCGCAGCGCATCCTGGCGCGCGAGGTGCAGGATCGCGTGCTCGGCCGCGGGCGCGGGATAGCCGACCTGGACGTGCAGCAGGAACCGGTCGAGCTGTGCCTCGGGCAGCGGATAGGTGCCGTCCTGCTCGATCGGGTTCTGCGTCGCCATGACCATGAAGAGCTCGGGCAGCGCGAAGCTCGCGCGGCCGACGCTCACCTGGCGCTCTTCCATCGCCTCGAGCAGCGCCGATTGCACCTTGGCGGGCGCGCGGTTGATCTCGTCGGCGAGCACCAGGCTCCTGAAGAGCGGGCCGGGCCGGAACTCGAAGGTGCCCGTTTCCGCGCGGAACACCTCGGTGCCGGTCAGGTCGGCCGGCAGCAGGTCGGGCGTGAACTGGATGCGATGGAAATCCGCCTCGAGCAGCTCGGCAAGCGTCTTGACCGCAGTCGTCTTGGCGAGCCCCGGCACGCCCTCCACGAGGACGTGGCCGTCGCACAGCAGCGCGATGAGCAGCCGCTGCGTCAGCGCGTGCTGGCCCACGACGCGCGCGTCGAGCGCTGCCGCGATCGCGGCAAAGACCTCGCGCGGCGGGGCCTGCGCCAGGTGGGTCGAGGAAGCCGTGTCCCGCAGCATGACGACCATGCGCTCCCACGGAAGCGGACACCGGGGACGGTGACACATCCCCGTGCGGCGAACAAGGGGCCAACTATATTGATTGACCGGAAGCGCCCGGCCCTGTATAAGGGCACTGCAGGATTCTCAAGTAGTGAAGTAGCTGGTACGTCAAGGCGCTTGCGCCGAGCTCATCAGATAGTTCCCTTCCTTGAAGTTCCCGCAGGCCAGTACAGGCTTTCTACCAACCATCAAGGAAATGCAAATGAGCACAGGTACCGTGAAATGGTTCAACGACGCCAAGGGTTTCGGCTTCATCACGCCGGATGAGGGCGGCAAGGACCTCTTCGTTCACTTCTCCGCCATCCAGGGCAGCGGCTTCAAGACGCTGACCGAGAACCAGAAGGTGCAGTACGACGCCGCCGACGGCCCGAAAGGCCCTCAGGCGACCAACATCCGGCTGGTGGGGTAATCCCGCGGTCGAGTGCCAAACGAGCCCGGGAAACCGGGCTTTTTTGTTTCAACGATCAACGAGGTTGGCCACTATGCAGCAACGATTGCAGCGACCCAAGGTCGCGCTGTGGACGCGCGAAAGGATCGATTCCCTGACCACCATCGAAGTGCGCCAGCTGCACGCCAATGCGCTGCGCCTCGGCGAGCCCGAGATCGCGGAGCTGTGCGACGTGGTGCTGGGCTCGCGGCGCGGGCGCAAGGCCGCGCCGGCACGTCCGGCGAAGGCGAAGGCGAAGGCGGCCGCCGTGCCCGGCCTGCGCAGGCCCGCCTGAGGTGGCGAATCCCGCAGCGTGGCGGCAGCAGGAGCAGCAACTCGTAGAGCGCTGGCGCGCGGCGACGGAGCGCCATCGCGAAGCGCATGCGGAGCTCGCAGCCCGCGCGCAGGGCGCAGGCGCGCCCGACGACGCGCTCCTGGAGAAAGCCAAATCGGCAAGCGCCGAGCTCGAAACCCTGAGGCGCCAGGTCGCCCGACTGAAGCGCGAGTTCCTGACCGGCAAGCGCTACTAGCGTTTCTCGAGTTGCGGGCAGCCGGCCTGCACCCGTAGTTCCACAATAATTTGGTCGCGTGCGCGCGCGCGTGCGCGTGACGAGCGCGTGATGAATCTCACGCCGCGTTTCGTCCACCTGCGTCGTCCCCATGCGACATGAATAATCTTGACGATTCGCGCGCGTAGCACGCCTGTGCGAAGTTTGGTTGTGCGCGCACGACAGTGCGCTCGCCGCGCCTAATCCTAACGCATTGTTTTTTCGGCTTGCGGCTTCCCGGTACGGCAGTTGCGTCTGCAGTGGGTTCAGCCGCGCCAGTTCGTCGTTTCGTCTTGGGCGCAAAGGGGGAGCGATCGATGGACGCTGTGAACTATTGCCGCGCCAGAATTCTGTTGGCGCTGTTCGGACTGGCGGCACTGCTGCTTGGCGGTTGCGGCGCAGGTGGCGACGAATCGGCGCCGGCCGTGTCAGGCGGACCCGCCGCGGATCCCACCAGCCAGGTCGAGGCCTCGCGCTTCCTCGCGCAGGCGAGCTTCGGCGCCAACATGAGCGCCATCGACGACGTGGGCGCCAACGGCTACGCGCGCTGGCTGGACCAGCAGTTCGCGATGCCCGCGGGCTCGCCCCACCAGAACTACCTGGTGAGCGTTATCGCGAGTCTGCCGGCCGACCAGTCGCCGCAGGACTCGCACGTAATGAACACGTTCTGGAGGCAAGCGGCCACCGCGCCCGACCAGCTGCGCCACCGCGTGGCGTTCGCGCTGTCGCAGATCTTCGTGATCTCGCTGACCAACGACGCGGTGTCTGGCTACCGGCGCGGCGTCGCGTCCTACCTCGACATGCTCGGCCGGGAGGCGTTCGGCAATTACCGCGACCTGCTCGAGGCGGTGACGCTGCACCCGATGATGGGGCTGTTCCTCTCGCACCTGCGCAACCAGAAGGAGTCCGGCAATCGCGTGCCGGACCAGAACTACGCGCGCGAAGTGATGCAGCTCTTTTCCATCGGGCTGCACCAGCTCAACCCGGACGGCACCGTGATGCTCGCGAACGGCCAGCCAGTGGAGACCTACGACCAGGACGACATCGTCGGCCTGTCGCGCGTGTTCACCGGTTTCAGCTGGGCTGGTCCGGACACGCAGAACGGGCGCTTCTTCGGCTCGAGCAATCCGGCCCCCGACCCGAATCGCGACGTGCTGCCGATGCAGGCCTATCCGCAGTATCACTCGACCTCGGTCAAGAGCTTCCTCGGCACCACCATCCCGGCGCAGGGCACGGCCGACCCGAGGACCGACCTGCGCATCGCGCTCGATACCATCTTCAACCATCCGAACATCGCGCCGTTCTTCGGCCGCCAGCTGATCCAGCGGCTGGTGACCAGCAACCCGAGCCCCGCCTATGTTGGCCGCGTGTCGCAGGCGTTCAGTGCCGGGCGCTTCACGCGCAAGGACTGGACCATCGGCACAGGCCGGCGCGGCGACCTGCGCGCGACGATCGCGGCGGTGCTGCTGGATGACGAAGCGCGCGACATGGCGAAGACCGCCGATCCGACCTTCGGCAAGGTGCGCGAGCCGGTGCTGCGCCTTGCCGCCTGGATGCGCGCCTTCAACGTCCGCTCCACGAGCGGCAACTTCCTGCTCGGCACGACCGACGACGCGGCGAGCTCGCTCGGCCAGTCGGCGATGCGCGCGTCCTCGGTGTTCAACTTCTACCGGCCGGGCTACGTGCCGCCCAACACGGCGATCGCCGCGGCGAACCTGGTGGCGCCGGAGTTCCAGATCATCCACGAGGTTTCCGTGGCGGGCTACGCGAACTTCATGCGCGGCGTGGTGCAATCCGGCGTCGGCTCGAACACCCCGCGCGACATCCAGGCGAACTATGCCGCGGAGCTCGCGCTCGCGAACGACCCCGCCAGGCTCATCGACCGCATCGACCTGCTGCTCACCTACGGCACGCTGAGCGCCGAGGCGCGCAGCGCCATGCTGGAGGCGGTGAACTCGGTGCCGATCAACGCAGCCAACCCCAACACCGGACGCCAGAACCGCGTCTACCTTGCGGCGCTCTTCGCCCTGTCGGCGCCCGAGTTCCTGGTACAGAAATAGGAGCGCCCCCATGAGCAGCAGGCTTTCGCGACGCGAATTCGTCAAGCGGGCTTCGGCCCTGTCCTTCATGGGCGCCGGCGCGCCCTTCGCGCTCAATCTCGCCACCATCGGCGCCGCCTCGGCGCAGACGGTGACCGACTACCGGGCGATCGTGTGCCTGTTTCTTTTCGGCGGCAACGATCACACGAATACGATCATGCCCTACGATCCGACCGAGCACGCCGCGTACGTCAACGCTCGGCAATCCATCGCGTTCGCCTACGATGCCCTGACGCCGACCGCGACGGCGCCGGTCGCCTCCCAGAACAACCGGCCCTTCGCCTTCCATCCCGCCCTTACCGCATTCAAGCAGTACTACGACCTGGGCAAGCTCGCCGTGGTGGCCAATGTAGGGCCGCTGGTGGTGCCGACCACGCTCGCGCAGTACCGCGGCCGCTCGGTGCCGCTGCCGCCGAAGCTCTTCTCGCACAACGACCAGCAGTCCGTATGGCAGGCCAACCAGCCCGTCGGCGAAGGCGCGCGGCTGGGCTGGGGCGGCCGCATGGGCGACCTGCTCGCGTCGCAGAACGGCCAGACCATCTTTACCTGCATCTCCGCCTCCGGCAACGCGGTGTTCATGTCCGGCCAGGAAGTCATCCAGTACCAGGTCGGTACGAACGGTTCCACCGGCATCGCCGCGCTCTCGGGCAATCTCTACAGCTCCCCGACTGCGGGCAACGCCTATCGTCGCCTGATCACGCGCAGCAGCGCGCACCTTTTCGAGAGCCAGCTGGGGCAGGTGGTGTCGCGCTCGATTGGCGCCAACGCCACGCTGTCGGCGAGCCTTCCGGCGGCCAACACGTTCACGGTCCCTGTCCCCGCCAACAACGGCCTCGCCAACCAGCTCAACGTGGTGGCGCGCATCATCGCGGCCCGCGGCGGCCTCGCCGCCAATCGGCAGGTATTCTTCGTGAGCACGGGCGGGTTCGACAACCACGACTTCCTGCTCAACGACCACAACGCACGCATGCAGTCGGTGAACGCGCGCGGTCAATGCCTTCTACCAATGGCTGCAGCAGCTGCAGATGGAGAACAACGTGACGCTGTTCACCGCGTCCGACTTCGGGCGCACGCTGACCAGCAACGGCGACGGCTCGGACCACGGCTGGGGCGCGCACCACTTCGTGCTCGGCGGCGCGGTGCAGGGCGGCACCATCTACGGCACGTTCCCGCAAGTGACGTTCGATACCAGCGAGGATGTCGGGCAGGGAAACCTCCTGCCGACGACGTCGGTCGACCAGTATGCGGCGACGCTGGGGCGCTGGCTGGGCGTCGCCGATAACCGCATGCCGGACGTGCTGCCGAACATCGGCAACTTCGGCGCTTCGCGCTACCTGGGATTCCTGACCTGAGCCCCGCGCGCAGCTGAAGCGCGCACCCGGATTGCTGCGACGCAAACGGGGCGGCGACGTTTCGCCGGAACGTCTTGCTGCCGGCGATCTCGCATGCGCAGAATAGCGCGTCGCTCACGTCGCCAACTTACGGGGAGAGTTCCATGGGCATCGATCTGCGCCGCCGCAACGTCGTTCTCGGTTCCGCCACCGCCGTCGCGCTCGCGCAATTGGGCCTCGCGCCCCGCGCCGCCGCGCAGTCGGCGAAGCTCGCGAGCGTGCCAGAGGTGGACAGCCTCACCATCCGCGTGATCACCGACTCGAGCTACGACACGCCGCGCGTCGGGCAATCGAAGTGGGTGAAGACGCGGCGCGCGGGCCTGGTTTCGCCCAAGGATCCCCTCAAGACGCTGCACAACGAGTGGGGCCTCGCGCTCGCGCTCGAGTCGCGCATCGGCAGCGATACGCGCCAGATCATGCTCGACTTCGGCTACACGAAGAACGCCTACCTGAACAACCTGGAGGTCCTCGGCGTGGACGGCGCGAAGGCGCAGGCGCTGATCGCGAGCCACGGGCATTTCGACCACTTCGGCGGCCTGATCGGCTACCTGGAGAAATACCGCGACAAGCTGCCCGCCGACCTGACGTTGTATATCGGCGGCGAGGACCTGTTCTGCGTGCGCAAGAATGCCACCGCCACGCCCGGGCACTTCACCGACTGGGGCGTGCTCGACCGCCGCGACCTGGAGAAGTACCGCGTGAAGGTGGTGACCTGCGAGCAGCCCACGGTGATCCTCGGCCACGCCTTCACCACGGGGAGGATCGCGCGCACCAGCTTCGAGAAGGTGCTGCCGAACACGATGGTCCAGTATTCCAGGCGCAGCGATGGCGTCGGCTGCGACATGCCGGCGGAGGACGCGAAGGCGGGCGGCAAGCCCGTGCAGGACCTGCACCTCCACGAGCATGGCACCTGCGTTCAACGTGAAGGGCAGGGGCCTGGTGGTGATCTCCTCCTGCGGCCACGCCGGCATCATCAACACCGCGCGCCAGGCGATGGAAGTCTCCGGCGTGAAGAAGCTGCACGCGGCGCTCGGCGGCTTCCACCTCTTCCCGGCGCCCGACGACTACGTCGCGAAGACCGTCGCCGAGTTCAAGGCGCTCGACCCGGAGGTGATCATCCCCATGCACTGCTCGGGGCCGACCATCGTCGCGATGCTGCGCACCGAGCTCGCCGACCGCATGATCACTTCCTCCACCGGCACCGAGTACGTCTTCGGGGCGTAGGTGAGGGGCGGGGCCGCGGCCGCGGTCATCGCGGCGGCCGCGTTGCTTGCAGCTTGCGCGCAGCCGCCGCCGCAGGAGCGGCGCGCAGATGCGGCGCGCCTGATGAACGAGCTGATGTCGGGCAAGTACCCGGTGGGCGGCCCGTTCGCGCTCAGCGATCCGGATCGGGCGGCGCGTCGCGCTCGCCGACTTCAAGGGCAAGCTGGTCCTGCTGTATTTCGGCTACGCCACGTGCCCGGACGTCTGCCCGACCGACCTGGCGACGATCGGCCTGGCGTTGCGCGAGCTGGGCGCCGCCGCCGACGCAGTGCAACCGATCTTCATCACGCTCGATCCGCAGCGCGATACGCCTGCGGTGCTGCGCGAGTACGCGTCGGTGTTCCATCCCCGCTTCGTCGCGCTCACCGGCACCGAGGAGGAAGTCCGGCGGGTGGCCACCGATTACAAGGTGTTCTTCGAGAAAGTGCCGCTGCCCAACACCGGCACCTACGCCATCGACCACACCGCCTATACGTTCCTGCTCGACCGCGAGGGACGGTTCGTGATCCTGTTCCCGCCCGGCACGGAGGCGGACCGCATGGTGTTCATGCTGCGCGAGCAGTTGGCCCAGAGGGAACCGCGATGATCGACCCGAGCCTGCTCGCCCGACTGAAGGCGGCGCTGCCCGCCGAGGCGCTGCTCGCGGGGGAAGGCCTCGCGGGGCGCACCGAGGACTGGATGCACCGGCAGCCGGTGCGCGCGCGGCTGCTCATTCGACCGGCAAGCACGGGCGAGGTCTCCACTGCGCTCGCGCTTTGCCACGCCGCCGGCCAGCCGGTGATCACGCACGGGGGCCTCACCGGGCTCGTGCACGGCGCCGACACTACACCCGGCGACGTGGTGCTGTCGCTGGAGCGCATGCGCGCGATCGACTCGATCGATCCGGTGCAGCGCGTAGCGGTGGTCGAGGCCGGCGTGACGCTGCAGCAGCTGCAGGAGGCTGCCGACGAGCAGGGCCTGGCGTTCCCGCTCGACCTCGGGGCGCGCGGCAGCGCCACGCTGGGCGGCAACGCGTCCACCAACGCCGGCGGCAACCGCGTGCTGCGCTTCGGCATGACGCGCGAGATGGTGCTCGGCCTGGAGGCCGTCCTGGCCGACGGCACCGTGATCCCGGCGATGAACCGGCTGATCAAGAACAACTCGGGCTACGACCTGAAGCACCTGTTCATTGGCTCCGAGGGCACGCTGGGGGTGATCACCCGGCTCGTGCTGCGGCTGCGGGAGAAGCCCGCGCGGCAGGACGTGGCCTTCGTCGCGGTGCCCGGGTTCGATGCGCTGGTAGCGCTGCTCAAGCACATGGATCGCGCGCTGGGGGGCGGGCTGTCGGCCTTCGAGGTGATGTGGCCGGAGTTCTACGAGCTGGTCACCATGCCGCCGGCCAAGGGGCGCGCCCCGCTGCCGCACGGAGCGCCCTTCTACGTGCTGATCGAGTCGCTGGGCGGCGATGCGGCGGGAGATGCCGCTCGGTTCCAGTCGGCGTTCGAGAAGGCGGTGGAGCAGGGGCTGGTCGCCGACGCCGTGCTCGCGCAGTCGCAGGCTGAAGTCGCTGCGATCTGGGCGCTGCGCGACGACGTCCTGCAAACGGCGCGCTGGGGCCTGCCGTTCGCCTTCGACGTGTCGGTGCCGGTTGCCGGGATGCAGGCCTACGTCGCGGGCGTGAAGGCCGGCCTGAGCGCGTGCTGGCCGAGCGTGCGCGCCTTTGTCTTCGGGCACATGGGCGACGGCAACCTGCACCTGGTCATCAGCCCCGACGGCCTGCCGGCGGATGCGCGCCCCGCGGTCGAGCGCATCGTCTACGCGCCGCTGCAGCAGATGGGCGGGTCGATCTCCGCCGAGCACGGCATCGGGCTGGAGAAGAAGCACTGGCTGCCAGTCTCGCGCAGCCCGGCCGAGATCGCGCTGATGCGCACGCTGAAGCAGGCGCTTGACCCGAAGGGCATCCTCAACCCGGGGCGCGTGGTTTGAGCCAGGGCGGCAACTGCGGCCGGTGCGCGGTTCGCGCAGTAAGGCCGCGTCCCGTCCTGCGACGAACGGGAAACGCCCGCCGGAGACCGAGCCATGACTGCCCGAATCCTGTTCCTCGCCGCCGTGCTCGCATTCGCTGTGCCCGTGCTGGCGCAGAAGTCCGAGGTCTACTCCTCCTGGGTCGGCGCGGCCATCCGCGGCTACGACCCGGTCGCCTTCTTCACCGAAGGCAAGCCGGTCGAAGGGTCGCGGCAGTTCACCCACCAGTGGAAGGGCGCGACCTGGCGTTTCGCGAGCGCGCAGAATCGCGACGCCTTCGCCGTCGCACCCGACAAGTTCGCGCCGCAATACGGCGGCTACTGCGCTTATGGCGTCGCGAACGGCTACACCGTTTCCACGGTTCCGGAGGCCTGGAGCGTGGTGGGCGGCAAGCTCTATCTCAACTACAGCCTGGGCGTGCGCGCGGACTGGCTGAAGGACGTGCCCGGCTACATCCGCAAGGCCGATGGCAACTGGCCGAAGGCGCTCGAGCGCTGAAGTGCGCCAAACGCCAGATATCTGAAAATTAGATCGTGCGCGGGCCACACGACAGGTTCAGTATCGCGCCCGGAGGCAACCCGCATGCTCAAGCGCCTGCACGGCCTCTGGCTGTGCTTCCTCGACCGGCTCGTGGCGACGAAGCCGGCCCGCTTCGCGGTGGTCATGGTCGCCGCGGTACTCGTGTTTCTCGTCTTTGCCGAGCAGGGCCAGGACGTGGTGCGCGCGCTCGCCGAGCGCCAATCGAGCGAGCGGGAGACGGCGCAGTGGGTCCTCTTCTTCGGCGGCGTGCTCGCATGGTCGCTGTACGCGTGGTACTGGGCGCGCGTGATGCTGCGGCTGGCGTTTCCCGGCGTGCCCGGCAATGTGGAGGGGTTGCGTCGCTATCGCACCTGGATGCCGCGCTGGCTCGGCACGCTCGCCGCGGCGGGCGTGGCGGCCGCGCTCTGGCTTGCGGCGCAGGGCTACTCCGAGGCTGAGCACGCACGAGTACGCGAGCTCCTCGAGCGCTATGCGCTGGGGTGCCTGGCTGGCAGCGTGGCGTTCTTTGTCACCGTCACGTACCGCCGGCGCTTGCTGAGATTCCTGCACCGCCAGTTCTCGCGCATCCGGCCGGGGCGCGCGGTGGAAATGCTCAACGTGAAGATGCCCGCGGAGGAGGCGTACGGCACCGCGGGCCTGCGCTCGCTCGGCGGGCCAACGCTCGGCTTTCTCGCCGCGGCGGTGCTCGCCGCGGTGACGCTGCTGCTCGTCTTCGTCCTGCGCTTGCAGGACGTGGCGCCGGCCGTCGGCACGGCTGCGATCATGCTTTTCGCCGCGACCGGGTGGATCGCGGCGGGTAGCGCGCTCGACAGCCTCGGCATGAAGCTGCGCGTGCCGGTGTTCCTCGGCCTGTTCGCGCTGGCGGTGCTCTTCAGTCCCTTGAACGACAACCACGCGGTGCGCACGCTCCCCGCGCAGCAACCGGAGGCCGGGACCCGGCCCGATGTGCGTGCGCTGCTGCGCGAATGGCTGAAGCACCAGCCGCCCAAGGCGAAAGCCTATCCGCTGTTCCTCGTCAACGCCGAGGGCGGCGGCATCCGCGCGGCGTACTGGACGGCGAGCGTGCTGGGCGAGATCCAGGGCGCCATGCCCCGGTTCGGCTCGCAGCTCTTTTCGCTCTCGGGGGTATCGGGCGGCAGCCTGGGCGCGGGCGTCTTCGCAGCGCTCCTCGCCGAGCAGCGTGCGGGCAACGCGCTGATCGCGAAGCAATCGGCACAAAAGATCCTGGGCGCGGACTTTCTTTCGCCGGTGGTGGCGGCGCTGCTCTACCCGGACCTCTTGCAGCGGCTGCTGCCATTTCCCGTGGCGCATTTCGACCGCGCGTTGGCGCTGGAGCAGGCCTGGGAGCGCGCCTGGCGCCGCGAGGTGCAGGGGAGCGATCGCCTGGCCGAGCCGATGGCGCGCCTGCGAGAGGCGCAGGGCTGGGCACCGGTGCTGTTTCTGAACGCGACCTGGGTGGAGACGGGCAAGCGCATCATCGCAAGCCAGGCGGAGATCGGCGCGCAGGACTTCGTGGACGCCGAGGACGCGCACGCCTTTTTCGCCCCGCAGGGATTGCGCCTTTCCACCGCCATGCACATGAGCGCGCGTTTCACCTATGTAAGCCCTGCCGGCACGCTGGCGAAGAGCGGCGCGGCGTACGGCCGCGTGGTGGACGGCGGCTACTTCGAGAACTCTGGTGCCACCGCCACGCTCGAGGTTGCGAAGACCATCAACCTGATGGCGGCCGATCGCAAGGAAGATCCGCGTTGGCGCAGGGTCGAGCCGATCGTCATCCACATCAGCAACGAGCCGGTGAACCGCAGCTACCCGCCCGAGACTCTGGCGCAGGGGGCCGGCCACCCGAAGATCAGCCCGGCGCGCTGGATGCCGGAGATCGGCTCGCCCCTGCAGACGCTGCTCAGCACGCGCGAGGCGCGCGGTACCTACGCGCGCGAGACGCTCGCCGCGCACGTCGGCGGGGACAACTTCTTTCACTTCGGGCTTTGCCGCGAGTCCACCAACGTGCCGCTCGGCTGGGTGCTCTCCAGCAGCACGCGACGCAACATGAACGCGCAGCTCGCCGGGGAGCGCTGCGATTCGGGCGGCGCGCGGCCCCGGGTGTTCTTCGACAACCGCGGCAGTCTCGAGCGCCTGCGGCAACGCGGGTAGTGATACTGTAGCCGCCGTAGCAAGCCGCACCCCATCGACTCTTGGGAAGGGAGGCCTTCATGAAGCCGGAAATCATGTATCTCACCTGGTCCGTCCTGCTCGCGATCGTGCACATGCTCATCACCGTCGTGGCGCTGTACAGCCACTCCGGCCTGATGGCGACGGTCGGCAACCGCGCCAACCTGCCCGAGCTGCCCGGCTGGGGCGGCCGCGCGGTGCGCGCGAACGACAACATGGCGCAGAACCTGGTGCTGTTCGCCGCCGTGGTGCTCGCGGTGGTGGTGACCGGCACGACGAACCCCACGACGCTGCTCGGCGCGAAGCTCTTCTTCTGGGCGCGCGTCGCCTACGCGGTGTGCTACATCGGCGGCCTGCCCTGGCTGCGCACGGGGAGCTGGCTCGTGTCGATCGCGGGCGTGCTGATGATCGCCTGGCAGCTGAGCTAGGGAGACTCTGATCTATTCCCGCGTGCGCGACGGTGGCGATTTTCGTGCAGGGCGAGACAGCGGACGCCGCCGTGTACTTGACGTCCACAAGGCGGCCGATGGCGAAGCCATGCGCGAAAATCACCCCGTCCCTCCAGGCGGCGAGGCCGCGAGGCGGGGGTTCACGGCAAAGGCCTCGCCGCCTTCGGGTTGCGGCCGGAAGTCCTCGACGGTTGGCTTACGATAGCGCGATGACACGGGCGCCGGCGTTGTTGCTCGGCCTTGCGATATCGACATATCGCTGCGGCCTTGCGCCTAGCCGGCGCCGCGTTCCGGCCGCAACGCGCCACCGCGCGAATAGACCAGAGTCTCCCTAGGCGCCCGGGCGCCCGGCCTGCGAGGACATGTACAAGTACACCTTCAAGATCCGCGCGCGCACCGGCATCATCGTGGAGAACCTCACGGTGCACGCGCGCGACCGCCTGGAAGCCGAGAAGAAGCTCGCGCAGATCTATCGCGACTGCGAGTTTCTCGAGTGCCGCGAGGTGGCGGCGCCGGCGGCGACCGAGGGCCTGGACTTCGAGAGCGTGCTCTCGGCGATCAACAAGCAGGCGAAGTAGCCGGCGCCCCGGGCCGGCGCGCCGCCCGGCCCATGCAGCCGCCTGCGCGCTAGCGCATGAAGCCGCAGGCGGTGAGCTCGTCGAGCAGCGTCGCGTAGTCGGACGCGCCGCGGCTCTCGGGGGCGTGCGCGAAGACGTCCTTCTGGTGCGCGGGGCTTTCGGCGATGGCGACGTTCTCGGCGATGCGCGTCTCGCACACGTCCGCGCCGAAGCGCTCGCGCAGCTTCCTTTCCACGTCGAAGGACATCTTGCGCCGCGCGTCGAAGCGGGTGAGCACGTAGCGGCGCTCGAGGCGCTTCTTGAGCACATGCTCCAGGGCGCGCAGCGTGCGGTCCATCTGCCCCGCGCCGTTCACCGCGAGGTAGTCGGTCGAGATCGGGATCAGCACGCGGTCGGCCGCGAACACCCCGTTGAGCGAGAGGACGCCAAGCATCGGGCAGGCGTCGAACAGGATCGGCCGGTCGGTGTTGAGGTTCTCCTTGGCGATGCCGGCCGCGAGCCGGTTGAGCGCCTGCGGCCCCTTGCCCAACTGTGCGTCCACCTTGGAGAGGTCGAGGTGCGACGGGATGATCTTGAGGTTGCCGGGCGTGAACTTGATGAGCCCCGCGAGCGTGGCGCCGCGGCTGTAGAAGCCGTAGAGGCTGCGCTCGGAGGCCTCGACCACCGCCTGGCAGATGCCGGTGAGGTGCGCCTGCGGGTCGAGGTCGATGACGAGCGGGTCGGCGCCCTTCTTCGCAAGGAGCGCGGCAAGGTTCAGCGTCGTCGTGGTCTTGCCGACGCCGCCTTTCTGGTTGAACACCGCGATGCGCGCCATCCGAGCCGAACCGCTGAGAGGGGCGCACAGAGTAGTCCGCCGCCGCGGGCCTTGGCAAGCGCGCGGGCTGGCTGATCGTGGGCGTTCGCGCAATCCGTCACGCCGTGGGCTGCGCGGAGGCGTCGATGGCGTTTTGCCGGCGCGTCAGGCGGTACCAGTCGAGGCGTCGCGTGGCGAGCATCGTGGCCGCAAGCAGCGCGAAGAGCAGGAGCGCGCCTCCGAGCAGGGCGTAGTCCTCGGCTTGGACGAGGAGATACAAGGCCCCGAACAACCCGCCAAGCGCCGCACCGAAGGCGAGCCCGTGCGTCCGGTCTTGCAGGACGCGAGCGAGGTAGATCGCGAGCAGCCCCGTGCAGGCGAGCGTCGCGATCGCGTAGGCAAGGCCGAAAGCAAGGTGCTCGGCAAGCGCCGTGAGCAGCAGGAAGAAGATCGCGAGCGCGAGACCTACCAGCGCGTACTGGATCGGATGGATGGCGAGGCGGCGCAGGAGCTCGATGAGCACGAACGCCGTGAACGTGAGGCCGATGAACAGGAACCCGTACTTGGAGGCGCGCTCGAGCCGCTGGTAGAGGCTCACCGGCTCGATGAAGGAGACGGCGAGCTCGGGCGCCGCGAGTAGCGGGCAGGGCTCGCGCCGGCATGCGGTGAGGCGCTCCACGCCCTGCGCCGCGTACCAGGAGACCTGCCACTGCGCGCTGAAGCCGTCGGCGCGCAGCTCGTGGCGCGCGGGCAGGAACACGCCCTGGAACGAGGGGTGCGCCCAGTCGGCGCGCATCGCGACCGTGGTCTGGCGGCCGAGCGGCGCGATGGCGAAGGCTTCCGAGCCGGCGAGCTCGAGCGAGAAGCGGAACGCGAGGCTGCGCGCCTGCGCCGGCACGGGAAGGTCGAGCGGCGCATGCACCCCCGCAGCGAGCATGCGATCGCCCGCGCCGGGCAGGAACTCGTGCGTCGCGCCGTCCAGCGTGAGCGCGGACACGCTGCGCAAGCCGCGCGGGTCCGCCACGCCGAGCGCGAAGCGCGGCTTGCCCCATCGGAGGCGCACGTCCAGCTCGGCGACGCCGAGGTTGGCGGGGATCGCGAGCGTGCCCTGCGCGTGGATGCGCGCGACATACAGGCGCGCCCTGTAGATGCCGCGGGACTTCTCGCTCGTGACGGCCTCCACCTGCCAGTCGAGCGTTTCCACCGGGATGCGCGCCACCAGCGACTCGCTGCGCTCGATGCGCCGCACGCGCTCCTTGCCGTCCACCGTGTCGCGCTGGATCTCGGTCCAGCTGCGCTCGTAGGGCACGGCGAGGTACGGGCCGACGAGCGCCTGGCGGCGGCCCCAGCCCTCGGCGATGCCGTGCACCGCCTCGTTGCGCCGCGCCTGCCGCTCGCCGATCAGGTCGCGGATCATGGCCACCGGCACGAGCAACGCGAACGCAAGGCCGGCGAGGACAAGGGTCTTCAGAAGTTGGGCGCGATCCATGGCTCCCCCGTGCAAAGGTGGTGGAGGGAGCCTGCACGGCGAACCTGCCGCCAGCGTGGATTAATCGTGGCAACGCGCTGCCGGAATCGGGCAGCCTGCGGCCCGGCCCGCGCGGTCGCGCTACGAAATCGGTCGGGCTCCCTTGGTGGGCGCCGCATGGACGCTGGCCGAGGCCGGATTCCGTCGCCGGGACCAGAGGCGCGCCACATCTGCCGCCAGCCAAGCCAGCGCCGCCGCAACGCCGAAGAAAGCGTGCATGAGGAGGACACCGCGCGCCCCGGCGTGATCGACGAGCACGCCGAACGCGAGCGTCAGCGCGGCATACCCGACGGCGGCAACCAGCGGCGACGCCCCCTGCCGGCCGCGCCGCTCCGGCGCCCACAATTGGCCGCACCAGGCGAGTCCCCAGGCGGCGCCCTGCGCAACCGACACCCCCAGAAGATTGAGCGGCGAGGCTGCCCACAAGGCCGCCGCCGCGCCAAGCGCGAGGAGCGCCGCGCACGCGGACGCGAGGGTTCGCGCCGACCACTGCGCGACCCACCGCCGCAGCAGCAGCGCGGGCCCGAACATCGCCGACAGGTGCCATAGCACCATCGTCTGCGGCGCCACGGATTCTGCCCGGCACCACTCCGCCATCAGCGGCAGCGCCGCCATGGTGGGCAGCATGACCAGCCCCGCAATCAAGGTGGGCCACTGCATGACGTCTCGCCAGGCACCTGCTGGCCATGACGGCAGGGAACAATCGAACAGGCCCGCCCGACAACCTTGTCTGGCGGCGCCCGTGCTGATGCGGGCCTGCAACAGGAACAGGGCGATGCTCATGGTCGCGACGAATGCCATCAGACGAATCGCGAGCGCCGGCAGGTCGCCGATGTCACCCAGGAACAATGCGGCGACCAACGCACCCAGGCTTGCGGGAACGATGGGCGGGTTCGGCGCCACGGCCTGCGTGATGCGCAAGCCGCGCACCACGCCTGACGCCAAGGCCGTCAATGCGGCCCAGCCGACAAGCGTGAGCAGCAGCGCGCTCAATCCTCCGCCATGGACCGTCCACCAGAGCCCGCCGGCCGTCGCAGCCGCGCCTGCACAGAGCGCAGCCCGCTGTACCGCCTGCCCTAAGCTGCCCCGCGTCGCCACCGCGGCGGCGGCGCCGAGCGCGAAAAGCCACAGCGCGACCAGCGCAAAGCCGCTGCTCACCGACGGCGCGACGAGCAGCGCGAAGCTGCCGACGCCGATCCAGCCCGCGACCAGCAGCGCCCATGCGCAGGCGCGCGCCAGCATCAGGCGGAACCGGATCGCGGCAGCGGCGTCGATCATGCAACCGCTTCTTGTGCGTAAGCCGCCGGCCAGACGAGGCGATGCCCGGTGCTGGCCGCGAACCGCTCCAGGTCTTCGGGCGTGTCGACGTCCACGCTATAGCGCTGGTTGTCGGTGTCGAACCAGTGCACGCGCGCGGGATTCTTCTCGCGCCACTTGCGGCAGGCGAGGTCCGCGCTGGCGGCGAGCCACTCCTCGCGCAGCGCGGCGTCGAACATCACCGGGTTGCCCGGCACGGTCTCGCCGCCGGCGCGCTGCACCCGCGGCACCACCATGGACGCCGCGCCGCGCTTCCGGTAGGCGCTGATCAGCGCGACGATGTCCTGCGCATCGATCAGCGGCTGATCGGCGAGCGCGACGATCACCGCGTCGAGCCTCGGCGACAGCGCGCCCAGCCCGAGGCGCACCGACGAAACCTGCCCGTCGTCGGGCGACGGGTTCCTTACCAGCGTGATCGGGAACGGCCGCACCGCGGCCTCGATGGCCTCGCCATGATGGCCGAGCACCACGGCGACTTCATCGACCCCCGCACCCGAGAGCGCGATGAGCTGGCGCAGCACCAGCGGCACGCCGCCAAGCTCCAGCAGCGCCTTCGGACGTCCGCCCATGCGCGAGCCGCCGCCCGCGGCGAGCAGCACCGCGCCCACCGTCATGCGGCTATAGAGGCCGTTCGCCTTGTACATGCATCCCATGGTCAGTCTCCGTTCAATGCAGGGTTTCGATCAGGTTCGGCAGCACCGCGCGCAGGCTCGCCAGGTCGCCGCCCGGCGCGAGCAGGTCCAGGTGCGGCATGGCGGCCTGCATGCCCTGGCAGGTCGGCGCATAGCCCGGGCGATTGCTGAGCGGGTTGATCCATACGAGGCGACGCGCGCGGCGCCGCAGTTGCGCCAGCGCGTCGGAGAGCTCCCGCGGCTCGCCGGTATCGTAGCCGTCGCTGAGTATCAGCACCGCGGTGCGCCCATGCACCACGCGCGGCGCGTGCTCGCGGTTGAATTGCGCCAGGCTCTCGCCGATGCGCGTGCCGCCCGCCCAGCCCTGCGCGATGAGATGCAGCCGCTCCTGCGCGCGCCAGGGGTCGGAATCGTGCAGCGCCTGCGACACCGCGGTCACGCGCGTGTGGAAGATGAAGCTGTGCACGTCGTCGAGCTCGTTGGCGAGGGCGCGCGCCAGCCGCAGGTAGAAGAAGCTGTACAGCACCATCGAGCGGCTGACGTCGATCAGCAGCACCAGCCGCGGGCGCTCGGAGCGCTGGTTGCGCCACAGCAGGTGAATCGGCGTGCCGCCGCTCGCCACGCTGCGCCGGATCGTTCCCGGAAGGTCGAGCCGCCGCCCGCGGCGCGCGCGCGCCTCGCGGCGCAGGCGGATGTGCTTCAGTTGCCGCGCGAGGCGCCGCATCAGCGCCTCGATCTCGAGGGCGTGCTCGCGCTCCGCGAGCGCGCTGAAGTCCGCCGAGGACAGCACCTCCTCCCGGCTCGCCGCGCGGCGCGGGCGCAGGTCCTCGTCGTCGGTTCTTTCGCCTTCGCGGGAGCCTCCCGGATGCGCATCGCTTTGCGCGCCGTCCGCAGCCTCGCGCCGCTCGGGCCGCTGCCAGCGATTGGCGGGCAGGAACCAGGCGTCGAACAATTCGTCGAAACGCCGCCATTCGTCGCCGCGGCGGCACAGCAGCGCCTTGAGGCTCCAGCGCAGCACCGCCTGGTCGAGCACGCCGGTGCGCTCCGCCGCGCGCAGCGCCTGCACGGCGTCGCCCCCGGCGATGCCGAAGCCGTTGGCGCGCAGGAACCCTGGAAACCTTCCGAGGCGGTCCGCCGCCCGGAGTTGCGGCGCCGCGCCCATGCTCAACTGGCCGCCGCGAGGCGCGCGACCACTTCGCGGGGGAAGGCCACGCGGTCGTCGCGCGTCTTGATCAGGGCGCTCAGCGTGTCCATGATGCGCTCGGCGCCGTTGATGTCGATGGTCGTGAATCCCAGGCGCAGCAGCGCGGCGGTCCAGTCCAGCGTCTCCGCGACGCCGGGCTTCTTCTGCAGTTCCATGCGCCGCACGCCCTGCACGAAGGCGACGATCTGCTGCGCCAGCTTCGCCTCGGCCTCCGGCGCCTTCTGGCGCACGATGGCGAGCTCCTTCTCGTAATCGGGATAGTCGATGTACTGGTACAGGCAGCGCCGCCGCAGCGCGTCGGACAGCTCGCGCGTGCCGTTGGAGGTGATCACCACCAGCGGACGGCTGGTGGCGCGCACGGTGCCCAACTCGGGAATCGTGATCTGGAAGTCCGACAGCAGCTCGAGCAGGTACGCCTCGAAGGCCGCGTCGGCGCGGTCGATCTCGTCGATCAACAGCACCGGCGGACGCTCGCCCGAGATCGCCTCGAGCAGCGGGCGCTTGAGCAGGTAGCGCTCCGAGAAGATGTCCTGCTCGCGCTGCGCGAGGTCCTTCGCGCCTGCGTGCTCGTCGTGCTCGAGCAGCTTGATCGCCAGCAGCTGGCGCTGGTAGTTCCACTCGTACATCGCGGCATGCGCGTCGAGGCCTTCGTAGCACTGCAGCCGGATCAGCCGCGTGCGGTTGATCTCGGCGAGCACCTTGGCGACCTCCGTCTTGCCCACGCCGGCGTCGCCCTCGAGCAGCAGCGGGCGGGCCAGATCGCGCATGAGCAGCAGCGCCGCCGCGAGGCTGGGCTCGGCGATGTAGCCGGCGCGCGCCAGTTCCCGCTGCAAGCCGGCGATATCGAGTGCGCGCTGCGAGCTCATGTCTTCGCGCTCATCACTTTGCGAACACCGAGCGGAACCAGCCCTTGACGACGGCCCACATCAGGCTCAGCGCGTTCAGCGGCCTTGCCTCGGGCGCCGGCGCGGCGGCGGCTTGCGCCTGCGCCGGGGCGCCCTGCGCGGGCATCGCCTGCAGGCGCGCGGCGAAGTTGGCCGCAAACTGGCTGATCACCTGGTCGGACACCGGTCCCATCAGGCGCGAGCCGAAGGCCGCGGCCTTGCCGCTCATGGACACCTCGCTTTCGCCGACCAGGGTGCACGCGTTCGCGCCGGCCGGATCGATGCGCGCCGTCAGGTCCATGGACGCGGCCGAGCCGCCGGTCGTGTCGGTGCCCTTGGAGAACAGGCGCAGCGTGCGCGCGGACGCATCGACGCTCTTGACTTCGATGTCGCCGCGGAACGAGAGGCTCGCGGGTCCGACCTTCACGCTGACCGTGCCCTTGTAGTGCGTCTCGTCCACGCGCTCGGTGATCTTCGCCCCGGGCATGCAAGCGGCGACGGCGGCGATGTCCTGCAGCTGCGCCCAGGCCGCATCGGCCGAGCCGGGCAGCGGAAATGTCCGGTTGAGCTGGACCTTCATCGCCGCGCCGTCATTCTCCCTGGCTCAGCGCTTGTTGAGACCGAGCGCATTGCACTTCTGCCAGACGCGGTAGGCGCTGTGGGGCATGTCCATGTGCGTCACGCCGAGATGCGCGAAGGCATCGATCACGGCGTTGCTGAAGCACGGAATGCCGCCGACGTGCGGCGACTCGGCCACGCCCTTGGCGCCCAGCGGGTGGTGCGGGCAGGGCGTCACGGTGTGGTCGGTCTCCCACGTGGGCGTTTCCACCGCGGTGGGCAGGAAGTAGTCCATCAGGCTGTTGCCCAGGTGGTTGCCGTTCTCGTCGAACGGAATTTGCTGCCCCATCGCCACGGCGAACGCCTCGGTGAGGCCGCCGTGCACCTGGCCGTCGATGATCATCGGGTTGATGCGCGTGCCGCAATCGTCGAGCGCGTAGAAGCGCCGCACCTTGACCTCGCCGGTGAACTTGTCGATGTCCACCACGCACAGGTACGCGCCGAACGGAAAGGTCAGGTTGGGCGGATCGTAGTAGGCGACCGCGTTCAGGCCCTGCTCCATGCCGGCCGGCAGGTTGCCCGTGTGCGAGACCAGGCACAGCTCCTTCATGGTCTTGAACTGCGAGGGATTGCCCTTCACCTTGAAGCGGTCGATCTCCCATTCCAGGTCGCCCTCCGCCACCTCGAGCAGGTGCGCAGCGATCTTCTTCGCCTTGTCCTTGATCTTGCGCGCCGCCACCGCGGTGGCGGCGCCCGAGACGGGAGTGGAGCGCGAGCCCCAGGTGCCCGCGCCATAGGGCGCCTTGTCGGTGTCGCCTTCCTCGACGACGATGTCGCTCGCCGGCAGGCCCAGCTCGGTGGCGACGATCTGCGCGTAGGTGGTGGAGTGGCCCTGGCCCTGCGTCATGGTGCCCAGGCGCGCGATCACGCCCCCGGTCGGATGCACGCGGATTTCGCAGCTGTCGAACAAGCCCACGCCGAGGATGTCGCACACCTTGGTCGGGCCCGCGCCGACGATCTCGGTGAAGGTCGAGATGCCGATGCCCATCAGCGTCGGGGACTTCGGGTCGGCGCGCTTGGCCGCCTGCTCGCGCCGCAGGGCCTCGTAGTCCACCGCCTTCAGCACCTTGTCGAGCGCGGCGTGGTAGTTGCCGGAATCGAGCGTCCAGCCGAAGCCGGTGGTGTAAGGGAACTGCTCGGCCTTGACGAAATTGCGGCGCCGGATCTCGGCCTTGTCGATGCCGGTCTTCTGCGCCAGCACATCCATCATGCGCTCGATCAGGTAGATCGCCTCGGTCACGCGCAGCGAGCAGCGATAGGCCACGCCGCCCGGCGCCTTGTTGGTGAACACCGCGTCCACGCGGCAATAGGTGTTCGGGATCGCGTAGGAGCCGGTGCAGATGGAGAACAGGCCGGCGGGGAACTTGGTCGCCGACACGTGCGAGTTGAACGCGCCGTGGTCCGCGAGCGCCGTGAAGCGCAGGCCCTTGATGCGCCCGTCCTTGTCGGCTGCGAGCTCGCCCACGCCGTGGTAATCGCGCGCGAAGCCGGTGGTCGAGATGTTGTCGATGCGCGACTCGATCCACTTCACCGGCACGCCGGTGACGATCGAGGCGACCGTGGCGACCACGTAGCCCGGGTAGATCGGCACCTTGTTGCCGAAGCCGCCGCCGATGTCGCCGCCGACCACGCGGATCTTGCTCTCGGGGATGCCCGAGAGCATCGCCAGCACGGTGCGGAACAGGTGCGGAATCTGCGTCGTCACGAAGAGGGTGAGGGTGCCGGTGGCCTTGTTGAACGAGGCGACGCAGCCGCAGGTCTCCAGCGGGCAAGGGTGCACGCGCGGATTGAGGATCTCCTCGCGCACCGTGATCGCCGCGCCCTTGAAGGCGGCGTCGGCCGCGGCCTTGTCGCCGGCTTCCCAGGTGAAGATGTGATTCGGATGCGTGCGCGGGCCGTGCGTCAGGTCCTTCTTGTCGACGATGTCCTCGCGCAGGATGGGCGCATCCGGCAGCAGGGCCTTCTTCGGGTCGACGATCGCCGGGAGCTCGTCGTAGTCCACTTCCACCAGCGCGGCGCCGTCGTAGGCGGCGGCCCGGTCGGTGGCCAGCACCATCGCCACGTCCTGGTACTGGAAGTGCACCTTCTTGTCGGCGAGCACCGCCTGTACGTCGCCGCCCACGGTGGGCATCCAGTCCAGCTTGACGGGCTTCAGGTCGGCGGCGGTGAGCACCGCCACCACGCCGGGGCAGGCGAGCGCCTTCGCCTTGTCGATGCCCTTGATGCGCGCGTGCGCGTACGGGCTGCGCACGATGGCGCCGAACAGCATGCCGGGCATCTTGATGTCGTCCACGTAGCTGCCCTGGCCGCGGATGAAGCGTGCGTCCTCCTTGCGCAGGAGCGAGGTGCCCATGCCCTGCAGTTTGTCTTCGCGTTCCTTCAGATCGGCTGTCTGGCCCATGAGGATTCTCCGGTGGGTCTTGTGAGTTAGCGCGCGGCCGCGAGCTTCTTCGCCGCGGATTGCACCGCCTTGACGATGTTCTGGTAACCCGTGCAGCGGCACAGGTTGCCGGCGATGCCCTTGCGGATGTCCTGCTCGCTCGGATTCGGGTTCTCCTTCAGCAGGCGGTAGGCGCGCGTGATCATGCCGGGCGTGCAGTAGCCGCACTGCAGGCCGTGCTCCTCGTGAAATGCCTGCTGCAGCGCATGCAGCGCGCCGCCCTGTTCCATGCCTTCGATGGTGGTCATCTCGGCGCCCTCGCATTGCACCGTCAGGACGGTGCAGGACTTGACCGACATGCCGTTGAGATCCACCGTGCAGGCGCCGCAATGCGAGGTCTCGCAGCCGATGTGAGGCCCGGTATGCGCGAGCTTCTCGCGCAGCGTGTAGATCAGCAGCTCGCGGGCCTCGACCGTCGCCTCCACCGGCTTGCCGTTGAGCTTGAATGACACCTTGTGTGTAGTCGCCATGTTCGTCGCTCCCCCGATTCCTCTCTCAGCCCTTGGCGCGCGCGTGCGCGGCCTGCAGGGCGCGCCGCGTCATCTCGCCGCACATCGCCCGCTTGTAGTCGGCATCGCCGCGCTGGTCCGGTGTCGGATTGCAGATCTTCATCGCCAGGCGCGCCGCCTCGTTCAGGCTGGCGTCGTTGAGTTCCTTGCCGGCGAGATACGCTTCGGCGTCGCGCACCTTGAGTACGGTCGGCCCGGCGTTGGTGAGGGCAATCGCCGCCTTGGCGACGCTCCTGCCCTTCATCTGCAGCATCACCGCGGTCGCGGCGGTGGCGAAATCGCCGGTCTTGCGCTTGAGCTTCTGGTAGGACCAGCCGCTGCCCGCGGGCGGAACCGGGATGCGGATCTGCGTGAGGACCTCGTCGGCCGCCAGCTGCGTCGAATACAGGCCGAGGAAATAGCCGTCGGCCCTGACGACGCGCTCGCCCTTCGGGCCCGTCAGCACGAAGGACGCATCCAGGGCGATCATCAGCGCCGGGTGGTCGTTGCCCGGATCGCCGTGCGAGATGTCGCCGCCGATGGTTCCCTTGTAGCGCACCTGCGGATCGGCGATCCAGGCGGCGCCCTCGACCAGCAGCGGCGCCTTCTCGGCCAGCAGCTTCGAGTTGAGCAGGTCGTGCTCGGTGGTCATGGCGCCGATGCGGATTTCGTTGCCCGCCTGCGAGATGCCGCGCAGCTCGGCGATGCGGCCGAGGTCGATGAGGTGGGCGGGCTGCGCAAAGCGCAGCTTCATCATCGGCAGCAGGCTGTGGCCGCCGGCGAGCAGCTTGGCATCGGGGCCGAGCTGGCCGAGCAGCTTGATCGCATCGGCGACCGAACGGGGCGCATGGTAATCAAATGCGGCTGGAATCATTGCGAGTCTCTCCTCCTCTAGTTGCGCGCAAATCATCGCACAAAGAGTCCGCCTCGTTGACGCAAATCAAGTTTGCGCGGCGCTGACATTGGAGAAATGCCGCGCTGCAAAACAAACGTCTAGGCCACGCCGTCGAACGGCAACGCGGCCACGGACGGCAGCGGCCGGCCGCCCACGGCTGCCAGGCCGTGCACGCCGACCCCGAGCAGGCGCACGGGGCGCTTTCCGGCATCGGTGCGCGCAAGCAGCGCGAGCGCGCGTTCGGCGATGCGCTTCGCATCTGCGGTGGGCGCATCGTCGGTGTGGCTGCGCGTCACGGTGGTGAAATTGGCGTAGCGCACCTTGATGGTGACGGTGCGCGCGACGAGGCCCTTCTTCGTGACCGAGCCGGCGACGCGCTTGGCCAACCGCTCGATTTCCGCTCGCATCTCCTTCACGTCGGTGAGGTCCTCGGGATAAGTGTCCTCCGCCGAGATCGATTTCCACGGCCGGTCGGGCGTGACCTTGCGTGGATCGTCGCCGCGCGAGAGACGCTGCAGCCACTCGGCGAGGCTGCCCACCGCGCGCCGCAGCTTTTCCTCGTCCGCCGCGCGCACGTCCACGAGCTTCTCGATGCCGATCGCGCGCAGCTTCTTCGCCGTCACCGGCCCCACGCCCCAGAGCGCCTCCACCGGCAGCTTCTGCAGGAAGGCTTCCACGCGCTCGGGCGCGATCACGGTGAGCCCATCGGGCTTCTTCCAGCCCGAGGCGATCTTGGCGAGGAACTTGTTCGGCGCGACGCCGGCGGAGGCGGTGAGCGAAGTCTTCTCGAGGATGCGGCGCTTCAGGTACTTCGCCACCTCCATCGCGAGCGGCTCGCGCAGCGAATTCTCGGTGACATCCAGGTAGGCCTCGTCGAGCGAGAGCGGCTCCACGAGCGGCGTGACCGAGCGCAGGATGGCCATCACCTGCTGCGAGACCTCGCGGTACTTGGCGAAGTCCGGGCGCACGATGGCCAGCTCCGGGCACTGGCGCAGCGCGCGCGCCATCGGCATCGCCGAGCGCACGCCGAACTTGCGTGCCTCGTAGCTGCACGCGGCGACCACGCCGCGGCCCTGCGGCGAGCCGCCCACCGCCACCGGCTTGCCCCTGAGGGAGGGGTCGTCGCGCTGCTCGACCGATGCGTAGAATGCATCCATGTCGAGGTGAATGATCTTGCGCGGTGAGGCATCCATGGGGGCAGTGTAATGCGCGCGCTGTTGGCGGCAGCCGCGCTGCTTTGCAGCGGCGCGCTGCCCGCAGCCACCATCGGCGGGCGCCTCAGCTATCCGGGCGAGACGCTGCCCGCCATGATCGTCGTCGCGCGCAACAGTGCAGGGGGCACGATCCACGCGGAGACAAAGCCCGGGGAGGCGCGCTACCGCCTGGAGGTGCCCGCCGGCCGCTACGTGGTCTTCGCCATCCCGATCGGCATCGCGGCGCCACCGGGGAAGGAGGCGTTGCGCGGCGCTCACACCGCCTACTCGGTTTGCGGCCGCGACCAGGCAAAGCTGCAGGCCGGCAGATGCCGCACGGGACCGCTCGCGCAAGTCCGCGTCGATGAGGCCGACCGGCTCGAACACATCGACATCGACGACTGGCACATGCCGGATGCGTTGATGGCGACGCTCAATCTCGCGGTCCGCGAGGCGCCGCGCGTGCAGGGCGCAGGTTTCGAGGCCTACCCCGCGGACACCAGCCCGCTGCCGGCGACGCGGCCGCCGAATTTCAGCGGCGCCGACGCGGCGGTGCGGCGCGCCCGGGGACTCATCGAGCGCGCGGTGACGCGCGGGCCGAACTTCGCCGGCCGCGCGGTCGTGGCGCGCTGGGAGTGCGGCAGGAGCTGCGAGCGCTGGGCGCTCGTCGACCTGCCGACCGGGCGCATCACCTGGGTGGACGAGAAGGAGCTGCAGCCCGTGCACCGCAACCTCCCCTGCAATGTCGAGCCGCTCGAGTACCGCGACGACAGCCGCCTGCTGCGCGTGCACCGCCTGGAGGGCGAGCACGTCGTGACGCAGGACATCCTCTGGTGGGAAGACCACTTCGAGAAGGGCGCCGAGAGCGTGCGCAGCGCCGAGCAGTTCTGCCGGCGCTAGGGAGCCTCTGATCTATTCGCGCACGCGGGAATACATCAGAGGCACCCTAGGCCCGCACAGGCCCCCACGCGGGCAGGGCGGGCCATGGGCCCTCTGGCGCGATCAGGCGTTGCGCGCCTTGCATTCCCGCGCCACGCCCTCGCGGATGAGTTGCGCGAGGCGCAGCGTGCCGGGCCCCGCCGCCTCGCGGTCGGCGAAGATCAGGTAGAGGGTCCCCGATTTCTCCGCGCCTTCACGCAAGGGCAGGGGCTTGAGTGCCCCGCGTTCCAGTTCCCCGCGCACGCTGTCCTCCGGATACCACGCGTAGCCCATGCCGGTGGCCGCGGCGTGGATCGAAGTCGCCTTGTTGGAGACCGTCAGGCGCAGTTCATTCAGCCACCCGGCCGCGCGCGCACGCTGCTCCCCCGAGTCGCGGATGACGATGTGCCGGTGCTTGCGCAGGTCCTCGAGCGTCAGCTCGCGTCCAAGCTGGTGCAAAGGATGGGTGGGCGCCGCCATGCAGACCGTGCGCACCGGCATGAGCACGTCGCCGACGAAGCCCTGCGGCACGCTCGTGCCGATGGCGAACTCGACGCGCCGCGCGGCAAGCGCCTCCTCGGTGCCGCCGAGCACCGTCTCGTAGAGCTCGATGTGCGTCCCGGGGCGCTCGGCACAGAACTCGCCGAAGCACTTCAGGAGCAACCAGGTCGGAAACATGATGTCGACCGCGACGCGGATCTCGGGCTCCCAGCCCTTGGCGAGCTCTCCCGCCGCGTGCTCCAGGCGCGCGGCCTCCTCGAGCATCGCCTTGCCGCGCCGGTAGAGGATCTCGCCGGTGGATGTGAGCACGGCCTTCCTGCCGCGCAGCTCGAACACCTTGACCCCAAGCAGGAACTCCAGTTTCTTGATGGCGTATGTGAGCGTGGACTGACTCTTGTGAATACGCTCCGCCGCCTTCGCGTAACCGCCTGAATCGACTACTGAAACGAGGACGTTCCACTGGTCCAGCGTGATCTTTGGGTTAGGCAATTTTATCCACTAATTAGATTAATAATAGCGATATTTTGCGCTTTTCAATCTAACCTATCAATACAAGAATGGCTCCACACCAACCTGCACCTAGGAGCCCCTACATGAACACCATCCTGCACCTCAACTCCAGCATCTTCGGCGAGGGCGGCCAGTCGAGCCGGCTCGCGGAGCAGTTTGTCGCCCAGTTTCCGGCGGCCCGCGTCCTGCGGCGCGACCTCTCGAAGAGCCCGCTGCCGCACCTGGACGCGGAGCGCTTCGGCGCCTTTCTCTCCAAGCCGGAGAACCGCTCGCCCGCGCAGCAGCGGGTGCTCCAGGAATCCGACGCGCTGGTCGCGGAGTTGCGCGAGGCCGACACCATCGTGATCGGCCTGCCGATGTACAACTTCGGCATTCCTTCGCAGCTCAAGGCGTATTTCGACCACGTGGCACGCGCGGGTGTCACCTTCAAGTACACGGAGAAGGGCGCGGTGGGCCTCCTCACTGGCAAGAAGGCCTACGTCTTCGCCGCGCGTGGCGGCCTCTACCAGGGCACGCCGCGCGACACCCAGACCGCCTACGTACGCGACTTCCTGGCGTTCGTGGGTATCGCGGACGTGCAGTTCGTCTTCGCCGAAGGCCTGGCGATCAGCGAGGCGTCCAGGACCGAAGCGCTCGCGAGCGCGCAGCGCGTATTGCGGAACCTCGTGCAGCCGGAAAGAATCGCAGCTTAGGAAAGGACAAGCCATGACTACCCGTACATTGCAAAGGGTCATTCCCTCCATCCCGGCTTCGGATGGGGCAGGGGTGAAGCTGCGCCGCTCGCTCGGCGCGAGCCAGCTCGCGCGGCACGACCCGTTCCTGATGCTGGATGAGTTCTACTCGGACGATCCGGAGGATTATCTCGCCGGGTTTCCCTCGCATCCGCACCGCGGCTTCGAGACCGTGACCTACATGCTCGATGGCCACATGCAGCACAAGGACAGCGGCGGCAACACCGGCGACCTCGGGCCCGGCGACGTGCAGTGGATGACCGCGGCGCGCGGCTTGATTCACTCCGAGATGCCGCAGCAGAGCGAGGGCCGCATGCGCGGATTCCAGCTCTGGCTGAACCTGCCGGCGAAGGAGAAGATGAAGGCGCCGGCCTACCGCGACATCCCTGCCGGGGACATTCCCGTGGTGCGCGTGCAGGGCGGCGAGGTCAAGGTCATCGCTGGCCGCTTCGCCGAGACGCAGGGCGCGGTGCACGGCGGCTCGACCGAACCGCACTACTGGGACGTGCATCTGGCGCCGGGCGCCGTGTTCGAGGCGAGCCTGCCCGCGGGCCACAACGCCTTCCTCTATGCCTACGAAGGCGAAGCGTCGATCGGCGAAGATGCCAAGGCATTGCCGCATCGCGCGGCGGGCCTGCTCTCGGACGGCGATGCGGTTCGCGTCACCGCCGGCGCGACGGGCGCGCGCGTGCTCGTCCTCGCCGGCAAGCCCATCCGCGAGCCGGTGGTGCAGTACGGGCCGTTCGTCATGAACACGCGCGAGGAAATCGAGCAGGCGATCGCCGACTACCAGTCGGGCGCGCTTGCGCGCGACCAGGTGAAGCGCATCAAGGTGGCGATGCCGACCTGAGCGGCGGCCCCGGGCGCCGCGGGCGCGGCGCGCGTGTTGGCCGCGCGACATGGCGTCCTCCTTGGGTCGTGCGCGGGATTCTAGGGAGCCTCTGATCTATTCGCGCGGTGGCGCGTTGCGGCGGGAACGCGGCGCCGGCTAGGCGCGCGGCCGCAGCGATATGTCGATATCGTAAGGCCGAGCAACAACGCCGGCGCCCGTGTCATCGCGCTATCGTAAGCGATCCAACGCGGGCTTCCGGCCGCAACCCGAAGGCGGCGAGGCCTTTGCGTTGAACCCCACATCGCGGCCTCGCCGCCTGGAGGGACGCGGGTGATTTTCGCGCATGGCATCGCCATCAGCCGCCTTGTGGACGTCAAGTACACGGCGGCGTCTGCTGTCTCGCCCTGCACGAAAATCACCACCGTCGCGCACGCGGGAATAAATCAGAGGCGCCCTAGGTCAGCGGCGGCGCATCTGCGCGGCGTAGCGCAGAAGCGGCACCAGCAGCACCGCGATCGTCAACGCCCCGAGCCCCCCGGCGATCGGCCGCTCGAAGAAGGCGAGGAAACGCCCGTCGGCCTTGATCATCGAGCTGATGAAGTTTTCCTCCAGCATCGCGCCGAGCACCATGCCGAGGATCGCGGGGGCCACCGGGAAGCCGTTCTCCTCCATCAGGTACGCGATGACGCCGAAGCCGAGCATCAGCAGCACGCCGAAGGCCGAGTTGTTGATGGCAAACGACCCCACGATGCAGAAAAGGAGGATCACCGGCAGCAGGAGCTCGCGCGGCGCGCGCAGCATCTGCTTGGCGCCCTTGATGGCGGCGATGCCGAGCGGCAGCATGATCAGGTTGGCGAGGATGAACACCATGAAGATGGCGTAGATCGCCACCGCATTGGTCATGAAAATCGTCGGCCCGGGGTTCAGGCCCTTGATGTAAAGCACGCCGATGACGATGGCGGTGATCGAGTCGCCCGGGATGCCGAACACCAGCGCCGGGATCCAGGCGCCGGCGATCGCGCTGTTGTTGGAGGCGCCCGCCTCGATGATGCCCTCGACGTGGCCGGTGCCGAACTTCTCTCGCTCCCTGGAGAATTTCTTCGATACGGCGTAAGACATCCACGCCGCGATGTCCGCGCCCGCGCCGGGCAGCGCTCCGATCGCGGTGCCGAGCACGCTGCCGCGCAGCGTCTGCAACGGGTAGCGCCGCATCAACCCCCACATGCCCTGGAACACGTTGCCGATCTTCGCCTGCGCCATCTCCCAGGGCTTGTCGATGGCCGCGACGTTGCGCAGGATCTCCGACACCGCGAACATGCCGATCATGATCGGAATGAGGGTCAAGCCGCCGGCGAGCTCCGCGTTGCCGAAGGTGAAGCGCGGGAAGCCCGCCGGGTTGTCCAGGCCGACTGACGCGACCAGCAGACCCAGCAGCAGCGACACGACGCCTTTCAGCGGGTTGGCGAGCGCGAGGAACACCGCGCTGGCGAGGCCCAGCACCACCAGCCAGAAGTATTCGAAGGAAGAGAACTTGAGCGCCACTTCCGCCAGCGCCGGCGCGGCGAGGATCAGCACCGCGGTGCCAAAGAGGCCGCCGATCACCGAGAACACCAGCCCGGCGCCCAGCGCCAGCTCGCCCTGGCCCTTCTTGGTCATGGCGTAGGCCTCGTCGGTGTAGGCGGCGGAGGCCGGCGTGCCGGGCATGCGCAGGAAGCAGCTGGGAATGTCGCCAGCGAAGATCGCCATCGCGGTGGCGGTGACGATCGAGGCGATCGCCGGCACCGGCGGCATGAAGAAGGTGACCGGCACCAGCAGCGCCGTGGCCATGGTCGCGGTGAGTCCCGGCACCGCTCCGACGAACAGGCCAAAGACTGCCGAGCCGAGGATCACCCACAGCACGTAGGGATCGAACACCTGCGCCAGCGCCTGGGCGAAGATCGCAGTGGTCATCTCAGAACGCGAAGCGCTCGAGCACGCCCCAGGGCAGGGGAATGCGCAGCAGCTTGTAGAAAGACAGGTGGATGGCCAGCGTCGCAATCACCGACACCGCGATTGCCATGCGCCAACCGGCTCCCAGCACGCGCGTCCACAGCAGGAGCAGCAGGAAGCCGGTCAGGTGGAAGCCGAGCCGGTCGGCGGCGAGCACGTAGAACAACAGGCCGCCGACCACCGAGGCGACGCCGGCGAGCGGCCGTGCGCGCCGGGTCCACTCCGGCCGCGCGAGCCAGGGGCCGCGCCCGGCGCGCAGCATCAGCATCACGCCGCACACGAGTAGCCCGATCGCAATCGCACCAGGAAACCACGCCGGGCCGAACTTCTGGCCCGGCATGGCCGGAAACCCCTGGATGTGCCAGAGGACCACGCCGCCGAGCGCGGCGAGGCCCGCGCCGGTCAGCGCGTCGTGGACCTTCACCCCGCGGGATTACTTCGCGAGGCCTACGGCTTTCAGCGCGGCGCCGAGGTTCGGCGTCCGATGCCGCCATGAACTTCGCCGTGCCCTCCGGGTCGGCCCAGATCACGCCGAAGCCGCGGCTCGCCATGAAATCCTTGTACTCCTTGGAGTCGTACACCTTCTTCAGGGCCGCGGTGAGCGTGCGCTGCGCTTCAGCCGGAATGCCCTTGGGCGCCGCGATCACGCGCCAGGCGGCGATCGCCCAGTCGGTGCCCAGTTCCTTCTTCAGCGTCGGCACGTTCGGGTAGAGCGCCGGCGGGTTGGCGTCCATGATGGCAAGCGCGCGCACCTTGCCCGCGTCGATCATCGAGCGCGCTTCGGGCACCGAGCAGGGCACCACTTCCACGCCGCCCGCCACCATGTCCTGCAGTCCCGGTGCGGCGCCGTTGGAAGGCACCCAGGGCAGCGCGTTCGGATCGATGCCCTGGTCTTTCAGGAGGCCGGCGATGGCGAGGTGCCAGATGCCGCCCTGGCCGGTGCCCGAGGCCTTCATCTTGCCGGGGTTCGCCTTGATCGCGGCGAGCAGGTCCTTCACCGACTTGTAGGGCGAGTCCACGCGCACGTGCACGCCCGCGGGATCGGCGTTCACCAGGCCGATCGGCGTGTAGTCGGTGTGCTTGAGCGGCGTGAGGCCCACGTGATGCATCATCGTGATCTCCACCGTGATCATGCCGATGGTGTAGCCGTCGGGCGCCGCCTTGGCGATGGCGTCGTGGCCGACCACGCCGGAGCCGCCGGTGCGGTTGACGACGTTGAACGGCTGCTTGAGTTCCTTCTCCAGCAGCGTGGCGATGATGCGCGCCGTGGCGTCCGTACCGCCGCCCGCGCCCCAGGGCACGATCACCTGCACGGGACGCTGCGGGTACTGGGCCTGCGCGGCCGCGGCCGCGGTCAACAGCAGTGCTGCGAGAATCCTCTTCATGGATTTGCCTCCCTGGATTGGTGGGGAAATTGTAACCGGGTAGTTAGCTGTACTGTGCGCTGCGGGAACCGCGCCGCCGGATCAGGGCCGCACGCCAGGCGCCTCGAGCGGCATGCCGCGCGCGCGCCACATCAGGTACATCTCGAGCTCGACGTACTCGCGCGCGCCGAGCGCATAGGGTTCGGCGCGGATGCCCACCAGGCAATTGCGCAGGCGACGGTGCAGCGACCCCACGGCCTGCCACTCGAGGCGATAGACGGGGTAGGCGGTGGGATGGCCCTGCGGAATCAGCGTGCCGGCGAGCCGCTTGCCCGCGCGCTCGTCGTGGCAGTGCACGCAGGCGAGATCGAGCTGGCCCTGGCGGCGCCGGAACGCGGCGCGGCCCGCCTCGAGAAACGCCTGCGTGCGCGCGCTCGACTCGACTGCGATCGGCAGCCCGCGCGACTGCCGCGCGACGAACGCGGTGAGCGCAAGCAGCTCGCGGCTCTCGTAGGCGAGCGGCGTTGCCTTCTGGCGCTCGGCACGGCAGCGGTTGATGCGCCCCTCGAGATTGACGAGCGTCCCCGTCACCGCGTCGTAGGCAGGATGGCGCGCCGCCGCGCCCTTCATGCTCTCGCGCGCGTCGCGGTGGCAGTCGGCGCAGGCAAGCGCCGCGGCACCGGCCTTCTTCGCCCATAGCGCTTCGCC
Organism: uncultured beta proteobacterium; assembly: GCA_963719995.1. GTDB lineage: Bacteria > Pseudomonadota > Gammaproteobacteria > Burkholderiales > SG8-39 > JAABQT01. Next base: position 607,433 of record CAVRDW010000005.1, on the reverse strand, counting down.
GTCCAGAACCCAGAGCGTCGCCGGGTTGGTGGCGTCGTCGTCCTGCATGGCGCGTGTCTGGGGGCTCATGTCCGTGTAGCCCGAACGCCGCTCGGCGAGCGGGATCTCTGCCCGGGCGGCCGAGGCGAGCGCGCAGACGAGGAGCAGCCAATGGACGCGGACGCTCACTCTACGGTGATCGAAGCGGTGTGCGTGGCGCTGAAGCCGTTGTCGCCGCTCCAGCGGAACTCCAGCGTGCCGCTCTCAGTGGCGACGGTGCTAAAGGCGATCAGCGGATTGGCCGCAACCGCCGGGTGCAGGTCGGCGCTGAAGACCTCCACGCCGTTGTAGCTGCAGGTGAAGCGCGTGATGATGTTGCGCGGGATCAGCTCGCCGAGCTGCGTGCGGCGAAAGCCGGTCTCCATGCTGTGCCCGGCAAGCGTGCGGATCTCGATGATCTCGCCGCGCCGCGCGCGCTGCGGCAGGTTGACGACGACGCGGGTCATCTAGATCAACCCGTCTTCCAGGCAGGCAGAGAGCGTCACCACCACGTTGACGCTGTCGGACCAGAACGAGCCGTCGCTCATTTGCGCGATCGCCAGCACCGTCCCCGTGTCGGCGATGCGCGCGCGCGTGGTGATCCGCGCGCGGCCGGCGCGCGGCCCGAGATGCGCGCTGATGACATAGGGCTGCGGGTTCTTCTCGGTGAAGACGTGGATCGCCTTGACGTGGTCGATCGCGGTCATCGGGCTCTCGACCTCGACCGAGACCGGCACCGTGTTGCCGTTGTCGATGAGCGGCGGCACGTCGAGCTTCACCCTGCCGGCGCGCACCTGGGCGCCGCCCGTCACTTTGCGCACGGCTTCCGCGAGCGCCGCCTTGCGCAGCGCCTCGATGTTGGGCGGCAGCTGCGCCTGCGCCGCGCCGCCGGCGAGCGCGCCCCCGGCGAGCACCAGGAACTGTCGACGCGTGGTCATCGCAGCGTCATCAGGTAGGCCACCACATCCTCCACTTGCTCGGCGCTGAAAATCGTCTTGCCGCGATACGCGGGCGCGACGCGAGTCAGTCCCTCGGTCCGGAAATACGCCGGCATGATGCTCTCGGGATTGGCCTTGCGCGGATCCACGATGCGCATGCGGATCTGGCCCTCGGTGAAGCGCGCTGCGCTCCTCAGGTCGGGGGCGAGCTCGCCCTGGAAGCGCTCCTCGGGAAACGGGCCGCTGTGGCAAAGCAGGCAAAGCCCCGCCTGGCGGCTGGCGACGATCGCCCGTCCGCGGACCGGATCGCCCTTGGCGCCGGTCAGCGAAGCGGGCATTTCGTCGCTGGCGAAAGCGCTGGTCGCGGCAGCCGTGACCAGGGCGAGCGCCAATCCCCTCACACCAGCTCGATGCCGTGGTTCTTCAGCGGCGCGCTGCGGATGCGCTTGCCCGTGGCCCGGTAGAAGGCGTTCAGCACCGCCGGCGCCGCGACGCAGATGGTCGGCTCGCCGATGCCGCCCCAGGTGTCGCCGCCGCCCTGCAGGATGATCGTCTCCACCTTCGGCATCTGCGCGATGCGCATCGACTGGTAGGTGTCGAAGTTCTTCTGCTCGATGGCGCCGTCCTTCACCGTGCACTCCTGCATGAAGAGGGCCGACAGGCCGTAGACGAAGGAGCCCGACACCTGGCGCTCGATCTGCGCCGGGTTGACGGCGTAGCCGCAGTCGGTGGCGGCAACGATGCGGTGCACCTTCACTTTGTTGCCGTCCTTGACCGAGATCTCGCAGGCTGCCGCGACGAAGCTGTTGAAGGCTTTCATCTGCGCGACGCCGCGGAACATGCCGGCCGGCGCGGGCTTGGTCCAGCCGATGCGCTCGGCCACCGCGTTCAGCACGGCGAGGTTGCGCGGGTGCCTGCCCATGAACTTGCGGCGGAACTCGACCGGATCCTGGCCGGCGGCTTCCGCCAGCTCGTCCATGAAGCACTCGATGAAGATGGCGTTCTGGTTGATGTTGACGCCGCGCCAGAAGCCCGGCGGCACGTGCGTGTTGCGCATGGCATGGTCGATCAGCGTGTTCGGGAAGTTGTAGCTGATTGCGTGCTCGCCGGACTCGAACACGCCCTGGAAGACGAGCGGGTCGCGCCCCTTCTGCTGCTCTACGACCGCCGGGAAGACCACGGAAAGGATCGACTGGCCCGAGAGGCGCATGTGCAGGCCGGTGAGGTTGTTGCCGCTGTCGAAGCCGCCGACCAGCTTGCACTGCATCACCGGGTGGTAGCGGCCCTGCACCATGTCTTCCTCGCGCGACCAGAGCAGCTTCACCGGTGTGCCCGGCATCTCCTTCGCGATGCGCACTGCCTGCGTCACGTAGTCCTGGAAGGCGCCGCGCCGGCCGAAGCCGCCGCCGAGGTTGATCTTGTAGACCTCGCACTTGTCCGCCGGCAGCCCCGAGGCCGACAGCACGGCCGCGAATGATCGTTCGCCGTCCTGCGTCGGCACCCACACCTCGCACTTGTCGGGCGTGTAGCGCGCCGTCGCGTTCATCGGCTCCATGCAGGCGTGGTTCTGGAAGGGATATGAGTAGACCGCCTCGATCTTCTTCGCCGCGGCGGCGAGCGCCGCCTTCGCGTCACCCTCCGTCTGGCCGACGAACGCCTGCTCGGCGTCGAGCCCCGCCTTCAGCTGCTCGGCGATGGTGGCGCTGGAGACCTTGGCGTTGGGGCCCTCGTCCCACACCACCGGCAGCTGGTCGAGCGCCCTCTTCGCGTTCCACCAATGATCGGCGACCACCGCGACCGCCGAATCCCCGACCTGCAGCACCTTTTTCACGCCCTTGAGGTTCGCCACGCGCGCGGCGTCGAAGCTCTTCACCTTGCCGCCAAACACTGGGCATTCCGTGATCGCGGCGTTGAGCATGCCCGGGAGCTTGAAGTCGAAGCCGTAGACCTGCTTGCCGTTCACCTTGTTGGTGGTGTCCAGGCGCTTGACCGGCTTGCCGATGACCTTCCACTCCTTCGGGTCCTTCAGTTTCACGTCCTTCGGCGCTTCGAGCTTCGCGGCGGCCTCCGCCACCTTGCCGTAGGAGATGCGGCGTTTGGAAGGCCCGTGCGTGATGATGCTGTTGGACGCCGTGCACTCGGACACGGGCACCTTCCACTGGTTGGCGGCCGCCTGCACGAGCATCATGCGCGCGGCAGCGCCTCCCTTCCTCACGTACTCGTGCGACATGCGGATGCCGCGGCTGCCGCCGGTGGAGAAGTCGCCCCAGACCCGCTTGCGCTTCACGCTCTCGCCCGGGGTCGGGTACTCGTAGACGATCTTCGACCAGTTGCACTCCAGCTCCTCGGCGACGAGCTGCGCGAGGCCGGTGATCGTGCCCTGGCCCATTTCGGAGCGGGCCATGCGGATGACGACGGTGTCGTCGGGCCGGATCACGACCCAGGCATTGATCTCCGGTGCGCCGTCGGCCGCACGCACGACGGCGGGGCCGAAGGGCGGCAGGCGCAGGCCGATGGCGAGGCCACCCGCGGCGGCGGCGGAACCGACGATGAAGGAACGGCGGCTGATGTTCGGAATGGCGGACATGGTCGTTCCCCCTTACGCCTTGGCGGCGGCAGCGTGAATCGCTTGGCGCACTTCCTGGAACGTGCCGCAGCGGCAGATGTTGGTCATCGCGGCGTCGATATCCGCGTCGGTGGGCTTGGGATTGCTCTTCAGCAGCGCCACGGCGGCCATGATCATGCCGGACTGGCAGTAGCCGCATTGCGGAACCTCGTGCTCGATCCAGGCCTGCTGCACCTTGTGCAGCTTGCCGCCCGCGGCGAGCCCCTCGATGGTGGTGATCTTCTTGCCTGCGGCGGCGCTGACCGGCAGCGCGCACGCGCGCACCGGCGCGCCGTCCACGTGCACGGTGCAGGCGCCGCACTGCGCGACACCGCAGCCGTACTTCGTGCCGGTCAGTCCGACCTGTTCGCGAATCGCCCAGAGCAGGGGCGTGTTCGGATCGACGTCGACGTTGTGGGTCTTGCCGTTGATGGACAGGCGGATCATCTTGAAGTCCTCCTCATTCGCGGAGCGCAAACCTTATACGGATTGACCGGCAGTGCAAAGACGCACCGCACAAACCGCAGCCCGGGCGTCACTGCCCCTTGTTGCCGGCTGCCAGCGCCGGCCGCGGCGGCTTCTTCGCCAGCAGGAAGAACGCCGATCCCAGCCCGGCCAGCAGCGCGAGCACCGTGAAGCCGCTGCGGTAGTTGCCTGTCACGTCCGCAAGGAAGCCGGCGATCATCGGCCCGCCGATCTGGCCGAGCACCACGATCGTGAAGGATAGCCCCAGGATCAATGCGATCGCGCTGACGCCGAAGTAGTCGGCGCGGATCGCCTGCATGAACGGCCCCCTGAGGCCCCAGGCCACGCCGTGGAGCAGCGCGAAACCGACGATCATCGTCACGCTCGTCGCGTAGGTGAGGCAGAGCAATCCCGCCATGTGCATCACCATGCACCCGGCGCAGATCAGGCGCTTGTCGAAGCGGTCGCCGGTGGCCGCGCCGATGGCGATGCCGCCGATCTGCGCGATCGTCATCAGCATGATGTAGAGCGCCGCCGCCTCCACGGAGTAGCCGAGGCCCTCCTTGAGGTGCGTGATGGCGTGCACGTTGACCGCGCTCACCACGAGCAGGGCGAAGCCGTGCCCGAGAGAGAGCAGCCAGAACGCGGGCGTGCGCAGCGCCTCGCGCGCGGTGAAGTCGCGCGTGGCGTCTGTCTTGTGCATCGCCTGCATCTTGCTCGGCGTCGCGGGCAGCGGCTCGCCGTCGACGAACTCCCCGTAGAGGTGCGGCCGGCCGCGGATGACGAAGGAAAGCGGCAGGCCGGCGAGCAGGATGAGCACGCCCGAGCCGAAGGCGGTCGCGCGCCAGCCGTACTGGGTCATGCACCAGGCGACCAGTGGCACCGCGATGCCGCCGAGCGCGAGCCCGAGGCCCAGCGTCGAGAGGGCGCGCGCGCGCTTCTTCTCGAACCAGTAGATGAGCGAGACGTTGAGCGGCATGAAGCCGCACATGCTCGAGCCCAGCGCGATGACGATGAACGCGCCGTAGAACGCGATCAGGCTCTCGATCTGCGACAGCAGCATGAAGCCGATGCCGAGCACGGTGACTCCCATGCGGATCACGCCCTGTGCGCCAAAGCGGTCGATGATCCAGCCCAGGATCGGTCCGATGACGGCGGCTTCCATCTGGTGCAGCGCCGCGGCGAAGGACAGCTCGGTCTTCGACCAGCCGAAGGCGTCGCGCAGCACCGCGACGTAGGCGCCGAAGGACTGCAGCAGCAAGCTCGCCTGCAGGAACTGGATGCCGCCGCCGGCGGCGACCATCTTCCAGCCGTGGAAGGCGCGCTTCATGTCGAGAAACGAAGGGGTGGCTGCCGCCGGCTATTCGACGCCGACGTCGTGCAGGAACTGGGCCCGGTCGTTGGGACTGGCGAGGTTGTCGGCGAGCAGCAGGTAGAAGTGGCGGCGGCCGCTTGCCTGCGTCGCCGCCTTCTTTGCAACGACCTTCGCGATGGGGCCGAGATAGGCGGCGAGCCGCTTGGTCGCCTGTTCGACGGCCTCGGGCGTCAGTTGCCCGGCGAGGCCGGTCGCGGGCGCACGCGCCCCTGCGGTTGCGCCTGCTTCGCCTGGATCCCCCGCAGCGGCGGATGGTTTCCGCCCGGCGAGAAACGCCGTGCGCTCATCGGGGTTCGCCAGGTTCTCCGCGAGCATGCGGTACAGCTGGTCGACATCCGTCGTCTGACTGGCGCCGCGGCGCACCAGGACCCTGGCGACCGGGCCGACGTAGCGCGCCAGCTGCTGCTCGATCTGCTTGAGCGGCGCGGCCTCCCAGCCGGCGGGCGGCACGGTCTTCGCGGCGGGCGCCTGCGAGCCGGGCGTGGAGCCCGGGGGCTGCGACGATTGGGACGGCTGCGACGGCTGCGACGGCTGTGATGGCTGCGAAGCCTGTGGAGGCTGCGAGGGCCGCGACGGCTGCGAGGGCAGCGAAGGCTCGAGCTGGGCCGTTGAGCGCACCGGCACGTTGAGGATCGTCTCCTCCGACAGCGTCGGGTTCGCCGGGGCCGCGTGCGCGTCGAGCACCGCGTCGCGGAACGCGCGCGCATCCTGGAAGCGGTCCTCCGGCTTCTTGGCGAGCGCCGCCATCACCACCGCGTCGAACTGCTCGCTGCAGCGCGCGGGAACCACTTCGGAGGGCAGCCGGGGCTTCTCGTGGCAGACCTTGTAGGCGATGGACTCGGCGCTGCCGGTAAACGGGCGCTCGCCCGTCAGCAACTGGTACATGACGACGCCCGCCGAAAAGAGGTCGGCGCGCCAGTCCACGCTCGCCCCGCTGTACTGCTCGGGCGACATGTAGCCGGGGGTGCCCATGATCGCGCCGATCTGCGTGAGGTTGGAGGAGTCGATGCGCGCGATGCCGAAATCCGCGATCTTCAGCTTGCCGTTCTTCATCACGATGATGTTGGCCGGCTTGATGTCGCGGTGCCACACCCCCTGCTCGTGCGCGTGCTGCAGGGCGTCGAGCACCTGCACCATGACGCTCACCATGTCCCGCCCGTCGAAGCGCGTGCCGCGCACGAAGTACTCGCGCAGGCTGTTGCCTTCGACGTACTCCATGGCGAGAAAGGCGACGTCGCCTTCCTCGCCCCACTCGTACACGCCGACGATGCCCGGATGCGACAGCCGGCCGGCGGCCTGGGCCTCGTTGTGGAAGCGGGCGAGGAGCGTCGCCTCCTGCTCGTCGTCCACCAGGTCCTTGCGGATGGTCTTGAGTGCGACGGTGCGCCGGATGTGGGGATCGAAACCCTTGTAGACGACCCCCATGGCCCCTTTGCCGAGGACCTCCGAGATGGTGTACTTGCCGAGCTGCGCGGGAACTGCGGGCGGTTTGCGCTTCGTCATCCGGGTCGGGGCGCCTCAGCCCTCGAGCATCTTCATCGCCTGCACCAGGCTCTTCTTCATGCGGTTGAAGGACTGCGTGAGCACGCCGATCTCGTCCCGGCTGGCGACCGGGAAGTCGGACGCATCCAGGTTCTCGCCCTGGCTCACCGCGTCGGCGAACTTCGACAGCCGCGTGACCGGGCGGATGACCATGAACCACAGCATCAGGTTGAGCGCGACGAAGATGAAGCCGAACACCACGGTGAGCGACACCATGAAGGTCTTGAACGCCGCGTTGGCGCGCGCGATCGGCACTTCGGTCGGCACGGAGACGATCTGCGCGCCGATCACCTCGTTCAGCTTCCAGCCGAAGCCGTTGGCCGGCCCGTAGCGCTCCACCAGCGTCTTGGGCGCCGCGTCGACCGTCGAGTGGCAATACAGGCAGGACTCCTGCTTGATCTGGATCGGCCGGGCGATGAAGAACGACCTGCCGTTCGGGGTGTCGCGCTCGCCCACCACCTCAGGCTTGTCGGCGGCGTTGCGGAACTGGTGGACGATGTCGGCCTCCCAGTCGTTGGCGCGGTTGCTCGGGTTGGTGGGGTTGAGCGTGGCTTCCTTGTAGGCGTAATCGGGAAATGACTTGCGCAGGCCGTTGAAGACCTCGGTCGCGGAGTAGGCGGGCACCGACTGCGGCAGGAACTTGTATTTCATCTGCGTCTGCAGCAGCGGCCCCACCTGCGTCGAGGTGTAGGCGCGGGTGGCGAGCGCCGACTCCATGACCAGGCGCGCGTTGAGCACGATCTCGTCGCGCGCGTTCTTCTGCAGCAGCTGGTCGGAGACGTAGCCCGCCGCGGCGAGGCCGATGAGGAACACGAACAGGAACACCAAGTTGAACTTGACGACCAGTCTCATGGCGAGGCTCCTTACGTTGCCGTCAGCGCTTGTCCGCCGGCCGTGGCGGCGCGGCAGTGCCGGGCGCGGCTTCGGTTTCCTTCGGCAGGTACTTCTCCGGAAACAGGATCGGATCCCACTCCGGATGGAACTTGAGGTTCTCGATCAGGGCGGCGCGGAACGCCGGGTCGGCCGCGCGCGACTGGAAGCGCGCGGGCATGCGCCGGCGGATCTCGGGCGGCGCCTTGAGCCAGGTCTCGACCTCCGCGTACTTGACGGGCTCCAGCCGCCGCGGCTGCACCTGGCGGTCGCCGTAGCGCGCGATGCGCGAGGGCAGCGGGTCGAGGAACGCCTTGGGCAGCGCGTCGATGAATGCCGACGAGGGGCGCGCGGCCACGCTGCCCTTCTTGTCGTCGCCAGTATAAAAGTCACCGCTCTTGAGGCGCACCGGCGCCGTGCCCGCGGCGCCCGACCCGGCCACGCGCGCTTCGCCAGCCTCCACGAAGACCGATGCGTCCGCGCCGCCGAGCGCCATCACCACGGTGCCTTCCGCGGCTTGCAGCGTGAGCAAGGGCGTCGCGACGCGCAGGCGCGCGCCCTGCTTCACGCCGGCGAGCTTGAGCGCACCCTGCGTCACATAGAAATCGCCCGGCGCCGGCTTGCCGCGGGGCACCGACAGCGCCAGCACGCGGGTCTTCGGGCCCAGGGCCAGGGCGACGCCATCGGTGAACTCCAGCTCTGCGAGGCCCTTGTCGCTCACCTCGAGGATGTCGCCGGGCTGCAGGCGCACGCCCTCGGCGAGCGCGTAGCGCAGCACGCCGCGAACGAGCGTCGTGGGCCCCTCGAGCAGAGTGACGGTCACCATCGGGTCCGCCGCGGCGGCGGCCCACGGCCAGGCGAGCAGCGCCAGCGCCCAGCGCCCCTGTTGCACCATTCGCACGCGGTTCCCCTTCCCCCAGTCCGGCGGCACCGCCCAGTGCCCGAGCGCCCCGCAAGATCAAGGGCTTCGAGCGCTTGGATACTAGGCGTCGCGAGGAAACGCTGTCAATCGAGCACGCGCCTGCGACAGGGCATTCACGGCCGCGGTTTCCCTTAGACTGCGGGGCGGCCACCCAAGGCCCGGTTACTTATGTCACCCAGTCACGCGAACTGCGCCGTCCTGTTCGTCGACATCAGCGGCAGCACACGCCTCTACGAGACCCTCGGCGACGATGAGGCCCTGGCGCGCGTGGGCCGCACGATGACGATGCTCTCGCGGGTGTGCGCCGAGTGCGGCGGCCGGGTGATCAAGACCGCGGGCGACGGCGCGATGTGCATGTTCGAGACGGCGGATGCCGCGCTGCGCGCCTCGCGCCTGATGCAGGAGAAGACCGCCGAGCAGCTCGAGCCGGACGCGCCAGCTCTCGGCATCCACATCGGCTGCCACTTCGGGTCCGTGCTGGAGAATGCCGGGGACCTGTTCGGCGACACCGTGAACCTGGCGGCCCGCGTCGCGGGCCTCGCCAAGAACGGGCAGATCATCACCACGGCGGACACCGTGGCCCGGCTCTCGCCCGCGCTGGCCGAGCGGGCGCGCAAGCTGGACGGCGTGCCGGTGAAGGGCAAGCGCCACGCGGTCATGATCTACGAATTCCTCTGGCAGGACAGCGACGATCTCACCGCGCTCAGCACCCGGCTCGATCACAGCCGCGCCGCGAGCCTCGCCCTGGCCTACGAGGGCCGCAGCTGGCGCTTCGAGGGGCCCGGCGAACTCACCCTCGGGCGCGACGGCGCCTGCGACGTCGTGGTGGGCGACCGCAAGGCCTCGCGCCTGCATGCGCGCGTGGAGCGGCGGCGCGACAAGTTCGTGCTCGTCGACCACAGCTCCAATGGCACCTGGGTGCGGTTCACCGGCGAGGCCGAGGTGGTGGTGCTGCGGCGCGAGGAGCTGATGCTGCGCGGCAGCGGCCAGATCGGCTTCGGCCACAGCCCCGTCGACGGCGAAGGCGTGCCGGTGACGTTTTCCTGCTTCTAGGGAGCCTGCGGGCGCTACTTCGCCAGCAGGCGGCGCAGCGCGAGCAGCTCCTTGCGCCGCGCGGGATCGGGCCGCGGATAGGCCATGTCGAGGCCCTTCAGCGTCTCGACGACGATGCGCGAGACGATGAGGCGCGCATTCGCCTTGTCGTCGGCGGGCACCACGTACCAGGGCGAGCGCTTGGTGCTGGTGGCGGCGAGGCAGTCTTCGTAGGCGCGCATGTAGTCCTTCCAGTACTTGCGCTCCTCGACGTCCTGGCTGCTGAACTTCCAGTTCTTCTCCGGCTCGTCGATGCGCGCGAGGAACCGCTCGCGCTGCTCGTCCTTGGACACGTGCAGGAAGAACTTCACGATGCGCGTGCCGTTGCGGTGCAGGTGCGCCTCCATCTGCGCGATGGAACGGTAGCGCTCCTCCCAGATATCGTCCTCGTCCACCAGCTCGCGCGGCACCTTTTGCGCGCGCAGGATCTCCGGGTGCACGCGCACCACCAGCACTTCCTCGTAGTAGGAGCGGTTGAAGATGCCGATGCGGCCGCGCTCGGGCAGCGCGCGCTGCGTGCGCCAGAGGAAGTCGTGGTCCAGCTCCTCGGCGCTGGGGTGCTTGAAGCTGTATACCTGGCAGCCCTGCGGGTTGACGCCGGACATGACGTGCTTGATGCAGCTGTCCTTGCCGGCCGCGTCCATCGCCTGGAAGACGAGGAGCAGGGCGTAGCGGTCATCCGCGTACAGCAGGTTCTGCAGCTCGGCGAGCTGCTCGACATGGTGCGCGAGGCGCGCCTCGGAGTCGTCCTTCGAGTCGTAGTACGGCTTGACGCGTGTCGGCCGGTCCTTCAGGCGCAGGCGCTCGCCGGGCCGCACGCGGTAGCGGTCGGCAACGTTCTTCATGCGGCGCTATTTCGCCTTGCCGGGCGTGCCGAAATCGATCTGCACGTTGTCGAGGTTCACGGTCGCCTTGGCCTTGGCCTCGCGCGCGGCGATGGCGGTCGGGTTGAACTCGTAGTTGGCCACCTGGAAGGTTTCCGCGAGCTTGAAGGCGATCTGCGCCACGGCCTTGGGCTGGGGCTTCTCGCCCCCGCCACTGTAGATGCGCGCGCAGATCGCCACGTAGAGCTTCTCCGCGAGTTCCTGGATGGGGTCGTGCGAAGTGTCGGCGGCGGGTTTGGTCGGTGCGCTCATGGCGGTCCTCGGGGTGCGATCGGCCCCGCCTATGCTACCGCGGCCACGTGCGCTCGGCGCCGGCAGGAAAGGCGCCGCGTTCCGAGCGAAGGCGAAGGAGGTGCCCGGCAGGCGTCCGCGGTGGCGGCTACTTGAGCCGCGCCGTCAGCAGCCGCAGGCGCTCGGCGAGGCTGGCGAGCATGCGCTGCGCAAAGGCCGGGCTCACCTTGACGAGCGCAAGGAAAGCGTTGCGGCCGATCGGCTGCAGCTTGCAGTCGGTCTCCGCCTGCACGCTCGCCAGGCGCGTGGACTGGTCCACCAGGGCGGCTTCGCCGAACACGCCGCCCGGGCCGATGCGTTCCACCATGCTGCCCTCGATGGTCACCGCGACGCGGCCTTCGAGCACGGCGTACATGCGCACGCCGGTGGCGCCTTCCTTGACGATCTGGGCGCCGCGGTCGAAGTACAGCGTCGGATCGTTGGCGAGTCCCTGCACGAGGTCCGCGAGCTGCCGCCGGTCGAACACCTTGGCTTCCTTCCAGGCCCCCGTGACCGAGAGCTGGCCCTCGGCGCGCAGCGCTGCGATGGTGCGGCGCAGCCGCTCGACCATGACGCTCATCAGCATCAGCGCGAAGGCGGGCTTCTTCACGATCGCCGCCTCGAATGCGCGGTCGTCCAGCGCGATCAGGCGGCAGGGCGTCTTCGCCACGGCGCCAGCGCTGCGCGGCGCGTGCGTGAGCGGCGCCAGCTCGCCGAACACCTCGCCCCTGGCGACGCTGCCGATGACCTTCTTCTTGAGCACGAGGTTCACCTCGCCCTCGTAGACGTAGTACATCTTGTCGCGTTGCATCAGGATCGCGTGCGCCCGCGTGTTCTCGCGGAAGATGGTGGCGCCCGCGGCAAAGCCTTCCGGCTTGCCGGCCGAGCGGAAGAAGGCGAGGGCGGCGGCGGGATCGTAGAGGGATTTCATGGCGGGCGATTATGGCCGCGCACCGGCCGGGCAGCGAACCACTATGTCACAATCGGCGCCATGGATACGACTGAACTGACCCGACGATGACCCTCTCGATGTACCAGGCGAGCGCGCCGCGCTTCGTGAACACGCTCAACAATCTCGCCGCCATCCTCGACAAGGCGCAGGCGCACTGCGAGGCGAAGAAGATCGAACCGCTGGTGCTGTGTTCATCGCGGCTGTTTCCCGACATGCTGCCTTTCACGCGCCAGGTCACCATCGCCTGCGACCACGCCAAGGGGGCGGTGGCGCGCCTCGCCGGCGTCGAGATTCCCAAGCACGAGGACGTCGAGAAGACGCTGCCCGAGCTGAAGGCGCGCGTTGCGAAGACGGTGGCGTTCATCGGCACGATCACGCCGACGCAGGTGGACGGCAGCGAGGAGAAGGCCATCGTGCTCAAGCTCGGCTCGCGCGAAGTGACCTTCCAGGGGATGCAGTACCTGCTCGGCTCCGCGCTGCCCAACTTCTACTTCCACGTCGTCACCGCCTACAACATCCTGCGGCACAACGGCGTGGAGCTCGGCAAGCGCGACTACATCGGCACGCCCTGACGCGGGGGCTGCGAAGGGATCGAGCGCCGCTGAAGATCCACTGAGCCTATTCCGCGCGGATGCCTGCCTGCCGGAACAGCTCGGCGTAGCGTGCAAGCTGCTCGCGCGTGAAGCGCGCCAGCTCCTCGGGAGAGGTCGCGTTGACCGTGAACCCCTGGGCGACGAGCCTTTCGCGCACCTCCGGCGCATTCGTGGCGCGCACGACCTCCGCGTTCAGCCGCGCCACGATGTCCTTGGGCGTTCCCGCGGGCGCCACCAGACTGAAATTGGAATTGAACGCGAAGCCGGGCAGGGCCTCGGCGACCGTGGGTGCGTCGGGGAACAGCGCGGAGCGCGACGGGCTCGCGACGCCGAGCAGCTTCACCTTGCCGCCTTTGATCATGGAGAACACCGTGGGCATGCCGGAGAAGCTCGCGTCCACCATGCCGGAGGCGGTGTCCACGGCGGCCGCGGCTGCACCCCGGTAAGGGATATGGGTCATGTAGATGCCGGCGCGCGACTTGAACAACTCCATCGCCACATGCTGCGGGCTGCCGTTGCCGCCCGAGGAATAGTTGAGCGCGCCGGGCCTTGCCTTTGCCGCTGCGATGAGGTCCGCGGCGCTTCGGTAGGGCGAGGCGGGCGGCGCGACCAGCGCCCATTCCATCGTTGCCACGAGCGACACCGGCGCGAAATCGCGCAGGATGTCCCACGGCATCTTGGCGTGGACATTCGGCAGCATGGTCATGATGCTGTCGTTGAAACCGCCGATGACGTAGCCATCGGGCGCCGCTTTCGCCACGCGCTCGGCGCCGATCAGACCGGCGGCGCCCGGCTGGTTCTCGATGACGATGGCCTGGCCCATGTTCTCGGCCATCTTCTGCGCGACGATGCGCGCGGCGTTGTCCACCGCACTTGCCGCCTGCAGCGGCACCAGCATGAGGATCGGCTTGCGCGGGTAGCTCGACTGCGCCCCCGCCGCCTGGGAGAGCGCGGCGATCAGGACGAATGCGGCGAAGCGCGCGATCACCGCGGGCCTTGCGATCATGCGGTTCACCTCTGCATTGAGACGCTGCACGATCTCCACGGGGATTCCAAGCGCTGCGTCAATCGGCACGGTGCTTCCTGATGAAAGCGGCGGCGTCGAGCGGGGCGCCGATCGCGGGGCCTTGCGCGAAGTCGCAGCGCAGCTGCTTCAGGATCGCCGTGGTGGCCTCGTCCTCGACGCCCGCCACCACCACCTCCAGCTTGAGCTCGTGCGCGAGCGCGATGAGCGAGCGCACCAGCGCGAGCTTCTGCGGCACTTCCGCGATGTTGCCAACCGCGGCGAGATCGATCTTCAGCTCGTGGAACGGCAGCGTGGCGAGCCAGGAAAGCGCCGCATAGCCGGCGCCGGCGTCGTCCAGGCACAGGCGCACGCCCGCGGCGCGAAGCCCCTGAAGCGTTTCCACCGATTCGAGGCTCCTCGCGAGGATCGCCGTCTCGGTGATCTCGAGCGCCAGGCGGCTGGGGCGCAGGTTCCAGGTCTTCAAGGCGCTGCCGACGAAGTCGGGCAGGTCGGACTGTCGCAGGCTCTTGGCCGAGAGCTTGACGCCGACGCGCAGGTCCATGCCCGCCGCGTCGCGGAAGTGCCGGCAGTTGCGCAGCGCGCCGTTCACCAGCCACAACGTCACCTCGTTGACCAGGCCCGCGGACTCGGCCACCGCGATCGCCTTCTCCACCGGCACGGCGCCGAGCTTCGCGTCGCGCCAGCGCAGCTGGCTCTCGGCGCCGACGATCAGGTTCGAGCGCAGGTCGAGCTGCGGCTGGAACACGATGTCGAGCGCGTCCTGGGCGATCGCCGCGCGCAGCCGGTTCTCGTAGAGCAGGAGCTCCGCCTCGTCGCGCTCCTGCTCGGCCGAGTACAGCGCGAAGCGCTCCGGCCGGTCGCGCGCCGCGCCGCTGGCGGTGCGCGCGCGCTGCAAGAGCGCCACCGCGTTGTCGGCGTGCTCCGGGTAAAGGGCGATGCCGACCGCCGGCCGCGCGAAGACCTCGTTCACGTCCACCCACAGGGGCGCGTCCAGCGTGCGCAGGATCTTCTCCGCGGCGAGCAGCGCGACGCCGGCGCCCTGCAGGGTCGCGAGCACGCAGGCGAACGCGTCGCGCCCAGGGTCGCCGAGCAGGTCGTGCTCGCGCAGCACTTCGCTCCTGAGGCGCGCGCCGAGCCGCTCGCGCACGGCGTCGCCGACGAGGTATCCCCACACGCCGTCGATGCGGTCGATGACGCCGCAGTCGACGTAGAGCAGCGCGAGCTGCTGGCCGTCCGCGAGCCGCGCGGCAATGCAGGCGTCGAGCTGCGCGGTGATGGCGGCCTGGCCGGAAGCGCCGTCGCCGCGCTCCGGCGCGCTGCGCACCGCGGCCGCGGCAAGGCGCGCCAGCTGCGCCGCGCACAGGTGCTCGGACGCGGCGAGCGCCGCCTCGCAGTGCGCGGGGTCTTGCGCGAAGACCCGCAGCGCGCCCGCGCGCAGCAGGTCCTGCAGCGGCAGGCAGTCGCGCCGGGCGCGCTCGTGGGTCTCCTCCGGGCTCAGGCTCTCCGCCCATTCGGCGAGCAGCTGGCGCAGCGAAGCGTGGCTGAGCGTGCCGAGGGAAAGCGCCTCCACCAGCGCGCGCTGGGCGTCCGACATGGCGACCGGCAGCAGCGGCAGGAAGAACGGCGACGCAGCGGCGGCGAGCGCGCTCTCGCCGCGCGTCGCCATCAGCGACTCGGGCGCCTGCGCGCGTAGCGCGACGCCGAGTGCGTTGAGCGCCGCGATGGCCTCGTCGCCGAGGCCGAAGTCCTGCATCAAGCGCTCGATGGCGGCGGCGTCCGCCGCGCTCACAGAAACAGCTCTTTCGGATCGATGCGGACCGTGGCCTGGTCGAGCGTGCGCCGGATGCGGTAGGGCTCGCCCGGGCCGGCCATCGGCTCCTTCATCAGGTCGAGGATCTTGTGGGGGTGGAGCGGGGTGCCCTTGGCGTCCTGCACTACCATGACGCGCGGCTGCAGGCGCTTGACCAGGTTCTGCGTGATCACCACGCCGATCTCGCCGGTGTTGAGCTCCACCACGCTGCCCACCGGGAAGGCGCCCACGCACTGGATGAACTGCTCCACCAGCGCGGCGTGGAACTGCGTGCCGCGGTTCTGGAAGAGCACGTTCAACGCGTTGGAGGGCGGCATCTGCATGCCGTAGGGGGCGGGGGCGGTGAGCATGTCGAAGGTGTCGACGATGCCGGCAATGGCGCCGATCTGCGAGATCGCGCTGCCCTTGAGGCCCCTCGGGTAGCCGCTGCCGTCGTAGCGCTCGTGGTGCAGCGACGCAAAGCCCGGCAGTTCGGCCGGCAGGCCGGCGGTCTGGCTGAGGATCTCCACGCTGCTCTCGACGTGGGTGCGGAAGGCCTCTTCCTCCGCCGAGGTCAGGTCGGCGCGCCGCGCGGGCATGCCGGACGGGAGCTTGAGCATGCCCACGTCCTGCAAGAGGCCAATGAGGCCGAGCAGCTCCAGGCGCTCGCGCTCCAGCTGCAGGAAGCGGCCGAACACGGTCATGTACACCGAGACCTGGGTCGAGCGGTTGAGCGTTTCCTGCGCCCTTTCGCGCATCGTGACGAGCAGCATCATCGCGTCCGGGTTGCGGATCACCGAGTCGGTGATCTCGGTCACCGCCTGCTTGGCGCGGCCGCCGTCGAGCGCGTTGCCGCTTACCACCGCCCGCGACATGGTCTGGACGATGCTGGTGGTCTGCGCAAAGACGGTGCGCGCGCGCGGCAGCTCGTCCTCGACGGTGGCGAGCTCCTTGTACACAATCGTGCCGCGCACCACTTCCCTGGACTGCTCGGCGATCACCTGGCGCGTGGAGGGCGGCAAGGCGAGATGCTTGACCGCCACCGACTCCTGGCGCTTCTCGGGGTCGACGTAGACCTTCTTGCAGTACTTCTTGAGCGTCTCGAGCTGCTCCTCGGTCTTCAGGACGAAGCCCTGGAACACGAAAGGCGTCTCCGTCCACGGCCGGTCGAGCTTGGCCACGAACATGCCGAACTCGAGGAACTCGACTGGGACTTCCTTGTGCGCCATCTGCCTGTGGCCGGACCCTGGGAGTAGCCGATTGTCGTCCGGGGGCGTGCGCTCGGCAAGCGGCGCGATGCAGTAACATCGCGCTCCGGGAGGCTGACCGTTGACTGCAGTGGCGGACCTGGGGCTGAGCCTGCAGGTCGGGAAGTACGACGTCCAGAAGATGCTGGGCAAGGGCGCCACCGGCACGGTGTACCTTGCCCGCGACACCTTTTCCGGACGCGAGGTGGCGCTCAAGACCATCGAGCCGGAGGTGTTCCGCGACCCCGAGTTCGGCACCGCCTTCCGCGGCCAGTTTCTCAACGAGGCCTCGCTCGCGGGCAAGCTCAAGCATCCGCACATCGTTTCCATCCTCGATGCCGTGGTGGGCGAGGACTCGGGCTACATCGCGATGGAGCTGGTCACCGGGGGCGACCTCACGCCCTACACCAGCCCCGACAAGCTCCTGCCGGTGGCCGACGTGCTGCAGATCGGCTTCAAGGTGTGCGGCGCGCTCGACTACGCCTTCAAGGAAGGCATCGTGCACCGCGACATCAAGCCGGCCAACATCATGATCGCCAGGGGCAGCGACGTGAAGATCGCCGACTTCGGCGCGGCGTACTTGCGCAAGAGCCACGCCGTGCAGACGGCGCTGATGGGCTCGCCGTATTACATGTCCCCGGAGCAGATCGCCGGCGCGGAGCTCACCCTGCACAGCGACATGTACTCGCTGGGCGCGGTGCTCTACGAGCTGCTCACCGGGCAGCGGCCGCTGCGGGCCGAGAACCTGCAGGCGCTGCTCAGGAAGATCACCGAGCTCGAGCCGCTGCCGCCGAGCGCGGTGCGAGCCGACCTGCCCAGGCAGCTCGACCCGGTGATCCTGCGCGCGCTGCGCAAGAAGCCCGAGGCGCGCTACCCGACCTGGGCCGAGTTCGCGCAGGCACTCTCGAAGATCGTCGGCCTCACGCTGCCCGCCAACGCGATTCCCGACACCGACAAGTACATGACGCTCAAGGGCGTGGACATGCTCTCCGATCTCGCCGACGCCGAGATCTGGGAGCTGGTGAACGCCGGCAAGTGGTCGCGCGTGGACAAGGGCCGCACCATCCTGCGCGAGAACGACAAGGGCCGCAGCTTCTTCTTCCTCGCCGAAGGCGAGGTGAAGGTCACCAAGGGCGGGCGCCTGCTCAACGTCATCAACCACAGCGAGTGCTTCGGCGAGATGGCCTACATCTGGGGCGGCGAGCTGCCGCGCCACGCCACCGTCGAGTCGATGACCCGGCTGCTGCTGGCCGAGTTCCAGCCGGAGGCGCTGCAGGCGATGAGCGGCGGCGCCCAGCTGCAGCTCACGCGCGCGCTGGTGCGCAACCTCGTCGACCGGCTGGTCCTCGCCAACACCCGCATCATCTCCAAGTAAACCTCGACAAAGCAGGATTCGACATGCCGCGCATCGCCGCCTCAAGCGCCCTCTCGCAGCTTCGCGTTCTCGACCTGTCGCGCGTGCGCGCCGGGCCGACCTGCGTGCGCCAGCTCGCGGATTTCGGCGCCGACGTGATCAAGATCGAGTCGCCGCCGGGCGTAGACCCGAACGAGGGCATGGGCGGCCCGCGCAGCGGCTCGGACTTCCAGAACCTGCACCGCAACAAGCGCTCGATGACCCTCAACCTCAAGCTCGCCGAGGGCCGGGAAGTGTTCGCGCGGCTGGCGAAGACCGCCGACGTGGTGGTCGAGAACTACCGCCCCGACGTGAAATACCGGCTCGGCGTGGACTATGAATCGCTCGCGAAGATCAACCCGCGCATCATCCTCGCCAGCATCTCCGGATTCGGCCAGGACGGCCCGTACGTGGACCGGCCCGGCTTCGACCAGATCGCCCAGGGCATGAGCGGACTGATGTCCGTGACCGGGATGCCGGGCCAGGGGCCGGTGCGCAGCGGCGCCGCGATCGCGGACGTGACCGCGGGCCTGTTCGCGGCGCTCGGCGTCATGACGGCGCTCCTGGAGCGCGAGCACTCGGGGCGCGGGCAATGGGTGCAGAGCTCGCTCCTGCACGCCGCCATCGCGCTCGCCGACTTCCAGGCGGCGCGCTATCTCAAGGAAGGCGAAGTGCCGCCGCAGGTGGGCAACGACCATCCGACCAGCATGCCGACGAGCGCCTACAGGACCGCGGATGGCCACATCAACGTCGCGGCGTCGGGGGACGGCATGTGGCAGCGGCTGTGCAGGGCGATCGGCCGCGAGGATCTGACCGGGCGGCCGGAGTTCAAGGACCAGCCCGCGCGCGCGAAAAACCGCGTGGCGCTCAACGCCGAGCTGAACACGGCGCTCTCGAAGAACAAGAGCGCCGAGTGGATCGAGGCGCTGAACGCCGCGGGCGTGCCCTGCGGGCCGATCTACGCCATGGACCAGGTGTTCGCCGACCCACAGGTGCAGCACATCCAGGCGGCGGCGGAGGTGAGGCACCCGAAGCTCGGGAACTTTCGCGTCGTCAACCAGGCGGTGCGCCTGTCGCGCACCCCGGCAACCATGGCGAGCGCGACGCCCGAGCTGGGCGAGCACACGGGCGAAGTGCTGGCGGAGCTGGGCTACAGCGCGGCGGAGATCGCAGTACTTCGGGACAGAAAGGCGGTGTGACCATGATGAAGCTCATTGCGGGATTGCTGGGCGCGCTCGCGGCGGCGGGCGCTGCGGCGCAAGGCGGCTTTCCAAGCCGGCCGGTCACGATGGTCGTCGGCTTCGCGCCGGGCGGCGGCACGGATACGGCAGCGCGCATCATCGCCAAGGCGGCCACCGAAAGCCTCGGCCAGTCGGTGGTCGTGGAAAACCGCGCCGGCGCGGGCGGCAACATCGCCCACGAGCAGGTCGCCAAGGCCGCGCCTGACGGCCACACCATCCTGCTCGGCTCGGTCGGCCCGCTCACGGTGGCGCCGCACATGATCAAGAACCTGCCCTACGACCCGCTGAAGGACCTCGTGCCGGTCACGATGGCGGTGACCTTCGCCAACGTGCTGGTGGTGCACGACGGCGTGCCCGCGCGCACGCTCGCCGAGTACACGAAGCTCGCCAACGAGAAGCCGGGCGCGACTCACCTACGGGTCCTCCGGCATCGGCGGCGCCGGGCACCTTTCGGGAGAGCTGTTTCGCATGATGTCCAAGGCGAACATCGTGCACGTGCCCTACAAGGGCGGCGGGCCCGCGATGCAGGACCTGCTCGGCAAGCAGATCGCCTCGATCTTCGCCACGCCGATCTCGGCGGGGCCGCACATCAAGGCGGGGAAGATCCACGCCATCGCGGTGACGAGCGCGAAGCGCACCGAGTTCATGCCCGACGTGCCGACCATTGCCGAGTCCGGCCTGCCGGGGTTCGAGGCGACCAACTGGTACGCCTACGTGCTGCCGGCAAAGACGCCGAACGAGATCGTCGATCGCTGGAACCGGGAACTGGTGAAGATCCTGAACGACCCCGCGGTGCGCCAGGCGCTGCTGGCGCAGGGCATGGAGCCCGCGCCGAGCACGCGCGAGCAGCTTGCCGCCTATATCAAGCGCGAATACGACACCTGGGCGCGTGTAGTGAAAGAGGCCAACATCACCGCCAACTGAGGATGATCTTGCCGACGTGCGCGTCGGCTTCCATGCGCGCCTTGGCGGCGGGAAATTCGTCGAAGGGATAGACGCGGTCGAGGAGCGGCTTGATGCGGCCGTCGGCGAGCGCGGGCAGCAGGTCGCGCGCGAAGCCGCGCACGGTCTCGGCGCGTTGCTCGGCATTGCGCAGCTTGTTGGACACGCCGAAGAGGCGCAGGCGCTTCGCGTGCAGGGCTTCCAGGTCCATCTCGGCTTTGAGCACGCCGTCCACGTAGCCCACGACCGCGAGCCGCCCCTCGAAGGCGAGGGAGCGCACGCATTCGGCGAACATCGTGCCGCCTACCGCGTTGACCGCGAGATCGGCGCCGCGGTCGGCCGTGGCCTGCATCACCGCGTCGCGGAAGTCGGGCTTGCGCGTCGCGAGCGCCACGTCGAGCCCGAGCGGCTTGAGCCTCGCGAGCTTGTCCGCCGAGCCCGAGGTGCCGATCACGTGCGCGCGCAGTGCCTTGGCCGCCTGCAGCGCGGCCACGCCGACACCGGAGGTGACGCCGAGCACCAGCAGCCATTCGCCCGCCTTGAGCGCGCCCTGGCCGATCAGCATGTCGTGCACCACGCAGAACACGAGCGGTATCGCTGCCGCCTCCTCCCACGAAAGGCGCTCGGGCACCGGCATCGCTTCGCGCGCGTCCATGAGCGCGTACTCGGCGAAGGCGCCGGTGCAACGCCCCATCACGCGCTCTCCCACGCGAAAGCCCGTGACGGTGGCGCCGAGCTTTGCGACTTCGCCTGCGCCCTCGTTGCCGCCGGGCTTGGCAGGCCCCTTCGCGCCGAAGAGCTCGCCGCGGTTCAGGCCCGCCGCGCGCAGGCGCACGAGGATCTGGCCCGGCGCCGGCTCGGGAGCCGGGACATCGCGCCGTTCGGCGGCAAGCCCGGCCGCGCCGGGAACGAGATACCAGGCGCGCAAGGCTAGGGGCCTCTCGATCCGGTCATGCGCAAGGAGCGACGCTCGCGGGAGCCTACTTGGCGCTCAGGCTGGTCTCGCGGATCAGCGCGCCCATGCGCTGGTACTCGGATGCGTTGCGCGCGGCAAAGGCTTCCGGCGTGAGGCTCAGCCCCTGTGCCGCGATCGCTGCCATGCGCTCGCGCAGCGCGGCGGTCTGCAGTGCGGCGTTGATCTCGCGGTTGAGCAGCGCGAGGACCTCTTTCGGCGTGCCGGTGGGCGCGTAGAGCCCGAACACCGTGTCGGCGTCGAATTCGGCGCCGAGCGCCTCGCCGACGGTCGGGATATCCGGGTAGGCGGGGTGGCGTTTCGGGCTGCCCACGGCGAGGAGCCGGAGCTTGCCGGCCTTCACGTGCTGGAGGCCGACGCCCGGATCGAAGGTGAAGTCGATCTGGCCACCCAGCAGGTCGGTGATCACCGGCGCCGCGCCTTTGTAGGGCACGTGCGTGGTCTTCACCTTGGCCGCGCTATTGAACATCTCGCCGGCGAGGTGCGGCGAGCTGCCCGTACCGGGCGAGCCGTAGTTGAGCTTCCCCGGATTGGCGCGCGCGTGCGCGACGAATTCCGCAATCGTGTTTGCCGGGAGCGCCGGCTTTACCACGAGGTACACGCTCACCACCGCGGCCGGCGCGACGGGCTCGAGCGCCTTCATCGGGTTGGGTTCGATCGCCGGGTTGAGCTGACCGTTCACCGTGATGGCACCCCCCGAGGACATCAGCAGGGTGTAGCCGTCGGCGGGCTGCTTGGCCACCTCGGTGACCCCGATGTGGCCGTTGGCGCCTGGCTTGTTCTCCACGATGAAAGGCTGGCCGAGCTTCTCCTGCAACGCCGCGCCGAGCGGGCGCGCGATCTGGTCGGCCGCGCCGCCCGGCGGGAAATTGACGACGATGCGCACGGGCTTCGACGGGAAGGTCTGCGCCTGCGCGGTGGCGAATGCCGCAAGGCAACATGCGGCAGCTGCCCAGCGAAACAACGCGGCTTTCATGCGGGCTTATCCATTTGGCGGGGCATCCTAGCATGGGAGACTTGGTATTCTTGCCTCGCAGCGCCCTCACCGCCATGCGCCTTGTCATTGCACAGATGAAGCACGAGACCAACACCTTCTCTCCGGTGCCGACGGATCTCGCGCGCTTCGCGCGTGGACGCGCGACCCCGCTCGAGGGCGAGGAAATCCGCGCTGCCTTCAGGGGCACCGGCACCGGCACCGGCGCGTTCATCGAGCTCGCGGAGAAGGCGGGCGCGGAGATGGTGCTGGCGGTCGCGGGCAGCGCCGCGCCGAGCGGCCCCGTGCACACGGCGGCCTACGAATACATGACGCAGCGCATCCTCGATGCGGTCGCGAAGGGCTGCGACGCGGTGCTGCTCGACCTGCACGGCGCGATGGTCACCGAGCGGCACGAGGACGGCGAGGGGGAGCTGCTCGCGCGCATCCGCAAGATCGCGCCCGGGGTGCCGGTGGGCGTGGCCCTGGACATGCACACCAACTTCTTCCCCGCGATGGGGCAGTACGCCACCGTCATCGCCGGCTACCAGACCTACCCGCACGTGGACATGTACGACACCGGGATGCGTGCGGGCCGCCCGGTCCTGGCGATGCTGGAAGGTCGGTCGCGGCCAGCGATGGCCTGGGGCTGGCGGCCGATGCTGCCGCACGTGATGCGCCAGTCGAGCCTCGATGCGCCGAACCGCGAGATCCAGGCGCGCGCGAAAGCGATGGAGAAGGAGGGCGCACTCGCCGCGACTTTTTTCGTCGGTTTTCCGCATGCCGATATTCCCTACGCGGGCGTGTCGGCGGTGGTCGTCACCGAGGGCGATGCCGCGCGCGCCAAGCGCCTCGCCGACGAATTGCTCGACATGGCCTGGCGCAGCCGCGAGCAGTTCGTCTACCGCATCGAGCCGCTCGCGCAGTCGCTCGCTCGCGCGCGCCAGATGCAAGGCGGACCGGTGGTGCTGCTCGATCACTACGACAACTGCGCCTCGGGCGGCACCATGGACACCATGGCGGTGCTCGGCGGCATCCTCGAAGCGGGGATGGAAGACGTCTGCGCCTTCGCCGTCTTCGATCCGCAGGCGGTGCGCCAGATGCAGGAGGCGGGGTTGGGCGCACGCGTCACGCTGCCGCTCGGCGGCAAGCTCGACATGCCAGCCCTCGGCCTCAAAGGCAGGCCGCTCACGGTTACTGGTACCGTCAAGAAGATCGTCGATGGCCTGTACAAGAACGAGGGGCCGATGGCGAAGGGAGAGCTGATGGACATGGGGCCGTCCGTCGTGCTCGACACCGGGAAAGTGGAAATCGCGGTGATCTCGCGCCATACCGAGCCCTACGATATGGGATGCTTCCGCGCGCTCGGCCTGCAGCCCGCGAAGAAGAAGTACCTCATGCTCAAGAGCCGCGTGCACTGGAGGGCCGGGCTGGGGCCGCTCGCCAAGGCGGTGGTGGAATGCGCGGGCGAGGGCGTGTGCACGTCGGACTATGCGCAGCTCAAGTTCAACCGGGTGCGCCGCCCGGCGTATCCCCTGGACCCGTAAAATCGGGGTCAGGGCCGAATTATTTCTCGCAAGATTAATTCGGCCCTGACCCCAATTTTCGGCCCCTGGAATCATGGCGCTGGAACTAGAGCCGCTGCACCCACTCTTCGCCGCCGAGGCGAGCGGCGTCGACTTGCGCAAGCCGCTCGTACCGGAGTCGGTGCGCGAGATCGAGCGCGCCATGGACCGGTACGCGGTGCTGGTGTTCCGCGGCCAGCCGCTCACGCTGGAGGAGCAACTCGCGTTCGCAAAGAGCTTCGGGCCGCTCGACCTCGGCCTCAAGAAAGCGACGCGCGTGGCCGCCAACCTCACCGGTTACGACGAGATCATCGACATCTCGAACGTGGATGCGCAGGGCAAGGTCTACGACCGCAGCCACCGCAAGACGGTGTCCAACCTTGCCAACCAGCTCTGGCACTCCGACAGCTCGTTCCAGAAGCCGGCCGCGCGCTACTCGATCCTGCACGCGGTGGTGGTACCGGCGCAGGGCGGCGAGACGGAGTTCGCCGACCTGCGCGCCGCCTACGACGCGCTGCCCGCGGAAACCCAGTCGAGGCTCGAAGGACTGCACGCGCCGCATTTCGCGCTGCACTCGCGGCAGTGGCTGGGCGAGAAGTACTCGCAGGCGGAACTCGATGCGATCCCGCCGGCGGAGTGGCCGCTGGTGCGCGTGCACCCGGGCTCGAAGAGGAAGCTGCTCTGGGTGGGCATCCACGCCACTCACGTCACGGAGCTGACGCTCGCGGAAGGACGCATGCTGCTCGCGGAATTGCTCGAGCACGCGACGCAGCGCGAGTTCGTCTACCGCCACCTTTGGCTGCCCGGCGACAGCGTCATGTGGGACAACCGCGCGGTGATCCACCGCGGCAGGCCCTTCGATCTCTCGCGGCACCGGGAGCTGCGGCGCACCTCGACCGAGGACGTGCCCGCCGCCGCTTAGCGCCGCGCGGCCGCGCCGCTTCCCCCGGCGACAGGGGCGAGCGCAAGAAGGCCCCTCGCGATTCCATGTAAGCTCGCGCGTCCGCAACGAGAAGGGAGCGCGGCTTGCGCGCCTGGCATGTCATCCTGCTGTCGCTGTGCCTGGCGCCGCTCGCCGCGCAGGCGGGCGACTACCCGCTGGTCGATCCGTATCCCGAAGGCGGCGCCGGCGAAGGCGTCGCCTTGCGGCTCACGCGCTCCATCTACAAGGACGAGGGCGCGCGCGCCGACTACCTTCCCATCAACCTGTACTTCGGCGAGCACGCCTACTGGCATGCCGATCGCGTGGGCCTGAAGTTCGATTTCGGCGCGGCGAGCCGCGTCGACCTGTTTCTCGCGCACCGCTACGAGGGCACGCCGAGGGACGGCATTCCGCCGGTGCTCGATGGCATGGCGATCCGCGAGCCCGGCACGGACTTCGGCCTGGGCTACCGCCGGCGCTTCGGCGAAGGCACGGCCTTCGGCGAGCTGCTGCACAACGTGGACGGGGAGTCCGGGGGCACCGAGCTGCGGCTCGGCTACCGGCTGGAGCGCGGCAACGGCGGACTGCGCTACTGGCCGCAGGTCACGCTCGCATGGCGCGACGCGAAGCTCAACGACTACTACTACGGCGTGCTGCCCGGCGAAGCCACCCCGACGCGCCCGGCCTACCAGGCGGGTGCCGGGCTCAACCTGGAACTCGCGCTGTACGCCAGCTACGCGCTCGATGCGCGCTGGAAGTTGATCGCGGGCATCTCGGCCACGCAGTGGTCGAGCACCGTGCGCCACAGCCCGATCGTGGACGGCAGCCTGCAGCCCGCGGTGAGCCTCGGCGTGCTCTACGATCATTCGCCGCAGCGCCCTGCGCCCGAGACGCGCCCGCTGTGGGTGAAGGCCTATTACGGCAAGGCGACCGACTGCGACCTCGCCAAGATCCTGCTGCTGCGCTGCACTTCGACCAGCACGGCGGACGAGACCACGGTGAGCTCGATCGAGATCGGGCGCACGCTGATCGAGCGCCTGAACGATTGGAACGTGGATATCGCCGGCTACCTCGGGCTGCTCTACCACGACGAGAACGGGCGCCAGCCCAACTCCTGGCAGCTGAATGCGTACTTCAAGAGCTACTGGTACGGCCTGCCGTGGAACCACCGCGTGAAGACGCGGCTCGGCATGGGCACGGGCCTTTCCTACGCCGGCCGCGTACCGTACATCGAGGCCCAGGCGCAGGAGGATCGCAACCGTCATTCGAACAAGCTGCTCACTTACCTCGACCCGACCGTGGATTTCAGCGTCGGCGACCTGTTCGGCAGCCGCACCTTGCGCAACACCTTCTTCGGGCTCGGGGTGTCGCACCGCTCGGGCATCTTCGGTTTCTCGCAGCTGCTCAACAACGTCAACGGCGGCTCGAACTACATATACACTTACCTCGAATTCGCCATTTAGCCGGGAGAAGTCCATGAGGCATCGCATGTGGATGGGAGTGCTGCTGTCGCTGCTCGCGGCGGCGCCGCTCGGGGCGGCGGCGCAGGAGTGGCCGGCGAAGCCGGTGAAGTTCGTGGTGCCGTTTCCGCCCGGCGGCTCGGTGGATCCGCTGGCGCGGCTGGCGGGCGCCAAGCTCGGCGATGCGCTCAAGCAGCAGTTCATCGTGGAGAACCGCTCGGGCGCCGGCGGCACGGTCGGCACCGCGTATGTGGCGAAGTCTCCGCCGGACGGCTACACCTTCGTCTTCGTCTTCGACTCGCACGCGGTCAACGGCGCGCTGATCCCGAACCTGCCTTTCGACACGGCGAAGGATTTCGCGCCGGTGATGCTGGTCGGCACCGCGCCGTATGCGATCGCGACGGCGTCGGCCAAGTCCTGGCGCAGCTTCGCGGACGTCGTGGCCGCTTCCAAGGCGAAGCCGGAATCGGTAAGCGTCGGCTCGATCGGCAACGGCACGCTCGGCCACCTGTTGCTGGTGATGGCGCAGCAGCAGGCGGGGATCAAGCTGACGCACGCGCCCTACCGCGGCGGCGGCCCGATGACGCAGGACATGCTCGGCGGGCAGATCGAGCTGGGCATCGGCTCGGTGGCGCTGCTCACGCCTCACGTGCGCGGCGGCCGCATGCGCGCCGTCGCGGTGGCGGGGGACAAGCGCTCGGCGGCGCTGCCGGACGTGCCGACGCTGATCGAGCAGGGTTTCCCCGGGCTCACGGCGTACGCCTGGTGGGGCATCTTCGCCCCGGCCGGGACACCCAAGCCGATCATCGACAAGTTCAACGCCGAGCTGGTGAAGGTCTTCAACCTGCCCGACGTGAGAAAGACGCTGACCGAGACGCTGGGGATGGACCTCGTCGTCTCGAGCCCCGATCAGCTGCAGCAGTGGCTGACCGCCGAGATGCAGCGCTGGGGCAAGGTCGTCAAGGACAACAACATCCGCGCTGACTAAGGGAGCAGGGGGCGCTGCGGCGCCACTTGCGCCCCCCGCACCCCCCGGGGAGCAGGGGGCGCTGCTAGGCGGCGGCAGGGCTTGCGGCGGCCTGCACGATGCGGTTGCGGCCGCCCGATTTCGCCTGGTAGAGCGCCCGGTCGGCGCGCGACATGAGGGCGTCCAGGCTGCGGCCGTGCTCCGGAAAGCTCGCGGCGCCGATGCTCACCGTGCAGGGCACGCGGTCGTGGTCTGTGGCGAAGGGCGCCTCCTCGATCGCGCGCCGCATGCGCTCGGCGACTTCAAGCGCGCCGCGGATGGGCGTGTCCGGCAGCAAGACCACGAACTCGTCGCCGCCGTAGCGCGCCGCCACGTCGGTAAAGCGCAGCTGCGCCTGCATCGATTTCACCACGTGCCGCAGCAGGCGATTGCCGGCCTCGTGGCCGTGCGTGTCGTTCACCTGCTTGAGGTTGTCCGAGTCCACCATCAGCAGGCTTGCCGGGCGGTCGTAGCGCTGCGCCTGCGCGAACAGGCGCGTGGCGATCACCGCGAATCCGCGCATGTTGTAGATGCCGGTGAGCTCGTCGGTCTCCGAAAGGAGCTTGGCGCGGTGCAGGCCGTAGCGGATGTCGGCCGAGAACATGGTGGTGATGTAGGCCACCAGCACGATCGGCGTGAGTTGCGCCAGGAAGCCGCCCCAGTAGGCGAGCCTTCCCATGTCCTTGCCGCCGACCTGCCAGTCGAGGAACAGGCAGCACAGCCCGATCAGCGCCACCTCGGCGAGCGTCACGGCCTTGCCCAGCGTCAGCGCGCTGGTGATCACCACCAGCAGGTAGGCGTTGAGCAGCGGGCTCGCCAGGCCGCCGGTGATCCACAGCGCCCAGGTGATGAACACGATCATCGACACGGTTTCGATCGCGATCTTCCCGCGCGACTCGTCTTTGTAGAAGTTCGCGTAGCGGAAGCTCATGATGAAGGCGGCGTAGAAGAACATCGCCATCGACAGGGCCGGCTCGGTGTCGGGCTGCGGCCAGCCGAACACCAGGTAGACCAGCACCAGGATCAGCAGCAGCCACTCGATCTCGGCCACGGTGCGCGAGATGCCGCGCAGCTCCTCCTGCTCGATGCTGGGGATGGTGACGCGCTGCGCGTGGGCGGGGTGCTCGGCCATGGCGCGGCTATGATACCGGGATGGACGGAAAGAGCAGAGTGCTCCCGGCCCGGCTTTGCGTCATCCGTCACGGCGAGACCGCGTGGAACGCCGAGGGCCGCGTGCAGGGGCAGACCGACGTGCCGCTCTCGGCACTCGGCGAGGCGCAGGCGCTGGCGCTGGCGGGGACGCTCGCCGGCGAGCGCTTTGCCGCGCTCTACGCGAGCGACCTCGAGCGCGTGCGCCAGACCGCCGCGCCCGCAGCGCGAGCGCTCGGCCTCGCGCCACGGCTGGAGGCGGCGCTGCGCGAGCGGCACTACGGCAAGTTCGAGACGCTCACCTACGCCGAGGCGCGCGAGCGCTTCCCCCGCGACTTCGCGCGCTTCAAGGCGAAGGAGCTCGACTACGATTTCGAAGGCGGCGAGAGCCTGGCGCGCTTCAACGAGCGCGCGCTCGCCTGCGTGGCCGCCATCGCGCGGCGCCACGCCGGCGAGCAGGTGCTGGTGTTCACGCACGGGGGCGTGCTCGAAATGGTGCGCCGCCACGCGCTCGGCATCGGCCTCGCTGCGCCGCGGGACTTCGAGATCCCGAACGCGGCAATCAACTGGATCGAGGTGTCGGGCGAGGGCTGGCGCGTGCAGGCCTGGGCCGAGACCGGCCACCTCGACGCCGCGCTCGACGACCTGCGCGATTAGCCGGCTGGCGTCCAGCGCCAGCGCGTGGCAGGCGCGGCTACTTCTTGAACGCCGCCGCCCCGATCAGGTCCTTGCTGGAGGCGATGTCGTTGATGTGGTACCCGAGCCCCACACGTTCAGCGCTCGTACCGGCGAAGAAGCCGTTGACCAGCGCACTGCAGCCGCTGCTGCAGGCGCCGCCAGTGCCGGTGGTCGTGAGGCCGTTGCCGGTGGAGCCGAAGATGAAGTTGCTGGAAATCTGCGCAGCGCCGCCCACACCGTATCCCTTGCCGTCCGGCATGGCGACGTTGAGGTTCACTCCGACGGTCATCTGTCCGAAATTCACGTTGAGATTCCCCGTCAACGTTCCTGGCGCAGTGCTGCCATCGATGTAGGTCGGCGAAGTCGCGCCAAGCAAGGTGTAGGTCGCGGACCCCACCGTGGGCATCTGCGCAGTCGGCATGCCGACGACGTAATGCAATCCTTGGTTCGCACTGTAGTTCTCATTGACGACGAGCAGACCATCAATGTTTGCCAGGCCGGTCACATTGCCGGTCCAGCGCCCCCAGGCGATGATGCCGTCGTTGCCGTAGTCGATGATCGACCTACCGTCGGAGGAAAGAATCTGGCCGAACGAGTCGGAAATGGACGTCAATCGACCGGCCGCATCGAACGTTGCCGTTGCGCCTTGCGTGAAGGTCATCTGGGGGCTGCCGGACCAGCCGTAGGCAACTGTCCCCAGGTATCCTGAGCCGCTTGGCAGCATCGGCCCGCTCGGTGGTGCGAGAAGGGGATCTACCGTGAGGACGGGATCTCCGGATTCGGTTCTTTGGTCTCCCTGCACGTACTCCGCCTTCTTCTCCACGGTCGGCGGCGTCGGTCCTGCGAAAGGCACAGCCGCGGTTTCCCGCGGCGGCTGCTTGGGATCGGCGGGCGCAAGTCCGGAGACGCCGGCCCGGATGTCGATCGAGCCCGAAGGATTGGCGAGGAACCAGATGCCGCTGGTGCCCTGCACCAGCGTGGAGCCGTCCTGCAGGACCTGGATCAGGCCGCCGGTGCCCCGGATGCCGACCGTTGCCGTCGGGGTGCCGACCTGGTAGCGGTTGCGGTTGACGCGCCCGACCAGCCCGGTCACGGTGCGCATCGCACCCTTGACCAGCGAGTAGATCGCGCTCTCCGTGCCATCCGTCCTGCCTTCGAAGCGGTAGCTCTTGATGCCCCATTCGCTATTGGGTTGCAGCGAGATGTAGGCGCCGTCCGTCATCCGGATTTGCACGCGTCCGTCGGTGGTGCGTACGACGTCGCCCGTGTCCAGATCGCTGCCGCGCATCGCGGGCCGCGTGCGGCCATCGGCCCCCGTCACGCTCGCGCCACCGAAGGCGAACTCCACGCGCCCCGCGGCGGCGCCGGCCTCTACGGCGAACGCGGCCGAAATCAGTGCCAGGAGTACCTGGCTGCGGTTCAATCGATGCGGCGTGGCTGCCTTCATGGCGCTCTCCATGGACTTCGCGGTTGCAACGAGAGAATCATCTGCGATTGTCAATTCGCAGTGGGTTTCCAGACAGGCATTTCGTCACGCACAGCGGCCTTCGATTAAAAATTGAAGCGCAGGGCCACGCTCGAGACCGTGCGGTCGAAGTCGTTCAGGGGAATGGTGGAGCGGTTGTCGGTGTAGGCGACCTGCGCCAGCACCGTGGTGCTGGGCCGCCACAGGTAACTCACGCCCGCGATCACGTCGACCTGCTCGTCCTTGCGCACGACCGCGAACAGCGGCTCGGGTGCGCCGTACTCGCGCTGCTCGTAGGACGCCGAAAGGAACGTCGACCAGCCGCCGCCCAGCCGCAGCTGGCCGCCCGCGCGCACGCCGATCGGCGTGTGGCTCAGATTTTCGAAGGCGGGATCCAGCGCCTCCTCCTGGCCGCCGTAGACGCTGGCGAAAACCGTCGGCGAATACGCGCCGCTGAAGGCATGCGCGAACGCCACGCCGACAACGGCGCGGTCGGCGTCGCGCACCGGCTGCGCCTCGTAGCGCAACTGCGCGTACTGGCCGAACAACGATATCTGGGTCTGCTCGTCGAAGGCGTGCTGCCACTGCGCAATGCCGCCGACCGCGTCGCGGTAGCGTGCCGAGTCGACGCCGAAATACTGGGCCTGGAGGCCGACCGTGAAGGCGTCCAGCCCGCGCGTGTAGCGGACCCCGAGGCTGGCGTCCACGGTGTCCGTGTTGAAGACCGTAATGTCGGTATTCCGGCGCAGGGTCGCGGCGATCCCGCCGATCAGCGACCACGGCTGGCTGAGCTTGCGCGTGAAATTCACGCCGCCGGCGATATTGAAGAACTGGTCGCCGCGCTCGACCAGCGTGGGGTCCAGGGTGAAGGCCGCTCCGCCGAGCCCCGGGATCGCGATCTGCGAGCTGGCGGTGGCGCTGGCGACGTTGCTGTCGTAGCCGAGGCTGAACTCGAGGAATCCGTCGACGCGCGTACCTTCCGCCGCGGCGATCGCAGAGAGGAAGCGGTCGACCGTCGCCCTGGCCTCATCCGGGATGGCGGCGCTGCGCACCGCCTCGAACTCGCGCCGCGCCGCTTCGCGCTCGCCCATTACGTAGAAGGCTCGCGCGATTTCCGCGCGGGCGAGGGCGTTGTCCGGCTGCAGCGCCAGCACGCGCTCGAGCGCGAACACGGCGCGCTCGGGGTCGCCCGCATCGAGTGCCGCGATGCCAAGCAGGTAGTCGAACTGCGGATCGCCGGCGCGCTGCGGCTCAAGCGGCAGCAGCAGTTCGTAGGCAGCCTTGGCGTCTCCGCGCTGGAGCAGCGCGGCAGCGCGGTCGGTTACCGCATCAGCCCACGCGTGCGCGGACAGCAATGCGAGGGCCAGTGCGAGCGCGGCGCGAACGGCAGCTTTGGCGAACGGCATACTCGACGATCCCCAGCAGTGAAACGCGCGGGCCAGTCTAGCACGGCGAAATCGGCGGCAGGCGCTGGCTGGCGCCGCGGGCGCGCGTCGTATGGCACGATACCGGCCATGGCAATTTCTTTCGAGCACCTGATGAATGTCACCGCCGATGTCGGCGAGCTGATGACGATGGGTGGCGGACCGCTCGGCGAGCGCCGCGTGGTGGCGATCGAGGGCGGCACCTTCGAAGGCCCGCGGCTGCGCGGTACGATCGTACCGGGCGGCGCGGACTGGCAGATCGCGCGCGCCGATGGTGTGCTCGACATCGACGCGCGCTATGCGCTGCGCACGGACGGCGGCGCGTTGATCCGCGTGGTGAGCCAGGGCTATCGCCATGGGCCGCCCGAGGTGCTCGCGGCGCTGGGGCGGGGCGAGGATGTGCCGCGGGACAAGTACTTCTTCCGCACGGTGATGCGCTTCGAGACGGGGGCGCCCGAGCTCGCGTGGCTCAACCGCACCATCGCGATCGCGACCGCGCAGCGCAAGGCACGGCAGGTGCTGCTGGAGGTGCATCGGCTGCTCTGACGCGGTCTGCTCGCCGGCGCCGGCCTGCGGGCTATGGCGCCGCGGTGCGCAGCCTTCCGGTGCGCTGTGCCTAGGGCCGCTCGAGCGGCGGCTCGTCCATGAGCGCACTTTGCTCGCGCAGTTCCAGTATCCGGTCCTGCCAGTAGCGCTGGCTACCGAACCAGGGAAACGCCGCCGGGAACGCCGGGTCGTCCCAGCGCCGGGCGATCCAGGCGCAGTAGTGCACGAGGCGCAGCGTGCGCAGGGCTTCGAGGAGGTACAGCTCGCGCGTGTCGAACTCGCGGAATTGCTCGTAGCCCGCGAGCACCCAGCCGAGCTGTTGCGTCATCGCGGCGCGCTCCCCCGACAGCAGCATCCAGAGGTCCTGCACCGCCGGGCCCGTGCGCGCGTCGTCGAAGTCCACGAAGTGCGGGCCCTGGTCGGTCCACAGGATGTTGCCCGCGTGGCAATCGCCATGCAGTCTGAGGGTGTCCCGTGCGCCTGCGCGCTCGTAGCAGCGCGCTACGCCTTGCAGGGCGAGATCCACCGTGCTTTGCCACGCCTCGTGCAGGTCGGGCGGCACGAAGTCGTGCGCGAGCAGCCAGTCGCGCGGTTCGCGGCCGAAGGTCTCGGCGTCGAGCGCCGGTCGCTCGGCGAACGGCCGCACGGCACCCACGGCGTGGATGCGGCCGATGAAGCGCCCGATCCATTCCAGGGTGTCGCGGCGCTCCAGTTCCGGCGTGCGGCCGCCGCGCCGGGGGAACACCGCGAAGCGGAAGCCCGCGTGACTGGAGAGCGTCTTGCCATTCAGCGCGAGCGCCGGGACCGCGGGGACCTCGCGCTCGGCGAGGTCAGCGACGAACGCGTGTTCCTCCAGAATCTGCGCGTCGCTCCAGCGCGCCGGGCGGTAGAACTTCGCCACCACCGACGTTTCGTCCTCCAGCCAGACCTGGTAGACGCGGTTCTCGTAGCTGTTCAGCGCGAGCAGGCGCCCGTCGCCGCGCAGGCCCGCGCTCTCGAGCGCGTCGAGCACGGTCTCCGGGGTGAGGCCGGCATAGGGGGCGCTCGTCGACATCGGATGCCTTAGACTAACACCCGCGATGAAAGCCTCTGCCGAGAACGTCGTCGAAATCGACGACCTGCATTTCGCCTACAACGCCAATGTCGTGTTCCGCGGGCTCTCGCTCAGGGTGCCGCGCGGCAAGGTGGTGGCCATTCTCGGCACCAGCGGCTGCGGCAAGTCCACGCTGCTCAAGCTCATCGGCGGCCAGCTGCGGCCCGTGCGCGGCGCGGTGCGCGTCAACGGCCAGGTGGTGCACGAGCTGGGCAACGACGCGCTATACGCCATGCGGCGCAAGATGGGCATGATGTTCCAGGTCGAGCGGCCTGTTCACCGACCTATCGGTGTACGAGAACATCGCCTTCCCGATCCGCGAGCACACCACGCTGCCCGAGAGCTGGTGCGCGCGCCTGGTGCTGATGAAGCTGCACGCGGTCGGGCTGCGCGGCGCGCACGCGCATGCGCACCGGCGACCTCTCAGGCGGCATGACGCGCCGCGTGGCGCTCGCGCGCGCCATCGCCATCGACCCGATGCTCGCGATGTACGACGAGCCCTTCGCCGGGCTCGATCCCATCTCGCTCAACGTCATCGCGAGCCTGATCCGGCAGCTGAACGACGCGCTCGGTGCGACCTCGATCATCGTCACCTACGACGTGAGCGAGTCGCTGAAGATCGTCGACTACCTCTACGTGATCGCCGACGGCGTGACGATCGGCGAGGGCACGCCCGCCGAGCTCCTCGCCTCGACGGACGCGCGCATCCAGCAGTTCCTGCACATGCAGCCCGACGGCCCGGTCAAGTTCCACTACCCGGCCCGGCCCATCAAGGCCGACCTTCGACTCTAGCGCGGCCGCCTGCTTGCGCAGGAGTTTAAGGAGGAGGTATCGGGGGAACCTTGGTTCCCCTGTTCCAAGCTTACGCCTTTGGTATGAACTTTAGCGCGACGCCGTTGTTGCAGTAGCGCAGGCCGGTGGGCGGCGGGCCGTCCTTGAACACGTGCCCGTGATGACCGTCGCAGCGCTTGCAGCGGTACTCGGTGCGCGGGTAGATCAGGTAGTAGTCGGTCTTCTCGGTGAACACGCCCGGGATGGTGGTGAAGAAGCTCGGCCAGCCGGTGCCGCTGTCGAACTTCATCGCCGTGGTGAACAGCGGCAGGTCGCAGCCCGCGCACACGAACACGCCGGCGCGCTTCTCTCGGTCCAGGGGGCTGGTGCCCGCGCGCTCGGTGCCGTCCTCGCGCAGCACGTTGAAGGCCGCGGGCGAAAGGCGCTTGCGCCATTCGTCCTTGGACAGCTTGACGGGCTCGGCGGCCGAGGGTGTCGCCACCCCGGCAGCAAGAAACGTCTTCCAGTTCTGCTGCAGCTCTTCGACCATCGCCATTCCTTTCTTCTGCGCCTGCGCGCACCAGGCCCAGCCCGCGAGCGGGGCGGCGGCGAGCGCCTTGAGCAACGTCCTTCGGTTCATGGGGCCTCCTTGGCAAGTTTAGTCGAAACCATTGCCCGGACCTGACAGCGACAAACATGCGCCGGGATCGGCGGCCGAAAAAGAGAACGGCCAGCGGGGGCTGGCCGTTCAACTGTCGCGGGCGCGCCGGGTTTCGGCGCGCCCGCTCCTGGTGCCCGCTAGTAGCCGGCGTTGCTCGCGATCACCGCGCCGAGCACGGTGCCGATGATCAGGCCGCCGAGCACGTCGTGGTGGCTGTGGTTCCGGTACACGACGACCGGAGGCTGCTGCACCACCACGGGCCGGTGCACGACCACCGGGCGCCGCTCGTACACCGGGCCATGCACGTACACCGGGCCGCGCGCCCTTTCCCAGCCGCGCGCATGGTAGGGAGCGTGCTGGTGCACGACGACCGTGCGCTCCCGGGAACCCTGGTGGCGGTAGCCGTCCGCGAAGGCGGGAGCGGCGGCCAGCAGTGAGGCGGTGGCGACAGCGGCAAGCGCGATTCTGTTCTTCAGCATGACGGTCTCCTTTTCGTTGGTCCGGCGCTTCCAATAACGCCGGCGACGGAGACATCGTCGACCCGGGGGGACGTCACGTGTGTTTCCAGTTGTAAGTTGCGTAACGCGGTGCGCGCTCGCCGTGAGGAACGCGGCCGAGCGTCGCCAGGCGCCGGCGTGATCTAGTTCCGCTTGCGGAACGACCGCCCGCGCGATGCCCGACGGGCCGCCTTGCGACGCGGCTTGCGCGCCTGAGGCTTGCGGTACTGCTGCAGCAGGCCCGCCTTGCGCTCGAAGGGGTCACGGCGCGTGACCTCCTTCAACTGGCGGCGGCTGACGATCCGGAAGTGGCGCACGTCGTCCAGCGTTTCCGCGACCTCCCATGCATGCTTCGCGCCGCTCGACCAGACCGCGGGATCGGCGCGACGCAGGTCGTAAGGCACCGAGTACTCGCGCAGCGTCTTGTGGTCGCGCCGGTTGCAGTATTCGTGGAAGTAGGACAGGGCGAGCTCGCGCAGCGTGCGGTACACGGGATCGCGCCAGCGCAGGAACACGCCGTTGGTCTTGGAGATCGCGCCCCAGCAACCGTTGCGGCGGAAAAGGGCCACCACGTGGTCGTAGTCGCGCTCGGCGCGCATGTCCAGCAGCAGCGGCGGCTCGCCATGCACCCACAGCGCGGCAGCCGCGAGCATCGCGCCCTCGATGCAGTGCGCGCTGCGCGTGCGCAGCACCTCGCGCACCGGGCGGCAGGTGTCGCCATCGGGCTCGAAGTTCTGCGTCAGGCCGAACAGAAAGTCCTGGATCTTGCGAGGGGTATTGAGGCGGCGCAGCACGGCGAACTCCCCCTTGGCGAGGCCGAGGTCCTCGCGGCGCGCAAAGCGTTTCCGGGCTGCCATGGGGGGCATCTTGACACGGGCGGGTCGTGTGGCTGATACTTAACCGTATGGTTCAGTATCAGGACGCCAGCCTCGATCGCGTGTTCGGCGCGCTTGCCGATCCGACGCGGCGCAAAGTGCTGGAGAGCCTGGGCTCAGGCGGCAGCCTCGCGGTGTCGGAGCTCGCCGAGCCGCATGGCATGTCGCTACCCGGCTTCCTCAAGCACCTGCGCGTGCTCGAGGACGCGGGCCTGATCGCGCGCAACAAGGAAGGGCGCGTGGTGAGCTGCGAGCTCTCGGCCGCGCCGATGAAGGCCGCCGCAGCCTGGATGCAGCGCTATGAGAAGTTCTGGACCGACAAGCTCGACGCGCTCGCGCGCTACCTGTACCAGCAGGAGGAGTTGCAGACATGGAAACAGCCCGCCTCGCCGAAAAGCCCTCCCTCGTCCTCACGCGCTTCTACCCCGTCGAACCGGAAAAGGTCTGGCGCGCGTGGACCGACCCGCAGGCGCTGAAGCGCTGGTGGGGGCCGGGCGGCAATGAGCCGGTCGCCTTGGCCGACCTCGACCTGCGCAAGGGTGGGCGGTTTCGCATCGTCTTCGGCGGCGCGCAGGGCACGGACCACGAGGTGCAGGGCGTCTACAGGGAAGTCGTCCCTAACCGCAAGCTCGTCTTCTCCTGGACCTGGCCGCGCACCACGCCCGAGCGCGAGTCGGTGGTCACCATCGAGCTGAAGAAAGTGCCGCGCGGCACCGAGCTGCTGTTCCGCCACGAGCAGCTCTTCGACGAGGCGGTGCGCGACGGCCACCGCCGCGGCTGGAGCGAGTCGCTCGTCAAGCTCGAGCGTCTGCTGCTCGCGGAGCGCCCGAAGCTCACGCTCAAGCGCCTCTACCCGGTCGCGCCGGAGAAGGTGTGGCGCGCGTGGACCGAAGCGGACGCGCTGCGCCAGTGGTTCGGGCAGGCCGATTCCCCCGGCTGGATCGGCGATCTCGACGTGCGCGCCGGCGGCGCTCTGCGCCTCGTGCTGCGCGATCCCGAGGGGATCTATCACGACATCCGCGGCGTCTACCGCGAGGTGGTGCCGCATCGCCGGCTGGTTTTCACCTGGAACATCCACGATGCGCCGCCTGAGGCGGAGTCGGTGGTGAGCGTCGTGCTCAGCGCGGTGCCCGGCGGCACCGAGCTCGAATTCACCCTCGACCCGGTGTTCGATCCGCGCGCGGCAGACGGCTGGCGCGGTGCGCTCAAACGGCTCGAGGCATTCGCACCAACACTCTAGCAACCAGCGAAAGGAGAAGCTCATGGCTTATGTGGATGGTTTCCTGACCCCTGTGCCGAAGAAGAAGATCGCGGACTACAAGCGCGTCTCGGAGAAGATGGGCCGCATCCTGCGCGAGCTCGGCGCGCTCGAGTTCCGCGAGTGCATCGCCGACGACGTGAAGTGGGGCAAGCGCACCTCGTTTCCGCGCGCGGTCAAGCAGCGCGCCGGCGAGACGGTGTTCTTCTCCTACGTCGTGTTCAAGTCGCGCGCGCACCGCGACCGCGTGAACGCGCGCCTGATGAAGGACAAGCGCGTGCTGCCGATGATGGACCCGAAGACCTTCCCCTTCGACGGCAAGCGCATGATCTACGGCGGCTTCAAGGTGCTGGTGGACAAATGAAGATCGACACCGCCCCGTTCGTCATCACCCGCACGGTCGTCGCACCGCGCGCGCGCGTCTGGCAGGCCTGGACCGAAGTCGAGCACCTGCAGCACTGGTGGGGCCCGAAGGGCTTCGTGGTGGCCCACTGCACGGTGGACCTGCGTCCCGGCGGGTTGATGCACTACCGCCTGCGTTCGCCCGAAGGCGGCGACATGTGGGGCCGCTTCCTCTACCGCGAGATCGTCAAGCCCGAGAAGCTCGTCTGGGTGAACTCGTTCTCGGACGAGCAGGGAGGCATCACGCGCCACCCGATGGCGCCCGGCTGGCCGCGCGAGTTGCTGACCACGGTGACCTTCGCCGAGCAGGGCAGGGGCACGCTCATCACGGTGAGCTGGGTGCCGATCAACGCGAGCGACGACGAGCGCCGCCTCTTCGACGAAGGCCGCGCCAGCATGAACCAGGGCTGGAGCGGGACCTTCGAGAATCTCGAACACTTCCTCGCGCTATGAGCGCCGCGCAAAGCGCCCCGCGGCGCGAATACACCGTCAACGCCGAGCGCGTCTTCGAGGCGCCGCGCGAGCGCGTGTTCGCGGCCTGGACGCGCGCCGAGCACCTCGCGCACTGGTTCGGGCCGCGCGGTTTCACGATCCACTCCTGCGAAACCGACGCGCGTCCGGGGGGCCTGTTTCGCCTGTGCATGCGCTCGCCCGAGGGGCAGGAGTACTGGGTGCGCGGCAGCTTCCGCGAGGTCGCGCCGCCTGGACGCGTGGTGATCCATTGCTTCGCCGATGACGCGCGCGGCACGCAGCGGCTGGAGGAAGTGATCACCGTGTCGCTCGCCGACGAAAGCGGCAGGACGCGCCTCACGCTGCACGCGACCGCGGCGGGCACCGGCCCCGAGGCCGCCGCGATGCTCGCCGGCATGGAGCAGGGCTGGAGCGAGACGCTCGACCGGCTGCGCGAGCGCAGCAGGTCGATTACCTGAAATCATTACCTGGAGAAAGGAAACGCATCATGCTGGTGAAGATCCTGTTCGGTGTTGCCGTGGTTGTCGCGGCGCTGGCGGCGTACGTCGCCACGCGGCCGGACGAGTTCAGCGTGTCGCGCTCGGCGAGCTTCGCCGCCCCCGCGTCCGCCGTGTTCGCGCAGGTGAACGAGCTGAGGAAGTGGAAGGCCTGGTCGCCGTGGGCGAAGAAGGACCCGAACGCGAAGGAGTCCTACGACGGCCCCGGCGCGGGCTCGGGCGCGAGCATGGCGTGGGCCGGCAACAAGGAGGTCGGCGAGGGCCGCATGACCATCGTCGAGAGCCGCCCGGCCGAGCTGGTGCGCTTCAAGCTGGAGTTCTTCAAGCCCTTCGCCGCCACCAACAGCGCCGAGTTCGCGTTCAAGGAGGAGGGCGGCCGCACCGCGGTCACCTGGACAATGCGCGGGCAGAACAACTTCATCGGCAAGGCGATGTGCCTGGTCTTCGACATGGACAAGATGGTTGGCGGCGATTTCGAGAATGGCCTCGCCGGCATCCGCCAGATCGTCGAAGCGAAATCCTGAGCGAGGAGGCGTCATGTCAATCCAGCCTTACCTGTTCTTCGAAGGCCGTTGCGACGAGGCGCTCGCCTACTACCAGACGGCGCTCGGCGCCAAGGTGGAGGCGCTCATGCGCTACAAGGACAACCCCAGCCCCGAGCACAACCCGCCCGGCGCTGCGGAGAAGGTCATGCACTGCAACTTCCGCGTGGGCGATACGCAGGTGATGGCTTCCGACGGCAACTGCACGGGCAAGCCGGGCTTCCAGGGATTCGCGCTCACTCTCAACGCACGCGACGAGCCTGAGGCGCGGCGCCTGTTCGCGGCGCTCGCCGACGGCGGGCGGGTGCAGATGCCGTTGGGCAAGACCTTCTTCTCGCCTGCCTTCGGCATGGCTGCCGACAGGTTCGGCGTAATGTGGATGGTGATCGTGCCGGCGCCAGCACAGCCCGCCTAGGTGTGGTGCGGCCGATATCGGGAGTGCACATGGAAAGAACCCTCGCAGGCGAGCCACGCTACGGCTGGTTGGTCGTCGCCGCCGGCGCGCTGATGACCTGCATCGCCTTCGGCGCGGTGTTCGCGCTCGCCGTATTCCTGCAGCCGATGACGGAGGCGACCGGCTGGTCGCGTG
This sequence comes from uncultured beta proteobacterium, assembly GCA_963719995.1. Lineage (GTDB taxonomy): Bacteria > Pseudomonadota > Gammaproteobacteria > Burkholderiales > SG8-39 > JAABQT01. Next base: position 567,451 of record CAVRDW010000005.1, on the reverse strand, counting down.
CCGGGATCTCTGGCGCGATGACGCTCGTGTTCCTCGCCATGGGCCTGGGCGGCTTCGTCTGGGGTACGCTGAGCGACCGCTTCGGCGCGCGCCCCGTCGTGCTCGCGGCGTCCGTCCTGCTCGCGCTCGGGCTCGCGCTGGCGAGCCGGGCGGACAGCCTGCTTCGCGATGGCCTTCCCGCCTCTGCAGCGCGAATCGCGAGCGGCGATCCAGCCTGCGTAGCGGCGTTCCGGCTCAGCGTGCAAACGAGGTATTCGAAACCGAGTGCGTGGGAGGCTAAATGAACAATGCGGGGCAGCTTGGCATCACGCCGTTCCTGTGGTTCGACGGCGACGTGGAGGAGGCGGTGAACTTCTACTTGTCGGTGTTCAAGGACGGTAAAGCCGAGAGCGTGCACCGGCCCGCACCCGGCAAGCCGGCGCAGTCGGCGACGGTCACGCTGCGCGGGCAGCGCCTGCACCTGTTCAACGGCGGCCCGCACTACCAGCTCACCCCGGCGTTCTCGCTGATGGTCGATTGCGAGACGCAGGCGCAAGTCGACGAGCTGTGGGCGCAGCTGACCGCGGGCGGCGCGGAGAGCCGCTGCGGCTGGCTGACCGACAAATACGGCTTGTCCTGGCAGATCGTGCCGACGGTCCTGCCCAGGCTGCTGCGCGACAGGAACCCGGCCAAGGCGAACGCCGCCCTGCACGCGATGCTGCAGATGGGCAAGCTCGACATCGCCCGCCTGCAGCGCGCCTACGACGGCGCATGACTCGCCGCCTTTACATCGCGGAAATATCACAAGGAGACGCAAATGAAATTCATGGTGCTGGTGAAGGCAAGCAAGGATTCCGAAGCCGGCGTCATGCCGGACACGAAACTCCTCACCGAGATGGGCAGGTACAACGAGGACCTCGTGAAAGCCGGCATCCTCCTGGCCGGTGAGGGACTCCATCCGAGTTCCAAGGGCGTGCGCGTCCGTTTCTCTGGGAGCAAGCGCACAGTGATCAGTGGACCCTTCAGCGAGACCCAGGAGCTGGTGGCCGGATTCTGGCTCTGGCAGGTGAAGTCGAAAGAAGAAGCGATCGAATGGCTCAAGCGCTGCCCCAATCCCATGCCCGGTGATTCCGAGATTGAGCTTCGCCAGGTGTTTGAAGCGGAGGATTTTCGCGCGGCGCTCACGCCGGAGCTGCGTGCGCAGGAAGAGCGCCTTCGCAATGGCATACAAGCCGGCCTTCCAGCTGACCCAAGGAGTTGAAACATGCTGTGCTACATCGCCGTCGACGACCTGGCGGCCTACCGCAAGAAGGTCGTCGCGGCCGGCGGCAGGATCCAGGTCGAGGAGCAGGCGGTGCCCGGCATGGGCGCGTCCTCCCTGTTCACCGATCCTGAGGGCCGCAAGATGGGGTTGTGGAAGACCGCTATGTAGAGGCGGCGCAACGCCCCTGTTGCAAGCACGTCTATATTTTCAGTAACGTCCCCCTGAGTCCCCTATCGGCATCGTCACCAGGCCTGCAGGCAGGCGCGTGCAAGTGAGCTATCGCGGCGAGGTGATCGCCGACACGCCCGGCACAGTGGCAATCGAGGAGGGCTCGTATCCGGTCGTCTTCTACAACCCGCGCCAGGACGGCCCCGCCAAAACCATCCAGTAACACGACGTATACATCTGTTGCTGAACTGCTCGCTAGAATCCCGCCTTCGCTGAGAGTCGAATACCCATGCGCCATCTCCTGGTTTTGCCGCTAGTCGCGTTCCTGTCCGCCTGCGGACCCTCCGGTGGGTCGCAGGGGCACGGCGGACCCGGCGGCATGCCGCCGGCGCAAGTCGGCACCGTCACGGTGCAGCCGAAACTCGTGCTCGCCCCATTCGAATACACGGGGCAGACCGCCGGCTCGCGCGAAGTCGAAGTGCGCGCACGTGTCACCGGCATCCTGCTGAAGCGCAGTTTCCTGGAGGGTGGTGCGGTCAAGCAGGGCCAGTCGCTCTACACCATTGACCCCGCGCCGTTCCAGGCAGCCTTCGCACGCGCAGAAGCCGACGTCAGCGTCGCCTCCGCACGCCTTGACCAGGCGAAGCGCGAATCGGCGCGGCTGCGCGCCCTGGTGGCGGACAAATTCGTCAGCCAGAAGTTGGCCGACGACGCGGTGTCTGCCGAGGCGATCGGCGAGGCCGAGCTCAAGGCGGCGCGCGCGCGGCTCACCGAGTCTCGGCTGAACCTCGAGTACACGCGCGTCGAATCGCCGGCCACCGGCATCGCGAGCCGCTCGCTCCGCTCGGAGGGCACGCTGGTGTCGGGTCCCGAGGTGCTGCTCACCACGGTGACGCAGGTCGACCCGATCTGGGTCAATTTCGGCATCCCCGACGATGAGCGGCTGCGCCTGCAGAGGGAAACCGACGCGGGGCGCCTGGTGCTGCCCAAGGACGGCCGCTTCGAGGTGACGGTGCGGCTCGCCGACGGCAGTGTGTATGCGCGCACCGGCAGGCTCGCGTTCGCCGACATCCGCATCTCCGGCCAGACCGGCACCAGCGACGCGCGTGCCGAGCTGCCGAACCCGGAGGGCCGCCTGCGCCCGGGACAGTTCGTGCGCGTCACGCTCAACGGCGCGACGCGGCCGAACGCGGTGCTGATCCCGCAGCGCGCCGTGCTCGAGGGGCCGCAGGGCAAGTTCGTCTACGTGGTGGACGAGAAGAGCACCGCGCAGGCGCGCCCGGTCGAGGTCGGCGAGTGGGCAGGCAGCGACTGGATTGTCATCGGCGGCCTGAAGCCCGGCGAGCGCGTGATCATCGACGGCGTGATGCGCATCGGCCCGGGCGCGCCGGTCAAGGTCGCCGACGCGGAGGGGCAGAAGCCGGCGGCGGACCCCAAGGCCGCGAAGCAGTAACGCATGTTCTCGCGCTTCTTCATCGACCGCCCGATCTTCGCGGCGGTGCTCTCGGCGTTCATCGTGATCGCCGGCCTGGCCTCGATGCGCACGCTGCCGATCGCGCAGTATCCCGAAATCTCGCCGCCGGTGGTGACGGTCCAGGCGCTCTATCCCGGCGCCTCGGCCGCGGTACTGGAGCAGACGGTCGCCGCGCCGCTGGAGAACCAGATCAACGGCGTCGAGAACATGATCTACATGAGCTCGACCTCGAGCGCCAACGGCGTGGTGCAGATCCAGGTCACCTTCGACATCGGCACCGACGTCGACCAGGCGGCGCTCAACGTCAACAACCGCGTCAAGCAGGCCGAGCCGCGCCTGCCGCTGGAAGTGCGCCGCCAGGGCGTCACCGTGGTGAAGGGCTCGTCGGCCTTCCTGCAGGTGCTCGCCTTCTACTCGCCCGACGGCCGTTACGACGATCTGTACACCTCGAACTACGTGACGTTGAACGTGCTGGACAACCTGAAGCGCGTGCACGGCACCACCAACGTGCAGATCTTCGGCGCCAAGGACTACGCCATGCGCATCTGGGTGAAGCCTGACCGGCTGACCCAGCTCAAGCTCACGCCGAACGACCTGATTCGCGCCATCAACGAGCAGAACGCCCAGTTCGCGGCCGGCAAGGTAGGCCAGGCGCCGATGAGCGGCGCGCAGGAGCTCGTCTACACCATCACCACGCGCGGCCGGTTCGCGGAGCCGCGCGAGTTCGAGAACATCATCGTGCGCGCCAACGCCGACGGCTCGGCGCTGCGCCTGCGCGACGTGGCGCGCGTCGAGCTCGCCTCGAAGGACTACGAATTCATCGGCCGCATCAACGGCAAGCCCGCCACGCTGGTCGGCGTGTTCCTGCAGCCCGGCGCCAACGCGCTCGAGGTCGGCGGGAGCGTGCGCAGCACCGTGGCCGGGCTGGCGGAGCGCTTCCCGCAGGGCTTGAGCTATTCGGTGCCCTACGACACCACGCGCTTCGTCGAGGTGTCGATCCGCGAGGTGGTGAAGACGCTCGCCGAGGCGATGCTGCTGGTATTCCTGGTGGTGTACCTGTTCCTGCAGAGCTGGCGCGCCACCCTGATCCCGTTCGCTGCGGTGCCGGTGTCCCTGATCGGCACCTTCGCCGGCCTGTACCTGCTGGGCTACTCCATCAATACCCTGACCCTGTTCGGCATGGTGCTCGCCATCGGCATCGTGGTGGACGACGCCATCGTGGTGCTGGAAAACGTCGAGCGCATCATGCACGAGGAGGGCCTCTCGCCGCGCGAGGCGGCGATCAAGGCGATGAGCGAGGTCACCGGCCCGGTGGTGGCGATCGTGCTGACGCTGTGCGCGGTGTTCATCCCCATCGCTTTCCTCGGCGGCCTGACGGGCGAGCTGTATCGCCAGTTCGCGGTGACCATCTCCATCGCGGTGGTGATCTCGGGCATGGTGGCGCTGACGCTCACGCCGGCGCTGTGCGTGCTGGTCCTCAAGCCCGGTACGCGCGCGCCGCGCGGCTTCTTCGGCTGGTTCAACCGCTGGTTCTCCCGCGTCACCGATCGTTACGAGAACGGGGTCGCGCGCATGGTGCGCCGCGGCGGCATCTCGCTCGCGCTGTTTGCCGTCATGGTGGTCGTGGTGGTGGGGCTGTGGCGCAGCACGCCGGGCTCGCTGGTGCCGGACGAGGACCAGGGCTTCTACATCGCCGCGGTGATCCTGCCCGACGGCGCGTCGCTGGAGCGCACCGACAAGGTCGTCAACGAAGTGCTGCAGATCATCCAGTCGAACCCGAACAACCAGGACGCGGTGGCCTTCACCGGCTTCGATTTCCTCGGCGGCGGCTTTCGCAATAACGCCGCCACCATCTTCGTCGCGCAGAAGCACTGGGACGAGCGCAAGGTGACCGCCGCGCAGCTGGTGGGCGAGCTGTGGATGAAGACCGGCCACATCAAGGAGGCCCTGGTGCTCGCCTTCAACCCGCCGCCGATCTTCGGCCTGGGCACCGCGGGCGGCTTCGAGCTGTACCTGCAGAACCGCGGCGAGGGCGGCCCGCAGCGCACTGCGGAGGTGCTCGGCCAGTTCCTCGGCGCCGCCAATTCCAATCCGATGCTGGGCGGCGTGCAGACGCTCTGGCGCGCGCAAGTGCCCCAGCTCTACGTCGACGTGGACCGCGAAAAAGCGAAGGCGCTGGGCGTGTCGCTGGAGGAGCTCTACGGCGCGCTCTCGGCCACGCTCGGCACCTACTACGTGAACGACTTCAACCGCTACGGCCGCACCTGGCAGGTGCTGATGTCGGCCGAGCCCGGTTACCGCAAGCGCCCGGACGACATCGGCCGCGTCTGGGTGCGCTCCGAGAAAGGCGAGATGGTGCCGCTCGCCGCGCTCGCCACCATCAGGTTCTCGGCCGGCCCCGATTCGCTCGACCGCTTCAACAACCTTCCGGCGGTGAAGATGTTCGGCCAGGGCGCACCGGGCGTGTCCTCCGGCCAGGCGATCCAGGCGGTGGAGGAGCTCGCGCGCAAGACCTTGCCGCCCGACTTCACCTTCGACTGGGGCGGGGCGTCGTTCCAGGAAAAGCGCTCGGCCGGCACCGAGAGCATCGCCCTGGGCCTCGCGGTCATCATGGTGTTCTTCATCCTTGCCGCGCAGTACGAGAAGTTCTCGCTGCCGTTCTCGGTGCTGCTCGCGCTGCCCTTCGGCACCTTCGGCGCGCTGGCGGCGATCTGGATCAACAACCTGCTGCCGATGCCGTATTACATGGCGACGGGGATCCCGTGGCTGCAGGGCCTGCTCGCGCCGCTTGCGGGCATCGCGCGCCTCTCGAACGACGTCTACTTCCAGATCGGCCTGGTGACGCTGCTCGGCCTGGCGGCGAAGAACGCGATCCTGATCGTCGAGTACGCGGTGCTCAAGTACCACGAAGGCCTGTCGGCCTCGGCCGCCGCGGTGGAGGCCGCGCGGCTGCGCTTCCGCCCGATCCTGATGACCTCGCTCGCCTTCATCTTCGGCGTGCTGCCGCTCGCCGTGTCGAGCGGCGCCGGCGCGGGGGCGCGCCATTCGGTCGGTACCGGCGTGATGGGCGGCATGCTGGCGGCGACCTTCCTCGCCATCTTCTTCGTGCCCCTGTTCTTCAAGCTGTTCACCGACCGGCACCTTACGGAAAAGCGCAGCAGCGACGCGATCAAGGACGAGGCGGCGCAGGCGCGCGTGCTCTCGCACACGCCGGTGCAGGCGCCGCACCACGCGCCGCACCCGGCAGATCGCGAGCCCCTGGACGATTCGCGCGGCAGCACCTGACGGCCTGACCGCGGGCGCCGCGCGCAGACTATTGTGGGGCGGGGCGCCAGGTGTAGGGCACAGGGCCGGTCGCGCGCAGCACGCGAATCATGCGCAGCGCCGCCTCGCGGCCGCGGTAGTAGCCCGGCACGACGATGGTTTCGTCGAAGCCCATCGCGCGGTAGAAGCCGCGCGCCGCCTCGTTGCCCGCGCGCAGCTCCAGGTGCAGGCTGGCCATGCCGGCGACGCGCGCCGACTCCACCAGCCACTCGAGGAGCCTGCGGCCGATGCCCAGGCGCCGTTGCGCCGGGCGCACCGCCAGCAGCACCAGGTGCGCGCGCTCGTCGCCGAATTCCATGATGGCGAAGCCGGCGATGCGTCCGCGCTCGCAGGCGACCGGCGTCAGCGTGTCGCGGTCGCGGATCGACTTGAGCATGCGCGCCGCGTCGTACTTCCACGGCAGGCCGGCCTCGATCAGGTCGCGCGACATGAGCGCGATCGCCGGGGCATCGCCGGGGTCTGCGAGCCTGATCGCGATCGCGTGCTGCGTCATGCCGGGAAGTCTAATCGCAATCGGCCCGCGTTGTCAGCGGGGCGGCGGCAAAGCGGATCGCAGGGCGAATGCGCCCGCACGCTCAGCGCGCGGCGGCGTGATGCTCGCGGATGCGCGCCGCGCGCTCAAGGCCGTCCGCCGCCTGCAGCACCTTCAGGCGCAGGTCATCGTCCAGGCCCGCCTGCAGCAGCCGGCGCACCTCCTCGAGCGCGCGCGCGTCCGCCTGGCCACCGAGAAACGCCGCGAGCCAGCGCTCGACGAAGAAGATCTTGCGCGTGCGCTTGAGCTCGGGCAGCGCGGCGAGCGCATTCGCGAGCAGCGGCGCGGTGTCGGCGGCGTGCTCGGGAGCGTTGAACGGCTCGAGCGCCTCCTCCACCCAGCTCTCGGGCAGGGCGGGATCGCTGCGCCAACGCTCATACATGGCGCGCTTGGCCGCCGCGCCGGGCACCGCGGCGCGCGCGGCGTAGGCATAGCGCCGGGCGTCGCCGCCGCCTTCCAGCTTTTCCAGAGCGACCAGCAGGGCCCTGCCCGCGGGCTGGCCGCGCTGCAGGAGGCGCGTCGCGAGGCGAAAGCGATCGCGCGTGCCGAGCGCAACGCCGGGCAGCACGAGCTCGCCCTCGAGCAGCTTCTGCAGGTCGGCGAGGCCCGCCGGCGTCCAGGCGAGCGCGGCGTAGGCGCGCATCAGCAGGATCCTGCGGCTCGGCGGCGCCTCGGCGAGCATCGCCTGCGACAGCGCGCGCTCCAGGCGCGGCGCGATGGCGTCGCGCTGCGCATCCGAAAGGTAGCGGCGGAAGGCCGTTTCCACCCGGGCGAGCAGGCCGGCGAGGATCACGTCGTCCGCCTCCTCGCCCGCCAGCGCGAGCGCCCAGTCGATGAACGCCGCCGGGGCGAGCTGCGCGTCGCGCACGCTCTCCCACAGCGCTTCGACGAGCTGCGCGCGCAGCAGCCCGTCGGGCAGCGCCAGCGGCTCGGCGAGCAGTGACTGGCGGCTCGCCTCGTCCAGCAGGAAGCGCCCGTAGCCGAAATCGCCCGCGTTCGCGTACAGCCAGCGCGACGCGGGATGCGCTGCGGGGCCCACCACGCGCACGCTGCGCTGCTCCAGGCGCGTCTCCGAGGTGCGCACCTGCCCGTCGTCGCCGGCCGCCGCGACCACCAGCTTCTGCGGCCAGCTGCCGTGCTCGGCAAGCGCGTCCTCCTGCGCGAGCCACAGGGCCCCGCCGCGCCACTGCAGCGCGATATTGGGCAGACCGCGCCGGTTCACCCACGCCGCGGCCCAGTCCTGCAGGTCTCGGCCCGAGGCGCGCTCGAAGGCGCGCACCAGGTCGATCCAGTCGGCGGCGCCCCAGGCGTGGCGCTGCAGGAACTCGCGCACCGCGCGGCGGAACATTGCCTCGCCGAGGTAGAACTCGGCCTGGCGCAGCACCGCCGGGCCCTTCGAATAGACGATCGCGCCGTAGGCCGATTTCGCGGCGGAGAGGTTCGCCAGCGGCTGCCGCAGCGGCGTGGTGCCGGCCGTGGCGTCGATGCGATAGGCGTTGGTCTTCAAGGCGTGGAACGCGCTCCAGGGCTCGAGCTGCGGCACGATCTGCTCGGCGGCCTTGGCCGCCATGAAGTTGGCGAAGCCCTCCTTCAGCCAAAGGTCGTCGAACCAGCGCATGGTGACCAGGTTGCCGAACCACTGGTGCGAGGCCTCGTGAAAGATCAGTTGCGCGCGCCGCAGCAGGTCCGGGTTGCTCGGCGCGAAGGGGAACAGCACGGACGCCTCGTTCAGGAAGGTGGCGCCGGCGTGCTCCATGCCGCCGTAGGCGAGCTCGGGCACGAGCACCAGGTCGTATTTCGGGAAGGGGAAGGGCCGCGCGAACTCCTTCTCGAAGAAGCCGAGCGCCGCGCGGTTCAGGCGCAGCACTTCCGGCGCGTGCTCGCGGGCGCGCGTGCGCTGCGAGCGGCGCACGAACAGGCGCGTCGCCTCGCCCGGCAGCGCGATGGCCTCGAAGGGGCCGGCGGCGAACGCGAAGAGGTAGGTGGGGATCGGCTCGGTCTCGGCGAAGCGCGCGCGGCCCGGGGCTTCGTCCAGGGCGGGGGCGTTCGACACCGCGCGCCACTTGGCGGGCATCTGCAGCGAGAGGCTGTAGCGCGCCTTCAGGTCCGGCTGGTCGAAGCAGGGAAAGACGCTTGATGCGTCGGCAGGCACGAACAGCGAGTACAGGTACTGCGCGCCGTCCTCGCGGTCGCGGTACCGCGTCAGCGCCTGCCCGGCCACCGCGACCGGCGCCTGGAACTGCAGTTCCACTCGGTTGGCGCCCGACTTGAGGGCGGCGCGCGGGATCACCAGGTGCTGCTGCGCGTGCCGCGCCTGCACTGCCTTGCCGTTGACGCGCAGTGCGCGCACCGGCGCGCCGCGCCAGTCGAGCACCAGATCGACACGGCGCGCGAGCGTGACCGCCAGGTCGAGCCGCCCGGCGGCGTGCGATTTGCGCGCGTCCAGGCGCAGCTCGAGCGCGTAGCGCAGGCCGCTGTAGTGCCGCGCGCGCCAGCGCGCGAGCTCCTGGGAGACGCCGGGCTCGAGTCGGGGGGCCGGTTGCGCGAGCGGGGCGGACATGGACGCCGCGAGCAGGACCAGCAACGCGGCGCGGGCTCGCAGGCGCCTCAATTGCGGCGCGTCCCTAGGGAAGCTCTGAACAAGTTCCGCGTGCGCGACGGTGGCGATTTTCGTGCAGGGCGAGACAGCGACCGCCGCCGTGTACTTTACGTCCACAAGGTGGCCGATGGCGATGCCATGCGCGAAAACTCGCCCCGTCCCTCCAGGCGGCGAGGCCGCGAGGCGGGGGTTCACGGCAAAGGCCTCGCCGCCCTCGGGTTGCGGCCGGAAGCCCTCGACGCTTGGCTTACGATAGCGCGATGACACGGGCGCCGGCGTTGTTGCTCGGCCTTGCGATATCGACATATCGCTGCGGCCGCGCGCCTAGCCGGCGCCGCGTTCCGGCCGCAACGCGCCACCGCGCGACTTGTTCAGAGCTTCCCTAGCGCTCGAAGCGCGCGTACAGGATCGGCGAGGCCACGAGCAGCGCGATCAGGATGACCCCCACGAGCGGGGCTTGCCCGGCGAGCAGCGCGAGCGGCGCGACAACGAAGATCGCCGCCAGCAGCCACGGCACGCGCGGCAGCTTGCCGAGGTCGGCGCGGAGCTTGCGCTTGAGCCAGCGCGCGAGCTTGCCGGGCGCCCGCCCGGTGCGGTGGCCGAGCGATTGGGCGAGGGCGCGTTCCTCCAGCCAGGAGAAGAACACCAGGGCCAGCACGAACAGGCTGCCGAGGAGCGCCAACGGCGCCAGCAGCAGGCCGGCCAGCGAGGCCGCCGGACGCGCGCCGACCAGCAGCATGATCGGCGTGAGTCCGCAGGCGATCGCGACGACCAGGATCAACAGGCCCACCGGCGCCACCAGCAGGACATTGGCGCTCACGTAGTCCCGGAACGAATCCAGCTCCCGGTAGCGCCGCGCGAGCCCGAGTGCGTCCTCCAGAGGGTTGAGCAGGTGCTGGCCCAGCCGCTGGGGCAGGGAGTCGTGCGGTTGCGTGGTGGCCATGGCCTGTCTCCTGTGTCAGGAAATGCAAGGCCAGCATACGGAACTCCCGGCGGAAATGCCGGGAAAAATTCCGCATGGAGAAGGACTCGCTTAGACTTTGCCGCATGAAGCCCAATCTCCTGGTCATCCTGATCGACGACCTGCGCTTCGACGAGTTCGGCGCGGGCGGGCATCCGTTCATGAAGACCCCGCATATCGACCGCCTCGCGCGGGAGGGCGCGCTGTTCGAGCGTGCGTTCCACACCACGCCGATCTGCTCGCCCAACCGCGCCTCCATCGTCACTGGCCAGTACGCGAGCCGCCACGGCATCATCGACAACGTGGCCCGCGACGCCATGAGCCACCGCCTGCCCAATTACCACCTCGAGCTGCAGCGGCTCGGCTACGAGACGGCGCACGTGGGCAAGTGGCACATGGGCAACGACGGCATGCCGCGCCCGGGCTATCACCACTGGGTCAGCTTCGACGGCCACGGCAGCCTGAACGACCCGAAGCTCAACGTGAACGGCAAGTACGAGCAGCGCGCGGGCTACATGACCGACCTGCTCAACCAGGAAGCGCTGGCCTTCGTGGAGCGCAAGCACGCCAGGCCCTTCGCGCTGTTCTTCGCCCACAAGGCCGTCCACCCCGACGCGCACCAGGCCGCGGACGGCACGCTCGACATGACCCGGTTCGGCGGCTACATCCCCGCCGAGCGGCACCGCGGGCTCTACGCCGGCGCCATGTTCCCGAAGAAGCCGAACATGCTCTCGCCAAGCGAGGTGGTGAAGCAGGCGCCCGCCTGGGCAGAGGCCTTCGAGATGCGCGCCACGGAGCCCTCGCGCAAGCTGCTCGGGGCGATCCAGGCCGGGACGCAGGAAGAGATCCGCCAGCGCGCGCGCATGATGGCCTCGGTGGACGAGGGCGTGGGCACGCTGCTCGAGGCGCTCGAGCGCGCGGGCAGGCTCGATGACACGATGATCCTGTTTCTCGGCGACAACGGCTACTTCTTCGGCGAGCACGGGCTCGGCCCCGAGCGGCGCTTCGCGTACGAGGAAGGAATCCGGGCCCCCTTCCTTCTGCGCTTGCCGCGCCGGGTGCGCGGCGGGACGCGCATCCGCGACCTGGTGATCTGCCAGGACATCGCCCCGACGCTGATCGAGCTTGCGGGCGGCCGGCCGGGCCCGCAGGTGCAGGGGCGCTCGCTGTTGCCGCTGCTCGCCGGGCGCCGCCGCGGCTGGCGCAAGTGCTTCCTCGTCGAGTACTGGGCGGAGCAGGCGATGCCCTGGCTGGTGGGCATGACCTACAAGGCGGTGCGCACCGATCGCTACAAGCTGATCCACTGGGTGAACCGCGGGCGCGGCGCAGAGCTCGACGAGCTCTACGACGTGGAGCGCGACCCCTTCGAGCTGAAGAACCTCGCGCGCAGTACGCGCCACGCGCGCCTCAGGGCATCATTGCGCAGCCAGATGCGCCGCCTGGTGGCGGACGCCGCCGGCATCTGATACGGGAGACTGCCTTGGAATCGATCGACCGACCCACCGTCCAGCGCTCGGCCACCGACCTCATCGAGGAGGTGAAGCTGCAGTCCGCGCATAGCGCGGCGGAGAAGCTGGCGCATTTCGGCGGCGCGGAAGTGGCCGCAGTGCTCGCGCGCCTCTCCCCCGGCTTCGCGCAGGACATCCTCTCTTCACTGCCGCCGGAGACGCGCGAGCGCGCGCTGGCCGCGGCCCCGGGCGATTACTCGCGCCAGTGGCAGCGCAATTCGCTCTACGCCGAAGGCACCATCGGCCGCATGATGGAGCCGGTGTACGCGGAGTTCCCGCCGCAGGCCACCGTGGGCCAGGCCATCGATGCGCTGCGCGAGCTGGTGAAGCATGCCTTCATCACGTACATCTACATCGTCGACGACGACGAGCGCCTGCTCGGCATCGTGACCATGCGCGACCTGCTGTTCAACGAAAACGATAGGCCGCTGCGAGACGTGATGCTCTCGGACGTCTTCGCGCTGCACGCACCGACGCAGCTCGAAGAGGCGATGAAGCAGGTGCTCAACCGCCACTACCCGGTGTATCCGGTGGTGGACGCCGAGAACCGGCTGCGGGGCCTGCTGCGCGGACAGAGCATGTTCGAAGCGCGCGCCTTCGACATCGCCGCGCAGCCCGGCAGCATGGTCGGCGTCGAGAAGGAGGAGCGCCTGGGCACGCCGTGGCCACGCAGCCTGTTCATGCGCCATCCATGGCTGCAGCTGAACCTGCTCACCGCGTTCCTCGCCGCCGCGGTGGTCGGCATATTCCAGGACACGATCGACCGCCTGGTCATCCTCGCGATCTTTCTGCCGGTGCTGGCCGGCCAGTCGGGCAACACCGGCTGCCAGGCGCTTGCCGTGACGCTGCGCGGCATGACGATCGGCGAGCTCAAGCCGGGGACCGAGCGGCGGCTGATCACCAAGGAGGCCGGGTTGGGCCTGCTCAACGGCGCGGGCGTGGGCGTGTTCGCCGGCATCGGCATGTATATCGTGGCGGCCGGGCAGGGCTCGCCGCACGCGCTGGCGCTGGCGATCGTGGTATTCCTCGCCATGATCGGCTCCTGCGTCGCGAGCGGCCTCTCCGGCGCCATGGTGCCTCTGACGCTCAAGCGCTTCGGCTTCGACCCGGCGACCGCCTCGAGCATCTTCCTCACCACCGCCACCGACGTGGTGAGCATGGGCATGCTCCTCGGCCTCGCCGCGCTATTGGTGCGGTAAGAAAATCGGGGTCAGGGCCGAATTATTTTTGCCGGGAAGAATTCGGCCCTGACCCCATTTTTTTCGTCTAACATTTGGCGGGCAGGGGCTTTCGAGGAGGCTCGCCATGCAAGTCAAGGAGATCCTGCGGGTCAAGGGCAACCGGCTGCTCACCATCGAGCCCTCGGGCCGGGCGGCGGACGCAGTCCGGACCATGTCGGAGCAGAACCTCGGGTCGCTGGTGGTGCTCGACCAGGGCCGCACGGTGGGGATGTTGACTTTCCGCGAGATCCTGCAGGCGCTTGCCCAGCGCAACGCCGCGATCGCCGACGTGCGGGTGGGCGACATCATGGTGCGCGACCCGGTGACCGCCGCGCCGGACATGGAAGTGAACGACCTGCGCCGCACCATGCTGGATTCCGGCGCGCGCTACCTGCCGGTGATCCAGGACGGCAAGCTGATCGGCGTGATCTCGTTCCGCGACGTGGCCAAGGCAGTGCTCGAAGAGCAGGACTTCGAGAACAAGATGCTCAAGGGCTACATCAAGAACTGGCCCGCCTGACGCAGGCTTGAACCGTCGCGGTCTTTTCCTCGGCGGCGCGGCGCTCGCCGGCGCCGGCGCGCTCGCTGCCTGGCGCTGGTGGCCCGCGCAGGGGCTGTGGAATCCCTGCCTCGCGGGACTGCCGCAGCGCCTCGCCGGGCACGAGCTCGTGAAAGCGGCCTGGGACAGGCTCGACCCTGCCCAGGTCTGGGACGCGCACGCGCACCTCATCGGCGTCGGCGACTCGGGCAGCGGGGTCGTGGTCAATCCGCGCTCGGCAAGCCTGCTCAGTCCCGGCGACTACGCGCGTCGCATGTTCTTTCTCGATGCGGGCTGCGTCGAAGGCGCGACCGGGGGCGTGGATCGCGGCTACCTCGAGCGCACGCGCAACCTGATGGCGGGCTTGCGGCCCGGCGCAAAGATGCTGCTCTACGCCTTCGAGCGCGCGCACGACGAGCGCGGCGCACCGCTGCCGCAGCGCTCCGGCATGTACGTGCCCGATGCCTATGCGCGCGACACGGCGCGCGCCCATCCGCAGGTCTTCGAGTGGGTCGCCTCGATCCATCCGTACCGCGCCGACTGCGCGGAGGCGCTGGCGCGCGCAAAGGCCGATGGCGCCCGCGCGGTCAAGTGGCTGCCTTCGGCCATGGGAATCGATCCCGGCTCGCCGCTGTGCGACCGCTGCTATGGCGCGCTGGCGCGGCTCGATCTGCCGCTCGTTACCCACGCGGGTCTTGCGCGCGCGGTCATCGGCACGGACATCCAGGACTACGGCAATCCGCTCAGGCTGCGGCGCGCGCTCGATGCCGGGGTGCGCGTGGTGGTGGCGCACTGCGCCTCGATGGGCCGGGACCGCGACCTCGATCAGGGTGCGCACGGTCCCGCCGTCGAGAGCTTCGAGCTGTTCGCGCGCCTGATGGACGAGGCGCGCTACGCCGGGCGGCTCTACGGCGACCTCTCGGCGATCACGCAGGTGAACCGCGCCGGCGGCACGCTCGCACGCGTGCTCGAGCGCGCGGACTGGCACGCGCGGCTGCTCAACGGCTCGGACTACCCGCTGCCCGGCGTGATGCCGCTGTTTTCCGCGGACTACATCGTCTCGCTCGGCCTGCTCGAGCCGGGTGCCGCCCCGGTTCTCTCGGAGATCCGCGCGCACAACCCGCTGCTGTTCGATTTCGTGCTCAAGCGCAGCCTGCGCCTGCGCGGCCGGGCGCTCGCCGCGCGCGTGTTCGAGACGCGGCGGTTCTTCGAGGGCGGCGTGTAGAATTCTTCGCATGTCGGGCAACACCTTCGGCACGCTGTACTGCGTCACCTCGTTCGGCGAGTCGCACGGGCCGGCGTACGGCGGCGTGATCGACGGCTGCCCGCCGGGGCTGGAGCTGCAGGCGGCCGACCTGCAGGCGGAACTGGACCGGCGCAAGCCCGGCAGCTCGCGCCACGTCACCCAGCGGCGCGAGTCGGATACGGTGGAGATTCTCTCCGGTGTGTACGAGGGCAGGACCACCGGCACGCCGATCGGCTTCCTGGTGCGCAACGAGGACGCGCGCTCCAAGGATTACGCCGAGATCGCGCGCAAGTTCCGCCCCGGGCATGCCGACTACACCTATTGGCAGAAGTACGGCATCCGCGATCCGCGCGGCGGCGGCCGCGCGTCTGCGCGCGAGACCGTGGTGCGCGTGGCGGCGGGCGCGATGGCGAAGAAGTGGCTCGGCGCGCGCTATGGCGTGCGCGTGCGCGGCTATCTCGCGCAGCTCGGCATGCGCAAGATTCCGTTCCAGGCCTGGGAGGCCGTGAACGCCAATCCGTTCTTTGCGCCGAACGCGGGCGTCGTGCCGGAACTGGAGAAGCTCATGGACGAGTTGCGCGCAAGCGGCGACTCCTGCGGCGCGCGCGTCAACGTGGTGGCGAGCGGCGTGCCGGTGGGCTGGGGCGAGCCGGTGTACGGGCGCCTGGACGCCGACATCGCGGCGGCGATGATGTCGATCAACGCGGTGAAGGGCGTGGAGATCGGCGCGGGCTTCGCCGCGGTCGGGCAAAAGGGCAGCGAGCACGGCGACGAGATGACGCCGCAGGGTTTCCTCTCCAACAACAACGGCGGCATCCTCGGCGGCATCTCCAGCGGCCAGGAGGTCACGGTGTCGATCGCGCTCAAGCCGACCTCGAGCATCCGGCTGCCGCGGCGCACGATCGACATCGAGGGCAAAGCGGCCGTGATCGAAACCACCGGCCGCCACGATCCCTGCGTCGGCATCCGCGCCACGCCGATCGCGGAGGCGATGCTGGCCTGCGTGCTGATGGACCATGCGCTGCGCCACCGCGCGCAGTGCGGCGACGTGTCGCCGCCGACGCGCCCGGTATAGAAAACGCGGCGGGAATCCATTAGAGTATCCGTCCACCCCACGCAAGTGAGGCAACAACATGAGCAACAAGGGCCAGCTGCTACAAGACCCGTTCCTGAACACCCTGCGCAAGGAACACGTTCCCGTCTCGATCTACCTGGTGAACGGCATCAAGCTGCAGGGACAGATCGAATCCTTCGACCAGTACGTGGTGCTGCTGCGCAATTCCGTGACGCAGATGGTCTACAAGCACGCCATTTCGACGGTCGTGCCCTCGCGCGCGGTCACGCTGGGCGTAGAGCAAGACAAGGACGCTTGAGCATCGCGGCGGCGCCCGACAACCAGGCGGCAGTCCTCGTCAGCCTCGATTTCAGCGCTGCCCCGCGCGAGGAGGCCGCCGAAGAGCTCGTGCGTCTTGCCGAGAGCGCGGGCGTGTTGCGCCACCTCATCGTGCGCGGCCGGCGCCAGCGCCCCGACCCCAAGTTCTACTGCGGCAGCGGCAAGGTGGCGGAGATCGGCCAGGCGGTGGCCGCGCTCAACGCCGGCTGGGTGATCTTCAACCACGATCTGTCGCCCGCGCAGGAGCGCAATCTCGAGCTCGAGCTGAATTGCCGCGTGCTCGACCGCACCGAGCTGATCCTGGAGATCTTCTCGCAGCGCGCGCAGACCAACGAAGGGCAAGCTGCAGGTCGAGCTGGCGCAGCCTGGAGCACCTCTCGACGCGCCTGGTGCGCGGCTGGACCCACCTCGAGCGCCAGCGCGGCGGCCTGGGCAAGACCGGGGGGCCCGGCGAGAAGCAGATCGAGCTGGACCGCCGCTACATCGCCAAGCGGGTGCGCGTGCTGCGCGACAAGCTCGACAGCTTGCGCAAGCAAAGGACCGTGCAGCGCCGCGCGCGCGCGCGGCGCGACGTGCTCTCGGTATCGCTGGTCGGCTACACCAACGCCGGCAAGTCCACGCTGTTCAACGCGCTCGACCCACGCCAAGGCCTACGAGGCGGACCAGCTGTTCGCCACGCTCGACACCACCACGCGGCGCGTGTGGCTGCCCGAGGCGGGCGAGGTCGTACTCTCGGACACCGTCGGCTTCATCCGCGACCTGCCGCACGGCCTGGTGGCCGCGTTCCGCGCCACGCTGGAGGAGACGGTGCACGCCGACCTGCTGCTGCACGTCGTGGACAGCGCCGCCCCCGGCGCGCGAGGCGCAGGCCGCCGAGGTCGACAAGGTGCTCGCCGAGATCGGCGCGAGCGGGATCCCGCAGATCCTGGTCTGGAACAAGGTCGATTCTTCGGGCCTCGCGCCGGGCGTCGAGCGCGACGAGTATGGTAGGATTCGCCGCGTATTCGTGAGCGCGCGCACCGGCGCCGGCCTCGCCGAACTGCGGGGCGCAATCGCCGAGGCCGCAAAGGCGCGGCAAGCGCGCAACCCTTCTCCCGAACTGATTTCTCTGTAGTCGAGCATCCATGTCGCTGAACGACCCGAACTGGGGACGCCAGGGCGGAAGCCGCGGCCCGGGCGGCAACCAGGGCCCGCCCGACCTTGACGAGCTGTGGCGCAACTTCAACCGCCGCCTGAACGACCTGTTCGGGCGCCGGGGCGGGCGGCGGGGGCGGCGAGCGCCGCCTCGCCACCGTCGGGCCGCATGCTGGGCGGCGGCGCCGGCGTGCTCGTCGCCCTGGTGCTGGCCGTGTGGCTGGCGAGCGGCTTCTACATCGTCGACGCGGCCTCGCGCGGCGTGGTGCTCACCTTCGGCAAGTTCACCCAGGAGACCGAGCCGGGCCTGCGCTGGCGGCTGCCGTACCCGATCCAGTCGCACGAGATCGTCAACCTCGCGCAGGTGCGCACGCTGGAAGTCGGCTACCGCAACAACGTCAGGACCAAGGTGCTGAAGGAATCGCTGATGCTCACCGACGACGAGAACATCGTCGACCTGCAGTTCGCGGTGCAGTACGTGGTGAAGCGACGCGCAGGCGTCGCTGTTCAACAACCGGCGCCCGACGAAGTCGGCGATGCAGACCGCCGAGACCGCGATGCGCGAGATCATCGGCAAGAGCAAGATGGACGCCATCCTCTACGAGTCGCAGGACAACATCGCCAACCAGGCGCAGGTGCTGATGCAGCAGATCCTCGACCGCTACCGCACCGGCATCGCCGTGAGCCGCGTCACCATCCAGAACGCGCAGCCGCCCGAGCAGGTGCAGGCGGCGTTCGACGACGCGGTGAAAGCCGGCCAGGACCGCGAGCGCCAGAAGAACGAGGGCCAGGCCTACGCCAACGACGTGATCCCGCGCGCGCGCGGCACCGCGGCGCGCCTGCATGGAAGAGGCCGCAGGGCTACAAGCAGCGCGTGATCGCCAACGCCGAGGGCGAGGCGTCGCGCTTCCGCCAGGTGCTGGCCGAGTACGCCAAGGCGCCGGCGGTGACGCGCGAGCGCATCTACATCGAGACGCATGCAGCAGATCCTGTCCTCGACCTCGAAGATCCTCGTCGACACCAAGTCGAGCGGCAACCTGCTCTACCTGCCGCTCGACAAGCTGATGCAGCAGTCGGGCGCGACCGGCGCGCCGTCCGAGGCGCAGGCCGCGCAGCGCGCCACGCCCGAGCCGGTGCAGCCGGCGGATGCCGGGCCGCGCTCGCGCGAGACGCTGCGCGAACGCGAGCGGGGAGCGCGCTGACATGAGAGCCATCGGCCCCGTCGCCGCGGTCCTCATCGCGCTGCTGCTGGTCGCCTCCAGCGTGCTGTTCACGGTCGACCAGCGCCAGAACGCCATCGTGTTCCAGCTCGGCGAGGTGAAGGAAGTGATCACCACGCCCGGGCTGCAATTCAAGTGGCCGCTGATCCAGAACGTGCGCGTGTTCGACATGCGCATCCTCGACCTACGACGACGCCGAGCCGCTGCGCTTCCTCACCTCGGGCAACCGCCCGGTGCTGGTGGATTCGTTCGTCAAGTGGCGCATCGTCGACGTCAGGCAGTACTACGTTTCGGTGCAGGGCGACGAGACCGCAGCGACGCGGCGCCTGCGCCAGACCATTTCGGGCGCGCTGCGCGACGAGTTCGGCGGGCGCACCGTGCACGACGTGGTCTCGGGCGAGCGCGAGACGGTGATGGGCAGGGTGCGCGAGAAGGCCGACCAGGACCTGCGCCGCATCGGCGTCGAGATCGTCGACGTGCGCCTGAAGCGCGTCGACCTGCCGCAGGAAGTGAGCGAGTCGGTGTACCGCCGCATGGAGGCCGAGAGCAAGCGCATCGCCAACGAGCAGCGCTCCACCGGCGCCGCCGAGTCCGAGCGCGATCCGCGCGGACGCCGACCGCCAGCGCGAGGTGATCCTGGCCGAAGCCTACCGCGACGCGCAGCGCATCAAGGGCGAGGGCGATGCGCGCTCGGCGGCGACTCTACGCGCGCGCGTTCTCGGAGAATGCCGAGTTCTACGCGTTCTACCGCAGCATGGAGGCCTACCGCTCCACGTTCCGCGGGCGCAACGACCTGATGCTGCTCGAGCCGACTTCGGACTTCTTCCGCTACCTGAGGGATCCCGGCGGCAAGGCCGGCGCCAAGAGATGACGCGTCATGGCGACCACGCTCCTCCTCGCCTTCGCCCTGATGCTGATCATCGAAGGGGTGCTCCCCTTCCTTGCGCCTAGCTTCTGGCGCGACACCTTCCGGCGCATCACGCAGCTCTCCGACGGGCAGATCCGCTTCTTCGGCCTGACCTCGATGCTGATCGGCGCTGCTGCTGCTGCTTCTCGTGGCGCGCTGATGCGCTGGCTCCTGCCCGAATACATCGAGGACATCCTGCCCGCCGAGGCGGCGCGCATCGAGCGCCTGCGCCGCGCCGTCCTCGACCTGTTCGCGGGCGCGGGCTACGAGCTGGTGATGCCGCCGCTGCTGGAGTACATGGACTCGCTGCTCACCGGCACCGGGCACGACCTCGACGTGCGCACCTTCAAGGTGGTGGACCAGATCTCCGGCCGCATGATGGGCCTGCGCGCCGACATCACGCCGCAGGTGGCGCGCATCGATGCGCACCTGCTCAACCGCAAGGGCGTGACGCGCCTGTGCTACTGCGGCAGCGTGCTGCACACGCGGCCGGCCGGGCCGGGGGCGACGCGCGAGCCGATCCAGATCGGCGCCGAGGTCTACGGCCATGCCGGCGTCGAGAGCGACCTCGAGGTGCAGCGACTGCTGTGCCGCGCGCTCGCGCTCGCGCGCGTGCGCAAGGTGCGCATGGACATCGGCCACGTCGCGGTGTTCCGCGGCATCGTGCATGCGGCGCGGGTGCGCCGCGAGCTGGAAGCGGACCTGTTCGAGGCGCTGCAGAAGAAGGACGTGCCCGCGCTCAAGGGACTCACGCGCGGGCTGGACGCGAAGACGCGCGCCGCGCTGCTGCTGCTGCCCGAGCTCTACGGCGGCGCCGAAGTGCTGCGCATCGCCGAGAGGAAACTGCCGGCGATCCCGGCCGTGAAGCGCGCGCTCGCCACGCTGCGCGCGCTCGCCAAGGCCTGCCCGGTGCCGGCGAGCTTCGACCTCGCGGAGCTGCGCGGCTACCACTATCACTCGGGGGTGGTGTTCGACGCCTATTGCGAGGGCGTCTCCGGCGCAGTGGGGCGCGGCGGCCGTTACGACGAGGTTGGCCGGGCCTTCGGCCGCGCCCGCCCGGCGACCGGGTTCTCCATCGATCTGAGAAGCCTGGCCGCGGCGGCCGGGGGAGGTGGCAAACGAAAATGAAAGATCCCGTGTCAATCTGCGGCGGGGGGTGCGGGGGGGCCGGGAAGGCCCCGATCGTCCTAACCGGATGGGGCCCGGCCCCTCTGCTCACATGAAAGCGGCACGCAACGTCGTGGTCATCGGCACGCAGTGGGGCGACGAGGGCAAGGGCAAGATCGTCGACTGGCTCACCGACCACGCCCAAGGCGTGGTGCGCTTCCAGGGCGGGCACAACGCCGGCCACACGCTGGTGATCGGCGCGCAAGAAGACCGTGCTGCATCTGATTCCCTCGGGCATCCTGCGCGGCAACGTCGACTGCTACATCGGCAACGGCGTGGTGGTCTCGCCGCAGGCGCTGGTGGAGGAGATGGACGAGCTGGAGGCGGCGGGCGTGCGCGGTGGCGACGCGCCTGCGCATCTCGGAGGCCTGCCCGCTGATCCTGCCTACCACGGCGCGCTCGACCAGGCGCGCGAGGCGGCGCGCGGCGACGAGAAGATCGGCACCACCGGCCGCGGCATCGGCCCGGCCTACGAGGACAAGGTGGCGCGCCGCGCCATCCGCGCTGCAGGACCTGTTCAAGCCGGAGCGCTTCGCCGACAAGCTGCGCGAGCTGCTCGACTACCACAACTTCGTGCTGGTGCAGTACCACCGCCAGAGCCGCGGTCGACTTCCAGCAAGACGCTCGATGAGACCCTCGCGCTCGCGCCGCGGCTGCAGCCGCTGGTGGCCGATGTGCCGCGCGCGCTGTACGAGGCGAATCGCGCGGGCCAGAACCTGCTGTTCGAAGGCGCGCAGGGCTCGCTGCTCGACATCGACCACGGCACCTATCCCTACGTCACCTCGTCCAACTGCGTGGCCGGCGCGGCCGCCGCGGGCGCCGGCATCGGGCCGATGCACCTGCACTACGTGCTCGGCATCACCAAGGCCTACAGCACGCGCGTCGGCAGCGGCCCGTTCCCGACCGAGCTCTCCGACAGCGTGGGCGAGCGCCTGCGCCAGCGCGGCCAGGAATTCGGCGCCACCACCGGCCGCCCGCGGCGCACCGGCTGGTTCGACGCGGCGGCGCTCAAGCGCTCGATCCAGCTGAACGGCGTCTCGGGCCTGTGCATCACCAAGCTCGACGTGCTCGACGGCGCGGAAAGCCTGAAGATCTGCGTCGGCTACGAGATGGGCGGGAAGGTGAGCGACATCCTGCCGGTCGGCGCGGAAGAGCTCGAGTGCTGCGTACCGGTGTACGAGGAGCTGCCGGGCTGGCAGCAGAGCACGGTCGGCGTGAAGAAATTCGACGCGCTGCCGAAGCCGGCGCGCGACTACCTGAAGCGCATCGAGGCGCTATGCGACGTGCCGATCGACCTGATTTCCACTGGGCCGGAGCGCGACGAGACCATCGTGCTGCGGCATCCGTTTGCCTGAGCCTGGTGCCGAGGAAGGGATTCGAACCCCCACAGTGTTGCCACCGCTAGGACCTGAACCTAGTGCGTCTACCAATTCCGCCACCTCGGCAGGGGAGGCGGATTCTAGGGTCACCGATTGATCATGTCAAAGAACAGACGCACCAGGTCCGTTGAGCGCGCCGCCGGCGCGCCCGCGACCTACGCCAGCGAAATCCTCGACGCGCTCGAGCGCGCCCGCGCGCCGCTGACGCGCGACGAGCTGCTGCGCGGACTTGCCGTCGGCGCGCGCGAGCGCCCGCGCTTTCTCGACGCGCTCGCCGAGCTGGAGAAATCCGGGCGCGTGGTGCAGAACCGCGCCGGCAGTTTCCTGGTGTCGAAGCGCATCGCCGTCACCGCGGGGCGCATCGAGGGCCACCGCGACGGCCACGGCTTTCTCGCGCCCGACGACGGCGGCCCGTGGGTGTTCCTGCCCCCCGCCGAGATGCGCCAGGTGCTGCACGGCGACCGCGCCGCGGTGCGCGTCGCCGGCCAGGACCCGCGCGGCCGGCCGCTGGGCAGCATCGTCGAGGTCCTCGAGCGTGCCAAGCGCCGCATCGTCGGCCGGCTGCACGCGGAGCATGGCGTGCTGTTCCTCGTGCCGGAAGATCGCCGCATCGCGCAGGACATCCTCGTGCCGCCGGCCGACACCGGTCGCGCAAAGGCGGGGCAGGTGGTGAGCGTGGAACTCGTCGCGCATCCCTCGAAGCAGGCGCAGCCGGTCGGCCGCGTCGTCGAGGTGCTCGGCAACTACGCCGACCCCGGCATGGAGATCGAGATCGCGCTGCGCAAGTTCGACCTGCCGCACGAGTTCTCCAAGCGCGCCGAAGCGCAGGCGCGCGCGCTGCCGGACGCCGTGCGCGACGAGGACGCCAAAGGCCGGCGCGACCTGCGCGAGCTGCAGTTCGTCACCATCGACGGCGAGACGGCGAAGGACTTCGACGACGCGGTGTACGCGGTGCGCGAGGGCAAGGGCTTCAGGCTGTGGGTGGCGATCGCCGACGTCAGCCACTACGTGCGTCACGGCGACGCGCTCGACCACGATGCGCGCGCGCGCGGCACCTCGGTGTACTTCCCGCGCCGCGTGATCCCGATGCTGCCGGAGAAGCTCTCCAACGGGCTGTGCTCGCTCAATCCCGCAGGTCGACCGCCTGGCGATGGTGTGCGAGATGGCGCTCACCGCCACGGGCACGGTCGCGCGCTACGAGTTCTACCCGGCGCTGTTCCGCTCGCACGCGCGCCTGACCTACACGGAGGTGTGGGCGAAGCTCTCCGCCGGCAAGGCGAACCGTGCAGCTGGCGACGCTCTACGAGGTGTTCAAGGCGCTCTACGCGGCGCGCGGCCAGCGCGGCGCGATCGACTTCGAGACGGTCGAGACGCGCATGGAGTTCGACGCTCACGGCAAGATCCAGCGCATCGTCGCCGAGCCGCGCAACGACGCCCACCGGCTGATCGAGGAATGCATGCTGGCGGCGAACGTCTGCGCGGGCCAGTTTCTCGCCGCGCGCGGCCAGCCCGCGCTGTACCGCGTGCACGACGTGCCCGCCGAGGACAAGGTGAGCGCGCTGCGCGAGTTCCTCGCCGAGCTCGGCCTGCAGCTCGCCGGGCGGCGACAAGCCCAGGCCCAAGGACTACGCGCAGCTGCTCGAGCGCATCAAGCCGCGGCCCGACTTCGCGCTGCTGCAGACGATCCTGCTGCGCTCGATGAAGCAGGCGGTGTACACGCCGGAGAACGTCGGCCACTTCGGCCTCGCCTTCGACGCCTACGTGCACTTCACCTCGCCGATCCGGCGCTATCCCGACCTGCTCGTGCACCGCGCCATCAAGGCGGCGCTTGCCTCGCGCCGCTACGCGGAAGTGGACTGGGACGAGCTCGGCCGGCACTGCTCGGAGACCGAGCGCCGCGCCGACGACGCGAGCCGCGACGTGGAGAACTGGCTCAAGTGCCACTACATGCAGGACCACGTGGGCGGCGTGTTCGAGGGCGCCGTGACCGGGGTGACGGCGTTCGGCCTGTTCGTCACGCTGGACGAGTACTTCGTCGATGGCCTGGTGCACATCTCCGAGCTGGGGCGCGACTACTTCCAGTTCGACGCCACGCGCCACATGCTGCTGGGCGAGCGCACCAAGAAGCGCTACCGGCTCGCCGACCGCATGAAGGTGAAGCTGGTGCGCGTGGACCTCGAGAGCCGCAAGATCGATTTCGTGCCGGCGTGAAGCGCGAGCGCGAGCCCAGGGTGGTGTTCGGCTTCCACGCGGTGCTCGCGCGCCTGCGGGCGGATCCGTCGTCGGTGGTCGAGATATTCCTCGACGAGACGCGGCACGATGGCCGCATCAAGGACCTGGCGGCGGTCGCCGAGCGCTCGGGCGTCCAGGTGCTGAAGGTGCCGACCAAGCGCCTGGACGGCTTCTACGGCGGCGGGCGGCACCAGGGCGTGGTGGCGCGGATCGAGGCGAAAAGCCTCAGCCACAGCCTGGACGAGATCCTCGAGAGCGTGAAAGGGCCGCCGCTGCTCCTGCTGCTCGACGGCGTGACCGATCCGCACAACCTCGGCGCCTGCCTGCGCGTGGCGAACGCCGCGGGCGTGCACGCGGTGGTGGCGCCGAAGGACCGCGCCGCCGGCATCAGCGCGGCCGTGTCCAAGGTGGCGAGCGGGGCGGCGGAGTCGACGCCTTACCTGATGGTGACGAACCTCGCGCGCACCATCGACGAGCTGAAGGAGCGCGAGATCTGGGTGGTCGGCACCGACGAGCGGGCCGAGCAGTCGCTCTATCAGGCGAATCTTCCCGAAGCCATCGCCTGGGTGCTCGGCGCGGAAGGCGAAGGCATGCGGCGCCTGACGCGCGAGAAGTGCGACCTGCTGGTGCGCATCCCGATGGCTGGCGAAGTCGGCAGCCTTAACGTCTCGGTGGCGGCGGGCGTGTGCCTGTTCGAGTCCGTACGCCGGCGCATACCGTCTCGCCCGTAGCGACGCCTGTAACAGATTTGGGCCGCAAGCCCGCGCCGCCCGGCGCGGGCTTGCGGCCCAGGGTGCGGCGATGCGCGATCAGGTGAAGAGCGTCATCACGCCGGTCGCGGCGAAGAGGAGCGCCGCGAGCGCCCGGATGAGGCGGAACGGAATCGCGGCGGCGGCCTGCCGGGCGAGGAGCACGACCGGCACGTTGGCGATGAGCATCCCCGCCGTGGTGCCGAGCACCACCGCGGCGAGCGCATCGAAGCGGGCAGCGAGCGCCACGGTGGCGATCTGCGTCTTGTCGCCGATCTCGACGAGGAAGAAGGCGACCAGGGTCACCGCGAACACGCCGTAGCGCTCGCCAACCCGCGTGTGCTCGCCGGGCTCGTCGGCGCGCAGCGCCCAGCCGGCCATGGCGAAGAAGGAGAGCGCGAGCATCCAGCGCAGGGTGTCCGGCTCCAGGGCCGCGCGGATCCAGGCACCCAGCGCGCCCGCGAGGCTGTGGTTGAGCAGCGTGGCGACGAGGATGCCGAGGATGATCGGCACCGGCCGCCGGTAGCGCGCGGCGAGCACGAGCGCGAGGAGCTGGGTCTTGTCGCCGATCTCCGCAATGGCGACGATGCCGGCTGAAACGAGGAACGCTTCCAAGGCCCCGGATATATATCAGAGGCACACTGGCACGGCGTCCCCGTTTCGCGTAGAATCCGCGCCCTTCCTTGCCATACCGCTTCGCATGAGTGGATGGCTTAACCCATAAGGAGAATCGCCACATGCGGCATTACGAAATCTGTTTCATCGTCCATCCGGACCAGAGCGAGCAGGTGCCCGCGATGATCGAGCGCTACAAGGGCGTCATCGCCCAGCGCAACGGCGTCGTGCACCGGCTGGAAGACTGGGGCCGGCGCCAGCTGACCTACCCGATCCAGAAGGTGCACAAGGCGCACTACGTGCTCATGAACATCGAGTGCGACCAGGAGACGGTCAACGAGCTGGAGCACTCGTTCAAGTTCAGCGACGCCGTGCTGCGCCACCTGATCGTGCAGATGCCCAAGGCGGTGACCGCGCCTTCTCCGATGATGAAGGAGGAGAAGTCGAAGTCCATGATGGAGCGCGGCGAGGCGCGGCCGGCGGAAGCCAAGCCCGCCGAGGCGCCGGCTGCCTGAATCGGGCCAGGATCCGCGGACGGCTGATCGAGCTCGGAGCCCTGCGGCACACGCCCGCAGGCGTGCCGGTGATCGAGTTCAGCCTGCGCCACGAGTCCGAGCAGATGGAAGCCGGAGTGAACCGACAAGTGAGCGCCGAGGTCCCCGCGATCGCCTTCGACGTGCAGGCGCGCCTGCTCGCCGGGGCGCCGCTGGACCGGGCGCTGGAAGTGGAAGGCTTTCTGTGCGCGAAGAGCCGGCGCTCCAGGACGCCTGGTGCTTCACGCGACCGACATCGAATTCATTGAAGGAGAGTGACCATGCCCCCGCCGCGCAGAGGCAAAGGTAAAGGCAAAGGCAAGTTCGGCAAGGACAAGAAGGAACGCGGGCAGCGGGCGCTGTTCCGGCGCCGCAAGTTCTGCCGCTTCACCGCCGAGAAGGTCGAGTGGATCGACTACAAGGACGTCGAGGTGCTGAAGGACTTCATCAACGAGAACGGCAAGATCATCCCGGCGCGCATCACCGGCACCTCGGCCGGCTACCAGCGCCAGCTGTCGGCGGCGATCAAGCGCGCGCGGTTCCTGGCGCTGTTGCCGTACACCGACCTGCACTGAGGCGAGCGCCATGCAAGTGATCCTTCTGGAGAAAGTCGTCAACCTGGGCAACCTCGGCGACGTGGTGAAGGTCAAGGACGGCTTCGCGCGCAACTTCCTCATTCCGCAGGGCAAGGCGAAGCGCGCGACGGAAGCCAACCTGAAGGCCTTCGAGGCGCGGCGTGCCGAGCTGGAGAAGGCGCAGGCCGACCTGCTGGCGAAGGCGCAGGAGCGCGGCGCGAAGCTCGACGGCTTGACGCTGCAGATCGTGCAGAAGGCCGGTGTCGACGGGCGCCTGTTCGGCTCGGTCACCAACTACGACATCGTCGAGGCGCTCAAGGCGCAGGGCCACGAGGTCGAGCGCGCGATGGTGCGCATGCCCGCCGGCCCGCTCAAGCAGGTCGGCGAGTATCCGATCCAGCTGGAGCTGCATACCGACGTGGTGGCGACGGTGCACGTGGCGGTGCTGGGCGAAAGCTGAAACAGCGCACCGGCCGCGCACAGGCTACCGACAGGTTAATCACAGCTCATGCACAGGGGGCCGCCGGCGGCCACGCGCGGCGGCCCTTTGTTTTTGCGGCAGATCAGGTAAATTGCACGGATGGCGCTCGCACAGCATTCCGCCCGGCCCGAGGGCACCGATTCGCAGCTGCTGGCGCTGAAGGTGCCGCCGCACTCGGTCGAGGCCGAGCAGTCGCTGCTGGGCGGGCTGCTCCTGGACAACCAGGCCTTCGACCGCATCGCCGACCTGGTCTCGGGCGCCGATTTCTACCGCGACGATCACCGGCGCATCTGGAAGCACATCGCCAAGCTGGTCGAGGCCGGCAAGCCCGCCGACGTGGTGACGGTCTCCGAGTCGATCGAGGCGAGCGAGGACAAGGACAAGACCGGCGGCGCCGCCTATCTCGGGGCGCTGGCGCAGAACACGCCGAGCGCGCTCAACATCCGGCGCTACGCCGAGCTGGTGCGCGAGCGCGCCGTGCAGCGGCGCCTGGCGCAGGTGGCCACCGAGATCGCCGAGAACGCGCTCAGCCCCTCCGGCAAGGACGTCGGCCAGATCCTGGACGAGGCCGAGTCGCAGATCCTCGAGATCGGCGAGACCGGCGCGCGCCGCGGCTCCGGGCTGGAGGAGATCAAGCCGGTGCTGGCGCGGGTGCTCGAGCGCATCGACCACCTGTACCACCGCGACAACCCCTCCGATGTCACCGGCGTGCCGACCGGCTTCAACGACCTGGACAGCAAGACCGCCGGCCTGCAGCCGGGCGACCTGATCATCGTCGCCGGCCGGCCCTCGATGGGCAAGACCGCGTTCGCGCTCAACATCGCCGAGCACGTCGCGGTGCATAGCCTGCTGCCGGTGGCGATCTTCAGCATGGAGATGAGCGGCTACGCAGCTCGCCACGCGCCTGCTCGGCTCGATCGCGCGCGTCGACCAGCACAAGATGCGCACCGGGCGGCTGTCCGACGAGGAGTGGCACGACCTCTCGGAGGCGATGGGCCAGCCTGCACGACGCGCCGATCTTCATCGACGAGACCGCGGCGCTGAACGCCCTCGAGCTGCGCACGCGCGCACGGCGCCTGAAGCGCCAGTACGGCGGCAAGCTCGGGCTGGTGGTGGTCGACTACCTGCAGCTGATGTCCTCGAGCAACCCCAAGGCGGGGGAGAACCGCGCCACCGAGATCTCCGAGATCTCGCGCTCGCTGAAGGCGCTCGCCAAGGAGCTCAGACGTCCCGGTGATCGCGCTGTCGCAGCTCTCGCGCGCGGTGGAGCAGAGGAACGACAAGCGCCCGATGATGTCGGACCTGCGCGAGTCGGGCGCCATCGAGCAGGACGCCGACGTGATCCTGTTCATCTACCGCGACGAGGTCTACTACCCGGAAAAGCCCGAAGCCAAGGGCCGCGCCGAGGTGATCATCGGCAAGCAGCGTAACGGCCCGATCGGCAAGGTCGAGCTCACCTTCCTCGGCCAGCACACGCGTTTCGCCAATTTCGCGGATCCGGGCGCCTTCTGAGACAATCGCCGCGTCCGCAACCGACGAGGAGGCTGCGATGGCCGATCCGCTGATTCCGCAGAAGTCGCCCTACGCCGTGGAGCTGGCGCCGGGGGACTACTGGTGGTGCGCCTGCGGCGGCTCCAAGCGCCAGCCGTTCTGCGACGGCTCGCACAAGGGCGGGCCGTTCACGCCGGTGAAGTTCATCGTGACGGAGGCGCAGAAGGTGTGGCTGTGCGGCTGCAAGCACAGCGGCAAGCAGCCGTTCTGCGACGGCACCCACCAGAAAATCACCTGAGAACCACGATGCGCTGCGAAGCGGCGTAAACGCCGCATCGCACCGCGTGATTCTGGGAAAAACCTATTTCTTGGTGGCGGTCCAGCGGCCTTCGGTGCCGTTGTCGGCGCGGAAGCTCCCCTCCATGCGGTTGCCGCTCACGCGTCCGGTGAAGTCGCGGCGCACGCTCGCGTTGTCGACGTAGGAGAAGGAGATGCTGAAGCCGCGCAGCCGCGCGTCGCGCAGGCCCGCCTGCAGCTGCTGCCCAAGGCCGAGGGTGCCCTCGAGCTTCTGGTAGCGCTGCTCGAGCGTCAGCTCGCTCTTCTCCATGGCGCCGGCGCCCGTCGCCTCGAACGCCCAGGTGCCCGTCGACGTTGGCCGGCACCAGCCAGAAATAGGCGCGCCGGCCGTCCATGCTCGAGGTCTCGTCGGGCTCCCAGTCGTCCATGTTGAAGGAGTGCGACACCACGCGCGTGCCCGGGCGCATGGCGAGGATCTGCGGCCGCAGCTTCAGGTTGAGCGCGGGCAGCAGGTACATGGTGATCACGGTGGCCTTGGTGAAGTCGGTGACGAAGATGTCGCCCTGCACGATGCGCGCCTTGCCGGCGACCCCCGCCTTCTCGGCGTTGCGCTGGGCGTGCTTGGCCATTTCCGGGTTGTACTCGATGCCCATCGAGCGCGCGCCGAACTTCTTGGCCGCCATGATGGCGATCTTGCCGTCGCCGGCGCCCAGGTCGATGACGTAGTCGTTGGGGGTGACCTGCGCCATGCGCAGCATGCGCTCGACCACCTCGTCGGGCGTCGGCACCCAGATCACGTCCTTGCCGGCCTGGCCGACTTGCGGCTCGAAATCCTTGTCCTTGGCGTCCTTCTGCGCGGCAGCGGGGAAGGCGAACAGCAGGGCGGCGAGCGGCGCGGCCGCGAGGGCCGCGAGACGGGACCAATGCACGATGGATGCTCCTTGCAAGAGAAATGGGAATCCGGGGGCAGGGGAATTTAGCAGAAACGCACCCGCCGGTGGCGAAACGCCCTCCCCGGGGCGGCAGCAACCTTGCGCGCACCTTGCGAGGCGTCGCCGGCAGGCGTCGCGACTGGCTCGCCGTTACAGCGCGTCGGCGGCGTGGTCGGCGAGGCGCGAGCGCTCGCCGCGCGCGAGCGTCACGTGCCCGGCATGCGCCCAGTCCTTCATCCGGTCGACCACGTAGGTGAGGCCCGAGCTGCCCTCGGTCAGGTAGGGCGTGTCGATCTGCGCGATGTTGCCCAGGCACACCACCTTGGTGCCCGGCCCGGCGCGCGTCACCAGCGTCTTCATCTGCTTGGGCGTGAGGTTCTGCGCCTCGTCGATGATCAGCCACTTGTTGACGAAGGTGCGGCCGCGCATGAAGTTGAGCGACTTCACCTTGATGCGCGAGCGCACCAGATCCCGCGTCGCCGCGCGGCCCCACTCGCCGCCCGACTCGTCGGAGGCGTTGAGCACGTCGAGGTTGTCCTCGAGCGCGCCCATCCACGGCTGCATCTTCTCCTCCTCGGTGCCGGGCAGGAAGCCGATGTCCTCGCCCAGGGGGACCGTCACGCGGGTCATGATGATCTCGCTGTAGCGCTTCTGGTCGAGCACCTGCGTCAGGCCCGCGGCGAGCGCGAGCAGCGTCTTGCCGGTGCCCGCCTGCCCGAGCAGCGTGACGAAGTCCACCGCCGGGTTCATCAGCAGGTTGAGCGCGAAGTTCTGCTCGCGGTTGCGCGCCGTGATGCCCCATACCGAGTTCTTGGCATGCGAGTAGTCGCGCACCGTTTCCAGCACCGCCACGCGCCCGTTGCGCTCGCGCACCATCGCGTACAGCGGCCGCTCGCCGGAGTCGTCGTAGATGAACTCGTTCAGCAGCAGGCGCGGCACCAGCGGCCCGCGCACGCGGTAGTAGGTATGGCCTTCCTTCTTCCAGGATTCCATGTCGCGGCCGTGGCTGTCCCAGAAGTCCCGCGGCAGCGCGCGCACGCCGGTGTAGAGGATGTCGGTGTCCTCGAGCACCTTGTCGTTGAAGTAGTCCTCGGCGTGCAGCCCGAGGGCGCGCGCCTTGATGCGCATGTTGATGTCCTTGGACACCAGCACCACCGGGCGCTGCGCGTACTGCTCCTGCAGGTGGCGCACCACCGACAGGATCTGGTTGTCGGTCTTGCCGGCGGCGAGCGTGCGCGGCAGCTCGCCGTTGATCGCCTCGGTCTGCAGGTACAGCCGTCCACCCGAAGCCTTGCCGTCGCGCGTGCGGATCGCGAGGCCCGCCTTGATGTCGGCGACCGAGTCCGTGACGATCTCGTCGAGGAAGCGGCTCGCCTGGCGCGCGTTGCGCGCCACGTCCGAGAGGCCCTTCTTGTGGTTGTCCAGCTCTTCCAGCGTGCCGATGGGCAGGTAGACGTCGTGCTCTTCGAACCTGAACAGGCTCGACGGATCGTGCATCAGCACGTTGGTGTCGAGCACGAACAGCTTCGTGACGCGGGGTTTCTTCTGCGGGGGGCGGGGCTTCTTCGCCATGTCGGGCGGGGCTTGTTCTACGGTTTCTGGGCTGCTGGCTTCGGTCCGTTCTTGTTCGAATTGTGGGTCGAGCGGACGATCAGAGGGTCTTAACAAAGTCGAGTACCTCCTGTGCGTGGCCGGGCACCTTCACACCGCGCCATTCGCGCGCCAGCGCCCCGTCCTCGCCGATGACGAAGGTGCTGCGCTCGATGCCGCGGACCTTTTTGCCGTACATGTTCTTCATCTTGATGACGCCGAACTGGCTGCAGGCCTTCTCCTCGGCGTCCGACAGCAGCTCGAAGGGGAAGCGCAGCTTCGCCTTGAAGCCCTCGTGCGTGCGCAGCGAGTCGCGCGAGATGCCGAAGACCTCGCAGCCGGCCCTGCGGAAATTCATGTGCAGGTCGCGGAACTGCATGCCCTCCGTGGTGCAGCCGGGGGTGTTGTCCTTCGGGTAGAAGTAGAGCACCAGCTTCTTGCCGCGGTGCTCCGAGAGCCGGAACGTGCCGCCGCCGGTGGAGGGCAGGGTGAAATCCTGGACCGGTTTTCCTGGCATCCAGGCGGATTCTAAGCCGCGTTCTCAGGTTTGAATCGCAACGCTTTCATTAAACGCGTTTTTCGAAGCGGGTGCAAGCGCCGCGCAGGGGTCTGAAATCAAAGCGCTTTTTGCCGGCGCGCGAGAAAGCGGCGCAGTTCGGCCAGCACCTGTTGCGGCTTCTCCTCTGGCAGGAAATGCCCGCAGTCGAGCGCGTGGCCGGTGACGTTGCGCGCCACTTCGCGCCAGTCCTTCAGGGGGTCGAACATCCTCTCGATCACTCCCTGTTTGCCCCAGAGCACCAGCACCGGCATGCGCAGCTTGCGCCGCAGGTCCTTGCGGTCGTGCTCGAGGTCGATGCCCGCCGCCGCGCGGTAATCCTCGCAGGTGGCGTGGATGGTGCGCGGGTCGCGAAAGCAGCGGATGTACTCGCGTTGCGCCGCCGGCGAGAAGGGCTGCAGGCCGCCCTTGCCGCGCCCGAGGCGACCGAGGATGTAGTGCGGCACGTGGCCGGCGAGCAGCTGCTCGGGCAGCGGCGGCTTCTGGATCAGGAAGAACCAGTGGTAGTACGCGGTGGCGAAGGCCTTGTCGGTGCTTTCGTACATCCTGAGCGTCGGCGAGATGTCCAGCACGGTGAGCGTGCGCACGCGGCTGCCGTGGTCGCGCGCGAGGCGATGCGCGACGCGTGCGCCGCGGTCGTGGCCGGCCACGTGGAAGCTGCGATGCCCGAGCGCCTGCATGACCTCGACCATGTCCTTGGCCATGGCGCGCTTGGAATAGTTGGCGTGGTCGGGCAAGCCCTTCGGCTTCGAGGAATCTCCGTAGCCGCGCAGGTCCGGGCACACCACCGTGTAGTCGCGCGCGAGATCGGGCGCCACCTTGTGCCACATGGCGTGCGTTTCCGGATAGCCGTGCAGCAGCAGCAGCGGCGGCCCGTCGCCCTTGGTCACCAGGTTGATGAGCGCGCCGGAAGTCCTGATGCGCCGGCGCTCGAATCCGCGAAACAGGCTCATGGCGTTCGTCCTCAATGGGTGATGCGCAGCCCCTGCAGCGCGAGCGTGCCGGAGCGCCCGGGCACCGGGCCGTAAACCACCTCGTGCACCGGCAACTCCCGCGCCGCGCGTGTCGCGGCGAGCTCGCGCAGCGATACCACCTCGTAGCCCTGCTGCGCCCAGCCCGCGAGGAGCATCTCCAGGGCTGCGTGCAGCTTCGCGCCCTCGAGCTCGGCGTGCGCGGTGAAGACATGCGTCGGCTCTCGCCGCACCGCCGTCAGCGCGAGGATCTCGCGCACGGCATCCTGCAGCGTGCGTCCGCCCAGGCCCAGCAGCTCGTCCAGCGTGGGCAGCGTGGTCGGCCACTGCGGGCAGGCGAAGGTTTCGCCGCCCATGCGCGCAAGGAACGGCCCGCTGCCGCGCGTGTCGGAAGCGCAGGCAAAGCCATGGCGGTCGAGGTAGCGCAGCGCGTGCGCATTCGTCTGCCAGCCCGCCGCCCCGTGCACGCTCGCCTGCACGCCAAACACCTCGCGAAAGCGCGTGCAGGCGGCGTCGAGCTCGCGCTCGGTCCAATCCGCCCGCGCGCCGGCCACGCCGTCCTGCCAGCGCACGTGATCCCAGCAGTGCACGCCGACTTCGAATCCGGCCTCGCGCGCGGCTCGAAGCTCGGCAGCGCAGCGCCGGCCGATGTCGGGACCGGGCAGCAGCGTGCCGTACAGCAGCGTCATCAGGCCGTAGTGCTCCAGCACCGAGGTGCGCGCCACCTTGCCGAAGAACCCGCGGCGGAACACGCGCCGGATGGCGCGGCCGGTATGGTCCGGCCCCAGGCTGAAGAGGAAAGTCGCGCCGGCGCCGCGCGCGCGCAGCGCCCGTACCAGCAGCGGCACGCCCTCGCGGCTGCCGCGCAGGGTATCGACGTCGATCTTGAGTCCGAGCTTCACTCCACCAGGCTGCGCGCGTCGGCGACGTGCTGGCGGTAGCTCTCGAGGATGCGGGTGAGCGCGTCGCGCAATCCCACGGATGGCGACCAGCCCAGGTCGGCGCGTGTGCCGTCGATGTTGGGGCTGCGGTTCTGCACGTCCTGGTAACCCGCGCCGTAATACGTGCCGGAGGTGGTTTCGACCAGCTTCACGCGGCGCGCCGCCTCGCGGTATTCCGGGAAGCCGGCCGCGAGCTCGAGCAGCATCTGCGCCAGTTCCTTCACCGAGCAGTTGTTCAGCGGGTTGCCGATGTTGTAGATCTTGCCGTCGGCGACGCCGCCGGGATTGTCGAGGATCTTCATCAGCGCGTCGATGCCGTCGTCGATGTAGGTGAAGGAGCGCCGCTGCGCGCCGCCATCCACCAGCTGGATGTCCTCGCCGCGCACGATGTGGCCGAGGAACTGGGTGACCACGCGCGAGCTGCCTTCCTTCGCCGTGGAGATCGAGTCGAGGCCCGCGCCGATCCAGTTGAACGGGCGGAACAGCGTGAAGCGCAGTCCCTGCTGCGCGCCGTAGGCCCAGATCACGCGGTCCATCATCTGCTTGGCGCAGGAGTAGATCCAGCGCGTCTTGTCGATCGGTCCCAGCACCAGGTCGGTCTTGTACGGATGGAACTCGGCGTCGCGGCTCATGCCGTAGACCTCCGAGGTCGACGGGAAGACGAGCCGCTTGCCGTACTTCACGCAGCTGCGCACGATCGGCAGGTTGGCCTCGAAATCGAGCTCGAAGACGCGCAGCGGGTCCTTGACGTAGGTGGCGGGCGTGGCGATCGCCACCAGCGGCAGCACGGTGTCGCACTTGCGGATGTGGTATTCGATCCACTCCTTGTTGATGGTGATGTCGCCCTCGAAGAAGCGGAAGCGCTTGTCGCCGAGCAGCTCCTCGATGCGCTCGGCCTGCATGTCCATGCCGTAGACCTCCCAGTCCGTGGTCGCCAGGATGCGGCGCGACAGGTGGTGGCCGATGAAGCCGTTGACGCCGAGAATCAGGATGCGTTTCATGTGGAGGGATCGATCTGGAGCAGGCGCAGCACTCTACCATCGCCGCAGTCGGCGAACCATGCGCCGCCCTCGCGGTAGGGGCCCAGGTGTCCGGGGTGCGCGCGCCGCCCGGGCTCGAGCCGCGTGCGCAGGATCATGCGCTTGCGCCCGCCATCCTCGGTGAACGCACCGGGATACGGCGGCGCGACCGCGCGTACCAGGTTGTGGATCTCGGCGGCGCTCTTCGACCAGTCGATGCGTCCGTCCTCCGGCCTGCGCCCGCCGTGGTAGCTGCCGCGAGCGAGGTCCTGCGCACGCAGCTCCGCGGTGCCGGCCACCAGGCGCGGCAGGCTGCGGCGCAGAACCGCTTCAGCGGCGTCCGTGACCTTGCGGAACACGTCGATGGCCTGGTCGTCGGGACCGATGGGCACCACCATCTGGTCGACGATGCGCCCGGCGTCGGGCTTCTCCACCATTTCGTGCAGGGTGGCGCCGGTTTCCGTGTCGCCGAGCAGCACCGCCCAGTTCACCGGCGCGCGGCCGCGGTGCTTGGGCAGCAGCGAGCCGTGCATGTTGTAGGCGCCGCGCCGCGCGAGCGCGAGCAGGGCCGGCGGCAGCATGCGGCGGTAGTAGAAGGAGAAGATGAAATCCGCTGCCGCCTCGCGCACGCGGCGCTCGAGATCGGCCGCATCCGCATCGAGCAGCGTCTCGAGGCCGCGGCTGCGGGCGAGCTCGGCGACGCTCGCGAACCACACGCGCTCCGCCGGGTCGTCGGCGTGCGTGACGACCAGCTTCACCTCGATCCCCGCGTCCAGCAGCCCCTGCAGGCAGCGCACGCCTACGTCGTGGTAGGCGAACACCACGGCGCTGGTCAATCGCGCTTCTCCAGCACCCGCCGACGATGTAGCGCGGCCGGCCGCGCACCTGCTCGTAGATGCGGCCGACGTACTCGCCAACCAGCCCGAGGCCGAACAGCACCACGCCGATCAGCAAGAACTGGAGGATGTCCCGGTCCCACAGCGCCCACAGCCCGCCGCTCAGCTCGCCCGCCAGGACTCGCTTGACCACGATGAGGAAATAGACGAGCAGCGAGGCCACGGAGATCAAGATGCCGAGCAGCGAAAACAGCTGCAGCGGCACCAGCGAGAAGCCCGTCACCAGGTCGAAGTTCAGGCGCAGCAGGCGGTAGAAGGAATACTTGGAGCGTCCCGCCATGCGTTCCTCGTGGGCCACCTCGACCTCTGCCGGATTGCGCGCGAACGTGTAGGCGAGCGCCGGGATGAACGTGCTCGTCTCGCGGCAGGCGTTCATCGCCTGCACCACGTCGCGCCCGTAGGCGCGCAGCATGCAGCCCTGGTCGGTCATGCTGATGTCGGTGATGCGCTCGCGTATCCGGTTCATCAGGCCCGAGGCGATGCGCCGGAATGCGCTGTCCTCGCGCGTGCGGCGGTACGAGCCGACGTAGTCGTGGCCCTCGTCCATCTTCGCCAGCAGGCGTGCGATTTCCTCCGGCGGGTTCTGCAGGTCGGCGTCCAGCGTCACCACGGCATCGCCGCGGGCGCGCTCGAAGCCGGCCATGATCGCCATGTGCTGGCCGAAATTGCCGGCCAGCAGCAGCACGCGCGTCACGTCGGGTCGCCGCTCGAACTGCTCGCGCAGCAGCTGCGGCGAACGGTCGCGGCTGCCGTCGTCGACGAGGATCAGCTCGTACGACCGGCCGAGCGCATCCAGCGCCGGGTAAAGGCGCGCGAACAGCGCCGGCAGGACCTCCTGCTCGTTGTAAACGGGGACCACGACGGACACGCGCGTCGGATGCCTCACGACAGGGCCTTCCTGGCGGCGGCGCAGACGCGGTCCACGTCGGTGTCCGCCATGGCGGGGAACAGCGGCAGCGTGACGATCGAGCGGCCGATGCGCTCAGCCTGCGGGAACTGGCCTTCGCGCCAGCCGAGCGCCCGGTAGAGGGCGAAGAGGTGCATGGCGGGGTAGTGCACGCCGACCGCAATGCCCTGCTCGCGCATGCGCGCGATGAAGCGCGCGCGTGGTGCCGGCGCCGGCAGCACCACCTGGAACATGTGCCAGTTGGAGTTCTCGAAGTCCTCGACCGGCAGCTCGCAGCCGAGGGCGCGGTCCCAGCGCTCGAAGTACCGGCGCGCGAGCGCGCGCCGGCGCGCGGTGAACTCGGCGAGCCGCCCGAGCTGCCCGAGGCCGATGCGCGCGGCGATGTCGGTCAGGTTCCACTTGCCCCCGAGCGTGTCCACCTCCATGCCGTCCTCGCCCGTGCGCACCACGCCCTGCAGCCGCAACTTCTCGCAGGCGCCGGCGAGCGCCTCGTCGGGCAGCACCAGCGCGCCGCCCTCGCCGGTCGTCACGTTCTTGTTGGCGTGGAAGCTGAAGGCGACGAAGTCGCCGAACGCGCCGAGCGCGCGCCCGCGCCAGGAGGCGCCGAAGGACTGCGCCGCATCCTCGACGACGCGCAGATTGCGGCGCCGCGCGAGGTCATTGAGCTTGTCGCGATCCACCGGCAGGCCGGCGAGGTCCACCGGGATCAGCGCGCGCGTCGCGCGGCGTGACCGCCGCTTCGCACAGGGCGAGGTCGATGTTGCGCGTGCGCGCGTCCACGTCCACGAACACCGGCCGCGCGCCGACTTCCAGCACCACGTTGGCGGTGGCGACCCAGGACAGCGGCGTGGTGATCACTTCGTGCCCGGGCCCGACGCCGGCCAGGCGCAGGCCGACCTCGAGCGCGGCGGTGCCGGAGCAGAACGCGCGCACGGGGCGCCCGCCGCAGTGGCGCGAGAGCGCCGCCTCGAAAGCGCGCACCTGCGGCCCCGAGGTGATCCAGCCCGAGCGCAGCACCTCGGCTACGCCCGCGATGGTCGCCTCGTCGATCGACGGGCGGGTGAAGGGCAGCAGGTCCATCAGCTGCGCGCGACCAGGAACACGCCCACCACGATGAAGCCGATGCCCGTCAGGCGCAGCGCGGTCAGCGACTCGCCGAACAGGTACCAGGCGGCCACCGCGTTGATCACGTAGCCGATGGAAAGCATCGGGTAGGCGATGCTCACTTCGACGCGCGACAGTGCCATGATCCACACCACGACGCTCACCACGTAGCAGGCGACCCCGCCCAGGATGAACGGCTCGAGCGCGAGGCGCAGCCCGACCGGCACGATGTTGGCGGCGGAGAACTCGAACTGGCCCACCGCGTTGGTGCCGGCCTTCAGCAGCAGCTGCGCCGCGGCGTTGAGCAGCACGCCGGTGAGAACGAGCGAAAAGCTGAGAGCGTTCACGGCTTGCAGGCGATCAGGTAGCGCGGGCCGGTGGCGACGACGCGCGCCGCCGGGGCGTGCGCCGCGCGGATCGCCTCGAACTCGGCGGGCACGAAGGCGCCGCAGGCCGCGCCCTCACGCTGCCAGGCTGCCGCAAATGCATCCATGTCCGCGAGGTATTTCTCCGGCTCCCAGGTTACCGGCACGCGCAACTCCTCCGGCTGCTGCACCATGGTCACCGTCCGCCCGAGGTAGAACGGCAGCGTATGGTCGTACTGCTTCACCGCGTAGAAGCGCGCCTGCGGCGGCAAAGCCGGGCGCGCGCGCGCGACCACGTCGTACGCGGAGTATATCGGCGCGAGCGTTTCGTGGCCGAGCAGCGTCCATTGCGCGCAGGCAAAGCCGCCGAAGGCCAGCGCCATGACCGACGCGAGGCGCTGGTCGCGCCAGGCGAGCCAGACGGCCGCGAGGCCGAGGAGCGCGATCGATGCGCCCGCCGCGGCAAGCCACGGCCGATACACCGCGAAGTGCTGCGCCGAGCGAATCCAGGCCGGCGCCGTTTCCTGGGCAGTCAGCGCCAGCACCCCGAGGCCGAAGAGGGCTGCCATGCCGGCCTGCGCGGCGAGCAGGCGGCGCGAGGCACCGGCGAGCTGCGCGCCCGCAAGGAGCGCGAGCGCCGGGAACATCGGCAGGATGTAGGGCGGCAGCTTCGAGCCCGAGAGCGAGAAGAACGCAAAGACGACGACGCACCAGGCGATGAGCAAGCGCGTGGGCCGGAAGCGCGCGGGCTCCGCCTCGCGCGCGGCGCGCCACAGCGCGGCCGGCAGCGACAGCAGCCAGGGGAAGAAGCCCAGGAACAGCACCGGCACGAAGTACCACGCGGGCCCCGGCCGGTCGTGCTGCGTGGTGAGAAAGCGCTCGAAATGCTCGTGCACGAAGAAAAAGCGCGCGAACTCGGCATTGGCGGCGCTCACCGCGATGAACCAGGGCGCGGCGATCGCCAGGAACAGCGCCGCGCCCGGCAGAATGTGCAGGCGCCGCAGCAGCGCGAAATCGCGCTGCCACAGGATGTAGAGGCCCACCGCGCCCAAGGGCAGCACCACGCCGATGAGGCCCTTGGACAGCACGGCGAGCGCCATCGCCGCCCAGCCGGCGAGCATCCAGGCGCGGCGCTCGCGTGCCGCCGTGCCGTCGCGCTGCGCGAGCGCCACGGCGAAGACCGCGAGCGACAGGAACAGGCTCACGCCCATGTCCAGCGTGGCGACCTGCGAGCCCACTGCGTAGAGCACGCCCCCCGCGAGCGCGGCTGCCGCGCACCAACCGGCCGTCTCCCCATACAGGCGCCGCCCGAAGAAGCCGGCGAGCAGCACGCCGGCAAAGCCGCACAGGGCGCTCCACAGCCGCGTCGCCCACTCGGAAACGCCGAAGGCCGAGTAGGCGGCGGCCGTCGCCCAGTACTGCAGCGGCGGCTTCTCGAAGTACTTGAGCCCGTTCAGCCGGGGCGTGAGCCAGTCGCCGCTGGCCACCATCTCGCGCGGGATCTCGCCGTAGCGCCCCTCGTCGGGCTTGATGAGCTTGCGGTGGCCGAGCGCGCCGAACCAGGCGAGGGCGAGCGCGAGAAGGACGGCGAGCAGCGCTGCGCGCGACACCGGGCCGCTCAACCGAACAGCAGCGCGGCCGCCACGTGGCGCTCCTCCGCGGCGAGGATGTTGAAGGTGCGGCAGGCGGCCTGCACGTCCATCACCTCCAGGCCGATGCGCGCGCGCGCGAGCGCCGCGGTGAGGCGCGGATGCGGAAAGCGCAGGCGGTTGCCGGTGCCGAGCAGCACCACCTCGGGCGCAAGCGCCGCGAGCGCCGCGAAGTGCGCCTCCGTGAGCGACGCGAAGCCGGCGACCGGCCAGGGCTCGATGCGCTCGGGCAGCACGATCACGCTCGCCTCGTGGCGCACGCCGTTCACCATCACGTAGCCCTCGCCGTAGGCGGTGAAGCGGTGCTGCTGCGTCGCAGCGGGAGCGTGGAGTTTCACTGCTAGAATTCTACAATGCGCGAGTTCTCCCGAATCCAGCGGCTGCCGCCTTACGTCTTCAACATCACCAACGAGTTGAAGATGGCGGCGCGGCGCCGCGGCGAGGACGTCATCGACCTGTCGATGGGCAATCCCGACGGGCCGACGCCGAAGCACATCGTCGACAAGCTGGTCGAGGCCGCGCAGCGCCAGGACACGCACGGCTATTCGGTCTCCAAGGGCATCCCGCGGCTGCGCAAGGCGATCTGCGACTGGTACCAGCGCCGCTACGCCGTCGAGTTCGACCCGGAACGCGAAGCCATCGTCACCATCGGCTCCAAGGAAGGCCTCGCGCACCTGATGCTGGCGACGCTGGATCGCGGCGACACGGTGCTGGTGCCCAACCCCTCGTATCCGATCCACATCTACGGCGCGATCATCGCCGGCGCCGACATCCGCTCGGTGCGCATGACGCCGGGCGTGGATTTCATCGCCGAGGTGGAGCGCGCGATCCGCGAGCTGTTCCCGAAGCCGAAGATGCTGATCCTCGGCTTTCCGTCGAACCCGACGGCGATGTGCGTGGAGCTCGAGTTCTTCGAGCGCGTGGTGGCGCTCGCGCGCGAGCACGACATCATGGTGGTGCACGACCTCGCCTACGCCGACATCGTCTTCGACGGCGTGCCCAATCGGGCGCCCTCGATCATGCAGGTGCGCGGCGCGCGCGACGTGGCGGTCGAGTTCTTCACCATGTCCAAGAGCTACAACATGGCCGGCTGGCGCATCGGCTTCATGGTCGGCAACAAGGACCTGGTGCACGCGCTGGCGCGCATCAAGAGCTACCACGACTACGGCACCTTCACGCCGATCCAGGTGGCCTCGATCGTGGCGCTCGAGGGCCCGCAGGCCTGCGTGGAGGAGATCCGGCAGACCTACCAGAAGCGGCGCGACGTCATGGTGAAGGGGCTGCACGACATGGGCTGGATGGTGGAGAACCCGAAGGCCTCGATGTACGTCTGGGCGAAGATCCCCGACTACTACGCGGCGCTGGGCTCGATCGGGTTCACCAAGCACCTGCTCGAGCAGGCGAAGATCGCGGTGGCGCCCGGCGTCGGCTTCGGCGACTACGGCGATGACCACGTGCGCATCGCGCTCATCGAGAACGAGAACCGCCTGCGCCAGGCGCTGCGCGGCATCCGCGAGATGTTCAAGAAGGATGGGCTGTTGCGCGGAGCGGCTTAATGCGCCCGATTCGCGCGGGGCTGCTCGGCATCGGCACGGTCGGCAGCGGCACCTGGGACGTCCTCAACCGCAACGCCGACGAGATCCGCCGCCGCGCCGGCCGCGCCATCCGCATCGCGCGCGTGGCGGACAAGGACCTGAAGAAGGCGCGCAAGCTGGTGGACGGCAAGGCGATCCTGCACCGGAACGCCTGGGAGGTGGTGCGCGCCCCCGACATCGACATCGTCATCGAGCTGATCGGCGGCACCGGCATCGCCAAGGCCCTGGTGCTGGAGGCGATCGCGCAGGGCAAGCACGTCGTCACGGCCAACAAGGCGCTGCTCGCCAAGCACGGCAACCGCATCTTCGCCGCCGCGCAGAAGAAAGGCGTGATGGTCGCGTTCGAGGCCTCGGTCGGCGGCGGCATCCCGATCATCAAGGCGCTGCGCGAAGGCCTCGCCGCCAACCGCATCGAGTGGATCGCGGGCATCATCAACGGCACCTCCAACTTCATCCTCTCGGAGATGCGCGACAAGGGGCTGCCCTTCGCCACCGCCCTGGCCGAAGCGCAGCGCATGGGCTATGCCGAAGCCGACCCGACCTTCGACATCGAGGGCATCGACGCCGCGCACAAGCTGACGATCCTCTCGGCGCTCGCCTTCGGCATCCCGATGCAGTTCGCCAAGGCCTACACCGAAGGCATCTCGAAGCTGACGCAGGCGGACATCGGCTACGCGGAGGAGCTCGGCTACCGCATCAAGCTGCTCGGCATCACGCGCCGGGCGAAGCACGGCATCGAACTGCGCGTGCACCCGACGCTGGTGC
Organism: uncultured beta proteobacterium; assembly: GCA_963719995.1. Taxonomy (GTDB): domain Bacteria; phylum Pseudomonadota; class Gammaproteobacteria; order Burkholderiales; family SG8-39; genus JAABQT01. The sequence goes on along the minus strand of CAVRDW010000005.1, from coordinate 525,175 downwards.
CGGCGCGGCGCCTGATCGCCAACGTCGAGGGCGTGATGAACGGCATCCTCGTCAAGGGCGATGCCGTGGGCGCGACCATGTACTACGGCGCGGGCGCAGGCAGCCAGCCCACGGCGAGCGCGGTGGTGGCCGACCTGGTGGACGTGACGCGCCTGATCACCGCGGACCCGGGGCACCGGGTGCCGCACCTCGCGTTCCAGCCCGACCAGCTCTCGGACACCCCCATCCTGCCGATCGGCGAGGTGGAGACCGCCTACTACCTGCGCATGCGCGTGCTGGACCGGCCCGGCGTGCTCGCCCGCATCACGCGCATCCTCGCCGACTCGCGCATCTCCATCGATGCCATGGTGCAGAAGGAGCCCGGCGAAGGCGAGCAGCGCGTCGACATCGTCATGCTCACGCACCGCGCGCTGGAGAAGAACGTCGATGCGGCCATGGCGCGTATCGAGCGCCTGCCCACGGTGGTGGGCAGGGTGACGCGCATCCGGCTGGAGGAGCTGCTGTGAGGAGGGCGCTCGCGCTCACGCTGGCGATGACCGCGTCGGCCGCCCTGGCACAGGCGCCGGCGACGCCGGAGAGGGAGCCGAAGCCTGCGCCGCAGAAGGAAACCAGGCCCGGGACGCAGAAGGCGCAGAAATCACAGAAGGCGCCTGCCGCGCGCCAGCCGCAGAAAGCGCACGCGAAGCCGAGTCCGGAGCAGATCCGGCGGTTCAACGAGCTGCAGAAGCAGGGCGCAAAGCCCTAGCCACTTGCGATACGTCAGCACCCGCGGCGGCGGCGAGCCGCAGCGTTTTTCCGACATCCTGTTGGAAGGCCTTGCGCCCGACGGCGGGCTGTATGTTCCCGAGCGCTATCCGAAGGCCGACCTTGCCGCCTGGCGCACGCTGAGCTACCCGCGGCTCGCCAATGCGGTGCTCGCGCCCTACATGGACGACGTGTCCGGACTCGAGGCGCTCGTGGCGCGCACCTACACCCGCGCCGCCTTCGGCAGCGATGAAATCGTGCCGGTGAAGACGCTGGAACCGGGGGTGCACCTGCTCGGCCTGTCGCAAGGCCCGACGCTCGCCTTCAAAGACCTCGCGCTGCAGCTGCTCGGCCAGTTGTTCGAGCAGGTGCTGCGCGCGCGCGGCCAGACGCTCAACATCCTCGGCGCGACCTCGGGCGACACGGGCTCGGCCGCCGAGCACGCGATGCGCGGGCGCGAGCGCCTCGCGGTGTTCATGCTCTCGCCCCACGGCCGCATGAGCGCGTTCCAGGCGGCGCAGATGTACGCGCTGCAGGACGCGAACATCCACAACCTGGCGGTGCGGGGCACGTTCGACGACTGCCAGGACCTCGTCAAGCAGGTGAACGCGGATGCCGCCTTCAAGGCGCGCTGGCACATCGGCGCGGTGAACTCGATCAACTGGGCGCGCGTCGCGGCGCAGGTGGTGTACTACTTCTGGGGCTTTTTCCGCGCCACGCGCAGCGACGCGGAGCGCGTCGCCTTCTCGGTGCCCTCGGGCAATTTCGGCAACATTCTCGCCGGCTACGTGGCGCGCGAGATGGGGCTGCCGATCGAGCGGCTGATCCTCGCCACCAACGAGAACGACGTGCTGGACGAGTACTTCCGCACCGGGCGCTACCGCGTGCGCCGCGCGGCGCAGGCGACCTCCAGCCCCTCGATGGACATCTCCAAGGCGTCCAACTTCGAGCGCTACGTCTACGACCTCGCCGGGCGCGATGGCGCGCGCGTGCGCGCGCTCTGGGCGGAGCTGGAGAAGGCGGGCGAGTTCCGCCTGCCGCCCGGGCCGGGCTTCGCCTCGGGCCTGTCCACGCACGCCGATCGCCTCGCGACGATCCGCATGGTGCGGGCGAGATACGGCGTCACCCTCGATCCGCATACCGCCGATGGCGTGAAGGTGGGCCTCGCGCAGCGGCCGGCCGGCGTGCCGCTCATCTGCATGGAGACCGCCCTGCCGGCCAAGTTCGCCGCCACGATCCGCGAGGCGCTCGGCCGCGAGCCGGGGCGCCCGCCGGGTTACGAGGACCTGGAGAAGCGGCCCCAGCGCTTCGAGCTCGTCGACCCGGACCCCGCAGCGGTCAAGCGCATCATCGAGCGCCAAGGGGTCTAGGCGTAGCGCGGATAGACCGGCTCGTACATCTGCGAGCGGATGTAGGCCAGGACGTTCGCCGGCTTGCGCCGCGCGGTGAGGCGGCGCGCGTAGGCGACTTCGGCCACGGCCGCCGCGATGTGCGCGGAAACGTCGCGGATGCGCTGCAGCGCGGGGTAGAGGCTCCCCTGCTCGAGGTCCGCTTTCGTCGTCTGGCGGGCGAGGGTGCGCGCCGCGGCGAGGAACATCTCGTCGGTGACGCGCCGCGAGCGGCTCGCGATCACGCCCAGGCCGACGCCCGGGAAGATGTAGGAGTTGTTGCCCTGGCGCGGCACGAACACGCGGCCGTCGAGCGTCACCGGGTCGAACGGGCTGCCGCAGGCGAACAGCGCCTTGCCGCCGGACCAGCGGTACGCCTGCTCGGCGGTGCATTCCGCCTTGGAGGTCGGATTCGACAGCGCGAACACGATCGGCCGCTGGTTGTGGCGCACCATCGCCTCGATGACCGCCTGGGTGAAGGTGCCGCCGACCGCCGCCACGCCGATGATCGCGGTGGGCTTGAGCGCCTCCACCGCGGCGGCGAAATCGGCGATGCCGGCGTGCGCGTGCGCGTAGGGCCGCTTGTGGCCGGTCAGGTCGGTGCGGCTCGCGACCACCAGCCCGCGCGAATCGAACAGCCAGCAGCGGCGCCGTGCCTCGTCCCCGGCCAGGCCCTCGCCGGCGAGCGCGGCGACCACCAGGTCGCAGATCCCGGTCGCGGCCTCGCCCGCGCCCAGGCACAGGATGCGCTGGCCCCTGAGCTGGCCGCCCGTGATGCGCAGCGCGGACACCAGGCCGGCCAGCACGACTGACGCGGTGCCCTGGATGTCGTCGTTGAAGGTGCAGATGCGGTCGCGGTAGCGCTGCAGCAGGCGGAACGCATTGGTATTGGCGAAATCCTCGAACTGGATCAGCGCGCCGGGAAACTCCTTCTGCACCGCCGCGACGAATTCCTCGAGCAGCGCGTCGTAGCGCGCGCCGCGCAGGCGCTTCTGCCGCAGGCCGATGTAGAACGGGTCGTTGCGCAAGGCCTCGTTGTCCGTGCCGACGTCGAGCACCACGGGCAGGCAGCGCCGCGGATGCACCCCGGCGCACCCGGTATACAGCGAGAGCTTGCCCACCGGGATCCCCATGCCGTTCGCGCCGAGATCGCCCAGCCCGAGAATGCGCTCGCCGTCGGTGACCACGACGATGCCGATGTCGCGCTGCGGCCAGTTGCGCAGCACTTTCGCGATCTGGCCGCGGTCCCTGGCGCTGATGAACAAGCCGCGCGGCCGCTGGAAGATGCGGCCGAACTGCTGGCAGGCGAGGCCGACGGTCGGCGTATAGATGAGGGGCATGATCTCGTCGGGATGCTCGGCGACGATGCGGAAGAACAGCGCCTCGTTGCGGTCGTGCAGCGCGTTCAGATTGATGAATTTCTCCAGCGGGGTCGGCAGGCTGCGCAGGTGCGCGAGGCTGCGCTGCATCTGCTCCGCCTGGGTATGCACGTGCGGCGGCAGCAGCCCGCGCAGGCCGAGCCTGACTCGCTCCTTCTGCGTGAACGCGGTGCCCTTGTTGAGCAGCGGGTCGCGCAGCATCGACATGCCGCCGCGCCTGGCAGCTGATCCGTCTTTCATATCTCCTCCGCCACCATCTTGATCGCGCCGCAGGGGCATTCCGCGGCGCAGATGCCGCAGCCCTTGCAGTAGTCGTAGTTGAACTGGAAACGCTTGCCCGGCCCCAGCTTGATCACCGCGTTGTCCGGGCACACGCCGTAGCAATTGTCGCACTCGAAGCAGTTGCCGCACGACAGGCAACGCCGCGCCTCGTAGAGCGCAGTGGATTCGTCCAGGCCGGTCACCACCTCGTCGAACGTGGACTGGCGCCGCACGATGTCGAGCACCGGGCGCAGGGTCTTGGGCGCGTCCGAGTAGTACCAGGTGTTGAGCCGCTCGAAGGTCGCCGGCTCGTGCTTGGGCGGCGCCGCGTACTTTGCACCGCGCAGCCAGGCATCGATGTGGCGCGCGGCCTTCTTGCCGTGGCCGACGGCGACGGTGACGGTGCGCTCGGCGGGCACCATGTCGCCGCCGGCGAAGATGCCGGCGTGGCCCGTCATCATGTTGTCCGCGACCTGCACGGTGCCGTCGCGCATTTCCAGGCCCGGCACGCCTTCGAGCAGCGACAGGTCCACGTCCTGGCCGAGCGCGAGCACCACCGAGTCGGCGGCGAGCGTCTCCAGCTCGCCGGTGGGCTGCGGATTGCCTTTCGCGTCGAGCACCATCTTCTCCACCGTGATCGAGGACGCGGCGGCCTGCTTGATGGTCGAGAGCCACTTGATCAGCACGCCTTCCTGCAGCGCCTCCTCGACCTCGGAATCGTGCGCCGGCATGCGCTCGCGCGTGCGGCGGTAGACGATGATCGCGTCTTCCGCGCCGAGGCGCTTCGCGGTGCGCGCGACGTCGATGGCGGTGTTGCCGCCGCCGTAGACCACCACGCGCCGGCCAAGGAGCGGCTTCGCCTCGCCCTCCATCGAGCGCAGCACCGAAAGGGCGTCGAGGATCTTCGACGCGCTGCCGGCGGGAATGTAGGCGCGCTTGGCGATGTGCGCGCCGACCGCGAGGAACGCGGCGTCGAACGCGCCCGCGCGCATCGCCTCGCGGATGTCCGACACCTTGGCGTTGAGCCTCAGCTCGACGCCGAGGCCTGCGATGCGACGCACTTCGGCTTCCAGCACCTCGCGCGGCAGCCGGTACTTCGGGATGCCGAAGCGCATCATGCCGCCGGCGACCGGCCCCGCTTCGTGAATCGCCACCGAGTGCCCGAGGCGGGCGAGGTGGTAGGCGGCCGACAGTCCCGAGGGCCCGGCGCCGACCACCAGCACGCGCTTGCCCGAGGGCGCCGGCGGCGCATCGAAACGCCAGCCATGGCGGATCGCCTCGTCGCCGAGGAAGCGCTCGACCGAATTGATGCCGACCGCGGCATCGAGGCTGGCCCGGTTGCACGAGGTCTCGCAGGGGTGGTAGCAGACGCGCCCCATCACCGCGGGCAGCGGGTTGTCCTGCGTCAGGAGCCGCCACGCCGCCTCGTAGTTGCCCGATTCCGCGTGGTACAGCCAGCCCTGGATATTCTCCCCGGCGGGGCAGGCGCCATTGCACGGCGGCAGCCGGTCGATATACAAGGGGCGCTCGGTGCGCCATGTCCCGGTGTGGTTGGCGAGGCTCGAGCCGGGATCGAGCGTGATCGCAAAGGGCTTGCGCATCATCGATGCGCCCCTTCGTCATCGATCAGTCCATAGCGCCGGATGTTGCGGTCCGCGATTTCCTGGAGGCGCGCGATCACGTCCGTACGCGGCGCCTTGCCGAACAGGTGCGCGAAGCGCTTCTGCGGCCTGAGGTATTCCTCGACCGGCTGCTGCCTGCGGATCTTCGACACCGACACCACTTCGCCGCGCTCGGCCTCGAACACCGGGAACACGCCAGTCTCCTTCGCCAGCCGCGCGATGCGGATCGTGTCGTGCGCCGCGTGTCCCCAGCCGAGCGGGCAGGGGACGAAGATGTGGATGTAGCGCGCGCCACGGAACTCCATTGCGCGCCGCACCTTGGCTTCCAGGTCGCGCAGTTCGGCGACGGTCGCCGTCGCCACGTACGGGATGCCGTGCGCCATGGCGATCGCCGGCAGGTCCTTGCCCTGGCCGAAGACGTTGCCCGGCTCCTCGCCGACCGCCATGGTGGTGGCGGTGCGCGCCGCGGGCGGAGTCGCCGAGGAGCGCTGCACGCCGGTGTTCATGTAGGCCTCGTTGTCGTAGCAGAGGTAGAGCACGTCGTCGTCGCGCTCGAACATGCCCGAGAGGCAGCCGAAGCCGATATCCGTGGTGCCGCCGTCGCCGCCCTGCGCGACGACGCGGATGTCGCTCTGGCCCTTCACGCGCATTGCGGCGGCGATCCCGGTCGCCACCGCTGCGGTATTGCCGAACAGCGAGTGGATCCACGGGATCTGCCACGAGGTCTCCGGGTAGGGCGTGGAGAACACCTCCAGGCAGCCGGTGGCATTGGCGGCGATCAGGCGCTTGCCGGTCGCCTCCATCGCGGCGTCGATCGCGTAGCGCGCGCCGAGCGCCTCGCCGCAGCCCTGGCAGGCGCGGTGCCCGGAGTTGAGCGAGTTGGTGCGCCGCATGTTCGCCTGCACCGAGCGCTCCTCGGCGGCCAGCAGGCGGTTGCCGACGGTGAAGGTGCCCGTTTGGTAGAACTTGACCGGCTGGAACGGCATCGCGGCCCCTACTCGATGCGCGCGGCGACCACGAGGTCGCGCAGCATGCCCTCGGCGATCGGCCCGGAGCGGCGCTGCTCGCGCTCGCGCGCCAGCGCCCGCTCCACGAGGCTGCGGTCCAGGTCGAGGAACGTCAGCGGCTCGAGCTTGCCGGCGATCGCGGCGCCGAACACGTGCGCGAGCGAAGCGCGCATGATCGAGCGGCCGCCCAGGCCGGCGACGACCGGATGCACGGCATCGGGACTCCCGGTGAACGAGGTGCGCACGTTGGAGGAGACGATCCCGCCCAGGCCGACGGCGAGGCTCTTCTCGATCACCACGACGCGCTTGGCCTGCGCCAGCGCCGCGCGCACCGCGGCATGCGGCCAGGGCCGGAAGCAGGTGATGCCGAGCACGCCGATCTTCACGCCGTCGCGGCGCATTTCGTCGACCGTGTCCTTGATGGTGCCGAGCACCGAGCCCAGCGCGACGACCACCGTGTCGGCGTCCTCGGTGCGGTAGGTGTGCAGCAGCCCGCCGGTTTCCCGCCCGAAGGCGCGGCGGAACTCCTCCGCCCATGCGGGCATCAGCTCGAGCGCGCGCATCTGCTTGGCGTGCGCCAGGTAGCGCACCTCCATGAAGGCCTCGGGGCCGACCATCGCGCCGATCGAGACCGGCTCGGCCGGATCGAGCACCTGGCGCGGCTCGAACGGCGGCAGCCAGGCGTCCACCTGCTCCTGCGTCGGCGTGTCGACGCGCTCGTAGGCGTGGGTCAGGATGAAACCGTCCATGCACACCATGACCGGGAGGGACAGCTCCTCGCCCAGGCGAAACGCCTGGATGTGCAGGTCGAGCGCCTCCTGGTTGTCTTCCGCGAACAGCTGGATCCAGCCGCAGTCGCGTTGGCTCATGGCGTCGGTGTGGTCGTTCCAGATGTTGATCGGCGCGCCGATCGCGCGGTTGGCGACCGTCATCACGATCGGCAGCCCCAGGCCCGAGGCGTTGAACACCGCTTCGGCCATGTAGAGCAGTCCCTGGCTCGCGGTCGCCGTGTAGGCGCGCGCGCCGGCGGCCGAGGCGCCGATGGCGACCGACATCGCGGCGAATTCGGACTCGACGTTGATGAACTCGCAGGGAGTGAGCGCGCCGGACTTCACCATTTCGCCCAGCCCTTCGACGATGTGCGTCTGCGGCGAGATCGGGTAGGCGCAGATCACTTCCGGCCGGCACAGGGCGACCGCTTCGGCGACCGCGCGCGAGCCTTCAATCTGCTTGAGCATGGCTCGCTTCGCGAAGTGCGCTGCGCACGTGCTCGAAGGCCGCGCGGGCGGCGGCCACGTTGCCCTCGGCAACCTCGCCCTTGAACTTGTCGCGGATGGCCGCCGCCACCGAATCGACCGAGATCCGCCCGGACACCGCGGCGAATCCTCCCAGCAACGCGGCGTTCGGCACCGGCCTGCCGGTATGCTGCAGCGCAAGCTCCGTGGCCGGCACGGTGCACAGGCGCTCGGCGCGCAGGGTGCGCACGAACTCGCCCACGCCGAGCGCCTCGAACGTGCGCGACGTGTTGATCAGTATGTAGCCATCGCGCGCCAGGCCGCCGAACACGTCCACCTGGTGCAGCAGCGTCGGATCCTGGATGATCAGGGCATCGGGCTCGCGGATCGGCTCGCGCAGGCGGATCTCCCGGTCGTCGATGCGGCAGAAGGCCACCACCGGCGCGCCGGTGCGCTCGGAGCCGAAGCTGGGGAAGGCCTGCGCGTGGCGCCCTTCGAGGAACGCGGCGATCGAAAGCATCTCCGCCGCCGTCACCACCCCCTGGCCGCCGCGCCCGTGGATCCGCACCTGGAACATGCAGTACTTGTAGCCCAGGTGCCCGGCCGCTCTTTGACGTGCATCAACAGACTGCAAGCCCGGGCCCGGAAATTGCGCGCCACGCGGGCGTTGAGGGCGAGGGCGGAGTGCGGCTATATTGCGACGCACACCCGATGAGCAAGGAAAAGAACGTCCTGGGGGGCGAGCTGATGGCCTGCAGCTTCGCGCCGCTGACCGGCTACTTTCGCGACGGCAGTTGCGCCACGCACGGCGCCGATGGCGTGGCGCACCTGGTGTGCGTGAAAGTGACGCAGGAATTCCTCGAGTTCAGCGTCGCGAAGGGCAACGACCTGGTGACGCCGCGCCCGGAGATGCGCTTTCGCGGCCTCGCGCCCGGCGACCGCTGGTGCCTGCACGTGCTGCGCTGGGTCGAGGCGTGGCGCGCGCGCGCGGCGCCGCTGGTGGTACTCGAGGCCACGCACGAGAGCGTGCTCGAGTATGTGCCGCTCTCGGCGCTCAAGCAGCACGCACTCGACCTGAATTGATTGTCAGCAAGCGCCATTCTGCCGGCTTTTTTCCAGATACCCCGCGCCCGCAAATTCGCGGTAGATTTCACGCGGACGCCGATCTCATCATGGGGGAGCAATGGCCGGAGTCGCCAAGGATCGTCTGGACGCCGTGCGCAAGTACCTGCAGCAAGTGTTTCCCGACTGGGCGCTGGCCGAGAGCTGGGACGACGATCGCGAGGCGCAGACCTTCATGCTGAAGAAGCCGCGCGAGTCGCTGCACCTGCTCAAGGTGAGCCGCTCGGTGCTCGAGCACACCACTCCGTCGAAGCTCTCCATCATGCTCGAGGGGCACCAGGTGGCGAGCGCGCTGCGCAAGGCGGACAAGCACCGGCTGATGCTCACGCAGCGGGGATTGCACCAGATCTGAAGGCGGGCCCCGGCAAAGGGAGCCTCTGATTTATTCCCGCGTGCGCGAAAATCCGCAGGCGCTTTGCGCCTGCGGGCGTCGCACGGGCCCGTGAGGAGCGCAGCCGCAAGCGGCTGCGCTGACCCCGTCCCTCCAGGCGGCGAGGCCGCGGGCGGGGGTTCAAGGCAAAGGCCTCGCCGCCCTCGGGTTGCGGCCGGAAGTCCTCGACGGTTGGCTTACGATAGCGCGATGACACGGGCGCCGGCGTTGTTGCGCGGCCTTGCGATATCGACCTATCGCTGCGGCCGCGCGCCTAGCCGGCGCCGCGTTCCGGCCGCAACGCGCCACCGCGCGAATGAATCAGAGGCTCCCTAGCCCGAGGATTTGATCTGGCTCAAACGCGTTCCGCGACGGGACGCCAGAATGGGCCATGGATCCCGTCAAGGCCTGGCAGCACGAGCACGCGTACTTCCGGCGGCTCCTCACGCTGCTGCAAAAACAGGTCGACGTCTTCCACGGCGGCGAGCGACCGAACTACGAGCTGATGCTCGACATCGTCAGCTACCTGCGCGAGTACTCCGACAAGGTGCACCATCCGCGCGAGGATGCGGCCTTCGCGCGGCTGGCGCAGAAGGCGCCCGAGCTGGCGCTGCCGCTGGAGCGCCTGAAGCAGGAGCACCGCGTCATCGCGAACGCGGGCGAGGCGCTGAAGGCGCTGCTGGCCGAGATCCTCGATGACGCAGTGATCCCGCGTGCCGACGTGGAAATGGCGGCCGCCACCTACCTCGTCTACTACGACAGCCACATCGCGACGGAAGAAGCGGATGTGATCGCCCACGCCTCGCGGGTGCTGGGACCGGAAGATTGGGCCGCGGTGCAGGCGGCCGTGCCCGGCGTGCGGGATCCGCTGTTCGGGGACAAGCCCGAGGAGCGCTTCCGCAGCCTGCGGCGCCAGATCGCCCTGGAGACCTAGCGCCTGACGATGATGTCAACCTGAGTCGCGGTCCGAACGTTTACTGCCATACGCCGAGCGGCGTCCGCAGTGGCGCCGGTTCCGCGCGACGCCGCGGCTGGTGCTGGATAGAATACGGACCGCGGGAGGCGCGGACACGCTCTTGTGTGATGTTCCGCGGATGCATCGTTCAATGTAAAGGAGAATGAAATGAAGGCATTGCTAATGGTCGTGGCCGCGGCGGGTACCTTGCTCGCGGGTGGTGTCAATGCGCAATCGGGCGCCGACGTCGTCAAAGCGAAAGGCTGCATGAACTGCCATGAGATCGCCAAGAAGAAGGTCGGTCCGGCCTACAAGGATGTCGCCGCCAAGTACAAGGGCGACGCAAAGGCCGAGGGCAACCTGATCGCCAAGATCAAGGAGGGCAAGACGCATCCGAAGGTCGCCGCTTCCGACGCCGAGCTGAAGGCGGCGGTCGGCTTCGTGCTCGCGCAGTAGATCGCATTGCCGCTGGATTCGGCGCGGTGGCCGTTCCTGGTGCGGGCCACGCGCCGGAAACGGGAATTGGTACCATCTACGGCGGGAGGTTGGGCTTGAGCTACAAGCTGGTGTTGACGAGTCTTCTGGCGATGGCGGCGAGCGTGGTGCCGCTGATGCCGGGTGCTGCCCAGGCGAGCGAGCGCAGCGGCAAGGAAGTGGTCGCCGCGACCTGCGCGAGCTGTCATGCCACGGGTGCGAAGGGTGCACCGAAGATCGGCGACAAGAAGGCCTGGAGCAGCCGCGTTGCGCTGGGCCTGAGCAGTCTTACGCAGAGCGCGCTGAAGGGCATCCGGGCAATGCCGGCGCATGGCGGAAGTCCGGATCTCACCGACCTCGAGATCAGCCGCGCGATCGTCTACATGGTCAACCGCTCGGGCGGCCGCTGGGCCGAGCCGGCGAGCCTGGAGGATCTGGCCATCGAGCGTACTGGCCCGCAGATCGTCAAGGAGCAGTGCGCGAAGTGCCACCAGAAAGGCGTCGGCGGCGCGCCCAGGATCGGCGATCGCGAGGCCTGGACTCCGCGGCTCAAGGACGGCCTCGACAACGCGGTACGGGCAGCGATCCACGGGCATGGCGGCATGCCGCCGCGCGGCGCCCGGGCGGACCTGACCGACACCGAAGTGCGCAGCGCGGTCATCTACATGATCAATCCGGCCGCCGCGGCGAAGAAGGGCGCGCCGGCGCGGGCCGCGCCTCCTTCCGCCCCGTACAAGTCGGTCGACGGGATCAATGTGTACCTGGGTTTCGCGCCGGCGGAAACCATGCGCGCCTTTCCGGAAGGATCAGTGGAACGGTCGATGCACGGCGGGGTGCCGGGCGGCAGCGGCTATTACCACGTCAATGTTTCGCTGGCTGACGACGCGACCAAGGCGCTGATCGGTGACGCGAAGGTGGACATGAGCCTTCAGGAGCCCGGAGGCACCGGCGTTTCGAAAACGCTCGAGCCGATGGTGATCCGCAACACGCCGAGTTACGGGAATTACTTCAGGATGCGCGCGAAGAGCTCCTACCTGGTCACCGTGCGGATCCAAAGGCCGGGTGCCGCGCGGCCGGTCGAAGTGAAATTCGAGCACCGCACTTACTGATTCCGCCCCTGCGGGCCTGCACATTTGCGATGTGCGCCTGCGGAGTTCGCCTAACTACCTGAAGATGCGCGGATATCCGCCCTCGTCGTGGCGCGGGTGCATGAAGACAATGTACTTTGGTGCGTATCTGCTCCGTTTCGCCGCATTGATTCCGGAGGCATCAAGTCGCTGACTCTTATCGTCTTTCCTCCAAGACCCGGCTGCTTGGCACGCCTGATGCTGGATACAGGTCAGGAAGCCAACGAACGAAGCACAACGATGGAGGATGTCATGAGAGCCACCGCAAACATCGCAGCAGTCAGAGGATATGGATTCACGGGTTATGCCGGTGCGCCGACGGCGAATCTGGCGGGTGCCGCCCGCGTCGCCAAGAACGTCGCACTGTTCGCCGCAGCGCCCTTCATCGGGCTCGCGTACGCAGCGGCGTTCCCCTTCGTCGGTCTCGCGGTAATCGCCTGGTACGCCGTTCGCGCTGTGCGCGGGCGTGCGGGCGCGGCGTGAGGTCGGCCAGCGCCACGCGTGCGGAGAATGACATGGACGCGAAAGCCAGCATTCTCGTCGTGGACGACGAGGAAGTCGTGCGGCGCGGCTACGCCAGGATACTCGGCGAATTGGACTGCGACGCACAGGGGGCCGCAGACGGCGAGCAAGCGCTGCGCGCGATGGAACGGCGAGCGTTCGACGTGGTTCTGCTCGACATCCGCATGCCCGGCGCCCAGGGCCTGGAGGTGCTCAAGGCGATCAAGCGCCGGTGGCCGGCGAGCGAGGTGGTGATCATCACCGGGTACCCGACCGTCGAGAGCGCCCGGGAGGCGCTGCAGCTGGGCGCCTGCGATTACCTCGCCAAGCCGACGGACCCCGATCAGGTGATGGACGCGGCGCGCGGCGCGATGCGGCGCAAGAAGTGGGCGCTGCGGGCCGAGGCCGCCACAATTCATTGAATGCGCAAGACCGAACCAAGGAGCATGCCATGACGACGCAAGCAAGAGTTCTGGTAGTCGATGACGATCCGGTGGTGGCAAAGAGCTTCGACCGGGTACTGTCCGGCAAGGGCTACGCGGTGATCACCGCACGCGACGGGCCGGAAGCGCTGGAGAAGCTGGCGCGCGAGGACTACGACGCGGTCTTCACCGACATCCGCATGCCCGGCATGGACGGGCTCGAGGTGGCGGCGCGGATCAAGGCGACGCGGCCGTGGCTGCCGGTGGTCATCGTGACCGGCTACGGCTCGCCCGCGAGCGAGGCGCGCGCGAAGCAGATCGGGGTTGCCGGTTTCCTGCACAAGCCGCTGTCGCCTGAGATGATCGAAGGCAGCGCGCGCGAGGCAATGGCGAGGAAAGCGGTGGACGGGGACGCGCCGGCCGCGATGGCGAAGCCGGCCGAAGTTGCCCTGACTGCGCAGCCGGCGGTTGCGGCGCCGGGCGCGGGCCGGTTCGCGAAAGACGTGGCCCTGTTCGTGGCGGCCCCCTTCATCGGCCTTGCCTACGCGGTCGCCTTCCCGTTCGTAGGCCTGGCATTGCTCGCCTGGTACGGCTATCGTGCACTGGTGAGCAAGACCAAGGGGTAACACGCCGGTGGCGAAATGCGCGCCTTGGGTCCGCAGCGCTGCCGTGTTGCTTGCGGCGGGGATGATGTCCGTTACCCCGGCGAGCGGGGCCCTTTCCGACAGCGACAACGCCTGTCTCGGCTGCCATGGACAGGAAGGGCTGTCGAAGACCTTCGCCAAAGACGAGTCGCTCCCGCTGCGCGTCGATGCCGCGGCGTTCGAGGGGTCCGTGCACGCGCCTCTCGGATGCACTGCGTGCCATGCCGATGTCGACCTGAAGTCGCACCCCGGTGCCGGCAAGGCCTTCGACTCCGTGCGCGCGTATGCAGTGGCCAAGGCGGCGGTTTGCCAGCAGTGCCACGAGGACGCGTTCAAGCAGCATGAGGGCAGCGTGCACGCGAGGCGCATGCGCGAGGGCAGCGCTCTGGTGCCGACCTGCACAGGCTGCCATGGCGCGCATGGGGTCACGCCGAAGACGGCGTATCAGACCTGCGTCGGCTGTCATGCCGCAGCGCTGGCCGCGCACCAGCAGTGGCTGCCGAACGCAGCGCTGCACCATGAAGTGGTGTCCTGCGCGGCCTGCCACGCGCCGGCCGCATTGCGCATGGTCGACCTGCGGCTGCACGACCCGGCGACCAAGACCTGGGCCGTGGAAAAGCCCGGCGAGCCATGGTTCGAGAAACTCGCCCGCTCGGTGGACGCGGACGGCAACGGGCTCGATGCGCGGGAGTTGCTCGACCTGGTGAAGCGAATCAACCCGGAGGGCACTGCGGCGCCGAAAGCCTTTCGCGGCCGCATCGAACTTCGCACCAACGTCGAAGCGCACCGGCTGGCGGACAAGGCCGGCGCGATCAGGGCCTGCGACGGCTGCCACCGCGACGGCGCCGAACCGTTCCGCAACGTCACGGTCTCCGTCACCGGGCCGGATGGCAGGCCGCTGCGCCACGCCGCGCAACCGGGAATCCTCAGTTCGGCGTCGGCGGTGGCTTCGCTGCCGGAGTTCTACGCCATCGGCGGCACGCGCAGCCCGCTGCTCGATGTGCTGTTCCTGCTCGCGTTGCTCGGCGGCGCCGGCTTTCCGCTCGGACACATGGCGGTGCGTTGGCTGTACAAGAAGTTTCGCGCGTAACGGGGATGCCTGACATGCAGAGAATCTACGTCCACCCGCTTCCGGTCAGGATCTGGCACTGGGTCAACGCGCTCGGTTTCATCGCGCTGATCCTGACGGGAGTGCAGATCCGGTACGTCGATCTGATCGGCGTGATGTCCTTCCGGGCGGCGGTCAGCCTGCACAACTGGATCGGCTGGCTGCTGGTGGGCAATTTCTTCGTCTGGCTCGGGTTCTACCTTTTCACCGACAAGATCCGCGTCTACCACCCGGAACTGAGCCCGGTGAAGCACTTCCGCGCCAGCTTCCGCCAGCTGCAGTACTACGGCTACGGCATCTTCAAGGGCGATCCCAACCCGCACCACCTGAGCGCATACCACAAGTTCAACGCGCTGCAGAGCATGACCTACCAGATCATCATGCTGCTGCTGGTGCCGCTGCAATTCGTCACCGGCGTCCTGCTGTGGGACCTGAAGCGCTTCTCCGGCGCGGTGGAGTTCTTCGGCGGCGTGCGCGTGGTGGACACCGTTCACGTGCTGCTGTTCATCTTCTTCACCGCGTTCCTCTTCGTGCACCCCTACCTCGCGAGCCTGGGCCACACGCCGTCGGCGCACTTCAAGGCGATGATCACCGGCTACGAGGAAGTCGAGGAGCCGCCGGGTGCCGGCGTCACGAGCGGCGACGCCGCGGCGCCCGGGCGCTGAGCCGCGGCGTTTCAGGCCTCCCCGGATGCGTCCGGGTTCCTCTGCGCGTCGCGCAGATGAATGTCGTGCTTCTTCATCAGCGCCTGGAAATTGGCGCGCAGCATGCCGGTTTCCTCGGCGCTGCGCGTGACGTTCCAGGCGTTGCGGCGCAGCGCCTCGAGCACGAACTCCTTCTCGATCCCTTCGACGGATTTCTCGCGCGCCGCCTTCTTCGCCTGTTTCAGCTGCTCGCCGGTTCGCGGCACGTCCTGCTCCGGCCGCGGCAGGGCGTCCGCGAGGCTGGCGAGGTGCGCCCTGCGGATGACGCCCTCGCCGGCAAGGATCAGGGCGCGCTGCACGGTGTTTTCCAGTTCGCGCACATTGCCCGGCCAGCCGTGGTGCATCAGCAGGCTCATCGCGCCCTCTGAAAAACCCGCCGCCTTGCGTCCGAGTTCGCGGCTGAAGACATTCAGGAAATGGAACGCGAGGGCCGGGATGTCCTCCCGGCGATCCCTCAGGGGCGGCACGTGGATCGGGAAGATGTTGATGCGGTAGTAGAGGTCCTCGCGGAAGGTCTCCGCCTTGACCATCGCCACGAGGTCCTTGTTGGTCGCGGCGACGATCCTGACGTCGGCCTGCTGGCTGCGCGTGTCGCCCACCGCCCGGAACTCGCGCTCCTGGATCACGCGCAGCAGCTTGGCCTGGGTGGGCAGGGAAATGTTGCCGATCTCGTCGAGGAACAGCGTGCCGCCGCGCGCCGCCTCGAACAGGCCGCGCTTGCTCGCCACCGCGCCGGTGAAGGATCCCTTGACATGGCCGAACAGCTCGCTCTCGAGCAGGTTTTCGCTCAGCGCGTTGCAGTCCACGGGCACGAAGGGCCCGTCCTTGCGCAGGCTGTTGTAGTGGATGGCGCGCGCCACCAGTTCCTTGCCGGTGCCGTTCTCCCCGGTGAGCAGGACGGTGCTGTTGGTCGGTGCGCACTTGGCGATCAGGCGGTAGACGCCCTGCATGCGCGGGCTCGCCCCGATGATGTTCTCGAGGCGGTAGCGTGAACTGACTTCGCTGCGCAGCGTGAGGTTTTCCTGCAGCAGGCGCCGGCGTTCCAGCGCGCGCTCGACCGCGAGCTTGAGCTCGTCCGGATCGAAGGGCTTGGGCAGGTAGTCGAACGCGCCGAGCTTCATGGCGCTTACCGCGGTGTCGATCTGCGACAGCCCGGTGATCATGATGATCTCGATGTCGGGATGCGTCTCCTTCACGCGGCGCAGCACCTCGAGGCCGTCCATCGTCGGGCATCATGATGTCGAGGATCAGCACGTCGTAGTGGCTGTCGTCGATTTTCGACAGCGCCTCGGCGCCGCTTTGCACCGCCTCGGCCTGGTGGCCGCTGTCGCCCAGGGCGCGCAGGCAGCTGCGCAGCACGATCTCCTCGTCGTCCACCACCAGGATGCGCGCGCTCATCGCGGTCCCCCGGCGGCCGCGGCCTGTGGCGCGGCCGCCGGCGGCTCCATCGGCAGGGTGATGCGGAACGTCGAACCTTCGCCGGGGGTGCTTTCCACCTCGATGGTGCCGCCGTGTGCCGCGACGATGCCGTGGCTCACCGACAGGCCCAGCCCGGTGCCCTTGCCCACCCCCTTCGAGGTGAAGAACGGGTCGAAGATCCGCTTCAGGTCGGCCGCCGCGATCCCGCAGCCGGTATCGGCGATCGACACCTCGACCATCGGCACCGGCGGCGCGCCGGGCTCGGGACTTCTGGGCTGCGGCGCGCGGCGGCTGCGAACGGTGATGGTGCCCTTGTCCGCGATCGCGTGCTGGGCGTTGACCAGCACGTTCATCACCACCTGCTTGACGAGGTCCTCGTCGATCCAGACCTGGGGCAGGTCCGGGTCCAGATCGAGGGTGATCCGGATGTCATGCAGTTTGGCGGGCTGCTCGACCAGGCGCACGGTATCGGCGATGACGTGGTTGAGATCGGCGAACTTCTTCTCCGGCGGGCGCTGCCGCGCGAAGTCGAGCAGGCGGCGGATGATGGTCGCGCAGCGCTTGGTCTCGCGGATCACCAGGTCGAGATCCTCGGCGTCCTGGCTGCCCTCGGGCAGCTTCTTGCGGATCAGGTGCGAGAAGGTGAGGATGCCGGTGAGCGGATTGTTGAGCTCGTGGGCGATGCCGGCGGCGAGCAGGCCGACGGAGGCGAGCTTCTCGCGCTCCGCGGCGCCTGCCTCCGCGGCGCGCAGCTTGCGGGTGCGCTCCTCCACCTTCTGCTCCAGCTTGTGGCCCCACTCGGTCAGCTCGCGCCGCGAACCGCGCAGCGCGATGGTCATGGCGTTGAAGGCGGCCGCCACCTGGCCGAATTCGTCCGCGCTGCGCACCGGGATCGATTGCTCCAGGTCGCCGGTCGCGAGCCGCTTGGCGCCGGCCTCCAGGTCGCGCAGCGGCACATAGACCAGGCGGTGCACCAGCACGCCGAGCGCGAACGCGGCGAGGACGATGAAACCCACCGCGAAGCCGGCCACATTGAAGGTGTTGCGGCGCATGGCGCCATCGATTTCGCGCAGCGAGTAGGCGATATCCAGCACGCCGAGCACCGACTGGTCCTTGCTGTGCGCATGGCAGGCCGCCGTATGGCAGGAGGGCTCGTTGCGCACCACCTCCATCGAGGCGAGCAGCCGGCCGCCTTCGGGCGAGGTGAAGATCCGCCAGCGCTCGCTTCTGGGCACCTGCGCAAGCGGCTTCTCGCTCTGGTGACAGTGGAAACAGCCTTCGGCATTGCGGTCGACCGTCAGGCCGCGCTCGGGCGCGTGGGTGGTGTGGATGATGCGGCCTTCCTTGTTCAGGATCCTGACCCTGGCGATGCCCTCGAGGTCGGCCACGTCCTGGATGATCCGGTCCACGTAGGCGGGCTGGTTCTGCAGCATCGCGAAGCGGGTGCTCTGCTTGATCACTTCGGACAGGCGGGTGACGTGGGCGGCCGCCTCGTTGAGCAGCGCCGTGCGCTGGTGCTGCACCACCGCCAGCGTGAACGCCACCATCGCCGCCGACAGGGCGAGCGTGACGAACAGCGTCACCTTGAACTTCAGGGATTGCGCGCGCATGCAATGCGCCGGCCGCGTACGCCGTTCCCGGTGCCTCCTACTTCGCCGGCTGCCCGGCGTAGTACGAAGCGATGCTCTCGATCACGGCGTCGCCGTACGGCAGGCTCATCTTGTGCATGGTCGAGCTTTCGCGCCGGTCGTCGCGATACGCCCTCAGGGCCATGATCAGGTAGTCCCGGTCCTGGCCCCGGATCTTGGGCACCGCCATGCCGGGGATCTCCACCTCGGCTGCGTGGCAGCGCTCGCACTTGTCGGTGAGGTCCTTGACCAGCGTCTGGCCTTTTTCCACCGCCCTCGATTTCTGCACGCTGTAGAAGGCGGCGAGGTCGCGGATGTCCTTGTCGCTCAGCCCGGTGACGTAGACCCGCATGTTTTCCCGCTTGCGCGTCGTGCGGTAGGCCTTGATCGCGGCCGCGAGGTATTGCGCATCCTGGCTCGCGAGGCTCGGCGTCGACGTGTCGGTGCTCACGCCGTGGGAGCCGTGGCACCCGCCGCAAACCGCGCTCAACGGTTCGCCGGCCGCCGGGCTTCCGCCGGGCGGCGCAGCACGCGCCGCGGGCGCCTGGGAGGCGAAAAAGAGCGCCAGGCTTTCCATGTCGAGCTTGGTCAGCCCGGGCAGCAGGCCGTGCATCGGCGCCGCCTTGCGTTCCCGGTTCAGGTATTCCTGGATCGCGACGACCAGGTATTGCGGCTGCTGGCCCGCCAGGCTCGGCGTGCCCGCAATCGTGCTGTTGCCGTCCTCGCCATGGCACTTGGCGCAGGCTTTCGCCAGGGACTTGCCGTGCTCATACGGGGAGAGGGATGCCGGATCCTTCGTGCCGGCCGCCTGGATCGGCGGCAGGCTGGCGAAATACGCCGACAGATTGCGCGCGTCCGCATCGGTCATGTGGCTCGCGATCTCCCTGAGCGCGGCGTGCACCCGCTTGCCGTCCTTGTAGGCCTTCAGCGCCGAGAGCAGATAGCGCTCACGTTGCGCCGCCAGGTGCGGAATGGCGGGCGCGGCGCCCTTGCCGGAGAGGTCATGGCAGGCCTTGCACTCCCGCTCCGCGAACGCCTTGCCCGCGGCGACATCGGCTGCGGGCAGCTTCGCCCCGCCCGCGGACTTGTCCGACTGGTCCTTCTCCATGCAGCCGGAGAACATCAGCGCAAGCACCATACTCAGCATGAGACGTTTCATTCGAACCTCGAACACGGTTGGTCAGCCGACATCGGTGGTCTCGCCGGACTGCCGGTCCACGACCACCGAAGGCGGGCGGGAGAACCACATCTGGTACATGGACACGACCCACATGTAAGCGAACGACAGGCCCATCAGGCCCCCGCCGATCATCACCACCCAGGCGAACGGGTGGTACAGCTTGGTGAAGTACCACGACCCGATATCCAGCGTGACGGCGATGAACGGGGAGCCGATCACGGCGCACTTGAACCACACCGGCCGCACGTACGCGTGGCTGAAGATGGTCCCCAGGATGAAGAACACGAAAGTGAGTCCGAAGAAGTGGATGTGCGAGACGCGCACCAGCGTGAACAGCGCCGTGCCGGTGTCGCGTTCGGTGACCTTGCGCACGTTGTCGTAGCCGTTCAGGTTCGGCAGGTGCGGGTTGCTGCCGTCGTGGCAGGCCATGCAGCGACCGTCGAACACCTTCTTGACCTCGCTTTCGTACCTGGCGCGTTCGCTCCCCTCCTGCACCCACGAGACCAGCGCATTGAGCTCGTCGCGCGGCAGCATGGCCGACATGGAGCCGCGCAGCGCGCCTTCCAGGCGCGAGCCTTTGCCGCTGCCGCTGTAGGCGACGACGATATCGTCGTAGGAGAGGTTGCCCGCATTGCCGTCCTTGCCGGAGTAGCTGTGAAACAGGTAGATACCCGCGAACAGGTACGCGGTGCCGAGGATGAGCAGGGTCGCCGTGTACAGAACCCGCAGGCTGTACGGCAGCTCCGAGAAATGGCGGTAAAGCCGGTGCAGCGGCACGTCGTTCACATTCGGCACATTCGATTCCTTCCTGCTAGTCTCGCTTTTTGCCGGCAGGCGGCAGGACGATGTAGCTCACGGCGCGCGCGCTCTGCCGCGCATAGTGCGCGGACAGGTCCTTCACGTCCCCCTCGCTCATCAGCGCGGACATGGCGGCCATCGCCGTGCTCTTGCGCGCGCCGGTCCGATAGGCGTGCAACATCTGTTCCAGCCAGTCGGCGCGCTGCGCCGCAAGGCGCGGCATCAAAGGGTCGGTGCTGTTGCCATTGACGCCATGGCAGCGGTCGCAGCGCGCGGTCCACTCGGCGAGCGTCAAAGGCCGCCGCACGTTCACCGCCTGCGGTTGCTGCGCGGCGTAATAGGCCGCGATGTCCTTGGTTGCCTTCTCGTCGAGGTCCGCCACCGGCCCTTTCATCGACTCGTCCTTGCGCGAGCCATCCTTGTAGGCCTGGATGGCGGCCGCCAGGTACTGCGCGTCCTGGCCGGCGAGGCTCGGCGTCGCGGGATTGCCGCTCACCCCCAGGTCGCCGTGGCAGGCGCCGCAGGCGGCGGCGGCCTTCTTGCCCGCTGCCTGGTCGCCGGCGGCAGCCGTCTTCGCGCGCGCAGGCTTCTGCATCGCGTAATAGAGCGCCAGGTTGTTCACGTCGGATTCGCTCGCGCCGGCGGCGATCGCTTTCATCATGTCGTGCGCGCGCTGGCCGCTCTTGTAGGCCTGCATTGCGGCAATGACGTATTTCGGATCCAGCCCGACCAGGCTCGGCATGCCGGGCATGCCGCTCACGCCGCTCTCGCCGTGGCAGCCAGAGCAGGCGGCGGCCGCGGCCTTGCCGGCCTGCACCGGGTCGGGCCTGGACGGCGCCGCCTTGGCGGGAGCCGCCGCGGGCCGCGGTGGGTCGAGGCTCGCGTAATAGGCGGCCACCTTGACCAGCGCATCGTCGCTCAAATACCTGACGATGCCGGTCATGCCGCTTTGCACGCGCGCGCTTTGGCGGTAGCCGCGCAGCTGCAGATCGACGTAGGCCGCGCGCTGGCCGGCGAGATGCGGCACGCCCTTGGCCGTGCTGATGCCGTTCGCGCCGTGGCAACGGGCGCACGAAGCTTCCGCGATGCGCCCGCCTTCCGCGACTTCGACCGACGTGGCGTACACGGCGCGCAGCTCGTCATCGGCGCCGGGCTGGACCTTCACGGTTTGAGCGGCCGCGCCGGGCGCAACCGCGGCGATTGCCGCGCCCGCGGCGAGCATGCCTGCGACCAGGATCCTCATGCGGGCTTGTCCTCCCAGGGCGGGAAGAAGCGCGTCAGGCCGAACAACGTCGCCAGCGGCGCGAGGAGCAGAAGAATCGCGACGAGCAGGCCCTCGTGGCCAAAAAACTGCAAGTGATAGCTGAGCAGCCCTTTGCCGGTCTTGGAGATTTCCTGTCCGCCGATGACGACGTTCCAGCGCATCATGAACACCGAGAGTAGCACCAGGCAGGCGCTCAAGGTGACGCCCGCGATCAGCGCTTTCCCCGTGGTGCCGCGCCAGATCATGTAGGAAAGCCAAAGCAGCGGAACGATCGCGCCGATGGCGAATTGCAGCACGAAGTAGGGGATGAGGAGGGGACCGTTGACGTACGCGATGATCATTTCAACGCCCTCACGACCCTTGTAGATGATGTTGGCGAACTCCAAGCCCTCCAGCACCAGCGCGACCATGATGAACCCCCACACCGTATAAGCCAGGCCTTTCAGGCAGGCGAGATCGATCACGATCCTGCGCAGCCAGCACGAGACCACGTAAAGCACGATGAGCAGCGCCACGCCGGAGATGATGGCCGAGAACAGGAACACCACCGGCATGAGGTCGGAGGACCACCATTCGCGCGATTTGAGCGAGCCGAAAACGAAACCGACGTAGCCGTGCAAGCCGTGCGCGCCCGGGATCCCGGCGATGGCGAGCCAGAAGATCCATTTCCGGTCGTGCTGCAGCGCATGCTCCGACAGGTCGTACGAGCCGAGCGTCAGCAGGCGATAGGCCTTGCCCAGCACGCCTTTCCTGCGCCGGGCCTGCTCGACGATATAAGGGCGGAACGCGAACCAGGTCTCGATCATCAGCAGGACGATGTAGAACGTCGCGAAGTAGCCGAACACGGCCATCGCCGAAGTCAGGTGCGGGGTGAGCAGGTTATTGAACGCGCGTTCCGGATGACCGAGGTGCAGCAGCAAAGGCAGGGGCACGAAGAGCATGAAGCACAGCGAGGTGAGCAACGCCAGGTGCGCCACCGGCTTGAGGCGCTGGAAACCGAACACCTGGTACAGGCTCGAGACCGTGAACGCACCGGCCACCAGCCCGGTGATGTAGGGATAGACCACGATCGCGATCGACCACTCGATGACCGTCTCGTTCGGGTACACCCACCCGGCATACGGCGCGTAATGGATCAGGGGTTCCATCAGTTCACCGCCTTGTCGATGCCGACGTAATAGACGTTGGGTGCATTGCCGGTTTCGGGCTTGAGCACCTGCACGCGGTTATTGCGGATGAACAGGCTGATCGGGCTTTGCGCATCCTTGGCATCGCCGAAAACGCGCGCGCCGACCGGGCATACCTCCACGCAGGCCGGCTGCAGCCCCTTGGTGATGCGGTGGTAGCACCAGGTGCACTTGTCCGAGACCCCTTTCCTCTCGTCGAAGTAGCGTGCGCCGTAGGGACAGGCCTGCACGCAGTACCGGCAGCCGATGCAGTACTTGTGGTCGATCAGCACCACGCCGTCGGCGCCCTTGTAGGTGGCACCGACGGGGCATACCTGCACGCAGGCGGGATGCGTGCACTGGTTGCACAGCTTCGGCACGAAAAAGGCCTTCTCCACCTTCGCGCCCTCGTAGCGGTTGGCGAAGCGGTATTCGCCCTCGGAGCCCGAGGCGGCGATGTTCACGGGGTCCTGCTGGCTGTCGATGTGCGGCTGATCCTCGCCTTCCAGGTAGACATAGCGCTCCACCCAGGTGCGGAAATGATGCGCGGTGAGCGGCACGTCGTTTTCGCGCTTGCAGGCTTCGACGCAGCGCAGGCAGCCGATGCATTTCGTGGCATCGACGCCGAACGCCCAGCGGTGCTTCGTCCAGTCGTAATCCGCCGTCGGAAACGAAGCACGGCCCGCAGCGGCCCCGCTCTTGGCGGCCGCCTGGCGCAGGGCACCGCCCGTCGCCGCGGCCGCTGCCACCACGGTGGCCGCGCGGCCGATCTTGCGCAGGAACCCGCGCCGGGCGCGCAATGCGCTGATCGCTTCACGTTTCATGATCCACCCTTTGCTTTCGCGGCCGGCCCGCAGCTTTGTGCTGCGTAATAGGCGGCAAGGTTCGCGATGTCCGCATCGCTCAGGCCCCTGACCACGCCCGCCATCATCGGGTCCTTGCGCAGTCCGGCGCGGAATGCCTTGAGCGTGTTGGCGAGGTAGCCCGGCTTCTGCCCCGCGATGTGCGGCCAGGCGGGATTCACCCCGATGCCGGTCTCGCCATGGCAGGCCTCGCAATTCCTGGCGAGAAGCTTGCCGGCGGCGGCGCCTGCACCCGCAGCGCGCGCGGGCGCCCGGCAACTCAAGCCCGCGTAGTAGGCGGCGAGGTTCTGCACGTCGGCATCGCCGAGCATTTGCGCCACCGGCGACATCATCACGTCGGTCTGCGCGCCGGACTTATAGGCGCCGAGGATGCGGGCGAGATAGGCGGCGTTCTGACCGGCGAGACTCGGCCAGGTGTCGTTCGGGCTGATGCCGTTTGCGCCGTGGCAGCTGGCGCAGCTTTCCGCGTGCTTCCTGCCGCCCGCCGCGGCATCTCCGGCGACCATGGCGGCGGCGGGGCCAAGCTTGGGCGCGTGCGGGTTGTGGCACACGATGCATTGTTGGCCCGCGCCGTGCTGCGCCAGGTCGATTTGCGGCTGCGTGCGCGGCCTCTCTGCCATTCGTTCATGGCACAGCCTGCACAGTTTCCGCGCGTCGGCCGGAATCGGCAGCTTGCCCTTCTGCGGGTGACCCTCGGCCGCGCCGTGGCACACCTCGCAGGTCACCGACTTGTGATTGTTCGCCGACCATTGCGCGTGCCGCTCGCCATGGCAGCCCTGGCAATAACCCGCGCCCTGGAATACCGGTTCCTGGGCGGCAATTTCAGGCACCGAGTCGGCGCGATAGTGGCCGTATTCGTAAAACGACGGGGCGGTGAAATACCACTTCGCGCCGAGTCCGAGTGCAAGACCCCCGCCAATCAGCATGATCAATCGGACGATATGCCTGGGCAAGCCCGCACCTGCGCCGGAACCATGTGATCAACAGTACAGAGCGCCTCCCGGCATGCCTTGACCTATATCAATCGTGTGTTCGTGGCGGCAGGGGCTATTTCGTCGCCAGCATTTCCCGCACGGCCGCCTGCAGCTCGGCCTCCGTCGCCGGGGTCTTCGGGTGGCCTTTGGCCGCCTTCAGCTTGGCCACCAGTTCGCCTTCGGCGCCCTGCTTGCCCTTGTATTTCGCGGCCACATCCTTGTAGGACGGGCCCACCTTCTTCTTGTCCATCTCGTGGCAGTTCACGCATCCCTTGGCCTTCAACACCTCCGCCCCCGACTGCGCGCAGGCCGAACCTGCCGCCAGCGCTCCCGCCACCGCCAGAACGAACACTGTTGCCTTCATGACGCCTCCTTGCTGTTGGAAAAAGTGGTTACCCCGCACGGGCCGCGAAACCGAGCAGCACCAGGACCAGAAGCAGCAGGCCGATGCCGATCAGGGTGAAGCCCAGGATCCTGGAGCCCAAGGTCATCGCCTGCGAGGGTGCCTGCACCAGGTGCTTCGCGAGCTGCCCCGACGCCACCAGGCGCTGGTACTCGAGCGCGTGCTCGCGCCTGAATTCCTCCAGCGGCACGGCGCCGGTGAACATCACCGTGTCGAGCGGGAATTTGTCCGGCCGGAAGTGGTTGTTGAAGAAGTGCACGGTGAACAGGAACACGGCGGCGAGCACCGCTTCCTCGCCATGCACGATGGTCGCCACGTTGAACACCCACCCCGGCAGGATGGAGGCGGTGGCCGCAGGCACCGCCAGCATGAAGCCGCTGCCGCCGATGATCGCCATGCCCCAGAACACCGCCCAGTAGTCGAACTTCTCCCAATAGGTCCAGCGGTCGAACATCGGCCGCGGGCCCAGGCCGAAGAACCACTTGAACATCGCGATCGCGTCCTCCAGGTCCTGCCAGTTCGGCACCAGCGAGACCGGGCCGAACCAGTTGAACGTGCGCCAGTTGCGGCCGATGCGGATGACGAGGTAGACGAGGTGGATGAAAAAGATGCCGAGCATCACCGCAGCGGCCGTGCGGTGCACGAGGGCGGCGACCTTCGGGCTGCCGAACATCGCCACCACGGACTTCGCCCAGACCGTCTCGCCGAAAAACACTGCCATGCCGGTCAGCACGAGCGTCATCACGCTGATCGCGAAGATGAGGTGCGCGAGGCGCCAGACCGGGCCGAAACGCTGGTACTGCTTGCCCTGCAGTTGCAGGGATGCATCGGGCACGATGTGGGGCCGGTTCCTGCCCTCCTTGCGGTCACGGTATTCCCGGTAGAACCAGAGCGCCGTGTGCGTCCAGAAGAACACGAACACGCTGATCAGCAGCGCGACCATGAACTTCGTCGCGATCCACACGTGCGGGTAGCGCTGGAAGTCGTTCGTCGTCGCGTGCGGCTCGAAGGTCACGAACCCGGCCGTCGCGTTCTTGTGGCATTGCTGGCAGGTCTCGAGCCGGTTGAACCGGTGCACCGTGGAAGCGGGATCGGCGACGCGCACCACCGTATGGCCGCCGTGGCAGTCGAAGCACTTGGCGGTGTAGCCGTAGCCGAGCTTGTGCACCTGGCCGTGATAGGTCTCCGTATAGGACTTGAAGCTGCCGGTATGGCAATTGCCGCAGTTCTTCGTGATGGCGACCTTGGCGGATTCCGTGGCGGGCCGCTCCACGTCGTGCGTGGTGTGGCAGTCGGAGCACACGGCCGCAGCCGCGTTGCGCTTGCGCAGCACTTCCTGGCCGTGCACCGAAGAGGTGTACTGCTCCAGTTGCGCGGCATGGCATTTGCCGCAGGTGTTCGGGATGTTGAGCCGGAAGTCCGCGCGCTGCTGCGTGCCGAGCGGGTACACGTAGTGCGCGTTGTGGCAGTTGTAGCAGGTGGCGTTGGTGCGCGACTGGTCGTCGCGGCTCGGCCGTGCATGCACCGATTTCATGTAGCGGTCGATCTGGTCCACGACCACGCCGAGCCGCGCGTTTTCCTGCGTCTTGCCTTCCTTCTGCGCCGCTTTCCACAGGGCGTCGTGGCAGTTGACGCAGCTCACCTTGTGGTCGACGCCCGGCTGGTGCGGGATCTCCGTGATGTCCCTGTGGCATTCCACGCACTGGCGCTTGCCGTGCACGCTGTGCTCGAACCTGTCCGGCACCACGTGCAGCGGGCGCGGCTTGCCGTCCGGTCCCGGCATCGCAAAGCCTTCGTTGCCGTGGCAGCCGAGGCAGATCGCGTTGTCCAGGGCGGTTGCGGCCGGCGCGGGCGCGGGCGTGGCGGCCGGCGTCGCCGGTGCGGCCTGGGCCCGGGGCCGTGGCGCCGCCGGCTTGGCGGGCGCGGCTGGCTGGCCGGCCAGGTAGCCGATCATGGCCTTCAGCTCGGCGTCGGTCGCGTCCACCTTGACGGGGTGGCCCTTGCCCTCCTTGAGCGCCGCGATCAGCTTGGTTTCGGCCCCCTTGTATTTGGCCGCCGCCTGCTTCAGCGCGGGTCCCATCTTCTTTTCGTCGATGCCGTGGCAGCCGAGGCAACCCTTGGAGGTGAGCAGCGCCTCGCCCGTTTGCGCATTGGCGGCGCCAGCCAGCAGCGCTGCGGCCAAAGCCAGCAACAGAGAAATCGTCTTCATGGTCCCCTTTTCCGCCGTGCCGGTACGCTATCAACAGGCCTGTGCAGGGCGGTTGATGCAGATCAAACGGTAGGATAGCAGCCGGCCTTCATGATTGCGCCATGGCGCGCGTCCTGATTCTCTATGTCACGTGCGAAGGCCATACCGGCCGAATCGCCGGGCGTCTGGCGGCCTGCCTGGAGCAGGGCGGCATTGCCGTAGACCTGCATGAAGTGAAGAACGCCATGCCGGACCCGGACGGCTACGACGGCGTCATCGTCGGCGCTTCCGTGCACTACGGTCACCATCCGGCACGCCTGCGCACGCTGGTGCGCGCGCGGCGCGCCGCCCTGGCCGGCCGCGCGGGCGCGTTCTTCTCCGTGTGCCTGAGCGGCAAGGCGCACTACCGCGAGAAATTCCTCCGGCAATGCGGATGGGCGCCGCCGCACCAGGCGACGTTCACGGGCGCCCTGCAGTACAGCAAGTACGGCCCGTTCAAGCGGCTGGTCGTCATGGGGTTCGCCTGGATGGGCGGGCACGACACCGACGCGTCCAAAGACTACGACTACACAAACTGGAAGGCGGTCGACAGCTTCGCGACCGCCTTCTCCCAGCAGTTGCGCTGAACGCTACTTGAGCTTCGTCGCCTGGATGTCGGCCTTGGCGCCGAATCCCACCGTGAGCGGGAACGAGACGTGGTGGCCGCGCGACGTCATGTTGTCGTCGTGCACCGCGAAGGCGAAATTGTAGGCCTTGCCTTCCTGCAGCGCCTTGTCGTCCGGGTTGGCGAGGTTCAGCTTGCGCGCCCATACGACCGTCCACATGCCGTCCTGCCAGACGCCCTTCGCCTGCTTGTTGTCCGCGGCCGATCCGGCGGCGTCTTCCGCGCTGACGACGTACTGCGAAACGAGGTCGCCCTCCTTCCAGCCGGCGTTGGGATCGAACGGCACCGTATTCTGGCCGCGCACCAGCACCGTGGGCGTCTTGCGCAGGTCCTCGATCCTGAGCGCCTTCTTGCCGATCTTCTTCTCGTCGTACATGAACTTCGGCTGCTTGGTGGCCGCGTCCATGTTCGAGCTGAACGGGTTCTTGCCGGCGTCGAAATTGCGGTATTCGAGCACGTAGCCGTCGTCCGCCATGCCGACCGGGTTGGAGCGGTGCGCACGCCATTGGATGAGGTCGAGGAAGCCGCCCGCGGCCTTGATCTTCTCGATCTCTTCGAGCGACTTGCCCTTGTCCCACGAGGCCATCGCGTCGGTGCGTGTCGCAGGCAGGTACTTGCGCACGTCGTTCTTCTTGATCGCCTGGAAGAACGGGTTCGCCTTGACGACATCCGCCGTCGGCTGCTGCGGGGCGTCACGTTCGCCGTTGTGGCAGGTAAGCCAGCAGCCCTGGCTCGCAAACCCGGGCACCTTGCCGTCGTCGATCATCATGTTCAGGCGGTCTTCGTAGACGACGGGCTGCTCGCCCTTGCGCACAGCCGCCGCGAGTCTCTGGTTGCCGTACGGCTTCCATTCCTTGCCGTCGAACCGGTAGAAAGGATAGGCGTCGCCCGGATGCGCAGCGTTGGTCTTCCACTGGAAGCGGAAGTAGGCGTTCTCGTTGTCGTAGGCGATCTGCACGCGCAGGGGAAGCGCGCCGTTCTTGCCCTCGATCGGCGTCGGTTCGAGCTTGTTCGCCTTGACCAGCTTGTTGCCGAGCTTTTCCTCGCTGCCCTTGTGGCAAGTCAGGCAGGCGCCTCCGCCGGCGACCACCGGGCCCCCGGGGTGCTCGGCACTGCGCAGCCACTGGTAAGTGGACTGCGCGGGGTAGAACAGGGTCACGGTGCGCGCAGGGACGCCGCTCCAGTTGATGCTCGAAGGATCGGCCGCCGCCCCTGGCATCGGGAACGCGGCGGCGATGAGCAATGCGACGGGGAATATCGATGCCGATTTCTTCATGGTTTCCTCTGGGGATTGAGATCGAATTCCTCTTCCGCACGGCCAGCTTAGCCAGGCATGGGAGGGGGCACTTGATCTGCATCAAGCTCGAAGCGCGCCTTTCGGGCGAGAACAGAGCGTGTCCGGAAAAAGGCGACAATAACCAGGTGCTGGAGGCGGCCGATCTGGAATGCGAGCGTGGCGGAAGGATGCTGTTCCGCGGGCTGTCGTTCGCGCTGTCGGGCGGCGAGTTGCTGCGCGTGGCCGGCGCGAACGGCAGCGGCAAGACCAGCCTGCTGCGCATCCTGTGCGGCCTGATCACGCCGGACGCCGGCGAGGTGCGCTGGCGCGGCGCGCCGATCCACGGCCTGCGCGAAGAATACGCGCGCCAGATCGTCTACCTCGGGCACGCTCCGGCGGTGAAGGGAGACCTCACCGCGGCGGAGAATCTCTCCATCGCCTGCACGCTCGCCGGGCTGACGGCGTCGCCGCAGGCGGTGCGCGAGGCGCTGGCGCGTTTTGACCTTCCGGCGGGCGAGATTCCCGTGCGGCGCCTGTCGCAGGGCCAGCGACGGCGCGCGGCGCTGGCGCGCCTGATGCTTGCCGGGACGGTGCCGCTTTGGCTGCTCGATGAGCCGTTCGCGGCGCTCGACACGTCCGCCGCGCGGCTCACGGAGGCGCTGATCGCGAGCCATGTGGCCGGCGGCGGCGCGGTGGCCTACACCACGCATCAGGAAGCGAACATCCGCGCCGGCGTGCTGCGCGTGGTGGAACTCGGATGATCGCGGCCGCGCGCTGCATCGTGGCCCGCGACCTGCTGCTCGCGCTGCGCCGGCGCAGCGACGTCGCCACCGCGCTGCTGTTCTTCGTCATCGTGGCGAGCCTGTTCCCCCTCGGCGTCGGCGCGGAGCCGAACCTGCTGCGCTCGATCGCGCCCGGCGTGATCTGGGTGGCGGCGCTGCTTTCTTCGATGCTGTCGCTCGGGCGCCTGTTCGCCGCCGATCACGCCGACGGCACGCTGGAGCAGATGCTGCTCGGCGCCGCGCCGGTCGGCATCGTGGCCGCGGCCAAGGTGCTGGCGCACTGGCTGGTGTCCGGGCTGCCGCTGGTGGCGATCGCGCCGCTCATTGCGCTGCAGTACGACCTGCCGGCGCCGCTCTACGGAACGCTTGTATTATCATTGCTGCTCGGCACGCCGGTGCTGAGCCTGATCGGCGCTGTCGGCGCCGCGCTCACGCTGGGATTGCGGGGCGGTGGCGTGCTGCTCGCGCTGCTGGTGCTGCCGCTGTACGTGCCGGTGCTGATCTTCGGCGCGGGCAGCGTGGACATGGCTGCCGCGGGCTTGTCGGCGTCGGGGCAGCTGCAATTGCTGGCCGCGCTGCTGGTCGTGTCCGCGGCGTTCGCCCCCTGGGCGATCGCCGCGGCCCTACGGATCTCTACGGAATGAGCACTGCGATCAAGTGGTTCTGGTTCGCGTCGCCGCAGACGTTCTATCCCCTCGCGGGGAGGATCGCGGCCGCCTGCGCCGTCGGCGCGGCCCTGCTCGCGGCCGCGGGGCTGTACGTCGGCTTCTTCGTCGCGCCGACCGACGCGCAGCAGGGCGAGGCCTACCGCATCATCTTCATCCACGTCGCCGGCGGCCTGGATGTCGATGTTCCTCTACGTGGTGATGGCGTTCTGGGCGGCGATCGGCCTGGCGTTCAACACGCGGCTCTCGGCGATGATGGCGAGCGCCATCGCGCCCACCGGCGCGATGTTCACCTTCGTCGCCCTGTGGACGGGCGCGCTGTGGGGGCGGCCGACCTGGGGCGCCTACTGGGTGTGGGACGCGCGCCTGACTTCGGAACTTATCCTGCTGTTCCTGTATCTAGGATTCATGGCGCTGCAGGCCGCGATCGACGACCGGCGCCGCGCCGACCGCGCGGGGGCGCTGCTCGCGATCGTCGGCGTGGTGAACGTGCCGATCATCTACTACTCGGTGCAGTGGTGGAACACGCTGCACCAGGGCGCCTCGGTCAGCCTCACCAGGGCGCCGAGCATGGCCAGCACCATGCTGACGGGCATGCTGCTGATGGCGCTCGCGTTCTGGCTCTACAGCATCGCCGCGTCGCTCGCGCGCGTGCGCTGCATCATCCGGGAGAGGGAATGAACTGGGGAGGCTGGTCGCAGTTCTGGGCCATGGGCGGCAACGGTTTCTACGTCTGGGGCTCCTACGGCGTGGCGGCGCTCGCCATCGCGCTGGAAATCTGGATGCTGGCAAGGCGCACGAGGAGGACCGGTGAGACGGCAAGATCATGAAAGCGACGCCATGCAGCCAGGCGATCACGGGATTTCGCGATGAAGCCGCGTCATAAGCGCCTCATCGCCATCGCGGCCGGCCTCGCCGCGCTGGGCGTCGCCGCGGCGCTGGTGCTCTCCGCCTTCCAGCAGAACCTGGTGTTCTTCTTCACGCCCTCGCAGATCGCCGCCAACGAAGCGCCGCAGGGGCGCACGTTCCGCGTCGGCGGCATGGTGGAGAAGGGCAGCGTCAAGCGCGAGGGCGTGGAGGTCCGCTTCATGGTCACCGACACTGCGAAGACCATCCCCGTGGTCTACAGCGGCGCGCTGCCGGACCTGTTTCGCGAGGGCAAGGGCGTGGTGGCCCAGGGCCAGCTCGGCGCCGACGGCGTGTTCCGCGCGCGCGAAGTGCTCGCCAAGCACGACGAGAACTACATGCCGCCGGAGGCGGCCGACGCGGTGAATCGCGCGCACGAAACCGCCGCCAAGGCGGCGAAGACGCTCAAATGATCCCCGAACTCGGGCAACTCGCGCTCGCGCTCGCCCTCGCGGTGGCGCTGGTGCAGGGCATCCTGCCGCTCGCCGGCGCGGCGCGCGGCGACGCCGTCTGGATGGCGGTGGCACGCCCGGCGGCGCACGCGCAAGCGCTGCTGATCACCTTCTCATTCGGCTGCCTGGTCTACGCGTTCGTCGCGAACGACTTCTCCGTCCAGTACGTGGCCTCGCACTCCAATACCGGCTGCCGCTGCAGTACCGCATCGCCGGCGCCTGGGGCGGCCACGAAGGCTCGCTGCTGCTGTGGTGCGTGATGCTCGGGGTGTGGATGTCCGCCGTGGCGTTGTTCAGTACGCACCTCCCCGAAGAGATGGCGGCGCGAGTGCTCGGCGTCCTCGGCATCGTGAGCGTCGGGTTCCTCGCGTTCATGCTGTTCACCTCCAACCCGTTCGACCGCCTGTTCCCGGCGGCCGCGGACGGGCGCGACCTCAATCCGCTCCTGCAGGATCCCGGGCATGGTGATCCACCCGCCGATGCTCTACATGGGCTACGTGGGATTCTCGGTCGCCTATGCGTTCTCGATCGCGGCGCTGCTGTCCGGGCGGCTCGACGCTGCCTGGGCGCGCTGGTCGCGGCCCTGGACGACGGTGGCCTGGGTGTTCCTCACGCTCGGCATCGCGCTCGGCAGCGCCTGGGCCTACTACGAGCTCGGCTGGGGCGGCTGGTGGTTCTGGGATCCGGTGGAGAACGCCTCCTTCATGCCCTGGCTGGTGGGCACCGCGCTCATCCATTCGCTCGCCGTCACGGAGAAGCGCGGCGCCTTCCGCAGCTGGACGGTGCTGCTCGCCATCATCGCCTTCGGCCTGTCGCTGCTCGGCACCTTCCTCGTGCGCTCGGGTGTGCTCACCTCGGTGCATGCCTTCGCCGTGGATCCCAAGCGCGGCGTCTTCATCCTGGGCCTGTTCGCCGTCACCATCGGCGGCGCGTTGGCGCTCTTCGCGTGGCGCACTGCGCGCGTCGGGCAGGGCGGCGCTTTCGCGCCGGTGTCGCGCGAGTCGCTGCTGCTGGCGAACAACGTGGTGCTCGCAGCGGCGGCGGGCTCGGTGATGCTCGGCACGCTCTATCCGTTGCTGCTCGATGCCGTCGGCGGCGGCAAGATCTCGGTGGGGCCGCAGTATTTCGAGGCCGTGTTCGCGCCCCTGATGGCGCCGGCGCTGTTCCTCATGGGCGTGGGGCCGCTCGCGCGCTGGAAGCGGGCCAGCATTCCGGAGCTTGCCGTGCTGCTGCGCTGGGCGCTCGCCGCGAGCTTCGCGGTGGGCTTGCTCCTGCCATTCGCCTTCGGCCAGTGGCACGCGCTGGTGGGCTTCAGCCTCGCGCTCGCGCTGTGGATCGTCGCCACCGGCCTGCTCACCCTGCGCAGGAGCCTGCGCCAGTCTCGGGGGCACTACGGCATGGTGCTGGCGCACATCGGCGTCGCCGCGTTCGTGGTCGGCGTGGCGCTGGTGAAGGGCTACGACGCCGAGCGCGACGCGAAGATGAAGGCGGGCGACACGATCGAGCTGGGCGGCTATGTGTTCCGCATGGAAGGCGTGCGCTCGGTGGAGGGGCCGAACTACCGCGCGGCGCAGGCGCACATGACGGTCACGCGCGAGGGCAAGACGGTCGCCGTGTTGCGTCCCGAGCGGCGCATCTACACGGTGCAGGAGCAGACCATGACCGAGGCGGCGATCGACGCCGGCTTCACGCGCGACCTCTATGTCTCGCTCGGCGATCCGTTCGAGGGCGGCGCCTGGCTGGTGAAGGTGCAGGTGAAGCCCTTCATCGACTGGATCTGGGGCGGGTGCCTGCTGATGGCGCTCGGCGGGCTGCTGGCGGCGAGCGATCGCCGCTACCGCCTGCGCATGCCGGCGCGCGAGGGCGTGGCGGCAGAGGCTCTGGCGTGAGGCTCGCGTGGGTGGTGGGCGCGTTCGCCGCGCTGGTGGTGCTGCTCGCCGTAGGGCTGACGCTCAATCCGCGCGAGGTGCCCTCCCCGCTCATCGGCAAGCCGGCGCCGGCCTTCGAGCTGCCGCTGCTGCACGCCCCGGAGAAGACCTTCTCGCAAAGGGAAATGCTCGGCAAGGTGTGGGTGATGAACGTGTGGGCCTCCTGGTGCCCGCCGTGCCTGGTCGAGCACCCGGTGGTCACGGCGCTGGCGAAATCGGGCCTCGCGCCGGTGGTCGGCATGAACTACAAGGATGCGCGCGAGGACGCGCTGCCCTGGCTGAAGAGGAACGGCGACCCGTTCCTGTTTTCCGTGTATGACGCGAAAGG
This sequence comes from uncultured beta proteobacterium, assembly GCA_963719995.1. Classification (GTDB taxonomy): domain Bacteria; phylum Pseudomonadota; class Gammaproteobacteria; order Burkholderiales; family SG8-39; genus JAABQT01. The sequence goes on along the minus strand of CAVRDW010000005.1, from coordinate 491,228 downwards.
CCGCATCGCCATCGACTACGGCGTGTACGGCGTGCCGGAGACCTACGTCATCGACCCGCGCGGCGTGATCCGCTACAAGCACATCGGCCCGCTCACCCCGGAGGTGCAGCGCGACAAGATCGAGCCGCTGCTCAAGGAGCTGTCGCGTGCGAGCTAGGCCCGCCGCCGCCGCTCGCCTGCTCGCCGCTCTTGCCGTCGGACTGGCGGCGCTTGCGCCGCTTTCCTGGGCGCAGTCGCCGGGGCAAAAACCCGCGCCGCCGGTCGCCGCAGAGAACCTGGCCCTGGACCGGCGCGTGGCGGGGCTCGCGCACGAGCTGCGGTGCCTGGTGTGCCAGAACCAGTCTCTCGCCGAGTCGAACGCGCCGCTCGCCGTGGACCTGCGCAACCAGATCCGCGAGCAGCTCGCCGGCGGCGCGAGCGAGCGCGAGGTGCGCGAATACATGGTCGCGCGCTACGGCGACTTCGTGCTGTACCGGCCGCCGCTCAAGGCGACCACGCTGGCGCTGTGGATCGGCCCGTTCGTGCTGCTCGTGGCGGGCGCGATGCTCCTATGGCGGCGCCTTGCACGCCGGCGCGCACCCGAGCCGCCATTGAGCGAAGCGCAGCGCAGCCGCGCGGCGAAGCTTCTCGAATGACCCTGTTCTGGGCGATCGGCGCGGCGCTTGCCGCGCTCGTGCTGGCGTTGCTGCTGCGCCCGCTGCTGGCAAGGCGGGGCACGGCGGCTCAGGTGTCGCGCAAGGCCGCGAACCTCGCCGTCTATCGCGACCAGCTGCGTGAGCTGGAGGCGGAGCTTGCGGCGGGCAAGATCGCGCCGGCGGATCACCAGCGTGCGAAAGAAGAACTGCAGGCGCGCATGCTCGAGGACATGGACGCGACCTCCGGAGGCGAGGCCTCGCGTGGCCGCGCGGGGCGCGCGGGGCGCGGCACGGCGCTCGCGGTCGGGCTCGCCGTGCCGGTCCTGGCGGTCGCCTTGTACTTCGTCGTCGGCAGCCCCGCCGCGCTGGATCCGCGCACCCGGCTGGCCGCCGAAAGTCCGCACGGCGCCGAGGGCGGGCTCAGCCAGGCGCAGCTCGACGTGATGGTCGAGCGGCTTGCGGCGAAGATGCGCGAGAACCCCGACGACGCCGAGGGCTGGAAGATGCTCGGGCGCTCCTACGCGGCGCTCGGCCGGTTCGCCGAAGCCGTGGACGCCTACTCCAAGGCCGTTCTGCGCGCGCCGAAGGATCCGCAGCTGCTCGCGGACTTCGCCGACGCGCTCGCCATGACGCGCGGGCAGAGCCTGCAGGGCGAGCCGGAGAAGCTGGTGCAGCGGGCGCTCGAGATCGACCCGAACAATCTCAAGGCGCTCGCGCTCGCCGGCACGGCGGCGTTCCACCGCAAGGAATTCAGCAAGGCGGCAGATTACTGGCAGCGCATGCTGCCGCTCGTGCCGCCGGATTCCGAGGACGCGCGCGCGATCCAGGGCAACGTGGCCGAGGCGCGAGAGCGCGCCGGCGTTCCGTCCGCGCGCGCGGGCGCGCCGCAGGCGCCGGTGCTCCCGCCGCAGGCGCCGGCGCGCCCGCCGCACGCGCCGGTGCGCCCGCGCATCCGGGCATTCGCGGCACGGTGCGCGTGTCGGAGAAGCTGCGCGGCAAGTTCTCGCCCGGCGACACGGTATTCGTCTACGCGCGCGCGGCCGATGGGCCGCCGATGCCGCTCGCCATCCTGCGGCGCACCGCGGGCGAGCTGCCGATCGTGTTCGCGCTCGACGACTCGCTGGCCATGAGCCCGGCCATGACCGTCTCCGCGCATCCGCGCATCGTGGTCACCGCGCGCGTTTCACGCTCGGGCAATGCGAAGCCCGAGCCGGGCGACCTGCAGGGCGCGAGCAAGCCGGTGGCGAACGACGCGAAAGGCGTTGTCGTAGAGATCAACGAGGTGGTGCGCTAGCCCGTCGAGGCGCGCCGGGCGGCGGCGCGTTCCCCAGCGACGCGAAGAGAAAAATCGGGGTCAGGGCTGGATTTCCGTCCCGCAAGCGGAATCCGGCCCTGACCCCGATTTTTCCCTTCCCCTCGCCTTAGAGCCCCGTGCGTCGTACGTCTGCGGAACTCGCCCCTCGCAAGCACCGCTCAGGGCTCAGACAATCCTCGCCGTGCTCCTCCGCCCGCGGCCCGGCTCGGCGCGTCGCGATGGGGCCCCTCGCGCCCCCGCCCGGCGCGCCTCGCCGCGATCAAGTGCTGGCGCCCTGATGTGACTGTGAACTTCGTCGAGCATTAGTTCGAGGTGTTCACTTTGCCGGATGAGGTTTCGCGTCGGTCACCAACGCGCCGTTAGAGCTCACTTCACGGCCGTGAAGTAATGTGCGATTGCCTGGACGTCGCCAATCTTGTCGAACGGCGTTTCCGATGGCGGATGGGCGCGCCGACTTTCCGCAAAGGCCTCCAGTTGGCGCATAAGGTATCCGGGTGTCTGCCCCGCCAGCCGAGGAACGGCTTCTGATCCGGCGAAATTCGGGCCGTGGCACGAGCCACATTTCAGCTCGGCCACGCGCATTTCACCGGCCGCCACCTTGTCCGGATCAGTGACATAGACTCCAGTCAGCGGCGGACGCGACGCAAAATAATCTGCAATGTCCCGGATATCGCGCGCAGGCAACGGCCCGACATTCGTTTTCATTAGTAGCCCGGGATCAGACCTTTTACCTGTCTTGAATTCATTAATCGCCTGCACAAGATACTTGGCAGGTTGTGCCTCCAGCAGAGGAGCCAACGCATTGGGCATTCCCGGCTTATGGCAAGTGAGGCATAGCTGGGCTTTCTTCTCTCCCATCCTGGCATCGGCAACTGCATCAACGGACGTAAGGAGACCAAGAACAATCAGCACTCCGCGCATTGTCTCTTGTCCGTCAATGAGCTCTAACTCGAATTGGACAGCACCAAGAGCGGAATGCACTCCGCACGGTCTTCGGATAGCCGCAAGTTCTCTCCTGCATTTCAGCCGCTTGGCGAGTTTGAGCCGCTCTGCGGATTCCTGCTCAATGCTACTCGCCTCATCGTGCGCTGGTGACCTCGGGAAGTGATGGCCCAAAGTCGTCGCGCCCCCCTGGATGGACGGCGCCGCTTTGCTGGTCGCGCGAACGGCGCAAGCCCGGCGGCGGCGCGAGGGGCCCCATCGTGACGCGCCGAGCCGGGCTGCGGGCGGAGGGAGCACGGCGAGGATTGTCTGAGCCCTGAGCTGCACTTGCGAGGGGCGAGTTCCGCAGCCGTACGACGCACGCGGCAACGAGACGAGGGATTTTCGCGGCACTGGGGAGCGCGCCGCCGCCGGGCTTGCGCCGCTCCCGATCGAGGACGGATTACCAGCCCACGTCGACGCGAAGGCTCGCGGCTGACGTCGATACGCGCAGCCAGGAGACCAGCGGCGCGCCCCACATTTCGAGGCGCCGCAGTCCCGGCACGGGTTGGTCGTCCCGGTACACGTGCGTGTCGCCGTGCACCAGCACGAGGCGCCCTTCCTGCCATGCGGCGTGGGTGGCGAGCACGGCGCGCAGGCGCGCGTAGCCGTCGTTGGGCGCCGCGCGCTCGAAGTGCGGATCGGCGTGCAGGAAGACGAAGATGCGCTGCGCGCGCCTGCGACTCCGCGATGCGCGAGGCTTTCGTCCAGCCACTCGAAGACCGCGGTCATGTGCGCGTCCGTCGCCGGGTTGGCGCCGCGCCCGGGGACGTTGAGGCCGATGAAGTACTGGCTCGCCGCCTGCCAGCGCAGGTTCTCGCAGCGTCCGGGCTGGCGCTCGAGCGCGAGGCTCGGCGCGGGCGTGCAGAAGATGCGCCGCCACTGCGCGAGGCGCGCTTGCGGATCCATGCCATGGCTGGCGCAGTCGCTCCATTCGTTGTCGCCGGGAAGGAGCACGAAGGGGTGGCGGATGGTCGCGAACTGGCGCTGGCGCGCCGCGAGCCACGCGTCGCTGCAGCCCTGGTCGCGCGCGCTCGTGCCGATGTCGCCGACGTGCACGACGAAGGCGAGCCCGGTCTTCGTTGATGCGCCCGATCAGCGCGTCGAGCTTGCGGACCTCGGCTTGCGAATAAGGCGTGTCGCCGAGCACCCCGAAAGCGAACTCCGCCGCCCGGCAGCGGCGCGAGGGGAGCGCACGCGGCCAGAAGCAAAATCGGGGTCAGACCCCAAGCTAAGAAGAACCGGGGTCTGACCCCAAAATTCAAAGACCGTAGGCCTTGCGCAGCAGGGTGAGGGGGTGGGCCTTTTCGGCCTTGCCGGCGGTTTCGCCCATGCCCTGGAGGATGTGGCGCCCGGCGATGGGGCAGTCGGAGCTGACGTAGTCCGGGGCCGGCTCGGCCATCTGGCGGAACACGGGACCGCCGATCTTCATCGAGTTGGCGAAGTACTCGCGCTTCACGCCCCAGGTGCCGTCGTGCCCCGCGCAGCGCTCCACCGTCGTCACCTTGGTGCCCGGCACCATCTCGAGTGCCTCGCGCGTCTTCTGGCCCATGTTCTGCACGCGCGAGTGGCAGGGGATGTGGTACGAGACCTTGCCGAGCTGCTGCCTGAAGTCGGTCTTCAGCAACCCTTCCTTGGCGCGCAGCACGAAGTACTCGAAGGGATCGAACATCGCCTCCTGCACCGCCTTGACCTCCGCATCCTGCGGGAACATGAGAGGCAGCTCCTGCTTGAACATCAGCGTGCAGGAGGGCACGGGGGTCAGGATCGCGTAGCCCTCGCGCGCGAGCTTCGCGAGCGGCGGGATGTTCTTCTCCTTCAGCTTCGCCACGGACTCCAGGTCGCCCAGCTCGAGCTTGGGCATGCCGCAGCAGGCCTCCTTCTCCACCAGCACGTAGGGCACTTCGTTGTGCTCGAGCAGCGCGAGCAGGTCGTGCCCCATGCCCGGCTCGTTGTAGTTGACGTAGCAGGTCGCGTAGACCGCCACCTTGCCCGGGGTGTTCTTGCCGTCCTTCGCGGCGTGCGGCTTGCTCGCCGCGGCGCTCGAGCGGAACTTGCTGCTCGCGTACGGTGGCAGTTGACGGTCCTTATGCACGCCGAGCGTCTTCTCCATCAGGCTGCGCGCGAGCGGGAGGTTGTTCACTGCGTTGACCGTCTGCGCCACCACCGGAATCGCGGCGAGCTTGCCCATCGCGTCGGTGGAGGAGAGCAACCGGTCGCGGAAACCCGCGCCGTGGCGCCGGAACTTCACGGCCTTGGCGCGCAGCATCAGGTGCGGGAAGTCCACGTTCCAGGCGTGGGGCGGCACGTACGGGCACTTGGTCATGTAGCACATGTCGCACAGGTAGCACTGGTCCACGACCTTCCAGTAGTCGCTCTTCGCGACGCCGTCCACCTCCATGGTCTTGGAGTTGTCCACCAGGTCGAACAGCGTCGGAAACGAGGTGCACAGGTTCACGCAACGCCGGCAGCCGTGGCAGATGTCGAAGACGCGCTCGAGCTCCTTGTCGAGCTTCGCCTCGTCGAAGAACGCCGGGTTCTGCCAGTCGAGCGGATGGCGGGTGGGGGCTTCCAGGCTTCCTTCGCGCACGGTCATGGCATCGATCCCTCTTCTCAGGCGAACGCGAGCATAAGCCTAGGCGGCCCTGCGCGGCGGATCAAATCGAAACTCGCAATGCCGCGGATTGACGCCGGCTATCTAGCGAAACACCACCACCGGGATGTCGGTATGCGTCAGCACTTCCTGCGTCACGCTGCCCAGCAGCAGGCCGGTCAGCCCGCGACGGCCGTGCGAGGCCATGAAGATCACGTCGCACTTGCGCCGCTGGGCGGCGTCGACGATGCCGCGCGAGGGCACGTTCGACTTGTTGACCAGCGCCGTGAACGGCACGCCGCGCGCCTTGGCGGCGGCGGCGATCTCCTCGACGCAAGTCTCCGCGTGCTCGCGCGCCCGCCGCTCGAACTCGGCGGCCATCCGCTTGTCGGCGATGTAGCCCTCGCCGTACAGGTGCAGGGGCACCGGGTCCTGCGCGCAGTAGCCGGTCACCCGCGCGCCCGTTTGCTTCGCCATCTCGACGCCTGCCTTGATGGCCTTGGCGGCGAGGCGCGAGCCATCGGTCGGGATCAGGATGTGCTTGAACATGAAGACCTCTTCTCAGGTTGATCTGCCTGCAGATTGACGCCGCCACGCAACGGCATATTGACGGAGATCAAGCCGCCGGTCACATCCTGTAACAGTTGCGCGCTTGTGTGCGGCGCACGCGGTTGTCATATGCCATGTACAGGAGCGGAAAGGCATGAGCACGGCAGGCAGCGCATGAACGAGCTGCACGGCCAGATGAGCGGGAAGCACGTGCAGATGGGCGAGCAGCACGGTGGCACGGGCAGCCGGCACGGCCACATGGGCATGCAGAGCGGTGCGTTGGGGGAACGCCATGGGCAGATGGGCGAACCGGGTTGCGCAGGCACTCCGGGCGATCGGGGGCATCGCCACAACTCCTGAGCGACGCGGGGCCTTGGGCGCGTCCCGGCCGCCTGCGATCGGCAGGCCCTGCCGAGGCGTTCAGACCCCTCCAGCACCCTTGGCCCCCTGCGCGCCAGCCTGCGCCGGATTGCACCGGCGCGGGGCCTCCTCGCGCCTTTGATTCAAGTCAATACCGTCCCGCCCACAGGGTCTAGCATCATTGCGTCATTTCCCGCACGGAGGCACACCATGGCCAACATCACCCGCTACAACCCGTTCGACGACCTGGTCAGCGAATTCACCAAGGGCTTCTGGGTGAAGCCGCTCGCCATGCCGGCCGGCGCCGAACTGAGCATCAAGGTCGACGTCAAGGAAGACGACAAGGCCTACACGGTGCGCGCCGATATCCCCGGCGTGAAGAAGGAGGACATCCAGGTCGACGTCGAGGGCAACATGATTTCGCTGCGCGCGGAAGCCAAGCAGGAGAAAGAAGAGAAGAAGGGCGAGAAGGTCATCTACAGCGAGCGCAGCTACGGCATGGTGAGCCGCAGCTTCTCGCTGCCCGCCGAAGTGGATTCCAAGGGCGCGAAGGCCGAGTACAAGGACGGCGTCCTGAGCCTCACGCTGCCCAAGAAGGGCAACGGCGGCGGCAAGCGCATCAGCGTCTCCTGAGCGCCTGCTTCCATTGCGGCCTGCCGGTCCTGGGAGCCGGCAGGCACAGCGCGCCGGTCCTCGGGGCCGAGCGCGCTTTTTGCTGCGCGGGCTGCGAGGCGGTGGCGCGCACCATCGTCGCGGCCGGCTTCGAAAAGTACTACGAGGCGCGCTCGGCGGCGGGCGTGCGGCCGGAGGCGCTGCCGCCGGCCGAGCTCTATGACGATCCGGCGGCGCAGCGGGAGTTCGTCGCCGCGCGCACCGAGGGCGTGCGCGAGGCGACGCTCATCCTCGACCGCATCCGCTGCGCGGCCTGCCTGTGGCTGAACGAGCGTGCGCTGCGGCAGGCGCCGGGCGTGCTGCGCGCCGACGTCAACTTCACGACGCAGCGCGCGCAGGTGGCCTGGGATCCGCGCGTGACCAAGCTTTCCAGCATCCTGGAGGCCATCCGCGCGGTCGGCTACGACGCCTACCCGTTCGATCCGCGCCGCGGCGACGCGCTCGCGCGCGGCGAGCGGCGCCGGGCGCTGTGGCGGCTGTTCGTCGCCGGCTTCGGCGCCATGCAGGTGATGATGTACGCGTGGCCCGCCTACATCGACGCGGGCGCCGGGACGCTGAGCACCGATGCCGAGGGGCTGATGCGCTGGGCGAGCCTGCTGATCACCTTGCCGGTGCTGGTCTTTTCGTGCGCGCCGTTCTTCCGCGGCGCGTGGCAGGACGCGAAGCGCCTCCACGTCAGCCTCGATACGCCGATCGCGCTGGGCCTCGCCGCGGGATTCGCGGCGAGCGCCTGGGCGACGCTGACCGGCGGCGGCGAGGTGTACTTCGATTCCATCGCCATGCTCGCGTTCCTGCTGCTCGGCGCGCGCACCGCGGAGCTGTTCGCGCGGCAGAAGGCCGGTCGCGAGCTGGATCGCCTGGCGCGCTGGATGCCTTCGTTCGCGCTGCGGCTCACGAGCGGCAGCGAGACCGAGCGCGTGCCCGCGCACGCGCTCGTTGCCGGCGACCGCGTGCTGGTCGGCGCGGGCGAGCGCGTGCCCGCGGACGGCGTGGTCGAGGAGGGCGCCTCGAGCGCCGACGAGTCGCTGCTCACCGGCGAGTCGCGCCCGGTGGCCAAGGGATTGGGCGCGGCGCTGGTCGGCGGCTCGGTGAACCTCGAGCAGCCGTTGACGATGCGCGTCACGCGCGCGGGCGCCGACACGCAGGCGGCGGCCATCGGGCGACTGGTGGAGCGCGCGGCGGCGAGCCGTCCGCGGTTGGTGGAGCGCGCGGATCGGCTGGCGCAGGCGCTCACCACCGTGGTCATCGCCACGGCGGCGCTTGCCTGGCTCGCCTCCGGCAGACGTCTGGGTGGCGGTGGCCGTTCTGGTGGCCACCTGTCCGTGCGCGCTTGCGCTTGCCGCACCGATCGTGCTGACGCGCGCGGGGGCGCAACTGCTTGCGCGCGGCGCGGCACTGACGCGCTCGCGCGCCCTGGAGGTGCTGCAACGCGCCACCGACGTCGTGCTCGACAAGACCGGCACGCTGACGCACGGGCGGCCGGCGATCGCGCGGGTGGCGATCCTGTCGGATGCGGACGAGCCGCATTGCCGCGCGCTCGCCGAAGCGCTGGAGGCCTCGAGCAGCCATCCCCTGGCGCGCGCATTCCGCAAGGCGGGCGATGCGCACGCGCGGGATGGCGTCGACCGGAGCGGTGATGGGCTCAAGCCCGATGACGCCAGGATGGGTGAACCGCCCAGCCTTCGGGATCTCAGGAACGAGGCCGGCCAGGGCGTCGAGGCGCGCGCCGATGGGCGGCTGGTACGTATCGGCTCGCGGCGCTTCTGCGATGAGATCGCCGGGGCGCCCGCGCCCGCGCCTGGCGCGCAGGTCTATCTGGCGGAACAAGGCCGCTGGCTCGCCGCGTTCTTCATCGAGGACGCGTTGCGGCCGGAGGCGGCAGACGTGGTGCGCGCGCTCGCCGGGCGCGGCCTGCGCGTGCACCTCGTGAGCGGCGACGACCCGGCGCTGGTCGAGCAGACCGCGCGGCTTCTCGGCATCGAGTGGTGGGCCGGCGGCGCGACGCCACAGGAGAAATTCGACTACGTCGCGCGCCTGCAAGGCGAGGGGCGCGTGGTGGCCATGGTGGGCGACGGCCTGAACGACGCGCCGGTGCTCGCGTGCGCCGATGCCTCGGTGGCGATGGGCGCGGGCGCCGATGCCGCGCAGCTGCAGGCGGACGTGGTGCTGACGGGCGATCGGCTCGGCGCGCTGCAGGACGTCCTCGCGCTGTCGAGAGGCGCGATGCGCCTCGTGCGCCAGAACCTGGGCTGGGCGCTCGCTCTACAATGCCGTTGCGCTGCCGGCGGCCGCGCTGGGCTGGATCGGGCCGTGGGAAGCGGCGATCGGCATGTCGGCGAGCTCCTTCATCGTGGTGCTGAACGCCCTGCGCCCGCTCGACGGGAAGACCGAATGGAAAGCAGCCTCACCCTCCTCATCCCGCTCTCGGTCGCTCTCGTATTCCTGATCGGCTGGGTGTTCTGGCGCGCCCTCGAGGGCGGCCAGTTCGACGATCTCGAGCGGCCGGCGCACGACATCCTCATGGATGACGACAAGCCGGAGTGAAATTGGGGTCAGGGCCGAATTTTCGTTCGCCAGAAGAATTCGGCCCTGACCCCGATTTTCGGGGTCACTTCAGGTCGAAGCGGTCCAGGTCCATCACCTTTGTCCACGCCGACACGAAATCCTTCACGAACTTCTCCTTTGCGTCCTCGCTCGCGTAGACCTCCGCTAGCGCCCGCAGCTGCGAGTTCGAGCCGAAGACGAGGTCGACGCGCGTGCCGGTCCACCTGACCTTGCCCGACTCGCGGTCGCACCCTTCGAACACGTCCGCGGCGGCCGAGGTCGGCTTCCACTCGATGCCCATGTCGAGCAGGTTGACGAAAAAGTCGTTGGAGAGCGTCTCCGGCTTCGAGGTGAAGACCCCGTGCTTCGCGCCGCCGACGTTGGTCCCCAGCATGCGCAGGCCGCCCACGAGGACCGTCATCTCGGGCGCCGTGAGCGTCAGGAGCTGCGCCCGGTCGATCAGCAGCTGCTCGGCGGAGACCGTGAACTTGCCTTTCAGGTAGTTGCGGAAGCCGTCGGCGATCGGCTCGAGCACGCCGAAGGACTCCACATCCGTCTGCGCCTGCGACGCGTCCATGCGTCCGGGGTTGAACGGCACCTTCACGGTGACGCCGGCCTTCTTCGCGGCCTGCTCGACGCCCGCGCAGCCCGCGAGCACGATCAGGTCGGCGAGCGACACTTTCTTGCCGCCCTTGGCCGCCTTGTTGAAGCCGGCCTGGACGCCCTCGAGCGTCTTTAGCACCTTCGCGAGCTGCGCCGGCTGGTTCACGGCCCAGTCCTTCTGCGGCGCGAGCCGGATGCGCGCGCCGTTGGCGCCGCCGCGCTTGTCGGAGCCGCGGAAGGTGGACGCCGACGCCCAGGCGGTCGACACCAGCTGCGCGATGGACAGCTTCGAGGCGAGGATCTTCTTCTTGAGGTCGGCGATCTCCTTCTCGCCGATCAGCTTGTGGTTGACCGCGGGGATCGGGTCCTGCCAGATCAGTTCTTCCTTCGGCACCTCCGCTCCGAAATAACGGGCGCGCGGGCCCATGTCGCGGTGCGTCAGCTTGAACCACGCGCGCGCGAAGGCATCGGCGAAGGCCTGCGGGTCCTCGTGGAACCGGCGCGAGATCTTGCCGAACTCCGGGTCGAAGCGCAGCGTCAGGTCCGTGGTCAGCATGGTCGGCTTGTTGAACTTGCCCGGGATGTGCGCGTCGGGAATGATCGCCGGCGCGTTCTTCGCCACCCATTGCTTGGCGCCGGCGGGCGACTTGGTCTGCTCCCACTCGTACTTGAACAGGATCTCGAAGAAGCTGTTGCTCCACAGCGCCGGGGTCTTGGTCCAGGTGACTTCGAGGCCGCTCGAGATCGTGTCGGCACCGCGCCCCGAGCCGTAGTTGCTCACCCAGCCCAGGCCCTGCGCTTCCAGCGGCGCGCCTTCCGGATCCGGGCCCTTATGCGATTCCGGGAGCGGCGCCGTGGCACTTGCCGAAGGTGTGGCCGCCCGCGATCAAGGCGACGGTCTCCTCGTCGTTCATCGCCATGCGGCCGAAAGTGGCGCGGATGTCCTTGGCGGCGGCCATGTAGTCGCCGCTCGCGTTCGGGCCTTCCGGGTTGACGTAGATGAGGCCCATGTGGGTGGCGCCGAACGGCCCCAGGTCGCGATCGCCGCTGAAGCGCTTGTCGGTGCCCAGCCAGGCGATCTCCTCGCCCCAGTTCACGTCCTCGTCCGGCTCCCAGACGTCGGCACGGCCGGCCCCGAAGCCGAAGGTCCTGAAGCCCATGGACTCCAGCGCGACGTTGCCGGCGAGGATGAGCAGGTCGGCCCAGGAAATCTTCCTGCCGTACTTCTGCTTGATCGGCCACAGCAGGCGCCGCGCCTTGTCGAGGTTGACGTTGTCGGGCCAGCTGCCGAGGGGCGCGAAGCGCTGCTGCCCGCGGCCGCCGCCGCCGCGGCCGTCGGTGACGCGGTAGGTCCCCGCGGCGTGCCAGGACATGCGGATGAAGAACGGGCCGTAGTGGCCGAAGTCCGCCGGCCACCAGTCCTGCGAGTCGGTCATCAGCTTGACCAGGTCCTTCTTCAGCGCCTTGTAGTCGAGGCTCTTGAATTCCTTCGCGTAGTCGAAGCCCCTGCCCATCGGGTCGGACTTCGAGGAATGCTGGTGCAGCAGGTCCAGCCGCAGCTGGTTCGGCCACCAGTCGCGGTTCGTCCGGCCGACGCCGGCGATGTGGTTGAACGGGCACTGGCCCGCACTCGCGTCCTTGGTCTTCGTGTCCATGCTTCTCTCCGATCGTGCTGCGTGGGTGGATTGGGGCGTGCAGCCATTGCACTGCCAAATGCGGGCGGCGTGAAATTGATTGTGCTGATCCGCGGGATTGGCGGCGGCTATCCCGAAAAGCTTGCCAATGCGTCCACAAGCGTAGGCATGGCTGCCCGCGCTCCATTTGATGCAAATCAAATCGGCAGTATCCCCCTTGTCTAGCATGGCCTTCGCCTAGAAGCCGGGGAGGCTGCCTGCATGAGCAACGAAGCGACGTACAACTACAAGGTCGTCCGCCAGTTCGCGATCATGACCGTGGTCTGGGGCGTGGTCGGCATGCTGGTGGGCGTGATCATCGCCGCGCAGCTGCTCTGGCCCGAGCTCAACCTCGGCGTTCCCTGGCTCTCCTACGGGCGCCTGCGCCCGCTGCACACCAACGCCGTGATCTTCGCCTTCGGCGGCTGCGCGCTGTTCGCCACCTCGTACTACGTCGTGCAGCGCACCTGCCACGCGCGCATCTTCTCGCGACGGCCTCGCCGCCTTCACCTTCTGGGGCTGGCAGGCGGTGATCGTGCTCGCCGCGATCACGCTGCCGCTCGGCATCACTTCCTCCAAGGAGTACGCCGAGCTCGAGTGGCCGATCGACATCCTGATCGCGCTGGTGTGGGTGGCCTACGCCTTCGTGTTCTTCGGCACGCTGTGGAAGCGCAAGGTCCCGCACATCTACGTCGCCAACTGGTTCTTCGGCGCCTTCATCCTGACGGTGGCGCTGCTGCACATCGTCAACAGCGCCGCCATGCCGGCCACCTTCTGGAAGTCCTACTCCGCCTACGCCGGCGCGCAGGACGCGATGGTGCAGTGGTGGTACGGGCACAACGCGGTCGGCTTCTTCCTCACCGCGGGCTTCCTCGGGATGATGTACTACTTCATCCCGAAGCAGGCCGGGCGCCCGATCTACTCCTACCGCCTGTCGGTGGTGCACTTCTGGGCGCTGATCTTCACCTACATGTGGGCGGGCCCGCACCACCTGCACTACACGGCGCTGCCCGACTGGGCGCAGTCGCTCGGCATGGTGTTCTCGCTGATCCTGCTCGCGCCCTCCTGGGGCGGGATGATCAACGGCATCATGACGCTCTCGGGCGCGTGGCACAAACTGCGCGACGACCCGATCCTCAAGTTCCTCATCGTGTCGCTGTCGTTCTACGGCATGTCCACCTTCGAGGGCCCGATGATGTCGATCAAGACGGTCAACGCGCTCTCGCACTACACCGACTGGACCATCGGCCACGTGCACAGCGGCGCGCTCGGCTGGGTGGGCCTGGTGTCGATGGGCTCGATCTACTTCCTCGATCCCGAAGCTCTTCGGCCGCGCCGAGATGTGGAGCGTGCGCCTGATCAACGTGCACTTCTGGGTGGCGACCATCGGCATCGTGCTCTACATCGCCGCCATGTGGATCGCCGGCGTGATGCAGGGCCTGATGTGGCGCGCGGTGGGCGCCGATGGCACGCTCACCTACACCTTCGTCGAGAGCGTGAAGGCGACCTATCCCTTCTACGCCATCCGGCTGCTGGGCGGCGTGCTCTTCCTCGGCGGCATGCTGATCATGGCCTGGAACGTGTTCAAGACGGTGACCGAGGGCAGGTCGATCGAGGCGCCGATTCCGGCGCCCACCGCGGCTTCGTCCGCGGTCCACACGGTGGCCCACGCCTAGGGGAGCGACGATGAAGCTCACGCACGACATGATCGAGCGCAACCAGGCGCTGCTCATCATCCTGGTGATCCTGGTGGTGGCGGTGGGCGGGCTGGTGGAGATCGTGCCGCTGTACTTCCAGAAATCGGTGACCGAGCCGGTGGCGGGCCTGAAGCCCTACACGCCGCTGCAGCTCACCGGCCGCGACGTCTACGTCCGCGAGGGCTGCTACAACTGCCACTCGCAGATGGTGCGGCCGTTCCGCGCCGAGGTGGAGCGCTACGGCCACTACTCGGTGGCGGGCGAGTTCGTCTACGACCGTCCGTTCCAGTGGGGCTCCAAGCGCACCGGGCCGGACCTGCACCGCGTCGGCGGCCGCTATTCGGACGAATGGCACCGCATGCACCTGAACGACCCGCGCAGCCTGGTGCCCGAATCGAACATGCCGGCCTACCCCTGGCTGGCGAAGTCGGCGGCCAACGCCGCGGACATCGAGGCGAAGCTGCGCGCGCTGCGCAGGCTCGGCGTGCCCTACTCGGACGAGGACATCGCCGGGGCGAAGGCCGAACTGAAGGACAAGACCGAACTGGACGCGCTGATCGCCTACCTGCAGGTGCTCGGCACGGCCCTCAAGCAGAAGGCGAACTGACCATGGACCTCGATCTGGCGAGAAGCCTGGTGACGCTGGCGGCCTTCGCCGCGTTCCTCGGCATCGTGTGGTGGGCATACGGGCCGGCGCGCAGGGAGCGCTTCGAGCGCGACGCGCGCATGCCCCTGGACGACGGGGAGTAGGCATGAGCCAGTTCACGAGCAGTTTCTGGGACTTCTACATCGGCGTGATCAGCGTCGTCAGCATCCTCGCCTGCGGCGTGTTGCTGCTGGCGCAGAGCAAGCGCCACGTGGCGGGCGGGCAGGCTGAGACCACCGGCCACACCTGGGACGAGGACCTCGGCGAATACAACAACCCGCTGCCGCGCTGGTGGATGTGGCTGTTCTGGATCACCATCGTCTTCAGCTTGGCCTACCTCGTGCTGTATCCGGGCCTGGGCAGCTTCGCGGGCTACTGGAAATGGACCCAGGTGGGCCAGCTCGAGCAGGAGACCAAGCAGGCGGAGGCCCAGTTCGGGCCGATCTACGAGAAGTTCGCGGGCCAGGAGGTCGCGCAGCTGGCGAAGAACCCCGAGGCGCTCGCCATCGGCCAGAAGCTCTTTCTCAACACCTGTGCGCAGTGCCACGCCTCTGACGGCGCGGGCAGCCGCGGCTTTCCCAACCTGACGGACAACGACTGGCTCTACGGCGGCGACCCGGCGACCATCAAGGCCTCGATCACCAACGGCCGCAACGGCATCATGCCGCCCTTCGGCGCCGGCGCTCGGCGAGCAGGGCACCAAGGACGTGGCGCACTACGTAATGTCCCTCTCGGGCATGGCGCATGACAGCATTCGCAGCGCGCGCGGCAAGCCGCTGTTCGCGCAGACCTGCTCCGCCTGCCATGGCGCCGAGGGCAAGGGCAATCCGCAGCTGGGCGCGCCCAACCTCACCGACAAGACCTGGCTGCTACGGCGCGGGCGAGGCGGCGATCATCGAGAGCGTCACGCGCGGGCGCAACAACCAGATGCCGGCGCACAAGGAGCTGCTCACGCCGGCCAAGATCCACCTGCTCACCGCCTACGTGTATTCGCTTTCACAGCAGAAGTGAGCAAGGAGGGCGCGGCGGCGGAAGGGCTCGTCGAGCAGTCGCTCTACGAAGTCCGCAAGACCATCCACCCGCGCGCCGTGCGCGGGTGGTTCGCTGCCTGGCGCTGGGCGCTGGTGTGGGCGACGCAGCTCGTCTTCTACGGCCTGCCATGGCTGCAGTGGAACGACCGCCAGGCGGTGCACTTCGACATCGTGCACCGCAAGTTCTACATCTTCGGCCTCGTCTTCTGGCCGCAGGACATCATCTACCTCACCGTCCTGCTGATCATCTCGGCGCTGTCGCTGTTCCTCTTCACCGCGGTCGCCGGGCGCCTGTGGTGCGGCTACGCCTGCCCGCAGACGGTGTACACCGAGATCTTCATGTGGATCGAGCAGAAGATCGAGGGCGATCGCGCGGCGCGCATGCGCCTCGATGCCGCGCCGCTCGGCGCGCGCAAGGCGGGCCTGAAGGCCGCCAAGCACGGCGCCTGGATCGCGGTGGCGTTGTGGACCGGCTTTACCTTCGTCGGCTACGTGACCCCGATCCGCGAGCTCTGGCAGGAGGTCCTCAGCGTGGGCCCGTGGCTCGCCGGCGGCGCGGCGACCCTGCTCGGGCCCTGGGAGACCTTCTGGATCCTGTTCTACGGCTTCGCCACCTACGGCAACGCCGGCTGGATGCGCGAGCAGGTGTGCAAGTACATGTGCCCCTACGCGCGCTTCCAGAGCGCGATGTTCGACCAGGACACGCTGATCATCACCTACGACCGCGAGCGCGGCGAGCCGCGCGGCTCGCGCTCGCGCAAGGCCGACCCCGCGGCGCTGGGCCTGGGCGACTGCGTGGACTGCAACATCTGCGTGCAGGTGTGCCCCACCGGCATCGACATCCGCAACGGCCTGCAGTACGAGTGCATCGGCTGCGCGGCCTGCATCGACGGCTGCAACCAGGTGATGGAGAAGGTCGGTTACCCCAAGGGCCTGATCCGCTACTCCACCACCCACGCCATGGAGCAGAAGCTCACGCGTGCGCAGATGCTCCGCCACGCCTTCCGCCCGCGCGTGCTGCTGTACAGCGCGATCCTCGCCGGCATCGTCGTCGCGGCGGGCGTGAGCCTGTGGCTGCGCGTGCCGCTCAAGGTGGACGTGATCCGCGACCGGGCGGCGATCGCGCGCGAAGTCGAGGGCGGTGATATCGAGAACGTCTACCAGCTTCAGATCATCAACATTTCCGAGCACAAGCGCGTGTTTGACATCGAGGCCGCGGGCTTGCCGACGATCCATCTCGACGGCGAGACGCACGTCGAGCTGCCTGGAACCGACAGCCGCGTCGTACCGCTGCGCGCGCGCGTGCACGTTGGGCCGGGCGCGGCAGCGCCGGGCGCGCACCGCATCGAGTTCCTGGTGCACGCCCACGACGACCCCACGGTGTTCGTGCGCGTGCCGTCGGTCTTCGTCGTAAGGTGAGCGCATGAGCCGAGCCTGGTACCGCGAGCCCTGGCCCTGGATCCTGATGGCGGGGCCCGCCGCGGTGGTGGTGGCGGGCGCGGCGACGATCTGGATCGCTGTCGACAGCGCCGACGGCCTCGTGGCCGACGACTACTACAAGCGCGGCCTCGCCATCAACCAGGTGCTCGCGCGCGAGGAAAATGCGCGCCGGCTCGGCGTGCAGGCCCGAATCGAGGCCGCGCACGGGCGCCTGCGCGTCGCGCTCGCGGGCGCGGCGCCGGAGGCGCTGTTCGCGCAGCTCGCGCACGCCACGCGCGCCGGGCACGACATTCGGCTGCGCCTCGCGCTGCTGGCGCCGGGCGTGTACGAAGCCGAATTGCCGGCGCTGCCGGCGGGGCGCTGGCGCGTGGTGCTGGAGGATCCGCGCCGCGAGTGGCGCGTGGTGCAGGAGGGACTATGAAGAACTGGATGGTGATCCTGTGGCCGTCGTTCATCGTCGGCGGCGTGGGCGAGGTGCTGTTCTTCACCGTGTTCGACCCGAAGCAGCTGTATATCTTCGGCGAGCCGACCAGCCTGAGCCGCCTCGCCGTGTACTCGATCGGCTTCTTCCTGTGCTGGGCCTTCGCCGCGTCGTCCAGCGCCCTTACATGCTATCTTCGGCGCCGTGCCGACGAAATCAATCGCTAGCCTCGCGCTCGCGCTGCTCGCGCTTCCCGCCTTGGCCCAGGACCCGCAGCGCGGCAGACTGCTGTACGAGACGCACTGCGCCGCCTGCCACACCGAGCGGCTGCATGGGCGCGAGAAGCCGTCGGTGAAGACCATGGCGGACCTGCGCGGCACGGTCGCGCGCTGGGCGAGACAGGCCAAGCGCTCGTTCACGCCGGACGAGCTGGAAGACCTGGTTCAGTACCTGAATCGATCGCACTACCACCTGAACAAGTAAGCTTCCAGCGGTGCGACTGACCTTCCTCGGCGCCGCCGGTGAAGTCACCGGCTCGTGCTACCTCGTCGAGCATGCCGGCATCAGGTTCCTCATCGACTGCGGCATGTTCCAGGGCGGCGCCGACGCCGAGCGCAAGAACGCGCGCTTCGCCTTCGAGCCGCGCGACATCGCCTTCGTGCTGCTGTCGCACGCGCACATCGACCACTCAGGGCTTATCCCACGCCTGGTCGCGCAGGGCTTCAAGGGTGCGGTCTACGCCACGCCGCCGACCTGCGACCTGCTCGCCGTGATGCTGCCCGACAGCGGCCACCTGCAGGAGCGCGAGGCCGAGCGCGAAGGCGGCACGCCGCTCTACACGCTGCGTGAAGCCGAAGTGAGCCTGCAGCGGCTGCTGGCGGTGGAGTACGGCGTCGAGGTGCGCCCGCACCCGCAGGTGCATTGCGTGTTCCGCGATGCCGGGCACATCCTGGGCTCGGCGATCCTCGAGATCCGGGTCGGCGGCATGAAGCTGGTGTTCTCCGGCGACCTCGGCCAGCCCGGCCACCCGATCGTCGCCGATCCCACCCCGATCGCAGACGCGGACGTGCTGCTGGTCGAGTCAACCTACGGCAACCGCGACCACAAGAGCCTCGCGCAGACCATGGACGAGTTCGCCTACGCGCTGAACGACACCATGGCGAGCCGCCGCGGCAATGTGGTGATTCCGGCCTTCGCCGTGGGCCGTACGCAGGACATCCTGCACTTCATCGGCGAGCTGCGCGCGCAGGGCCGGCTGCCGAAGATGGACGTGTACGTGGACTCGCCGATGGCGCTCGCCGCCACGCGCATCACGCTGAAATACGCAAAACTGCCCGCGCTCGAGCACGTGCGCTTCACCGAGAGCGTCGAGGACTCGATGGCCATCAATCAAGTGAAGGCGGGCGCCGCGATCATCTCGGCGAGCGGCATGTGCGAGGGCGGGCGCATCAAGCACCACCTGCGCTACAACCTGTCGCGCCCGGAGTGCGCCATCGTCTTCGTCGGCTTTCAGGCGGCGGGCACGCTGGGCCGACGCATCGTCGACGGCGCGCCCAGCGTACGTATCTTCGGCGAGGAGTACCCGGTGCGCGCGCGCGTGTTCACCATCGGCGGGCTCTCGGCGCACGCCGACCAGTCGGCGCTGCTCGGCTGGCTCGCAGGCTTTCGCAAGCCGCCGCGCCAGACCTGGGTGGTGCACGGCGAGCCGCTCGCGGCGGATGCGCTCAAGGGCGAGATCGAGAAGCGCCTTCGCTGGCGGGCCGCGGTGGCCAAGGCGGGACAGTCCATCGACCTCGCCGCGTAGCCCGGCGGCGGCGCCTTCCCCAGCGCCGCGAAGAAAATCGGGGTCAGACCCAGGTTTTCCCGCCTTTGGGTCTGACCCCGATTTTCTTTACCCTCGCCTCACCGCCTCAGTCGTCGTAGGCCTGCGCAACTCGCCCTTCCTGCATTTACGGGCTCGAGCAGTGCTCGGCCTGCCCCTCCGCCCGCGGCCCGGCTCGGCGCAGCGCGATGGGGCCCCTTGCGCCGCCGCCGGGCACCGCGCCGTTGCCTGCGCTCTCGCGCGCGCAGCCGGGGGAAGGGTCAGGCGCTGCTCTTTTCGCGCCGAGACCTTGCATGGAACAGGGCTGCTGCGGTCGGCGCCAGTAGCGTGACGACGAGGACCACGGGCCAAATATTGCCGTCCTTGAACGTATACGCGTCGAGCAGCTCGGCCCACGACTGGTGCGCAACGTAGCGCCCAAAGGTGAACTCGAAAGTTAGCGTGAGGCTCAACCAAAGAATGCCGATGAGAAGGCCCTGCGAGACTGTGACGTCTTGCTTGACACGAACAAGGCCGTACGCGACAAGCGCCACGAGCGAGGACAGCAGAACTCCGCTCAAGACAAGGCCGCTGGGCTTGCCAAGTGCAGGGATCAAGACCGCCTCGCGCAAGGCGCCGTTGGCTACCGCCAGGCCAAGAATGATCAGCCAAGCCAGGAGCGACATGAGTAGCAGCACGTCATTCCCTAGCGGCACTTAACGTTCGCGTCTTGCCGCGCCGTATGCGCAGCGCAGCGAGCTGAAGGCGTCGGGCAACAACGCGCGGTAAGGCAACTACTTCATTTGGTTGGAGCAACCCGACGAAAAGCACCTGTCATCGCCTCGGTGACGTAGCTCTTGAGAAGCTCCGTAGACTTGGCCTGCATGGCGGCGCCAACTTCTTTCTGCTTGGACATGAACTTGTTGATGTGTGGGGACTGGCGCTGCTTCTCCGCTATGGATTGAAGCTCCTCTGCGCTAAACAAAGGCGCATAGGCCGAGGCCAGGTTCTTGTCCCATTGACTTTGATACTTTGGAGCGGTCTTGTCCAATTCCTCAGCGACAACAGTGCGAGCTTTATCGGGGCCAACAGACTTTGTGATGATTAGATAGGTTTGGGTTCGTGATGCAGCCTGTAAGCCAATAGCCTTCATGTTCTCGCCAAGGCGAAGCCGTTTGACCAT
Source organism: uncultured beta proteobacterium (assembly GCA_963719995.1). Lineage (GTDB taxonomy): Bacteria > Pseudomonadota > Gammaproteobacteria > Burkholderiales > SG8-39 > JAABQT01. The sequence continues at coordinate 471,084 of CAVRDW010000005.1, read as the reverse complement.
GTCGAGCGCGGCCGTATCAGGGTCAGCAGCGAAGCAAACGGAGCAAGGTAGAAAACCGGCCACAACGATTGAACCGATGGACCGTAGAAGCGTGCGCATGTTCTCGCCTAACGCTCAATAGTCAAAAAAATTGCGGCCTATCTTAGTCCTCTTCTACTCGGATTGTTTTCAATGTCTCTTCTGATCAAGGCGTTGCCTCACAGCGTGGAGACATTGCTCCTGTGATGGACGGCAGTACACGGGACAAGGCCGTGACTCAGCGAGGCTATCTTCCGGCGCGATAGCTGGGCTGCACTGGTGTGCAACGCAATTCCGTGCGCAGCTGGCATACGAAGGCGCGGAGCCCGGCGGCGGCGCAAGGGGCCCCTTCGCGACGCGCCGAGCCGGGCCGAGGGCGGAGGGAGCAGGCCGAGCACTGTTCGAGCCCGCAAATGCAGGAAGGGCGAGTTGCGCAGGCCTCCGACGCCCGAGGTACAGAGGCGAGAGGAAGAGGAAAAATCGGGGTCAGGGCCGGATTCCGCTTGCGAGACGGAATCCAGCCCTGACCCCGATTTTTCCCTCTCGCGTCGCTGGGGAAAGCGCCGCCGCCGGGCTACGCGCCCCCGGGCGACACGGCGCCGAGCGACTTGTTCATAGCTTCACTAGGCGAGCGCGAGCGTGGCGCGCTTGAGCATCGGGCCCTCGGGACTGTCGCTGATGACGAAGCCCAGGCCCTGGCACAGCGAGAGCATCCCCCGGTTCTCGGCGAGCACGTGCCCGACCATACTGCGCAGGCCGCGCGCGCGCGCCACGTCGATCAGCTGCGTCATCAGCCGCCGGCCGAGGCCCTTGCGATGCCAGTCGTCGGCGATGACGAGGGCGAACTCGCAGCTCTCGGCGTCCGGGTTGGTGATGTAGCGGCACACGCCGATCTCTTCCTCGCCCGCGCTGCCGGGCACGGTGGCAACGAAGGCCATCTCGCGGTCGTAGTCGATCTGCGTGAAGCGCACCAGCATCCCGGGCGTGAGCTCGCGCAGCGTGTCCATGAAGCGGAAGTAGCGGCTCTCGGGCGAGAGCTTGCGCACGAAGGCGCGCTCCATCTCGGCGTCCTCCGGCCGGATCGGGCGCAGCGTCACCGCCGGGCCCTGCGCCGGCTGCCAGGTGCCGACCAGGTGCGCGGGGTAGGGGTGGATCGCCATGTGCGCGTAGCGGTCGCGCTGCGGCGGCGGCGCCCGCAGTACCACGCGCGCATCCACCGCGATGGCGCCGGCTTCGTCCGCGATCAGCGGGTTGATGTCGAGCTCCGCGAGCGCCGGCAGCTCGCACACCAGCTCCGAGACGCGCAGCAGCACTTCCGCGAGCGCGTCCATGTCCACCGGCGGCATGCGCCGGAACTCCCCCAGCAGCTTTGCGACGCGCGTGCCGCGGATCATGTCGGCGACCAGGAACTGGTTGAGCGGCGGCAGCGCCACGGCGCGGTCGCGGTGCACTTCCACGGCGGTGCCGCCGGTGCCGAAGACGATCGCCGGCCCGAACACCGGGTCGCGGATCACGCCGACCATCAGCTCGCGGCCGTTCTGGCGGCGCACCATCGGCTCCACGGTCACGCCGTTCACGCGCGCCTCCGGCCGCAACCGTTTCACGTCGTCGAGGATCTGCTGGTAGGCCGACTGCACGGCCGGCGCGCCGGCCACGTTGAGCCGCACGCCGTTCACGTCGCTCTTGTGCGTGATGTCGGGCGAGTCGATCTTCATCGCCACCGGAACCCCGAGCTCGCCCGCGATCAGCATCGCTTCGTGCGCGGAGCGCGCCACCACGGTGTGCGCGATCGGGATGCGAAAAGCGGCCAGCAGCGCCTTCGACTCCATCTCCGAGAGCACCGCGCGCCGCTCGGCGAGCGCCGCCTCCACGATCAGGCGCGCGCCTTCCAGGTCGGGCGCGCCCTGCGCGGCGAGCGGCCCGGGCGTCTGCAGCAGCGCGCGCTGGTTGCGGTAGAAGGACGACAGGTGCCCGAACATCTCCACCGCCGGGTCGGGCGTGCGGAACACGGGAATGCGCGCTTCCCCCAGCAGCCGCCGCGCCTCCGCGGTCTGCTCCTCGCCCATCCAGCAGGTGAGCACCGGCTTGGAGGAGCCCTTCGCGGCCTCGATCACCGCGCGCGCGGCATCCGCTGGCGCGGTCATCGCCTGCGGCGCGAGCATCGCCAGCACGCCATCCACCTGCTCGTCGGCGAGGCAGGCCGCCACCGCGGTGCGGTAGCGCTCGGGGTCCGCGTCGCCGATCAGGTCGATCGGGTTGCCGTGCGACCAGCTCTCCGGCAGCGAGCGCTTCAGCGCCTCGATGGTGGGTTGCGTGAACTGCGCCAGCGGGATGCCGAGATCCGCGGCGCGGTCCGCCGCCATCACGCCGGGGCCGCCGCCGTTGGTGACGATCGCCAGGCGCTCGCCCTGCGGGCGCACGTGCGCGGCGAGCGCCTGCGCCGCGGCGACGAGCTGCCCGATGGTGGTCACGCGCACCACGCCGGCGCGCTTCACCACCGCGTCGAACACGTCGTCCAGCCCGACGATGGCGCCGGTGTGCGACACCGCCGCGCGCGAGCCCGCCGGGTGGCGCCCGACCTTCATCAGGATCACCGGCTTGACCCGCGCCGCGGCGCGCAGCGCCGAGACGAAGCGCCGCGCGCTCCTCACGCCCTCGATGTAGAGCAGGATGTGGTCGGTCTTCGGGTCCTCGACCAGGTAGTCGATGATCTCGCCGAAATCCACGTCGGTCGACCCGCCGAGCGAGACGACGCTCGAGAACCCGACCTTGTGCGGGCGCGCCCAGTCGAGCAGCGCCGTGCAGATCGCGCCGGACTGCGAGATGAGCCCGAGCGAGCCCGGGTACGGCGTGCCGCGCGCGAAGGTTGCGTTGAGCCCCAGCTCCGGGCGCATCAGGCCGAGGCAGTTGGGTCCCACCACGCGCAGGCGATGGCGGCGCGCGTTCTCCAGCATCGCTCGCTCCAGCGTCGCGCCGGCGGGCCCGATCTCCGAAAACCCTGCCGTGATCACGACCGCGGCGCGCACCCCGGCGCGGCCGCACTGCTCGATCACCTCGGGCACGACGCGCGGCGGCGTGGCGATCACCGCGAGGTCCACGCGCGGCGGCGCCTTGCCGATGGCATCGAAACATTGCACGCCCTGCACGCTCTTGTACTTGGGATTCACCGCATAGAGCGCGCCGCGATACTTGGCCGCGAGCATGTTGGCCACCAGCACCGCGCCGATGGAGCCCGCGCGCTCGCTCGCGCCGATCAGCGCGACCGATTGCGGCTCGAACAGCGGGGTGAGGTAGTGTTTCTCGGAAACGCCCATCAGGCGGCCTTGCCCTGCAGCGTCGCGAGCGCCTTTGGATCGAGTACCGTGATGCGCTCGCGCTCGAGCTTCACCCAGCCGCGGTCTTCGAAGCTGCGCAACAGGCGACTGACGATCTCGCGCACGCTGCCCAGCTCGTCGGCAAGCTTCTGGTGCGTCGCTTCGAGGACGGGACCGCGATGGATGAGCAGCTGCGCGAGGCGTTCGTCGAGCCGGCGGAAGGCCACTTCTTCCACGAGCTCCATCACTTCGGCGAGGCGCTCGCCATACATGCCGAAGACGAAGCGCCGGAACGGCTCGAACTCGAGCATCAGCTCGTGGAACAGCGCCGGCGGCACGGCCAGCAGGGTCACGTCCTGCTCGGCGATGCCGCGCGCCGTGTAATCGGAATGGCCGAGGAGGCAGCCGCCCGAGAGGATGCAGCCCTGGCCGGGATCGACGCGGTAGAGCAGGATCTCGCGGCCATTGGGCGCGTACTTCGCCACGCGCACGCCGCCTTCGAGCAGCAGGGGGAAGCCGCGGCAGGGCTGCGAGGCGTCGAAGAGCACGGTGCCCGCGGGCACCTGCAGGAGCTGCGCTTCGGCGAGCAGGCGGGCGAGGCGCGTCGCGTCGAGTTGCCGGAAGACGGGAAAGCGCTCGAGCAGTCTCGAGCGCGTCGCGTCCTTGTCGAGTGTGGCGGTGGCGGGCAACTGGGCGGCTGGCTGCTTCAGCCGCCCAGTGTAGCCGAGGTGCCCGGCGGGGTCAGAAGCCGATGGTCACGCCGATGTTGAGGACCGGAAACACCTTGTACTTGTCCAGCTTCTCCTGCAGCCGCTGCTGCTCGGCTGCCACGTCGTTGCGGATCTGCGTGCACTGCGCCGGCGGTACCGCCGGCCCGCAGCTCGCGCTGAGGCTCGCCGTCGGCGCGCCCTGGAACATGACGCCGAGGTCGAAGTAGAAGTTCACCCCCGCGCCGGCGACGTTGCCGTAGCCGATCCCCAGATAGGGCGCAGCGCTGGTGCCGGGCTCGACCGAGCCGCTGAGGGTGCCGACGTCCGCGGCGTTGTACGGTACGCCGTTGATCGTGAAGGTGCCGCCTGTCGGCGAGCCGGTCATGTCCGCCTTGCTGCCGTTGCCGATGATGCCTGCGGTGATGCGGAACGGGCCGAGCGGGCTCCAGTCCAGGAAGCCATTCAGGTTGGACAGCTTGAGCTTCGTGTCGTAGGAGATGTCGGTCTCCTCGAGCGTGGTCTTGTAGCTCAGGCCCGAGTAGCCGATGCGCGCGCTCAGCGTGGGCGCAAGGCTCCAGCCGAAATCCACCCCGACGCCCATGGTGCCGGCGCGCACGCCGATGCCGGCGGCCTCCACCGAGCAGGCTGCGCAGAAGGTTGCCGCCAGGAGCAGGATCTTGCGGATTCTCATGGGCTCTCCCTATCGATGAGTCGGCCCATTATGCGGCGGTCACGCTGAAAGCAGGCGTGACGCCGTTCACGCCCTCGGTCGCCCCCGGGGATCTCAGCGCGCGCAGGGCGGCTCGCGATCTGTGACCCAGGTTCCGCAGGGCTGTGGGACCTGAGTCACTGAAGGTTGTCCGCGCGCGGCCGATACTGGGACATCGGCAACATCCCCCTAGGAGCTGCAGCATGAGCAAGTACGCATTCGGCAAGACCGTCGCCATGTCCTTCGAGGACGCGACCCAGGCTGTCACCCAGGCGCTCGCCAGGGAAGGCTTCGGTGTGCTCACCGAGATCGACGTCGCCGCGACGCTGAAGAAGAAGCTCGGCCTGGAACGGCCGCCGTACAAGATCCTGGGCGCCTGCAATCCCCAGTTCGCCGCGCGCGCGCTCGAGATGGAGCCCCAGATCGGGGCGTTGCTCCCCTGCAACGTGGTGGTACGCCAGGGCGCCGACGGCAAGACCGTGGTCGAGTTCATGGACCCGAACGCGGTCCTCGGTCTGGTGGGCCGGCCCGAAGTGGCGCCGATCGCCGCGGAAGTCAGGGCGCGCCTGGAGCGCGTGATGCAGGCCCTGAATTGAGCCACGTCAACTCATCCACCCCCCTCAAGTACACAATGGAGCTTCAATGACCAACGAAAGAATCATCCGCAGTTTCGCCGGTGCCGTCGTGCTCGCCTCGCTCGCGCTGGGCGTCTGGGTAAACCAGAACTTCCTTTGGCTTACAGCTTTCGCAGGCGTGAACCTGTTCCAGAGCGGCTTCACGCGCTTCTGCCTGCCGGAGATCTTCCTCAAGAAGCTGGGCGTCGGCTGCCCCGTAGAGACAAAAGCGTGAGCGACGTGGTCCAGGTCGCCTGCCCCGCATGTCTCGCGCCCAACCGCGTGCCGGCCGCGCGCATGGGTGAGGACCCCAAGTGCGGCAAGTGTGGCGCGGCGCTGCTCGACGGGGCGCCCGCCGAGCTCGGCGAGGACCAGCTCGAACCATTCGTGCAGCGCACGGAGCTCCCGGTTCTGGTGGACTTCTGGGCGCCGTGGTGCGGCCCGTGCCGCGCGATGGCGCCGCACTTCGAGCGCGCCGCGCGCAGCCTGAAGGACCGCGTGCGGCTGGTGAAGGTGAATACCGAGGAAGCCCCGGGGCTCGCGGCGCGCTACAACATCCGCGCCATCCCCACCCTGGTGCTGTTCAAGAACGGGACTGAGGCGAAGCGCATGTCCGGCGCACTCGACGCAGGGGCGCTGGAGCGATGGGCCGCCTGAGATTCCTGCTGGTGGTGCTCGCCGCCGCGGGCCTTGCGGCCTGCGGCGAGAAGAGCGCGCCCAAGCCCGCGCCGAAGGGCGTGGCGCTGGCGGCCGCCACGGTCGAGTTGCGCGACGTCGAGCTCACCACCTCGGCTGAGGCCGTGATGGAGGCGGTGCGCCAGTCCACGGTGTCGGCGCAGATCGCCGGGCGCATCGTCGACCTGCGCTTCGACGTCGGCGACTACGTGAAGAAGGGCGACGTCATCCTGCGCATCGACGAGCGCTCTGCCGCGCGCGCGCTCGAGGCGAGCGAGGCGCAGGTGCTCGAGGCCCAGGCCGCGCTCGCCAACGCGCGCGCGAACTACGAGCGCTCCAAGCAGCTGCTCGCGCAGAAATTCATCAGCCAGGCGGCGCTCGACCAGGCGGAAGCCGCCTACAAGTCGGCGCAGGCGCGCGTCGGCGCGCTCGTCGCCGGGGCGGGCGCGGCGGCGACCGAGCGCAGCTTCGCCACCGTCGTCGCGCCCTACAGCGGCGTCGTGTCGGCGCGCCACATCGAACTGGGCGAGATGGCCACGCCGGGCAAGCCGCTGATGACCGGCTTCGATCCCTCCACGCTGCGCGTGGTAGCCACCGTGCCGCAGGCGCAGGTGGCGGCGATCCAGGCGGGCGGCAAGGCGAGGATCGAAGTGCCCTCGCTCGGGCGCTGGATCGACGTGAAGGCAGATGACCATCGTGCCCGCGGCCGATCCGCGCACGCACACCACGCGCATCCGGCTCGAGCTGCCCGCGGACGTGCGCGGCGTCTATCCCGGGCGTCTACGCGCGCGCGCATTTCGTCATCGGCAGGCGCCGCGGCTGCTCGTGCCGCGCGCCGCGGTGGTGCGCAGGAGCGAGGTCACCGCGGTCTACGTCGTGGACGAGCAGGGCCGTGCGCACCTGCGCCAGATTCGCCTGGGCAGCGCGGGCGACGAAACGTCGGTCGAGGTGCTCGCCGGCCTGAAGCCGGGCGAGCGCGTCGCGCTCGAGCCCGTCAAGGCGGGAATGGCCGCGGGCCCGGGGCCTGAGCATGGGCGCTCTCCGGCCGCATCGCGCGCTTCTTCCAGGCGTCGCAGCTCACGCCGCTGCTCGCGCTGGTCGCGTTCCTGCTCGGCGCTGTTCGCGGTGGCGGTCACGCCGCGCGAGGAAGAGCCGCAGATCAACGTCACGATGGCGAACGTGCTGATGCCGTTTCCCGGGCGCCTCCGCGCGCGACGTCGAGACGCTGGTCGCCACGCCCGCCGAGCAGGTGCTCGCGCAGATGACCGGCATCGAGCACGTCTACTCGGTGTCGCGCCCCGGCATGGCGGTGCTCACGGTGCAGTTCAAGGTCGGCGTGCCGCACACCGAGGCGCTGGTGCGGCTCTACAACACGGTGAACTCGAACCGCGACTGGGTGTCGCCGAACCTCGGCATCGGCGAGCCGATCATCAAGCCCAAGGGCATCGACGACGTGCCGGTGGTGACGCTCACGCTCTGGAGCGAGGACCCGCAGGCGGGCGCCTACGAGCTGGAGCGCGTGGCGCACGCCGCCGAGGTGGAACTGAAGCGCGTGCCCGGCACGCGCGAGGTGCAGACGCTGGGCGGGCCGGGGCGCGCGCTGCGCGTGCTGATGGACGCCGACCGCATGAACGCGCACGGCATCGCGCCGCTCGACCTGAGCAACGCGCTGCAGCTCGCCAATGTCTCGCTGCCCGCCGGGCAGCATCGTGCGCGACAACCGCGAGGTGCTGGTCGAGACCAACAACTACCTCGCATCGGCCGCGGACGTCGGCGAGCCTGGTGGTCGGCGCGCACGACGGCCGGCCCGGTCTACGTGAGCGACGTGGCGCAGGTGCTGGACGGCCCGCTGCAGCCCGCGCGCTACGTCTGGACGCGGCAGCGCCAAGGGCGAGCATCCCGCGGTGACGCTGCAGATCACCAAGAAGCCGGGCGAGAACGCGGTGGACGTGGCCGAGCGCGTGGTCGCGCGCGCCGCCGAGCTGCACGGCAGCGTCATTCCCGACGACGTGCAGCGTGAGCGTCACGCGCAACTACGGCGCCACCGCCAACGACAAGGCGCAGCAGCTCATCAAGAAGCTCGTCTTCGCCACCGCTGTCGGTGATCGTGCTGGTGTTCGCGACGCTCGGCTGGCGCGAGGCGCTGATCGTGGGCATCGCGGTGCTGCTCACGCTCGCGACGCACGCTGTTCGCCTCCTGGGCCTGGGGCTTCACGCTGAACCGCGTGTCGCTGTTCGCGCTCATCTTCTCCATCGGCATCCTGGTGGACGACGCCATCGTGGTGGTGGAGAACATCCACCGCCGGCGCGCGCTCGAAGCGGGGCCGCTCACCGGCATCATCCCCGACGCGGTGGACGAGGTCGGCGGCCCGACCATCCTCGCCACCTTCACCGTGATCGCGGCGCTGCTGCCGATGGCCTTCGTCAGCGGCCTGATGGGCCCCTACATGAGCCCGATCCCGATCAACGCCAGCATGGGCATGCTGATCTCGCTCGCCATCGCCTTCACGGTGACGCCGTGGCTCGCGCTCAAGTTCTTCCGGCAGGAGCATCACGCTGCGGCGGACTCCGGCAGGCTGGAGCGGCTGTCGCGGCGCATCCTCGGGCCCTTCATCGCTTCGGCGCGCAACCGCCGGCGGCTGCTGTACGCCATCCTCGCCCTGATCCTCGGCTCGGTGTCGCTCGCCGGCGTGAAGCTGGTGGTGCTGAAGATGCTGCCCTTCGACAACAAGTCGGAGTTCCAGGTGGTGGTGGACATGCCCGCGGGCACGCCGCTGGAAGTGACCGCGGCGGCGCTGCACGAGCTTGGCGCGCACCTCGCGACGCGTCCCCGAGGTCACCGACTACCAGGCCTACGCGGGGCTCGCCGCGCCGATCAACTTCAACGGCCTGGTGCGCCAGTACTACCTGCGCGCGCTGCCCGAGCAGGGCGACCTGCAGGTGAACCTGGTGGACAAGGACGCGCGCAGCCGCAAGAGCCACGACATCGCGCAGGCCGTGCGGCCGCGGCTGGAGGAGATCGGCCGCCGCTGGGGCGCGAACGTGAAGGTGGTGGAAGTGCCGCCGGGGCCGCCGGTGCTCTCGCCGATCGTCGCCGAGGTCTACGGGCCCGACGAGGCGGGCCGCATCCGCACCGCGAAGCGTGTGCGCGAGGCGCTTCGCCGCGACCCCCGACATCGTCGGCATCGACGACTCGGTGGAGGACGCAGCGCCGCGCATCCGGCTCAGGGTGGACCAGGGCAAGGCGTCGCTGGCGGGCGTGGCGCGCCGCGACATCGTCGAGACCATCCGCGTGGGCCTCGCCGGCGCCGACGTGACGCCCCTGCACGACGGGCAGTCCAAGTACGAGGTGCCGGTGAGGATCGCGCTGCCGCCCGAGCGCCAGGGCGAGCTCGACGAGATCCTCAAGCTCGCGGTGCGCACGCCCGCGGGTGCGCTGGTGCCGCTCGCGGAGCTGGTGACGCCGCTCGCCACCGATCGCGACCGCCCGATCTATCACAAGGACCTGCTGCCGGTGGTGTACGTGGTCGCCGACCAGGCGGGCCGCGTGGACAGCCCGCTCTACGGCATGTTCGCCGCGCGCGGCAAGGTCGCCGGCGCGGCGCTGGAGGACGGCGGCACGCTCGGCGAATACTTCATCCGCCAGCCCTCCGATCCCTACCGCCAGTACGCGGTGAAGTGGGACGGCGAGTGGCAGGTGACCTACGAGACCTTCCGCGACATGGGCCTCGCCTACGCCGTGGGGCTGATCCTCATCTATCTGCTGGTGGTGGCGCAGTTCCGCTCGTACCTCGTGCCGCTGGTCATCATGGCGCCGATCCCGCTCACCGTGATCGGCGTGATGCCGGGGCACGCGCTGCTCGGCGCCAACTTCACCGCCACCTCGATGATCGGCATGATCGCGCTCGCCGGCATCATCGTGCGCAACTCCATCCTGCTGGTGGACTTCGTCAACCTCAAGGTGGAAGAGGGCATGGCGCTGGAGGAAGCGGTGATCCAGTCGGCGGCGGCGCGCGCCAAGCCCATCGCGCTCACCGGGCTCGCGGCGATGCTCGGGGCGGTGTTCATCCTCGACGACCCGATCTTCAACGGGCTCGCCATCTCGCTCATCTTCGGCATCCTCGTCTCGACCGTGCTCACGCTGGTCGTGATCCCGGTTCTCTACTTTGTGGCGATGCGCGGGCGGCTCGCGCCCGCGCCGTAATCGACGCGCATGGACGCTGAAAACAGTGCATTCGCCGCTCGCGGCGGGTGGTGGGTGCTCGCCCAGGTGCCCGTGATGCTCGGTGCGTTGGTGGTGCCGCTCGTCTGGGGCGCCGGTTCCTTCGATGGCGCGAACGCCATCCAGCTCGCCGGCGCCGCGCTGACCGCGTTGGGCATCCTGCTGGCGATCGCGGGACTCGTGTCGCTCGGGAGCGCACTCACGCCCTTTCCCCGGCCGCTCGCCAATGCGCGCCTGCGGCAATCCGGCGTTTATGCATGGGTCCGCCATCCGATCTATGGCGGCCTCGTTCTCGCGAGCCTGGGCTGGTCCCTGTCATGGCTGAGCCTGCCCGGGCTTGCATTCAGCGTCGTCGTTCTGCTTTTCTTCGACCGCAAGAGCGCCTTCGAAGAACGGCTGCTGCGCACGCGCTTTCCCGAGTACGCCGGGTACGCGCTGCGCGTGCGCAAACTGCTGCCGTGGATCTACTAGTCGCGCTGGCGCCAGGCGCTCTTTCGTTGCTCTAGCCGGAGCGTCCAATGTGCGAGCTTTTCGCCATGTCGAGCCGTCATCCGGCGAATGTCCGGTTTTCGCTGGAGGAAGTCTCCCGGCACGGCGGCCTCGCAGGCCACCACAAGGACGGCTGGGGCATCGCCTGGTACGAAGGCGGGGACGTGCGCCTGGTGAAGGAGCCTTCAGCCGCGAGCGACAGTGCGTGCCTCGGCTTCATCCAGGATCATCCGTTTCGCAGCACCACCGTCGTGGGCCACATCCGCAGGGCGACGCAGGGCCGGCTCACGCTCGCGAACACCCAGCCTTTCACGCGCGAACTGGGCGGGCAGGTGCACGTCTTCGCGCACAACGGCGACCTCGACGGCGCGGGCCTGCGAGACTCGTTTCACCTCGGCGCGTACCACCCGGTCGGCGAAACTGATTCGGAGTACGCGTTTTGCGCGCTGCTGCAGCAGGTTGTCCCGCCTTTGGCGGGAGCCGAAGCAGGTTCCGCCTGTTGCAATGCGACTGGCGCTCGTGTCGGAGTTCGCAGCCGGACTGCGCGCCCTCGGCCCGGCCAATTTTCTGTATGCCGACGGCGATGCGCTCTTCGTCCACGGCCACAAGAGGACGCATGCCGATGGCATCCGGCCGCCGGGACTGCACTTGCTGTGCAGGACTTGCACAGCCGAGTCCGAGGCGTTCGCGGCCGAGGGGCTCTCGATCGAGCCGGCCGGGGTCGCGCAGGAAGTCGTTATCGCCGCGAGTGTGCCGCTGACCGCCGGCGAGTCGTGGCGCGCGCTCGCCGACGGCGAGATCGTCGTCGTGCGCGGCGGCCGCATCGTCCAACCAGGAGAAAGACATCATGAGTGACACGCCTTCGTTCACCATCACCTTGCAGCAGGAGCAGGACTTCGATTTCCGCGTCAAGTTCGACTGGCCGGACAATCCGGACCTGCTGCTGGATGAGCCCGAGCCGCTCGGCAAGCGCCATGGGCCCAATGCAGCGCGGCTCGTCGCGGCAGCGGTCGGCAACTGCCTCTCCGCGAGCCTGGTGTTCTGCCTGCGCAGCAAGTTCAAGCAGAACCCGGGCCCGCTGCGCGCGAGCGTGACGGGGCAGCTCGCCAGGAACGAGCACGGGCGCTTCCGCATTGGCGGGTTGGCCGTCAGGATCGAACTCGCCGAGGACTCGAGCGCCCTGCAGCACCTCGAGCGCTGCATGGCGCAATTCGAGGACTTCTGCGTGGTCACCGAAAGCATCCGCAATGGCATCCCGGTGAGCGTGAGGGTCGTGGATGCGGCTGGCCGCACGGTCCACGAGCACGGCGGCGATCCGGCAGAGATCGCCTAGGCTACGTGGCCGCGCGGCGCGCCAGCAGCCCGTCGTTCATCTCGTAAGCGGTATCGAAGCCCTCGACCATGCGATGGTCGTGGGTCACGGCGATCACCGCGGATTTCTTCTCGCGCGCGATGCGCCGCAACATCGCCATCACCTTCATGCCGCGTTCGGTGTCCAGGGACGCCGTGGGCTCGTCGGCGAAGATGATCGGCGGCTCGTTGGCCAGCGCGCGGCCGATCGCCACGCGCTGCTGCTCGCCGCCCGAGAGGCTGCCGGGATAGGATTTGCCGCGCTTCGCGATCTCCAGGTAGCCGAGGAGCTCCCTCGCGCGCAACGCCGCTTCGCGTGCGCTTGCGCCGTTCAGTTCCCGGGCCAATGCGATGTTCTCCTCCGCGGTGAGGAAGGGAATCAGATTGTGCCCCTGGAAGATGAAGCCGATGTTCTCGCGCCGGAAGCGGCGCTCGTCCAGGCCGAGCGGCCCGTCGCGCCACACGTCGCGCCCGGCGATGGCGATGCGGCCGCCCGTGGGCTCCTGGATCAAGCTGATGCAAAGCAGCAGCGTGCTCTTGCCCGAGCCGCTGGGCCCCAGCAGCGCCACCAGCTCGCCCGCCTCGACCGAGAAGCTCGCCGCGCGCAGCGCGTGCACCGCGAGCTCGCCCTCGCCGAAGGTCTTGCTCAGGTTCTCGACCTCGAGAACCGGCACGCTAGCCTCCGAGCGCGAGCGAGGGCGGCGTGCGCAGCGCGTGCCACACCGCCATCAGGCTGGCGAGCACGCCGCCCGCCAGCATCACCGCGAAGGTGAGGGCGGTTTCCTCGGGCAGCACCACCAGCGTGCGCGGGAAGCGATCGCGCACCAGGTTCAGCAGCAGGAAGGCGAAGCCGAAGCTGGACACCGTGAGCACCAGCGACTGCTCCATGATCATGCGCACGATGACGCGGTTGGGCGCGCCGATGAGCTTCAACGTGGCGATGGGCTTGATCTTCTCGATGGTCAGCACGTACAGGATCAGCGCCATGATGACGATGGACACCAGCACCAGCAATCCGCGGAACAGGCCGAGCACCGCCGACATCTTCTTCAGCCGCCCCTCGAGCATCAGCTCGCGCTCCTCGGCCGTGGTGTACGCGGTGAAATGCAGCCAGCGCTCGATGTGGCGGCGCGTCGCCTGGAGATCCGTGCCGGGCGCGAGCTTCACCAGCACCGCGTTCACGGTTTCGGTCGAGCCCGCGAGCAGCGGCGCGATGCGCGCGCTCTCCGCCGGGCCGAAGCCCGCGCGCTCCAGGCGCCGGGCGCTGGCGGCGCGCGCCGCCACCAGCGCGAAGTTGTCCTGCTCGTAGAGCACGTCCTGCGCGTCGGGCAGCGACAGGTACACGAGCGGGTTGCCCGCCGGGTCCACGGCGTTGCGCGTGAGGCCCACCACCGTGTACTCGCGCGCGCCCAGCCGCAGCCGCTCGCCGAGCACGAGGCCGAGGCGCGCGTCGGCGACCATCTCCCAGTGCGCCGCCTGGATGGCGCGCCCGGCGATCAGGCGCCCTGGCCCGCCCAGCCCGCCGAACACGTCGTAGCCGATGATGGTGAACTGCTGGCTCGAGCCGCCGATCTCGCGCTGCGCGGCGTAGGAAATGAAGGGGCTGGCGCGCGCCACGCCCGGCGTCGCCGCCACGCTTTCGTACGCGTCGCCGGGCATGCGCGAGGACTCGTTGAACGGGCCGCCGCGTCCGCGCTCGACCACCCACAGGTCGGTGGCGGTGTTCTCGATCAGCCACACGCCGTCGTAGATGTTGCCCTGGTAGATGCCGTTCATCACCAGCACGATGGACAGCAGCAGCCCCACGCCGATGATGGTGGCGATGAACTTGCCGGCGTGCCGGCGCACGTCCTTCAGCGCGAGGTCCATGCCACCAGCCTGTCCTGCGGCGAGAGGCCCGAGGACACCACCGCCAGCGTGCCGTCGCTCGAGCCGACCTGCACCGGCTGCAGCACCTGGCGGCCCTCGCGCAGCACCATCACCGCCTGGCCGCTGCCGGCGCGCCGCAGCGCGGCCACCGGGACCACGAGGCCCTTCTCCATGCCGGCGAGAATGCTCACTTCCGCTTCCTGGTCGATGGCGAAGCGCTCCGGCGGCGCGTCGAAGGCGACGCTCACCTCCAGCTCGCGCGTCGCGGCGTCGGACTGGCGCGAGATGCGCGCCACGCGGCCCTCGTATTCGCCGCCGCTGCGCAGCCGGATGCGCGCCGTCTGGCCCTCGGCGAGCCGGCCCACCAGCGACTCGTCGATGCGCGCCGCGACCCACAGGCTGTCGGGATCCACGAGCTTGAACAGGACGGTGCCGGGCGCCGCCATGTTGCCGACCTCGGCGGCGCGCTGGATCACGATCGCGTCGATCGGCGACTCGATGCGCGTGTGCGACCACAGCGTCTCGGCATAGCGCGACTCCTCGGCCACGGTGCGCGCTTCGGCGTTGCGCGCGGCGAGCAGCGCCGCGGCGTTGTCCACCGCCGCCTGCGCGGCTTTCAGCGCCAGGGCCGAGGCCTCATTGGCCGAGGACGAGATGAAGCCGCTCGCCTGCAGTTCGGCGTCGCGCCGCTGGCGGCTGCGCGCCAGCTCGAGGTCGGCGCGCGCCTTCGCCAGGGTCGCCTCCGCCGCGGTGATATTGCGCTGGACGGTTTCGCGGGCGGCGCTCGCTCCGGCGCGCTTGGCGGCGAGGTCGCGGTCGTCGAGCAACGCCAGCAATTGCCCGCGCTTGACGCGGTCGCCGTGGTCCGCGTGCAGCGCCACGATCTGCGCGGAGATGCGCGCACTCACGCTCACCGGCACGCGGGCCTGCACCGTGCCGGGGCCCGCTACGCGCACCTGCACCTCGCCGAACGCGACGGGGAGCGTCTGGACCGGATCGGTGCGCAGCAGCCGCCAGCCGACGGCGGCGGCAACCACGGCGAGCAGGGCGCCGCCCGCGATGAGCCACCGTGTCCTGACGGAAATTGCGGCCATCCGCCCACGCTATCGGCGCAGCCCGCCGCGCCCATTGACTTAAGTCAATGGGACCCGGGACAAGGGGGGTATTTTGATGAGGTGAAACGCGATGAAGACTTCGACGCCCCCGCGCTGATGGCGCTGGAGGCCGACCGCGTGGCGCACGCCTACGCGGCGCGCGCGACCGCCGGGCTGTCGCCGGCCGCCGTGGCGCTCGCCTTCGGCGACTGGGCGATGCATCTGGCCGCCGCGCCGGGCAAGCAGGCCGAACTCACGCGCAAGGCGATGCGCAAGGGGCTGCGCTACGCGAACTTCCTCGGCCATGCCGTGCGCGGCGTCGACTGTCCGCGCTGCATCGAGCCGCTGCCGCAGGACTCGCGCTTTGCGGGCGAGGCCTGGAAGCAATGGCCGTTCAACGCCATCCACCAGGGATTCCTGCTCTGGCAGCAATGGTGGTGGAACGCCACCACGGGGGTGCGCGGCGTCTCGCCGCACCATGAGGATGTGGTGACCTTCACCATGCGCCAGCTGCTGGACCTGTGGTCGCCGTCGAACTTTCCCTGGACCAATCCCGAGGTGATGCGCGCCGCCTGGGCGCAGTACGGCCTGAACTTCGCCAACGGCGCGGCCAACTTCGCCGAGGACTGGCGCCGCGAAACGCTTGGCGAACCGCCAGCCGGCGCCGAGGCTTTCCTCCCGGGCCGGGACGTGGCGGTGACCCCCGGTAAGGTCGTGATGCGAAATCGCCTGGCCGAGTTGATCCAGTACTCGCCCTCGACTCCGCAGGTGCACCCGGAGCCGATCCTCATCGTGCCGGCCTGGATCATGAAGTACTACATCCTCGATCTCTCGCCGCACAACTCGCTGGTGAAATACCTGGTGGACCGCGGGCACACGGTGTTCATGCTCTCCTGGAAGAACCCGACGCCGCAGGACCGCGACCTGTCGATGGACCACTACCGGCGCCTGGGCGTGATGGCGGCGCTCGAGGCCATCGGGCGCATCGTGCCGCAGCGCAAGGTGCACGCCGCGGGCTATTGCCTGGGCGGGACGCTGCTCGCCATCGCGGCGGCGCAGATGGCGCGCGACGACGACGAGCGGCTCGCGAGCATCACGCTGCTCGCCGCGCAGGTGGACTTCGAGGAGGCCGGCGAGCTGACGCTGTTCATCGACGACAGCCAGGTGAGCCTGCTCGAGGACATCATGTCGGCGCAGGGCTATCTCGAGCCGCGCCAGATGGCGGGCGCCTTCCAGCTGCTGCGCTCCAACGACCTCATCTGGTCGAAGCGGGTAAGGGAATACCTGCTGGGGACGCGTGCGCCGATGAACGACTTGATGGCATGGAATGCGGACGCGACGCGCATGCCCTATGCCATGCACAGCGAGTACCTGCGGCGGCTGTTCCTGAGGAACGACCTGACCGCCGGCCGCTACGAGGTGGAGGGCCGTCCGGTGGCGCTGACCGATATCCGCGCGCCGCTGTTCGCCGTGGGCACCACGCGCGACCACGTCGCCCCCTGGCGCTCGGTGTACAAGATCGGACTCAATACCGACATCGACATCACCTTCCTGCTGACGAGCGGCGGCCACAACGCGGGCATCGTGAGCGAGCCGGGGCGCGACGGCCGCAGCTACCAGGTATCGACGCGCCAGCACGGCGAGCCCTACCTCGACCCGGATGCCTGGGCGGCGCAGACCCCGCGCCGTGAGGGCTCCTGGTGGCCCGAGTGGCAGGGCTGGCTGGCGCAGCATTCCGGCGCGCAGGATGCGCCGCCGCCGGCGATGGGCGCGTCGCTGTGCGAGGCGCCCGGCGAATACGTGCTGCAACGATGACGAATCACAAGGAGGGCACCATGGCAACGACGACCGACAACGCGATGCTGGACACCTGGAAGCGCCAGCTTGACGCAAGCATGCGCATCACCGAGGTGATCATCGAGGGCTCGACCCGCATGCACGAGGTGCAGATCGAGGCCGCCACCGAGGCACACGCCGACGCGGTGGCCACGCAAAAGGCGCTTGCCGAAGCGAAAAGCCCCACCGACCTGCTGCGCATCCAGGCCGAGTGGCTCGCCGCCAATCAGAAGAAGTCCATGGAGTACTGGAAGGGCCTGTACGAGGCGCAGGCGCAGACCTACGCGCAGGTGATGAGCTGCCTGCGCGAGACGGCGCCGAAAGGCGACTGAAGGAGGCGCGATGCCCGCCAGGCAGTTGCTATGCGGAGCATCCGCCCACGCCGAGCGGGAGATCCTGGGGCGTGCCCAGCGTCATCAACTCGCGTAGGCGAAACGGACTGCTTGAACGGGATCAGCCTGCGGCTTCCAGGAACGCAGCCGGTCGGCCTCCCGTTTGACCACGGCGTAGCACTCGCATACCCGTTGCTCCAGCCCCGGCCGATCCAGCACGGTGATGCTGCCGCGATGGTATTGGATCAGTCCGGCGTCCCTCAAGCGTGTGGCCGCCTCGGTGACGCCTTCGCGGCGCACGCCCAGCATCTGGGAGATCAGCTCCTGGGTCATGTGGATCTCATTGGAGGTCAAGCGGTCCAGGCACAACAGCAGCAAGCGGCACAGTTGCTGGTCCACTGTATGGTGCCGATTGCACACCGCGGTCTGCCCCTGGTGCGTGAGCAGCGCCTGGGTGTAGCGCAGCAGCAGAGTGCTGCAGGCTGCCGCCGCGCTCGAACTCCCGCATCAGGACCCGCTTCGACAGCCGGTAGGCATAACCGGCGCTCACCACGACTGCACGGCCTGTCGTGGAATTGCCTCCCATGAACGAGGCAATTCCGATCATGCCTCGGTTTCCCGAGAGGGCGGTTTCCGCCGACGCGCCGTTTTCCATAATATGAAGCAGGGCAACGATGGCCGTCGTAGGGAAAAACACATGGTTCAGCAGGTCGCCGGATTCATAGAGGGAGCAGCCCAGCGCGAGTTCAACGGGCTCCAGGTGCGGCAAGAGCTGCTGATACTCCGCCACGGGTAGCGCTGCGAGCAGGAGATTCTCGGTGGGCGGATGCGCCGCCGCGGGGCCGGTGTATGGACGAGCTACGGGTGAATGGCATGTGCACGGTTGGACTCGCATTTTCTTCCCCCACAGAAGAAACGAAGGCGGGATGGCCGGACAGAAGGAAGTCTGTCCGACTACTGCACCCCGACTCTTATGTTCGCTACAGATACATAACTACCAGGCATCGGGGGTTGAGGTGGATCAAATGGAGGCATTCTCACGGGTTGTTTCGCAATCTCTCGCGCGGGAGCGCCGCGAGGGTCCGCACGGCCGGAATCGACAAAGGCGGTGCAAGATCTTGATTTTGCTGCGTCGGCAATCACTCCCGCGCGCCCCTGAGGACGCCCACCGGGTTGATCTGCCTCAAACGGTTACCGCGCGCAGCGCATAGGCTGTGAAACGAGGAGGACCCGCGCGATGCCCGCCAAGCAGTTGTTGTTCGGAGAAGCCGCCCACGCCAAGCTGGTGAAGGGCATGAACATCCTCGCCGACGCGGTGCGCGTGACGCTCGGCCCCAAGGCGCGCACCGTGGTGCTGGAGCGATCCTGGGGCGCGCCCACGGTGATCAATTCGGGCGTGATCGTGGCGAAGGAGATCGAGCTCGAGGACCGCTTCGAGAACATGGGCGCGCAGATGGTGCGCGAGGTGGCGGCCAAGACCTCGGAGGTCGCGGGCGACGGCACCACCACCGCGACGCTGCTCGCCGCGGGCATCGTCACCGAGGGCATGAAATACGTCGCCGCGGGCATGAACCCGATGGACCTGAAGCGCGGCATCGACAAGGCGGTGGAGGCCGTGGTCGAGGAACTGAAGCGCCTGGCCAAGCCCTGCGCCACGCGCACCGAGATCGCGCAGGTCGGCTCGATCTCCGCCAACAACGACGCCTCGATCGGCGAGATGATCGCCGAGGCGATGGAGAAGGTCGGCCGCGAAGGCGTGATCACGGTCGAGGACGGCAAGGGCCTCGCCAACGAACTGGAGGTGGTCGAAGGCACGCAGTTCGACCGCGGCTTCCTCTCGCCCTATTTCATCAACAATCCGGAGAAGCAGAGCGTGGTGCTCGAGGACGTGCTGATCCTGCTGCACGACAAGAAGATCGCCACCATCCGCGAGCTGCTGCCGCTGCTCGAGCATGTCGCCAAGGTGGGCAAGCCGCTGCTGGTGATCGCCGAGGAAGTCGAAGGCGAGGCGCTCGCGACGCTGGTGGTGAACACGCTGCGCGGCGTGATCCGCTCCTGCGCGGTGAAGGCGCCGGGCTTCGGCGACCGCAGGAAGGCGATGCTGGAGGACCTCGCGGTGCTCACCGGCGGCAGGGTGGTCGCGGAAGAAGCGGGACTCACGCTGGAGAAGGCCGAGCCCGCGGTGCTCGGGCGCGCGCGGCGCGTGGTGATCGACAAGGACGACACCACCATCATCGGCGGCGCGGGCGACCCGAAGGCGATCGACGCGCGCGTGGCGCAGATCAAGCAGCAGGTCGAGGAAGCGACCAGCGACTACGACAAGGAGAAGCTGCAGGAGCGCGCCGCCAAGCTCTCGGGCGGCGTGGCGCTGATCCGCGTCGGCGCGGCCACCGAGACCGAGATGAAGGAAAGGAAGATCGCGCACCGAGGACGCGCTGCACGCGACGCGCGCGGCGGTGGAGGAGGGCGTGCTGCCGGGCGGCGGCGTGGCGCTGCTGCGCACGCGCGCGCGCGTGGGCAAGCTGCAGGGCGCCAATGCGGACCAGGACGCGGGCATCCGCATCGTGCTGCGCGCGCTCGAGGAGCCGCTGCGGCAGATCGTGAGCAACGCCGGCGCGGAGCCGCCGGTGGTGCTGCAGCGCGTCGTCGAAGGCGAGGGCAATTTCGGCTACAACGCGGCCACGGGCGAGTACGGCGACCTGGTGAAGATGGGGGTGCTCGATCCCTGCAAGGTGACGCGCACCGCGCTGCAGAACGCGGCCTCGATCGCGGGCCTCATTCTCACCACCGACTGCATGATCGCGCAGCTCCCGCAAAGGCCGGCGCCGCCGATGGGCGGCGAAGGCGGGATGCCGGAGTGAAAAATGGGGTCAGGGCCGAATTTCGCTTGCGAGGCGAAATTCGGCCCTGACCCCATTTTTCTAGTCCGGCGTGGCGAGCCACTCGAACGTGGCGCGCACGTAGTCGTCCCAGCGCCTGACCACCTGCAGGCCACGCAGGAAGCGCGCGCCTGCCTCCGCCTGTACCTCGTAGACCCGGCCTTCCTGCCATTCCTCCGGCGGCAGCAGCAGGTTCGGCGGCAGCGTGCCGCCGGCACCGTCCGACAGGATGATGGCGTGCACGGTATTTCCGGCGAACTGCCTGGACGAGGCGTCCGAGAAGACGCTGTCGTCGTACTTGCGGATCACCGCGCGCATCGACACCTCGCGGGGCTCGCGGCTCAGCACGGCGATGTCCGCTTCCAAGCCCCCGTCCGGGCGGGCATGCATGCGCCGGATCATCCCCACGCAGCGCACGCCGCCGTCGCGCTCCGCAAAGCCGACCGCGCCGCCACACTTCACCCAGGCGCGGCTCGCTTGCGGCACCTCCGCGCCGAGTTCGTTGCCGCCGGCCCCCTTCAGCTCCCAGGTTTCAGGGGGCTGCAGCGCGCCGGCCGAGGAATCGGCGAGCGACATCTCGCCCGGGCCAAGGTGGAACTCGGAGAGGTATTGCCAGAGGCGGGCGTAGCCATGCACGACCTGCAGCGTGCCGGCGGCGGGCTCGTGCGCGGGCGGCGCATACGGGCAGTCCACGCGCCAGAAGGTGAGCAGGTGCTGCACCGTGCCCAGTTGCACCCTGGGCGCGATGTCCTTGCCGAACGCCTTGAAGTCTTCGAGCCTCGCCGCGCCCGCCTGCCTGCCGATGCGCTCCAGCGAGGCGTAGCCCATGCCGGGGCCGAAGTAGCGCGCGCTCGCCGCAGGCGGCCGCCCCTTCGCGCGCCGAGGGGCGAATTCGCTTGCCGGCTCGAAGTGGAAAGGGTTGTCCGCGACGCCGGGCTGGCGCAGCGTGAATTCGCCGCCCAGCTGCTCGACGATGCGGTCGGCGACCTCGATCTGCTCCGGCGCCAGCATGTCGGGCGCGCTCACGCACAGCATGACGAGGCGCAGGAGCTCGTGCTCCACGGTGGTCATGGTGCGCTGGCCGGATTGCGCGCGGACGGGCGTGGCGGCGAACCCGGCCTTCTCCGCCTCCGCGTGGATCGAGTAGGCAACCTGCCAAACCTTGCCCGGCACGGTCGCGTAATGCACGAGGTGCAGCTTGGCGAGCGTGCGGCACGCCGACAGGGCACGCACCGCGCTTGCGGCGGTGTGCTGGGTGGCCGCGGACGCGCACAGCGCCTGCGCCAGGCGCAGCTGGTAACCGACGAGCGACTTCCAGGTGGCTTCGCGCGCGGCGAGCGTCCCCGCGGCGTTGACGAAGTACTGGGTGAGCAGCGCAGCGAAGTGGGCGGCGCCCGCATCCTGGATGGCCGCGAGCGCCGCGCTGCGCGCACTGGCGTTGCCCGGCGCGTCGCCATCCGCCCTCAGCCGGACCCGCAGCTCGGCGAGCGCGGTGGCCGGATCGGCAGCGAGAAGATTGGGCAAGGAATTCGCGCCGAGCGGCCGGTCGCTGCGCGGCCCGGCCGTTTCGTCGATGCGCTTCTTGACCCACTCCAGAACGTCCAGCATTGGCGCCCTCCCGCAGGATGCGCCCGCATCCAGACAGCCGCCTGATTCTAGTCCCGCCCGCGCACGCGCCAGCGTGCGATTGTCACTCGCCGCCAAAGGCGGCGGTGAGGCGCGCCACGGTCGCGTCCAGCTCGCCCCGTGGTTGAGCAGCTGGTCCACGGCGCGAGATGGGCAGGTCACGCCGAGCTTGCGCGCGAGCGTCACCACCGCGCCGGCGGAGAAGACGCCTTCGGTCACTTCCTTGCGAACGGCGAGCACCTCCGCGAGCGTCTTGCCTTCGCCGAGCGCGAAGCCGAGCGAGGTGTTGCGCGACTGCAGGCTGTTGGCGGTGAGCATCATGTCGCCGATCCCGGCGAGGCCGTCGAAGGTCTCGCGCCGGGCGCCCTTGGCGAGCCCGAAGCGCATCGCTTCCGCCAGGCCGAGCGTGACCAGCGTGGCGCGCGCGTTCTCGCCGAGCTTCCTGCCCGCGAGCACGCCGCTCGCGATCGCCACCACGTTCTTCATCACGCCGCCGATGGCCGTGCCGACCGCGTCGTCGTTCGGCATGCACGCCGAAGCGCGGATTGGCGATGAGCGCGGCGAGCCGGCGCGCCAGTGTGCCATCCGCGCTGGCGAGCGCCACGCCGCAAGGCAGGTCGACGGCGATCTCGCGCGCGAAGGAAGGCCCGGACAGCACCGCCACGGGGAACGCGGCAGGCCTCGGCGAGCACCTCGGGCATCAGCGCGAGGCTGGCGCGCTCCAGGCCCTTGGAGCAGCTCACCACCGGCGTGCCGGGCGCAAGCAGCGGCGCAAGGCGCGCGGCGATCTCGCGCATGCGCTGCGCGGGCGGCGCGAGCAGCAGGAACTCCGCGCCGGCTGCACGCCTCGCCAGGTCGTTGGTCGCGCGGATGCCGGCGGGCAGGTGCACGCCGGGGAGGAAGATGCGAGTTCACGCCCTGGCGATTGATGTCCTCGACCACCTCCGGCTCGCGCGCCCAGATCGTGACGTCGTGCCCCGAGCTGCGCACCACGCAGGCCATTGCGGTGCCGAAGGCCCCGCCACCGATCACACCGATGCGCGCCATATCGCTAGCATCCTAATATGAGTTTGATCCTGGCCATCGACCAGGGCACGCACGCCAGCCGCGCGCTGGTGGTGGACGAGACGGGCCGCATCCACGCAAGCGGCGCGGTCGAGATCGGTCTCGCGCGCCCGCAACCTGATTGGGCCGAGCAGGACGGCGAGGAGGTGGTGGCCTCGATATTCGGCGCCGTGGCGCAGGCGGTTTCGGCACTCGGCCCGCGCAAGGCCGGGATCCGCTGCGCGGGCCTCGCCAGCCAGCGCGCGAACTGCGTGTGCTGGAACCGCGAGACCGGACGCGCGCTCTCGCCCATCTTCAGCTGGCAGGACCGCCGAGCGCACGCCTGGATCGCGAGCCTGGAGGCCGCGCACGGCGACGCGGTGCACCGCAAGACCGGGCTGTACCTCTCGCCGCACTATGGCGCGAGCAAGCTGCGCTGGGCGCTCGACCATCTTCCCGCGGTGCGCGAGGCGCGCGATGCAGGCACGCTCGCCTGGGGGCCGATGGCGAGCTTCCTCGCGTTTCGCCTGGCGAAAGAGCGCACCTTCGCCGCCGAGCCGCAGTGCGCGGCGCGCACGCAGCTCTGGAACCTGCGCATGCGCGACTGGGACCCGGCGCTGCTGGCGCTCTTTGGCCTGCCGGCGGGATTCCTGCCGCAGAGCGTGCCCACCGTGCACGCCTGGGGCACGCTGGAAACCGCGGGAATCGCCGTGCCGCTCACGGCGGTGAACGGCGACCAGTCGGCGGCGGTGTTCGCCTTCGGCTGGCCGGAAGAGGACTGCGCCTACGTGAACATCGGCACCAGTGCCTTCGTGCAGCGCGCCCTGACGCGGGACCCGGGGCATGTGCCGCGCCAGCTCACGGGCATCATCCTCGCGGATCGCGAGGTCACGGTATACATGGTCGAGGGCAACGTGAACGGCGCAGGCACCGCGCTCGAATGGCTCGAGACGGAACTGGGCATCGCCGACGTGACCGCGCAGCTTCCGGGGTGGCTCGCGCGCGCCGGCGCGTCGCCGCTCTTCCTGAACGGCATTGCGGGCCTGGGCGGGCCGTTCTGGAAGGCCGATTTCGTCTCGCGCTTTGCGGGCGAGGGCGAACCCTGGGAAAAGGCGGTGGCGGTCGTGGAGAGCATTGCCTTTCTCTTGCAGGCGAATATCGACCACATTTCCCACTACCTCCCCGCGCCGCGGCGCATGCGCGTGAGCGGCGGCGTATCGCGCCTGGACGGCCTTTGCCGGCGCCTCGCCGCGCTGAGCGGGCTGCCCGTGCACCGGCGCGAGGACCCGGAAGCGAGCGCGCGCGGCATCGCCTACCTGGCGGCCGGGCGGCCGGCGCGGTGGAATACCGCGGCGCAGGAGGAGGTCTTCGCCGCCGAGCCGGACGTGGCGCTGCGCGACCGCTACCGGCGCTGGCGGGACTTGATGCAGGAAGCCACCGGGGTGCGGTACCCTTGATTTACGTCAACCGCGGGGGTGCCTGGACGGCTAACCTGCGAATGAGGGAAGAACCTAGAGGAGCAAGCCATGGCACAAGCCAGCACGGACAAACTGATGAAGGACCTGCGCGCGGTCGTCGCCGACGCGGAGGAATTGCTGAAGGCCACCGCCGCACAGACCGGCGAGCGCGTCGACAAGGTGCGCGCGCGGGCCGAGGAGTCGGTGCGCGCTGCGCGCGCCCGCCTGCAGGAGGTTGGCGAATCCGCGCAGGCCCAGGCCCGCGAGGCCGCGCATGAAGTGGACCAGCAGGTGCGCGAGAACCCGTGGACCGCGGTCGGCGTCGCGGTCGGTGTCGGCCTGGTGCTCGGCATCCTGCTCGGCCGCCGGTGAGCTTGGGCTTGCTCGCATCGGTGCAGAACCTGCTCGCCAGCCTCCTCGGGCTGGCGCGCACGCGCCTGGACCTGCTGAGCACCGAGCTGCAGGAGGCGCTCGCGCACTTCGCGCTCGGCATCATCATCGCCGTTGCCGCGGTGCTGCTCGCCACGCTCGGCCTCGCGTTTGCCGGGGCCGCGCTGCTCTTCGCCATGGCCCCGGAGCATCGCCTGGCGGCCGCCGCGGTCATCGCCTTCGTGTATCTCGCCGGGGGCGTGGGGTTGGCGATCCTGCTGCGCGTGCGCAAGCGCCCGCGCATCTTCGAGGAGAGCCTCGGGGAGCTGCAACGCGACCAGGATGCGCTCACCCCGTGATCCCGCTCACGCGCGCCCTCGCCAGGCGCAGGCACGCGCTGACCGCGCTGTCGCGCGAGCAGCGCGCCGATCTGATACTTGCCGCGCAGCCTGTTGCGCGCGGGCTTGCCATGGTGGATCGCCTCTCCGGGATCGTGCGCGCGCGGCCGCTGCTCATCACGCTCGGCACCGCTGCGCTGGTGGTCTTCGGGCCGCGCAAGTTGGTGGTCTGGGGCCTGCGCTTCGCGCCCCTGCTGACGTTCCTGCGCCGGCTCTGACCGGCATGGGCAAGCGCATCGCGATCATCCAGGAACACCCCGACAAGGGAGAAGTACCATGACCTACAAGACGATTCTCGTGCAACTTGACCCGCGCACGCGCGGCGCCGCGCACCTCGGGCTGGCGTTCCAGCTCGCCGGCAAGTTCGGCGCCCACCTGGTGGGCCTGTATGCGCCGGGGCCGGCGCGCATCCCCTCCTATGCGCTCGCCGAAGCCGGGCCCGCCTTGCGCCAGCTCGTCGATCAGCACCGCGCCGATGCCGCGCGCAATGCGGAGAAGCAGTTCCGCGATGCGGCCGCGAAGCAAGGCGACGCGCGCGCCGAATGGCGCGCCGCGGAGGGCGACACGGCGGCCGCGCTCAGCCTCAACGCGCGCTACGCCGACCTGGTGGTCGCCCCCCAGGCCGAGCCGACGGACGAGCCCGAGTCGCGCATGCTGCCCGACGAGATCGTGCTGGCGGCCGGCCGGCCGGTGCTGTTCGTGCCCTATGCCGGGCGCTTTGCCGATGCCGGGCGGCGCGTGCTGGTGGCCTGGGACGGCGGGCGGGAAGCCGCGCGCGCGGTCAGCGACGCGCTGCCGTTTCTCACCAAGGCGGAGTCGGTGGAGGTGTCGGTGTTCGACCCGGAGCGCGCCTCGGGCAAGCACGGCGAGCAGCCGGGGGCGGACATCGCGCTTTACCTCTCGCGCCACGGCGTCAAGGTCACGGTGCATCGGCAAAGCGGCGCGGGCTACGACGTGGGCGCGCAGATCCTGTCGCGCGCCGCGGACGCGGCCGCCGACCTGATCGTGATGGGCGGCTACGGCCACGCGCGCGTGCGCCAGCTGGTGCTGGGCGGGGTCACGCGCACCCTCCTCGAATCCATGACGGTGCCGGTGCTGATGTCGCACTGATGTCACCGTGCGGCCGGTAGAATGGCCGCGCGTGGAATTCCTGGTTGACGCGGTCATGCGCCGGATGGGGAAGGGGACCGGCGTCCCCTTCGCCGTGCGTTTCGCCGGCGGCGGCGAGTACCGCAACACCGACCAGCCTCCCGCGTTCACCCTGGTGATCCGCAGCCGGCGCGCCTACGCGCGCATCGCGGCCTTCGGCCACATCGGCCTGCTCGAGTCCTACTTCGACGGTCAGATCGACATCGAGGGCAGCCTCGCCAGCGCGATGACGGTGGGCCTGGAAAGCGGCATCGCCGACGCCAAGCCGCTGGTGCGGGTGCGCAACCGCTGGCACGAGCTGCGCTTCTCCAACCGCGACTGGGCGCAGGCGAAGAAGAACGCCGAGTTCCACTATGCGCTCGGCACCGGGTTCTACCGCCAGTGGCTCGACGACCCGCTGATGATGTACACCTGCGCCTACTGGAAGGAAGGCACGCGCACGCTCGAGGAGGCGCAGAAGAACAAGGTCGAGCACGTGGCGGCGAAGCTCAGGCTCGCGCCGGGCGAGACGGTGGTGGACATCGGCAGCGGCTTCGGCGGCTTCATGTTCCACGCGCAGCAGAAGTTCGGCGTCAAGGTCACCGGCATCAACACCACCACTTCGCAGGTGGAGATGGTGCGCGCCGAGATCGCGCGCCGCGGCCTGGGCGGCTCGCTCGAGGTGATCGACACGGATTTCCGCGACGCGCGCCGGCAGTACGACAAGGTGGTGTCGATCGGCACGCTCGAGCACGCCGGGCGCGACTCGCTCGAGGACGTGGTGCGCGCGCACGCGGCGTTCCTGAAGCCCGGCGGCCTGGGGATGCTGCACTTCATCGGCCACGTCGGGCACTTCCAGACCGAGTTCTTCATCCGCAAGCACGTGTTCCCGGGCGGCTGGATCCCCAGCCTCGCGCACACCATCGCGGCGATGGAGCGCGCGGGGCTGGAAGTGGTGGACATCGAGAACCTGCGCCGGCACTACGCGCTGACGCTGGACGCCTGGGCGGAGCGCTTCGAGCGCAACTGGGACAAGATCCGCGCGCTCGACCCGCGCCGGTTCGACGAGCGCTTCCGGCGCATCTGGCGCACGTACCTGGTCGGCTGCGCCGAGATGTTCCGCTCGCCGAAGGGCTACACGCACCTGTTCCAGATCGTGTTCTCCAAGGGCAACATCACGCGGCAGAACTATCCGATGAGCCGGGGATTCCTCTACGAGCAGCCTGCACGCCGACAAGACGCGAGCGCTGAGCGAGCAGCTTAGGCGCGCCGGCGGCCCGGTCGGGCTGGCGAAGGACACGTCCAACCTGTTCCGCGATCGGGCGGCCGGCGCCGCGCGGCGCCTGGACGTGCGCGCGTTCCGCGACGTGCTGGCGGTGGACGCGGCCGCGGGCACCGTGGAAGCGGAAGGCATGGTCACCTACGAGGACCTGGTGGACGCGTGCCTCGCGCGCGGCGTGATGCCGGCGGTGGTGCCGCAGCTGAAGACCATCACGCTGGGCGGCGCGCTGGCGGGCGTGGGCATCGAGGCCTCCTCGCACCGCCACGGCCTGGTGCACGACACGGCGCTCGAGATCGAGGTGCTGCTCGGCGACGGGCGCATCGTCACCTGCACGCCGGACAACGAACATGCCGATCTCTTCTTCGGCTTTCCCAACTCCTACGGCACGCTCGGCTACGCGCTGCGCGTGAAGGCGAAGGCGGTGCCGGTGCAGCCTTACGTGCGCCTCGAGCACCTGCCGTTCACCGACGCGGAGCGCTTCTTCGCGGCGCTCGGCGAGCGCCTGCGCGCGGGGGAGGCCGACTTCATCGACGGCACCGTGTTCTCGCCGCAGCGAGATGTTCCTCACGCTCGGGCGCTTCGCGCAGCAGGCGCCCGCCACGAGCGACTACACCTATCGAGCACATCTACTACCGCTCGATCCGGGAACGGCGCGAGGACTATCTCACCGTGCGCGACTATCATCTGGCGCTGGGACACCGACTGGTTCTGGTGCTCGAAGAACCTGCTGGCGCAGAACCCGCTCGTGCGGCGCCTCGCGTACGGCAGGAAGCGCCTGGGCTCGCGCACCTACACCAAGATCATGCGCTGGAACAGCCGCGTCGGGCTGACGAAGAAGCTCGAGCGCCTCGCCGGCCTGCACTCCGAGTCGGTGATCCAGGACGTGGACATCCCGCTGGAGCGCGCCGCCGAGTTTCTCGCTTTCTACGCGCGCGCGATCGGCCTGTGGCCGCAGTGGATCTGCCCGATCGGCCCCGCGCCGCACTCGGGCGCCTTCACGCTGTACCCCATGCGCCCCGGCTGGTACGTGAACTTCGGCTTCTGGGACATGAAGCGCACGCGCGAGGCGCATCCGCGCGGGCACTTCAACCGCCTGGTCGAGGAGAAGGTGGGCGCGCTCGGCGGCATCAAGTCGCTGTACTCGGAGAGCTTCTTCCCGGAGGACGAGTTCCGGCGCATCTACGGCGGCGATGCCTACGCGGCGCTCAAGCGCAAATACGACCCGCAGGGGGCGTTCCCCGGCCTGTACGAGAAATGCGTGCTGCGGCGCTAGGCGCCGCGCTGCATAATCGGGACGGCATGTCCGAGATCGTCCTCGAGGCGGTGTCCAAGCACTACGGCAAGGTGCGCGCCGTGGACAACGTCAGCCTGCGCGCGGCCTCCGGCCAGTTCCTCGTCCTGCTCGGGCCTTCGGGCTGCGGCAAGTCCACCATCCTGCGCCTGATCGCGGGCCTGGAGGACGTGACCGCGGGCAGGATCCTGATCGGCGGGCGCGACGTCACGCGGCTGGAGCCCGACAAGCGCCGCATCTCCATGGTGTTCCAGTCCTACGCGCTGTTTCCGCACCTCTCGGTGGCGGAGAACATCGTCTTCGGCCTGAAGGTGCGCCGCACGCCCAAGGCCGAGCGCGAGGAGCGCCTGGCGCGCGTGGCGGCTCAGGTGGGCCTCGTCGAGCAGATCGCGCGCAAGCCCTCGCAGCTCTCCGGCGGCCAGCGCCAGCGCGTGGCGCTGGCGCGCGCGATCATCGCCGAGAACGAGATCTGCCTGATGGACGAGCCGCTCTCCAACCTGGACGCGCAGCTGCGCCACGGCATGCGCGTGGAGATCCGCGCGCTGCAGCAGCGCCTGGGCATGACCGTGGTCTACGTCACCCACGACCAGG
The DNA here is from genome assembly GCA_963719995.1 of uncultured beta proteobacterium. GTDB lineage: Bacteria > Pseudomonadota > Gammaproteobacteria > Burkholderiales > SG8-39 > JAABQT01. The sequence goes on along the minus strand of CAVRDW010000005.1, from coordinate 441,787 downwards.
TCGAGGCGATGAGCATGGCCGACCGCGTGATCCTGATGCGCGAAGGGCGCATCGAGCAGGAAGGCACGCCGGAGGAGCTGTACGCGCGGCCCGGCACGCTGTTCGCGGCGCGCTTCATCGGCACGCCGGCGATGAACCTGGTCGCGCTCGCCGACTCGCCGGAGGGCGCGGTGATCCGCGGTGCGCGCGAACCCGTGCTGCGCGGCCGCGGCGCCGGACTGACCTTCGGCATCCGCCCGGAGCACGTGCGGCTGCTGGCGTCGGGCGGGGTGGCGGCCGAAGTGACCAGCGCCGAGTACCACGGCGCCGACACCGTCCTGACCGTCCGCGTCGGGGAGGAGTCGCTGCTGGTGCGCTCGCCGGGACGATTGCGCCTCGCCAACGGCGCCGCCGTGCGCCTGGGATGGGAACCGGCATCGGTTCACGTCTTCGATGCCGCGGCCGGCACCCGGATTGACCTGGATCAAGAGCAAGCGCTGCTGCACGCGGCGTAATCACACGATAGGAGGATTCCCATGAAAAGACTGTTCGCAGTCCTGCTTGCAACGGCGCTCTGCGCGGCCGCACCGGCGCGCGCCGACACCACGCTCACGTTCTACTACCCGATCGCCGTGGGCGGCCCGCTCACCAAGGTGATCGACGGCTATGCGCGGGACTTCGAGAAGGAGCACCCGGGCATCAAGGTCAACCCGATCTACGCCGGCAACTACGACGACGCGCGCATCAAGGCGCTCGCGGCGCTCAAGGCCGGGCAGCCGGCGCAGATCTCGGTGCTGTACTCGATCGACCTGTACGAGCTGATCGAGCAGGACGTGCTCGTGCCCTGGGACGACGTCGCCACCACGGCCGACGAGAAGGCCTGGCTGAAGGCCTTCTATCCCTCGCTGATGATGAACGGCATCTACAAGGGCAAGGTCTACGGCATCCCGTACCAGCGCTCGACCATCGTCATGTACTGGAACAAGGACGCGTTCAAGGAGGTCGGCCTCGACCCGGAGAAGCCGCCCGCCGACTGGAAAGAGATGGCGCAGATGGCCGCCAAGCTGGTGAAGAAGGACGCGAGCGGCAACGTGCAGCGCTGGGGCGTGATGGTGCCCTCCACCGGCTACCCGTACTGGATGTTCCAGGCGTTTGCGCGCCAGAACGGCCACGACCTGATGAACAAGGACGGCAACCGCACCAACTACGCGCACGCGGACGTGATCGCCGCGCTGCAATACTGGCGCGACCTCGGCGCGAAGCACAAGGTGATGCCGCAGGGCACGGTCGAGTGGGGCACGCTGCGCCAGGAGTTCACCGAGGGCAAGACCGCGATGATGTGGCACACCACGGGCAACCTCACCGCGGTGAAGACCACCGCCAAGTTCCCCTTCGGCGTGGCGATGCTGCCCGCCTCCAAGCAGCGCGGCTCGCCCACCGGCGGCGGCAACTTCTACCTGTTCAAGAAGACCACCCCCGAGGAGCGCAAGGCCTCGCTCGCGTTCGTGAAATGGATGACCACCCCGGAGCGCGCCGCCGACTGGAGCATCGCCACCGGCTACGTCGCCGTGCGGCCCGAGGCCTACGAGACGCCCAAGCTCAAGGAATACGCGCAAGGCTTCCCGCAGGCGGTGGTGGCGCGCGACCAGTTCAAGTTCGCCACCGCGGAGCTCGCCACCTTCCAGACCGGCCGGGTGCGCAAGCTCCTCGACGACGCGATCCAGGCCGCGCTCACCGGCCAGAAGACCCCGGACGCGGCGCTGAAGGCGGCGCAGGCGGAAGCCGACAGGCTGCTCAAGCCCTACCGCTAGAGCGATGAAGACGGTCTACGGCTGGCTGCTGCTCACGCCAGCCGCGATCCTGCTCGTCGGGTTCACGCACTACCCGGCGGTGGCGACGCTGTGGGACAGCCTGTTCTCCACCGGGACGGTGGTGCGTCCGTCCCGGTTCGTCGGCCTGGGCAACTACGCCTCGCTCGCCGACGACCCGATCTTCTGGCAGGTGCTGGGCAACAACTTCTGGTTTGCGCTCGGCACCATCCCCACCTCGATGGCGCTCGCCATGCTGATGGCGATCTGGGTGAACGACCGGCTGCCCGCACGGGCCCTCGTGCGCATGGCGTACTTCACGCCGACCGTGCTGCCGATGATCGCGGTGGCCAACCTCTGGCTGTTCTTCTACACGCCGCAGATCGGGCTGCTGGACCAGGTCGGCGCGCTGTTCGGGCTGCCGAGCCACAACTGGCTCGGCAGCCCCAATACCGCGCTCGCCTGCACGATGGCGATGGTGGTGTGGAAGGAAGCGGGGTTCTTCATGATCTTCTACCTCGCCGCGCTGCAGTCCCTCGCCCCCGAGCTGGAGGAGGCGGCGAAGATGGAAGGGGCCTCGCGCTGGTACTTCTTCCGCCGCGTGACCTTCCCGCTGCTCATGCCGACGACGCTGTTCGTGATGGTGAACGCGACCATCAACTCGTTCAAGCTGGTGGACCACCTGTTCATCCTCACCAAGGGCGGGCCGGACAACGCCTCGAGCCTGCTGCTGTACTACATCTACCAGGTGGCGTTCAGCTTCTTCGACACGTCCTACGCCTCGACGCTGACCGTGGTGCTGCTGGTGCTGCTCGCCAGCCTGGCGGTCGTGCAGTTCCAGCTGGTCGAGCGGCGGGTGCACTACCGGTGAGCGCCGCAGGCCGCCGCGCGCCGACGCTGGAGACCGCCGCCGCCTGGCTGCTGGCGCTCTTGTGGCTGTCGCCGCTCTTGTACGCCTTCTGGGCCGCGTTCCACCCGGCGGAGTACGCCACGCGCCTGCAGCTGCTGGCGCCGCTCAGCGTGGACAATTTCGCCAGGGCCTGGACCTACGCGCCGTTCCCGCGCCACTTCCTCAATACGGTGATGCTGGTGACGATGATCCTCGCCGCGCAGCTCGTGCTGTGCACGCTGGCGGGCTACGCCTTCGCGAGGTTCGACTTCGCCGGCCGCGACATCGCCTTCGGCCTGGTGCTGGTGCAGCTCCTGATCATGCCCGAGGTGCTGATCGTCGAGAACTACCGCATCATGAGCCGCCTCGGCCTGGTGGACACCATCCTCGGCATCGGCCTGCCGTACATGGCGAGCGCCTTCGGCATCTTCCTCCTGCGCCAGACCTTCAAGACGGTGCCGCGCGAGCTGGAGGACGCCGCGCGCGTCGAGGGCTGCAACTTCATCGGCGTGCTGTGGCGCGTCTACGTGCCGCTCGCGCGGCCGACCTACCTCGCCTATGGCCTGGTGTCGGTGAGCTACCACTGGAACAACTTCCTCTGGCCCCTCATCGTCACCAACTCGATCGAGACGCGCCCGCTCACCGTGGGCCTCGCCATCTTCGGCGCGCCCGAGTCGGGCGTGGACTGGGGCGTGATCAGCGCGGGCACGCTGATGGCGGTGTCGCCCCTGCTGGTCGCGTTCCTGCTGTTCCAGCGCCAGTTCATGCAATCGTTCATGCAAGCCGGCATCAAGTAGTGACCGCGATCCTCAGCTGGAACATCCAGAACGGCAGGGGCTGCGACGGCGTCACGGATCTTGCGCGCATCGCGCGCGTGGCGCAGGCGATGGGCGACGCGGACGTCGTCTGCTTCCAGGAGATCGCGCGCCACGATCCCGCCTTCGGCGACGGCGCGGACCAGGTCGCCGAGCTCGAGGCGCTGTTCCCCGGGCATGCGGCGATCTTCGGCCCCACGCTCATTCGCGGCGCGCGCCAGTACGGCAACCTGATCCTCTCGCGCCTGCCGGTCGCTGCAGGTTTTCAACCACCTGCTGCCGCATCCCGCCGAGGGCGGCATCAAGCACATGCAGCGCCAGGCGATCGAGGTCGTGGTCGCAACGAACGCGGGCCCCTTGCGCGTGATGACCACGCACCTGGAGTACTACTCGGCGGCGCACCGCGCGGCGCAGATCCGCCGCCTGCGCGCGATCCAGGAGGAGGTCGCGCAGAACGAGGCGAGCCCCGCCAAGGCCGCGCCGAGCCCCTACGACTCCGCGCCGCGGCCGGCGTCGCTCGTGCTGTGCGGCGACTTCAACCTCGCGCCCGACGATCGCCGAGTACCGGCAGCTCTTCCAGCCGCCGCTCGTGGATGCCTGGCGCCGCGCGCGGCCGGGCCAGCCCGATCCACATACCACCGGTCTCTTCGATCGCGTGCAGTGGCCCAAGGGCGGCCATTGCCGCGACTACTTCGCCGTCACGCCCGACGTGGCGCAGCGCATCGCCTCAGTGGAGATGGACGCGGCGACCGACGCCTCCGATCACCAGCCGCTCAGATTGGTCCTTTCCGACTAGGAAGCTCTGAATCTGTCGCGCCACGGTGTCCTGCGGCGCGGAGCCCGGCGGCGGCGCCTTCCCCAGCGACGCGGGGAAAATGGGGTCAGACCCCGATTTTTCCCTCCCCTCGCCTTCGTTCCTCGGGCGTCGGAGGCCTGCGCAACTCGCCCTTCCTGCATCTACGGGCTCGAACAGTGCTCGGCCTTCTCCCTCCGCCCTCGGCCCGGCTCGGCGCGTCGCGATGGGGACCCCTTGCGCCGCCGCCGGGCTCCGCGCCGCGAACTGCGCGCCGTCCACGCAATCGCGCTGCGCTAAGTCACTGCGTAGCTATCGCCCTGAAAGATAGCTTCGTCGAATCACTGTGTTGCGCCGCGTTCTGCGGCCTATCACGGATGCAGTACCTTCATGTGGTACCGCAAGACCTTGATCGGGATACAGATCGACGATGGCCTAGGCACGACAGGACTAAGATAAACGGCGATTTTGCTGACTATTGATAGTTAGGCGCCAGATGCCAGATGCCCGGCCATTCAGCCTAACAGGAGAAGATCCGCATGACCGATTCAGCGGAGCAACCGCGCCCATCTGTAACAACGTCCGAGGTAACAACGTCCGAGGTCTACCAGGTTCTCACCTCTCTTGTCATGCACTCTGAGCAGGTACGTTGGAACCGCCTTAACACTTTCCTCGTCTTGAGCTCTGTCTTCGTAGCAGCATGGGTTGGTGTGCTAGCGGGGACCAAACCATTCCCTGACAAGACACTTCTGCTATTCGTGCTTTGCATACCTGGCGTCGTGCTTGGAGCACTTTGGACTCGCCTCGGTTGGCGATCAAGCGAGTATATGGACGATTTCCACGAGAAAGCGTTCGAAATCGAAGGGCAATTTCCACGCGGAATCCCGATGCCCTTCCATCTCAGCGAGAACCGGCGTGAAACGGTGCGGACGGGTGCGGAGCGCTTTACGACATCGAAGTGGCTTGTCTCGGCAATACCGTTCTCTTTCTCACTGTTCTTCCTCGTTCTAGCGTCGCTCTCCTATAGGTTGAGTTCATGAATAGTCCGTTAGCGCCTAACAGCCGGTTGTTAACCGGCGCGATACGCTCGCAGGTACGCCGCGCGCACCGCGCGGCAGAACCGAAACGTTAGATCACTCGACAGGCACGGGTGCGCGATGCGACGGAAAACGATGTTCCTGCTCTTGCTTGTTGCCTCGGTTCCAGCATTCGGGCAAACACCCGAGGCGCTCTTGGCCACTCTTTCTCCTGAGTATCAAGCATGGGTGAACCGCTCTTGTCCGAGGAGCCTTGGCCCATCTCTATGGGATAGCTGCGTTAGGCGAGAGGTGAGCGCACTTTCACGCGGCGTTCCGGATTTCTCGAAACTGCAGCCAGAGGAACGGAACTGGCTACTACGTAGTTGTCCTAGTACGCTCGGGCCAAGCCTCACTATTTCTTGCCTGAATCGCGAACTGAATGCGTTAGCTGCTGGAATCCCGTCAATCTCCAGCTTCGCACCAGACAAACAAGCTTGGATACGGCAGGCATGCCCGCAATCACTTTCACCATCGCTTTATCGCTCTTGTGTCAACCGTGAAGCAAGCGCCGCAGCCGGTACAGCGCGAGCGCCCACTCAATCGTCTGGTCCGCCGCCCGCCATCGCTGGGTCACCAGCGCCTGTTCGGCCCCGAGGTGGTCGACCAAGGGCACGTGCGGATACTTTCGAAATTGAGGTCTCACACAACGACGAGCTTTTCATCATTAATGGTGAGAAGTTTGAAGCGCAGACATACTGCTTCAATATGGAGGAAGGAGACCCCGTCATCTTTCTCGAAGGGAGCCCATTTGGGACGTGTGCTAGCGCCGTGATTCTCAACCTTCGAACCCGAGAAAAGTGTGATGTCTGGTGTGAGTGATCTAACCTGCAGATGCAGCCGACGCGCTGAAGCGCGCGGCTAAGCTGCAACGTTGAGCCACGCCACGCGTGCGCCAGCGCAGGTGCGACTTCTCGACAACGTACTGACTGAGCGCAGCTCGCAGGCAACGGCGCGGAGCCCGGCGGCGGCGCAAGGGGTCCCCATCGCGACGCGCCGAGACGGGCCGCGGGCGGAGGAGCACGGCGAGGACTGTCTGAGCCCGTAAATGCAGGAAGGGCGAGTTCCGCAGCCGTACGACGCACGCGGCGCAAAGGCGAGGGGAAAGGAAAAATCGGGGTCAGGGCCGCAAAATCGGGGTCAGACCCCAGGCAAAGAAGAACCGGGGTCTGACCCCATGGGAATCCAGCCCTGACCCCGATTTTTCCCTTCGCGTCGCTGGGGAAGGCGCCGCCGCCGGGCGACGCGCCGGTGACTGCGCAGGGAGTGCGCTTCGCATAGAAGGGCGATTGACGCAGGTCAACCTTTGCGGCGCCGCCAGGCGTATTGATGCGGAATGGCGGATCCTGCCCTCGCTCCGGCGGACGAGAACGCCCAGATTGCGTCGCAGCTGCGCGAGGCGGCGGCGCTGCTGCACGCGCAGGAGGGCAATCCGTTCCGCGTCGCTGCCTACCGCAAGGCAGCCGATACCGTCGCGCGTGCGGCGCACCCGGTGCGCGAGCTGTTCGACGCGCAGGGCCGCGCCGGACTGCAGACCCTCCCGGGGGTCGGCCCGGGCATCGCCTCGGCGGTCGCCGAGATGCTCGTGACGGGCCGCTGGGCGCAGCTCGCGCGGCTGCGCGGCGATGCCGATCCCGAGGCGCTGTTCCGCTCGGTGCCCGGCATCGGCGAGGAGACCGCGCGCGCGATCCACGACGCGCTGCACGTGGACACGCTGGAGGGGCTCGAAGCGGCGGCGCACGACGGCCGCCTGGAGGAAGTGCGCGGCGTAGGGGTGCGGCGCGCGGCCCAGATCCGGGCGTCGCTGGCGAGCATGCTCGGACGGCGCGTGGCGCGCGCGCCACGCGCGGCGGCGGCCGCGCCCGCGATCGCGACGCTGCTTGAGGTGGACCGTGAATACTGCGAGAAAGCGGCCGCGGGTCGGCTGCGCACCATCGCGCCCAAGCGCTTCAATCCCACGGGCGAGTCGTGGCTGCCGGTGCTGCACGCCGAGCGCGAGGGCTGGCACTTCACCGCCCTGTATTCCAACACTGCGCGCGCCCACGAGCTCGGCCGCACGCGCGACTGGGTCGTGATCTACTACTACGACGGCGAGCACGTCGAGGCGCAGTGCACCGTGGTGACCGAAGCGCGCGGCGCGCTCGCCGGCCGGCGCGTGGTGCGCGGCCGCGAGGAGGAATGCCGCGCGCACTACGCGGCATGAAGTTCACGCACAGGAGTCCAGCCATGCGCATACTCGCCTGCATCGCCCTCGGCATTCTCGTGGCAGCGCCCGGCGCCCGCGCCGACGAGCGCGAAGCGCATCTGGTCATGCGCCAGGTGGGCGGCGACACGTTCGTCACCGGCGACAGCCCGCGCATCGCTCAGCCGGTGAAGGGTGACCTCATCGCCGCCGGGGGTGATCTGCGCATCGCCGCCCCGGTCGCGGGCGACGTCATTGCCGTCGGCGGTGCGGTGCGCATCGAAGCGCCGGCCGGCCAGGACCTGTACGCCGCCGGCTGCCACATGGACCTCGCGGGCGTAGTCGCGCGCAACGCGCGTGTGGCCGGCTGCAGCGTGAGCCTCGCACCGCAGGCGCGCATCGCGGGCAACGCGAGCCTCGCCGGCGGTCGCATCGAGGTGCTGGGCAGTGTCGGCGGCTACCTGCAGGCCGCGGGCGGCCGCGTGCTGATCGACGGCCGCGTGGATGGCGACGTCGAGGCGGCGGCGGGCGAGCTCGAGCTGGGGCCCCAGGCGCGCATCGCGGGCAAGCTGCGCTATCGCAGCGGCGCGCCGGTGCGGCAGGACGCCGACGCGCAGGTCAAGGGCGGGATCGAGCGCCTGGAGATGCCCGTGCACCAAGTCACGAAGCGCTCGCCCGCTCCGGCGGCCTTCGGCATCTGGACGCTCGGCTTGATGGCGCTCGCCGCCGTTCTGGTGGCGGCGATGCCCGGATTCTTCGGCCGCGTGGCCGACGCTGCGCGAGGCCGCTTCGGCTGGAGTCTGCTGGCAGGCTTTCTCGCGCTGGTCGCGATACCCGCGGCGATCGTCGTCCTGCTCGTGACCGTGATCGGCATTCCGCTCGCGCTGCTCGCCGCGCTCGGCTATCTCGCGCTGCTGCTGGTGGGCTACGTCAGCGCGGGCATCGCGCTGGGAAACCTGGCGCTGCGCAAATGGCTGGCGACGCGTGCCGCGCGCAAGGGCTGGCAGGCGCTGTTCGCCGCGATCGGCGTGCTGGCGATCGGCCTCGTCGCGCTCATTCCCTGGCTCGGCGCCCTGGTGGCGTTCTTCGCGCTCATCGCGGGCATGGGCGCGCTGCTCCTGCCGCTCAGGATCGGCGCGGGACCGGCCAGGGCCTGAGCCTTCAGTGCAGCTTCGGCGCGCCGGGTAGAGGCGGGCGCTCCGTGCCGACCAGTCCCGCCAGCTCCCAGCCGCCGGACGCGGTGTCGTGGCGCAGCAGCAGCGAGCGGCCGTCGTCGACCTTCACCTTGAAGTAGCGGTGCTCGGGGGCGGCCCAGCGGTCGAGGATCTCCACGATCGCGAGGCGCGTGGCGCCGAGCGTGAAGGCGCGCGGCTCCTCTTCGCCTCGGTAGCCGGCATGGCACTCGACCTGGATCTTCATGCGGGCGCATCCTGAACCCGTTTGCGCGCGCGGGCAAATGGGCCGGCGCACGCAGCCTGCGGGTCCTCAGGGCACGGGATCGATCGCCGCCAGCGCCTTGCCGATTTCGCCGGCATCCACCGGACGCACCAGGCGCGCGACTTCCCTGCCGTCGGCGAGCATCACCAGCGTAGGCCAGAGCTTGACATCGAAGGAGCGCCCCAGCCGCCGGCCGCTCGCGTCGGCGACCTTGAGGTGGCGCACGCGCGGGTGCGCGGCGAGCGCTTCAGCGATGAGCGGTTGCGCGCGGCGGCAGTGGCCGCACCAGGGGCTGCCGAACTCGATAAGTGCCGGACCCTGCAGCGCGTCCACTTGCGCACGCGTCGGCTCGGCCTCGGCGTCGTCGGCCTTCACGGCCGCAGAGTCTGCCCGCTGCTCGCCGCGGAAGCGGCGGGGGCCGGGATGACCAGCCACAGCATCACGTAGAGCAGGATGCCCAGCCCGCCGACGAAGGCGAGCACCACGAAGGCGACGCGAAACAGCAGCGGATCGAGCTCGAAGAACGCCCCTAGCCCGCCGCAGACGCCGCCGATCTTGCGGTCCGTCGCCGAAAGCAGCAGCATATGTCCGGCGCGGCGCGCGCCTTCCTGTGCCGGGACCATGATCCACATCACCAGGTAGGCAAGCGCCCCGAGCCCGCCGAAGAGAATCGAGAGCAGGAATACCAGCCGAAAGAACACCGGGTCGATGTCGAAGTAGTCCCCGAGCCCACCGCACACGCCGGCGATCTTCCTGTCCTGCAACGACCGGTAAAGTCGTTTCATCTCACGCCTCCTTGCTGTTACTTGACCGATTCGCCGCGCAGCTCGCGGCGCAGCACCTTGCCGATCGGCGATTTGGGCAGCGTATCGCGGAAGAACACCTTCTGCGGCCGCTTGTACGGCGCAAGCTGCTGCGCGCAGTGCTCGAGGAGCGCCGCCTCGCTGAGCGCCGGGTCCCGCTTCACCACGAAGAGCGCGACCGCCTCGCCGCTGCGCGCATCCGGGATGCCCGCGGCGCCCGCTTCCAGCACGCCCGGGTGCTGCATCGCCACTGCCTCGATCTCGCTGGGATAGGCCTTGAAGCCCGAGACGACGATCATTTCCTTGCGCCGCTCGACGAACTCGACGTCGCCGCGCGCATTGAAACGGCCGAGGTCGCCGGTGCGCAGCCAGCCGCCGGGGAAGAAGGCGCCCGCGGTCTCCTCCGGCGCGTTCCAGTAGCCGCGCATCACCTGTGCGCCGCGCGCGCAGATTTCGCCCACTTCGCCCGCGGGCAGCGCGCGGCCCTCCTCGTCCAGGATCGCCACCTCGGTGCCGGGCAGCGGCGTGCCGAGCGTACCGCTGAATTCACGCGCATCGGGCGGATTGGCGCACAGGTTGGGCGAGGCCTCGGTGAGGCCGTAGCCCTCGACGAGCGGCGCGCCGGTCGCCGCCTGCCAGCGCTCGGCCACCCCGCGCTGCAGCGCCATGCCGCCGCCGACCGAGAGCTTCAGCATGCCGCGGTTGGCGGCGCACACGGCGTCGAACCCCGGCGGCGTCGAGCAACGCGCGGTAGAGCGTGTTGACGCCGGTGATCGCCGTGAAGCGCGTGCGGCGCAGCTCCTTCACGAAGCCGGCGATGTCGCGCGGGTTGGCGATCAGCACGTTCGTGCCGCCCAGCTGCGTGAACAGCAGGAAGTTCGCGGTGAGCGAGAACACGTGGTACAGCGGCAGCGCGGTGATGACGGTTTCCTTGCCTTCGGCGAGAACCGCGCCCGCCCAGGCGCGCGTCTGCTCCAGGTTCGCCATCATGTTGCCGTGCGTGAGCATCGCACCCTTGGGGCGCCCGGTGGTGCCGCCCGTGTACTGCAGGAACGCGAGGTCGTCCGCGCCGAGCTGCGGCGCCGGCGCCTGCAGCGCGCGCGCACGCGCAAGCGCGTTGCGGAACGAAAGTGCGCCTTCGATGCGCCACGCCGGCACCATGTGCCGCAGGTGCTTCACGGCGGCGTTCACCAGCCAGCGCTTCGGCGCGGGGAACAGGTCGCCTACCTGCGTGGTGATCACGCGCCGCACGCGCGTGCCGGGGAGCGCGTGTTCCAGCACGTGCGCGAAGTTCTCCAGCACCACGACGGCTGCTGCGCCGGAGTCCTCCAGCTGGAACGCCAGCTCCGAAGCGGTGTAGAGCGGATTGACGTTCACCACCACCAGGCCCGCGCGCAGCACGCCGGCGAGCGCCACCGGGTATTGCAGCAGGTTGGGCATCATGAGCGCGACCCGATCGCCCTGCTGGAGGCCGAGATTGCCGCGCAGGAACGCCGCGAAATCCCGTGACAGGGCGTCCACCTCGCCGTAGGTGAGCGCCACGCCCATGCTGACGAAGGCGGGCCGGTCGCGGAAGCGCGCAAAGCTCTCCTCGAGCATCGCCTTTAGCGTCGTTGCGGCGGCCATGGCCTATTCTTCGCCGCCGCCACACGCACTGCTTGATGCAGGTCAACCGCCCGCGGTCGCCGCGTCGCCTTCCCGCTGCGCGCGCGCGTTGAACTCGGCGCGGAGCCCGGCGGCGGCGCCTTCCCCAGCGACGCGATGGGGATCCCCTGCGCCGCCGCCGGGCTCCGCGCCGATTCCCGCGCGCTGGCTGTGGCTTAACGTTCGGCGTCAGCCGCGCCCGCCGTTGGGCGTCGGCTGCACGCCGGGGTTAGGCAGCGTTCACCTCCTGGCAACGATTTGCGCCAGAACAATCCGCGCCTCCTCGAGATTGCGCCGCTGGTTCTGCGCCATGGCCTGAAAATCTGACCCGAGCAGCACATGAAAGCCGAGCGGCGGCATGCCCTCTTTGCGGATCTTCTCGGCCAGAGCTACGAACCAGGCACGTGCGGCATCGGTTGTATCGGACCAGGCCGCAATGTTGAACCCGGCTTCCTCGAGGAGGCTGCGCAATTCGTCAGGCGTCGCGAGAAAGCTCGATTCAGGGGTACGCGCCCAAGGAACTGGAAAGAGCACTGGGCCAGACGGCCCGGCAAGAATGTCGTAGATTGCGAGCGTACCCCCCGGCTTGAGGACGCGGTACATCTCCCGGTATAGCTTCGGTTTGTCCGGAATATTCATCGCGACATGCTCTGTCCACACGATGTCAAACGAAGCATCCGGAAACGGCAAATTCGTTGCATCGCCTTGGCGATAGTCGACAAGTTCGGCGAGGCCAATCCGGTCAGAAAGCATTGCAGCGGCGCGGCAGTACTCGTCAGTCAGGTCGATGCCGGTGACACGGCAGCCGAATTCCCGAGCAAGGCACCGGGATGTCCCGCCAACGCCGCTGCCTACGTCAAGTACGCGTTTCCTAGAGTCGACGCTCGCAGCTCGAGCGAGCTCCAGCGTTGCTGCCCGACCACGAATGTGGAATTCATCGATGGGCGCCAAGTCTTCCGGCGTGAGCCGGTTCAAGTCTTTGCCTGCCTTTTCGAGTGCAGCGAGGATGAGGCTGCCCAGATCAGAGCGAGTGTAGTGCGCCTGGACGGACTCGTTGACTTGTGTCGGGATTGTCATCGTTCTCCCCTTCGTTGCGCTGCCTAACTAGTGATTGGACGGCAAGAAGCATGTGGCGGACATCCATTGGTATATGAAAGCATCTATTTGTGGATGGCACCATATAGGAGCGCATATCTTGAGGGTAGATGAATCTTCCGCATCGCCTTCCACGATCCGATCCGCGATGCCGAGGTCGTGCCGGCGCGGAGCCCGGCGGCGGCGCAGGGGATCCCCATCGCGACGCGCCGAGACGGGCCGAGGGCGGAGGGAGCAGGCCGAGCACTGTTCGAGCCCGTAGATGCAGGAAGGGCGAGTTGCGCAGGCCTCCGACGCACGAGGCGAATAGGCGAGGGGAAAGGAAAAATCGGGGTCAGGGCCGGATTCCGCTTGCGAGACGGAATCCAGCCCTGACCCCGATTTTTCCCTTCGCGTCGCTGGGGAAGGCGCCGCCGCCGGGTTTCGCGCCGTCCCACGCGCCGCGGCGGCGGCTTGATGCAGGTCAAGCGGCCTGCGCGCGCGGGGCGGAGCATGGGCAAAGATGACTCGGTGGGAGCACTTCGAGCACGGCGCCGACATCGGCGTGCGCGGATTCGGCGCGAGCGTGGCCGAGGCCTTCGAGCAGGCGGCGCTTGCGCTGACCGCGGTGATCACCGACCTGGCGTCCGTGCGGCCGCTCGAGCGCGTGGAAGTGCACTGCGAGGCGCCGGACAACGAGCTGCTGCTCGCCGAATGGTTGAACGCGCTGGTGTACGAGATGGCGACGCGACGCCTGCTGTTCTCGCGCTTCAAGGTGCGGCTGGAGAGCGACGGACTCTCGGGCGAGGCCTGGGGCGAGCCGGTGGACGTGGCGCGCCATCACCCGGCAGTGGAGGTGAAAGGCGCCACCTACACGATGCTGCGCGTCGCGCGCGAGGGCGGGGGCTGGGTGGCGCAGACCGTGGTGGACGTGTGATGGGGACTTGACGTGGAACTGAACCTCTTCGAGAAACGGTCCGACTACGAGTGGGAAATCCCGCGCCAGGGCGCGATGCGCGTGCCGGCGGTGATCTACGCGAGCGAATCGCTGGTGCGCGACATGGACCGCAAGGTCTACGAGCAGGCGGTGAACGTCGCGGCGCTGCCCGGCATCGTCAAGGCGTCCTACGCCATGCCGGACGCGCACTGGGGCTACGGCTTTCCCATCGGCGGCGTGGCCGCGTTCGATCCGGATGAGGGCGGCGTGGTGTCCGCGGGCGGCGTCGGCTTCGACATCTCCTGCGGCGTGCGCTGCCTGCACACGGGCCTCTCGCGCGAGGACATCGTGAAGATCCAGGCGCCGCTCGCGCACGAGCTCTCTCGCGCGATTCCTGCGGGCGTGGGCAGCACCGGCGAGATCCGCCTCGGGCGACAAGGAGATGGACGCCATGCTCGCCGGCGGCGCGGCCTGGGCGGTGCAGCGCGGCTGGGGCGAGGAGGCGGACCTCGAGCGCATCGAGGAGAACGGCCAGATGAAGCATGCCAAGCCCGGGAACGTCTCGGCGCAGGCGAAGAAGCGCCAGCGCGACGAGATGGGCACGCTGGGCAGCGGCAACCACTATCTCGAGATCCAGGAAGTGACCTCCGTGTTCGATGCGAAGATCGCCGCGGCCTACGGCCTCGCGCAGGGGGACATCGTGCTGATGATCCACTGCGGCTCGCGCGGCCTCGGCCACCAGATCGGCACCGAGTATCTCAAGCGCATGGCGGTCTCCGCGGCGCAGCACGGCATCCACCTGCCCGACCGCGAGCTTGCCTGCGCGCCGATCAACTCCGACGTGGGCCAGGAGTACCTCGGCGCGATGCGCGCGGCGATCAACTGCGCGCTCGCCAACCGGCAGATCCTCACGCACCTCGTGCGCGAGGTGTTTCGCCGCATGCTGCCCAAGGCGCGCCTGCCGCTGCTCTACGACGTGTCGCACAACACCTGCAAGGTCGAGGAGCACCGCGCCGATGGTGGCAAGCGCAATCTTTACGTGCATCGCAAAGGCGCCACGCGGGCTTTCGGCCCGGGGCATCCCGATGTACCGGCGGCATTCCGCGACGCCGGCCAGCCGGTGCTGATCGGCGGCTCGATGGGCACCGGCTCGTATGTGCTCGCGGGGACGAAGGAATCCGAGGCGCTCGCCTTCAGCTCGGCCTGCCACGGCGCGGGGCGCGCCATGAGCCGCCACCAGGCGCTCAAGACCTGGCAGGGGCGCAACGTGGTGGACGACCTCGCGGCGCGCGGCATCCTCATCAAGAGCCCGTCGATGCGCGGGGTGGCCGAGGAGGCGCCCGGCGCCTACAAGGACGTTGCCGCGGTGGTGGACGCGGCGGATGCGGCGGGCCTCGCGCGCAAGGTGGCGCGCGTGGAGCCGCTGGTCTGCATCAAGGGTTAGCGCGCCCGCCGCGGCTCGCGCCGGGTGCGCCAGGCGGATCAAGCGGACCATGCGCCCCATCGCCATTGCCGGGCTGGTGAACGGGGTCTTCGGCGACCCGGGGCTCTACATCGACTTCAAGTTCGAGAAGCGCGCGCTGCTCTTCGACCTGGGCGACGTGAGCGTTCTCCCGCCGAGGAAGCTGCTGCGTCTCACCGACGTCTTCGTCACGCACGCGCACATGGACCACTTCGCCGGCTTCGACCGCCTGCTGCGCGTGTGCCTGGGGCGCGGCACGCTGCTGCGCTTCTATGGTCCGCCCGGCTTCATCGGCCAGGTGGAGCACAAGCTCGGCGCCTACACCTGGAATAAGGTGGACCGCTACCCGGGCGACTTCACGCTGCTCGTGCACGAGGTGGCGCCGGATTGGCGCATGCAGGCGGCGCGCTTTCGCAGCCGCGCGCGCTTCGAGCGCGAGCCGCAGGAAGGTCGCGACTGCCCGGGCGGCGTGCTGCTCGAGGAGCGCGCGTTCCGCGTGCGCGCCGTCTTTCTCGACCACGGCATTCCCTGCCTCGCGCTCGCCTTCGAGGAGAAGACGCACGTCAACGTGTGGAAGAACCGCCTGGGCGAGATGGGCCTGCGCGTGGGGCCGTGGCTCGCGGAAGTCCGCCATGCAGTGATGGAGGAGCAACCCGACGACACGCCGCTCATGGCGCGCTGGCGCGATGGCGATGGCGCGCACGAGCAGCGGGTCGCGCTCGGCGAGCTCAAGGCGCGCGCGCTCGAGCTGGTCCCGGGGCAGCGGATCTGCTACGTCACCGACATCGTCTACCACGAGGAGAACGCGGCGCGCGTGGCGCGCTTTGCGGCCGATGCGGACCTGCTGGTGATCGAGGCGGTGTTCCTTGCAACGGAGGCAGACCATGCCGCGCGCAAGATGCACCTCACGGCCGCACAGGCGGGACTCCTCTCGCGAGCCGCGCGCGCGAAAGCAGTGGTGCCGTTCCACTTTTCGCCGCGCTACATGGGCCGGGAGGACGAGCTGCACGCTGAGCTCGAGCGCGCGCGTGGCGCCGGGGAGCCTTGATGCCCAGCGTGCTCAGGCGGGCGGGATGGCTGCTCAGAGGGGTGCTGGCCGCACTGTCGCTCACCCTCGGTGGTTGCGCGGGCATGTATTTCAAGGACGCCGGCCCGCCCCCCGCGATCCAGTACGACCTGGGCAGCCTGCCGTTCTTCGAGTACTGGACAGGCATCGTCTTCAACGGCGAGAAGGTCGGGTTCACGCACATGGCGATCCGCAAGGACCCCGGCACGCAGAATCACGAAATCCGCTCCGAGGCCTCGATCGTGCTGCGCTTCCTCGGCATCGAAAAGACGATCCAGCTGCGCTCGCGCGATGTCATCAAGGCCGATCTGACGCTGGTGGAATTCGCTTACTGGTACAACATCGATGGCAGCGAATTGCAGCTGACCGGCCGCCGGCGTGGCGACGCGCTGGAGGCGACCGTCGTGTCTGGCGGCGTATCCAGCGAGCAGCGCCTGCCGGCGGCGGGACCGCTGTACCCCTCCAGCGTCATCAACCTGTATCCGGTGATGAACGGGCTCGAGGTGGGGCGCGAGCACCGCTATCGCGTCTATCACGGCCAGACGCAATCCATCGCCGATGTGACCCAGCGCATCACCGGCTACGAGAAGAGCGACCTGTTCCTCGGCAACGCGTTCAAGGTCGAAACCGCCATGCGCAGCCAGCGCGTCACCAGCTGGATCGGGCGCGACGGCCGGCTGCTGTTCGAGCTCGCGCTGTACGGCGCGCTGATCTCGTTTCTCGAGGACGCGGAATCCGCGTCCCGCTACCTTGCGCTCGCCAGCCTCAACAAGAAGGAAAGCCTGCTCGAGTACAGCCTGGTGCGTCCTGACCGCGCGATCGCCAAGCCGCGCGCCGTCGCGGGGCTGCGAGTCGCGCTCTCCGGTACCGAGCGCATGCCGCCTTCCGACGCCTGGCAACGATGCACGGCGCAGCGGCAGGAGATCACTTGCGCCATCGGGCGCGCGGCCGGCACCCAGGCCGCGCCCGGCCCCGGGCCGGCCGCCGAGGCGCTGCGGGAACGCTATCTGCGGCCCTCCATTGCAGTGCAGAGCGCGGATCCGGAAATCCGGCGCCTGGCCGGCACCATCGCCGGGGGCAGCCTCTCGACGGAGGAGCGCATTGCGGGCATCCTGCGCTGGCTGGAGCAGAACGTCGAGAAGGAGCCCGTCGACGTCTTCTCCGCGCTCGATGTCCTGAAGCAACGCAAGGCCGAGTGCCAGGGCCACGCTTACCTCTACACCGCGCTCGCGCGTGCCGCGGGAGTTCCCACCCGGATGGTGAGCGGGCTGGTCTACTCCGAGCAGTTCAACGGCTTCCTCTACCACAGCTGGGCGGAAAGCCTGGTGGGCGCGCAATGGCGGGCGGTGGATCCCATCTTCGGCCAGGCGGCGGCGGATGCCACCCACATCAAGCTGGTGGAAGGCGAGAACCTCGCGGACCTGATGCCGCTGATGGAATGGGTGGGGACGCTCAAGCTGCGCGTGCTCGAGATTGACGATTGACCGAGATCAAGTCCCGGCGCCGCTGACGGGGGATCATTGATTCAAATGCTCAAGGAGACGCCCGTGAAGGAAATCCTGCCGCAGGTCGGTGCGCCCGACCCGGAGCTGAAGAACTCGGCCATCGTGGACCACTCGGAGTACGACGACCGCAACGGCCTGTTCGATGTGGAAACGGAATCGGGCGCCTGCTATTTCAACGGCACCGCCTTCGCCATCGGGGAATCCGTGCGTAGCGGCAGCGACGTGCTGGAATGCGCCCCGCGCGGGGTGTGGGTGCGCAAGGGCGTGAAGCGGCCGCAGGAGTGAGCGCATGAACGCCGGCGAGATCTGCAACCGCGAGTGGTGATCGTCACGCGCGACACGGCCCTGGTCGAGGCCGCGCGCCTGATGCGCGAGCATCACGTCGGCAGCCTGGTCGTGGTGCTGGAGCGCGCCGGCAAGCGCGTCCCGGTCGGCATCCTCACCGATCGCGACATCGTGGTGGCGGTGGTGGCGCAAGGCGCTCGATGCGCGCACGCTGACGGTCGGCGACGCGATGAGCGCGGGCCTGTACGTGGTGCGCGAGCAGGACGGGTTGGCGGAAGTGTTGCGCGCCATGCGCGAGCACGGCGTGCGCCGCATGCCGGTGGTGGCGGCCGATGGCGCTCTCGCGGGCATCCTGACCGTCGACGACCTGGTGGAGCTGGTCGCCGAGGAGATGGGAGACTTCGTGCGCACCGTCGGCCACGAACGCCTGCGCGAATCGCGCCTGCGCCGCTAAGGAACCTCTGCGCTGGCGCGTCGTGGCTTGAACGCGGAGCCCGGCGGCGGCGCCAGGGGTCCCCATCGCGACGCGCCGAGACGGACCGAGGGCGGAGGCAGAAGGCCCAGGACTGTCCGAGCCCGTAAATGCAGGAAGGGCGAGTTCCGCAGGCCTCCGACGCCCGAGGACTGACGGCGAGGGGAATTCGCGTCGCTGGGGAAGGCGCCGCCGCCGGGCTCCGCGCCGCGGGGCGAGTTGTGCAGGGCGCCGCTAGGCGCCTTTGCGCGCGCTGACGCGCTTCGCCTGCGGCCCTTCGGCCGCCGGCTCCTCGATGAAATGCACCTCGGTCCCCGGGGCCAGATGCTCGAACGGCGGCGTCACCACGTTCTCGCGCGAGAAGTACAGCTCGCGGCCGTCGGCGGTGGCGATGAAGCCGTAGCCTTCCCCTGCCACGATGCGCGCCACCTTGCCCGACTGCGTGGGCTCGTGGTGCTTGACGTCGCCGCGCTGCTCGCGCGCGAAGTCCTCGAGCTTGCGCCGCGCGGCGTCGAAGGCATCGCGCATGGCCACGTAGACGTCCTCGGCGTGATCACGGTTCACCGCGATCTCGCCGCCCGGCACCTTCAGGTCGACGTGCACGACGAATTCCTTGCCTTGCTGCTTGTGCCGGCCGGGCTGCTCGATCACGACGCGGCAGCTCATGATGCGCGGATGGAACTGCTCGAGCTTGGCGACCCGGTCGCGCACCGCGTCCTCGATGGCGGCGGTGCTCGCCATGCCGCGGTAGGTGATCTGTACGGGCAATTGCATGACGGCGTCCTCTGGATGGCGGATGCTTACAGGATGCCGCGGCCGCGCGGCGCGGCATTGACGTACGTCAACATGCGCGGCGGCCGGCGCCGGAAGATGATTCAGCGGCGACGCTCGAGCAGGATCCCCGCGAGTTCGATGGCAACCGCAAGCACCAGCACCACCAGCCCCGCGCGCGTGTCGGGCGCGGCGAGCATCAGCACCACGCCGAACGCGAAGAGGACGCCGGCGGCGACCCGGCGCACGGTCCGGTTCATGCGCCAAGCTTGGCAGTCCGGTGGAACCGCAGGTTGATCTAGCTCAAGCGCGCTCGCGTCATGACATCCGGCACGCCTACCTTCTTCCTCAGCGGCGACGTGATGCTCGGCCGTGGCATCGACCAGGTGCTGCCGTACCCTGTGCCGCCGCACCTGTTCGAGCCCTACGTGCGCTCCGCGCTCGGCTACGTCGAGCTGGCCGAGCGTGCCTCGGGGGCGCTGCCCCGGCCGGTGGATTTCGGCTATGTCTGGGGCGATGCGCTCGAGGAGCTGCGCAGCCGCGCGCCGCAGGCGCGCATCGTGAACCTGGAGACCGCCGTCACGCTGGCCGAGGACGCCTGGCCGGGCAAGGGCATCCATTACCGCATGCATCCGCGCAACGTGGCCTGCCTCGCCGCGGCGGGCATCGATTGCTGCGTGCTCGCCAACAATCACGTGCTCGATTGGGGATATGCCGGTCTCGAGGAGACGCTCGCGACTCTGCAGCGGGCCGGACTGCGCACCACGGGAGCGGGCCGCGACGCGGAGGACGCGGCCGCGCCCGCGGTCATCGAGTGGGCCGCGGGCGGGCGGGCCCTGGTCTTCTCCTATGCCATGCAAAGCGCCGGCGTGCCGCCCGATTGGGCGGCGGGGCCCGCGCGGGCGGGCGTGAACCTTCTCGCCGACCTGTCGCGGCAATCCTGCGACGCGATCGCGCGGCAGGTGACCGCCGCGCGGCGCCCGGGCGACCGCGTGGTGGTGTCGATCCACTGGGGCGGCAACTGGGGCTATGAAATCTCGCCGGAGACGCGCGCCTTCGCGCACCGGCTGGTGGATGCTGGCGCCGCGGACGTGCTGCACGGCCACTCCTCGCACCATCCGCGCGGCATCGAGCTCTACCGCGGGTGTGCGATCCTCTACGGCTGCGGCGACTTTCTCAACGACTACGAGGGGATCGGCGGCCACGAGGCCTACCGCCCCGAGCTGTGCCTCATGGTCTTCATCACCCTCGAGGTCGAGGGCGGACCCGTGCGCGAGCTCGCGCTCGTGCCGCTGCGCATGCGCCGCTTTCGGCTGCAGCGCGCCACCGCAGAGGAAGCCGGTTGGCTCACGCACACGCTCGATCGCGAAAGCCGCAAATTCGGCACGCGCGTCGGCCTCGCCTCCGCGCGCGAGCTGCAAGTCACCGCAGCCGTCACTTAGCCCTGGAGGGCAGCCGCAGCGTGCGGCCCGCGACCATGAACAGGCCGCGGCCCATGTGATGCAGAGTGCGCGGCCGCTTGCGCGCCGGGTCGATCCAGGCTTTGACCACGCGCAGCACGAGGAAGTTGTACTTGCGCGCCAGGCTCGCGTCCGCAAGCCGGCACTCGAGGTTGGCGTAGCACTCGGCAATGAGCGGCGCGCGCACGCGTGAAGCGGGCAGGGGCGTCAGATCGAAGCGCGCGAACTTGTCCACCTTGCGGCCCGAGGTGTTGCCGCAGCCCACCACTTTCGCCGCGAGCTCCACCGTGGGGATGGCGATCACGCACTCGCGCGTCGCCATCAGCGCATCGTAGGTGTGGTGGCGCGCGCTCAGCACGCAGCCCACCAGCGGCGGCTCGAACTCCATCATCGTGTGCCAGGACATCGCCATGACGTTCGCGCGCCCCGCGCGCGCGGTGCTCACCAGCACCACGGGCCCGGGCTCCAGCAGCCGGTAGACCTCCCCGAGCGGCAGGCGCAGCGCAGGGGGGCCGGGCCCCTTCCGGCAAATGCTTTCGGAGCCTTCCCGGCCCCCCCGCACCCCCCGCTGCGAGGCGCGGGTTTCATGCCGGCCCCCCCGCTGGGGCCTGCTGCGGCCTGAGCGCCGCGAGCTCGGCCTCCGCGAGCGTTTCCTTCTCCAGGAGCAGCTTCGCGCCGCGCTCCAGCAGCGCCTTGTCCCGCTGCAGCACGGCGAGCGCCTTGTCGTGCGCTGCGCGCACGATCTCGCGCACCGCGACGTCGATCTCGCGCGCGGTCTGCTCGCTGTACTCGCGCGGCCCCGGCATCTGCATGCCGCCGAGAAACGGCGAGCGCTCCTCCTCGTAGGCGACATCGCCGAGCGCTTTCACCATGCCGTAGCGCATCACCATGCTGCGCGCGATGTTGGTCACCTTCACCAGGTCGTCGGCCGCGCCGGTGGAGAGGTGCCCGAAGCACACCTCCTCGGCGACGCGTCCGCCGAGCAGCACCGCCATCTTGTTCTCCAGCTCCTCGCGCGTCAT
The DNA here is from genome assembly GCA_963719995.1 of uncultured beta proteobacterium. Lineage (GTDB taxonomy): Bacteria > Pseudomonadota > Gammaproteobacteria > Burkholderiales > SG8-39 > JAABQT01. The sequence continues at coordinate 420,307 of CAVRDW010000005.1, read as the reverse complement.
GAGGAAGCGGTCTTCGGTCGGGCGCTGGATGGTGTAGCCCAGCGCGCCGACGCCGCGCGGGATGATCGACACCTTGTGCACGGGATCGGTGCCCGGCAGCGCCATCGCCACCAGCGCATGCCCCATCTCGTGGTGCGCGACGATGCGCCGCTCGGATCGCGTTGAGCACGCGGTTCTTCTTCTCCAGCCCGGCGACGATGCGCTCGACCGCATGCGTGAAGTCCTCGAGCGTCACCGACTCGCCGGCGCGGCGCGTGGCGAGCAGCGCCGCCTCGTTCACCAGGTTCGCCAGGTCGGCGCCGGAGAAGCCCGGCGTGAGCGCGGCGATCTGCTCGATTTCCACGCCGGGCGCGAGCGTGATCTTGCGCACGTGCACCTGCAGGATCTGGATGCGGCCCTTCTTGTCGGGGCGGTCGACGAGCACCTGGCGGTCGAAGCGCCCGGCGCGCAGCAGCGCCGGATCGAGGATCTCGGGCCGGTTGGTGGCGGCGAGCAGCACCACGCCGGTGGAGGGGTCGAAGCCGTCCAGCTCGGCGAGCAGCTGGTTGAGCGTCTGCTCCTTCTCGTCGTGGCCGCCCAGGCCGAAGCTGCCGCGCGCACGGCCGAGCGCGTCGAGCTCGTCGATGAAGATGATGGCGGGCGCCTTCTGCCGCGCCTGCTCGAACAGATCGCGCACGCGCGCGGCGCCCACGCCGACGAACATCTCGACGAACTCGGAGCCCGAGATGGAGAAGAACGGCACGCCCGCTTCGCCGGCCACCGCGCGCGCGAGCAGCGTCTTGCCGGTGCCGGGCGGGCCGACCAGCAGGATGCCCTTCGGGATGCGCGCGCCCAGGCGCCCGTAGACCTTCGGATCCTTGAGGAACTCGACCACTTCCTGCAGCTCTGCCTTCGCCTCGTCCACGCCGGCGACGTCGGCGAAGGTGACGCCGGTACGCTTTTCCACGTACACCTTGGCGCGGCTCTTGCCGATGCTCATCAGCCCGCCGAGGCCGCCCTGCTGGCTCGCCATGCGTTGCGCGAGGAAGTACCAGATGCCGAAGAACACCAGCGCCGGCACCACCCACGAGAGGATGTCCCGCAGCAGCGTGCTCTCCTGGACCTGGCTGAAGGGCACGCCGTATTTCGACAGGCGCTCGGCGACGTCGGGCTCCACGCGGTTGGCCACCACCGTGCTCTTGCGGCCCTCGGGGCTTTTCAGCTTGCCGGTGATGAGCTTCTCGCCCACCGCGACTTCGGCGATGCGCCCCTCGGCGAGCAGCTTCTCGAACTCGCTATAGGGCAGGACTTCAATCGTCTGCGCCGCCTGCCACCACTGCTGCAACAGCAGCAGCGCAATCACCGCGAAGACGAAGTACAGGAGGTTGAAGCGGGTCTGGGTCTCCATCGCCATCGTCGTGTCCTGCCCTCAACGCTGCGGCTTCTGCGCCCCGGCCGGAGTGCCCACGGTCTGCGCGATCGCCATGCGGACGGCCTGACCCTCCGCATGCCCGGACTCCAGGAGCGCGTTGGCGATCTCGATCGCCTTGCGGCGCACAGCAGGCGCCAGGTTTCTCATCGAAGCGCGGTAGTACACTTCGTTCCAGGGCATGATGCAGCTTGCGCCGGGCGCCCGGACGGGCGTTTGACGCAAGTCAAAAGTGGCGGACGCGCCGCACGGGAAACTGCAGGCATGGCAACGAAGCGCGGCAAGGCAGGAGCGAAGGCGCAGCGCCGGGCGAAAGCGCGCGGGACGGTGCGGCGGCCGGCGCGCCCCGAGGAGCTCGCGGCCGCACCGCGCGCGCTGCTCGGCCGCGACGAGGAGGCGCGCGCGGTGCGGCCGCGCAAGGAAGACGCCTCGGTCGAAGACCCGCTCGGCGACTGGCCGGAAGATTGAATCTACGGAGAAAGCAGATGACCAAGGTGATTCCCGAGACGCCCCCCGAATACGACCGCACGCGCATCGTCGAGCGGCCCAACGGCTATTACTGGCAGTCAAAGGACGGCGGCCGCGAATTCGGCCCCTTCGCCAGCCTGCTGGAAGCGGTGCAGGACATGGAAGCGGGCGGCGAGGGCACGTCCGAGCCGGGCGAGACGCTCTCCGAGGCGGAGAGCGAGATCGGCATCGCGGACTACGTGGATCCCGACACCGGCGAGCCGACGGAGGAACGGCGCCCGCGCCTGGAGGATCACTAACCCCTTCCGCATCCAGGCCTGCCGCAACGCCGCGCTCAACGCGCGGCCGCTTGCCGAACTGCGGCGCTGGCTGGCGCGTGCGCCTGCGCATTCGCGTGCCCCATGTCTGACCCCGATCGCGCGTTGTCCATCGCCGGATTCAGCGATCCGTTCAGCTCCGTGACGCACCTGGCTGGCGCGGCAGTGTTTGCGATCCTGACCGTGGTTCTTCTGCATCGCGGGCGTGGCGACGCCGGGCGCATGCTCTCGCTTTGCGTGTTTGCATTCTCGTGCCTGCTGCTGCTGTCCCTGAGTGGCGCGTATCACCTGCTCGCGCCGGGGACCGATGGACGGGAGCTGCTCAAACGGCTCGATCACGCCGCCATCTTCGGGTTGATCGCGGGAAGCTTCACCCCGGTGCACGCCATCCTGTTCCGGGGTGGGTGGCGCTGGGGAATGCTGGGGGGCATCTGGGGTGCGGCGATCACCGGACTCTCGGTGAAGACCTTCTATTTCGCCGCCACGCCCGAATGGGTCGGGCTGCTGATGTACCTGGGGCTGGGCTGGATGGGGGTGATCTCCGTGGTGGCCCTCGCGCGCCGCTACGGTTTTCGCTTCGTGCGGCCGTTGATCTGGGGCGGTCTCGCCTACACTGCCGGGGCCGTGACGGAATTCCTGCGCTGGCCGCAGTTGCTGCCGGGAATCGTCGGCCCGCACGAAATCTTCCATCTCGCCGTGCTGGCCGGCATCGCGTGGCACTGGGCGTTCATCCTGGGCATCGCCTCAGGCGAGCCGAGGTGGGCCGTGGCGAACAGGTAACGCGCCGATCGCAATCACGCGGGCAGGATCAGCACCGGCCGCAGCGCGCGCAGCAGCGCGCGCAGCGTTTCTTCGCTGAGCTCGGGCCGGCGCAGCACGCGCCGCTCGGCGCGCGGATTGGCGCCGGGCGGGATGAGCAGCGCGGGCGCCAAGCCTTCGGCGAGCGCGGCCTCGACCGCGCTGGCCGGGGTCGCGCGCGCGACGCGGAAGCTCCAGCCGGCCGGCGCGGGTCCGAGCACCGCGGCGAGCGCGCCCTCGAGCGCACGCGCCTGCGCTCGCATCTGTCGCTCCAGCGCACCCACGTCGATCGCGCGCCGCGAAGCGGAGGGAAAACCGACCTCGGCAGCGAACGGAAGCGCGGCGAAGCGCAGCAGCTCGACGTCCTCGATGAACAGGCCCAGCAGCTCCGCCTGCAGCTCCTGCGCCAGGTGCGCGACCGCTTCGGGCGCGCCGGCGCTGCCCGGCGCGAAGCAGGCAATGATGCGCGCGATCCTTACTTCTTCTTCGTCTTCTGCCACGGCTTGACTCCGGCGCCCGTCGCGAAGGCGCGCGCCTGATCGGCAAACTCGGCAAGGCGCGCTTCCACGCGCGCATGCACTTCGGCCGCGGGCAGCCCGGTGAGCAGCTCGATGCCTTCGTCCACCGTCCCGACCGCGTGCACCGCGAACTGGCCCGCCGCCGCCGCGGCCACCACGTCCTCGCGCAGCATCAGGTGCTGGACGTTGGCGCGGCGGGATGAGCACGCCCTGGCCGCCGGTCAGGCCGCGCGCCTTGCACAGGTCGAAGAAGCCCTCGATCTTCTCGTTCACGCCGCCGATCGCCTGCACGTCGCCGTGCTGGTTCACCGAGCCGGTGACGGCGAGCGACTGGCGCACCGGCGCGCTCGGCGAGCGCCGAGAGCAGCGCGTACAGCTCCGCCGAGGAGGCGCTGTCGCCCTCGATGCCGCCGTAGGTCTGCTCGAACACCAGGCTCGCCGAGAGCGACAGCGGCCTGCCGGGCGCGTAGCGCCCGGCGAGGTAGCCCGAGAGGATCAGCACGCCCTTGGAATGGATCGGGCCGCCGAGCTCGGCCTCGCGCTCGATGTCGACCACGCCGCCGCTGCCGAGGCGCACGCGCGCGGTGATGCGCTGCGGCATGCCGAAGGCGAAGCCGCCGAGCTGCGCGACCGAGAGGCCGTTCACCTGGCCGGCGCGCTCGCCGTCGGTGTCGATCGAGCATGCGTGCCGCGCAGCACGCTCTCCAGCACGCGCTCGCGCACCCGGCCGAGGCGCGCTTCCTGCGCGTCCACCGCGCGCTGCACGTCCGCCGCCGCGATGGCGCTGCGCGCCTCGCTGCGCCGCCCAGTAGTCGGCCTCGCGCAAGCAGATCCGCCGAGCGCCTGCATGCTGACCGAGAGCTTGCGCGGCGTCGGCGGCCTCGCGCGAGCTCTGCTCGATGACGCGCGCCACCGCGGCGCGCTCGAGCGGCCGCAGCCCTTCCTTGCTTCGCGAGCGTCGCCGAGCACGCGCGCGTAGGCGAGGTCGTTCTCCGGCCCGCGCGGCATGTCCTCCTCGAAGTCCACCGCCACCTTGAACAGCTCCGCGAACTCCGGGTCGTAGGCGTGCAGCAGGTAGTAGAGCAGGCGCTGGCCCACCAGCACCACCTTCACCTCGAGCGGGATCGGCTCGGGCTCGAGCGACACCGTGCTGATGAGGCTGAGCTCCTGGCCGAGCGACTCGATGCGGATCTCGCGCGAGCGCAGCGCGCGCTTCAGCGCGTCCCAGGCGAAGGGCTGGCCGAGCAGCTTGCAGCGCGTCGAGCACCAGGTAGCCGCCGTTGGCGCGGTGCAGCGCGCCCGCCTTGATCAGCGTGAAGTCGGTGACCAGCGCGCCCATCTGCGCGAGGTGCTCGATGCGGCCGACGAGCGCGTCGTGGCTCGGATTGTCCTCGAAGACGATCGGCGCGCCGCGTCGCGCCTGCGTGCTCGATGAGCACGTTGACCGCGTAGCGGCGGAAGGTGGCCTCCGGGGTCTCCGCGCGCCCGACGGGGACGCCGAAGAGGGTCACCGGCTCGCCTTCCTTGGAGGCGCGGAACGCCTCGGCGTTCTCCAGGATGTCCTCCTGCACTTCGCCGAGGTACTCCTGCACCTCGGGCAGCGTGCGGTACTGGGCCTTCTCCTCTTCCAGCGTGCTGTTGACCGCCGCGCGCGTGACCTGGCGATTGAGCTCGCGCATCTTGTTCATCGTTTCGCGGCGCCACTTCGGCAGGTCGTGCAGCACGAGCGCGAGCTCCTCCTGCAGATCGGAGACCAGCTTTTCCAGGCGCTCCTTCTCCTGCTCGGGCAGCTTGCGGAACTCCTCGGGCTCCATCACCGTGTCGCCCTTCATCGGGCCGAAGCCGAAGCCGGTCGGCGTGCGGATGAGCGCGATGCCCTGCTTGCGCGCGCGCTCGCCGAGGTCGCCGAGCACCTGCTCCTGGCGCTCGCCGAACTCGGCTTCGATCTGCTGGCGCCGGTTGCGGTACTCGTCGGTCTCGAACGCCGCCGGGATCGAGGCGCGCAGGTCCTCCACCAGCCGCACCATGCTCTGGCGGAAGGCCCCCGCCTGGCCGGCGGGCAGGCTGATAGCGCGGGGCTTGTGCGGCGCCTTGAAATTGAACACGTAGCACCAGTCATTGGGCGGCGGCAGGTTCTTCGCCTGGGCCTCCAGGTGCCGGCGTACGAGGCTGCGGCGGCCGATGCCCTCGGGCCCCATGGCGAACAGGTTGTAGCCCTCGCGGCGCATGCCGACGCCGAATTCGATCGCCCCCAGTGCACGCGACTGTCCGAGCGCGGCCTCGAGCCCTTCCAGTTCGGCGGTGGTGGCGAAGGCGAACTGAGACGGATCACAGCGCCGGCGCAGGGCGTCGGCGGGCAGGGGAGCGTTCATCATGTCCAGTTTGCCGAGGTGGGTCCGGTCAGCGTTGACCTGCGTCAAAGGCCGCGGCCGTAGCGCCTCCTACAGTGGCTGGGTGAACACGCTCGAGAGCCCCCTGCTCACCGACCTGTACCAGCTCACGATGCTGCAGGCCTATTACGAGCAGGACATGACGGCGACCGCGGTGTTCGAGCTTTTCGTGCGCAAGCTGCCGGCGCGGCGCGAGTTCCTCGTCGCCGCGGGACTCGAGCAGGCGCTGGAGCTCCTGGAGAGGATGCGCTTCGGCCCCGAGGAGCTCGACTGGATCGAGCGCTCCAGGCTGTTCCGGCCCGGGTTCGCCGAGCGCCTTGCCGCCTGGCGCTTCACCGGCGACGTGCACGCGATGCCCGAGGGGACGCTGTTCTTCCCGGACGAGCCGATCCTGCGCGTGACTGCGCCGATGCCCGAGGCGCAGCTGGTGGAAACGCGGATTCTCAACCTCGCTGCACTTCCAGACCGTGGTGGCCTCCAAGGCGGCGCGCATTCGTCTGGTCGCGCCGGGCAAGAGCCTCATCGACTTCGGGCTGCGCCGTGCCCACGGCGCAGAGGCCGGGCTGCTCGCGGCGCGCGCGGCCTAGCTGGCCGGCTTCGACGGCAGCGCCACCGCGCTGGCCGCGCCGCGCTTCGGCATCCCGGTGTTCGGCACCATGGCGCACTCGTTCGTGCAGGCGCACGACAGCGAGGCCGCCGCCTTCGCGCACTTCGCCAAGGCGTTCCCCGACAATGCCGTGCTGCTCGTGGATACCTACGACACGGTGGAGGGCGCGCGCCGCGCGGCGGCGCACGCCCGGGCGGCTGAAAGGGCGTGCGCCTCGACAGCGGCGACCTGGACGATCTGTCGCGCAAGGTGCGGCGCATCCTGGACGAGGCCGGCCATCGCGACGCGATCATCTTCGCCAGCGGCAACCTCGACGACGACCGCATCGCGGCGCTTGTCGCCGCGGGCGCGCCGATCGACAGCTTCGGCGTGGGCACGGGCCTCACCACGTCCGCCGACGCGCCGTACCTGGACGCGGTCTACAAGCTGCAGGAATACGCGGGCCGGCCGCGCCGCAAGCGCTCGGCCGCGAAAGGCGACCTGGCCGGGCCGCAAGCAGGTCTGGCGCAGCTACGGCGCAGGCGGACGCTTCGCGCGCGACGTGGTCACCGTGGAGGGCGATGCGCAGCCGGGCGAGCCGCTGGTCGTGCCGGCGATGCGCGCCGGCCGGCGCCTTCCGCAGCCGAGCCTCGCCGCGGCACGCGAACGTTGCCTGCGCGAGATGGCGCGCCTGCCCGCGCCTTCAGTGGAGATCGCGCCGGCGCTGCGCGCCCTCGCCGATCAAGTCGATCGCCAGACCGAATAGCCGCGCCCTGACCCGGCGCGGAGCCCGGCGGCGGCGCTTTCCCCAGCGACGCGAAAGGAAAAATCGGGGTCAGGGCCGGATTTCCATGGGGTCAGACCCCGGTTCTTCTTTGCTTGGGGTCTGACCCCGATTTTGCGGCCCTGACCCCGATTTTTCCCTTTTCCCTCGCCTTTGAACCTCGGGCGTCGGAGGCCTGCGGAACTCGCCCTTCCTGCATCTACGGGCTCGAGCAGTCCTCGGCCTGCTCCGTCCGCCCTCGGTCCGGCTCGGCGCGTCCCTCTCCACTGCGCGGTCAGGCTGCCGAGCTCGGGAATCGGCGCGAAAGGAAATTGTAGATCCAGCCGAATATGGCGCCCGCAATTGCCCCGTCCACCAGCCCGTAAAGTGTTCCTGTAACGATCGATCCGATTGCGGGACGAGGATGGTAGCCCGGGTACATAGAGGCCGCGAGTTCGAGGAAAGCGCGGCCGTAAGCTGGCCAGATCAAGTTTGCGGAGGCAACGACAAGGATTGCCGCACCCCAAAACAAAGCTGCTGTAGCAGACAGTGCAATCACGTTAATTCGCATAAAGCCTCCTTTACGGAAAGCGATTGATCAAGAGCGGCCAAGGCATGCGATACAGAGCAGCTTAACGTCCGCGTTTTGCCGCGCCGCATGCACAGCGCAGCGAGCTAAAGGCGTCGGTCAACAACGCGCTGTCAGGCGTTACGCTTACTCCGAGATGCGTGCATTGCAACTTCAACCGCGGCGCGCGGCCTCGATTGCGGCGATGTCGATCTTTCTCATATCCATCATCGCATCGAACGCACGCTTGGCGGCGGCGCGGTCGGGATCGGTTATCGCTTTGATCAAGGCCATCGGCGTAATTTGCCAGGACAAGCCCCATTTGTCCTTGCACCACCCGCACGCACTTTCTTCGCCGCCGTTGCCGACGATTGCGTTCCAGTAACGATCGGTTTCGGCCTGGTCAGCGGTTGCGACCTGAAACGAGAATGCTTCGTTGTGCTTGAACGCCGGGCCGCCATTGAGCCCGAGGCAGGGAATTCCCATCACCGTAAACTCGACCGTCAATACATCGCCCTTTTTCCCAGACGGAAAGTCCCCTGGTGCGAGGTGCGCGGCGCCAACGGATGAATCGGGAAAGGTCTTGGCATAAAAGCGCGCCGCATCCTCGGCACCGCCGTCGTACCACAGGCAAATCGTATTCTTTGCTTGCTGATTCATGTCATTTCTCCATCGTGATGAGCCGCCCGACGCCGCAGTAACCTTTCCAAGCCTCGAATTCGAGGTTGAATCCACACACGGGGCATTGCAGAGACGTGGGCACGTGGCGCCTAACGTCGCGCTCTGCGGCGGGCCAATGGCAAAGACGCCTGATGCAGCGCTGCCTCGGCGGCCCGTCCGCAGCAGCAGCGGGTTAGCCGATCAGCTTGTCGTACTCGGCGTGCGGCCCGATCCAGAACCGGACGATGCCGTCCGCTGCTTCCACGCCCACCGCGCGATAGTGGATGCCAACGCGCGCCGAGTAGAAACGCCCAACCTTCTTGAAGTGAAGCGAGGGGTGTCGGGGATCGCGTTTGAGCTGTTCGAAACAGCGGTCGGCAAGACGTTGGACTGCAACTGGCAGCGAGCGATAGCTTTGCCAGAACTCCGGCGAGGCTTGGTGATTCAAAGCTTCGTGGTTTGGCCGGTGGCATGGGCTTTCAACGCCTGATCGGCGAGAGCGTCAAGCTTCCCGGCGCGAACATCGGCCTCGAACTGACGATCCCACGCTTCGGCGTCAAACGCGGCGAACCACTCCCGCAGCTCCGTCATTTCCTCGGGAGACAGGTCCTTGATTTCGCGCTCGATCTTCTCAACCTTGCCCATCTCGGCAGTATAGCGCACCGAGGTTTTCTGACGGCTAACGTTCACGGCGAACCGCGCGCGTCGTCCTTCCGCGCGTCGATTTCAACCGTGGGGTTAGACCTCGCGCGGACGCCGCCCACAATCCATCGGAGCAGCAACCAAACGCCGAGGTTCGAAGCAAGGACACCGACGAAATCCGCCAGATACCACGCCCAACGAGGAGCCGCATGGACTCCGCCCAACATAGCGAGGACAGCCGCAGACTGGAGACCATACGGGTAACTGAGGAATCGGAGCGTCGACCCCTCGACCGACTGGCCGAGGAGCCAAGCAATGACGACAGAGATCGCGACAACTGCGGTGAGCTGGGATCGCATGCTGCCCATTGCGAGGTCTAACGTATATTGGTTGACAAATTGGTTGACAGATAGCGGTCTGCAAACCGCCACGATGTAATGGCCACTGTCATCTTCCCTCTGCCTCGGCACCTTACGCGCACAAGAGCCCGTCTTCAAATCCGACAGTGCGATTTGCGATCTCGAAAGGCGGCGCAACCACACCTCGAGGGCGGTGAGGCGCCCGGCGGCGGCGCAAGGGGTCCCCATCGCGACGCGCCGAGCCGGACCCGGGGGCGGAGGGAGAAGGCCGAGGACTGTTCGAGCCCGTAAGTGCAGGAAGGGCGAGTTCCGCAGGCCTACGGCGCCCGAGGTTCAGAGGCGAGGGGAATTCGCGGCGCTGGGGAAAGCGCCGCCGCCGGGTGACGTACCGGCCAGCGACGAACGAAAGCGCCGCCGCCCGGTGACGTGCCGACCGGCAACGAACCGCGAGGCGACTCTACAGTTTAGGAGTGCCGGGGCCGGCGAAGGTCTTTTCGTGGCGCGTCTGGCAGGCAATGCAGCGCAGCGCTGCTGGATTGGCGCGCAGCCGCTCGTAGCCGATCTCGCCGCCGCAGTCGGCGCACACGCCGTAGGTGTCGGCAGACAGGCGCAACCGCGCCGCCTCCAAGTCGCGCAACTCGGCCAGGTCGCGGCTCATTTCCGCCTGGTCGAGGTCGGCGAGCAGGTCGGCGACCGACTCATCGCCGGTGTCGTGCGTGGCGCCCGCGAGCTCACCGTATTGCTCGCCGCGCGCGCGCTCCGCGTCGCCGCGCAATTCTGCCGCGAGCGCGCGCCTGCGCTCGAGGATGCGCCGGCGCAAGTCCTGAACCTGCTGGAACGTCAATGCCATTTGCGATCTCCTTTGAGCGCAGCGTAGTGGACAACCGCACTCCGCGTTTGACCAAGGTCAAAGCGCCGAGCGACCGCTGCCGTATCTTGGACCCATGAAAAGACGACTCGGCGGTTCCAACCTGGTGCGGCACCAGCACATTCTGGATGAACTGGTGCACGACACCTACAAGATGCGCAAGAAGCTCCCGGAGCCCGCGCGCTGCAGCGACTGCGGCGCGGTCTGGCACCGCGGGCGCTGGACCTGGGGCGCGCCGGCAGCGAAGGCGGAGGTGACGCGCTGCCCGGCTTGCAAGCGCATCCGCGACCGCTTCCCGGCGGGCTATGTCACCCTCAAGGGCGCTTTCCTGCAGGCGCACCGCGACGAGATCGTGGCGCGGGTGCGGCATTGCGAGGCGACCGAGAAGCTGGACCACCCCCTGCAGCGCATCATGAACATCGAGCCGGTGGCCGGCGGGCTGCTGGTGACCACCACCGACGCTCACCTCGCGCGCGGCATCGGCGAGGCACTGCGCAAGGCTTACCGGGGCCGCATGGAATTCCATTACAACAAGGCCGACAACCTGCTGCGCGTGAGCTGGACGCGCTAGCCGGCGCCCTGGGCGGCTCCCCATGCGCTTTCGCGACCGCTCCGATGCCGCCACGCAACTCGCGGCGGCGCTGCAGGGCTTTCGCGGCAGGAACCCGCTGGTGCTTGCGATCCCGCGCGGCGCCGTGCCGATGGGCAAAGTGCTCGCCGAGAAGCTGGCAGGCGAGCTCGACATCGTGCTGGTGCGCAAGCTGCGCGCCCCGGGCAGTCCCGAGTTCGCCGTGGGCGCGATCGACGAGAGCGGCTGGGCCTACATCGCGCAATACGCCGGCGAAGTGGGCGCGGACGAGGCCTACCTGCGCGAGGAAAAGGCGCGCCAGCTCGAAACGCTGCGCAAGCGCCGTGCGGAGTACACGCCGCACCGTGCGGCGCACGACGCCGCCGGGCGTATCGCCATCGTGGTGGACGACGGTCTCGCCACCGGCGCGACCATGATTGCGGCGCTGCACGCGGTGCGCGCGCGCAAGCCCGCGCGCCTGGTGTGCGCGGTGCCGGTCGCCGCGCCCGAGAGCCTGGAAAAGGTGCGGCCTTACGCCGACGAGGTGGTGTGCCTCGCGGCGCCGCCCGAGTTCCACGCCGTGAGCCAGTTCTACCGCGAGTTTCCGCAGGTCGAGGACGCGGAAGTGGTAAGGCTGCTGCGATGACCGGCGCCGACCTGACGGTCCCGCAGGGCGCCAGGGGCGTGGTGCTGTTCGCGCACGGCAGCGGCTCGAGCCGCCATTCGCCGCGCAACCGGTACGTCGCGGGCGTGCTCAACGAATCCGGGCTCGCCACGCTGCTCATCGATCTGCTGACGCCGCAGGAAGACGAGGAGCGCGCGAACCGTTTCGACATCGGGCTGCTGGTCGAGCGGCTGGCGGGCGCCGCGCGGCGCCTGCAGGCGGAGCCGCGCACCGCGAAGCTGCCGATCGGCGTGTTTGGCGCGAGCACCGGGGCGGCAGCGGCGCTGGAGCTCGCGGCGGCGATGCCGGAGCAGGTGCGCGCCGTGGTCTCGCGGGGCGGCAGGCCCGACCTCGCGTCGCACGCGGCGCTGCGCAAGGTGCGCTCGCCCGTGCTGCTCATCGTCGGCGGCGACGACGCGGGCGTCATCGAGCTGAACGAACAGGCCTACGCGGCGCTCGGCGGCGTCAAGGAGCTGGTCATCGTCCCCGGCGCGAGCCACTTGTTCGAGGAGCCCGGCACGCTGGAAGAGGTGGCGCGCCTCGCCGCGCGGTGGTTTACTCGACATCTCGAAGCGGCGGCGGCAACTTCCCCGAAGGGAGCGAAGCAATGAAAGTGCGCGAATTCTGCAGCCGAACGGTCGCGGTGATCGAGGCGGGCGCCAGCCTGCGCGAGGCGGCGCTGCTGATGCGCGACGCGCACGTGGGCGCGCTGGTGGTGACCGAGCGCAAGGGCGGCGTGACGCGGCCGGTGGGCGTGATCACCGACCGCGACATCGTGGTCGCGGTGGTGGCAGTGCCCGGCGCGCGCCCGGAGGGCATCCGCGTCGGCGACGTCATGTCGGCGCAGCCGCAGATGGCGCGGGAGGACGAGGGCCTCGCCGAGACCGTGAAGGCGATGAGCCAGGGCGGCGTGCGCCGCCTGCCGGTGGTTTCGGCCGATGGCGCGCTGTTCGGCATCGTGACGCTGGACGACGTGCTGCGCGTTCTCGCCGGCGAGCTCGGCGCGCTCGCGGTCGCGCTGAGCCGGGGCCGCGAGCACGAAGCCGGCACGCGGCGCCCGCTGAAGGCGCCGTAGGGCGGCGGCGCGGCGCATGCCGTCGCGATTCACTGCACACGCCCTGACCGCGTACCTGGGCATCGTCCACGGCCGCCCCGTGCGCGCGGTGCGCGTGACGCCGCTCGGCGGCGGCCGCCAGGGCGACAAGGGCTACGGCTACGGCATTCCGCTGCGCGTGGACTACGAGGTGGACGGGGCGCCGCGCCGCGCGGTGGTCGAAAGCGTGCGCCCGGGACCCTTCGGCCACGAGCACATGGCCGACCGCGCCCAGTCGCTGCTGTGGGCGCACGACGCGTTCGGCAAGCTGCCGCGCCATGTGGCGTCGCTCGACGTGGGCGCGGTGCGCGCGAGCGGCGAGCTGGTGCCTCTCGGCAGCGCCGAGGAACTGTTCATGCTGGCCGACTTCATCGAGGGGCACGAGTACGCCGACGACTTGCTGCGCCTGCGCGCCGGCGGCGAGGCGCTCGCGCTCGATGTCGAGCGCGCGAATGCGCTGTGCGACTACCTCGTCGGCATCCACCGCGTACCGGGCACGGACCCGGGCCTGTATGTGCGCCGGGTGCGCGAGCTGCTCGGGCACGGCGAGTGCATCTTCGGCGTGGTCGACAGCTACCCGGCGAAGGGGCCGGTCCCCGAGGCGACGCTGCGCGAGGTCGAGCGGCGCTGTCTCGCCTGGCGCTGGACGCTGAAGCCGCGCACGCACCGCCTGCGCCAGGTGCACGGCGATTTCCATCCGTGGAACATCCTGTTCCGCGAGGGCGCCGACTTCAGCGTGCTCGACCGCTCGCGCGGCGAATGGGGCGACGCGGCCGACGACGTCACCTGCCTGACGCTCAACTACCTCTTCTTCTCGCTGCAGCGCTCCGGGAGACTCGAGGGCGGCTTCGAGCGCCTGTTCCGCGGCTTCTGGGACCGGTATCTCGAGCGCTCGGGCGACGCGGAGCTGCTCGAGGTGGTGGCGCCCTTCTTCGCTTTCCGCGGCCTGGTGATGGCCAGCCCGGTCTGGTACCCGGCGCTCGGCGAAGACATCCGCGCCAAGGTGCTGCGCTTCATCCTGAACGTGCTGGACGCGCCGCGCTTCGACCCCGCCCGCGCCAACGATTACTGCACATGAGCTTTGGAGTGTGGCTCACCGGCCTGCCCGCCTGCGGCAAGAGCGCGATCGCGCGCGAGCTCGCGCGGCTGCTGCACGTGCGCGGGGTGGCGGCCGCGGTGCTCGAGTCCGACGTGCTGCGCACGCAGATCACGCCCTATGCGAGATACGACGAGGCCGAGCGCGACCTGTTCTACGCGGCCCTGGTGGAGCTCGGCGCGTTCCTCGCGCGGGAGGGCAGGCCGGTGATCTTCGATGCGACCGCCAACCGCCGTCGCTATCGCGACGCCGCGCGCAGCCGCATCGCGCGCTTTGCCGAGGTGTTCGTCGACACGCCGCCCGAGGTCTGCGCCGCACGCGACCCTAAAGGCCTTTATCGCGCCGCGCGCGAGGGCCGCGCGGCATCGCTCCCCGGTGCGCAGGCCGCCTACGAGCCGCCCGAGCATCCCGAGCTGGTGGTGCGCGGCGATGCCGGCACGCCAGAGGAGGGCGCGCGCGCGGTGGCCGAGTTCCTCGAGCGCCGCGGATGGCTGTAAGGCACCCCGAGGGCATACCATCGTTGCCATGAGCCCCCTCGGCCTTCTCCCATGAGCCTGCTGCCGTCGTTCGACGTCTACTCGCCGCGCGAGATCGCGCAGCGCGTGCACGACCTGTGCCAGACGAAGTCGGGCCTGTCGCTGCTGCAGCTCTCGATGCTCGGCATCCTCGCCGGCGCCTTCATCGGCCTCGGGGCGCTGTTCTCGGTGCTCGTCCTGAGCGACGCCTCGCTCGGCTTCGCCGCGAGCCGCGTGCTCGGCGGCGTGGTGTTCTCGCTGGGCCTGCTGCTGGTCGTCGTCGCGGGCGCGGAACTGTTCACCGGCAACAACCTGCTGGCGATGGCCTGGGCGGACGGCTGCATGTCCACGCGCGACGTGCTCACCAACTGGGTGGTGGTGTGCCTGGCGAACTTCGTCGGCGCGGTGGGACTCGCGGCCATCGTCTATCTCTCCGGCCACACGGCGATGAACGGCGGCGCGGTCGGCAAGACCTACCTCGCGATCGCCGCGGCCAAGTCCTCCCTCTCGCTCACCGAGGCGTTCTTCCGCGGCATGCTGTGCAACGTGCTGGTGTGCATGGCGGTGTGGATGACGCTCGCCGGCCGCAGCGTCATGGACAAGTTCATCGCCATCGTGTTCCCGATCTCGGCCTTCGTCGCCGCGGGCTTCGAGCACTCGATCGCCAACATGTACCTGCTGCCGCTCGCGGAGATGCTGAAAGCCGGCGCCGGGCAGCCGGTCGAGCTCGCCTGGCTGTGGCGCAACCTCGTGCCGGTGATCGCCGGCAACCTCGTCGGCGGCAGCGTCCTGGTGGCGCTGGTGTACTACGTGATCTACCTGCGCGGCGAGCGCACCACCTCGAGCCTGGAGCCGTCGCGCAAGGCGTCCGACGGGTAGACCACCACCCGCTCGCCCGGCTTCAAGCCGTCTTCGACCAACGCCTCGGCGCCGTTGCGCCGCGGCACCTTGACGCTGCGCTTCACGGCGCGGTTGCCGTCGGCGACGAAGACCGACCAGCCTTCGCCTTCGCGGAACAGGGCGCCCACCGGCACCTTGACGGCGTCCTCGACGCGATGCGTGATGATGTGCGCCTCCACCCGGAAGCCGTCGCCGATGGTCCAGAGGCGATCGAGCGGCCCGTCGAAATCCAGCACCACGTTGACGCGCTGCTCCTCCACGCCGAGGGCCGACACCTTGGTGAAGGCGGCGGGCTCCACCAGGCGCACCAGCGCGCGCAGCGGCGGCACGCCGGTGCCGATCTCCAGGCGCGCCGCCATGCCCGGGCGGATCGCCACGGCTTCCTGCGAGAGCACGTCCACCACCGATTCGAGGCTGCGCGCATCGGCGACTTCGAGCAGCGGCGCACCGAGCAGCACCGCGCCCTCGCTCTTCTGCACCACCTTGAGCACCGAGCCGTTCACCGGCGAGGTCACCTCCCACTTCGGGCCCGCCGCGCCGCTCTTGTAGCGCACGAGCGCGGCGCGCGCCTGCGCGAGGTCGTGGCGCGCGGCCTCCTCGGCGAAGCGCGTCGCGTCTACCGAGCGTTCCGCGGTGCGCAGCGCGAGCTCGGCCTGCTCGCGCGCGGTGGCCGAGACGAAGCCGCTCTCGGCGAGCTTCGCCTGGCGCGCGACGTCGGCGCGCGCCTGGTCGCGTTGCGCGAGCACCTTCTGCGTCTCGGCGCGCGCACGCGCCGCCTGCGCCTCCGCCGCGCCGATGCGCTCCTGCAGCTCGCGCGCGGTGCGCGCATCCAGGAAGGCGGGCGCGGTGGGCATGAGCAGCGCCACCACCTGGCCGTGGCGCACCGTATCGCCCGCGTCCAGGGTGATGCGCTCCACGTGCCCGGCGAGCGGCGCGGAGATGACGTAGCGGTCGCGCACGCGCGTCTTGCCGTCGTCGATGACGGTCTGCTCGAAGGGGCCGCGCACGACCTCGGCAATCTCCACCGCGATCGGCTGCGGGCGCAGCGCCCAGGCGACGAGGGCAGCCACGGCCAGCACGGCCACGGCGAGGGCGATCTTGTTGCGGGTTCTCATTCGCGTGTCTTCAGGACGCCGACCAGGTCGAGATTATCGATGCGATTGCGCACGATGAGGGCGCTGACCACGCCCGCGGCGACCACCACGGCGCCGGAGTAGACGTAGGTGACCGGCGCGATCACCAGCGGGAAGGAGATCACGTCGTGCGGCATGAGCGAGATCAGCAGCGCCGCGAGGCCATAGCCGGCGAGAAAGCCCAGCGGAATGGCGGCGGCGATCTCCAGCGCGAGCTCGCCCAGCAGCAGCACCGAGACCTCGGCGCGCGTGAAGCCGAGCACCCGCAGGCTGGCGAGCTCCCAGGCGCGTTCGGCGAGCTGGATGCGCGCGTTGTTGTAGACCACGCCGACGGCGATGGTGGCGGCGAAGGCCGAGAGGATGGCGGTGAAGAACAGGACGTTGCGCGCGCTGGTCTCGCGGAAGGTGTCGAGCAGCGTGCGGTTGACGATCACCACCGCCGCGCCGGGCATCTGCTTCAGGCGCTCGAGCAGCGCGCCCTCCTGCGCGCGGTCCACCAGCAGCCCCGCGCCCGACACCACGGCGCCTTCGCGCGCGAGGCGGTTGAGGTCCTCCAGGCGCATCCAGGCGTTGAGGCCCGCGAGCTCGTTCACCGTGCCGCCGACGCGCAGCTGGGCCTTGATGCGCTTGCCCTCGAGCAGCTCGGCGAAGAGCGCGTCGCCCGGCGCCACGCCGAGCTTCGCGGCCAGGCGCGCGGTGAGCAGCACGCCGCCCGGCGCCGGCTGCGCCTGGCGCAGATCGGCATCGAGGATGCGCAGCAGCTGCGCGTCGTCGGCGACGCCGGTGATCGCCGTGCGAAAGCTGCGGTGCCCGGCGCGCAGGCGCACGGGAATCGAGCGCGTCACCTCCACCTGCTTCACCCCGGGCAGGCGCTCCAGCTCCCAGCGCGCCGCGCGCGACACCGGCTCCGCGAAGCCGACGTTCACCTGCGCCCGCTGCACGTGGTTGAACTGCACGTCCATGAACCACTCGATGGCGTCCCCCCAGAATGTGCCGCCGATGAGGATCGCCACCGAGCCGGCGATGCCGGCCACCGTGATCGCCGCGCGCAGGGGCTTCCGCTCCAGGTTGCGCATGATCATGCGCTGCGCGGGCGTGAGCAGGTCCGCGTAGCCCAGCCGCTCGATCATCAGCGGCACGGAACGCCGCGGGGGCGGGCGGACGCAGCGCCTCGGCGGCGTGCAGCCGCACCACGCCGCGGATCGCGGCCAGCGCCCCGCCGAAGGCGGCAAGCAGGGCGGCGCCCGCCCCGGTGAGGATCAGCCAGGGCTCGAGCCGGTAGTGAAACTCGGGGAAGTGGAAGAAATCGGTGTACAGCCCGGTCATCGCGTTGCCGAGCCAGTTGCCGAGCCACACGCCGATCGCCACGCCGAGCAGCACGATGACGGAGGCGAACTTGAGGAAGTGCCAGGCGATGGCGGAGTCGTCGTAGCCCAGCGCCTTCAGCGCCGCGATCTCGCCGCGCTGCGCGTTCACCTGCCGGTGCAGCACCACGTTGAGGATGAAGGCCGCCACCAGCAGGAAGATCGCCGGCAGCACCGTGCCGAAGATCGCTCTGCTGGTTGATCTCCTGCGACAGGATCTTGTCCGACACCTGGTCGGCGCGGCCCACGGCGCCGAAGCCGCCGTAGGGCTCGAGCAGCTGGTCGAGCGCCTCGACCGCGGCCTCGGGCGTGGTGCCGCGCTGCAGGCGCAGCAGCACCGAGTTGAACGCGCCTTCCATGTTGAAGGCGGCCGCGAGCGCCCGGGCATCGATCCACAGCACCGCGAACCACTCGTCGTCGGGCATGCCGCCGCCGCGCGTGGCGTAGATGTACTCGGGGGTGAGCACGGTGCCGACGAGCGCCAGGCGCTCGAGCTTGCCGTTCAGCAGCACGTTCATGTGCTGGCCGAGCTCGAGGCTGCGCGCTTCGAGGAAGCGCTGGTTCACCACCACCTCGCCCTTGACGCCCGGCGCGGGCCAGCGCCCGGATTTCAGCGTCAGGCGGTTCATGCCCGCCGGGCGCGCGAAATCGGTAGCCGATGAGGCGCGCGATCATCGGCGGCACCACGCCGGGGATCGAGAGTTGCGAGTCGCGCACCACGCGCGTCTCGACCTCGGACACCCCGGGAATGGCGTGGAACTTCTCGACCAGCGAGGCGGGGGCGCGCTTGGCAGTGGCGAAGACGTGCGCGAAGCGCGCCGTGTCGTAGTAGTGCTCGCGCGACCACATGCAGCGAGGTGTAGGTGGAGAGCGAGCCGATGAAGCCGCCGATGCCGCAGGCGATCACCAGCGCGATCGAGACCACCTGCGTCTTCAGTCGACCACAGGTCGCGCAGCAGCTTGCGGTCGAGCGACTTCACCAGGAGATCTCCGCCGGCGTGAGCTTGCGCGCCGGCCGCTCCTCGCCGACGATCCTGCCGTTGCCGAGGCGCAGCACGCGGTCGGCCATGCCGGCGATCGCCGCGTTGTGCGTGATCACCATGGCGGTGGTGCCGAGCTCCGCGTTGATCTTCGCGATGACCTCGAGCACCAGCTTGCCGGTCTCGTAGTCGAGCGCGCCGGTGGGCTCGTCGCACAGCAGCACCTCGGGCCGCTTGGCGATGGCGCGCGCGATCGCCACGCGCTGCTGCTCGCCGCCCGAGAGCTGCGACGGGAAGTGGTCGAGCCGCTCGCCGAGGCCCACCCAGGCGAGCGCCTCGTCCGGCGCGCATCGGCGCTTTCGCGATGTCGGTGACCAGCGCGACGTTCTCGCGCGCGGTGAGGCCGGGATCAGGTTGTAGAACTGGAACACGAAGCCCACGTGCTCGCGCCGGTAGCGCGTGAGCTCGGCCTCGTCCGCGCCGGTGAGCTGGTGCTCGAGGAAGCGCACGTCGCCGGTGGTCGGCGTGTCCAGGCCGCCCAGGATGTTCGAGCAGCGTCGACTTGCCGCTGCCCGAGGGGCCGAGCAGCACGATGAACTCGCCCGCGCGGATCTCCAGGTCCACGCCGCGCAGGGCGTGCACCTCGGATTCGCCCATGCGGTAGATCTTGGTGAGCGCCCGGGCCGTGAAGACCGGCTCGCTCAAAGCTTCTTCTCCACCCTCATCATGGTGGACTCTACCGGGTCCGGCGTGGCGACGAAGCCGAGCGCCCTGACGAAGCGCAGCATGTCGTGGTTGTCGCGCAGCACCAGGCCTTCCATGGTCTCGAAGCCGCGCGCCTGCGCCGCGCGGATCAGCGCCTCCATCAGCAACCCGGCGACGCCGGTCTTGTGCCAGGCGTCGGCGACGACGACCGCGAACTCGCAGCTGCGGCCGTCCGGGTTGGCGATGTAGCGCGCCTCGCCCACCAGCTCGGGGCGGCCCTCGACCGGTGCCTCGCAGACGAAGGCCATGTGGCGGTCGTAGTCGACGTTGGCGAAGAAATGGATCAGCTTGTCGGAGACCGCGTGGACGAACTTCATGAAGCGCAGCTGGCGGCTCTCTCCCGAAAGGTGGTCGTAGAACTCGCGACTGCGCGGCTCGTCGTCGGACCGGATCGGGCGGATCATCACGGTACGGCCGTCGACGAGCATGCGCCGGCGCGCGAGGTGCAGCGGATACTCGGCCATGGTGCATTGTGGCGGGCGCCTTCCGCGGGGGCTTGACGTACGTCAAACGCGCTGGAGAGCCGCGTTCCGGCATGTAGGATGTGCGCACGATGGGCGCGCGCGGCGAGAGCTGGTCGGGGCGGTCGGGATTCATTCTCGCAGCCATCGGCTCCGCGGTGGGCCTGGGCAGCATCTGGAAGTTTCCCTACGAGGTCGGCGCCAACGGCGGCGCCGCGTTCGTGATCTTCTATCTCGCCGGGCTGGTGCTGGTCGTCGTGCCGCTGCTGTTCGCCGAGTTCGCCATCGGCCGGCGCGGCGGCGCCGACGCGGCGACCAGCCTGCAGCACGTGGCCGGGGCGCACGGCGCCTCGGCGCGCTGGTCGGCGCTCGGCGTGTTCGGCATCGTCGCGGGGCTCCTGATCCTGAGCTTCTACTCGGTGATCGGCGGCTGGACGCTCGCCTATGCGGTGGACACCGCGCGCGCGGGGCTTCCGGGCGCGGGGCCGCGCGCGGTGCAGGCCCGCTTCGACGCGCTGCTCGCCTCGCCGCTGCGCATGACGGCCTACCACGCGCTGTTCATCGGGCTGACGGGGGCGGTGGTCTGGCGCGGCGTGCGCGGCGGCATCGAGGTGGCGGCGAAAGTGCTGATGCCGCTGCTGGCATTGCTCATGCTGGTGGCTGCTGTGTACGCATCGGCGCAGGGCGACCTGCGCGCAACGCTCGATTTCCTCTTCCGCTTCGACCCCGCTGCGATGACCCCGCGCGTGGCGCTGGAAGCGCTCGGCCTGGGGTTCTTCTCCATCGGCGTCGGTCTCGGGCTGATGATCACCTACGCCGCCTACGCCGGGGCGCAGATCAACCTGCGCCAGGCGGCGCTCGTGTCGGTCGCGGCGGACACGGCGATCTCGTTCCTTGCGGGCTTCGCCGTCTTTCCGCTGGTCTTCGCCAACGGCCTCGACCCGGCAAGCGGCGCGGGGCTGGTCTTCGTCACGCTGCCGCTCGCCTTTGCCGGGATGCCTTTCGGCACGCTCGCGGCGTTCGCCTTCTTCGTGCTGCTGTTCGTCGCCGCGCTCGCCTCGGCCATTTCGCTGCTCGAGCTCGGCGCGGCGCTGCTCGTGCACCGCTATGGGTGGCGGCGTCCCGCGGCCGCGACCGCGCTCGCTGCAGGCTGCTTCGCAGGCGGCCTCGTCACGGTGCTGTCGTTCAACCTCTGGGCCGGCTGGCATCCGCTTGCCGCGCTGCCGGCGTTCGCGCAGGCGACGGCCTTTGACCTGCTGGATCACCTGACCTCGACTGTGATGCTGCCGATCGGCGGCTTCGGGCTGTGTGTTTTCGCGGGGTGGGCACTGCCGGCAACGCTGCTCGCCGAGGAGTTGCGCCTCGGACCCAATGGCGCGGCGCGCCTGCGCTGGATGCTGCGCTATGTCGCGCCGGCGGGAATCTGCGCGGCGGCGCTGGCGCCGCTCGTTTCCTAGACCGGCGGCAGAAGGATTGATGCAGATCAATAGGCGGCCCCGATGGACAGGAAGAATGATCCCCGGCCCGCACTTCTGCGGGCTATGAACCGAGATCGACAAAAGGGATACGAAGCCATGCGCAAGACCATTGCGGGATCCATGCTGTTGGGCGCGCTGCTGCTCGCAGGCAGCGCCAGTGCCCAGCAAAGTATTGCCGACAAAGTGAAGAAGGCCTGCAACAAGGAGCTCAGCACGTTCTGCAAGGGCGTGAAGCCCGGGGAAGGGCGCATCCTCGCCTGCCTCTATGCCTTTGAGGACAAGGTGTCGGACCAGTGCAACTACGCGGTCTACGACGCCGCACTCGAGCTCGAAAAAGCGGTGGCCGCGCTGAAGTACGCCGCCAATCAGTGCAACGCCGACCTGCAGAAGTATTGCGCCAACGTCAAGCCCGGCCAGGGACGCGGGCTCGCCTGCCTGAAGAAGAACGACAAGGGCGTGAGCCAGCAGTGCAAGGACGCGATGAAGCAGACCGGCTTGAGCAAGTAAGCTCGGCTTAGGGCGCCTCAGTTTCATTCAGGCGCCCTGCGCCGGCAGCGGTCGTCGTGGGCGCGCCGGCATGGCAGCGCGGGCTTCCTGCCGGCTTGACGTACGTCAAGCCCTCGCCGGGCGGTTCAGCGAGCATGGGCGCGTGGAACGCCCGGCAATCATCCGCAAGACGGCGGCGCAGCTGCGCGTGCCGCCCAACCCGCCGATCGGCTTCGATGAGGCGCGCCGCGCGCTCGCCGGGCTGCCCGGCGGCGGGCTGAACATCGCGCACGAGGCCGTGGACCGCCATGCGGCGGGCGGCGCGCGCCGGCCGCGTCGCGATCCGCTGGCTGGGCGCGCAGGGCGCGCACCGGGAGCTCACGTACCGCGATCTCTCGGCGCTCTCCAATCGTTTCGCCAACGTGTTTCGTTCGCTCGGCCTCGCCAAGGGCGACGTCGTGTTCGTGCTGTGCGGCCGCATTCCGGAGCTCTATGCGGCGGTGCTCGGCGGCCTGAAGTGCGGCGCCGCGGTGTCGCCGCTGTTTTCGGCCTTCGGCCCCGAGCCGCTCAAGACGCGCATCAACCTGGGCGCCGGCAAGGTGCTGGTGACGACCGACGCTCTTTACGAGCGCAAGGTGAAGAAGGTGGCGGGCGAGATGCCGACGCTGAAGCACGTGCTGCGGGTGGACAGCGAAGAGGCGCGCGCGCTCATCGACAAGGCTTCTCCGGCGTTTGCCATCGAGCGCACCGGGCCCGAGGATGCCTCGTTCCTGCACTTCACCAGCGGCACCACCGGCATGCCGAAGGGCGCCGTGCACGTGCATGGGGCCGTGGCGATGCACTACGCGACCGGGCAGGTGGCGCTCGACCTGCACGAAGACGACATCTTCTGGTGCACCGCCGATCCCGGCTGGATCACCGGCACTTCCTACGGCATCGTCGCGCCGCTGGTGCACGGCGTCACCAGCGTCGTCGACGAGGCCGACTTCGACGCCGAGCGCTGGTACCGCATCCTGCAGGATGAAGGCGTGAGCGTCTGGTACACCGCGCCCACGGCGCTGCGCATGTTGATGAAGTCCGGCGTGGAGATGGCGCGGCGCTTCCGCTTCCCGCGCCTGCGCTTCGTGGCAAGCGTCGGCGAGCCGCTCAACCCCGAGGCGGTGTGGTGGGGCGTGGACGCCTTCGGCATGCCGATCCACGACAACTGGTGGCAGACGGAGACGGGCGGCATCATGATCGCCAACACCTCGGCGATGGACGTGAAGCCCGGCTCGATGGGCAAGCCGCTGCCGGGGGTGGAGGCGCGCCTGGCGCACCGCGACGCCTCGGGCGTGCGCTGGATCGGGACGCCGGACACCGAGGGCGAGCTCGCGCTGCGCGCCGGCTGGCCCTCGATGTTCCGTGCCTACCTCGGGCAGGAGGAGCGCTACCGCAAGTGCTTCGCCGAAGGCTGGTACTTCACCGGCGACCTCGCCAAGCGCGACGCCGACGGCTACTACTGGTTCGTGGGCCGCGCCGACGACGTGATCAAGTCGGCGGGCCACCTGATCGGGCCCTTCGAGGTGGAGAGCACGCTCATGGAGCACCCGGCGGTGGCGGAAGCCGGCGTGATCGGCAAGCCCGACCCGGTGGTGGGCGAGGTGGTCAAGGCCTTCGTCATGCTCAAGGCCGGGTTCACGCCGAGCGAGGAGCTGCGCGCGCAGATCCTCGGCCACGCGAGAAAGCGCCTCGGCGCCGCGGTGGCGCCCAAGGAGATCGAATTCGCCACGGCGCTGCCGCATACGCGCAGCGGCAAGATCATGCGGCGGCTGCTCAAGGCGCGCGAGCTGGGCCTGCCCGAGGGCGACACCTCGACGCTGGAGTCAGGCGCATGAAACCCGCGCCGCCGCCGCCGTCGGGGCCGGTACCCTTCGCACCGGAGCTCTCGCGCAGCTTCATCGCGGACATGGTGCGCATCCGGCGCCTGGAGGAGAAGTGCGCCGAGCTCTACGGGCAGGGCAAGATCCGCGGCTTCCTGCACCTGTACATCGGCGAGGAGGCGGTGGCCGCCGGCGCGATGCGTGTGCTCGCGCCCGAGGACAACAGCATTGCCACCTACCGCGAGCACGGCCACGCGCTGCTGCGCGGCGTGCCGATGGGCGCGATCGTGGCCGAGATGTACGGCAAGCGCGAAGGCTGCTCGGGCGGACGCGGCGGCTCGATGCACCTGTTCGATGCGGCGAAGCGGTTCTATGGCGGCAACGCCATCGTCGGCGGCGGGCTGCCGCTCGCCGTGGGCATGGCGCTCGCCGCGAAGCTCAACGGCGAGGGCCGCGTGACGGCCTGCTTCTTCGGCGAAGGCGCGGTCGCCGAGGGCGCATTCCACGAGTCGCTGAACCTCGCGCAGCTCTGGCGGCTGCCGGTGGCCTTTTTCTGCGAGAACAACCTCTATGCGATGGGCACGGCGCTCGAGCGCTCGGAGTCGCAGACCGACCTGTGCGTGAAGGCGGCGGCCTTCGGCATGGCGACCCTCAAGGCGGACGGCATGGACGTGGTGGCGGTGCACGAAGCCGCGCGGCGCGCTTGCGAGCGCGTGCGCGGCGGCGAGGGCCCGGTGTTCGTGGAGTTCCAGACCTACCGCTTCCGCGCGCACTCGATGTTCGATCCAGAGCTCTACCGCGACAAGGCCGAAGTCGAGCAATGGAAGACGCGCGGGCCGATCCACACCTTCTCCGCGCGCCTCAAGGCGCAGGGGCAGCTGACGCGAAGAGCAGTTCCTCGAGCTCGACCGCGCGGCGATTGCCGAAGTGGACGCGGCGGTGGCATTCGCCGAGGCCGGCACCTGGGAGCCGGTCGAGGAACTGACGCGGCACGTGACGGCGCCATGACGATCACCTACCGCGAAGCGCTGCGGCAGGGCCTGCGCGAGGCGCTCGCCGCCGATCCGCGCGTGTTCCTGATGGGCGAGGACGTCGGCAAGTACGGCGGCACCTACGCCGTGAGCAAGGGGCTGCTGGAGGAATTCGGGCCGGAGCGCGTGCGCGACACGCCGCTCTCGGAACTGGGCTTCGTCGGGGCGGGCGTGGGCGCCGCGCTCGGCGGCCTGCGGCCGATCGTGGAAGTGATGACGGTGAACTTCAGCCTGCTCGCCCTCGACCAGATCGTGAACAACGCGGCGCTGCTGCGGCACATGTCGGGCGGCCAACTCTCGGTGCCGCTCATCATCCGCATGTCCACGGGCGCCGGCCGCCAGCTCGCGGCGCAGCACTCGCACAGCCTGGAAGGCTGGTACGCGCATATCCCCGGCATCAAGGTGGTCGCGCCCGCCACCGTGGAGGATGCGCGCGGCATGCTCGGTGCGGCGCTCGCCGAGCCCGATCCGGTGGTCGTGTTCGAGTACCCGGCCCTCTTCGAGACCAAGGGCGAAGCGCCGCACGCCAGGGTCGACATCGCGGCCTCCAGGGTGCGGCGGCCCGGCAAGCGGGTCACGCTCGTCACCTACGGCGCCTGCCTGCCCAAGGCGTTGAAGGCCGCCGAGGAAGTGGACGGCGAGGTGATCGACCTGCGCGTGCTGCGGCCCCTGGACATGGCGCCGGTGCTCGAATCGGTGAAGAAGACGCGCCGCGCGGTGGTGGTGGACGAGAACTGGAGGAGCGGCAGCCTTGCCGCCGAGGTGATGGCGCGCCTGATGGAAGGGGGGTTCTACGACCTCGATGCGCCGGTGGCGCGCGTGTGCAGCGAGGAGGTGCCGGTGCCCTACGCGCGGCACCTGGAGGAGGCCGCGCTGCCGCAGCCGGAGAAGATCGTCGCCGCGGTGAAGGGGCTGTTCGCGTGAAGTGGGATGCCATCGTCATCGGCTCGGGCATCGGCGGGCTCGCCTGCGCGGCCGCGCTCGCCAAGTGCGGCCGCAAGGTGCTCGTGCTCGAGCAGCACTTCGCAGCCGGCGGCCTGACGCAGACTTTCTCGCGCGAAGGCTATACCTGGGATGTCGGGCTGCACTACCTGGGCGACATGGGTGCGCAGGGCATTGCACTGCTGGACTGGATCTCCGAAGGCGGCATCGAGGTCGCGCCGACCGGCGCCACGTTCGATACGGTGCATTTTCCGGATGGCTTCGAGTTCTCCTTCGCCAGCCCCGAGGAGGCCACGCGCCGCAATCTCAAGCAGCGCTTTCCGGCCGCGGAGAGCGAGATCGATGACTTCTTCGAGGCGCTGGACGGCGCGCAGCGCGCGGCGATGGCGGTCTTCCGCATGCGCGCGCTGCCGGGCCCGCTGGCCGCCGCCTACCGCTGGTGGACGCGCGGACTCATCGAGCGCTGGGTCGCGCGCAGCATCGACGAGGTGCTGCGCGAGACGATCAGCGACCCGAAGCTGCGCGCGGTGCTCTCCTCGCAGTGGCCCGACCATGGCGGTTCCCCGCGCACCGGGAGCTTCGCCATGCACGCGCAGGTCATGCGCCACTTCCTCGGCGGCAGCCGCTATCCGGTGGGCGGCGCAGGGGTGTTCGCCAAGGCATTGGTCCCGGTGATCGAGCGCGCGGGCGGCACGGTGGCGCTCAATGCGCGCGTCGAGCGCTTGCTCGTCGAAGGCGGGCGCATCACGGGCGCGCGGCTTGCCGACGGCAGCGAGCATCGCGCCGCCGCGGTCATTTCCGACGCGGGCGCGCGCAACACCGTCGAATCGCTGCTGCCCGCGGAGCTGCGCGACGCGCAGTGGGTGCGCGACATCCTGTCGCTCGAGCTCACGCCCTGCCACGCGGGGCTGTACCTCGGGCTTGCGGGCGACATTCGCGCCGCGGGCGCAACCACCGCCAATCACTGGATCTACGGCACCTGGGACACGGGCGCAGCGACGTGGAGGGATCCGGAGCGCACGGAGCCGCCGCTCATGTTCATCTCGTTTCCGTCTTTGAAGGACGCGGGCCATGATCCGGGGCCGGGCGAGCGGCACACGGCGGAGGCCGTGGTGTGGGTGGACTGGGAAGCGTTCGCGCCCTGGCAGGACTCGAGCCTGGGCCACCGTCCCGACGGTTACGCGCGTTACAAGGCGATGCTCGGCGAGCGCCTGCTGGCCCATTTCAAGCGCTGCTTTCCCCGCATTGCGCCGCTGATCCGCTATAGCGAGGTATCCACGCCGCTCACCATGGCGCACTACATCGGCTCGCCGCGCGGCGCGGTCTACAGTCTCGCGCCGACACCGGCGCGCTTCCTGTCGCGCAGCCTCGGCATCCGCACACCGCTGAAGGGGCTGTATCTCGCCGGGCAGGATGCCGCGAGCCCCGGCATCACGGGCGCGATGATGGGCGGCATCATGGCGGCCGGCGCGATTGTGCCGGAAATCTTCCGCAGGCTCGCCTGATGATCGAATGCCAGAGTTGAAGTCTGCCCGACCGACCGCGTAACCCATCCATCGCGCTGCTCGGCATCGTCCTCATCGGCCTGGTGCTCGGCGATGCCGGGCCGGCGCTCGCGCCGCGTGGGCTGGTACAGCCCCGTCATCATCGCCGTCTACGCGCTCGCGATCCACGCCGTCCTGCGTTACGAGCGCGGACTGACACCCGCCTGCACTGCACATGGCGCCGCGGCATCCGCGCCTGACGCTGCGCCAGGCGGTGCTTCGCTACGCTCTGTTCGCTGCAGCCGTGGTTGCGGCGGGGGCGTGGTTGCCCTTTGTCGGTGTGGACCTGGCGAAGGCGATGGGATGGTCGAATACCTTCGTTGGCACCCTTTTCGTCGCGCTGGTCACCTCCGTCCCGGAAATCGTCACGACTTTCGCCGCCGTGCGCATCGGCGCGCTCGACATGGCGATCGGCGGCATCCTCGGCAGCAACCTGTTCGACGTGGTGATCGTCGCGATTGACGATGTCCTTTACGCAGCCGGGCCGATCCTCGCTGCTGTGTCGCCGGCGCACGCGATTTCCGCCGCGTCGGCGATCGTCATGTCCGCCTGCGTGGTCGCCGCCCTCTGGATGCGACCGCGGCGCGCGCGCTGGACCAGCGCCGCCCTGGTTGCGCTCTTCCTGCTGAACTCCTGGGCGGTATACCGCGCCGCGGCTTGAGGCCGAGCGTAGAATACGCTGAGCGTTGCCGCACGCTGCGCCGCGGCAGACCAGTCAGCGGTACAGTTGCCACCCTATGCGCCTTTCGCTTCGATTCCTGATTCCGCTTGCGCTTGCCCTCGGCGCCATCGCCTACGGCGTGGTGCCGCTGGTCGACGAGCTGACGCTGAAGTGGTTCGTGCGCGACCTCGACATCCGCAAGAACCTGATCGCCAGCGCGGTGCAGGAGCCGCTCGTCGAGCTGCTCACCGACAACGACGCGCGACCGCGTGCGCCTGCAGCGCGTGCAGGCGCTGTTCACCCGCATCCTGCAGGACGAGCGCCTGTTCGCGCTCGGCTTCTGCGACGGCGCCGGCAAGCTCGTCTACCGCACGCCGACGCTGCCGGCGGACAGTCGCCTGCCGCCCGCCGGGCGACGCCGGCCGAGGAAGCGGGCCGCGTGCTGCAGCAGCACGCGGGCGCGCTGCACGTCGGCGCCACCCCGGTGGTGGCCGAGGGCCGCCGCCTGGGCGAGCTGCTGATCGTGCACGACATGAGCTTCGTCGAGCGGCGCAGCGCCGACACCAAGAAGTACATCGTGTACCTGTTCGCCGCCATCGGCGCGGTGATCGCGCTCATCACGGTGGTGATCGCGGAGCTGTCGCTGGCGCGGCTGGATGGCCGGCATCAAGGCGCTGATCCGCGGCCAGGCGCTCGCCGCTGTCGCCCGAGCCGCAATGCGCGCGAGCTGCGGCCGATCGCGCGCGACCTGGAGGCGCTGGTGCGCGAGCTCGAGGCGCGAGCGCCGGATGCGCGACGAGTCGCAGATCAGCTGGACGCCGGAAACGCTGCGCAGCATCCTGCGCGAGGACCTGAAGGGCGACGAGATCCTGATCGTCTCCAACCGCGAGCCCTACATCCACGAGCGCAAGGACGGGCGCGTCGAGGTGCAGCGGCCGGCCAGCGGCCTGGTGACGGCGCTGGAGCCGGTGATGCGCGCCTGCTCGGGCACCTGGATCGCGCACGGCAGCGGGCAGCGCCGACCGCGAGATGGTGGACGCGCACGACCGCGTGCATGGTGCCGCCGGACAAGCCCGCCTACCGCCTCCGGCGCGTCTGGCTGACGCAGGAGGAGGAGGCAGGGCTACTACTACGGCTTCGCCAACGAGGGGCTGTGGCCGCTGTGCCACATCGCGCACATGCGGCCCGTGTTCCGCGCCGCCGACTGGGAGCACTACCGCGCCGTCAACCAGCGCTTCGCCGAGGCCGTGGTGCAGGAGGCGCGCACCGACGAACCCGATCGTGCTGGTGCAGGACTACCACTTCGCGCTGCTGCCGCGGATGATCCGCGAGCGCCTGCCCGCAGGCGACCATCATCACCTTCTGGCACATCCCCTGGCCCAACCCGGAGGCCTTCGGCATCTGCCCCTGGCGCGACGAGCTGCTCGAGGGCATGCTGGGCTCCGCGATCCTCGGCTTCCACACCCAGTTCCACTGCAACAACTTCTTCGACACCGTGGACCGCTACGCTCGAGGCGCGCGTCGACCGCGAGACCTTCACGCATCTCACTTCGGCGGCGAGCCGACCGAGGTGCGCCGCTATCCCGATCTCGATCGAGTGGCCGCCCGCGCCGCTGGCGGCGCAGCCGCCGGTGCCGGAGTGCCGCGCGGCGCGTGCGCGCGGCGCTCGGCCTGCGGCGCCGACGTGCGGCTCGGCGTCGGCGTCGACCGGCTCGACTACACCAAGGGCATCCTCGAGCGCTTCGCCGCGGTCGAGCGGCTGCTCGAGCTCGAGCCGCGACTGGATCGGCCGCTTCGCCTTCGTCCAGATCGCCGCGCCCTCGCGCTCGAGCATCGAGGAGTACCAGAGCCTGCGAGGCCGCGGGTGCGCGCTGCCGCCGACGCGCATCAACGGCCGCTTCGGATCGCCGGGCTACCAGCCGATCGTGCTCAAGATCGAGCACCATGACGCCGGTGCAGGTCTACGACCTACTACCGCGCCGCCGACCTGTGCTTCGTCACGAGCCTGCACGACGGCATGAACCTGGTCGCCAAGGAGTTCGTCGCCGCGCGCGACGACGAGCGGGGCGTGCTGATCCTGTCGCAGTTCACCGGCGCGGCGCGCGAGCTGTCCGAGGCGCTGATCGTCAACCCCTACGACATCGAGCAGTGCGCCGCCGCGCTGCGCGTGGCGCTCGACCATGCCGCCCGACGAGCAGCGCGACCGCATGCGCAGCATGCGCAGCCTGATCCAGGAGTTCAACGTCTACCGCTGGGCCGGGCGCATGCTGCTCGACGCGGCGCGCATGCGCAACCGGCGGCGGATCGCCGGCCCCGCGCGACGGCGCCAAGGCGATCGAGCTGCGGCCGCGCATGACGATGCGCCGCATGCCGCCGTTCGCCAGCGGACTGGGCGTTCTTTCTCGACGTCGACGGCACGCTGCTCGAGTACGCCCCGCACCCGCGGGAGGTCCGGGTGGGGAGCGAACTGCTGCGAACTGCTGGAGCGGCTGCGCGCGGCGGCCGGCGGCGCGGTCGCGCTGATCAGCGGCCGCTCGGTGCAGGACATCGACACGCTGTTCGCGCCGCTGGCGTTTCCCGTAGCGGGTCAGCACGGCACGGAGCGCCGCGGCGCGGACGGAACGCATTCGCCGCCATGCGCCGCCGCTCGAGAAACTTGGCCGCGCCGCCGCGGATCTGGTGCAGCTGACCGCCGCGCACTCCGGCCTGGTGCTCGAGAACAAGGGCATGGCGCTCGCTCTGCACTATCGCCAGGTGCCGCGGCCTGCGACTGCCTTGCGGAGCGTGAAATGCGGGCCATCGCCTCTGCGCTCGGCGACGCATTCGAGCTGCAGACGGGCAAGTTCGTGGTCGAGATCAAGCCGAGCGGCAAGGACAAGGGCAGCGCGATCGCCGAGTTCGCCGCCGAGGTGCCCTTCGCCGGCCGGCGACCGGTGTTCATCGGCGACGACCTGACCGACGAACCGGGTTTCGAAGTGGTCAACCGCATGGAGGGCCACTCGGTGAAAGTCGGCGCCGGCATCACGCGCGCCCGCTGGCACCTGTCCGACGCCGCCGCCGTGCGTCGCTGGCTGGTGGACTACGTGGCACACTGTGACGCGGCGGCGGCCGAGGCGACGTCATGACCAGCTTGGAGCTCGGCGTCATCGGCAATTCGAATGTCAGCGCGCTCGTCAATGGCAGGGGCGAGATCTGCTGGGCCTGCATGCCGCGGGTGGACGCCGACGCGGTGTTCTGCTCGCTGCTGCGCGAGCGCCGGGAAGAGAGCGATTTCGGCTTCCTCGCGGTGGACCTCGCCGGCGTGACACGCACCGAGCAGGAGTACTTGCCCCATACCGCGGTGCTGGTCACCCGCCTGTACGACGGCAACGGTGGCGCGCTCGAAATCACCGACTTCGCGCCTCGCTTCCGCCAGTTCGGGCGGCTGTTCTGTCCGAGCCAGCTGGTGCGCATGGTTCGTCCGCTTTCTGGCAGCCCCCGCATCCGTGTCCTGGTCCGGCCCGCGTGCGACAACGGGCGTGAGCGGCGCGAGATGACCTGGGGCTCCAACCACGTGCGCTATCTGGCGGCCGATTACACGGTTCGCCTGACCACCAATTGCTCGATCACCGCGATTCTCGAAGAGCTCGCCATTCGTGCTGCGCGAACCCTTCTCGCTCGTGCTCGGCCCGGACGAAACGCTGCAAGGGTCGGTGGCCGACGTTGCGCGGCGCTTTCTCGAGCAGACGGTGGACTACTGGCAGGACTGGGTGCGCGACCTGTCGATTCCGTTCGAGTGGCAGGAGGAGATCATCCGTGCCGCGATCACCCTCAAGCTCGCCGCCTACGACGACACCGGCGCGATCATCGCCGCGCTCACCACCTCGATTCCCGAGGCGGCCGACAGCGGCCGCAACTGGGACTACCGCTACTGCTGGCTGCGCGACGCGCTACTTCGTGGTCAACGCGCTCAACCGGCTCAACGCGACGCGCACGATGGAGCGCTACCTCGGCTACATCATCAACATCGCGGCCGGCGCCGACGGCGCGCTGCAGCCCGTCTACCGCGTCAGCGGCCGGCCCGAGATGGACGAGCGCGTGGTCGCGACGCTGCCCGGCTACCGCGGCATGGGCCCGGTGCGCGTCGGCAACCAGGCCTGGCGCCAGGTGCAGAACGACGTCTACGGCTCGGCGGTGCTCGCGGCGACGCACGCCTTCTTCGACCAGCGGCTGTCGGCGATCGGCAACGCGTCGCTGTTTCGCCAGCTCGAATCCCTGGGCGAGCGCGCGGTCGCGGTGCACGCGCAGCCCGACGCGGGCCTGTGGGAGCTGCGCGGCACGGCGCGCGTGCACACCTTCTCCAGCGTCATGTGCTGGGCGGCGTGCGACCGCCTGGCGAAGATCGCCGCGCGGCTTCGGATTGCCGGACCGCGCGCGCTACTGGCAGGAGCACGCCGAGCGCATCCACGCGGTGATTCTGCGCGCGCGCCTGGAACGCGCGGCGCGGCAGCTTCAGCGCGACCTTCGACGGCGACGCGCTCGACGCGAGCCTGCTGCTGCTCGCGGAGCTCGGTTTCCTCCCCGCCGACGATCCGCGCTTCGCCGGCACCGTCAACGCCATCGAGCGCGAGCTCAAGCGCGGCGACTTCGTGTTCCGCTACACCGAGCCTGACGACTTCGGCGTCCCGGCGAACGCGTTCATCGTCTGCACGTTCTGGTACATCGACGCGCTCACGCGCCTCGGCCGCCGCGACGAGGCGCGCGCGCTGTTCGAGGCGATGCTGGCGCGGCGCAATCGCCTGGGGCTGCTCTCCGAGCACATCGATCCCGTCACCGGCGAGCTGTGGGGGAACTTCCCGCAGACCTACAGCATGGTCGGCCTGATCAAGAGCGCGACGCGGCTCAGCGTACCCTGGCACCAGGCGTTCTGAGGCGGCGGTGCTGCGCATCGGCCTGGACATCGGCGGCAGCAAGACCGAGCTCGTGGCGCTGGACGCCGAGGGGCGCGAGCTTCTGAGGCGCCGCGAGCCGACGCCGCACGGCCGCTACGCGGAGGCACTCGAGCGCCTGGCGGCGCTGGTGCTGGGCGCCGAGGCAGAACTCGGGGAACGCGCCAGCGTCGGCATCGGCATGCCCGGCGCAGTCTCGCCGCGCACCGGGCTGGTGAAGAAACGCCTTCGCCACGCCGTACAACGGCCAGCCGCTGAAGCGCGATCTCGAGCACTGGCTCCAGCGCGAGCTGCGATTCGAGAACGACGCCAACTGTTTCGCGATCTCTGAGACGGCGGACGGCGCGGCGCGCGGCGGCCGGATCGTGTTCGGCGCGATCCTCGGCACCGGCGCGGGCGGCGGCCTGGTGATCGAAGGGCGCGCGCTCGCTGGCGCAAACGGGATCGCGGGCGAGTGGGGCCACAATCCGCTGCCCTGGATGGAGCCCGAGGAGTATCCGGGTCCGGCCTGCTATTGCGGCCGCAAGGGCTGCATCGAGCGCTTCGTTTCGGGCCCGGCGCTGGCGCAGGACCACCAGCGGGCGGAGGGCGAACAGCTGGACCCCGCGGTCATCGCCGCACGGGCGGCGGACGGCGATGCACGCTGCGCGCGCACGCTCGACCGGTTCGTACGGCGTCTTGCACGCGCGCTGGCACACGTGATCAACCTGGTCGATCCGGAGATCATCGTGGTCGGCGGCGGGCTTTCGCGGATCGACCGCATCTACGATGTCACGCCGCGGATCTGGACGGAGTTCGTCTACGCTGATGAAGTGGCGACGAAGCTTGTGCGCGCCGCGCATGGCGACGCGAGCGGCGCGCGCGGCGCTGCGCGGCTCTGGGACGCGCCCGCTATTTGACAATCGTGACGGGAACAGCGGCCAGGTGGATGACCTTCATCGCGGTCACTTGTCATCGCGGCGGGCAAACTCGGCCCAAAGCCCGACTGCGGCGACGACGAAGGGCAGGATCAGGAGGAACAGGAACGAGCGATCCAATCCGGCGAACCACTGCGCCCAGAGATCCCAATCGAATATCTCGTCGACCTGGCCCTGGATGCCCCGGAAGCAGACGATGGCCACCAGCGTCGGCGGCAAGGCGGCGATGAACAGGCCGAACGCGTTGATCGATTGATCCTCGAAGTGGTCCTTGAGGATCGCAAAGCCGGCCGGATTCGGCGCGTTGGCGATCACGGTCAGGCCGCCGCCCGCCACGGCACCCGCCACCAGCGAGTACTTGTAGTTCGTCGGAAACACCTTCGACGAGCGAGCCGAGATACGTGAGCGCCGCGTTGTCCGTGATCGCCGTGAGTGCGGCAGCGCCGTAGAACAAGGTCGATTCGTCGAGACGGACAGCACGTCCTGCAGCCACCAGCGCTGCTGCCCGCCAAGCACCACCAGCCCGGCGAGGAAGAACGCGACCATCAGGCCTTCGCGCAGCAGCAGGCGATCGTGATGGCGGCGGTACGCCTCCGCCAAGCCGAGAAACAGCAGGAACAGCCCCATGAACGCCTCGGGGTCGTGGTTCGTGAACACCACGGCGGCGAGAATGGCGAGGTTCACGGCCACGAACGCGGCGGGCACGCGCGCCTGCGCACCTTGCGCAGGCGGCTCGGTGCGCTCGGACAACTCGCGGCGGAAGAGGCAACGTCAGAACGAGCGCATTGACGAGGACCGCAAGCGCGGCCTTGGCGCCGAATGTGGACAGCATGAATCCCGTGGTCCAATCCCACTGCGCCGCCACCATGAGAACCGGCGGGCGCGGCGAAGTTGGTCAATGTGCCGCCTACGGACACGTTGACGAACAACACGCCGAGCGTCGCGTACTTGAGGCGACTGGATGCATCGGTCGCGAAGATGCGCTCACGCAGCATCAGCGCGGCGAGCGTCATCGCCGCCGGCTCCGTGATGAACGAGCCGAGCAGCGGCACCAGCGAGAGGCTCAGGAAGTATCCGGCGATCGCAGGTTGCGCCGGCAGCAGTCGCGCCACGGAGCGCACGCCGTCTGAAGCGACTTGCATGATCGGCCGGCTTGCGGCGACGACCATGATCACGAAGACGAACATCGGCTCGACGAATTGCCGGCTGTCCAGGTAGGCGGAAGAGGCGCTCCAGCCATAGGCGATGCGCCATGAACAAGAGCAGCACGAAGGCCCAGAAGCCGAAAACGGTTTCGACTTCTCCCAGCAGGTGCCATAGCCCCGCGTGCGCGGTGCGCGTGTGCGCGAGATGCTCGAAGTAGCGGGTGGAGAAGGTGTGCAGGACCGCCAGCGCGAACAGCGCGGCGCCGACAATTTCAAGGGTTCCGGCTTGGGCAGTCATGCTGCCGAATCTACGGTAGTCAGATCCGAGGCGTCAGTCGCAAAGCCTCGTACGTAAGAGCGCTTACTTGCCCTGCGGCAAAGCCGCGCCGCAAGATGCGATTCGCTCGATGAAAGTCCTTCGATATCTGCGGGATGCGGCGGTCTTTGCGCCTTGCTACATCGCGCTCGACTGGGCCAGCTACATCGACCCGGTCGGTCCGTTCAACATCACGCCGTGGAATCCGCAACCCGCGCTCGCCATCGTCTGGATGATGCTGGGCGGCCTGGTGCACGCCCCGGTCGTGCTGGCCACGATCCTGCTTGGCGGACGTGCTCATTCGGCATGCGCCGGGTGGGTACGCAATCACGGCGACGACCGCTCTGCGTTCTTGCGGGCGGCTACGCGGGTATTGCATGGGCGTTGAAAGTCCCTGCTCACCGATACCGACCTGCGTTCGACCCGCCAGCTCACGATCTTCGTCACGGTGGTGGTCGCCGGGGCCGGCGTGGTCGGTGCAGCATTCATCGGGGTGCTGAACGTGTCGGGATTGCTGGCCGAGACGGGGTTCAGCAATGCCTGGATACGCTTCTGGATTGGCGATGCGGTCGGCATCCTGGTGACTGCGCCGCTCCTGTTTGCCGCCGCCGACGCTGCTCGCCGGTCAGCACTTCTCGCCCTTGCGCGCCAGCCTGAAGCCTTCTTGCAGGCGATCGTCCTGGCGGCCACCGTCTGGTTGATATTCGAGGGATTCGGCAGCGATCCGTCGCGGCAGTTCTACCTGCTGTTCCTGCCTCTCATCTGGATCGCGGTTCGGTTCGGCATGAACGGCGCCATAGTGGCCACTGCCATCGTCCAGATGGGGGTCGTGCTTGGCATCCACGCGGGCGATCGGATCTCGCTGCCTGTCGTCGAGCTTCAGGCCTTGCTGGTAGCCCTGACGCTGACCGGCCTGTTTCTCGGGGTGATGGTGGATCAACGGCAGCGCGCCGAGGAGAGTCTGCGGCAGACGCTGCGCCTCGCCGCGGCCGGCGAGATGGCGGGTGCCATCGCACACGAGGTCAACCAGCCCCTCACCGCCGTCACGAACTACGGACGATCGGCACAAATGCTGCTCGATCGAGATCAGCACCGGGCTGCCACTGGTGAGGGAAATCGTCGGCAAGATCCTCGCAGAGGCGGAGCGCGCTGCCGACAGTCGTGCGCAGGCTGCGCGACTTCTTTCGGGCTGGCACCACCCGGCTGGAAGTGGTGAGCGTCGACGATCTGCTGGTCTGCGGTGCGCCGTATCGCCGACACGGCGATCCGAGGCCAAGGCGATTTCGCTCGAGATCGAGAGTCCCCCGTCAGTCCCGCCGCTATTCATCGACCGACTGCAGATCGAAGTGATCCTGCGGAATCTGATTGCCAATGCGGTCGAATCGGTGACTGGTGTCGGCCGCCAAGGCGGACTCATCAGGGTTCTCGTGGAACGCTCACGATGACAGGCACCTTCGAATCGTGGTCGCTGACAACGGACCGGGCATTTCACCGGCGAACCGCGAGAGGCCTGTTCGAGCCGTTCGTGTCCGGCAAGCCCACCGGCATGGGGCTTGGCCTTGCCGTTAGTCGCGCAATCGCCGAAGCGCACGGCGGCTCGCTCGAAGCAGCCACGGTCGCGCACGGCGAATTCCATCTGATACTGCCATGCGTTCAGAGCGCCTGACCGTCTTCGTCATTGACGATGACGCCTCTGTGCGCGATTCGATCGCGCTCATGCTCGGCCTCGCGGGCTATCGCACATCGGTGTTCGCTGACGCCGAGGCATTCCTGGCCGCCTGGAGAGAAGATTGGGCGGGCTGCGTGATCGCCGACGTGAGATTGCCGGGACAAAGCGGCGTTGAGCTGCAGGACGCGTTGCGAAAGCGCGGTACGACCTTGCCATTCGTCATCATCACGGCCCACGGCGACGTGGCGACCGCCCGTGCCGCGTTCCGGTCTCAGGCAGTGGATTTCCTCGAAAAGCCTTTTGACAACGTGCAACTGTGCGCCGCCATCGAGACCGCTTTCGCGCTGGAAGAGCGCCGCGATTCAGAGGCACGACAGCCGGCATGCGGATGCGGAAAAACTGCACCGGCTTACGGCGCGCGAGCGCGAGGTGCTTGAGCGGGCTGCGCAAGGACTGCACGCCAAGGAAATCGCGGCGGCGTTGGGCATCAGCCCTCGTACCGTCGAAGTGCACAAGACCCGCATCATGGAAAAGCTCGGGGTGCGCAACGTCGCGGAGCTGGTGCGCTTTGCGATCGCTGCGACGCTGCGCGACGGCGATCGGAACTAGTTGATCCAGGTCAAGCGCGGCAGGGCGACATATCGCACCATGGTTCTTGCGGATTGCGCGACATGATCGAATTCAAGCTGCCTTCCCTCGGCGCCGACATGGACGAGGGCAAGCTCCTCCAGTGGAAGGTGAAGCCGGGCGACAAGGTGAAGCGCGGCGACCTCGTGGCGGTGGTCGAGACGCCCAAGGCCGCGGTGGACATCGAGATCTGGCAGGACGGCGTGGTGCACGAGCTCGTCACGCAACCGGGCGCGACCATTCCCGTGGGCACCGTGATGGCGCGGCTGCTCGCGCCGGGCGAGAGCGCGCCGCCGCCGGAGCCGCACCCGCCGCGGCTGTTGTGCCTGTAGCGCCGGCGGCTGCACCCGCGCCGCGCCACCCGCGCCGGGTCGCCGCCCGGCCTCGCCCGCCGCGCGCAAGCATGCGCGCGAGCTCGGCGTGGACATCGACAAGGTGATCGGCACCGGGCCGCACGGCGCAGTCACCGTGGAAGACGTGGAGCAGGCGGCGAAAGGCGTGCCGCAGCCGGCGCCCGCGCCCGCCGCGGAGCCAGTGCCTGCGGCGGCACCGGCCGCCGCACCGCCCACGGACAAGGCGATCGCGATGCGCAAGGCGATTGCCGCGGCGATGAGCCGCTCCAAGCGCGAGATCCCGCACTACTACCTCTCGCAGACGATCCCGATGCAGCGCGCCGCTGACTGGCTCGACGGCCTACAACGAGAAGCGGCCGCTGCACCGAGCGCGTGCTGATGGCGCGTGCTGCAGCTGAAGGCGGTGGCGCTGGCGCTGCAAGGACTTTCCCGACCTGAACGGGCTTCTGGAAGGACGACGCCTTCCAGCCGGCGCAGGCGCATCCACGTCGGCGTCGCCATCTCGCTGCGGCAGGGCGGGCTCATCGCGCCCGCGATCCACGACGTGGCCGAGCTCGGCCTGGACGAGCTGATGAAGGCGCTCGCCGACCTCGTGCGGCGCGCGCGCGCCGGGTCGCTGCGTTGCTCCGAGATGTCCGATCCCGACGATCACCGTCACCAACCTGGGCGACCAGGGCGTGGACGACGTGTTCGCCATCATCTACCCGCCGCAGGTGGCGATCGTCGGCTTCGGCCGGGTCGCGCCGCGTGCCTGGGCCCAGGATGGCATGATCGGCGCGGTGCCGGCGGTGGTGGCCAGCCTCGCCGCCGACCACCGCGTGAGCGACGGCCACCGCGGCGCGCTGCTTCCTCGCCGCGATCGCGGCAAGCTGCTGCAGGAACCGGAGACGCTGTAATGGACGCCGGACGAGATCAGCGCAGGTGCGTGCTGGCGGAGCTGAAGCGCATCGCGCCCGAGCTGGAGGACGAGTCGCACCGGCGAAGCCGCTGCGCGACCAGGTCGACCTCGACTCGATGGACTGGCTCAATTTCCTCGTCGCGCTGCACGAGCGCTTCAAGGTCGAGATTCCCGAGGCCGACTACGCGCAAGCTCGGCACGCTCGACCAGGTGGTTGCCTACCTCGCCGCCAAGGCTGGGTGAAGGGCCTCAGCTCCGCCGACGCGGCGGCGCGCCTCGCCGCCGAGGGTCCGAACGCGCTGCCGGTGCCGGGACGGCACGGCCTCGCCGCCATCGCGCTCGGCGTGCTGCGCGAGCCGATGTTCCTGCTGCTGCGTCGCCGCCACCGGCATCTACCTGCGTGCTCGGCGACGTGCACGAGGCGCTGGTGCTCGGCGCCTCGATCGCTGGTCGTGATCGCCATCACCGTCGACGCAGGAGCGCAAGGCCGAGCGCGCGCTCGAGGCGCTGCGCGACCTGTCCAGCCCGCGCGCGCTGGTGATGCGCGACGGCGAGCGCAGGCGCATCGCCGGCGCGCGACGTGGTGCGCGGCGACCTGCTGATCCTCGCCGAAGGCGACCGCGTGCCGGCCGACGCGCGCCTGCTCGCCGCCGACCGACCTGACGGCGGACGAATCGCTGCTCACCGGCGAGTCGCTGCCGGTGCGACAAGCGCGCGGGCGACGCGGTGTTCTCCGGGACGCTGGTCGTGCGCGGGCAGGGCCGCGCGCGAGGTCGTCGGCCACCGGGCCGCGCAGCGAGCTCGGCCGCATCGGCGCCTCGCTCGCCGACGCTCGAGCCCGAGCAAGACCGCGCTCGAGCGCGAGACCGCGCGCATCGTGCGGCTCGTCGCCGCTCTTCGCCGTCGCGCTGTCGCGTGCGCTGATGGCGCTCTGCACGTCGCGATGCGCGGCGACTGGCTGGCCGGCGTGCTCGGCGGGCTGACGCTCGCCATGGCGATCCTGCCCGAGGAGTTCCCGGTCGTGCTGACCGTGTTCCTCGCGCTCGGCGCCTGGCGCATCTCGCGC
This sequence comes from uncultured beta proteobacterium, assembly GCA_963719995.1. Taxonomy (GTDB): domain Bacteria; phylum Pseudomonadota; class Gammaproteobacteria; order Burkholderiales; family SG8-39; genus JAABQT01. Next base: position 380,503 of record CAVRDW010000005.1, on the reverse strand, counting down.
CACGGCGTGCTGACGCGGCGCATGCCGGCGATCGAGATGCTGGGCGCCGCGACCGTGCTGTGCGTGGACAAGACCGGCACGCTGACCGAGAACCGCATGGCGGTGGTGGACACGCCGCAGGCGGTGGTCGGATGTCGCGGCGCTCGCCTGCGAGCTCGACCCGTTCGACCCGATGGAGAAGGCGATCGTCGCCGCGGCGGGCGCGGGCGCGCTGCGCGTGCGCGAGGCCTGGCGCCTGGAGCGCGACTATCCGCTTCAGCGACGACTTCCTCGCGGTGTGCCACGCCTGGCGCTCGCCGCAGGGCGAGCTGCGCGTCGCCATCAAGGGCGCGCCGGAGACGGTGCTCGCGCTGTGCGGGCGCATGGACGCGATCGAGGAGGTGCGCCGCGCCGCGGGCGAGGGCCTGCGCCTGCTCGGCGGTGGCCGAGGCGGACTGGCGAGGGCCCGCTGCCGGAGGACCCGCGGCGCTATCGCGTTCCGCTTGCTCGGATTCGTCGCGCTCGCCGATCCGCTGCGCGCCTCGGTGCCCGAGGCGGTGGCGCAGTGCCGGCGCGCCGGCATCCGCGTGGTGATGATCACCGGCGACTTCCCCGGCACCGCGCTGCACATCGCGCGCCAGGCGGGCATCGAGGCGCCCGAGGCGCTGAGCGGCGACCAGATCGCCGCCATGGACGACGCGGCGCTCGCGCGGCGGTGCGGCGCGTGAACGTCTTCGCGCGCGTGCGGCCCGAGCAGAAGCTGCGCCTGGTGCAGGCCTACCGCGCGCGGGCGAAGTGGTCGCCATGACCGGCGACGGCGTGAACGACGCGCCGGCGCTGAAGGCCGCGCACATCGGCATCGCCATGGGCAGCCGCGGCACCGACGTCGCGCGCGAGGCGGCGGCGCTGGTGCTGCTGCGAGGACGATTTCGGCTCGATCGTGCGCACGGTGCGGCTCGGCCGGCGCATCTACGAGAACATCCGCAACGCGATGCGCTACCTGGTCTCCGTGCACGTGCCGATCGCCGGCATGTCCTTCCTGCCGATGGCGCTGGGCGGCCCGCTGTTCCTCCTGCCGGTGCACGTGGTGTTCCTCGAGTTCGTGATCGACCCGGCCTGCACGCTGGTGTACGAGGCCGAGCGCACCGAGGCGGGCGCCATGGAGCGGCCGCCGCGCGATCCGCAGGAGCCGCTGTTCAACGCGCGGATGCTGGCCGCCAGCTTCGCGCTGGGGCTGACCATGCTGGCCGCGGTGTTCGCGGCGTACTGGTGGGCGCTGGACGGCGGGCGGTCGGAGGCGGGGGCGCGCACCGTCGCCTTCGCCGCCATCGTGTTCTCGAACCTCGCGCTGCTGTTCGCCACGCGCTCGCGCACCCGCACGGTGCTGGCCACGCTGCGCGAGCCGAACGTGGCGCTGTGGGCGATCACCTTCGGCGCGCTCGCGGCGCTCGGTGCCGCGATCTACGTGCCGGCGGTGGCCGCCATTTTCAGGTTTGCGCCGCTCGGCGCGGCCGAGCTCGCCGTGGCGGCGGCAGCGGGGCTCGCCGGCGTCGTGTGGGTCGAGCTGCTCAAGCTCAAGGGTCGCGCACCGTGAGGATCCCGGGCACCGTCTGGGCGCTAGGCCTGGTGTCGCTGTTCATGGACCTCTCCTCCGAGCTGGTGCATGCGCTGCTGCCGCTGTACATGACCGGCGTGCTCGGCGCGAGCATGGTGGCGGTCGGCGTGGTGGAGGGGATCGCCGAGGCGACTGCGTCGGCGTTGAAGGCATTCTCCGGGGCGATCTCCGACCGCATGCGGCGCAGAAAGCCGCTGGTGGTACTGGGCTATGCGCTGGCCGCGCTGTCCAAGCCGCTGTTCCCGCTGGCCGGGTCGGTGGCGCTGGTGGCGGGCGCGCGCTTCATGGATCGGGTAGGCAAAGGCATCCGCGGCGCGCCGCGCGATGCGCTGATCGCGGACGTGACGCCGCCGGAGCAGCGCGGCGCCGCCTACGGCCTGCGCCAGTCGCTCGACACGGTGGGCGCGGTGCTCGGTCCGCTCGCGGCGATCGGCCTGATGATCGTCCTTGCGAATGAAATCCGCTCGGTGTTGTGGGTTGCAGTCGTCCCGGCAGCGATCGCCGTGCTGGTGCTGGTGGTATGGGTGCGCGAGCCGGAGCGCGCGCAGCCGGCTGCCGCGCAAGGCAAGGTGGACTGGCGCGCGTACTCTCGCCTGCAGCGGCACTACTGGCTGATCGTTGCGCTGGGCGCGCTGCTGACGCTGGCGCGCTTCTCCGAGGCCTTCCTCATCCTGCGCGCGCAGGACCTGGGCCTGGCGCTCGCCCTGGTGCCCGCGGTGCTGGTCGTGATGAACCTGGTCTATACGGCGGTATCCTTCCCGGCTGGCGTTGCCGCCGACCGCGGCGGCCAGCGCGCTCTCCTGTTCTGGGGCCTCGCCGCGCTGATCGCCTCCGACCTCGTACTTGGGGCGGGCGCTGGCATCTTCGCGGTCTTCGCCGGCGCGGCGCTCTGGGGAGTGCACATGGGGCTTACGCAGGGACTGCTGTCCAAGCTGGTGGCCGACGCGGCGCCGGCCGAGTTGCGCGGCACGGCGTTCGGCGTGTTCCACCTGGTCTCTGGCGCGGCGCTGCTCGCCGCGAGCGTGCTCGCCGGCTGGCTGTGGGGCACGCTGGGCGCGTCGTCCACCTTCTACGCCGGCGCTGCCTTTACCGCGCTGGCGCTCATCGGCCTGCTGCTGGCGACACGGCGATGAGACGTACGCAGCACCACGAGCCGGTTGCCGGCCATCTCGTCGCTGCGGTGCTGCGCGCGCAGCCGGAGGAGACGGCGCTCGCGGTGCTCGTGCGCCTGCGCGCCGAGAAGCCGGCGAGCGTCGAGCTGGTGCTGGTGGAGGGCAAGGATGGCCGCCTGCAAGGCGCCGTGCCCATCGCCCGGCTCATCGCCGCGGGGGACGCGCCCCTCGCGCAACTGGTACAGCTCGACTTCCCGCGCGTCACGCCGGACGTCGACCAGGAGCACGCCGCCAACCTCGCCCTGCACCACGCCGTGGATGCGCTGCCGGTGGTGGACGAGGAAGGCCGCGCCCTGGGCGTGATGCCCTCGCAGGCGCTCATGCAGGTGCTGCGCCGCGAGCACGTCGAGGACCTGCACGCGCTCGCCGGCATCCAGCGCGAGGAGTCCCAGGCGCGCCATGCCATCGATGACCCGCCGATGCGCCGCGTGCGCCACCGCCTGCCGTGGCTGCTGGTGGGCTTGGCCGGGAGCGCGCTCGCGACAGCCGCCATGGCCTCGATGGAGGCAAGGCTGCAGGCGCACGTCACGATCGCGTTCTTCGTGCCGGCACTGGTCTACCTGGCCGACGCCATCGGCACCCAGACCGAAGCGGTGGCGGTGCGCGGCCTGTCGCTCACGCGCTCGGGCATCGGCCATCTGCTCGGCGGCGAGCTGCGCACCGGCATGGCGATCGGCGCGATCCTTGGGGTGATCAGCTACGTTCCGATCTGGGTCGCGTTCGGCGATGCGCGGCTCGCAGCCGCCGTCGCGGTCTCAATCGTTGCCGCGGGCACCGTGGCCAACGGCATCGGCATGCTGTTTCCCTGGGTGCTGACCAGGCTGGGCTACGACCCCGCCTACGGCACGGGGCCCGGCAGCACCGTCATCCAGGACGTCAGCACCATCCTGGTCTACTTCGCGGTGGTGCGCGTCTTTGGCGTCTGAGGGAGGGCTCTACTTCACCAGCGTCACCGGCACCTTGGCGAGGTGGATCACCTTGGTGGCCACCGAGCCGAGCAGCAGGTTGCCGACCGCGCCCTGGCCGCGCGTGCCCATCACGACCATGCGGCACTTCAGCGAGCGCGCGGCATCCGCGATCGTCTCGCCGGCTTCGCCGTACATGACATGCGCCTTATGCGCGATCTTCGCGCGCTTGAGCAGCCGCTCCGCGCCGACGAGCGCCTGGCGGGCGAGCGTGGCTCGAGCCGCGCGGTACTGCGGCAGGCGCATGTAGGCGCGCACCATGCCGTACATGGGCAGGATCGGCTGCACATTGAGCAGGTGCACCTCGCGCTTGCCGTGTACGGCGAGCACGGCGAGCGCGGCGGCGTGCTTGACGGCGCGCAATGCCGCCTGAGAGCCGTCGACCGGGACCAGGATGCGCATGCGCGCGATCCTATCGCGTTCAGTGCTTGATGGCGAGCAGGCGCTCGAGCCCGTCGATGTCGCGGATGCTGCACGTGCTTCTGCTGCACGTCGATCAGGCCGTCCTTCTGGAAGGACGAGAACAGGCGACTCACCGTCTCGAGCTTGAGGCCGAGGTAGCTGCCGATCTCCTCGCGCGTCATGCGCAGGTGGAAGTCGGAGGACGAGTAGCCGCGGCGCACGAAGCGGCGCGACAGGTTGAGCAGGAAGGTGGCGAGGCGCTCCTCCGCGCGCATCGAGCCGAGCAGCATCATGACGCCGTGGTCGCGCACGATCTCGCGCGCCAGCACCGCGTGCAGCTGGCGCTGCAGCGCCGGGATGTCGCGCGACAGATCCTCGATGAGCGCGTAGGGCAGCACGCAGACCTCGCTGTCCTCCAGCGCGATCGCGGTGCCGTGGTAGCTGCCGCGCGATGCCGTCCATGCCGAGGAGCTCGCCCGCCCATGAAGAAGCCCGTCACCTGCTCGCGTCCCTCGCGGTCGAGCAGGCTGGTCTTGAAGAAGCCGCTGCGGATCGCGTACACGGCGTTGAACTCGCTGCCCGCATTGAACACGGAATCGCCGCGCTTCACGCGCCGCCGGGCGTACACCACGTTCTCGATGCGCTCCAGGTCCTCCGCGCACAGGCCGGCGGGCAGGCACATCTCGCGCAGGTTGCAGCTCGAGCAGGTCACCTCGAACTTGCGCGGGGCGGCGGCGGGGAAGATGGCGGTCACGGCGTGCATGGAAGTCTCCTGGTTCAGTGCTTGGTGGCGGAGCGCGCGGCGATGATGTCGCGCACGCGTTCGAACTCGCTGCTCTTGTCGAAGAAGTCCTGCGCGCCGAGCCGCGCGGCAAGCTGCCGGTAGGGCTCGGAAGCGAAGTTGGTCAGCATGTAGAAGGTGATCTCGGGTGCGATGTCGTGGACCGCGCGCAGCACGTCGAGGCCGCTGCCCTGCGCCAGGCGCAGGTCGAGCAGCACCACGTCGGGCCGCTCCTCGAGGATGCCGCGGATCGCCTGGTCGGCGCGCGCGGCGGCGCCCACGACCTGCGTGCCCGGGGTGGCGTCGAGCATCTCGATCAGGCGCTCGCGGACCAGGGGGGCATCCTCGACGACGTACACCGTTTGCATGGCGCCAGTGTGGCCGCGCGCCTCGCTCGGCGGTATCGGCGAAAGCTGAATCTGCGGGTGCGAAGACTCGCACCCCGGGTCGGAATATTCCTATAACGCTGCGGCTGCAGCCCTACAGCAGCTGGTGCTCGAGGGCGTAGCGCACCAGCTCGGCGGTGCCGGCGAGGCCGAGCTTTTCCTGGATGCGCGTCTTGTGGGTGCTCACGGTCTTCACCGACAGGTGCAGGCGGCGGGCGATCTCGGTGGGGCTCGCGCCGCTGGCGAGCTGCTTGAAGACCTCGAACTCGCGGTCGGAAAGCCGGCTGTGGAGCGGACCTTCGCCGGTGCTCGCGGCCAGCAGCCCCGCGGCCGCGGCCTCGCTCACGTGCACGCCGCCGGCGGCGACCTTGCGGATCGCGCCGACCAGCTTCTCGGCGGCGCTGTCCTTGGTGAGGTAGCCCGAGGCGCCCGCCTTCAGCGCGCGCGCCGCGTACTGCGGCTCGCCGTGCATCGAGAGCACCAGCAGCTTCAGCTTCGGCTTCTCGGCCTTCAGGCGCCTGATGAGGTCGATCCCCGAGAGCCCGGGCATCGACATGTCGAGCAGCGCGAGGTCGTAGTCGTTCGCGCGCGCCAGCGCGAGCGCCTCGTCGCCGTTCGCCGCCTCGCCGGCGACCTGCACGTCGCTGCAGGCGTCGAGGATGCGCTTCAGGCCGTCGCGCACGATCTCGTGATCGTCGGCGAGCAGGACGCGGATCATGTCAGGGGTTCCATTAGCCGCCCGCCGCCGCGCCCCGCAGCGGCATGCGCAGGCGCAGGCGCGTGCCGCCGCGCGGTGCCGGTCCCACCTCGAGCGAGCCGCCGTAGTAGGCGATGCGCTCGCGCATGCCTTTCAGGCCGAGCGAGCTCGACTTGGCCATGTCGCCCGCGCCGATGCCGCGGCCGTCATCCTCGATCTCGACGTAAAGCGAGCCGTCATCCTGCGCCATGACGATCCAGGCGTTCCTGGCGCCCGAATGGCGCGCGATGTTGGTGAGCGACTCCTGGATGGCGCGGTAGACGGCGGTGGCCGCGCCCTTGGGCAGCGCCTCGAGCGCCTCGGCCTGCACCGAACGCAACTCGAGCCGGATACCGGAGTGCTTGCCGAAATCCTCCACCAGCCATTGCGCGGCATCGGCCAGGCCGAGGTCGTCCAGCATCAGCGGGCGCAGGTCGGAGGCGATGCGCCGGCTGGAGCTCACGGTGCGGTCGAGCAGCGCCGACATGCCCTCGGCGCGGGCGGCGAGCTCGCGCTCGTGCGCGGGCAGGCGCTCGCGCAGCCAGGAGAGGTCCATCTTGAGCGCCGTGAGCAGCTGCCCCAGCTCGTCGTGCAGCTCGCGCGCGATGCGCGTCTTTTCCTCCTCGCGCGCCTCCTGCACGCGCGCCGAGAGCTCGCGCAGCTCCTGCTGCTGCTGGCGCATCGTGTCCTCGCCCTGCTTGCGCCGCGTGATGTCGCGCAGGATGACGGTGAAGAAGCGGTTTCCCGGGTCGCCGCCCTGCGAGATCGAGGCGTCGATGGGGAACTCGGTGCCGTCGGCACGCAGCGCCCACAGCGTGGTGGCGTCGCCCATGCGCCGGCTGGTGACGCCGGTGCCGGCGAACTGCTCCACGTGCGCGTGGTGCGCGGCGCGGAAGCGCTGCGGGATGAAGCGCTCCAGCGGCCCGCCAATCGCGTCCTCGCGGCGCACGTTGAACATCTGCTCGGCAGCGTGATTGAACTGCACGACGCGCTGCGCGGCGTCAACGGTGATGATGCCGTCCATCGCCGAGTCGACGATCGACGCCAGGCGCGCCTCGGAGAGGTCGGTGCGCCCGCCCCACACGGCGACCGCCCACAGCCCGCCAAGCAGGCTCATGCCCACCATGAGCACGTCGGCGATCAGCACCGCGCCGACGATCCAGGGGGCCTGGGCCTCGAAGACGAACGCCGCCACGTTGGCGAGCACCAGGGCCGCGACGAGCGCGCCGGCGGCGGCCATCACCGCGGGGTGGCGAATAACGCTGGGTTTGACGGAAATCAATGTGCCGGAACCGTTTACCTTCAAAGTGCTACCAAATGCACATGCAGTATCCCGCCTCCGAACTGGTCATCGACCCGGTCCTCATACGTAAGTACGACGTGAGCGGGCCGCGCTATACGTCGTATCCGACCGCCGACCGGTTCGTCGAGGCCTTCGGCGAGGCCGAGCTCCAGCAGTGGCTGGCCAAGCGCAACATCGGCGGCTTCGGCCAGCCGCTGTCGGTCTATGTCCACCTGCCATTCTGCGACACGCTCTGCTACTACTGCGCCTGCAACAAGGTGGTGACGCGCGACCATTCGCCAATCGGCCAAGTATATCAAGTACTTGGAGAAGGAACTGGAGCTGCTCGCGCCGCACCTGGGCGCCGACCGGACCATCAGCCAGCTGCATTGGGGCGGCGGCACGCCCACCTTCCTGGCGCTGGAGGAGATGGAGGCGCTCATGGAAGTCCTCGACCGCAACTTCCAGCGCGCGCCGGGCTGCGAATGTTCGATCGAGGTCGACCCGCGGCGGCGTCGCCCCCGGCACGCTGCGCTTCCTCGCAGGCCTGGGCTTCAACCGCATCTCGTTCGGCGTGCAGGACTTCGACCCGGCGGTGCAGAAGGCTGTGCACCGCATCCAGACCGAGGAGGAAACGCGGCGCGTGGTGGGCGAGGCGCGCGCGTCGGGCTTCCGCTCGGTGAACGTGGACCTGATCTACGGCCTGCCGAAGCAGACGCTCGACGGCTTCAACCGCACGCTCGACCAGGTGATCGCGCTCGACCCGGACCGCATCGCGCTGTACAGCTACGCGCACCTGCCCAAGGTGTTCATGCCGCAGCGGCGCATCGCGGTGACGGACATGCCCAGCGCCGAGACCAAGCTGCAGATCATGAGCCTCGCCATCGGGCGCCTGACGCGCGCCGGCTACCTCTACATCGGCATGGACCACTTCGCGCGGCCCGACGACGAGCTGGCGATCGCGCAGGCGCAGGGGCGCCTGCAGCGCAATTTCCAGGGCTACTCCACGCATCGCGGCAGCGACCTGATCGGCCTGGGCGTCTCGGCCATCGGCGCGATCGGCCCGACCTACTACCAGAACCAGAAGCGGCTGGAGGACTACTCGCGCCGCGCTCGACGCGGGGCGCCTGCCGGTGGCGCGCGGCATCGAGCTCACGCCCGACGACCTCGTGCGCCGCGCCGTGATCCATGCGCTCGCCTGCCACTTTCGCCTCTCGATCGAATCGATCGAGCTCGCGCACCTCATCGATTTCCGCGCCTACTTCGCCGAGGAGCTGAAGGACCTGCGGCGGCTGCAGGACGAGGGGCTGGTCGAGCTGCGCGACGACTGGATCATCGTCACCTCGCGGGGGCGCCTCCTGGTGCGCGTGGTGTGCGCGGTGTTCGATCGCTATCTGCGCACGCGCCAGGCGCGCGCCGAGTACTCGAAGGTCATCTGACAAGGTGACCTGAGTTGGAAGCCGGCATCCCGCTCGCGCTGCTGGCGCTCGGACTGGCCTCGGGCGCGCACTGCGTCGGCATGTGCGGCGGCATCGTCACCGCCTTCTCGGCGCCGCAGCCGATGCTGCCGGCGCGCAGCCTGGCGCGCGCGCAGCTCGCGTTCAACACCGGGCGCGTCTCGAGCTACGCGGCGGCCGGCGCCATTGCGGGCCTCGTCGGCTCCGGCGCCTACGCGATCGCGGCGGCGCCGGCACAGGCGTTCCTGCACACGCTGGCGAGCCTGATGCTGGTGCTGGTGGGCCTGTACCTCGCGGGCGTGTCGGGCGCCGCAACCTGGCTGGAACGGATCGGCGCACCGCTCTGGCGGCGGCTGCAGCCGCTCGCCGTGCGCCTGCGCGCGCATTCCTTCGCTGCCGGCGCCGTCTGGGGCTGGCTGCCTTGCGGGCTCGTCTACGGCGCGCTCGCCACCGCGGCGGCCACCGGTGACCCGGCGCGCGGCGCGACAGCCATGCTCGCCTTCGGCCTGGGCACGCTGCCCTGGCTGCTCGCCGCCGGAATGGCGACCACGCGCCTGCGCGCCTGGCTCTCGCAACGCGCTTTCCGCATTGGCGCCGGGAGCCTCGTGCTCGGCTTCGGCGTGTGGGGCCTCGCGCGCGCGGGCGGCTTGCCAGCGGCGCTGGGCGAAGCCATTCTCTGTCTCTGAATGCTTGAAGCCAATGGATCGGGGTTGCTCGATCCCGCCCTGTGGCTCGCTCTGGGCGGGGGACTCGGCATCGGCCTGCTGATCGGCCTGGAGCGCGAGCGCAACCCCGCCGCCAAGGCGGGCGTGCGCACCTTCGCGCTGGTGTCGCTGCTCGGCACGCTCGCCGCGCTCGCCGGGATCTACGTCAACACCGATTGGCTGTTGCCGGTCGGGCTGCTCGCCGTCACCGGTATGCTCATCGTCGCCTACGCGCGCGTGGGCCCGGGCGAGGACCCCGGCACCACCACGGTGGCGGCGGCGGGCGTCGCCTACCTGCTCGGCGCGCTCGCGGGCCTGGGCGAGGCGCCGCTTGCCACCGCGCTCGCCATCGTGGTCACGGCGCTGCTGTACTTCAAGCCGGAGCTGGAAAGCGTCACTTCCGCGCTCAGCCGCGAGGAGCAGGTGTCGCTGCTGCAGTTCCTCGTCATCACCTTCATCGTCCTGCCGATCCTGCCCGACCGCGCCTACGGGCCCTACGGAGTGCTCAACCCGCGGCACATCTGGCTCATGGTGGTGCTGATCGCCGGGGTCGGCGTCGCGAGCTACATCGCCATGCGCGTGGCGGGCGAGCGCCATGGCACGCTGCTCACGGGGCTGCTCGGCGGGCTCGTGTCCTCGACGGCGACGACCGCGCTCTACGCGCGGCGCAGCACCGACGCGCCGGGCTCGGTGCAGGTGGCGCTGGTCGTGGTGTCGCTCGCCAACCTGGTGGTGCTCGTGCGCGTCGGGGTGTACTCCGCCCTGGTCGCGCCCGGCATCGTGCCGCGGTTGCTGCCCGTTCTGGGCAGCGCGCTGGCGGCGGGTCTGGTGGCGGTGGCGCTTCTGTACCTGCGCGCGGACCGCGGCACTCGCCTCGCGCTGCCGGCGGCGCGCAACCCGGCCGAGATCGGCATGGCGCTGCGCTTCGGCGCGCTCTACGCGGCCGTGCTGTTCGTTGCCGCCTGGCTGGAGGATGCGATCGGCAATCGCGGCCTTTACCTCGCCACCGCGCTCTCGGGTCTCGCGGACGTGGACCCGGGCGTGCTCTCCGCGCTCAACCTCTTCGTCGACGAGCGCGTCAGCGCCGGCACGGCAGTGGCGGCGATCGCCGTCGCGCTCGCCACCAACATGCTGTTCAAGCTCGGCGTGCTCGCCTGGCTGGGCCGGGGGCTCTTCCTGCCTGCGCTCGCGCCCTTCGGCGCGGCGCTCGCCGGCGGCGCCGCCGGCTTGCTCTTCGTCTCCGGTTGATCTGCGTCAAGCGGGCGCAGGCACGCGCGCCTAGACTGGCTGGGAGTCCCTGCGCGAAGGAGCGCTGCGATGAAACGGATCCTGGTGCCGGTGGATGGCTCGGAAGCCTCGACGCGCGCGCTGCGCGTGGCGGCGGAGCGCGCGCGGCTCACCAAGGGCGAGCTGCACGTGCTGCACGTGGACCCGCCGATGCACTACGAGGAAATGCGCGTGTACGTGGTGCGCGAGGACCTGGAGAAGGTGCGCGCCGCGGCTTCGCGGAACGTGCTGGACGCCGCGGCGCAGGTCGCCTCTGACGAGAAAGTGCCGCACGTCGAGCATTTGCGGCAAGGCGAAGTGGCGCATGCCATCGCCGAGCTGGTGAAGGCGCAGGACATCGAGGAAGTGGTCATGGGCACGCGCGGCATGGGCACGCTCGGCACGCTGTTCCTCGGCTCGGTGGCCTACCGCGTCGTGCACCTGGTGCACGTGCCGGTGACGCTCGTGCGGTAGGCGCAGATGCACAAGGCCGCCCGCGTCCTGCACGAGGAACACCTGACGATCTCTGCAGTGCTGCAGGCGCTGCAGCACCTCACGCGCATGGCGCAGGACCCTCGCGTGAAGGCGGACTTCAAGGCGTTTCACGCCATCATCCATTACATCGACGCCTTCCCGGAGCGCCTGCACCATCCAAAGGAAGACCAGGTGCTGTTCGCCCGGCTGTGGGAAAGATCCGTGGAGGCACGACCGCTGGTGGACAAGCTGAAGGCCGAGCACGTCGAGGGCGCGCGCCTGGTGCGCGACCTGGAGCGCGCCGTGCGCAAGTACGAGGAGATCTGGCCGCGCGGCGCGCAGGATTTCGCCGCGGCGGTGAAGGCCTACGCCGATTTCCACTGGCGGCACATGAGCTGCGAGGAGCAGGAGCTGCTGCCGCTCGCCGAGCGCGCGCTGGGCGAGGAGGACTGGGCGGCGATCGAGCAGGCATTCGCGCAGAACGACGATCCGATCGCGGATCTGCGCGGGCAGGACTTCGATCAGCTCTACACCCGCATCCTCTCGCTCGCCCCGGCGCCGATCGGCCTGGGCGAGCCCTGGAAGCGCGCCTAGCCTGTCATCTGTTTGAGCGGCGTCGCCGGACACCGGCGCGTTCCCCAGCGCCGCGAACCTCCCTCGCCTCATAGCCGCGTGCGTCGTACGGCTGCGGAACTCGCCCCTCGCTGGAGCGGCTCGGGGCTCAGACAATCCTCGCCGTGCTCCCTCCGCCCGCGGCCCGGCTCGGCGCGGCACTATGGGGCCCCTCGCGCCGCTGCCCGGCGCCGCCGCTCTCTCCAACAGTTGCCGGCATGGGGCGCGATCCTTGGCCGGATGGTTGCCCGTACCAACGGATGCTCCTAGCATCACGCGCATGCGGCTCAAGCGATAGTTGGCGCGCATAGGAGAGCAGCCCACACGTCACATGCAGCGGTTCCTTGCGATGATCCTCCTCGTTCCGAGCGTTGCATTCGCTTTAGAGAGCACCTGCTTCGGGACCGTTGCGAAAGGGCGACTCGAGAACGGCGTCGCGCTTCCCGCGAGTGGCTCGAACTTCTCATCCTTCAGCACGAGCGCTGGCATCGCCGGCCGAACGCACGTTCATTCGAAAGTCCGAGACGTGGTGTTGGCCGCCTACAAGTCACTTGAGGGCGTCGCTCCCGAAAAGTTCTTCGTCTACGGCGAGACCGGCTGGAAATCCGGAGGACGCATCAGACCCCATCGAACGCATCAAAACGGCCTCTCGGTTGACTTCATGGTGCCCGTTCTGGACAAGGCCGGGCGCTCAGTGCCGCTTCCGACAAATCCGTTCAACAAGTTCGGCTACGGAATTGAGTTTGACGAGTCGGGACGCTACAAGGATCTGGCAATTGACTTTCCAGCCGTCGCCGAACACTTGTATCAGCTCGACCGCGCCGCCCGATTCCGCGGTATCGGTCTGTCGCTTGTCATCTTCGACGAAGACTACCTGGCTCAACTATTCGCGACGCCCCGGGGTCCATACCTGAAGGAAAACTTGAAGTTCATGCGACGCAAGCCGTGGGTGCGCCACGATGAGCACTATCACGTCGACTTCGAGGTTACGTGCAGTCCGTATTTAGGCTAACAGCGCAGCCCACACGCACGCGCGCGCGAGCGGTCCGGCTTGTGAAGGCTCGCGGGCGCGCCGGTGGCTGCAAAAGTTAAGCGGCCCCATTTGGGAACGCGCGGCGTAGCCCGGCGCCGGCGCTGGGGGCCCCATGGTGCCGCGCCGAGCCGGGCCGCGGGCGGAGGGAGAAGGCCGAGCACTGTTCGAGCCCGTGAATGCAGGAAGGGCGAGTTGCGCAGGCCTCCGACGCACGAGGCTATGAGGCGAGGGATGTTCGCGGCGCTGGGGAAAGCGCCGGCGCCGGGCTACGCCGCGCCTCGCAAGAACGCCTAGCGCACGACCAATACGGGGATGCGGGAGTGCGTCAGCACCTTCCGGGTCTCGCTGCCGAGCAGGGCGCGCGCGAGGCCGCGCCGCCCGTGCGAGGCCATCACGATGAGGTCGCACTTGCGCCGGTGCGCCGCGTGCAGCACGCCCGACCAGGGCTCGGGGGCGTTCGCCGCCAGCGTCTCGCAGTGCACGCCCGACTTGCGGGCGAGCCGTGCCGCGGGCGCGAGCACCTTCTTCGCGAGCGCGTCGGCGCGCTGCTTGTACAAGTGCCGCGTGACGCCGGGAAGGTACAGCGCGGCCTCGCCGTAGGCAGGCAGCACGTACGGCGGTATGACGAAGAGCACCGTGAGTTTCGCGCCGCAGGCGCGCGCGAGCTTCGCGGCGATCGCCACTGCCTTGCGCGCGCGCGGCGAGCCGTCGGTGCAGGCGAGCAGGTGCCGGTAGCTCACCGGCACACGAGCACGGGGATCTTGGAGTGCGTGAGCACCTTGGTGGTCTCGCTGCCGAGCAGCAGCCCGGCGATGCCGCGCCGACCATGCGAGGCCATCACGATCAGGTCGCAACGCTTGGCGCGCGCGGTCTTCAGGATGCCGTCCCAAGGCTGATCCGCGAGCGGCGTGGCGCTCGCGCAGGCAACCCTGCCGCGGCGCGCCTCGGCGCCCAGCGCATCGAGTGCCTTCTTGGCTGCCTTGGCCATCAGCTCCTTGTGGCGCCGCGGGCCGATGTCGGCCACGTAGAGCATTCCCTCGGCGTACACCGGCGGCACGTAGGGCGGGATCACGTAGACACCCGTGATCCTGGCGCCGCAGGTTCTTGCGAGCGCGACCGCCGCGCGCACGGCGCGCGCCGAAAGCTTGGTTCCGTCGGTGGGTACCAGGATGTGCTTGTACATGGAGCCTCCTTGAAAGTTCCTGGTCAGTATCGTCCCGGTTCCTAGCGCCCGGTTTGACTTGCGTCAATCCGGCGCCGCCGCAGAACAGTGGCTGGCGCCCCGTTCCGGCCGCGGCGCGCATCCGCGACAAAAGACCAGGGGCTCTCTAGCCCGGCTGTCCGTCGAGGCGTGGTCGCGAGAGGATCGGCACGTAGGCGACGGTGAAGGTGGCGAAGGCGACGAACCAGAAGAGCGCCGAGGCGATTGTCGCGCCGAGATAGGCGCCTGGGAACGCGAGCGGCACCAGCACGCGCGCCACGGCAGCGAGCTGGACCAGCAGGTAGGCGGCGGTTTCCGCCGCGCCCGCGACGAGCGGCCGCGCCGTGTGGCCGCGCGCCGTGCGCGTCATCATGCCGAGGGTCAGGCCACCGATCGCGCCCACCGTGAGCGCATGCGTGGCGAGCGCGATCGGCACCAGGCCGAATCCGCCGAGGCCGCGCAGCAGCAGGTGTACGACGATCCAGGCGTAGGAGACGTGCAGGATCCAAACGATCGGTTTGCGCAGGGTCCTGTGCGGCGACCATAGCGCGAGTCGCGCGGCGTGCGCGGCTGCGGCCGCCAGCGCGACCGCCGCCGCGGGCAACACGAGCTCGAGGGCGTCCAGCGCGATCAGCGCGAGGATCGCGCCGAGCGCCGCCTTCTCCAGCCAGGCGATGCGCCGCGCGCCCGCGCCCGCAACGGCATTGTTGGTGAACATCGGCACCACGCGGCCGGCGACCACCGTCATGACGAACAGCACCGCGTCCAGGCCGAGCGCGATGCCGAGCTGGGGCCAGACCTGCAGCAGCAGGCCTGCCGCGCCGAGCCCGAGCACCAGCGCGACGAAGAACAGGTTGCGCCGGTTGCCCGCCGCGACCAGCGGCCGGCCGATGCCCCAGGCGACCGCCACCGCGAAGAACGCTCCCGCGACGGCCGCCGCGGGCAGCGACACCAGCGCCAGCCCGCGTGCCAGCAGCCACAGCGCGGCGATCGCCGCGAGCGCGGCGCCCGTCGGCGTGGGGCGCCCGGTCCAGGCGCGCACCGCGGTGAGCAGGAAGCCGGTGATCACCGCGAACGCATAGCCGAGGATCATCTCGTGCGCGTGCCAAAGGATGTTCGCGCCCGGCAACCACCCGGCGTACTGCAGGGCCCAGAGCGGAACGGCGAGCGCCGCGTAGGCGCCGGCGAGCAAGTAGAAAGGCCGGAAGCCGAGCGCGAAGAGGGCGAAGCCGGGTGGAGAGCCAGGTCTTGCCGGCGCAGGCGCTTCGATTTGCATGTGGGGCCATGCTAGGAGGCGCCACAGCCAGTTGGCTTGACCCACATCAAGCGTCCCGGGTCGCGCAGCGGGATACTGGTTTGCGTAACGAGCGAATTGGCACAGGAGAAACCATGAAAGCGACACTGGCAATCACCGTTCTCGCGGCGGCGCTCGCAGCGCCGGCGCTTGCACAACCCGGCCCCGGGCCGCGCGCGGACTTCGAGCAGTACCGCCAGCAGATGTGGGGGCGCATGCAGACGATGCACGAGCAGATGGACAAGATCCGCGCGACCACCGATCCCAAGGAGCGCGAGAAGCTGCTGCGCGAGCACTACGAAACCATGCAGCAGGGCTTCGGCGCAATGCGCGGCTACGGCCCGATGATGGGCGGGCCCGGCCCGGGCTACGGGCCCGGGTACGGCGGCGGCATGATGGGGCCCGGCGCAGGCAAGGGACCGGGCGCGGGACCGGGTACCGGCAAAGGCCCCGGCACTGGACCTGGGCCCGGGGCGGGCAAGGGACCTGGCGCCGGAACAGGGCCGGGCGCAGGGATGGGGCCGGGCGCAGGAATGGGACCCGGCGGCGGCATGACGGGGCGTGGCTTCGGCCGCGGGCCCTATGTCGCGAGCGTGTGCACCAAGCTCGACGATCCGGCGGCGAAGCGCGACTGCGTCCTGGAAGAGCGCCTCGACATCATGCAGGACATGATCAACCAGCTGCTCGATCGCGAGGGCCTGCGCACCACGCCGCGCGCCAAGTAACGCGTTTCCGCGGCGGCTACAATCCGCCGCATGAATGCCGCGCCGGGCCAAGGAACTGCCGAAGCGCCGCCGGCGGTCCTCGGCCGGTTCGAGCGCTATTTCAAGGGCAACGAGCGCGCCGTCGCCGCCGCGTTCTTCGCCGCCGGCTTCGTGTTCGACATGCTGACGGTGGGACGCATCGACTCCTGGCTCACCATCGGCCAGCAGGCGGTGTACCTGGCGGTGATCATGGCGGTGCTGCTGCAGATGTTCCGCGAGCAGGGCCAGCCCGCGCCGGAGCCGGCCGCGATGACCAGGCTCAGGCGCTGGGTGTTCGAGTACCGCGGGGCGGCCGTGCACTTCCTGCTCGGCGCGCTGCTCAACCTCTACGCCATCTACTTCTTCAAGAGCTCGTCGCTCGTGGTGTCGTTCGCGTTCCTCGGCTTCCTGGTGGTGCTGCTGCTGGCGAACGAGTCGCGGCGCTTCAAGGCGCTCGGGCTGCCCTTCAAGTTCGCGCTGCTCGCGCTGTGCTTCTTCTCCTTCTTCGCCACGCTGTTGCCGGTGCTCGCCGGCTCCATCGGCCTTGCCATGTTCCTCGCGTCGATGCTCGTCGGCGCCCTGCCGCTGGCGCGGCGCGGCCTGGCGCATCCGCCGCTCGGCGCCGGAGCGCTTCGCGCTCGCCCGGCGCCAGATCCTGGTGCCGCTGGGCTGCGTGCTCCTCGGCTTTCTCGGCTTCTACCTCTTTCGCCTCATCCCGCCGGTGCCGCTGTCCATTCCGTACATCGGTGTGTACCACTCGGTGGAGCGCACCGCGGAGGGCTACCGCCTCACCCACGAGCGCGAATGGTGGCGCTTCTGGCACAACGGCGACCAGGCGTTCCGCGCGCAGCCCGGTGACCGGGTGTACGTGTTCTTCCGCATCTTCTCGCCGTCGCGCTTTGCCGACCAGGTGCAGGTGCGCTGGTACTGGCGCGCGGGCGGCGGCATCGGCGGCTGGGCGCTGCAGGACACGATCCCGATGGGCATCGTCGGCGGCCGCGAGCAGGGCTTTCGCGGCTACGGCTTCAAGTCCAACTACCAGCCCGGCAGCTGGAAGGTGCAGGTGGAGACCACTGACGGGCGCGAGATCGGGCGGATATATTTCGACCTCGAGGCGGCGGCGCAGGCGCCGCGCATGTGGCAATCGCAGATTCAATAACGGACATGAAAGCGACATTGATTCCCGGCATCGCCGGCAGGAAGGTGATCCACGTGGACGACGGCCGCTGCATCGCCTTCATGGGGCCGGAGAACGCGGTCTATGCGACGCCCCACATGGTGAGCGACGTCGAGTACGCGATCCGCGACTTCCTGCTCGGCTATCTCGATCCGGGCGAGGACACGGTGGGCACGCACGTGACCATCGACCACCTCGCTGCCACGCCGATGGGCATGCGCGTCACCATCGAGTACGCAGTCACCAGCGTGGACGGCCGCAGCGTGCGCTGCGCCTTCCGGGTGCGCGACGAGCTGGAGGAGTGCGGCGCCGGCGTGCACGTGCGCTTCGTGGTGGACGCCGAGAAGACGCGCCAGCGCCTGGCGAAGAAGCGCGCCGCGGCGACGAAGCCGTGACGCGAAAGCGTACAGCGTGTCGCGCACCTCGCTGAGGCGCCGGCGCTTTCTCGGCGCCTGCGCGGCGCTCGGTGCCCTGCCCGCGGCGCTCGCCACGCGGTCGGTGCGCGCGCAGGCTGCAGCCGCCGGCGCGTCTGCGCGCGAGATCCGGCTCGAGGCGGGGCCCGCGCGCATTGCCGTCGTGGGCGCGCCGCATCCCGACACCGATCTGTGGGCTTACAACGGCGCCTTTCCCGGCCCCGTGCTGCGCGCAAGGCAGGGCGAGACGCTGCGCGCGCGCCTCGTCAACCGCCTGCCGCAGGAGACGACGATCCACTGGCACGGGATCCGCCTGCCGAACGCGATGGACGGCGTGCCGCACCTGACGCAGCCGCCCGTGCCGCCCGGCGGCGAGTTCCTCTACGAGTTCGCGCTGCCCGACGCGGGCACCTTCTGGTACCACCCGCATTTCGGCAGCCCCGAGCAGCTCGGGCGCGGCCTTTACGGCGCGCTGATCGTCGAGGAGCGCGCGCCACCCGCGTTCGACCGCGACGTGGTCTGGGTGCTCTCCGACCTGCGCCTCGACCGAGAGGCGCAAGTCGCCCAGGACTTCAATGCGCCCTTCGACGCCAGCCACGCCGGGCGCCTGGGCAACACCGCACTGGTCAACGGCCGCGTGCCCGATGCGTTCGCGCTGGATGCGGGCCAGCGAGTGCGCCTGCGGCTCGTGAATGCCGCCAACGCGCGCATCTTCCGCCTGAACTTCGAGGGCCACGCGCCGCGCGTGATCGCGCTCGACGGCCACCCGGTCGCACCGCATGACCTCTCCGGCGGCGTTACGCTCGGGCCCGGCATGCGCGCGGACCTGCAGCTCGAGGCGACCGGCGAGCCCGGCCGCCGCTACGCGGTGACGGACGACTTCTTCCCGCGCCGCGCCTATCGCGTGATCGACCTGGCCTACACGGAACGGCGCGCACCGGCGCGCCTGCTGCCCATGCCGCAATTGCCGCCCAATCCGCTTTCGGCGCCGGACGTGGCGCGCGCCGAGCGCCGCAAGCTCGTGCTCGGCGGCGGAGCCATGCGCCCGCGGCAGCCGGAGGGACTCTGGTCGATCAACGGCCGCTCGCCGCGTGGACACGCGCACGAGCCGCTGCTGCGCCTGAAGCGCGGCCGCAGCTACATTCTCGAAGTCGAGAACGATACTGCCTGGCACCATCCTTTTCACCTGCACGGCGTGGCGTTCCGCACGCTCAACGAGCCGCACCAGCCCTGGCGCGACACGGCGCTCGTCGATCCGGGGGCGCGCGCGGAGTTCGCCTTCGTCGCCGACAATCCGGGCGACTGGATGATCCACTGCCACATCCTCGAGCACCAGGAGTCGGGGATGATGGCGGTAATGCGGATCGAGTAAACTCCGCCGCATGCGTTTGATCCTGGCGGGGCTGCTCGCGCTGGCGCCCGCGCTTGCTCATTCCCAGCAGAAAGCACCGCCGCCGATGCCCGTGATGGCCGTCGCGGCGAAGCTGGCGCCCGCGATCGACGAGGTCACGGCGGTGGGCACGATGCGCGCGGACGAAGCGGTGACGGTGCGCCCGGAGATCGCCGGACGCATCGGCGAGATTCGCTTCCAGGAGGGTGGCCGCGTCGCGCGCGGCGACGTGCTGGTGCGCCTGGACCAGAGCGAGCTCGGCGCGGTGCTCGCCTCGAGCAAGGCGCAGGCGGAGCTGGAAGCGCAGCGCCTGGTGCGCGCCGAGGACATGCACAAGAAGGGCTTCATCGCGCAGCAGGCGCTCGATGAGCAGCGCGCGAACCAGCAGCGCGCGCTGGCGAAGGTGCGCGAGGACGAGGCGCGCCTGGCCAAGACGGTGATGCGCGCGCCGTTCCCGGGCGTGATGGGCCTGCGCCAGGTGAGCGAGGGCGCCTACGTCGCCGCGGGCACCGACATCGCGCGCCTGGAGAAGATCGACCAGCTGAAGCTGGACTTCCGCGTGCCCGAGGGCTTCGTGGGGCGCATGAAGGCCGGCCAGGGCGTGCGGCTGCAGGTGGACGCCTATGTCGAGCGCACCTTCCCCGGCCAGGTCTACGCCGTCGAGACGGCGGTGGACGAGGCGACGCGCACGGTGCTGGTGCGCGCGCGCGTCGCCAATCCCGACCTGCGGCTGCGGCCAGGCATGTTCGCGCGCGTGCAGGCGCAGATCGGCGTGCGCGAGAAGGCGGTGTGGATCCCGGAGGCGGCGATCGTGCCGCGCGGACAGGACAGCTTCGTGTTCCGCGTGGCGGAGGGCCGCGCCGCCATGGTCAAAGTGCGCACCGGCGTGCGCAAGGTGGGCGAGGTCGAGATTACCGAGGGCCTCGCCGCCGGCGACCTGGTGGTCACCGAGGGCAACCACAAGATCGGCCCGGGCTCGCCGGTGAGCGTCATGCAGGGCACACCGAAGCCCGCCGCCGCGGCGGCGGAAAAGAAAGGCTAGCGCGGGCGCCAAGCCCGCCGCACGCGGCATGCAGCTTCCCGAACTGTGCATCAAGCGCCCCGTCTTCGCGACGGTGCTGAGCCTGATGATCGTGCTGCTCGGCGTGATCTCCTTCCAGCGCCTGACGGTGCGCGAGTATCCGAAGATCGACACGCCGGTGGTCTCGGTGCGCACCGTCTTCAAGGGCGCGAGCCCGCAGGTCATCGAGTCGCAGATCACCCAGCCGCTGGAGGATGCGCTCTCGGGGATCGAGGGCGTGCGCGCGATCAAGTCGGTGTCGCGCGAGGAGGTGAGCACCATCACCGTCGAGTTCGTGCTCGAGAGGAACGTCGACTCGGCGGCGAACGACGTGCGCGACCGCGTGGCGCGCGTGCGCGCGCTGCTGCCCGCCGCCGCGGACGAGTCGGTGGTGTCCAAGATCGAGGCGGACGCGCAGGCGATCATCTGGCTGCGCCTCTCGTCCGAGCGCCACGCGGCGCTCGAGATCTCCGAGTACGCGGACCGCTACGTCGCCGACCGCCTGAAGACGCTGCCCGGCGTCGCCTCGGTGATCATCGGCGGCGAGCGCCGCTACGCCATGCGCCTGTGG
Organism: uncultured beta proteobacterium; assembly: GCA_963719995.1. Taxonomy (GTDB): domain Bacteria; phylum Pseudomonadota; class Gammaproteobacteria; order Burkholderiales; family SG8-39; genus JAABQT01. Next base: position 359,790 of record CAVRDW010000005.1, on the reverse strand, counting down.
GTCGACCGCGACCGCCTCGCCGCCTACGGCCTGACGCCGCAGGACGTGGAGAACGGGCTGCGCAAGCAGAACGTCGAGATCCCCTCGGGGCGCATCGAGTCGGCCCAGCGCGAGTTCACGGTGCTGACCGAGGCCGACCTGCGCACCGAATCGCAGTTCAACAACATGATCCTGGCCGAGAGCCGCGGCTACGCGGTGCGGCTGCGCGACGTGGGCGTGGCGCGCCTGGGCGCGCTGGACGAGCGCAACATCGTGCGCGTGAACGGCAACCCGGCGGTGGGCATGGGCGTGGTGAAGCAGTCCACCGCCAACACGCTGTCGGTGGCCACCGCGGTGAAGGCGGAAATGGCGCGGCTGCAGCCGACGCTGCCCGCGGGCATGTCGCTCGCCGTGGCGTTCGACTCCTCGGTGTTCATCGACCGCTCGATCGTCGCGGTGTACCGCACCATGCTCGAGGCGGTGCTGCTGGTGGTGCTGGTGATCTTCGTGTTCCTGCGCTCGGTGCGCTCGACGCTGATTCCCTTCGTCACCATCCCGGTGTCGCTCATCGGCGCGTTCTTCTTCCTGTGGCTGATGGGCTTTTCGGTCAACGTGCTGACGCTGCTCGGCCTGGTGCTCGCCATCGGCCTGGTGGTCGACGACGCCATCGTGGTGCTGGAGAACTGCCACCGCCACGTCGAGCTCGGCAAGACCCCGCGCCAGGCCTCGATCGACGGCGCGCGCGAGATCGCCTTCGCCGTGGTGGCGATGTCGCTCACGCTCACCGCGGTGTTCGCGCCGCTCGGCTTCATGACCGGCAACACGGGCCGCCTGTTCACCGAGTTCGCGCTCACGGTGGCGGCCGCGGTCGTGGTCTCGGGCATGGTCGCGCTCACGCTCACGCCGATGATGTGCTCGCGCATCCTGAAGGAGCACGAGTCGCACGGGCGCCTCTACCAGGCCATGGAGCGGTTCTTCACCGGCATGACACAGGGCTACCGCCGGTCGCTCACCTTCGTGCTCGCGTGGTGGTGGGCGGTGGTGCTGGCGTTTGCCCTGGTCTTCGGCGGGGCGTTCCTGCTGTACCAGTCGCTCAAGTCCGAGCTCTCGCCGCTGGAGGACCGCGGCTTCTTCATCACGCTGGTGATCGCGCCCGAGGGCGCCTCGATCGACTACACCGACCGCTACATGCGCGAGGTGGAGAAGCTGTTCTCGCAGGTTCCCGAGATCCGCTCCTACTTCACCGCGGTCGCGCCGGGACTGGAGCGCCCCAACCCGGTGAACTTCGGCATCGGCTTCACCCAGCTCGCGCCCTGGGAGGAAAGGACCCGCAAGACGCAGGCCATCACCGCGGAGCTGGGGCCGAAGCTGTTCGCCACGCTGCCCGGCGTGTTCGCTTTCCCCGTCAATCCGCCCTCGCTCGGGCAGAGCTTCCGCAACCCGCCGGTGCAGTACGTGGTGCAGGCGAATTCCTACGAGGACCTGGAGCGCATGACCAACGCGCTGCTCGCCAAGGCGCGCGAGTCCAGGGTGCTCGCCAATCCGGACACCGACCTGCGCCTGAACAAGCCGCAGCTCGCGGTGGACATCGACCGCGAAAAGGCGGCGGCGCTCGGCATCGACGTGGAGACCATCGGCCGCACGCTCGAGACGCTGCTCGGCGGCCGCCAGGTGACGCGCTTCAAGCGCGAGGGCAAGCAGTACGAGGTGATCGTGCAGCTCGAAGCGAAGGACCGCAACACCCCGGCCGACCTCACCTCGATCTTCGTGCGCGCGCGCGACGGCACGCTGGTGCAGCTCTCCAACCTCGTCAAGGTGCGCGAGACGGTGGGGCCGAAGGAGCTCAACCACTTCAACCGCCTGCGCGCCACGGTGCTCAGCGCCAACGTGGCGCCGGGCTACACGCTGGGCGAGGCGCTCGAGGTGCTGGACGCCGCGGCGAAGGACACCCTGGATGCGAGCGCCCGCGTCGAGCTCGACGGCCCGTCGCGCGAGTTCCGCGAGTCGGGCGCGACGCTGGTGCTCACCTTCCTGCTGGCGCTCGCCTTCATCTACCTGGTGCTCGCCGCGCAGTTCGAGAGCTTCGTCTCGCCCTTCGTCATCATGCTGACGGTGCCGCTCGCCATGACCGGCGCGCTCGCCGCGCTCAAGCTCACCGGCGGCACGCTCAACGTCTATTCGCAGATCGGCCTGGTGATGCTGATCGGCCTGATCACCAAGCACGGCATCCTGATCGTGGAGTTCTCCAACCAGTTGCGCGAGCGCGGCATGGCCGCCGGCGAGGCGGTGGTCGAGGCGGCGACGCTGCGCCTGCGCCCGATCCTGATGACCACCGGCGCCATGGTGCTCGGCGCGCTGCCGCTCGCGCTCGCCACCGGCGCGGGCTCGGAAGCGCGCCAGCCGATCGGCTGGGTGATCGTCGGCGGCCTGCTGGTGGGCACGGTGTTCACGCTGTTCGTGATTCCCACCGCGTACCTGCTGCTCACCGGGCGCAGCCGCGCGCCAGCCGCGGAGCCGCACGTTGCTGCTGCAGAGTGACACCGCGCTGGTGACGGGAACGGGCGGGGGCATCGGCCTCGCCATCGCGCAGGCGCTGGAGGAAGAGGGCGCGCAGGTGATGCGCGCCGACCTCAAGGATGCCGACCTCTCGCAGCCGGGCGCCGCGCAGGCGCTCGCCGCGCGCGCAATCCGCGAGCTCGGCCGGGTCTCGATCTTCGTCCATGCCGCCAGTCCGCCGCGCCGCGAGACGCAAACCGCGCTCGCGGTCACCGAGGCCGAGTGGCGCGCCATGCTGGAAGTGAACCTGAACTCGGGCTTCCTGATCGCGCAGGCGCTCGGGCGGCACATGCGCGAGCGGAAGATCCGCGGCCGCATGCTGTTCGTCACCTCGCTGCACGCCGATTCGCCGCGCAACCTGCCGCACTACTCCGCGTCGAAGGCGGGGCAGACCATGGTGATGAAGGAGCTGGCGCGGGCGCTCGGGCCCGACGGCATCCGCGTCAACGCCATCGCGCCGGGCGCGGTGCCGGGGGCGGGCTTCAAGGGCTCGCCCGGCCTGGTCGACAGGATCGCCCTCGGGCGCGTCGGCACGCCCGCGGACATCGCGCCGATGGCGGTGGCGATCCTGTCCGAGAAGTACGGCGCCTACATGACCGGCGCCACGGTGGTGGTGGACGGCGGCATCGCGCTCTACAACTGGCTGGACGCGCAGGGCTAGGGCTGGCCAGTGGCGCGCAAGGTGGCTCTGATCGCGGGCGTGGGCGGCATGTGCGGCAGCAACATGGCGCAGATGCTCCATGCCGCCGGCGAGTGGGAGGTGATCGGGGTGTCGCGTGGCGCCCCGGAGCTCGGGCCCTGGCTACGGCACATTTCCGCGGACCTGCTCGATGCGAACGATGCGAAGGCGAAGCTATCCGGCATCGAAGATGTCACGCACATCTTCTATACCGCGCTGCTGAACGGCCGCACGCTGGAGGAGGAGAACGCGCTCAACACGCGGCTGCTCGTCCACTTCATCGACGCGGCGCTGCCGAGAATCCGCAAGTTGCAACACGTGCACGTGCTGGAAGGCGTGAAGTGGTACGGCTACCACCTCGGCGCCTACCGCACGCCGGCGCGCGAGGACGATCCGGCCTGCGTGCCGGCCTATTTCTACGAGGCTCAGCACGCGCACGTGCTCCAGGCGCAACGCGGGAAGTCCTGGACCTGGTCCACGACGCGCCCGGGCGCGGTCTGCGGCTACGCCAACGGCGCGCGCATCAACCTGATGACCGTGATCGCGGCCTATGCCACGATCATGAAGGAGCTGGGCCTGCCGCTGGTGTTCCCCGGCGACCAGGCCACCTACGACGCGCTCACCTTCACCACCGACGTCGGCCTGCTCAACCGCGCCATGCTGTGGGCTGCGACGGATGCGCGCGCCGCCAACCAGGCCTTCAACATCGGCAACGGCGATGCCTTCCGCTGGAACTTCATGTGGCCGCGCATCGCGGACATGTTCGGCATGCCGGTGGGTCCGGTGAAGAAGATGCGGCTGGTCGAGTTCATGGCGGACAAGGCGGGACTGTGGACGAACCTGCAGAAACGGCACGGCCTCGTGGCGACCGACCTGTTCCGGCTCGCGCCCTGGGGCTATGCCGACACCGTCTTCTCGCGGAACTGGGACAATGCCATCAGCACGGTGAAGGCCAACCGCTGCGGCTTCACCGAGATGATGGACAGCGAAGACATGATGCGGCGCATCGTCGGCGAGTTCCGCGCGCGGCGCGTCATTCCGTAGGCGCCATGGATCGATCCGTTGGAGGAGGCATGAAATCTCGCTACCTGGTGCGGCAAGCCGATGTCACGCCCTATTCGCCCGCCAATCACACGGGGACCCGGAACTTCCGGTTGATCGGCAAGGACACCGTCGGCGCAAAGCAGGTGGAAATGCTGATCGGCGAAGTCGAGCGCGGCAAGGGCGCGCTGCCGCACCTGCATCCGGGCATCGAGCAGGTGTGCTACCTGCTCGAGGGCGCGGCGCACGTCGAGGTGGGGGGCGAGAAGTTCGAGATGGCGCCGGGCGAAGCCTGCTTCTTTCCCGCGGACCTGCCGCATGTGTTCCTCGCCACGAGCGAGCGCGCGAAAGTCATGGTGATCTACGCGCCGCCCTACGAAGAGCATCCCGCGCGCCGCAAACCCTAGGGTGCGCCGCTGCCACCCGCAACGCGCGTGCCGCGAGCCACTGGATGACGCAGCCCTGGCAGCCGCTCGCCGGCCTGAAGGCCGTCGATTTCGCGATGTTCATCCCGGGGCCTTTCGCCTCGGCGATCCTCGCCGACCTCGGCGCGGAGGTGGTGAAGGTGGAGTCGCCCACGGGCGATCCGGCGCGCAGCTACCTTCCGCCGCAGTTCCGCACCGAGAACCGCAACAAGCGCAGCCTCGCGCTCAACCTCAAGGCGCCGCAGTCAAGGGAGGTCGTCGAGCGCCTGGTGCGCGATGCCGACTTCGTGCTGGAGGGCTTCCGGCCGGGCGTGGCCAGGCGCCTGGGCATCGATTACGACACCTTGAGCAAGGTGAACGGCAAGCTGATCCACTGCTCGATCTCGGGCTACGGGCAGTCAGGGCCCTGGCGCGAGCGTCCCGGGCACGACCTCAATTACGTCGCCGCCGCGGGCGGCCTCGCGTTCCCCGGGCAATGGCTCAAGGCCCCGGCGCGCTCCTCGCTCGCGATCGCGGACATGGCGGGCGGGTCGTTCGCAGCCACGGCGCTGCTCGCCGCGCTCGCCGAGAGGAACCGCACCGGGCGCGGCGTGGCGCTCGATCTGTCGCTGTTCGAGGCGGCCTTCTTCTGGCTGGCGATGCGCCACAGCCTCTCGCACGAGGTGGATCCGCGCGCGCATCTCTTCCCGGTGAACGACGTCTTCGAGACGAAGGACGGCAAGCGCCTCACGCTCGGCATCCTCGAGGACCACTTCTGGAACAACTTCGTCGCCTTCGTGCCGGAGCTGAAGCAGGAGGCGTTCTCGACCGACGCAAAGCGCCGCGCCAACGGCGACCGGCTCTCCGGCCTGCTGGAGAAGGCGATCCGCACGCGCACCGCGGATGAATGGGTGCGGCTCTGCGAGGAAAACGACGTGCCGGTGGACCTGTGCCTCACGCCCGCGCAGTCCGCGGAGCTCGAGCAGAACGTGGTGCGCGGCAACGCGACTGCCCTGCGTGGCGAGAAATTCGCCTCGTTTCCCGTGTTCGCGGACGGCAGGCGCGGCGCCGCGATCCGCCGCGGCGTGCCGGCGCTCGGCGAGCACAGCCGCGAGATCCTGGTGGAGCTCGGGTTCGACGACGGCGAAATCGCCGAGCTCGCGCGCTCGGGCTCGGTTAAGCTCGCATAGGGCAGGCGCGCGACGCACCGCACACGGACATGGACTTTGCATTCACCCCGGAACAGGAAGCGATCCGCGAGGCGATCGCGAAGATCTGCGCGCGCTTCGGCGACGACTACTGGCTGAAGAAGGACAAGGAGGGCGGCTTCCCCAGGAGCTGCACCAGGCGCTCGCCAAGGACGGCTGGCTCGGCGTCGCGATGCCGGAGGAATTCGGCGGCGCGGGCCTCGGCATCACGGAAGCCGCGGTGATGATGCAGGCGATCGCCGAATCGGGCGCCGGGTTCTCCGGGGCCTCCGCCGTGCACATGAACATCTTCGGCCTGAACCCGGTGGTGGTGTTCGGCACGCGCGAGCAGAAGAAGCGCATGCTGCCGCGGCCTCATCGCCGGCAAGGAGCGCGCCTGCTTCGCGGTCACCGAGCCCAACACCGGCCTCAACACCACCCGCATCAAGACCAAGGCGGAAAAGAAGGGCGGCAAATACATCATCTCGGGGCAGAAGGTGTGGATCTCCACGGCGCAGGTGGCGGAGAAGGTCCTGCTCCTGGCGCAGCGCGGACGCCGGGCTGACGCTGTTCTACACCGACTTCGACCGCAAGCACATCGAGGTGCGCGAGATCGAGAAGATGGGCCGCAAGGCGGTCGACTCCAACCAGGTATTCTTCGACGGCCTGCCGGTGCCGGAAGCCGACCGCATCGGCGAGGAAGGCAAGGGCTTCGAGTACATCCTGCACGGCATGAACCCCGAGCGCATCCTGATCGCCGCCGAGTGCGTGGGCCTCGGCCGCTGCGCGGTGAGCCGCGCGGCGAAGTATGCCAACGAGCGCATCGTCTTCGACCGGCCGATCGGCAAGAACCAGGGCATCCAGCACCCGCTCGCGGCGAACTGGATGGCGCTCGAGGCGGCCAACCTCATGGTGTACAAGGCGGCCTGGCTCTACGACCAGGGCAAGCCCAGCGGCGCCGAGGCGAACGCCGTCCAAGTACCTCGCGGCGGAAGCCTGCTTCGACGCCTGCCAGCAGGCGGTGATGACGCACGGCGGCTACGGCTACGCCAAGGAGTACCACGTCGAGCGCTATCTGCGCGAGTCGCTGGTCGGGCGCATCGCGCCGGTCTCCCCGCAGATGATCCTGTGCTTCATCGCCGAGCGCGTGCTCGGCCTGCCGAAGTCCTACTGACATGTTCGAGCACCATTCCGAGCCTCTGCTGCCGCGCAAGGAATTCCTTTCGCGGGTCCTGCACAGCCTCAGCTTCAGCATTCTTCTTGTGCTCATCTCCCTCGCCATCGGCATGCTGGGCTACCACTGGCTGGAAGGCCTGCACTGGATTGACGCGTTCCTGAACGCAGCCATGCTGTTGGGAGGCATGGGACCAGTGGGCGCGCCGCTCAGCTTCGGCGGCAAGCTGTTCGCCGGCCTGTATGCGCTGTACTGCGGCCTGATGCTGATCCTCGTCGCCGGCCTGCTGTTCGCGCCGGTCGTGCATCGCTCACTGCACAAGTTCCACCTGCGGCGCGGCAAGCCGTGACGGCCTCCGACATCCGCCTGCCGCAGGCCGCGCTCGACGCCCTGGTGGCGGGAGCATCGCTGGTGCTGGGCGCCCGGTTCGGGCGCGTTCAGCGGCAGGCGCAACTGAGCGAGGCAGTGCGATGAGCTTTCTGCTCTACGGTGCGAACGGCTACGTCGGCGAGGCGGCGGCGCGGCTTGCGGTGGAGCAGGGCCTGCGGCCGATTCTCGCCGGGCGGGATGCGGCGAAGCTCGAGCCCCTGGCGCAGCAGTTGGGCGTCGAATTCCGCGTCTGCGCGCTGGAGGACGCGCTCGCCCTCGAGCGCGCGCTGCGCGAAGTGCCCGTGGTCCTGCACTGTGCAGGTCCGTACAAGTTCACCTCGAAGCCGATGGCCGACGCCTGCCTGCGCGCGGGCGTCCATTATCTCGACCTGACCGGCGAAATCCCGGTGTTCGAGGCGCTCGCTGCGCGCGATGCCGAGGCGAAAGCGCGCAAGGTCATGCTGCTGCCGGCGGTGGGATTCGACGTGGTGCCGACGGATTGCCTGGCGGTGCACCTGAAGCGCCGCCTGCCTTCGGCGGTGCGCCTTGCGCTGGCGTTCCATAGCGTCGGGCGCGCGGGGCTGCCGCCGGGGACGCAACGCACGATGATCGAGCTGCTGCCCTTCGGCGACCGCGTGCGCCGCGGCGGCAAGCTGGTGGTGCCGGAGCGAGCCGTGAAGACGCGCAAGATCGACTTCGGCCAAGGCGCGGTCGAGGCGATGCGCATGACCTGGGGCGACGTGTTTACCGCGTACTACAGTACCGGCGTTCCCGACATCGAGGTCTACATGGTGCTGCCGGCGGCGATGAGGAAGCAATTGGGCCTGCTCAAGACCTTGCGGCCGCTGTTCCGCTTCGCGCCGCTGCGCGCGTTGCTCAAGCGCGGCGTGCGCCCCGGCCCGAGTGCGCAGGCGCGTGCGCAGACGGTCACCCATGTCTGGGGAGAAGCCACCGACGACCAGGGACGCAGCGCGGTCGCGCGCCTGCACGGCCCGGAGGCGGGGTTGGTCTGGACGACGCGCGCGGCCTTGGCCGCGGTGAAGCAGGTGCTGGCCGGCAGAGTCTCGCCCGGTTTCCAGACGCCGGGCAAGGCATTCGGCGCCGATTTCGTTCTTGAATGCGAAGGCGTCAGGCGCGAAGATGTCGTCTGATCAGGAGGAGAGCGCGTGAGAATGCTTGCCGACGTGCTGGTGGGCCTGGTGGCGTTGCTCCACCTTTACTTCCTGGTGCTGGAAATGTTCCTCTGGACCAGGCCGCTCGGGCTCAAGGTGTTCCGCAACACGCCGGAGAAAGCGGAAACCACCAAGGTGCTCGCGGCGAACCAGGGGCTGTACAACGGCTTCCTCGTCGCGGGGCTCGCCTGGGGCCTGTGGCTTGGCAGCGCGGGTCTGCACATCAAGGTGTTCTTCCTCGGCTGCGTGATCGTGGCCGGGGTGTACGGCGCCTGGAGCGTGAGCAGGCGGATCCTGTGGGTGCAGGCATTTCCCGGCGCCGTCGCACTGGCGCTGGTGTTGGCGTCCTGAACGAGAGAACGAAAGGAGCAGGGCTATGATGAACCGCGACGAGTACGTGAAGAAACTGAAGGACCAGATCGACCATTGGAACGCCGAGTCGAAGAAGTGGGAAGCCAAGGCGCAGGTGGCGCAGGCGTCGATGAAGGCGGAGTACGAGAAGCAGCTGAACCAGCTCAACAGCCGCCGGGACGAGGCGATGTACCAGATGAAGCTGCTGCAGGGCGCCTCCACCGACGCCTGGCAGGACATGATGAAGGGCACCGACCAGGCGGTGAAGAGCATGCAGGAAGCGTTCAACCGAGCGCGCGCGCACTTCGAGAAGAAGAAGTAGGAAATCCCGGATGAGCGGGACGTGACGGCCGGGTACGGATGAAGGCTTTCGACCTGAGCGGGAAGGTCGCGCTCGTCACCGGCGGCAACGGCGGCATCGGCCTTGGCATGGCCGAGGGCCTCGCCGCGGCGGGCGCCGACCTCGTCATCTGGGGCTCGAACGCCGAAAAGAACGCGGCCGCGGAGAAGAAGCTCAAGTCGCACGGCCGGCGCGTGCTCGCGCAGCGATGCGACGTCGCCGACGAGGCGCAGGTGGAGGCGCAGTTCGCCCAGGCGCTCAAGGCGATGGGGCGCATCGACGGCTGCTTCGCCAATGCGGGCGTGAGCCAGGCGCGCGCGCCACTCGCGGAACTGCCGACAAAGGAGTGGAAGCGGGTGCTCTCGGTGAACCTCGACGGTGCCTTCTACACGCTGCGCGCCGCCGCGCGCCACATGACCGAGCGCTCGAAGGCGGGCGATCCGGGAGGGCGCCTGGTGGGCATGGCGAGCAGCGCCGCGATCCACGGCGCGGCGCGCGCCTCGGCCTACGCGGCGACCAAGGGCGCCATGCTCACCATGATCCGCGCGCTCGCCGTGGAGATGGCGCGCCACCAGGTGACGGCGAATTCCATCCTGCCGGGATGGATCGAGTCGGACATGACCGCCAAGGCGATCGGCGACGAGAAGTTCGCCGCCGCGGTGCTGCCGCGCATCCCGCTGCGCCGCTGGGGCACGAAGGAGGATTTCGCCGGCATCGCCGTGTACCTGATGAGCGATGCGAGCCGCTACCATACGGGCGACCGCTTCGTCATCGACGGCGCCTACACCATCTTCTGAAATGACCCAGAACGTTCATCCGATCGGCCGCGGCTTCGCCTACGAGGACCTCAAGGTGGGTTTTCGCTTCCGCACGCACCGGCGCACCATCGCCGAGGCCGACGTCGCGAATTTCGTCAACCTGACCTGGCTGACCGAAGAGCTGTTCGCGGTGGCGGACGATTCGCAGCGCGCGATCAAGGGCCGCGCGGTGCCCGGCGCGCTCGTCTATTCCTTCGCCGAAGGGCTGCTGCTGCCCTCGATGCAGGACACGGGCCTCGCCTTTCTCAACGCCACGCTCGAGGTCAAGGGCCCGACCGTGGTCGGCGACACTCTCCACGTCGAATGCGAGGTGACCGAAGCGCGCCTCACCTCCAAGGGCGACCGCGGCCTGGTGCGCTTCGCCAACAGGGTCTTGAACCAGCGCGGCGAGGCGGTGCTGGAGTACAACCCGTTGAGAATGCTCAAACGGAAATGAAAACCGGGGTCAGAGCCCAAATTTCCAAAGGCGAAATCGGGCTCTGACCCCATGATCGACCACGTCGACCACATCGTGCTGACCACCCGCGACCTTGCGGGGTGCATCCGGTTCTACGCCGAGGTGCTCGGCATGAAGCTGGAGAAGTTCCAGACGCCCACCGAGACGCGCCTGGCGCTCAAGTTCGGCAGCCAGAAGCTCAACCTGCACGAGTGGGGCAAGGAGTTCACGCCGCGCGCGCACGTCGCGGCGCCAGGCACGCTCGACCTGTGCTTCATTGCCGCCATCCCGCTCGAGCAGGTGATCGCGAGGCTCAAGGCCGCGAACGTGCCGATCCTCGAAGGCCCGGTGACGAAGACCGGCGCGGTATCCAAGCTGCGCTCGGTGTACGTGCGCGACCCCGACCTGAACCTGGTCGAAATCTCCGAACCAATCTAGGCGTCCAGCGTCACCTTAGCGCCGTGCGCGTTCAGGTGCGCGACGAGCGCCTGCGTGTGCTCGCGGTCGCGCGTCTCCACCACGAACTCGACTTCCGGCGACTTCACCGAGGCGGTGCCGAACACGCGCTGGTGCTGCACTTCGACGATATTGCCGCCCGCTTCGCCGATCAGCGCCGCCGTGCGCGCGAGGCTGCCGGAGACGTCCGGCATGGTGACGCGCAGGCGCACCAGCCGCCCGTCGCGCACCAGTCCGCGCATCAGCACCGCGGACAGCAGCCGCGAATCGATGTTGCCGCCGCACACCGGGATGCCGACGCGCTTGCCCGCGAAGCGCGCGGGGTGCTCCAGCAGCGCCGCGAGCCCTGCCGCGCCCGCGCCCTCGGCGACCGTCTTCTCGATCTCGATCAGCGCGACGATGGCGCGCTCGATGGTCTCCTCCTCGACGAGCAGCACCTCGTCCACCAGGCGCCGGCAGACTTCCAGCGTGAGCGCGCCCACGTCGCGCACCGCCATGCCCTCGGCGATGGTGTCGCCGCCCACCGCGACCGGCAGGCCGTGCAGCCGCTGGTACATCGCGCTCCAGGACTTCGACTCCACGCCGAGCACGTGCAGCGCCGGCCGCAGCGCCTTCGCCGCGGTCGCCATGCCCGCAGATGAGCCCGCCGCCGCCGATCGGCACCACCAGGAGGTCGAGCTCGGGCACGACTTCCAGCATCTCGAGGGCCACCGTGCCCTGGCCCGCGATCACCGAGGGGTCGTCGTACGGGTGGATGAAGGTGAGGCCCTCGCGCGCGGCGATCGCCTGCGCGCGCGCCGCGGCCTCGGCGAGCGTGTCGCCCTCGAGCACCACCTCGGCGCCGTGCACCTGCGTGCTCTTCACCTTGTTGTTCGGGGTGCCGCGCGGCATCACGATCACCGCGCGCACGCCCAGCCGCGTCGCGTGATAGGCGACGCCCTGCGCATGGTTGCCCGCGCTCATGGCGATGACGCCGCGCCGGCGCTCGCTCTCCGCGAGCGTGAGCAGCTTGTTGAGCGCGCCGCGCTCCTTGAACGAGGCGGTGTACTGCAGGTTCTCGAACTTCAGCCACAGCTCGCAGCCGGTGAGCGCCGACAGCGTGCGGCTGCGCAGGCAGGGCGTGCGCTCCACGGCGCCCGCGATGCGCGCGGCCGCGGCACGGACGTCATCCAGCGAAACGGCGCTCATGCGGCAGTCTAGCGTAGCCCCTACAATCGGCGCATGACCATCGCGATCGTGGGCGGAGGCATCGGCGGGCTGACGCTCGCGCTCGCGCTGCACCAGGCAGGGATCGCCTGCCGCGTCTACGAGGCGGCGCCGTCCTGGAAGCCGCTCGGCGTGGGCATCAACCTGCTGCCCCACGCCATGCGCGAATTGACTGAGCTGGGCGTCGGCGAGGCCCTCGAGCGCGTCGCCGTGCCGACGCAGGAAGTCGTGTTCTGCAACCGCTTCGGCCAGCTCATCCGGCGCGAGCCGCGCGGCCGCGCCGCGGGCTACGCCTGGCCGCAGCTGTCGATTCACCGCGCCGACCTGCACGCGGTGCTGCTGGCGGCCGTGAACGAGCGGCTCGGCCTGCAGGCGGTCGTCCTCGGGGCGAAGTGCACGGGCTTTGCGCAGGACGAGAGCGGCGTGACGCTCTCGTTCGCGGGCGGCGGCTCGGTGCGCGCGCAGGCGGCGATCGGCTGCGACGGCATCCACTCCGCGCTGCGCAAGCTCCTGCATCCGGATGAAGGCCCGCTCTCCTACCAGGGCATCAACATGTGGCGCGGCGTGACGCGCGCGCAGCCCTACCTCACCGGCGCGAGCATGGTGATCGGCGGCTGGCTCGAGGTGGGCAAGCTCGTCGTCTACCCCATTCGGAACGCGATCGACGGCGAAGGCCGCCAGCTTCTCAACTGGGTGGCGGAGATCCAGTCGCCGCGCAACGTCATGCAGGACTGGAACCTCGGCGGTCGGCTGGAGGACTTCCTGCCGGCCTTCGAGAGCTGGAGGTTCGACTGGCTCGACTGCGCGGCCCTGCTGCGCGCGGCCGACCTGGTCCTCGAGTACCCGATGGTGGACCGCGAGCCGCTGCCATTCTGGACGCGCGGCCGCGTGACGCTGCTGGGCGACGCCGCGCACCCCATGTATCCGCGCGGCTCGAATGGCGCGGGCCAGGCGATCCTCGACGCGCGCACCCTTGCCGGGTGCATGAAGCGCGAGCGCGATGCGCCGGCGGCGCTCGAGGCCTACGAGGCGGCGCGCCTGGCGAGCGCCTACGCCGTGGTGCTCGCCAACCGCGATAGCGGCCCGGACGCGCTGCTGCGGGAAGTGCACCGTCGTACCGGCGACCGGCCTTTCGCGCGCATCGAAGACGTGATCAGCGAGGCGGAGATGCTTGCGCTCGCGGATCGCTACCAGAAGATCGCCGGCTTCGAGCGCGAGGCGCTCGAGCGACGGGCGTCACTCGGCTGATGCGCCAGGCCAGGGCGCTGCTGAATCTGGCGCGCGCGAGCCTGTGGCTGCGCGTGCCGCGGCGCGTGGAGGGCGAGCAGTTGCTGGAGGAGCTGCGGCGCGAGTTTCCGGAGGTGGAGTTCTCGGTCGGCTCGATGCCGGAGGTGCGCGCCGACCGGCGCCAGCTGGCGCAGGTGTTCCGCACGCTGATCGGCAACGCGGTGCGCCACCGCGGCGCCGAGCCGCCGCGGGTGCGCGTGTCCGCGCGGCCGGTGGGCCGCCAGTGGCACTTCGAAGTGAGCGACAACGGCATCGGCATCGAGCCGGCGCGCCACCGCGCGGTGTTCGACCCGATGCAGGGCGCCACCGAGCTGCCGGCGGTGCGCCGCATCGTGCGCCGGCATGGCGGGAGGATGTGGGTAGAATCGGCGCGCGGGCAGGGCGCCACCTTCCACTTCAGCCTGCCCGCCACGCGGGAGATCACGCATGCGTAAGCTCATCGCAGGGCTCATCGTCGCGGCGCCGCTCGCCGCGGCGGCCGCCGAGCTGCCCATCTTCGACGCGCACATGCACTACAGCCACGACGCTTGGGACGTGCTGCCGCCCAAGGAAGTCATCGCCATCCTGAAGAAGGCGGGCGTGCGCCGCGCGCTCGTCTCCTCCTCGGGCGACGACGGCCAGCAGCGCCTCAAGTCGGAAGCGCCCGAGCTGATCGTCACCGAGCTGCGCCCGTACCGCTCGCGCGGCGACACCGGCACGTGGTTCCGCGACGACACGGTGCCGGCCTATCTCGAGGAGCGGCTCAAAAAGTTCAAGTACTCCGGCATCGGCGAGTTCCATCTCTACGGCGCCGACGCCGACCTGCCGGTGCCGCGGCGCATGGTTCAGCTGGCGAAGCAATACGGCCTCTTCCTGCACGCGCATTCGGACGCCGACGCGGTCGAGCGCCTCTTCAAGCAATGGCCGGAAGCAAAGATCCTCTGGGCACACGCGGGCTTCGATCGGCCGGAGAACGTGCGCACGCTGCTGAGCAAGTATCGGAATCTGTGGTGCGACCTCGCGTTCCGCACCGACCACGGCTCCGGCGGCAAGGTGGACCCGGAGTGGCGCAAGGCGTTCCTCGAGTTCCCCGACCGCTTCATGGTGGGCACCGACACGTTCACGCCGGAGCGCTGGCACTACGTGGCCGAGCACGCGCGCTGGTCGCGCGAGTGGCTCGCCGACTTGCCGCGCGAGGTCGCCGAGCGCATCGCGTACAGGAACGGCGAGGCGCTCTTCCTGGCGCCGCGATGACGCGCTCTTGCGCCGGCTTCGCGCGCGTTGACGCCGCGCTTGCCGGTTTCGCGCGTGCTGCCGTTGCGCTCGCAGGCTTCGCGCTGGTTACGGTCGCGCCCGCCGCACTCGCCTGTGAGCTGCCAGGCGGCACGGCGCAGACGCTCAAGGGCGCGACCCACACGGTCCTCTACCGCACCGCGCCGCTCAAGGTGGGCGAGCACTTCGCGGTGGACTTCGCCGTGTGTCCCGCGCCCGAGTCGGTGCGCGTGGACGCCTGGATGCCCGAGCACCGCCACGGCATGAACTACCGGCCCGGACGCTCGTGGCGCAGGGCGGCGGGCGCTACCGCGCCGAGGGGCTGATGCTGCACATGGCGGGTCGCTGGGAGCTCGTCTTCGAGATGCGCTCGGCAGGCAAGACGGAGCGCCTCGCGCAGAGCTTGCGCGTGGAGTAGGGCGTGACCGCTCATGCCCGCGTGCAAGTGAGCGCATGGGGTGCATGCGCTTTGCTGCGTGCCGCCGGTGTGAGGCACGCGCTCCCTGTTTTTCTGCTTGCAGTGGCGCCGGCCGCGACTGCGTTCACCGAGGCCGAAGTGCGCGCCATCGCCTCGCACGGCCCCTGGCCGCCGCAATTCCGCCCCGACCCCTCGAATCGCGCTTCCGGCAACCGGGACGCGATCGAGCTGGGCGAGCGCCTGTTCTTCGAGCGGCGGCTGTCGGCCAACGGCGAGGTGTCCTGCTCGCGCTGCCACTTGCCGGAACGCAACTGGACCGATGGCGAGGCGCGCGCCAGGGGGCTTGCGCTCACCGACCGTAACACGCCGAGCATCACCAACGTGCGCCTGGGGCGCTGGTTCGGCTGGGACGGCGCGCACGACAGCCTGTGGTCGCAGGGCATCCGCCCGATCCTCGACCCGAAGGAGATGGGCGCGAGCGCCGCGCAGGTGGCGAAGCTGGTGCGCGAGGACGCGGACTACGCGTGCCGCTACCGCAAGGTGTTCGGCGCGCCGCCTGCCGACGATGAACGCGTCCTGGTGGAGGCCGCGAAGGCGCTCGCGGCCTTCCAGGAGACGGTGACGAGCGGCCGCACCCCGTTCGACGAGTTCCGCGATGCGCTCGTGAAGGGCGACGCGACGGGCATCGCGCAGTACCCGGACTCCGCGAAACGCGGGCTCGCGATCTTCATCGGCAGGGGCGCATGCAACACCTGCCACGCGGGGCCCGCGTTCAGCAACGGGGAGTTCCACGATACGGGCATCCCGTTCTTCATCGAGCCGGGGAGGGTGGATGCGGGTCGGCACGAGGGGATCAAGAAGCTGCTTGCCAGCGGCTACAACCTGCTCGGGAAATACAACGACGATCCCAGGCGCGCCACCGCGACGAGCACGACGCACGTGGCGCTGGAGCATCGGAACTTCGGCGAGTTCAAGACGCCGTCATTGAGGAATCTCGCGCTGACCGCGCCCTACATGCACAACGGGCGCCTCGCCACGCTGCGCGACGTGGTGGACCACTATTCGACCATCAGCCCGGACCGGCTGCATTCGGACGGCGAGGCGATCCTCAAGCCGCTGCAGCTCTCGGCGGAGGAGGCGCGCGACCTGGTGGCATTCCTGGAGTCGCTGCAGGATGGCCGCGGAAGTTACTCGCGTCGCGCGTTCGTGCCGGACTGCCGCTGACACGCCTGTAGCCGTCCGGCGACAGGCCGCCGTCGCACCGCCGCCTTCGGGCATGCGTCGACCGGGCTATGGCGTGCTCAATTGCGCACCCGGATCCTGATCGGCGCTGAGGTCCTCGTATTGCCCGCCGCGTCGCGTGCCACGGCCTTCAGCGTATACAGGCCATTCGGCACCGACCTGGTGTCTACGGTGGCCGCGAAGGGCGCGCTGGTGTCCTCAGGGCCGAGGTTGACGCCGTTGTACTTGAATTGCACACCCGCCACGCCGACGTTGTCGGAGGCGCTCGCCGTCACCGTGATGGTGCCGGCGACGGTGGCGTACGGTGCCGGGGAGGTGATGCTGACGCTCGGTGACATGCTGTCGAGCACGGGCAGCGTCACCTCCACCGGCGTCGCCGTCCATGCCGAGTGATTCGGCACCGCGTCATAGGCGCTCACGCGGTAGCGGTAGGTGGCGCCGGCAGTGAGGCCAGTGTGCGAGAACGAGGTCTCGGTGGTGGTGGCAAGCGGCGCATCGTCAAGGTACACGTAGTAGCCCGCCACGCCGATGTTGTCGATGGAAACGCCCCAGGAAAGGTTCACTTGCGTTGCCGCGGTCACGACGGCGGTGAGGCCCTCGGGAACGCTGGGCGCGGTGGTGTCCGGCACGGGTGCGCCCGGCGGGGTCGCGTCCGCCTTCAGGACGAACGCCGCGTGGTGCCCGGCGAGGGCGATGTTGTTCACCAGCGGCAGAAGATCGGGCGCCGCGAGCAAGGTGTCGCGCGTGAGCAGGCGCGCAGCCTGCGGCAGGGCGATCGAGGCCACGTCGGTCGCGGTAGGATTGACGTAGACATAGCCAGTTTGGAATTCGCGCCAGTAGACGTTGACGCCGCCGACGGAAGTGATGCGGTAGTTGTCGAGCGCCGGGCCCAGGTTGATGCGGTCGTATTCCTCGAACCACCAGATGCGGTTGTAGCCGCTGCCGCCGTTGAACATGAAATAGGCATTGCCCAGTTCGTCGTTCTTGGCGAGCAGGAACGAGCCCAACGCGTACCACAGCGTCTGCGCGAAGCTCACCGGCTTGCCCCAGTTGTCCGTGCCGCTCTGGCCGTCCATCAGCTTGGTATGGCTCATGGCGGCCACTTTCGAATTGCGGATCGCGCGGATGGTGTCGAGCTGGCGCCGCCAATCCTGCTCGGGGTAGAACTGGGTGTCCGAGCCCCATTCCACGGCGAAGGCGCCTTCCTCGAGCAGCACGTCGGGCGGGCCGGCGGCGTTGTCCAGGCTCACCCAGGCCGCGCTGCCGACGGCCGAGCGCGTTTCGCCCCGGTTGCACCACAGCTTCTGGCCGTAGGCGCGCATGCCGTTGCTGATCGCCGCGACGAAGGTATTCATCGCGGCCGACCAGCCGGCGGCGGTGGCATACTTGGCGCTGGCCGCGCTGTAGCCGCCCGCGTTGGCGAGGGTGAGACAGTTGTCGGCGAACACGCCGTCGGCCACCCACGGCTGCTCGACGATGTCGGCCTGCACCGCGGTGGTCCAGTAGGTCTGATAGGCGGAATCGCCGAAATCCATCAGGTGCCAGTACTGGCCGGCGCCGGGGTTGGAGAAGCCCACGCTGTAGATGCGCTGGCCCGCGCCGTCGAGCAGGAACAGCCCCGGATTGTTGTAGTTGAGGCTCCCCATGACGTGCCCGCGCGAGACGTTGTAGCGCCCCAGCCCATTCAGGTACAGCGGCAGACTGCCGTCCAGGTGGCTGGGCGCCTCCGGCCCCATTTCGTACAGGTAGATCTGCACGGCGGGATTGAGTGCCTTGATGGCCGCCCAGGTATTGGGGCCGATGTCGCGGTAGCGGAATCGGTCGATGTCGATGAGATCGAACTTCGCCAGCCTCGCTGCGTCGCCGGGCACCAGCGTCGGGCCGCCGCCGTAGTACACCAGGAAGGTCGGGATGAATTTGTTCGAGCCGGCGGCTTGCGTGCCGGCAGAAAGGGCGAGGGCCGTACCGAATATCAGCGCGAGAAGGACGGTGCGCAGCGACCGCGCCGCGCTCCGGCCCGGGAGTAACGCGACGCGCATCCGTTTCATGTCCGGCTCCTCCGTAGTTGAAAAATGACGCGCGTGTCGCCGCGGTTCTACGAGCGGCTCGCATGCTAGGTGCGCGACGCAATGCGCGCGCAGGCGTATGTCACGAACTCGGGAGATCTCTGAACGCGACTAAGGAATTGCATCGACGCAGGAAAGGTCAGCCGACGTGCAGCAGCGACACTCTGTAGCCGCGCGACGACAGTCGGCGTCCGCGGGGGCGGCTGCAGAAGAGAGAAGGGAGCCCGCACATGCGGCGCCGGAGGAGGTGGAGCGGCGCACGACGCTGTCCGCCGAGGCCCTCGCCGGACTCGAAGGCCGCAAGGCGCTCCTGGTCGACGACGACATCCGCAATGTGTTCGCCCTGACCAGCGCGCTCGAGCAATACGGCATGAACGTGGTGCACGCCGAGACGGGGCGCGAAGGCATCGAGACGCTGAAGCGCGAGCGCGGCGTCGGGCGGGCAATCCGACGGTCATGCCCGCAGCCCGCGCCGCGCGAGGCGCGCGTGACTAGATGAACACGGTCACGCGGTTTAGCGTGGCGATCTGCAACTGCACGTCCCAGAAGTAGTAGTGCAGGTACGCGGCGACGAGACCGCCGAGGAACGCGGTCTGCTTCAGGAGCGGTTGCGCGGGGCGCGCGGCGATTGCGCGCGCGAGCAGTCTGCGAAGGCCCAGTTGCGGGCGCCAGGCGCGCCACGCGTAGCGCAGGAGGATGCCCTCGACGGCGACAGCCGTCACCAAGGCAGCGGTCTGGCCCCTGGTGAAAGGCCCGTCCTGAAACAGCAGGATGGCGGCAAAGCCGATGATTGCCCACAGCGGGATGGCGAGCACCAGGGCAAAGAAGATGCCGAGAATGAAGTCGCCCCCGCCCCCGTCTTCCTCGTGCGCAGGGTGCTGCGAAACCATGGGCCCATGCTAGGGGGCGCGCGCGTGCCAGTCCGCTGAATACCTCACACTGTTTTGCTCTCCCGGCGGTCGCGGTCGTGCATGCGCGCCGACGCAGGACAAGGGGAGAAATCCAGCGTGACTTAATTCACTCCGGTGCGGGAGAAATGCCGCAGTGCCGCGCGGGCTTAGAACCTGAAGTTCAGGCCGACGGAGAGCGCGTCCAGCTTGTAATCCGAGGACGCGAACAGGCGAGCCCACTCCACGTTGATCGAAGTGGTCGCGCCGATGACGAAGTCCGCGCCGATGCCGTAGGAGAAATCCGCGTCGGAGCTGCTGAAGCGCAGGCTGCCGCTGCCCGCGGAAAGGTCGCCGTAAGTGACGCCGGCGATGCCGTACAGGCCGATGCGCGGCGAGAGCGGCAGGATGCCTTTGGCATAGGCGCCGAGAAAGAAGTCCACCGAGACGTCCCGCGCACCGTTGGGGACGTCGTCGTCGGTCAAGCCCGTGCCGAAGCGGCCCTCGACAGCGAAATTCTGGTTGATGACCTTGCCGAGCGTCACGCCGATCATCGTCGGCTTGGCGGTGCCGCGGCCCTCTTCTTCGTAGCTGACCTGGGACAAGGCGACACCGACATACATGCTTCCCGGGACCGCCTGGCCCTGCTGCGCCTGAGCGGGCGCGAGCGCGACGAGCGAGCTTGCGGCAAAGGTGGCGATGGCCAGAGATCTCATGGTGGCTCCTTTGAAGGTGACCGTTTGAGCGGGACTGGTGGGTCGTACTGGGATCGAACCAGTGGCCCCTGCTGTGTGAGAGCAGTGCTCTACCGCTGAGCTAACGACCCTGCCGGAGAGGGCCGGATTCTAAACCAAAACCGGGCTCAGACCCCACCAATGCCGGCGAGACTTCCTCCAGCGCGCTCGATGCGCGACACGACCGCCGCGAGCGCTGCGGTGCGTTCGCGCTCGGGCAGCGCATCGAGCTGTGCGCTCAGCCGGTCGAACAGGCGATCCGCGTCGGGCTGCACCGACGTCGCTTCTCTCGCCGCTCCCGCCGCCCTGCAGTCGAGCACGCGGTCGATCGCGGATTTGGCGAATGCCGCGTCGATTCCGGTGCAGCGCGCGAGCACGTGGCCGTCCGGGCGAAACACGTAGGTCGCCTGGTCATCCACACCGTAGCGCGCGAAGAGCGCGTCGTGGCCCTGCGGCGGCACTTGCAGAACCGGCGCGCCGGCAGTGGCCGGACCCTCGCCCCCGAAGTACGCGACGCCGAACGCGCCCCGCAGCCGCTCGACGAAATGGCCCGCGCCATATCGCCCGTCGGGCGCCGCGGCACCCGGCTGCGCGAGCAAGGAGGAGAACACGCCGCGCTCCATGTTGAGCGGGCTGTGCGCGTAGACGCTCGCCACCGAGAGCCGCCCGACGTTCACCATCGGGCGCGCCCATTCGTGACGGCGCGCGAGTTCCAGCCAGGCGTCGCGCACGAGGCGCTGGCCGTCGGTTTCCGGCGCGATGAACAAGGCGCTGCGCGAGGCGATCTCGACGTTCTCGCGCGCGGCGAAGTGGCGCTCGAGCTCGTAGGTGTCCAGGAGCGCGGGCGGCGCCTTGCCCTGCAAGACGAGCGCGAGCTTCCAGGCGAGGTTGTTCGCATCCTGCGCGGCGCGATTGCCGCCGCGCGCGCCGAACGGCGAGTGCTGCGCGGAGGCGTCGCCCATGAAGAACACGCGCCCGTGCGCCATCTTCTCGAGCACGCGCCGCCGGAAGCGCCAGGGCCCCACCCACACCAGCTCGAAGGGCGTCTCGGGGCCGAGGAGCTTGCGCAACCTTTGCTTCGCGCGCTCGGGCTTCGCCTCTGCCTCGGGATCGTCGTAGTGCGTGATCAGCCAGTCGGTGCGCCATACGCCGTCGGCCATCTGGTGGTACCAGATGGCGCCGCCGGCGTTCTGCGGTGCGTCGAGATAGGACCTGCGCACGGCGCCGGGCGAGCCCTGCAAGCGCACGTCGGCGATGCACCAGATGTTGTCGAAGAGCGCGGACTGCTCGTCTTTCGCGCCAAGCTGTTCGCGCAGCACGCTGTGCGCGCCGTCGGCAGCGACGACGTACCGGGCGCGCAAGGAGTAGCGGCCTTCGGGCGTCTCCACGGTGAGCGAGACGTGGTCAGCCTGCTGCTTCGCGTCCACGACGCGGTTCTTCCAGCGCAGCGCCTCCGGCGCCACGCGCGCGAGCGCCTCCACCAGGTACTGCTCGACGTAGAACTGCTGCAGGTTGACGAAGGCGGGAAACTTCTGATCCTGCTCGGGCTGCAGGTTGAAGCGGTAGATGTGCTCGCCGCGCACGAACACGTCGCCCTCGTTCCAGGTGACGCCCTTGGCGCGGATGCGCTCGGCGACGCCGAAGCGGTCGTAGATCTCCAGCGAGCGCTTGGCGTGGCAGATGCCGCGCGAGGAAAGGCCTTGCGCGCCCACCGTGTCGTCGTCGTCGAGCAGCACGCATTGCACGCCACGGCTCGCGAGCTCCAGCGCAGTCACCAGTCCCGCCAGGCCTGCGCCGACGATCGCCACCGGGTAGAGCGGGCTCGCGCCACCGGAGAGCTCAGGCGGACGCTGGAACGCGTACTTCGGCAGGACGTAACCCGGCATGCGGTCGGGCTGCAGGGTCGCAGTCATGGGAAAATGCTAGCACTCATGACTGTGCGCACCCGCTTCGCCCCCAGCCCCACCGGCTACCTGCACATCGGCGGCGCGCGCACCGCGCTCTACTCCTGGGCGTTCGCGCGCCGCCACGGCGGCAAGTTCATCCTGAGGATCGAGGACACCGACACCGAGCGCTCCACGCGCGAGTCGGAGGACGCGATCCTCGACAGCATGAAGTGGCTGGGCCTGGATTGGGACGAGGGCCCCTTCTTCCAGATGCAGCGCCTCGCGCGCTACCGCGAGGTCGCCGGGCAACTCATCGCCTCGGGCGATGCCTATCACTGCTGGGCCACGAAGGAGGAGCTGGACCAGATGCGCGAGGCGCAGCGCGCGCGCGGCGAGAAGCCGCGCTACGACGGCCGCTGGCGGCCGGAGCGCGCGAAGGCCGCGGGCCTCGTGCCGCCGAAGGACCGGCCGCCCGTGGTGCGTTTTCGCACGCCGGAAGACGGCACGGTGGGCTGGAACGACCTGGTCAAGGGCCTGATCGAGTTTCCGAACGCGGAGCTCGACGACCTCGTGCTGCTGCGCGCCGACGGCGTGCCGACCTACAACTTCGGCGTCGTCGTTGACGACCTCGACATGCGCATGACGCACGTCATCCGCGGCGACGACCACGTCAACAACACGCCGCGGCAGATCCACATATTTCGCGCACTGGGCAACGCGCTGCCGGAGTTCGCGCACGTGCCGATGATCCTCGGCGCCGACGGCGAGCGGCTCTCCAAGCGCCATGGCGCGGTGAGCGTCACGCAGTATCGCGACGAGGGTTTCCTGCCCGAGGCGCTCGTGAACTATCTCGCGCGCCTGGGCTGGTCGCACGGCGACGCGGAAGTGTTTTCGATGGAGCAGTTCGTCGAGTGGTTCGACCTCGCGCACGTGAGCCGCTCGCCCGCGAAGTTCGACCCCGAGAAGCTCGCCTGGCTCAACCAGCAGCACATGAAGACGGCGAGCAACGCGCGCCTTGCAGCGCTCGCCGCGCCGCAACTCGAGGCGCTCGGCGCGCGGACCGCGCGGGGCCCGTCGCTCGAGGCGGTGGTGGCGCTGCTCAAGGATCGCGCCACGACGCTGCGCCACCTTGCGGAAGCTGCCAGCATCTTCTACCGAGAGCCCGGCCCGCAGGCGGTGGCGGAAGAGGCGCGCGCGGC
This sequence comes from uncultured beta proteobacterium, assembly GCA_963719995.1. Taxonomy (GTDB): domain Bacteria; phylum Pseudomonadota; class Gammaproteobacteria; order Burkholderiales; family SG8-39; genus JAABQT01. Next base: position 336,652 of record CAVRDW010000005.1, on the reverse strand, counting down.
GCTCGGCGCGCTCAGGCGGCAGCTCGAGACGCTGCCGTGGGAACGCAAGGCGCTTGGCGCCGCAGTTTCCGAGGCCGCGAAAGCGCACCAGCTCAAGATGCCGCAGCTCGCCATGCCGCTGCGCCGCGTGCTGACCGGGCAGGAGCAGACGCCCTCCATCGACGCGGTGCTCGAGCTGCTCGGGCGCGAGACGGTGCTCGCGCGGCTCGCGGGAGCGGCCAAATGAGGCGGCCCGCCAGATGCGCGCACGCGTTCTTCTTCGCCGGTTGGCTCGCGCTTGCGTGCTCGGGCGTGCACGCGCAGCAGGTGGAGCCCGGCGAATGGGACTTCGTCACCGACGTCACCATGCCAGGCTTGCCGCGGCCGCAGCAGTCTGGCCTGCGCACCTGCCTCACGCGGGAAGGCACGCGCGACCCCCTGCGCTGGAGCGCCCACCGCCTGCCCTCCGACTGCCGGGTTGCCTCGATGAAGCTCGGCCCCGATTCGGTGTCATGGGAAATGGAGTGCCCTGACTCGCGCATGCGCGGCGCGGGCAAGGCACGCACCGCCGGAGGCAGCCTGACCGCCGAGACGCAACTCGGTGGCGGCGCGAGCGTCGACATGCGCACCAAGACGCAGGGGCGCCGCCTCGGCCCCTGCACGCAGTAGCCAAGCCGCGGATTTGCTTGTCGACGCGGACGCCGGGCGGCTATAATCCGCGCCCTCGGTCGGGGGTATAGCTCAGCTGGGAGAGCGCTTGCATGGCATGCAAGAGGTCACCGGTTCGATCCCGGTTACCTCCACCAGACCCGACTTGTCGACCTCACAAGTCCCCATCGTCTAGAGGCCTAGGACATCGCCCTTTCACGGCGGTAACCGGGGTTCGAATCCCCGTGGGGACGCCAGCAACGTGAGCAACGCAAGCGACGAAACCGGGCGCTGATGAAGCGCCCGCGCTCTTTGCGAGGCTGCCATGGCCAATGAAGAACAGGAACGCACTCCGTTCGACAGCATCGAAGGGTCGCTCGAGTACATCGGCCTGTTGCGCGAAGTCATCCAGAAGACCAGGACCACCTTGCAGGCGGACGTCACGACCGCGAGCGCCGAGGGCGCGGCGAGGCGGCTGGAAGCGCTGCAACTCGTCGTCTACAAGCTGGACAGGCTCGCCTGGCATATCGATGCGAGTCACCGGATCCTCAACGACCTGCGCACGCTCAGGCGCCTGCTCCTGGACGAGCGGCCGCGCAGGCCCGACGAACGTACTGACTAGGCGCCCGCGGTCAGCTTCCTGAAGTCGTCGTCCACGCCCAGCACGTAGCGCGCCAGGTCGTCGATCGCGTCCTTGAAGGCCTCAGTGGCGAGGCGCACCGTGACGCGGCCGAAGCGCCGCACGTTGATGAGCTCGACCGTGGCCGTCGCCGCCTCGTAGTCGGCGCGAATGTTGACGTCACACGGCATCGGACCGGTGACGACGAACTGCACCGGCCGTTCCACGTCGCCGCTGCGCGAGCGCTGCTGGAATTCGACGCCCAGCGACTTGAGGTACTGCTCGCAGCGGCGCACGTCCTCGCCGAGGAGCATGAACTTCGGCGGCTCGGCCGGACGCACCCAGTAGCGGAAGCCGATCTGCGCGCACAGCTCCTTGCCCTCGGGCAGCTTGAGCGTGCGCTTGTTGAGCGCCGCCTGGCAGAGCGTCACCGAGGGCAGCTTGCCGACATAGACGAATTCGTAGGACGCGCCCGCCTGCGGCGTGTGCGCGTTCATTTCCTTGCCGAACTCGATGAGGTACTGCAAGGCCGCGCGCATTGCGGCATCCAGCGCCGCCATTGCCTTCGGCTTGGCTTCCTCCTGCGCTTTTCTGAAGGCTGCCTGCTGCCGCATGATCTCGACGGCCGCCATGCGCCGCGTGGTGCTCATCGAAGTCGGGTCGCTTTCGCGCGCCGCAGCAGGGGTGCCGCGCTCGAACGCCTTGCGCTTCTGCTCCTCGGTCGTGCCCCAATCGTGCAACGCCTGTTCCTTCTTGAGGCGCGCCTCCGCTTCCTCGCGCAGCCGCCGCGTCTCCTGGGCCTCGAAGTTCTTCGCGAACTCGTTGAGATCCTCGAGCAGCTGGTTGCGCATCTCCTGCGCTTCGGCCGCTGCCTCGGGCTGCAGGATCTCCTGGGGCACGGTCCTGGAAAATTCGGTGCCGCCGCCCAGGCTGTCGTAGTTGCGCAGGTCGCTCGCGAACTCGGCGGCGCTCTGGTAGCGGTCCTGCGGCCGCTTGGCCAGCGCACGGTCGATGATGCGGTCGAACCCGGCCGGGATGCCGGGATCGACCTGCCGCAGCGGCGGATGCGGCTCGCCGGCGATGCGCTGCATGAGCGCGTACACGGTGGTGTCGCCCGGCCACACGAAAGGCGTGCGCCGGGCCAGCACCTCGTACAGCACCACGCCCAGCGAGAAGATGTCGGTGCGCGCATCGATGGGCTGGCCGAGCACCTGCTCGGGGGCCATGTAGCGCGGCGAGCCGAGCGCCGATCCATTCTGCGTCACGTCCGAGGCGGGAACGTAGGCGACCCCGAAATCGGTGAGCTTGGCGCGCCCCGTACGCGACACCACCACGTTGGCCGGCTTGACGTCGCGGTGCACGATGGAGAACTGGTGCGCGTGGTGCAGCGCGTCGGCCACCTGCGCAATGATGTCCGCCGCGCTATGAAAGGGGATGGGCTGGCGCTCCTTCAGCATCTGGTGCAGCGACGGCCCTTCGAGCAGTTCCATCGCGATGTAGGCGGCGTCGCCTTCCTGGCCGACGTCGAAGATCGTCACGATGTTGGGATGGTTCAGCCGGCCCGCGGAACGCGCTTCGCGCAGGAAGCGCGCCCGCACCTCGTCGATGACGTCCTCCGGCAGCTCCTTGTGCAGCGTCTTGAGGGCGACCTCGCGCTCGATGAGCGGATCGACGGCGCGATACACGACCCCCATGGCGCCACGTCCTAGCTCGCCGAGGATGCGGTATCGCCCGAGAGACGCCAGCGCCACTTTGAGGTCTTCCTTCCGCGCGCAGCATACCGCCGGCGAAGATTTCATGCAGGGGCGCGGCGCAGCAAAGCGGCGTGCTCCTTGCGCCCTGACGGAGAATTGCGTGCGCAGCGCCGGGAACGAGCGCTCGCAACGATGCGCGCTTCCCAGGCCATTACAAAAACGGGTCATGGCCAATCGAGCGCGATTGATCCCCGTCAATCAGGGGCGCGTGGGGGCCGGTAGTCTTCTTTGGGATGCCGACACCGGCAATGCAAATGACGTTCGCCGGCCTGGCGCGCCGCATCGCATGCGCCGCCGCGGTGGTCGTTGCCGCGTCGCTCGCCGCCTGCGGGGGTGGCGGGGACGATGCGATCCCGCCTTTCTGGTCGTACGCCGGCATCGTCGCCGCCGATCTTGACGGCGACGGGCGCGTCGACGTGGCGGTCGCAACCCGCTACATCGCCGGTGCGCCGCCGCATTCCGGGACCGTCGACGTGTACCTGCAGACGGCGCTGGGCGCGTTCCAGGCGCCGGCGCAGTACGCGGTGGCGCCTGATCCGTGGGGACTCTCGGCGGGAGATTTCGACGGCGACGGCAGGCTCGACCTGATCGCGGCCACCCCGAGCACGCTTCCCCCCGAGGTCAACGCCGTCACCGACAGCGGCGTGGTCTCGATCCTGCGCCAGGACGCCGCCAATCCGGGGCGCTTCCTTCCCGCGCACCAGGCGGCGACCGGCGGCGCGGCGCAGGCCGCCGCGATCGCGCAGCTGACAAGCGATGCCTTTGCGGATGTTGTCGTCGCCGACGGCGTCCTCGTCAACGGCCGGGCCTTGCTCCTTGCTCAGAATCCGGCGCAGCCGGGAACGTTGCTCGCGCCCGAGGCACTTCCGATCGGCGCCGGCCGCGGCGCCACGGATGTCGCGGTCGGCGACCTCGACAACGACGGCCTGCCTGACGTGGCGCTCGCCGCCACCGACACCGTGGCCTTGTTGCGCCGGAATGCGGGCGGCGGCTTCGATCCCTCAGTGTTGCTGGCCGTCGGGCTTCGTCCCCAAGGCATCGCGATTGCGGACATCGACGGCGACACGCGCCTGGACATCGTGACTGCGAACGCGGGCAACGCGCCGGCCGGTGGAGTGGGCGGCGCAAGCGTGACGCTCCTGCTGCAAACCACCGCCGGCAATTTCTCCCGCACGGATATCCCCGTCGCGGACGGCGCGCGCCGGGTGGCGGTGGCCGACCTGAATGACGACGGCGTCCCCGATCTCGCCGTGGTGTCCATGGTGTATCAGGCCATCGGGGAGGCGTCGCGCGTCACGGTGCTGCTGCAGTCCTCCTCCACGCGCGGGCAATTCGGCGCGGGCACGCTCTACATGGGCGCCCCGGTCGCCTCCTTCATTGCGGCCGGCGACGTCAACGGCGACGGGCTGAACGACATCATCCTCGATGATGGGCCGAGCGTGCTTCTGCAGCGTGCGTCCGGCCCGGGAACCTTCGGCCAGATTCAGCCGTTGCGCTGAGCGCGCTTGCGAGCACAGCCACCGGGCCTGCGGTCTGCCCGCTTGTCCATGTTGAAAGTAGGGGTTGACGCCTTCTTACAAATTGGGATAATATTCCCAAATACATGGCGCCCGTCTCTGGAAAAAACGATAGCTTGAGAGCAGTGATTCAGCGGGTTTTGCGCCCGCTGTTCCGCATTCTTCTTCGTAAGAGTTTGTCTTTCAACGAGTTTCTGGATTTGGCGAAGCAGACCTACCTCCAGGTTGCCATGGAGGACTTCCAGATCCCTGGACGCAAGCAGACGGTGTCGAGGGTCTCGGTCTTGTCCGGCCTGAGCCGCAAGGAAGTCAGCCGGGTCCTGGCCCTGCCGCCGGCGACGGATGCCATGGCAGGCGAGCGCTACAACCGCGCGGCGCGCGTGGTGGCCGCGTGGGTGCGCGAGTCCCCGTTTACCGACGCCGACGGCGAACCGAAGGTTCTGCCGTTGCAGTCCGGCAGCCCGAGCTTTGCCGAGCTCGTGCGGGGCTATAGCGGCGACATGCCTGCGCGGGCCGTGCTGGACGAGCTGCTGCGGGTGGGCGCCGTCGAGCAACTTGAGAACGGCGCCGTGCAGCTGAAGGCGCGCGCCTACGTGCCGAGCTCGAGCGACGCGGACAAGCTGAACATCCTCGGCAACGACGTCGCCGACCTGATTGCCACGATCGATCACAACCTGCAGCACGGGGCCGGCGACCCGCGCTTCCAGCGCAAGGTCATGTACGACAACGTGCCCGAGGAATCCATTGCGCAGTTCCGTGCCTTGAGTGGCCGGCAAGCCCAGAAGCTCCTGGAGAACCTGGACCAGTGGCTGGCGCAGCACGACCGCGACGCGAACCCTGCCGAGCAGGGCACGGGACGCGTGCGCGCAGGGATCGGCATCTACTACTTCGAAGAGAACCTGGCGAAACGGCCTGAGGAGAATTGACATGCAATTCGGAAAAATCGGAAGACTCATCACCTGCCTGGCAATGCTCCTTTCCGTTGCGGCGTGCGGTGGCGGTGGCGGCGGAGACATGACCGCCAGCGGCGGCACCGGGGGCACGGGTATCGCTGCCGTCGGTGTCATGACCAAGGGCAGCGTCATTGTCAACGGCGTGCGCTTCGAGGATACGACTGCCAACATCCTGATCGACGATTCGCCCAAGTCTGCGGCCGCCTTGAAGGACGGCATGGTCGTGCGGGTGGTCGGCACGGTCAACGACGACGGCATCTCGGGAACTGCGCAGCGTGTCGAGGCGCAGATCGAGGCGCGCGGCGTGGTAACCGCGGTCTTCCCGGCGGAAAATCCGCAGCGCTTCGTCGTGCTCAATCAGCAGGTGCTCGTCGACGATCTCACGTTGTATTCGAACCTTGCAGGTTTCGGCGCTATCGTTGCCGATCCGGCGGGCGTGACGGGCACGCTGGTGGAGGTGCACGGGCTTCGCGATTCGAGCAACCGAATCCGTGCGACTCGCGTAGAGGCAAACACGGCGCAGATGGGCGACAACACTGTCGACGAGATCCGCGGGGTCGTGGCTGGTGGTGCGGGTGCGAACCCGATCAGTTTCACTGTGGGTACGCAAAACGTCAGTGTGACGGGCAATCTTGTGATCAGTCCCGTCGGCGCGAGCTATCAGAACGGCAGCGTGGTTGAAGTACATTGCAGCGTGCGGCCCTGTGTCGTCGCGGGCATATTCCAGGCCTCGCGGATCGAGGTCGAGAGCGCCGAGGACGCGAACTTCCTGCCAGGCGCAGGCGGGCGGCTCGACGCGGAGGGCCTGGTCTCTGGTTTCACCGGACATCCCGGCAATTTCTCCGTAGGCGGCATTGCGGTGACCACGACGGGCTCCACGCGCTTCGAGGGCGGCATTGCGACCGATCTGGCAAACGACATCAAGGTCGAGGCGGAAGGCTCCTGGAACGGATCCGCGCTGGTCGCGACCAAGATCGAGTTCAAGCGCACGGTGATCCGTCTCCAGGGGTTCGTTGCCAACGTGGTGGGTCAGACCTTCGATCTGCAGATCGCCAACAACAACTACGTGGTCAAGGTGGAGCTCGACTCGCTGACGAATGGTGTGCTGCCGCCGGCGGGACCGAATTGCGTGCAAGTGCGTGGCCAGCTCAAGAACGTGGTCTCCCCGCTCACCGTGACTGCTGGCGAAATCGGCAACTGCAGCAATAGCGACCGGCATTTCATCCAGGCGCCCGTCGAGGCCGAGTCCGTGGATACCACGATCACCTTGCTTGGGTTCGTGCTCAACGTCAGCAGCCCCACCGACACGCCTCCATACAAGGACCTGAACGACCAACCGCTCACGCGAACCGCCTTCTTCAATGCGGTCACGCCGGCGACGACCACCGGTGGAATCTCTCGCCCCGGTACCTTGGTGAAGGTGATCTTCGTGGACGGGTCGAATACGGTAAGGCAGGTCGAGCTCGAAGACTGAGCGCGGCATCTTCGTCCGCAGGTCAGCGCCGCGGCGGCGTAGAATCCGCCGCGACGCAACGACAGCGGGACGAGCCATGCAAGGCGCACGCATCAACAAGCTGCTCATCGGCGGCGGCATCGCCGCCGCCGTCATGCTGGCGGTCGTCGCCACGCTGTTCTACGGCTCGTTCAAGAAGCACGGCCTGGAATCCAAGGCGGTGAGCCACGCCGCGACGGCCACGTCGCGCCTGCAGGAGGGGCTCGCGCTGCCGCTCGAGGCGCAGGGCACGGCGGGCGCGCTCGAGGAGCACACCAAGGCGGTCGCGCAGCTGATCGAGTCGCTCAAGCGCGAGGACGCCCAGCGCAACCGCGCGCTCGCCGACGCCGCGGAGCTCTACCTCGTGGAAGTGCACGCCATCCTGCGCAATCGCGGCAACGCCGCGCGCGCGCGTGGCGCCGCGCTTGCCAGCCGGCGCGCACTCACCGGCCACATCGCGGCCGCGGGCGACCGCGGCGCGGGCTGGATCCAGAATGCGCTCGCCCTCAAGCAACGGGCCGAGCGCGACAGCTTCGACTATCGCAACGCACTGGCCACCTACGCGGGGCTGCTGCAAGGGCACCGCGAAACGCAGGACAAATTGCGCGCCGTGCGGCCCGGCGTGCGCCTGCTGGAGGACGCGCAGGTGCAGGCGGCGCTCAAGGCGGCGAGGGAAGCCGAGCAGCAGGCGGTCGCCGATCTCGAGCGCCTGCGCGCGATGGTCATCTAGCGCCGATGGCGCTCTGGCGGCGCTTCTGGCTGCTCGGATCCGGGATCTGGGTGGTCGTGTGCCTGCTCAACGCCTTCGCCATCGTCGCTTTCAGCGAAGGCGAGGAAGGCAAGGCGCTGCAGCCCTTGCTCCTCGCCGTGGCCGTGCCGGCGCTCGCCTACGCGGGGCTCTGGCTCTACTTCCGCCTGCGCGCGAAATAGGCGCGCCGCAGCCGCTCCCGTCCTACTTGCGCCTGCGCTCGAGGTAATCGCGCATCAGGCGCTGCGGCTCGCCGGTGGCGTAGGCGCGCTCGAACTCATCGATGCTCAGCGCCACGGCTTCCGCGAAGGGCAACTCCTCGTAGGCGCGGTTGAGGCGCTTTTGCGCGCGGACGGCTTGCGGGCCGCTGGCGAGGATGCCTTCCAGCGCGCGATCGACTTCCGTATCGAGGCCCGCGAGCGGCGCGATGCGTTCGACCAACCCCCAGCGCAACGCCTCCTCGGCGCCGATCAGCTCGCCGGTGAGCAACAGCCACCGCGCGCGCCCCGCGCCCATCAGCCGCGGCAGCAGCGCCGCCTCGATCACCGACGGGATGCCCAGGCGCACCTCCGGCATGCCGAAGCGCGCATGGTCGGCGGCGATCCTCAGGTCGCAGGCGGCCGCGAGCTCCAGGGCCCCGCCGATGCAGTAGCCGTTCACGCGCGCGATCACGGGAACCGGGCACTCGCGCACCGCGGCGATGCAGCGGTGCAGGCGCGTGATGCCCTCGCGCGCGGTCTTCACGCTGGTGGCGCCGAGATCGTTCACGTTCACGCCGCCGGAGAAGGCTTTCGCGCCCGCGCCGGTAATCACGACGGCGCGCAGAGTCGCGTCGGCGGCGAGCGCGCGCACCGCCTCGGTGAGCTCATGGATCGCCTCGGCGGTGAGCGCGTTCAGCTGCTTCGGGTTGCAGATGGCGAGCGTCGCCACGCGCCCGCCGACGCGCTCCTCGAGCGCGGTCTGGATCCACTGGCCCACGGCTGGGGGCTTCCTAGGCGGCGGCGCGCCGGCCCTTGACGAGCGAGAGCACGAACTGCTCGAGCTTGCGCGCGTCGGCGTCGAACCTGCGGATGCCCTCGGCGAGCTTCTCCACCGCCATCGCGTCCTCGTTGTGTCGCCAGTGGAAGGATTTCTCGTCGAGCGATATCCGCTCCTGGACGTTCTGGCGCGCCTCCTCAGCGGAGAGCTTCCGCTCGACCTCGCCCTGCGCCTGAGCGAGCTTCTCCAGCAGGTCCGGCGCGATGGTGAGCAGGTCGCAGCCCGCGAGCGCCAGGATTTGCCCGGTCTTGCGGAAGCTCGCGCCCATCACCTGTGTCGCGTAGCCATGACCTTTGTAATGGCGATAGATCCGGGCGACGGAGGCCACGCCGGGATCCTCCTCCAGCGCAATGTCCTCCACCTTGCGGGTCGCCTTGTGCCAGTCGTAGATGCGGCCCACGAACGGGGAGATCAGCGTCACGCCGGCTTCCGCGCAGGCCACCGCCTGCGCGAAGGAAAAGAGCAGCGTCATGTTGCAATGGATGCCCTCGCCCTCGAGCACTTCCGCGGCGCGGATGCCCTCCCAGGTCGTGGAGACCTTGATCAGCACGCGCTTGCGCGCCACGCCTGCGCCCTCGTAGAGCTCGATGAAGCGCCGCGCCTTGGCGATCGTGCCCTCGGTGTCGAAGGAGAGCCGCGCGTCCACCTCGGTGGAGACCCGGCCGGCGACGTGCTTGAGGATCTCGCGGCCGAAGAGCACGAAGAGCCATTCCAGCGTCGCCTCGGCCTGGCCTTTGCCGCGGGCGAGAGCCTCCTCCACGAGGGGCCGGTAGCGGGGGTCCTGCGCGGCGGCCAGCAGCAGGGACGGGTTGGTGGTCGCGTCCTGTGGTCGCCAACGGGCCACGGCATCGATGTCACCGGTGTCGGCGACCACCACGGAGTGCTTTCGGAGCGATTCGAGCTGATTCGGCATGGAAGGAAGCTTAACCCGCAGGGTGGGCGATGAGACGAACGTATGCCATGGGCCCTGGCTGCGCGTTATTGGGTGGGACGAAGACCACTGAGGAACGGGCCGTAGGCCACTGCGGGGTGGCTCAAAGACCCCGACTTGAAAAGGGCTAACCTGACCTGAGGTGGTTCTTGCAGGTTTTTGAAATGTAAGACTTTCCCGGCGCCTTATCCGAGAGTAGACTTCCGGCCACGTCAGCCGCCACAGGCCGGTAACAGCGCGGCAACGGCAAGGAGACGAGCAGTTGCAGCCCACCGATATCCGTAACCCCGACTACTTCCACAAGGTCGTCGATTGCCAGTGGGCGTGTCCCGCCCACACCCCGGTTCCCGAATACATCCGGTTGATCGCGGCGGGGCGTTATTCCGACGCCTACATGATCAATTGGGAGTCCAACGTGTTTCCGGGAATCCTCGGCCGCACGTGCGATCGTCCCTGCGAGCCGGCGTGCCGGCGCGGGCGCGTGGAGGAAGAGAACCAGCCCAAACCCGAGCCTGTTGCGATCTGCAGGCTCAAGCGGGTCGCCGCGGACCTCAAGGGCGACGACGTCAAGAGCCGCATGCCCAAGCCTGCGGCGCGCAAGAATGGAAAACGCATCGCCTGCGTGGGCGCAGGCCCGGCCTCGTTGACGGTGGCGCGCGACCTCGCGCCGCTCGGCTACTCAGTCACCGTGTTCGACCAGGATCCGCGCGCGGGCGGCATGATCTGGTCGCAGATCCCGCGATTCCGTTTGCCGCTCGAAGTGATCGACGAAGAGGTGAACTACATCCTCGACCTCGGCGTGGAGTTCAAGGGCGGCGTGAAGATCGATTCCATGAAGAAGCTGATGGCCGAAGGCTTTGATGCCATCTTCGTGGGTTCGGGCGCGCCTCGCGGGCGCGACCTCGACGTCCCGGGGCGCAAAGAGGCGGCGAAGAACATCCACATCGGCATCGACTGGCTCTCGTCCGTGTCCTTCGGCCACACCACGAAGATCGGCAAGCGCGTGATCGTGCTGGGCGGGGGCAACACGGCAATGGACTGCTGCCGCACCTCCAAGCGCATCGGCGGCGATGATGTAAAGGTGATCGTGCGCTCGGGGTTCGAGGAGATGAAGGCCTCGCCCTGGGAGAAGGAAGATGCGCAGCACGAAGGCATTCCCATCCTCAATTACTTGGTGCCGAAGGCGTTCCTGCACACGAACGGCAAGCTCACTGGCATGTCCTTCGAGAAGGTGAAGGCCGTGTACGACGCAAAGAGGCGCCGCAGCCTCGTGCCCACCGGCGAGCCTGATGCGACCTTCGAGTGCGACGACGTGCTCGTCGCCGTGGGGCAGGAGAACGCCTTTCCCTGGATCGAGCGCGACAGCGGCATCGAGTTCGACAAGTCGGGCCTGCCCGTGCTGGACAAGGCCACCTTCCAGTCGAGCGTGAAGAACGTGTTCTTCGGCGGGGACTCCGCCTTCGGCCCGAAGAACATCATCTGGGCGGTCGCCCACGGGCACGACGCCGCCATCTCCATCGACAAGCTGCTGAACGGCGAGGACCTGCGCGAGCGTCCGGCGCCCACCGTAAACCTGATGTCGCAGAAGATGGGCATCCACGAGTGGAGCTACGACAACGAGATCCACCCGGACGCGCGCTACAAGGTGCCCTGGCGCGACATCAAGGTCGTCCTCAAGAGCGTGAAGGCCGAGGTGGAGCTGGGCTTCGACGCCGCGACCGCCTGGAAGGAGGCGCAGCGCTGCCTCAACTGCGACGTGCAGACCGTATTCACGGCAAAGCAGTGCATCGAGTGCGACGCCTGCGTGGACATCTGCCCGATGGACTGCATCTCGTTCGTGCCGGACGGCGAAGAAGGAGAGCTGCGCGCGCGCCTGAACGCCCCGGCGCAGAACCTGACGCAGGACCTCTACGTGCAGTCCGGACTCAAGACCGGGCGCGTGATGGTGAAGGACGAGGACGTGTGCCTGCACTGCGGTCTGTGCGCCGAGCGCTGCCCGACCGGGGCCTGGGACATGCAGAAGTTCCTGCTGCAGATGACCGACGCGGGTCCCGGCTGCCGCGACCACCACAAGCGCAAGGCGGCGTGATGAAGCGCATCGAAGCGGTCAACGATTTCGTCGTCAAGTTCGCCAACGTCAACGGCTCGGGCTCGGCCTCGGCCAACGAACTCTTCGCCAAGAGCTTCCTGCGCATGGGGATCCCGGTGTCACCGCGCAACATCTTCCCCTCCAACATCCAGGGGCTGCCGACCTGGTACGAGGTGCGCGTCACGGAGAAAGGGTGGCTGGGGCGGCGCGGCGGCGTGGACCTGATGGTGGCGATGAACCCGCAGACCTGGAACCAGGACCTGAAGGAGATCGAGCCGGGCGGGTACCTCTTCTACGACAACACCAAGCCCCTGCCGGCCTCGAGGTTCCGCGACGACATCCACGTCATCGGCATGCCGCTCACGGAGATCTGCAACCAGAGCTATTCGGATTCCCGCGAGCGGCAGCTGTTCAAGAACATCGTCTACGTCGGGGCCCTCGCGGCGCTGATGGACATCGACTCCGGCGTGCATCGCCGAGCTGATCGGCGAGCAGTACAAGGGCAAGGAAAAGCTGCTCAAGCCGAACCTCAACGCGTTCCAGATGGGCCACCACTACGCCACCGAGAAGTTGAAGGGCATGCTGGGCCTGAAGGCGAAGCGCGCCTACGCGGTGGGCGACCGGATCTTCATGGAGGGCAACGCCGCGGCGGCGCTGGGCTGCGTGTACGGCGGGGCCACGGTGTGCGCCTGGTACCCGATCACGCCTTCGTCCTCGCTCGCGGAAGCGTTCCAGCGCTACTGCTCGCGGCTGCGCGTGGACAAGGACACCGGCAAGAACAAGTTCGCCATCGTCCAGGCGGAGGATGAGCTGGCCTCCATCGGCATCGTGACGGGGGCGGGGTGGAACGGGGCGCGCGCGTTCACGGCGACCTCGGGGCCGGGGATTTCGCTCATGAGCGAGTTCATCGGCCTGGCCTATTTCGCCGAGATCCCGGCGGTGATCATCGACGTGCAGCGCGGCGGGCCCTCCACCGGCATGCCCACGCGCACGCAGCAGTCCGACGTCATCGCCTGCGCCTACGCTTCGCACGGCGACACCAAGCACGTGCTGCTGTTCCCCGAGGACCCGCACGAGTGCTTCGAGTTCGCGGCGCAGGCGCTGGATCTTGCCGAGCGGCTGCAGACGCCGGTGTTCGTCATGACGGATCTGGATATCGGCATGAACCAGCGGCTGTGCAAGCCGCTCGTCTGGGACGACGCGCGCCAGTACGACCGCGGCAAGGTGATGACGGCGCCAATGCTGGAAGAGGGCAAGGAGTTCGGGCGCTACCTGGATGTGGACGGCGACGGGATTCCGTTCCGCACCTACCCGGGAACGCACGCCACCAGGGGCGCCTATTTCACGCGCGGCACCAGCAAGAACGCCTACGCGGTGTATTCCGAGGCGGGGCCGGACTACCTGTACAACATGCAGCGGCTCTTGAAGAAGCACGACTTCGCCAAGACCTTGTTGCCCAAGCCCCTGCTCACGCCGGCGAAGGAGCCGGCGCGGTTCGGTGCCATCTATTACGGCTCGACCAGCCCGTCGATGCAGGAGGCCCTGGAGGCGCTGGCGGAGAAGGGCATCTTCGTCAATGCGCTGCGCATCCGCGCGTTCCCGTTCCAGGACGAGATCTTCGATTTCTGCCAGTCGCACTCCAAGGTCTTCGTCATCGAGCAGAACCGCGACGCGCAGTTGCGGACCTTGCTGGTCAATGAGGCCGGGATCAACCCGGCCTCGTTGATTTCCGTGCTGCACTACGACGGCACGCCCATCACCGCGCGCTTCATCACCAAGGAGATCTCCGACGTGGTGGCGGCGTTGAACGTCCGTCCGATCAAGAAGGACAAAGCGGCATGACCTACGTCACCAAGCCCAAGCTGCACCATCCGACCCTGGCGAAGAACAAGGTCGGCTATACGCGGCGCGACTATGAAGGCAAGGTTTCCACGTTGTGCGCCGGCTGCGGGCATGACTCGATTTCCGCTGCGCTGATCCAGGCGTTCTGGGAGCTGGATGTCCAGCCGCACCGGGTGGCGAAGCTCTCGGGGATCGGGTGTTCGTCCAAGACCCCTGACTATTTCCTTGGCAATTCCCATGGCTTCAACACCGTCCATGGGCGCATGCCGTCCGTGGTGACCGGGGCCAATCTGGCGAACCGCGACCTCATCTACCTCGGGGTTTCCGGGGACGGGGATTCGGCGTCCATCGGCTTGGGGCAGTTCGCCCACGTCATGCGGCGCGGCGTGAACATGACCTACATCCTGGAGAACAACGGGGTGTACGGGCTCACCAAGGGCCAGTTCTCGGCGACCGCGGACATGGGTTCGACCTCCAAGCGCGGGATCAAGAACGACGACGTGGCGATCGACACGGTTTCGCTGGCGCTGCTGATGGGCGCGACCTTCGTGGCCAAGAGCTTCTCCGGCGACAAGGCGCAGTTGGTTCCCCTCATCAAGGCTGCGATCGCGCATGAGGGCGCTGCCTTCATCGACGTCATCAGTCCCTGCGTGGCGTTCAACAACCATTCGGGCTCCACGAAGAGCTACGACTACGTGCGTGCGCACAACGAAGTGGTCAACTTCATGGATTTCATCACCGGGCGTGCGCCGATCAATGTGGATTACAAGCACGACGAGGTGATCGAAGTGCCGCAGCACGATGGCACGACCATCCGGTTGCGCAAGACCCATCCCGACTACGACCCGAGCAACAAGATCAATGCGTTGACCCACATCGCGGAGGCGGCGGCGAAAGGGGAGGTGTTGACGGGGTTGCTTTACCTGGCGCCGGAAGCCCAGGATCTGCACGCGCATCTGAATACGGTGGCGACCCCGTTCAACAAGCTGGGCGAGAAGGAGTTGTGCCCGGGGGCGGGGATGTTGGAGAAGATCAACGCCGCGATGCGTTAAGGCGAGGACGCGGATTCGATTCCTGCTGCCTCCGCGATTTGGGTTTCAAGAGCTACAAGACAGCGCTGAGCACCCAGCCTTGTGCCTCGCCCACTCCGGGCGCCGCTCGGCGAGGTCGTCGTTCTCCGGCTGCTCGTCGTAGGGCCGCTCGAGCACCTTCATCAGCCGCTCTAGCATAGAGGCGTCGCCCTCTGTGAGCGCATCGATTGCCTGCTGCGCCAAGTAGTTCCTGGGCACGTATTTCGGGTTGGCGCTGGTCATGCGCTGCGCGCGCACCGCGGAGGGCACGCCCTCGTGGCGCACGCGCGCCAGGTACAGGCGGAGCCAGGCGGCGACGCGGTCGATGTGCGCGGCATCGGGTTCGGCGTAGAAGGCGCGGCGGAGGGGCGCGATCAGGCGTAGGTCGTCCGTGGACTCTTCGACTAAAGCAAGGCCGCGGAAAAAGAGTGTGAAGTCGGTTTCTGCAGCGTTGAGCACCTGGAACATTCCGGTCAAGAGGTCGTCGTCGACAGACTTGAGCGAGTCGAGGCCGAGCTTCTGCGCCAGCGCCTTCCTGAAGCTCTCCTGGTACGTCTTGCCGTAGATTTCCAGCCCTTCCTCCAGCTCCTCCTTGGCCATGATCGGCAGCAGCGCCTCGGCAAGGCGCGCGAGGTTCCACAGCGCGATCTGCGGCTGGTTGCCGTAGCAGTAGCGCCGCCCCTCGGCATCCGTCGTATTTGGCGTCCACATCGGGTCGTAGCCCTCGAGCCAGCCGTAAGGCCCGTAGTCGATGGTGAGTCCGAGGATGGACATGTTGTCGGTGTTCATCACGCCGTGTACGAACCCGAGCCGCATCCAGTCGCTCATCAATGCCGCCGTGCGCCGGCAGACCTCGTGGTACCACTCCCTGTGCGAACCCAATTCAGGAAAATGCCGGCGCAGCACATAGTCGGCGAGCTGCTTCAGGATCTCGGGTTCTTCCTTCGCAGTGTGGATCTGGAAGTTGCCGAAGCGCACAAAGGACGGCGCCACGCGGCACACGACCGCGCCGGGCTCGGGCTCCGGATTGCCGTCGTAGAACATGTCGCGGATCACCAGTTCCCCGGTCCCGACCAAAGACAGCGCGCGCGTGGTGGGGACACCGAGAAAGTGCATCGCCTCGCTGCACAGGTACTCGCGCAAGGATGAGCGCAGCACCGCACGCCCATCCGCGGTACGCGAATAAGGCGTCAGGCCGGCTCCCTTCAGCTGCAGCTCCTGCCGCGAGCCGTCACGGGCAATGAGTTCGCCGAGCGTGATGGCCCGCCCGTCTCCGAGCTGCCCCGCCCACTGCCCGAACTGGTGCCCGCCGTAGCGCGCGGCATAAGGCTCCATCCCCGATAGCACGCGGTTGCCGGCGAGAACATCGATCGCCAGACCGGAAGGTCGCGCGAGGCCGAGTTGCCCGCCCAGGACATCCGACCAAGCGAGCAGACGAGGGGAGCGGACCGGCGTGGGAGTTACAAGGGTGTAACTCGCGTTCAGCACCTGGCGCCGGGTGTTCGACGGCGCCGGGTCGCCAGGCAGCTCGCGCACGAAGGTGTTCTCGAGCGCAGCTTCGGCGAGATCGACGAGCGGCGAAACAGCGCGCTGCGGCAGGACTGCTGACATCCAGGGATGGTAGCGCAGCCCAAGTGGTGCCGCGTAGTATCGCGGAGTGACCTACGACACCCTGATCAGGAACGCGCTTGTGATCGACGGCACAGGCGCGCCGGCGATGCATGCAGATATCGGCATCGCTGCAGGACGGTTGGTAGAGACCGGCAAGCTTTCCGGCCCAGCGCGCAAGACAATCGATGCGCACGGCCTCGTTGTCGCCCCCGGCTTCATAGATCCCCACACGCACTACGACGCGCAGATCTGCTGGGACGGGGCGACGACGCCGTCCTCCTGGCACGGGGTGACCACCGTCGTGATGGGCAACTGCGGCGTGGGGATCGCGCCGTGCCGGCCGCAGGCGCGCGAAATCGCGATGCGCGACCTGGTGAACGTGGAGGCGATCCCGTTCGAGGTCCTCGACGCCGGCATCACGTGGGACTGGGAAACGTTCCCGCAGTACATGGACGCGGCCGCAGCGAGGAAACCCACTCTGAATCTCGCGTTCCTTGCACCGCTCACGCCATTCCGGCACTACGTGATGGGCGAGGCGTCCATGGAGCGCGCCGCGAGCGCCGAGGAGACTGCCCGGATCAAGGCCCTGCTCGGCGAGGCGATGGACGTGGGCGCCTTCGGCTTTTCGAGCACGCTCCTCAACCAGCACATGGGCTACGCGGGACGGCCGCTCGCCTGCCGCAACGCGAGCCGCGAAGAGCTGAAAGCCTACTGCAACGCGCTGCGCGAGCGCGGCAAGGGCGCGATCGAGATTGCGATGACCAAGCAGCTCGGGGTGATGGACGACCCGGAGCTGGAGCTGCTCGATTTCATGCTGGCGGAGAGCGCGCGCCCGATCACCTTCATCGCCATGTTCGACCGCGACGACATCTCCGAGGCGGTGCGCACCTCGCTGCGCAAGGCCGCGCCGATGATCGCGCGCGGCGCGCGGCCGCAGACTTCGCCCCTGCCGCTCACGCGCGAAGTCAACATGCGCAACCCGTTCTCGTTCGCCGGCTTCCCGTCGTGGCAGCGCGTGTTCGTGGACAAGTCGAAGGCCGCGCAGGCCGCGGTGTACCGCGATCCCGCCTTCCGCGCCGCGTTCCGCGAGGACCTCAAGCGCCCGGCCGCCTTCGGCAACTGGGCGCGCATCACCGTGCACGAGGTGAAGAACCCGAAGCTCAAGCACCTGGAAGGCCGCACGGTGGCCGACCTCGCGGCGGAGCGGGGCAGGGACGGCGTGGACGCGCTCCTCGACATCACGCTGGAAGACGATCTGGAAAACGAGTTCACCCTGCAGTCCTTCAATACGCGCGAAGACCGCATGGCGGAGATCCTCAACAATCGCGACATGCTGCTCGGCCTGGGCGACGGCGGCGCGCACCTCGACATGCTCTGCGACTCCGGCTATCCGACCTACGTACTCGGCACCTGGGTGAGGGAGAAGAAAGTGTTGACGATCGAGGAGGCGGTGCGCCGCATGACTTCGGACCCGGCCGATTTCTTCGGCATCAGGGATCGCGGCCGCATCGCGCCGGGCCTCGCGGCGGACCTCGTCCTCTTCGATCCGGCTACGGTGGGCTCAGCGGGCCGGCCCGAGCGGGTCTACGACCTTCCGGGCGGCGCGAAGCGCATGGTGATGCGCTCGCGCGGCATCGAGATGACGCTGGTGAACGGCGAAATCACCTGGGCCGACGGCAAGCTCACGGGAGCGCAGGCCGGAAAAGTCCTGCGCAGCTAGCCGCTACCGGCTCTTTACCTCCAATCTGAGAATTGGAGGTAAAGAGGTCGTACCGCCACCTAAAGCGTCGCCTCGAACGCCTTCACCTCGCGGTCGTGGGTGCTCCAGAACAACCGCGGCTTTTTCCCCTCCAGCACGTCCACGAGGATGCCCACGTGCGTGGCCCAGCCGCCGGCCACTCCGCGATTGATCCCGCCATCCTCCGGCAGCCGATGCTGGATGGTGAGCAGCACGTCTTTCCCGCGCGGCTCGAGCTGGTAGGTCACGTCCGAATCCGCTTCGCCCCACTTCCACGTGTGGGCGAGCAGGCGTAGGGGCTCCAGGCGCGTGATGCGCCCTTCGAAGCGCTTGGTGCCGAAGGCGCGCGATTCCTCGGAGAGCTTGTCGTTCTCGAAAATGAGCTCGATCTTCCCGCCGACGCGCAGCTCGAACTCCCCGCCGGCGAGCCACTTCGCCCGCTTCTCCGACTCGACGAGGTAGGCCCACACCCGCTCGATCGGCCCGGGCAGCAGGCGCTCGAAGCGGAGGGTGGAAGGCTTTATCAGGGTGGCGATGGGGTTCACGGCTTTCTCCTTGGTTTGATCTTGCGGGAAGACTGCTGGGCGGCCGCGACGGCATCCTCCGCGCGCAGCGCGGCCTCCAGCTTGTCGAGGCGGGTGGTCCAGGCGGCGCGCTCGCGCGCCATCCAGGCGGCCGCCGCGTCGAGCGGCCCGGGTTCGAGCGACAGGAAGTGGTCGCGGCCGGCGACACGCCGGCGCACCAGCCCGGCGCGCTCGAGGATCCGGATGTGTTTGGAGACGGAGTTGAGCGAGATGTCGTAGGGCGAGGCGATGTCGGTGACGCGCGCGTCGCCCGCCGACAGGCGCTGCAGGATGCTGCGCCGCGTCCCGTCCGCGAGCGCGATCAGCGTGTCGTCGAGGTCCATGGCCGCAACATTAACCCAAAAGGGTGAATGTTGCAAGCCCCCGTGCTGCCGCTGCCGGCGGGGCCGGCGCCGCTATCGCAGCTCGAGCGCCTTCCCGTTCATCCGGCCGCGGTACTCGCGCCCGCCGGCCTTGAAGAACACCTCCTCGCCGCGCACCCGGCCTTCGACCGTTACGGGGCCGCCCGCGGCGCGTAGCGTGCCGGAGAGCATCTGGAAGTCCTGCTTGAGGACCAGCTCACCCTGCGGAATCTTGTAGGAACCGGCGACGCGGGCCGGGACGATCCATAGCAGCGCCGTGCACCAGGACGTCGTGCATCCGGCGGCCTCGTCCAGCGTCGCGGATTCGTCCTCTTGCCATTCCCCCATGGTGAAGGTGTTCGACACGACGCGCGTGCCCGGCTTCAGGCCCAGGATCCGCGGGCGCAGCTTCAGATTGATCTCCGGCAGCAGGAACATGGTGATCACGGTCGCCTTGGACAGGTCGGTCTCGAACAGATCCGCTTTCATGAACGTCGCGCGGGCGCTCACGCCCTCCTGTTCCGCGTGCTTCTTGGAGAGTGCCACCATGTCCGGGTTGTACTCGATGCCCAAGGCGCGCGCCCCGCGCTTGGCTGCGGTGATGACGGTACGGCCGTCGCCGGAGCCGAGGTCCATGACGATGTCGCGCGGCGTCACCTTGGCCATGTCGAGCATCTTGTCGACCAGCGCCTGCGAAGTCGGCACCCAGACGACGTCCTTGCCTTCCTGCCCGACCGCGGGTTCGTAGGCCGCAGGCGCCTTCTGCGGCTGGGCGATGGCGAGCGCGCTGAAGGCGGCCAGCAGGGTGGCGAGGACAAGACGCATGAGGGGCGAGGCAAGCATTGCCGATTCTCCGGTTTGAGTGGGTTGCGGCCGGAAGCCGGGTGCGGGCTACTTGCCCGTCCAGCGCGGCGGGCGCTTTTCGACGAAGGCGCGCACGCCTTCCTTGAAGTCGTCGCTGGCGTAGGTCCGGGCGACGAGGTCGTCGCCGTCGGGCACTTGGCCCGCCGCCTGCAGGCGGCGGATCGCTTCCTTGGTCACGGCCAGCGTGATCGGCGCGTGCGCGGCGACCTGCTGGGCGATCTCGCGCACCTTCGCCTCGATCTCGGCGGCAGGCACGATCTCGTGCACGAAGCCCGCGGCGAGCGCCTCCTGCGCCGACAGCAGGCGCGCGCGCAGCATCATCTCCTTGAGGCGCGAGGGACCGAGCACGTCCATGAACTTCGCATAATTGGCCATCGACAGGCAGTTGCCGAGGGTGCGCGCCATCGGCAGGCCGAAGCGCGCCTCCGGCGTGGCGATGCGGATGTCGGCTCCGGCGGCGATGCCGAAGCCGCCGCCGACCGCCGGCCCCTCGATCTGCGCGATCACGGGCTTGGTGACGCGACCGATGCGGCCGGCGCGCTTGTCGCCGTCGCGCTCGTAGCGCAGCCCGTCCTCGGCGCCCTTGAACTCGGTGAACTGGCTGATGTCGGTGCCCGCAACGAAGGCCTTGCCGCCCGCGCCTTTGAGCACCAGCACGCGGATCGAGTCGTCGCGGTCCACCTCCTCGCAGGCCTCGTAGAGGCGTTCGTACATGTTCCACGTCATCGCGTTGCGCGCTTCGGGGCGGTTGAAAGTGAGCGTGATGACCGGGCCGTCGCGCGCGACGAGCACTTCGGATGCGGAAGCGGTCTTGTCGGACATCGGGATCTTCGGGGAAATCGGCTGGCGCGATGGTACTCCAGAACCATCCAGGGCCGCAGGGGCGGCCGGCGAACTTGGTCGCGCCCGCGGCGAGGCGCGGAATCCCGGGCCGCCTGTGCTACATTGAAATGGCAGAGCGCGCGCCCTCGCAGAAGGGCGGCGCCCGACCAACGAGGAGCGGAGGAAATCCGATGAACACGTCACGCGTCCTGGCCGCGTCGCTTGCGGCCCTCAGCCTGCTGGCGCCCGCCGCCGCGCAGGCCCAGAAATATCCGGCGCGGCCGGTCGAGGTGGTGGTGCCCTACGCCCCGGGCGGCGGCACCGACAACCTGATGCGCATGATCACCGGCATCATCGACGAGAACAAATGGTCGCCGGTGCCCCTGACCGTCAACAACCGCGCCGGCGGCAGCGGCGCGGTCGGCTTCAACTACCTCATCAACAAGAAGGGCGATGCCCACACCATCGGCGGCGCGACGCCGATGGTGGTCTCCGGCAAGATCGAGGGGCGCCTGCCGGGCAACCACCGCGACGCCTTCACGACGCTGATGATCGTCGCGATCGACGAGCTGATGCTCTCGGTGCGCAGCGAGTCGCCGTTCAAGACGGTGGACGATTTCGTCAATGCGGCGCGCGCCAAGCCCGGCACGCTCACCATCGGCGGCACCGCGACCTTCAGCGAGGACCACATCTTCACCTACCTCTTCGAGCAGGCCGCCGGCATCAAGTTGAAGTACGTGCCGTTCAACTCGGGCGGCGAAGTGACCACCGCGCTGATGGGCGGGCACATCGACGCCGCGGCCATGAACCCGAACGAGGTGCAGGCGCAGGTCGAGGCCGGCAAGGCGAAGAACCTGGCGGTGGCGGCGAAGAAGCGCCTCAAGGACGCGGCCGACGTGCCGACCTTCGCCGAGCGCGGCTACGAGTTCTACTGGGAGCAGATGCGCGGCGTGGTCGGGCCGGCCAACATGCCGCCCGAGGCGGTGAAGTGGTGGCAGGACACCCTGCGCAAGGTGGTCGGCACGAAGAAGTGGCAGGAGCAGTACATCAAGAGGAACCTCCTCACGCCGACCGACTGGACGGGCGAGGAAGCGAACAAGTACCTCGACAGCCTGAACGGCAAGTACGAGAAGGCGCTGGGCGCGCTGGGCGCGATCAAGAAGTAGCCGAGCCGGGAAGGCCGCAGCGCAAGAGCCGCCCGCGTGCGCAACGCCGACCGCGTCACCGCGGCCCTGCTGCTCGCGGGCGCACTGGCCTTCGCGGCCGCGGCGCTGAAGTTCTACGCCTATTCGAGCCCCGACGGCCCCGGCCCGGGGTTCCTGCCGTTCTGGCTCGGCCTCGCCATGGCGCTGCTCGCCGGCGCGATGCTGGTGCGCAGCCTGCGCGCGCGCGAACGGGGCGAGGACTGGGCGCCGCGCGGCGTGGCGCTGCGGCACGTGGCGGTGGTGCTCGGCGCGACGCTGGCCTTCGGCGCGCTCATCACGACGCTGGGGATGATCTTGGCCAGCGCGTTGTTCATCGCGGGCCTGGCGCGCTACCTGGACCGCAATCCCTGGCCGCGGGTGCTTGCCGTGGCGGCGGGCGCCGCGGCCTTCAACTACCTGGTGTTTGCGCACTGGCTGCGCGTGCCGTTTCCGGTCGGGCCGCTCGGTTTCTGAGGCCGCGCGCGTGGATTTCCTCGCCAACCTGCAGCTGGGCTTCTCCGTCGCCTTGACGCCCTTCAACGTGATGATGGCGGTAGCTGGGCGTCACGGTCGGCATGCTGATCGGCGCGCTGCCCGGCATCGGGCCGCCCTCGGGCGTGGCGATGCTCCTGCCGCTCACCTTCGGCATGGACCCGACCTCGGGCATCATCATGCTGGCGGCGCTGTACGCCGGCACCATGTACGGCGGCACCATCACCGCGGTGCTCATCAATACGCCCGGCGAGTCGGCCTCCGTGGTCACCTGCCTGGACGGCTACGAGATGGCGAAGCAGGGGCGCGCGGGGCCGGCGCTCGGCATCGCGGCGATCGGCTCGTTCATCGCCGGAACCGTCGGCGTGGTGCTGCTCATGCTGGTGTCGCCGTTGCTCGCGCGCTGGGCGCTCTCGTTCGGTCC
The DNA here is from genome assembly GCA_963719995.1 of uncultured beta proteobacterium. Classification (GTDB taxonomy): domain Bacteria; phylum Pseudomonadota; class Gammaproteobacteria; order Burkholderiales; family SG8-39; genus JAABQT01. The sequence continues at coordinate 313,912 of CAVRDW010000005.1, read as the reverse complement.
GCCGGAGACCTTCGCGCTGATGCTGCTCGGCCTCACCACCGTGACCCTGCTGACGGGCGACGACCCGCTCAAGGGCTACGTCAGCATGGTGCTGGGCTTGATGCTCGCCATGGTCGGCTTCGACATCATCTCCGGCCAGGCGCGCTACGCCCTGGGCATTCCCGAGATGATGGACGGGATCGACTTCCTGCCGGTCGCGATCGGCCTCTTCGGCCTCGGGGAGGTTCTCGCCGGCGCCGAGCGGAGCGGCAAGCTGGAGGTGGCCAAGGGGCGCTACGGCCTGAGGGACGTGCTGCCGGGCGCCGCGGACTGGCTTCGCTGCCGCTGGGCCATCGCGCGCGGCACCGTCCTCGGGTTCCTGGTCGGCGTGCTGCCGGGCGCCGGGCCGACGGTCGCCTCGTTTCTCGCCTACACGGTCGAGAAGAAGGTCTCCCGGCATCCCGAACGATTCGGCCGCGGCGCCATCGAGGGCGTGGCGGCGCCCGAGTCGGCGAACAACGCCGCGGCGACTGCCGCCATGGTGCCGATGCTCACGCTCGGCATTCCCGGCTCGGCCACCACCGCCATCATGCTGGGCGGCCTCATGATGTGGGGCCTGCGGCCCGGGCCGCTGCTGTTCGAGAAGAACCCGCAGTTCGTGTGGGGGCTCATTGCCTCGCAGTACATCGCGAACGTGCTCCTCCTCATCCTCAGCACCGCGTTCATCCCGCTCTTCGTGCGCGCGCTGCGCGTGCCGTACGGCATCCTCACGCCGCTCATCGTCATGTTCTGCATCACGGGCGCGTACTCGCTCAAGAACAGCCTCTGGGACGTGGGGCAGATGCTGGTCTTTGGCGTAGTCGGCTACTTCATGAAGAAGCTGGGCTACTCGCCCGCGGCGCTCGTGCTCGCGCTGGTGCTCGGACCGCTCGCGGAGCGGGCGCTGCGCCAGTCGCTGATCATTTCCGATTCGGGGCTCGGCATCCTCTTTACGCGCCCCATTGCGGCGGTACTCACCATCCTGGCGCTCGCCGCGATCGCGGTACCCCTGGTGCGGGGCCTGCGCGCCGCGCTGCTGCGGCGCTACGCGGACTAGCCCCCCACGCCGAGGTAGGTCGCGGTGACCTGCTGGTCCGCGCGCAACTCGGCGGGCGTGCCGGTGAACACCACGGTGCCGTGGTCCACGACATAGACGCGGTCGGCGAGCTGCAGCGCCATCTCCGCGTTCTGCTCGACGAGCAGCATGCTCACGCGCTGCGTCTTCAGCTCGCGGATCGTGTCCATCACCGCGTTCACCACCAGCGGCGCGAGGCCCTGGGAGGGTTCGTCCAGCAGCAGGAGGTCCGGTCCGGTCATGAGCGCGCGGGCGATCGCGAGCATCTCCTGCTCGCCGCCCGAGAGGAGGCGCCCCTTGCTGTCCAGCCGCTCGCGCAGCGCGGGAAAGCGCGCGAGCACGTCCTCCATCTGCCAGCGCGAGCCCCTGCGCTGCGCGATCGCAAGGTTCTCGCGCGTGGTGAGGTAGGAAAAGATGCCGCGCGTCTCGGGCACCAGCGCGATGCCCATCTGGCTGATGCGGTGGGCGTCGAGCCCGGCGATGTTCCGGCCTTTGTAGAGGATGTCGCCCTTCTTCGGCGGCGTGAGCCCGGTGACGCTGCGCATGGTGGTGGTCTTGCCGGCGCCGTTCCTGCCCAGCAGCGCGACGACCTCGCCCTCGGCCACGCTCAAGGAAAGGCCGTGCAGGATGTGGCCGAGGCCGTAGTAGGTGTCGATGCCCTTCACCTCGAGGATCATGCCGCCACCCCGCCCAGGTAGGCGCGCCGCACCTCGGGGTTCTTCTGGATCTCCTGCGGCGTGCCTTCCGCGATCAGGCTGCCGAAGTGCATGACCGAGATGCGGTCCGACACGCTCATGATGATGTCGATCTTGTGCTCGATCAGCACGATGGTGTAGCGGCCCTTCAGGCTGCGCACCAGCGAAACCATCTTGCGCGTCTCGTCCGGCGAGAGTCCCGCGGCGGGCTCATCGAGCAGCAGCACGCGCGGCGCCGCGGCGAGCGCGATGGCGAGCTCGAGCTGGCGCTGCTCGCCGTGCGAGATTTCGCGCGCCGGGACAGCGGCCTTGGCGAGGAGCCCGACGTCCGCCAGCGCCTGGCGCGCGCGCTCGGTGACCTCGGGATAGCGCCCGGCCTTGCGCCAGATGAGGCCCTGCCAGGATTTCCCGGTGGCGAACGCCGCCACCCAGACGTTGTCGAGCAGCGAGAAGGCGGGGAAGACGGTCGTCCGCTGGTAGGAGCGCGCCAGTCCCAGGTGGGCGACGCGTGCGGCGGGCGTGCCGGTGATGTCGCGCCCGTCGAGCAGGATGCGGCCCGAGGTCGGCGGGAAGGTCCCGGTGAGGAGGTTGAACAGCGTCGTCTTGCCGGCGCCGTTGGGCCCGATGATGGAATGCAGCGAGCCCGCCTCGATCGACAGGCTCACGTCGTTCACGGCGCGCAGCGCGCCGAACGACTTGGTCAGGCTTTGCGTTTCGAGGAGCGCCATGTCCAGAACCGCGTCCAGGCTTCCACCACGCCGCCGCGCAGGAACAGCACCACGATCACGAACGCCACGCCGAGCAGCAGCGGCCAGCGCGCCCACAGCGTGCTCACCGACTCGGAGAGCCAGATGAAGACGAAGGAGCCGATGACCGGCCCGTAGAGCGAGCCCGAGCCGCCGATCAGCGTCGCGAACACCACGTTGCCCGAGGTCACGAAGCTGATCGCCTCCAGCGGCACGATGCCGAAGAGCATCGCGTAGAGCACCCCGGCCAGGCCGGAGAACGCGCCGCCGATGACGAAGGCGAGCAGCTTGAAGCGCGGCACGTTGTAGCCCACGGCCTCGGCGCGCACCTCGTTCTCGCGGATCGCCTGCAGGATCTTGCCGAGCGGCGACTCGACGATGCGCTTCATGACCCACAGCGAGGCGAGGAACAGCAGGGACACGAAGGCGTAGTAGGTGAGGGGATCCTTGAAATCGATGCCGAGGAGCGCCGGCCGCGGCACGCCCGGCATGCCGTCCTCGCCGCCGGTGACCGTGGTCCACTGGTAGGCGATGAAGTAGAACATCTGGTTGAGCGCGAAGGTGAGCATGATGAAGTACAGCCCCGAGCGCTGCACGCAGAGGTAGCCCACCACGGCGGCCGAGGCCGCCCCGACGCCGACGCCGATGCCGAGCGCGAAGAACACGTTGATGCCGTAGTGCTTGAGCAGCCACCCCGCGACGTAGGCCGCCGAGCCGAAGAACGTGGACTGGCCGAAGGACAGCAGTCCCGTGTAGCCGAGCAGCAGGTTCAGCCCCAGCCCGAAGATGGCGAAGATCCAGATCTCGGTGGCGATGGCGGGCCGCACGGCGAACGGCAGCAGCAGGATCGCGGCGATCAGCAGGACAGCGGGGTGCTTGATCACGTCGCGCATGCGGCTAGCGGATGCCGAACAATCCCTGCGGCCGCACCAGGAGCACCGCCGCCATCACCGCGAAGATCACCACGGTCGAGGCTTCCGTCCAGTACGCGGCGACGAGCGCCTGCGCCACGCCGATGATCAGGCCCGCGGCGATCGCCCCGAGCAGGTTTCCCAGGCCGCCGAGCGCCACCACGACGAACGCGATGCCGAGCATGTCCACGCCCATGCCCGGCGACAGGCCGCGGATCGGCGCGGTGAGCGCGCCGGCGATGCCCGCGAGGTAGGCGCCCAGCGCGAAGGCGACGGTGAACAGCCGCTGGATGTCGATGCCGAGGAGCGACACCATCTCCTTGTTCTCGATGCCGGCGCGCATGATGGCGCCGTAGCGCGTCTTCTCGAGGAACAGCCACGTCAGGAGCACCAGCAGCCCCGCCACCACCATGACGAAGAGCCGGTACTTCGGGATAGAACGTGAAGCCCAGATCCACGCCGCCGCGCAGCAGGGGCGGCGGCAGCTGGCTGATGCCCACCGGCCCCCAGATGAGGATGATGCCCTCGGCGAGGATCAGCGACAGCCCGAAGGTGAAGAGCAGCTGGTAGTCGTGGCCGGCGGCGTACAGGCGGCGGATGCCCGCGTACTCGATGGCGAGCCCCAGCAGCGCGACGCCGAGCGGCGCGACGAGCAGCGCCAGCCAGAAATTGCCGATGGCGTTCACCGCGGTCACCAGCAGGTACGCGCCCACGGCGAACAGCGCGCCGTGCGCGAAGTTCGGGATGTTGAGGATCCCCGTGATCAGCGACAGGCCGAGCCCCATCAGGGCATACAGCATGCCCGTCGCGATCCCGTTAAGGATCTGAGCGAGGAGGAGACTCAGAGCTGCGGGCTCAGAAGCTGCCGATGTCCTTGCAGGTCGCGTATTCCTTCGGCAGCGGCGTGTCGCCGGTGGCGATCACGTCGGCGAGGTCGAGCGGGTCCTTCATCTGCGCCTTGGGCTTGCAGCGCAGGAAGAAATACGGCCGCAGCGTCTGGTGCGTGGCGGGGTCGACGCGCATGCGCCCGAGCAGGTCGTTCACCTCGATGCCTTCGAGCGCCTTGATGACGTCCTGCACCTCGGCGGATTTCGCCTTGTCGAAGCCCGCGAGCATGAGGCGCGTCATCGAGTACGCGGCCGAGGGCGCGTAGCCGGGCGCGGTGCCGAACTTCGCGCGGTAGTTCTTCACGAACTCCTTGGCCACCGGCGTGTCGGCGGTGTAGTAGAAGTTGGTGCCGACCCAGAGGTTCTCGCGGATCTCGGGGGTGAGCTGGATCAGCTCCTCCACGCCCGAGGACCAGCACATGATGAGCGGGATCTTGGGCGTCAGGCCGAAGTTGAAGATCTCGCGCGCGCCCGCCACCGCGTCGCCGCCGAAGTTGATCATCGCCACCGCGTCCGGGCGGTTGGCCGCGGCCTTCTGCACGTAGTTGGAGAACTCGCGCTCGCCCAGCGGGTGGCGGTCGGCGCCGACGAACTCCAGGCCGTGGTTCTTGCCGACTTCCTTGATGTACTTCTCCAGCGACCAGCCGAAGGCGTAGTCGGCGACCAGCAGGTGCCAGCGCTTCGCCTTGGGATTGGCCTTCATGAAGTTGTCCACCACGGTCTTGGCCGCGGTGTAGGGGCTCGCCGCCCACTGGAACGAGTAGCGGTGGCAGCGGCTGCCGGAGATGTCCTCGGTGCCGCCGCTGAAGAAATGCAGCACCTTCTTGCGCTTGGCGACTTCCGACACCGCGAGCGCCACGCCCGAGGACCACGGCCCGATCATGAAGCGCGCGCCTTCGCCGTCGATCGCTTCCTCCGCGCGCCGCGTGGAGGTGCCGGCCTGCGTGCCGCCGTCGCGCGTGACGTACTTGATCGGCCGGCCGAGGATCTTCATGCCGCGCTCCTCGAGCGCCATGCGCATGCCGCGGTCGTTGAGCGGGCCGACGTCGGCGAAGGCGCCGGTCTGGTCCCACAGGCCGAGGATCACGATCTCCTTCGCTTGCGCGCGGACGATGGCGGGAAAGCCCAGCCCGCTCGCGGCACTGGCGGCGGCGATGCCGCCGAGCTTGAGGATGTCCCTGCGCTTGATCTGGCTCATGACGTGACCCCCTTGAGTGGAACGCAAAGCCTACTATGCGCGGCGCGGGCGCGGATGACGGTTCCGCATGCCGCTATTGCACTGCGTCAAGACTTGGCGGGCATCAGCTCAGCGGTGCCCGCCGGTGCGAGGCGACGACCTCGTGGGACGAGCCGGGGCCTCCAGGGAAGTGCGCATGGCCCGGTGCACCCGCGGGCGCGCGCCGCCCATGCCGTGGTGCGGTGCGTACGCGTAGTAAGGGTAGGGGTAGACGAGCGGGAAGTAGTCTTCGCTGCAATTCGCGCGGTAGGGGCAACCGCCGGCCTGAATGCCCTGCGGCTGCTCCGCCATCAGGCGCTGACGCTGCAGCCACGCCAGTTCCACGAACTCCGCGCGGCGCACAGCCTGCGCGCGCATCTCGGCGATCGCCGGGCCAAGCGAAGGCTCTATCGGCACGACGGAGACACGCTCCTCGATCACTTCCGCCTTGGCCACCCCGGGCGGCGGGGTGCTCGAGTAGTTCGTCACCCCCTTTGCGTCCACCCACTTGTAGGTCTCCGCGCCTATCGGCAGCGCCGCGCCCAGCAGGATTGCGAAGGAGAGGACCCTTCTCATATCACAGCCATCCTACCGCGACCCTCGGCGCGGTGCGCAAGTTCTACAAGCGCGGCCGGCGAAAGGCCAGCGGCCCGCCGAGGGCAAGCGCTAGGCAAGTTCAGGTAGCATTCCGGCGCCATGCTCACCCGGCGCGATCTGCTCATCGCCCTTCCCGCGCTCGGCTACGCCGCCGCCGCGCGGGCGCAGACCAAGCCCCCGGCGCAGCCGCGCGTCGCCGGCAAGGTCAACCTCGCCGAGGGCCTTGCGCGCGTCGAGGGCAAGGACCAGCGCATGCGCCAGCCGGCGGTAGGCGAGAGCGTGCTCGAAGGCGACACCATCACCACGCTCTCCGACTCGGAGGTCCATCTCAACATGGTGGACGGGGCGTCCTTCATCGTGCGCGAGCGCACGCGCGTGCGCATCACCGAGTACGTCGCCGACGGCGGCAGCGGCGACAAGAGCCTCCTGGACCTCGCCGAGGGCGCGCTGCGCGCGATCACGGGTTGGATCGGCGCCTACAACCGCGGCAGCTACCGCGTGCGCACGCCGCTGGTGACGATCGGCGTGCGCGGCACCGACCACGAGCCCACGCACCTGCCGAAAGGCGACCCGCGCGGCCAGCCGGGCAGCTACGACAAGGTGAACGAGGGGCAGGCGTTCATGGAATCGAAATCGGGCACCGTGGAGGTGCCCGCGAACACGGCGGCGTTCCAGGCGCTCGCGTCCGGGAGCGTCCCGCAGCTGCTCGCGGCGATTCCCGGCTTCTTCAAGCCGGGCAGCTACGAGAACGAATTCCTGCGGCGCGCGCTCGAGCTGAAGAACGTGATCCCGCAGATGCGCCTGGACCGCATCGACTTCCTGCGCAGGCAGGGCCTGATGCCGAAGGACGCGCAAAAGGCCCTCGACCAGGTCAAGCCGCTCGAGGACCTCGGCAAGGAACTCCTCCGCTGGAGGCGCTGAAATTGGGGTCAGGGCCGAATTTTCTCCGGCAAGGAAAATTCGGCCCTGACCCCAATTATTCTTACGGCGCTGACACCCGCGCGAGCAGCTGGTCCATCGTCTGGTCGGCCCAGTACTCTGGATCCTTGTCGATCTCCTGCTCGCCCTTCTTGACGATCTCGGCTGCGACCTTCCGGCGCTGGCAGTACCCGCGCCAGAACTGCTTCACCTCTTCGGCGGACATGTGCATGGCGCGAGATTCTAGCCTTCTTGCTAAACTGCGGGCTGGCAACCACGAAAGGAGGTGATCCAGTGAGAGACTACCAAGGCACTACCGGCAGGCTGGACTCCAGAACCGGATCATTTCAAGGGACTAGGAGCATCGCCAGCTAGATAGCCGGCAATGCCTTAACCGCAGGAAAAACGCCCCGGCGGGGAAACCGTCCGGGGCGTTTCGTTTGGCGGGGGCTACTTGCCCGGCTGGCGGATCGGCGAAGCCGGGACGGGCTTCTTGGGTTGCTTGGGCTTTTTCTTCTCGCGGTTGCTGCGTTCCATGCCTTTGGGCATACGGGGTCTCCTGAAAAGTGCCTCATTGTCCGCCAAGCGGATGAAACATGAATAGCAAGGAGCGGGAGCGGATCGCCCCCGTCACGCTGGAGCGCTGCGGCCAGCCGCGCGAGCAGCACTCGTGGCTGGCGAGCAACTGGCGGCGTTAGCATAGTCTCGCCATGGCCGCGGTTCCCAGGCTCGTTCCGCCCCGCGTCGCGCCCCCGCCGCAGCCCCTGCGCGGGCTCGCCTTTTTCGCCGGCTTCATCCGCAATCCCATCGGTGTCGTGCCGCAGGCTGCCTACGAGGGGGATCTCGTCGCCTACGCGCGCGGCCGGCGCGAAATCGTCTGGATCACGGCGCCTGACATGATTCGTCAGGTGCTGCTGGATGAGCGCGAGAAGTTTCTCAAGCTCGCGCAGATCCGGCTGCTCAGCCCGCTGCTCGGCAAGGGGATCCTGACCAGCGAAGGCGCGGACTGGAAGTGGCAGCGGCAGGCCGCCGCGCCGATGTTCCGCCAGCAGGACCTGATGGGATTCGTGCCCGCTTTCGTGCGCGCCGCAGATGCGGCGATCGCGCGCTGGCGCGCGCGGCCCGGCGTCCAGGCCGTGGACCGCGACATGACGCAAGCCACCTTCGACGTGATCTCGGCGACGTTGCTGCCTTCGGCGGATGCGCGCATGCCGCAGGCGGTGGAGCGCTCGACCAGCCGGTTCCAGCGCACGGGCGCCTGGGGCCAGCTCTACGCGGTGGCCAACCTGCCGAAGTGGCTGCCGCAGCCGGGCAGGCGCGCGATGGCGCGCGCGGTGCGGGATCTGCGCGCAGCCGTTGCCGCGGTGATTGCCGAGCGCCGCGCGCAGAGCGCGCCGCCGGAGGACCTCCTCGGGCGCCTCATGCTCGCGCGCGATCCCGAGACCGGGCAGGCGATGAACGACGAGCAGTTGGTGGACAACCTGCTGACTTTCTACCTCGCGGGCCACGAGACCACCGCCAAGGCGCTCACCTGGACGCTGTTCCTGCTGTCGCGCTCGCCCGAGTGGAGCGCAGCGCTCGAGGAGGAGGTGGCGCGCGTCACGGGCGGCGGTGAGGTGCAGGCCCCGCACATCGAGCGGCTCGTGCTGACCCAGCAGGTCCTCAAGGAGTCCATGCGCCTCTACCCGCCGGTGCCGCTGATGACGCGCCAAGCGGTCGTCGATGCCAGGCTCGGCGGTCGACCGGTGCGCGCGGGCACTTCGGTGGTGATGCCCATCTACGCCATCCACCGCCATGCGAGGCGCTGGGAAGACCCGGACGCATTTGAGCCGACGCGCTTCGCGGCGGAGCGCGAGGCGCAGATTCCGCGCTACCAGTACATGCCTTTCGGCGCGGGGCCGCGCATCTGCATCGGCCAGGCCTTCGCCATGATCGAAGGCACCGCGATGCTCGCCACGTTCGTCGCGCGGGCGAGCTTTGCGCCGGTGCCCGGCCATGTGCCCGCGCCGGTGGCGCGCGTGACGCTGATTCCGAAGGGCGGGATGCCGCTCGCGGTGCGCCTCAGGTCTTGAGGAAGAGTGTCACCAGCGGCTGCGAGCTGACCTGCCGGCTCCAGTGGCCGTGCACCTTGGCGTCGAAGGCCGCGCCCTCGGGCAGGGTGTCGGCAGAGAAGAAATGCTCGCCGGGCCTGAAGACGCGCGTGCTGCCGTCCTGCAACCCGATCTCCATCTCGCCCTGGAGGATGAACACCCATTGCGGCTTGGGGGTGCAGTGAAACGGGCTCCTGAACCCCACCGGGCTGTGCCGCAACTGGTAGCCTGAAGACGGAAAGACCGCGGAGAGCATCGCCTGCGGCGTGCCCTCGGGCAGCGACACGGCCTCCTCGCGGAATCTGGCGCGGCCGTCGCGGTCGGTATGGAGAATCACTTTGTTGAAGGTGGTCATGGACGGCAACTCTAACGGAGATCGGGCGTGAAGATCTGCGTGTTCGGCGCGGGCGCGGTGGGCGGGCACTTTGCGGCGCAGCTCGCGGCCTCGGGGCACGACGTGAGCGTGATCGCGCGCGGCGCGCACCTGGCGGCGATCCGGCAGAGCGGCCTGACGCTGCTCAAGGGCGAGCGGCGCATCGTGGGCAAGGTGAAGGCTGCCGCGGATCCGCGGGAGATCGGGCCCGTGGATTTCGTGCTCGTCACGCTGAAGGCGACCAGCCTGCCCGATTTCGCGGACACGGCCGCGGCGCTCCTCGACAAGGATACGGCGGTGGTATTCGCGCAGAACGGCATTCCGTGGTGGTACGCGCAGGGCTTGTCCGCCGCGCGTCCTGCCGCGCCGGACCTGGAAGCGCTCGATCCGGGCGGCAAGCTCGCGCGCGCGATTGCGCCGGAACGGGTGATCGGCGCGGTGGTCTACTCGGCAAACGCGGTCGTGGCGCCGGGCGTGGTGCAGAGCAACGCGCCGCTGCGCAACGTCCTCGTGCTGGGCGAGCCCGATGACCGGACGACGCCGCGGCTGCGCGCGCTCGCGGCGGCGCTTGAGAAATCGGAGATCCAGGCGCCGATCGAGACCGACATCCGGCGCACGGTCTGGGCGAAGCTCGCCATCAACCTGTGGAGTTCCTCCACGGGCGTCGTCGCCGGGGGCACGGTGAAGGAGAACCTCGCCGACCCGGCGCTCGCCGCGCTGCGGCCGCGCATGCAGGCCGAGGCGCGCGCCATTGCCGCGGCGCACGGCGTGAACGTCGAGGGCGCCCCGCTGCCGCCGCCGGCCCCCTCGGGCGGCCCGCAGCACAAGACCTCGATGCTGCAGGACTACGAGCAGGGCCGGCCAATGGAAGTGGACGCCATCCTCATGGCGCCGCTGTGGTTCGCGCGCGCCGCGAATGTCCCCGTGCCGACGCTCGAAGCGGTGATCGCCTTCGCCGCGCACAAAGCGCGCCAGAAAGGACTCTGGTAGAAAATTGGGGTCAGGGCCGAATTTCTCTTGCGAGATGAAATTCGGCCCTGACCCCAATTTTCGGGGCAAAAAAAAGCCCGCTTGCGCGGGCTTTCATTTTCAGCCGGGACTGCTTACATCGGCTTGATGTTGGTCGCCTGGTCCCCTTTGGGGCCGGTCGTGATGTCGAAGGTGACCTTCTGGCCATCCTTCAGGCTCTTGAAGCCGGCGCCCTGAATCGCGGAGAAATGCGCGAACAGGTCCTTGCCGCCGCCGTCCGGCGTGATGAAGCCGTAGCCCTTCGCATCGTTGAACCACTTGACTGTTCCAGTTGCCATGTCTTGTTGCCTTTCAAAAATTAATGTAACGGGCTCTCACCCACTTGCCGGAACACCAAGAAGACGCGGGATCTTACTAGGACCTGCGGAACTGCTTGAGGAAGCCAGCGGCGCGCATTATACACGAGTGCCAACTGTGTCAAGGGCCGCCGCTGACGCGCCGGGTTAGACTGCATCCCATGACGGAAGAGGGCGCGCGGCCGGTCATTCTCGCGGTGGACGACGATGCGGATCTGCTTGCGCTGATCGGCAAAGTTCTCGCCACCGAGTACGAGGTGAAGTCCGCCGGCGACGGCGGCGATGCGCTGGCGCTTGCGGCTGCTGCACCGCAACCAGACCTGATCCTGCTCGACATCGAGCTGCCGGGAGCGACCGGCTTCGAGGTCTGCCAGCTCCTCAGGGAGGATCCCGCCACCGCGCGCATTCCGGTGATCTTCCTTACCGGCAAGTCCGAGGCCGCCGATCAGCTCGAAGGGCTCGACCTGGGCGCGGTCGACTACATCACCAAGCCGGTCAATGCGAAGCTGCTGCTGGCGCGCGTGCGCACGCACGTGGCGCTCGCCGGCCGCCAGGCGCAGCTCGAGCAGGAGGTGCAGGTGCGTACCGCCCAGCTGGAGGACGCGCGCACGCAGCTCATCCGGCGCCTGGGGCGCGCCATGGAGTTCCACGAGAGCGCCGCCTCCGGCAACAAGGTCGTGCGCGTCAGCCAGTACGCGCGCCTCATCGCGCAGGCCTCCGGCATGAAGGCCGAGCTGGTCGACCTGCTGCAGAAGGCGGCGCCGCTCTACGACATCGGCAAGATCGGCGTGCCGTCCGAAGTCCTGCGCAATCCCGGCAAGCTCTCGGCGCCCGAGCTCGAGCGCGTGCGGCGCCACCCCGAGCTTGGCGCCGAGATCATCGGCGAGCACAAGGACCCGGTGCTCGCGCTCGCGCGCCTGCTCGCGCTCGCGCACCACGAGCGCTGGGACGGCAGCGGCTACCCAAAGCGGTTGAAGGGCAGCGAGATTCCCTGGCCGGGACGCGTGATGGGTATCGTCGACACGTTCGAGGCGATGACCACCACGCAGTTCTACCGCCAGAAGCCCTTCAGCATCGAGGAGGCGGCGAAGACCATCCGGGAGGGCTTCGGCAAGCTCTTCGACCCGTCGCTCTCGGAGGCCTTCGACAAGGCGCTGCCCGTGATGAAGAAGGTGCGCGAGACCTACTCGGATGCGCTCGGCGACCTGATCAACCTCGACTTCAGCCCGACGCGCGGCGCGCCGGAGAAGCCCGCGCTGCCCAAGCCTGCGCCCGCGAAGGCCTTGGCCACGACGGCAGCACCGGCCAAGCCCGCGCCGGCAAGTGCCGCGCCGGCAAAGCCGGGAGCAGTGGCCGGCACGCGCACGCCACCGCGGCGCTGAGCGGATTTCGACTGGCGCAACAGACCGGCGCTAGTGCGTTGAATCCACAGGCGCGAAGGCACCTGACGCGCCGGTCGTTTGCAGGATCCAGGGTGACAGCGTAGGGTGCGCGCGCCCCCATCGTGCAGACCCCCACCAAGTCCTCCACCGCCGCGCTGACGCTCCTCGCGCTCGGCGTCGTCTACGGCGACATCGGCACGAGCCCGCTGTACGCGGTGAAGGAGACCTTCAACCCGGCCCACGGCATCCCCATCAGCGAGGCCGCCATCCTCGGCGGCCTGTCCACGATCTTCTGGATCCTGATGATCATCGTGTCGTTGAAATACGTGACGCTGGTGATGCGCGCCGACAACAAGGGCGAGGGCGGGATCATGGCGCTGCTCGCGCTTGCCTCGGCCGCGGTGCGCGAGCAACCGCGCTGGCGCGCCTCCGTCATGACTGTCGGCGTGCTTGGCGCGTCGCTGTTCTTCGGCGAGGCGGTGCTCACGCCCGCGATCTCGGTGCTCTCGGCGGTGGAAGGCCTGCAGCTGGGCACTGCCGGCGAGGAGATGCAGGTGGTGCCCATCGCCGCGGGCGTGCTGGTGGGTCTGTTCCTCATCCAACGGCACGGCACAGGAACGGTCGGCAAGCTCTTTGGCCCGATCTGCGCGGCCTGGTTCCTCGCGCTTGCCGCCTCGGGGCTGTGGAACATCTTGCAGAACCCGGCGGTGCTCGCCGCGCTCGACCCGCGGCACGCACTGCATTTCGTTACTGGCTACGGCGTCGCCTCGTACGTCGTGCTCGGATCCGTGCTCCTCGCCATCACCGGGGCGGAAGCGCTCTACGCAGACATGGGCCACTTCGGCAAGCGCGCGGTGCGCATCGCCTGGTTTGGCCTGGTCGCGCCCGCCCTGGTGCTCAACTACTTCGGCCAGGGCGCGCTGCTGCTGCGCGATCCCGCCGCCATCGCCAATCCGTTCTACCTCGCGTTCCCGTCCTGGGCGCTCTACCCCATGGTGGCGCTCGCCACCGCGGCGACGGTCATCGCTTCGCAGGCGACCATTTCCGGCGCCTTCTCGGTGACGCAGCAGGCGGTGCAGCTGGGATTCCTGCCGCGCGTGATCATCCAGCACACCTCCGAGCGCACCTCGGGCCAGATCTACGTGCCGGTGGTCAACTGGGTCCTGCTGGCGTCGGTGCTGGCGGTCGTGCTCGGGTTCGGCGCCTCGGCGGAGTTGGCGCAGGCCTACGGCGTGGCCGTGATGGGCACCATGCTCTCGACCACCTTCCTCACTTTCTTCGTCGTACGCTTCAGTTGGGGCCTGCCGCTGGCGCTGTGCGTGGGCGCGACCGGATTCTTCTTCCTCATCGAGGCGACGCTATTCTCGGCGGCGCTCACCAAGATCCTCGAAGGCGGCTGGCTGCCGCTGGCGATCGGCTCGGCGATATTCACCGTGATGATCACGTGGCGGCGCGGGCGCGCGCTGCTCGCCGCGCGGCTGCGGCAGACCTCGGTGCCGTTGAAGCCGCTGATCGAGTCCCTGATGCGCGAGCCCCCGGTGCGCGTGCCGGGCACCGCCGTGTTCCTTGCGGCCGCGGTGGACGCCGCGCCGCATGCGCTCCTGCACAACCTCAGCCACAACAAGGTGCTGCACGAGCGCGTGGTGTTCCTCACCATCGAGGTGGTGGACGAGCCGCACGTGGAGCCGGCGCAGCGCATCGCGCTCGAGCGCCTGGAGCACGGTTTCTGGCGCATGACGCTGCGCTACGGCTTCATGCAGCAACCCGACGTCGCCTACGACCTGACCGAGACCAGCCGGCGCATCCTGCCGTTCGAAATGATGTCCACGTCGTTCTTCCTCAGCCGGCAGATCGTCGCGCCGGCCGCGGGCGGCCGCGGCGCGGCGCGCTGGAGCGCGCAACTGTTCGCCGCCATGGTGCGCAACGCCGGCAACGCCGCCGACTACCTCAACCTGCCGCCCAACCGCGTCATCGAGCTGGGCACCAAGGTGCAGCTCTAGCTACTCGGCGAGCAGGCGGTAGCCGACGCCGGTCTCGGTCACGAGGTGGCGGGGGCGCACCGGATCGTCTTCCAGCTTGTCGCGCAGCTGCTTCATGTAGATGCGCAGGTAGTGCGTGTGCTCGACGTGCGACGGCCCCCACACCTGCTTCAGCAGCTGCCGGTGCGTCACCACCAGCCCGAGGTGCTGCGCCAGGCAGGCAAGCAGCCGGAATTCCAGCGGCGTGAGGTGGACCTCGCGGCCGGCGCGGGTCACGCGCCGGTGCTCGAGGTCCGCTTCGACCACTCCCAGGCGCAGCACGGTGGCACCGGTGCCGGCGGTGCGCGCGGCATGGCGCAGCGCGACGCGCACGCGGGCGAGCAGCTCGCCCACGCCGAAGGGTTTGGTCACGTAGTCGTCGGCGCCGGCGTCGAGTGCTTCGACCTTGGCCTGCTCGCGCGCGCGCGCCGACAGCACGACGATCGGCATTGGCGACCAGGCGCGGATGCGCCGGATCACCTCGACGCCGTCCACATCCGGCAGTCCCAAGTCCACGATGGCGAGGTCGGGCTTTTGCGTGCCGGCCTCGATCGCGCCGCGCGCGCCCGTCTCCGCCTCGACCACGCGATAGCCCTCGGCGCCGAGCGCGGAGCGCAGGAAGCGCCGGATCTCCGGCTCGTCCTCGACCACCAGGATCGTCGCGCTCATGGAAGCAGGGGGACCGGGCCCCTCCCGGCGATTTCAATCGGGGCCCTCCCGGCCCCCCCGCACCCCCCGCCGCGCCGTTGCAGCTCGGGCGTCATGCAGGCTCTGCAGGCACGACGGGCGCCTGCTCGAGCGGCAGCGTGAAGCGGAACGCGGCGCCGCCCTGCGGCCGGCGCTCGGCCCAGATGCGCCCGCCGTGCAGGCGCACGATGGCGCGGCAGATGGCGAGCCCGAGGCCTACGCCGGAGATCGCGCCCTCGACGACGCCGCGCTCGAACTTGGCGAACAGCTGCTCCGGATCGCCAGCGGGCAGGCCGGGCCCCTCGTCCTCCACCGACACTAGGAATTCGCCGCCAGCCGCAGCCGCGCGGATCAGGATTGGCGTGCCCGCGGGTGTGTACTTGGCCGCGTTCTCCAGCAGGTTGGCGAGCAGCTGCTCGATGAGGGTCGCGTCCACGCGCGCGAGCGGCAGGTCCGCGGGCAGCTCCACGCGCACGGGGTGCGCAGCGAGCCGTTCGGCGAGGCGCCGCAGGACGGCGCCCGCGATCTCGGCGAGCGCGTGCCAGTCGCGCGTCAGCGCAATGCCGCCCGCCTCCAGCCGCGTCATGTCGAGCACCTTGGCCACCAGCTCGCCCATCTGCCGCGACTGCTGATAGATGCTGCGCGCGAGTGCCGCGCGCTCGGGCGGCGAGAGCCGCTCGCCGCGCTCGGCGAGGCTGGAGGAGGCGCCCGCGATCACGGCGAGCGGCGTGCGCAGGTCATGCGAGATCGACGCGAGCAGCGCGTTGCGCAGCCCCTCGGTCTCCGCGTCGATGCTCGCGCGCTGCGCGCGCTCGGCGAGCTGCGCGCGCTCGAGCGCCAGCGCGATCTGGCCGGCGAAGGTCTCCAGCAGGTGGTACTGCTCGGGCAGCAGCACGCGCCGCGCATTGGCGGGCAGCACCCCCAGCACCCCGAGCACTGCGCGCGAGCCCTTGAGCGGCAGGTAGAGCGCCTCCGTGCCCGGCAGCGTGTCGGTGCCGAGGCCGGCCGGCCTCCCGTGGTCCTGCACCCATTGGGCGATGCCGAGGTCCGCGCCGTGCAGCGAGCCGGCAATGCTCTCGCCGCTCGGGTGCCGCACGCGGCCGCCGGCGTCGGGGAGCAGCACCGTGACCTGGCTGTCGAACACCTCGCTCACGTGGCGCACTGCGACGCGTGCCATGGCTTCGAGGCCGCGCGTGGCGGCGAGCTCCCGGCTCATCGCATAGAGCAGCGCCGTGCGCCGCTCGCGGTGGCCGGCGACACGCGCCTGCAGGCGCACGCTCGCCGTCAGGTTGGAGATGATCAGCCCCACCGCGAGCATGATGGCGAAGGTGACCAGGTACTGCACGTCGCTTACCGCGAAGGTGAGCTGCGGCGGCACGAAGAAGAAATCGAACGCCGCCACCGCCAGCACCGAGCCGGCGATGGCCGGGCCGCGGCCCTGGCGCACCGCCACCAGCGCCACGGCGAGGAGGTACACCATCACGATGTTGACGAGGGCGAAGTGCGGCGACATCGCCATGCCGAGAAGCGTGCAGGCGGCGGTGGCGCCGGCCGCCCAGGCGTAGCCGGGCCAGCGCGCCTTGCCGCTCTCCGGCGCCGTGCCGAGGTAGGCCTGGCTGCGCGCGAGGAACGGGATGCGCGCAGCCGCGGCCTCGTCCGCGCCGCCGACCACGTGCAGGTCGATGCCCTTGGTCTTGGCGAGCAGCTCGCCGTAGGTCGAGGGGCGAAAGAGCCGCCGCCACAGCGCGCGCCGCGGCCGCCCGATGAGGATGCGCGTGACGTTGCGCGTGGCGGCGTAGTTGGCGATTTCTTCGCCCGCGGAAGAGCCACCCAGCGTCACCGTCTCGGCGCCGAGCGACTCGGCCAGGCGCAGCAGCGCGATGCGGCGGTTCCTCTCGGCCTCGGGCAGGCGCAGCAGGTCGGGCGTCTCCACGTACACCGCGATCCACGGCGCATGCAGCGCGGCGGCCATGCGCTTGCCGGCGCGCACCAGGCGCTCGGCTTCCTCATAGGGCCCGAGCGCCACCAGGATGCACTCGCCCGCCGCCCATGGCGCGCGGATGGCATGGCCTTCCTTGTACTCGAGCATCGCCGCGTCCACGCGGTCGGCGGTGGTGCGCAGCGCGAGCTCGCGCAGCGCGATCAGGTTGCCGCGGCGGAAGAAGCTGTCGATCGCGCGCAGCGCCTGTTCCGGGATGTACACCTTGCCCGCGTGCAGCCGCTCGAGCAGCTCGTCGGGCGTGGTGTCCACCAGCTCGACTTCGTGCGCGTTCTCGAACACCAGGTCGGGCACGGTTTCCTGCATGCGCACGCCGGTGATGCCGGCGACGATGTCGTTCAGGCTTTCGATGTGTTGCACGTTGACGGTGGTGAAGACGTCGATGCCCGCGGCGAGGATCTCCTCGACGTCCTGCCAGCGCTTGGCGTGGCGCGGCGCCGGCTCGCCTTCCACCGGGTTGGAATGCGCGAGCTCGTCCACCAGCACCACCGCGGGCTTGCGGGCGAGCGCCGCGTCGAGGTCGAAGTCGCGCAGCGTCGTGCCGCGGTAGCGCACCTCGCGGTAGGGCAGGCGCTCCAGGCCCTCGAGCAGGGCCTCGGTCTCGGCGCGGCCGTGCGGCTCGACGTAGCCGACCACGACGTCGACGCCGCGGCCTTTGAGCACGCGCGCCTCCTCGAGCATCTTGTAGGTCTTGCCGACGCCGGCGGTGGCGCCGAAGAAGATCTTGAGCTTGCCGCGCTTCGCCTTCGCTTCCTCGCGCTGCACGCGCGCGAGGAGGGCGTCCGGATCGGGGCGCGGCTGGCTCATGCGCCCAATCTAGCGCATAACGGCGCAGGCCGAGCCGCGCTGGCCGGTCGCGGCGCTGGTCACGTCAGCCCGAGAAGCCTGGCGGCGACGGCGGCAGCGAGCACGAGGAGGGCCGGCAGGGCGGCTGCCAAGTTGGCGCGGCACTCTCCGCATGGAAGGTCCAGACGCATGGCGATCGGCAGTGCTCAGAACAGCCGTTCGGCGAGCCGGGCGAGGCGCAACGCGCCTTCTTCGGGGGTTGCCGGCGCAGCGAGTTGGCCCGCGCGCACGGGAGCCGCGATGGCGTGTGGCGCGACGAGCGTGACTTCGGTGCCCGGCAGCGCCATCAGCGCCGTCGCAAGCGTCAGCGCGACCGCTCCGCGCGAGCAAATGCAAACGTGCGGGTGGCCACACTCATGGGCAATGCTGCTGCGCAGAGCCGCAACGCCGTCTGCGCCGGCGGGATACCGCACCGGGGCGGCGCCGCCGGCCGGGCGTGCGGCAACCACGAGCATGCCGTCGGCGGTGATGTCCACGCCGTAGTAGCGCTCGCCCGCAGGTGTGGCGGCGGCTCTCATGAGACCGAGACCTCCGCGAGGACCCGCATCAAGAAGGGGACCGCGAGCAGGGCGAACAGCAGCACAGCGCCGAAAGCGAAGCTTGGGCCTGCCGGCTTGGGCTGGCGCCGCAGCGCATAGCCCTCGGTGGATGGAAGATGAGCAGGAAAGACGGGTTTCATGGCAGCTCCTTTGGCGGCGGGAATGCGCGCCGCATGGGTGTCAATATAGGCGCCGCCCCATCAGGATTGCGTAAGTCCCGGCCCGCCGCCCGTAAAGGGCGCGTAAAGAAGCGCCTAGCGGCCGGCGGCGTCCAGCGCCAGGTTGAGGCTCTTGACGTTGACGCGCGGCTCGCCGAGCAGGCCGAAGGTGCGGCCCTCGGTGTGCGCGGCGATCAGCTCGCGCAGCTTCGTCTCGTCGAGCTTCCGCACGCGCGCCACGCGCCCCGCCTGGTATTCGGCCGCGGCGGGCGAGATGTGCGGGTCGAGCCCGCTCGCCGAGGCGGTGACCAGATCGGCGGGAACCGGCTTCGTGTTGCCGGGATCCGCCTCGCGCAGCGCCTTGATGCGGTCGGCGACCGCGTCGTGCAGCGCCTTGTTCAGCGGACCCTGGTTCGAGCCCGAGGAGGCGGCCGCGTTGTAGGGCATCGGCCCGGTGGCCGAGGGGCGGCTCCAGAAATACTTCGGGTCGCTGAAGGGCTGGCCGATCAGCATTGGGTCGCCGCCCGCCTGGCGCGGGAAGAGCTGCGCGAAAGCGGTGACGGCGAGCGGATAGAGAAAGCCCGTGATGATCGTGAGCGCTACGAACGCGAGCAGGGCGGGGCGGATTTCCTTGAGCATGGCGATTCCTCAGGCAAGGTGCAACGCGACCAGGATCAGGTCGATCAGCTTGATGCCGATGAACGGCACGACGATGCCGCCCAGGCCGTAGATGAGCAGGTTCCTGCGCAGCAGCCCCTGCGCGCCGATCGCGCGATAGGACACCCCCTTGAGCGCGAGCGGGATGAGCGCAATGATGACGAGCGCATTGAAGATCACCGCCGACAGGATCGCCGATGACGGCGTCGCGAGCTGCATCACGTTGAGGGCGTTGAGCTGCGGGTAGGTGGCGGCGAACGCTGCCGGGATGATGGCGAAATACTTGGCGATGTCGTTCGCGATCGAGAAGGTGGTGAGCGAGCCGCGCGTGATGAGCAGCTGCTTGCCGATCTCGACCACCTCGATGAGCTTGGTCGGGTTGGAGTCGAGGTCCACCATGTTGCCGGCCTCTTTCGCGGCCTGCGTGCCGGCGTTCATCGCCACGGCGACGTCGGCCTGCGCGAGCGCGGGCGCGTCGTTGGTGCCGTCGCCGCACATCGCCACCAGGCGCCCGCCCTCCTGGTGCCCGCGAATCAGCTTCAGCTTCGCCTCGGGGGTCGCCTCGGCGAGGAAATCGTCCACGCCGGACTCGGCGGCGATGGCCGCCGCCGTGAGCCGGTTGTCGCCGGTGATCATCACGGTGCGGATGCCCATGCGGCGCAGCTCGGCGAAGCGCTCCTTGATGCCGCCCTTGACGATGTCCTTGAGCTCGATCACGCCGAGCACGCGCGCGCGCCCGGCGGCGCTCTCGGCGACCACCAGCGGCGTGGCGCCGCGGCGCGAGACGGTGTCGACGAGCTGCTGCACCTCGTCGGCGTAGTAGCCGCCCTTGTCCTGCACCCAGGCGCGCATGGTGTCGGGCGCGCCCTTGCGGATCTGGCGCTCGCCGAGGTCCACGCCGCTCATGCGCGTATGGGCGGAAAAGGCCACCAGCGTGGCGCCGAGCGACTTGAGGTCGCGCTCGCGCAGGTTGAACTTCTGCTTGGCGAGCACCACGATCGAGCGGCCCTCGGGCGTCTCGTCGGCGAGCGAGGCGAGCTGCGCCGCGTCGGCGAGCTCCTCGGTCCTCACGTTCGAGGCGTGCAGGAAGGCGGAGGCCTGCCGGTTGCCGAGCGTGATGGTGCCGGTCTTGTCCAGGAGCAGCACGTCCACGTCGCCCGCGGCCTCCACCGCGCGGCCCGAGGTGGCGATGACGTTGGCGCGGATCAGGCGATCCATGCCCGCGATGCCGATCGCCGAGAGCAGGCCGCCGATGGTCGTGGGGATGAGGCACACCAGCAGCGCGACCAGCACCGTGATCGAGGCTGGCGTGCCTGCTCCGGCCGACTTCACCGCGTAGACCGAGAACGGCAGCAGCGTCCCGCAGGCGAAGAGGAATATCAGCGTGAACTTGGCGAGCAGCACCGAGAGCGCAATCTCGTTGGGCGTGCGCTGGCGCTTGGCGCCCTCCACCAGCCCGATCATGCGGTCGAGGAAGGTCTCGCCGGGATTGGCGGTGACGCGCACCACCAGCCAGTCGGAGAGCACGGTGGTGCCGCCGGTAACGGACGACCGGTCGCCGCCCGACTCGCGCACCACGGGGGCGGACTCGCCGGTGATCGCCGACTCGTTCACCGTCGCCGCGCCTTCGATCACCTCGCCGTCTGCGGGAACGACGTCGGCCGCCTCAATCAGCACCATGTCACCCTTGCGCAGGGTCGAGCCCGCGACCTTGGACCAGGCCTCGCGCTTCGCGGGGTCGGCGAGCTTCTTCGCCATCACGTCGCGGCGCGTGCCGCGCAGCGCGGCGGCCTGCGCTTTGCCGCGGCCCTCGGCCACGCTCTCGGCGAAATTCGCGAACAGCACCGTGAACCAGAGCCACAGCGTCACGTGCAGGACAAAGCCGGCGCTCTCCTTGCCTGCGGCGCCGAAGAAGGCGTTCTGGATCCAGAGCAGGGTCGTCAGCACGCTGCCGGTGAGCACCACGAACATCACCGGGTTCTTCCACTGCACGCGCGGATCGAGCTTGACGAAGGAGTCGAGCACCGCGCGCTTGAGGATCGGCGCGCTGAAGGTCTTCAGGGCGTGGGTCGGAGAGGTCATGTCACTTGCTCCACAGTTGCAGGTGCTCTGCGATCGGGCCCGAGCGCGAGCGCCGGCACGAAGGTAAGCGCGCCGAGCACGAGGATCGTGCCGACGAGGAACCCTATGAAGAGGGGCGTGTGCGTGGGCAGCGTGCCTTCGCTCGCCGGCACGAGCTTTTTCGCCGCGAGGCTGCCCGCGATGGCGAGCACCGGCACGATGATCCAGTAGCGCGATATCCACATGGCGATGCCGAGCGCGCTGTTGTAGAAGGGCGTGTTGGCGTTCAGGCCCGCAAACGCGCTGCCGTTGTTATTACCGGCGGAGGAGAAGGCGTAGAGCGCTTCCGAGAAGCCGTGCGCGCCGGGATTGGCCATGCTGGAGACGCCGGGCTCGATCACCGCTGCGACCGCCGTGCCGATCAGCACCACCACGAATGGGAACAGCACCGCGAGCGAGGCCATCTTCATCTCGAAGGCCTCGATCTTCTTGCCCGCGTATTCCGGGGTGCGCCCGACCATCAGGCCGGCGACGAACACCGCGACGATGACGAAGACCAGCATGCCGTACAGGCCCGAGCCCACGCCGCCGAAGATGATCTCGCCGAGCTGCATCAGCACCATCGGCACCAGGCCTCCCAACGGCGTGAAGGAGTCGTGCATCGCGTTCACCGAGCCGTTCGAGGCGGCGGTGGTGGCGGTGGCCCACAGTGCCGAGTTCGCCACGCCAAAGCGCACCTCCTTGCCCTCCATGTTCCCGAGGGGCTGCTCCACGCCGAGTCTGGCGAGGATCGGATTGCCCGCCTGCTCGGAGAAGAAGCACAGCGCCAGGAAGCCCGCGAGTACCACGGTCATCGCGGCGAGCAATGCCCAGCCCTGGCGCCGGTCGCCGATCATGTGTCCGAAGGTGACGCAGAGCCCCGCGGAGATGACGAGGATGGCGAGCACCTCGAGGAAGTTGGAAAGCGGCGTCGGGTTCTCGAAGGGGTGCGCCGAATTGACGTTGAAGAAACCGCCGCCGTTGGTGCCGAGCTGCTTGATGGCGACCTGGGAGGCAGCGGGGCCGACTGGCAGCGTCTGCTCCTTCGCCGTCGCCTTCTCCATCACGGGCTTGCCGTCCTTGTCCGTGACCGGCTTGCCGTCGGCGCCCACCTTGGGCTGCTCGAAATCCACCGGCTGCACGAGCGGCACCGTCTTGTAGGGCTGGAAGGTCTGTACCACGCCCTGCGTGACAAGCGCGCCGGCGAGCAGGAGCGAGAGCGGCAACAGGATGTAGAGCGTAGAGCGGGTGACGTCAATCCAGAAGTTGCCGATGCCGCCTGCCTGCTTGCGGGCAAAACCGCGCGCCACTGCGGCGAACACGGCCATGCCGGTCGCGGCGGAAAGGAAGTTCTGCACGCCCAGGCCCAGCATCTGGGTCAGGTAGCTCATGGTGGCTTCGCCCCCATAGCCCTGCCAGTTGGTATTGGTGGCGAAGCTCACGGCGGTGTTGAAAGAAGAGTCGGCCGACACCGCGCCCATCTTCTGCGGGTTGAGCGGCAGCACGTCCTGCAGGCGCTGCAGCGCGTACACCGCGCCGAAGCCGAAGACGTTGAACCAGAGTACCGCCCAAAGGTAGCGCTTCCAGTCCATGTCGTCGCCGGCCTTCGCGCCGCAGAGGCGATAGACCAGGCTCTCCACGGGCGCGAGGAAGCGCGTGCGGCCCTCGTAAACGTTCGCCATGTAGGCGCCGAGCGGCTTCGCCAGCGCGAGCAGCACGACGATGTAAAAGGCGACCTGCAGGAACGCGTTCATCTAGAAGTCCTCCGCGTTCAGGAGCGCATAGACGAGGTAGGCGGCGAGCCCGACCGCGAGCGCAAGCGCGAGCCACTCGAGTCCGGTCATGATTTCCTCGCCATCAGGCGGGCGCAGAGCAGTCCCAGGCCGAAAGTGAGCGCGATGAGTCCTGCTGCCAGCAGGAGATAGGTCAGGTCCATGAAAGCCTCCGCAAGGAAACGGCTAGAGGACTGTCGCCCTTTGGCGCCGCGGGTTGTTGACGTGAATCAATGGCAGTCCCTGCGCCTCTTGAGGCGCAAGAAGAGGAAGCCGACGCCCACGGCGCCGGCCACAAGGAGGAAGATCAGTTCCATAGCCATCCTGCGAATCGATTGCCAGGAGGGCAATCTAGGGCTGCCGGCGTAAAGACGGCGTTAATTCAGAAAATTGGGGTCTGACCCCAATTAAAGGCCGGCGTGAATCGCCCGGAGCAAGGCGTCGCTCGCCTCGTCGAGGGGGTCGCAGGTGAAGGCCGCGCCGAACTCCTGCAGCCAGGCGCGCTCGGCCTCGCCCGCCGCGGTGGCGACGATGGCGATGCGCGGATTGATGGCGCGCGCTGCCCCGCAGATGCGCATCTTCTCCATCAGCGACGGGTTGGTGACGACGATCATCTTTGCGTCCGCGAGGCCCGCTGCGCGCAGCACCTCGGCCTGGGTCGGATCGCCGTAGACCGCGCCGACGCCGCGCTCGCGCAGTTCCTGCAGCGCCTCGAGGTCGCTCGTCACGACGCTGAGCGGCAGCCCTTCCTTGGCGCAGCGCTCGATCAGGCGCCGGGCAACGGCGGTGACACCGCTGAAGACCACAGGTGCGCCGTCGACCGGCGTCGCGGGGCCGGCCGCGGTGACGTCGAGGACTTGCTGCCGCCGGCGCTTCTCCCAGGCGCCCTGCGCGCGAAAGAGCA
Organism: uncultured beta proteobacterium; assembly: GCA_963719995.1. Classification (GTDB taxonomy): domain Bacteria; phylum Pseudomonadota; class Gammaproteobacteria; order Burkholderiales; family SG8-39; genus JAABQT01. The sequence goes on along the minus strand of CAVRDW010000005.1, from coordinate 289,999 downwards.
GCGGGTTGAGGGCGATCGAAGCGATGGCCGCCGCGACCAGCGCATCGAAACCCGCCTGCGGCAGCAGGCCGCGCTGCGTGCCCAGGGCGGCGAGGATGAAGGAGAACTCACCGATCTGCGCAAGCCCCACCGCCACGGTGAGCGCAGTTCGCGGCGGGTCGCGCAGCGCGAGCACGATCGCCACCGCGACGAGCGGCTTCACCACCAGCACGATGCCGAGCGCGCCGATGAACAGGAGCGGCTGCTCCAGCACGAAGAGCGGATTGAACAGCATGCCCACCGAGACGAAGAACAGCGCGGAGAACACGTCGCGAAAGGGCGCGATGTCGGCGGCAGCCTGCGGGCCGAAACGCGATTGTCCGACCACCAGCCCGCCGAAGAAGGCGCCCAGCGCCACCGAGACGTTGAACACCACCGCGGCGAGGAGAGCGATGCCGAGCGCGATGACGAACACGCTGAGCGTGAAGAGCTCGGTCGAGCGCGTCCTGGCCACGCGCTCCATCGCCGCGGACACGAGGCGCGTGCCGAGCGCCCAGACCAGTAACGCGAAGAGCGCCACCTTGCCCAGCGCGAGGCCGAGCGCCTGCGCCGTGCTCTGGGCGCTGGCCATCTCGATGGCGAGCGCCGGCAGCACCACCAGGGCCGCCACCGTGAAAAGGTCCTCTACGATCAGCCAGCCGACGGCGACGTGGCCGTCGCGCCCATCGAGCCGGCCCTGCTCGACGAGCATGCGCATCAGCACCACGGTGCTCGCCACCGCGAGGGCCATGCCGAGCACCAGGCCCGCGCCGTGGCTCCAGCCCAGGGCGCGCGCCAGCGCCCAGCCGGCGAGCGCCGCAATGGCGCTCTGCGCCACCGCGCCCGGTACGGCGATGCGCCAGACGCGCAGCAGTTCCTTGGGGTGAAAGTGCATGCCGACGCCGAACATCAGCAGGATCACGCCGATCTCCGCCATCTGCGAGGCAAGCGCCGCATCGGCGACGAAGCCGGGCGTGTGCGGGCCGACGACGATGCCCGCAAGCATGTAGCCCACCAGCGTCGAGAGCCCGAGTCGCTGCGTCGCCCAGCCGAACGCCAGCGCAACGGCAAGGCCGCCCGCCAGCGTGACGATGATCGAAAGGTCGTGCATGTCCCGGTTTTACCACAGGGCCGCAGCGCGACAGCAAGCCGTCAGGGTGCTTGTATAGACTGCGCCGCTTTGCCCCCTGCCCGCATGCGCGATTTCCCGCCGGCGTTCTACGCCACGATCCGCAGCATCGACCGCTTCACCGACGCGTTCGGCAAGCTGGTGTCGCTCGCCATGCTGTGGCTGGTGGTCACCATCAGCTACGAATGCATCGCGCGCTATGCCTTCAACGCTCCCACCATCTGGGTGCTCGAGGCGAGCTACATGGCGAACGGCGGGGCCTTCATGCTCGGCTGTGCCTATGCGCTGCACAAGGGCGCGCACGTGCGCACCGACATCTTCTGGGAGCGGTACTCCGAGCGGCGCAAGGGCGTCATCGACCTCGTGTCCTACCTGGCGCTGTTCTACCCCGCGCTCGTCATCTTCTTCGCCATCAGCGTGGACGACGTCCTGTACTCCATCTCGATCGGCGAGCGCTCCGAGATGTCGCCCTGGCGCGCCACCATGTGGCCGTTCCGCGCCACGGTACCCCTGGGCGCCGCCCTGCTGATGATCCAGGGCGTATCCGAGTGCCTGAAGTGCTGGTACCAGATCCGCAACGGCCGCGAGTTCGAGCACCGGGAAAAGGTGGAGGTCTAGGGATGAGCGGGCAGGAAGGCCTCGGCCTGCTGATGATGCTGGTGATGCTCGGCGCAATTTTCATCGGCGTGCCGATCAGCTTCACGCTGCTCTTCCTCGCGTTGATCTTCGGCTGGATCGGCTTCGGCCCGGTGGTGTTCGACCTCGCCTACCTGCAGACCATCGGCATGATGAAGGTGGACGAGTTCGTCGCCGTGCCGATGTTCATTCTGATGGGCTACGTCTGCGACCAGGCTGGCCTGATGGAGCGCATGTTCAAGGCATTCCGCGACCTGTTCGCCCCTCTGCGCGGCTCGCTGTACCTGGTGGTGATCGCCACGGCAACGCTGTTCGGCATCGCCGCCGGCACCGTGGGCGCCACCGTCGTGCTGCTTGGCATCATGGCCGGGCCGATGATGACCAAGGCGGGCTACGACGTGAGGATGTCCGCGGGCGCGATCACCGCCGGCGGCACGCTCGGCATCCTGATCCCGCCCTCGGTGATGCTGGTGGTCATGGCGCCGGTGCTCGGCATTTCGGTGCTGCACCTGTATGCGGCGGCATTCGGGCCAGGGTTCCTGCTGGCGGGGATGTACATCGTCTACACGCTGGTGCGCTGCCACTTCAATCCGAAGCTGGGGCCGCCCGTGCCCAAGGAGGAGCGCCCGACTTCGATGAAGGTGGTGCTGTGGGAATGCGTCGTCGGGCTGGTGCCGGTGACGATCCTCACCTTCGCCACGCTCGGCGTGATCCTTGCCGGGTTCGCCACCTCTACGGAAGCTGCGGCGATGGGGGCGGCGGGCGCGATCCTGATGGTGATCGGCTACGGCCGCTTCACCCTGAAGGGATTGCTGCAGGCCTGCTACCTGACCTTGGCGACGACGAGCATGGTGCTGTTCCTCGCCGTCACCTCCAACATCTTCGGCGCGGTATTCGCGCGCCTGGGTAGCGCCACCTGGGTCACCGAAGCGCTGATCGCCATCCCGCTGCCGCCCTGGGCGACGATGGCGCTGCTGCTCACGCTCATCTTCCTGCTCGGCTGGCCGTTCGAGTGGCCGGCGATCGTGCTCGTGTTCCTGCCCATCATCGCGCCGGTGGCCACCAAGCTCGGCTACGACATGGTGTGGTTCGCCTGCGTCGTCGCCGTGGTGCTGCAGACGGCGTTCCTGTCGCCGCCGGTGGCGATGTCGGCCTACTATCTGAAGCAGGCGGTCAAGAACTGGAGCCTCGCCAACATCTACCGCGGCATGGCCGACTTCATGGTGATCCAGGTGATCTGCGTGATCCTGGTGGTGGTGTTCCCGCAGATCGCCATGTGGTTCCCCAACTGGCTCACGCAGGGCGACCGCCTGAACAGGAGCGCAGTGGAAAGACCCGCGAAAATCGGGGTCAGGGCCGAATTTCCGCCGACAACAAAAATTGGGGTCAGGGCCGAATTTCTCCTGCGAGATTAAATTCGGCCCTGACCCCGATTTTCAGCCGGCGCGGCGAGCCCAGTAGGCGAAGGTGCCGCGCACGATCGAGGGCTGCAGCAGAAAGTCGCGCGCCTCGGCGGCCAGCGCGGGCTTCACCGCCTGCACGCCGCCCGCCGCCGCGGCGAGCAGCTGCGTGCGCGCCGCGCGCTCGAAGAACACCGCGAGGTAGGTGGCTTCCTCCACCGACGTGCCCGTGGCGAGCAGGCCGTGGTTGGCGAGCAGGACGGTCTTCGCGCTCCCCAGCGCACCGGCGATGATGCGGCCTTCGTCGTCGGCCACCGGCACGCCCGGCCACTCCGCGAGGTGCGCGGTGCCGTAGAGCATCGAGGAATCCATGTGCGCGATCGCCAGCGGCTTGCCGGTCGCCGCGAGCGCCGACGCATGCGGCGCATGCGTGTGGATGATGGCTTTCACGTCGGGCCGCTTCCAGTAGATCCACACGTGGAAGCGCACGCCCGGGTTCGGCCGCCCGCCCTTGATCGGCTTCAGGTCCTCGTCCACCAGCACCATGCGCTCGGGCGTCGCCTCCTCGAAGCCGTAGCCGAATTGCAGCGTCCACCAGGTGCCGGACTGCTCGCCCTTGGCAGTCACCTGCCCGGCGAGGCCCGATTCGTGCCCCTCGCGCGCGAGGATGCGGCAGGCGGCGGCGAGCGCCTCCGGCGTGGAGAGCTGCGGGACCTTGAGGTCCTCGTCCATCTCCCGGCTGACGCGCTCATTGAAGTACGCCTTGTCGCGCGGGTTCATTTCATCAGGCTTGGCAGGTAGAGCGAAATCGCCGGGAACAGGATCAGGATGGCGAGCCGGATCACGTCGGCGCCGATGAACGGCAGCACGCCGCGGAAAACGGTGGTGGTGCGCACCTGGGGCAGCAGCGTCGAGAGCACGAACAGGTTCATGCCCACCGGCGGGCTGATGAGGCCGATTTCCACGATAGTGACGATGAGGATGCCGAACCACACCGGGTCCAAGCCGAGCCCGACGATCAGCGGGAAAAACACGGGCAGCGTCAGCAGCACCATGGACAGCTCCTCCATCGCGGTGCCGAGCACGACGTAGATCAGCATGATCGCCGCCACCACCAGCACCGGGTGCACCTCGAAGCGCGTGACAAAGGCCTTGAGGTCCGCCGGCATGCTGGTGATGTTGACGAAGTCGGCGAAGATCAGCGCGCCGATCAGGATCATGAACAGCATGGCGGTGGTGCGCCCGCTGTCCACCAGCGACTGGTAAAGCGTCCTCCAGGTCAGCGCCCGGCGCCACAGCGCGAACACCATCGCGGCGAAGGCGCCCATGCCGCCGCCCTCGGTGGCGGTGAACAAGCCGCCGTAGATACCGCCGATCACGAACACGAACAGCAACGCCACCGGCCAGATGCCGGCGAGCGAGGTCCAGCGCGCCTTCCAGGACGCCCGCTCCCCCGGCGGACCCGCTTTCGGGTCGCGCCAGCAGGACCATTGCACGGCGCCGCACAGCAGCAGCGCGCCGAGGATGCCGGGCAGGATGCCGGCGGCGAACATCTTGCCGATGTTGGTCTCGGTGAACACGCCGTAGATCACCATCAGCGTGGAGGGCGGGATCATGATGCCCAGCGTGCCGCCGGCGGCGATGGCGCCGGCCGAGAGCTGATCGGAATAGCCGAAGCGCTTCATCGACGGATAGGCCACCTTGGCCATGGTGGCGGCGGTGGCGATCGAGGAGCCGCAGATCGAGCCGAAGCCGGCGCAGGCGATCACCGTGGCCATCGCCAGCCCGCCGCGCAGGTGGCCGATGAAGGCGTAGGCGGCGCGGAACAGCTCCTCGGCGATGCCCGCGCGCGCAACGAAGGTCCCCATCAGCAGGAACAGCGGCACCACCGACAGCGTGTAGTTGCGCCCGGTCTCGTAGACGTTGGTCTGCACCACGGCGAAAGCCACGGTCCAGTTCCAGTCGCGCATGTACGCGTAGCCGACCACGCCCGTGATCGCCATCGCGAAGGCGATCGGGATGCGGATGAAGCACAGCAGCAGCATCGCCGCGAGGGCGACCAGCCCTTCGATCATCGCGGACCCTTGGCCAGCGCGCGGTACAGGTGGATCAGGCCCGAGAGCAGGATCATCGCCACCATGAAATAGACGAAAGGCGCCACCGCGATGCGCAGCACGTCGGTGGTGTCGCCGTAGCCCGCGACGCGCGTCGCCTTGATCCACATGAACCAGGTGAGCGCGAACATCAGGCCCGCGCTGACCGCCTCCATCAGCCGGGTGAGTGCATTGCGCGCGTGCGCGCCCAGCCAGCGGTCGATCAGGTCCATGGTGACGTGCTCGCCGGCGTGCGTGACCAGCGGCAGCCCGGCGAAGATGAGAACCAGGAGCATCAGCTCCGTGACCTCGAATCCGCCGCGCAGCGGCCGGCTGAAGACGTAGCGCAGGACGACGTCCACGAAAGTGAGCGTCATCATGCAGAACAGGATGGCGGAGGCCGCGATGCCGAGCGCCGCGTCGGCGCGGCGCTCCCAGACGCGCTCGTGCCCGGCGCTGCCGCCGTGCTGCGGCGTCACGTCAGGACGTGGGGCGCGGGCCCCCGCCGGCCGACCCCTCGGGGCCGTCCCGCGCCCTGCGCGCCGCCTGCCTTCACTTCCCGGCCGCGACCTTCTTCAGCTCGGCGCGGAACTCGGCGAGCACGGCGGGCGCGTCCACGCCCTTGGCGTTGGCCGCGGCGATCCAGTCCTCGATGATGCGATCGGAGCGCTGGCGCACTTCAGTCTGAAGCGCTTTGTCTGCGTTGACGATCTTCACTTTCGCCGATTTGAGCGCCGCCAGCCCCTTCTGGTCCGCGACGTCCCAGGACTTGCCGTTGCTGCGCGCGGCGTACTCGAAGCCGTGCTTCTCGATGATCGCCTGGTCCTGCTTGGAGAGCTTGTTCCACTTGTCCTGGTTCATGAAGAAGCCGAATGCCGAGCTGTACATGCCGCCCGGAAACAGCGTCGCCTGCTCGAGCACCGTGTCCAGCTTGAACGAGATGATCGACTCCAGCGGGAAGAACACGCCGTCGGCGACGCCCGACTTCAGCAACTCGTAGGACTCGGGCGCGGGCTTGACGAAGGCCGAGGTGCCGAGCGCCTTCGCCACTTTTTCGGCGACGCCGCCGCCGGTGCGGATCTTGAGGCCCTGCAGGTCGTTGATGTTCTTCACCGGCTTCTTGGTGAACATCTGGCCCGGGCCGTGCGTCCACACGGCGAGCAGCTTCACGCCGTTGTACTCGCCGACCTTGTGGAAGTGCTTCCAGTGGATGCGCGAGTAGGCGACCGAGTTGATCTCGGCGGTTTCGCCCGCGCCGGGCAGCTCGGGCATCAGCGGCAGCACGTGGCGCGCCGGCGTGTAGCTCGCGGTGACGTAGGAGAGGTCCATCAGGCCGTCGCGCACCGCGTCGAAGGTTCCGGGCGGCGACGAGGGGTGCTTCGGCAGCAGCTGGAACTTCACGCGGCCGCTGGTGGCCTTTTCCACGGTATTCGCCCAATTCACCTGCCACACCGACAGGTGGTGGCTGGGCGGCACCCACGAAGAGTAGGTGAGGGTGGTTTGCGCCGCCGCCGGCAGCGCGGCGAAGGCGCCCGCGACGAGCGCGGCAAGGGCAAGCTTTTGTTTGGTTATCATGGTCTCCTCCGGAAGATGGCGGGGGCGCGTGGCCCCTCGTACGGCGAGTGTATCAAGAGGAGGCAGGGATGGCAGCAGGGGCCGGGACGAATATGCGGGTGGACCTGCGCAGCGACACGGTGACGCGGCCCTCGGCCGCCATGCGCAAGGCGATGGCCGAGGCCGAGGTCGGGGACGACGTGTTCGGCGACGACCCCACGGTGAACCGGCTGCAGGAGCGCGCGGCCGAGCTCTTCGGCTTCGAGGCGTCGCTCCTCTTTCCCACGGGCACGCAATCGAACCTTGCGGCGCTGATGAGCCATTGCCAGCGCGGCGACGAGGCGCTCGTCGGCATGGAGGCGCACACCTACCGCTACGAGGCGGGCGGGGGCGCGGTGCTCGGCTCGATCCAGCCGCAGGCCATCGTCAACCGGCCCGACGGCACGCTCGATCTGGCCGAGGTCGAGGCCGCCATCAAGCCCGACGACCCGCACTTTGCGCGCACGCGGCTGCTCGCGCTGGAAAACACCATCACCGGGCGGGTCATCCCGCGCCGCTACTTCGACGAGGCGCTTTCGCTCGCGAAGCGCCGCGGCCTCGCGACGCACCTCGATGGCGCGCGCATCTGCAACGCCGCGGTGAAGCTCGGGCTTCCGGTGAAGGATCTGTGCCGCGGCTTCGATTCGGTATCCGCGTGCCTCTCCAAGGGCCTGGGCGCACCCGCGGGGACGATGCTGATGGGCACCAAGGACTTCATCGGCCGCGCCAAGCGCGCGCGCAAGATCCTCGGCGGCGTGATGCGGCAGGCCGGGATCCTCGCTGCCGCGGGGCTCTACGCGCTCGAGCACAACATCGAGCGCCTGGCGGAGGACCACGCCAACGCGGAGCGCCTCGCGCGCGGCATCGGCGCCGAGCCGCCGCAATCCAACATGGTGTTCGTGCAATCCGCGCCCGGGCTCGTCGAACATTTGGCGCAGCACGGCGTCATCGTGCTGCCGGCAGCGCGCCTGCGCCTGGTCACCCATCTTGACGTGGATGTGGCGGGCATCGACCGCGCCATCGCCGCGTTCCGCTCTTTTCGCCAGCGCGCCGCGTAGCCCGGCGGCGGCGCTGTCCCCAGCGCCGCGAAAGGAAAAATCGGGGTCAGGGCTGGATTCCGCCTCGCAAGCGGAATCCGGCCCTGACCCCGATCTTTCCCTTTTCCCTCGCCTTTGAACCTCGGGCGTCGGAGGCCTGCGGAACTCGCCCTCCTGCTTCTACGGGCTTCGATCAGTCCTCGGCCTGCTCCCTCCGCCCTCGGTCCGTCTCGGCGCGGCGCGATGGGTGCCCCTTGCGCCGCCGCCGGGCTTCGCGCCATCGCCTGCGCGCCGCGCGCAGGGCGGCGTTGCATTCAAGCTCCGCTTCGCCATCGCGCCGAAGAATAGCTTCGCGGGGCTAGAGGGGGAACGGGTCTATGATGAACAGCACGTATGCTGATGATTGAACGTTAGTTTGCAACGCCATGGGCAAAAGCCAACGCCTTGCACTCCTGTGGACAGCGGTCGCAACTGCAGGCGTTGGCGCGCTGTACCCTGAGAATCCTGCGCTTGCGTTAGCGCCTTGAAACTATGCCGAACCCCGAGATCGACAATAAGCCGGACAACCAATACTTGGAGGATCTCAAGAACAACTTGGGCGATTGCGCCGAGCAGCCCAAGGGCGGGCGCTGGGCGGTAATCAAGGACCGGCTGGCGATCGTCGCGGCGGTCCTCGTCCTTGCGTTCTTTGTTTTCATGATGTTCGATGGTGCCATTGTGAACTTCCGCTGCACCTTCGCTGAGTTCGTCACTTTCGAGTGCAATCGCTGGGCTGGCGAGGAGCATCCCTCACTCCGGCAGTGACAAAACACGCCGGCCAGAATCAAGCTGTTGCAAACTAACGGCGCATTGTTGACCGACGCCAAGCCTCCCCCGGCGCGCGAAGACGCAATTCCTCGACCACGTCTACATTGCGGTGTGCGACATCGGCAGCGCGAAGCAGCTCTGCAAATTGGCGGCGTCGGCATTCGACGCGCTGACTTCGGGTGCGATGGCTTCTTCGAGCCTGGGTAGACCCATATCGGCGCGGAGCCCGGCGGCGGCGCCAGGGGCCCCCATCGCGACGCGCCGAGCCGGGCCGAGGGCGGAGGGAGCAGGCCGAGCACTGCTCGAAGCCCGTAGGTGAAGGAGGGCGAGTTGCGCAGGCCTCCGACGCCCGAGGTCTGACGGCGAGGGCTTTCGCGTCGCTGGGGAAGGCGCCGCCGCCGGGCTCCGCGCCGGTGAGTACGGCTCCCTAGGCGTTGTCGGGAGGGATCGGGGTCTTCGCGCCGAGCTGCGCCCAGGCGACGCCGGTCATGGTGATGGCGGCGCCGGCGACTTTGAGCCACGTAAACGTCTCGCCGATCGTGATCCAGGCCGTGAGCCCGGCGATCGGCGGCATGAGGTATTGCAGCGGCGCGCTGCGCGCCAGGCCGCGCACCGAATTGATCCACGCCCAGGCGAGCCAGCCGAGGAACGAGGACACCGCGATCGCCCAGAAGGTGGCGAACCACACGCTCGCGCGCACCTGCGCGAGCGGCGCGTCCACGAAGGCGTTGAGCGTGAGGAGCAGCATCGGCGGCGCGCCGAAGAGGAGCGAATAGCACATCAGGTTGAGCGGCCCGTACTTGGTCACCAGCGGCTTGGCGATCACCGTGTAGAGCGAAAACAGCGACGCGGCGGCGATCAGCACCAGGTCGCCCAGGCCGGCGCGCGCGAAGCCGGCGGCGAACTTGTCGGAGAGAAACACCACGATGCCGGCGAAGGCGAGCAGCGTGCCCGTCACCTGCTGCCGGTGCAGGCGCTCGGCGCCGAGGAGCGCCAGGATGAGCAGCGTAAAGAGCGGGCTCGAGGTCAGCACCAGCGACGACGAGAAGGGCGTCGAAAGATCGATGCCCCACATGACGATGCCGACGTGCGCCGTGTGGCCGATGAGGCCCGCGGCAACGAAGCGCGGCAGGTCCTCGCGGCGCGGCCAGGACTTGGCGAGATGGCGCCGGTACACCGCGACGAGGAGCGCGAAGCCGAAGAGCGGCATCAGAAGAAAGCGCAGGAACAGGAACGGCGCGACGCCCAGGTCCGCCAGTACCACCTTGGTGACGACGAAGTTGACGCCCCACACCGTCATCAGCACGAGGCCGGCGAAGAGCGCCCATTTCTGCAGGGAATGCGGGGGAAGGGCCATCGCGGAGGGGGCGCACATTGTAAGGTGGGCGCCGTGCGCTGCGGGTCAGCCGTGTCCGGCCCGCTCGCCATAGAATGGCGGCATGAAGCCCGAAGACCCGCATCCTGTCGCCGCGCGCGCTGCCGTACGCGCGCTCGGCGCCTCGAAGATCCGCGAGCTCGTCAACGCCGGCTTCGGCCGCAAGGACGTGCTGCCGTTCTGGGTGGGGGAACCCGACGAGCCCACGCCCGAGTTCATCCGCAAGGCGGGCATCGCCTCGATCGAGGCGGGCGAGCTGTTCTACTCGCACAACCTGGGCCTGCACCGGCTGCGCGAGGCGCTCGCCGCCTACCTCACGCGGCTGCATAGGCCTACTGCAAGCGCCGAGATTGCGGTGACGAGCGCGGGCGTGAACGCGCTGATGCTCGTCTCGCAACTGCTCCTCGATCCGGGCGACCGCGTCGTGGAAGTGGTGCCGTTGTGGCCGAACCTGCAGGAGATTCCGCGCATCCTCGGTGCGAGCGTTTCCACGGTGGCGCTGGAATTCTCGCCGCAAGGCTGGCGCCTGGACCTGGAACGCCTGCTCGGGGAACTCAAACCCGGTACCAAGGCGCTGTATCTCAATTCGCCGAACAACCCGACGGGCTGGACGATCTCGCGCCAGGCGCAGCGCTCGATCCTCGAGCATTGCCGGCGCCACGGCATCTGGATATTTGCCGACGACGCCTACGAGCGGCTCTACTACGGCGAGCCCGGTGGGGAGACCGCTCGTGGCGCCGAGCGCGGCACGGATGCCGCAAGTGAGCGCGGCAGACACGCCGCGGGCATCCCGAACGTCGCGCCTTCCTTCCTCGACCTCGCCGACCCCGGCGAGCGCGTCATCAGCACCAACACCTTCTCCAAGAGCTGGCTGATGACGGGCTGGCGCCTGGGCTGGGCCGTGGTGCCGGCTGCGCTCGAGGCCGACCTCGGCAAGCTCATCGAATACAACACCTCCTGCGCGCCGGTGTTCGTGCAGCGCGCGGGCATCGCCGCGGTGACGCAGGGCGAGCCGGTGATCGCGCACACGCTCGAGCGCTTTCGCAAGGCGCGCGATTTCCTGGTGGGCGCACTTCAGGCCATCCCGGGCGTGGAGGTCGCGCTGCCCTCGGGCACCATGTACGCGTTCTTCCGCGTGCGCGGCGTGACCGACAGCCTCGCGTTCTGCAAGCAGCTGGTCGCCAAGCATGGCCTGGGGCTCGCGCCGGGCGCGGCCTTCGGGCCTCAGGGGGAGGGCTACGTGCGCTGGTGTTTCGCAGCGAGCGAGGACAAGCTCGCCGAAGGCGTCGCAAGATTGCGCAAGGCACTCAAGGAGGAGGGGACATGATCCGCATTCTGCTCGTCGCGTTGCTGGCGATCTGCGCGCCGCTTGCCGGCGCGCAGACCTACCCGTCGAAGCCCGTGCGGGTGGTCATCCCCTATCCGCCGGGCGGTGGCGCCGAAGCGGCTGCGCGGCTGCTTTCGCTGCACCTCACACAGGCGCTCGGCCAGTCCTTCGTCATCGACCCCAAGCCGGGCGGCAACACGCTGATCGGCACCGAGGCGGTGGCCAAGGCGCCGGCGGACGGCTACACGCTGCTGTTTACCGGCGGCTCGACCATGTCGGTGCAGCCTTTCGTGTTCGCGGGCAAGCTTCCCTACGACCCGCTCAACGATTTCGCGCCCGTGTCGATGGTGTCTCGGTTTCCGTTCTTCGTCGTGGTGCCCGAGAGCCTGGGCGCCAAGAGCCTCGCCGAGTTCGTGGCCATCGCCAAGGCGAAGCCCGGCCAGGTGGCCTATGCGTCCAACGGCACGGGCGCGCTCGCGCACCTCGGCACGGAAATGCTCAGCCGCGGCACCGGCATCGAGATGCTGCACGTACCGTACAAGGGATTCGCGCCCGCACTGCCCGACCTACTCTCGGGCCGCGTCAGCCTGATGATGGCCGACTGGGTGGTGGTGGCGCCGCACATCAAGGAAGGCAAGCTGCGCGCGCTCGCCGTGACCTCGCGCGGCCGCTGGAACTCGGCGCCCGAAGTACCCACGGTGGCCGAGCTCGGCATTCCCGGCTACGCGGTCGATGTCTGGTTCGCTCTCTACGCGCCCAGGAGCACGCCGGCAGACATCGTCGCGCGCCTCAGCACCGAGACGCGCAAGTACCTCGCTTCGCCTGAGGCGAAAGCCGCCTACGACAAGCTCGGCCACGAGGCCTACGGTTCCCCCGGCGAGGAAGTGATGGCGCTGGTGCGCTCCGAGCACGAGAAGTATTCGGTCGCGGTGCGCGAGGCGAAGGTCGGCGCGAAGTAAAGCCGGGCATCAACGTCTAGCCGGGAAGCGGCGCACCGCTTCCGCGCATCAATTGGGTGCGCGCGCACCACGAACGTGCGCGCACTTCATGCCCGTTGTCCACTTTTCGCTTTGCCGTCATGCACTAAGCCGCTGGCACGGTCGTTGCGTTTCCCCTGGGACAAGCAGTCCGATCAACCAGAAGAAGGGGAACAAATGGAACGCCGTGGCGTATTGAAACTGATCAGCATGTCGGCCGCGATCGCGGCCATCGGGCTCGGCACCTCGAGCCTGTATGCGCAAGGCAAGACCGTCAAGATCGGCATCCTGCATTCGCTCTCGGGCACGATGGCGATCAGCGAGACCGTGTTGAAGGACACCGTGCTGATGGCGATGGACGAGATCAACGCCAAGGGCGGCGTGATGGGCTACAAGATCGAGCCGGTGGTGGTCGACCCGGCCTCGAACTGGCCGCTGTTCGCCGAGAAGGCGCGCCAGCTCCTCACCCAGGACAAGGTAGCCGTGACCTTCGGCTGCTGGACCTCGGTGTCGCGCAAGTCCGTGCTGCCGGTGTACGAAGAACTGAACGGCCTGCTGTTCTACCCGGTCCAGTACGAAGGCGAGGAGATCTCGAAGAACGTGTTCTACACCGGCGCCGCGCCCAACCAGCAGGCGATCCCGGCGGTCGAGTACCTGATGTCGCAAGGACGGCGGCGCGGCCAAGCGCTGGGTGCTCCTGGGCACCGACTACGTGTATCCGCGCACCACCAACAAGATCCTGCGCGCCTTCCTCAAGTCCAAGGGCGTCGCCGAGGCGGACATCATGGAGGAGTACACCCCCTTCGGGCACTCCGACTACCAGACCATCATCGCCAAGATCAAGAAGTTCGCCTCCGAAGGCAAGAAGACGGCGGTGGTCTCCACCATCAACGGCGACTCGAACGTGCCCTTCTACAAGGAGCTGGGCAACCAGGGCCTGAAGGCGACCGACGTGCCGGTGGTGGCGTTCTCGGTGGGTGAGGAAGAACTGCGCGGCGTGGATACCAAGCCGCTCGTCGGCCACCTCGCGGCGTGGAACTACTTCATGTCCATCAAGTCCCCGGCGAACGACGAGTTCACCAAGAAATGGGCGGGCTACGCCAAGGCGAAGGGCATCGCCGGCCACAAGGACAAGCCGCTCACCAACGACCCGATGGAAGCCACCTACATCGGCATCTACATGTGGAAGCAGGCGGTGGAGAAGGCCAAGTCCTTCGACGTGGCAAGGTGATCGCGGCGATGGCCGGCCAGACCTTCAAGGCGCCCTCGGGCATCACCTCGAAGATGGACGAGAAGAACCACCACCTGCACAAGGCGGTGTTCATCGGCGAAGTGAAGGCCGACGGCCAGTTCAACGTGGTGTGGAAGACCAAGGGCCCGGTGAAGGCCCAGCCCTGGAGCCCGTTCATCCCGGGCAACGACAAGAAGAAGGACGAGCCGGCGCTGATGGCCGAGAAGAAGTAAGGCGGTTCGCGAAGCGAGGAGGGGTCGCCCAACGGCGGCCCCTTTTCATGTGCGCCTCTTCCTGCTCCTAGCCTGCTTTCTCGCCGCCCCGGCGGCCGCGCTCGACCAGGCGGCGCTGCAAAGTCTCGCGTTCGGCGAGGGGGACGAGCGGATCGACGCCATCGGCGTGCTGGTGGCCGAGGCGGACCCGCGCGCCTACGAAGTGCTAAAGGCCCTCGGCGAGGGCGAGATGCAGACCGCGGGCAAGCGGGTGCTTCTCGTGCGCGGCGAGGCGGGCGTGGATGCGCTCACCGGCGAGAAGGTTGCGCCGCTGCCCCCGGAGCGCGAGGACGTGGTGGCCAACAACCGGTTGCGCGGCGCCATCGGCGATGCGCTGGCCGGGCTGCGCCTGCTCGCGCCCGAACGCGCGCCGCGGCTTGCGGCGGCGAAGGAGCTCGCGGCCGGGGCGGACGCCGCGATGCTGCCGCTGGTGAAGAAGGCACTCGAGAAGGAGAAGGACCCCGACATCCGGCCGCTGCTCGAGCTCGTGGCGGCCTCCATGGAGATGAAGAGCGGCGACAAGGACCAGCGCCTTGCCGCGATGCGCATGCTGGGCGCGTCCACCAGCCCGAATTCGAAGACGCTGCTCGCGGAAGCCGCGCGCGACGCCGACGAGGACATCCGCATCGAGGCGCAAAAGAGCCTGCGTGCGGTCGAGGGGCGCCTCGCCTGGGGCGAGCGCGCGGGGCTGCTGTTCGCCGGCGTGTCGCTCGGCTCGATCCTGCTGCTCGCGGCGCTCGGCCTGGCCATCACCTACGGCCTGATGGGCGTGATCAACATGGCGCACGGCGAGCTGATCATGATCGGCGCCTACGCCACCTACGTGGTGCAGAACCTGTTCCGCGCGTATCTCCCCGGCGCCTTCGACTGGTACCTGCTCGCCGCGGTGCCGGCGGCCTTCGTGGTCTCCGCCTGCGTGGGCATGCTCCTCGAGCGCGTGGTGATCCGCTGGCTCTACGGCCGGCCGCTCGAGACGCTGCTCGCCACCTGGGGCATCAGCCTGATGCTCATCCAGGCGGTGCGCACCCTCTTCGGCGCGCAGAACGTGCAGGTGGAGAACCCGGCCTTCATGTCGGGCGGCATCCAGGTGCTCTCCAACGTGGTGCTGCCCTGGAGCCGCATCATGATCATCCTGTTCGCGGCGCTGGTGCTCGCGGGCATGTGGGCGCTGCTTGCGCGCACGCGGCTCGGCCTGTTCGTGCGCGGCGTGACGCAGAACCGCGCGATGGCCTCCTGCGTGGGCGTGCCCACCGCGCGCGTGGACACCTGGGCCTTCGGCCTGGGCTCGGGCATCGCGGGCCTGGCCGGCTGCGCGCTCTCGCAACTGGGCAACGTGGGGCCGGACCTCGGCCAGGGCTACATCGTGGACTCGTTCCTGGTGGTGGTGTTCGGCGGCGTGGGCCAGCTCGCGGGCACCGTGTACGCCGCACTCACTCTGGGCTTCGCCAACAAGTTCCTGGAAGCCTGGTCGGGCGCGGTGCTCGCCAAGATCGCCTTGCTGGTCTTCATCATCATCTTCATCCAGCGCCGGCCGCAGGGCCTGTTTGCGCTCAAGGGCAGGGCGGTGGAAGCATGAGCCGCCTCTATGGCGCGAAGGGCTGGATCGCCATCGGCGCCAGCGCGCTGGTGCTGTTCGTCGTCTTCCCGCTCCTCAGCCTCGCGGTGCCGCAAGGCAGCCCCCTGCACCTGTCGCAGTACTGGGTGACGCTCGCCGGCAAGATCATGTGCTACGCCATCGTCGCCATCGCCATGGACCTGATCTGGGGCTACTGCGGCATCCTCTCGCTCGGGCCACGGCCTGTTCTTCGCGCTCGGCGGCTACGGCATGGGCATGTACCTCATGCGCCAGATCGGCCGCGAAGGCCAGTACCAGGCGGACCTGCCCGACTTCATGGTGTTCCTCGACTGGAAGGAGCTGCCCTGGCAGTGGTGGAACACCGACCAGTTCTGGTGGGCGATGCTGCTGGTGGTAGCGGTGCCGGGGCTGCTGGCCTTCGTCTTCGGCTACTTCGCCTTCCGCTCGCGCGTGAAGGGCGTGTACTTCTCGATCATCACGCAGGCGCTCACGTTTGCCGCCATGCTGCTGTTCTTCCGCAACGCCACCGGCTTCGGCGGCAACAACGGCTTCACCGACTTCAAGCGCATCCTCGGCTATCGCCATCACCACGCCCGAGACGCGCATGGCGCTGTTCGCCGTCACGGGCGCGGTGCTGATCGGCACGCTGCTCGCCGCGCGCTGGATCGTCACCTCCAAGCTCGGCCGCGTGCTGACGGCCATCCGCGACGCGGAGACGCGCGTCGCCTTCTGCGGCTACGACACCGTGCACTACAAGGTCGCCATCTTCACGCTGTCGGCGGTGATCTGCGGCATCGCCGGCGCGCTCTACGTGCCGCAGGTCGGCATCATCAACCCGAGCGAGATGTCGCCGGCGAACTCCATCGAGATCGCCATCTGGGTGGCGCTCGGCGGGCGTGGCACGCTCGTCGGCCCGATCATCGGCGCGGGCGTGGTCAACGGCGCGAAGAGCTTCTTCACGCAGGCCTTCCCGGAATACTGGCTGTTCTTTCTCGGGCTGCTGTTCATCCTGGCGACGCTCTTCCTGCCAAAGGGGGTCGCCGGCCTCGCGCAGCAGTGGCGCGAGCGGCGCGCGCGGGCGGCGCAAGCGGCGGCCGACGCGCAGCCCAAGGCGCCGCGCGCAGAGACCACAGCCAGCCGCACGCGGATGCCGCGAGAGGCGGCGCGCGAGCGCCCCGAGGCGCCCGCCATGGGCGCCGAAAGGAGCGGCGCATGAGCGCATCCGCGGTCGCCGCCAACGAGAGCGGCACGCTCGGGCGCGTCGCGAGCGGCGGGCTCGACACCACGCACGGGGCGGTCCTCTACCTGGAGGACATCTCGGTGTCGCTTCGACGGCTTCCAGGCGCTGAACAAGCTTTCGCTCTCCATCGACGTCGGCGAGCTGCGCTGCGTGATCGGCCCCAACGGCGCGGGCAAGACCACCATGATGGACGTGATCACCGGCAAGACGCGCCCCGACGCGGGCACCGCCTGGTTCGGCCAGACCTTCGACCTGACCAGGATGTCGGACGCGGAGATCGCGCACGCCGGCATCGGCCGCAAGTTCCAGAAGCCCACCATCTTCGAGAACCACACGGTGTTCGAGAACCTGGAGCTGGCGATGAAGGCGGACAAGCGCGTGCGCCGCGCGCTGTTCGCGATCCTCTCGGACGCGGAACGCGACCGCATCGCCCACACGCTGCGCCTCATCCGCCTCGACCAGGCCGCCGACCGCGTCGCGGGACTGCTGTCGCACGGCCAGAAGCAGTGGCTGGAGATCGGCATGCTCCTCATGCAGGAGCCCAGGCTCCTGCTGCTCGATGAGCCGGTGGCCGGGATGTCCGACGACGAGACCGAGCGCACGGCGGAGCTGTTCCTCTCGCTCGCCGGCCAGCATTCGCTGGTGGTGGTCGAGCACGACATGGCCTTCATCGAGAAGATCGCGCGCAAGGTGACGGTGCTGCACGAAGGCAGCGTGCTCGCCGAGGGCCCGATGGCGCAGGTGCAGTCCGACCCGCGCGTGATCGAGGTTTATCTGGGTCGCTAGATGCGCCGCCGCCCGCCGCCATGTGGACCGACGCACCGCGCGAGGAAACCGTGCTGACCGTCACGGGGCTCAACCAGTACTACGGCGGCAGCCACATTCTGCGCGACCTCGCCTTCGAGGTGCCCGCGGGCAAGGTGACTGCGCTCCTGGGCAGGAACGGCGTGGGCAAGACCACGCTGCTGAGGACGCTCATGGGCCTCGTGCCCGCGAGAAGCGGCGAGGTCCGTTTCGGCGAACAGGCGCTCACCCATGCGGCGCCCTACGAGCGCGTGCGCGCCGGCATCGGCTACGTGCCGCAGGGGCGCGAGATCTTCCCGCGCCTGACGGTGGCCGAGAACCTCGAGATGGGCCTCGCGACGAAGCCGCGCGGCGCAAAGCTGCCGGCGCGCATCCTCGAGATGTTTCCCGTGCTCGGCCAGATGATGCGCCGGCGCGGCGGTGACCTCTCCGGCGGCCAGCAGCAGCAGCTCGCCATCGGTCGTGCCCTCGCCATGGGCCCGAAGCTCCTGATCCTGGATGAGCCCACCGAGGGCATCCAGCCCTCGATCATCAAGGACATCGAGCGCGCGATCCGGGTGCTCGCGGCAACGGGCGAGATGGCGATCCTCCTCTGCGAGCAGTACTACGATTTCGCAAGGTCGCTGGCCGACCAGTACCTGGTGATGGAGCGCGGCGAGATCATCGCGCGCGGCGCGGGCGCCGACATGGAGCGCGACGGAGTGAAGGGCTTGCTGGCGGTATGATTCCCACATGCAGCTCGCCGAGCCCGTCGCGCAATCCTGGAAAGCAGAGCTGCAGCTCGGTTTTGAGCGGCGCACGGATCGCACGGTGCTGGCCACGCGGCGGCACGACGGGCCGCTGGTGGTGCAAAAGCCCCTTTATCCCGAAGGCAACGCGGTGTGCCATGCGATCGTGGTGCATCCGCCCGCGGGCATTGCGGGAGGCGACGAGCTCGAGCTGCGGGCGCACGCCGCCGACGGCGCGCACGCGCTGCTGACGACGCCGGGCGCGGGCAAATGGTACCGCTCGGGCGGTCCCTGGGCGCAGCAGAAGCTGCGCTTCGAGGTGGCCGGCGCGCTGGAATGGCTGCCGCAGGAGTCCATCGTGTTCGATGGCGCGCGGGCGCGGCTGGAAACGGAAGTGCGATTGCACGCGCAGGCGCGCTACCTGGGCTGGGAGATCCTGTGCCTCGGGCGCACGGGGTCGGGCGAGACGTTCGGCAGGGGAGAGGTCCGGCTGGATACCAAGCTGTATCGCGACGGCAAGCTGTTGTGGCTCGAGCGTGGCCGCATCGAGGGCGGCGGCGCGCTGCTGGATTCGCCGGCGGGGCTGCAAGGCCTGCCCGTGTGCGGCACGCTCGTCGCCTCGGGCGCCGCGTTCGATCTCGCCGCCTGCCGCGCGATCGAGGGCCTCGCGGTGACGCAGCTGCCGGGCGTGCTGCTCGCGCGCTACCTGGGAGCATCGAGCGAGCAGGCGAAGCGCCTGTTCGCGCAGCTGTGGAAGGTACTGCGGCCGGCACTCTTCGGGCGCGAAGCGCAACTGCCGCGCATCTGGAGCACGTAGCAGGGGCGCGAGGCCTGCCGCAGGAACGGAATCGATATGGAACTGACGCCGAGAGAGAAGGACAAGCTGATGATCTTCACCGCCGCGCTGCTCGCCGAGCGCAGGAAGGCGCGCGGGCTGAAGCTCAATTACCCGGAAGCGGTGGCGTACATCAGCGCCGCGATCATGGAAGGCGCGCGCGACGGCCGGTCGGTGTCCGAGCTGATGGGCTCGGGCGCGACGCTCCTGAAGCGCGAGGACGTGATGGAAGGCGTGCCCGAGATGATCCCCGACATCCAGGTCGAGGCCACGTTCCCGGACGGCACCAAGCTCGTCACGGTGCACAACCCCATCCCGTGAGCATGAAGCAGCAGAGCTTCACCAGCCTCGGGCCCACGGACTTTCACCGCGTGGCCTACACCGATTGGGGCGACCCCGAGAACCCGCACGTGGTGATGTGCGTGCACGGGTTGTCGCGCAACTGCCGCGACTTCGACTACCTGGCCGATGCGCTGCAGAAGGACTGCCGCGTGGTGTGCATGGACGTGGTCGGCCGCGGCGAGAGCGAGTGGCTGGAGGACAAGTCGGGCTACAGCTTCTCCACCTATCTCTCCGACGCCGCGGCTCTCGTCGCGCGCGTCACCACGCCCCTGCGCGCGGGACTTTTCCGCGAGGCGGCGACGCGCCGCCTGGACTGGGTCGGCACCTCGATGGGCGGCCTGATGGGCATGCTGCTCGCCGCCAAGCGCGGCTCGCCCATCGGCCGGCTGGTGATGAACGACGTGGGGCCCTTCGTGCCGTGGAACGGCCTCATCCGCCTCAAGGGCCACCTCGGACACCCTCGCGGCTTCGCGTCGCTGCGCATGGCGGGCCTGTTCCTGCGCGAAGCCTGCAAGAGCTTCGGGCCGCTCACCGAAGCGCAGTGGGACCACCTCATCCAGCACAGCGTGCGGCGCCACGACGACGGCCGCTGGCACCTGCGCTTCGATCCGGCGATCGGGAAGTGGAACACGCAGTCCGACCCGGAGCTGCCGATCGGGCCGATGTTCCTGCGCGGCATCGACCTGTGGACGGTGTGGAACGCGGTGCAGTGCCAGGTACTCGTGCTGCGCGGCGCGCAATCCGAAGTGCTGCTGGAGCCTACGGTCGAGGAGATGCGCCGCCGCAAGCCCGGAACGCAGGCCGTCGAG
Source organism: uncultured beta proteobacterium (assembly GCA_963719995.1). Classification (GTDB taxonomy): domain Bacteria; phylum Pseudomonadota; class Gammaproteobacteria; order Burkholderiales; family SG8-39; genus JAABQT01. The sequence goes on along the minus strand of CAVRDW010000005.1, from coordinate 269,770 downwards.
TTCGAGGGCGTGGGCCATGCGCCGGCGCTCTTCGACCCGGCGCAGATCGACGTGGTGCAGCGCTTCCTGCTGGAGCGCGCAAAGGGCGAGAGGAAGGCGGCGGAATGATTCCGGGCGAGATGAATGTCGCCGATGGCGACATCGAGTTGAACAAGGGCCGGCAGACCGTCACCGTGCAGGTCACGAACGCCGGCGACCGGCCGGTCCAGGTGGGCTCGCACTACCATTTCTTCGAGACCAACGACGCGCTGCAAGTTCGACCGCAAGGCGGCCTACGGCTTTCGCCTGAACATCGCCGCCGGCACCGCGGTGCGCTTCGAGCCGGGCCAGGCGCGCACCGTGGAGCTGGTCGCGCTGGCGGGCGAGCGCAAGGTGTACGGCTTCGCCGGCAAGGTGATGGGGAAGCTGAAATGAAGATCTCGCGACAGGCCTACGCGGAGATGTTCGGCCCGACGACCGGCGACCGCGTGCGTCTCGCCGACACCGAGCTCTGGATCCAGGTGGAAAAGGACTTCACGGTCTACGGCGAGGAAGTGAAATTCGGCGGCGGCAAAGTCATCCGCGACGGCATGGGCCAGAGCCAGCGCATGTCGAAGGACGTTGCCGACACGGTCATCACCAACGCGCTCATCGTGGACCACTGGGGCATCGTCAAGGCCGACATCGGCCTCAAGGATGGCCGCATCTGGAAGATCGGCAAGGCGGGCAACCCGGACATCCAGCCCGGCGTCACCATCCCGATCGGCGCCGGCACCGAGGCGATCGCCGGCGAAGGCATGATCGTCACCGCCGGCGGCATCGACTCGCACATCCACTTCATCTGCCCGCAGCAGATCGAAGAGGCGCTGATGAGCGGCGTCACCACCATGCTCGGCGGCGGCACCGGCCCGGCCACCGGCACCTTCGCCACCACCTGTACCCCGGGCCCGTGGCACATCAGCTCGATGCTGTCCGCCGCGGAAGCCTTCCCGATGAACCTCGGTTTCCTCGGCAAGGGCAACGCCGCGCTGCCCGGGCCGCTGCGCGAGCAGGTGAAGGCGGGCGCCATCGGCCTCAAGCTGCACGAGGACTGGGGCACCACGCCGGCCGCGATCGACAACTGCCTCGACATCGCCGACGAGATGGACGTGCAGGTGGCGATTCACACCGACACGCTGAACGAGTCCGGCTTCGTCGAGACCTCGGTGAAGGCGATGAAGGGCCGCGCCATCGCCACCTTCCACACCGAAGGCGCGGGCGGCGGGCACGCGCCGGACATCATCCGCATCTGCGGCGAGCCGAACGTGCTGCCGTCCTCCACCAACCCGACCATGCCCTACACGGTGAATACCGTCGCCGAGCACCTCGACATGCTGATGGTGTGCCATCACCTGGATCCGGCCATTGCGGAAGATGTGGCATTCGCGGAATCGCGGATCAGGAAAGAGACGATCGCCGCCGAGGACATCCTGCACGACCTGGGGGCCTTCTCGATGATGTCCTCGGACTCGCAGGCCATGGGCCGCGTCGGCGAGGTGATCCTGCGCACCTGGCAGACCGCGCACAAGATGAAGCTCCAGCGCGGCGCGCTGAAGGGCGACCCCAAGACCCACGACAACGCGCGCGTGAAGCGCTACATCGCCAAGTACACCATCAACCCCGCCATCGCGCACGGCGTCTCGCACGTCGTGGGCTCGATCGAGGTCGGCAAGCTGGCGGATCTCGTGCTGTGGAAGCCGGCGTTCTTCGGCGTCAAGCCCTCGCTCATCCTCAAGGGCGGCATGATCGCCGCGGCGGCGATGGGCGATCCCAACGCCTCCATCCCGACGCCGCAGCCGGTTCATTACCGCCCGATGTTCGGCGCCTTCGGCAAGGCGCTGCGCACCTCCGTCACCTTCGTGTCGCAGGACTCGTTGAAGAGCTCGTCGCTCCTGCGGCTCGGGCTGCAGCGGCCGCTGGAAGCGGTGAAGAACACCCGGAGCATCGGCAAGCAGGACATGGTGCACAATTCGCTGGCTGCCGAAGATCCAGGTGGACCCGGAAACCTACGAGGTGCGCGCCGACGGCGAGCTGCTGGTGTGCGAGCCGGCGAAGGTGCTGCCGATGGCGCAGCGGTACTTCCTCTTCTGAGACGCGCGCCGATGCTCGAGATCAAGGCCAAGCTCAAGATTGCGCGCAGCGCCTACAAGGTCGAGGTGAAGGGCCAGCTCAAGCTTCCCTTCGAATCGCGCCAGAAGAGCCGCCTGCGCACGAAGCTCGTCTCCGGCGAGGAGGTGGGTGTGATGATGCCGCGCGGCGAGATCCTGCGCGGCGGCGATCTCGTCGCCGCGTCCGACGGACGCGTGATCGAAGTGGTGGCGGCGCCCGAGAAGCTGCTGCACGTAGAGTGCGAGCACGCACCGGATCTCGCGAAGACCGCCTACCACCTCGGCAACCGCCACGTGCCGGTGCAGGTGGGCGACGGGTTCCTGCGCCTCGCGGTGGATCACGTGCTGGAGGAGATGCTGAAGAAGCTGGGCGCGAAGGTGACGCACATCGAGGCGCCGTTCGAGCCCGAGGCGGGCGCCTACGCGGGCGGCCACCACCAGCACGACGAGATGGGCCACGGCGGCAAGATCCACGACCATCACAGCGAGCACGATCACGAGCACGCGCACGATCACGACCACCATCACGGCGACGAGCACGGGCACGATCACAAGAAGCACGCCCTTGATCACGGACACGATCACGATCACGACGACGATCGCACACACGAGCACCGCCACGACCATGGCCACAAGCACTAGCGCCGGGCGGCTCGACCCCCGGCTTCTGCAACTGGCGAGCCCGGCGCTGCCGGTGGGCGCCTACAGCTACTCCGGCGGGCTGGAAGCCGCGATCGAGGCCGGGATCGTGACGGATGCGGCAAGCGCGCGGTGCTGGATCGGCGACGTGCTGGAACACTCGGTGCTGAAGATGGAAGCGCCGCTGCTCTTGAAGATGATCGAAGAGCCCGATGCGCAGTGGAACGAACTGTTCCTCGCCAGCCGAGAGACCGCGGAGCTGCGCGCGGAGACGGTGCAGATGGGCTATTCGCTCAATCGCCTCCTGCCCGAGCTCGGCATCGAGGCTTGCCCGTTCGAGGAGCCCTCTTTCCCGGCGGTCTACGCGCACGCGGTGCGCGCCTGGGGCATCGCGCCGCGCGAGGCGCTCGTCGCCTACCTCTGGGCGTGGCTCGAGAACCAGGTGATGGCGGCGGTGAAGGCGGTGCCGCTCGGCCAGACCGACGGGCAGAAGATGCTGCTCGCGCTCGGCGCGCGGCTGCAGGACGCCGGCGGGGAGGAGCCCGGCAACTTCGCGCCGGGGCTGGCGATGCTCTCCTCGCGCCACGAGACGCAGTACTCGAGGCTCTTTCGCTCATGACGCTGCGAGCGGAATGGCAAAGGCGCCGGCCCCTTGCGGGTCGGCATCGGCGGGCCCGGTGGGCTCGGGCAAGACGGCGCTCACGCTCGCGCTGTGCAAGGCGCTGCGCGACCGCTTCGACATCGCCGCGGTGACCAACGACATCTACACCGAGGAGGACGCGCAGTTCCTCGTGACGCAACGAGGCGCTCGCGCCCGAGCGCATCATCGGCGTGGAAACCGGCGGCTGCCCGCACACCGCGATCCGCGAGGACGCCTCGATCAACCTCGAGGCGGTGGCGCGCCTGACGCGCCGCTTCCCGGGCCTGGAGCTGATCCTCATCGAGTCGGGCGGCGACAACCTCGCCGCCACCTTCAGCCCCGAGCTCTCCGACCTGACGCTCTACGTGATCGACGTCGCCGCGGGCGACAAGATCCCGAGGAAGGGCGGGCCGGGGATCACCAAGAGCGACCTGCTGGTCATCAACAAGATCGACCTCGCGCCGATGGTCGGCGCGTCGCTCGAGGTGATGGCGCGCGACGCGAAGAAGATGCGCGGCGAGCGGCCGTTCGTCTTCACCAACCTCAAGACCGGGCAGGGCCTGGACACCGTCATCAAGTTCATCGAGACCGAAGGAATGCTATGCACCGCGCCGCAGTAGTCCCGCTTCTCCTCGCATCATTCGCGGCGTGGGGTCACCCGGCCGACGCCGCCGGCTTCGTGCACCCTTTCACGGGGCTGGATCACCTGCTCGCGATGCTCGCCGTAGGCCTGTGGGCCGCGCAGCTCGGGGGCCGATGGACCTGGGCGGTGCCGCTTGCCTTCGTTGCCTCGATGGCCCTGGGCGGCGCGCTCGGCTTCGCCGGCGTGAATCTGCCGTTCGTGGAGCCGATGATCGCGGCGTCGGTGCTGGTCCTTGGCCTGCTGGTCGCTTTGCAGGTGCGCCTGCGCTATTCCGGCCTCGTGCTGGTTGGCGCCTTCGCGATCTTTCACGGCATTGCGCACGCGGCTGAGATGCCGGCAGAGACGCCGAGGCTCGTCTACGCCGCCGGCTTCGTCCTCGCCACCGCATTGCTGCATGCGGCCGGCGTTGGCCTTGGCTTGCTTCCGCGCGCCCGCTGGGCCGGCGTCCCGGTGGCCCTGGCAGGCCTCTGGCTCCTCGCCACCTGAAAATTGGGGTCAGGGCCGAATTTTCCTTGCGAGAAGAAATTCGGCCCTGACCCCAATTTTCCGGCCCTGACCCCGATTTAATGCAGGCTGGGTTTCTTCAGGAAGTCGCTGCGGTCGGCTGACTTCAGGCGCACGTTGAGGCGCGCGCCGGCGCGTGCGATGGTGAGCGGCACTTCGCAGCCGGCGGGGCCGAGGCGCCAGATGCTGCGAAAGAGCTCCGCGAGGCCGCCCACGCGCTGCTCCGCCACTTCCACCACGATGTCGCCGAGCTTCAGGCCCGCGCGCTCCGCGGGCGCGCCGTTTGCCAGGCCCGCGACCACGAGCTTGCCCGAGACTTCGGTGGTGTACATCCCGAGCCACGGGCGCACGGGCCGCTGCGAGCGGCCGCGCATGACGAGGTCATCGAGAATCGGCTCGAGCAGGTCGATCGGCACGAACATGTTGCCCTGCACGTTCTGGTCACCGGACTTCTCCTCCACCAGGAGCGAGCCGATGCCCAGCAGCTTGCCGTCGGCGCCGATCAGCGCCGAGCCGCCCCACTGCGGGTGCGCGGGCGCGGCGAAGAGGGCCTCGTCCAGCACGTACTCCCAGTAGCCGGCGAACTCGCGCTTGTCGAAGACCTGCGCCTTGAGCGCGTGCGCGCGCCCGCCGTGGCCCGCGACCACCACTTCGTCGTCCACGCGGCAGCGCCCGGCGGAGCCGCGCCCAAGAGGCTGCACCCCAAGCTTGCCGAGCGGCAACACCAGGCCAAAGCCGGTCTGCTGGTCATAGGCGAGGGGATGCCCGGCCACTACCGCACCCTGCGCCGTGGTGAGCCACACCGAGGTGGCCTCGGTGATCAGGTAGCCGATGGTGAGGACCAGGCCGTCGTCGCGGATCACCACGCCGTTGCCGGCGCGCTCGGTGCCAAGGATCTGCGCGGTGAAGGCGTCCTCGGGGATTTCGGCGCGCACCAGGACCAGCGCACCGAGCGCCGCGTCGAGGTCGAAGCGCCAGTCTTCCGGCCGCGGCCGCAGCTCGGCGGGAAACGCCCAGTCCGCGGGCTCGCTCATCGGGCCGCCTTTCGCATGACGGCCACTGTTGCGCGCGCGCGCGCGCGCGTCAAGGGCCGCGGCAGGCCGCCCGCCACCGGCCTGAGCCGCCGCCTGCGCGTTGCGGACCTCTTACGTGCCGGTGCGCTTGACCATCGCGCCCTGCGTGACGCCCTGCGCGCCGCGCTCCATCATGCTGATCTCGCCGGCGAGCTCCGCACCTTCCTCGACCTTGATCTTGGCGTAGCGGATCTTCCCGGTGACCTTGCCGGTGGCATGGATCACGAGCTGCTTTCTCACCGTCAGCTCGCCTTCCAGCTTGCCGTGGATTTCCGCCGTGTCCACCGCCACCGTGCCGCAGAAGGTGCCGTTCTGCGCGATCTGCAGCACGCGCGAGTCGAGCGTCGCCTCGATGCGGCCTTCCACCACCAGCGTGTCGCAGTCGGTGATCTCGACGCCCTTCATCTTGATGTCGGGGCCGACGATGAGCTTGGCTTCCTTGCGCTCCTCGCCTTTCTCCACCGCGGGCTTCGCGGCTTCGACGGCAGGCTGCGCGCCTGTCGTCGCCGGCGTGGCGGGCGGCGGCGGGGGTGGCGTGGAGCGGAAAAACGAATCGTTGCGGCGGAAAAGGCTGTCTTTTTGCAGCATGGCGGTCTCCTGGTGGGTGTTGGTTCGGACACCTGCACATGCATCGTTCGTGCCCGCGATAAACCCCAGCAAAAACAAGGCGATGTTGTTTCACAGGCGGCCGCAAACGTCGCCGGGCGGCGACGTTTGTACGGGTAAGGATGAATAGCCCTACGCGGAGAAGTCCCGCAATACCTTGCCTGGAAGGCGCTCGAGCTCGCGCACGCCGTTGACCCAGACGCCATGCACGCCGAGCGCAGGTGTCGTGAGGCGCGGATGGCCGCCGGGCAGGTCAAAGACGCGCTGTTTCGTGCCGCGGCCGACCGCGGCCGGGTCGAAAAGCAGCAGGTCTGCCGCGTAGCCCGGCTTCAGCGCGCCGCGTCCGCGGATGCCGAACAGCTGCGCGGGCACGCTGGTCAACCGCCGCACCGCATCCTCCAGGCTCAGCGCGCCGCGCTCGCGTACCCAGTGGCCGAGCAGGTGCAGGCCGAAGCCCGCGTCGTTGAAGAAGGTGAGGTGCGCGCCGGCATCCGAGAGCGACACCAGGCTCGCCGGATGGCGCAGCATCTGCGCAACCGCCTGCTCATCCGAGTTCAGCAGCATCGCGTTGAACACGGTGTCCAGCTTCTCGCCGAGCGCGAGGTCGAGCATGAAGTCGAGCGGGTCCTTGCCTGCCGCGCGCGCGAGCTCGCCGATCGAGTGTTGCTCGACAGCCTTGCTGGCGGATTCCACGACCTCGACCTGGTCCCATTGGCCGTTGAACAGGCGAAAGTGCGCGGGACGCGACAGCTCCGCGCGCAGCGCGTCGCGGAAGGCCTTCTCGCGCAGTTTCGCCTCGTAGGCGGCGCCCTTGAGCGGCAGCGCCGGCTTCCACGCCTCCAGGCCCTCGAAGGTGTAGGGCGAGTGCAGCGTGAAGTCCATGGAGAGCGGGCAGCAGGAGATCGCGCCCACGAGCCTGCGGCCGCGCGCGTTCGCCTGCGCGATCGCCTCGAGGTCGTCGAACACCGCGCGCGGGTTGGTGCTGTTGTGCAGGAGGGCCGCGATCACCACCGGCCGGCCCGAGGCGGCGCCCAGCTCCTCGAGGAAGCTCACCTTGGTGTGCCCGCCCTTGGTGAGCATGAACACGCCGCGCCCGGCATCCTTGAGCACGCCGACCAGCGCGCGCATCTCGGTTTCGTCGGCGAGCCGCGAAGGCATCGGCAGGCCGCCGTGGCCGTTGTGCGCGGGCGACGTGCTGGTGGCGAAGCCCACGGCACCCGCGCGCATGCCCTCCAGCAGCAGATCGCGCATGCGCGCGACTTCCTCCGGGGTCGCCGCGCGCCGGGGCGCGTCCGCGCCCATCACGTAGGTGCGCAGCGAGGAGTGGCCGACGAAGCCGGCGACGTTGATCGCCGTGCCGCGCCGCTCGAGCATGTCGAAATACTGCGGCACCGACTCGAAGTCCCAGCGGATGCCCTGGCGCAGCACGTCCAGCGACATGCCTTCGACCTGCGTCAGGTTCTGCATCACCAGCTCGCGGTCCGCCGGCCTGCAGGGCGCGATGGTGAAGCCGCAGTTGCCGATGATGGCGGTGGTGACCCCGAGCGCGGGCGAGGGCGAGACGAGCGGGTCCCAGGTGATCTGCGCGTCGTAGTGCGTGTGGTTGTCGATGATGCCGGGCATCAGCGCGAGGCCGGAGGCATCGATCGACTGCCGTCCCGAAAGGGATTCGCCGATCGCGGCAATGCGACCTTCCTTCACGGCGAGGTCGCCGTGGACGGGCGCCGAGCCCAGGCCGTCGAGGAGCAGGGCGTTGCGAATGACCAGGTCGTTCATCCGCCTATACTACCCACCCCATGAAAATGTTCGATCTGAAAGGCAAAACGGCGGTGGTCACGGGTGCCGCCCGCGGCATTGGCAAGGCGACGGCCGATCTCTTCGCCGACCAGGGCTGCACGGTCGCCCGGCTCGATCTGGAGCCGGGCGAGAGCATTCTGCCCTGCGACGTCACCGACGAGCGCGCGGTCGACAAGGTGTTCGCCAGGATTGGCGGGGTCGACATCCTGGTCAACAATGCCGGCATCGCGGTGCGCAAGCCTTCGTTCGACATCACTCGCGAGGAATGGGACAGGGTCCTCGCGGTCAATGTCAGCGGGCTCTTCCTCTGCTCGCGCGTCGCGGCGCGATCCATGCGGCAGCGGGGCGGCGGCGCGATTGTGAACCTCGCCTCGATCATGGGCTTGTCCGGCGGCCTGTTCCCCAACCCGGCCTACCAGGCTTCGAAGGGGGCGGTAGTGAATCTCACGCGGGCGCTCGCCCTCGAGTTCGCGCCGTACGACATCAGGGTCAATGCAGTCGCGCCGACCTTCGTGCGCACCGACCTGACCACGCCGATCTTCTCCAACCCGGAAGTGCTGAAGACCGTCATGCAGCACACGCCGCTCGGGCGCCTGCCCGAGGTCGAGGACATCGCGCAGGCGATCGTCTTCCTCGCCAGCCCCGCGGCGCGCTGCATCACCGGCGTCACACTGCCGGTGGACAGCGGCTACCTGGCACGCTGATGTAGCGCCTATGGGCTAGAAGCTCGCGCTCAAGCCCAGTGCGGCCGCGTAGTCGGCGACCAGCTGCACCCCGTTGACATACTGGTAGAGCGGCAGTTGTACGAACCCATAGGCCTGCACATTCTTGCCGAGGGCGTAGCTCAGGCCGGGGCTGAGCCAGAGCGAGCGGCCGCCGGAGTCTTCCGTCTCCGCCTCGGCGCCGGTATCGCGGTCACGGAACAGCGCGTTCGCCTGCAGCAGCAGCGCCGTCCGCTCTCCTGCGCGGTAGCGGATGCCGACATCCAGCCCGAGGCGCGCGCCGGGCTTGTAGTCCGCGCGCTCATTCAGGGGGACCTGCACGAGCCCCTGAGCGAACCACGACAGGTCGCGCATCGGCAGGTCGCGGAAGTAGTAGATCCCCGCGAGAGCGTCGGTGGTGCCGGTGCCGGGCTGCAGGCTGCGCTCGGCGAGCTCGCCGTCGGCATTGCGCACGTCGAACTTGCCGGTCGGCAGCTTTGCGCCGAAGAGAAGCCCGAGCCGGCTGCTCTCGCCGCTGCCGGCGGTCTGCACGGCGCCGAACTGGTAGCGGCCGAGGACCCGCAGGTCGCCGGCCTCCGTGAACTGCCACGATTCCGGGATCTGCGCGCCATGGTGGTTGTGGATGTGCGAGTGCTCCCGGTCCACGAGCGGTAGCGTGACGGCAATGCCCCAACGCTCGTCGAAGCCGTAGTCGAGCGAGGCGATCCAATTGCGGTTGAGCGTGCGCACCTCGTCGTGATGCGCGGGGATCTCGCCCACCGCAACTTTGCGCGACCCGTTTTGGGGCTGATCCTGGTCCACGTACTCGAAGCGCAGGTCGGCGCGTAGACCGCGCTCGGTCCAGGCGCCGTGCACGGCCCAGTCGGTGTTGATACTGCAGAACGCGGAGCCGCACGAGGCGAGCGCCGGACGGCTCTGTGTTGCCACGAGCGCAACGAGCGCCGCGGCGAAGATGCGTAGCATGCTTCCTCCCGAATTGTCGTTCGCCGGGCCCTATGGCACGGCGGCTGCTGCCTGACTTCAGGAGTGTTGCGGAGGAGCGCGCGGGCGCGCGCCGAGCGGCGCGGAACAGCCGGGTGGTTGCGGACGTTCTGCGGCAATGGCGTCCAAGCCTGAGGCCGGCACGGACTGAGGAATCGGCGACGCGATCGCGACGGTCGTCTGGAACGCACAGATCGGGCAGTGGTCGGGCGTGGCGGGTACGCCCGCGGGTGCGCCGTCGGACTGAACCTGGACGGTGACGACGCCCAGTGCGGTGCACAGCTCCACGTGATCCACTGCCGCCTGCGGCGATGCGTTCGCCAGCAGCGGCGCGAGCGCGTGCAGCAGGATGGCAGCGAGCGCAACGAGCGCAGAGCGGCGGCGCATGGGCGAATTGTAGCGGTGCGCGCTACTCAAGCGATATCCCGCGCCAGGCGCACGCCGCTGAACTGCCAGCGAGCGGCGGAAGGAAAGAAATTGCGGTAGGTGTTGCGCAGGTGCCCGGCCGGAGTGGCGCTCGAGCCGCCGCGCAGCACGTACTGGTTGGACATGAACTTGCCGTTGTATTCGCCCACCGCGCCGGGCGCGGGGCGATAGCCGGGGTACGGGCCGTAGCTGCTCGAGGTCCATTGCCACACATCCGCGCACGCGCCGCCGGCGGCCTCCAATTCGAACTCCGTGGGCAGCCGCGCCTGCGACCAGCGCGCGAAGGCGTCGGCCTCGAAATGGCTGATGTGCGCGACCGATGCATTGGCGTCCAGCGGCTGCATGCCGTGCAGCGTGAACTGCTGCCACGCAGCGTCGCGCTTGCGCCAGTAGAGCGGCGCTTCCCAGCGCTGCGCCTGCTGCGTCGCCCAGCCTTCCGACAACCATAGCTCCGGCCTGCGATAGCCGCCGTCCTCCACGAAGGCGAGGTACTCGGCGTTGGTGGCAGGCCGGTTCGCCAGCTCGAAAGGCGCGAGGATCTGCCGGTGCCGCGGCAATTCGTTGTCGAAGGCGAATGCGGTGCCGTTGTGTCCGATGTCGATCTCTCCGCCGGCGTATGGGCGCCACGCCAGCGCGATCCCGGTTGCCGGTTCCGGCACTCCCGCACGGTACGCGGGCTCGAGCGGATTGAGCGAGAACAGGTGCTTCAGGTCCGTGAGGATGAGTTCCTGATGCTGCTGCTCGTGGTGCAGGCCGAGCTCGACGAGATCGAGCGCTTCCACCGGCAGCGTGCGGCCGGCGAGCAGCGCGCGCATGCGCTCGTCAACGTGCGCGCGGTAGCGCCGCACCTCGTCGAGACCCGGGCGCGAGAGCATCCCGCGCTGCGGCCGCGGATGCTGTTCGCCGACGCCGTTGTAATACGAGTTGAAGAGGAAACGGAACGCGGGATCGAAGGGCCGGTGCGCCGCGTCGCAGCGCTCGAGCACGAAGGTCTCGAAGAACCAGGTGGTGTGCGCGAGGTGCCACTTCACCGGGCTCGCGTCCGGCATGGACTGCAGCGCGCAATCCTCCGCGCTCAGGCCCTCCGCCAGGCGCTCGCTCGCCTTGCGAATCAAGGGGTAACGCCCTGCCAACTCGCCCTGGGCGAGCGCCGCGTGGTCGGGTTTCATCCTTCTCCAGTCGGGTTGCGTGCCCGATTCCTTACCGGACTATACCTCGCACCGTACATGCTGGATCATTGGCCGCTTAGCGGTCTCTGGAGGTTCCGCCATGAAGGAATTTCTTGCCGGCGCGCCTGCGCAGGGCGCTCACCGGCGTCCGCGGTGTCAAGGAGAAGAAGATGTTCGGCGGCGCCTGCTTTCTGCTGCGCGGCAACATGCTGTGCGGCACTGGCAAGGAAATGTTCATGTTCCGCGTGGGCAAGGCGCAGGACGCTGCGGCGCTGGCGCGGCCCGGCGCGAAACCGATGGACATCACCGGCCGCGTCATGCAGGGCTTCATCTGGGTCGATCCGGCAAGCTGCGACGCCAGGGCGCTCAAGCGCTGGATTGCGATGGCGCAGGTTTACGTCGGCAAACTGCCGGCAAAGGAGAAGAAGTGATGTTCCCCAATGAGCCGAAACCCTATCGTGCGGCGCGCAGCCGCCTGCTGCGCGCCGAAATTGCGCTGCGCCGCCAGGTCGAGAAGGTGGCGGCGATGCGCCGCGCGCTGCCCGCGGGCGGCAGGGTGCCGCAGGACTACGTGTTCGAGGAAGGCGATCCGCCGCGCCAGGTGAGGCTGTCCGAGTTGTTCGGCGAGCGCGACACGCTGGTGGCCTACAGCTTCATGTACGGGCCGAAGATGTCGAAGGCCTGCCCGATGTGCACTTCGATGCTCGATGGCCTGGATGGCAATGCCCCGCACATCGCGCAGCGCGCCAATCTGGTGGTGATCGCCAAGTCGTCGGTCGCGCGCATCCTCGAGTTCGCGCGCGGCCGCGGCTGGTCGAACCTGCGGCTGCTTTCCTCGGCGGGCAACGACTACAACCGCGACTACCGTGGCGAGGGGCCGGAGGGCGCGCAATTGCCGATGCTGAACGTGTTCGTGCGCCGCAGGGGCGCGATCCGGCACTTCTATGGTACCGAACTGCTGTTCGCCAAGGCCGAGCCCGGGCAGGACGGCCGGCACGTCGACGCGATCTGGCCGCTGTGGAACCTGCTCGACTTCACGCCCGAAGGGCGCGGGAAGGACTGGTACCCGAAACTGCAGTACTAGTACCCTGCGGCGAAATCGACGAGGTGCAGCGGCGACTCGCCTCGCCGCACTCGCTCGACGTTTTCCACGATGCTCGGCACCGCCGTGCGCGGCTCGGTGAGCGCCGCGATGTGCGGCGTGACCGTCACGCCCGGATGCGTCCACAAGGGTGAATCCGTGGGCAGCGGCTCCTCATCGAACACGTCGAGGTAGGCGTGGCTCAGATGGCGCGTGCCGAGCGCCGCCAGCAGGTCCGCGACGACGACGTGCGCGCCGCGCGCCACGTTGATGATGCAACTGCCCGCGGGCATGCGCGCGAACGCCGCCGCGTTCAGCACGCCGCGCGTCTGCGCAGTGAACGGCAGCAGGCACACGATCGCGTCGCTCATGTCCAGGATCTCTGCGAGGTCGGTCGAGCAGTGCACGCCGGCGATGCTCTTTGGCCGCCGGCTCCAGCCGCACACCTTGAAGCCCAGGGGGAGGAGCTTCCCCGCCGCGTCGGCGCCGAGCTCGCCCAGGCCAAGGAATCCGATCGTCCGGTCCTGCGCCATGAACTGGCGGCGGCGCTTCCACTTCTTCTCCTGCTGCCACAGGCGGTAGGTCCAGAAGTGCCGGTGCCAGTCGAGCACGTGCGCGAGCACCGTCTCCGACATGGCCGCCACCATGCCCGGATCCACCATGCGCGCGAACGGCACATGGCGCGGCAGCTCGGGGTCCTCGAGCAGCTTCTCCACGCCCATCCACAGCGACTGCACGAGCTTGAGGCGCGGCAGCTTGCCGAAGGTGCCCTTGGGCGGCCCGGCGACGAGCGCGACGTCGATATCCGCGTGCGGCTCGAGATGGATGCGGTCCTGCGGAAGCGCGCGCTCGAGCAGCGGCAGCCAGCGCTCCGCCGGCTCGATCTGCGAGGCGAAGAGGAGATTCAACTGCCGGGCTTGAAGCCGGACGCCTTGATCACCGGGCCCCACTTGTCGTAGTCGCGGCGCAGGATGCGCGCAAGCTCCTCGGGCGGGTAGCCGGTGGGCTCGAGGCCCATCTGCTCCAGGCGCTCCTTCATGTCGGGCGCGCGCACCGCGTCGATCGCGGCCTTCGCGTACTTGTCGATCATGTCCTTCGGCGTGCCGGCGGGCGCGAAGAGGGCATACCACGCGCTCGCCTCGAGGTCGTAGCCCAGCTCCTTGAACGTGGGCACATCGGGCGCCATGGAGGCGCGCTTCGCGCCGGCGACCGCGAGCAGCCGGGCCTTGCCCGAGCGCACGGTGGTGAGCGCATCGGCGAGCACGAACATCGCCGCCTTGACCTCGCCGCCGACCAGGGCCTGCAACGCGGGAGCGGTGCCGCGATAGGGAACGTGCGTCATGTTGAGCCCCGCGGCCTTCGAGAACATGACGCCAAGGTAGTGCGGGAGGCTCCCCGCGGCGGCCGAGGCGTAGTCGCCGGCCTTCGGATCGCGCTTCACCAGCTCGACGTACTCCGCGACGCTCTTCGCCGGCAGCTCCGCGTTCACCACCAGCGCGAGCTGGAAGTCGCTGATGTGCGCCACTGGCGCGAAGTCCTTGAACGGGTCATAGCGCACCGCCGCGCCGTGCGAATGCGGGAAAGCAACCATGGGCGCCAGCGGCGTGAGCAGGATCGTGAGCCCGTCGGGCGGCGCGTTCTTCACCGCTTCGGTGCCGACGATGCCGGCGGCGCCGGTGCGGTTCTCGACGATGGTGTTCATGCCGAGCGCGGGCCGCATCTTGTCGGCGAGCAGGCGCGTGAGCAGGTCGCTGGAGGCCCCCGGCGGGTAGCCGAGCACGAACTTGAGGGTCTTGTCCTGCGCGCCGGCGGGCAGCGCGAGCGCGGCGAGCAGCAATGCGGCAGCGAGTCTCATGACGGGTCCACCTCCTGTCGCGCGATGTTAGCATCGCCGCAAACAGGAGGCCGCATGAAGCTCGACATCTTCAACCACGTGTTCCCGAAGAAGTTCTACGAGCGGATGCTCAAGGTTGCGCCGAACGGCAAGGACATGCACAAGCGCGTGCGCGAGATCCCGTGCATCGTGGATCTGGGCGAGCGCTTCCGCATCATGGACGCGTTCGGCGAGGACTATGCGCAGGTGATCTGCCTGCCTTCGCCGCCCATCGAGGTGTTCGGCCCGCCGCCGCTGTCGACCGATCTCGCCAAGCTCGCCAACGACGGCATGGCCGAGCTGGTGGCGAAGCACCCGCAGCGCTTTCCCGCCTTCATCGCGTCGCTGCCGATGAACGACCCGGCCGGGCTGCTGCGCGAAGCCACGCGCGCGGTGCGCGAACTCGGCGCGGTCGGCGTGCAGGTGTTCACCAACGTGCTGGGCAAGCCGCTCACCGCGCCGGAGACGCTCCCGCTCTTCGATCTGATGGTGAAGCTCGACCTGCCGCTCTGGCTGCATCCGGCGCGCGGGGCCGACCACCCGGACTACCAGACGGAGAGCAAGAGCCACTACGAAATCTGGTGGACATTCGGCTGGCCCTACGAAACCAGCGTCGCCATGGCGCACATCGTCTTCGCCGGCCTGTTCGACAAGCACCCGGGCCTCAAGATCATCACGCACCACATGGGCGGCATGATCCCGTACTTCGAGGGGCGGGTCGGGCCCGGCTGGGACCAGCTCGGCAAGCGCACCTCGGACGTCGATTACGGCAAGCTGCTGCGCAAGCTGAAGAAGCGGCCGCTCGACTACTTCAGGATGTTCTACGCCGACACGGCGCTGTTCGGCGCCTGGGAGGCGACCAAGTGCGGCCTCAAGTTCTTCGGGCCGGAGCGCGTGCTGTTCGCCTCGGACGCGCCCTTCGACCCGGAGAAGGGCTCGATGTACACGCGCACCACCATCGAGATCATCGAGCGGCTCGACCTCGCGCCGCACGAGCGCCACGCGATCTACGAAGGCAACGCGCGGCGGCTGATGAAGCTCAATTAGAATCGCCCGCGAAAGGGGGTCACATGGCGATCCGCAATTTCAGCGAGAAGACGCTCACCGCCGAAGTGCTCAAGCGCGTCGGCAAGGCGCCGGACCGGCGCACGCGGCAGATCATGCAGAGCCTGGTGAAGCACCTGCACGCTTTCGTGCGCGAAGTGCGGCCCACGCAGGAGGAATGGTTCCAGGGCATCCAGTTCCTCACCGCGACCGGCCACATGTGCGACGACAAGCGCCAGGAGTTCATCCTGATGTCGGACACGCTGGGGGTGTCGATGCTGGTGGACTTCATCAACTACGGCAAGCTTGGCGATGCGACCGAGTCCACGGTGCTCGGGCCCTTCTTCGTCGCCGGTGCGCCGGAGCTGCCGCTCGGGGCGAACATCACCAAGCCGGGCACGCCGGGCGAGCCCTGCGTGGTCGACTGCACGGTGAAAGGCATGAAGGGCAAGCCGATCGCCGGCGCGGTCATCGATGTGTGGGAGGCGGGTGGCGACGGCTTCTACGATGTGCAGAAGCCCGAAGGCACCAACCTGCGCGCGCGCTTCCGCTCCGATGTGGCGGGCAGGATCTACTTCCGCTGCGTGAAGCCGGTGAGCTACCCGGTGCCGCACGACGGCCCGGTGGGCAAGATGCTGGTGGCCACCGGTCGCCACCCGATGCGTCCCGGGCACCTGCACTTCATGATCGAGGCGCCGGGCTACGAGAAGCTCGTGACGCACCTCTTCGTGAAGGGTGACAAGTACCTGGATTCCGACGCCGTGTTCGGCGTGAAGGAGTCGCTGATCGTCAACTTCAGGAAGAATGCCGCCGGCGTAGCGGAGTGCCGATACGATTTCGTGCTCAAGCCGGCGAGGCAGCGGAAAAGGAAGCCACAGGCGGCGAGATGAGGCAGGAAGCCTCGACTCGCAATCTCGCGCTGTTCCTGCTGCCGCTCGCGGCGCTGCTGGCCTTTGGCATCTGGGGCATCGCAATGCTTGCCGAGCCCGCGCCGCCCAAGGTCGTGGTGATGAGCACCGGGCTGCTCGACGGCGCGTACCATGCCTTTGCCGTGCGCTACAAGGCGCACCTTGCCGAATACGGTGTCACGCTCGAACTCAGGCCCTCGGCCGGCTCGGTGGAGAACGCTGATCGGCTCAAGTCCCGCAAGGACGGCGTCTCGTTGGCGCTGGTCCAGGGCGGGATTTTGAACGCCGAGAATTCGCCCGGGCTGGTGACGCTCGGCAGCATGTTCTACGAGCCGAACTGGATTTTCTACCGCAGCGAGAAGGACATCGACCTGGGCAACCAGTTGCGCGGCAAGCGCATCGCCATCGGCGCCCCCGGAAGCGGCACCAGGGCGTTTGGCCTGCGGCTCATGCGCGACACCGGTCTCGAAGGACCGCCCACGGTCCTGAGCGAACTTGGCGGCATGGCGGCGGCGAAGGCGCTGGAGGCGGGCGAGGTCGACGCGGTGTTCTACCTCGCCGCGCCCGATGCGCCCGGCGTGCAGCGCCTGCTGGCCGCGCCGGGGGTGCGGCTCCTCGGCGCGAAGCGCGCCGAGGCTTTCGCGCGGCGCATGCCGCATCTGCACAAGCTCACGCTGCCCGAAGGCGCGGCCGACCTGGCGCGCAACATTCCTCCCAGGGACCTCGCGATGCTGGCCGTCGCGGCGAACCTGGTCGCAGTCGAGGACATCCATCCCGTGATCGTCGATCTGCTGCTGGAGGCCGCAAAGAAAGTGCACGGCGGCGCCGGGCTGTTCCAGCGCGTCGGCGAGTTTCCCGCGCCGCGCGACCTCGACCTTCCCCTGTCGCCGGACGCGGAGCGCTTCTACAAGGGCAGCCCGTCCATCCTGCGGCGCTACCTGCCCTTCTGGATGGTGGTGTGGGTCAACCGCTTCATCGTCATCGGCATCCCGCTGCTGATCATCGCGATCCCGTTTTTCCGCAACATCCCGGCGCTCTACCGCTGGAGGGCGCGCCGCAGGATCTACCGCTGGTATGGCGAACTGAAGATGATCGAGGACGCCGCGCGCCGCCGCGAGGGCGAGCCGGCGGCGCACAGCGCGCGCCTGGAGCGGCTCGCGGAACGCGTCGACCGGCTGCGCGTCCCGCATGCCTACTCCGGCGAGCTGTTTGCCCTGCTCGCGCACATCCAGCTGGTGCGGGAAATGCTGAGCGAGTCGCCTTCGAAATGAGTCCGGCCATCAACCCCTGGGCTCCACGCGCGTGCGTCGCCGCGTTGAGCGCAATTGCCGCGCTGGCCCTCGCGGGCTGCATATCCTTGACCCTGGACGTCTCGGGCGAGCCGCTTCCCCCGGAGCAGTTGCGCGCGCGGATCGAGACCCGCCAGTTCGCGGCCGACTTCATCGAACGCGTCACGCGCGCCGCCGACCTCATCGCGGAAGGCACGGAGGACACCGTTTTGCGCGCGAACACGCTGCGCTGGAAGATCGGGGCATCGACCGCCAGCCGCCGCGCGGCCTACCGTTCCGAGCCCGAGCTGGCGCTGGTCGATACCTGGGCGCTGGCGGTGCAGATGGAAGCCTTCTTTCGCGACGGCGCCGGGCGCACGCTGTTTGGCAGCCAGCAGCAAGTCGCGCTCGAGACGGCCCTGGCACTTGCGCGCGACGCGGACGCGCTCGCCGTGCGCCGGCTGGACTCGCGCGCGCTGGCCGATTATCGCAAGCTGGTCGGCGATTACACCGCCAGCGAGCGCCTGCGCGACCTGTCCTTTGAGCGCTCGCCCATCGCCCCGCAGTGGCGCGACGTGGTAGCGCGCAACATTGCGAAATCCGTCAGTGTCGCCCCGGAGGCGCGTGCCGATGCTGCGGACCGGCTGGATATCTACGGACGGCGCATTCCAGATGAGCTGCGCTGGCGCGCCGAACTCGCCTTCGTGGAATCCGGAATCCGGCCCGCTGACCTGTCCCATGCGCTCAAGCGGTTCGACGAGGAACTGACGAAGCTGGGAGTCCTCGCCCAGACGCAGCCCGAGCTCGCCATGCTGCGGCTCGCCGCGCTGCAGGAGGAAATGGCGCGGGTGTCCGAGAGATTCGATCGGCGCTGGGGCGAGACACTCGTGATGCTGCAGGCTGAACGAGCTGCGCTGGCGAAAGATCTCGAAGCAATGCGCGTTGGCATGGATGCCACCATCGAGCGCGAGCGCAGCGCGCTGTACGCCGCCATCAGAATAGAACGCGCGGCCCTCGCTGCCGATGCCGCGCGCATCGGCCGGGAACTCGGACCGCTGCTGATCGCGAAGCTGGGCGGAATCGTTTCCGAGGCGCTGCTGCTGGTGATCCTGCTGGTGCTCGTCGTGCTGGGGCTGCCCTTCCTGTTCGGCTACCTGCTGGGCCGCTCCCGCCGCCGGCCGGCCGGTTAGGCGCCCCACACCTCGCGCGCGGTCTGCACGATCAGCTCGAGCTTTCGCCATTGCTCGTCCTGGGACAGCGCGTTGCCATGATGCGTGCTGGAAAAACCGCACTGCGGCGACAGGCACAGGTTCTCCAGCGGCACGAACTTCGCCGCCTCGGCGATACGGCGTTTCAGCATCCCTTTGTCCTCGATCTCGCCCACCTTGGTGGTGACGAGGCCGAGCACCACCTTCTTGCCCTTGGGCAGCGCGCGCAGCGGCTCGAAGGTGCCGGCGCGCGCCGAGTCGAATTCCATGAAGAAGCCGTCCACGTCCGCCGAGAACATCGCTTCGGCCACCGGGTCGTAGCCGCCCTCGGCCACCCAGGCGCTCTTGAAGTTGCCGCGGCAGGTGTGCATCGTGACCGTCATGCCCGCGGGCTTGTCCTTGAGCGCGGCGTTGATGGTGTCGACGTAGCGACGTGGCAGCGTGGCGGGATCGTCGCCGTTGCGGCGGCAGGTCTCCCGGATCTTCGGGTCGCAGAGGTAGGCAAAGGCGGTGTCGTCGAGCTGCAGGTAGGTGCAGCCGGCCTTGGCGAGGTGCGCGATCGCCTTGCGATAGGCGGCGGCGACGTCGCGCCAGAACTCTTCGAGGTCCGGATACACGTCCTTCGAGATGGCGTTGCGGCCGCCGCGCAGGTGCAGCATCGAGGGCGAGGGGATGGTGAACTTGGGCGTCGCCTTCGCCACCGATTTCAGGAACGCGAAGTGATCGGCCATGATCGGCTTCGAGCAGCCCACCTTGCCGGCGACCGTGGCGATCGGCGGCTGCTCCTCGGTGCCGCCGAACTTCGGGCCGGGATTGACGATGGTCTTCACGCCGTCGAGCTGCTCGAGGAAGTCGAGGTGCCACCAGTCGCGGCGGAACTCGCCGTCGGTCACGGCCTTGAGGCCGATCTCCTCCTGCTTGCGCACCGCCTCGCGGATGCAGCGGTCCTCGATTTCCTTCAGCTTCCCGGCGCTCAGGGCGCCTTGCTTCCACTGCTTGCGCGCGTTGGCCAGCTCGGCCGGGCGCAACAGGCTGCCGACCTGGTCGGCGCGATAGGGGGGCTTCATGGCCCGCATCATAATTTATCCGCGACTTGTCCAGAGCTTCCCTAGCGCAGGCTCGCGTAAGCGAACCAGATGCCGACGCCGACGAGCGTCCACGCAACTGCCGCAGTGAGCGCACGACCGGAGAGCCGCACCGAGAGCCGCGCGCCTGCCCAGGTGCCGGCGATGAGCAGCGCCGCGAGCGTGAGCGCAAGCGGCAGATCGATGCGCCCCCCGGCGGCATAGACCGCCGTCGCGGCAGCCGTGATTGGCATCCCGGCGGCCACGCCGAGGGCGATCGCGGCGGTCACGGGCGTGCGAAGCGCGAGGAGGATCGGGATCAGCATCACCGGTCCGCCGGTACCCGAGATCGCCGAACCGTAGCCCACGAAGAGTCCCAGTAACGCAAGCGACGGGGTGCCGGGAAACCGCCCGCCGTCAGCCTGTCGCGAGGCGAGCGCGTGCAGTCCCGAGGCGAGCGCCAGCGTCGCGACGAACAGGCGCACGCCGAGCACCGGCAGCCAGTCGAGCGTCGCCGCGCCGAGCGCCGCGCCGCATGCCGCCGCGAGGCACAGTGCGGTGACCGGCCGTGCGGGCAGCTGCGCGCGTCTGAGGTGGATGAACGCGGAGTACAGACCCGAGAAGAGGAAGCCGAGCATGCAGGCGGCGACGGCCCTCTCGAGCGGCAGCCCGGCGGCGCCGGTCAGTACGGGCACCAGCAGCACGCCGCCGATGCCCGTCAGGCCGACGAGCAGTCCCGCCGCGAGCGCGGTCGCGCCGACGACCCAGATCAACGGGAGAGCCCGCTGCGCGTGACGCGCCCGTGCAGCTCCCGGCCGAGGACCTCCTCGCAGTAGCGCGCGGTCTCGACCAGGCCCTCGAGGTCGATGCCGGTGTCGATGCCCATCGTTTCGAAGAGATTGACCAGGTCCTCGGTGCAGACGTTGCCGGTGTGGCCGCCGCCGTACTTCACCTTGGCAGGGTGGCCGCCCACGCCGCCGAACGAGGCGTCGAAGAAGCGCACGCCCGCCTCGTAGGCGGCGACGTAGTTAGCGAGGCCCGTGCCGCGCGTGTCGTGGAAGTGCGCGATGAGAGTCGCTGCGCGCGGCATGCGCCCGACCATGGCCGCGACCGACTTCGGGGTGGCGAGGCCGGTCGTATCCCCGAGCGCGACATGCGCGACGCCCAGCGCGGCGAAGCGCGCCACGTCCGCGGCGACGACACCCGGGTCGACTTTGCCCTCGAACGGGCAGCCGAAGGCGACCGACACCGTGCCCACCAGGCGAAAGCGTCCGCCGGCCGCTGGCCACCATCTCCTCGACGTTCGTCCACTGCTCGGCGCGCGTGCGGTTGAGGTTCTTCTGCGTGTGCGCCTCGGTGGCCGAGACCAGCAGGCTGATCTCGTTCACCCCGAAGCCGGCATCGAGATCCGCCAGGGCGCGCTCGACCGCGCGCGGATTCGCGCAGGTGGCCTTGTAGAAGGTGCCCGCGCGCCGCGGCAGGGACTTCAGCAGCTCGCTCGCATCGGCGAACTGCGGCACCACTTTCGGATTGGAGTAGGAGGTCGCCTCGATGCGGCGGAAGCCCAGCGCGGCGAAGCGCTCGATCAGCGCGCGCTTGGTGGCGGTCGGCACGAAGGCGGGCTCGTGCTGCAATCCGTCGCGCGCGAAGCACTCGCACAGCGTCACCCCGGCCATAGTTGACATCATCAACTATCTGGCGCTAGGCTGTCAACGATGCCCACCGCCGTCGCGCCAGGCCACTCACGATGAACACCCTGATCTCGCCGCGCAACGAGCGCACCCAGCCGATCCGCATCGTGCCCGGCTATCCGCAGACGCCCTGGCGCAACCCGAAGCAGCCGCTCATCCGGCGCGCGTTGACGCTCTCGGAGCTCACGGGCCCGACCGACGTCGCCAAGCGTGTGAAGCTGCTCGGCGGCGACATCGCCGGCCACGGCGACAGGCAGGCGATCGGCCAGCTGATGCACCTGAAGCTGCGCATCGTGGACGAGGACGGCGCGCCCGTCGGCGGCAGCGTGGTCGAGATCTGGCAGGCGAACGGCGCGGGACGCTACATCCATCCGAACGACGACGATCACGCGCCGGTGGACGCGAACTTCTACGGCGCGGCGCGCCTGCTCACCGACGAGAGCGGGCGCCATCGACCTGCGCACCGTGAAGCCCGGCGCCTACCCGGTGCCCGACGAAGGACGGCTGGTGGCGGCCGCCGCACATCCATTTCTCGGTCTTCGGCAAGGTGTGGCTCTCGCGCCTGGTGACGCAGATGTACTTCCCGGGCGAGCCGCTCAATGGCCAGGACCGCATCCTCAACGCGGTGCCCGATGCGAAGGCGCGCGAGCGGCTGGTCGCGCGCCTCGTGCCGCCCTCGGGCGATCCGCACAATGCGCTCGTCTTCGAGCACCAGATCGTGCTGCGCGGCCGCAAGGCAACACCCGCTCAGCCATAGGAGCAGCGGGCCTGGCCCCCCCCGCATCCCCACAACGAGTGACGCATCAATGACGACGAAACGGAAGGCCCCCACCGTGCGCCGCAAGCGCGCTCGAAAGCCGGCGAAGGCCACGGCGCGCAAGCGTCTGATTCCCACCGGCGAAGCGACCATCGGGCCGTTCTTCCCGCCGCGCTACGTGGATGCGGGCGCGAACGACCTTACGCAGATCGACGACCACAAGGCGCAGGGCGAGGCGATCGAGATCTCGGGTGTCGTACGCCAGGAAGACGGCGCGCCGCTCGACAACCTGGTGGTCGAGATCTGGCAGGCGGATGCGATGGGCATCTACCGGCATCCGGCGGATCCGCGCCATCGCGAGGCCGACCCGAAGTTCTTCGGCTGGGGGCGCGCGGCCACCGACAAGGAAGGCCGCTACGCGTTTCGCACCGTGCGGCCCGGCGCGCCGCAGGGGCGCGCGCGGCATATCAATGTGATGGTGATGTTCTCCGGGCTGATGCGCATCCTCAAGACGACGATGTTCTTTCCCGGCGAGCAGGCGAACGACGCGGATCCCGTCCACAAGGCGGTGCCCAAAGCGCGCCGCCACTTGCTGGTGGCACGCGAGGAAGCGCCCGGGCGCTACCGGTTCGACCTGAAGCTGCGCGGCGAGAATGAAACCCCGTTCTTCGACGATTGAGCCCCCGGGCATCCGGGACCTGCTCTCCTACCGGCTGCACGTCGTCGCCAACCTGCTTTCGCGCGGCGCGGAGCTGCGCTACGGGCGCGAGTTCGGCGTCAGCCTTTGGGAGTGGCGCACCGTCGCGCTGCTGGGCGGCGCCAAGGGCGCCCAGTCGCTCAACGAGCTGGCGCGTTCCGCGGGCATCGACAAGAGCCAGATGAGCCGCGTGGTGTCGGGCCTCGCCGCGCGCCGCCTCGTGCTGCGCGCGATCGACGACAACGACGGGCGCGGGGTGCGGCTCACGCTCACGCGCACGGGCCGCAAGCTCTACGAGGGGTTGATCCGCGCCGCGGCCGAGAGGAACGACGCGTTCCTCGATTGCCTCTCCGAGAGGGAGCGCGCGGCTTTCGATGCAGCGCTCGACAAGCTCGCCGCGCGGGCGCGCCAATTCATCGAGCGCGAGCGCTCGGCGCCGTGAAGACGCGCATCACCGAGCTGCTCGGCATCCGCTACCCAGTGTTCCAGGCAGCGATGAGCTGGGCATCCTCCAACGCGCCGCTCGTCGTCGCCGTGTCGAATGCGGGCGCGCATGGGCGTGATCGCCGCGGGACCGATGCGGCCGGACGATTTCCGGCGCGCGCTTGCCGACATCAAGGCGGGCACCGACAATCCCTACGGCGTCAACATCCCGCTCAACAACCCGCGCGCGGCGGAGCTGCTCGACATCGCCTACGAGGCGCGCATCCCCGCGATGGTCGCCTCGCAGGGCGGGCCGCGCGAGCACCTCGCGCGCTTTCGCGCGATCGGAACCAAATGGCTGCACGTGGTCGCGTCGGTGGAGCATGCGAAGAAGGCGGAGGCCGCGGGCGTGGATGCGCTGGTGGTGGACGGCATGGAGGCGGGCGGCCATCCGCCTCCCGCCGAAGTGACGACGCTCGTATTGGTGCGCCGCGTGGCGAAGGCGGTGAAGCTGCCGATCGTGGCAAGCGGCGGCGTGGCCGACGGCGCCGGCATTGCGGCGCTGCTCGCGCTTGGCGCCGATGCGGTGCAACTGGGAACGCGCTTCATCGCCACGCCGGAGGCGACCGTGCACGAGAACTACAAGCGCGCGGTGCTCGCCGCGGACGTGGACGGCTCGACCCTCGTCGCGCGTGGCAAGCTGCCGATCCGCCAGCTCAAGAACGCGTTCTCCGATCGCTACAACGCGGCCGAGCGCGCCGGCGCGACGCAAGCCGAGCTGGACGCGCTCTTCAAGTCCTCCAGCCTCAAGCAGGCGGCGCTCGAAGGGGACGTCGAATGGGGCAAGGTCGAAGCCGGCCAGTCCGCAGGCCTCATCGACGACATCCTCCCCGCCGCCGAAGTCGTGCGGCGCCTCATCGCCGAACTGGAGGAGGCGCGCCAGCGCCTCGCGCGGCTATGAAATCGGGGTCAGGGCCGAATTATTTTCCGGGCGAAGAATTCGGCCCTGACCCCATTTTTGTCGAGGACGTCGAGGAGGTGCGGGTCCTCGTCATGAATCGCCCCGAAAAGCGCAACGCGCTGAACACGGCGCTGACGCAGGCGCTGCTCGATGCGCTGCGCGCAGCCGACACGGACGAGGCGGTCGGCTGCGTGGTGCTCACCGGCGCGGGGCAGGGCTTTTGCGCGGGTGCGGACCTTTCGGAGTTCAAAGACCTTACGCCGGAAAGGCAGCCTCTCGTGGAGGCGCGCGCCGAGCTCACGATGCAGCTGCATCTCGCGTTGCCGAAGCTGACGAAGCCCGTGGTGACGGCGATCAATGGCGCGGCGATGGGCGGCGGGGCGGGACTGGCCATCGCGGGCGATCTCGCCGTGATGGCCGAAGAAGCGACGCTCGGCTACCCGGAGACCAGGCACGGCATCGTCGCGGCGATCGTGATGGCGAACCTCGTGCGCCAGGCCGGCCGCAAGGCCGCATTCGAGCTGGTATCGCTTGGCGAGCCGGTGGCTGCGGCGCGGGCGCTCGCGCTGGGACTGGTCAACCGCGTCGTGCCGCGCGCGCAACTGATGGAGGAGGCGCTCGCGCTCGCGCAGAAGCTCGCCGCCGTGAGCCGGCCCGCCATGCGACTCACCAAGCAGCTGTTCCACGAAGCGGCCGATTTGCCGCTCGCGCAGGCGCTCGAGCGCGGGCGCGAAGCCAACAAGAGGATGCGCGCGTTCCGCAAGCCATGAGCCATGGGCGTTGCCTACGCACTCCTGGCGATGCTGTCCTTCGCCACCAATATCATCATCACGCGCTACGCGGTGGCGCGCCTGCCGGTGGAAGCGGGGTTCTTCATCGTGCTGGCGACCAACGTGCTGTTTCCGGCGGCGATCTTCGGCGCGGAGCTCGCGATCCGCGAGGCGCCCTACGCATGGAACTGGACGGGCGCCTGGATGTTCGCGGTGGGCGGGGTCATCGGCACCTTCCTCGGCCGGAGGTTCCTCTTCGACGCGGTCAAGCTGCTCGGCCCCTCGCGCGCGAGCGTCTTCCACTCCACGTCGCCCGCCTTCGCGCTGATCGCGGCCTGGCTGCTCGCGGACGAGATCCTCGGCCCCTACGAGATCGCGCTGATGGCGGTGGTGTGGGTGGGGCTGTGGCTCACGCAGCCGCGCACGGGCTCGGTGCACGCGCTCGCGCCGGAGGTGATGCGCAAGGGATTCGTCGCGGGCCTGCTCACCGTGGCGGGCTTCGGCTTCGGCAACGTGATCCGCGGCATCGCCATGCGCAACTGGGAGGAGGCGGCGCTCGGCACGGTCATCGCCTCGGTCGCCGCGCTCGCCTGCCAGGTGGCGGTGACGCGCAACTGGCCGCGCATCGGGGCGCAGCTGCGATCGGCCGACCGCACGACGGTGCTGCTCTACATCGGCTGCGGCGTGTTCACCTCGCTCGGCTCGATCTTCGTGTCGCTCGCCATGACACGCATCGAGATCGCGCTCGCGGTGCTGGTGGTGCACACCACGCCGCTCGTCATCTTCCCGGTGAGCGTGTGGCTGCTGAAGAACCGCGAGGAGCTCACGCCGCGCACCATCGCGGGCGCGCTGATCGTGCTCGGCGGCATCGCACTCCTGGTGCTGCGCTGACATGAAGCCGCTCCAGCACCTCACCATCCTCGACCTCTCGCGCGTGCTGGCCTGCCCCTTCGCGAGCATGATCCTCGCGGAGCTCGGCGCCACGCGTGATCAAGGTCGAGCAGCCGGGGGCGGGCGACGAGACGCGCGGCTTCGAGCCGCAGCTCGCGCAGGACAGCGCCTACTACTTCGCCTGCAACCGCTCGAAGTCTTCGATCACCGTCAACCTGCGCGCCGACGAAGGCCGCAGGATCATCCGCGAGCTCGCGCAGCAGGCCGACGTCTTCGTCGAGAACTTCCCCGTCGGCACGCTCGGCCGCCAGGGGCTCGACTACGCGACGCTCTGCGCGCTCAACCCGAAGCTCGTCTACCTCTCCTGCACCGGCTTCGGCCAGACCGGTCCGTACGCGCACAAGAAGGGCTACGACACGGTGTTCCAGGCGATGGGCGGGCTGATGAGCCTGACCGGCGAGAAGGGCGGCGGGCCGGTGAAGCCCGGACTACCGGTGGCCGACCTCACTTCGGGCCTGTGGGTGGCGATCGCGATCCTCGCCGCGCTCGCCGGGCGCGAGCAGACCGGTCGCGGCGCGCACGTGGATTTCTCGATGCTCGATGGGCAGGTGAGCCTGCTCACGCTCGCCGCCGCGCGCTACTTCGCGCTGGGCGAAGTGCCGCCGCGCCTGGGTACCGAGCATCCCGGGCGCGTGCCCACGGCGACTTTCCGCTGCAAGGACGGCAAGTACGCGCACATCACGGCGAGCGACCAGCACTGGACACCGCTCTGCAACGCGCTCGGCCTGGAGAAATTGGGGTCTGACCCCGATTTTGCTTCCAACGCAGCGCGCCTTGCGCGGCGCGAGGCGGTGATGGCCGCGCTGACCGACGCGGTCGCCAAGCTCACGCGCGCCGAGCTGATCGCCAGGCTCGACGCGGTGGAAGTGCCGGTAGGGCCGGTGAACGACGTCGCCGAGGTGCTGGCCGATCCGCACGTGCGCGCGCGAAAGCTGGTGGGCAGCTTCGACTACCCGGGCGTGGGCGAATTCAAGGCGCTCGCGCTGCCCTACAAGTTCCTCGGCTGGGACGATCCGCAGATCGGCCGGCCGCCCGCGCTCGGCGAGCACACCGAGGCGATCCTGCAGCGAGCGGCTCGGCTACACGGACGAGCGCATCGCCGAGCTGCGCAAGGCACGGGCAATATGACGGAGCACAGGGCGTTGCGCGCCATACGCCGCAAGACTCAGGCCTCGCGGTGGGAGGCACGCGCCGGATGACGACAGTCCTCTACGACGTCAATGCCGACGTCGCCACCATTACGCTCAATCGCCCCGAGAGCCGCAACGCGCTCAATCTCGCCATGTGCGAAGAGTTGCGCGCGGCCGCCGAAGGAGCGGCCGCCGATCCTGCGGTCAAGCTCGTAGTGATCCGCGCCAACGGCCCGGTGTTCTGCGCCGGCGCGGACCTCAAGGAGCGCCAGGGCATGAGCGAGGCGCAGGTGCGCGAGCGGCGCATGAAGGCTTTCGCCGCCTACGCCGCGCATCGAAGCGCTGCCGATGCCCGCCATCGCCGTGGTCGAGGGCCCGGTGGTCGGCTCGGGCGTGCGAGATCGCCGCGGCCTGCGACTTCATCGTCGCCACGCCCGCGGCGTCGTTTCGCGTGCCCGAAGCGATCCGCGGCACGGTGGGCGCGACGCAGCGCCTGCCGCGCATCCTCGGCAAGCGCCTCGCCAAGGACCTGCTGTTCACCGGGCGGACGCTCTCGGCCGAGGAAGCGCGAGCGGCACGGCCTGGTCGCGCGGCTGGTGGAGCCCGCGAAGCTCGAGGCGGTGCTTGCGGAGATCGCGAAGATCATCGCAGAGGCGCCCGCCGCAGGCCTTGCGGCTTGCGAAGCGCTGCGTGGATCGCGGCGTGGAGCTCGATCCGAAGGGCGCTCTCGAAACGGAAATCGCGGCGATCGAGGAGCAGCTCGCCGTCGGCGCGTGGATGGGCAAGTCGTGAGCGCCTGGCAGCCGCGCACGCTGGGCGAGTTCCTCGCGGCCGCGCCGCGCGAGGCCGAGGCGCTCGTCACCCCGACCGCGCGGCTCACCTACGGCGAGCTCCTGAAGCGCGCAAAGGACGCCGCGGGCGGCATGCACGCCCGCGGCCTGCGCAAAGGCGACCACGTCGCGATCCTCATGGGCAACGACGAGCACTGGCTCGCGCTCTTCTACGGCGCAGCGCTGCTCGGCGCGGTGACGGTGCCGGTGAACACGCGCTTCAAGGCCGCCGAGCTCGAGTTCTGCCTGCAGCAGGCGGACTGCAAGGCGCTCTTCTACGCGCCGGCCTTCCTCAACAACGATTTCGCGGCGATGGTCCGCGAAGTGAAGCCGCGGCTCGCGAAGCTCGCGTACGCGGTGCCGGTGGCTGAGCTGCGCGCCGCGCCCTTCGTGCCCTCCGAGGTGAGGCCCGAGGACCTGCTCCTCATCCAGTTCACCTCGGGCACCACGGCTTACCCCAAGGGCGTGATGCTCACGCACGACAACATGCTGCGCAACGCGGCGGCGGCGGGCGAGCGCATGGGCGTGAGGGCCGATGACCGCTACTTCAACTGCCGGCCGTTCTTCCACGTCGGCGGCTCCACGCTCTCGGCGCTGGTGTGCCTGGTGAACGGTGCGTGCCTTGTCACGCTGCCGACCTTCGAGCCTGGCGCCGCGCTCGCCATGATGGAAAAGGAGCGCTGCACGCTCACCTCGGGCAACGACACCATCTTCCAGATGCTGATGGGCCACGAGGATTTCCCGAAGCGCAAGCTGAGCTTGCGCGGCGGCTGGGCGGCGGCGGGACCGGAGACCATGAAGCGGATCATCCACGTGCTCGGCGCGCGGCAGATCTGCGCCGCCTACGGCCTGTCGGAAGCCTCGCCCAACGTGGTGATGAGCGACTGGCACGATCCCGAGGAGCTGCGCGTGCAGGGCCTCGCCACGCCGCACCCGGAGATGCAATTGCGCACGGTGGACGGCGAAATCCAGGTGCGCGGCTGGAGCGTGATGCGCGGCTACTACAACAATCCCGAAGCGACGGCGAAGGCCTTCACCGAAGACGGCTGGCTGCGTACCGGCGACCTCGGCGAGCTGCTGCCGGGCGGGCGCCTGAGGATGGCCGGGCGCATCAAGGAGGTGTTCCGCGTGGGCGGCGAGAACGTCGCGCCGGCGGAAGTGGAGGAAGTGCTGCTCGCGCACCCCGCGGTGCAGACGGCGCAGGTCATCGGCGTGCCCGATGCGCGCCTCGGCGAAGTGCCGTGCGCCTACGTGACGCTCAAGTCCGGGCAGCTCGTGACGCCCGACGCACTCATCGCCTGGACAAAGGCGCGCTGCGCCAACTTCCGCGTGCCGCGCTACGTTCGCATCGTCGCGAGTTTCGAGACGATCGGCATGACCGCGAGCGGCAAGGTGCAGAAGGCCAAGCTCAGAGAGCACGCCATCAGGGAATTCAAGCTCGCCTGATGGTCGGGGAGAGCGATCCACCCGCAACAAGGCAGATGACTGCTGCTATCCTCCCCAGATGCCGCTGATTCACGGCGAAATGGTAGTCCACGGCCTGTCACCCACGAACAAGGAACCTTCATGATCGATCTCTACGCTGCCGGCACCTCCAACGGCATGCGCGCCCGCATCGCGCTCGAGGAATGCGGCCTCGCCTACACCTTCCACCCGATCGCGCTGGACAAGGGCGAGCACAAGACGCCGCAGTTCCTCGCCATGAACCCGAACGGCCAGATCCCGGTGATCGTGGACCGCGACGGCCCTGGCGGCAAGCCGCTGACGCTCTCGCAGTCCACCGCGATCCTGATGTACTGCGCGGAGAAGTCGGGCAAGTTCATGCCCAGGGACGGCGCGGCGCGCGCGGCGATGCTGGAGGCGCTGATGGTCGCCTCCACCGATATCACGCCGATCTTCGGCGCCTGCTTCGGCCTCATGCGCTCGAAGGAGCCGCACGCGCCCAGCATCCAGGTGTTCAAGGACCGGCTGCGCGCCTTCTTCAAGGTCTGGGACGACAAGCTCGCCAAGCGCAAGTACGCCGCGGGCGACGAGGTGACGATCGCCGACTTCTCGCTCTACGCGGGCTTCGCGCGCGTGAAGGGCGTGGTCCCCGAAGTGCTCGAAGGGCTGGCGAACGTCGGTCGCTGGGGGCAGGCGATGGCCGCGCGGCCCGCGATCCAGCGCGCCACGGCGTAACGTGGGCCTGCGGGCCTCCTTGCGAGCGTTTTCGAAGCCACTGGCATGAGCCCACGCCTGGCGGTTGTTGCGAGTCTCGCGTTTTTCGCATGGCCGGCCGCGGCGCAGGCACCGCTCAAGCTGCCGACCACGCAGGGCGAGATCCGCGCGCTGCTGCGCGAGACTTCCGACCCGATCTGCGTGCGCTGCGGCGTCGTGACTTCGGTGCGCCGCGTTCCCGGGGCGAGCGCCGGGGCGAGCGCCGGGGCGAGCGCGGCAACCGGGGCGCAGCCGCTGCCTGGAAGCAGCACGCTCGAATCGGGCATCGCCCCGGTGCCAGTGCTTGGCGAGGGCGCGCGCGCCGAGCGCGACGCGCTGCGCCGCGAGGCGCCGAATCGCTACGAGGTGGTGGTGCGCTACGACGATGGCAGCTATGGTCGCGTCGAGCTGGGCAACGATCCCAGGCTGCGGCCCGGCGATCGCGTCAAGCTCGAAGGCGACCACCTCGAGCGCTACCCTTAGGGCGCGCACCCGGCGCGCGCCTGCTGGTTCGCTGGCCGGTTGCAGGCGCGCTCTACAATCGCGTGTGCACGGCCGCGCCGTCCTGCTGCTTTCGCTCGCCGCCTTCGCCAGCGCGGCGGCGTTGCGCGCTTCCGACCCGCTGCTGCCGCTGATCGCGGGAAGCTTCGGCACCACGCCCGGCGGTGCCTCCGCGGTGATCACGGGCTTTGCGCTCGCCTACGGCCTGCTGCAGCTCGTCAATGGCCCGATCGCCGACCGCATCGGCAAGTACCGCATGGTGTGCTGGGTCACCGCGATCTCGGCGGTGGGCAACCTCGCGTGCGCGCTCGCGCCGTCGTTGCCGCTGCTCGTTGCCGCGCGCTTCGCCACCGGCGCGACGGTGGGCGCCATCGTGCCGCTCGCGATGGCGTGGATCGGCGACGCCGTTCCCTACGAGCGCCGCCAGCCGGTGCTCGCGCGCTTCCTGATCGGCCACATGCTCGGCCTCGGGCTTGCCACGTCGGCCGCGGGCTTCCTCGGCGAGCGCTACGGCTGGCAGGCGATGTACTTCGCGCTTGCGGGGCTCTACGCGCTCACGGCGCTGCTGCTCTTCGCCGAGCTGCGCCGCAATCCGCTCACGCGCGAGGCGCGTGCGGCAACCGGCGGCCTGGTGGATGCCTTTCGCCGCATGGCCGCCCTCGCGCGGCGGCCGTGGGTGCGCGTCATCCTCGCGATCGTCTTCGTCGAAGGCTTGCTGCTGTATGGCGCGACCGCCTTCATCGCGCTCGACCTGCACCTGCGCTTCGGCTTGAGCCTCGGCGCGAGCGGCTCGATCGTCGCCGCCTTCGCCCTGGGCGGCCTGTTCTACGCGGCTTTCGCCGGGCGCATCGTGCCGCGACTGGGCGAGCGCGGCCTCGCCCTGGGGGGCGGCGCCTTCATCGCGGCAAGCCTGCTCGGCCTTGCGGCCGCGCCGGCCGCCGCGTGGGCGCTGCCCTGCATGGTCGCGCTGGGCATGGGCGTCTACATGCTGCACAACACCCTGCAGCTGCACGCCACGCAGATGGCGCCCGAGGCGCGCGGCGGCGCGCTCGCACTGTTTGCGTGCAGCCTGTTCACCGGCCAGTCGGCCGGGGTGTGGCTCGCCTCGCACGTGGTGGACGCCGCCGGCGCGCGCCCGGTGTTCGTCGTCGCCGCGCTCGGTCTTTTCGCTCTATCGCTCGACTTCCGCAGGCGGCTGGCTAAACTTCGCTAAGACAGGACGATCCGCCCGCGCGGGGCGGCCTGCGGCCGACAAGACATCTGACGGAAGGAGACTACGTGAAGAGAATCCTCGCGGCGCTGCTCGCCGCGCCCTGCCTCGCGCTCGCGCAGGCCTACCCGACCAAGCCCGTGCGCATCATCGTACCGTTCCCGCCGGGGGGCACCACCGACCTCATCGCGCGCATGGTGCAGGCCAAGTTCCAGGAGCAGCTCGGCACGCAGATCATCATCGAGAACAAGGGCGGCGCCGGCGGCTCGATCGGCGCGGCGGACGCCGCGCGCTCTGCGCCTGACGGCTACACCATGCTGATGGTGTTCGACACGCACGCCGTTAACCACCACCTCTACAAGAGCGCGCCCGATCCGTTCACGACGCTCGAGCACCTGATGCTGATGGTGACTTCGCCCAGCTCCCTCGTGGCGACCACCAGCTTCGCGCCGGGCAACCTGCGCGAAGTGGTCACCGCGGCAAAGGCGGGCCAGGGCGCGGTGACCTATGCTTCGGTGGGCTCGGGCAGCTCCAACCACCTCGGAGCGCTGCTGCTCGAGCAGGTGGCGGGCATCAAGATGACGCACGTGCCTTACAAGGGCGGCGGGCCGATGGTGCAGGCGCTGCTCGGGCAACAGGTGAACGTGGCGTTCATCTCCACGCCGCTCATCCTGCCGCACATCAAGTCTGGCAAAGTGAAGCCGGTCGCGGTCGGCGGCAAGCAGAGGATGGCGGTGCTGCCGGATGTCGCCACGCTTTCCGAGACCTACCCGGGCTTCGAGCAGGTGTCGTGGTTCGGGCTGCTCGTGCCGGCGGGCACGCCGAAGGACGTGTCGGCCAAGGTCCACGGCGCGATGGCACGCACGCTCGCCGTGCCGGAAGTGCGCCAGAAGCTCATCGATGGCGGCTTCGAAGTGGTGGCGAGCTCGCCGGAGGAGTTCCTGCGCTTCGTGCGCGCGGAGTCGGACAAGCTCGGCAAGCTGATCCGCGACAGCGGCATCAAGGTCGAGTGATGCGGCCACGGTCTTGATTCCGTGTCGGTGCTGATGCCAGGGCAGTTCGTCTATACGGCGCTGCCGGCGCGCGTGGTGTTCGGGGTGGGCGCTCTCGCGCAGCTGCCCGCGGAGCTCGACCGGCTGGGCGCCAAGCGCGCGCTGCTGCTCTCGACGCCCGAGCAGGCGGACGCGGTGCGCCAGGTGGCGGCGGCCCTCGGCAGCCGCGCGGCGGGCGTCTACGACAAGGCGGCGATGCATGTGCCGCTCGAGATCGCCGAGGACGCGCGCCGCGTGGCGCGCGAGCTGCAGGTCGACGTCGGCATCACCGTGGGCGGCGGCTCCACGACGGGGCTCGGCAAGGCGATTGCGCTCACTTCCAGCCTGCCGATCCTCGCCGTGCCTACGACCTACGCGGGCTCCGAGATGACGCCGATCTACGGTCTGACCGAGGGCGGCATGAAGAAGACCGGGCGCGACGTGCGCGTGCTGCCGCGCACGGTCATCTACGACCCGGCGCTGACCTTCAGCCTGCCCGCGGCGCTGTCGGCAGCGAGCGGCATGAATGCCATCGCGCACTGCGTGGAAGCGATGTATGCCCAGGACGCGAACCCGGTCATCTCCATGATGGCGGAGGAGGGCATCCGCGCGCTCGCCGCCGCGCTGCCCGTCATCGTGCGCGAGCCGCGCAACTACAAGGCGAGAAGCGAGGCGCTCTACGGCGCGTGGCTCGCCGGGATCTCGCTCGGCTCCGCGGGCATGGCGCTGCACCACAAGCTCTGCCACACCCTGGGCGGCACCTGGAACTTGCCGCATGCGGAGACGCACGCCATCGTGCTGCCGCACGCGGCACGCTACAACCGCGACGCGGCGCCGGAAGCGATGGCGCGCATCGCGCGCGCGCTCGGCGCGAACGATGCGCCGACGGGCCTCTTCGACCTGGAGGTGAGGCTCGGCCTCAAGATGAAGCTCGCGGACCTCGGCATGAAGGTGGCCGATCTCGAGCGCGCGGCCGATCTCGCGACGCAATCGCCTTATCCCAATCCGGCGCCGATCGAAAGGACCGCGGTGCGCGCGCTGCTGGAAGCCGCGTACGGTGGGCGCAGGCCTGCATAGATCCGCTCGCGGATTGCCGCTTGATCTGGATCAAGCGCGGCGGGCGGGCTGACCGCAATATGCGATGTCCCTGAACAGAACCGCCCCCTCGTTGGAAAGCGCGTCCAGGAAACCCCGACCTATGCCCGCCACCACGCCCCGTTCCATGGTGCCGCTGTTCGTCGCACTCGCCGCGCTCGCCGCCGGCTGCTCGAAGGAGGCGCCGCCGCCGCAGCGGCCGGTGCCGCAGGTGAGCGTAATCACCGTGGAGCCGAAGGACATCCCGTACGTGCAGAACTTCGTCGCGCAGACGGAGAGCTCGCGCCAGGTGAACATCGTCGCGCGCGTGTCGGGCTTTCTCGACCGCATCGCCTACCAGGAAGGCGAGGTGGTGAAGGAGGGGCAGCTCCTGTTCCAGCTCGACCCGAAGCCGTTCCAGGCGCAGCTCGAGGCCGCGCGCGGCGAACTGCAGTCGCAGGAGGCGCGCTTCAAGACGGCACAGGCGAACCTCGGGCGCGTGAAGCCGCTTGCCGAGCAAAACGCGCTGTCGCAGGCGGACCTGGACCGCGCGCAGGGCGAGTTCGACAACGCGAAAGCCGCGGTGTTCTCGGCGCAGGCGAAGGTGAAGGAGGCCGAGCTGAACCTCGGCTACGCGACGATCCGCTCGCCGGTGTCGGGTCTCGCGAGCCGCGCGCTGCAGCGGCAGGGCGCGTACGTCAACTCGACCGCCGAGAGCGCGAACCTCACCTACGTCGCCGCGGTGGACCCGGTGTGGGTCACCTTCAGCGTGTCGCAGAACCAGACCGCGAAGTGGCGCAAGGAGGCCGAGCAGAAGCGGATCATCAGGCCGCGGAACCTGGAGTACACGGTGGACATCGCGCTCTCCGACGGCTCGCGCTATCCGCACTCCGGCAGGATCAGCTTCGCCGACCCTTCGTTCAGCCAGGAGACCGGCTCCTTCATGGTGCGCGCCGTGCTGCCCAACCCGGAGCGGCAGTTGCGCCCGGGCATGTTCGTGACCGCGTATGTGCACGGCGCCGTACGACTCGGCGCGATCGTCGTGCCGCAGATCGCCGTGCAGCAGGGCTCGAACGGCCACCTGGTATACGTGGTCAAGCAGGACGGGACCGCGGAAGTGCGCCCGGTCGTCGTCGGCGACTATTACGGCGAGAAGCAGATCGTGATCCTGAGCGGCCTGCACGCCGGCGACCGCGTGGTGGTGGAAGGCGTGCTGCGCGTCGTGCCCGGCCAGCCGGTGAAGATCGTACAGCCCGCTGCGGCAAAGGAGAAGGCGGGCGCCGCGGAAGCGGACGGCGCGGCGGCGAAGAGCGGCGCAGCGAAGAAATAGGCGCGGCGCGCCGTGTTCACGCACTTCTTCATCGATCGGCCGATCCTCTCGTCGGTCATCTCGATCCTGATCCTGCTCGGTGGCGCGGTCGCGATGTGGGTGTCGCCGATCGAGCAGTACCCGGAGCTCGCCCCGCCGCAGGTCACGGTGGAGGCGCGCTACCCGGGCGCGACCGCGGAGGTGATCGCGAACACCGTGGCGGCGCCGCTCGAGGCGCAGATCAACGGCGTGGACAACCTGCTCTACTACAACTCGGTCAGCTCCTCCAGCGGCAACGTCACCATCAACGTGGTCTTCAAACCGGGGAGCAACCCGGACATCAACCAGGTCAACGTGCAGAACCGCGTCAGCCAGGGGCTGCCGCTGATTCCCCAGGTGGTGTCGCAGCAGGGCGTCACCGTCGAGAAGAAGTCCTCCAGCCTGATGATGATCCTGTCGGTCTTCTCGCCCGACAGCCGCTACGACGCCACCTACATCGACAACTACACGAACCTGTACGTGCTGGAGGAGCTGAAGCGCGTGCCCGGCGCCAACCGCTCGCAAGTGTTCGGGCTGCCCGACATTGCGATGCGCATCTGGCTGCGGCCCGATCGCATGGCGCAGCTCAGGATTTCGGTGCAGGAGGTGGCGGCCGCCATCCAGAGCCAGAACCAGACCTTCGGCATCGGCCAAATCGGCGCGCAACCCACGCCGCAGGGCGTGCAGCAGACCTTCGTCGTCACCGCGCAGGGGCTGCTCACCAGGGCCGAGGAGTTCGAAAACATCATCGTGCGCGCGGCGCAGGTGGGCACCGCGATCGTGCGCGTGCGCGACATCGGCCGCGCGGAGCTCGCCAAGCGCGACTACTCCATCGCCAGCCGCATGAACGGCAAGACGGCGACCACCATCGGCATCTACCAGCAGCCGGGGGCGAACGCGGTGGAAACGGCCCAGGCGGTGCGCGCGCGCATGGAGGAGCTGAAAAAGCAGTTCCCCACCGGCCTCGATTACAAGGTCACGCTCGATACGAGCCTCTTCACCCTGAACTCGATCGACAAGGTGGTGCACACTTTCTTCGAGGCGGTGGTGCTGGTGATCGCGGTGGTGTTCCTGTTCCTGCAGAGCCTGCGCGCGACCATCATCCCGATCCTCGCGGTGCCGGTGTCGATCATCGGCACCTTCATCGGCATGCACGCGCTCGGCTTCTCCATCAACATGCTGACGATGTTCGGCCTGATCCTCGCCATCGGGCTGGTGGTCGACGACGCGATCGTGGTGGTCGAGAACGTCGAGACCAACATGGCCAAGCACGGCCTCCCGGCGCTCGAGGCCGCCAAGCGGGCGATGGCCGAGATCGCGGGCGCGCTGATCTCCATCGTGCTGGTGCTGGTGGCCGTGTTCCTGCCGGTGGCGTTCCTCGGCGGGGTCACCGGCACGCTCTACCAGCAGTTCGCGGTCACCATCGCCATCTCGGTGGTGATCTCCGGCGTGATGGCGCTGACGCTCTCGCCGGCGCTCGCCGCGATCATCATCAAGGCGCACCACGGCGAGAAGAAGGGCTTCTTCCGCTGGTTCGAGAACGGCTTCTCGTGGTTGACGCGGCGTTACGTGGGCGGCGTCGCGCGCCTCATCCAGGGCTGGCCGATCGCACTCGCGGCGTTCGGCGCGGTGATCGCCGGCATCCTGATTCTGTTCCGCATCCTGCCCGGCAGCTTCGTGCCGGACGAGGACCAGGGATATTTCTTCATCGTCGTCGAGGCGCCCGACACCGCGAGCCAGGAGTATGTCGGGGCGCTGGTGGAGAAGGTGGAGAAGATCCTGCAGAGCGAGCCTGCCGTGCAGGATGTCGCGGTGGTCAACGGCTTCAGCATGATCGACGGCACCTTCCGCAACAACGCGGCGATCTTCTTCCCCTCGCTCAAACCCTTCGAGGCGCGGACCGATCCCTCGCTGCTCAGTTTCAGCGTGCTGCCGCGGCTCAATCGCCAGTTCACGGAGCTCAAGGAAGGTTTTGTCTTTGCACTGAATCCCCCGGCGATTCCCGGCCTCGGCACCACCGGCGGCTTCGAGTTCTACATGCAGAACCGAGGGGCGGGCGACGCGCGCGCCACCGGCCAGGCGGTGGAGAAGTTCATCGCCGCGGCGCGCCAGCGGCCGGAGCTGGCCGGCATTACCACCACGTTCCGCGGCGCCACGCAACAGCTGTTCGTGGACCTGGACCGCAACCGGGCCGAGGTGCTCGGGGTGGCCGTGCAGGACGCCTTTCAGACCATGCAGAGCTTTTTCGGCTCGGCGGTCGCGGGGCAGTTCACGCAGTTCAGCCGCGTGTGGTGGGTGGTGCTGCAGGCCGACGCCGAGTACCGGATCAACCCGGAGGACTTCAACAAGGTCTACGTGCGCGCCAAGAGCGGCACCATGGTGCCGCTCTCGGCGCTGATGACCGTGCGCTACGTGGCGGCGCCGAAGCTGCTCGAGCGCTTCAACGGCTTTCCGGCGGTCAAGGTGACGGGCGATCCGGCGCCCGGGTACAGCTCGGGCCAGGCGATCGCCGCCATGGAGGCGGTAGCGCGCGAGACGCTGCCTGGCGACTTCTCGTTCGCGTGGGCAGGGCAGGCGTTGCAGGAGAAGGAGTCCGGGGGCACGTCGGCGATCGCCTTCATCGCCGGCCTGATCGTCGTTTTCCTGCTGCTCGCGGCGCAGTTCGAGAAGTGGACGCTGCCGGTCGCGGTGGTGCTCACGGTGCCGTTCGCCGTTCTCGGCGCGCTCGCGCTCACCTGGGTGCGCGGCCTGGAGAACGATGTCTACTTCCAGGTCGGGCTGGTGACCCTGGTGGGGCTGTCGGCCAAGAACGCGATCCTGGTGTGCGAGGTGGCCATCGAGCATGTGCGCCACGGCATGGGGGTGCGCGAGGCCGCGCTCGAGGCGGCGGGCGCGCGGCTGCGCGCCATCGTCATGACCTCGCTCGCCTTCGGCCTGGGCTGCGTGCCGCTCGCCATCGCCAGCGGCCCCGGCGCGAACAGCCTGCGCGCGATCGGCACCGGCGTGATCGGCGGCATTCTCGCCTCGACCATCGTCGCAATCTTCTTCGCGCCGCTGTTCTTCTGGCTGCTGGAGAGCGTGAGCGCGAGGTTCGCGCCGGCGAAGCCGGCCGCTGGCGCCGCGCACGGCGGCGCTTCGCCCGCGGCAGCGCCAAAGGCGCGGCAGGAGGACGACTGACATGCGCGGCGCGAGGGCAGACGGAGGGCTGCCGGCATGAGACGCGGGGCGTTCACGGCCTGCGCCACGGTGTTGCTCGCGGCTTGCGCCGTAGGCCCCGACTACGAGCGTCCGGCTACCGCGATGCCCGATCGCTGGCGCATCGAGACGCCGCAGGCCAACGTCGTCGCCAACACGCGCTGGTGGGAGCAGTTCAGGGACCCGGCGCTCGACCAGCTCATCGGCACCGCGCTGCGCGAGAACCGCGACGTGCTGGTCGCCGCGGCGCGCGTGGACCAGTTCATCGGCCAGCTGACCGCGACCCGCTCGCAGTTCTACCCGCAGTTCGGCTACAGCCTTGACGCGAGCAGCAATCGCGCCAGTCGCGTCGGCCAGCCGCCGCTCGCGCCCGGCGCGGACCCGTACTACTCGCTCTACCAGGGGGCGTTGAGTGCGGGCTGGCAGATCGACCTGTTCGGGCGCGTGCGGCGCCAGAGCGAAGCGGCGCAGGCGCAGGTGTACGCGAGCGAGCAGGGGCGCCGCGGCGTCATCCTTACGCTGGTCACGAGTGTCGCCACGAGCTACGTCTCCCTGCGCGCGCTCGACCGGCAGCTCGAGATCGCGCGTGCCACGGCGAAGAACTACGGCGACACCCTGCGCATCTTCGAGCTGCGCTTCAAGGGCGGCGTGGTGTCGGAAATCGAGCTGCGGCAGATCGAGTCGCAGTACCAGCAGGCGCTCGCGGCGATCCCGTCGCTCGAGCTGCAGGTGGCGTCGGTGGAGAACCTGCTGTCGCTCCTGCTCGGCCGGCAGTCGGGGCCGATACCGCGGGGCCTGACGATCGACCAGCTCGTCGCGCCCGAGATTCCGGGCGACCTGCCCTCTACGCTGCTCGAGCGCCGGCCGGACATCCTGCAGGCGGAGCAGACGCTGGTGGCGGCCAACGCGAACATCGGCGCGGCGCGGTCGCTGTACTTCCCGACGCTGTCGCTCACCGGCCTGCTCGGCTCGGTGAGCACCGCGCTCGACGATTTCCTGACCGGCCCGGCGACCGCGGCGAGTATCGCCGCCGGCCTGTCGGGGCCGATCTTCACATTCGGTGCGATCAGCGGCCAGGTGGACACGGCCGAGGCGGGCCAGCGCGCGGCGCTCGCCGCCTACCAGCAGTCGGTGCTCAACGCCTTGCGCGAGACGAACGATGCGCTCATCGGCTCGGTGAAGAAGCGCGAGGAGGCCGAGGCGCAGACCAAGCGCGTCGCGGCCTTGCGCGACTACGCGCGCCTGTCGCGCCTGCGCTTCGACAACGGCTATGCGGGCTACCTCGAGGTCCTCTACGCCGAGAACGAGCTGTTCAGCGCCGAGCTCACCGCGGTGCGCTCGCAGGCCGAGCGCTACACGCAGATCGTGAACGTCTTCCAGGCCGTGGGCGGCGGCTGGGTGGACGAAGCCGGCAAGCTCGCGCCACAGCCGCTGCTCGCGCGCTAGCCGATTCCGGCGGCAATCGCGAAGCGCGCTGTCTCGGCGGCCCGGGAGAACTCGGGCGCGCGCGGCGTCTTCTCGCCCAGCTCCCGGCGCACGCGCGTCAGCCGCGCATCCTCGAAGTGGGGCAGGGAGCGGAAGCCTTCCTGGGCGGCGAAGGCGAGCATCGCCTCATTGTTGGCGAGCACATCGCCCTCGAGGCGCCTGACGCCCGCTTCCCCAGCGTGCTGCATGAGATCGCGCAGCAGCAGCTGCGCGAGGCCGCTGCCCCGCCAGGCGTCGTCCACGGCGATGGCGAAGTCCGCCTCGGCCGGGTTCTCCTTGCGCACGTAGCGCGCCTCGCCCACCAGCAGGCCGCCATCGAAGGCGCCGAGCGCGACGTGGTCGCGCGGGTCGACTTCCAGCAGCAGGCGCAGCAGGCGCGGCGAAACTTCCTTCACCACGTATTGAAAGCGCGCGTGGCGCGAGGCGGGCGAGAGCCGCTCGATGAACGCGCGCAGCGCCTCTGCGTCCTTGAGCCCCATCGGCCGGATTACGACCATGGCCGTTGCTCCCGCAGGGCCGCGCCGATCTGGCTGCGGTGCAGCCCGATGTCGCGCAGCATGTGGTCGCTCAGGCGCTCGAGCTCGCGCGCCGCCGCCCCGCGCCGGCGCGCCTCGGCATAGAGGCGCAAGGCTGCGCGCGCCTTTTCCCAGGCCGCAGCGAGCATGACCGCCACGACCTCGACGAGGGGGTAGGAAATCCGTTCTGCATTGTTCATGACGCCTCCTGGGTCCAAGTTGGTGCCGCAAGGCTAGGAGGTGCGCGTATTGGCGCGATGTCGGTCTGGAAACAGTTTGTTGCCGCCATGTAAACTGGCGCCCATGGCTGCCGAACGCATCCTCATCGTCGACGACGACCGCGACGTGCGCGAGTCGATGGGCGAATACCTGCAGGGCCACGGCTACGAGGTGACCCTCGCCGAGAACGGCGAGGCCATGCGCAAGGCCCTGTCCGCAGCGGTGCCGGACGTGGTGCTGCTCGACCTCAACCTCCCCGGGGAGGACGGCCTGACCCTGGCGCGCTGGCTGCGCGAGCACCATGACCTCGCCATCATCATGGTCACCGCGGCGGGCGAGGTGGTGGACCGTGTGGTCGGGCTGGAGGTGGGCGCCGACGACTACCTTGGCAAGCCCTTCGATCCGCGCGAGTTGCGCGCGCGCCTGAAGAGCGTTCTGCGGCGCACGCGCGGCGCGGCAAAGCCCGCCAAGGCTGCCGCGGGCGGCCGGCGCGTGAAGTTCGGCCGCTGCACCCTGGACCTGGACACGCACCAGCTCCTCGACAAGGACGGCGAGGAGCTGCCGCTGACCAGCATGGAGTTCGACCTGCTGCGCGTGTTCGCCGAGCGACCCAACCAGGTGCTCTCGCGCGACCAGCTGCTCACGCACACGCGCAACCGCGAGTGGGAGCCCTTCGACCGCTCGATCGACATCCGCATCGCGCGCCTGCGCAAGAAGGTCGAGGTCGACCCGGAAAAGCCGCGCCTCATCAAGACCGTGCGCGGCGTCGGGCTACATCTTCATCCCCGGGGACAAGTAGGCTGCACCGGGCCGCGCCGCGCCGGCCCGGTCCCACCGGGTCCGGCCGAGCCGGCCCGGTCCTTCTGTAACCGGATTGTTTCAATCGTAGCCGCCGGGTAACAGGGCGGCCCGCCCGGCGCCGCCCCGGCTAGACTGCCGGCCCATGCAGGCACCAAAAGACCTGACCGAGGCCCTGCGCCAGGCGGCGCTTGCCGTCTCCACGGCGGAGGGCGAGCGCGTGTTCGACGACCTGGCGAGTGCGCTCGCGCGCATCCTCGGCGTCGAGTTCGCGCTGATCTCGGTGTACGTGGAGCCGCAGCGCACGATGCTGCGCACCCTCGCCACCTACTTCGGCGGCAGGATTGCGAAGAACGTCGAGTACCCGGTCGCAGGAACGCCCTGCGAGTTCGCGATCGGCCGCGCCTTCGGCTTCTTCGCGACCGGCGCGGCGCAGCAGTTCCCGCGCGATCGCCTGCTCGCCGAACAGGGCGTCGAGGGCTACGCCGCCACCACCCTGCACGACGCGCATGGCGCGCCGATCGGCGCGCTCAGCGTGATGTCGCGCGCGCCGATGCGGGACCCCGAGATCACCGAGGCGATGCTGAAGATCTTCGCCGCGCGCATCGGCGCCGAGATCGAGCGGCGGCGCTCCGCGGCGAGCTACCGGGCGATCTTCGACAGCGCCGAATCCTGCATTTTCGTGCTCGACTACGACAGCGGGGCGATCGTCGACGCCAACCCCAAGGCCTGCACGGTGTACGGGTACAGCGCCGAGGAGCTGCGCCGCCTCACCGCCTCGGACCTGAGCTCGGGCGAGGCGCCCTTCACCGCCGCCGACGCCCGGCGCTACATCGGGCGCGCGCGCGCCGGCGAGGTGGTGCGCGGCGAGTGGCATCGGCGCAACAAGGACGGCAGCCTGCACTGGGACGAGTTCACGCTGAAGCGCGTGGAGCTTGCGGGCAAGCCTCACATCCTGGCGGCGAGCCGCGAAATCACCGAACGCAAGGTCGCGGACGAGGCGCTGCGCGCGAGCGAGGAGCAGTACCGCGCCATCTTCAACGCCGCCGCAGACGCGCTCGTGCTGCGCGACGCCGAGTTCCGCATCGTCGACGTCAATCCCGCCTACGAAGCGGCAGTCGGCGTGAAGCGCGAGGACGTGCTGGGCCGGCGTGACGTGACCGTGCGCTTCCTCGGCACGACGGCGGACTACCTGGAGCTGCACCGGCGCGTGCTCGCGGGCGCGCACGAGCGCGTGGTGGCCGAGGGCAAGCGCCCGGACGGCTCGCCCGTCTTCGTCGAGCTGCTGGCGGTGCCGATGCAGTACCGCGGCGCGCCGCACGTGCTCTACATCGGGCGCAACATCACCGAGCAGCGGCAGGCAGTGGACGCACTGCGTGCCAGCGAGGAGCAGTACCGCGCGATCTTCGACGCCACTTCCGACGGCCTCAACCTGCGCGATGCCGAATTCCGCATCGTGGACGCCAACCCGGCCTTCGCGCGCATGACCGGCTACGCGCTCGAGGAGATCATCGGCACCGACAGGGTGACCACCCTCAGCCTTCGCGACGCGCAGTTCGCGCGCGAGCTGCACCGCCGCGCGCTCGGGGGCGAGGCGGTGCGCGTCGAGGGCAAGGCGATGCGCAAGGACGGCTCGCTGCTCGACTGCGAGGTGCACGGCGTGCCGATGAGCTACGGCGGCAAGCCGCACGTGCTCTACATCGGCCGCGACATTACGGCGCGCAAGGCCGTGGAGGAGGCGCTGCGCGGCAGCGAGGAGCAGTACCGCGCCATCTTCAACGCGAGTGCCGACGCGCTGGTGCTGCGCGACGCCGAGTTCCGCATCGTCGACGTCAACCCCGCCTACGAGGCGATGAGCGGCAAGCGCCGCGGCGAGGTGGTCGGCCAGACGGCGCTCACGGTGAGCGCCAAGGACGCCTCGGAGGAGCGCGTGAAGCTCCACGCCGTGGCGCTCGCCGGCAAGCCGGTGCACTTCGAAACCGACGGCCAGCGCCCTGACGGCACGCCTTTCGTGCTCGAGGTGCGCGGCGTGCCGATGAGCTACGGCGGCAAGCCGCACGTGCTGTACATCGGCCGCGACATCACCGAGGGCAAGCTCGCCGAGCGCGCGCTGCGCGCGAGCGAGGAGCAGTACCGCGCCATCTTCAACGCCACGACCGACGCGCTGGTGCTGCGCGACGCCGAGTTCCGCATCGTGGATGTGAACACGGCCTACGAGGCGGCGAGCGGACGCAGGCGCGAGGAGGTCATCGGCCTGGAGGACCTGACGCTGACGCGCAATTCCGCGGTCTCGGCGCGCCGCCCCGATCTGCACCGCGAGGCGATCGCCGGGCGGGCGATCTTCTTCGAAGCCGAGGGCACGCGCTCGGACGGCTCGAGCTTCGTGCTCGAGGTGCGCGGCGTGCCGATGAGCTACGGCGGCAAGCCGCACGTGCTGTACATGGGCCGCGACGCCACCGAGACCAAGCTCGCCGAGCGCGCGCTGCGCGCAAGCGAGGAGCAGTACCGCTCGATCTTCAACGCCGCCACCGACTCGATGGTGCTGCGCGATGCCGCGTTCCGCATCGTCGACGTCAACCCGGCCTACGAAGCGATGAGCGGCCGCGTGCGCGCCGAGGTGCTCGGCAGCAGCGACGTCACCATGAGCGACCCGGTGCTCGCCGGGCGCATCCGCGCGCTGCACGGCAAGGCGATCGCCGGCGAGCGCGGTGCAGTGGGAGGCGCGCGCGCGCAGCAAGAGCGGCGAGGCCTTCGACATCGAGGTGCGCGGCGTACCGGTGCGCCACCAGGGACAGCCGCACGTGCTCTATGTCGGCCGCGATATCACCGAGCGCAAGCGCGCCGAGGCCGAGCGCGTCGAGCTCGGCGAGCAGCTGCGCCAGGCGCAGAAGATGGAGGCCATCGGCCAGCTCACCGGCGGCATCGCGCACGACTTCAACAACATCCTGCAGGGCATCCTCGGCAACCTGGTGCTCGCCGAGGAGCGCCAGGCCGAGCTCGGCGACGACCGCCTCGGGCGCTACCTGGAGCGCGCGCGGGTGTCGTCGCAGCGCGCGCGCGACCTGATCCA
Source organism: uncultured beta proteobacterium (assembly GCA_963719995.1). Lineage (GTDB taxonomy): Bacteria > Pseudomonadota > Gammaproteobacteria > Burkholderiales > SG8-39 > JAABQT01. Next base: position 225,146 of record CAVRDW010000005.1, on the reverse strand, counting down.
GCAGATGCTCACCTTCAGCCGCGGGCGGGGCGGCGAGCGACGCCCGGCCTCGCTCGCCGGCCTGGCGCGCGAGGCGCTCAAGCTCCTGCGCTCGTCGCTTCCTGCCACGCTCGAGCTGCGCACCGAGCTGGACGACGCCCTGCCGGAAGTGGCGGCGGATGCCGTGCAGGTGGAGCAGGTGCTGATGAACCTGTGCATCAACGCGCGCGACGCGATGGACGGCGCGGGGGTGATCGACGTGCGCGTGCGCGCCGCCGAGTACGGCCGGGCGACCTGCGCGTCGTGCCGGCAGCGCGTCGCCGGGCGCTTCGTCGAGCTTTCGGTGCGCGACACCGGCATGGGCATCGAGCCGCGCGTGCTCGACCGCATGTTCGACCCGTTCTACTCCACCAAGCAGGTGGGCAAGGGCAGCGGCATGGGCCTCGCCATGGTGCACGGCATCGTGCACCAGCATGGCGGGCACGTGCTGGTGCTGGGCGAGCCTGGCAAGGGCGCCGAGTTCCGTGTGCTCTTCGAGTGGCCGACCGGGGTGGCGCCCGCCGCGCGCAAGCGCGACGCCAAGGCGCGCAAGGGCCGCGCCGCGCCCGCGCGCCTGGCCGGGCGCGTCCTCGTGGCCGACGACGAGGAGGTGATCCGCGAGTTCCTCGCCGAGTTGCTGGGCGGCTGGGGGCTGGAGGTGGTCGCCTGCGCCGACGGCGTGGAGGCGCGCGATGCCTTCGCCGCGGATCCGCAGGGCTTCGATGCCGTGCTCACCGACCAGACCATGCCCCGGCTCACCGGGTTGCAGCTGGCGAAGCTGGTGACGCGCATGCGCCCCGGCATTCCGGTCATCCTGTGCTCCGGCTACGGCGAGGAGCTGCAGCCGCGCGAGCTGGAAGCGGCGGGCGTGCGCACCCTGGCAAGGAAGCCGGTTGAGCCGCTGCAGCTGCGCGAGCTGCTGGGCGCGGCATTACCAGCAGGTAACAAAGCGCCTACATAGCGACATCGGCGCGTTACCCGCCGCGCCCAGACTCCTCTCCATCCGGCGAGCACGCCGGCCCGACAACCAAGGAGAGGAAGACCATGAACCGTTACGCAGTGGCCGTCGAGGCGTCCAAGCGGGTGCGCTGGGACATCGACCGCGACGTGATCCGCGGCCGCGAATTCGATTTCAGCCGCAAGTTCCTGCCCGACGGCCTGGCGCTCATCGAGCGCTTCGGCCCCCTGAACGCCGAGGGACGGCGCCTGGTGAGCCAGATCCAGGGCCGCACCTACGCCAACATCTTCGGCCTGGTCGAGCGCTTCATCGGCGCGAAGTTCCTGGAAGTGAGCCGGGACCACTGGCTCGGCGACCAGAAGGCGCTCGAGGCGCTGGTGCGCTCCGCCGACGAAGAGATCAAGCACCAGGAGCTGTTCCGGCGCCTGGAAGCGATGATGGCCGTGCACATGCCCTCGGGCTACCGCTTCGTGCCCGAGCCGAACGCCGTGGCGCAGGCGGTGCTGGGCAAGTCCACCTGGTCGGTGCTCGGCCTCACCTGCCTCATCGAGCTGTTCGTGATGGCGCACTACCGCTCGAGCATCGCGCCCGACACCCAGCTCTCCGAGCTGTGGAAGGACGTCTTCATGTACCACTGGCGCGAGGAGTCGCAGCACGCGATCCTCGACGAGCTGGAGTGGCGGCGCGAGCATGAAAAGCTCGACGAGGCCGCGCGCGATCGCGCGGTGGACGACCTGATCGCGCTCGCCGGCGCCGTGGATGGGCTGCTGCAAGTGCAGGCCAAGGCCGATGCCGAATACTTCAGCGCCATTGCCGGCATGCGCCCCGCCGAAGAGGTCGCAGCGCACGCGCGAGGCCTTCCTCGCCGCCTACCGCTGGCAGTACATCGTCTCGGGCGTGCGCGAGCCGCGCTTTGGCGCCATCCTCGCCAGCCTCACCACCCCCGCGCAGCGCGAGCGCATCGGTACCGCGCTCGCTCCCATCATCGCCAGCGTCGGCTCGATCGAGCTGCGCATGGCTGCTTGAGGAGATCGTCATGGAAGAGTTCATCGTGCAAGGCTCGCTGGGCCTCACCCGCGGCAGCATGCTGCGCATCGAGGACGGGCGCGACATCCTGCTCTACGTCTGGGAAGGCGAGATCTGGCTCACCGAGGAGCGCGAGCGCAAGGACCGCATCCTCAAGGCGGGCGAGTGGCACCGCCTCGAGCGCCAGGGCGCGGCGATCGGCTACGCGCTGGAACGCAGCATGGTGACGCTGACCGCGCCGGAACCGGCGCAGTACGCGCGCCGCATCGTGCTCGTCAAGGCGGGCGCCGCGGCGCCGGTCGAGCTCTACAACGCGAGCCGCGAGCGCGTGCACTGGCTCGCCGGGCTCGCGGCGCGCCTGCGCCGGCGCTGGGCCGGCCTGTTCGCGCCCTACTCGCGGCCGACCACCGCCTCGTTGTGATCCCGATGCGCGACGCGCGCGGCTGCGAGGTCACGGGGGCGAGCGGGCTCGCGCTCGAGCACTACGAGCGCGCGCTCGCGGGCTTTCTCGCCTGGACCGGGGAGCCGCGTGCCGACGCCCGGCGCGCGCGCGAAGCGGCGCCGGGGTTCGTCATGGGGCACCTGCTGGAAACGTACCTGTACCTTTGCAGCCGCGATCCGGCGGTGAATGGCGAGGCGCAACGCGCGCTCGAGCGCGCGCAGGCACTTGCGATGAACGCGCGCGAGCGCGCGCACGCGACGGTGATCGCCACCGCTTTGCGGGGCGACTGGGGGCGCGCCACGGAGCAACTCGGCCGCATCCTCGAATGGCATCCGCGCGACCTGCTCGCGCTCGCGGCGGCGCACACGTTCGACTACTACCTGGGCAATACGCAGAGTCTCCAGGCACGCGTCGCCGCCGTGCTGCCGGCTTGGTCGGCCGCCGACCCGGGCTATCACGGCGTGCTCGCCATGCTCGCCTTCGGGCTGGAAGAGGCGGGCGAGTACGGCCGCGCCGAGGACGCGGCCTTCGCCGCGCTGGCGCTCGAGCCGCGCAGCATCCGCGCCCACCACGCGCGCGCGCACGTGCTGGAGATGCAGGGCCGTGCCGCCGAGGGGATCCGCTGGATGGGCGAGCGCACCGCGTTCTGGACCGGCCACGGAGCGTCCTCCACCCACGTGTGGTGGCACCTCGCGCTCCATCACTTGGAGCTCGGCAACGTGCGCCATGCGCTCGAGCTCTACGACCGGCGCATCGCCGCCGCGGACTCGCCCTCCATCAACGAGCTGATCGACGCATCGGCGCTGCTCTGGCGCCTGGAGTTGCGCGGCACCGATCCCGGCGCGCGCTGGGGCGCGCTTGCCGGGCGTTGGGCTCCGCATGCCGAGGACGCCTTTTGCGCCTTCAACGACCTGCACGCCATGATGGCCTTCGTCGGTGCGGGTCGGCGCGACCTCGCGCAGCGCCTGATGGCGGCGCAACAGCGGCGCCTTTCGCGCGGCGGCACCAACGCCGGCATGCTTTGGACGGTCGGCCTGCCCGCGAGCCGCTCGCTCACGGCGTACGGCGATTCGGACTATGACCTCGCGGCGGCGCTCCTGCGTCCGCTCCCCGAAGTCTCGCACCGCCTCGGCGGCAGCCACGCCCAGCACGGCCTCATCGGCCTCACCCTGCGCGCAGCCGAAAATCGGGGTCAGGGCCGAATTATTTCGGCAAGAAAGAATTCGGCCCTGACCCCGATTTTTCGGCCTCTTGCAGCGCACGCCACATGAGCTTGCCGGAGCCGGTGCGCGGCAGCGCGTCCATGAAGGCGAGCTTGCGCGGCGCCTTGTAGGCGGCCATGCGGCCGTGCGCCCAAGCGAGGATCTCCTCGGCGCTCGCGGTGGCGCCGGGCTTGAGCACCACCACCGCCTTTACCGTTTCGCCGCGGCGCTCGTCGGGCGAGGCGATGATGCAGCACTCCTTGATCGCGGGATGCTGGTACATCGCGGCCTCCACCTCCGCGGGCCAGACCTTGTAGCCGGCCGCGTTGATCATGCGTTTCAGGCGATCCGAGATGAAGTAATAGCCGTCCTCGTCCGTGCGCCCCAGGTCGCCGGTGCGAAACCAGCGCCTGCCCCCGATCTCGGCGAAGGACTCGCGGTAGGCCACGTCGTTGCCCCAATAGCCGACGAGCACCTGCGGCCCGCGCACCACGATCTCGCCCTGCTCGCCGGGGCCGAGGATCCTGAGCGTCTCTGGGTCGACCACCAGCGCCTCGGTGTCGAAGGTCGGGATGCCGAGGCACTGCTTCTTCGGGTTCTGCGGCGGGTTGATGTGCGTCTGCGAGATGGTCTCGGTGAGCCCGTAGCCCTCGATATAGCGCACGCCGCAGACTTCGAACAACTTCTGCGCGATCGCCTCGGGCATCGCCGCGCCGCCGCCGAAGATCCACTTGAGCGAAGAGATGTCGTGCTCGAGCGCCTTCGGGTGCGAGAGCAGGTCCACCACCATCGTCGGCACGTTGTCCCAGTGCGTGCAGCGGTGGCGCGCGACGAGCTCGGCGGCGGCGGCCGGATCCCAGCGCCGCTGGATCACCATGGTGCCGCCCGCGTAAATGGCGGCGAGGAAGCTGTGGATGAGCCCGGTCACGTGGAAGAACGGCGCCGTGGCGAGCGCGACGGTGTCTTGCGTGATGTGCTTCCACAGCGCCGCGCCCGCAATGTTGTGCAGGCAGGTCGCGTGCGTGTGCATGCAGCCCTTCGGCTGGCCCGTGCTGCCCGAGGTGTAGGGCAGGAGGCAAAGGTCTGCCGGCCGCGATTCGGAAGGCGCCGGCGCCGTGCCGCCGCGGAAATCGTCCATCACGATCACGTGCTCGAGGGACAAGCCGGCGAAGCGCGGCGCCACCGCCTTCTCCACGAGCGCCACTTTCGCGCCGCTGTCGGCGAGGTAGTGCCGCAGTTCCTCGGCGACATTGGCGGGGCTCAACGGCACCGCCACCGCGTCGGCGCGCAGCACGGCGAACAGCGCGATGACGAAGTCGTGCCCGTTCTGCAGGTCGAGCACCACGCGGTCGCCTTTGCGCACGCCACAGGCCTGCTGCAGATGCCCGGCGAGCGCATCGCTGCGCCGCAGTATGTCGCGGTAGCTGAGCGTGACGCCCTCGAACACGCTCGCGGGCTTGTCCGGGAAAGCGCTGCGCCGCGCGCGCGAGCAGGTCGTGCAGCCGCAGCGGCGGCAGCGCGAGGCTCCTTGGCATGCCGGGCGGCCAGTGGGCGAAGTGGCGGGGTTCCACGGGCGGGAAGTATAGTGGGCGCCAGGAGGTGCCATGATTGCAGTGATTTTCGAGTTCACGCCTGCGCCGGGGCGCTTCGCGGACTACATGGAACTGGTCGGGCAGCTGAAACCCGAACTGGACAAGGCCGAGGGCTTCATCTCGCTCGAGCGTTTCGAGAGCATCACCACGCCGGGAAAATTCGTGTCGCTGCAATTCTGGCGCGACGAGGAATCGGTGCGCCGCTGGCGCAACCTGCAGCAGCATCGCGAGGCGCAGAAGAAGGGGCGCGGCGGCATCTTCGCCAGCTACCGCCTGCGTATCGCGGGGGTGCTGCGCGACTACACGATGGACCAGCGGGACGGGGCCCCGCGCGACAGCGTGGCGGCGCACGGTTGATGCGGCTGAGGGTGCGCGGCTAGGGAGCCTCTGATCTATTCCCGCGTGCGCGACGGTGGCGATTTTCGTGCAGGGCGAGACAGCGGCTGCCGCCGTGTGCTGGTCGCCCACAAGGCGGCCGATGGCGATGCCATGCGCGAAAACTCGACCCCGTCCCTCCAGGCGGCGAGGCCGCGAGGCGGGGGTTCAAGGCAAGAGGCCTCGCCGCCTTCGGGTTGCGGCCGGAAGTCCTCGACGGTTGGCTTACGATAGCGCGATGACACGGGCGCCGGCGTTGTTGCTCGGCCTTGCGATATCGACATATCGCTGCGGCCTTGCGCCTAGCCGGCGCCGCGTTCCGGCCGCAACGCGCCACCGCGCGAATAGATCAGAGGCTCCCTAGTGCAGCACAGCTTCCTGTTCCGGGAAGGCACCTGGCGCGCCGAAGGGGAGTATCGCGACGGCGCCGGCGTCGTGACGAAGGTGGACGGCGAGACGCGCGTTCGCCACGAGGCCGGCCGGTGGCTGACCGAGGGCGTGATGCGCGTGAAGTCGAACCCGCCGAAGGAGCAGGCGAACCGCACCGAGATCGTGCCCTTCTCGCCCGGCTCGAATGCAACGCACTGGTCCTCCGAGAGCGCGGCGCTCGGCTCGCTCAACGGCCGTTTCGTGGTCGCGGGCGACGCGATCCTGTCGTTCTACGCCAGCGGCACCGGCCGCTACCGCGGCTTCGAGTGCATGCAGCAAAAGGACGCGAAGACCTACCTGGTGCGCGGCGCGATGCTCGAGCAGGACAAGGTCATCTCGACCTGGGTGCTCGAGCTCTCGCGCAAGTCCTGAACCGATGGCCGGCGACGCCCAAGGCGCGACCCCGGCCAGCGCCTACGTCCCCGCGGGCGACGGCGCCTGGCGCGCGACCGAGCTGACGCGAGGCCCTTGGGACCCGGGCCACCAGCACGCCGGGCCGCCGATCGCGCTCCTCGCGCGCCAGATCGAGCGCGCCGCGGCGCCGCTCGGGCTGACGCATGTGGCGCGCCTCACGGCGAACCTCCTGCGGCCGATCCCGATCGCGGAGCTGCGCGCGGAAGTCCGCACCGACTATGCAGGGCGCAACGCCGCGCACTTCTCGGCAACGCTGCTCGCGGAAGGCAAGGATGTCGTGCGTTGCACCGCGCTCGTGCAGCGCGAGACGGACCTGCCCATTCCGCCAGGCCTGCCCGGGCATCCCTTGCCGCGCGCGCCGCAGGCTCCGGAGGCCTCGCCGCCGGCCAAGTTTCCGTTCGGCACCCGCCAGCCCGGCTACCCCGATCTCGTGGAAACGCGCGTGGCGGAGGGCGTCTTCTTCCGGGGGCCTTCCGCAATCTGGTTCCGGCTGCGCCATGCGCTGGTCGCAGGCGAGACGCCGACGCCGATCGAGCGCGTGGCGGTCGCCGCCGACTCGGGCAACGGCATCAGCGCGATCCTGGATTTCTCGCGCTACGTGTTCGTCAATTCCGACCTGACGGTCAACCTGCTGCGTCGCCCGGAAGGCGAGTGGATCTGCATTCAGGCGCAGACGCTTCTCGGCCCGGCTTCCAGCGGTCTCGCCGAGGCGCGCATCTACGACGCGGCTGGGCTCGTAGGGCGCTCGACGCAAAGCCTCGCGCTGCGCGCGCGTTGACGGCTCAGCGCCGCAGCTTTGCGAGATCGGGCATCGCGATCGGTTTCGCGGTTTCGTAGGCGCGCGCGGCGCGCAGCACGAGCGCATCGCCGTATTTCGGCCCGACGATGTGCAGGCCCGCCGGCAGCCCGGCTTTGGTCAATCCGCAGGGAATCGACGCCGCCGGCTGCTGGGTCAGGTTGAAGGGATAGGAGAAGGGCGTCCAGTCGGTCCAGCGCCGCTCCTTCACCACGTTGGCCACTTCCTTGCCCGCGTCGAAGGCGGGTAGCGGCAGCGTGGGCGTGAGCAGCAGGTCGTACCTTTCATGGAAGCGGTTCATCAGGATGCCGAGCGCGCCGCGCTTCGCCACCGCGTCCTGGTACTGCTGCAGGGTGATCTTCTCGCCGGCGCGCGCGACCTCGAGCAGCCCCTTGTCCATGAGCTTGCGCTTCGCCGGCGGGATGCTGCGCACCACGTAGGCGGCGCCAGGGAACCAGTGCAGCGTGAAGACGTCCTGCTGGTCCTCGAAGCCCGGATCGGCCTCTTCCACCTTCGCGCCCAGATCCTCGAACACCTTCGCCGCCTGCTTCACCAGTGCCGCGATCTCCCGGTCCACCTTCGCATAGCCGAGGTTGGCCGAGTAGGCGATGCGCAGGCCCGTCACGCCCTCTTCCAGCCCCTGCAGGTAGTTGCGCTTGTCCCAAGGGCAGTGCGTGCCAGTCGCGCGCGTCGGGCTGCGCGAGCACGTTCATCATCAGCGCGGCGTCCATCACGGTGCGCGTGATCGGGCCGAGGTGCGCGACCGTGCCGAAGGGCGAGAGCGGCCACGCGGGCACGCGGCCGAATGTCGGCTTGAGTCCGAACAGCCCCGTGAACGCGCACGGAATGCGGATCGAGCCGCCGCCGTCGGTGCCCACGGTGAGCGGGCCCATCCCCGAGGCGACTGCGGCGGTGCTGCCGCCCGAGGAGCCGCCGGGGGTCTTCTTCGGATTCCAGGGATTGCGCGTGATGCCGGTGAGCGCGCTGTCGGTGACGCCCTTCCAGCCGAACTCGGGCGTCGTGGTCTTGCCAAAGAGCACCGCGCCCGCCTCGCGCAGGCGCGCCACCGCCGGCGCATCGTCGTTCCACGGGCCCTTGGGATCGACGGTCTTCGAGCCGCGCAGCGTGGGCCAGCCCTTCGTGAGGATGATGTCCTTGATCGAAGTCGGCACGCCGTCCAGCAGCCCCATCGGCTCGCCCTTGCGCCAGCGCGCTTCGCTCGCGCGCGCCGCGGCGAGCGCCGCCTTCTCGTCGAGCAGGTTGAAGCAATTGAGCACCGGGTTGAGTTGGTCCACGCGCGCCAGCACCGCGCGCAGCACTTCTACGGGCGAGAGCGTCCTTGCGCGATAGGCGGAGAGCAGTTCGGTGGCGGAAAGCGAGCAGAGGTCTTGGCTCATGACGGCTCCATGGGGACGAGGTGCCATGCGCTGCCCAGCACGGGCGGCAGCACGACGGCGAGATGACGGTTCACGTTCAGGCCGGCGGCGCGGCAGCGCGACGCAAAGGCCTTCGGATCCCTGCAGGCGAGAGCGTATCCCGCGATGCCGGGCGAGCGGGGCGCTGCGCCGAGCAACGCCTTCACCTGCGCGCGCGTGCCGATCAACACCTTGCCGCGATCGGTCGGCAATGCGACGAAGCGCCCTTCGCGGCGCGGCAATCCACCCATGAAGCGCGCCCAGCGCGCGGCGGCGCGCACCGGGTCGCTCGCCACGACGTAGGCGGCGGCAAGGGAAAGTACGCCGTTGCGGTGGCGCAGGTGGCGCGGACGCCAGATCGCTTCGGGCGCGAGGTGCTGCACATACTGCACGCGTCCCTCGGGCATCTTCCCCGGCGCGGCGCGCACGACCGAGAAGCGCACCTTCATGCCATCCTCGACCTTGCGCTGCAGATGCACGAGCGGCTGCGGCGCGAAGCCGTGGCGCGCCAGGCGCGCATGCTCCTCTTGCGCTGCGGGCGTGCCGAAGCACACGAGATGCGCGCCGCGGTAGCGGCGCATCGAGGCGCGCATGCGTTGCGCGTTGGGCGTATCCATGGTGGGCGCGAGGAACTCGAGATAGCCTTCGTGCAGCATCACGCAGCGGTTCGAGGTGCCCGCGGGGCCCGCCTGCGTCACCTGCGCCGAGACCGGCGTCACCGCGAAGCCCAGCTTCGCGAGCAGCGCGCCCGCGGCGTCGAGGTCCGGCACGAAATGCGAAACATGGTCGAGGTAGAGCGCCCCGGGAGGCGGGCGCTGGCGGTCGGCGGCGCTCATGCCGCGCTAATATAACTGCATGAACAAGCCGGTCGAAGCTCGGGCTGCGACCCTGTCGGGCGCGGAAGCCGTAGTCGAGATGCTGCGCGCGCACGGCGTCGAGGTGATCTTCGGCCTTTGCGGCGATACCAGCCTGCCGCTTTACGACGCGCTCGCGCGCCTGCACGAGGGCGGCCCGGCCTCGGCTCGGGGCCTGCGGCACGTCCTCACGCGCGACGAGCGGCATGCGGCCTACATGGCAGACGGCTACGCGCGCGTCACCGGCAAGGTCGGCGTCTGCGAAGGCCCCTCGGGCGGCGGCGCCACCTACATCCTTCCCGGGCTCGTCGAGGCGAACGAGTCCTCGGTCCCGGTGCTCGCCATCAACACCGACATTTCCGTTTCTTCGCGCGGACGCTACACGCTCACCGAGCTCGACCAGAGGGCGCTGATGCGCCCGCTCACCAAGTGGAACGCGGTGCTCGATCGCGCGGCGGACATCCCGCGCGTGTTCCGCGCCGCCTTCAACGCCATGACCACGGGCCGCCCGGGCGCGGCGCACGTCGCGCTGCCCTTCGACGTGCAGAACGCGCTCGTGGAGCGCACCGAACTCTGGGGCGATCCCTCCCTTGGCCAGTATCCGTCGCGACGCATCGCGCCGGATGCCTTCCACGTGGAGCTAGCGGCGAAGCTGCTGCGCACGGCAAAGCGGCCGGTCTTCATCTGCGGCGGCGGCCCGGTGATCGCGGGCGCGCAGGACGAGCTGCGCGAGCTCGCCGAGAAGCTCTCGGCGCCCGTGGCGACCACCATCAGCGGGCAAGGCTCGATCTCGGAGGAGCATCCGCTCGCGGTGGGCGTGGTGGGTTCCAACGGCGGTACGCTGGAAACGCGCGCCATCGTCGACCAGGCGGACGTCGTGGTCTTCGTCGGCTGCCGCGCGGGCTCGGTGACCACCGAGCGCTGGCGCCATCCGCTGCCCGGCAAGGTCAAGGTGATCCACATCGACGTGGACGCGGGCACGATCGGCGCGAATTACCCGGTGGACGTGCCGCTCGTGGCCGACGCGCGCCTCGCCCTCGGCGCGCTGAACGAGGCGCTCGGCGAGCTGCGGCGGCCGCTCGATGCGACGGCGGTACGCCAGGCGAGAGAGCAGAAGTTCGCGAAGTTCAACGCGCTCGCCGCCTCCGACGACTCGCCGATCAAGCCCGAGCGCGTGGTCGCGGAGTTGTCGAAGGCGCTCGATCCCGACGCCATCGTGGTGGCCGATCCGGGCACGCCTTGCCCGTACCTTTCCGCCTATTACCCGGTGCGGCGCACCGGGCGCACGCTGTTCTCAAACCGTGCGCACGGCGCGCTGGGATACTCGATGGCGGCCGCGGTCGGCGCGCAGGTCGGGCGGCCCGCGGTGAAGACGGTGGCAGTGATGGGCGACGGCAGCTTCGGCATGTGCGTGGGGGAGCTGGAGACGCTCGTGCGCTACAACCTGCCGATCACCATGGTGGTGATCCGCAACGCCGTCTACGGCTGGATCAAGGCAGGGCAGAAGACGGGATATGGCGAGCGCTACTTCTCGGTGGATTTCGGGGTGACGGACCACGCGAAGGTGGCGCAGGCTTACGGCGTGAAGAGCTGGGCGGTCGAGGATCCGCGCAAGCTCGGCTTCGCGCTGAAGGAGGCGATCGCCCATGGCGGTCCCTCGCTGGTGGACATCGCGTGCCAGCCCCTGCACGAGGCGAAGGCGCCGGTGTCGGAGTGGGTCGCTTAGGCTGCGAGGCTGAGGGCCGGGCGCCCGGGTTTCCAGGAAAGCAGCCGGTCGGCTTCCCGCCTGACCACGGAGTAGCACTCGCATACCCGTTGTTCCAGTCCCGGCCGATCCAGCACGGTGATGCTGCCGCGACGGGACTGGATCAGGCCTGCGTCCTTCAGGCTTCCCGCCGCCTCGGTCACGCCTTCGCGGCGCACGCCCAGCATCATCGCGATCAACTCCTGGGTCATGTGAAGTTCATTGGAAGGCGAACGGTCCAGGCTCAGCAACAGCCAGCGGCACAACTGGCGCTGCACCGAGTGGTGCCGGTTGCACACCGCGTTCTGCGCGATCTGCGTGAGCAGCGCCTGGACATAGCGCAGCAGCAAGTGCTGCAGGGCGCCGCCGCGCTCGAACTCCCGCTGCAAGACCAGCTTGTGCAGCCGGTAGGCATGGCCCGCGCCGATGACCGCGGCGTGGCAAGTCGAGCCACCGTCCCCCAGGAACGTCGAAATCCCGACCACGCCTTCGTTGCCCTTGAGGGCAGTCTCCGTCGAGGCGCCATTGCTGGACGCATAAAGCCGGGCAACGATGCCCGACGTGGGGAAGAACACGTGGCTCATGCGGTCGCCGGGCTCATAGACGGAGCGGCCCAGCGGCAGTTCAACGGGCTCCAGATGGGGCGCAAGGCGGAGATACTCGGCCAGGGGCAGCGCAGCGAGCACATGATTCGCCGTCGGCGGTTGCGTCACCGCCTTGATTGCATTGATTTCGTGTCGCGACAAGTTCACGGTGACCCTCGCATTCCCCATGGCCGTGAGAGTGCCGACGATGAACGGTCGGCACCGATTAGAAACCCTCGCGAAGAAGTGTCCTACAGCCGCAAGGTCAGGTCTGTTCGATTGCGTACATAGCTGCGCGCGGCGGGATCCGCACCGTCCTCTGGGCCACCGGCTTCCGTCCCGACCATTCCTGGGTCGAAGTGCCGGTCTTCGACCGCAAGGCCGCACCCGCCACGACGGCGGCATCTTGAGAGACGCGCCTGGGCTCTACCTGATGGGCCTGCCGTTCCTGCGGCGCCGCAAGTCCGCGCTGATCGACGGCGCGGGCGACGATGCGCGCGAGCTGAGCGCGCACCTGGCGGCGCACCTCGGCGGGAACGCGGCGGCGCTATTGCCGTCAGCGCCGCGCGATCATCGCGCCGGCATCGACTTGCTCATGCGCTCGACGATGTCCGGCGGAACGAAATTGACCAGCTCGGTGCTGGCCGCTTCCACCAGCTCGACGTAGCGCTTCGCCACGTCGGCAGGATCGAGCTGGCCTACGGTGATCCGCTGCACGAGCTGATCCATCACCGCGACGTCTTCGGGCGCGGCGGTCTTGCGGTCGAACCAGTCGCCCGGGTTCATCGCCATGCGGTCGTTGAAGCCGGTGGCGTAGGGCCCCGGATTGATGAGGCACACGTCCACGCCGAACATCTTCAGTTCGGCGCGCAGCGCGGTGCCGAACGCCTGGATGGCGTGCTTGGTCATGGTGTAGGGCCCCGAGCCCACCCCGGCGCGCACGCCGCCGATCGACGACATGAGGATGATCCGGCCGGCGCGCTTCCTGCGCATCGCCTGCGCGACGCGCTGCGTGATGGCGAAGGTGGCGAAGACGTTCACCTCGAATACCGCGCGCAGCCGCTCGAGCGGAATGAGCGAGAGCGGGCCGGTCTGGCCGATGGCGGCGTTGGCGATGAAGACTTCGGGGTTCCACCGGTCGACGCCCGCCACGTCCTTCGCGTTGGTGATGTCGAGCCTGGCGACGGTGAGCTTCGGTTCCGCCTTCGAAAGCTCGGCGGCCTGCTCGTCGTTCAGCACCGTGGCGATCACCTTGTGGCCCCGCTGGGCGAGCAGGCCGGCCGCCATGCGGCCGAAGCCGCTTCCGGCGCCAGTGATGAGTACGGTCTTTGGCATGAAATCTCCTTCCCTGTACGGGTGCAATCGGCCTAGAAGTTGACGTTCTTCGCGCCCTTCAGCTTGAGCATCTCGCGTGCCTCGTTCGGCGTGGCGACCTGCAATCCGACTTCCTCGACGATGCGCTTCGCCTTCGCCACCTGCTCGGCGTTGGATTTCGCGAGCTGACCGCGCCCGAGCCACAGGCTGTCCTCCAGCCCCACGCGCACGTTGCCGCCCATCACCGCCGACATCGCGGCGATGAACATCTGGTTGCGGCCCGCGCCGAGCACCGACCAGTAGTACTGGTCGCCGAAGAGGCGGTCGGCGGTGCGCTTCATGTGCATCACGTCCTCGGGATGCGGGCCGATGCCGCCGCGGATGCCGAACACCGACTGGATCAGCATGGGCGGCTTGATGAGCTTGCGGTCGACGAAGTGCGCCGCGGTGTACAGGTGCCCGATGTCGTAGCACTCGATCTCGAAGCGCGTGCCGTTCTCGCTACAACTTTCCAGGATGGTGGCGATGTCCTTGAAGGTGTTCTTGAAGATGCGGTCGTCCGACCCGGCGAGGTAGGGCTTCTCCCAGTCGTACTTGAAATCCTTGTAGCGCCCGAGCATCTCGTACAGGCCGAAGTTCATCGAGCCCATGTTGAGCGAGGCGACCTCGGGCTTGAGCTGCAGCGCAGGCTGCAGGCGCTCCTCGGTCGTCATGGTCGCCGCGCCGCCGGTGGTGAGGTTGATGACCACATCGCTCGCCACCGCGATCTGCGGCAGGAACTCGTGGAACAGCGCCGGGTCCTGCGAGGGGCTGCCGTCCTTCGGGTTGCGCGCGTGCAAGTGGACGATCGCGGCGCCCGCCTGCGCCGCGCCGATCGCGGCCCTGGCGACCTCCGCCGGCGTCACGGGCAGGTGCGGCGACATGCTGGGGGTGTGGATCGACCCCGTCACCGCGCAGGTGATGATGACTTTGCCTTGGGCTGCGGCCATGCGCATTCTCCTTAGACGAGGTAGCGGACGTCGGCGTCCACGGGGATCGCCTGCCCGGTGATGCGGCTGCCGGCCTGCGGTGCACAGGAACAGCGCCATGTCGGCGATGTTCTGCGCCGTGACCGTGGAGTGCAGGCTGGTGGTGGCGAGCAGCTGCGCCTTGCAACTGCTCGTGCGGCACGCCGAGCGCCTTCGCCTTCGCGGCGATCACGCGCTCGATGCGCTCGCCCTCGACGAGGCCCGGCAGGATGGCGTTGCAGCGCACCTTGTCGGGGCCGGCCTCGACCGCAATGCTCTTGGTGAAGCCGACCACGCCCCATTTCGCGGCCGCGTAGGGCGTGCGCTGCGGAAAGCCGTGGCGGCCGGCAGCCGAAGAGAGGTTGACGATGCTGCCGCCGCCCGCGGCCTTGAGCAGCGGCATCGCCTTGCGCGTGCAGTTGAACATGCCGGTGAGATCGATGGCGATGCAGCGGTCCCAGTCCTCCGGCGCGATGTCCTCGACCTTGCCGGTCGGACCGGCGATGCCGGCGTTGTTGACGAGCACGTCCAGGCCGCCGAGCGCCTTCTGCGACTCGGCGAAGAGCCGGTCCACGTCCGCGCGGCTCGCGACGTCGGCGCGTGTGCGGCCGATGTCCTTGTCGAGCGCGGCGAGCGCCTTGTCGTCGATGTCGCAGGTGAAGACGCGCGCGCCCGCGTCGCGGAAAGTGCGCGCGATGGCGAGCCCGATGCCCGCGGCGCCCGCGGTGACCAGCACGCGGAGTCCTTTTGCGGAAGTGTCCATGCATTCCCCCCTGGAATGCCGCAGAATACGGCATCAGTCAGCGGTCCGGAACAGGATGATCGAACGCAGCCACCACGACATGGGCGGGCAGTCCGCCGGCAAGGTCAAGCGCAAAGAGCACGGCGGAGGCCGCAGTTATTCCGACTGGGAGCTGCGCGTGGACGCGATGATGATGCTGCTCATCGGCGTCGTGGGCGCGAGCAAGCGCATGACGGTGGACGAGCTGCGCAAGAACATCGAGGCGCTGCCGCCCGCGGACTACGACAAGATGGGCTACTACGACCGCTGGGTGATCTCGCTCACCCAGACCATGATCCAGCGCGGCGTGTTCACCACCGACGACCTCGCGCGCAAGCTTGCGGAAGTCGAGAATCGGGGTCAGACCCCAATTTCCGGGAAATTGGGGTCAGACCCCAACAAACGGAAAGATGGGGTCTGACCCCATCTTTCGGCCGGGTGATCGGGTGCGCGTGAGGAAGGCCGCGCCGCTTGGACATGTGCGCACGCCTTACTACATCCGCGGGCACGCGGGCGTGGTGGAGCGGATCTGCGGCGCGTTTCCGAATCCCGAGGAGCTCGCGCAGCAGCGGGACGGGCTGCCGGCGCAGCCGCTGTATCGCGTGCGCTTCCGGCAAGCAGACGTGTGGCCGGGCTACCGCGGCAGCGCCGCGGACGTGATCGAGCTCGAGATCTTCCAGCATTGGATCGAGACATGACGACGCTGCGCAATGACAAGACCGGCGAGGGCCGCAGCGGGCGCGGGCCGCTACGAGCCCTATTCCTACTTCCAGCTGATGGAAGTGAGCCTGCGCGAGCTGCTGGTGGAGAAGGGCGTCGTCACCGAGGACGCCATCGCCGGCGCGATGGACCTCATGCGCGCGCGCGGCCCGGAGCGCGGCGCGGCGATGGTGGCGCGCGCCTGGCTCGATCCCGCCTACAAGGAGCGCATGCTCGAGAACGGCAGTGCCGCCGCCGAGGCGCTCGGTTTCGAAGTGCCCGGCCTCAAGCTGATCATCGTCGAGAACACGCCCCTGACGCACAACGTCATCGTCTGCACGCTTTGCTCCTGCTACCCGAGGATGCTGCTCGGCTTGCCGCCCGAGTGGTACAAGTCGCGCCCCTACCGCAGCCGCGTGGTGCGCGAGCCGCGTAAGGTGCTCGCCGAGTTCGGCCTGCAAGTGCCGCCGAAGGTCGCAATCCGCGTGCACGACTCCAACGCCGACATGCGCTACATGGTGCTGCCGATGCGTCCCGCAGGCACCGAGGGCTGGAGCGAGGCGCAGCTCGCGGGCGTCGTGACGCGCGATTGCCTCATCGGCGTCGCCGTGCCGCGACTCCCCGCAGCCCGCAAGTCCGCGAAGCCGAGCCTGCGCAAGCCCGTCAAGCGCGCCGCGTCGCGCAAGCCGCCCAAGTCCAGAAAGCCAAGGAAGTCCAGATGACCGCGAAACTCTTCACGCCCATCCAGCTGGGCGGCGTCACCCTGCCCAACCGCATCGTCGTCTCGCCGATGTGCCAGTACAGCGCCGCCGACGGCGCCATGAGCGACTGGCACCTGGTGCACCTGGGCAGCTTCGCCTGCTCGGGCGCGGGCCTGATGATCATCGAGGCGACCGGCGTCACGCGCGAGGGCCGCATTTCGAACTACTGCACCGGCCTGTACCACGACCTCAATGAAGCGGCGATGAAGCGCGCCGTCGAGGTCTACCGCGGCATCACGAAATCGCCGATCGGCGTGCAGCTGGCGCACGCCGGACGCAAGGGCTCGGCGCAGCAGCCCTGGGTGGGCGGCAAGGCGCTCGGACCCGGCGAGTCGCCCTGGCAGACCGTGGCGCCCTCGGCGCTGCCCTTCGCCGAGGGCTGGCACACGCCGCACGAGCTGAGCGTCGAGGAGATCCGCGGCCTCGTGGATGCCTTTGCGGCCGCGGCGCAGCGCGCGCGGCGTATCGGCCTGGACCTCGTCGAGCTGCACTCCGCGCATGGTTATCTCGTGCACCAGTTCCTCTCGCCGCTATCGAACAAGCGCACCGACCGCTATGGCGGCAGCCTCGAGAACCGCATGCGCGCGCCGCTCGAGGTGGCGCGCGCGGTGCGCGAGGCCTGGCCGAAGGAGCGCGCGCTGGGCGCGCGCATCACCGCGAGCGACTGGACCGCGGGCGGCTTCGAGGTGCAGGACGCGGTGGCCTACGCACGCGAGCTGAAGGCCATCGGCCTCGATTACGTCTGTGTCTCGAGCGGCGGCGTGGTGAGCTACGCGAAGATCAAAGTCGAGCCGGGGTACCAGGTGGGTTTCGCCGAGGCCGTGCGCCGGGGCGCGGGCATCCCGGTGATGACGGTCGGCATGATCGCGGATCCGCAACAGGCCGAGGATATCGTCGCCGGCGGACGCGCCGACATGGTGGCGCTCGCACGCGGGTTGCTCGACGACCCGCGCTGGCCGTGGCACGCGGCGGAGCGCCTCGGCGTGAAGCTCGCGCTGCCGCCGCAGTACGCCCGCGCGCACCACGAGCTCTGGCCCGGCGCGCAGCTCGCGCGGCCACGCGAGACCGCCTAGCTTCTCAGGCGGCTCTCGCGCCCTCCACGAGCTCCTGCCCGGCCTCGAGCCGCACGGTGGCGTCCTGCTCGCTGAAGGCGACCCCGGCCGGGTCACGTCCTTCGGCGAGGGCCTTCAGTTGCTCGTCCATGAAGCGGCGCAGGAAGGCGATGCCCTTGTCGGTGGTGCCGAAGTGCTCCTCCGAATGGAAAGTGATGGCGCCCTGGCCGGTCTGCGCCTCGTAGTCGCCCGGGAATTTCTGGTGCTCTTCCTCCGTGAGCTCGCGCCAGAACTTGCCGTTCATCTTCGAGCGGTACCTGCCGAGCTCGCCCGCTTCGCGCACGCGCCCGGCGACGTAGATGCGGTAGTGCGTGTCGTCGATAGGCAGCACCCAACCGATGGATTCCACGCGCCCGTAGCGCGCGACGCGCGGGTTCGGCACCACGCGCAGGGTAGGGCACACGGCCTCCGTCACGCGCCGATGCACGCGGCCGTCTTCCAGTGTGCGCAGCGAGGTCACCTTCACGCCGCGAGCCGTGGTCTCGAACGCCACCTCGGGCGGCAGTCCCATCTGCGCGATGAACTGCGGGCCGCTGAACGAGCCGTGCAGGATCGGCACGTGGAACGGGTCCACCACGTTCTCCCAGTGCTGGAACCAGTTGCACGGCACGATCTGCGCGCCACCCGAGCCGATGGAGGAGTCGTCGGCCTCGATGAACTCGCCGGGCTCGAGCACCTCCAGGCATTCGTAGCGTGGCAGGATCGGCTTCTTCGCGGGCGGCCCAAGGTAGGCGAAGACCAGGCCGTAGCGCTCCTCCACCGGATACCAGGGCTGGCGCACCTTGTCGCGCCGCGGGCCGCCACCTTCCTCGCAAGGCTGCTCGAGGCAATGCCCCTGCACGTCGTAGAGCCAGCCGTGGTAGCAGCAGCGGATGCCGCGCTCTTCGACCTTGCCGTAGTACAGCGTGGTGCCGCGGTGCGCGCAGCGTGGGTAGAGCAGCCCGGCTTTGCCCGCGCCGTCGCGAAAGAGGATCAGGTCTTCGCCCAGCACGCGCACCTTGCGCGGCGCCGAGGCTGCGTCGGCGGCGAGGCCGACGGGGTGCCAGTAGCGACGCAGCAACTCGCCCATTGGCGTGCCCGCGCCGACGAGCGTCAGCTCGCTGCGGTAGCTCGGGGTCGGGCGGCCGTACGCAGTTCCGGTGTCCATCGGCGTATCGATTCTCCCCACAGCGCCTACTCGAGCTTCGCGCCCGAGGCCTTGATGAGCGCCTCCCACTTGGGCAGGTCGGCGCGCACGTTCGCTATGAACTCTTCGGGCGTATTGCCGACCGGCGTCTGTCCCTGCGCCACCATGCGTTCCTTCACCTCCGGCAGGTTGATCACCGCCTTCAGCTCGCGCTGCAGCCGGTCGATGATCGCGCGCGGCGTGCCGGCGGGCGCATAGGCGCCCACCCAGATCGCAAGGTCCACGTTGGCCACGCCCTGCTCGGTGAAGGTCGCGAGCTCGGGCATCGAGGCGGAGCGCTGCGGCCCGGTCATGGCGAGCGGCTTGATGCCACCCGAGGCGATGCGCGGCTTCGCGCTGGTCGGGCTGGCAAACGTGCTGTCGAGGGCGCCGTTCTGCACATCGGTGATCGCGGGCACGTCGCCCTTGTAGGGCACGTGCTCGAGGTTGATTCCCGCCTCGCGCTTGAGTATCTGCCCGGCAAGGTGGCCCCAGGAAGCAACGCCCCAGGAGCCATAGGTGACGCGGTCCTTGCCCTTCGCCCAGGCGATGAAGCCCTTCAGGTCGCTATAGGGCGCGTTGCCCGGCCCCACGAACAGCACCGTGCCATGGGAAAGCTGCGTGATCGGCGCGAGGTCCTTGTCCGGATCGTAGGGCAGGGTCTTCGAGTACAGGATGCGGTTGTTCACCGTGGTGGACATCGTCGTGACCATGAAGGTGTAGCCATCGGGCGCCGCGCGTGCGGCGGCCTGCGTGCCTACGATGGTGTTGGCGCCCGCGATGGCCTCTACGATCACGTTCTGCCCGAGGCGCTTGGACAGGGGCTCGGCGATGAGCCGAGAGTAGATGTCGATCGCGCCGCCGGGGTTGAACGGCGTGATGAGACGCACCGGCTTGGTCGGGTAATCGCCTTGCGCCTGGGCTGCCGCGCACGTCAGGGCGGCGATCACGGCGGTGAGCACACGCATGAGTAGACCCCTCCTTGGGTGTTCCAAGGTTAGCAAACCGCGAGCACAATGGCGCGATGGACAGACGCCGTTTCATGGCCGGCGCGGCTGCGCTGGGCCTTGCGCCTCGTGCGGCGCGCGCGCAGGCGAAGCCCCTGCGCTACGCCGACATGCACAGCCACGTGCTGATGCTGGGCCCCAACGCCGGCAAGGGGAACATCCGCGAGGAGATGGAAAAGGGCGGGCTGCTTGTCGTCGCGCGCAAGTTCGTCGCCGACCTGCCGGTGATCCGCATGATGACGGGCGGCATCGGCGCGCATCGGTCCGCGACGCCCGGCGAGCTGGCGGCGTTCTTCGACAAGAACGTGCCGCTCATGCGCGAGCGGCACCGCCGCGAAAAGCTGGTGGAGATCCTTTCGGGTGCGGACCTGGAGCGTGTGCTCAAGGAAAGCACGCCGGCGATCGCGCTCGCAGTCGAGGGCGGCGATTTCCTGGAAAGCGACCTCAGGCGGCTGGAGGCGGCGCGCGCGCTGGGCGTCGTGCATCTGCAGATCGTGCATTACCGGGTCTCTGAGGTCGGCGACATCTGCACCGAGCGGCCGGTGCATGGAGGTCTCACCGCTTTCGGCAAGGAAGTGGTGGCGAATTGCAACCGGCTCGGCATCCTGGTGGACGTCGCCCACGCGACTTCTGCCGGCATCGAGCAGGCGCTGGAGATTTCCACCAGGCCCGTGATCTGGTCGCACGGCTTCGTGGCGAGCTACGAGCCTTACTACACGATGGATGGCGCGCGCGCGCGCGGCCTGCACCTGCCGGTGGCGAGGAAGATCGCCGCCAAGGGCGGCGTGGTGGGCTTCTGGGCGCTTGGCCAGCAGTTCCGCTCGCTCGGCGGCATGGCCGACGCCGTCGCCGAGGCCGTGGAGAAGCTCGGGCCGGCGCACGTCGGCATCGGCAGCGACATCGCCGGCATGCCGACGACGGTGATGCCGACCTACGCGGCCTTCGCCGAGCTCGCCGAGCTGCTGGAGAAGCGCGGCGTGAAGGGCGAGGACCTCGACAACATCCTCGGCATGAACTACATCAGGGTGTTGCGGCAGGCACTCGCGGCCTGACGCTCGATCGACGCCCCGCCTGACGGCCGGCCGCGGGCTCCCGGCCTAGAGGCCGAGGTAGGCCTGCCGCACGCGGTCGTCGTGCAGCAGCTCGTCGCCCGAGCCGCGCATCACCACGCGGCCGTTCTCCAGCACGTAGGCGCGGTGCGAGATCTTGAGCGACACGGCGATGTTCTGCTCGACCAGCAGCACGGTGAGGCCGCGCTCGTTGAGCAGGTGGATGGTGTGCAGCACGTCCTGCACGACCAGCGGCGCGAGCCCGAGCGAAGGCTCGTCGAACATGATCAGCTCCGGTTGCGCCCATCAGGCAGCGGCCGATGGCGAGCATCTGCTGCTCGCCGCCGGAAAGCGTGCCGGCGAGCTGGGTGCGCCGCTCGGCGAGCTTCGGGAACAGGCGGTACGCCTCGGCGAGCGTCTCCTTCGCCTTGCCGCGCGCGCGCGGCAGCAGCGCCCCCATCTCGAGGTTCTCCTCCACGCTCAGCGTGGGGAACACCTGGCGCCCTTCGGCCACCTGGCCGATGCCGAGGTTGCAGATCTGGTGCGACTCGAGCCGTGTGATCTCGCGCCCCTTGAAGGTGATGCGCCCGGCGCGCGCGCGCTCGATGCCGGCGATGGTGCGGATGAGCGAGGACTTGCCGGCGCCGTTGGCGCCGACGATGGCGACGATGCTGCCCTGCGGCACCTCGAGCGAGACGCCCGCGAGCGCCTGCGCGTCGCCGTAGTAGAGATCGAGGTTCTCTGACCGTGAGCATCAGATTTCCGCCCCTGCTTCGCGGCTCATACCTCTGCCTCCTCGCCGAGGTAGCACTCGAGCACCGCGGGATCGCGCACGACCTCGTCGGGCGCGCCGCGCGCGATGACCTGCGCCGTGATGCAGCACGCACGATGTGCTGCGCGAGCGCCATCACCGCGCGCATCACGTGCTCGATGAGCAGGATGGTGAGGCCCTCGGCGCGGTTGAGCTCGCGGAACACTTCGACCATCTGGTCGCACTCGGTCGGGCGCAGGCCGGCCATCACCTCGTCGAGCAGCAGCAGCTGCGGCCGCGTGGCGAGCGCGCGCGCGACTTCGAGGCGCTTGCGGTCGGGCAGCGTCAGCGACGGAGGCGGGCAGCTCGCGCTTTCGCGCCGAGGCCGAGCTTGTCGACGATCCCGGCGGCGAGCGCGTCGCGCCGAGGGCACGTCCCTCGATCGCTGCAGCGCGCCGACGATCACGTTGTCCAGCACCGACAGCCCCGCGAAGGGCTTGACGATCTGGAACGTGCGCCCGATGCCCGCCGCGCACACCTGGTCGGGCCGCAGCCCGTGCGATGCGGCTGGCCCTGGAACGCGATCGTGCCCGCGTCCGGCGCATACACGCCGGCGACCATGTTGAAGATCGTGGTCTTGCCGGCGCCGTTCGGCCCGATCAGCGCGATGATGGCTGCCTTCGGCGACCTCGAACGAGGCGCGGGACACCGCCTTCAGCCCGCGGAAGGATTTCGACACGCCGGAGACCGCGAGCATCATTTGCCCAGCCCCAGGCGCCGCGCCAGCGCTGGCCAGATGCCGTTCGGCAGGAACATGATCACCGCGAGCAGCACCACGCCGTAGAACACCTGCTTGACGCCGGGAATCTCCCAGCCGAGCGCCGCGAGCAGCTCGGTGATCGCCGTCGGCGAGCAGCGGTGAGCACGGCCGCGCCGAGGATCGGGCCGAACAGCGTGCCGACGCCGCCGATGATCGGCCCGAGGATGATCTCGATCGAGCGGCTGATGTGGAAGATCTGCTCGGGGAAGAGGTTGTTGTAGTAGAAGGCGAAGAACACGCCCGCCACCGCGGTCATCGCCGAGCTGATCATCACCGCGATCATCTTCCAGCGGAAGGTGTTGATGCCGAGCGCCTGCGCCGCCTCCTCGTTCTCGCGGATCGCCTGCCAGTAGTAGCCGGCGCGGCTCTTCAGCAGCCACGCGCACAGCGCGAAGGCGCCCGCGGCGAGCGCGAGCATCGTGTAGTAGTACATTCGCCGGCGGGCCGCGGAAGTTGAGCGAGGTCGATCTGGTCGCGCTGCGCCACCTTGAGGAACATGCCGCCCGGGCCGCCGGTCCAGCCGAGGTGGTCGAAGCCGATGCGCGTGAACTCGGCGAAGGCGATGGTGAGCAGCGCGAAGTACACGCCGGAGATGCCGAAGCGGAAGGCGAGGAAGCCGATGACGGCGCCGATCGCGACGCACGCGAGCATCGCCAGCCAGAGGCCCGCCCACGGCCCGATGCCGTAGTGGAAGAACAGGCCGCCCGCCACGTAGGCGCCGACGCCGACGTACAGCGAATGCCCGAGCGAGAGCTGGCCGGCGAAGCCCATCATCACGTTCCACGCCTGGCCGGCGAAGGCGAGGTACAGGATCAGCGTCGCCACCGACAGCGAGATAGTTGCCGGCGAAAGCGGGCAGCGCGACGAGCAGCACGCCGAGAATGACCAGCAACGTGGTGGCGCGTCTATTCATCGCAGATGCGGGAACCTCATTGCTTGCGCCCAAGCAGCCCCTGCGGACGGAAGAGCAGCACCAGGATCAGCAGGCCGAAGCTGAACATGCTCTTCGCCGAAGGTGTGATGAACAGGCCCGCCATGGCCTCCGACACGCCGATCAGCACGCCGCCGACCAGGGCCCCGCCCATCGAGCCCAGCCCGCCGACGATGACGATGACGAAGGCGAGCAGCGTGTAGGCGGGCCCGAGCTGCGGCGTCACTTCCAGCAGGATCGCCATGGCGCAGCCGGCCACCGCCACGCACACCGAGCCCAGGCCGAAGGTGAGGGCGTACAGGTGCTTCACGTTGAGGCCGACCACCTTCGCGCCGAGGTAGTTGTCGGCGCAGGCGCGGATCGCCTTGCCGGTGAGCGTGAAGCGGAAGAACGCGAACAGGCCGGCGGCCGCCGCGAGCGCCGCCGCCGCGGCATACACGCGCCCCTTGTCGAAGAGCAGCGGCCCCAGCGCGAAGGATTCGAGCTGGTATTCGGTCTGCACGTTTCTCGCATCCGGCCCGAAGGCGAGCAGCAGCCCGTTCACCATGATGATCGCCACCGCCACCAGCAGCATGAACTGCGAGTGCTCCGGGCGCGTGATGAAGGGATTGATGAGCCCCGCCTGCATCGCGTAGCCGAAGGCGAAGAACGCGGCCGCCACCGGCACGATGGCGAGGAAGGGATCGAGCTTGAGCGCGGCGAACAGCACCACCGCGGCGTACATGGCGATGGTCATCATCTCGCCGTGCGCGAAGTTCACCACGCGCACCACGCCGAAGATCACCGACAGGCCGAGGGCCATCAGGCCGTAGACGAGGCCCGTCAGCACCCCGGAAATGACGACGTTGGCGATCAGGTCCCAGGCCATAACAAAAAGGGCCGGCGTTGCCGGCCCCTCGATAGTGCCCTAAAGCCCCCTACGCCGCGCTTGTAATCCGGCGAGGGGAAGACGACCTTCGCTTCCTGGAACTGCACGGGCAGCGTCACCGAGGGCCTGCCCTTGAGGTTCTGGATCGCGGCGGACAGGTTGCCCTCCACCTGGCCCTTGGGGTTGAACTTGATCGGCCCGCCGAGCGACATGCGGTTCGCCACCGGGATGTCGGTCTGGCGGATGGCGTCGGCGAGCGTCTTCGCATCGGTGGTCTTCGCGCGACGGAAGGCGTCGGCGGCGATCATGATCGCGTCGTAGGTGTAGCCGGCGTTGGTGCCGTGGAAGTAGAGCTGGTCCTTGGGAAACAGCTTCTTGAACTCGCGCTCGACGATGCCGGTCATCTTCGACTTCGGGTTGTACCAGACCGTGTTGCAGATCGCGTAGTCGGCGTACTTGCCGAGCGCCTTGGTGTACTGCTCCTCGTACAGGCCGGGCGAGCCCGGGCTGATGATGCCCATCGGGTTCCAGCGCTGCTTCACCATCTCGCGGCGCAGGACGATGGCGTCGTTCAGCCGGCACACCAGCATGCAGGAAGTCGGCGTTCGACGCCTTGGCCTTGGACACCTCCACCGTAAGGTCCTTGGCCGCCGGGTCGTAGGGAATCGTGTCCACCACCTTGAACGGCAGGAAGTCGAGCTTCGGCAGCGTGAAGCCGATGCCCTTGGCCATCGCCTGGCCGAAGGTGTCGTTCACGTGCATGAACACGGCCGTGCGCGGCACGGTGTTGGTGGTGCGGAAGATCTCGCCCATCAGCGCCAGGCCGTTGCGCACCAGGTCGGGCGCGGTGGGGAAGTTGCGGAACACGAACTTGTAGCCCTGCTCGGTGATCTGCGGCGCCGCGGCGATGTTGATGATGAAGGGCACGCCGCGCTGCTCGGCGACCTGCGCGATGGCCGCGGAATGGCCCGAGTCGAAGGCGCCGACCAGCACGTGCGCGCCTTCCTGGATCAGGCGCTCGGCGCGCGTGCGCGCCACGTCGGCGTTCGATTCGGTGTCGGCGTTCATCAGCTCGACGTCCACGCCCAGCACCTGCTTGAGCACCGCCGGCGCGAGGTCCGCGCCCTTCTGGCAGGACTGGCCGATCAGCGCCTGCACGCCGGAGCGCGGCAGCAGCACGCCGACCTTGAGCTTCTGCGACTGCGCGCGCACGATGCCGAAAGGCGAGAGCGCGCTGAGCACGCCCGCGGCCGCGAGCGCCTGGTTGAACTGCCGGCGATTGATGCGCTGCGTCATGGACTCCTCCTCCAAGAGGGATTCGCTGCCGGGGACTGTTATAGACCATTACAATCTCCCGGTCAACGATGCAAAAGCTGCCTTCGCCGTATCGCCCGCGGGTGCTGGCGCCGATCGTTCGCGTGCCCGGCCTGGACTACGACGTCCTCGACGAGCTGCTCGGCTATGCGTTGCGCCGCGCGCAGGTCGGCATGTTCCTCGCCTTCCACGCCGCGACGCGGGGAATGGATATCACTCCGCCGCGCTTCACCGCACTGGTGATCGTGGGGGCCAACCCCGGCATCGGGCAGTCGGCGCTCGGCAAGGTGCTGGGCATCGCGCGCTCCGGGGCCATGCTGCTCACCGACTGGCTGGAGGAGCGGGGGCTGGTGGAGCGGCGGCGCCGCCCGGATGACGCGCGCGCCTGGGGGGTGCACCTCACCGCGCGCGGCGAAAAGCTCGTCGCCGCCATGAAGCGGCGCGTCACCGCGGAGGACCGCAAGCGCGCGCGCGTGCTCGATGCGCGCGAGCGCCGTGAACTGCTGCGCCTGCTGAACAAGCTCGCCCGGTGAGCCGCCACGCCAGATGATCTGCCGCAGCCGATGAAGCACGGCGACAGCGCACCCGTGCGCAATGTGCCGCTCGGTGCGGCGGATGTCACCGTGATGCGCCGCGACGACGGCGCCGTGTTCCTGCGCTCGCCGCACGTGCTCGGGCCGTATCCGGACAATCTCACCTCGCGCCTCGAGCGCTGGGCGCGCGAGATCCCCACGCGCGCGTTCGCCGCGCAGCGCGACGCCGGCGGCGGCTGGCGCGCGCTCACCTATGCGGATGCGCATGCACGCGTGCGCCGTCTCGGCGAGGCGCTCCTGGCGCGCGGCTTGTCCACCGAGCGCCCGGTGGCCGTGCTTTCGGAGAACAGCCTCGAGCACCTGCTGCTCATGCTCGCGGCAATGCACGTGGGCGTGCCCTGCGCGCCGGTGTCGCCCGCGTACTCGCTGCTGTCGAAGGATTACGCCAAGCTGCGCTACGTCTTCGGGCTGGCGACGCCGGGGCTGGTGTTCGCGCAGGACGAGGCGCGCTTTGCCGCCGCGATTGCGGCGGCCGTGCCGAAGGGCACGGCGGTCGTCTTCGGCGATCGCTTCGCGGAACTGGAATCGCTTGCCCCCTCTGCGCGGGTCGATGAGGCGCACGCGCGTACCGGGCCCGACACGATCGCCAAGTTCCTGTTCACCTCCGGCTCCACCGGCCAGCCGAAGGCGGTGATCAACACCCAGCGCATGCTCTGCTCGAACCAGCAGATGCTCGTGCAGTCGCTGCCGTACCTCGCCGAGGTGCCCCCGGTGCTCGTGGACTGGCTGCCCTGGCACCACACCGCGGGCGGCAACCACAACATCGGCATCGTCCTCTACAACGGCGGCACGCTGTACATCGATGGAGGCAAGCCGCTGCCGGGCATGATCGACACCACGGTCCGCAACCTGCGCGAAGTGGGCCCGACCATCTATTTCAACGTGCCGCGCGGCTACGAGGCGCTCTTGCCGCACTTGCGCGGGGACGAGGTGCTGCGCAAGACGTTCTTCGGACGGCTGGGCCTGATGCAATACGCCGCCGCCGTTCTTCCGCAGCCCATCTGGAAGGCGTACGAGGAGCTCGCCGTGCAGACCTGCGGCGAGCGCATTCTCTGGATCACGGGCTACGGCGCGACCGAAACCGCGCCCTTCCTCATGAGCACCAACCGCGGCGCCGCGCGCGCCGGCACCGTGGGGCTGCCGGTGGACGGCGTGGAGATGAAGCTCGCGCCGGTGAACGACAAGCTGGAAGCGCGCTTTCGCGGCCCTAACATCACGCCCGGCTACTGGCGCGACCCGGGGCTGACCCGCGCGGCCTTCGACGAGGAGGGCTACTACCGCACCGGCGACGCCTTGCGCTTCCTCGACCCGGAGGATCCTGCGCAGGGCCTCGAATTCGACGGGCGCCTCGCCGAGGATTTCAAGCTCACCACGGGAACCTGGGTGAGCGTGGGGCCGCTGCGCGCCAGGCTCGCCGGAGCCGGCGCGCCCTACGTGCAGGACAGCGTCATCACCGGCCACGACCGCGACGAGGTCGGCGCGCTCGTGTTCCCCAATTTGCAGGTCTGCCGCGGGATGCCGCGCGAGGCGCTGCACGCTCACGTGCAGAAGGCGCTGGACCGGCTCGCCGCCGAAGCGACCGGCAGCTCCAACCGCATCGCGCGCGCCCTGGTGCTCGAGGAGCCGCCTTCCATCGACGCGGGCGAAGTCACCGACAAGGGCTCGATCAACCAGCGCGCGGTGCTCCGCACGCGCGCCGATCTGGTAGAGATTCTCTACGCCGAGCAGCGCTCGCCCGACGTGATCGTCGCCGCGGCCTGAGCCGCACGCAATCAGCCGCGCGCGTGCCGGCGCGTGCGCACCACCAAGCCGCCGAAATACAGCCGCTCGATCTGCCGCACGAGCTCCTCGGGGCGCATGGTGCCCTTGCGATCGAACCAGCTGTCCAAGGTATTGAGGATGGCAAATAGCGCGAAGGCGGCCACCGACGGATCGACGCGGTGGAAGAGGCGCCTGCGCACGCCGTCTCGGATGATTCCGCGCACCAGCTCCAGGTACACGCGCTCCAGTGCAATGATGCGGCGCTGGCGCGTCGCCGACAGGAAGCGCCTCTGGCCAAAGAGGATCACCAGGTCCCAGGAGTGGTCCCAGTAGTGATTGGCATGCGCGCGGATGATCTGGCGCAGCTTCGCCACCGGGTCGCGGGCGCCGCCCGCTGCCAGTTGCGCGCTCTGCAGCAGCACTGCCATCGTGCTTTCGCAGATGCGAAAAAGCAGCTCTTCCTTGTCGCGGACGTGATAGTAGATGCCGGGCTTTGACAGCCGCGCGAGCCGGGCAAGCTGGCTCAGGCTGGAGGCGGTGTAGCCGCTGGCGGCAAACAGTTCGGCGGCCGTACGCCGCACCTGATCCCAGCGTGTCTTGCGCGGCATCGGCGCTTATGTGCAGAGCAGCATTTTCATCAACCACGTTGTAGTGGGACCGCGGACACCTGTCAACGCGGCCCGGACCCTCTTGACTTCGCCGCTGCGCCCGAGGCTATACTGCACCGACTTCAAACTGACCGGTCGGTAAAGTTTGAAGAGGAGGAGGGACACATGAATCGCATCCTGCTTGCCGGAAGCCTCGCATTTGTCCTGCTGCTTGGTATGGCGGCGCCGATGCACGCCAAGGACTCGGCGCCGTCGCCCGGGCCGGCCGCCTGTGCCGCGCTGGCGGGCACCGCCCTGCCGCACACGCGCATCGAGCTCGCGCAACTCAATGCGGCGACCGATGCCTTGCCGGAGCATTGCGAGGTGATCGGTGCGATCAACGAGCGCACCGGGCCCGTGGATGGCCAGCGCTACGCCATTCGCTTGCACTTGCGCATGCCGATGGCGTGGAACCAGCGCTTCCTCTTCCAGGGCGGCGGCGGCACCGACGGCGCTCTGGGCAACGCGGACGCGCCCCAGATCCGGGATGGCTATGCGGTGGCGTCCACCGACAGCGGGCATGACAACGCGGTGAACACTTCACCGCTGGCCGGGTCCTTCCAGTTCGCCTTCGATCCGCAGGCGCGCAGCGATTACGGCTACAACGGCCCGGCGCGCGCCGCGCTGGCGGCGAAGTCGCTCATGAAGAAGTTCTACGGCATGCAGCCGCGGCACTCCTACTTCACCGGCTGCTCCGAGGGAGGTCGCGAAGGCCTGATGTTCTCCCAGCGCTACCCGGACGTGTTCGACGGCATCGTGTCGGGCAACCCCGGCATGGACCTGCCCAAGGCGGCGCTCGCGGAGGCTTGGGACACGCAGGCATTCGCCGCGGCGGCACGGGCGACCACGCCTTTCGGCAATCCCGATCTCGCGAGCTCTTTCACGGATGCGGAATTGGCGGCGGTGGGCAACGCCATACTCGCGGAGTGCGACGCGAAGGACGGATTGGCCGACGGCATGGTCTTCAACCCGTCGGCCTGCGATTTCGACCCGGCGACGCTGGGTCCAGCGGGCAGCGCCGTGCTGTCGGCAGCGCAGGTCGCGGCACTCGAGAAAGTCTTCGGCGGCCCGAGGAATTCATGGGGCAAGGCGCTCTATTCCGGCTGGTTCTGGGATCCCGGAATCGCGGCGTCCGGCTGGCGCATCTGGAAGATCGGGCCGCTCTTTCCCTATCCCAGCAACACCGCGCTCAATGCGACGCTGGGCGGAGGCGCCTTGCCGTTCATCTTCACCACGCCTCCCAACTCGGCGACGGGCGGTACCGATCTGCACGGCAGCACCACGGTCGCGAGCGCCGGGCCGAACCCGAACTTCGCCGGACTCAACGACGCCTTCGTGCCCTGGGTGCTCAGTTTCAACATGGACACGGATGCGCCGAAGATCTTTGAATCCTACGGCCCCTATCGCGAGTCGGCGATGGACTTCATGGGCACCGGCAGCACCGACTACCGAAAGTTCCGCAAGAGTGGCGGCAAGTTGATCCTCTACACCGGCCAGGCCGATCCGGTGTTTTCCGCCAAGTACCACCTCAAGTGGTACCGCGCGCTCATCGAGCGCAACGGCGGCCTGCGCGATACGCGCAAGTTCGCGCGCGTGTTCGCCGTCCCCGGGATGAACCACTGCGGCGGCGGCCCCTCGACCTCGCAGTTCGACGCTTTTGGCGCCGTGGTCGACTGGGTGGAGAGGGGAGACGCGCCGGAGAGCCTGCTGGCGACCGCACCGGCCGGCACGCCGTGGCCAGGCCGCACCCGGCCGCTCTGCGCATATCCCGAGCAGGCGCGCTACAAGGGCGAGGGGAGCATCGAGGACGCCGCCAACTTCACCTGCGAGACCCCGCGCCGCGAGCCGCACGGCTGGCGGCATCACCGCGACGACGACGAAGATTGAGGGCGGATTGCGGCGTATGAGCCCGTCGGCTACCATCGAATCGATCCGACGGAGGCGTATCGCCTGACGCATCGGCCTGATAGTCAGGCCGCGCATTGAGCCCCTTCCTGCGGATCTTCCAATCGGGCAAGGATCCGCAACGATGACAGAGAAGGGCGGCATGAACGTCGGCGCGCTGGTCGCGATCGACGTGCACACTCACGCCTGGAAGTCGGCGCTCGCGGTGGGCGACACCCCCACCGAGTCGCAGAAGGCGATGGGCAACTACTTCCGCTATCAGCCGCAGCACCAGACGGTGCCCGAGATGGCGGAGATGTACCGCAAGCTCAGGATGGCCTTCGTCGTCTTCACGGTCGACGGCGAGAAGGGCGCCAGCCGCAAGATCACCAACGAGGAGATCGCGGAGCTCGCGCACAAGAACGCGGACGTCGCGATTCCGTTCGCGAGCATCAATCCCCACCGCGGCGAGGCGGGCGTGCGCGAGGCGCGGCGCCTGATCAAGGATTTCGGCGTCAAGGGCTTCAAGTTCCATCCGTCGGTGCAGGACTTCATGCCCGAACGACCGCATGGCCTATCCGCTCTACGAGGCGATCGCAGAGGCGAAGCTGCCGGCGCTCTTTCACACCGGGCAGACCGGAGTGGGCGCGGGCACGCCGGGCGGCGGCGGCATCCGGCTGAAGTACTCCAACCCGATGCTGCTCGACGACGTGGCGGCGGACTTCCCCGACATGCCGATCATCCTCGCGCATCCGTCGTTTCCCTGGCAGGAGGAGGCGCTCTCGGTGGCCACGCACAAGCCGCAGGTGTACATCGACCTCTCGGGCTGGTCGCCGAAGTACTTCCCGCCGATCCTCGTGCAGTACGCCAACACGCTCCTCAAGGAGAAGATCCTCTTCGGTTCCGACTACCCGGTGATGGCGCCGGAGCGCTGGATGGCGGACTTCGACAAGCTGCCGATCAAGCCCGAGGTGCGGCCGCTGATCCTCAAGGAGAACGCCGCGCGCCTGCTCAAGCTGGCCGCTTAGGCAGCGACTGGCGATCGAACGCACGCAGGTCGGCATCGTAGGGGCGGGGCCCGCGGGGCTGCTGCTCGCGCACCTGCTGCGCCGCGAGGGCATCGAGTCGGTGGTGCTCGAGACGCGAAGCCGCGAGGACATCGAGGCCACCATCCGCGCCGGCGTGCTCGAGCAGGGCACGGTGGACGTGCTCAACGACTCCGGCGTGGGCGAGCGCATGATGCGCGAAGGCTTCGTGCACCACGGCATCATCCTGCGCTTTGCCGGCCGCAGCCACCGCATTGCGCTCACCGAGCTCTCCGGCGGGCGCTCGATCATGGTGTACGCGCAGCACGAGGTGATCAAGGATCTCGTCAAGGCGCGGCTCGATGCAGGCGCGCCGATCGAGTTCGGCGTGAAGGACGTGACGCTGCAGGACCTCGACACCACGGCGCCGAAGATCCGCTATCGCGACGGTGCGGGCGCGCTGCGCGAGCTGGCCGGCGACTACGTGGCGGGCTGCGACGGCTTTCACGGCGTCTCGCGCCCCTCGATCCCGTCGCGCCGGCGCAGCGAATTCACGCGCGTCTATCCCTTCGGCTGGTTCGGCATCCTGGTGGAGGCACCGCCCGCGACCGACGAGCTGATCTACGCGCACCACGAGCGCGGCTTCGCGCTGGTCAGCACGCGCTCGCCGCAGATCCAGCGCCTGTACCTGCAGTGCGACCCTGAGGACGTGGTGGCGAACTGGCCCGACGCGCGCATCTGGGAGGAGCTGCATGCCCGCCTCGCCAACGCGGAGGGCTGGAAGCTCACCGAGGGACGCATCTTCCAGAAGGGCATCGTGGCGATGCGCAGTTTCGTGGTCGAGCCGATGCAGTACGGGCGGCTATTCCTCGCCGGGGACTCCGCGCACATCGTGCCGCCCACGGGCGCCAAGGGACTCAACCTCGCGGCGGCCGACGTGCGCGTGCTCGCGCGCGCCCTGGTCGCGTTCTACCGCGAGCGCCGCAACGACCTGCTCGAGCAGTATTCGGCCACCGCCCTGCGCCGCGTGTGGCGCGCCGAGCACTTTTCCTGGTGGATGACCTCGATGCTGCACCGGTTTCACGACGACACCCCGTTCCACCACCGATTGCAGCTCGCCGAGCTCGATTACGTGACGCGCTCGCACGCCAAGGCGACCACGCTGGCGGAGAACTACGTCGGGCTGCCCCTCGACTGAGCGCCGCACGGCGCCTTGCACCCATGGCGACCACCTTCAGCACGGAGCGCAAGATCCGCTTCTCGCACTGCGACCCGGCGGGCATCGTCTACTTTGTCAATTTCTTCGACATGGTGAACGCGGTGGTCGAGGACTGGTTCGCGGAGGCGGTCGGCTTCGACTTCGAGGAGCTGCACATCCAGCGGCGCGTGGGCTTTCCCATCGTCAACACCGGCTGCGAGTTCTTCCGTCCCTGCCATCTCGGCGACCGCCTGCAGTTGACGCTCTCGATCGCCAAGCTCGGCCGCAGCTCGATCGAGTTCGCCGTGAGCGGCCGGGTGGCGGGCGAGGAAAAGTTCCGCGCGCGCCACAAGGTGGCGCTGATGTCGCTCGACTCGCAGCGCGCGCTGCCGATCCCGGACGACATGCGAGCCAAGATGCGGCCTTACGTCAGCGGCTGACCCCTGGAGGACCCAACCCCATGAACAAGGCGCTCAATCCCGCCCACATCGCACCGCCCTACAAGAATCGCTACTCGCACGCCATCGAGGTGCCGGCCGGCGCGCGCCTGCTCTTCGTCTCGGGCACCGTCGGCGTCAAGCCCGACGGCTCGGTGCCCGCGGAGTTCGCCGTGCAGGCGGAGACGGTGATGCAGAACCTCACGGAGATCCTCAAGGCGGGCGGCATGGACTGGAACGACGTGGTGAAGTTCCAGGGCTTTCTGACGGCGCAGGGCGACATCCCGAGCTTCGCGGAGGTGCGCCAGAGGTACTTCGGGCCGCAGAAGCCGGCGATGACCGTGGTTTGGGTGGCGGGGCTCGCCGACCCGCGCTGGATGGTGGAAGTGGATCTGGTGGCCGCGAAGAGCGACGCGCGCCGCGAGGGCGGCAGAACCAACGGCGCCTGAGCAAGGTCACAGACAGGTGCGCGATCAGGCGCCGCGTGAAAGGATGAACCGATGACATCGATGGATCGCCGCCGCCTGCTCGCCGCCGTGGCTGCCTTGCCCTTCGCCCGCAGTGCCATGGGCGCCGACTTGCCGCTTACGCCCGCTTGCGGGCCGCAGGCCGCCTTGACGCTGCGGCAGACCGAAGGGCCTTACTACACACCCAACACGCCGACGCGGGCGTCACTGGTCGAGCCTGGCTTCAAAGGCGAGCGGCTGGTCCTCACCGGCCGCGTGGTATCGCCGCAGTGCCGGCCGGTGGCGAAGGCGCTGCTGGATTTCTGGCACTGCGACGAGAACGGCGAGTACGACAACGCAGGCTTCCGGTACCGCGGGCACCTGTTCGCCGATGCGGAGGGCCGCTTCCGGCTGGAAACCATCTTCCCTGCAATCTATCCCGGCAGGGCGCGCCACATCCACGTCAAGGTGCAGGCGCCGGGCGCGCGTGTTCTCACCACGCAGCTTTATTTCCCGGGCGACGCAAGGGACTTCCTCTGGCGCAAGGAGCTGGAAGTGGCGATGACGCGCGGGCCGCAGGGCAGGGCGGCTGCATTCCAGTTCATCGTCGAGGCCTGAGCACCGTCGGACGGTTCGCGCGCGGCACCCTGCGAAAGGGGCGCCGTGCAGTCTGGTCGCCACCTTCCGGCGATGACATAATCGCGCTTGGCAACGGCCGGGCTCCGAAGAAATGACCTACGTCGTCACCGAAGACTGCATCAAGTGCAAGTACATGGATTGCGTGGAAGTCTGTCCCGTGGACTGCTTCTACGAAGGCGAGAACATGCTCGTCATCCATCCCGACGAGTGCATCGACTGCGGCGTGTGCGAGCCGGAGTGCCCGCCGAAGGCGATCATTCCCGACTCGGACGGCCGGGCCGAGCGCTGGCTGAAGCTGAACACCGACTTCTCGCTCAAGTGGCCCAACATCACGCGCAAGGGCACCGCGCCGGCCGACGCCGACGCCTGGAAGGACGTGCCGGACAAGTTCGCGAAGCACTTCAGCGACAAGCCGGGCAGCGGCACCTGACAAGGCGCGGAGCGGCGCCTGACGTGCCCTGGCGGGCAAGGCCAGCAGTGCAGCTGACCGCGGAAGAGCGCGCGATCCTCGCCGGCGAGCGCGGCGAGGCGGCGCGCCGCGCGCTCGAGTACCAGGTCAAGGTCGGCGAGTTCTGGGGCGCGGAGCGCTTCGTGCCCATCACCAACGTCCACATGATGGGCGACATCGAGGTGATGGGCGACGGCGGCCTGCAGTGGCTGAAGGACTACGCCGCGCTGGGCGCGCGCTGCGCCGTGGGCACCACCACCAACGCGCGCTGCTTCGACTTCGCCCACTGCGAGCGGCTCGGCCAGGACGCGGGCGAGGCGGCGAAGGAGAAGGAGCTCATCGCCTGCCTGCGCCGCATGGACGTGGTCACCACCGACACCTGCATCAACTACCAGACGGTCTACCAGCCGCACCTGGGCGAGCACGTCGCCTGGGGCGACACCGGCACCGTGATCTACGCCAATTCCGTGTTCGGCGCGCGCTCCAACTTCGAGTCCGGGCCCGCGGCGCTCGCCGCCGCGCATCACCGGGCGCACGCCGGAATACGGCTTTCACCTGGATGCGCACCGCCGGGGCGGCTTCACGGTCGAGCTGCGCGCGCGGCTCGACGACCTTGCCGACTGGGGCCTGGTGGGCAAGCTCGTCGGCGAGCCGCACCAGAGCTACTTCTCGGTGCCGGTGTTCCATGGCTTTCATCGCACGCCCTGCGGCCGACGAGCTCAAGCACCTTGGCGCGGCGCTCGCGAGCTACGGCTCCATGGGCATGTTCCATTTCGTCGGCGTAACGCCGGAAGCGCCCACGCTAGAGGCCGCGCTCGGCGGCCGCGCGCCCGCCGAGCGGCTCGTCATCACCGACGCGGACCTCGAGCGCGCCTACGCCGCGCTACGGCCTGGGCGGTGCGCGATGCGCGCCTGGTGGTGTTCTCCGGGCCGCAGCAGTCGCTCCTCGAGATGAAGCGGCTGGCGCAACTCTTCGACGGGCGCAAGGTGAAGGACGGGCTCGAGCTGCTTCGTCACCACCAACGGCGCGGTCCTCGCGCAGGCGCGCGCGCTGGGCTATGCCGGGACGCTGGAGGCGGCGGGGGTGACGCATCCTGCGAGGGTGTCTGCTTCTACATCCTGCAGAACCTCTCTTTGATGCGCGTCAAGAACGGCTGGCAGAACATGGTGTCCAATTCGGCGAAGATCGTGAACATCATCGGCGCGCACCGCTTCAACACCATCCTCAGGCGCACGCAGGACTGCGTGGACATCGCCTGCACCGGGATGCTCAAGTGAGCATCCGGGTCGAGCGGGCGTTCGGCGAGGTGGTCGAGGGCGAGGCGGTGGTGTCGGAAGAGGGCTTCTCGCCGCGCTACGACCTCGACCGCTGGAGCGGCGTCATCACCAAGCCGGGGCACAAGCTCGAAGGGGTGAGCCTCAAGGACAAGATCTGCTTCTTCCCCACCGCCAAGGGGGGCATCGCGGCCGGCTGGGCGTTCTTACGACATCAAATGGAAGAAAATCGCGCCCAAAGCGTTCATCTTTGGAGTGACCAATCCGGTGATGGTGCAGGGCGCCATTTTCGCGGGCATCACCATAACGGAGGGCTGGACGCCGCACCCCCGCGGCGAGGTTGCCACGGGTGATTGGGTGCGCGTGGATCCGGCCGCAAGATTCGTGCAAGTTTTGAGGAGAAAGTCATGATCAGGCACTTGGCGGTCGTTCTGACCATTGCGTTGCTGGCGGGCTGCGCGTCGACCGGGTCGAAACTCGAGCCGGGAGCTACGCGGGCCGAAGTCGAGAAGACGATGGGCAAAGTCACGGAGTCGATGGTGCGCGCAAACGGCGATACGCTGCTGTTCTTCTCGCGCCAGCCGGACGGCCGCGCGATCTACAAGGCCGCGATCGGGCCGGACGGCAAGCTGCGCAGCGAGGTCGAGCAGACCCTGACCCGCAGGAACATTGCCGGGATCAAGGCCGGCATGCAGGCCAAGGAGATTCGCGAATTGCTCGGCCCCCCGGGCAAGTCCGGCCGCCAGACCGTCGCCATCGCGTTCGAGCCGGCGCAACGCGACGTATGGGAATACCTGTGGAGCGACGGGGCCGAAATGCGCAAGCTGTATCTGCAGTTCTCCACCGACGGCATACTGCGCGAGAAGATCGACGGCCTCGACTTCGAGAATGACAAGTCCAAGTCGATGCCATAAGGGATAAGCGACGATGACCCGGGTTGCGATCATGCTTGCGGCGCTCGGCTTTCTCGCCGGTTGCGCATCGTTCGATGGCCGCAGTCTCACGCCGGGCAAGTCGACGCGGGCCGAGGTCGAGGCCACCATGGGCCGGCCGGCCGAGGTCCTGCCAAAGCCCAATGGGGACACGCGGCTGTATTTCTCGCGCCTGCCGTTCGGGCGCGAGATCTACGTCGCCACGGTCGGCAGCGACGGCGTGCTGCGCGGGATCGAGCCGACCCTGACCCGCAAGAACATCGCGGGCCTCAAGGAGGGGATGACGGCGGCACAAGTGCGGGAGCGGCTCGGTCCGCCCTACCGCAGCGTCTACATGAAGCTGATCGACCGCGACGTCTGGGAATACCCCTGGCGCATCGTGGAGGACAAGCGGATCCTGTGGGTGCAATTCTCGCGGGACGGCGTCGTGCAGGAAGTCATCGAGATGCACGACTTCGAGGCGGATCCGCCGAGCGGACCGCCCGGGACCAGGCCCTAGGGAGCCTCTGATTTATTCGCGCGGTGGCGCGTTGCGGCCGGAACGCGGCGCCGGCTAGGCGCAAGGCCGCAGCGATATGTCGATATCGCAAGGCCGAGCAACAACGCCGGCGCCCGTGTCATCGCGCTATCGTAAGCCAACCGTAGAGGGCTTCCGGCCGCAACCCGAGGGCGGCGAGGCCTTTGCCTTACTCCCTCGCCTCGCGGCCTCGCCGCCTGGAGGGACGGGGTCGAGTTTTCGTCCATGGCATCGCCATCGGCCGCCTTGTGGGCGTCCAGCACACGGCGGCGGCCGCTGTCTCGCCCTGCACGAAAATCGCCACCGTCGCGCACGCGGAAATAGATCAGAGGCTCCCTAGGCAAGCCGTCGCAGTTCGGTCTTGAGCACCTTGCCGTAGTTGTTCTTCGGCAGCGCGTCCACGAAGCGGTAGTCGCGCGGGCGCTTGAAGCGCGCGATGTGCTCGAGGCAGAGCGTGTCGAGCTCCTGCGCCGTCACGCCGCCGCGGCGCACCACGAACGCCACCACCTCCTCGCCCCACTCTGGGTGCGGCCGGCCGATCACCGAGCACTCGGCCACCGCGGGGTGCCGCAGCAGCACTTCCTCGATCTCGCGCGGGTAGATGTTGGAGCCGCCCGAGATGATCATGTCCTTGGAGCGGTCGCGGATCGTCAGGTAGCCGGCCTCGTCCAGGCTGCCCACGTCGCCGGTGTGCAGCCAGCCGCCGCGCAGCGTCTGCGCGCTTGCCTGCGGGTTCTGCCAGTAGCCGGCCATCACGCAATCCGAGCGCGTGAGGATCTCGCCGACCTCGCCTGCGGGCAGGTCGCGGTCCTCGCCGTCGACCACGCGCACTTCCACGCCCGTGCGCGCGAAGCCGCAGGTCTCCAGGTGGCTGGCGCGCGGCGTGCTCGGACTGCGGCAGCCCCGTGATGGTCATCGGGCTCTCGCCCTGGCCGAAGAGCTGGTACAGGCGCGGGCCGAACAGGTCGATCGCGCGCAGGGCGTCCGCCACGTACATCGGCGCGCCGCCGTAGGTGATGGTCTTCAGGTTGCGAAGGTCCGCGGTGCCCGCCATGCCGCTCGCGAGCAGGCGCACGATCATGGTGGGTGCGGCGAAGAACGACACGCCGCGGTGCGCCGCGATCAGCGCGAAGATCTCCTCGGGCTCGAAGCCGCCGCTCTCCGGGATCACGTTGAGCGCGCCGGCGGCGAAGTGCGGCACGCCGTACAGGCCCGAGCCGTGCGACATGGGCGCGGCATGCAGGATCGCGTCGCCGGGCCCGAGGCGGTCGATGTCCGCGAAGTAGGCCTGCGTCGCGAAGAGCAGGTTGCGGTGCGTGAGCATCGCCCCCTTGGGCACTCCAGTGGTGCCGCTCGTGTAGAAGAGCCAGGCGAGGTCGTCCGGCCGAACGTCGGCCGGGGAGGCGGGTGCGGCCTCCAGGCGCGCGTAGGCCGGCGAGGCCACGTCGATCACTTCGCAGCCGGCGACACCGCCGGCAAGCTCGGGCGTAGACGAAGCAAAGCTTCGCCCCCGAGTTACCGATGATGTAGGCAATTTCCTTCGGGTGGAGCTTCGCGTTGATCGGCACGGCGGCGAGGCCGGCGTGCCAGCAGGCGAACATCACCTCGTAATACTGCGGGCAATTCTTCATGACGAGCGCCACGCGCTCTCCCGGCGCGAGGCCGAAGCGGCTGCGCATGGCCGCGGCTAGGCTTGCGACGCGTGCGGCGAGTTGCGCCGTAGGTGGCCACCGTTCGCGCGCCGAGCGCGATCGCCGGCGCATGCGGCAGGCGGCGCGCGGCGGCACGGAGGAACTGCGCGAGGTTCATGGCAGCCCGAAGAATTCCCTGGCGTTGCGCGTGGTCGCCGCGGCGAGCGCCTCCGGGGATTCGCCGCGCGCGCGCGCCACGGCGCGTGCGATGTGCGGCAGGAACGCCGGCTCGTTGCGCCGCGCCCTGGGTTGCGGCCGCAGATCGCGCGGCGTGAGGTAGGGCGAGTCGGTCTCCAGCAGCAACCTGTCCTGCGGAATCTCCTTCACCAGCTGCATCAGGTGGGCACCGCGCCGCTCGTCGCAGATCCAGCCGGTGATGCCGATGTACAGGCCCAGGTCGAGATAGGCGCGCAGCTCGTCGGCTTCCCCCGTAAAGCAGTGCGCCACCGCCTTGCCGACGCGCAGGTTCCTCAGGATCTCGGCGAAGCGCGGATGCGCGTCGCGCGAGTGCAGGAACAGGGGCTTGCCGAGCTCGGCGGCGAGCTCGAGCTGCGCCACGAACCACTTCTCCTGGTCGGGGTGCGGCGAATAGTTGCGGTTGTAATCGAGGCCACATTCGCCGATGGCGACCACCGTGGGGTGCGCCGCGATCTCGCGCAATGCGGGGATGGTGCGCTCGTCGCAATCCCGCGCGTGGTGCGGATGGACCCCGGCCGTGGCGTGCAGGCCGTGCGCGACGGCGAGGTCCGCCGCGCGCCGGCTTTCGTCGACCGAGGCGCCGGTGACGACGATCGTGGCGACGCCGTGCGCCCGCGCGCGGGCAAGGACAGCGTCGAGATCGTCGCGGAACGATGAGTGAGTGAGGTTGGCCCCGATGTCCACCAGTGGCATGGCTTGCGTACCGTGCATCGCGATTGCCGGTCGGGCGTCGACGGGCCCTACAGCTTCTTCAATCGGTAAAGGAGCTCCAGCGCCTCGCGCGGCGAGAGCTCGTCCGGGTTGACCTGCGCGAGCGCGTCGCGCAACGGGTCGGCCGTGGGCTCGGGTTCGCCGGGCGCAGGCCGCGCGAAGAGATCGGCCTGGCTGCCGCCGGCGCGGCTCGCGTCCTCCAGCTGCTGCAGGATGCGCCGCGCACGCTGGATCACGGGCTTGGGCACGCCCGCGAGCTGCGCCACCTGCAGCCCGTAGCTCTGCGAGGCCGGGCCTTCCTCGACGGCGTGCAGGAACACGATCGAGTCCTTGTGCTCGACCGCGTCGAGATGGACGTTGGCCGCCTCCTTGTACTCCTGCGCGATGCGCGTCATCTCGAAGTAATGCGTGGCGAAAAGTGTGAGCGCCTTGTTGCGCTCCAGCAGCTGGCGCGCGATCGCCCAGGCGAGCGCCAGGCCGTCGAAGGTCGAGGTGCCGCGCCCGACCTCGTCCATCAGCACCAGGCTCTGCGCCGTGGCGTTGTGCAGGATCGCCGCGCTTTCGGTCATCTCCACCATGAAGGTCGAGCGCCCGCCGGCGAGGTCGTCGGCCGCGCCGATGCGCGTGAAGACCTGGTCGATCGGCCCGAGGCGCGCCGCCGCCGCGGGCACGAAGCTGCCCGACGTGCGCCATCAGCACGATCAGCGCCACCTGGCGCATGTAGGTGGACTTGCCGCCCATGTTCGGGCCCGGTGATGAGCAGCAGCTGCCGCGTGGGCGACAGGCGCGTGTCGTTGGCGATGAAGCGCTCGACCTGCTGCTCGACCACCGGATGGCGCCCGCCCTCGATCTCGATGCGGACGTCCGCCACGAACTGCGGTCGGCAATAGTGGCGTTCCGCCGCCACCAGCGGCGAACGCGGCCAGCACGTCGAGCTGCGCCAGCGCGCGCGCGATGCGCTGCAGCGCCGAAAGGTGCGCCGCGAGCGTGGCGAGCAGCTCCTCGTAGAGCGATTTCTCCAGCGCCAGCGCGCGGTCGCGCGCCGAGAGCGCCTTGTCCTCGAACGCCTTCAGCTCCGGCGTGATGTAGCGCTCGGCGTTCTTCAGCGTCTGCCGGCGCCGGTAGTCGGCGGGGATCTTCTCGGCGTGCGCGTTGGTCACCTCGATGTAGTAGCCGTGCACGTGGTTGTAGGCGACGCGCAGGTTGGGGATGCCGGTGCGCGCGCGCTCTCGCGCCTCGAGCTCCACGAGGAACTGGCCGGCCCCCGACTGCAGGCCGCGCAGCTCGTCGAGCGCTGCGCTGTAGCCGTCAGCGATCACGCCGCCGTCGCGCAGTTGCGCCGAGGGTTCCGGCGCCATCGGCGCGCTTGCAGCAGCGCGAGGCAGCGCCGGCGGCGCCTGCAGATCCCCGCGCAACGCCGAAAGCAGTAGCGCCGCCTTCGGGGACCGCCTTCCGCAGGTCGGGCAGCAGCCCGAGGCTGTCGCGCAGTCCGGAGAGGTCGCGCGGGCGCGCGCTCTTCAGCGCGATGCGCGCGGTGATGCGCTCGACGTCCGCGAAGCGCCGCAACGTGGCGTGGATCTTGTCGCCGCCAGCCTGCAGCTCCCTCGACCGCCTCGTGGCGCTTCGCCACCGCCGCGCGATCGCGCAGCGGATGGTGCAGCCAGTGCCGCAGCAGGCGGCTGCCCATGCCGCTCGCGCAGCGGTCGAGCTGCGAGAACAGCGTCGGCGCGGGCTCGCCGCGCAGGGTCTCGGTGAGCTCGAGGTTGCGCCGCGTGGCGGCGTCCAGGCGCAGGAACTCGCCGCTGCGCTCGGCCGTGACCGCCGTGACGTGCGCGAGCGCCTGGCCCTTGCGTCTTCCTCGCGTAATCGAGCAGCGCGCCGCAGGCGCCGATGGCGAGGCTCATGTCCTCCACGCCGAAGCCGGCGAGGCTCCCCGCGCCGAGCTGCGCGAGCAGCCGCTTCTTCCCGGATTCGACGTCGAAATTGCCAGGCGGGGAGGCGGGTGACGAAGTAGCCGGTGCGGCTCGACGCCTTCCGCCGCGAGGATCTCGGCCGGGCCGATGCGCCGCAGCTCGTTGGCGAGCGCCTGCGGCGCGACTTCCGCGACGCGCAGCGTGCCGCTGGCGAGCGAGAGCCAGGCGAGCCCCACGGTGGACTTGTCCGCGGCGAGGGCGAGCAGGACGTTGTCGGCCTTGTCTTCCAGCAACTCCGAGTCGGTGAGTGTGCCGGGCGTAACGATGCGCGTGACCTGGCGCTCGACGGGGCCTTTGGCGGTGGCGACGTCGCCGATCTGCTCGCAGATCGCCACCGACTCGCCGAGCTTCACGAGCTTCGCCAGGTACTGCTCGACCGCGTGCACCGGGACCCCCGCCATCTTCACCGGCGCGCCCGCCGACTGGCCGCGCGTGGTGAGGGTGATGTCGAGCAGGCGCGACGCCTTGTCGGCGTCGTCGTAGAACAGCTCGTAGAAGTCGCCCATCCGGTAGAAGAGCAGGATGTCCGGATGCTCGCGCCTTGATGCGCAGGTACTGCTGCATCACCGGCGTATGGTTGATAAAGTCTTGTCGTTCCAAGCAGCGCGATTATCGCCGACAACCGAATGCCGAG
This sequence comes from uncultured beta proteobacterium, assembly GCA_963719995.1. Classification (GTDB taxonomy): domain Bacteria; phylum Pseudomonadota; class Gammaproteobacteria; order Burkholderiales; family SG8-39; genus JAABQT01. Next base: position 182,709 of record CAVRDW010000005.1, on the reverse strand, counting down.
AGGAAGGATGACGCAATGAGCCAGGAGCCGTACTGACCGACGTCGACCCGCGTGGCGTCGCCACCGTCACGCTCAACCGGCCCGAGGTGAACAACGCCTACGACGAGACGCTCATCCAGGGCCTGCACGCCGCGATGGACGAGCTGGGCGCGAAGCCCGGGCTGCGCGTCGTGGTGCTGCGCGGCGCCGGGCAAGCACTTCCAGGCGGGCGCGGACCTCAAGTGGATCCGCCGCGTGGCCGCGCAGGATGCTGCGGAGAACGAGCGCGTGTCGCGTGCCACCGCGATGGTGGTGCACCGGCTCAACGAGCTGCCGGTGCCGACGGTCGCGCTGGTGCAGGGCGGCTGCTTCGGCGGCGGCACCGGCATCGTCGCCGCCTGCGACGTCGTGATCGCCGCGGACAACGCCATGTTCTCGATCGCCGAGACGCGCTGGGGGCTCACCGCCGCCATCATCCTGCCGCAGCTCGCCGACGCCATCGGCGCGCGCCAGGTACGCCGCTATGCGCTTTCCGGCGAGCGCTTCGGCGCGGAAGAAGCGCGGCGCATCGGCCTGGTGCACGAGGTGGTGCCGCTCCCGGAACTCGAAGCGGCCGGCGAGCGCCTGGTCACGCAGTTCCTGCAGAACGCTCCCGAAGCCAACGCGCAAACCAAGGCCGTCGCGCTCGAGCTCGCGTGGGGCGCGGTGGACGACGCGACGCTGGAGCGCCTGGTCGCGCAGCATGCGGCGAAGCGCCGCAGCGCGGAGGCGACCGAGGGCTTGGCCTCGTTCGTGGAGAAGCGGGCTGCCCGCTGGCAGCCCGAGTCCCGGCAGGCCTGAGTGGCGACCGAAGGGCCGCTCGCCCGCCTTGGGCGAGCCCCACGCCCGTGACGCCGCGCCCCGGCGTCGCGCGGCAGCGACACGATCCTGCGATATTGCGATTGCCACGCGCACCTGCGGCGGGCGAGAATTGCGCCGTACTCAAGGAGCGACTGAAAATGAAAACCGCAGCGTTTCCCGTCCTGTTCCTGGTCGCCGGATCCCTGATTGGCGAAGCCGCCCTCGCGCAGGCGCCGGCGGCGCCCGCACAGAACGCCTACCGCGACAAGCGCTGGGAGTTCACAATCCAGGCGCGCGGAATCGAGGGCAAGGACTACGCATTCGAAGGCGGCTCCACCGTGCAGACAAAGGACGCGCTGGGGTTCGGCCTCGGCGTGTCCTACAACGTCAATCCCCATCTGAACATCGGCGGGGAGTTCTTGTGGGCGAGCCAGGACTACACCGCCACGATCCAACCGGCGCCTGGTGGCATCCCGGGGGCCTCTGCGTACACCGGCCGCGGCAGCGTGGACCTCGCTTCGTTCATGCTCAATGCGACGTGGCACATCCTGGCCGGCCCGTTCACGCCGTACCTCTCGGCCGGCTTCGGCTCGACGACCGTGGACTCCAACATCCCGAGCGGGCCGCCGGGGAACTATTGCTGGTATTACCCGTACGGGGGCTACTACTGCGGGACCTACGTGCCAACGGCGACTGAGACGTCCTTCAGCTACAACGCGGGCGTAGGCATCCGCTGGGACTTCTCGCGCGAAATGTTCATGCGCTTCGGCGCGCAGCAGCAGTGGACCGACTTCAGCGGGACCACGGACAGCTATCCGAGCAACACCGTCTGGCGCCTGGAGCTCGGCTTCAAGAACTAGCGCTCAGCGCAGCGCATCCAGCAGCTCCGGCATGACCTTGGGCGTCGCCGCGGCGATCTCGCCGCGGTCCAGAAACCCGGAACTGCCCTGCAGGTCGCTCGCCAGCCCGCCCGCTTCCTGGATGAGCAACGCGCCCGCTGCCATGTCCCAGCGCGACAGGCCCATTTCCCAGAACGCGTCGAGCCGCCCCGCAGCGACATAGGCGAGATCGAGCGCCGCGGAACCCGCGCGCCGCACGCCCGCACACGAAGTCATCAGCGTCCTGAGCTGGCGCAGGTACAGGTCCAGGCGCGAGAGCTCCTTGAAGGGAAAGCCCGTGCCGACCAGTGCGTCCTTCAGCTGCAAGCACTTGGAGACGCGGATACGCCGGTCGTCGAGAAATGCACCGCGCCCGCGGCTCGCGGTAAACAGCTCGTTCTTGCCCGGGTCGTAAACCACCGCCTGCGCCAGCACGCCCTTGTGCTCGAGCGCGATCGATACGCAGTACTGCGGAAAGCCGTGGATGTAGTTGGTCGTGCCGTCCAGCGGATCGATCACCCACAGGTACTCGGGCCGCGCGCCCGGCGTATCGCCGGATTCCTCGGCGAGGATGCGGTGCTCGGGGTAGGCGGTGCGGATCACGCCGATGATCGCCTGCTCGGCGGCCTTGTCCACCTGGGTGACGAAGTCGTTCTTGTTCTTGGCCCTGATTTCGAGCGCGCCGCCCTCGAGCACGGCGCGATTGATGATCGAGCCGGCGCGGCGCGCCGCCTTGACGGCGATATTGAGCATCGGGTGCATGGGCGGCGCGCATTCTACTCTCGGTAGACTGTCGGCATGGCGAAAGGCAGCCCCTGACCGATTCCCGCGTACGCATCGTGCTGTGCCGGCCGAGCCATCCGGGCAACATCGGCGCCGCTGCGCGCGCGATGAAGACCATGGGGCTCGCGGACCTGCGCCTGGTGGCGCCCGAGCGCTTTCCCGCGCCGGAGGCCGAGTGGATGGCGACCCATGCCGCCGATGTGCTCGCGGCAGCAAAGGTGCATGCCACGCTGCAGGAGGCGATTGCCGACTGCGTGGCCGCGTTCGCGCTGTCGGCGCGGCCGCGCGAGTGGTCGCCGCAGGTACTCCCGGTGCGCGAAGCGGCAGTGCGCGCCACGACGCTCGCGGCGCCCGTGGCCTTCGTTTTCGGCAGCGAGAGCGCCGGCCTCACCAACGAAGAGCTGTTCGCCTGCCAGTGCCTGGTGCACATCCCGGCGGAGCCCGCGGCCAGCTCGCTCAACCTTGCGCAGGCGGTCCAGGTCGTCGCCTATGAGCTGCGCATGGCGCGGGACGCGGCGGTGCCGGCGATGCGCACCGAGATGCTCGCCACCGTTCAGGACCTGGAGGGCCTCTACGGCCACCTGGAGGAGGCCGCGAAGGCGAACGGCTTTCTCGTGCCGGGTTCCAGGCTTCGAGAGCGCTGGCGGCGGCTGTTTTCCCGCGTCCCGGCGCTGGAACGCGAGGAGGTCAACATCCTGCGGGGACTGCTCAAGTCGCTGCTCAAGAAATAGTTGATCGAATTGCTCGGATAATCTAAAGTCGCCGCATGTTCAGCCACCTGCGCGAAGACATCGCCAGCATTTTCGAGCGCGACCCCGCGGCGCGCACCACGTTCGAGGTCCTGACCTGCTACCCGGGACTGCACGCTATCTACATCCACAAGCTCGCGCGCTGGTTCTGGACGCATGGCCTGCGCTGGCTTGGCCGCGCCACCTCCAATGTCGGGCGCTGGGCGACCGGCATCGAGATTCATCCGGCCGCCATCGTCGGGCGCCGCGTGTTCATCGACCATGGCATGGGCGTGGTGATCGGGGAAACCGCCGAGGTGGGCGACGACTGCACCATCTACCAGGGCGTGACGCTGGGTGGAACATCGCTGTATCGGGGGGCGAAGCGCCATCCGACGCTGGGCGCCCGCGTGGTGGTCAGCGCAGGCGCCAAGGTGCTCGGCGGATTCACCGTCGGCGATGGCGCGAAAGTCGGGTCGAACGCCGTGGTGCTGAAGGAAGTGCCCGCTGGTGCGACGGTGGTCGGTATTCCCGGGCGCATCGTCGAGAAGACGGGGGCGGACAAAGCGGAGCGCTTTGCTGCCTATGCGGTGGTGGAGGGGCAGGACGACCCGTATGCCAAAGCGATCCAGAAACTGGTGGAGCATTCCGCCGAGTTGGAACAGGTCCTCGCCAAGCTCAGCGAGCGGCTCGCAGACCTCGAGAAAGACAAGCAAAGAGAACAGCTTAGAGCAGTCAAGTAATTGTTGACCAATTCCGTCGGAATTGGCTATACTTGACTGCGTTTATCGGGTATTCGGAGATTCCATGAGACTGACGACGAAGGGCCGTTTCGCGGTTACCGCGATGGTGGACTTGGCGATGCGCCAGACGCGCGGGCCGGTGACGCTTGCGGCGATCAGCGAGCGCCAGCACATCTCGCTTTCCTATCTGGAGCAGCTGTTCGGCAAGCTGCGGCGCAGGAAGCTCGTTTCCAGCGTGCGCGGGCCGGGCGGCGGCTATCGCCTGGCGCAGCCGATGCAGAGCGTCACCGTGGCCGACATCGTCATCGCGGTGGACGAGCCGCTCGATGCCACGCAGTGCGGCGGCAAGGAGAACTGCGCCGACGACAAGCGCTGCATGACGCACGAGCTGTGGGCGACGCTGAACAAGAAGATGCACGAATACCTGTCCTCGGTGAGCCTCGCGGACCTGGTGGCGCAGCAGGCGGCCAGGCCGGTCGCGGTGATTCACGACAAGCGCCCGGTGGAGAAGGTAGCCGCGTGAAGCTGCCGATCTACCTCGACTACTCGGCGACCACGCCGGTCGACCCGCGCGTGGCGCAGAAGATGATCCCGTACCTCACCGAGCACTTCGGCAATCCGGCGAGCCGCTCGCACGCCTTCGGCTGGAAGGCCGAAGAGGCGGTCGAGGAGGCGCGCGCGCACGTCGCCGCGCTGATCGGTGCCGACCCCAAGGAGATCGTCTGGACCTCCGGCGCCACCGAGGGCAACAACCTCGCCATCAAGGGCGCCGCGCAGTTCTACAAGACCAAGGGCAAGCACCTCATCACGCAGAAGACCGAGCACAAGGCGGTGCTCGACACGATGCGCGAACTGGAGCGCCAGGGCTTCGAGTGCACCTACCTCGAGGTCGAGGACGAACGGCATCGTCGACCTGGAGAAGTTCGAGGCGGCGATCCGGCCCGACACCATCCTCGCCTCGATCATGATGGTGAACAACGAGATCGGCGTGATCCAGCCGATCGCCGAGATCGGCGAGATCTGCCGCGCGAAGGGCATCATCTTCCACTGCGACGCGGTGCAGGCCGCGGGCAAGCTGCCGACATCGACCTCGCGACGCTGAAGGTCGACCTGCTCACCATCACCGCGCACAAGATGTACGGGCCCGAAGGGCATCGGCGCGCTCTACGTGCGCCGCAAGCCGCGCGTGCGCATCGAGGCGCAGATCCACGGCGGCGGCCACGAGCGCGGCTTCCGCTCCGGCACGCTCGCCACGCACCAGATCGTCGGCTTCGGCGAGGCGGCGCGCCTCGCCAAGGCTCGAGATGGCGACCGAGAACGAGCGCATCCGCGCGCTGCGCGACCGGCTGCTGGACGTGGCCTGCCGGCGATGGAAGAGGTGCTACGTGAACGGCGACCTCGAGCAGCGCATCCCGCACAACCTCAACGTCAGCTTCAACTTCGTCGAGGGCGAGTCGCTGATCATGGCGATCAAGGACATCGCGGTGTCCTCGGGCTCGGCCTGCACCTCGGCGTCCCTGGAGCCGTCGTACGTGCTGCGCGCGCTCGGGCGCTCGCGACGAGCTGGCGCACAGCTCGATCCGCTTCACGCTCGGCCGGTTCACCACCGAGGAGGAAATCGACTACGCGGTCGAACCTGGTCAAGACCAAGGTGGCGAAGCTGCGCGAGCTCTCGCCCCTGTGGGAGATGTACAAGGAAGGCGTTGACTTGAACACGGTCCAGTGGGCGGCACATTGAGGTCAGGAGGCAGCCATGGCATACAGCGACAAGGTCATCGATCACTACGAGAACCCGCGCAACGTCGGCTCGTTCGACAAGAACGACGAGGCGGTCGGCACCGGCATGGTCGGCGCGCCGGCCTGCGGCGACGTGATGAAGCTGCAGATCAAGGTCAACGAGGACGGCGTCATCGAGGACGCGCACTTCAAGACCTACGGCTGCGGCTCGGCGATCGCCTCGTAGCTCGCTGGTCACCGAGTGGGTCAAGGGCAAGACGCTCGACGAGGCCGCCGAGCATCAAGAACACGCAGATCGCCGAGGAGCTGTCGCTGCCGCCGGTGAAGATCCACTGCTCGATCCTCGCCGAGGACGCGATCAAGGCGGCCGTCGAGGACTACAAGAAGAAGCACGGCGCCGAAGCCGCCAAGGCGGAGCAGAAGGCAGCCTGACATGGCGGTCACGCTCACCGAGAAGGCCGCGAACCACGTGCAGACCTTCCTCGCCAAGCGCGGCAAGGGCGTCGGCGCTGCGCATCGGCGTGCGCACCTCCGGCTGCTCGGGCATGGCCTACAAGCTCGAGTTCGCCGACGCGGTGAACCCCGAGGACCACGCAGTTCGAGAGCCACGGCGTCAAGGTGGTGGTCGATCCGAAGAGCCTGCCGTACCTCGACGGCACCGCAGCTCGACTACACCCGCGAGGGCCTGAACGAGGGGTTCAAGTTCAGCAACCCCAACGTCAAGGACGAGTGCGGCTGCGGCGAGATCGTTTAACGTCTAGCTACGGACGCTCGCGCGACCGGCCGACATACGGATCGTGTGCGGCGCTGACGTGTCGGCGATGCATGAACCATTTCGAGCTGTTCGGCCTGGCGCCGGCCTTCGCCGTGGACGCGGCGGCGCTCGAGCGCGCCTACCGCGAGATCCAGGCGCAGGTGCATCCGACCGCTTCGCGCACGCCGGCGACGCCGAGCGGCGCGCCTCGATGCAGTGGACGACGCGCGTCAACGAGGCCTACCGCACCCTGAAGAGCCCGGTGCAGCGGGCGAAGTACCTGCTGGAGCTGCACGGCGTGGACGTCGGCGTTCGAGACCAACACCGCAGATGCCGCCGGAGTTCCTGATGCGAGCAGATGGAGTTGCGCGAGACGCTCGCCGAAGCGCAGGCGAGCCCGAGGCGCTGGAGCACCTGCTGCGCGCGAGGTGCGCGCGCGAGCAGCGGCAGCTCGAGCGCGGCATCGAGCGAGCTCATCGACGCGAAGCACGATTATCGCCGCAGCCGCCGGCGAGGTGCGAAAGCTCATGTTCCTCGACAAGCTCGCCGCCGAGATCGACCGGCGCGCTAGGCGATAGCGCGTCGAGAATCCGAATGGCGCTGCTGCAGATCTCCGAGCCGGGCCAGTCCGCCGCGCCGCACCAGCACCGGCTCGCGGTCGGCATCGACCTCGGCACCACCAACTCGCTGGTGGCCACGGTGCGCAGCGGCGCGGCGACGGTGCTGCCCGACGAGCAGGGCCGCGCGCTGCTGCCCTCGATCGTGCGCTACCTCGCCGGATGGACGCGTCGAGGTCGGCTACGCCGCGCAGGCGCGGCAGGCCGAGGACCCGAAGAACACCATCGTCTCGGTGAAGCGCTTCATGGGGCGCGGCCTGAAGGACGTGGCGCCACGCCGAGAACATGCGCCTACGACTTCGTCGACGCGCCCGGGCATGGTGCAGCTGCGCACCGTGGCCGGCGTGAAGAGCCCGGTCGAGGTGTCCGCGGAGATCCTGAAGGTGCTGCGCGCAGCGCGCCGAGGTCTCGCTCGGCGGCGAGCTGGCGGGCGCCGTGATCACGGTGCCGGCCTACTTCGACGACGCGCAGCGCCAGGCGACCAAGGACGCCGCGCAGCTCGCCGGCCTCAACGTGCTGCGGCTGCTCAACGAGCCGACCGCGGCGGCGATCGCCTACGGGCTGGAGAATGCGTCGGAAGGCATCTACGCGGTGTACGACCTCGGCGGTGGCACCTTCGACATCTCGATCCTGCGGCTGCTCGAAGGGCGTGTTCGAGGTGGTGGCGACCAGCGGCGATTCGCTGCTCGGCGGCGACGATTTCGACCAGCGCGTGTTCTGCTGGGTGGTGGAGGAGGCGAAGCTCGCCGCCGCTCAACGCGCGCGACATGCGCCTGCTGCTGGTCAAGGCGCGCGAGGCGAAGGAATACCTGACCAGCCACGCCGAGGCGCGCATCACCGCGCGCTCTCGGGCGGCGAGGTGGTGGACGTGGCGCTCGGCGCGGAGACGTTCTGCGAGATCACGCAGACCCTGGTGCACAAGACGCTCGGCCCGATGCGCAAGGCGCTGCGCGACGCGGGCCTCGGCGTCGAGGAGGTCAAGGGCGTGGTGATGGTCGGCGGCGCGACGCGCATGCCGCAGATCCAGCGCGCGGTGGGCGAATTCTTCCGCCGCGACCCGCTCAACAACCTCGACCCGGACAAGGTGGTGGCGCTCGGCGCCGCGATGCAGGCCAACGTGCTCGCCGGCAACAAGCCGGCGGGCGAAGACTGGCTGCTGCTCGACGTGATCCCGCTGTCGCTCGGCATCGAGACCATGGGCGGCCTCGCGGAGAAGATCATCCCGCGCAACTCGACGATCCCGGCGGCGCGCGCGCAGGAGTTCACCACCTTCAAGGACGGCCAGACCGGCATGAGCCTCCACGTGGTGCAGGGCGAGCGCGAGCTGGTGCCGGACTGCCGCTCGCTCGCGCGCTTCGAGCTGAAGGGCATCCCGCCGATGGTGGCCGGCGCGGCGCGCATCCGCGTCACCTTCCAGGTGGACGCGGACGGCCTGCTCTCGGTCGCGGCGAAGGAGGCGACCACCGGGCGTCGAGGCCTCGGTCGTGGTGAAGCCTTCCTATGGCCTCGCCGACGCCGACATCGAGCGCATGCTGCGCGACTCCTTCGAGCACGCGAAGGACGACATGCACGCGCGTGCGCTGAACGAGGCGCGCGTCGACGCGCCGCGCCTGCATCGAGGCGGTGCGCGGCGCGCTCGCCGCAGACGGTGCGCTGCTCTCCATGGAGGAGCGCGACGCGATCGAGCGGCAGTCCTCCGCGCTCGCCGCAGTCGCCTCTGGGAACGACCACCGCGCGATCCGGCAGGCGAGCGAGGCGCTCAACCGCGCCACCGAGGAATTCGCGGGCCGCCGCATGGATGCCGGAGTAAAGCGCGCGCTCGCGGGCCGGAAGATCGCAAGCCTGAATCTCTGATGCCAAAGCTGAAGGTGCTGCCGCACGCGCAGCTGTGCCCGCAGGGTGCCGAGTTCGAGGCGCCGAGCGGGAAGTCGATCTGCGACGCGCTGCTCGAGAACCACATCGACATCGAGCATGCCTGCGAGAAATCCTGCGCCTGCACCACCTGCCACGTGATCCTGCGCGAGGGCTTCGAGTCGCTGGCGCCGGCGGAGGAGAAGGAGGAGGACCTGCTCGACAAGGCCTGGGGGCTGGAGGCGACCTCGCGCCTTTCCTGCCAGGCGCGCATTGCGCAAGGGGACCTCACGGTCGAGATCCCGAAATACACGATCAACTACGAGCGCGAGGGCGGAGCCAGGAAATGAAATGGACGGACACGCGGGAGATCGCCATCGCGCTCACCGAGGCGCACCCCGACGCCGATCCGAAGACCGTGCGCTTCACCGACCTCATGCAGTGGGTGATGGCGCTGCCCGGATTCGACGACGACCCCAAGCGCTGTGGCGAGAAGATCCTCGAGGCGATCCAGATGGCGTGGATCGACGAGGCGGACTAGCCCAGCTCCGCTCAGGGCGGCACGCAGACCTTGGCGTAGCGATGCGGCGCCGGGGCGCACGGCACGCAGCGCCCGGCGCAGGCGCGTTCCCCAGTGCCGCGAATTCCCCTCGCCGTCAGTCCTCGGGCGTCGGAGGCCTGCGCAACTCGCCCTCCTGCTCTTACGGGCTCAGGCAGTGCTCGGCCTTCTCCCTCCCGCCCTCGGCCCGGCTCGGCGCGTCAAGATGGGGCCCCGCGCGCCTCCGCCGGGCGCTGCGAGCCTCAAACGAGCGCGCGAGCACACGTCGCGGCGAGTCGCACTGGGTGGCGGCTCAAGGGGACCCCATTGCGCCGCGCCGAGCCGGGCCGCGTCCGGAGGAGCACGGGGAGGACTGTCCGAGCCCGTAGTAGCAGGAGGGCGAGTTCCGCACCCGTACGACGCACGCGGCACCAAGGCGAGGAATCTTCGCGGCGCTGGGGAAAGAGCCGCCACCCGGTGCGACTCGCATTAGGTAGATGCGGCCTAGTCGTCCAGCCCGCTCATGCCCTTGCGATGCGCGAGCGGCTTCGCGCCGGCGAGGCGGTAGGCGACCATCCCGGGCCAGGCGAGGCGCCCGTCGAGCCTGCGGGAAAAGAGGATGCCGCTCGTGCGCGCGAGCATTTGCGTGCGCGCAGCCGGACCGCGGGGGTCGGCCGGGTCGATCACCTCGCACACCGCCTCGCCCTTTCTCACGCGCGCACCCTCGACGCGGTGATAGACGAGGATCCCGGGTCTCGGCACGTAGCCGACGTCCATGCCCGAGATCGGCGTCGCCCGCGCCTTGAGCCGCGGCAGGGGGCCGGCGCGTCCGGCAATGATTCCCCGTCGCACCAGAAAGCGAAACAGGTTCTTTGCGTCGGCTTCGCCCAGGCGGTGGTTCACGTCGTGCTGCCCGCGGTACTCGATCGTCGCCGACAGGCAGGCCTGCGGAATGCTCGCCGCGCGAAAGCGCTCGGCGAGCCTCGCCCAGAGCGCGCCGTTGGCGCCGGAGAAGGTGAGGACGTCCGGGTAGGGCTCGTTGTACAGCGTCGCCTGCGCGCCGATGTCCGCGGCGAGCGCCTCTGCCGGCCCCGGCCAATCCTTGCGCGAGATGAACAAGTGCAGCGCCGCCTGCACGTCGCAATGCAGGTCGAGCACGACGTCGGCATCCACCGACAGCTTCATGATCGCCGCGCGCAGCGTTTGCAGCTCGTTCGTGGGCTCGAGCGCGGCGAGAGCGGCGAGCGCCGCGCGGCGGATCAGGGCCACGTTCGCACGTGCGTCGCGGCCGAGCCTCGCGCCGGCGCGATCGGCAACGGGACCCGCGAGCTCGGGCCAGTTGCGGTTGAAGTTGTCGCGGCCGAGCAGCTCGTAGCGGCCGAGGTGATTGTTGCCCACGAGCTGCGCGAGCCCGATGGGATTCACCGTGGGCACCACGATGATCTCCCCCTTGATGCGCCGGGCGCGGTCCGCGGCAGCGAGCATCGGCATCAGATGGTGCAGCGCCATCGCGCCCGGCAGTTCGTTGGCGTGGATCGCAGCCTGCAGGTACGCCTTGGGGCGCGCACCGGCCCTGCCGAAGCGATGGAACGCGATGCTACGGCGCGTACCGGGCGTCATCTGCGGTAACGGGATCTTTCGCTGCTGATGGGGCATGGTGTCCTCGTCCTGTGGTGCGCCATTTTTGCGGGTAATCCGGTTAATATCCAGCGCAACTGCACAGCGCACAATTCTCGGAGGAGGAATGGCGATGGACGAGCGTCAACTGCGGGAACTGATCGCGGAAGTGAAGGCGGGCCGCATGTCCCGCCGCGGCTTCATCCATGGCATGGTCGGACTGGGGCTGACGGCGCCGCTTGCCGCGCAGATGCTCGCCTACTCGGGCGTCGCGCAGGCGCAACCGGTGTCGACCTACAAGCCCACGAAGCGCGGCGGCGGCGGGCCGCTCAAGCTCCTGTGGTGGCAGGGCGCCACGCTCCTCAATCCGCATTTCGCGGTCGGCACCAAGGACCAGGAAGGCTCGCGCATCTTCTACGAGCCGCTTGCCGCATGGGACCCCGACGGCAACCTGATTCCGATCCTCGCGGCGGAGATCCCCAGCCTGGAGAACGGCGGGCTTGCGCGCGACGGCATGTCCGTCACCTGGAAGCTGAAGAAGGGCGTGCAGTGGCACGACGGCGCGCCCTTCAGCGCCGACGACGTGATGTTCAACTGGGAATTCGCCGCCGATCCGGCGACGGCCGCGACGACCAGCGGCAGCTACAAGGAAATCAAGGTCGAGAAGCTCGACTCGCACAGCGTGCGCGTGCGCTTCAGCAAGCCCACGCCCTACTGGGCCGATCCGTTCGTCGGCACCGTCGGCATGCTGATCCCGAAGCACCTCTTCGAGGGCTTCCGCGGCGCCAAGTCGCGCGAGGCGCCGACGAACCTGAAGCCCGTGGGCACCGGCCCGTACCGCTTTGCCGACTTCAAGCCCGGCGACATGGTGCGCGGCACGCTGAACCCCAACTACCACCTGCCGAATCGGCCGCACTTCGACTCGATCGAGATGAAGGGCGGCGGCGACGCGGTGTCCGCGGCGCGCGCCGTGATCCAGACCGGCGAGTTCGACTACGCCTGGAACATGCAGGTCGAGGACGAGATCCTCAAGCGCCTGGAGGCGGGCGGCAAGGGCCGCGCCGTGATCACGCAGGGCGCCAACATCGAGCACATCCCGGTGAACGCCACCGATCCCTGGACCGAAGTGGACGGCGAGCGCTCGAGCGTGAAGACGAAGCACCCGTTGTTCTCCGACCCGGCCGTGCGCGAGGCGATGAACCTGCTGGTGGACCGGGGGGCGGTCGCAGCAGCACATCTACGGGCGCACCGGCGTCGCCACCGCCAACTTCCTCAACAACCCGCTCGCGCTTCCGTTCGCCGAACATGAAGTGGGAATTCAACGTGGACAAGGCGAACCAGGTGCTGGAGGCGGCCGGCTGGAAGCGCGGCGCCGACGGCATCCGCGCCAAGGACGGCAAGAAGCTGCGCGTCGTGTTCCAGACCTCGATCAATGCGCCGCGGCAGAAGAACCAGGCAATCGTCAAGCAGGCCTGCCAGAAGGCCGGCATCGACATGGAGCTGAAGTCGATCACCGCGTCGGTATTCTTCTCCTCCGACGTCGCCAACCCCGACACCTACACCAAGTTCTACTGCGACATGCAGATGTACACCACCACCATGCCGCAGCCCGACCCCGAGCGCTTCATGAACCAGTTCTGCTCGTGGGAGGCAGCCACCAAGGAGAACAAGTGGCAGGGGCGCAACATTTCGCGGTGGAAGAGCGAGGAGTACGACAAGACCTACCGCGCTGCCGAGGCCGAGCTCGACCCGGTGAAGCGCGCGGCGCTCTTCATCCGCATGAACGACCTGGTGATCGCCGGGCAACACATCATTCCGGTGGTGTACCGGCCGCGCGTCTCGGCGGTGGCGGCGAAGCTCAATGCGCCACTCTCGGGCTGGGACAACGACCTCTGGAACCTCAGGGACTGGTACAAGGACGCCTGATCCCGGCCGTCACGCACCACCGCGCCACTCGCTCAGAGCGTCCTTAGGCATCCCTTGGGCCGGTACCTGGCGAGACGCCTGCTGCTGGTGATCCCGAGCGTCATCGGGATCAGCGTGGTGCTGTTCGCCGTGCTGGCGCTCGCCCCCGGCGACCCGTTCGAGGAGCTCGCCACCAATCCGAACGTCCCGGCCGAGGTGCGCGCCAACCTGCGCGCGTCTTTCGGCCTCGACGATCCCGGTGATGGTGCGCTACTTCCGCTGGTTCGCCGCCATGCTGCAGGGCGACTGGGGCTTTTCCTTCGCCAGCCGCATCGACGTGGACACGCTGATCCTGCAGCGCATCCCGGTGACCCTGCTGATCATCGGCTCCTCCCAGGTGCTGGCCCTGCTGATCGCGCTGCCCGTGGGCGTGTACGCCGCGACGCGGCCCTACTCGATCTTCGACCAGATCGCCAATACGCTCGCCTTCGTCGGCTTCTCGCTGCCGACCTTCTTCACCGGCATCCTCTTCATCCTGCTGTTCAGCATCCACCTCGGCTGGCTGCCCTTCGTCTACCGCGCGGACATCAGCGCGACAGGCTGGGTCTGGTACTGGGAGCACTTCAAGCAGGCCATCATGCCGGTGGCGGTGCTGGGCCTCTTTCAGGGCGCCTCCTGGACGCGCTACGTGCGCTCGGCAGTGCTCGACGTGATACGCCTCGACTACGTGACCACCGCGCGCGCCAAGGGCCTCGCCGAGCGCGTGGTGGTGCTCAAGCACGTGGTGCGCAACGCGCTCATCCCGGTGGTGACGCTGGTCGCGCTGACGATGCCGGCCGTGTTCGGCGGCGCCATCGTCACCGAGCAGATCTTCCGCGTGCCGGGCATCGGCTCGCTGCTGATCTCCGCGATCCTCGCCAACGACACGCCGGTGATCATGGCAGTGACGTTCGTGCTGTCGTGCCTGGTGATCCTGTTCAACCTGCTCGCCGACGTCATCTATGGCTGGCTCGATCCCCGCATCACTTACCGCTGAGTCGGCGGCGGCGCTGCGCGCGCGCAGCGTCTCGCCCGGGGCGGAGGCCTGGCGGCGCTTCCGCCGCCATCGCCTGGCGCTCGCCGGCGCGGTGATCCTCGCCGTCATCGCCCTGGCGGTGCTGCTGGGCCCGCTGCTGTGGACGGTGCCGATCAACGAGATCGATTTCAGCGCCAAGCTGCAGGGCCCGTCGTGGAAGCACCCGCTGGGCACCGACGACCTCGGCCAGGACCTGCTCGCGCGCATGCTCTACGGCGGGCGCATCTCGCTCGCGGTAGGGCTCGCCGCCATGGTGATCGCCGTGGTGGTGGGCACCCTCATCGGTGCGATCGCCGGCATGTCGCGCGGCCTGGTGGATGCGGCGCTGATGTGGCTCACCGACCTGTTCCTTGCGCTGCCGCAGCTGCCGCTGCTGCTGCTGATCATCTACCTGTTTCGCGATTCGCTGAAGTCCCTGGTAGGCATGGAGGGCGGCACGTTCATCCTGATCGTGGCGGTGATCGGCGGCTTTCGCTGGATGCAGGTGGCGCGCCTGGTGCGCGCGCAGTTCCTGTCGCTGCGCGAGAAGGAGTTCGTCGAAGCCGCGCGCGCGCTCGGCGCCTCGCCCGCGCGCCTGGTCGTGCGCCACATCCTGCCGAACGCCGTGGGCCCGGTGATCGTCGCCGGCACCATCGACGTGGCGGCCGCGATCATCGCCGAGTCGACGCTTTCCTTCCTCGGCCTGGGCTTTCCGCCCGACGTGCCGACCTGGGGCCGCCTGCTGTACGACGCCAAGGACCACCTGGATATCGCCGCGCACTGGGCGCTGATCCCGGGCCTGGCGATCTTCCTCACGGTGCTCTCCATCAACTACCTCGGCGACGGCCTGCGCGATGCGCTCGATCCGCGCAGGGTGATCTAGGTGGCGCATGGACGCCGAGCCGCGCCTGCTCGAGATCCGCGGGCTGAAGACGCATTTCGCCACCGACGAGGGTATGGTGCACGCCGTCGACGGCGTGGACCTCGCGCTCGATCGTGGCGAGACGCTCGGGGTGGTGGGCGAATCCGGCTGCGGCAAGAGCGTGACGGCGCTCACGGTGATGAAGCTCCTCGCCATGCCGCCCGCCCGCATCGTGGCGGGGGAGATCCGCTGGCGGGGACGCGACCTGGTGCCGCTGCCGCAGGAAGCGATGCGCGCGATCCGCAGCAAGGAGATCGCGATGGTGTTCCAGGAACCGATGACCTCGCTCAATCCCGTGTACACCGTGGGCGAGCAGATCGCCGAGGTGCTGCGCCTGCACGAGGGGCTGGGACGGCGCGCGGCCATGGCGCGTGCCGCGGAGATGCTGGGCCTGGTGCACATCCCGCATCCCGAGCGGCGCGTGCGCGACTACCCGCACCAATTCTCCGGCGGCATGCGCCAGCGCGTGATGATCGCCATGGCCCTGTCGTGCAACCCGCAGCTGCTCATCGCGGACGAGCCCACCACCGCGCTGGATGTCACCATCCAGGCGCAGATCCTGGACCTGCTCGGCGAGCTGAAGGCGAAGATGGGCATGGCGGTGATGCTGATCACCCACGCCATGGGCGTCATCGCCGAGACGGCACAGCGCGTGGTGGTGATGTACGCCGGCAAGGTGGTGGAGGAGGCGCCGGTGGCCGAACTGTTCCGCGCGCCGCGCCATCCCTACACCCAGGGCCTGATCCGCTCCATTCCGCGCATCGACCTCGCCGCGACCCGCAAGCAGCGGCTGGAGGCGATTCCCGGCGTGGTGCCAAGCCTGCTCGAGCCGGGCCCCGGCTGCCGCTTCGCGCCGCGCTGCGCGTACGCGCGCGAAGAGTGCCGCGCGACGCCGCCGCTGCGCGAGATTGGCGCCGGCCACAAGGTGGCCTGCGTGCGCGCCGAGTTTCTCGCATGAGGTACGACTCGCTGGCGCTCGCCGGGGGGTGCGGGGGGGCCGGGAGGGCCCCGAACGCTTCCGCCGGGAGGGGCCCGGCCCCCCTGCTATGACCCTGCTCAGCGTCAGGAACCTGGTCAAGCGCTTCCCCGTGACCGGCGGGCTGCTCGGGCGCGTGCGGGAGCACGTGCACGCGGTGGATGGCGTGAGCTTCGATGTCGCCGCGGGCGAAACCCTCGGCCTGGTGGGGGAGTCGGGCTGCGGCAAGTCCACGACCGGGCGCTGCATCCTGCGCCTCATCGAACCCACCGCGGGCGAGGTGCGCTTCGACGGCAAGGACGTGACGGCGATGGACGCGCGCGGCCTGCGCGGGCTCGCGCGCGGCATGCAGATCATCTTCCAGGACCCCTTCGCTTCCCTCAATCCGCGCATGACCGTCGGCGCCATCATCGGCGAGGCGCTCACCATCCACGGCCTGGCGCGCAACGTGCGCGAGTACGACGAGCGGGTGGCCAACCTGCTGCAGACGGTGGGCCTGCACCCGGAGTACCGGCGCCGCTACCCGCATGAGTTCTCCGGCGGCCAGCGCCAGCGCATCGGCATCGCGCGCGCCCTTGCCGTCTCGCCGCGGCTCATCGTCTGCGACGAGCCGGTGTCGGCGCTCGATGTCTCGATCCAGGCGCAGGTGATCAACCTGCTGGAAGACCTGCAGCGCCAGTTCGGCCTGGCGTATCTGTTCATCGCGCACGACCTGTCGGTGGTCGAGCACATCAGCCGGCGCGTGGCGGTGATGTACCTCGGCCGCATCGTCGAGCTCGCCAGCAGCCGCAAGCTCTACACTTCGCCCAAGCACCCCTATACCGAGGCGTTGCTTTCGGCGGTGCCGGTGCCCGACCCCACGGCGAAGCGCCGGCGTATCGTGCTGCAGGGTGACGTGCCCAACCCGATCCAGCCGCCCTCCGGTTGCCACTTTCACCCGCGCTGCCCGCATGCCATGGAGCGCTGCCGCGTCGAGTCGCCGCAGCTGCGCGAGGTGGGCCCTGGCCACGTGGCCGCCTGCCACCTCAACGGCTAGCATGTGGACTGGTTCGACGCATAGCCCGTGGACAAGCTCGCCGAGTATTACGCCAAGCGCGCGACCGAGTACGAGCGCATCTATGCCAGGCCGGAACGGCAGCGCGACATCGAGTCGCTCAAGCACCGGTTGCGCCGCATGTTGCGCGGCCGGCGCGTGCTCGAGCTCGCCTGCGGCACAGGCTACTGGACCGAAGTCTTCGCGCCGGAGGCTGCTGAGGTGACGGCCCTGGACATCAACGAAGAAGTACTCGCAATCGCCCGCGCCAAGCGCTATCCGCCGGGTCGCGTGCAGTTCGCGCGCGCGGACTGCTATGCGCCGCCCGACCTCGGGCGCCGGCATGACGCGCTGTTCGCGGGGTTCTGGTGGTCGCACGTGCCGCTGGCGCGGCTGGATAGCTTCCTCGCCGTCGCCGCGGCGGCGGCCGCGCCGGGGGCGCTGCTGGTGTACGTCGACAATCGTTTCGTCGAAGGCTCGAGCACGCCGCTGTCACGCCGCGATGCCGAGGGCAACGGCTACCAGCGGCGGACGCTGGATGACGGCAGCACGCACGAGGTGCTGAAGAACTTCCCCAGCGAGCACGAGCTCATCGCGCGCACGGTGAAGACGGGATGGGGCGCCAACGTCGAGCTCTTCGAGCACTACTGGCTGCTCAGCTACTGGGGGAACGCATGAGGCACGTGTTCGAGATCCGCGGCCCGCGCGAGGCCGCGCTGCCGCTGGTGCTGGACTCCCCGCACTCGGGCAAGGCGCTTCCCCGCGGATTTCGACGCGGTGGTGAGCGAGGCGGAACTCCGCGAGGCGGAGGACTGCTACGTGGACGAGCTGTGGGAGGGCGCGGCGATACTCGGCGCGCCGCTGCTCGCGGCGCTGTTCCCGCGCACCTACCTCGATCCGAACCGGCATGCCGGCGACATCGATGCAGAGCTGATCGACGGCGAGTGGCGCGGCGAGATCGTCGCGAGCGGCAAGGCGCGGCTCGGCAAGAGCCTCGTCTGGCGCACGCTGGAGGACGGCCGGCCGATCTACGGGCGCAGGCTCAGGCCCGAGGAGGTGCGCCTGCGCATCGAGCGCTACCACGCGCCTTATCACGCGGCGCTGCGCGCGCTGCTCGACGACGCACACCGGCGCTTCGGCGCGGTCTGGCACATCAACTGCCACTCGATGCGCGCGGTGGCGGGCAAACAGAGCGACGACGGCGAGGGCCGCGCGCGCGCCGACATCGTGCTGGGCGACCGCGACGGCAGCACCTGCGACCCCGGCTTCACCGAGTTCGTGCGCGCGACGCTCGCCGGCATGGGCTACGATGTGCGCGTGAACGACCCCTACAAGGGGGTGGAGCTGGTGCGCGCCTATTCGAATCCGCGCGCGCAACGCCACAGCCTGCAGATCGAGCTGAACAAGCGCCTGTACATGGACGAGGCGACGCTGGAGAAGACGGCCGGCTTCGGCGAGCTGCAGCGCAACCTGGAAGCCCTGCTCAAGGCGCTCGCCGCGTGGCTGCGATGAAGCACCACGCAGTCCAGCTCGATCCGCCCGACCTCGCGCCCTACCGGCGGGGCAACGCGCGCGTGGACTACGTGCACGTGTTCGACTCCGGCCGGCGCGGGCCGAACGTGATGCTGCAGGCGCTCACCCACGGCAACGAGTTCTGCGGCGCCATCGCGCTCGACTACCTGTTCACGGAAGGGGTGCGGCCGCGCGCAGGCAGGCTCACCCTGGCGTTCGCCAACGTTGCCGCCTACGAGCGCTTCGACTTCGACAACCCGGACCGCTCGCGCTTCATCGACGAGGACTACAACCGGGTGTGGGGCGACGACGTGCTCATGGGAGCACGCGACTCCGCGGAGCTGCGCCGGGCGCGCGAGCTGCGGCCGTTCGTGGACGCGGCCGACCTGCTGCTCGACCTGCACTCGATGCACGAGCCCTGCCGGCCGATCATGGTGTGCGCGAAGAGCGAGAAGAGCGTGGCGCTCTCGCGCCGCATCGGCGTGCCGGCCGACCTGCTGCTCGACACCGGCCATCCCGCCGGGCTGCGGATGATCGAGCGCGGCGCCTTCGGCGACCCGCAGAGTCCAAGAGCCGCCGTGCTGATCGAATGCGGCCAGCACTGGGAGACGAGTGCGGCGGAAGTGGCCATCGACACCGCGCTGCGCTTTCTCAAGGTCTCCGGCGTGGTGGACGATGCCTGGGTCGAGGCGCGCCTGCGCCTCGCTCCGCCCGCCGAGCAACGCCTGATCCGCGTCACCGAGCCGGTCGTGGCGAAGACGATGCAGTTCCGCTTCGCGCGGCAATTCGGCGGGCTCGAAGTGCTGGCGCGCAAGGGCACGCTCGTCGCCACCGACGGCGAAACCGAATGGCGCACGCCCTACGACGACTGCGTGATGGTGATGCCGTCGATGGCGCACCTCAAGCCCGGCACGACCATGGTGCGCCTGGGACGGTACGCGGCGTGACACCCGACGCTTGAAGCGTCGACGGGGGTGCGGGGGGCCGGGAGGGCCCTGAGCGCACTTACCGGGAGGGGCTCGGCCCCCTGCATCCTACTTCTTGCGGTACTTGCCCCAGAGGTCATCCAGCCGCGAGTAGCGCCCGCAGCCGGTGGCGTAGTAGCGGTAGCGCACCGGGTTCTTCAGGTGGTAGTCCTGGTGGTAATCCTCGGCCTTCCAGAACTCCGACGCAGGCTCGATCGGCGTGAGGATCTTCTGCTTGAAGGGCTTGTCCTTCTCCCACTTCGCCTTGGAGGCCTCGGCGAGGCGCTTCTGCTCGGCGTCGTGCGTGAAGATGCCCGGCCGGTATTGCGAGCCGCTGTCGCAGAACTGCCGGTCGATCACCGTAGGATCGTGGTTGATCCAGAATACTTCGAGCAGCTTTTCGTAGCTCACCTTGGCGGGGTCGTAGGTGACCTGCAGGACTTCGGCGTGGCCGGTCACGCCGGCGGACACCTGCTCGTAGGTCGGATTCTTCACTTTGCCGCCCATGTAGCCGGACACGGTCTCCACTACGCCAGGCACCTTGTCGAACGCCTCTTCGGTGCACCAGAAGCAGCCGGCGGCGAAGGTGGCTTTGGCGAGTTTCTGGGCCTGAGCCGCGGCGGGGAGCAGCAGGGCGAGCACGAGCAGCATTCGCAGCATGACGGTTCCTCCTAGGGAGCCTCTGATCTATTCGCGCGGTGGCGCGTTGCGGCCGGAACGCGGCGGCGGCTAGGCGCGCGGCCGCAGCGATATGTCGATATCGCAAGGCCGAGCAACAACGCCGGCGCCCGTGTCATCGCGCTATCGTAAGCCATCCGTCGTGGACTTCCGGCCGCAACCCGAGGGCGGCGAGGCCTTTGCCGTGTACCCCCGCCTCGCGGCCTCGCCGCCTGGAGGGACGGGGCGAGTTTTCATGCATGGCATCGCCATCGGCCGCCTTGTGGACGTCAAGTACACGGCGGCGTCCGCTGTCTCGCCCTGCACGAAAATCGCCACCGTCGCGCACGCGGGAATAGATCAGAGGCTCCCTAGTTGCAGGCTTGGTCGCGCGGGAGCGCCAGACCTTACGTCAGTGCTTGAGCGCGGCGGGGGAGATCAGCACGCCGAACTGCTCGCACCAGATCACCACGCTGTCGAACTTCGCCACGTCCACGCCGGCGGGCACTTCGTAGTTCTGGCTGCCCTTGAAGGCCTTCAGGCGCCCCAGATCCACGAACATGGTGCGCGCGACGTTGGTGCTCGGCAGCACGCTCTTCTCCGGCACCAGGTAGACGTGGTACTTCGGTCCCGGGCCGACCTCGAAATCGGGCTCCAGGTGCAGCACGCCCTCGTAGACCGTCACGCGGCCCTTGCCGTAATGGATCGGGTCCTGCGGATTGGCGTGGATGAACTCGCCGCGCGCGAGCACCTTGCGCGCCGCCTGCGGGTCCACCTTCTCCGTGGCCACGATGTCGGCGAGGAACAGGTAGGGGTAGACGAAGATGCCGAGCGCGAATCCGCCGGCGAGGCCGAGCACGCCGCCAATGAGGAACACCAGCGCACCGCGGGCAAACGGCGACATTGCTAGCCTCCTATGACCACTGAGGTCATCGAGATCGAGGTCATGACCTTGTCGTTGAAGAATGTCGCCGGCTCCCCCTTTTCCTGCAGCGCGAGCGCGTAGAGCAGGGGCAGGTAGTGCTCCGGCGTCGGGATCGACATGCGCGCATCGTTGCCCAGCGCCGCGTAATCGGCAAGGGCCGCATGGTCGCCGGCGTCGATGCGCCGGCGCACCTCAGCATCGAAGCGCAGCGCCCAGTCGTAGGGCCGGCCATCCCCGGGCCGCCACACGCCGAGGTTGTGCACGATGTTGCCGCTGCCGAGGACGAGGATGCCTTCGTCGCGCAAAGGCGCGAGCTTCTTCGCGAGCGCGTAGTGCCAGGCGCCCGGCTGCGCGCTGTCCAGGCTCAGCTGCACCACCGGCACCGAGGCGTCCGGGTACATGGCGATCAGCACGCCCCAGGATCCGTGGTCCAGGCCGCGTCCCGGGTCCAGGCGCGCGCCGGTCAGCTCCGCTGCGCGGCGCGCGAGCGCCGGCTCGCCGCTCGCGCGGTACTGCACGTCGAACAGCGCCTTGGGAAAGCCGTAGAAGTCGTGGATGGTTTCCGGCTGCGCCGTCGGCGCCGGCAAATACGCCGCGCGTCTCCCAGTGCGCCGAGACGCACAGCACGGCCCTCGGCCGCGGCAAGCGCTGCGCCAGCGCGCGCCAGCTGCGGTGAAAGTCGTTCTCCTCGATCGCGTTCATCGGGCTGCCGTGCCCGAGGAACAGCGCCGGCATGCGCATCAAGTGTGCTACTCCACCTTGGCCTTGGCGCGCAGGTCGCGGATCAGGGTCTCGACCTTCTGGCGCGCCAGGCGCTGCTGGATCTGGGGCTTCACCTGCGCGAGCGGCGGAAAGCTGACCGCGCGCTGGTCCTCGAGCTGGATGACGTGGAAGCCGAAGCGCGACTGCACCGGCTCGGTGGTGATCTGGCCCTTCTGCAGCTTCACCAGGGCGTCGGCGAACGCCTTGTCGAAGGCGGCGGGGACGCTCCAGTCCAGGTCGCCGCCGCGCTCGCGCGTGCCCTCGTCCTTGGAAGACTTGCGCGCCAGCTCCTCGAACTTGCCGCCCTTCTTCAACTCGGCGATCAGGCGCTTCGCTTCCTCCTCGCTCTCCACCAGGATGTGCCGCGCGCGGTACTCGGTGGCACCGGTCTGCCCGCGCGCGCGGTCGTACTCCTTCTGCACGTCGGCGTCGGTGACCGGGTGGGTGCGCAGGTACTCGTTGAGATAGGCGCCGACCAGCACTTCCTGGCGCGCTATCTCCAGCTGCAACTGCACGTCGCGGTTCTTCGCGGTGCCGGTGCGCGCGGCTTCCTGCGCCACCAACTCCCGGTTGATCAGCTCTTCGCGCACCGCGGCGCGCGTCTGCTCGTTGTCAGGCGCACCGCGCTGCGCCTGCTGGCGCATGAGGTAATCGAGGCGCGCGCGCGGGATCGCGGTGCCGTTCACGGTGGCGACCGGGCCGGTGGCCGCGGGCTTGGCCGCGGCCTTGGCCGCGGCTTGGCCTCGGGTGGCCGCGGGCTTGGCCTCGGGCGCGGCTGCCGGCTTGGCTGCAGTGTCCTGCGCCTGCACGGGCAGGGCGAGCGCCGCGGCGGCCGCCACGGCAAGCAGATGCTTCTTCATGAGTTGCCTTTCTCCTCGGGTGCGCGCGCCGTGATGGCGAGCGCGTGGATGGGATGCTGCATCAGGTCGCCGAGCGCCTGGTAAATCATGCGGTGGCGCGCGACGGTGGCTTGTCCGGAGAACGCCGGCGCGACGATGGTCAGGCGCCAGTGGGTGCCGCCGCCGTCGCGGTAGCCGGCGTGGCCGCGGTGCGCCTCGCTCTCGTCGATCAGCTCCAGGCGCTGCGGCTGCAAGCTCGCGAGCCGCTCGCGGATGCGCTCGGCGACGCTCAAGGCTTGTCTTCCGCGTAGCGCGAGAGCACCACGCCCTGGGCGAGCACGAACAGCAGCATCAGCCCCAGGCCGCCAAACAGCTTGAAATTCACCCAGGCGCTCTCCGAGAAATTGTAGGCGACGAACAGGTTCGCGGCGCCCATGAAGGCGAAGAAGCCCACCCAGCTCCAGTTGAGCTTCGCCCAAACCGGCTCGGGCAGCGCGATCTGCTTCGACATCATGGCCTTGATCAGGTTTCTCCCGGCGAGCGCGCCGCCCGTGAGCACCGCGCCGAACAGCCAGTACAGCACCGTGGGCTTCCACTGGATGAAGGTCTTGTCGCGCAGGAAGAGCGTGAGGCCGCCGAAGACGACGATGATGGCGAGGCTCGCCCACAGCATCGGTTCGATCTTCTTCCTGCGCAGCGCCAGCCAGCCGATCTGCGCGAAGGTCGCGGCGATCGCCACGCCGGTGGCGACGTAGATGTCCCACACCTGGAACGCGGCGAAGAACAGGATGACCGGGAACAGGTCGAAGAGGAACTTCATCGGGGCCGCGATTCTACCAGCGCCGCGCCACTTCCGGCGCCGCAGCCGAAGGGCTACTTCCAGGCGCCGAGCGCCTTCCGGGCCGGTTCGTTCAGCGGGCGGATGAGCAGGCCGGTGGTCGAGACGTTGACCGCGTACTGCGCGCCGTCGGCCATCGGCGCGTAGCTGGCGCTGCCGTAGAGCGCGTCGGCGAGCGGCAGCCAGCGCTGGTGCTCCTTCAGCAGCGACCACAGGTCGAAGGGCGCCTGCGCGGCGAGCGGATACACGGTGCGCGGCAGGCTCTTTTCCTGGCCGGCGTCGGCATAGCGGCCGGCGAGGCGCTCGAAGCGGTAGAGCGTGTCCATCCCGAGCAGCGTGCCCATCCCTTTCCACTTCAGCACGCGGGCGTCGATCTGCCACTCGTCGCCGCGGATCTCGAAAGTGCGCGGGGGCTCGCCTTTCAGCACCAGCAGCAGCTCGTAGCGCCTGGGCGCGAGCTCGCGGAACACTGCGCGCGCGGCCTCCTGCTCCTGCGTGAGCCGCGCGTAGGTGTGCAGGCTCGCGGCGAGCATCGCGCCGGCGGTGGCGAGCCCCGCCACGGCTGCGGCGAGCGCGAGGAACACCACGCCGCTTGGGATGCGCCAGTCGCGCAGGCGCCTGACGGAGGCGATGAGCAGCAGCAGCGAGACGACGCCGCCCGTCGCGGCGATGGCGATGAACACCGTGTCCGGGCTGAGCGCGGCGATCCAGGCGGGCATCGATGCAGGAACCATGCGGGGTCGGGCGCGTGCGCGCGCGCGCTCAGCGCAGCAGACCGCGGCGGCGGTGCCAGTCGATGATGGCTTCCTTCGAGAACTCGCGGAAATGCCGCTCGTTCCTGCCCTTGGGCACCGCGACCCAGCTCGCCTTCGAGCCGAGCATGATGTGCTGGCGCTCCTTCGGCGCGGGCAAGCTTCGTGTCGATGGCGGACGCGAAGGGGTAGACCCATTGCGCCCAGTGCCGGTCCCACAGCCACAGCGCGCTGCCGCACTTCGGGCAGAAATGGCGCTGCGGGCCGCCGCGCGTGGCGCGGTAGATCTTCGTGCGGCCCTTCACCTTGAGAGTCTCGGTCTGGCCCATGATGTTGATGGCGAAGCCGCCGCCGCCCGCGGTCTTGCGGCAGATCGAGCAGTAGCAGCACTGGTACGGATAAGGTGTCTCCGATCGCACGGAGAAGCGCACCGCGCCGCAGTGGCAGGAGCCCTTTGAGCAGCATGGCGGCTAATATACCGGGAACCCAAGGAGGGCAACGTGTCGCTGGTCACGCTCATCGAGTATGCGGACGCCTCGCCCGAAGTGCGCGCGGTCTACGACGACATCATGCGCAAGCGCGGCACCGACTGGATCAACAACTTCTGGAAGGCGCTCGCCAACGACCCGGCGCTGCTGCGCCGCACCTGGGAGAACGTGCAGCAGGTGATGGCGCCCGGCGCGCTCGATCCGCTGGTGAAGGAGATGGTCTACGTGGCCGTGAGCGCGACCAACGGCTGCGAGTACTGCACGTACTCGCATACCGCCGCCGCGAGAAAGAAGGGCATGACCGACGCCATGCTGATGGAGCTCATGGCGGTGGTGGGCCTGGCCAACGAGACCAACCGCCTCGCCAACGGCCTGCGCTTCCCGGTGGACCCCCAGTTCCTGCGCTGATCCTTACAGCGCGCGTACCCCGGATCGGGTAGCGCGCGCGGGCGGGGGCGGGATTAAGCTAACCCTCGCATGGAACTGCCGACCACCGTTGCGCTGGTCGAAGACGAGACCGAGGCGCGGCAACGCCTGAGCGAGTCGATCCGGGCGCAGCCGGGGCTGCGCCTCGTCGGCGAGTGGCGCACCGGCGGCGAGGCCCTCGCCGGCCTCGCCCAAGGTGCCCCGGACGTGCTGCTGGTGGACCTCGGCCTGCCCGACATGTCGGGCCTCAAGATCGTGCGCTACGTCGCCGAGCGCTACCCGGCCTGCGACATCCTGGTGGTCACCATCTTCGGCGACGAGCGCACCGTGCTCGCGGCGCTCGAGGCAGGCGCGCGCGGCTACCTGCTCAAGGGCGCCCTGCAGCACGACATCGCCGTGGACATCGAGCACCTCAAGAGCGGCGGCTCGCCGCTCTCGCCGGTGGTTGCGCGCCAGGTGCTCAAGCGCATGCAGGCGCGGCCTGACAGGGCGGCGACGGCGCCCGCGCCCGACCCGGAGTGCGACGCTCACGGCGCGTGAGATCGAGATCCTGAACGCCATCTCGCGCGGCTTCTCCTACCAGGAGACCGCGGGGCTCCTCGCCATCTCCGGGCAGACCGTGCACACGCACCTGAAGCGCATCTACCGCAAGCTTGCGGTGCACTCCAAGACGGAGGCAGTGTTCGAGGCGGACAAGCGGGGGTTGCTCTGAGGCGCCTCGCTGCGGTCCTGCTCGCGCTCTGCGCGCTGCCGGCGCTGGGCGTGCAGACGCTGGAGCAGGTTGAACGATGCGACACTTGCAGGTTGTTCGACATTCCGTTCGACGACGCGAGATGGCAATCGGTGAAGCTGCCCGATCCATGGATCGGGCGCTGGCCGCCCAGAGTAAGTGCATGGGCTTGGTACCGTATGCGTTTCGAAATTGCCGACGACGACAGGCACGACTACGCTCTGTTCGTGCCGCGCATGAACGTCGGGTCCTTCGATGACTTCTATCTCAACGGGGAAGCAATTGTCGCGAGCTCTACGAGTATCCGCAGAGCGACACGCTGATCTCGCCGCCTGTTGTCTTGCCGATTCCGCCAGAGTTGCTGCGCCTGGTGAGAACACGTTCACGTGCGATTGATAGCCCATCCTCAGTGGACCTGCAAGGCATGCCGCGCGTCACCATCGGCAAGTCGCGCGAGATGGCGCAGCAGATTCGCTACTGGCGCGTGCTGCAGCACGATGTCGTGCCGATCTTCGCCTTCGCGCTTGGCCTCGTTGGCTTTGCTCGCGCTCGCCTTCTGGGCAATTGACCGTTCCGATGTGCTGTTCTGGTACGGAGTCTCAGGCGTGGTATTCGGGGTCGATAACGGCGATTCCTGTACGTGAACATGGAGACCACGGGTTACCGCAGACTGTGGATGGTGTCGTTGCACTTTCCTGCGATTCTACGGCGTTCGTTACGCCGCTTGCGATCGTGCATCTGCGACTCGCGGGTTGGCGCGTGCCTTGGCTTGAGGGCGCATTGCTTGGGCGCTGCTCGCGTCCGTTTCGGTCTTGATTGCAATGCCGGACGGACGTCTGGCGCATCTGGTCATGGTTCGGAGTCGGCGCTCTTCTATTCGATTCTGCCGCTCCTGTTCTTGATCCCGCTGTGCGCGCTAAGATCGCATTGCGTGCCATTTCGCGCGATCGGTCTCGCAGTGGCGGGCATCGGAGCGTCGGCGCTCGGTCTACATGACTTGGCAATACGCGCGGACATTCTTGATTTTGACCGCCCGCGACTGGGCCACTACATGTTCCCGCTCTTCATGCTCGCTGTCGGTGCGGTGATTGTTGAGCGCTATCTGGCGTCCTGGCACGCCAGCGCGAGCTGACGGCAGAGCTGGAGGCGCGCGTGGCTGAGAAGACGCGCGAGATCGAGGCGGTGCACGCGCAGATGCGCGCCGCCGACGAGGAGCGGGCGCTGGTGCGCGAGCGGCGCCGCATCATGGCGGACATGCACGATGGCCTGGGATCGCGGCTGGTGGGTCTGCTTGAGCCAGGTGCAGTCGGGCAAGGCGGATGCGCGGCAGCTCGAAGATGGACTGACGGCGGCGCTGGGGGAGCTGCGTACCACGATCGATTCGCTGCAGCCGGTGGAGGGCGACCTGGGCGTCGTGCTGGGCAACGTGCGCCACCGCATGCGCTCCGTTTTCGACACTGCGGGGCTGGAGCTGGGCTGGCGGGTGGGCGAGTTGCCACGTATCGACGACCTCACCCCGGCGCGCAATCTCGCCATTCAGCGCATCTTGCTCGAGCTTTTCACCAATGTGCTCAAGCACTCCGGCGCGCGCAAGGTTGACGTCTTCACGCAGGCGCGCGCGGGCAAAGCGAGCATCGTGATCGAGGACGACGGGCGCGGCTTCGATGTCGCCAATCGGCGCAATGGCCGCGGACTCGCGAACCTGCAGGAGCGCGCGCGCGAGGCGGGCGGCACGCTCGTCATCGAGTCCGAGCCGGGCAGGGGCACGCGCGCGACGCTGGCGCTGCCGGCGGCGGCGTAGCCCCGGCTAGGGACGGCCCGACCCGCGCCAGGTCTCCAGCGTCACAAGCTTGCGTCCGGCCGTCTCGACCAGCACCCGCTCACCGCGCGCCGTGACGTAGAAGCGGTGCCACAGCTCACTGCCCGCGCGCGCTTCCACCGGCCAGTAGCAGTCCTTGCCTCGCCGGATCGGGTCGTTGACCAGCAGCACGTACTGCACGGTCGCGGTCTTCATCGCCTCGCGCTCCCAGGCTTCGGTCTCGGCGAGGTACTTGACCTTGTTGACGGCGCGGCGCAGCGGCGAGCCGGTGTCGTCGGTTACCGGGCAGCCAACGGCCTGGGCGAGGCCCGCCGCGGCCGCCAGCGCGAGCGCCGCGGCTACCTGGAGCGGTCCCACAGGTTCGGCACGGTCACGTTCGCGTAGCCGGAGATGAACGCCATCGGCGCGCCGGTGGCGGGGTCGTAGGTGTGGCGGCGCACGGCGCCGATGTTCGCGCCGTACACGTGGATGCTCACGGCGACATCCGTGCCCTCGTTCGCCACCACGTGGATGTCGCCGATCCTGGGCGAGACGCGGTCCACCTGGCCCGGCTTGACCGGGTGACTGCCCGCCACGGTCAGGTTCTTCGCATACTCCTCGCAGGTCTCCTCGCCGCGCATCACGCCCACCAGGCCCCACACCGTATGGTCGTGGATCGGCGTGCGCTGCCCGGGCATCCACACGAAGCTCACCACCGAGAAGCGTTCCAGGGGATCGCAATGCAGGAGGTACTGCCGGTAGCCCTGCGGCGAGGGCGCGGCGAACTCCTCCGGCAGCCAGTCGTCGTTGGCGATCAGGCCGCGCAGCAGCTTCTCGCCTTCGTCGAGCATCCGCGGCTCGTCGTCGCCGTGGCGCTCGATGGCGCGCGTCAGGTCCTGGATGAAACTGCGCAAGCGCGCGAGGTTCTTCATGCCTTAAGCTCCGCCGTCATGACCGCAATTTTATCGCCTCGGCTCGCCATTCCGTTGCTGATGTTTCTGGCCAGTGTCTTCGCCGCCAACCATATCGCGGCGCGCGTCGCTTTTGACCATGGCGCCAGCGTGGCTGCGGCGGTGTCGGTGCGCTCCGGCGCGACCGCGCTGGTGATGGTCGTGCTGCTGCGCCTGGCGGGCGTGAGCATGGCGCTGCCGCGCGCGACGCTCGCCCGCGGCCTGGGCATCGGCCTGCTGGTCGCGGTGCAGAGCTTCTGCCTGTATTCCGCGGTGGCGATCATCCCGGTGGCGCTCGCGCTGCTCGCCTTCAATACCTTCCCGATGCTCTTCATGCTGCTCACCTGGGCGGCGGGCGGCGACCACCCTGGCAGGCGCGCCTTCGTGGCGATGCCGATGGCGCTCTTCGGCCTGGTGCTGGCGCTGGACATCCTGGGAACGCTCGAAGCGATGGCCGGACGCTGGGCCGAGATCGGCGCGGGCGTGAGCTGGGCGCTCGGCGCCGCCGCGTCCTTCGCCTGCGTGCTGTTCCTCACCACGCGGCACCTCGCGGAGGTGGACGGTCGCATGCGCACGCTGCTCACCATGGGTGCCACCGCGGTGGCGGTGGGCGGGGCAGGGGCGGCGGCGGGGACCCTCGCGCTGCCCGCGGACGCCACGGGCTGGCTCGGGCTCGCGCTGCTGACCGTGCTTTACGGCTCGGCGATTACCGCGATGTTTACCCTGGTGCCGCGCATCGGCGCGGCGAGCAACACGGCGGCGCTCAACTTCGAGCCGATCGCGGCGCTGATCCTGGGCTGGGCGATCCTCGGGCAGGGGATGGCGCCGCGCCAGCTCCTCGGCGCATTGATCGTGGTCGGCGCAGTGATCCTCGTCGGCACCAGGCGGCACTGAGAGCATCCGCCCGGCGCGCGGGCGCAAGGCCAGCCCTGCGGGCTGCGCGCGGCGTCCTGGCGGCCCGGCCTCAGCTCACTGCAGCTTCACGTACTCGTATTCGACCGGCAGGTTGTTGATGCCGCGCTCGGGCGGCGCCACCCAGCCCGCCATCTTGCCGGGCTCGACGACGCGCTGCATGAGCGAGCGCACGAAGGCCTTGTCGGCTTCCGACGGGATCCAGTCGGTGAGGCGCTGGTCGTATTCCTCGCGCGAAATCATCTTGCCCTCGGGCGACACCGGCACGTTCACCCAGGAGCCGATCGAGCGGCGGAAATGCGGCGAGGGGAGCGCGAGGCGGAACGCATGGCCGGCGCGCTCGATCAGGCGGTTCCAGCGCTTCAAGCCGATCTCGCAGTCCTTGAGGTAGGACTCGCGCATCACCTCGTTCACGGCGTTGAGCATCGGCACGTCCTGCACGCCCTCGGGCGTCTCGAGCTTGAAGTGCGCGGCGCGCAGCACGTGGTCCTCGTATTGCGACTCGTCCGGCCGGCCCTTCAGGCCGTTGGCGAAGCTGGCGGCCGCGTTGGAGGAGTTCTCCGAGCCGAACAGGTCGAGCGAGGAGGAGCACCAGAAATTGATGTACTTCTGCAGGAGCGGCAGGTCCACCGCGCCGTGCGCGCGGATGCGCGCCGGGTCCTCGGTGCCGAGCTCCTTCATCACCTCGAGCGTGCGCTTCACCACGCGGCCGATGCCCGTCTCGCCGACGAACATGTGGTGCGCTTCCTCGGTGAGCATGAAGCGGCAGGTGCGCGAGAGCGGATCGAAGGCGGATTCCGCCAGGCTCTTCAGCTGGTACTTGCCGTCGCGGTCGGTGAAATAGGTGAAGCAGAAGAACGACAGCCAATCCGAGATCGGCTCGTTGAAGGTGGTGAGGATGCGCGGCTTGTCGGCGTCGCCCGAGTGGCGCGCGAGCAGCTCCTCGGCCTCCTCGCGGCCGTCGCGGCCGAAGTAGGCGTGCAGCAGGTACACCATGGCCCACAGGTGCCGGCCTTCCTCGACGTTCACCTGGAAGAGGTTTCTCAGGTCGTAGAGCGAAGGGCAGGTGTGGCCGAGCAGGCGCTGCTGCTCGACGGACGCGGGCTCGGTGTCGCCCTGCGTGACGATGAGCCGGCGCAGCGTGGAGCGGAATTCGCCCGGCACCTGCTGCCAGGCGGGCTGGCCCATGTTGTCGCCGAAGCCGATCTTGCGGTCGGGCACCGGGTCGGCGAGGAAGATGCCCCAGCGGTACTCGCGGCATCTTCACCGCGCCGTAGGTGCGCCCAGCCGTCGGCGTCCACCGAGGTCGCGGTGCGCAGGTACACGTCGGCCTGCTGGAAGTCGCTCGGCCCCAGGTGCTGCCACCAGTCGAGGAAGTGCGGCTGCCAGTGCTCGAGCGCGCGCTGCAGCGTGCGGTCGTTCGCCAGGTTGACGTTGTTGGGAATCTTCTCGCTGTAATTGATGCCGGACATTCGCTTCTCCCGTAAGGCGGGCCGTTGGGCCGCCCCACCATTCGTCTACACGCGTTCCCTGTTGAATCTCGCCTTGGCGCCCGTGCCGTAGACCTTCAGCGCGCCTTGCTCGCCGACCGCGTTGGGCCGGATGAAGATCCAGTTCTGCCAGGCCGACAGTCGACCGAAGACGCGCGTCAGCATGTTCTCGCGGCCGGTGAAGCGCAGGCTCGCCTCCATGCCGGTGAGCGCATCGGGCGAGAGGCTGGCGCGCTCCTCGATGGCGATGCGCACCTCGTCCTCCCAGTCGATGTCGTCCGGCGTAGCGGTGACCAGGCCGAGCTTGCCGGCCGCCTTGGCGTCGTAGGCCTTGCCGCGCTCGAGCGCGGGCACCGTGCCGCAATAGCGGTTGCTGAGCCGCGGCTCGCCGCTCACCATGGGGTAGGCGCCGAAGTTGAGCGCCGAGAGCGCGACCGCGGGTCCGTTCTCGGCGTCCAGCATGAAGCTGCGGTCGGCGGCGAGCGCCAGCTCGAAGAGCGTGCCCGCGAAGCAGGAGCCCGGCTCGATCACCGCGAAGATCGAGCGCGAGGAGACGTCCAGGCGCGCGAGCGTGCGCCGCAGGTAGCCCACGGTCTCGCGCACGAACCAGTCGCCCGCGTTCTTCTCCAGCAGTGCGTCGAGCTCGAGCACCTTTGCCGGGTCGCCTTGCGTCTTGAGGATCCACAGGCCGATGTCGAGCTGGTTGTGGCGCAGGTCGAGGATCGCGCGGTCGAGCTCGCGGGCAAGGCGCAGCGGATACCAGTCGGCGTTGCGCTCGAGCGCCACGCGCTCAGGGCCGCGCACCGTGATTTCGGCGGTGCCGGTTGCCGCGTCGATCTTCACTTCGACGAGGCGGTTCTCGCCCAGCGGCGCGAGCTTGACGCCTTCGCCGCCGGGACGGTCGGAGAGCTTGGCGAGCTCGAGCGCGCGCGCCTTCACGGCCTCCGCGAACTGCTGGGGCTTGGCGACGTGATCGACCAGCTTCCATTCCCTTGCGCGGTCGGCGCGCACGCCTTCGGCGGTGGTGCAGAACACGTCGGCGAGGTCGCGCCGGACTTT
Source organism: uncultured beta proteobacterium (assembly GCA_963719995.1). Classification (GTDB taxonomy): domain Bacteria; phylum Pseudomonadota; class Gammaproteobacteria; order Burkholderiales; family SG8-39; genus JAABQT01. Next base: position 150,651 of record CAVRDW010000005.1, on the reverse strand, counting down.
TCTCTTGTCCACGATGCGCGTCAGGCCGCCGGTGCCCGGCAGCACGCCGAGCAGCGGCACTTCGGGCAGGCTCACCGTGCTCGAGCGGTCGTCCACCATCAGCGATCTCGTCGCAGGCGAGCGCGAGCTCGTAGCCGCCGCCCGCGGTGGTGCCGTTCAGCGCGGCGAGGAACTTGAGCCCCGAGTGCTGGCTCGAGTCCTCCAGGCCGTTGCGCGTCTCGTTGGTGAACTTGCAGAAGTTCACCTTCCAGGCGTGGCGAGCTCGTGCCGAGCATGTAGATGTTGGCGCCCGAGCAGAACATGCGGCTCTTGCCGCTGGTGATCACCACCGCCTTCACCTCGGGGTGCTCGAAGCGGATGCGGTTCAGCGCGTCGTGCAGCTCGATGTCCACGCCGAGGTCGTAGGAGTTGAGCTTCAGCTTGTAGCCGGGCACGATGCCCTTGTCCTCGGCGATGTCGAGGGTCAGCGTGGCGACCGGGCCGTCGAAGCCGAGCTTCCAGTGGTGGTACTTCTCCGGCGCGGTGTCGAAGGACACCTGCACGGGCAGGCTGTCGGGAGCGTTCATGCCTCCTCCTTGGCGGCGAGCGCCTTCAGTTCCGCGAGGCTCTGCTTGAGCGTGCGCTGCGAGGTATCCAGCACTGCGTCGGCGCGCGCGTAGAGACGGTTGCGGTCGGCGAGCAGGCGGCGGATCTCGTCCAGCGCTGCGGGGCTGCCCTTGAACGGCCGCATGTCGCCCTGCGCCATGACGCGCTGCATGTGCTCCTCGGGCGTTGCCTTGAGCCACACGCAGGTGCAATGGTCGAGCAGCAGGTTGTAGGTATCGGGATCGGTCACGAGGCTGCCGCCGGTGGCGATCACCGCGCGCGCGTTCTCCTTCAGCACGCGCGCGAGCGCCTTCCTCTCGAAGCGGCGGAAGGCCTCCTGGCCGTAGAGCGAGAACACCTCGCCGAGCGGCGCGCCGGCCTCCTTCTCGACCTCGCGGTCGAGCTCGACGAAGGGCACGCCAAGCGCCTGCGCCAGCTTCGTGCCGAGCGTGGACTTGCCCGCGCCGCGCAGGCCGATCAGCGCGATGCGCGCCTCGCGCGCCGCGGCGCCGTGCTCGCGCACCAGCACTTCCACCGGCACCTGCATGGCGTGCGCGAGCTTGCGCAGCAGCAGCACGGAGATGTTGCCCTGGCCCGCTTCGAGCTGCGCCAGGTAGCGCTCGGACACGCCCGAGGCGAGGGCGAGGCTCTTGCGCGTCATGCGAATGCGCGGCGCGCCAGGCGCGCACGCGGTCGCCGAGCTGCCCGAGGTAGGCGACTTCAGCCTGATCTTCGCGGTGCAGCGTGCTCTGCGGGGCGCCCATGAGTTATAGTGCTTGCGTGACTGAGGTGCCTGCATTATAGTGTGCCGCGCATGAAAATCAACATCCTCGTCGGCACGATGACCGGCACGGCGCAATTGTGCGCGCAGGAAATGGAGCTCGCGCTGGACGGCGACGACCTCCAGGTGGTCACGCTCCTCATGGACAAGCTCGAGCCCTCGGTGTTCGCCGACCGCGAGGCGGTGTACCTGGTCTGCACCTCGACCTACGGCCAGGGCGACGTGCCCGACAACGCCAAGGCGCTCTACGAGGCCCTGTGCAAGCAGAAGCCGGACCTCGCGGGCGTGCGCTACGGGGTCTTCGGCCTGGGCGACCGCACCTACGCCGAGACCTACAACTTCGGCGGCAAGCGCTTCGACGAGATCCTGCAGGCGCTCGGCGCCGAGAGGATCGGCGAGCGCTACCTGCACGACGCCTCGAGCGGCACGCTGCCCGAGGAGATCGCCCTGGAGTGGGCGCAGGCCTGGGTGGACAAGATCCGGGAGCGGCTGGCGCAGACCGCCTAGCGAGGGCCGGGCGGGCAGGGTCGCGTCGAGCCGTCCTAGAATGGCGCAGGAGGAGGAGACACATGGAACTGTCGCGGGCCGACCATAGCGTTTCACCCCCGAACATCGAGATTCCGCGCGAGTACAACGCCGCGCACGACCTGCTCGAGCGCAACATGCGCATCGGGCGCGCCGAGAAGATCGCCTTCCACGACGACGCGGGCTCGATCACCTACGCGGCGCTCGCCGAGCGCGCCAACCGCTTCGGCAGCGGCCTGCTGGCCATGGGCCTCAGGATGGAAGACCGCATCCTGCTCGCGCTGCACGACACCATCGACTTCCCGACCGCGTTCCTCGGCGCCATCAAGGCGGGGATCGTCCCCATCGCGGTGAACACGCTGCTCACCGCCAAGGACTACGAGTACATGCTCTCGGATTCCCGCGCCAAGGTTCTGGTGGTGTCCGAGGCGCTCCTGCCGCAGTTCAAGCCGGTGCTGGAGCGCCTGCCGTTCCTCAAGCACGTCATCGTCTCGGGCACCGCTTCGTACGCCGATGTGCTCGCCAAGGGCCAGCCGGCGCTCGATCCAGCGCCGACCACGCGCGACGACGCCTGCTTCTGGCTGTATTCCTCCGGCTCCACGGGCATGCCCAAGGGCACGGTGCACGCGCACTCGAGCATGATCGAGACTGCCGAGCTCTACGCACGCGGCGTGCTGGGGATCCGCGAGTCCGACGTGGTGTTTTCCGCCGCGAAGCTGTTCTTCGCCTACGGCCTGGGCAACTCGCTGTCGTTCGTGATGGCGGCCGGCGCGACGGCGGTGCTGATGGCCGAGCGGCCCACACCGGCCGCGGTGTTCAAGCGGCTGAAGGAACGCAAGCCTTCGATCTTCTACGGCGTGCCGACGCTGTATGCCGCCATGCTCGCCGACCCGGGTTTTCCGAAGAAGGAGGAGCTGGCGTTGCGCATCTGCGTCTCGGCGGGCGAGGCGCTGCCGCCGCAGATCTCCAAGAGCTTCAAGGAGCGGACGGGCCTGGAGATCCTCGACGGCATCGGCTCGACCGAGATGCTGCACATCTTCCTCTCCAACCGGCCGGGCGATTTCCGCTACGGCACCACCGGCAAGGCGGTGCCGGGCTACGAGCTGCGGCTCGTCGACGAGCAGGGCAAGGCGGTGCAGCAGGGCGAGCTGGGCGAGCTGGAGATCTGCGGCTCGACCAGCGCCATGTACTACTGGAACAACCGCGCGAAGAGCCGCGCCACCTTCGTAGGCGGGTGGACCAAGAGCGGCGACAAGTACCTGCAGGACGCGGACGGCTTCTACGTCTACGGCGGGCGCACCGACGACATGCTCAAAGTGGGCGGCATCTGGGTGTCGCCCGCGGAGGTGGAGGCCGCGCTGGTGAGCCACCCGTCGGTGCTCGAGGCGGCGGTCATCGGCAAGGAAGACGAGCAAAGGCTGGTGAAGCCCAAGGCGTTCGTGGTGCTCAAGCCAGGCGCCAAGGCGCTCGACGAAGAGCTGAAGGCCCACGTCAAGGCGAAGCTCGCGCCCTACAAGTATCCGCGCTGGATCGAGTTCGCCAGCGAGCTGCCGAAGACGGCGACCGGGAAGATCCAGCGGTTCAAGCTGCGCGGGTGAGCGGGCTCACGCTTTCCACCACGTCGGAGAAGGCGCGCCGCGCTTACCTCGATGGCGAGGCGCGGCTGCTGGCGGCGAAGCCATTTGCCGAGAAGTCCTTCGAGAAGGCGATTGCCGCCGATCCGGATTTTGCGCTTGCCCACGCGGGCGAGGCGCGCGCTTTGTTTCTCGCAGCGCGCATTCCCGAGGCCAAGGCCGCCGCGCTGATGGCGCGCGAGCTGGCGAAGAACCTGCCGCCGCGCGAAAGGAACAACGTCGAGGTCGTCGTGCTCGCCATCGAAGGCGGCGCGGCGAAGGCCTACCAGCTTGCGCGCGAGCACCTGAAGCAGTACCCGACCGACGCGATGGTGCTCGCGCCTTGCACCGGCGTCTTCGGCCTGATCGGATTTTCCGGCCGCAGGGGTCGCGAGCAGGAACTGCGCGACCTGATGGAAGAGCTCGCGCCGCATTGGGGCGAGGATTCCTGGTTCCTGGGGCAGCTCGCCTTTGCGCGCGTGGAGACCGGCGCCATCGAGCCCGCGCGCAAGGCGATCGAGCGCGCAATGCAGCTGGATCCGAAAAGCGGCCACGGCGCGCACGTCATGGCGCACGTGCTCTACGAAGCCGGCGAGCACGAGGCCGGGCTGAAGTTCGTGCAGGGATGGCTGCCCGGCTATGCGCGCGAAGGGCTCATGCATTGCCATCTCAGCTGGCACAAGGCGCTCTGGCAGCTGGAGCTCGGGGACCCCGAGGCGGCGATGCGCAGCTATCTCGAGGGCGTGCACCCCGGCGGCGCCTGGGGGCCGCCGATCAACGTGCTCACCGATTCCGCCGCGTTCCTGTGGCGCGCGGAGCTTGCCGGCCGCCCGCGCGACGCCGAGCGCTGGTACGAGGTGAAGCAGTACGGCGACCAGAACTTCCCTGCGGCGGCAATCGCTTTCGCCGACGTGCACAAGGCGCTCGCCTACGCCGCCACCGGGGACGAAATCGCTCTGGAGAAGCTCCTCGGCGAGCTGCGCGCGCGCCAGCAGGCGGGCAAGCTACTCGCCGGCCCGATCGTCCCCGCGCTTGCCGAGTCCTTCAACGCGTTTGCGAAGAAGGACTACGCCAAGGCGATCGCGCTCATCGAGCCGCACATGGCGGAGCACGAGAGGATCGGCGGCAGCCGCGCGCAGCGCAGGCTGATCGAGTTCACGCTCGCCGCAGCGCGCCACCGCGCAAACCGCTCAGCGCTTCCCTTAAACTAGCCGTCGAGGAGGGAAGTCCCATGCGCTCGACCATGATGCGCGACGGGCTGTCGCTGAACGACTTGCTGGAGCGCGCCGGGCGGCTGCACGGCGAATCGCAGATCGTCAGCCGCCTGCCCGACAAGTCGCTCAAGCGGCACACATTCGCCGAGTACTACCGGCGCACGCGCCAGCTGGCCTCGGCGCTGCTCGCCGCGGGGCTGAAGAAGGGCGAGCGCGTGGCGACGCTGTGCTGGAACCATCACGCCCACCTGGAGTGCTATTTCGGCATCCCGGCGGCGGGCGGCGTGATGCACACGCTCAACCTGCGGCTCGCGCCAGACGACATCGCCTGGATCGCGAATCACGCCAAGGACCGCTTCCTCATCGTCGACGACATCCTGCTGCCGCTCTTCGAGCAGATCCGCGGCAAGACGAACTTCGAGAAGGTGATCGTGTTCCCCTTCAGCGGCAAGCCGGTGCCGAAGGAGTTCACGAGCTACGAGGATTTCCTCGCCGGCGCGCCGGAAGAATTCGACTACGTGCCGCACGATGAGAACGACCCGGTGTCCATGTGCTACACCTCCGGCACCACGGGCCGGCCGAAGGGCGTGGTGTACTCGCACCGCTCGACCATCATCCATACGCTGGTCGGCAACCTTGCCGGACTACTGGGGGCTGTCGGCGACCTCCAGCGTGATGCCGGCGACGCCCATGTTCCACGCCAACTGCTGGGGCATTCCCTACGCCTGCGTGATGCTCGGCGCCAAGATGGTCTTTCCCGGGCCGCACCTGCACCCCGAGGACCTGCTCGACCTGATGACCAAGGAGCAGCCCAGCTACGTGCTCGGCGTGCCCACCATCTGGATGGGCATGGCGCAGCTGCTCGAATCCGATCCGCAAAGGTACAAGCTGCCGCCGGGCGTGCGCATGCTGGTGGGCGGCGCGGCGATGCCCGAGTCGCTCATCCGCACCTACGCGAGGCACGGCGCGGCCGTGACGCAGGGCTGGGGCATGACCGAGACGAGCCCGCTTGGCACCGTCTCCTACCTGAAGTCCGAACCTGCAGGGGCTGGGCGAGGACGAAAAGTTCAAGCGTTACGCCTCGGCCGGCATTCCCGTTCCGCTGGTGCGCCTGCGCATCATCGGCAACGACGGCACCGAGCAGCCCTGGGACGGCGTCGCCGTGGGTGAAATCCAGGTGCGCGGGCCGTTCATCACTGGCAGCTACCACGAGGTGGCGCCCGAGCCGGAAAAGTTCACCGCCGACGGCTGGCTGCGCACCGGCGACGTCGCGGCGATCGACCGCGACGGCTATATCCGCATCGCCGATCGCACCAAGGACCTGATCAAGTCGGGCGGCGAGTGGATCAGCTCGGTGGACATGGAAAACCGCCTGATGGGACATGCCGCCGTGCAGGAGGCTGCGGTGATCGCCGTGCAGGACGCGAAGTGGGGCGAGCGGCCGCTCGCCTGCGTGGTGCTCAAGCAGGGAAGGAGCGCGAGCGCCGAGGAACTGCGCGCGCACCTCGCCGGGGCGTTCGCCAAGTGGCAGCTGCCGGACCGCTTCGAGTTTCTCGAGGCGATCCCGCGCACTTCGACCGGCAAGTTCTGGAAGGTTAAACTGCGGGACATGTTCCGATAGAAAGGCAACATATGGCAGATCCCACTGAACGGCGCGGCATGGATCCGAGCATGGATCCGGCAGCGCTCTACCTCGAGGAAGTCTTCACCGACCGGCGCATCGGCACCATCCGGCGCCTGACGCCGGTGAAACCCGACGCGACGCGAGACATCGCGCGCCCGGTGCTCTACGTGGGCGAGACGCAGGTGATGACGCAGGTGGGCACGCTGCCGATCGCTTTCGAGATCCCGGTGGCCACGCTGGACGAGGCCGCCAAGCAGTTCGGCCCGCTCGCCAAGGAAGCCATCGATCGCACGATGAAGGAACTGCAGGAGCTGCGCCGCCAGGCGGCGTCCTCCATCGTCGTGCCGCAGGGCGGCCTGCCGCCGGGCGGCGGCATGGGCGGTCTGGGCGGGGCGGGCGGCGGCAAGATCCAGTTGCCCTAGGGCGCGCGGGTCGCCGCGAATGAAACCGCAGGGTCCAGCGCGCATGAGAGCTCTCGCCACGCTTGCGCTGGCAACTGCGATGGGCGCCGCCGGCGCTCAAGTCACCGTGCAGGAATATCCGCTGCCGGCGCGTGTCGGCGCGCACGACGTATGGGCCGATCCCGCGCCGGGCGGGCCGGTGTGGTTCTCGGCGCAAAGGAGCGGCGAGCTTGGCCGGCTCGATCCGCAGACCGGCAAGGTCGAATTGATCCCGCTGGGCTCGCGCTCCTCGCCGCACGGCGTCATCCTCGACGCCGACGGCGCGCCCTGGCTCACCGACAGCGGTCAGAACGCCATCGTGCGCGTGGACCCGAAGACGCGCGCAGTGAAGGCGTGGCCGCTGCCCGAGAGCACCGGCTACGCCAATCTCAACACGGCGATCTTCGATAAGGCCGGCGTCCACTGGTTCACCGGCCAGAGCGGGTTTTACGGGCGGCTTGACCCGAGGAGCGGGGACTTGAAGGTGTTCGAGTCGCCCGGCGGCCGCGGCCCCTACGGCATCCACGTGACGCCCGATGGCACGGTCTACTACGCGTCGCTCGCGGGCTCGCACATCGCGCGCATCGACGCGGCGAGCGGCAAGGCGACGGTGATCGAGCCGCCGACGCGGCGCCAGGGCGCGCGGCGCGTGTGGTCGGATTCGAAGGGCCTCGTGTGGGTGGCGGAGTGGAACTCGGGGCAGCTGAGCCGCTACGACCCGAAGACCGGCGCGTGGGCGCAATGGAAAGCGCCCGGGGAGAGCCCGCGCGTGTACGCCGTCTACGTGGACGAGCGCGACAAGGTCTGGGTTGCCGAATGGTCGGCGCAGGCGATGCTGCGCTTCGATCCCGCGACCCAGAAGTTCGAGAGCTTCAAGTCCTCGACCGCCACGGCCAACGTGCGCCAGATCCACGGGCGCAAGGGCGAAGTGTGGACGCCGGAGTCGGCGGCCGACAAGCTCGTCGTCTACCGCTACAAGTAGCCGCGCGCCAGTTCGCGGGCGCGCCGCTCAGTTGGCGAGCGCGCCGTAAACCTGTTTGCGGTACAGCGTGCGCGTATGCGTGCGCTGGTTCGGCCCCTGCGTCATGAGGATCGCGATCAAGCCTTCCCTCTGGTCCACCCAGAACGTGGTGCCGGCGACCCCGCTCCAGTTGTACTCGCCCGCCCGGCCGGGCGTGGGGCTGCCGTCGTCCGTAAGGCGTACTGCAAAGCCCAGGCCGAAGCCGTAGGCCGGGGACGGTCCCTTGATCGTCCCGAGCTGGTTGCGCGTCATCTCGGCAATCGATTCCGGCTTGAGAATGCGCGCGCCGTCCAGCTCGCCGCCGTTCGCGAGCATCTGCGCGAAGCGCAGGTAATCGCGCGCCGTCGAGACGAGTCCCTGGCCGCCGGCGAGGTACTTGGGCTTGTAGCGCACCTGCAGCAGCCGGTAGGCGGCGGCGCTCTCGGGATCTTTGTCGAAGGCCTCCGCGACGCGGTCGAGCTTCGCGAGCGGCACCCAGAAGCCCGTGTCCACCATCTTGAGCGGCTTAAAGACGCGCGCTTCGAGCACCGCATCCAGCGGCTGGCCGGTGACACGCTCGATCAGGTGCCCGAGCACGTCGGTCGAGCGCCCGTACTCCCAGACTGTGCCGGGCTCGAACATGAGCGGCACCTTCGCGATGCGCTGCACCAGCTCCGCGTTGGTAATCTCGGTGTCGTCGACGCCGTTCTTTGTGTAGAGGCTCTTGACCATCCCCTTGCCGAATACCCCATAGGTGAAGCCGGAGGTGTGGCGCAGCAGGTCGCGGATGGTCATTTCGCGCTTCGCGGGCGCGATCTCGAGACCGCCGCCTTTCTCGGTGCCGACGCTCAGGCCTTTCAGCTCGGGCACGTACTGGGATACCGGATCGTCCAGGCGGATGCGGCCTTCCTCTACGAGCTGCATGGCGACAACCGAAACGACCGGCTTGGTCATGGAGTAGATGCGGAAGATGGAATCGGTGCGCATCGGCGCGCCCGTCACCGGGTCCTGCGCGCCGAGCGCCTTCTCGTAGGCGACGGCTCCGTCGCGCGCGACCAGCATCACCGCGCCCGGGATCTTCTTGTTCGCGATCTCCGTTGCGAAGGCCTGCTCAAGCTGGCCGACCCGCGCGCTGTCCAGCGCGCGCGGCGCGGCACAGCCGGCCGCGATGAACGATGCAACGACAGCACTCAGCAAACCGATTCGCACGGCGGTCTCCTCCCTGAAGACGAGGCGGCTATAGTAGCGCGGCCATGCACACCGCAGTCATCGGCGCCGGTCCCGCCGGCCTGCTCTTTGCGCTGCTCGCCAAGCGGCGCTTTCCGCGCTGGCGCATCGAGGTGCACGAGCAGAACCGCGCAGGCGCTACCTTCGGCTTCGGCGTGGTGTTCTCGCAGGGGGCGCTCGCGTTCCTCGAGCGTGACGCGCCGGACCTGCACGCGCAGCTCGCCGCGCGCATGGAGTCCTGGCCGATGCAGCGCATCGTGCACCGCGGCGAAGCCGTCGACGTGGACGGCAACGGCTTTTCCGCTATTGGCCGGCTGCAGCTGATCCAGTTCCTGCAGCAGCTGTGCGAAGAGCAGGGGGTGCAGATCCGGTTCAACGCGCGCCTCGAGGCGCCGCCGCCCGCCGACCTGGTGGTCGGCGCCGACGGGCTGAACTCGGCGGTGCGGCAGGGCAGGGGCTTTGCGCCGCAGATCGAGTGGCTCTCGAACAGGTTCGTCTGGTACGGCACGGCGCAGCGCTTCGATTGCCTCACGCTCACCTTCAGGGAGAACGAGCACGGCGCTTTCGTCGCGCACCACTACCGCTACAGCCCGGCGATGAGCACCTTCATCGTCGAATGCGACGCGGCGACCCGGCGGCGCGCGGGGCTCGATCGCATGGACGAGGCGTCCTCGCGCGCTTACTGCGAGCGCGTGTTCGCGCCCGACCTCGGCGGCCAGCCGCTGGTCTCGAATAAGTCGACCTGGCGCCAGTTCCCGCTCCTACAGAACCGTGTCTGGCACGCGGGCAACGCCGTCCTCATCGGCGATGCGCTGCGCAGCATGCACTTCTCCATCGGCTCGGGGACGCGGCTTGCATTCGAGGACGCCATTGCGCTTGACCGGGCCTTCGGCGAGGCGGGGGAGGACGTGCCGGCAGCCCTGGCGGCGTTCGAGCGCGAGCGCCGGCCGGTCGTGGAGAAGCTCTTTGCCGCGGCGAGCGCAAGTTCTTATTGGTACGAGGAATTCCCCGATCGCATGGTGCGCTTCGACGCGCTGGAGCTTGCCTACGACTACATGACGCGCAGCGGCCGCATGACCGCCGAGCGACTGCGGGCCACGGCGCCCCGCTTCATGGCCCGGGTGGAGGCGGCCCGGAGTCCCGGAAAGTCCTTGTCAACTTAGGGGGTTAGGCATAGGATTCGAACCATGGTTCAAGTCTTGAACCTTGGTTCGGTCCGTCAGGCCAGTGCCCGCGTCCGCCAGCGCAACGAGGCGCGGCGCCTCGACATCCTGCGCGCCGCGGCGCGCGTGTTCCGGCGCCGCGGCATCGCCGCAGCCGGCATGCGCGAGATCGCGGAAGAGGCCGGGCTCTCGCCCGGCAACCTGTACCACTACTTCACCGGCAAGGACGAGATCCTGCTCTACTGCCAGGAGCGCACGCTCGAGCGCATGCATGCCGCGGTCCATGAGGCGCAGGGCACGGCGCCCGAGCGGCTGCGCGCGGTGTTGCAGGCGCACGTGCACAGCATGCTCGACGAGCTGGAGAGCGCCACCGCGCACCTCGATGTCGATGCACTGCCCGAGCGCATGCGCGCGCAGATGATCGAGAAGCGCGATGCCTACGAGCGCGCCGTGCGCGCCATCGTCGCCGCCGGCGTCAAGAGCCGGGAGTTCGCGCGCTGCGACGCGTCGCTCGTCACGCGCGCGATGCTCGGCGCGGTCAACTGGACCGCGCGCTGGTACCGTCCCGACGGGCCGCAGACCCCGGACGAGATCGCGCAGGCGCTCTCGGACTACCTTGTGAAAGGACTCCTCAAATGAACGCCGTGCCCGACCATGTTCACATGAAGCTGTGCGTCAACGGCGAAGAGCAGGCGGTGTCGTTCGCGCCCTACAAGACGCTGCTCGAAGTGCTGCGCGAGGATCTCAACCTCACCGGCACCAAGCACGGCTGCGAGCTGGGCGAGTGCGGCGCCTGCGCCGTGCTGGTGGACGGCGCGCCGCTGCTTTCATGCCTGGAGCTCGCGGTGCAATGCGAGGGCCGCGACATCCAGACGATCGAGGGCCTTGCCAAGGGCACGGAGCTCCATCCGCTGCAAGCGGCGTTCGCCGACCACGGCGGCTCGCAATGCGGCTACTGCACCTCGGGCATGGTGATGACCGCCAAGGCCCTGCTCGACAAGGAGCCGGCGCCGAGCCGCGAGCGCATCAAGGAGGCGCTGTCCGGAAACCTGTGCCGCTGCACCGGCTACCAGCAGATCTGGGAGTCGGTCGAGGACGCCGCGCGCATCATGCGGGAGGGCAAGCGATGAACGCCCCCGAGAAGCCGCGCCAGAAGACGCGATTCGACACCATCGGCAAGGCGCGCCGCCGCGTCGACGGCCGCGCAAAGGCGATCGGGCAGGCGCGCTTCGCCGACGACCTCGTGCTGCCGCGCATGCTGCACGCGAAGCTGCTGCGCTCGCCGCACCCGCACGCGATCATCGAGTCGATCGACGTGGCGCGCGCACAGGCGCATCCGCGGCGTGCACCTGGTGCTCACCGGCGCCGAGTTCCCGGTGCCCTACGGCATCATGCCGGTGTCGCAGGACGAGTACCCGCTGGCGCGCGAGCGCGTGCGCTTCGTAGGCGACCCGGTCGCCGCGGTGATCGCCGTGGACGAGCAGACCGCCACCGAGGCGCTCGAGCTGATCGACGTGAAGTACCGGATGCTGGCGACCGTCGCCTCGCCCGAGGAGGGGCTCGCCAACCCGGAGCCGCGCATCCACGACTACGGCGAGCAGGGCAACATCCACCGCAACCAGTCCTACGAGTTCGGCGACGTCGAGGAGGCGCTGGCGAAGTCGGATCACGTGTTCGAGGACCTGTTCTTCTACGAAGGCAACACACACCTGCCGATGGAGCAGCAGGCGTCGCTCGCCTCGGTCGAGGGCGACGGCAAGCTGCTGCTGTCCTCGAGCACGCAGAACCCCCATTACCTCCATCGGCAGCTTGCGCGCGTGCTGCAGATGCCCGCCGCGCACATCCGCGTCATCGCCACGCCGAACGGCGGCGGCTTCGGCGGCAAGTGCGACCCGGGCAACCACGAGTTCGTGGTGTCCAAGGCGGCGCTGATGCTCGGCCGGCCGGTGAAGATCTGCCTGACGCGCGAGGAAGTCTTCTATCAGCACCGCGGCCGGCACCCGGTGCTGATGAAGTTCCGCACCGGCGTGACCAAGGACGGCAAGCTCACTGCGATGCACCTGCAGACCCTGCTCGATGGCGGCGCCTACGGCTCGCACGGGCCGGCGAGCACCTTCTACACCGGCGTGCTGACGCCGGTCACCTACGAGCTGCCGCGCTTCAAGTTCGAGGCCTGCAGGGTCTTCACCAACAAGCCCGCCTGCGGTCCCAAGCGCGGCCATGGCACGCCGCAGCCGCGCTTCGGCCAGGAGGTGCAGCTCGACAAGATCGCCGAGCGCCTCAAGCTCGACCCCGCGGAGATGCGGCTTGCCATGGTCACCAAGCCCGACTCGCTTACCGCGAGCTGGCTGCGCGTCGGCTCCACGGGGCTTGCCGAGTGCATCCGCAAGGTGGTCGAGATGTCCGATTGGAAGAAGCGGCGCGGCAAGCTCGGGCACGGGCGCGGCCTCGGCCTTGCCTGCTCGACCTACATGTGCGGGGCGGGCGTGTCGATCTACTGGAACAAGATGCCGCACTCGGCGGTGCAGCTGCTGCTCGATCGCAGCGGCCAGGTGACCGTGTACTGCGGCGCGACCGAGCTCGGGCAAGGTTCGGATGACGTGCTCTCGGCCATCATCGCGGAGGCGCTCGGCATCGACCCGGCCAATATTCGCTGCGTGACCGGCGACACCGGCATCACCCCGATCGACCTCGGCTCCTATTCGAGCCGCGTCACCATCATGATGGGCAACGCGGCGCTCCAGGCGGCGGGGCGCGTGCGCGAGCAGCTCGCGGCAGCCGCGGCCGAGGCGCTCAACACGCTTCCCGACCGCGTCGTGTTCTCGCAGGACCGCGTGTTCGCCGCCGAGGACCCGGGCAAGACGATGAGCTTCGTCGAGGCGGTCGCGCTTGCCGAGACGAAGTTCGGCACGATCGCCGCAGTGGGCTCCTATGCGCCGCCCAAGCCCCCGGGCAGGTACAAGGGCGCGGGCGTGGGGCCGTCGCCGGCCTACAGCTTCTCGGCCTGCGTGGTCGAGACCGAGGTCGATCCGCACACCGGCTGGGTCACGGTGCCGAAGATCTGGATCGCGCACGATATCGGGCGTGCGCTGAATCCCGTTCTGGCCCGCGGCCAGGTGATCGGCGGCGTCTACATGGGCCTGGGCGAGGCGTTGATGGAGGAGCAGGCGTTCCGGCGGCTCCCGCCGAAGCTCTCGAGCGCGCTCGTGCACCGCAACCCGTCGATGCTCGACTACAAGAGCCTCACGTCGCTCGACATGCCCGACGTCGAGGTCGCGCTCATCGAAGATCCGGATCCGAACTGCCCGTACGGCGCGAAGGAGGTCGGCCAGGGGCCGCTGCTGCCGGTGATGCCGGCGCTCGCGAACGCGGTCTACGACGCGGTCGGCGTGCGCATCGACGAAGTGCCGATCACGCCCGACAAGGTGCTGCGCGCGCTGGAGAAGAAGGAGAAGGGCGAGGTACCGCGCGTGGGTCCGGAGAGCTTCCCCGCGGTGCCGTATCCGCAGCCGACGTTCGTCCTGCCGCCGTGGGAGGGCGGCGACGGCAACGAGCTGAAGCGCGAGGAAGGCAGGAAAGCCGCATGATCCGCATGCCGTGGTTCGGTTGGCGCGTCCCGGCGACGGTCGCCGAGGCCGCAAAGATTCTCGCCGCCGAGGGCCCGCAGGCGATGCTGATCGCGGGCGGCACGGATCTCGTGCCCAACATGAAGCGGCGCCACCAGACGCCGGCGACGCTGGTGTCGCTGCGCCGCGTGCCCGAGCTCAAGAGAATCGCCAACGGCGCGGGCCTGACGCTCGGCGCGGGGTTGACGCTCACCGAGGTCGTCGATTCGGCACCGGTGCGCGAGAAGTACCACGGCCTGTGGCAGGCGGCGGCACAGGTCGCCACGCCGCATCTGAGGAACATGGGCACGCTGGGCGGCAACCTGTGCCTGGATACGCGCTGCACCTACTACAACCAGAGTGAGGAGTGGCGCAAGGCGATCGACTACTGCCTGAAGAAGGACGGCGAGACCTGCTGGGTCGCCACCGCAAGCAAGCGCTGCGTCGCCGTGTCCTCGACCGACAGCGCGCCGGCGCTGATTGCGCTGGGTGCGAAGGTGAAGCTGGTTTCCTCGGCGGGCGAGCGGGAAGTCGCGATGGCGGAGCTCTACAAGAACGACGGCATCGATTACCTCGCGCGCAAGCCCGAGGAGATTCTCACCGAGGTCATGCTGCCCGACGCGCAGGGATGGAAGAGCACCTACTGGAAGCTGCGCCGCCGCGGCTCGTTCGATTTCCCGGTGCTCGGCGTCGCGGCGGCCGCGAAGCTGGCGCAGGACGGCACGGTGGAGGAGGCCCGGCTTGCGCTGGGCGCCGTTGCGTCGCGGCCCTTCCTGGTGGATAAGGCCGGCGAGTACCTGAAGGGCAAGAAACTGACCGACGAGGCGATCGCGGAGGCGGGCGCCATCGTTGCCTCGCGCGCCAAGCCGATGGACAACACCGATCTCGACCTATACTGGAGGAAGGACGTGGTCTCGAGCTTCGTGGGCCACGCGCTGCGCGAAGTGCGCGGCGACGACATGCGCGCCACGCGCCTGCGCATCGCGCGGCAGGATCTGGGCTAGGGCGCACCAAGGAAAGGCGGCGCATTCTGCACTTGTAGACTAGGCGCGCCGCCGCATTGGCGCTACATTGCCTTAATGTCGAAAGTCCCGTCGCCCACGCCTGGCGACCAGCCCTCCGCGACCCCAGCGGCTCAACCGTCCGGCGTGGCGGAGAACGCGCTTGCCGACCTGTTGCTCAATCGCGCGCTCATCGATGAGATCAGGCGCATGGGGCGCGCCACCGGACGGGATGACGTACTTTCCGAATTCGTCCGTAAGCTGGAGGGTGATCTGGCGGGCTTCGGCGCGGCATTCTCCGATTACATCGCCGGCGGCGATACCACCGGCGCTGTGCGCGCCGCTCATACGCTGAAGGGCACATGCCGCCAGCTCGGCGCCCAGGCGCTTGGTGATCTATTCGCCGATATCGAGCGCAGCGCCAAGGCCGGAGACTATGCCGAAGCAAAGCGCAAGTTCGATGGCAGCGCCAGCCTCATCGCGCAGTCGCTCGAGGCGCTGAAGCACGCGTAACGCGAGCCGCCCGGCGTCCCGGTAGCCGGCCTTGGCGGCGATCCAGCCGACCAAGGCAGGCCAGTGCGAGACGATTGCGGTCGAGGATTCCGCTATCCCGTAGTACCCGATCTGGTCGCCCGCCTTGGCGCGCCCGAGCCTTTGATCTGCGTGCGGTGCATGACGCGGCGCGCCTTGGGGTCGAATGCATCACGGCGATGCATGGTGGTGCGGTTGTCCCAGAGGACCAAGTCACCCAGCGCCCATTGGTGCCGGTAGAGCGCGGTCTCCACGAAGGACCAGATCTCGTCCAGCAAGCGCTCCGATTCAGCGAGCTCGAGCCCCATGACGTAGGCATTGCGCCGGCGGCCCAGGTAGAGGGCGAGGTCGCCCGACACTGGATGCTCGATGACGACCGGATGCGGCGTGCCGACGGAGCTGCGAGGGTCGTTCGAAGGCGTCAGTCCCTTGCGCACGTAGCCGCCCGAATCGTACGTGCCGTCGTGCTTGATATCCAGGTTCCGGATCCGCTCGACCAGTGTCTTGGGCATATTGGCGAGCGCCGCTTTCATGCTGCTGAACCAGGTGTCGCCGCCCTGGGCCGGAATTTCCAGCGAATACAGCATCGACGCGTCCGGCGGCTGCGCCGCATAGCTCATGTCAGTGTGCCAGGCGGCTTCGCCATCGCCGAGCGCTCCGATCGGCTCGCCCTTCTCGTCGCGCACGTTCGAGACGATATAGACCTCGGGATAGCCTGGGGGAGACTTGCGCCCCGCACCCTGGTTCGGCGGTGAGTCAAGCGCGCCGAAATGTCTGGAGAACGACAACAGATCGTCGTCCGTCAATTGCTGCTTCCGGAACAACAGCACGTCGTACCGGTACCACGCGTGCTTGATGGCGTCGATCTCCCTGCTGGTGACGTGGGCGAGATCTACACCCGCGACTTCGGCGCCAAAGACTCCAAGCGGAACGACTTTGAGGTCGAGTACAGCTGACATGCCTGCCTCCTACTTGCCCGCGATGCACACTGGAATTTGCGATATTACACAGATACATACGAGGTTTGATTGCAAAATAAAGTGAAGGGGATATTTGCGGCTCAACCTGTACGCAATACTAGCGCGACCGTCAATTGGAGGAGCCGACAGTGGCTGACATGGTACTGGTCCTATTCATACTGATGAGCGCGTACTTCATACGCGGGATCACCGGCTTTGGCTCAGCCCTGATCGCCGTGCCGCTGCTGGCGTTGTCGCAACCGCTCCAGTTTGCAGTTCCGCTCGTCCTCGCCCTCGACTTCACGGCCTCGCTGATTCTGGGCGGCACCAACAGGAAGAAAGCGAATTGGGCTGAGATCAAGACATTGCTGCCGTTCGGAATGCTGGGCGCCTGCATCGGTGCCTACGCCCTGCTGACGCTTCCCACCACGCCGGTGTTGCTGACGCTGGGCGCCTTCACGATGTTCTTCGGGTTTCGCAACATTTACGGCCTGCAACCCGTGGGGCGCTTGTCGCGTGCGTGGGCCATCCCCGCGGGACTGGCCGGCGGCGGCGCCGGCGCGTTGTTCGGCGCTGGCTCTCCGCCCTACATCATGTACCTGACGCGCCGCCTGCTGGACAAAGGAGCGGTGCGCGCCACTTTCTCGTGGTTGATCGCCATCGACGGCGGATTCCGGCTCGGCTTGTTCCTGTTCGCCGGCCTGCTGCTCGAACCGAAGCTTCAGCTGGCGTACGTGCTGGGCCTCGTGCCCATGGCGCTCGGTCTCTACAGCGGCAACAAGGTGCATATGGACTTGACCAGTGGAGGCATGTTGAAGGTGGTGGGCACGCTTCTCGTGCTCAGCGGCGCGATGTTGTTCCTGAAAGTGGCGGCTTGAGGGTGCGACCGATCAAACCAGTTCAAAGAGGATGGCCATGAACCGCAGAGCAACCATGTACGCCGCGATGATCCTGGTCGCGGCATTCGCCATGCGCTCGCCAAGCGTCGCCGCACAGAATGCGTACTCCTTCTACGTCCTGAATCAGCGCAGCGTCGCATTGACCGCGCAGTACTGGAACCCGATCTTCACTCACGTGGGCAAGAAGAGCGGAGTGCCGCTGGAACTGAAGATGGCCAAGACAGCCCAGGAAGGCAACGCCATCGCCGAGAGGGGTGATTACGCCTTTCAATACACCAATCACTTCTTCACCCCGGAGCGCGACCGCCTCGGCTGGAAGGTCATCGCACGCCCTGCCGGCCCCGGAATCAGGTCGCAGATCGTGGTGCCGGAGGATTCGCCGATTCAAACACTGCAGGACCTGAGTGGCAAGGATGTCGCCTTCGTCACGCCAGACGGCTTCACTGGCTACTGGCTGCCGTATGACGCGCTGCTGAGAGCCAAGGTGAACATCAATGTCGTGTTCACGGGAAACCAGGAAGCCTCGTTTGCACAATTGAGGGTCAACAAGGTCGCGGCCGCTGGAGTCAACAGCTCGGTCATGGCGCGTTACGGGCGCCGCGAATCGTTCGCGTATCGCGCACTCTGGACTTCGGAGATCTACCAGGACCTGTGCATCATGGCCAGTCCCAAGGTGCCCAAGGAAAAAGTGGCCGCCGTCAGGGCCGCGCTGGTCGGCATGGTCAACGACGCGGAAGGCCGCGAGATACTGCGGGCCGGCGCCGAGCTCCTGAAGAGCACCGGCGACCTGGGGTTCGTGGCGGCCGAAGACCGCGACTACGACAACTACCGCAGGTTCTACAAGACCACGCAGGTCAAATAGCCCGCCGGGCAAGGCAAGGGGGCGAGGATGAGCAACATGCGCGGGATGCGATTCTGGACGGACTGGGGGCTGGTATCGCGCCTCATGCTTGCCGTGGGAACCGCGATCATCACCGGCGGCGGCGTGCAGACCTACCTGCTCATGGCGGAGGGTGCGGCCGAGCACTCCGCCCGGCTGCAGCGGGACTTGAACGAAACGCTGACCTTTATCGCGCCGCTGATTGCCGATCAGGCGATCCTCGGTGAATACGCCGTGATCAGCCAGCTGCTGAACAACCAGGTCAAGAAGGGCGAGGTCGACAGCTTCCAGTGGACCGACAAGGACGGCAGGAAGCTGGTTGCCCAGGACAAGCCGGATGCGCTCGTCGCGCCGGCCTGGTTCACGGCCATTGCCGCGATCGACCGCGCGGAAGAATTCATCGACGTCACGGCGGGCGGCGTGGGCTACGGAACGGTCAATGCCTCGATGACGACGACCAAGGCCTATAACCGGCTTTGGCAGCAGTTCGTCAAGCAATTGCAGATTGTGGCGGTGACGCTGTTCCTCATGCTGCAGTTCATCTGGCTGATATTCCGCGGCAATCTCGGAACGCTGCGCATGCTGGCCGAAGGCGCGAACCGTTTCAGTCAAGGCGACTACGCGGTGCGCATCGAACCCGAAGGCTCGCCCGAAGTCAGCTCGGCCGCCGAAGCCTTCAACAACATGGCGAACAACATCGAAGGCCTGATCGCCTCGCTTGGGAAGAGCGAATCCAAGAACAAGCTGCTGGCGACCATCGTCGAGCAGTCCAGCGAAGCGATCTGGACCAAGGACCTGGCCGGCACCATTACGAGCTGGAACTCCGGTGCCGCCGCAATGTTCGGTTACTCCCCGGACGAGGTCATGGGGCGCGCGCTCAACGTGGGCGACTCGACGCCGGAAGAGGAGCAAGCGCGCGGGCAGCGCCTGGCCGGCGGCGAGAAATTCTCCTATGAGGCCAGAGCCACGACCCGGGCGGGAATGGTGATCGACGTTCAGGTCGCCGTCGCGCCTCTGCTCGACGATGCCAACCAGTGCATCGGCAGCATCGCCGTAGCCCGCGATGTCACGCAGCGCAAGCGCAGCGAGGAAGCGCTGCGCCTGGCGCGCGAAGCGGCGGAAGCGGCCAACCACGCGAAAAGCTCGTTCCTCGCCAGAATGAGCCACGAGATCCGCACGCCAATGAACGGCGTTCTGGGCATGACGGAGCTGTTGCTGGAAACGGGGCTCACGGGCACTCAGCGCAAGTACGCCGAGACCGTGCAGCGCTCGGGCCAGAACCTGCTCGGCATCATCAACGACCTTCTGGACTTCTCCAAGATCGAGGCCGGCAAGCTCGAGCTCGAGAACGTCGACATGGATCTGCGCGGGACGCTCGAAGACGTTGTGGACCTCCTGGCCGAGCGCGCCCATGTCAAGGGACTGGATCTCGCCTGCAGCATTCCCCCGGATCTGCTGACCCACGTCAGGGGAGATCCCCTGCGTCTGGGCCAGGTATTGACCAATCTGGTGGGCAACGCGATCAAGTTCACCGAGCATGGCTCGGTCGTGATCCGCGCGGCCAGCGTCGGGGAGACCGCGAAGAATGTCACGATGCGCTTCGAGGTCAGCGACACCGGTGTCGGCATCAGCCTGGAAGCGCAATCCCGGATCTTCGAGGAGTTTTCGCAGGCCGACGGATCAACGACCCGCAAGCACGGCGGCTCCGGCCTCGGCCTCGCGATCAGCAAGCAGCTCGTGGAAATGATGGGCGGGGACATTCACGTCGAATCCGCGCCCGGCGCCGGTTCCACGTTCTGGTTCACCACCAGCTTCGAGAAGCAGGAAACGCAACCGCAGGAGGACTCGCGTACTGTCCCGATGGGCATGCTTACGGGCGCGCGGGCGCTCATCGTCGAATCGACCGCCAGCAATCGCGGCATCCTGCACGCGCAGATGAGCAACTGGGGAATGAGCAATCGGGTTGCCGCAACGCCGGCGCAGGCGATCGATCTGCTTGCCCAGGCGGCGGCACGAGGCGCCCCCTACGATATTGCAGTCATCGACCTGGGGCTGCCGGGCGTGGACGCGCTCGAACTCGCGCGCTCGATCAGGGCCAGCGCTGCCATCGCCAAGGTGCGGCTGGTCATGCTGAGCCGCCGCCAGGTGGATATCAGGAACGCACGCGACGCGGGCATCGACGCCTGCCTCGCCAAGCCGGTGCGTCAGTCGGTGCTGTACGAATGCCTGGTGAACGTAATGGCCGGTCAGCCGCAAGAGCCTGTCACGGCGCCGGGCGTGTACGAGCCCGCGAATGCGCATTCGCTTCCGGCCGGAATACGCGGCAACATACTGCTGGTGGAAGACAATCTCATCAACCAGCAGGTCGCGCTTGGCATACTGCAGAGCCAGGGCTACAGCGTAACGATCGCCAACAATGGCCGGGAAGCGCTGGATGCCCACGCGCAGGACGACTTCGATCTCATTCTGATGGATTGCCACATGCCCGAGATGGACGGATTCGAAGCCACGAGGGCGATCCGTAGACGAGAGCGCTCGCCGAACGGCAAGCGTATGCCCATCATCGCAGTGACCGCCAATGCGATGGCGCAGGATCGTGAGGAATGTCTGAACGCCGGCATGGACGACCACTTGAGCAAGCCTTTCAGCATGCAGACGTTGCAGGACATGGTGGATCGCTGGATGCCCCAGGCGGGGTCCACGCCATCGGCGGCCGCGGAGCTCGCGGCGCGGGCGCCCGCGCAAGCCGCTGAGGTTCTCGATCGGCAGGTACTGGATCAGTTGAGCAAGGTGCCCGACCTGCTCCCCCGCGTGATCAATCTTTACCTGGCCGAGTCGCCGAAGCTCATGCAAAAGCTTAAGCTGGCGGCGCGCACCAGTGACGCGCCGGAGATCGCACGCTCCGCGCATTCGCTCAAATCGAGCAGCGCGAACGTCGGCGCGAGAGTGTTGAGCCGGTATTGCGAGGACGTCGAGGCGTCGGCGCGCCGCGCTGACACCGAAGAAGCCTGCAAGATCCTGGCGAAAGTCGAAACGGAACATGGCAGTGTGCAGACCGCGCTGACTGCGCAATTCGAACGGCTGGCCGCCGCCAAGGCGTAGAAGGAAGGCAAGACCCGCTGTGGAGATGAAGTGGCAGCGGGAATTTTCGAGGAGGCTGCGATGAGGAAGGGAATCGTTCTCGTGCTGGGCCTGCTGGCCGCGATCCCGGCATGGGCGCAGGACTGGCCTGCAAAGCCGGTGCGCTTCATCGTGCCGTACCCGCCGGGCGGGGGGACGGATGTCATCGCGCGCATCGTGCAGCAGCGCCTGTCGGAGGCACTCCGAGAGACGATCGTCATCGAGAACCGCGGCGGCGCGGGCGGCGCGGTCGGCACCGAGGCAGCCGCAAAATCGGCGCCCGACGGTTACACCTTCCTGTTCACGCTTTCCTCGCACACCATCAATCCGCTGCTCTACAAGCTCAACTTCGACGTCGAGCGCGATTTCACCCCGGTAACCCTGATCGTCAGCGTGCCGCAGCTGATCGCGGCCTACCCCGGCGCATCGATCGAGAGCATGCGGGATGTCGTGGCAATGGCCAAGGCACAACCGGGCAGGCTGCATTTCGCCTCGGTCGGCAACGGCACGCCGTCGCACATCGCCGGCGAGCTTTTGAAACTGAGGGCCGGCATCGACATCGTCCATGTCCCGTACAAGGGCGGCGGACCGGCGGTCGCCGACACGCTCGGCGGGCAGGTGCCGCTGCTCATCGTCACCATGCCTGCAGCCATATCGCAGGTGCGCGCCGGCAAGCTGCGCGCGCTGGCGGTGACCACCCTCAAGCGCAACCCTGGTGCGCCGGAGATTCCCACGGTCGCCGAGGCGCTCAACATTCGGGACTACGAGGTGGATTCCTGGTACGCGCTGTTCGCGCCGGCGAATACGCCCCCGGCAATCGTGGCGCGAATGCAGAAGGAGATGGCGCACGTGATCCAGCTGCCGGATGTGAAGCAGAAGCTGCTCGAGCAGGGTGGCGACACTGTGGGCTCCACCCCAGAGGAGCTCGGCCGGGTGGTCAAAGGCGAGTTGAAGAAATGGGCCGAGTTGATTCGCGACGCGAAGATCAAGGTGGATTGACGCCGCTCGCGGAATTGGTGCGGCGCACGCGCCTGCGCATCACACGCCAGGCGCTCTAGCCGCCGCTGGTCTTCTTGCACACGCTGACGCATGCGGGCAGGCCGCCGCTTGCTTTCTGCCTTGTGGCGGCAGAATATATTCGCCATGCCGCGCCTCTACAGCCGCACCGATGGCGGACGCAGGGCCTGGGACTCGCAGGACAGACTGGTCCCGCTCGATTGCCGGCGCGTGCTCGGCTTCGTGGAGCAGGGCACCGCCCCGAAGCACATCGGCGAGAAGCTCGGCTGGTCCGAGGCCGCCGTGAACGAGATTCTCGCGGAGTTGGAAGCGGGCGGCCTGGTCAGGTCGGTCGATACCGGAGCGGACAAGGACGCGCTCGATTTCACCGGCAGTTTCCGCATTGCGGACATCAAGGCGGCACAGCAGCGCGGGCGTGAAGACCTGGATTTCACCGGCCCTCTAAGCCTCGACGAATTGCGCGCCGCCAGCGAGAAGAAATAGGCGCGCGAGCGCCTGCGCCGCCGCAGCGAGGACATGCGCGCCATGCGCATGAGGATGGCGCGGCAGGAACAGGAAGCTCCCGGCAGGTAGCCTGAACTCAGTACAGTTCCCACCAGGAATCCCGGGCGGCAAGCAGTTCGCCCGCGGGTCTTTCGAGCACGATCCGGCCCGACTTCATGACGTAGGCGCGATCGGCCACGCTGAGCGCGGTCTTGATGTTCTGCTCCACCAGAATGATCGCGGTGCCGAAGCGGCGATTGATCTGGCGCACCGTCTCCAGCACCCGCTGTACCAGCACCGGGGCCAGGCCGATGGAGGGCTCGTCCATCATCATCAATCGGGGGCGGGGCATCAATGCCATGCCCACGGCCAGCATCTGCTGCTCGCCGCCCGACAGGGTGCCGGCACGTTGCGAGCGGCGCTCCTCGAGCAGCGGGAACAGCTCGATCACCTCGCGCAGCCGCGCCTCTGTCGCCGGCGGGTCGCGCCGCGTGTAGGCCCCGAGCATCAGGTTCTCGATCACCGTGAGGTCGGGGAAGACGCCGCGGCCCTGGGGTACGAGCGCCATCCCGCGCCGGACGTTGTCGGCCGGATCGCCGTTGGCCCATGGCTTGCCTGCGAAGCGCACCTGGCCCGAGCGCGCGGGCAGCAACCCGAGGATCGTCTTCAACGTCGTGGACTTGCCGGCGCCGTTGTGGCCGAGCACCGTCACCACTTCCGCCTCGTGCACGCGCAGCGCGACGCCCTGCAGCACGGTCTTCTTGCCGTAGCCCGATTCGATGCCCTCCAATTCGAGCAGGATGGCGGCCATCGTCAGACGCCGAAATAGATTTCGGTGAGCGCCGGGTCGCGCGTGATTTCCGCGGGCGCGCCGGCCGCCAGCACCCGGCCCTGGTGGAGAAACACCACCACGTCGGAGAGTTCGGAAATCAACTCCATGTTGTGCTCGATGAGCAGAACGGTCTTGCCGTGCTCGACCAGCCGCCTCACCAGCGGGACGATCCTGCGCAGCGACTCGCCGTCGAGCCCCGAAGCGGGCTCGTCGAGCAGCATCACCGGGGCGTCGGTGGCGAAGATGCGCGCCATCGAGAGGAGCTTCTGCTCCGGGTACGCCAGATCCTCGGCGAGCTGGTGCCGGCGCCCGGCGAGGCCGAAGAACTCGAGTACCTCCATCGCCCGCGCGCGCGCCCGGGTGTCCTCGGCATGCACCGCCGCCGCACGCAGGAACAGGCTGAAGACATTTTCGCCCATCGGCGTCGCGCAGCCGAGCAGCACGTTCTCCAGCACGGTCATCTTGCTCCACAGCCGCAGGTGCTGGAAGGTGCGCACCACGCCGCGCCGTTCCACTTCGTGCGGCGGCAGACCGAGCAACTCCTCGCCGCGCAGCAGGATGGAGCCGCGGTCGGCCTTGAGAAACCCGGTGATGAGGTTGAACACGGTGGTCTTGCCGGCGCCGTTCGGTCCGATCAGCCCGGTGATGAGTCCCGGTCGCACGTCGAACGTGCACTCGTCGACGGCATGAATGCCGCCAAAGGCCCGCGCCAGTCCCCGCACCGCCATGATCGGCGCGGGCGCGGGGTCGCGCTGCGGCGCCGCCTCAGCGGCCATCGGGGGCCTGCGCGCGGGCCCGGCCGAGGAGGCCTTCGGGCCTGAGCAGCATGAAAGCGACGAGCAGCGCGCCGTAGATGACCTGCCGGAGCGGCGCCGCGATCGTATCCGGGATGGCGAGGAACTTGAGCGCTTCGGGAATCGCCAGCAGCACGAAGGCGCCGACGATCGGGCCGGCGAGCCGCTCGCTGCCGCCGAGGATGACGAGCGACGCAATGAAGATCGACTCATGCAACGCGAAACTCGATGGATTGATGTAGGTGATGTAATGGGCGTACAGGCTGCCGGCCATCGCCCCCAGCGCCGAGGAGATGGACGCCACCACGATCTTCACCTGCACCACGTTCTTGCCCATCGCCTGCGCGGCAATCTCATCGTCGCGGATCGCCTGCAGCACCCGGCCGAACGCGGAGTTGGTCAGCCGCCAGCACACCGCATAGGTCAGCGCAGCGAACGCCACCGACAGAAACACGTACTCGAAAGGCTCGTCGATGATCCAGCCGAAGACGTTCGGCCGTGGAATTCCCGGCAGTCCGGCGTGGCCGTTGGTCAGATCGGTCCAGTTCATGAATACCGCGAGCACCACGACCTGGAGGCCGAAGGAGGCCACCACGTAATAGTCGCCGGCGACCCTCAGGGACGGGATCGCCACCAGCGCCGAGGCGAATGCGCCGACGCCCGCCGCAACGACCAGCCCTCCCCAGAAGCCCAGACCCAGGTTCAGCGCCACGAGGGCGGAGGCGTAGGCGCCGATGCCGTAGATCGCCGCGTGCGCGAGGGAAAAAATGCCCGAGTAGCCGATCAGAAGATTGAGCGAGACGGCCAGGATCGCGTAGATCCCGACCATCACGAGATAGTGCGCGAGGTAGGCGGTCACTGCAGACTCAGATTTCCGCGGAGTGGATCTTGCGGCCGAAGATCCCGCGCGGTCGCAGCACGATGAAGATCAGGAAGGCCCCGAACGAGATCGTCGATTGCCATTCCGAGGCGATCTTCCACACGCCGAGATTCTCCAGCAGCGCAAGGAACAAGGCACCCAGCAGCGCGCCCGGAATCGAGCCGATGCCCCCCATGATCACCGCCACCGAGGCAAGCAGCACGAAGGTGGTGCCGCGATACGGATCCGCTCCCACGTCCATCGCCACCAGGATGCCGGCCGGAGCGGAAATGGCCGAGCCCACGGCGTAGGTGAGCAGGTGGACGCGCCGCAGATCGATGCCGACCGTGCGCGCCATTTCGGGCGAGGACGATACCGCGCGCATGGCCTGGCCCCAGCGGGAGTACTTGAGGAAAGCCATCAACCCCAGGTAGGCGAATGCGGCGGTCGCGACACTCACCAGGTGCAGCCAGGTGAGGAACACCGGTCCGATCTGCACCGCCTCCGCGAGCCGGCCCACGTCCAGCCGCAGCGGATCGGGCTTGAAAACGATGGCGAGCAGGTTCTCGATCAGGATCAGCAGGCCGAGGGACGCGATGAATAGCGTGGTGCGCAGCGCGCCGCGGCGCTCGAGCGGCTGGTAGATGAAACGGTCGATCAGCATTCCCGAGCCCGCCGCCGCGACAATGGCGCCGGCCACCGCCAGCGCGAGCGGCAGGCCCAGCAGTTTCTGGCCTACGTAGGCGAAGTAGGCGGCCAGGGTGAAGACCGCCCCGTGCGCGACGTGGAAGTGAAGCGTCGTGCCGTAGATCAGCCCCCAGCCAAGGGCGCACAGCGCATACAGGCTGCCTACGACCAGGCCGGTCGCCGCGAGCTGGAGGAACAGATCCAGGATCGCCCCCCGGCTTGCTACGGGGCGGCCTTGATGACCTTCTCGACCTCGACCTTGCCGCCCTTCAGGGTTCCGACCTCGATGTCCATGACCGCGCCGTGATTGGCCTGGAACACCAGCTTGCCCGAAAGCGTGTCGAAGGCGCGTATCGACTCGATGGCGTTCTTCACTCCCTCCCCACTCAGCGCCCCGCCGCCCTTCTTCATCGCTTCCGCGGCGGCCGTGGCGAAGATCCGGGTGGCGTTGTAGTACTGCACCGCGAAGAATCCGGCGTCGGTCTTGTACTTTTCCTTGAACTTCCTGGCAAAAGCCGAGTTCGGATCGAACGGCAGCCGGGTCGTCAGGATGCCCTCCGCGCCCTTGGATTTCATTGTCTCGGGCACCAGGATCCAGGAAGTTCCCGCCATCGGGATGGTGATCCCGAGTTCACGGGCCTGGTCGGCGATGATGGAGACGTTGCGGCCGTAGGAGGACACGTAGAGCAGGTCGCCGCCGCGCGCCTTGAGCTTGGCGAGCTGCGCACGGAAGTCGCTCGCATCGAGGGCGACCTGCTCCTCGGCGAGCACCTTGCCGCCGGCGGCGCTGTACTTTTCGCGGAAGGTCTTGGCGGCGTTGCGCCCGGCCTCGTCGTTGGCGATGATCATGACCGCACTGCGGAGCTTCTTGTCCTTCGCCAGCCACTCGGCGATGACGCCGACCTCGTTCGACACCACCGGGATGTTGTTGTAGAGGTAATCCTTGTTGGCGAGGTTGTCGGACTGGCCGCCGCCATTCATCAGCACGACCTTGTTCTGCACCGCGATCGGCTGCACGGCGAGCGTGGGCGCCGAATACGAGGTCAGGCTGAACGGCACTTTTTCCACTTCCACCAGCCGCCGCATCGCGTTGACCGCCTTGGAGGCGTCCGCGGCGTGGTCCTCGTAGATGACTTCGAGCTTGCGCCCGGCGATGCCGCCGGCGGCGTTGATTTCCTCGGCGGCCATCTCGGCGCCGCCCTTCATCCAGACGCCGTAGGAAGCCCCCGACCCGGTGAGCGGCAAGATGGCGCCGATCTTGATCGGATTGCCCTGCGCAACGACCGGCGCCGCGCCTGCGATCAAGGTGAGCGTGAACAAAGCGGACAGGAGCATGCGCATTGGAGTTCCTCCTCCGGGAGCAAGACGACGGGTCGGGCGGGATGCCGCGCAAAGTATCGGGTTCACGCGGAGCGAAGTCAATCCGCCGGCATTGCGTTCACGCGCCTGGCCAGGCGCGGTCTTCGGATTTCGAGGAGATCCAGCTCAGCGTCGCGCGCACTCGAAGCTGCCGGCCTTCGCGGCGTCGCCCTCGCGATAGCGCGGGAAGCCGGGATAGCGGCACATCGGCCGCGTCGCAGTGATCGCGAAGGGCGGCGTCGCCTCATGCGCGGCCTGCACCAGCTCTCCCGGCGCCTGGCCGCGCTCGACCCAGTCGGTGAGCACCTGGAGCATATCCACGCTCGAGGGCGCGCCGACGCCCACGTGATCGGCGCCCGGCGTGACGTAGAGCCGCGCAAAGCTGTCGACCTTCTGCGCGCCCATGCGCTCGATCACCGACTTGAAGTACTCGATGCCCGCATAAGGGCTCTGCGCGTAGTCGGCCATGTGCTCGGTGATGATGAGCTTGCCGCCGCGTGCCGCGAAGGCGGCGAGGTTCGGGTCGGTGGAATCCATCAGCGCGGAAATCTGGCGCAGCCGCCCCACGAATTCCTCGGGATTGAAGCGGCGCGGGTCGTAGTCCGGGTCGCGCGCGACGAAGTACTGGATGGCGCCGCTGCCGTAGAGCCAGGCGCGGCTGCTCTTCGGTCCGGCGGGCACGGTGGGGGGCGTTGCGCCCGTCTGCCAGCTCGGCCAGCCCCCCACCGGCCCGGTGCCCGGGGCGTTCTCGCCGCCGCGGCCCCACGCCGGATAGGCTCGCACGTCGTTGGCGAGCGCGAAGCGGAACTCGATCGGAGTGTGCAGCGCCTGTACCGCCTTCAACTGCGGCTCCGTCAGGCAGCCCGGCGCGGGGCCTGCCGTGCAGCGCAGCTTGCTGGCGTCGAACGCGCGCGCGCAGCCCTCGTAGTCGCCGACGATGCCGTCCTTGAGTCCGTCGAGATCATCGCAGGCTTCGAGCACCGCCTCGTGCACCAGCTTTACCTTGTCGGGCGCGAGCCAGCCGTCGCCGAACTGCGCGACGCCCGCGCGCGTGCCCGCGACCTGCAGGCCGGCCCAGTTGATCACCGGCACGCGGCTGTAGATGCCGTCGAAATCCGCGGGATAGCGCTGCGCCATCGTGAGGCCCTCGCGCCCGCCTTCCGAGCTGCCGAAGAAGTACAGCTTCGCGGGCGCCTTGCGGTAGCGCCGCTTCATGAGCTCGACCGAGACGTCGCGCACTTTCTTGTAGGCGGCGTGCGCGAAGTTCTCGAGCGCCTCGTCGTTCAGCGCGAAGGCCTGCAGCGGCACGCCGGGCGCGTTCTGGTGCCCGGAGTCGGTGCCTGCGGTGACGAAGCCGCGCGCCAGCGGCGAGGGGCGGTCGGGGTGCGCCGAGGGCGCGAGGCCCAGCCCCGTGATCAGCACGCCGTTGAAGCCGCCGCCGCCGAACTGCAGCGAGTTGCCGTTCCATTGCGTCGGCAGGTTGACCTGGAAGCGGATCGGCGGCGCTGTCGGGTCCACCGGCGCGATGGCGCCGATCACCTTGCAGTACTCGGGCGTGGCCGGGATCACGGTGATCTCGGTCATCGGCGGCTGGAACGGGAACTTCGCCGGCACGATCATCGGAATCGGCGCCATCAGCGTGGCGGACTCGATCGTGGCGCCGCGCGTCGGCAGGCCGATGGCGCTCGCGGGAATCGGCGCCTTGAGGCCGGCGCAGCCTTCCACGGGATCCACGGGCGTGCCTGCGCACGCGGCGAGGAGCAGCACTGCGGCGATCGCGAAGACTCTCAACGCTTAGCCCTCGCCCTCCAGATCCTTCATGTCCTGCGGCGAGAGTGCCAGCTTCGCCGCGTGCGCGTTCTCCTCGAGATGCTCGAGGTTCGCAGTCCCGGGAATCGGCAGCATCGCGGGCGAATGCGCCAGCAGCCACGCGAGCGCCACCTGCGCCGGCGTGGCCCGGATGCGCGCCGCGACCTTCTTCACCTTTGCCGCGCGCAGCGCGGAGCCCGCGCCGAGCGGGTACCAGGGCAGAAACGCAAGGTCGAGTTGCTCGCAGGCCTTCAAGACGTCTTCCGATGCGCGATTGTCGATGCTGTAGCTGTTCTGGACCGAGACCACCGGTGCGATGCGGCGCGCCTCCCCGAGCTGCGCCACGCTCACGTTCGACAGCCCGAGGTGCCGTATCCTGCCCGCCCGCTGCATCTGCGCAAGCGCGCCGAAGGAGTCGGCGAACGGCACGCGGGAGTCGGGCGCATGCCATTGATAGAGGTCGATGCGCTCGAGCTTCAGGCGCTTGAGGCTTCCCTCCAGGGCGCGTCGCAGGTGTTCGGGCCTGCCGTCGGGCACCCACTGCGGGGGGCTCGGGCGCAGGAGCCCGCCCTTGGTGCCGATCACCAGGTCCTTCGGGTAGGGATGCAACGCCTCGGCGATGAGCACCTCGTCCACCTCCGGGCCGTAGCTGTCCGCGGTGTCGAAGAAATTGTGGCCGAGCTCGTAGGCGCGGCGCAGGACCTTGAGCGCCTGCGAGCGGTCCTTTGGCGGGCCCCAGACCTGCGGCCCGCAGACGCGCATCGCGCCAAAGCCCAGGCGGTTCACCTCCAGGTCGCCGAGTTTCATCCTGGTCCAGTTTAGACTAGACGCATGGCAAGTCCCAACGGCATCGCGGTGCGCCCGATCGCGGGCGCGCTGGGCGCGGAGATCGAGGGCGTGGACCTG
This sequence comes from uncultured beta proteobacterium, assembly GCA_963719995.1. Taxonomy (GTDB): domain Bacteria; phylum Pseudomonadota; class Gammaproteobacteria; order Burkholderiales; family SG8-39; genus JAABQT01. Next base: position 120,738 of record CAVRDW010000005.1, on the reverse strand, counting down.
TCGCGGCCGCTGGACGCCGCCGCCGCGGCTGCGATCCGCCGCGCGCTGCTCGAGCACCTGGTCATCTTCTTTCGCGATCAGAAGCTGACGCCCCAGCAGCAGCTCGCGTTCGCCAGGGCCTTCGGCGAGCCGATGGAGTATCCGCAACTGAAAGGGCTACCCGATTGCCCGCTCATCACCCCGGTGGTGAAGCTCGAGCACGAGCGCGTCAATTTCGGCGGCGTGTGGCATTCGGACACGACCTACCTCGAGCGCCCGCCCATGGGCAGCATGCTCTATGCGATCGAGATCCCGCCCTGCGGCGGCGACACCCTTTTCGCGAACCAGTACCTCGCCTACGAAGCGCTCTCCGAGGGCCTCAGGCGCACGCTGGCAGGGCTGGTGGGCGTGAACACCTCGACCAAGGCGGCGGCCTCGAAGACGCGCGAGGACCGCATGCGCGCCGCCGGGGAGGATCTGAAGGTGCTGGCGGGCGAGCATCCCGTGGTGCGCACGCACCCGGAGACGGGGCGCAAGTCGCTATACGTGAACGTGGGACACACCGAGAGGTTCAAGGGCTGGTCCGAGGCGGAGAGCCGTCCGCTGCTCGAGTTCCTGTTCGCGCACCAGGTGCAGCCCGAGTTTACTTGCCGATTCCGCTGGCAGCCGGGCTCGCTCGCCTTCTGGGACAACCGGTGCACGCAGCACAACCCGGTCAACGACTACCACGGCTACCGGCGCGTGATGCATCGCGTCACCCTCGCGGGCGACGTGCCCTCCTGAGTGTGGCGCCGCGCGCCGGTGCGCGGCGTGTTCGGCGCTTCCCTATTCGCGGCGGATCACGCCGCAGGCGAGCCGCGCACCGGCATTGCCGGTGGGCTGGGTGCGGTAGTCGTCGGGATCAGCGTGCACGATCAAGGCGCGGCCGACGACGCTCGCCGGGCCGGGCTGGACCGTGATGACGTCCACCATGACATCCACTTTGGCGCGACCATCCTTGCCGGCCTTGAGCGCGGGCAGGTCGCCGGCATGGCGTTCGGAAGTCCCGGGTTGCCCGTGCGGCTTACCATATGGATTGAAGTGGCCCTTCGCGCTCATGCCGTCGCCCGAGCTGCAGTCGCCCACTTCGTGGATGTGCAGCCCGTGCTCCTGGCCCGGCTTGAGCCCTTGCACGTAGATTACGGCGTGCACCTTGTCGCCCGCTTGCTCGAACGTGGCCTCGCCGATGGTCTTGTTGCCCTTGGTCGGCTGCAACTGGGCCGTCGCGCGCAGCGGCTCGTCCGTCATCGAGGCGCAGGCGGCAAGCAGGGCACAGGCAGCGGCAGTGCGGATGATTTTTGTCATGTCGTTCCTCCTGCGCGCCAATCTACCCGCATCCTCTCGCGTGGTGCAAATGCTGCAGCGCGTCGAGGCGCGAGCGCTTGACGCTGGGTTGGCCGCTGGGATACGGTCTTTCGGCTATCCCGCAAGAACACACCATAAATAACGAAGGAGGATCCATGGCCCGGTATCAGCGCAGACGTATTCCCGTGCTGGGGGCGGCGGTTGCCGCGCTGGCACTGACCTGGGGGATGCCGCAGCCCGCCGCCGCGCAAGACGCGCCGAAGAAGGTGGTGATGCGCTTCGCCTCGGATTTTCCGCCGGCGCCGCACCCCGCCGGCCTGGCGATGAAGCATTTCGCGGATCGCCTGCCGCAGGTGATCCCGGGCAGCGAAGCGCGCCTGTATCCTGCCGGCGCGCTTTACACGATCCCTGAAGCGTTCGAAGCGATGCGCCAGGGCAACCTCGAGATGACCTGGATGCAGATGGGCAAGGCGGGCTCGGTGGATCCCTGGCTGATGGCAGTGGTCGGGCCGGGCATCCTCACCACCGTCGGCGCGGTGGACAACCTCGAGAAGACCAAGACCTACCAGATGCTCGCCGAGCGCATGGAGAAGCAGGCGCACATCAAGGTCTTCGGCGCCGGGCACATGAGCTTCGGCATGGGCGTGGGCGGCAAGAAGCGCTACCTGACCGCCGAGGACTTTACCGGCCGCAAGGTGCGCAGCATGGGCCCGGCCGAGAACCCGGTGCTCGAGTCCTGGAAAGCCAATCCGGTGGTGATGGCCTTCGGCGAAGTGCCGACCGCGCTCGATTCCGGCGTGATCGACGGACTGATGACCAGCATCGGCGGCTGGCTGGGCGTGCGCCAGCAGGCGCCGTTCTACACGACCGGCGGCGCGGGCGTGTTCACCGGCGACTACTACATGGTGAGCGCAAGCCAGCGCTGGTGGGGCCGTCTGACGCCCGCGACGCAGGGTGCGGTCTCGAAGCTCGTCGCGGAGACCATTCAGTTGCAGAAGGAGCTCAATTGGTGCGTCGACAAGATGACCTACGAGAAGTACGGCACCAAGGATCCGTCGAAGCCGGGCGTGTACTGGATGACGCCGCAAGAGGTCGCGCAGCTGACCGGCGCGCTGGGTGACGGGCCTGCCAACTGGGTGAAGAGCAAGACGCCGGAAGCGGCCAGGAAGTGGGTCGACACCTTCCGCGAGGAAGGCCGGCTGCTGTCGCAGCAGAACCCGGCGGGCTCGTCCTGGATCGAGAAGCTGGACTGCAGCAAGCACGCTGCGCGCATCGTCATCCGGTAAGTGGAACGAGCCTATGCGGCCTGGCGCGCGTTCCAGGACAAGGTCCTGGCGCGCGCCGCCGCGCTGCTGCTCGTCGGCTGCACGCTGCTCGCGCTGATTGAGGTCGGGCGGCGCTACCTCATCGGCCGCTCCTTCGAGTGGCAGCAGGACGCCGTCACCTTCATCATGCTGAGCGGCGTGTACCTGTACTTCAGCGTGGCGCAGCGGCAGCGCTCGCACCTCGCGGTCACGGTGATTCCGGAGATCTGCGCCGTCGCGGGGCCGCGCGCGAGGATCGCAGGCGAGATCGTGAAGCTCGTCGCGCTCGTGTTCTCCTTCGTCTTCCTTGCGGCAGTCGTCTGGTGGGGTCTCCCGGAGGTGGAGGACGCGATCAAGTACGAGAGCCGCACGGAGAGCCTCGCGTTCCCGATGTGGCCGTTCCTCGCCGCGCTGCTCGTCGGCTTCGCCTTCATGGCGGTGACGATGGCCTTCCAGATCTGGTTCGGCATCCGCAAGCTCTGCGGCCTGTCCGTGCCCGCGGATCTCTCGGGCGACGAAGGCGGGCATTGAGCCGCTAGCGCGCAGGAGAGCCCGGCAGTGCACATCGTAGGAATCGTCGTGCTCGTGCTGCTCGTGCTGTCGGTGCCGATCGGCATCGCGCTCAGTGCGGCGGCGGCGGCCTTCATCATGGTGGACCCGCTGCTCGAGCTGAACACGATCTTCCGTGCGTTCTTCAGCTTCATCAGCAGGTATTCGCTGATGGCGATCCCGTTGTTCATCTTCGCCGGCTTCCTGATGGAGAAGACCGGCCTGGTCGGGCAGCTGTTCCGTTTCGCCGACGCGCTGGTGGGCTGGATGCCGGGCGGCTTCGGCGTCGCCACCGTGCTCGCCTGCGTGCTGTTCGGCGCCATCTCGGGCTCGAGCGTGGCGATGGCGGCGGCGATGAGCGTGATCGCCATCCCGGAGATGCGCAAGCGCGGCTACCCCGACTGGCTCTCGGGCGGGCTGGTCGCGACAGCGGGCGGCATCGCGATGCTGATTCCGCCCAGCATCATCCTGCTCGTCTACGGCATCGTCACCGAGACCTCGATCGTGGAGCTGTTCTTCGCCGGGGTGATCCCCGGGCTGTTGCTCGCACTCGGCAACGCGATCAGCGTGGTCCTCATCGCGCTCTACCTCAAGCTGCCGCGCGGCACCTTCGAGGGCCGCCGCTGCTGGGTGGAATTCAAGGGCGCAGCGCCCGCGCTCGGCATGCCGATCGTGATCCTCGGCGGCCTTTATGGGGGCCTGTTCACGCCCACCGAGGCCGCGGCCGCGGCTTGCGGCTACGCGCTGCTCTACGGCGTGCTGAGCGGGCGCATGGCGTTCGTGCGCAACATCCTGCCGACCGCGCAGCGCGCGCTCAACCTCACGGCGGTGGTGGTATTCCTCATCGGCAGCGTGGGCGTGTTCCAGTTCCTCGCCGCCAACATGTACTGGCCGCAGTCGATCGCCAAGACGGTGACCAGCTGGGGGCTGACGCCGCTCGGCTTCATCTTCGCCTACATGTTCGTGCTGATCATCCTCGGCATGTTCGTGGACGGCGTGGCGATGGTGATCCTCACCGTGCCGGTGGTGTTCCCGATCGCCATGGCGCTCAAGATCGATCCGGTGCACCTCGCCATCATGGTCACGCTCAACGTCGAGATGGGGGTGGTGACGCCGCCGGTGGGACTGAACCTCTTCGCGGTGAGCGGCACGTCCAAGATCCCGCTGCCGCAGGTGCTGAAGGGCACGATTCCGTTCTTCCTCGGCGACCTGACGGTGCTGCTGCTCGTCATCTTCTTCCCGGCGCTCGCCACCTGGCTGCCGAGCCAGCTGGTGACCGACGTCTTCGCCGGACGCTAGGCGCCCCATTGCATCGGCCGGCGGGGGCCGGCCCGCCCTAGAATGGCGGCATGCAAGACGTGCGCGCATGGATCGACGCGGCGCAGCGGGTGGTGGCGCTCACCGGCGCCGGCATCTCCACCGATTCCGGCATCCCGGACTTCCGCGGCCCGCAGGGGGTGTGGACCAAGAACCCCAAGGCCGAGAAGCTCTCCGACATCCGCTACTACATGTCCGACCCGGAAGTGCGCCGGCTCTCCTGGCAGAGCCGGCTGCAGAACCCCGCCTGGAGCGCCAAGCCCAATGCCGGGCACCTGGCGCTGGTGGAACTGGAGCGGCGCGGCAAGCTCCATGCCCTCATCACGCAGAACATCGACGAGCTGCACCAGCAGGCGGGCAACAGCCCGGAAAGAGTGATCGAGGTGCACGGCACCTTGCGCAAGGTGGTGTGCATGAGCTGCGGCGAGCGCGCGCCGATGGAGAAGGCGCTCGCACGCGTGCGCGCGGGCGAAGCGGATCCTCCGTGCCGCAGCTGCGGCGGGATCCTCAAGAGCGCCACCGTCTCCTTCGGCCAGGCGCTGGTGCCCGAGGTGATCGACCGCGCCATGCAGGCTGCGGGCGAGGCCGAGGTGCTGCTCGCCGTCGGCACGAGCCTGCAGGTCTATCCCGATCGCCGGCGCGGTGCCGCTCGCCAGGCGCGCGGGCGCGCGCGTGGTGATCATTAACGCCGAGCCTACGCCCTTCGACGACCTCGCCGACGCGGTGTTCAACGACTCGATCAGCGCGGTGCTGCCGGCGCTGTGCCGGCCTTGAACGTGCGGTCGAGGAACGCGACGACGAGGCGCACCAGCTCGTCCTCGCGGCCTTCGAAGAAATGCTTCGCCGCGGGCACCATCACCTGGGCGGAAGCCGGGTTCTTCTCGATCTGCTTCCTGCGCTCGTCGGCGCCCCACATGGTGACCGTGAAATCGTCGCTGCCGAAAACGTCCAGCACCGGAATCGAGATGCGGTACATCTCCTCCAGGCCCTGCAGGATGCCGATGAACACCCAGGCGCCGACGCTCCGGTCCTCGGTGCGGATCAGGTACTGGTTGGCCATGGTGGCGCCCAGGCTGTGCGACACGATGGCGATGTTGCGGTAGCCCTTCGCCTTGAGGAAATCCACCGCGAGCTGGAAGCGCTCGCGCGCGTCCGGGTACAGCGGCACGTACAGGCCGAGGATGGCGGTGCTGGGCAGCACCGGTAGCTGAATCGAGAGCGTGGTGTAGCCGGCTTCCGCGAGCATGGTGCGCAGGCTGCCGTAGAGCTCGAAATCGGGGTTCCAGCCGCGGCCGTGCGCGATGATCACCGCGCCGCGCGGCTTTTCCGCCGCGGTGTGCAGTGCGATGAAGCGGTGGCCGTTCTTCTGCTCGAGCCAGGCCGCCTCGCCGACCATCAGCGTCTTGCCGATCTGGTCGGACCAGCGCTTCTCCTTCTCGTAGTCCTGCGCCGGTGCGGTGCCCGCCTGCAACAAGACCAGCGCGACAAAAAGCCCGCCGAGGCGGGCCTTTTGTCCCTGCAGACGCGATGCCCTACGCAAGCGAGAACGGCATCTTGCGCAGGCGCTTGCCGGTCAGCGCGAACACCGCGTTCGCCACCACCGGCGAGAGCAGCGCCATGCCCGGCTCGCCGATGCCGCCCGGCTTCTCCGTGCTCTTGACGATGTGCATCTCGATCTTCGGCGTCTCCGGCATGCGCAGCAGCTTGTAGTCGTGGAAGTTGGTCTGCTGCACGCGGCCGTCCTTCAGCGTGATGTCGCCGTAGAGCGCCGCCGTCAGGCCGAACACGATGTTGCTCTCGAGCTGCTGTTCGACGATGTTCGGGTTGACCATCCTGCCGCAGGTCGACCGCGACCACCACGCGGTGCACCTTGATCTTGCCGTCCTTCACCGACACCTCGGCCACCTGCGCCATGTAGGTGTCGTAGCCCTCCATCAGCGCCGATGCCGCGCGCGCGGCCCGCCGGCAGCGGCTTGCCCCAGCCGGCCTTCTCGGCCGCCAGCTTGAGCACGTTGCTGAAGCGCGGCTGCTTGCCGAGCAGGCGCCATGCGGTACTCGTAGGGATCCTTGCCCGCGGCGGCCGCCAGCTCGTCCATGAAGGACTCGTTGGCGAACACGTTGAGCGCATGCGACACCGAGCGCAGGTAACCGACCCGCAGCCCGGTATCGTGGATCACGGTGGCGACCGCCTGGTTGGGAATGTCGTAAGGCACCAGGATCGCCTCGGTCATGCAGCGGATCGACGCCGTCCTTCACGATCTGCGGGAACAGCGCGTACGGTCACCGACGGCGAGGTCATCTTGAAGCTCAGCGTGGTCGGCTTGCCGTTCGCATCCAGTCCCGCGGACATCTGGGTCAGGCTGGCCGGACGGTAGAAGTCGTGCGTCATGTCGTCTTCGCGCGTCCACACCAGCTTGACCGGCTTGCCGATGGCCTTGGAGAGTCTCCACCGCCTGCGCCATGTAGTCCAGGTCGATACGCCGGCCGAAGCCGCCGCCCAGGTAGGTGGTCTTGATGGTGATCTGCTCGGGCTTCAGGCCCGTGATCGCTGCCGCCATGCCCAGCGCCATCTGCTGGAACTGGATCGAGCCGATCAGCAGCGCCGAGTCCTTGCGCACATCGGCGGTGAAGTTCATCGGCTCCATCGGCGAGTGCGACAGGAACGGCATTTCATAGGTCGCCTGCACCGTCTTCGCCGCGTTCTTCATGCCGTCAGCGACGTTGCCTTGCTGCCTTGATCTGCGCCCCGGGCTTGGACATCGCGGCAGGCGAGGCCCGCGAAGACATCCGCTGAACTGAGCGACTTGTTCGCGCCTTCGTCCCACTGGATGCTGATCGTGTCGCGCGCGGTCTTCGCCCGCCACCAGCTGTCGGCCACCACCGCCACGCCGTCGGTGATCTGCACCACGTGCTTCACGCCGGGCATCGACTTCGCCTTGGAAGCGTCGTAGCTGACCACCTTGCCGCCGATCACCGGGCATTGCGCGAGCGCGGCGTAAAGCATGCCGGGCAGCTTCACGTCGATGCCGAACTCGGTCTTGCCGGTGATCTTGCCGGCGGTGTCCAGGCGCTTCAGCGGCTTGCCAACGTAGCGAAACTCCGACGGATCCTTGAGCTTCACTTCCTTGGGCGGGGTGAGCTTCGAGGCCGCCTCAGCGAGCTGCCCATAGGAGGCTTTCTTCCCCCCGGGCCCGGTCACCATGCCGTTGGCTGCCTTGCACTTGGATGCGTCCACGCTCCACTTGTCGGCGGCGGCCTGCACGAGCATGACGCGCGCCTGCGCTCCGGCGATGCGCAGCTTTTCCCAGCCGTCGCGCACCGAAGTCGAGCCGCCGGTGAGCTGGCCGCCGAGCATGGCGTTGATGTAGACCTCTCCGGGGGGAGCGAAGTCAACCTTGATCCTGCGCAGGTCCACTTCCAACTCCTCGGCCACCAGGGTCGGCAGGGCCATCACCACGCCTTGCCCCATCTCGGAACGGGCGCACAGGATGGTGACGGTGTTGTCGCTGCCGATGCGGATCCAGGCGTTCGGCATCGAGGTCGTCACCGCGGACTTGGCGAATGCTTCGGGCAGCGCCACGCCAATCACCAGGCCGCCGCCCAGGGCGGCGCCGGTCTTCAGGAACGTGCGGCGGGAAGGATTCTTGAGCGTTGTCATCTTCAGGCTCCCTTCGTGCCGGCGGCCTTGTGGATGGCCGCGCGGATGCGCGGGTAGGTGCCGCAGCGGCAGATGTTGCCTGCCATCGCGGCGTCGATGTCGGCGTCGCTCGGATTCGGCTTCGCCTCCAGCAGCGCGGTCGCGCTCATGATCTGGCCGGACTGGCAGTAGCCGCACTGCGGCACGTCCAGTTCCGCCCAGGCCTGCTGCACCTTCTTGCCCGTCGGCGTCGCGCCGATCGCTTCGATCGTGGTGATCTTCTTGCCTGCCGCCGCCGACAGCGGCGTGCTGCAGGATCGCACCGGCTTGCCGTCGAGGTGCACGGTGCAGGCGCCGCACAGCGCGGCGCCGCAGCCGAACTTGGTGCCGGTCATGCCGAGGCTGTCGCGGATGACCCAGAGCAGCGGCGTGTTCGGATCGGCGTTGACCTCGCGGGTCTTGCCATTGATGGTAAGACTGGCCATTGGACTCCCTCCTTTGGTGGGCACAGCGCGTTCTAGTGTTCGCCATCCTATTCCTTGGCGCAGGGAAAGGTGAAGCTCCCCCGAAAGAAATGAACCTTACGCCTGGCTTGCAGCGCACCGGTGGGGAATACCCCACTGGTCTCCGTGTTTCTGCCGCCTACCCCCGACCCACGAAAGGCATCTTGGTCGCCATGATCGTCATGGTGAGCACGTTGGCGTCCGGCGGCAGGCTCGCCATGTGCACGATGGCGTCCGCCACGTGCTGCACGTTCATGCGCGGCTCGACCATGGTGGTGCCGTTGGGCTGCGGCACCCCCTTGGTCATGCGCTCGGTCATCTCGGTGGCGGCGTTGCCGATGTCGATCTGGCAGCCGCAGATGTCGTGCGCGCGGCCATCGAGCGCGATGCACTTGGTGAGGCCGGTGACCGCATGCTTGGTGGCGGTGTAGGCCACCGAGAAGGGGCGCGGCGCGTGGGCCGAGATCGAGCCGTTATTGATGATGCGGCCGCCCTGGGGCTTTTGCGCCTTGAACAGGCGGAAGGCCTCCTGCGTACACAGGAACATGCCGTTCAGGTTCGCGTTCACGACCTCCAGCCACTTCTCGTAGGGCAGCTCGTCGAGCGGCACCGCCGGCGCGCCCATGCCCGCATTGTTGAAGAGGAGGTCGAGCCGCCCGAACTTGTCCCGGGTCTTCGCGAACAGGTTCTTCACCGACTCGGGCTTGCCCACGTCCGTGACCACGCCGAGCGCCTTGTCGGCGCCGCACTCGGCGACGACCTTCTCCAGCAGCTCGCCGCGGCGCGCGGCGAACGCGACTTTCCAGCCCGCCTTGACCAGCGCCACCCCGGCGGCCTTGCCGATGCCGGCGGAGGCGCCCGTGACGATCGCGACCTTGTTCTGAGCCATGCTAATTTCTCCCCATGGTGAAGCGAGCGATGCTACCGCAAGTGCGGTTGCGCCGGCACCGCCCGGGCGACATGGGCTGGGTGGTGCAGCGCCACGGCGAGCTGTATTGGCGGGAGTTCGGCTACGACGCGCGCTTCGAGGCGCTGGTGGCGGGCATCGTGGCGCGCTTCATCGAGCGCCTGGACGCCAAGCGCGAGCGCTGCTGGATTGCGACGCGTGGCGGCAAGCGCCTTGGCGCGGTGTTCCTGGTGAAGAAGGCGCCGGGCGTGGCGCAGCTGCGCCTGCTGATCGTGGAGCCCGCGGCGCGCGGCCTCGGCCTGGGCAAGCAGCTGGTGCGCGCCTGCATCCGGTTTGCGCGCGCGGCGCGCTACCGCAAGCTCGTGCTGTGGACGCAAAGCGAACTCGCCGCCGCGCGCGGCATTTACGAGGCCGAAGGTTTCAGGCTTGTGCGACGCGAGGCGCACGAGAGCTTCGGCAAGCCGCTCCAAGGCGAGTACTGGGAGCTTCGCCTGCAGCCGGCACGCATGCCGCAGCGCAGGAGGCGGCGCGCGGTACGGCGATCGCTCGGACGCTAGGACTTCAGCGCCGCATCGAGCGCGGCGATCTCCTCGGGGACCGAGGGCGCCCGCGGAAACTCGCGCTTCGCCTCGCGGTACCAGTAGCGCGCGTTGGCGGCGTCGCCCTCCATCAGGTGCACGATGCCGTGCGCCCAGCAGGAAAGCGGCGAATCCTCGTCCTGCTGCACGATCTCGTGCGCCGCCTCCCAGTCTCCTCCGCGCAGGAAGGCGAGGGCGCGCACCAGCTCCGCCTTCTTCATGGCGGCGGAGGCTGGCCGTCGGAAGGCCCCTTCAGCTCTACCGTATTGCCTTCGGGGTCGCTCACGTAGATGGAAACGCCATTGCCTTCCGCACCGTAGCGGCGCCGGATCTCGCCCACGGCGACGCCGTGCCGCCGCAGATGCGCCACGATCGCGTCCTGATCGAACGGTTCGATACGCAGGCACAGATGATCCATGTTGCGGCCTTCCTTGCCGGGCGCGGCGCCGCCCGCCTTGCCCAGGGGCCCGTCCACGGCAACCAGGTCGATCATCGAGGCGCCGGCCTTGAGATGCGACATGCCGAATTCGGCGCGCCAGGCGACGTGCGCGGCGCCGAGCACGTCGCAATAGAAGCGGCGCATCGTCGCCATGTCGCGCACGCGCAGGACGACGTGGTCGATTTCGCGGATCGAGATCATGGCGGCGGGCCTTGCTCGCTAATATAGCGCGGTGGCGAGCTACGCCTACCTGCCGCTCGAGCGCGTGGTGTTCGGCCTGCCGGCCGCCGAGGCGGCGGCCGAGGAAGCCGCGCGCATCGGCGCAGCCCGCGTCTTCGTCGTGGCCTCGAAGACGCTGTCCAGGAAGACGGCGGTCGTGCGCGAGATCGCCGGCACACTGGGCGCGCGCTATGCGGGGCTGTTCGACGAATGCGTGGCGCATACCCCCTGGCCCAGCGTGGTTGCCGCAGCGGACGCGGTGCGCGCCGCCAGGCCGGACCTGATCCTCACCATCGGCGGCGGCACGCCGATCGACACGGTCAAGATCCTGCAGATCTGCCTTGCTCACGGCGTCACGCGGCCCGAGGAGCTCGACGCACTTCACGCGGCCCTGCGCCCCGACGGCTCGCGCTTCATCCCGGAGATCAGGCCCTCGCCGGTGCGTCAGGTGGTGGTGCCCACGACGCTGTCGGGCGCGGAATTCTCCAACCTCGGCGGTGGCACCGATCCGCGCACGCGTCTCAAGCACTCCTTCACCGGCGCCGACATCGGCGCGCGCTCGGTGATCCTCGACCCCGCGCTCACGCTGCACACGCCCGGCTGGCTGTGGCTCTCCACGGGCGTGCGCGGCATCGACCACGCGGTCGAGGCCCTGTGCTCGGTGGACGCGCACCCGTACTGCGATGGCCTCGCGCTGCATGCGCTGCGACTCTTTGCCGAGGGCCTGCCGCGCACCATGGCCGCACCCGCCGACCTCGACGCACGCCTTCTGTGCCAGCAGGCCTCCTGGCTCGCCGCGTCCACGATCGCGCGCGTGAACTACGGCGCGAGCCACGGCATCGGCCATGCGCTCGGCGCCGCCGCAGACGTGCCGCATGGGCACACGAGTTGCGTAATGCTGCCGCACGTCCTGCGCTTCAATGAACCGGCGACCCGGGAGAAGCAGCGACGCATCGCGGAGGCGCTCGGCCGGGCCGGCATGGCAGCGGCGGACGCGGTGGCCGATCTCATCGCCGCCCTCGGTCAGCCGGCCACGCTGCGCGCGGTAGGCGTCAAACGCGAGCAGCTGGCCGCGATCGCGGAGGCCTCGATGAAGAACCTCTGGGTGCGCACCAACCCGCGCCCCCTGCGTTCGAGTGCGGACGTGAAGAAGCTTCTCGAGGCGGCGTGGTGACTTACGAGGAGGCGTACGCGGAATTCCGCTGGCAGCTGCCCGGCACCTTCAACTTCGCCGCCGACGTCGTCGATGTCTGGGCGAAGGATCCGGGCAAGCTCGCGCTGCTTTGGTGCGACGAATCCGGCCGTGAGGAGCGCTACGCCTTTGCGCGCATTGCGGAATTGTCGAAGCGGCTCGGCAACGTCCTGCGCGCGAATGGCCTCAAGAAGGGCGACCGCTGCATCGTCATGCTGCCGCGGCTCCCGCAATGGCAGGTCGCGATGGTGGGCTGCCTGCGCGTGGGCGTGATCCCGATTCCCTGCATCGACATGCTGACCGCGAAGGACGTGCGCTACCGGGCGGAGCATTCCGGCGCCGCGGGCGCGATCACCACGGCAGCAAGCGCGCCGAAGTTCGCCGGCCTCGATCTGAGGATGAGAGCGGCGGTAGGGGGTGCGCCAGGCTGGCTCGATTTCGACGAGGCCGTCGCGGCCGCCTCCGCGAACTGCCCGCCGGAGAGCATCGCCATCGAGGACCCGGTGGCCATGTACTACACCTCGGGCTCGACCGGCGGGCCGAAGGGGGTGACGCACGCCGCGCGCGCGCTCTACGCCTGGCGCCTTCGCGTCCCAGCTCTGGCAGGACCTCAAGCCCTCGGACCTCATGTGGTGCACGGCGGACACCGGCTGGAGCAAGGCGGGCACGGCGATTCTCTTCGGCCCGTGGAGCTGTGGTGCGGCGGTGCTCTTCTACCACGGCGCGTTCGAGCCGCGCGCGCGGCTGGCGCTGCTCGCGAAGCACCGCGTCACCGTGTTCTGCGCGGCGGCGACCGAGTTCCGGCGCCTGGTGAACGAAGACCTCGCGCCCTTCGATCTCTCCGCGCTGCGCCTTTCGGTATCGGCAGGGGAGACGGTCAACCCGGAGATCGTGCGCCGCTGGCGCGAGCGCTCGGGCGTGCCGCTGCTGGACGGCTATGGCCAGACCGAGACGCTCATGACGGTGCTCAACTATCCCTTCATGCCTGTGAAGCCCGGCTCGATGGGCAAGCCGCAGCCCGGCGTGGAGATCGCGGTTCTCGAAGGCCAGCTCGCGGTCCGGCTCCCCAATCCGCAGATGATGCTCGGCTACTGGCACGAGCCCGAGCGCACGGCGGCGGGCAAGAGGATCGTGAACGGCGTCGAGTACTGGCTGACGGGCGACATGGTGCGCCGGGACGCCGACGGCTACCTCTACTACGAGGGGCGCGCCGACGACATCATCAGCTCGGCCGGCTACCGCATCGGGCCGATGGAAGTCGAGAACGCGCTCCTTGAGCACCCGGCGGTGCAGGAGAGCGCCGCGGTGGGCAAGCCCGACACCGAGCGCGGCGAGATCGTGAAGGCCTTCGTCGTGCTCAAGCCGGGCATGGACGGCAGCCCGCAGCTCGCGGCCGAGCTGCAGGAGCACGTCAAGCGCGTCACCGCGCCCTACAAGTACCCGCGCGAAATCGAGTTCGCGGCCGAACTGCCGAAGAACGCCTCCGGCAAGCTGCTGCGCCGCGTGCTGCGCGAGCGCGGGCGCTAGGCCGATTCAAGGCCAGCCCTGCGCCCAAGCTGCGGCCGCGCAGGGCGCGGAGCCGCTACTCGCGCAGCTTGCGCGCCTCTTTCGCCGCCGGGCGCTCCACGCTCGCGGTCAGCCAGGCCTTGAACTTCGGCAGCTTCTCCAGCAGCGGAAACTTGTTGATCCACATCGAGTAGGTGACGCTTGCCACCATGAAGTCGGCCATGCCCCATTCGTTGCCGCTGAAGAAGCGGTTCTTCGCGAGGTGATCCTCCATCACCTGCAGCTTCGGCAGGACCTGCTGCTCGGCCTCCGCGGCGAGCTTCTCGTTCCTCTGCTCGGGCGGCAGCAGGTGGCGGTGGCGCTGCATGACGATCATCGGCGGCTCGACGTCGTTGGCGATGTAGAACGCCCACTGCAGCATGCGCGCCTTGCCCGCCGCGTCCTTCGGCCACAGCGGGCACTTGTACTTCTCGGCGAGGTACAGGTTGATCGCGGCCGATTCCCACATCACGATGCCGTCGTCGTCGATGGTGGGCACGCGCTTGTTGGGGTTGAGCGCCGCGTACCAGGGCTCCTTGCAGGTCGCGCCCTCCACGTTGATCGTGACGTTGACGTGCTCGTAGGGAATGTTCGCTTCCTTGCACAGCCACGCCACGCGGAACGCGCGCGAGCGGTACTGGCCGTAGAGTTTCAGCATTACGCCTCCGTGGTTTCGTGGAACTGGCCTTGGGACTGCGCTATTCTCCGGAAGCGGTGCGCTGCGCGTCAATGCGATTTCGAGGAGAGCCATGAGCCAGCCCAAGCCCCACCTGGAGTTCGTCGGCGTGGACATGAAGAAGGGCTGGGAATCCCCTGGGCCGAACTACCCGCCGGGTTTCTCGCAGAAGGTGCTCGCCTCGGACCTCGACGAGGCCGTCAAGCGCGGCAGCCGCACGCGCCTGCTGAGGATCGAGCCGGGCGCGTATTCCACGGAGCCCTTCGTGCACGATCACTGGGAGGAGGTATTCCTGGTGCAGGGCGATCTCGTCGTCGGCAACGACGCCAAGGGCAAGGGGGGCAAGTCCTCGCAGGCGTTCACCTATGCCTGCCGGCCGCCGGGCGTCCATCACGGCCCGTTCACCTCGAAAGGTGGCTGCCTGCTCTACGAGATCCACTACTACGAGACCAGCGGCAAGCAGGAGAACACCGGCAAGCTGCGGAAGTGAGGAGGCGGGCATGCTGAAGAGCGGAGCGGAGCACCTGAAGTCCCTGCGCGACGGGCGCGTGGTCTACATCGGCGGCGAAAAGGTGGACGACGTCACCACGCACCCGGCGTTTCGCAATGGCGCGCGCTCGATGGCGGCGATCTACGACCTGAAGGCGGCGAATCCCGAGTTCAGCTTCGAGGAGCCGGAGGCGCGCAGCAAGAGCGAGCGTGCCGAAGGGAGACGCGAGCCCGGAGATGGGCAACGCGAGCGCTTTAGCGCCTACTTCCTGCGGGCGAAGTCGAAGGAAGATCTCGCCAAGCGAACAAGGCTGCACCGCGCCATCGCCGACCTGAGCCACGGGCTGCTCGGGCGCTCGCCCGACCACGTCTCCAGCTTCGTCACCGGCATGGCGATGAACCCGGCGGTGTTCGGCAAGTACGCGGACAACCTCACGCGCTACTACGAGCACATGAGGAAGGAAGACGTCTACGGCGTCTACGCCGTGATTCCGCCGCAGGCGGCGCGCAATCCCGAGTTCTACGTGAAGCAGAATCTGCCGATCCCGACCCTGCGCGTGGTGCGCGAGGACGACGACGGCGTGGTGATCTCGGGCATGAAGATGCTCGCCACCGGCGCGGTGTTCGCCAACGAGATCTGGATCGGCAACCTGATCCCGCTCGCGCCCAACCAGCTGCCCGAATCCATCACCTGCGCGATCCCGGTGAACGCGCCGGGCGTGACGCTGTGGTCGAGGAAGCCGTTCGAGCTGCACGCGCAGAACGAGTTCGACAACCCGCTCGCCTGGCGCTTCGACGAGACCGACTCGATGGTGATGTGCGAGAACGTCAAGGTGCCGTGGGAGCGCGTGTTCGTGCACATGGACGCGATCCTCGCGCGCGACATCTACATCAAGACGCCGGGCCACTGCTACGGCAACCACCAGTCGAACGTGCGCTTCCATTCCAAGATGCAGCTGCTGGTCGGGCCTGGCGAGCAAGATCG
Organism: uncultured beta proteobacterium; assembly: GCA_963719995.1. Lineage (GTDB taxonomy): Bacteria > Pseudomonadota > Gammaproteobacteria > Burkholderiales > SG8-39 > JAABQT01. Next base: position 105,075 of record CAVRDW010000005.1, on the reverse strand, counting down.
CGCAGGCCTCCGGCGCGCACGAGATTCCCGCGGTGCGCGAGGTGCTGGGGCGCCTCTGCGCGCAGGAGGCGACGCTCGGCGGCATGATCGCCGGGCAGATCCAGGACGCCGAGGACTGGCCGGCAGGGCTGGAAGACCTTCAACCGGCGCTACATGTACGCGGCGCTCAACTGGTGCACCGAGAGCCACTCGCAGATCATCGAAACGCTGCGGGAGCTCTGCGGCGGCGGCATCTTCCAGATGCCCGCCGACGTCACGGTGATGCACGACGCGAAGCTCAGGGAGCAGTTCGAGACCTACTGGCAGACGCCGCAGCTGCCGGCGCTGGAGCGCATGAAGCTCTACAAGCTCGCCTGGGACCTGATCGGCTCGGAGTTCGCCGGGCGCCACCTGCAGTACGAGAAGTTCTACGCCGGGGCCTCCTTCATCGTGCGCAACCACAACTTCCGCGAGGCGCCCTGGGACGACTACCACAAGGTGGTCGAGGACCTCATGGCGAGCTATGGCGTGCCCGAGGCGTCCAGCGTGCGCAAGGTGGCCTGATGGAGATCAATCACCTGGTGATCGCCGGCTGGACGGGGCGCGACGAAGCGGCGCTGCAGAAGCACATCAAGGAGCTGGAGGACATCGGCGTCAAGCCGCCGAAGACGACGCCGATCTTCTATCGCGTGGCGGCGAGCCTGTTCACCCACGAGACGGCGATCGAGGTGTCCGGGCCGGACACCAGCGGCGAGATCGAGTACGTGCTGCTGCAGAGGCCCGATGGCCTGTGGGTGACGGTCGGGTCGGACCACACCGACCGCAAGGCCGAGACGATCGGCGTGTCGCTCTCCAAGCAGCTCTGCGCCAAGGTGGCCTGCCCGGATGCGTGGCCCTACGCCGAGGTGCGGCCGCACTGGGACAAGCTCGTGCTGCGCGCCTGGGCAGACGGCGATCTCTACCAGGAGGGGCCGGTGACCGCGATGCGCTCGCCGGAGGACCTGACCCAGCGCTACGGCGGCCTCGTGCCGGGCGCGGCGATGTTCTGCGGCACGCTCGCCGCCAAGGGCGGCATCCGCCCGGCGACCGTCTTCCGCATGGAGCTCGAAGACCCGGTGCTGAAGCGCAAGCTCCAGCACGAATACCGCATCCAGGTGCTGCCGGTGGAGGGCTAGGAAATCGGGGTCAGGGCCGAATTATTTCCGGAAAAATAATTCGGCCCTGACCCCGATTTTTCGGTTTACCGCTGGATCTTGCGCGTTCGAACTACCGCGCTCCGATCTTCAGACTGCGGCTATGTAGTAAACGTCGTTCGAGGCTGTACCACCAGCCGCAGCCCTTCATGCGGCCGATCGACGCGCTCGTCCGCCAGGTGTCGATGCAGAGCTGCCCCTGCTCGTTGACGCTCCACGTGCCGCTGTAGAAGGGTGGCATTTCGGGATGCCCACCCCAAAAGCGCCCCGCTCGCATTGCCATCGGCTGCGAAAGCTGGTTTCCATGTCGAGGTGGCCTCCAAAAGTTGTACCCTTGGACGTGGCGCCCGAGCTCAGAGCGCCTTGAGCTCGGCCGCGTCGAGGCGCTTCGCGCCCTTGTCGAGGAGCTCTCCGAGATTCGTGGGTTCCTGTGCGACTGCCATCGAGGCGCCAAAGAGCAGCAGCACCCCGCACGTCGCTGAGCGGATATAAGTGAAATTCATGTGTCCCCCTGGGTTCGGTTGGCGGCGCACGCGAACTGCGTGCAACTCGCTGCCCACCGAGTCTACGAAGCGCGCGCCATCGCGCTATCCCCAGAAGTAGGCAATCGGCCGATTTAGCGGCTCGCGCTGTCCCCAGAACTAGGGACCCGGCCAGCATGCGTCGCCGCGTGTGCCCAATTTGGGGGACTGGATGTCGGCGTCAGAAATTGGGGTCAGGGCCGAATTCTTCTCGCCGGAAATAATTCGGCCCTGACCCCGGTTTTCAGTACCGCACCAGCACGCGGTACTTCAGCGTCGCGCTGCCCTCGGCCGGCACGTTGATCTTCCACTCCGCCGTCCCCGAGGCCGCCTTGGCGTGCTTGTGGCTCTGCTCGAGCATGGTCCAGTCCCCCGGCACCGGCTCGCGCACGATCACGGTCACCGGCTCTTTCTTCGCGTTCTTAAGAACGAGTTCGTACGCGCTCTCGTGGACGTAGCTCCACGGGCTGTAGGTGTCGCGGCGCTTGAAGTCGGTCTGCTTCTTGTCGGCGGTGACGTCGAAGGCGTCGCCGAGCTTGAGGCGCACGCTTTCGTTCTTCGGTGTGTGGTCGATGCCGTCCTCGCCGATGAACTGGGCGTTGCCGGCGCTGTCCTTCTTGTAGACGCGCACCACGCCCTTGGGCATGGGCATGCCGAGGCGCGCAGGCCTCGCGGTTCTCGAACTGCACGAACACACCCACCTTCATCTTCTGCCCGATGCCGCCGACGCTGGAGCGGTAGTAGTAGTCGTTGCCCTGCAGGACCAGCTCCTTCGTCACTGGCACGCCGCTCGCGCCGAGCAGCGCCACCTGCTTGGTCTGCTTGTCGGCGATGGTCGTGGGTCGCTGCAGCGTGTAGAGGTGGTACTCGAAGAGCTGCTCCTGCGCCATCGAGCGTGGCGCCATCGCGGCCTCGGCGCGCATCGCGCCGTTCTTCGCCGCGAGGCGCATCTCGTCGCGCACGCGGTTGACGTCGCCCGCGACGAGCTGCAGGCGGGCGTTGGGGTAGGCGGTGCCGCTGGTATTGGTGAGCGTCACCCAGCCGTTGAGGTCGAGCGCGCTGTCGGCGGCGTTCAGCTCGGCGACGTAGTCGGCCTTCCAGGAGAGCCCCCCGGACAGGTAGGAAAGCTCGACCGTCTGCGCGCCGGCGCGGCTGCTGGAAAGCTCGGTGACCAGCGTAGGCTGGTCGCGCAGGTTGGGCGGCACGCTGTCGAAGACGATGCGGCCCGGGAGCCCCGTCTCGATGCGATCGCCGATCTTCAGCACCACGCCGCTGTTGGCGGCGAGCACGGTCGCCTGCTCGATCGATTCGGCGCCGGTAGTGGGGTGCGTGCGCACGATGCGCACGTTGCGCCCCACGTACTTCTCGAGGAGCTTGGCGGGCGTGAGCAGGTCGAAGTCGAAGTTCTGCTCGAGCAGCGCGAGCGCACCGGGGTGGGTAAGGCTGCGCAGCTGCGCCGTCTCCGGACGCATGCGTCCGCTCACCTCGCGCAGGGCGATCCGGTTCGGCCCCATGTCCAGCGTGATGCGCCGGGTGTCCTTCACCAGTGCCAGGTTCTCGTTGTAGATGGTGACGGCGATCGATTGCTGGTCCGAGAGCGTGCTCGGCCTTCTCGGCCACCGCGGCGTGCGCGGTGGAAAGCGCGCACAGGGCGGCGGCGAGGGCGGCCGGCAGGGGCTTGAGTCTCATGACGCATTCCTTTCGTGGTTGGCGACCTCCCTGTAAACGACGGACAATCGCAAAAGGGTTAACAGGGGGCGGCGATGACGGTTTCTCACGAAGGCGGTTGCGTGTGCGGCGCCGTGCGCTACCGGGTGAAGGCCCTGCCGCAGGCGGGGCTGGTGTGCCATTGCACCTGGTGCCAGCGGCGAAGCGGCAGCGCCTTCGCGTTCGTCGCCTACTTCGACGAGGCGGACGTGGAATTCCTGCGCGGGCGCATGACCGCCTACCAGCACCGCTCGGACGAGACGGGGCGCTGGCTGAAGATCGAGTTCTGCCCGGTCTGCGGCACCCCTGTCACGCACACCACCGAGCTGCGGCCGGGGCTCCGCGGCATCTCCGCGGGGACCCTCGACGACCGCGACTGGTTCCGCATCGACCGGCACATCTGGTCGCGCTCCGCGCGCCCCTGGGTCACGATCCCCGAAGGGGTGGAGGTCTACGAAAAGGGCTCGGCCGGCGCGACACCGATCCGGCGGTAGAAAAATGGGGTCAGGGCCGGAAAATTGGGGTCAGGGCCGCATTTCTCTTGCGAGATGAAATGCGGCCCTGACCCCAATTTTCCGCGCGAGCGGAAATCCGGCCCTGACCCCGGTTTTCAGGCGACGGTCACGCCTCGCACGTTGTGGCGCTTGATGAGTTGCGCCACGAGGCCTGAGGACTTGATGTCCTGCGCGAACTCGCGCAGGTAGGCAGCGCCCGCGGGCCGGCCCTTGGGCGTGCCGATTGCCTGCTGCACGGTGGTGAAGCGGCCCTCGAGGATGCGCGAGCCCGGGAGCTTTTCGCGGTCCTGCAGTAGCCGCGGCTTGAGGCCCGCCAGCACATCGAGCTTCTCGCGCACGAAGAGCTGCCAGGAGCCCTCGATGCCCTCCGCGCGCACCAGCTCTGCCTGCTTGATGTTCCGCACGAGCCACAGGTCGTAGGCGCTGCGGCTCGCCACCGCGATGCGCACGCCCTTGCGGTCCACCTCGGCGATGGACCGGATCGGCGAGCCGGCGGGCACGAGGTAGGTCGCTTCGATCTCGATGTAGGGCTCGGTGAAGTCGATCTGGCTCGCGCGCTGCGGCTCGGCGCCGATGAAGGCCACGTCCCAGGCGCCCGCCGTCGCCGCGTCGGCGACCGGGCCGGCCTGCGGATAGGTCACCAGCTTGACGGGGACGCCGAGGCGCCGCGCGAGCTCCTGCGCGAGATCGGGCACGATGCCCCCGATGCCTTCGGCGCCCTGCTTGCTGACGAGGAGGAAGTTGCCGAGGTTGACGCCGACGCGCAGCGTTCCCGAAGCGGCGAGCTGCGGCCTTGCGGCGGCCGCAGCGGCGTCCTGTGCGGGATTCGCCATGGCGCGCTCAGCGGCCCGCGCGCAGCTTCGCCAGCGCCGGCTTCAGGTACGCGAGGAACCCCTCGGGATTCTCCGTCATCGGGAAGTGTCCGAGGCCCTTCATCATCTGGAACTCGGCGCCGGGGATCTTGGCCGCCGTGAGGCGCGACATCTCCGGCGTGCAGGAGTAATCGTATTCGCCGGTCAGCATGATGACGGGGCACTTGCGCGTGTCGATGCGCGCCACGCGCTCGCGCGCGTCCCAGTCGTGCGCGTAGAACTCGATGTCGCCGTGGAACACGCCGTAGCCGCCCTGCGAGTACTCCCACCAGATCTCGATCGCGCGCGCGCGCGGCGTGGTCGGCGACATGAGCCCGTAGATCCACTCCGGCACCGCGAGCGTCTGGTTGTACAGGGCGTGCTTGGCGAAGGGCACCTCGCGGCCGGTGATCTTGTCGCAGGCCTCGCAGGCGATGACGCCGCCCAGAGTATCGGCGAACCGGTAGGCCATCTCCAGGCAGATCTGCCCGCCCATGGAAGAGCCCATCAGCACGGGACGCTTCAAGCCCAGGCCGCGGATGACGGCGTCGATGCAGGCGACGTAGCGGTCGGTATTCAGTCGCCACTCGCCCGGCACGCCGCCCTGCGGCGGCAGGCTCTTGCCGTGCCAGGGCAGGTCGAAGGCCGTCATGCGCCACTGCGCGAGCAGCTCCGCATCGTTCATCAGGCGGTGGAACTGCCGCGTGTCCGAACCGGCGGTGTGCAGGAACAGCAGGTCGCGGCCGCTGCCCGCCTGCTCGAAGTAGATGCGGTGCGGCCGCCCCTCGATCTCGATCGAGGCGTAGCGTCCGGCGATCGGCTCCACGGTGCCCGCAGCGGTCGCTGCCACCGGCCCCTCGGGACGCAGCGCACCAGGATCGCGCCCATTGGCCACCCAGCGCGCGAGCTCCATGGACCGCCGCACGAGGTGCGCGTGCTGCAGGAGCTTCTGCTCGTCGCCCGCAACGGAGAACTCGGGCACGCGGAACTTCATCGCCAGCACGTTGTGGCAGGGCGCGGGCGGCACGGGTTGCAGGAATCGCGCCCAGATCTGCCCAGGCGCGCGCATGGTGAAGTCCGCTTGCGCGCCACCCGGCCGGATGCCGGTCAGCTTGCCGTCGGCGAACTCGAGCAAGGCAGCCGTGCCGTCGGACGCCACGCCAAAGCGCACGGTTGCCCGTCCACCCAGATTGGCGAGCTCCGCATCGTCGCGGCAGGCGCGTTCCCAGTCGGTGCAGAAGGCCGGCGCAGGAAAACCGGGGTCAGAGCCCGGGTGCGGAAAATCAGGGTCAGGGCCGGATTTCCCTGGGGTCAGACCCCGGTTTTCTACGCTTGGGGTCTGACCCCGGTTCTCAATAGAGGTCGAAGTATTCACGTTGCTCCCAGTCGCTGACTTCGAGGTTGGCGCGCGCGATCTCGGCTTCCTTGATGCGGCAATAGTAGTCGATGAACGTGTTGCCCAGGCCGTCGCAGAGAACCTCGTCCCGTTTCAGGCATTCGAGCGCTTCCGCGAGCGTGCGTGGCAGGAACTCGGCCTTCGCTTCGTAGGGCGTGTCGGCCGAGGGCGGCGGTGCGAGCTTGCGCGCCAGCCCGTCGAGACCCGAGTAGACCTGCGAAGCAAAGTAGAGATACGGATTCGCCGCCGGCTCGCCCGCGCGGTTCTCGATCCTCGCGTCCGCATCGCCGGGCTTGCCCACCACGCGCAGCAGCGCGCCGCGGTTCTCCTTGCCCCAGATGATGCGGTCTGGCGCGAGGGAGTAGGGACGGTAGCGCTTGTAGCCGTTCAGCGTAGGGGTGGAGAGCGCGGCGGCGCCCTTTGCGTGTTCGAGCAGGCCGGCAAGCCACTGCCGGCCGGTTTCGGAGAGGTCCTCCTTGCCGGAAGTGAACACGTTCTCTCCGCCCTTGCGCAGTGATTGATGCAGGTGCCAGCCCGAGGACATGACGTTGGGCAGCTTCGGCCGGCACATGAAGGTGGCGTGATAGCCATGGCGCCGCGCGCTTTGCTTGATGGCGCTCCTCATCAGCATCATCGCGTCGGCTGCGGCAAGCCCCGGCAGCACGCCGAGGGTGAACTCGAACTGGCTCGGCCCGAACTCGACCTCGAAGGAGCGCAGCGGCAGCCCAAGCGCGTCGAGGTCTTTGCGCAGGAACTCCACCACCGGATCGATCTGGTCGTAGCGCTGCTCGGTGAGGTACTGGTAGCCGGTGGTGAGGAGCTCGACTGCCGGTGGCTCGCCCGGTTGGCCCGCGTCGTCGGGCCGCAGGTGCGGATCGACGATGCGAAAGACGTGGAACTCGACTTCGAGTCCCGCCATGAACTCGTAGCCCGGCTCGGCGAGCTCGGCGAGCGCCTTCTTCAGCGCCGCACGCGTATCGAACGGCACCGGCCTGCCATCCTGGAACTGCAGGTCGCACAGCAGCCAGCCGGTCTCGGGCGCCCACGGCAGCACGCGGAACGTGGACGCGTCCGGGATCATCAGCACGTCGGCCGCGCCTTGCATTTCCGGAAAGCCGACGCCGCCGCCCGGCGTGAAGGCCGGAAACACGGTGCGGTGCGAGGTGTCCTTGAGGAGGAGGGTGCTCGTGACCGTGACGCCGCGCTCGAAGGCAGTCTTCGCCTCCGAGGCGGCAAGCGTCTTGCCGCGCAGCACGCCGTGCTGGTCGGCGAAGGAAAAGCGCAGCGCCTTCAGGCCACGCCGCTCGATCTCCTTCAGGATCTGTCCGCCGCCTGCGCCGCTCACGCCGCCCGCCCCGCCCACGCCGCCTTGTTCCGGCGTGTCGCGTCGGTCTCGCGCCAGTATTCGTCCACGCGGGCAGTAGGCCCGATGCCGTCGATTGCCGGCGGGCCGGTGAGCGCGCTCGCCTGCGCGTCGTCGACGACCATCAACGGCTTCTCACCCGCTTCGCTCTTGCGGATCGCATCCACGAGGATGCGGCGATAGAGCACGATGCCTTTGTCGGAGCTGCCGAGATTCTCCTTGGTGCGGTCCTGGATCGGCCCCTGCGACTCGCAGGCGAACTGGTCGTGGATGTTGATATCGAAGCCCATGCCGGTGAAGGTCCTGGTGCGCTGCTCCTCGGGGTTGAAGCCCCAGCCGTTCGCGCGCCCGAAGATCGGCTTGTAGTCCGGCGCGGGATAGGTCTGCAGGCGCTGGTGGCGCATCGTGTCCTTGTCCACCGGCGCGCCGAAGCTGGTGAAGATCGAGTACCAGTAGCAGCCGGCGTCGTCCACCGGCACGTGGAACTGCGTGATGGTCATCTCCGCGTTCATCGGGATGACGAACGCCTGCGGGAAGAGCACGTTGGTCACGCGGATGTGCGTCTGCGCGTCGCTGAGCGTCCTCAGCGTCTGCAGGCGCATGCCGTAGTCGGTGCGCTCGACGCGGATCTCGGGCCGGTCGTACTCGCGCAGCACCTTGCTGATCGGCAGGCTCGAGTCGGCGGGCGTGCCGCGGAACTGCTTGCCGTAGTTCGCCGCCGGGTCCTCGTCCTCGAAGTACTTGTGCAGCCAGGAGGCGTGCGCGGGATCGATGCCGACTTCCAGCGCCTGCAGCCAGTTGCAGTCCCAGTAGCCCTTGAAGGCGAAGGTGTAAGCCTCGGGGGCGATGAAGCAATCGAAGCGTGGGAAGGCGGGCGCCGCGCCCGCGCCGAGGTAGGCGAAGAGGATGCCGCTCTTCTCGATGACGGGGTAGGCAACCGTGCGGATCTGCTCGCACATGCGGCTGCCTTCCGGCTCGGCAGGCGTTTCCACGCATTTGCCCGCGGCATCGAACTTCCAGCCGTGAAACGAGCAGCGCAGCCCATCCGCCTCGAGCCGCCCGTAGGCAAGGTCGGCGCCGCGGTGCGGGCAGTGGCGCTGCATCAGGCCGTAGCCCGCGCCCGCCTTGTACAGGACGAGGTCCTCGCCGAGCAGCCGCACCGCCTTGACCGGCCGATCGCCTTGCAGCTCGTCCGCGAGCGCCACCGGCTGCCAGTAGCGGCGCAGGAGCCGGCCGCAGGGCGCTCCGGCGCCGATGCGGGTCATCAGGTCGTTCTGCTCCGCACTGATCATGGGTCAGTTGCCGTGTGCTGCGCTGATCATGCGCTAGATGCCGAGGTAACGATGCTGCATGTCGCGATTCTCGCGCAGCTGGGCGGAGCTTCCGCTCCACACCACGCGCCCCTTCTCCAGCACGTAGTGCCGGTCGGCGACGCGCGTCAGCGCGTTCACGTCCTTGTCGATGACCAGGATCGAGAGGCCTTCGGCCTTCAGCTGCTCGATCGAGCGGTAGATGTCCGCGCGCACCAGCGGCGCGAGGCCCTCGGTGGCCTCGTCGAGGATGAGGAGCCGCGGGTTGGTCATCAGCGCGCGGCCGATCGCCAGCATCTGCTGCTCGCCGCCCGAGAGCTGGTTGCCGTAGTGTTGCCGGCGCTCCTGCAGATTCGGAAACAGGCCGAACACCCTCTCCAGTGTCCATGGCGACGCCCGGCGGCTGCGATTGGCTGCAGTCGCGACCAGGTTCTCGTGCACCGTGAGATTGGGAAACACCTGCCGGCCCTCGGGTACCAGGCCGAGGCCTGACTTCGCCACTCGGAAGGACGGCAGGCCCGAGATCTGCGTGCCGTCCATGTGCACGCTGCCGCCCCTGGGCCGCACGATGCCCATGATGGAGAGCACGGTCGTGGTCTTGCCCATGCCGTTGCGCCCGAGCAGTGTCACCACCTCGCCCTGTGCGATGTCGAGCGACACGCCGAACAGCACCTGCGACACGCCGTAAGCGGTCTCGAGGCCTGCGACCTTCAGCATCAGGCCTCCTCGCCGAGGTAGGCGCGCCGCACCTCGGGATTGGCGCGCATCGCCTCCGGCGTGCCGCTGGCGATGATGCGGCCGTAGACCAGCACCGAGACGCGGTCGGCGAGCGTGAACACCGCGTCCATGTCGTGCTCGACCAGAATGATGGTGCGCTTGCCCTTGAGGCCCCGCAGGAACTGCACCATGCGCTGCGATTCCTCCAGGCCCATGCCGGCCACCGGCTCGTCCAGGAGCAGCAGGCGCGGGCGCGTGGCGAGCGCCATCGCCACCTCGAGCTGGCGCTGCTCGCCGTGCGCGAGGTTGGCGGCGAGCACGTCGGCGCGCGGTCCGAGACCGACCTCCTCGAGCATGGCGCGCGCGGGCTCGCGCAGCGCGCGCTCCTCGCGCGCGGGCCTCCAGAAGCGGAAGCTGTGCCCGGCGTGCGCCTGCACCGCGAGCGCGACGTTGTCCAGCGCGCTGAAGTCGCGGTAGATGCTGGTGATCTGGAAGGAGCGCGCGAAGCCCTTGTGCGCGCGTTGCGGCGCGGACAGGCGCGTGACGTCCTCGCCGGCGAAGCGGATGCTGCCCGAGTCGGGCCGCAGGTTGCCGGCGAGCTGGCTGATGAGGGTGGTCTTGCCCGCGCCGTTCGGGCCGATGATGGCGTGCGTCTCGCCCTCGCGCACCTCGAGGCTCACGCCGTCGGTGGCGGCAAGCGCGCCGAAGGACTTGCGCAGCTCGCGCACCTCGAGGATCGCGTCAGCCACATTGCCGCCTCCGGGCAGCAGGCCGGCCAGACCGCGCCTGAAGAAGAGCACGCTCAGGACCAGCAGCGGGCCGAGGATCACCTGCCAGTGCTGCGTCCAGCCGGCAAGCAGGTCCTCGACGATGAGCAGCGCGAAGGCGCCGAGCGCCGGCCCCGGCGCGGTGGCCATGCCGCCGAGGATCACCATGAACATGATCTCGCCCGAGCGCGTCCAGTCCATGAAGGCGGGCGTGATGTAGGCCGTGTGGTTGGCGAGCAGCGCGCCGGCCAGCCCGCACATCGCGCCGGCGATGACGAAGGCGGCGAGCTGATAGGGGTAGGGCGAGAAGCCGATGGCGCGCGAGCGCGCCTCGTTGGACTTGGCGGCGCGGAGCACCATGCCGAAGCGCGAGTTCACGAGCCGGTCCACCAGGTAGATGCACGCCAGCAGCAGCGACGAGCACCAGGTAATAGAACGCCACCGGATCGCCGAGGTCGACCAGCCCGGAGAACTGGCTCTTCACCTTGAGGCGCATGCCGTCGTCGCCGCCGTACTCCTCCACCGAGATGCCGAGGTAGTACAGCATCTGCGTGAAGGCGAGCGTGATCATGATGAAGTAGATGCCGCGCGTGCGCACCGAGATCGCGCCGATGGCGAGCGCCACGAGCGCCGAGGCGAGGATCGCCACCGCCCACTGCAGCCAGCCGTTGTGGATGCCGTAGAAGGCGAGGATGCCGACCGAGTAGCCGCCGACGCCGAGATAGGCGGCATGGCCGAAGGACACCAGCCCGCCGTAACCGAGGATCAGGTTGAGGCTCACCGCCGCGATGGCGAAGATCATCATGCGGCGCAGCAGCTCGATGTAGTACGGCTGCCCGATCGCACTGCGCGAGCGGCGGCGCGACGAGCAGCAGCAGCACGCAGGCGCCCAAGATCAGTGTGCGCGGTCGCATCAGCCGCTCTTCGCCGGGAACAGGCCCGCGGGACGCACCGCCAGCACCACCGCCATGAGCAGGTAGATCAGCATCGAGGCGAGCGCGGGCCCGGCGGCCTCGGCGGCGGGCGGCGAGATGAAGTGCCCGAGGAGCGGCTTGAGGAACGCGCGCCCGAGGGTGTCGACCATGCCGACGATCAGCGCGCCGACCAGCGCGCCGCGGATCGAGCCGATGCCGCCGATGACGATGACCACGAACACCTGGATCAGGATCAACTCGCCCATGCCCGGCTGCACCGCGTAGATCGGCCCGGCCATCAGGCCGGCGAGGCCGGCGAGCGCGGCGCCGAAGCCGAACACCACCGTGTAGAGCAGGCGGATGTTGATGCCGAGCGCGGCGACCATCGTGCGATTGGAGGCGCCGGCGCGGATCAGCATGCCCAGGCGCGTCTTCGCCACCACGTACCACAGCACCGCGCCGACCACGAGCCCTACGCCGATCACCAGCGCGCGGTACACGGGATAGATCGAGCCCGGGATGATCTCGATGTGTCCCTGCAGGTAGGAGGGCAGCGACGTATAGAGCGCCGCGCGGCCCCAGATGATGGCGATCAGCTCGTTGAAGAAAAGGATCAGGCCGAAGGTGGCGAGCACCTGGTCGAGGTGGTCGCGCTCGTACAGCGTGCGCAGCGCGACAACCTCGACCAGCATGCCGACCGCCAGCGTGCCGAGCAGGCCGAGCAGCACGCCGAGCGGGTACGACCCTGTCCATTGCACGGCGGCGACCGTCAGGTAGGCGCCGACCATGTAGAGCGAGCCGTGCGCCAGGTTGACGAGGTTCATGATGCCGAACACCAGCGTCAGCCCGGCGGCCATCAGGAACAGCATGACGCCGAACTGCAGCCCGTTCAGCGCCTGCTCGAAGACAAGGATGGGGGTCACAAATAAGAAGGGCGCGGCATCGGCCGCGCCCCTTGGCTAGCGTCGAGCGGCGCTCACCAGGCCATCTTGCAGTCCTGGTAGTAGGAGTCCTTGTGATCCTCGAACACCTTGCGCTGGATGCGCATCTCGACATCGCCGCCCGGGCGTTTCTCTGCCCTGAGCAGGTAGAAGTCCTGGATCGGGTGCTGGTTGACGTTCCACTTGAACGGGCCGCGGATCGAGTCGTACTTGGCCTTGCGCATGGCCATGACGACCGCCTTGGTGTCCTTCAGGCTGCCCTTGTTGGCGCGCACCGCGGCGTCGATCAGCAGCATGCCGTCGTAGCTCTGCGCGCCGTAGAAGGAGGGCGTGTAACCGTACTTCTTGCGGAAGTAGGCGACGTACTTCTCGCTCGCTGGCACCTTGAGGTCGGGGCTCCAGAACTTCGTTTCCCACTGGCCGATCGCCGACTCCTTGAGCGCGGGCAGCGTGGTCTCGTCGACCGTGAACACGGAGTACAGCGGGATGCGCTCGCGCAGGCCGGCCTGGAAGTACTGGCGCACGAACTGCACGCCCATGCCGCCCGGATAGAACACGAACGCCGCCTTCGGGTTCTTGGCGCGCAGCTGCGTGATCTCGGCCTGGTAGTCCTGCTGACCCGAGCGTGGTGTAGATCTCCTCGACGATGCGGCCCTTGTAGTAGCGCTTGAACCCCGCCACCATGTCCTTGCCGGCCTGGTAGTTGGGCGCGAGGACGTAGACGTCGTTGATGCCCTGCTCCTGCATGAACTTGCCCATCGCTTCCGGCGTCTGGTCGTTGTTCCAGGAGGTGGAGAAGTATTGCGGGTGGCAGGCCTTGCCGGCGAGCGGGCTGGCGCCCGCGTTGGTGCCGACCATCACCTTGCCCGCGCCAGTGACCACGGGCACCACTGCCATCATCACGTTAGACCAGATGATCCCGGACACGATGTCCACCTGGTGCTTCTTCAGCATCTCCTCGGCCACCTGCACGCCGACGTCGGGCTTGAACTGGTCGTCGCCGAAGATCACCTCGACGGGCACGCCGCCCATCTTGTTGCCCAGCTGGTCCATGGCCAGCTCGACCGAGTCCTTCATGTGCTTGCCGATGATGCCGGCGGGGCCGGTGAGCGTGGTGATGAAGCCGATCTTGATCTTCTGCTGCGCCGAGGCGAGCGGCGCAAATGCGAGCGATGCGGCGGCGACCGCTGCCGCGAGCATGCGGATGGGAGTACGCACGATATTGCCTCCTCGATTTATGTGCGCGTCCAGTCTAGCAAGCGGCGCCGAGCGGTGTCTAGGGAAGCGGCGGGCAAGCTGCGTGCGTGGGCGCCTGATTGTGTGCCCGGTCGCCGCAGGCGGAATGCGAGCGGCCTCCGGTTAAACTCCGCGCATGCTCAGGCTCTCGGGCGTCACCAAGCGCTTTGGCGGGCGTACCGTGCTCAACAAGGTGTCGCTCGAGGTCGCGCCCGGGGAGCACGTGGCGGTGCTGGGGGAATCCGGCATCGGCAAGTCGACGCTGCTGAACGTCATCGCCGGCCTCGAGCCGGTGGATGCGGGCTCGATCGCCTATGACAGCTTCGAGATGGCCGCGCTCTCGGACGACGCCGCCACGCGCGTGCGGCGCGACCACTTCGGCTTCGTGTTCCAGGCCTTCCACCTGCTGCCGCACCTGGATGCGGAGCAGAACGTCGGGCTGCCGTTGCTGCTGCGCGGCGCGCCGTCCGAAGAGATCCGCAGCCGCGCGCGCGCGTTGCTCGGCGCGGTGGGCCTCGGCGGCCGGGAAAACGCAATGCCGCGCGAGCTCTCCGGCGGCGAGCTGCAGCGCGTGGCAATCGCGCGCGCGCTCGTCGGCGAGCCCAAGCTGGTGCTCGCGGACGAGCCCACCGGCAACCTGGACCCCGACAATGCGCGCCAGGTTCTCGAGATCCTGCGCGGGCAGGTGAAGAAGCATGGCGCCGCCGGGATCCTGGTAACGCACTCGGAGGCGGCCGCCGCCACCTGCGACCGCCAGTACCGTCTCACCACCGAAGGCCTCAAGCCCGCCTGAAGAGTTTCCTCGCCGGATAGGGCAGCGCCTTGGCGCCGAGGGCCTCTTCGATCCGCAGGCCTTCGTTCCACTTCGCCATGCGTTCCGAGCGCGCGAAGCTGCCCACCTTGAGCTGCGGCACGCCCCAGCCCACGGCGAGATGCACGATCGAGACGTCCTCGGTTTCGCCCGAGCGCGCCGAGACGATGGCGCGCATGCCTTTCTCCTGCGCGGCCCGCCAGCAGGCGAGCGTCTCGCTCACGGTGCCGACCTGGTTGGGCTTGAGGAGCACGGTATTGGCGAGCGCCGGGTCGAGCTTCGCCGCCGAAGTGACGAACAGATCGTCGCCCACGATCTGCAGCCGGCCGCCGAACGCCTTGGTGAACGCCGCCATCGCCGCGGCATCGTGCTCGGCAAACGGGTCCTCGATGGACACGATCGGATAGCGATCCAGCCAGCGCGCGTACATCGCATGCAGCTGCTCGGCGGAAACGGCGCGGTTCTCCAGCGCGAGCTGGTAGCGGCCGCCGCGCCAGAGCTGCGTCGCCGCGATATCGAGCGCGATGGCGACGTCGCTGCCCGCCTCGAAGCCGGCATCCGCGATCGCGCCGGTGAGCTCCTCCAGCCCTTCCTCGTTCGACTTGAAAGTGGGCCACCAGCCGCCCTCGTCGGCGACGCCCTGCACCGCGTTCTTCCTCGCCAGGCGCGCGCCCGCGGCCTTGTACACCTCGGCGGTCCACTCCAGGCTCTCGGCGAAGCTGCCGGCGCCTACGCAGATCACCATGTAGTCCTGCAGGTCGACGCGCCCGCGGGCGTGCGCGCCGCCGCCGTAGATCTGCACCTGCGGCACGGGCATCGCCACGCGCTTCTCGCCCGCGAGGTGCTGCCACAGCGGTTTGCGCGCGGCCGCGGCGGAAGCGTGCACGCAGGCGAGCGACACGGCGACGATGGCATTGGCACCCAGGCGCGAGCGGTCCGGTGTGCCATCGAGCGCGACGAGCTTTGCATCCACCGCGGCCTGGTCGCGCGCATCCACGCCCAGCAGCGCCGCGCGAATCGCGGTGCCGACGTTGCGCACCGCCTCGCGCGCCTCGATGCTCTTCGCCTCGCCCGAGCCGGTCGAGGCGCCGGAGGGCGCGATGGCGCGCCCCCGGGCGCCTTTGAGGATCACCTCGGCTTCCACCGTGGGCCGCCCGCGCGAGTCCCACACGCGGCGCGCGACGACGTCTACGATCCTTGCCATGCCTCTTTGACCTCGGCGAGCCGGGCGGGCGGCGTGGCGAGCAGCGCGCGTGCCACGCGGCGCACGCGCGCCTTCTGCGCCTCCTCGGTCACGTACTCGACCGGCGACTTGCCGTCCACGCGCGCGAGCAGCAGTCCGGGCAGCAGGCTCGCCGCGCGCGCCTCGAGCCCTTCGGGCGCGTAGCCTTGCAGATACGCCGCGGCGAGCGCCTCGAAGCAGGCCAGCAGGCGCGGCGCCGCCTCGGGCACCCACAGGCATTTCAGCAGCAAGTGGTTGAGGCAGAACGCGAGATCGAATGCCGGATCGCCATACCAGGCGCACTCGGCATCGAGAAATACGGGGCCGCGCGGGCCCACGAGGATGTTCTTCGGGCTGACATCGCCGTGCACCAGGGCCGCGCGCGTGGCCGCGGTGCGCTCGGCGAGCGCCTGCAGCGGGGCGGCGAGGTCGCGATGCACGCGCGCCGTCGCCAGCAGGTAGGGCTCCAGGCGTATGGCGTGAAAGCCCGCGTCGGTGGCGAAATCGCGCGCGATCGCCGCATCGCCCGCCGTCGCCGCATGGATGCGCGCCAGGCGCTCGCCGACCTGGCGCGCGAAGGCGGCGTCTGCGCGGCCGGCGCGCAGCTCGCCCTTCCACAAGGGGTGGCGTTCGGCGTCGAGGTATTCCATGGCGAACAGGCCTGCTTCGTCCTGCGCCAGCACGCGCGGCGCGCTCCCCGGGACGATGCGCGCCGCGACCTGCATCCAGCGCCACTCGTATCGGTTGCGCTCCACCGGCGCCTCCCACAGCTGCGCCACGCGCAGGCGGGGCAGGGCGCGCTTCACGCACACGGGGCCGGAGCGCAGTGCGACTTTCCAGATGTCGGAGGACACGCCGCCGGTGAGGACCGACGCACCCGGCACCTCGTCGGCCGCGGCCAGCCCGGCGGCGCGCAGGAAGCCGAGCACCGGCTCAGGGAGCGAGACGCTCAATCGTCCAGCGCGCGCCGGCGCGGGTGTAGAGCAGGCGGTCGTGCAGCCGGTCGGCGCGTCCCTGCCAGAACTCGAGCGCGTCGGGCAGCAGCCGGTAGCCGCCCCAGTGCGGCGGGCGCGGCGGGTGCTTGCCGTACTTGTGCTTCATGCCCTCGAGCGCCAGCTCGAGCGTCGCACGGTCGGCCACGCGCTCGCTCTGCGCGGAGGCCCAGGCGGAGAGCCTGGCGCCGAGCGGCCGCGAGTCGAAATAGGCGTCGGAGTCCGCAGCCGGGACTTTCTCCGTGCGGCCCTCGATGCGCACCTGGCGCTCGAGCTCGGACCACAGGAACACCAGGCACGCCCGCGGCTCCGCGGCAAGCTCGCGGCCCTTGCGGCCCGCGTAGTTGGTATAGAAGACGAAGCCGCCGCCTTCGATGCCCTTGAGCAGCACCACCCGCGCGGCGGGGGCGCCGTCCGCGCCGACGGTGGCGAGGGTCATGGCGTTGGCGAGCGGCAGCTCGGCCCCCTGCGCCTCCTCGAACCAGCGCTGGAACTGGGCCAGGGGATCGGCGAGCGCGTGCGCCTCCGAGAGACCCGCGCGCATGTACTCCTGCCGCAGGTGTGCGATGTTCATAGGGAGGATTCTATAAGAATGAAGGCGCAAATCAGCGGGTTGCTGCGCGCAGTTCAGCGATCCGTGCAGGTGCGAAGCGCGCGCACCGCGCTCGCGCCGCGCCCGCGCCATGAGCGTGCGCGCGCAGTCAAGCCGCAAATTTGCCGCGATCTCCCCTCGTGGCGATTGACATGCTCCTCTGGATTCGGCATCTTTCGCCCACCGCTGCTCCGCGGCGGGCCAAAAATCCGGATCTCTAGAGTTCCGTTCCGTTCAGAGGAGAAACACGATGGCGAAGAAGAAGGCGAAGAAGGCGGGCAAGAAGCGCAAGCCGAATGCGGCGTTCATGAAGCCGATGAACCCGAGCGCGACGCTCGCGGCGGTCATTGGCTCGAGCGCCATGCCGCGCACCGAAGTGACCAAGAAGATCTGGGGCTACATCAAGCGCAACGGCCTGCAGGACAAGAAGAACCGTCGCATGATCAACGCCGACGACAAGCTCAAGGCGGTGTTCGGCGGCAAGTCGCAGGTCTCGATGTTCGAGATGACCAAGCTGGTCAACAAGCACCTGAAGTAACCGGTTCAGGGGAGTCAACAAAAGCCGGGAGGCTTCCGCCTCCCGGCTTTTTTTTGGGGTCAGGGCCGAATTATTTCCGGAACAAAGTATTCGGCCCTGACCCCGATTTTCAGCGGTGGTAGCCGGTGACCCGCTCGACTTCGTTCTTCGAGCCGAGGATCACGGCGACCGCTGGTGCAGGGCCTTGGGCTGCAGGTCGAGGATCGGCGTCTTGCCGTCGGTGGCGGCGCCGCCCGCCTGCTCGACGATGAAGGACATCGGGTTGGCCTCGTACATCAGGCGCAGGCGCCCTTCCTTGTACTTCGCGTCGCGCGGGTACATGAAGATGCCGCCGCGCGAGAGCACGCGGAACACGTCGGCCACCATCGAGGCCACCCAGCGCATGTTGAAGTCCTTGCCGCGCGGCCCGTCCTTGCCGGCGAGGCACTCGTCGATGTAGCGCTTCACCGGCGGCTCCCAGCGCCGCTGGTTGGACATGTTGATGGCGAACTCCGCGGTGTCCTCGGGAATGCGGATGTCCGCATGCGTGAGGACGAAGGTGAAGGACTCGCGATCCAGCGTGAAGCCGTGCGCGCCGTCGCCCACGGTCAGCACGAACACCGTGGTCGGGCCGTAGACCGCGAAACCCGCGGCCACCTGCCTGCGCCCCGGCTGCAGGAAGGCCGCCTCGTTCGCCTCGCACAGCTCGCCGCTCGCCGCCTTGGGGCAGCGCAGCGCCGAGAAGATGGTGCCGACCGAGATATTGACGTCGATGTTGGATGAGCCGTCCAGCGGATCGAACAGCAGCAGGTACTCGCCCTTGGGAAATTGCGTCGGGATCGGCCGCGGCAGCTCCATCTCTTCCGAAGCGAGCGCAGCGAGGTTGCCGCCCCACTCGTTCGCCTCGAGCAGGATCTCGTTGGACAGCACGTCGAGCTTCTTCTGCACCTCGCCCTGCACGTTCTCGCTGCCGGCCGAGCCGAGGCCGTCGGCGAGCGCGCCCTTGTTGACGCGCGTGCTGATCGCCTTGCAGGCGCGCGCCACGGTTTCGATGAGCAGGCGCAGGTCGGCGTTGATCTTGCCGGCGTGCTGGCGCTGGATGAGGAACTGGGTGAGGGTGACGCGACGGACGCTGCGCGACATGGCGGCGCTCATTTTACCCGGCGCCAGGCGACGCCCGCGCCCGAGAAGAGAAACGCCGCCATCGACCAGAACACCGGCCCCATGCCGAGCGCCGTGCCCAGCGCGCCCATCGCGAGCGGCAGAATGGTGTGGCTGCCGTTGAGCATGGTGGTGCGCACGCCGATCACCTCGCCCTGCCGCCCAGGGGGCGAGGCCGCGTAGAGCAGCGACATGATGAAAGGCTGGGCGCTGCCCAGGCCGATGCCGAGCAGAAACGACAGCGCCATCAGCAGCGGCACCGTCGTCGCCAGCGGGAACAGGGCATAGCTCAACCCGGCGATGCTCATCGCCATGATCACCATGGGCCATTCCTTCAGGCGCCGGGACAGCGCCGGCATGGCGAGCCGCACGGTGAAGGTGGCCGCCGCGAACGTGCCCATGATGACGCCGATGGTCGAGGCCGAGAGCCCGAGGTCCGAGCCGTAGACCGGCATGACGAAGGTGTAGAGGTCCCAGCCCATTGCCAGCACCGCGCTGGCGATGAAGGCGCTGCGCAGCTGCGGCTGGCGCAGCAGGTCGCCGAGGCGCCGCTTGCCGCCCAGGTGATGCGCGCCCGCCGGGCCCGGCATGCGGTGACGCCGGGCGTAGAGCACCAGCGTGGCGAGGGCGGGAAAGGCCGACAGCAGGAGGAACGCGGCACGGTGCCCGGCGCCGTCGATCGCGAAACCGGCGAGCAGCGGCCCGCAGAACCCGCTGATGGAAAAGCCGAGCGCGAACCAGCTGAAATTCACCGGGCGGTCGGCGGGCGTGCCCAGCTGCCCGATCACGTTGTTGAGGGCCACGTGATAGAAGAGAAAGCAGGTGCCGATCATCATCGCCGCGAGATGCAGCGCGAGGAGGCCCGGCCAGAGCGCCGGCAGGGCCACGCTGGCGATCAGCGCCACGGAGCTGAAGAGCATCGGCAGGCGCGGGCCGATGCGGTCGATCTGGCGCCCCGCGTACACCGCGAGCAGCATCGGCAGGAAGGCGTAGAGCGCCATCAGCACGCCCACCGTGAACGGCGTGGCGCCCAGCTGGATGCCATAGAGCGCGATCGTCATGCGGCTGCCCACGAAGGCCACGTGGGTCAGCACGGTGAGCACGATCGCCAGCGTCAGCGTCACGCCAGGGATTGTCGCAGCTGGAGGGCCGCCAACCTATGGGCGGAGGCGCGTTGCGACCGTCACCAGCGAAACGCCCAGGCAGGTGACGGCGATGCCCGCGAGCGTGAGGTGGCTGGGCACCACGTCGAACATCAGGTATTCGAGCACCACCGCGAAGATCGGCGTGAGGTACAGGATGCTGGTGACCTTGGTGGCCTGGCCGTGGCGCATCAGGGTGTGCAGGGCATTCACGGCGAAGATCGAGGCGAACACCACCAGGAACGCGATCGAGGCGAACAGCGCCCAGCTCCAGGTTACGTGGGCGCCTTCGACAGCGAAGGCGAGCGGCGCGAGCAGCATTAGCGACGCGGCGAACTGGACCCAGGCGGCGCTGTAGAGGTTCACGCTCGGGCAGAACACGCGCTGGTAGAGCGTGCCCGCCGTGACGCCGACGAGGCCCACCGTGATGGCGATCAACGCGCCGAGCGTCATTTCGTGCACGTCGATCTTGTGCCAGACGACGAGCAGCACGCCCGCGAGCCCTAGCGCGACGCCGGTCCACTGGCGCGGCGCGAGCCGCTCGTGCAGCCAGCGCCGCGCGACCGTCGCGGTGAGCAGCGGCTGCGCCGCGAGGATCAGCGCGACGATCCCCGCCGACAGGCCGAGGTATTGCGCGTAGTGGCTGCCCGAGAGCTGGATGCCGTGCATCAGCAGGCCCGCAACGATGACGTGCGCGAGTTCGCGGCGCGATGCGGGCCAGGGCGGACGCAGCCAGAGCAGCACCGGCATGAGGCACATGAGCCCGAAGGCGTAGCGCAGGGAAAGGAACGTGAACGGCGCGGCGTACTGGATGCCGACCTTCGTCGCGAGGTAACCCGAGCCCCAAACCGAGACGAAGTACCACGCCAGCAGGGTATCGACCCAGCGGCGCGAACCTGCGGACACTAAGGCCAGAGCGGCAGGCCGGCGAGGCCGGCGGTCTCGGGCTGGCCGGTCATCAGGTTCGCGTTCTGCAAAGCTTGCGCCGAAGCGCCCTTGCCGAGATTGTCGATGGCGCCCAGCGCCACCACCAACCCGGTGCGAGCATTGACCGCGTAGGAAAGGAACGCCAGGTTCGAGCCGGTCGCCCAGCCGGTATGCGCGCTGCGGCCCTTCTCGGCCGGCACCACCTTGACGAAGGGCTCGCCGCGATAGAGTGCCTCCGCGGCCTGGTAGAGGCGCGCCGTCGTCGCCGCTCCGCGCGGCCGCGCGTAGCAGGTGGCCAGAATTCCCCGCGTCATCGGCACGAGGTGCGGCGTGAAGGCGATCGTCGCTTTCCTGCCGCCGACCTGCGCCAGCGCAGCTTCCATCTCGGGCACGTGCGGGTGCGCCTCCAGTCCGTAGGCGAAGAGGTCTTCGTTGGTCTCCGCGTAGCCAAAGTCGCTCGCGCCGCCGCGGCCGGTGCCGGTGACGCCGCTCTTGGCATCGATCACGATGCCCTCGGACTCGATGAGGCCTTCCTTGACGAGCGGCGCGAGCGCGAGCAGCGCCGCGGCCGGGTAACAGCCCGGGTTGGCGAGGCGCGAAGCCTTGCGGATCTTCTCGCGCTGGCCGGGCAGCTCGGTGAGGCCGTAGGTCCAGCCTTCCGCGAAGCGATGATCGCCGCCGACGTCCACCACCTTGATGCTCTTCGCCACGCGCGCGAGCGGCTCGCGCGACTTGCCGGTGGGGAGCGAGGCGAACAGCAGGTCGATGCCGGCGATGTTCTCCGGCTCGAACGCCTGGATGACGAGCTTGCCGGTCGGATGGCCGGCGAGGGCGGGAAAGCGCTGGGCGAGCGCCTGGCCGGCGCTGGATTCGCCGCCGACGTAGGCGAGTTCGAAGGCAGGGTGGCCGGCGACGAGCCGCAGCAGCTCGCTGCCGCCGTAGCCGCTCACGCCGACGATTCCGATCTTCATGACCGGAATCGTAGCAGGTGGAAGGAGATGGAGCTTAGATCTGCCCGGCGCCGCGCGCCTGCAGCGCGGCGATGCGCAGCTCGAAGGGCGGGTGCGTCGAGAACAGCGCCATGATGCCCGAGGGCTTGTTGGTGATGCCCGCGGTCTGGATCGCCGGCGGCAGCGCGCCTGGCTCCAGGCCGCCCAGGCGGGCCAGCGCCTGGATCATCGGCCGCGGCGAGCCGAGCAGGTCGGCGGAGGCGGCGTCGGCGCGGAACTCGCGCTGGCGCGAGAACCAGGCCACGATCATCGAGGCGAGGATGCCGAACACGATCTCGCACACGATCACCGTGATGTAGAAGCCGGGCCCGACGCCGCGCTCGGTGCGGAACACCGTCTTGTCGACGAAGAAGCCGACCACGCGCGCGAGGAACACGACGAAGGTGTTCACCACGCCCTGGATGAGGGTGAGCGTCACCATGTCGCCGTTGGCGACGTGGCCGATCTCGTGGCCGAGCACCGCCTCGCACTTCCTCCTTGCTCATGGACTGCAGCAGGCCCGTGGAGACGGCGACCAGCGAGGAGTTCTTGAATGCGCCGGTGGCGAAGGCATTGGGCGCGCCTTCGTAGACCGCGACTTCCGGCATGCCGATGCCGGCCTTGTCGGCGAGCTGCTTGACGGTGTTCACCAGCCAGTACTCCGTGGTGCCCTCGGAGCCGTCGACGACGTGCGCGCCCGTGGACCACTTGGCCGCGGTCTTGGACATGAGCAGCGAGATGAAGGAGCCGGCGAAGCCGACCACCGCCGAGAACACGAGCAGCCCGGTGTAGTCGATGCCCTCGGCCGCCAGCCACTGGTTCAGGCCGAACAGGTTGATGATCACCGACAGCAGCACGATGACCGCCAGGTTGGTGGCGAGGAACAGGACGATGCGTTTCATTTGTTGTTGCCCTCTTTTGAGCGCGACATGTTAGCCGAAGGTGCGGTCGCCCCACGCAATTTCAAGCCTTGGCGCGGCGCCGCCGGCGGGCGTCACCGCACCGCCGCCCCACTTGGAGCGCGCGCACGCCCCACGGGTTCCCGCCGCGCCGGCGGCGGACGCCCCACCGGCAATTCCCACAAACCGCGCAAGGGCTCTAGCGGTCCTCCAGCACCATGCGCGCGCCCTTCTCGGCGATGGCGTAGGTCGGCGCGTTGGTGTTGCCCGAGGTGATCCGGGGCATGATCGAGGCGTCGATGACGCGCAGCCGCTCCACGCCGCGCACGCGCAGGCGCTCGTCCACCACTGCCCGCGCATCCCGCCCATCTTGCAGGTGCCGATGGGGTGGAAGATGGTGGTGCCGAGCTCGCCGGCGGACTTCTCCAGCTCCGCGTCGGACTGCGCCGCGAGCCCGGGTCGGAACTCCTCCGGCCGGTACTTCGCCAGCGCTTTCGCGGCCATGATGCGGCGCGTGAAGCGCATGCCGTCCACCGCGACCTTGCGGTCTTCCGGCGTCGAGAGATAGTTCAGCTTGATCTCCGGGTATCGGGACGGGTCGGGCGACAGGATCCGCACCCAGCCGCGCGAGCTCGGGCGCAGGTTGCACACGCTCGGCGTGATCGCCGGGAAGGGGTGCAGCGGATCGCCGAACTTGTCGAGCGACAGCGGCTGCACGTGCCACTCGATGTTGGCGGAGGGTTGCGCGGGATCGCTCTTGGCGAAGGCGCCGAGCTGCGAGGGCGGCATCGTCAGCGGGCCGGTCTTGAACAGGAGGTACTCGAGTCCCATCGCCGCCTTGCCGAAGAGGCTGTTGGCAGCCGCGTTCAGCGTCTTCACGCCGCTGCACCTTGTACTGCATGCGGATCTGCAGGTGGTCGTGCAGGTTCTCGCCCACGCCCGGTGAATCGTGCACCACGGGGATGCCGAGCCCCTGCAGCAGGCCGCCCGCGCCGATGCCGGAGAGCTGCAGCAGCTGCGGCGAGCCGATCGCACCCGCGGCGAGGATCACTTCGCGCGCGGCCGTGGCGTAGCGCGAGTCACCGTCCGCACGGAACTCGACGCCCGCCGCGCGGCGGCCTTCGCAGCGCACCCGCGTGGCGTGCACGCCCGTGAGCACCGTCAGGTTGGGCCGGGTCATCGCCGGGCGCAGGAAAGCCCGGGTCGCGCTCCAGCGCACGCCGCGCCGCTGGTTCATCTGGAAGTAGGCGCAGCCGCTGTTGTTGCCCGTGTTGAATACCCTGATCGGCGCAATGCCGCACTCCTGCGCTGCCGCGCGCCAGGCATCGAGGATCTCCCAGTGCACGCGCGGGTCCTCCACCCGCACCTCGCCGCCCGCGCCGTAGGTATCCACGGCGCCGTGCTCGTAGTCCTCCAGCTTCTGGAACAGCGGCAGGATCTCGTTCCAGGTCCAGCCCGGGTTGCCGAGGGACGCCCAGTAGTCCCAGTCCTCCTTCTGCCCGCGCATGTGGATCATGGCGTTGATCGACGAGCAGCCGCCCAGCACGCGCCCGCGCGCATAGTGGATCGAGCGTCCGGCGAGGTGCTCGTCGGGCGCGGTCTTGTAGCACCAGTCGGTGCGCGGGTTGGCGATGGTGTAGAGGTAGCCGACCGGAATGTCGATCCAGAACCAGTCGTCCGGGCCGCCCGCTTCGAGCAGCAGCACCGAGTTCGCGGGATCGGCAGACAGGCGATTGGCGAGCAGGCAGCCGGCGGTGCCGGCGCCCACCACTACGTAGTCGGCTACGTATTGGTCCGTAGTCATATTTCCTCCTCCGCCGCGTCCAAGTAGTAAGTGCGGCGCATGGAGCGCCGGACTCCCTAACCCGACTAAAGGAGATTTACCATGAAACGCATCCTGATCGCTTCGCTGTTCAGCCTGGCCGCCGCCCCCGTGTTCGCGAGCGCCTACAACGACTTTCCCGAGCAGGGCACGCTGGAAGCCAGCCGCGCCGCGTCCGTGACCTCGCTGCCGCAGCCGTCCTTCAACGACCAGGCAGACGTCGACGTCCTCAAGATCAACACCGGCCTCGCGGGCCGCGCAGCGTCGGAAGTCGCCCAGCCCGGCAACACGCTCTGGACCCCGGCGTACTAAGCTTCGCCTAGTAGCTCGACTCGAGGCCACCGGCCGCCAACTCGGCCGGTGGCCTCGTGCTTTTGCGGAAGCCGAAAGCGGCCAGCACGTCGTGCACCGCCGGCTGCAGCGCCGGCGGCGTGCGGCTGTACCACTGTTCGAGGTAGTCACGGAATCTCGCCGGCACCGGCGCCATGCCCGCATCAAGGTAGGCAAGCGCGCGCAGGCGCGACTCGCGCCCGAAGATCTCCAGCAGCCGCGTCGTCACCGCCTCGTTGCGCATGCGCTGGTAGGGATCGGCGCGCAGCGCGGCCTCATTGGTCTGCAGCCAGGTGCCGAGTTCGATGCCGAGCGCCGCGCGCCGGTGTGGCTCGCCGAGCACCAGGTCTGCGAAGTCCGCATAGGGCGCGCCAGAATCGTCGGGGACGCGCGCGGCGAGGCGCCGCAGCGCATACACCGAGAGCATCTCGCACACTGCTTCCTCGAACCACTGGTGGCGCGCGGCATGGGGGTCGCGCGCATGCCGGCCATGGTTGGTGAGGATGTGGCCCAGCTCGTGCGCGAACTCGTAGGCGTAGTGCGCCCAGTTGGTGCCGCGCGCCCGCAGCAGCACGTGGTGCTCGCCGCGCGGCGTGCGCTCGAACAACACCATGGGCACGCGCGACGTCGGTGAAACCAGCACGCGCAACGGTGCGTCCCCGGGAAACAGCCGCTGCAGCTCTCGCGCCGTATCCTCCAGCACCACCATGATGCGTGCGGGATCGGCCTCGCCCCAGTCGGCGTCGGCCACGCGAACCTCGATGGTGTCGGCAGCCCGCGCCGGCGCAGAGGCAAGGGCAAGGGCGGCGAGCGCGGTGCCAAGCAGCTTCACGCCGCCATTTTACGTGTTTCCCCCGGGTCCTCTACTTGCCGGCACGAGACCTGTCAGGCGCCTGCCTAGGGGCGCATCAGGTCGCAGGCGATCGCCATGCGCACCAGCTCCGCGAGCGAGCGCGCCTGCATCTTCTCCATCAGCCTCGCGCGGTGCACCTCGACCGTGCGCGTGGACAGGCCCAGCCGCGTCGCCACGACCTTGTTGGGCCGGCCTTCCGCCACCAGCAGCATCACCTCGCGCTCGCGCGGCGTCAGGGATGCGACGCGCGCCTCGATCTCGTCGCGGCCTGCGCCCTGGCCGTTGCGAACGCGCGCGAGCGCGCGGTTCACCGCATCGAGCAGCACCTGGTCATTGAACGGCTTCTCGATGAAGTCGCTCGCACCGGCCTTCATCGCCCGCACCGCCATCGCCACGTCGCCGTGCCCGGTGATCAGCACCACCGGCAAGTGCGCGTTGCGCGCCTTGAGCGCTTCCTGCAGTTCGAGCCCGCTCATGCCGGGCATGCGCACGTCGCACACCAGGCACTCCGCACCTCCCGGCCGCCAGCTGTCGAGAAACGCCTGCGCGCCGGCATAGGCGCGGCTCTGCAGGCCGACCGAGCGCAGCAGCATGGCGAGCGAGTCGCGGATCGCCGCCTCGTCGTCCACCACGTGCACCAGCGGCTCAGGCGGCGGCATGCTCCAGTTCCTGCGCCGTCGGCAGCACCAGGTGGAACGCGGCGCCCTCAGGCTCGGCACTTGCCCAGACGCGCCCACCGTGGGCGTCCGCGATCGAGCGGCTCAGCGGCAGCCCGATGCCGATGCCGTCCGGCTTGGTGGTGTAGAAAGGCTCGAACACCTTGTCCAGCGCGGCGGGCGCGAGTCCCGGCCCGGTGTCGCGCACCGTGAAATGCACGCCCCCGTCCGCAGCGCGCCGCACCGTGAGGTCGACCTCGCGGCGCGGGCCGTCGCCCCCGGCCACTGCCTCGACCGCATTGCGCACCAGGTTCAGGAGCACCTGCTGGATCTGGATCGAGTCGGCGAGCACCGGGGGCAGCCCGGGCTCCACCTCGCTCCTCAGCTCGACGCCGCTCTGGCGCGCTTCCGCCGCGGCGAGGCGCATGACCTCCGCCGCGAGATAGGCGGGCTCGACCAGCGCCATCTGGCCTTCCTCGCCGCGCACGAAGCCGCGCATCTTGCGCACGATCTCGCCGGCGCGCTCGGCTTCCGCGGCGACGCGTTGCATGGTCTCCAGTGCTTCGCCCGCCTGCGCCTTGCCCGAGCGCAGCAGGCGCACGCAGGCTGAGGCGTAATTGGCGATGGCGGTGAGCGGCTGGTTGATCTCGTGCGCGATGGCGCTCGCCATCTCCCCCATCGAGGACACGCGCGAGACGTGCGCCAGCTGTTGCAGGTGCTGGCGCGCCTGCTCCTCGGCGCGGCGCCGGTCGGTGATGTCGCGCGCCACCGCCACCACGAACTGCGGGCGGCCGTCGGCGCCGAGCACCGCGCGGCTTTGCACCGCCACCCAGCGCCAGCCCCGAGGCGTGAGCACGCGGTGCTCGTGGCTGGTCAGATAGGGCGGCGCCAGCATTTCCTTCCACGCGTCGCGCACGCAGCACAGGTCCTCGTCGTGCACGCGCACCGCCTCGGTCAGCATGCGTCCGACGAACTCCGCCTCCGGCTTGCCGTAGAAGTCGCGATGCGACGGGCTGACGTACTGGATGCGGCCGTCGACGCCGATCTTCGCCACGAGGTCGGTCTGGTGGTCCACCAGCAGGCGGTACTTCTCCTCGCTGTCGCGCAGCGCGTGCTGGCTGACGGCGAGCTGCTGGCGGCCGGCGGCGAAGATGAGCGAAGTACCGCCGAGGACCAGCAGGAACAGGTACAGCTCGGCGAGGTTGCTGTAGGCGCCGCCAAAGCCGATGTAGGACTCGCCGAAGGGCCCGCGGCCGAATCCGGTGCCGCCGACGGCGATCAGGCCGATGAGAAAGTACAGCGTCGCGGTCTCGCGCGGGCCGAAGCGCGCCGCGGCCCAGAACAGCACCGGGAACATGGCGTACGGCAGCGATGCCACCAGCAACATCGGCTGCAGCATGCTGGCGAACACGCCGAAGGCGGCAGCGAAGCCCGTCGCGTAGAGCAGCGTCGCCTCGGCGCGCTGGCGCCAGTCGAGGCGCTCGCCGCGCGCGCGTGCCCAGGCGAGCACGGCCGGCACCAGCAGCAGGATGCCCGCCATCTCGCCCAGCAGCGCGGCCTTGACCAGCGCGTGAGTCGGCAGCGTCAGCGCGTCGTCGCTGAAGCGATGTTCGAGGTATAGGCGCGCTGCGTTGAGCAGCGGCGACACCGTGGCGCCGATGAAAGCGAGCTTCATCATGTCGCGCACGCGCTCCATCGCGCGATCGAATCCGGCGACGCGCACCAGCAGCCACCATGTGAGCCAGATCTGGCCCGTGGTGAGCGCGGAGGTGGCCAGCAGCATGGCGGCCGGCTTCTCCGCGATCAAGCCGCACAGCAGCGTGCCCAGCAGCACGCCCGGCAGCGCGCGCGTGCCCAGCAGCAGCATGGCCGCAAGACCCACGCCGGAGGCGAACCACACCACCGCCGTCTCCGCCGCATAGCGCAGCAACTGCAGCGCCAGCTCGGAAGCGGCGGCGTAGAGCGCGCCCACCAGCAGGGTCGGGAGGACCCACTTCTTCAGCATGGGCGCTAAGCTAGCAGCAAACACGCGCCTGATCATTAGGTAGTACTACCTAGCGCAAATGGTAGCGCCCCGGATTTCCGCCGTGCCCACAGGCCGCCATCATGGCGCCCATGGTTGAAACCCGCATCCTCGCGCCCCAGGCCGTTGCCGGCGGACGCCGCTACCGCATCGCGGTATCGCCCGCGGTGCTGACGCCGGAACTGCTCGCCGAGCTCTCGGGAGGCGAGCGCTTCTGGGGCGAGGCGCAGCTGTTCCTCGCCGATACGCTGTTCGAGGGCTGCTGCCCGACGCCCGCCAACTCGCGCGCGCGCTTTGCCGCGCTCGGGCTGCGCCCCGGCCAGCTGCACGCCGACTTCGCCGACCAGAGCGATCCGGTGCGCGCGGCCGCCGCCTACGAGCAGCAGCTGCGCGCCGTGTTCGCGCTCGGACCGCGCGATGTGCCGCGCTTCGACGCCATCGTGCTGCGCCCGGGGGCACTCGCCGAGCTGCCCGACGAGAGCGGCCGCCTCGCGGTGGTCGCCTGGTCGCCGGCCCGGCGCCGGCGCTACGTCACGCTGACCCCCGCGGTGATTCACAACGCCGCACTTGTCCTCGGAGGCTGAACCCATGCCCATTGCCGCATCTGAACTCGAGCAGCACCGCCGCTACCTGAACGCGTACGCCCTGCGCCGCGTGGGCGACGCTGGCCTGGCAGAGGACCTGGTGCAGGACACGTTCGTCGCCGCGCTGGGCGCCGGGCAAGGCTTTCGCGGCGACTCGAGCCTGCGCACCTGGCTCACCGGAATTCTCAGGCACCGTATCGTCGACTCTTACCGCGCGCCCGAGCGTGCGGTGGAGAGCCTGGACGAAGGCGACGAAGGTGCGACCGAGATTGCGGCCCCCGACGCGGACCCGGCAGTCGACTTCGAGCGTGCGCGACTGCGGGAAGCGCTGCAGCGCCAGCTCTCGCGCCTGCCGCAGCGTGCCGCACGCGCTTTCGAGCTGTCCGAGCTAGAGGGCCGGGATGCCGCCGAGGTCTCGCGACTGCTCGGGGTGACCCCGAACAACGTCTGGAGCATGGTGCGGCGCGCGCGCAAGGCGCTGCAGGCGTCCATGGGCCCGGCACTGGCGACCTAGGGAAGCTCTGCACAAGTCGCGCGGTGGCGCGTTGCGGCCGGAACGCGGCGCCGGCTAGGCGCGCGGCCGCAGCGATATGTCGATATCGCAAGGCCGAGCAACAACGCCGGCGCCCGTGTCATCGCGCTATCGTAGGCCAACCGTCGCGGACTTCCGGCCGCAACCCGAAGGCGGCGAGGCCTTTGCCGTGAACCCGTGCCTCGCGGCCTCGCCGCCTGGAGGGACGGGGTCGAGTTTTCGCGCATGGCATCGTCATCGGCCGTCTTGTGGACGTCAAGTACACGGCGGCGTCCGCTGTCTCGCCCTGCACGAAAATCGCCACCGTCGCGCACGCGGGACTTGCGCAGAGCTTCCCTAGCGCGCCGGCACGCGCCCCGCAAGATTCGGCGCACACGACCCCTGCGCTACCATCCGGGCTCATGGGGTTGCGCATCGGGATCGACCTCGGCGGCACGAAGATCGAGTTGCTCGCGCTGGATGCGGGCGGCGCGGAAGTATTCCGCAAGCGCGTGCCCACGCCAGGAACTGGCTATGAGCCCACGGTGCAGGCCGTCGCTGCTCTGGTGCGCGAAGCTGAAGCCTCGATTGGCGACCGGGGCACCGTGGGCATCGGCATTCCGGGCGCGCTCTCGCGCGCAACCGGCCTCGTCAAGAACGCGAATTCCACCTACCTGATCGGCAAATCGCTAAAGCAGGACCTCGAGGTGCGCCTGGCGCGCGAGGTGCGCGTCATGAACGATGCGAACTGCTTCGCGCTCTCGGAGGCGGTGGATGGGGCGGGTGCGGGCGCGGAGGTGGTCTTCGGCGTCATCCTCGGCACCGGGGTCGGCGGCGGCATCGTGGTGCACGGGGAAGTCCTGACCGGGCCGAACGCCATCGCCGGCGAGTGGGGACACAACCCACTGCCTCTGCCTACCGCGGCGGACCTGCCGCTGCCGGCCTGCTATTGCGGGCGCGTGGGTTGCATCGAAGCCTATCTCTCGGGTCCCGCGCTTGCGCGCGACCACGAGAAGGCGACCGGCGAGAAGCGCACGCCGGCGCAGATCGTCGCCGCGGGCAGCGAAGCGACCCTGGCGCGCTACGAGGAGCGCCTGGCGCGGGCGCTCGCCTCGGTGATCAACCTGCTCGACCCGGACGTCATCGTCCTGGGCGGCGGCATGTCCAACGTCGAGCGCCTCTACGGCAATGTGCCGCGCCTGTGGACGCGGCAGGTGTTTTCCGACCGTGTCGACACGCGCCTGGTGCGGGCAAGGCACGGCGACTCGAGCGGCGTGCGCGGCGCGGCCTGGCTGTGGGGCGGGCCGCCGGGCGGATGAATACGGCTGGCCATGGCGTTCGTATCCCGTTGGAAAGGCACCCTTTACGCGACGGTGGACCGCGCGGACGTCAAGCTGTACCGCGAGCTCTACACGCAGGCCGAGGTGGTGGAGGTGGTGCGCAAGGGCAAGCACATCCCGAGCGGCGCGGTGATCGTGCTGGTCCAGTGGTGCGTGAAGCAGGACTACGTGATCTCGATCAAAGTAAAATGAGTCAATGAGATTCCTGGTCGCGCTCGCGCTCGTAGCCGTTGTTGCCGGCTGCGCCACCACCACCCAGGGCCGCGAGCGCTGCGGCCTGCTGCTCGATACGGCATGGAAAGAGCTCGACCTCGCCAAGGCGCAGGGCTTCTCGGGCACCGTCAGCTACAGCAAGGCGGCGGGCCTTCTGACGCGGGCGAAGGCCAATGAGATGGTGGAGGACTACGCCGAGTGCATCGACACGGCAGAGCGGGCGCGCCACTTCATCGCGGAGTCGCGCAAGGGCCGCTAGGCAAGCGCCGCGCAGTTCATCCGCAGTCGCAATCCGGCCGGACCGCGGCGCTCAGCCTTCCGGCCGGCGGCCCTCGCCGATGACGATGCGCGCCGAGCGCTCGAAGGTCCAGTAGGCCCAGGCCCAGTCGATCAGCACCACCAGCCGGTTCCTGAAGCCGATCAGGAAGAAGATGTGCGCGGTGAGCCAGGCGACCCAGGCGAGCCAGCCCCAGATGCGGATCCGCCCGAACATCGCCACCGCGGCGCTGCGGCCGATGGTGGCGAGCTGGCCGTAGTCGCGGTAGCGGTACGGCCGCGGTGGCTTGCCCGCAAGTCCAGCGACGATGTTGCGCGCCGCGTGGCGGCCCATCTGCTTGGCGGCGGGCGCCACGCCCGGCACGGGCGGCTGGTGCGAGGGCAGCAGCGCCAGATCGCCGACCACCTGGACTTCCGGATGTCCGGGGACTGACAGGTCCGGCTCCACGATGACGCGCCCGGCGCGGTCGAGCGGCACGCCGAGCGTCGCCCCGATCGGAGAGCCGGCGACACCCGCGCACCAGATCACGGTGTTCGCCTCCAGGCGCTCGCTTCCCATCTGCACGCCGCACGCGTCGATTCCCGTGACCCGGCGGCCGAGCCATACCGTGACGCCGAGGCGCTCGAGCTGCTGCCGCGCGCGCTCCGAGAGCTCTGGCGGGTAGGGCGGCAGCACACGGTCCATGCCCTCCACCAGCACCACGCGCGCGTTGCGCGGGTCGTAGCGCCGGAACTCTCCTTTGAGCGTGTGGCGCGCGATCTCGGCGAGCATGCCGGCCATCTCCACGCCCGTGGCGCCCGCGCCGATCACCACGAACGTGAGCCATGCCGCGCGCTTCACGGGGTCGCTTTCGCGCTCGGCATGCTCGAAGGCGAGCAGGACTCGCCGGCGGATGTCGAAGGCGTCCTCGAGCGTCTTCAGGCCGGGAGCGTGCGGCGCCCATTCTTCGTGCCCGAAGTAGCTGTCGCGCGCGCCCGTGGCGAGGATCAGCCGGTCATAGGCGAGCGCCTCGCCGTTCTCCAGGAAGACATTGCGAGCCGCAAGGTCAACGCGCTGCGCCTCGCCGTAGAGCACGGTCGTGTTCTTCTGTCCGGCGAGGATGCGCCGGATCGGCTCGGCGACCGCCGGCGCGGCAAGCCCGGCGGTGGCGACCTGGTAGAGGAGCGGCTGGAACAGGTGGTGGTTGGTGCGGTCGAGGACCGTGATCTCGACGGGCGCCTTGCGCAGCGCGCGCGCCGCGAACAGCCCGCCGAAGCCGCAACCGAGGATCAGGATTCGAGTCGCCATGTCGGTACAGATTATGAACTTGCGCCCGGACTGCCTGGGGGACTAGCCTGCCGCTCATGACAACCGGATACGGCCAGTTCTGTCCCGTCGCAGTGGCTTCCGAGATCTTCGCGGAGCGCTGGACGCCGATCATACTGCGTGAGCTGATGCTCGGCAGCCGACGGTTCAACGACATCCATCGCGGCGCGCCGCGCATCTCGCGTGCGCTGCTCGCCCGGCGGCTACGCGAGCTCGAGGCCTCACAGGTGATCGAAAGCGTGGCGCGCGCCGACGGCAGAGGGCGCGAGTACCGCCTCACCGCGTCCGGCGAGGAACTTGGGGAAATCGTCGTGCAGCTCGGGACTTGGGGCCAGCGCTGGACCGTGCGCTTCGAGCGCCAGCGCCTCGATCCCGGCCTGCTGTTGTGGGACATGCGCCGGCGCATCGCGATCGAGCGCCTCCCCGCGGCGCGCACGGTGGTGCGCTTCGATTTCCGCGGCGTGCCCGCCGGCCTGCGCAGGCCGAAGACCTACTGGCTGGTGATGGAGCCCCCCGACGTCGGCCTGTGCTTTACGGACCCGGGCCACGACGTCGACGTCTATGTGGACGCCGAGATTGCGGTGCTGGCGCGCGTGTGGCTGGGCGACGAGCCGCTCGCGCATGCCATGCGCGCGGGCGCAGTGAAGATTGGCGGCGACCCGCGCTTGTCGCGGGCGTTTCCCGGTTGGTTGATGCTAAGTACGCTGGCGGCGGTGCCTCACCCCGCCGAACAAACCCAAAGGAGGGTGGCATGAGCGCAGTGATGAAAGAACAGGCTTCCGCGCAGGACTGGCGCGGGATCGTGGGCACGCTGGCGGCGACGTTCGCCCAGCGCCTGCCGCAGCTCGAGGAGCGGGACGAATTCGTGGCCGAGAACTACGCCGATCTCAAGGCGAGCGGTCTGGTCGCGGCCGGTGTGCCGCAGGAGCTGGGCGGGCTCGGGCTCGGCCTCGCGGAGCTGTGCGACATGCTGCGCAGCCTCGCGCAAGGCTGCTCGAGCACGGCGCTGGCGTTCTCCATGCACACACACCAGGTGGCGATCAACGCCTGGCGCTGGCGCAACCAGAAGGCGCCGGTTGCGCCGATGCTCGAGCGCGTGGCGCGCGACCGGATCATGATCGTCACCACCGGCGGTGGCGATTGGCTGGAGAGCTCGGGGGAAGCCACGCCAGCCGAAGGCGGCTTCCGCGTGAAGGCGCGCAAGGCGTTTTCCAGCGGCTCGCCCGGCGGCGACCTGCTCACCACGTCCGCGGTGGCCGGCGACGAGGTGATCCACTTTGCCGTGCCGATGTCGGCCAAGGGCCTGAGGATCGAGCCGACGTGGCGCACGCTCGGTATGCGCGCCACGGCCTCGCACGACCTGATCCTGGAGGACGTCTTCGTTCCCGACGCCGCGGTGGCGATGCGCCGCCCGCGTGGCAAGTGGCACCCGCTGTTCCACATGGTGACCATGATCGCGCTGCCGCTCGTCTACGCGGTTTACCTCGGCGTTGCCGAGGCCGCGCGTGAGCGCGCACTCGGGATCGTGAAGCGCCGCCGCTCCGACCTCCACCTCCTGCAGCTGGTCGGCGAGCTGGAGAATCGCCTGGCGGCCGCGCGCGTTGCGCACCACGCGTGGGTGCGCCTCGGGGAGACGGCGCAGCCCGGCGCGCAGGCCACCGCCGAAGCCTTGACCTACCGGACCCTCGTCGGCGAAGCGGTTCTGGATACCGCCAGCGCGGCGATGGATGTCGCCGGGGGTGCAGGGTATTTCCGCGCCAACGGGCTGGAGCGCCTGTTCCGCGACGCGCAGGGCGCGCGCTACCACCCGCTGCAGGAAGGGCTGCAGAAGGACTTCACTGCGCGCTTCGCGCTCGGCCTGGAGCCGGCATAGCCGCTCCAACGCGTGCCGTATGATGCCCGGATGGAACTCCGTCCGGGCCTCAGCGGCAGCGCGACGCTGGTCGTAGGCGAAGAGCACACCGCGCCACGCGTCGGCAGCGGCCGCGTGCACGTGCTCGCGACGCCAGTGATGATCAACTTGATCGAGGCGGCGGCACTCGAGGCAGTGGAGCGGCTGCTGCCGGAAGGCCACCAGAGCCTTGGCACCGTGCTGAACGTGCGCCACATCGCCGCGACACCCGTAGGCATGCGAGTCACCGCGCGCGCCGAAGTCATCGGCGTGGAAGGGCGCACCGTGCGCTTTCGCGTCGAAGCGCGCGACGAGAAGGAGCTCATCGGCGACGGCACCCATGAGCGCGTCGTGGTCAATGTCGCGAAGTTCGACCACCGAGTGCAACGCAAGCTCGGCTACTGAAGCACGTGCCGCGCCCGCGGCCGTCTGCGGACTGACTCGTCCGCCCGACGTTGGGCAGCGGCAACACGTCGTGCGCTTGATTGCATTGCGTTTGCGTCGCGTCGGTCGTCATTACGCGACGCGGCGTCGTGCGCATGCGACGCAGCACATGCCCGGGAGCTCTGCCATCCTCGCGTAACCCGATGTTTTCGCTGAAGCAGCGCGCGCTGGCACGTCCAGTGCATGGAAGCCGTTCGAACCCGCCGACGCGGGGAGGAGGTCGATCATGCGCAAAAAATGGGCAGTGCTTGCAGTATCCGCAGTGGCGCTCGGCGGGGCGGCGCCGTTCGCAATCGAGCCGGTCTCGTCGCAGCTGAGCCAGTTTGGGGGCCGGGACGGTGACCGTTCAGGCGCCAGGGACCCGGGTGTGCGTGGCGGCGCGCCGGGCGCTGGCGGACCGCTCACTGGGCTTACGCCCATAGAAGTGACTTTCTTCACGCGGGGGCTCGAGGATTTCAATGAAGTGGAGGACGTCGCCGACGGCCTGGGGCCGCGCATGAACCTCGACAGTTGCGGCGGCTGTCACGCTCAGCCGGCGGTGGGCGGCACGAGCCCGGCGGTGAATCCGCAGGTCGCATTCGCAACGAAGGACGGCGGTGTCGACCAGGTACCCTCCTTCCTCAAGCGGAATGGGCCGGTTCGCGAGGCGCGTTTCGTGCGCAACCCCGACGGTACGCCGGACGGCGGCGTGCACGCCCTGTTCACCATCACCGGCCGCGACGGCGCCGCAGGCTGCAAACTTGCGCAGCCCGACTTCGAAGGCCAGTTGGCCAACCGCAACGTGATCTTCCGCATCCCGACGCCGGTATTCGGCGCCGGCCTCATCGAGCAGATCCCGGACGATGCCATTCTGGGCAATGCCGCGGCCAACGCCTCGCGCAAGAGCGAGCTCGGCATCCGTGGCCGCGCTAATTTCCGCGTCTCCGGCCGCACCGTCACCGGACAGGTCAACCGCAACGGCAATGACGGCACCATCGCCCGCTTCGGCTGGAAGGGGCAGAACATTTCCCTGCTGTTGTTCTCCGGCGAGGCCTACAACGTGGAAATGGGCATCACCAGCGAGCTGTTCCAGCAGGAGCGCGACCAGACCCCTGCGTGCCATTTCGGCACGGTGCCGAACGACGTGCAGAATTTCGGCGCGGACAACGCGCTCGACGGCACGACGGCGATCCAGAACTTCGCCAATTTCCAGCGCTTCCTCGCCCCGCCCGAGCCGTCGCTGAATGTGCCAGGCGGCTCGGAGTCGATCGGGCGCGGCCGCGCGCTGTTCGCCAGTATCGGCTGCGCGCTCTGCCACACGCCGACGCTGCGCACCGGCAATTCGACGGTGGCGGCCCTGCGCAACAAGGACGTGAATCTATACTCCGACCTGCTGCTCCACGACATGGGCGACGGGCTCTCCGACGGCGTGTCGCAGGGGCAGGCGGGGCCGCGCGAGTTCCGCAGCTCGCCGCTGTGGGGCCTCGGGAAGCGCATCTTCTTCCTGCACGATGGGCGCACGACCGATCTGGTGCAGGCGATTCGCGAGCATCGCAGCGCCGGCTCTGAGGCGAACGGCGTCATCGGCAGGTTCGACGGCCTGCGCGAGAGCCAGCAGCAGGACCTGCTCAACTTCCTGCGCTCACTCTAGCGACGGAGCTTTCCGGGCGCGGCCGCGCGCGGCACTTCGCGCCAGAAGCGCGGCGCCCAGGTGAAGCGGCGCCAGGCGGCGGGTAGGAGCGAGACCAGCTTGCGCTCGCGTGAGCCCGGCTGGCGGCGCGCGCGCCTGCCGCGCAGTTCTCGCACCAGGCGGCGCGAAACCTCCATGTCGTTCAGCGCCCCGAGCAGGTCCTGCAGCTGCTTGAGGCTGTGCACGAGTGCCTCGCTGTCGCGCCGCGGGAACGCGCTGCTCAAGAACTCGCAGGCGTAGCGCAGCCGGCGCAGGCGCAGGCGCAGCGCGTGGCGCCGCGCGGCGCGCTTCCAGTCGACACCCTGGCCTCGGCGCGTGGCCTTGCGATCCAGCGACTCGAGCACCTCGCGGGCGAACGCGTCCAGGGCGGGCCGGGTCCCCGCGAGCCCGCGCGGCAGCGTCCAGAGGTGCACGGCGCCGATGACGCGCCGCAGGTGAGTGTGCGCGGCGCGCCGCCGCCGCGCGGCCTCGGGGCGCAGCGGCAGCGGGAGGCGGGACGCATTGACGTCCCAATCGCGCGCCGGGCCGCTGGCGTCGGCCACTTTGCGCAACGTGCGCAGCAGCGCGCGCTCGTCCTTGCGCTGCATCGTGCCGCGGAAGACGCGCAGCGCCGCGCGCAGGCGCCGCGTCCCCACGCGCAGCTGGTGCAGGTATTCGGGATCCCTGGCGGAGAGCGTCCCGGGGACGTTGGCGAGAACCTGATCGAGCGCCTCGCGCAGCACGGCGCGCCGCGCCGCGGCGACCGCCATCCCGGGCCCGAGCGCGACCGGCCGAGCCCGGCGTGGTTCTTCCGCGCGGCGCGGTCTTCCCACCCTGCGCAGCGCCCCTAGTACGGGCGCATGCCGAACAGCCACGCGTGGAAATAGAGCAGGACGCCGAACAGGACGAGCCCGATCGCGGGATTGCGCCAGCCGATCTCGCGCCAGGAAAGGACGTTGTGCCCCTGCGCGATGGCGACGAACGGGAGGTTCGAGGTGCGCGCGGCGAAGCGATGCCAGTCGTCGCCCAGTTGCGCCGCCTTGCGCGCGTCCTGCAGCGTCGTGCCGGCCGCCGCCAGGAGAAACAGGCCGCCGAACAGGATCGCAGCCTGCAGCGAGCCGATGGCGAGCAGGTGCGAGCCCGCCCACAGCATGATGGCCCACATCACGGGATGGCGCGTGATGCGCAGGATGCCGCGCGCCGCGTCCGGGTGCCGGAGGGCGGCGGCCTGGCCTGAGAGCATCGGATTGCGTGCGAGCACGCCGCAGGCGAGCAGCACGAAGGCGAAAGGCGTCACCACGACCGGGAGCAGGTGCAGGCCGGGCCAAAGCGCGAAGAACGTCGCCTGCTTGTAGGCGTAGGTCATCCACGCCAGCCCGGCGAGCGAGGCGAGCGAAAACAGCCCGAGATAGGGGCCTTCGCCCACCAGCCGGACCGTCAGGGCGCGCAACGGCGTGCTCGGCAGGACGTGCAGGCCGAGGAACACCACGGTGGCGAGGAGCAGAAGAAGCGTGCTATCCATGGGACCCCGGACGCTGTTGCACTGCCGGATTCTCGGGCAAGCCGCGCTTCGCAGTCAAAGCAGGCCGGCGGCGACGGCAGGCGTCGCGGCTGCCGCTTCAGCCCAGATCGATGATGAACAGGCGAATAAGGTCTTCCAGGACCATGCGCGAGCCGAGAACCTGGCAGCCGACGCGGCTGACCCGATTGCCATTGGCGAGGGTGATGCGGGTCACGTGGCGCACTTCCAGGTCGACCAGGAAAGGCTCGGCCTGGGCATGCCGGATGCGCGCGTGTTCCAGCCGCGTGCCGGCGCACAGCGGGATCGTAGGGTCCGTGATCAGCGCGCCGATGCCATCGAGGCTGACGTCGACCAATCTGGAGGCGAAGACCTGCAGGCCCATGCGCAAGTCACAGCGCACCATCGCCTGCGCCGGCACCTGGATGCGGCCGAGGCCGCGGCGCTGCTGCATGCCGAGCACTGCCGTGGGCAGCCCGCACTGGATGCACGGCTGGCCCGCGTACGCGGCATGCCGCGGCTTGTCGCCCGAGAAAGCGAACTGGGCGCCGCGATGATTGCAGCGCAGGACGAGCGCGCGCGCCTCCAGCGCCGCCGCATTGGCCGCCTTGTGGTCGGAGTAGGCGAGCAGCATGGTCCCGTTTGCCGGCTCGACGTGCACCAGCTTCGAGAGGAGCATCAGCTGCGGCGGGACGCTTGCGGTCACGGCATCGCCGTCCTCGAGCATCGAGCCGAGGAGCCGGCCGATCTCGATTCCCGAGCGGACGAGGAGCTGGCCGGTCGCGGCCAGCCGGGTGGCGATGTTGGGCGAAGTCAACGTCGCACACAATGCCAGCGAGTGTGCAAGGCGCGGAAGGTCATATTGCGCAAGGACTCGGCTGCCCGGCGCGCAGGCGTGACGGTGTAGGCAGCGAGCCGCGATGAGACCCGGGGCGTCGCGGCAGCCCGACGCCTGCGCTGTTTAGCTCAGTGTCTCAGCGCGAACCACGCGGCGGTGATCGCCAGCGTGACGAAAGTGATCGGCGTGCCGGTGCGCGCATGGGCGCGCCAGCCCAGCGCAATGCCGCGCCGCCGCGCGGCGTCCACCACGATGATGTTGGCGATGGAGCCTACGATAAAGAGGTTGCCGGCCAGCGTACTGACCAGCGCGAGCATCGGCCCGGAGAAGGGCTCGGTCGCCGCGGGCAGCAGCAGCATCACTGCGGGGACGTTGGAGACCACGTTGGACAGCACGAGGGTCGCGAGGAACAGCGGCCCGGTCTCCGAAAGCGACACGCCCGCGCCGGCAAGCGCCGCCACGGCCTGCGCCGCGAGGCCGGTCTGCGCGAGCGCGTGGTTCACCACGAACAGGCCGATGAACAGGATCAGCAGCTCCCAGTCCACCAGCCCCAGCATCTTGTTCGAGTGCAGGCGGCGGCTCATCAGCAGCAGGCCGGCGCCCACGAGCGCGAGCACGTCGCGCGGCAGGTCGGTCACGAGAAACGCGCCGATGAGCGCAACGGCGACGGCGAGGCCCTTGCCGGTCTGCCAGCGGTCGTACACGGAGTAGTCCTGACGGCGCTCGGGCGGCGGGTCATCGAGCACCGTGCGCCAGCGGCCGCGCGTCTGCCAGACGATCACGCCCCAGGTCGCGGCGAGCCCCAGCAGCACCGGCACGATCGCCTCGAGGAAATAGCCGGTGAACGAGAGCTCGAGCACCTGGCCGATCAGCATGTTCTGCGGATTGCCGATGAGCGTCGCGGCGGACCCGATGTTCGCCGCGCAGGCGAGGCCGAGCAGGTAGGGCACGGGATCCAGGCGCCGCGCGAGGCAGGCGTCGGCCAGCACCGGCGCGATCGCGAGGCAGATGACGTCGTTGCTGAAGACCGCAGAGAGCACGCCGACCACGCCGATCACCGCTGCGAGCAGCGCCGGCGGCGAGACGCGCAGATCGGCGATGGCCAGCGTGACGTGCGTGTAGAAGCCGCCCAGGCGCATCTGCGCCGAGATCACCATGAAGGAAAAGAGCAGCAGCAGCGTCGGCAGGTGGATCGACTGCGCGGCCTCCTCCGGCGTAAGCACGCCGAGGCCCACGATGGCGATGGCGCCGAGCAGCGCCACGCCGGTGCGGTCGAGCTGCAGGAACGGCAGCCCGCCGAGAATCATCCCCAGGTACACGACCGCGAAGACCGCGACGACGGTCGTGGCCATGCGAGTGCGCTCAGCCCAGCGCTTTGCCGACGATCTCGGCCACGTCGCGCGAAAGGTCCTTGATGTCGCGGATGCGCTCGAGCGCGGCTTGCGCCTTCGCCTGGCGCGCGGCGTCGAACTTCTTCCAGCGGTCGAAGCCGCGCGCCATGCGCGCCGCGACCTGCGGATTGAGCGCGTTCGAGCTCGATCACGCGGTCGGCGAGGAAGGCGTAGCCGGCGCCGTCGGCGGCATGGAAGCGCACGTGGTTGGCGCTGAAGCCGCGGATGAGCGCGTACACCTTGTTCGGCACCTTGAGATCGAAGGCGGGGTGCGCGAGCAGCTCCCGCACGCGCGCCAGCGTGCCGGGCAGGCGCGAGCCCGCCTGCACCGCGAGCCACTTGTCCACCACCAGCGGCTCGTCCTGCCAGCGCGCGTAGAACGCATCCAGCGCGAGCTGGCGCTCCGGCGCAGTCGAGGTTGGCGAGCGCGGCGAGCGCGGCCATCGCGTCGGTCATGTTGTCCGCGCCCTTGAACTGCTCGTAGCACAGCGCCGCGCATGCCCACCTCCGAGAGGTAGGACAGGCACAGGTTGCGCAGCGTGCGCCGGCCGGCCGATTCGGCGTCCGGGGCGTAAGGTCCTTTGGGCGCGAGGGCGCGGTACGTGCGGCGAACTCGCCGGCGAGCGCGCGGGCGAGCGCCTTGCGCAGCGCGTTGCGCGCCTGCGTGCAGGGCGTCGGGGTCCACCACGGTCAGCTGCTCGGCGAGAAAGGTCTTCGGCGGGCAGCGTCAGCACCTCGGCGGCGAAGGCCGGATCCGGGTCGATGAGCACGTTCTTCGCCGCCTCGAGGAACGCGTCCGAGGGCACGCCGCGCTTGCTGCAGCATGATCTCGGCGGCGAGCCGCTGCGCCGCCTCCCAGCGGTTGAACGGGTCGTCGTCGTGCGCCAGAGGTGCAGCGAGCTCCTCCTCGGTGTACGGGTAGTTGAGGATCACCGGCGCCGAGAAGCCGCGCAGCAGCGACGGCACGGGCTTCTGTGCCGCCGGAACGCGAACGCCTCCTCGGACTTGCGTGATCGAGAGCACTTCCTCGTGCCCGCCGATCTTCACCGCGAGCGGGATGTGGAAGGGCGGGTTCATCGACTGCTTCACGGTCAGCGTGAACGTGCCGTCCTGGTGCTCGCCCGCGCAATCGAGCACCGGCGTGCCGGCGACGTCGTACCAGCGCCGGAACTGGCCCAGGTCCACGCCGCTCGCGTCCTGCATCGCCTGCACGAAGTCGTCGCAGGTCACCGCCTGGCCGTCGTGGCGCTGGAAGTACAGGCGCATGCCGGCCTGGAACTTCTCCTCGCCGAGCAGCGTGTGCTGCATGCGCACCACCTCCGCGCCTTTCTCGTACACCGTCATGGTGTAGAAGTTGCGGATCTCCATGTAGGACTGCGGCCGCACCGGGTGCTGCATCGGGCCCGCATCCTCGGGGAACTGCCCGGCGCGCAGCATGCGCACGTTCTGGATGCGCTCGACGGCGCGCGAGTAGAGGTCCGCGCTGTACTCCTGGTCGCGGAACACCGTGAGGCCTTCCTTCAGCGAGAGCTGGAACCAGTCGCGGCAGGTGACGCGGTCGCCGGTCCAGTTGTGGAAGTACTCGTGCGCCACCACCGAGTCGATGGCCTGGTAGTCGGCGTCGGTGGCGGTGTCCGGGCGCGCGAGCACGTACTTGGTGTTGAAGATGTTGAGGCCCTTGTTCTCCATCGCGCCGGAGTTGAAGTCGCCGACCGCGACGATCTTGTACTGGTCGAGGTCGAGCTCCAGGCCGAAGCGCTCCTCGTCCCACTGCATCGCGCGCTTGAGGCAGTCCATCGCCCAGCCGGCCTGGTCGAGCTTGCCCGGCTCGACGTAGACGCCGAGCTTCGCCTGTCTTGCCGGAGCGGGTGGTGAAGGCATCCTCGAGCAGCTCGAGGTTCGCCGCGACCAGCGCGAAGAGGTACGAGGGCTTGGGAAAGGGATCGTCGAACCTTGCCCAATGCCGGCCGCCCGGCTCCTCGCCCGAGCCGACGAGATTGCCGTTGGAGAGCAGCACCGGGAGCTTCGCCTTGTCGGCGTGCACGCGTGACCACGTAGCGCGCCATGTTGTCGGGCCGGTCGACGAACCACGTGATGCGGCGGAAGCCCTCGGCCTCGCACTGCGTGACGAAGCCGTGCTGGGTCGCGTACAGGCCCTCGAGCTTGGTGTTCTTCTGCGGCACGATGCGCGTCACCGTCTCCAGCGTGAAGGCATCCGGCACGTCGTGCACGGTCAGCTTGTCGGGGGAGACGGCATGCGCTGCGGGCTTGCCGTCCAGCGAGACGGAGACCAGTTCCAGCTCGTCGCCGTCCAGCACCAGCGGGCCGCTGCCGTGATTGCGCCGGACCTGGAGCTTGGCGCGCACCAGCGCGTGGTCCTCGCGGATGTCCACGTCGAGCTCGACGTGGGTGACGAGAAAGGCGGGCGGGGTGTAGTCCTTGAGGTGGATCGTCCGGGGAGTGGGTTCGCGCATGACCGCGCAAGTTTAACCGAGCGCGTCATAATTCCAGACATGCCGCAGGCCGCGCTGCGCGAGCTTCTCGCGCTCGGAGGACTTGCAGGGCGAGGCGCAAATCACCGGCGCCGACCCGGTGCTGCGCACGCCATTTCGCGTCGGCGCGGCAGGTGCCGCGGCGCTCGCCGCGGTCGGGCTCGCCGCTGCGGAGCTCTGGCACTTGCGCACCGGCCGGCGCCAGGACGTCGCGGTGGACCTGCGCGCCGCCGCCGCGGCCCTGAAGAGCGGCGCGTACCTTCGGATCGACGGCAAGCCGCCGCCCGCGCCCTGGGACCCGA
Source organism: uncultured beta proteobacterium (assembly GCA_963719995.1). Classification (GTDB taxonomy): domain Bacteria; phylum Pseudomonadota; class Gammaproteobacteria; order Burkholderiales; family SG8-39; genus JAABQT01. Next base: position 61,974 of record CAVRDW010000005.1, on the reverse strand, counting down.
TGAGCGGCTTCCATCCCGTGCGCGACGGCCGGTGGGTCAGCATCCACTGCAATTTCGCCAATCATCGCGTGGCCGCACTAAAGGTGCTCGGCACTGGCGAAGATCGCGCGAAGGCGAACGAGGCGAGCAAGGCATGGGACGGCGCTGCGCTGGAGGACGCCATTCACCTGGCGGGAGGGTGCGCGGGCCTCGCGCGCGGCGCCGCGGAGTGGGCGGCGCATCCGCATGCGGTGGCGGTGGCGGGGCAGCCGTTGCTGGAAATCGTGCGCATCGGCGAGGCGCCGCCGCAGCCGCTGCCGGCCGGGGGCCGGCCACTCGCCGGCATCCGCGTACTCGACCTGACGCGCGTGCTCGCGGGACCCACCTGCGCCAAGACGCTCGCCGAGCACGGCGCGGACGTCCTCAAGATCACCGCGGCGCACTTGCCCGACTCGGGTGCGATCGAGTTCGACACCGGGCTTGGCAAGCTCGCCGCCTTCCTCGACCTGCGCAGCGCCGAGGGCGCGGCGACGCTTCAGGGTCTGCTGCAGGGAGCGGACGTCTTTTCCCAGTCCTATCGGCCAGGCGCGCTCGCGGCGCGCGGCTTCTCCCCGGAGGAGGCGGCGCGCCTGCGCCCGGGCATCGTCTACGCGTCGCTGAACGCCTGGGGCCAGACGGGGCCGTGGAAGGAGCGCCGCGGTTTCGACAGCATCGTGCAGACGGTGAGCGGCATGGCGCTCGCGCAGGGCGACGGCGCGACGCCGAAGCTCATGCCCTGCTCCGCGATCGATTACGTGAGCGGATACCTGATGGCCTACGGGGTGATGCTGGCGCTCGCGCGGCGCGCGCGCGAGGGCGGCAGCTGGCTGGTGCGCGTGGCGCTCGCGCGCACCGGCAAGTGGATCGTGGATCGCGGCACCGTGGACCCCGCCACGCCGCTTGCCGCAATTCCCGACGGCCTCACGACGGAGACCGATTCACCTGCAGGCCGAATCACGCATCTCAAGCCCGTTCTGCAGATGTCCGAGACGCCGCCGCGCTGGGTGCGGCCGCCGGTGCCGCTCGGCCACCACCGGCCGGAGTGGCCTTAGCGCGACGAGGCACGCCGGGCGGCGACCCGTTCCCCGGCGCCGCGAGGCGATCGTCTGCTGTGCTCGAGCCGGAAGTACGGCCTCAACAACTAGAGCCCCGCTCTTACGAGCAGTTTCTCCAGCCTTTCGAGGTACTGCGCGCTGCTCATCGGGTAGCTCTGGAGCCAGGTGCGCACCGAGAAAGCGGCGTCAATGGACCGGATCTCCACGCCCTCCCACTCGGCAGCGCCATCGTTTCCTGCGGCCGCAAGTGCCGCGGCGAGAAACACGCGCGTTTCCAGATCGACCGGGTTGCGTGCTGCCGCCTGGCGGAGATTGATCAGCGCCTGCTCGATATCGTTCTCGAACAGATAGGCCCGGCCCAGAATCAAGAAGTACAGATATCCACCGTCGGGGTTGAGCCGGAGCGCGGTGCGCAGCAGCGGGATCGTCTTCGCCGACTGACCGATATAGTTGTAGATGCCGCCCATGAATGCGTAGGCGTCAGCGAAGGATCGGTTCAGCTCGATTGCTCTCCGCAGGTGCTGCAGTGCCTGCTCGTGGCGGCGGCTCTGCGCGTGAACGAACGCGAGCGCCCAATACACTTCCGGAATTTCGGGATCGATCAAGCGGGCCGTTTCGGCTAGTTCGAAGGCTCTCGCGAGCACAGGCGAAGACGCGCCGGAGGGTCGAAGACGATATTCCATGGCGTACGTCATCGCCAAACCGGCATACGCACGCGCGAACTTCGGGTCCAATTCAAGCGCCTTCCGGTACAAGTCGCGAGCCTCCTCGTTTTCCCCCGCTTGGCGAACGAGGAACAGCGTCTGCGCGTGCAGAAAGTAGTCGTACGCCTGCAGGCTGCGCGTATAGCGCCTCGCGAGCTTTTCCCGCGCGGCGTTGGCCAGTTCACCAGGCAATACCTCCGTCAACCTGCGGACGATATCGTCCTGCACCGCAAAGAGGTCGCCGAACGGCCGCTCAAACCTTTCCGACCACAGTTGCTGGTTCGTGCCGGTGTCTACCAGGTGGATGTTGACCCTCAACGTCCCCGATTCGCGTTGCACGCTGCCCGACACGAGGTACCGAGCGCCCTGCGCAGTCGATTTGCCGGGCATCCCGCTCGATGCTCTGATCAGCCGCAGGCCGGGCAGGCGCGAGAGGTCGGTCTGCAGGTCATTGCTGATGCCGCGTGCCAGGTACGCTTGCTCCTCGTCAGCCCCGAACGTCTCGAACGGCAAGACCGTGACCGTCAGTGGCGCGGGTTGACGCTGCTCGCCGAAGACGAGGGCGTCCGCGTCCGGGGTCGGCTGCGAAGCGGAGTAGAACAGATAGAGGGCTGCTGCTGCCAAAGGGATTGCGGCGCCGGCGAGCAGCTTGAGCCAAGGGCTGCGCGGGCGTTCGCGCGCGGGAGCCTGTTTGGGCAAGGCGGGTTCGAGCGTGCGGGGCGCAGCCGAGCCGGCGGTTGCGCCGCGCCGAACGGGCGCGATCAAGCGGTAGCCCCGCTTTGAAATGGTTTCGATGTAGGCAGGCGAACGCGGGTTGTCGCTGAGCGCCCTGCGCAGCTTGATGATGGTCTGGGTGAGTGCCTCGTCGCCGACAACCACGTCCGGCCACACCGTCGCTAGCAGCTCTTCACGGCTGACGACCCGACCCGAAGCTGCGGCGAGCACAATCAGCACTTGCATCGCTTTCGGCTCGATCCGCACCGTGTCGCCGGCGCGACCGATCTCGTTGGCGTCAGGATCGACCCACCAGTCCCCGATGTGTAGGGGCAGATCTACCGTCGTATCGGTGCGGATCATCGGTGCAAGCACCTTGAAGACTCCCGGGCGCGACAGCGCAACCCTCTGATCTGCCTACCCAATCAATTTCATAGGAAAAGCTTAACCGTTCCGTCGGGAGTCATGCAGCCTGAAATAGTAGACGTGCCGCAGCGGCTGCGCCATCCGCTCGCCGAGGGGAGCGCAGTTGGGCAGGTGCAGCGATCAAAGGAGATACCTGGATGAGGCACGATCTAGTCGCTATGGCCGCAGCGTCGGTGCTCGCGTTCGTTTCCATGCAGCCAGCGGTCGGGGCGCAGCCGGAATTCTTCATCAAGCCGGTGGCACAAAAGAAGCTCAAGCAACTGCCGGCGGGCCCACTGTACTGGCAGGTCGAGAACTTCCCGACTCTCGCAGAGGCGCAGTCCGCGGCCGGCCCGACGTCACTGGCAGCGGAAGTCGCGGGCAAAGTGTGGCTCTTCACGCTCGGTCCCAAGGGCGGCTCGACGCCTGGCGGGACCAAGGTCGTCGAGGTTGGCCCGGTTCCGGCAATCACCGCGCCCGAGTATCTGCTGCGCGTCAACCACACGGGCGGAGCACCCGGCGCAAAGACCCCGGTGCACACGCACCCGGGCTCCGAAGCGTTCTATGTGCTCACCGGACGCCTTGGTCAAAAGACCAGCAATGGCGTGAGCCATGTCGAGGCCGGCAAGACCATGAACGGACATGGGGCCGACATGACGATGGAAGTCTTCAGCAGCGGCACGATCGACCTGAATGCGCTGGTCATGTTCGTTGTAGATGCTTCCAGGCCGTTCTCCTCGCCGTCGAAGTTCCCCTGATGCTGGGCTCTCGGTTTAGCCGAACTTGTGAGGTCTGAGGCACTGCTTGCGTCCGCAGTTCGCCAAGTTCGCGGCGTTACCCGGCGGCGTCGCTCGGGAAGGCGCCGCCGCTGGGCGAGGGCGCTCCCCGGGGTGCTGACGCTGCGGCCTTAGGCCGCGCGGCGCTGCCAGCCGCCGCCGGAGGAGTTCCGGCGCTGGCCTTGGCCTTGCCGCTGCTGCGGCCGGTACGGACGCTGCGGTTGAGCTTGCGGCCTGGGCTGGTGCTGGCCCGGCTCGAATCCCGCTACCACGCGCAACTCGACCTTGCGGTTCATCAGCCGCTCGATTGCCGCGAGTAGCGGCCGCTCCTCGTGGCTCACCAGAGACACGGCAGCGCCTTCGGTACCGGCGCGGCCGGTGCGGCCGATGCGGTGCACGTAATCCTCGGCCACGTGCGGCATGTCGTAGTTGACGACGTGCGGCAGTGCCTCGATGTCGAGACCGCGCGCGGCGATGTCGGTCGCCACCAGCACGCGCAGCTCCTGGTCCTTGAAGCGCTTGAGCGCACGCGTGCGCGCGCCCTGGCTCTTGTTGCCATGGATGGCGTCGGCCTCGATGCCGTCGCGTCTCGAGCTGCTCGGCGAGGCGATTCGCGCCGTGCTTGGTGCGCGTGAAGACGAGCACCTGCTGCCAGTCGTTCGACTTGACGAGGTGCGAGAGCAGGGCGCGCTTGCGGTCGTGAGCCACCGGGTGCGCGATCTGGTCGACGAGCTCCGCGGGCGTGTTGCGCCGCGCCACTTCGACCGTCACCGGATCGTGCATGAACGTGCCGGCCAGCGTGCGAATCTCCTCCGGGAAGGTGGCGGAGAACAGCAGGTTCTGCCGCTTCTGCGGCAGGAGCTTGATGATCCGGCGGATGTCGTGGATGAAGCCCATGTCGAGCATGCGATCGGCCTCGTCCAGCACCAGGACTTCCACGCGGCGCAGGTCCACGGTGCGCTGCTGCACGTGGTCGAGCAGGCGGCCCGGCGTCGCGACGAGGATGTCCACGCCGCGCTTGAGCGCGTCAATTTGCGGATGGATGCCGACGCCGCCGAAAACGACGGTGGAGCGCACCGGCGCGTACTTGCCATAGGTGCGCACGCTTTCCTGCACCTGCGCAGCGAGCTCGCGCGTCGGCACGAGGACGAGCACGCGGATGTGCCGCTGCGACGCGCCCAGGCGCTGCAGGATCGGCAGGGTGAAGCCGGCGGTCTTGCCGGTGCCGGTCTGCGCGGCGGCGAGCAGGTCGCGGCCGGCGAGCACGACGGGAATGGCTTGCGCCTGGATCGGCGTGGGGACGGTGTAGCCCTGCTCGGCGACAGCGCGGAGCAGCTCGGCCTTGAGGCCGAGTGAATCGAACGACGTGGTAATGACTTTCTCCTGAGCTCGGCCTGGGAAGGAAGACTTCCGACCGGTTCAGGCAGATGCTGCTTTAGGCTGGGATTCGACAGTCCAGGATGGACCGTGAAACGACTGAGACGCTAACCGGATGTACGCGCAACAGAAACCTGACGCGCAGTATACACGAGCGCGCCGCTACTGTCCCGCGACACCTTTCAGGTCGCTGCGATTGCCTCGAGGCGAAGCGCGCCGGGCGGCGACGCGTTTCCCCAGCGACGCGAGGACTCTTCGCCGTTTCTCCTCGGGCGTCGGAGGCCTGCGCAACTCGCCCTTCCTGCATTTACGGGCTCGAACAGTGCTCGGCCTTCTCCCTCCGCCCTCGGCGCCGTCTCGGCGCGTCGCGATGGGGACCCCTCGCGCCGCCGCCCGGCGCGCGTCGCCGCTAGGCAACGGTCACTTGCGCATCGACGGAGAATTGGGACATCAGTACTCGCGCTGGTTGGTCAGCGTTCGCCGTCAGACGCATTTCGTGGCCACTTCATGGCGTCATCGATTGCTGCCGCATAAACGTGCGCCATTCGTCAATCGCTGTCTGACCTAGTTCCATCGCGCGATGGCGTGATTGGTCTGCTCCAATAATCTTAAGTCGAGGAAGCGCTGTCGGAGCATTGCCGCCTGCATGTGTAGCAGGTATGAGATTGGCAACGCCGACGGTGAGAATGACGTGCCACGATGATCCTTCAGCCAATCCCTTACCGCCACCAATGTAACGGCAAGATCGAACAGTGCGTCGCTCATTGCATCATGATCATTAGTTGACTCGTCAATCAGTTGTGACTGGAGACAGCTAGGACTGCGGCGAAGCCCGGCGGCGGCGCAAGGGGCCCCATCGCGACGCGTCGAGCCGGGCCGCGGGCGGAGGGAACAGGCCGAGCACTGTTCGAGCCCGCAAATGCAGGAAGGGCGAGTTGCGCAGGCCTCCGACGGCCCTAGGAATGACGGCGAGGGGTCTTCGCGTCGCTGGGGAAGGCGCCGCCGCCGGGCGAAGGTGCAGGCTACCCGCAGGTCCGGTGAGCAGGCTCGGGGCGCTTGCTAAGCCCGCTTGCGCTGCATCAGCGCGGCGAGCTCGTTCCCGGCGAGTGCGGCGAGCACGATGAGGCCGCCAAGCACGGTCGCCATGGCGGGCACTTCGCCCGCACCGAGCCAGGCCCATAGCGGCCCGAGCACGACCTCCAGCAGGGCGAGCAACGCGATCTCCGGCGCGGTGAGCGTGCGGCTCACCAGCACCAGCAGCATGCAGGGCACACCGAGCTGGAACACGCCGAGCGAGGCAAGTACCACGAGGTCGCGCGCGCTCGCCTGGAAGGGCAGCGCGAAGGGCAGCGTCACCGCCGCCGAGATCAAGGCGCCGAGCATCACCGCGGGTATCAGGTCGAGGTGCGCCGCGCTCCGGCGCAGCACGACGAGGTTGATTGCGCCGGCGATGGGAATGGTGAGCGCGAGCGCCATGCCCGCGAGGTGGCGTGGCTCGCCTGCCTCGAACCCGGCGCCGAACATCGCCGCCATGCCGATGCTCGCCGCGACAATGGCGAGCCAGGCGCGCGCGGGAATCGGCTCGCGCAGGAAGAAGTAGGCCAGGACCGCCGTGAACAGCGGCCCCAGGCTCGACATCACCAGCACGTTGGCGGTCGTGGTGAGCATGAGAGCGACGATGAAGAGGGTAAACATCACCGCCCACATCGCGCCGGAGACGAGCCCCGGGATGCCCGCAGCGTGCAGCGTATGCCAGGGCTTCCTGCCCTGAACCCAGAACAGAGCGCAGAAAACGAAGGCGGCGGCGAAGCTGGAGCGCCAGAACGCCATCTCGAACGCACCGGCGCTCTGGATCTGCCGCGCCAGCACGCCCGCCGTGCTCCAGAGCACGGGCGCGACGACCATCAGCGCGAGCGCCACCGGGCGCCGCGGCGGCGGCACGCTGCTCACGCGGCTTGGCGCTGCGGCAGGAATTCGCGGAGGGCGGCGGCGGTGTGGCCGCGCTTCGCGAGCTCGGGCGGTCCCCGGTAGACGACGCGGCCGCCGGCATCGCCGCCCTCCGGGCCGAGGTCGATGATCCAGTCCGCCTCCGCGATCACGTCGAGGTTGTGCTCGATCACCACCACGGTGTTGCCCGCGTCCACCAGCCGGTGCAGCACGCGGATGAGCTTCTCCACGTCGGCCATGTGCAGGCCCACGGTGGGCTCGTCGAGCACGTACAAGGTGCCGGGAGTCGAAGTGGACGCCTCACGTCCTGAGCGAGCGCCAGCCGGGAGATCGGCAGATCCCCGCTCCTTCGCCAGCTCGGTGACCAGCTTGATGCGCTGTGCCTCGCCGCCCGAGAGCGTGGGGCTCTGCTGGCCCAGCGTCAGGTAGCCCAGGCCCACGTCCTGCAGCAGGCGCAGCGCGTGGTGGATCGACGGATGCGCGGCGAAGAACTCCACGCCTTCGTCCACGCTCATCGCCAGCACCTCGCCGATGCTCTTGCCGCGCAGGCGCACCGTCAGCGTCTCGGCATTGAAGCGCTGCCCGCCGCAGGCCTCGCAGGCCACCTTCACGTCGGGCAGGAAGCTCATCTCGATCTTCTTGATGCCCTGGCCCTCGCAGGCCTCGCAGCGGCCGCCCTTGGTGTTGAAGGAGAAGCGGCTCGCGCTCCAGCCGCGCATGCGCGCCTCGCTCGTGTCGGCGAACAGGCGTCGGATCGAATCCCAGAAGCCGACGTAGGTGGCGGGGCAGGAGCGCGGGGTCTTGCCGATCGGCGTCTGGTCCACTTCGAGCACGCGCGCGATCAGTTTCCCGCCCTTGATCGCCTTGCAGCCGATCGGGCCGCCGGCCTTGAGGCTGTCGTGGAGCACGTCGCGCGCGAGAGTGGACTTGCCCGAGCCGGAGACGCCGGTGATTGCGGTCAGGCGGCCGAGCGGCACGCGCAGTGCCACGTTCTTCAGGTTGTGCAGGCGCGCGCCGGCGATCTCGATGGCGGGCGCATCCCGCCTGACCGGGCGGCGCGGCTGCAGCGGATGGCGCAGCGGATCGGCGAGGAACTTGCCGGTAATGGAGTCGGGGTTCTGCATGAGCTCCTCGGCGGTGCCCGTGGCGATCACGCGGCCGCCCAGCTTGCCGGCGCCGGGACCGAGGTCGATGACGTGGTGCGCGCGACGGATGGTGTCCTCGTCGTGCTCGACCACCACCAGCGTGTTGCCCTTCGCCTCGAGCTTCTCGAGCACGTCGAGCAGGATGCGGTTGTCGCGATGGTGCAGGCCGATGGTCGGCTCGTCGAGGATGTAGCACACGCCGCGCAGGTTCGAGCCGAGTTGCGCGGCGAGGCGGATGCGCTGCGCTTCGCCGCCCGAGAGCGTCGGCGCCGAGCGGTCGAGGGCGAGGTAGGCGAGGCCGACCTCCTTGAGGAAGCGCAGGCGGCTCTTCAACTCGGCGATCAGGTCGCGCGCGATTTCGCGCTCGCGGCCTTCCAGCTTCACGTGGTCGACCAGGGCGGCGAGGCGCTCCACGGGCTCGCTGCCATAGTCGGCGATGTTGCGGCCGCGCCAGCGCACGGCAAGCGCCTCCGGGTTGAGGCGCCTGCCGTCGCAGGCGGGGCAGGCCTCGTCCACCTCCAGCCACTCGATCCAGGAATCGAGCACGTGGTCTTCCTGCGCCGGTGCGCGAGCGCTCGGTGTCCCAGCCCACGTCCTTGAGCTGCAGCCCGGTGCCGACGCAGCTCGGGCACCAGCCGTGGCGCGAGTTGTAGGAGAACAGGCGCGGATCGAGCTCCGGGAAGCTGCGGCCGCAGGAGGGGCAGGCGCGCTTGGTCGAGAACACCTGGATGCTCTTGCCGGTCTGCACGTGGACCACGCCCTTGCCGAACTCGAGCGCCTTCGCGAGGCGCTCGCGCAGCTCCTTCTCGTTGCGCGGCGCGACCTTGGTGTACCCCACCGGCAGCTCGATGCTGTGCTCCTTGAAACGGTCCAGGCGCGGGAAGGGGCGAAGCGGGAGCAGCTTGCCGTCCACGCGCAGCTGCGAGTAGCCCTTGGCCGCGGCCCACTTGGCGAGATCGGTGTAGACGCCCTTGCGGTTGACGACCAGCGGCGCCAGCATCACCACCGTCTCGCCGCGGTGCTCCTTCATCAGGCGCGCGGCGATGGCGTCCTCGCTCTGCGGCTCGATCGGCACGTCGCAGTCGGGGCAGTGCTGGGTGCCGAGCTTGACGAAGAGCAGGCGCAGGAAATGGTGGATCTCGGTGAGCGTGCCCACCGTGCTCTTGCGTCCGCCGCGGCTGGTGCGCTGCTCGATGGCCACCGTCGGCGGGATGCCGAAGATCGCGTCCACGTCCGGGCGGGCCGCCACCTGCACGAACTGGCGCGCGTAGGCGTTCAGCGACTCGAGGTAGCGGCGCTGGCCCTCGGAGAACAGGATGTCGAAGGCGAGGGTGGACTTGCCCGGAGCCCGAGACGCCGGTGATCACGGTGAAGCGCTGGCGCGGGATCTCCACGTCGATGTTCTTGAGATTGTGCTCGCGCGCGTTGTGGATGCGGATGGCGTTGCCCAGATAGCGACCGGACAAATTGGGGTCAGGGCCGGATTTTTCTTGCGAACGAAAATTCGGCCCTGACCCCATTTTCCGGCCAGGTGGTCCTCGTACTCCCGCAATGCGCGGCCGGTGTGCGAGGTCGCGTGCGGCATCACCTCGTCGGGCGTTCCCGCGCACACGAGCTCGCCGCCGGCATCGCCGCCTTCCGGCCCGAGGTCGATGATCCAGTCGGCGGCGCGGATCACGTCCAGGTTGTGCTCGATGACCACCAGCGAGTGGCCGGCCGCGAGCAGCTGGCGGAAGGCGCGCAGCAGCTTGGCGATGTCGTCGAAGTGCAGGCCGGTGGTCGGCTCGTCGAAGAGGAACAGCTTGGGTCAGACCCCGGTTTTCCCCGCTTGGGCTGCCGACCTCGCTGTCCGCCAGGTGGCCGGCGAGCTTGAGGCGCTGCGCCTCGCCGCCGGAGAGCGTGGGCACGGGCTGGCCGAGGCGCAGGTAGTCGAGGCCCACGTCCGCGAGGGGCTGCAGGCGCGCGAGCACCTCGGCGTCGCTCGCGAAGAACTCGACTGCCTCGGAGACGGTCATGTCGAGCACGTCGGCGATCGATCTTGCCGCGCAGCCGCACTTCCAGCACCTCGGGCGGTAGCGCTGGCCGTCGCAGTCCGGGCAGCGCAGGTACACGTCGGAGAGGAACTGCATCTCGACGTGCTCGAAGCCGTTGCCGCCGCAGGTCGGGCAGCGGCCGTTGCCCGAGTTGAAGCTGAAGGTGCCGGGCGTGTACTTGCGCGCCTTCGACTCGGGCGCGCGCGCGAACAGGTTGCGGATGGCGTCGAACGCGCCGACATAGCTCGCCGGGTTGGAGCGCGTGGTCTTGCCGATCGGCGACTGGTCCACCATCACCACCTCGCCGATGGCGTCCCCGCCGCGCAGGCTGCGGTGCCTGCCGGGCGCTTCGGTGGGCTTGCCCTTGGCCTTGAGCAGCGCCGCGTAGAGCACGTCCTGCACCAGCGTGGACTTGCCCGAGCCGGAGACGCCCGTGACGCAGACCAGACGCTCGAGCGGGATCGCGACGTCGAGGTCCTTCAGGTTGTGCTCCGCCGCGCCCAGCAGCTCGAGGAAGCGCTCCGGCTTCCTGGGCGCGCGCGGCGCCTCGGCGCGCTTGCGGCCGGAGAGGTACTCGGCGGTCAGCGTGCGCGTCGCTTTCAATTCCGCCGGCGAGCCGAAGAACACCACCTCGCCGCCGCGCTCGCCTGGCCCGGGTCCCATGTCGAGGATGCGGTCGGCGGCGAACATGATCTGCGGATCGTGCTCCACCACCACGAGCGAGTTGCCGGCGTCGCGCAGCTTGCGCATCACCTCGATCACACGCCCCATGTCGCGCGGGTGCAGCCCGATGGAGGGCTCGTCCAGCACGAACAGCGTGTTGACGAGCGACGTGCCGAGCGCCGTGGTGAGGTTGATGCGCTGCACCTCGCCGCCCGAGAGCGTGCGCGACTGGCGGTCGAGCGTCAGGTAGCCGAGGCCGACGTCGCCGAGGTAGGCAAGGCGCGTGCGGATCTCCTCGAGCAGCAGCTCGGTTGCCTCGTCCATCGGCGCGGGCAGCTGCAGGGCCTCGAAGAACCTCTGCACGTCCGACACGGGCAAGAGCATCAGGTCGTGGATCGACCGGCCCTCGATCTTCCACAGCAGCGCGTCGGGCTTGAGGCGCGCCCCGCCGCAGGCCGCGCACTCCGTGTAGGCGCGGTACTTGGACAGCAGCACCCGGATGTGCATCTTGTAGGCCTTGCTCTCCAGCCACTTGAAGAAGCGCCCCACGCCGTACCACTTGCCGGCCAGGACTTCCTCCAGCTCACCCAGTCCGCGTCGCCCTCGAGCACCCAGGCGCGGTGCTCCGCCGGCATCTCGCGCCACGGCACGTCCATCGGCACGCCGTGCTTCTTCGCGTACTTGGCGAGATCGTCCTGGCACTCCTTGAAGCTTGGCGTCTGCCAGGGCCTGATCGCGCCCTCGCGCAGCGTCTTCGACTCGTCCGGGATCACCAGCCCGTAGTCCACGCCGATCACGCGCCCGAAGCCCCGGCAGGTCTCGCAGGCGCCGAGCGGCGAATTGAACGAGAACGCCGCGGGCGTGGGCTCCGAGTACGCGATGTCGCACTCGGCGCAGTGCAGCGCAGTCGAGAACCGTAGAGCCGGGGTCGGGGCGGAGAAATCGGGGTCAGGGCCGAGTTTTTCCTTTGAGCGAAAATTCGGCCCTGACCCCGATTTTTCTGCGTAAGCGTTCAGGCGGCCTTGGCCGACGCGCAGCGCGGCCTCGATCGCGTCCATGACGCGGGGCTTCTCGGTCGATCCGGGGCGCACCGGTCCTGGATCACCTCGAGCAAGGTCTTCGAGCGCGAATGCAGCTTCGTGTAGCCCTGGCGCTGCAGCAGCTCTTCGACCTCCTTTTCGGTGAAGTTCTTCGGGATCGGCACCGGGAAGGTGATGCTGAAGCGCGTGTCCGGCTGCGCGGCGAGCGCCTCGTAGATGGACGGCGGCGTGTCGCGACGCACCCGCTTGCCGCACTTGCGGCAGTGCAGCTGCGCGGCGCGCGCGAAGAGCAGCTTCAGGTGGTCGTTCAGCTCGGTCATCGTGCCGACCGTGGAGCGCGAGGTGCGCACCGGGTTGGTCTGGTCGATGGCGATCGCCGGCGGGATGCCCTCGATCGCGTCCACCTGCGGCTTGTCCATGCGGTCGAGGAACTGGCGCGCGTAGGGGCTGAAGGTCTCCACGTAGCGCCGCTGCCCCTCGGCGTAGAGCGTGTCGAAGACGAGCGAGGACTTGCCCGAGCCCGAGACGCCGGTGACGACGATCAGCTCGTTCGCCGGCAGCGCGAGTGTCAGGTTCTTGAGGTTGTTCTGGCGCGCGCCGCGGATGACGATCGCGTCGCCGGGGGGATGCTCGGGTTTCATGGGCTGGAGGGCGAGGCGCGATTCTAGCGACGATTAAGGGTTTATAGTCCCGCCATGAACCTGCGGCGCTTCCTGCTGGCGGCTGCCCTGGCATTCGCCCCGGCGCTCGCCCAGCCCGCGCCCGTCGTGCTCGTGTCCGTGGAAGGCGCGATCGGCCCCGCGACCGCCGATTTCGTCAGCCGCAGCCTGAAGCGCGCGGCGAAGGAGGGCGCGCCGCTGGTGGTACTGCGCCTGGACACGCCGGGCGGGCTGGACAGCTCGATGCGCGACATCATCCGCGACATCCTCGCTTCGCCCGTTCCGGTCGCCGCGTGGGTCGGACCCTCCGGTGCGCGCGCGGCGAGCGCGGGCACGTTCATCCTCTATGCGGCTCACGTGGCGGCGATGGCGCCGGCCACCAACCTCGGCGCCGCTTCACCGGTGGCGATCGGCGCGCCCGATGCCGGCAAGCCCGATTCCCCCGGCAAGGACGCGAAGAAGGGCGCCGCGCCGCAGCCGGGCGATACCATGATGCGCAAGGTCACCAACGACGCCGCCGCCTATATCCGCAGCCTGGCGCAGCTGCGCGGGCGCAACGCCGACTGGGGCGAGCGCGCAGTGCGCGAGGCGGTGAGCCTGTCGGCCGCGGAGGCACGCCGGCTGAAGGTGATCGACGTCGTCGCCGAGGATGTCCCCGGGCTGCTCAAGGCGGTGGATGGCCGCACGGTCGCGGCTGCGGGGGCGAAGGTCAGGCTCGCGACCACGGGCGCCGACGTGCAGACCATCGAGCCCGACTGGCGCACGCGCGTGCTGGGCGTGATCACCAACCCGAGCATCGCGTATCTGATGATCCTGGTGGGCATCTACGCACTGATCTTTGAATTTACCAACCCGGGCCTGATTCTCCCGGGGGTGGTGGGCGCGATCTGCATCCTGATCGCGATGTACGCCTTCCAGCTGCTGCCGGTGAACTACGCCGGGCTCGCGCTGCTGCTGCTGGGCATCGCTTTCATGGTGGCGGAAGTCTGGATCACCTCGCACGGCGCCCTCGCGGTGGGCGGGCTGGCGGCGTTCGTCGTCGGCTCGGTGATGCTGCTGGACACCGATGTGCCGCAGTTCGAGATTCCCTACGCGCTGATCGGCGGCGTCACCGCGGCAAGTGCGGCGTTCCTGTTCCTGGTGCTCGGCATGCTGGTGCGCTCGCGCCGGCGCCCGGTGGTGAGCGGGCGCGAAGAACTCATCGGCGCGCCGGGCGAGGCGCTCGAGGACATCGCCGGCGAAGGATGGGCGCGCGTGCACGGCGAGCGCTGGCGGGTGCGGTCGAGCGCGCCGCTCAAGCGCGGGCAGGCGCTGCGCGTGGCGGCGATCGACGGGTTGGTGCTCGAAGTGACGCGAGCGCCCGAGGACTCGACGGGGAGGTAGGCATGTTCAACACGTTCAACTTCGGCATCGGCTTCCTGGTCCTGGTGGTCATCCTGCTGGCGGCCTCGCTGCGCATCCTGCGCGAGTACGAGCGCGCGGTGGTGTTCCAGCTCGGCCGCTTCTGGAAGGTCAAGGGCCCCGGCCTGTTCTTCCTCATCCCGGGCATCCAGCAGATGGTGCAGGGTGGACCTGCGCACGGTGGTGTTCGACGTGCCGCCGCAGGACGTGATCACGCGCGACAACGTCTCGGTCAAGGTGAACGCCGTGGTCTACTTCCGCGTCATCGACCCGCAGAAGTCGATCATCCAGGTGGCCAATTTCCTCGAGGCCACCAGCCAGCTTTCGCAGACCACGCTGCGCTCGGTGCTCGGCAAGCACGAGCTGGACGAGCTGCTCGCCGAGCGCGAGCAGCTCAATGCCGACATCCAGCAGGTGCTCGACGCGCAGACCGACGCCTGGGGCATCAAGGTCTCCACCGTCGAGATCAAGCACGTGGACCTGAACGAGACCATGGTGCGCGCCATCGCGCAGCAGGCCGAGGCCGAGCGCGCGCGGCGCGCCAAGATCATCCACGCCGAGGGCGAGATGCAGGCATCGGCGAAGCTGCTCGAGGCCGCCAACATGCTGTCGCAACGCGCGGAGGCGATGCAGCTGCGCTACCTGCAGACGCTCACGCAGATCGCGGGCGACAAGAGCTCGACCATCGTGTTCCCGGTGCCGATGGACATTCTCGGGCCGCTCATGGAGGCGCTGCGCAAGCCCAAGGCCTGAGCATTTCGGGCCGGGTTACGATTGGGCATGGCAAAGGAAACGGGCGCCCGGCCTCTCGACGGCATTCGCGTGCTGGAAATGGGCCAGCTGCTCGCAGGGCCATTCGCCGGCTGCGTGCTCGGCTACTTCGGCGCCGAGGTGATCAAGATCGAGCCGCCGGGCGGCGACCCGATCCGCGGCTGGCGCGTGGTGCGCGACGGCACCTCGCTGTGGTGGCACAGCCTCGGGCGCAACAAGAAGTCGGTGACGCTCGACCTCGCCAAGCCGCGTGGCCGCGAGCTGGCGAAGTCGCTCGCCGGCAAGTGCGACGTGCTGATCGAGAACTTCCGCCCCGGCACCCTGGAGAAATGGGGCATGAGCCCGGCGGCGCTGAAGGCGCTCAACCCCGAGTTGATCGTGGCGCGTGTCTCGGGCTACGGTCAGACCGGGCCCTACGCCGCGCAGCCCGGTTTCGCCTCGGTGTGCGAGGGCTTCGCGGGCTTTCGCTACGTCAACGGCTTTCCCGACCGCCCGCCCGTGCGGCCGAACCTTTCCATGGGCGACACGCTCGCCGGCCTGCACGCAGTGCTCGGCATCCTCCTTTCGCTGACCGCGCGGCTGCGCCGCAAGGCGCCGGGCGGGCAGGTGGTGGACGTCGCGATCTACGAATCGGTATTCAACCTGCTCGAGTCGGTGGTGCCCGAATACGACGGCGCGGGCGTGGTGCGCGAGCCCTCGGGCTCGACGCTCACCGGCATCGTGCCGACCAACACCTACCGCTGTGCCGACGGCAAGTACGTGATCATCGGCGGCAACGGCGACTCCATCTACCAGCGCCTGATGCGCGCCATCGGCCGGCCCGAAATGGCCGAGGATCCGCGCTTCGCGACCAACGCCAGGCGGGTGGAGAACGAGCGCGAGATCGACGCAGCGATCTCCGCGTGGACCGGCGCGCGCGGTTCGGCCGCGGTGCTGGAGGCGCTGCGCGCCGCCGAAGTGCCCAACGGCCCCATCTACAGCGTCGCTGACATGATGGCCGACCCGCATTTCAATGCGCGGGGGATGTTCGAGTCCGTAAGCGTGGGCGGCAAGTCCCTCAGGATCCCGGCGATCCCGCCGATCCTCGGCGAGACGCCGGGGCGCACCGACGCGCCCGGCCCGCAGCTCGGCGCGCACACGGACGAGGTGCTCGAACGCCTGCTCGGGGTGCAGGCGGACGCGCGCGCCGAGCTGCGGGCCGCGGGCGTTATCTAGTACTTGCGCTCGTCCTTGCAGCGCGGGTCGTCGGGCTTCGCCTTGCAGTCCTTCGGCTCCGGCTGCTGCTGTTGCGCGCCGGCGGCCGTCAAGTCGAGCGCGTGCAGGGTGCCGAACGGCGCGGTGATCGCCAGTACGGCGGCGGCGCACAAGAGTCGCTTCAGTCTGTCTTTCATCGCTGTCTCCTTGCAGGGCGGGATGCCCGCAGTGACCTATTCCTAGCGATGTTCGTGCCAGCCGGACAATTCGCGCCGCTTCAACGCGTTGGCGCCGTGCGTCGGGCACGGGAGACGGCACAGTCTGTCGGTAGCGCCCGACGTTCCGGCGTCAGGGGACGATACGCTCCGCGCGAAAGCGCGCGAGCAGCCGCTCGAACATCTGCTCGCTGTCGACGACGGCGTGAAAGCCGTGCAGGCGCGACTTGGTCACGTTCGACATGACGTCCCAGTCGCAGTTGAAGACGTAGTCGCCAAAGGGCCACGCGGCGATCTCCTCGAAACGGTAGGGCTGCAGCCCATGCCGCTTCACCATCGCATCCCACAGCGGGGCCTTGTCGCGCATGAAATCGACGAGCGAGTGCGGCTGCGGCTCCGCCACGGGCATGTCGAACACGCGGGCGATCCGCGGCCACACGTGTTGCCAGCGGAAGTAGTCGCCGTTGGTGATGTTGTAAGCCTGGTTGGCACAGCGCGGCTCGGTTGACGCCCACCACGCCGCCTCCGCGAAATGCGCCGACTCGGTCACCTGGTACAGGCTCGACCACGCCTTGCCCGGGAACACGAAGGGCAGGCCCAGTTCCTTGCGCATCGCCGCGTAGACCGCGATCACCGGCACGATGCTCATCGCCGTGCCCGGCGCGAAGCCGCACAGGGTCTGCGGACGCAGCTCGGTCCAGGTCCAGCGCTTGCCCTTCTGGAACGCCGTCAGCCAGTCGATCTGGTCGAAGTAGTAGTTGGCGCCCGCATGCCGCGGGTCGTCCTCGCGCGCCGGCGTCCTGTAGGGGCCGAGGTGCGAGCCGTAGTACTTGGTGCCCGTGACGAGCACCACGCGCTCGAGGCGCGGGGAGGCTCTGTCGATCGCGGAAACGGAATTCGCCAGCAGGTCGCGGTTCGCCGCGATGTTCTTCGCGTAATCCGCGGCCGCGCCGGCGCCCGGTTGGAAGGCGGCGAAGTAGACGTGTGTCGCATCGGCAAGACCCGCGAGCTTCGCCGTTGCTTCCGCCGGATCGAGCAAGTCCACCGAAATGTGCCTGACCCGCGCGCTGTCCTGCCCGCGGCGGCGCGACAGCCCCACGACCTGCCAGTCGGGCAGCGAGGCGAGCTTGTCCACGATGTAGCGCCCGATCACGCCTTGGGCGCCGATCACGACGGCGGAACGCATGGCGCGATTGTGCGTCAAAATGGATTCATGAAAATTCTCCCCGCATTCCTGGCCGCCTTGGCCGCGGCGCTGCCTGCGCAGGCTCAGGTGACCCGTTCCGAAGAACAGGCGTTTCGCGTAGTGGAACTGACGCGCGGGCTTGAGCAGCCCTGGTCGCTCGCCTTCCTGCCGGATGGCCGCATGCTCGTCACGGAGAAGGCAGGCCGGCTGCGACTGGTCGGCAAGGACTTCAAGCTCGACCCGCAACCGGTCTCCGGATTACCGGAAGTGACGGTGCAGGGCCAGGGCGGGTTGATGGACGTGGCCTTGCACCCGCGCTTTGGCGAGAACGGGCTCGTCTACTTCTCCTACGCCGCGCGCGGCGAGGGCGGCGTGGGCACCGAGCTCGCGCGCGGGCGCCTCGCCGACCACCGCCTTGAGGGCGTCCAGGTCCTGTTCCGGCAGATTCCCAAGAGCGGCGCCGGGCAGCACTTCGGCTCGCGCATCGTCTTCGACCGGCAGGGTTACGTCTATCTCACGCTCGGCGACCGCGGCGAGCGCGAGCGCGCGCAAAAGCCCGATGACCACGCCGGCTCCGTCATCCGCCTGCACGACGACGGGCGCGTGCCGCCGGACAATCCCTTCGCGGGCAAGCCGGGCTGGAAGCCCGAGAAGTACACGCTCGGCAACCGCAACCAGCAAGGCGCGGCGCTGCACCCTTTGTCCGGCGTGCTCTGGACCCACGAGCACGGCCCGCAGGGCGGCGACGAGGTGAACGTGATTCGCGCGGGCGCGAACTACGGCTGGCCGGTGATCACCTACGGCGCGAACTACGGCATCGGCACGAAGATCGGCGAGGGCACCGCAAAGGCCGGCATGGAGCAGCCGGTGCACAAGTGGGTTCCTTCCATCGCCCCCTCGGGAATGGCCTTCTACACGGGCGACAGGTTTCCGAAGTGGCGTGGCGACCTGTTCGTGGGCGCGCTGCGCGCCGAGCTGCTCGTGCGCCTGCGGCTGGACGGCGAGAAGGTGGTGCACGAGGAGCGCCTGCTCAAGGGCGCTCTCGGCCGCATCCGCGACGTGCGCGCGGGCCCGGACGGCCTGATCTACCTCCTCACCGACGAGTCGCGCGCGGTGCTCGCAAGGCTCGAGCCCGTTCCGTAGGCACGCTCCAGGTCATTCCCGTGTGCGCGGGCCGGGCCACGCTTTCCCGGTTACATCTTCTTACGAGCCGACATAACGGCCTTACGTTTGGCGCTCAGACTGGCGGTGCATTCTCAACAATCTGGAAAGGATCCGACATGGAACACAATACCCCCACCAATCCGCGGCGCCGCTTCTTCAAGCTCGCCGCCGCCTCCACCGCCGCAGCCGGCCTCGGCGGCTTGGGACTGAACGCGCTGGCCGACGGCCCGGGGCGCGGCCGCGGTCCGATCGACCCGGCGCGGATGGAAGAGCACCTGGACCGCATGCTGAAGCACATGTACGTCGAGATCGACGCCACCGAGGCGCAAAAGCAGAAGCTCGATCCGATCGCGAAGAAGGCGGCGCAGGACCTGCGGCCGCTGCGCGAGAAGACACGCGAGGCGCGCCTGAAGAGCGTCGAGCTGCTCTCCGCCGACAAGATCGACCGCGGCGCCATCGAGAAAGCGCGCGCCGAGAGCATGCGCGCGGCCGATGCCTCCTCCAAGCGCTTCACGCAGGCCCTCACCGACATCGCCGAGGTGCTGACACCCGAGCAGCGCAAGACACTCGCCGCGCGCATGCAGCGGCGCGGACACCGCCGCGGCGGGATGATGTTCGGTTAGCAGGAATCTCCGGGCGGGCTGCGCGAGCGCGCGGCCGCTCGGAGAGGGTCTAGATCAGTCGCTGCCTGTTGAAGTAGGCCTTGCGCCAGCGGGTGACCGTCACCTTTTCGAAGAGCCCCGCTTTCGTGAAGGGGTCGCCCGCGATGAAGTCCTCGGCTTCCTTGCGCACGTCGGTGTCCACGATCAGGATGCCGCCGTGCCCGCCGGTGCCGTCGTCGTTGATGACGGCGCCGGCGGCGAGCAGCCGGTGGATGTTGGCATCGAGGTACTTGAGGTGCTCGTCGCGCACCTTGGCGCGCAGGGCGCCGGCATTGGGCTTGTCCACGGTCTGGATGGCGTAAGGCATCGGCAATCTCCTGTAGGCGGGCCGGGGTAGTCTAGACTGGCGCTGCAGTCATGCGGCGCCTTTGCGAATTATTCCTGATTGCCTTTGCCGCTGCCGGCATGGCGCACGCGGCACCTCCGCTTATCTCCGAAGACACTGGCACGCAGGGCAAGGGCGTCGCCCAGCTCGAAGCGACCGTCGAGATGCCACGCGAGATGCGAAACGGTGTGAGCTACGATGGTACCGAGGTCTCATTGGTCCTGAACTACGGCCTTGCTGAGAACACGGACCTGCAGTTCGTCCTGCCCTACGTGCGGGTGACCGAGGAGTCGGCGGCGGGCCGCAGCGTGACCGAGGGCGCGCTCGATGCGCGCATCAACGTCAAGTGGCGGTTCTACGAGATGGACACCTTCAGCCTCGCGCTGATGCCCGGCATCATAATCCCCACAGGCAAGGCAGGCCTCAGCACGGAGCGCGTCAATCCCGGCGTGATGCTGATCGGCTCGTACGAGCCGCAGCCGTTTGCCGTGAACGCAGACGTGGGCTACCGCTACCTGGACAATGTGCTCGGCCTGCGCGAGCACCTCTACCACGCCTCGGCGTCGCTGCACTACACGTTTCACACATCGCTCAAGCTGGTGGCCGACTACAGCTGGGAGAACACCCTGGACCCGGGGCCGACCGGCTCGGTCCGCTACAGCACCCTCGGTGCGATCTGGGTCTTTGCGCCGGGCGTCGGCATCGGCTGCGGCGTGAAGATGGGGCATGGCGAGTTTGCCATCGACCGCACCTACCTTTGCGGCATGGGGCTGCGCCTGAACTAGGCGCGCTCGACGAGCTTGGCGATCACCGGCCAGTAAGCGTCGCCGAAGCCGGCCGCCTTCGCCTCCTCGAGCACCTCGGCGAGAAGCGCAGCGCCGCGCAGCCGCACGCCGGTCTCGCGGCCAAGCTCGAGCGCGTAGCCGTTGTCCTTCGCCGCGTAGGCAACCGAGAAGGCGCGCTCGGGGTACTGCCCGGGGAGCATCGCCTTCATGCCGTGGTTGCGCAGGGCGAAGCTGTCCGCGGAGCCTTTGGAGAGCGCGTCGAACAGCAGCGCGGGCTCCACGCCTACGCGCCGCCCCAGGGCAAGTGCCTCGGCGAGCGCGTTCACCGTCTGGAAAAGGACCATGTTGTTCAGGATCTTCACCGCTTGGCCGTTGCCGACGCCGCCGCAGTGCGTGACGTCGCTGCCCACGCAGCGCAGCAGCGGTTCGATGCGCGCAAATACCGCAGTGGTCGCGCCGGCCGTGACGCTGAGCGTTCCGGATTCAGCCGCCGCGCGCGTGCGCGCGATCGGCGCATCGGCGTAGTCGGCGCCGCGCTCGGCGAAGCGCCGGGCAAGCTCGCGGCTCAGCCCCACGCCCGAGGTGCCGAGGTCCACGATGGTCAGGCCCTTGCGCGCCGCCGGCAGCAACGTGCTCTCGCAAAGCTGCTTCAGCTGGGCGCCCCCGGGCAGGCAAACGAAAAGGACCGCAGCTTGCGCCGCGACCTCGCTGGGCGAGCCGGCGATCTGCACGCCCTGCGCGCGCAGGCGCTCCAGCGGCGCGGGCGCGGGGTCCCACGCGAGCACGCGGCGGCCGCTCTTCGCCGCGAGGTTGCGGCACATGGGTTCTCCCATCACGCCGGTGCCGATGAAGCCGAGGATCTGCGGTACTGTCATTGGAGGCTCCCTACCGCAGTATAGAATCCGCCGCTTCGCACGCGCACACCATGTTCCCGTGAACGACGCCGCTTTTTCCGCCGGCCAGCCCGGCGCCAGCCAGTGGATCGGCAAGCCCCTGCGCAGGCTGGAAGACGCGCGCCTGCTCACGGGCCAGGGCCGCTTCACCGACGACGTGCGGCCCGAGGGCGCCGCCCACGTCGCGTTCCTGCGCTCGCCTCACGCGCACGCGCGCATCGCCCGCATCGACGTGGGCGCCGCGCGCGCGGCGCCTGGCGTGGTGGCGGTGTACACGGGCGCGGACATCGCCGCCGACGGCGTCGGCGAGATTCCCTTCACCCGCATGCACAAGCGCCAGGACGGCACGCCCATCGTGGCGCCGCCGCGCATGCCGATCACTGCGGACGAAGCGCGATTCGTAGGCGACGCGGTGGCCATGGTGGTCGCGGACACACGGGATCACGCGCGCGACGCCGCCGAGCTGGTCGAGGTGGCCTGGGAGCCGCTCGAGGCGGTGGCGGGCGTGGAGGACGCGGCGAAGCAGGGGCTCGTCGCCGCGTACTACCACATGGGCGACAAGGCGGCGCGCGAGGCGGCTTTCGCTGCCGCGAAGCACGTCGTGCGCCTGAAGGTGATCAATCAGCGCGTGGTGGCCAACCCGCTGGAGCCGCGCGCGCTCGCCGCGCAGTACGACGCAGCGTCCGGCCGCACGACGCTTTGGTGCCCTACGCAGAACGTGCACAACGTGCGCGGCCAACTCGCCAAGACGCTCAATCTCAAGGAAGACGACCTGCACATCGTGTGCACCGACGTCGGCGGCGGCTTCGGCGCGCGCGGCTACGCCTACCCGGAGCACGCGGCGCTCGCCTGGGCGGCGAAGAAGCTCGGCCGGGCGCTGCGCTGGCTCGCCGATCGCTCCGAGCACTTCCTCTCGGAAGTGCACGGCCGCGACAACGTCACCGTGGCGGAGCTTGCGATCGACGGGGAGCAGCGCTTCACCGCGCTGCGCATCCGCACGCTCGCCAACATCGGCGCCTACATCTCGAGCTTCGGCGCCGCGGTGCCGGCGATGTCGGGCGCGCGCGCGCCGACCGGCGTGTACGCGATTCCCGTGCTCGATCACGAAGTGAAGATGATGTTCACCAACACTTCGCCCGTGGACGCCTATCGCGGCGCGGGACGCCCGGAGATGGGCTACCTGCTCGAGCGCCTGGTGGAACGCGCGGCGATGGAGCTCGGCGTGGACGCGGTCGAGCTGCGCCTGAAGAACATGGTGCCGGCCGCGCGCATGCCCTACGCCAACCCTGCCGGCCTCACCTACGATTGCGGCGATTTCGCGAAGCTGCTGCGCGGGGCGCAGGCAGCCTCGGATTGGAATGGCTACCTGGCGCGCAAGACGGCGGCCGAGCAGCGCGGCCTGCGTTACGGCCGCGGACTCGCCTGCTACGTGGAGATCACGGGCAGCGCCAAGCTGAACGAGACCGTGCACGTGGCAGCTGCCGGCGACGGCTCCCTCGTCGTGCACTCCGGTACCCAGGCGATCGGGCAGGGCCTGTGGACCTCCTACGCGCAGCTCGTGGCCGAGAAGCTTGGCATCGACCCGCAAGTGATCCGCGTCGTGCAAGGCGATAGCGACCTGCCGAAAACCGGCGGAGGCGCAGGAGGCTCGCGCGGACTGCAGGTCGGCGGCAGCGCGGCGCTCGCCGGCGCTGCCGCGCTCATCGAAGTGGCGCGGCCGCTCGCGGCGCAGGCGCTCGAAGCGGCCGCGAGCGACCTCGAATACGGCCAGGGGCGCTTTCGCATCGCCGGCACCGATCGCGGCATCGGCCTGTTCGAGCTCGCGGCCAGGCAGCCGGAGCGGCGCATCGTCTGCGAGCACACCGAGACGGTGAAAGGCCAGACCTGGCCGAACGGCTGCCAGGTGGCCGAAGTCGAGCTGGATCCGGAGACGGGGGTGGTGCGCGTCGCGCGCCACTGCGCGGTGGACGACATCGGCCGCGTGATCAACCCGCTCACCGCGGAATCGCAGGTGCACGGCGGCATCGCGCAGGGGCTCGGCCAGGCGCTGTTCGAGCACTCGATCTACGACGAGTCGGCGCAGCTCCTCACCGGCTCCTTCATGGACTACGCCATGCCGCGCGCCGGGGATATCCCGGACCTGGCCACGCGGTTCGACGAGTCGGTGCCTACGCAGATGAACCCGCTCGGTGCGAAAGGCGCGGGCGAGGCGGGCTGCCATGGCGCCACGCCGGCGATCGTCAACGCCGTGATCGACGCGCTTGGCGTGCAGGAGATCGATATGCCGCTCACGCCTGAGCGCGTTTGGCGCGCACTACGCAAGCGGAGCTGAGATGGCCCAATACGTCTACACCATGCGCCGGGTGGCGAAGATCGTGCCGCCCAAGCGCGAGATCCTGAAGAACATCTCGCTCAACTTCTTTCCGGGCGCCAAGATCGGCGTGCTCGGCCTGAACGGCTCGGGCAAGTCCAGCCTGCTGAAGATCATGGCGGGCGAGGACCAGAACTACGAAGGCGAAGTGGTGCGCATGCCCAACATCAAGGTCGGCTTCCTGCCGCAGGAGCCGGTGCTCGACCCGCAGAAGACGGTGCGCGAGGCGGTGGAAGAGAGCCAGGGCGACCTGGCAGCGGCGAAGAAGCGCCTGGACGAGGTCTACGCCGCCTACGCGGAGCCCGACGCCGACTTCGACAAGCTCGCCGCGGAGCAGGCGAAGCTGGAGGCGATGGTGAACGCCGGCGGCGGCGACCAGCAGCTCGAGATCGCGGCGGACGCGCTGCGCCTGCCGCCGTGGGAGCAGAAGATCGAGGTGCTCTCGGGCGGCGAGAAGCGGCGCGTGGCGCTGTGCCGGCTGCTGCTGTCCAAGCCCGACCTGCTGCTGCTGGACGAGCCGACCAACCACCTCGACGCCGAGAGCGTGGAGTGGCTGGAGCAGTTCCTGCAGCGCTTTCCCGGCACGGTGGTGGCGGTGACGCACGACCGCTACTTCCTCGACAACGCCGCGGGCTGGATCCTGGAGCTGGACCGCGGGCGCGGCATCCCCTGGGAGGGCAACTACTCCTCCTGGCTCGAGCAGAAGGAAAAGCGCCTGGAGGTCGAAGCGAGCCAGGAAGCGGCGCGCATCAAGAGCATGAAGGCCGAGCTCGAGTGGGTGCGGCAGAACCCCAAGGGACGGCAGGCGAAGTCCAAGGCGCGCCTCGCACGGTTCGAAGAGCTGTCGCAGTACGAGCACCAGCAGAGGAACGAAACGCAGGAGATCTTCATCCCGGTGGCCGAGCGCCTGGGCAACGAGGTGATCGAGTTCAAGGACGTCTCCAAGGGCTACGGCGAGCGCCTGCTCATCGACAAGCTTTCCTTCAAGGTGCCGCCAGGCGCCATCGTCGGGATCATCGGGCCGAACGGCGCGGGCAAGTCCACGATCTTCCGCATGATCACCGGCAAGGAGAAGCCCGATTCCGGCAAGATCACGATCGGCAAGACGGTGAAGCTCGCGCACGTGGACCAGTCGCGCGACGCGCTGCAGGGCGACAAGACCGTGTTCGAGGACATCTCGGGCGGGCAGGACAACATCGTGGTGGGCAAGTTCAGCATGCCCGCGCGCTCGTATCTCGCGCGCTTCAATTTCCGCGGCGCCGACCAGCAGAAGCAGGTCGGGCAGCTCTCGGGCGGCGAGCGCGGGCGGCTGCATATCGCCAAGATGCTGGTGTCGGGCGGCAACGTGCTGCTGCTGGACGAGCCGTCCAACGACCTCGACGTGGAGACGCTGCGCGCGCTCGAGGAGGCGCTGCTCGAATTCGCCGGCAGCGTGCTGGTGATCTCGCACGACCGCTGGTTCCTCGACCGCATCGCCACGCACATCCTCGCCGCCGAGGGCGAATCGCAGTGGGTGTTCTTCGACGGCAACTACCAGGAATACGAGGCCGACAAGAAGAAGCGCCTGGGCGAGGAAGCCGCGCGCCCCCACCGCATCCGCTTCAAGCCCTTGAAGAAATGACGGCGCGGCGCGCCCTGTTCCTGATGGCGGCCGCTGCCGCCCTCGGGGGCTGCGCGCTGCGCTTCATCAGCGAGGCGAGCACGCACGGCGGGCCGGTGGCCCGCCCTACAATGCGCGCATGGCGCGCTTCCCGGAACTGCCGCCCGAGCCTGCCGCGGCGCGGCAACGCGCTCTCCAAGGCGTTCGCGCGCGGGCTGCTGGCGCTCTTCGGCTGGCGGGTGACGGGCGAACTGCCCGACCGCGCCAAGCTCGTCGCCATCGTCGCGCCGCACACCTCGAACTGGGACTTCGTCGTCGGCATCCTCGTGGTATTCGCGCTCGGCCTGCGCGTGCGCTTTCTCGGCAAGCACACGCTGTTCGAGCCGCCGCTGGGCTGGCTCATGCGCTGGCTGGGCGGCACGCCGGTGGTGCGAGAGACCCCGCAGGGTGCAGTGGCCGACGCCGCGGAAATGATTACGCGCGAGGAGCGGGTGCTGCTCGGCATCGCGCCGGAGGGCACGCGCTCGCGCGGCACGCCCTGGCGCAGCGGGTTCTACAACATCGCGCTCGCGGCCAAGGTGCCGGTCTTGCCGGCGGCCTTCGACTTCGGGCGCAAGTCGCTCACGCTGTTTCCGCTCTTCGAGCCTACCGGGAATTTCGACGCCGACCTCGCGAAGCTGCAGGCGTTGTACGCGGGCGTGACCGGATGCAACCCATGACGCTCGCGTACCGTGGGTCGATGGCGTGCGGTGGGTCCACGTGTCAACCCGGAGGCAGCTGATGAGCGTGGACGTCGTCGCCGAGGCACTGCAGGCGCGGCCGCGGGCACATGCCTGCGGTACGGTCGGCGAGTGGTGGCCGCGCTGGCTCGCGCTCGCAGCGCGCCATCGCGCATCGATCGACAGGGCCATCGGCGGGGGCAGCGACGCGGACCGGCTCGGCTGGGCATTCGCGGCGGGCTACCAGGCGGCACTGCGCGCGCTGCTGCCATCCTTGCCCGATGACGTGCTCGCGGCGCTGTGCGTCACCGAGGCCGAGGGCAACCACCCGAAGGCGGTCCGTACCACCCTCAGCGCGGATGGGCCGGCATTTCGGCTGCGGGGCGAGAAGCGCTGGACGACGCTCGGGCCCGATGGTGGCCTGTTCATCGTCATCGCGCGCGAGGCGGGCTCGCCCGAGGATCGGCCTTCGCTCAAGGCGGTCGTGCTGCGCTCTGGCACGGCGGGGCTCTCCGTGCTGCCGATGCCGCCGACGCGCTTCGTGCCCGAGGTGCCGCATGCGCGCATCCGCCTCGAGAATGTGCGCGTGGAGCCCGGGTCCGTGCTCGCCGGCGACGCCTATGAACGCTACGTGAAGCCGTTCCGCACGGTGGAGGATATCCACGTGCACTCGGCGACGCTCGCGTACCTCGTTGCCGAGGCGCGCGCGCGCGGCTGGCCCGCGGCGTGGATCGAGCGTGCAGCGGCGGCGCTGCAGGCGCTTGCGCGACTCGCCTCGCTCGTCCCGCTCGCGCCAGCGACGCACATCGCGCTCGCGGGCGCGCTCGCGATCGGCGACGGCCTGGTCGAAGAGGCCGAGCGCCACTGGGCGGGGCAGGAGGACGAGCCGGCACGCCGCTGGCGGCGCGACCGCGAGTTGCTGGGCGTCGCAGGCTCCGCGCGCGAGCGGCGCCTGGCGGCCGCGTGGCGCACGCTCGACTCGCAGCCACGAACAGTGGCATAGTGCCGGCCCATGGCCGCCATCTTCAAGTACGTCCTGCCCGTCGAGGAGACCCAGTGGAAGTTCGACGGCAAGGGCGAGACCACCTTCACCTGGACCTACGACGCGCAGAGCGAAGACCTGCTGCGCCTGTACTCCAAGGGCAAGCAGCAGCAGTGGGACGCCGAGAAGCGCATCGACTGGTCGATCGACGTCGACCCCGACGACCCGATGCAGGTCGACGAGACGGTGCTGCCGCTCTACGGCACGCCGCTCTGGCAGAAGATGTCGCCGCGGCAGAAGTCGGACCTGCGCTACCACTCCCAGGTGCACAACCTGTCGCAGTTCCTGCACGGCGAGCAGGGCGCGCTCATCTGCGCCGCGCGCATCGTGCAGGACGTGCCCACGATCGAGTCCAAGTTCTACGCCGCCACGCAGGTAATGGACGAAGCGCGCCACGTGGAGGCGTATCGCCGCCTGCTCATGGAGAAGTTCCGTTTCGTCTACCCGATCTCCAAGCCGCTCAAGGTGCTGCTCGAGCAGGCGCTCACCGACAAGCGCTGGGATTTCACCTATCTCGGCATGCAGGTGCTGATCGAGGGGCTGGCGCTCGTCGCTTTCCAGCGAATTCGCGACTACGCGAAGAACCCCCTGTGCCAGGCGGTGAACGCCTACGTGATGCAGGATGAGGCGCGCCACGTCGCCTTCGGACGCCTTGCGCTGCGCGAGTACTACCCGGAGCTCTCGGAAGCCGAGCGCCGCGAGCGCGAGGAGTTCGTCATCGAGGGCTCGCATCACCTGCGCGACCGGCTGAACTCGGAGGAGATGTGGGAGCGCATTGGCCTGGACCCCAAGGACGCGATGCGCCAGCACGACCAGTCCGAGGGCCATACGCGCTTCAAGAAGCGGCTGTTCAGCCGCATCGTGCCGACGGTGAAGGACATCGGCCTGTGGAGCGAGCGCGTGCAGAAGGCCTACGCCGACCTGGGCGTCCTGCACTACGCGGAGAAAGACCCCCAGGAAATGCTCGACAACGACGCGCGCGTTGCCGAGGAGTTCGACAAGCTGATGCAGCGGCGCGGCTAGGCGGGCCGCGCCTGCGTCGTCGGCGTGCCGGGATTCCCGCGCGCGCTAGCCGCGCCCCCGACCGCCGCCGCCACCACCGCCTCCACTGCCGCCGTAGCCGCCGCCACCACTCCCGCCGTAGCCACCGCCACCGCCACCGCCGCGGAAACCGCCCCCGGGCGCTCCGCCGCTCCAGCCCCTGGATTCCCCGCCGCCGCCCCAACCGCGGGCTGCCCCGCTGCCGCCCCCACCCCTGAAATCGCCACCGCGCGACTCCATGCGCGGCATCGATTGCGGTGCTCCTGCGCTCGGCTGGGCGCGCGGGGCCCCGACGCGCGGCTGGGCGCTCGGTGCTTGCACTCGCGGCTGCTGGGGAGACGCCTCCACGCGCGGTTGCGCGCGCGGCGCTTCCATGCGTGGCTGCGCATTCGGCGCTTCGGCGCGCGACGATTGCGGCCGCGGCCCTTCCATGCGGATCTGGCCGCGCGGCGCGTTGGCCTGCGGCGCCGACCGTGGCGATTCGCTGCGCGGCTGGGCGCGCGGCGACTCGAAGCGCGGTTGCTGGCGCTGCGCCTCCCCAGGCGATTGCGGGCGCGGGGACTCCGAGCGCCGCTCCTGCCGCGAGTCCGTCCGGCGATCGTCCATCGGGCGCAGGTCGCCGCGTTGATCGCCGCGGCCGGCAAAGCCGCGGTTGTCGCTTGTGGCGCGGAAGCCCGCCGGCGGCATCGCATTCGCGCGGCGCATTTCGTAGGTCTGGCCGACGCCCCGGCGGTGCCAATTGTCATGCTGCCACTTGCCCGCCTGGATCTGGCGCGGAGGCGGGCCGTACGGGCGTGCGTACCCGGGCTTTGCATAGTAGGCGTAAGGGTGTACCACCGCGACGTGGTGGTGGTCCCAGCTCATGCCGCCGTAGAAGAACCCGGCTGAGATGCCGACGCCGACGCCCCACCAGAAGCCGGGGTAGCCGGCGTAGTAGCCCGGCCAGGGTGCCCAGTAGACCGGCGGATACGCCGGCCACCACCAAGACCCGTAGACCACATAGGGGTCGTAGTAGGGGACATACACCACGCGCGGGTCGGCTTGCTCGATGACGATCGTCTTCCCGTCCTCCGACACCCGTTGCCGCTCGTCGGAGGAGAGCTTGCCCTCGGCCTGCGCGCGCTGGCGCAACTGCTGGATCGTGTCCATGACCTGGGCTTCCTGCCCGAGGAAGGCATCGCCGAGGCGCCGGGTCCATTCGAGGTTCTCGTCCATGCGGGCAAGCAGGTTGGGAAAGGCGACCAGCGACTTGACGCTCGGATCCCAGTCCTTGTCCTCGACAGCGCGTACGGCTTCGTCTCCCTGGATGCCGGAGTGGCCGCGCGACCAGCGCGCGGCCTCGACGATCTCCAGGGGATAGGTGGCGGCCATCAGCACCTGCGACAGCAGCGCATCCGGATAAAGCGCGACGGGGGCCAGGGTCTGGTCGAGTTCGGCCTGGCTGAATGTCTTGCGTTCCTCGGCCTTGACCGGGGAGATGGCGACGGCGACTGCGAGCAGGGCGGCGATGAGCACTCTCATGGAGTACCTCCGCCCACTTTATAAGCCGCGCACCGCCTTACAGTCGCCCGCTAATTGGGGCGAATTGCAACAGGATGTAAATTGGGGTCAGGGCCGAATTTCCGCTCGCAACGGAAATTCGGCCCTGACCCCGGTTTTAGTCCGCGGACTTTTCCATTGCCGGCAGGTTGATGCCGGCAGAAAGGTCTTCGTGCGCCACGCCGTGGTTGCGATCGACGGCGCTCGGGGGTTGCGCGCCCTTCTTCGGGCGGCCGGGGCGGTAGAACACCTGGAAGGGCTTGACCGGCGGCACCGGCGGCGGGCTCTCGAGGAACCGGCAGTCCGACTCCGTGGGAAAGCTCGCCATGGCGCCGATCCGAGTGCCCTTGAAGAACACCGTGTACCGGAGCATGTGGGCCGAGCCCGGTATCGGCTGGGCGATCACTTCGTACTTGCCTACGTTGAATCGGGAACGGGCCTGCCGCCCGGGATGCTCCCGGGGTGCTTCTGTCTGCTTTTTCATCAACCCCTTATACACCAAAAAGGGGGTCTCCGGCCGTCCGGGCGCGCCCCTGGCTCGCTCCCGGGAACAGGCCGAAGGCGCCTACCGCCCTTGAGGCGGCAGCGGCAGTCCGCGGCGCTGCATCTGGGCTCGCGCACGGTCCGGAAAGTCGGTGATCAGCCCGTCTACGCCAAGATCGAGCATCCGCTCGATCACGGCAGGCTCGTTCACCGTCCAGGGGATCACGCGCAATCCCAGGGCACGCGCTTCGACCAGCGAGGCGGAGTCCATTTCCAGAACATTGGGCGACCAGATGCGCCCGCCCGCCGCGTGCACTGCCCGCGGCTGCGAGCCCTCGCGCCGCCGGCCGGTCAAATAGACAGTGGCGATCACCGGCGCCTCGCGCTCGACCACCTGCAGCGTGCGCCAGTCGAAGGATTGGATGCTCGCGCGCGCCTCCATCCGGGCCTTGCGGATCGCCGCGATCAGCGCCAGCGCGAAAGGCTCCGGCCCTGGCGTCTCCTCCGGCGCCTGCGCAGAGAGCTTGGTCTCGATGTTGAAGCGCACGGCCGCATCGCCGGCCTTTTCCACCAGGTCGAAGAGCTCCGCGAGACGTGGCACGTGCGCCCCGTCTGCAGGCTCCTGGTCCGGGAACTGCTCTGCCGTCTTGCTTCCTGGGCGCAGGCGGCCCACGTCGTAGCGGCGCAGCTGCTCGAAGGTGAGCTCGTGGATGAGCGGCGCCGGCGCCTCCACCCACCGCCCGTCGGGGCCGCGCGCGATGTCGGGATTGAGGCGCCGGTCGTGATGGATCACGACGATGCCGTCTTTCGTAACCCCGGTGTCCAGTTCCAGCGTCGTTACGCCGATCGCCAGCGCGGCGGCGAACGCCTGCAGGGTGTTCTCGGGGGCCAGCCCGCGCGCGCCGCGGTGGCCTTGCAGGTCGAATGCGGGGGCGGTCATGGGGACGATGAGGGCGGCGATTGCCCAGAGCCGTCGCATGGCCGGATACTACCCGCACCATGCCGGATGCGCCCCGCACGTTTCGCCTGCAGGTGCCGGATGCGGACCTGCGCGACCTGCGGGAACGCCTTGCGCGCACGCGCTGGCCGGACGAGCCGCCGCTCGAGCCCTGGTCCACGGGCACGAGCCTCGCCTATCTGAAGGACCTGTGCGAGTACTGGCGCAGCCGCTTCGACTGGCGTGCCTGGGAAGCGCGGCTCAACACCTTTGCGCAATTCACGGCGCAGGTCTCCGGCATCGAGCTGCATTTCATCCACGCGCGCTCGCCCAACCCGCAGGCGATCCCGCTCCTGCTTTCGCACGGCTGGCCGGGTTCGGTATTCGAGTTTCACAAGCTCATCCCGCTGCTCACGCCGCACTTTCACGTGGTCGCGCCGTCGTTGCCGGGCTACGGCCTGTCGTTCCGCCCGGGCCAGCGCCGCTTCGGCGTGGAG
The DNA here is from genome assembly GCA_963719995.1 of uncultured beta proteobacterium. Taxonomy (GTDB): domain Bacteria; phylum Pseudomonadota; class Gammaproteobacteria; order Burkholderiales; family SG8-39; genus JAABQT01. Next base: position 30,613 of record CAVRDW010000005.1, on the reverse strand, counting down.
GAGATCGCGCAGTGCTTTGCCGATCTGATGAGCGCGCTCGGCTATGCGCGTTTCGGCGCGCAAGGCGGCGACTGGGGCGCCTTCATCAGCACAGTGCTGGGTCACCGGTATCGCGAGCGCGTCATCGGCATCCACCTCAACCTGCTTGCCTTGCGCCGCGACGGCAAGCTCGAGGCGCCCACGCCCGAGGAGAAGGCCTACCTGAAGCAGCTTTCGCACTTCGTCAACGAGGAGTCGGGGTACCAGTGGATCCAGGGCACCCGGCCGCAAACGCTCGCCTTCGGCCTCACGGATTCTCCGGCGGGGCTCGCGGCATGGATCGCGGAGAAATTCCGCGCCTGGTCCGACTGCGGCGGCACGATCGAGAACGCGATCTCGCGCGACGAGCTGCTGGCGGACATCTCGCTTTACTGGTTCACCGGCGCGATCGGCTCCTCGTTCTGGCCCTACTACGCGCGCCGGCACGGGCCCTGGCCGGTACCCGAGGGGCAAACGGTGGACGTACCGACCGGCTACGCCGAGTTTCCGCGCGAGATCCTCAGCCCGCCGCGTTCGCTCGCGCAGCGCATGTACTCCGATATCCGGCGCTGGAGCGTGATGCCCAGAGGCGGGCACTTCGCGGCGCTCGAGCAGCCGGCGCTGCTCGCGCAAGAGGTGCGCGAGTTCTTCCAGGGTCTTGCGACGAACTGAGTCGTCGCGACGACCGGCGCATGCGCGCCGGTCGCTCAACGCCGGCTCATGCCGCAACAGGCTGGATCAGGTCTTCGCCCTCGTTGCGCGCGTTGTTGACGCGCTTGCTCACCGCGTGGTGCGTGAACTCTCGGGCGAGGGCGTGCGCACGCGCGAATTCCGTGGCCTCCTTGAGCCCCGGATCGAGCCAGCCCGAGTGCGCCTCGTCCGGCAGCACTACCGGCATGCGGTCGTGGATCTCGGCGGCCGGTCCTTCGGCCGCCTTGGTGAGGATTGCGCAGGTGAGCTGCTCGTTCCACGTGGACGTCAGGCCGGCAAAGCAGAACGGCCTGCCGTCGCTCCGGCGCAGGTAGTGCGGCTGCTTGCCGCCGGCGAGCGCCTGCCATTCGTACCAGCCTTCGGCGGGCAGGAGGCATCGCGTGCGGCGCATGGGATCGCGCCACATGGGCTTGCCGGCGGCTTCCTCGAGCCGTGCGTTGATGGTGAACGTGGGCGGCTTATCCTGCTTCCACCAGTGCGGGATCAGGCCCCAGCGCGCGCCGGTGAGCGCGAGCTGGCCCGCATCCAGGATCAGCAGCGGCACCTCCGTGGTCGGCTGCACGTTGAAGCGGCGCGGAAAGGCGAGGCCGCTCCCGCGCCGGATCTGCCAGGCGCGCTCGATCGAGGCCTGCTCGGGGCTGACGTAGCGGCCACACATGGAACGAGAGAGTCCCTGGAAGGTTCGCGGGCGCGCGCGATCAGGCCAGCGTACCGGCCTTCGCGAGCCCCTGCACGAGCGGGCGCGAGCCCTGGATCGCGACGCGCTGCAGGTAGAACGCGAGCGCGCGGCGCCCGCCCAGTTCTTCGCCGCCGCCCGCCCGCCCGGGGCCGCCGTGCACGAGTTGCGGCAGCACGGTGCCGGGCCCGGGCGAGAGCTCGATCTTCGGGTGGCCGATGTACAGGCGCCCATGGTGAGGGGCGACGCCGGCCACCACGTCTTCGAGCCACGCCGCGTCTTCCGAATAGATGGAGCAGACCAGCCCGCCGCCGCCGCGCGCGACGATCGCCGCCGGGTTCTCCGTATAGGACAGGATCGACACCACGGGTCCGAAGACCTCGCGCGCGTGGACCGCCTCGGCCTTTGCGCCCGGCGCGAACTCGAAGAGCGTCGGCGCGAGGAAGTAGCCTTTTGGGAAAAGCGCGTCTGCGCCGCCGGTGACCAGCTTGCCCTCCGCACCGAGCCGGCCCACGCCCTCGCGCACCTCGGCGAGCTGCGCGGCGTTGGTGAGCGGGCCCATGCGCACCGCTTCCTGCGCCGGATCGCCGACCTTGGTGCCGGAGAGCAGGCCCGCGAGATCGTCGCGCACCGCGGCGGCGTGTTCCGCGGGCACCAGCACGCGCCGGATGGCGGTGCACTTCTGGCCCGCCTTCTGCGTGACGTCGCGGACGATCTCCTTGAGGAAGAGCTCGTAGAGATCGCCGCTCGCACCCGCGTCGGGCCCGAGCAACGCGGCATTCAAGCTGTCGGCTTCCACGTTCACGCGCACGGAATGGCGAATGACGTTCGGCAGCGCGCGCAGGCGCTCGCCAGTCTCGCCCGAGCCCGTAAAGGCGAGCACGTCCTGCGCGTCGAGGAGCTCCGGCAGGTTGCGCGGCGCGCCGACCAGCAGCGAGAGCGCGCCCTCGGGCAGCACCTTCTTCTCCACGATCACCTGCATGGCACGCTGCGCGAGCATCGCGGTGGCGGTCGCGGGCTTGGAGAGCACGGGCATGCCGGCGAGCAGCGCGGCGGCCGCCTTCTCGGCAAGGCCCCACGCGGGGAAGTTGAAGGCGTTGATGTGCACCGCGACGCCGTGGCGCGGCACCGAGAGGTGTTGGCCGTGAAAGCGCGGCGAGCGCCCGAGCTGCAGGCCGTCGCCGTCGACGAGGAACTTCCCTGCGCCGAGCTGGGTTCCCAGCTCTGCGTAAGCGAGCAGCGTCGCGATCGCGCCATCCACGTCGAACTTGGCGTCCGACCGGGTATTGCCGCAATTGCGGATGCCGAGCTCGAGCAGCTCGTCGCGCGCGCCCTGCAGCGCGTCGGCCATGCCTTTCAGCAGCGCGCCGCGCTCGGCAAAGGAGAGCGCGCGCAGCGCGGGACCGCCGCTGGCGCGCGCGTAGTCGAGGGCCGCGGCGAGATCCACCCCTTCGCTCGAAGCGAGGGCGATGGGTTCCTCGGTCGCCGGGTTGACGAGCGTCTGGCCGGCGCCGCCGCCCTCCACCCAGCGGCCGCCGACATAGCTGGCAAGATGTTGCATGCCTTACTCCGTGCGCATTGGCTTGCGCGGAGTGTAGCGCGTGCGGCGCCGCCGCGACGCGCCCGCGCAAGGAGCGATGCGCTGGCCTAGAAGCGGAATTGCCCCGATATGGAAACCGCGCTGTAGTCGTACTCGCCGATCATGCTGCCCACATAGTGCACGACGCCGCCGAAGTACTCCCAATCGGCACGCACCGAGAAATTGGACGCGATGCGCCAGTCCAGCCCGACGCCCATCAGGGCCGCAATATCCGTGTGGCTGGTATTGACGTAGGGCCAACCACAGAGCGAGAAGCAGCGGTAATCCACGTCGGTGTAGGCGAAGCCAAGCTTGAACGCCACGTCGACACTCGGATTGATGGGCAGCGAGAAGGTCCCGGAAAAGGCCAGGGCGGTCGTGTTGAACTCGTCCGACTTGGTGCCGAAGGTGTAGGCGTTGAAGGTGCCGAGGTCGTAATAGCCGACTTCGAAGCCGAAGCGCGCGGGCCACACGTAGCCGCCATAGATCTTGAAGCCGGTCGCCGTACCGTCGGCGCTGCCGCCGGCGGGGATCGAGAAGTAGGCGAACTCGGTGGCGTTATCCGTGTACACCTGCATCACGCCGGCGCCGAAATAGCCGCCCGTGCCGCGCGATTGCGCATGCGCCTGCGCCGCAAAGAGCGCGCTCGCGAGCAGCGCGACGAAGCACGCAACCCTTTTCATGGCATCTCCATTTTCATGGCCACAGTCGGATTGTGCACCTTCCCGGAAGTACCGAGGCTCCCCTGCCTGCGTGAGCCTGGGGAACCCGCGCGCCCCGCCACCGGTCCAATTGGCAGTTCAACTTGTGCAGGAGTCGGCAATGCATACCAGGAACGTGCTGGCTGCGGCGGCGGCGCTCGGCTTCATCGGCCTGGGCGCGCTGCTGGGCAGCCATCAGGTGAATCCCGTCGCCGCGCCCGCCCAGGCGGCGCCGGCAATCGTCGCGCCCGCAACGGGTGCCTCGCCTTCCGCCGCGCTGCCGGACATCGCGGCGCTCGTCGAGCTGCGTGGCCCGGCGGTCGTGAACATCAACACCGCAGGGATGCGCCGGACGCAGGGGTTTTCCTTCCGCGGCCCTGGGCCTGAAGTGCCCGCGCAAGGGCAGGGCTCGGGCTTCATCGTCAGCGCCGACGGGCTGGTCCTCACCAACGCGCACGTCGTGGAGGGTGCGCGCGAAGTCACGGTGAAGCTCATCGACCGGCGCGAGTTCCGCGCCAAGGTGCTTGGCGCGGATCCGGCCACCGATATCGCGGTGCTGCGCATCGACGCGAAGGGCCTCCCGGCGGTGAAGCTCGGTAATCCTGCATCTGCGCGCGTCGGCGACTGGGTGGTCGCAATCGGTTCGCCCTTCGGCTTCGAGAACAGCGTCACCGCGGGCATCGTGTCGGCCAAGGGACGCTCGCTGCCGGGCGACGCCTACGTGCCTTTCCTGCAGACCGACGTGGCGGTGAACCCGGGCAACTCGGGCGGGCCCCTGTTCAACATGGCGGGGGAAGTGATCGGCATCAACTCGCAGATCTACAGCCGCTCGGGCGGCTACCAGGGCCTGTCGTTCGCGATTCCGATCGACGTCGCACTGCGCGTGACCGAGCAGATCGTCGCCACCGGCCGCGCCACGCACGCGCGCCTGGGCGTGGCCACGCAGCCGCTGGACCAGGCGCTCGCCAAGTCCTTCGGCCTGGAGCGCACCGAGGGCGCGCTGATCGCCGAGGTCGTGCCGGGCAGTGCTGCGGACAAGGCCGGGCTCAAGTCCGGCGACGTGGTGCTGAAGTTCAACGGCCGGGCGGTCGGCGCCTCGGCCGAGCTCGCGGCGATGGTCGGACAGTCCTCGCCGGGCGAGCGCGTGAAGCTGGAGATCCTGCGCGAGGGCCGCAAGCTCGAGCTCCCGGCCACGCTGGGCGTGGCCGAGGCCCCGCAGCGCCGCGGCTGAGCTGCTGGTTACTTGTTGCGCAGCTGAATGATCCGGACCTGGCTCTGCACCAGGTCCGGCACCACCACCGTGAGTCCGCCGGCCTGCGGAATGACGCAGAAGTCCGCCGGTCCCTTGAATCCGGTCGCGAGTGGCTTCATGCCTGCCGCCTCGCTCCAGTGGAACAGCGACCCGCTGTTCCAGTCGGTGGCGAGCAGCGAGCCGTCCTTCAGCTCGTAGATGCCGTCCAAGCGCCCGATCGGGTCGGAAATCTTCTTCACCTGGCCGCTCACGCCCAGCGCGAAGATGCCGCGCGGCTTGTCCGGCGCGAGGAAGCCGACCATGTAGAGCATGCCGGTCTTCGACGGCCACAGCCCGTTGGGGTTCACGCCCACGCCTTGGAACGCGGAGACGACGTTCGGCTCCTTCTTCGCGTTGAGGAAGTCGGCGGGCTGCACCTTGAAGACCTGGTCATTGCGGTTGTCGCTCACGTAGAGCGCCCCGCCCATCACCGCGGGGTCGTTGGCAAACGTCGCGCCGGGCAGCGCCACCTTGCGGCCCTTCTTCGTCTTCAAGTCGAACACCCAGGCCACGTCGATGTCGGTGGTCCACAGGCGGTTGCCCTGCACCCAGACGCCTTTCGGCTTGTTCAGCTTCTCGCCGCCGGCGGCGGGGAGAAACTTCTTCTCGATCACTTTGCCGTCGAGCGCGAGCTTGCTGATGTAGCCCGCGCCGTCCTTCTCGAGCGGGGCGAGCTTGGAGCCGAACTCGCTCACATACAAAGCCTTGCCTTTCGGATCGCAGGCGACAGACTCGGGGTGAGTGAATCCGCCGATGACCTTGTCGGAGCTCACGCGCCATTGCGCGTGCGCAGCGAGCGGGATGAAGAGGGCTGCGGCCAGCAATGCCTTGTTCATGGTTCCTTCCTCCATGGAATGGATGCCGAAATACGGCCGCTAGTCTAGTTCAGGGCGCCCAGGGAAGGATATGCTCGCAGCGAAGGAGGGGACGATGGGATACGAGTGCTTCGAATTGCGCGTCGACGGCAAGGTCGCGCACCTTCAAATGTCGCGCCCGGAACGCAGGAACGCCATGGCAGCCGCTTTCTGGACCGAGCTGCCGGCGATCGTGCGCGAGCTGGACGCATCGGGCGGCGTGCGCGCACTGGTGCTCTCGTCCACGGGGCCGCACTTCTGTGCGGGGCTCGACCTTTCGCTGTTTCAATCCTCGAACATCGCCGGCGACGGAACCGCCGGCGCGCGCCTGCGCTTCCGGCGGGAACTCGAGCGGCTGCAGGCGAGCCTCAGTTCGCTCGCAGAGGCGCGCTTTCCGGTGATCGCCGCGATCCAGGGCGGTTGCATCGGCGGCGGGGTGGACATGGCGAGCGCCTGCTGCCTGCGCTATGCCACGCGCGATGCCTGGTTCGTCATCCAGGAAATCAACCTCGGCATGATGGCGGACGTCGGTACCTTCAACCGCGTGCCCAAGCAGCTGCCGGAGGCGGTGATCCGGGAACTGGGCTACACCGGCGACCGGTTGGGCGCGGAGCGTGCCGAGCGTCTCGGTTTCGTGAACGGCCTATTCGACACGCACGAGGTGCTGGTGGAGGGTGCGCTCGCGGTGGCGCGGCGCATCGCACAGAAGGCACCCGTGGCGGTGGCAGCGACCAAGCAAATGATCTCCTACTCGCGCGACCATTCGGTGGCCGAGAGCTTCGAGTATCTCAACGCTCTGCAGCCCGGGATCTTCAGCATCGAGGACATCCGGCGCACGGTTGCCGCAAAGGGCGGGGCTGCCGAATACGCTGACCTGCCGGCGCTCGGTTAGCACGCGGGCGCTGCGTGCGGGCGTCGCCGCGCGGCGGCGCGCTCCCCAGTGCCGCGAAGAAAATCGGGGTCAGACCCAGGTTTTCTCGCCTTAGGGTCTGACCCCGATTTTCTTACCCTTCGCCTTGGAGCCTTGGGCGTCGTAGGCCTGCGCAACTCGCCCTCCTGTTCTTACGGGCTCGAGCAGTGCTCGGCCTGCTCCTTCCGCCCGCTGCCCGGCTCGGCGCGGCACGATGGGGCCCCTCGCGCCGCCGCCCGACGCCTCTCGCACGTGGCACCTTGGTGCGCGTGTGCGTCGGCCAATCAGTTGCAGCGCGCTTAGAATCCCTGGCATGGCTACCAAGACCCGGTCCGGATTGAAGCGGGCCCCGGCGAAGCGCCGGGCGAGGAAGGCGAAGGCGGATACGCGCGGGCTGCTGCCCGCCGAGTGCCGGCTGGACATGCTCTCCGGCGCCGCCGAAGAAGTGCGCGAGCGCGTGGTGAAGGAGGGCGGGGAGATCATCGGGACCTACAGGGATCCCCTGGGCGGGGGCGCGCTGCTGGCCTGCATCCTGCCCATTTCGAAGGTGGAGCCCACGCCGTTCCAGCGCGACCTTTCGGAGATGCACCACAAGAAGCTCGCCGACGTCATCGACAAGACCGGCATCTTCCTCGATCCCATCATCTGCGTCACCGCGCCCAAGGAAGGCTTCTGGACGCCGAACGGCATGCACCGCCTGATGGCCATGCGGCGGCTGGGCGCGAAGTCGATCACTGCCCTGGTTGTTCCCAAGCGCGAGGTGGCGTGGGAGATCCTGGCGCTGAATACCGAGAAGGCGCACAACCTGCGCGAGAAGTCCCTCGAGGTGATCCGCATCTATCGCGGGCTGCTCGAGGAGGACCCGAAGCTCGCGGAGTCCGGCTTCTCCTTCTACCTGGAGGAAGCCTCGTTCGTTACCCTGGGGATCTGCTACGAGAAGAATGGCAAGTTTGCGGGCGGAGCCTACAACTCCATCGTGCGCCGGCTGGAGAAGTTTTCGGACGAGCCGATCGCGAAGGCGCTGAAGGGGCATGAGAAGCACGCCGAAATGCTGATGGAGCTGGATGCGCGCGTCGCGGAAGTGGTGAAGAAGCTGAAGGACAGGGGATTCGTCAGTCCCTATCTGCGCGCCTTCGTCGTGGCTCGCATCAATCCGCTGCGCTGGATCCAGGGCGAGCCGCCGCCGCTGGAGGAAGTCCTGAAGACCATGACCGGGCGCGCGGCGAAGTTCAACGCGGAGAAGATCCAGCAGGAGGATCTCGCCTCGGCAGGCGGTGCGCCCGACGAGGCGGACTGAGCTAGGTTTCGATCGTCAGCCGGCCGAGAATGGCCGGGCGCTCGTCGCCTTCCACGAACAGCGCGAATTCGGATGCGTCCGCACCGGCGCGCAGGGCGAGCTTCGCGCCGTAGTACACCGGCCCCTTCAACCAGGCGTCGAGCCGGACCGGCAAGCTGGCGCTGCAGGCCGGGCAGGCGCGCGAGACTTTGGCCGAGCACGCGCTGCGGATGATGAAACGCGCCGCGAAAGCCGAACAGGCGTGCGTACCGATCCGAGAGGTGGATGCCGTTGTAGTCGCCCGTCAACCGCCCGAAGCGCACGCGGGACCCGGACGCCGACCTCCACTCGGCAACCGGTGTGCCATCGACTGCCGGCGCCTCGGCAAGCGGCGAGGCCGGCTGCGCCGCCCCGGAGCGCCCCCGGTAGTAGAAGGTACTGATGCCTTCCCAAACGAGCGCGGCATCGCGCCGGGCGGTGCAGGCGAGATCGATCTCGGTACCCTTGTCCAGCACGCGCGCGTCAGCAACCCGGGCCGTCAATTCAAGCGTCTCGCCGCGCGCGAAGGCCTTGTGCAGCACGAGGCGATTGCGTACCTGCAGCGCGCCCCAGATCGGGAAGGGAAAACTGAAATCCGTCAGCAGGCTCATCAGCAGGCGAAATCCGGCCACGTGGGGGTAAAGAAGCGGCCACAAGGGGCGCCCTTCGAGACCTGTGAGTGCGAGAAAGTCTTCGAGCTGCGCGCCGTCCACGCGATGGTTCCGCCAGTTGGCTGCGAGCTGTGGCAGGCCAGCGCCCAGTCCCGGTCGACGCGGCACCAGGATCGCGCGGGCCATGAACGCGGGCGCGAACGGCGCGCGCGAGTACTCGCGCGCCACGTCAGGAAGGGGTCCCCGACCAGGAGTCGCGCAACGTCACGGTGCGCAGGTAAGCGCCGGGATGGCGCGGGTCCGCCTTGAAGTAGCCGTGGCGCTCGAACTGGACGGCGCTGTCGCTGGGCGCCTCGCGCAGGCAGGGCTCGAGCTGAGCCGGGATCGACTTCATCGAATGCGGGTTCAGGTGCTCCATGCCCTCCGGATGCTCCGCCTGGAACAGCCGGTCGACCAGGCGCACCTCCGCCGCGTGCGCGTGCTTCACGCTCACCCAGTGGATGTTGCCCTTCACCTTGTAGGCGTTGGCGCCTTCGCGTGCCTGACCTCGAGTCCGCGTAGTAGGTGCAGCGCACCGTGCCGGTCGCCTTGTCGTAGCCCGCGCACTTCACCACGTAGCCGTAGCGCAGGCGCACCATGTTCCCGGGGAACAGCCGGAAGTACCCTTTGGGCGGGACCTCCTGGTAGTCCTCGCGCTCGATCCAGAGTTCCTTCGCGAACGGCACCCGGCGCTTGCCCAGCTCGGGCTTCTGCGGATGGTTGGGCACCTCGACCATCTCGTCCTGCCCGTCCGGGTAGTTCTCGATCACGAGCTTCACGGGATCCAGCACCGCCATGCGCCGCGGCGCAATCTCGTTCAGGTGCTCGCGCATGCAGTCCTCGAGCACGCCGAAGTCGATCATCTGGTTGGCCTTGGACACGCCGATGCGCTCGGCGAAGCGCCGGAAGCCTTCGGCCGTGTACCCGCGGCGCCGCGCGCCGGCGAGCGTGGGCATGCGCGGATCGTCCCAGCCGTCGACGTGGCCTTCCTCGACGAGCTGGATGAGCCTGCGCTTGGAGAGGACGACGTGGGTCAGGTTGACGCGCGCGAACTCGATCTGCCGCGGGAGCGGCCGCTGCACCAGGCCCGCGTCCGCGAGCTTGTCGAGCAGCCAGTCGTAGAACGGCCGCTGGTCCTCGAACTCGAGGGTGCACAGCGAGTGGGTGACGTTCTCCACCGCATCCTCGATCGGATGCGCATAGGTGTACATGGGGTAGATGCACCACTTGTCGCCGGTGCGGTGGTGCGTCCCGCGCTTGATCCGGTAGATCGTCGGATCGCGCATGTTGATGTTGGGCGAGGCCATGTCGATCTTCGCGCGCAGGATGTGGGCCCCGTCCGCATGCCGGCCGTCGCGCATCTCGCGAAACAGGGCGAGATTGTCCTGCGGGGTGCGGCTGCGGTACGGACTGTTCCGGCCGGCCTCCGTGAAGCTGCCGCGGTTGTGCTGGACCTGCTCGGCCGACTGGCTGTCCACGTACGCGTCGCCCGAGGTGATCAGGTGCTCCGCGCACTGGTACATGAAGTCGAAGTAGTCCGAGGCGTGCAGCGCGGTGCCGTAGTCGAAGCCGAGCCACTTCACCATCTCGAGGATGGAATCGACGTACTCCTGCTCCTCCTTCTCGGGGTTGGTGTCGTCAAAGCGCAGATTGCAGCGTCCGCCGTAGAGCTGCGCGAGGCCGAAATTGAGGCAGATGGACTTCGCGTGGCCGAAGTGCAGGTAGCCGTTCGGCTCCGGTGGAAAGCGCGTCACGACGCTCTGGTGCGTGCCCGAGGCGAGATCCGCCTCGATGATCTGCTTGATGAAGTTGGAGGTGGAGGGCGGCTGGGGCTTGTTCACGCCCGCGATTCTACCGGCGCCGCGAATTCCGGCGAGCGGGTAACATTGGGCGCACCATGAAAGCCGTCGGCTTCTACAAATACCTCCCGATTGACGACCCCGAGTCGCTCCTCGACGTCGACGTCGAGGTCGAGCCGTCGCAGCCCGCGGGCCGCGACCTGCTCGTCGAGGTGAGGGCCATCTCCGTCAATCCGGTGGACACCAAGCGCCGCGCCGCGGGCCCGCGCCCCGCGACCGAGCTCAAGATCCTGGGCTGGGACGTGGCCGGCGTGGTCACGGCCACCGGGCCAAACGCGGAGCTGTTCAGGCCCGGCGACAAGGTGTATTACGCGGGCAGCAACCAGCGCCCCGGCGCCAACTGCCAGCTGCACCTCGTGGACGAGCGCATCGTCGGCAGCAAGCCGACCAACCTGTCGTTCGCCGAGGCGGCGGCGATGCCGCTCACCACGATCACCGCCTGGGAGGCGCTGTTCGACCGCATGGGCGTCTCCAAGTCCGGCGCCGACGCCGGCAAGTCCCTGCTCGTCCTGGGCGGTGCAGGCGGCGTGGGCTCGATCGCGATTCAGCTGGCGAAGAAGCTCGGGCGCCTCAAGGTGATCGCGAGCGCCTCGCGCGCGGATTCGGTCGCCTGGGCCCGCGGACTCGGCGCGGATGCCATCGTCGACCATACGCAGCCCCTGCCCGAGCAGATGTCCGCGCTGGGCATCCCCGAGGCGAACTACATCCTGTGCTGCAACAACACCGACGCGGTATTCCCCGTGCTGTCGCGGCTCGTCGCGCCGCAGGGGCAGATCTGCTCGATCGTGCGCACCACCAAGCCGGTGGACCTGGCCGTCCTGCAGGAGAAGAGCGTCGCCTTCGCGTGGGAAGGCATGTTCACGCGCTCGACGTTCCAGACCCCGGACATGCGCGCGCAGCACGAGCTGCTCGATGACGCGGCCGGGCTGCTCGAGTCCGGGGTGCTGGTCACGACGCTGCGCGAGAACCTGGGCAGGATCTGCGCCGCCCACCTCAGGCTGGCGCACCAGCGCATCGAGCAGGGGCACGCCATCGGCAAGATCGTGCTGGAAGGCTTCTGACGGAGGTCGCATGAAGCGCGCGCAGCTCGACGCGGCGGTGCGGGCGGGAATCCTCGGCCCGGAGCAGGCCGACCGGCTGGCCGAGTTCCTCGCGCAGGACGCGGCCGAGACGCCGCGCTTCTCCTTCGTCCACGTCCTGTATTACCTGGGCGGCATGATCGCCATCGGCGCGATGTCGCTGTTCATGACGCTCGGCTGGGCGACGCTCGGCGGTTGGGGCGGATTCGTCACGGCGGTGTTCTACGCCGTCCTCGCCCTTGCGCTGACGCACTGGTTCCTGGAGAGGAAGCACCTGCAGATCCCCGCCGGCATCATGGCGACGCTCGCCGTGGTGATGGTGCCGCTCGCGATCTTCGGCGCGCAGCAGGCGCTCGGCCACTGGGGCATGGACAAGCCCTTTCGCCACTACCACCAGTACATCGACGGCCGCTGGCTGATGATGGAGTTCGGCACGCTGGCGGTGGCTGCCGTGCTGCTCTGGCGCTACCGCTTGCCCTTCATGCTGATGCCGGTGTCAATCACGCTCTGGTACATGAGCATGGACCTGGGGCCGCTCCTGGTCGGCAGCGACTGGCAGGACTGGGACATCCGCAAGCTGATTTCGCTCTACTTCGGCATGCTCTTCATCGGCCTCGCGTTCTGGGTGGACATCCGCTCGCGCCACACGAAGAAGGACTACGCGTTCTGGCTCTACCTCTTCGGCGTGGCCACCTTCTGGGGCGGGCTCTCGCTCATGCGAAGCGGCAGCGAGCTCGGCAAGTTCCTGTACTTCGCCTTGAACGTCGGAATGATTCTCACTGGCGCGCTGCTTGGCCGGCGCGTGTTTGCCGTATTCGGCGGGCTGGGGGTGGCCGGCTACCTCGGATACCTGTCGCATCGCGTCTTCAGGGACAGCCTGCTGTTTCCGTTCGCCCTTTCGGCGATCGGCCTCGCCATCATCGCCCTCGGCGTGCTCTGGCAGCGGCGCGAGGCGCAGTGGTCGGTGCGCCTGCGCGCGTACCTGCCGAAGGCGCTGCGCGAACTGCTCGAAGCTCGCGCCGGCTGAGCGCGGCGCGGGCTTGACCTGCGTCAAAGCGCGCGCATCGTTATGGTGTACACCTTGCGCGATGCGCCTTGCGATACCGGTCAGCACCCCCAACGAACTCTACGCGCATGCCATCGCCATCGAGCGCGAGGCGGCCGAGCGCTACGCCGAATTCGCGCAGCACATGGCGGACGAAGGCAACGACGACGTCGCTACGCTGTTTCGCACTCTTGCCGTCTTCGAGGCGGAGCACCTCGAGACCCTGCAGGCACGCACGAAGGGCGTGAAGGTCCCGGAGATCGAGCCGGGCGAGTATGCGTGGCTGGATACCGGCGCGCCCGAGACCGCGGCGCACGACCTGGTGTTCCGCCTGCTCACGCCGCACCAGGCGCTGGAGATCGCGCTCGAGGCGGAGCGGCGCGCGAAGCAGTTCTTCGCTGAAGTGAAGGAAACCGCCACCGACCCGGCGCTGCGTGCGCTCGCGCAGGAAATGGCCGCCGAAGAGGAGGGCCACATCGCCATGGTGCGGCTCGCCATGGAACGTACCCCGCAAGGCTACGTGGACTGGGGACGGGTGTTCGGCGACTGAGTTCGGCGAGAATAGGCGCATGGCGCGCCTGTTCTCGAACCGCGACCGCTCCTTCGACCTGGGGCCCCTGCCGGCGGAGCTGCTGGCTCGCGACGCGCAGGCACCGATCCTTGAGGCGCGCCAGCCCGCCGATGCAGCGCCGGCCGGTGCCGATGCGATTCTGCCGACGGTTCCCGAGTATCGCGAGCTGTTCGCGAAGTACCTCGATGGAGAGCTCGCGCTTGCGCGTGCGCCGGTGCCCGAAGACCTGGTGAAGCGCGCGCAGAACCTCAAGGCCTCCGCCTACTTCCTCGACGTGACGCTCGCGGGCACCTGCCGCATCGAGCCCGCGGACTGGATAGCCGCGGAGCATCCGGCGCACACGCATGCCTTTGTGTTCCTCGTGGAGTTCGGCCGCGAGCCCAGGCCGGGCGAGCCGGGCGAGGAGTGGATCCGCGGCACGAACGCCGCACGCACGGACCTGCGCTGCGCCGAGGTGGCGGTGGTGATGGCCGGCTACATTCGCGCGCTCGGCTGGCGCGCGCGCGGGCATTTTGCCGGCGACACGCTCGTTTCGATCGAGCGCCTCGCGCAGCGTGCGGGCGTCGCGAAGGCGGTGAACGGCACGCTCGTCGCCCCGTTCCTCAAGCGCGGCTTTCGCCTGGGCGTGGTGACCACCGACTGCGAGATCGCGCCCGACGAGCCGCTCGCATCCCTCGACTGGCCAAGCGTGGACGCCTACATGGGCAAGCCCGGCACGCGTCCGGGCTGGACCGAGGACGAGGAGGACAGGCGCCCGCTGCATCTCGGCCGCTACGAAATGGAGCGCATCCAGCGCGTGGACGAGCCTACGACGCTCGTCTTGCGCGAGGAGATCAAGCGCATGCCGAAGCGCGCGGACCTGTTTTCGCGCGCGCTCGCGGGCGATCTCGGCGAGCGGCCGGCCAGGGAGCGCCGGCGCTTCGCGGTGAAGCACCCGCTGGCCTTCGCCATGACGCCGCTCATCCGCAACATGGTGCCGTTGCAGGGCGGGCGCGAGCCCTTGCGGGGCTCCGGGCTCGTTGACGCCAAGCGCAATGCCGAGGCGATCAAGGCGCTCGGCTACTTCATGGGCGCGGACCTGGTCGGCATCTGCCGCGCCGAGCCCTGGATGTACTACTCGCATGGCGACGAGAAGGGCGAGCCGATCGCACCATACCACCCGTACGCGGTGGTGATGCTGATCGACCAGGGCTTCGAGACCATGGAGGGCAGCTCGGGCGACGACTGGGTGTCGGGCGCGCAGTCGATGCGCGCCTACATGCGCGGTGCGCATATCGCCGGCGTGATGGCCGCGCACCTCAGGCGCCTGGGCCACTCCTCGCGCGTGCACTCCAACGCCTATTCGGAGCTGCTGCACCTGCCGGCGATGCTGATGGCGGGGCTGGGCGAGATGTCGCGCATCGGCGAGCTGGTGCTCAATCCCTTCATCGGCCCGCGCTCCAAATCGGTGGTGTTCACCACCGATCTGCCGCTCGAAGTGGACCGGCCGGTCGATTTCGGGCTGCAGGCGACCTGCGCGATGTGCCTGAAGTGCGCGCGCGAATGCCCCTGCAACGCCATCCCTTTCGGGCCGAAAGTGATGTTCAACGGCTACGAGATCTGGAAGCCCGACGTGGAGAAGTGCGGTCGCTACCGGCTGACCAACGCGCGCGGCTCGGCCTGCGGACGCTGCATGAAGACCTGCCCCTACAACCGCGAGGACCTCGTCGAGTCGGAGAAGCTCCTGTGGCTTTCGATCGACGTGCCGCAGGCGCGCCGGGCACTGATCGAGTACGACGATGCGATCGGCGGCGGCGCGCGCAACCCCGTGAAGCGCTGGTGGTTCGACCTCGAGATCGTGGACGGCGTGGCGGTGAAACCGGCCGCGGCGAACGAGCGCGACCTGAGCCCCGGGCGCGAGGACAAGCTCGCGAAGACGCAGAAACTCGCCTTCTTCCCGCCCGCGCTGCAGCCGAAAGGCGGCACCACGCTGCAGGAGACCGTGCCGATCGACCGCGACGCGGGGCTTGCCGCCTATGCGGCCGCGGAATCCCCGCGCGCGGCGCGAAAGCGCCACCCATGAGGAAGCTGCTGCTCGCGCCGGACGGCTCGCTCCTCGGACGCCGCGTGCTGCTGCACCCGCACGAGGACGAGCAGCCGTTCACGCGGGAGCTCTACGGCGTCAAGGTGCCCGCGGGCGTCACGCGCGTGACGGTGCGTGCGCGCCACAAGCCGAAGGGCTACGACGGCAAGACGATGAGCGTGACGCTGCCGCGCTAGACGGCGAAGCGCCGCCGAATCCAGTCGTCGGCCGACAGTCTCCCTGGGCCGTGGCACAGCGTCACGAGGAGCAGCAGGGCCCAATAGACGTGCGACATGCGCGCCGCTTCGTTCTGCGCGAGCACGTGCCAGAACGAAACCACTGCCATCACGTTCACCACCGAGAGCGACAAGGCAGCAAAGCGCGCGGCGATGCCGAGCGCGAGCAGCGGAGGAAAGAAGAGCTCGCCGAAGGTGCCAAGCCATGCCGCGAGCTCCGGCGGCAGCAACGGCACGCGGTACTCGTTCTCGAAGAGGTACCTCGTGCCGTCCCAGTTGCGGATCTTGACGAGACCGGAGCGGAAGAAGACGTCGGCCATGTAGAGGCGGATGCCGAGGTCGAGCGCGTGCCCGGCGCCTTCGAGCCAGCCGATCGCGCGCTGGTAGATCTGAGCTATGGCGTTCACTGTGTAATGGCTCCTGCCTGGACCCAGGTGGCGAGCGCGACGCGCGGGACGAAGCCCGGGTCCTCGCCCGCGGCGGCTGCGAGCGCCGGCCCGAGGGCCTCGCCCGCTTTCAGCCGCTCGAGAAAGCAAAAGTCGCCCGGCCGCAGCGCGGTGACCTCCACGCGCCAGGCCGGCCGGTGCACGAGCGTGCGCTCGGGGCCGGATGCGAGGTTCACGAGTTCCGGGCGTCCGCCGTCGCGGTGCGCTTCCCAGATGCTCGCGATCGGCCAATCCGACTCGATCAGGCCGCAAGCGGGTGCGAGCCGCACTTGGGTCGGGCGGGAGAAGTCGAAGGGCGCGGGATCCGCGGCGTAATAGGCGCGGTGCGCGAGCCACTCCAGGCGCGCGACGTCGGGAAGGTAGGGCAGGTCGCGCGTGTCGGGATCGGTCTCGAGAAACTGCGCGAGCGACGCGCCATATTCGTTCAGGTCGCCGGTGCGCGACGGGTGCGAGCGCGCGTACCTTCGCGCCAGCGATTCGAAGAAGGCGTCACCGACGATCATGCGCACCACTGGGTACGCGCCGGCGAGCGCGCCGTGCCAGTTGCCGAAGGCGTTGCCGCGGTAGATCGCCATGCGTGGCGCGCCGCCCGCGCCGAGCAGCTCGTCGCCGAACTCCCGCTGCAGCTCAAGCAGCGAGCGCATGCGGGGTGTCCAGGCGCGACTGTGCCTTCGCCGCCTCTTCGAGCAGCACCTCGAGGGCGGGGATATCGGTGTCCCACTCGATCAGCGTGGGCACCGGGCCGAAGCGCGCGAGCGCGGCGTCGTAGAGCCGCCACACGGGCTCGGCGACGCGCGCGCCGTGCGTGTCGATGAGGCCGCGCTCGCCCGCGAAGTAGCCGGCGAGGTGGATCTCCTCCACGCTCTGCGGGTCGAGGGCTGCCATGACCGGCATCGGGTCGCGCCCGAGATTGACCTGGTTCACGAACAGATTGTTGACGTCGAGCAGCAGCCCGCAGCCGGTACGGCGAACGAGCGCGGCGAGGAACTCGCCTTCGCTCATTTCGGAAGGGCCGATCTCGAGGTAGGCGGTGATGTTCTCCACCAGGATGCGGCGCCCGAGCCGGTCCTGCAGCCGCGTGACGCGGGCCGCCACCAGGTCGAGCGCTTCCCCGGTGAAGGGCAGCGGCAGCAGGTCGTTGAAGTGACGACCCGCAGTAGCGCCCCAGGCGAGGTGCTCGGAGACGAGCGCCGGCTCCACCCACTGGACCAGCGTGCGCAGCTTCTCCTCATGCGCCTCGGAGTAGCCCCCAGCCGAGCCCAGGCCCAGCCCGACGCCGTGCAGGCTGACCGGATAGTCGCGCCGCAGCCGCTCCAGCACGTGGCGGTCGCGGCCGCCGGCGCCGAAGTAATTCTCGCTGTGTACTTCGATCCAGCCGGCCGCGGGCTGCGCGCCCAGGAACTCGGGGTAGTGCGGCGCGCGCAGCCCGATGCCGGCGCCGAGCCGGCCCATGCGCTCAGCCCTTCTTCATCTTGGCGAGCTTGCCGGCCTCGCCCTGCTTGAGGCTGCCGCCCATCTGCACGCAGGTGCCGGCCTTCACCACCTTGAAGTCGTTCACGTCGTAGTCCATCTTGGAGTGCCCGGCACAGGAATGCGCCGTCTTGTTGCTGCCGCAGTCGTTCTGGCCGGCCTTGGCGACGCCCCAGCACTTTTCCTGGTCCGCCTTCTGCGCCAGCGCCCCGGTATTGGCGCCGAGCGCGAACAGTCCTGCCACCGCGGCCGCGACGAGAGCTCTTCTGATCCATCTGCGTTCTCCTTTGTGCGAGTTGCGGCCCCCAAGCGGAGGCCGTGCCCGTACGTCGGCGCAGACGCGCACGTCTTACGATCGGAGGATTATTTTCGCGCGCCTGTAAGGAATGACGGGCGGTGTACGTCTAATGCGCCCATCTCTTGCCCGCCGTTGGAGCCGCAAGCGCCGCGTGGCTTACAGCCAAACGCTGGCTGCGCGCGAGCAACCGCACTTCGTGGCCCGCGTCGAGCAGCGCGCACACGCTGCGTCATTCAGCCAGACCTGTCGCGTCCGCCCGACGAATTCGCCGCCGACCTGTGTGCAGGGTGGTGGCTACGGCATGCAGATAACGCCACGGAATCACAGCGGATATCGCTGCGTCGCGGGGGCAGGCACGCGCTTTGCGTCGCATTGTCCAGTCGTCGCCAACCCGGAGTGCCCATGGTCCGAGTCCAGATACCCCGCAACGTCCCCGAACTGGTCGCGCACGCCATCGGTTTCGAGCGCGACGCCGCGTCGCGCTTCCACCAATACGCCGACTACCTGCGCGCGGCCGGGCACCAGGGGATGGCCGACATATTCCGGCGCATGGAGATCGTAGAGCGTGCGCAGCTCGAGGCGCTGCAGGAATGCATCGCCGGCGGCAAGCTCCCGGACCTGCAGCCCTGCGACTATGCACGGCACCTGCTTGCGACGCGCGATGCGCTCGAGCTCGCCTTCCCCAAGGCGCCGCGCAATGCGCGCGAGGCACTGGTCCTGGCGCTAGCCGCCGAGCGGCGCGCGGAGATGTACTACAGGGATGCGGCGGCCAATGCCGCCGATCCCATGGTGCGCGGCTTTGCCGCCGACCTGGCGGCCGGCGAGCATCGCCACGTGCGCGTGGTCGAACGGCTGCTCGCGCGCGCGGCCGCGCTCGGGCCGCGCGAGGAGCAGCGGGCAGTGGCCTAGCTGGAGAGTCCCAGCAGCCGCGCGGGGTTCTTGCGCATCATCGTGTCGATGTCGGCATCCGAGATGCCCTCGCGCTTCATCGCGCCGATGGCGACCTCGATGCCGTCCGGGTGCACCATGTTGGCGCTCTGGCCGAGGTCGGAGGAGATCACCAGCCCTTGCGCGCCGAACTCCTTGATCGCCTGCGCGACGTGCTTGGCATTGATCTGCGTCCAGTGGGTGAGGAAGGCAAGCGGGGCGTTCGGCCCGGCCTGGAACTGCAGGAAGCACACCTCGATCACCGCGCCCATGCTCACGACTTCCTTGGCCTGCGCCATGGTGAGGCCAGGCACGTTGGTCAAGCCGTGGGTGACGATCATGTTCTTCACGCCCAGCTCCTTGCCGCGCTTCACCACCGCCAGCACTTCCTCGGGATGCACGTGGCCGGTGGCGAGCAGCAGGTTCTCGCGCGCGATGATCTTGAGGATCGCTTCCATCTCCGGGAGGACCTTGCCGCCCGGCGCGACGACGATGCCCTTGGCATCGGGCTTGCCGAAGGTCTTGACGTGCTTGTCCGACTCGAAAGTCGGCAGCCACACCACCTTGCCGCGGCTGCCGTAGATGCGGTGCATCCACTCCACCGCGTCCGGATTGATGCCGCCGACCGCCTTGTTGAGCACGATGCCACCGAACACCTCGATGCCGGGCACTTCCTTCATCGCGAGCGCCGCGCGGCTCGCGGTCTCGCTGATGTGGTTCTTGAGCACCACGCCGCGCATGCCGCGCGCCTTCGCAATCCTGGCGAGGTCGACGTCGTCGATGTTGCGCCCGAAGACGTCCGGGTGCGAGTGCGTGTGCATGTCGATGACGCCGGCCGCCGGGCTCACTTTCGGCGGCGGCGGCGGGAAGGCGGCTTGCGAGAAGGCTTGCGTGGAAGCGAACAGTCCTGCGACGAGCAGCAACGACTTCTTCATTTCTTGTCTCCCCGTTGATGGAGAAACGATGCTACATCGGCTTGAACAGATCCGAATAGACCCGGCTCACGGAAAGAGCCTCCTTCCGGCGCCGTAGTCGCAGCACGACGCGCCCTGTTTCATCTCGCACTGCAGCAGAGACGTCCGCAAGGTTCACGACGGTTCCGCGGTGGATCTGCTGGAAGCGGCCGGCAGGAAGCTGCCCAACCAGTTCCTTCAACGGCATGCGCAGCAGCACCTCCCCGTCGGGCGTCACGGCGCTCGTGTACTTGTCGCTCGACTGGAAATAGCAGACATCCTCCAGCGGGATCATGCTCACGGTGTTGCCGGTGCCGGCGCGCACGTGGGTGAGCGGCTGCTCGGCGCGCGGCGCGGCGAGGAGCAGGCGCAATTGCGCCGCGAGGTCCGGCTCGGCGCGGCGGCCCTTGAGGCGCGCGGCCGTCTGCGCGAGCCGGTCCACCGTCACCGGCTTGAGCACGTAGTCCGCTGCCGCGACGTCGAAGGCCTTCAGCGCGAACTCGTCGTAGGCGGTGACGAACACGATCGCGGGCGCGGCCTGCCCCATGCGCTCCACGATCTCTTCCGCGGCTTCGAGCCCCGTCATCCCGGGCATCTGGATATCGAGAAACGCCACCTCGGGACTGAGGCGCTCGGCGGCCTGCACGGCTTCGATGCCGTTGGGCAGGACCGCGGCGACCTCCAGCTCGGGCCAGGCTTCCGCGAGCGCCGCCTTCAGGGCGAGCGCGAGCAGCGGCTCGTCGTCGGCGATGATCGCCTTCATCGCGGAATGCTCAGCCGCACGGTGTAGCCGCCTGCGGGATTCGGGCCGGCTTCGAACCGCGCGCCCGAGAATGCGGCGGAGAGACGCTCGCGCACGTTGGCGAGGCCGACGCCTGTGCCGGCCGTGTTGCCATCCTCGATGCCAGATGCGCCGCCGCGGCCATTGCCGGATGTGCCACGGGCGCCGCGGCCGTTGTCCGCCACCTCCAGCAGGAGCCGCCCGTTCTCCTCGCGCGCGCTGACCTTGACCTCGCCCCCTTCCACCTTGGGCTCGATGCCGTGCTTGAGCGCATTTTCCACGAGCGGCTGCAGCAGCATCGGCGGCAGGTCGGCTTGCGCGAGCGGCTCGGGCAGGTCCAGGCTGAAGCGCAGGCGCTCGCCCATGCGGATGCGCTGCACTTCCAGGTAGCCGCGCAGGAGCGCGAACTCCTCGGCGAGCGTGCTGGTCTCGCGGCGCGTCGCGGCGAGCGTCGCGCGCAGGTAGGCGTTCAGGTGCCCGAGCATCGCGCGTGCGCGGGCAGGGTCGGTCTGGATCAGCGCATCCAGGTTGGCGAGGGTATTGAACAGGAAATGCGGCTCGATCTGCGCCTGCAGCGTCTTCAGCTGGGCTTCGATCCGCTGGCGCTCCATCTCGGCCGCGCGCTGGCGGCTCCAGAAGAACCAGGTCCCGGCCACGCCCGCGACGACGGTCACGGCGAGCGCCGCCCAGGCGTTGCGCCCCGCAGTCCACGGCACGCCGAGCGCCAGGGAAGCGACGAAGCTCCCGCCGAGCCATCCCGCCACCACTGCGCCGGCAATGAGGGCGATGAAGCGGCAGAGTGGGTGGCCTGCGCCCGGGCCACAGGGCGCGCCAGCCGAGGTGGATCAGCACCAGCACCGCGAGGCCGATGCATTGCGAGAACACCAGGTTCTCGCCGAAGCTGCCGCCGTAGCCGACCAGGCTGAGCAGCACCGCGATCACCGTGTTGAACGCGGCGACCGCGAGCAGGGCGAAGGGAAAGCCTTGCATACGGCGCGAAGCTTAGCGGGATTCCAGCTTGCGCAGCTCTTCCGCCTCCATGCGCTCGCGCAGACCGGATTGCCCGAGCAGCACGATTGCGGCATGGATCGCCAGGCCGAGGCCCCATCCGGCCGCGGGCCAGAGCGCCCACGCGTGCTGCGGCGTGGCCTGGCTCTGCACCAGCGCGAGGAAGGCGTTGACCACGACGTACACCGTGGCGTGGAGGTAGAGCCCGAGCCGCGCGCGGATGCGGCGGCGGGCAATGCGCTTCAGATCTTCGTTCATGGTGATGTCCTTTGAGGTCAGATGAGTCCGAGCGAGCCCCAGACCAGCCTGCCGAGCAGGCGGTAGGGAATGAGCGTGAACAGGCCGGCGATCCCGAGCGCCCCGGCATAGATTCCGGTCATCAGCTTGCGGTGCCGCTCGATGCGTCCGGAGATTGCGTAGTACACGGCTACGCCGAGCAGGACGATCACCGTGACCGACAGCCCGTGGATCCAGGAGAAGCTGCCTTCGCTCTTGATCCAGAAGCTGGAGATCGCGACCACCAGCATCAGCGCGACCCAGGAGCGGCCGGCGATGCGGTGCATGAAAGTCCCCTTGCGGGCGAGGAACATGGCGGCGCCCAGGCCTACCGCGGCGAGGGCGGCGAAGGTGTGCGCCAGGATGATCGGCGTGAAGCTCGGGTGCATGTCGTTCTCCTTGGGTTCGGTTGTTGAGGCGGCGCCAGTCTCCGCGCGGCGAAACAGGGCCTCCACCGGTTTCCGACAAACTGCAGCCGGCGGCGACGAACTGCTTGACCACACGGATGAACCGCTAGACTTCGGGGGTGAACGACCTGCTGATTCGCGGCGCCACCGTCTACGACGGGACTGGGGCGCCCGGCCGCGTGGCCGACGTGGCGGTGAAGGACGGCCGCTTCGCCGAGCCGGGCCCGTCGCGGGAGACCCTGGACGCCGGCGGCCTCGCGCTGATGCCCGGCATCGTGGACGTGCACACGCACTACGACGCGCAGGTCACCTGGGATCCCACGCTCTCGCCCTCGGTATCGCTCGGCGTCACTACCGCGGTGATGGGCAACTGCGGCTTTGGCATCGCACCCTGTCCCGCCGGCCTGCGCGAAACCATGGTGCGCAATCTTTCGGTGGTCGAGGGGATGGACCTCGAGGCGCTGCTGCAGGGCACGCGCTGGGGGTTCGAGAGCTTTGCCGCAGTACCTCGAGGCCCTGGAGCGCGTGCACCCGTACGGCAATGTGGCGGTGCTCGCGCAGCACTCGACCATCCGCACGGCGGTGATGGGCGAAGGTGCCTCCACGCGCAAGCAGCCGACGCCCGGGGAGCTCGCGCGCATGCGCGAGCTGGTGCGCGAGGCGCTGGACGCCGGCGCGGCGGGCTTCGCTTCGTCGTTCTCGCCGAACCACAGCGGCTGGGCCGGCCAGCCGATGCCTTCGACCATCGCCACCGACGAGGAGCTCAGGACGCTCGCGGGCGAGCTCAAGGGCCGGGGCATCTTCGTGATGGCCACCGGCTCGCGCGCGACGCCGGAGTTCATGGAAGAGATCTCGGCGGCGACCGGCTGCCCCGCGTTCATGGTGACGGTGCTCACCATGCACAGCCGCGCGGCGCCCGGGCGCGCCCTGACCTATTACGAGCGCTGCGCGGCGGCGAACGCGCGCGGCCGCGAGGTGTACATCCACACCAGTTGCCAGCCGCTGTCCTTCGACTTCACGCTGGAGGAGCCCTATCTCCTGTATTCGCACGACGCCCTTGACCGCGTGAAGGCGGCGGCGCCCGGGGCGCGCGCGGCGATCTACCGGGATCCCGCATTCCGCGCGCGCTTTCGCGAGAACCTCGCCAATCCGAAGCAGGGCATCCTGTTCTACGGCGACTGGAGCCAGGTCGAGGTGGATGGCGTGCCATTGCTGCGCCTCGCGGATGGCAAGGATCCGCTCGAGGTGTTCTTCGACCTGCCGGTCGACACGCCGCTCGTGGCGAAGCTCTACCAGAACGACGACGCGGGCGTGGCGCCGCTCCTCAAGCACCCGGCGGGCGTGGTGGCGCTCTCCGATGCCGGCGCGCACCTCATCTACTTCTGCGATGCGGGCTTCGGCCTGCATTTCCTCGCGCATTGGGTGCGAGAGACCGGAACCTTTTCGCTCGAGGAAGGTGTGCGGCGCCTCACGTCCGATCCCGCGCGCAAGTACCGCATGGCGGGGCGCGGTGAGGTCCGGCCGGACTACGGGGCGGACTTCGTCCTCTTCGATCCGCGCACGGTCGGCTTGTCGCCGCTGGAGCGCGTGCGGGACCTGCCGGGCGGGGGCACTCGCATGATCCGAAGGCCCGTGGGCGTACACGGGGTGTGGGTGAACGGCGTGCGCGTGCACGACGGCCGGGCGTACGCGCAGCTCGCGCGCGGTCCCGGGCAGGTGTTGCGGCAGTCCGGCGCGCGCGCAAGCGCAAGCGCCTGAGCCTCGCTGCGAGTGGCGATGATTTCCGGCATGCGCCTGTTTCTCGTGCTCTACGCCCGCCAGGCGCGCCAGCGGGGGCGCACGCTGCTCTCGGTGCTCGGCGTCGCGCTCGGCATCGCGCTCGGCTACGGCGTGCACCTCGTCAACCGCGCGGCGGTCGAGGACCTCGCCGCCGGCGTGCGCGCCATCGCCGGGGAGGCCGACCTCGAGGTGCGCGGCGGCCGCGGCGGCTTTGCCGAATCGGTCTACGCCGCGGTAGCCAAGAACCCCGGCATCGCGGCGACCAGCCCGGCGCTCGAGCTCGAGGCGGGCCTTGCGCAGGGCGGCGCGTTGCGCGTGATCGGTATCGATCCGCTGCGCGCGGCGCAATTGCAGCCGCAGTTGTTCGCCCAACAACCGCTGCTGATGCTGGAGCTGCTGCGGCCCGACACGGTGCTGCTCTCCGCCGGTGCGGCCGAGGCCCTGCGCCTGGGCAAGGGCGCCACCCTCACGCTGCTCGTCGGCCTCGCGACGGTCGAGCTGAAGGTGGTGGGGACGCTGCCCCCGGGCAATCCGCACGGCGTGGCGGCGCTCACCGATCTTTCCACCGCGCAATGGCGCCTCGGGCGCCTGGGCGAGCTGAACCGCATCGGCATTCGACTCGCGCCCGGTGCGCAGATCGACTTGGTGCGGGAGCAGGTCGCGGCCGCGTTGCCCGCGGGCGTGTACGTCGCGCCCGTGGAGATCGCGGAGGCGAGCGGCGCGGCGCTCTCGCGCGCCTACCGCGTCAACCTCAACGTGCTCGCGCTGGTGGCGCTGTTCACCGGCGCGTTCCTGGTGTTCTCGGCGCAGGCGCTGGAGGTCGCGCGCCGGCGCGGCGAGCACGCCCTGCTGCGCGTGCTGGGCCTGGAGCGCGGGGGGCTCGCGCGCATGGTGCTCGCGGAAGCCGCAGCGGTCGGCGCCGCGGGCGCGCTGCTCGGCCTGCTGCTCGGATACGGGTTCGCCGTGCTGGCGGTGCGCGCCTCCGGGGGCGACCTCGGCGCCGGCATGTTCCGCGGCCTCGCGCCGCAGGTGTCCTTCGCGCCGGGCGCGGCGTTCGCCTACCTGGCCGCCGGCATCGCGGTGGCCCTCGGCGGCGCGCTGCTGCCGGCGCTCGAGGCGGCGCGCACGCCGCCGGCGCAAGCGCTGAAGGCGGGGGACGAGCAGCGGCTCTTCGCGCGCGCTCTCTCCCTCAAGCCCTCGATGATGCTGCTTGCGGCGGCGCTCGGGCTGGCGCTCCTGCCGCCGGTGCAGGGCCTGCCCATCTTCGGCTATGCGGCGATCGCCTGCCTGCTGGTGGGCGGCGTCCTCCTGATGCCCGCGCTCTCGCGCAAGGTCTTCCAGATCCTGCCGCTCACTGTCCGCCCGGCGCTGTCGCTCGCGTTTGCCCAGCTGCGCGGTGCGCCGGGACAGGCCATGGTGAGCCTTGCCGCCATCGTCGCGAGCTTCTCGCTGATGGTGGCGATGGCCATCATGGTGGCCTCCTTTCGCACGTCGGTGGATCGCTGGCTCGACACGGTGCTGCCGGCGGACCTTTACCTGCGCACCACGCACGCGGGCGAAACGGGCTTCGTGGAGCCGCGCTTCGAGGAGCGCGTCAAGCGCCTGCCGCAGGTGGCGCGCGCCGAGTTCCTCAGGAGCGCGCGCGTCACGCTCGATCCCGCGCGCCCGGCGCTGGCGCTGATCGCGCGCGACGTGCCGGAAGCGGGCTTCGCGCGCTCACTGCCGCTGGTGGGCGCAACCTATTCGCCGAAGGCGGATGACCCGGCGGCGGCGTGGGTGAGCGAGGCGGCGGCGAGCCTGTACGGCATGCAGCCCGGCAAGCGCGTGCGGATTCCGCTGGCAGGGCGGTCGCACGAGTTCGTCGTCGCCGGGGTCTGGCGCGACTACGCGCGCCAGCACGGCGCCATCCTGATCGAGCGGCCGCTGTACGCGAAGCTGACGGGCGATGCGCGCGCCAACGACGCGGCGCTGTGGCTCGCGCCCGGCGCGCGCGCGGCCGACGCCGATGCGCGCCATCCGGCGGCTGCGCGGCGCGGAGCACCTGGAGATCGCGCAGCCGGGCGAGATCCGCGCGATTTCCCTCGCCATCTTCGACCGCAGCTTCGCGGTCACGTATGCGATGGAGGCGGTCGCGGTGCTGGTGGGCCTGTTCGGCCTCTCCTCCAGCCTGGGCGCGATCGTGCTCGCGCGCCGGCGCGAGTTCGGCGTGCTGCGCCACCTCGGCATGACGCGCCGCGAGATCGGCCGCATGCTTGACGGCCGAAGGCAGCCTGCTCGCGCTGCTCGGCGCCATTGCGGGTCTGGTGCTCGGCGGCGTGATCAGCCTCGTGCTGATCTACGTGGTCAACCGCCAGTCGTTCAACTGGACGCATGGACCTGCATCCGCCGCTCCTTGCGCTTGCCCTGCTGACCGCCGCGCTGGTGGCTCTCGCGGCCCTCACCGCCCGGCTCTCCGGGCGCGAGGCGATGGGCATGGCACCGGTGCGCGCGGTGAAGGAGGACTGGTGAGGCGGCGCACCTTCCTTCTCGCAGCGCCGCTGCTGCTGGGCGCGCGCATGGCGCACGGTGCGCAGCCGGCGAATGGCGAGCGGCAGGCGAACGGCAGCCCCGGCGGCGCCGTGACAGAAGTGAACTATGCGAAGGTGATGCGCGGCACGCGCCTGCGCTTTCCGCGCGATCACGGCTCGCATCCGGAGTTCCGCACCGAGTGGTGGTACGTGACCGGGTGGCTCGCGCGCGGCGCCCAGCCGCTCGGCTTCCAGGTGACGTTCTTCCGCGCGCGGCCGAAGTGGGAGAGCGGCAACCCGAGCAAGTTCACGCCGCGGCAGATCATGCTCGCGCACGCGGCGCTCGCCGATCCGGCGCAGGGGCGCCTGCGCCACGACGAGCGCGCGGCGCGCGACGCGCTCGGCCTCGCGGGCGCCGATGACGCGCACCACCGAGGCCTGGATCGACGACTGGCGGCTCGCGCTCGACAAGGACACCTACCATGCGCGCATCGCCGCGCGCGATTTCACGCTGGAGCTCGCCCTGAAGGCGCCGCGCGCGCCGCTGCTGCAGGGCGAGGCGGGCTTCAGCCGCAAGGGGCACCGGCCGGAGGAGGCGAGCTACTACTACAGCCGCCCGCAGCTTGCGGTGAGCGGCAAGGTGGACGGCGAGCCGGTGACCGGGCGCGCCTGGCTCGACCACGAGTGGTCGAGCCAGTACCTCGCGCCGGAGGCCGCGGGCTGGGACTGGGTGGGGCTCAACCTCGAGGGCGGCAAGTCGCTCACGGCGTTCCGCATCCGGGACCGGAAAGGCGGCGTGCACTACGCGCCGCCGGGGGTGGCCTTCGAGCCGCGCCGCAGCTGGCGCTCGCCGCGCACCGGCGTCGAGTACCCGGTGGCGATGCGCGTGGAGGCGAACGGCCAGGCGTACGATCTCGAGCCGCTGATGGACGACCAGGAGCTCGATGCGCGCCGCAGCACCGGCACGATCTACTGGGAAGGCGCGGTGCGCGCCCTGCGATCCGGCAAGGAAGTGGGGCGCGGCTACCTCGAGCTCACGGGATACTGGCGGCCGATGGAGCTCTAGGCATCTGCGAACGGTTTCCGCGAGTGCGACGGCGGCGATTCTGCTGCCGCGCTTGACAAGGGCGCGCACCGATTCCTAATCTGGCTTGTGCGCCTGCCGCGAGAGCGTCTGCCGTATTCCGCGATCGTCGATCGCCCGCCGCTCAGGCTTCCGGGCGGCGCGCGCCTCGCGCTGTGGACGATCGTCAACGTCGAGGAGTGGTCGATCGAGCGGCCGATGCCGCGCACGGTCCTCCCTCCGCCGCTCGGCCAGCCGCTGCTGCCCGACCTGCCGAACTGGGCCTGGCACGAGTACGGCATGCGTGTCGGCTTCTGGCGCTTCGTCGAGGTGCTGGCGCGCTTTCGCGTCACGCCGACGCTGGCGATCAACGGCTCGGTGTGCCGCAGCTATCCGCGCGTCGCCGGCGCGGCGCGCGAGGCGGGCTGGGAATTCATGGGCCACGGCTACGTGCAGCGGCCGATGCACCACCTCGAGGACCAGCGCGGCGCGATCCGCGACACCATCGCGGCGATCCGCGAGTTCACCGGCAAGGCGCCGCGCGGCTGGGAGAGTCCCGGGCTCACCGAGACCTTCGACACCATCGATCTGCTCGCCGAGGCGGGCATCGAGTACGTCGCCGACTGGGTGCTCGACGACCAGCCCTGCCGCATCGAAACGGCGCACGGGCCGGTGACGTCGATCCCGTACACTGTGGAGATGAACGACATCGCGATGATGGCGCTGCAGCACCATCCGTCCGAGGAATGGCTGCGCCGCGGCATCGCGCAGTTCGAGCGGCTCTACGCCGAAGGCGAGAAGAGCGCGCGCGTGATGGCGGTGAGCATCCACCCGTACATCATGGGCGTGCCGCACCGCATCGGCTACCTCGAGCAGCTCTACGCCCACATCGCCGCGAAGCCCGGCGTGCTCGCCTGGACCGGCGAGCAGATCCTGGACTGGTACCTGGCGCAGGGCGCGGGACGTGGCTAGCCCGCCCAGCCACGACGAGCTGTGGGGGCGGCTCGAGCAGCTGCTGCCGGTGCTGCGCGAGCGCGCCGCGCGCTGCGAAGAGCTGCGCCGCATGCCCGACGAGACGCTGCGCGACTTGCACGACACGGGCCTGTTTCGCATGCAGCAGCCCAGGCGCGTCGGCGGCTCGGAGCTCGATTTCGTCGCGGTGGTGACCTTCGGCGCGCTCGCCGCGCGCGGCTGCGCCTCGAGCGCCTGGAACCTCGTCAACCTGGGGGCGCACCACCTGCTGCTCGGCATGTTCCCGCCCAAGGTGCAGGAGGAAGTGTGGGGCGCATCGCCCGACACGCTGGTCGCCTCGTCGTTCGTCTTTCCTGCGGGGCGCGCGCAGCCGGTCAAGGGCGGCTACCTGCTCTCGGGGCGCTGGCCGTTCTCGAGCGGCGTCGATCCGAGCGACTGGGACATGCTGGCGGGGCTCGTGACGGTGGCCGAGGGCGCGCCGCCCGAGCAGCGCATTTTCATGCTGCACCGCTCGCAGTACCAGATCCACGACACCTGGTTCGCGGGCGGCCTGCGCGGCACCGGCAGCAAGGACGTGGAGGTGAAGGAGCAGTTCGTGCCCGAGCACCGCACGCTCGCCGTGGCCGACACCAAGGGCGGCCCGACGCCGGGCAGCGCGGTGAACCCGGGGCCGCTGTACCAGGTGCCGGTGTTCGCGCTTTTTCCCTACATGCTCTCGGGCGTGGCGCTCGGCATCGCCGACGGCATGATCGAGGACTTCGCCGCGAGCGCGGCGGGCCGCGCCGGGCGCATGACCGGCGCCCGCGTCGCGGAGATCCAGAGCACGCAGATCCGCCTGGGCGAAGCGGCGGCGCTTGCGCGCGCCTCGCGCCTGGCGCAGGAGTCGAATTGCATCGAGGCGCAGGCGATCATCGCGAGCGGCAAGGTGCCCGACCTGCGCACCAAGGCGCGCTACCGGCTGGAGGGCGCCTACGCGGTGGACTGGGCGGTGCGCGCGGTGGACGTGATGTTCGGCCTCTGCGGCGCGGGCGGCCTGTACGAGT
Source organism: uncultured beta proteobacterium (assembly GCA_963719995.1). Taxonomy (GTDB): domain Bacteria; phylum Pseudomonadota; class Gammaproteobacteria; order Burkholderiales; family SG8-39; genus JAABQT01. The sequence goes on along the minus strand of CAVRDW010000005.1, from coordinate 1,126 downwards.
CGGGGCACACCGCGCGCGCCTTCCGCGACGCGCACGCCGTGCGCCAGCACTTCTCGTTCAACACCGACATCGCGGGCACCACCTACGGGCGCGTCGCGCTCGGCCTGGGCAGCGACAACCCGTCGATCTAGGGAGCCTCTGTTTCCGGCGCGGAGCCCGGCGGCGGCGCCTTCCCCAGCGACGCGAAGGAAAAATCGGGGTCAGGGCCGGATTTCCTGGTCGACCGGTTCTCGCTTGGGTCTGACCCCGATTTGCGGCCCTGACCCCGATTTTTCCTTTCCCCTCGCCTTACTGCCTCGGGCGTCAGAGGCCTGCGGAACTCGCCCTTCCTGCATCTACGGGCTCGGACAGTCCTCGGCCTGCTCCCTCCGCCCTCGGCCCGTCTCGGCGCGTCGCGATGGGGACCCCTTGCGCCGCCGCCGGGCTCCGCGCCGAATTCAAGAGTCGGACTCCGCGACAACTGTCCGAAGCGCTTGCCGTCTTCTGGTCATCACTTTTCGAGATCACGGATGCGTTATCCGGATTTGATGGAGACCTTCAACGCGCGTAGCGTATTGGAAGGAGGCGGCCTGGCCGCGCAACGTGGCCGCGAATGCCAATGAACAAGAAAGTGCGATCAGACTCGGCGGCGCTAAGTGTCGGAGGCGGCTGGAATAAATTGCTGCCGAGCGACCACGGGCCGGAATGCATTCCGGCTTTAATGCTGTCTACTTCACGTTAGGTGGCGCACACGTGAACGGTGCGTTCGAGGGTGACTTAATCCGACCGCTTGGTCTCGTCACCATGAACTTTGGAATTGCTGAGTACGAACTGGACTCCTTCATTGAGAGGCTTGCCACTGTCAGTCGTAAACAGGCACTGACTGACAGTGGCAAGCCTCTCAAAAGGATCCAGTTCGTACTCAGCAATTCCAAAGTTCATGGTGACGAGACCCCCGAGCGGTCTAGTCACCCTCGAACACACCGTTCACGTGTGCGCCACCTAACGTGAAGTAGACAGTTTGAAGCCACCATGAGATTGCTCGGCAGCAATTTATTCCCAGCCGCCTCCGCCACTTAAGCACGCCGAGTCTGATCGCACTTTATTTTCATTGGCATTCGTGACCACGTTGCGCGGCCAGGCCGCC